>NZ_JAIOAO010000003.1 GCF_021190955.1 Parachryseolinea silvisoli
TGGACGATGCCGATACGGAACTGGAACTTAGTTGTAAATCAATTTATTAACATCTTCGGAGAAAGATGCAAAATATAGTCCCTTTACGCAGTTCGTTAGACGCTTACACACTTTACTGGGCACTGTCCTCCGCCTACCTGTCTGAAAAGATTGACGTGCTTTTTAACCTGGCCTATCTTGACGAGACCATCGAGGTGCGCAACGCGTGGGGCAATTTCAAGATCAGCCGTGAGCTGCAGGTGAGGGTAGGCAAGATGTATCGCCGCTTCGGGTTGTACAACGAAAAGCTCGATCAGATCCCCACCTTCACCGGTATCGAGCCGCCGGAGATTTTCGATGCGGACCACCTCTTCATTACACGCACTACCAACTTCATGCTCCACGGCAATCGTAATTTCGGATCGACCAATGTTCAATATTCCCTCACCACAGAGAATGGTGAAGGTGGCGCCGCGCAGGGCGTAGTACCCCTGGGTTGGGACCTACGGATGAAATCCGACAGGCATTCGCTGGTGTTCGGTACCTCCGGTTTCGCCAGCAGCATGAATGGTAATAATACCACATCGACCGTGGAGTTTAACGACGGCCCTGCTAAAGGTGGTGTGCTGCCCTGGATGGACGGCGATCATTTTTTTCTCACGGGCCTCTTCGGTGAAAAACAGATCGGCAGAGTCAACCTGCAAGTAGAATACTGGATTGCCAGGCACGATGCCCTTCGCAACCCTGACAATGTGCTGACACTGGTCCGCGAGGCCGGGATCAATCCGCAACAGCGTCAACGGTTCCTGGGCGCCAACAGTAACAAACCCGACGACCAGCTTACCACCGCCGACGTGATCGTGCCCGTATCATACGACATCAAGACCTATTACATACGCCTCGCTTATAATATCGATACCCGGCACGGCCAGTTTGTGCCCTATCTGTTTCTCGACTGGATGTCGCACCCCGAAGTAATCAACAATAAAGACTTTGGCGGCGACAAAGAATCCGGCCTGGCCGATGATGGTATCTTTACCAAAACCTCAGCAGGCATGGTATACCGGCCGATACCCACGGTGGCCATCAAGCTGGACGGGAGTATTCACAGCCAGAAGTTCAACGGCAAGACCGTACAATATCCAGAGATCAGGCTGGACCTATCGTGGGCATTTAAAAATTAAATTTCAGCATAGCATACTAACTTATCTCGGCATCAAGACTTGTCAAAAGGGCAACCTCTTTGATTTTTGGTTTGCCAATAACCCTCTTGTATCGCGTTAAATCGCCAGCGTAAAATAGTGGAATTTTATTAATTTTCGCTATGGTAAAAGACCGTGAACAAGTTACTGCTGAATGGGAGAGGTTCAGGCATTTTTTTAAACGCGAAGAAATGCCTGCCAAAACAGTTTTATTGAAGGAAGGTCAGATTTCTGAAAGAATGTTTTACATAGAAAAGGGATGTGTCAGGCTGTCTTTTAATAAGGACGGAAAGGATATAACTTTTCAGTTTTTCTTTGAAGGGGAGGGTGTTTCATCCGCGGAGAGTTTTCGCAACAATGAGCCTAGCTTATTTTCGATTGAAACGATTGAACCGTCCATACTCCACATCTTACATAAAAAGGATTGTGTGACCATGGTAGAAAGCTCGTCGCTCATCAAACAGGAATTGGAAGATCAGACCTTTCAGAAATTAATGTATTACCAGAAGCTATTTCTTTCAAGAATTAAAAATAGCCCGGAGGAGAGGTATAACGAGTTATTGCAGCAAAGCCCTCACATCCTGCAACGAGTGCCCCAACACTATATCGCGTCGTTTCTGGGGATCACATCTGTATCACTAAGCAGGATTCGAAACAGAAAATGACATTTCTTAACAATTGTTATCGCTTTAGGGGCGTGTCTCAGGCCAACTTTGTCATGAACAAAAACCAAAAAGCGATGAAACAATTCAAAATCCAAATTCCTGCGCATGAGATCGACGACCTGAACCAAAGATTGTCAAAAACGCGCTGGCCCGGTGAAATGATTAACGAAGGATGGAAAAAAGGAGTGCCAGCAGATTATTTAAAAAAGCTGGTGGAGTATTGGCAGCACAGCTTCGACTGGAAAAAACAAGAAGCGTTATTAAATAAATATCCTCAGTTTATAACTGAAATCGATGGCCAGAACATTCACTTCCTTCACGTAAGGTCGAGTGATCCCAATGCAACTCCGCTCATGTTAATTCACGGATGGCCAGGGTCCTTCGCAGATTTCGTCAACGTAATTGAGCCACTTGCTACCCCACCTTCGGGCAAAGAGAATGGGCTGAGCGCATTTCATTTGGTTATCCCTTCCATTCCGGGGTTTGGTTTTTCAACTCCGGTGAAAGAGAAGGGGTGGAACATGTTTCGAATTGCTGCGGCCTTTGCCTCGCTGATGGAGCAGTTAGGATACACAAAATTTGCGGTACAGGGTGGTGACATGGGCGCGGGGATAGCCAGTATAATGTCGGCAGTAGCAGCCAATAAACTGATCGGAACACACGTGAACACCGATTTCTACTCCGTGGCAGGGCTGGGTATGTTTCCATCGGATACTTCATTTTTATCAGGTGAGGAAAAGTTGAGGCTGGAACGGATGAAAGAATATAAGAGGAACGGTACAGCGTATCTTGAAATACAATCGACACGACCACAAACCATTGCTTATTCCTTGTCGGATAGCCCGGCGGGCCAGCTGGCGTGGATGGTTGAAAAATATAAGGAATGGACCGATGAGGACAAAGAATTGCCGGAAGATGCCATGGGTATAGATCACATTTTGACGAATGTCTCTTTGTATTGGTTTAATACCACTGGCGCTTCGAGCGCAGAAGCGCTGTATGAAAACATGAGCATGGCTTTTAACTGGGGAAGTGACAGTGGCTCACAAGATTCCAGCCAATGGACGCCACCGAAGGTACCTGCTGCTATGACAGTGTTTGGAAAAAAAGCGGATAAATCTCTCTTTAAAAAACTGCTGTCTATTACCGGGGAGCCAGATCACTATATCTTTCATGAAAAGGGTGGTCATTTTCCAGCCATGGAGGTTCCTGAATTGTTCGTGAAAGACCTCCGAGAAGTTTTCGGCCAAAGCGGTTCGTAGTATGAAGGTTAAAGAATTGATAGAACGAAGGTTACTAAATCAAGGCTTAGCATCTGCGCAGTTTGAATCTTGCGCAGATGTTGTCTCTCATTTCGGTGCCATGCAATCCCAGGATTACGCTATGGCGAAATGGGCAGTGGGTATGCGAATGCGAAAGGCTTCTGACACGGATGTCGAAATGAGTGTCAATTCAGGCGAGATCATTCGCACGCACGTCCTTAGACCCACATGGCATTTTGTTAGTCGTAAAGATGTCCGCTGGATGATGGAGTTATCTGCACCGTATGTAAAGAAAGCAACACAATATTACGACAGGCAGGTAGGTCTTACAGACGAGGTTTTTAAAAAAATATGGAAGACGATCGAGGTTGAATTGCAACACGAAGACAATCTTTCAAAAGAGGATTTAATGGATCGGCTCGCGAAAAGGAAGATCGGCGTCGAAAATTTGATGGCTACGCAGATCTTGATCCGGGCCGAATTAGAAATGCGTGTGTGCAATGGAGTCAGAAAGAAAAATAAAATTACTTATTCTCTCTTCGAGAGGAGAGTTCCGCAGGCAGAGAAAATATCTAAAAAGGACTCGCTTGTAAAACTCGCGTCGGTCTATTTCAGTTCAAGGAGTCCGGCGACCGTAAAAGATTTTATGTGGTGGAGTGGCCTGAGCCTTTCAGATGCAAAATTCGGAATATCCGGACTAGGTGACGACCTGCAGCGCGCCTCGCTCGATGGGTTGGATTATTGGTACTTTGAGAATACTCCTGATCAAAAAAAGAAAACTTCGGTGCTGCTTCCCGCGTTCGACGAATATATGGTTGGTTATTCTGAAGGCAGAGACATTGCCTTTCCTCCTGATATTGATAAATCCCTTTTGGGGAATGGAATATTTAAGCCAATAGCTTTGTTTGACAATGTAGTAGCTGGCACATGGAAAAAGATAGATCAGGAGCCCTTTGTCGAAATACAATTTCTGCATGACAGCAAAAAGTACAAGGGCGTAAAATCAAAACTCGAAGCGTTTAAGCTTTTTTTACGGAAGTAAGAAAAACACATCTTTGAATCGTGTCTGGATGACTAGTCCGTTTCCGGTCAAAAGTATCCGGAATAGGTCAGTTAACTCCTACAGTACAGTAATAAATGTTCGCCTTTCGAGGAATTTGCCTGGCACACTATTGGCACAGGCGTCTTTAACCAAAACTGTCATGATCAAGAATTACCTTGTCCTCTTTGGGCGAAATATGCTACGGTATAAGACATTTTCGCTCGTCAACGTGTTCGGACTGACGTTAGGCATCGCCTGCTTTTCCATTATCATTCTTTTCGCTGAGTTTGAATTCAGTTTTGATAAGTTCCATCATCGATCCGACAACATTTATCGTATTGTCAAGGATTTTGCCAATAATGAAGGATTAAAGATGCCTGACGCAACTACACCGCCGGCGCTTGGTGCTAAGCTGCGAACCGATGTTCCGGAAGTTGAGTCGATCACAAGATTCCTTCCAAACCGTGGAAGACGCAATCTCTTTCAGTACGTTGACAAGCAGTTTTATGAACTTGAGCTGATGCGCGTCGATAGCGCGTTCTTTTCGGTATTTGATTTTGAGCTCGTTAAAGGGAGCAAAGAAAGACCTTTCAATGGTGTTCATTCGATGGTGCTTACGGAGTCGATCGCTCGCAAGTATTTTGGTGATGAAGATCCGATCGGGAAGATTATTCGAACCAACATCGGTAGTCAAACCGACTTTGAGGTAACAGGCGTTTTGAAAGACGTTCCATTGAATTCGCATTTTAGCTTTCAGGTATTAATTCCATTTCAAAACTTTAGCAACGCAGATACCGATTGGAGCAGGCACATCTTTTACACCTATGTCAGACTCAAGCCCGGTAGCGACCCGGTGGTTTTTGAATCGAAAGTAAAAGACATTGTCAGGCGTCAAGATCCGGACAACCTTGATATGTACTACATTCAACCCATCAACGATATTCATCTTACTTCGCGATTGAAGGGTGAACTTGGACAGAATGGTGATCTGCAGTACGTACAAATCCTGTTACTCATCGGAATATTTGTGATCGTCATCGCTGGTATAAACTACGTGAACCTCATTACGGCCCAGTCGCTGAAGCGCGCAAAGGAGATCGGCATCAGAAAGGTGAATGGGGCTTTTCGTGGGTCGCTTATTTTTCAGTTTCTTCTTGAATCGGTCGCCGTGGCAATCGTTTCGTCGCTGTTGGCTATTATCGTAGTTTCGTTGATATCGCCGTACCTCGCATCGACGCTAGGCGTTGATCTATCCGGCATGTTGTTCGACAGTAATTCCGTTCGATTCATATTGCCGGCAAGCGTATTCGGTATTGGGATACTGGCAGGTGTATATCCTGCGTTTTATTTGTCATCATTTCGGCCGCTGCGTGTATTCAGCGGCAAATTGACTTCATCCGGACCTGGGATTCGTTTACGGCAAGGTCTTGTCATTTTTCAGTTTGTCATATCGAGTGGCTTGATCATAAGTTTTCTGGTCATTCGTCAGCAAGTAGAATTCATTCACAACAGAGATCTTGGTTTTGAACAGCAGAGAATAGTAACAGTGCCCAATGTAGTTGGTGTTGCCAATGCCGAAGTGATCGCGGAAGACCTCAGGAAGATTGCCAATGTCGAAAGCGTGGCCTGCGCCAGCGGCGGAATATTTGGATTGGGCAATTCAGTCAATGGAATTGCTGATAAAAATGGCGACAACCACATAGCCCTGAATTTCCTGCGAGCGGATTATGATTTTATTCCTACCCTTGGCATGAAGATGATCCAGGGGAGAAATTTCGATTCAGCTTTTCCTTCCGATTCGTCTGCGATTATCATCAATGAAACGGCTGTGCGTCAACTTGGCCTCAAAGAACCCGTGATCGGGCAGATGCTGCGTTGGGATGATGAATCGGGCACGATACGGGAGGTTCATATTGTCGGTGTTGCCAGGGACTTTCATTTCACATCGTTTCACGACCAGATCAAACCGTTTGGATTTATCTTGGAGGCAGATAATGGCAGTACTTTTTTTGTCAGGATAAATGTCGATGCTGGGGTTACTGGCCTTGCAGAAGTTGAGAAGGTCTGGAAGAAGCACAATCCTGATAAGCCTTTTGATTATGTTTTTCAAGACGAATACACGGGAAAACTACATGCAGCGGAAGAACGGTTTCAAAAACTCTTTACATCCTTTACCATTTTGGCCATTGTTGTTGCCTGTCTTGGACTGTTTGGCTTGGTTACTGCTTTGTCTGATTTGAAAACAAAGGAGATAGGAATACGCAAGGTACTGGGGGCCAGCGTTACCGGGATTATAGGACTGCTCAGCAAGCAGTTTATGAGTCTGGTGCTTATTGCTTTTATAATTGCAGCGCCACTGTCGGTTTTGATTATGCGGGGCTGGCTTGATGGATTTGCCTATCACGTGGAGCTTCAATGTCACGTGCTTCTGACTGCGGGAGCAATGATATTTATTATAGCCATGGCGACAGTTTGTTTTCAAGCGTTGAAAGCAGCCATTGCCAATCCTGTCGACTCGTTACGCAACGAATGAAATTCCGGTCATTTAATTGAGTCGACGGGCAGAGTGTCCATCGGTAAGTTTTTTATAGTGCACAACGAACTGCCTGGATATTGCTAATGAAATCCTACTATTTTTGTCGGCCAGTGAGCACGTTTTACTTCGGTCTCCTTTTCCAGTCATGAAAGATATAATGCCCCCACCGCATATCCACATCGTATAATTCGTTGCATTTTTTACAACGTGCGATCAGGCTGTACTTGTCATCACTTCTGGAGACAAATTCAATGTTATTAGCCTTCAATTCTTCATCAGGATCAAAACCATCGTATTTGCCAGTATACAGGTTGCATGTGCATTCATTCGAATCGCGGTGAAATTCCAGCGTTTTGATGGCATATTCCGGGAATCGTTGATTGGGAGCGAACATACCGCCCAGGTCGAGGCTGGCTGCTGCCCGCATCTGTTCAATGAACAGAAGCAATGGCTTAAGCGCATCCCTATTTTGACCAGCATAAATGATCTTACACGATGCGTCCCGGATCCTTTGAACATCTTTAGAAGTCATGTCATCAACAATCAACGTATAATCCATAGTCCAGGCTTAAATCTGAAGATCCCAAATTAAATAAATCTTTAAAATTAATGTTGGTAAATTACGGCCGGAAAGCCGGATGCATAGCCTTGCTTTGTGAATAAGTAACCATGAAAACACCCTTAATTACCCCGGAAGGTTTAGAGAAGTTAAAGGCGGAGCTGGACCATTTGTGGCGCGTTGAACGGCCTGACACCACGCAAAAGGTAGCCTGGGCCGCGAGCCTTGGAGATCGCTCTGAAAATGCAGATTATCACTACAATAAAAAGCGCCTGCGCGAAATTGACCGGCGCTTGCTCTATTTACGCAAGTGTATTGATGATTTGAAAGTCGTGAATTATTCACCCTTCCAGGAAGGCAAAGTGCTGTTTGGTGCCTGGGTAGAAATTGAGAATGACAGAGGCGATCAGAAACGCTTCCGTATCGTTGGGTATAATGAGATTTTTGATACCAAAGACTACATCTCCATAGACTCACCGATGGCACATGCACTGATGAAAAAGGAAGTGGGGGATGAAGCTGTGGTGAAGACAGATGCTGGTGAGTTTGTCTGGCGTGTTACCAAAATTGAGTATCATAAATAAACTATGAAAATTTGCACGGTGGTAGTCAGGCTTTTAACGAAGGTGAAAATTTGACTCGGTTGGCGATTGAGAACAGTATTTGTTGATTGATCAGCATAGTTCATGACAGTTAGCGCCAGCGAATCTTCTATTTTTCAAAGATTCATGGAAAATACGCCCACCAAACCCGAACCCGCCGATGGCAGCATCAGTCCAGTGGAAAATTCCGGGAGGCCACAGTCCATGGTTTAATGCAATAACCTATAGATAGACAGGTCGTGTTCTTGATCTGTCTATCGTCTTTACTAAGCTTGTATATGAAGAAGAGAGAATTGATTAGTCTTGTTGTAGTTGTCGTCGCGGTTGTCGGCTTGTGTTGTGCTTTTGCGGGGCGTGATAAGCGGAAGGATGATGTAGCTGACCCGAAAGGTAAGGATCAACCTAAGATTGTGAATATTGTCAATTTCATCCGGTTGCTGGAGCCGCGAGATCCGAAGATCACCGAGGACGTGCTTTACCAGACTGTTGTCAAGCAGGTGGCGATCCTGAAGAAGTATAAACTACCAGGTACTTTCCTGCTGCAATACGATGCGCTGATGGACGGCCGCTATCAAAAACTGCTGAATGGTTTAGATACTACAGATTTCGAGATCGGCGCCTGGTGGGAGATCCCTCAGCCCATGGTCGAGAAAGCAGGCATGAAGTGGCGCGGCCGATACCCGTGGGATTGGCATGCCGACATCGGCTTCTCTACCGGCTACACACCCGAAGAGCGTGAGAAGCTGGTGGATGTGTATATGAGTGACTTTAAAAGCATCTTCGGCTATTATCCGAAGTCGGTAGCTTCGTGGTTTATCGACGCGCACACGCTGAATTATCTCTATCAGAAATATAAGATCGTGGCGTCGGCCAATTGCAAAGATCAGTACGGCACGGATGGCTATACGCTGTGGGGTGGCTATTGGAATCAGGCTTACTACCCCAGCAAGATCAACTCCTACATGCCCGCGCAAACGGAGCAAAATCAAATACCGGTGCCTGTATTCAGGATGTTGGGCAGCGATCCTGTGCGCCAATACGATCAGGGCCTGGGGCATGCGCGGCAAGGGGTAATAACGCTGGAGCCTGTCTATGGCGATGCGGGTGGCGACGCCACCTGGGTGAACTGGTTCTTCAAAGAATTTGTGAACGGCGCGTCTATGGAGTTTGCTTACACTCAGGCCGGGCAGGAAAATTCCTTTACTTGGGAAGGCATGGCTAAGGGCTATGAAATACAAATGCCGTTGATCGCCCGGCTGCGCGATGAAAAAAAAGTAAGGGTCGAGACACTCGCGGCGTCAGGCAAATGGTTCAAGGAGCATTATAAGCTTACACCCGCTACGGCCGTGACCATCTCGGAAGATATGCCCGGCAGTGATAAGAAAACGGTGTGGTTCAACAGCCGGTTTTACCGCTTGAACCTGCTATGGGAAAGCAACACCCTGCGCATCCGCGATATTCACCTGTTCAACGAGAAGCTGCCTTCTATCTATGAGACGCAGAAAGCTGCTTCGAATGAATGTTCTTTCTTCACGCTTCCCTTTGTCGACGGGTATCTCTGGAGCGACCGGGCAAAGCTGGCGGGCTTGAGGTTAAAAGCGATCAAAGATGGAAAGGAAATATCGATCGAAGGAGCAAACCCTGTGGTGACCGATGCGGTGAAAGGTAAGCTGCATATCCGCTGGCCGCTGAAATCGTTCAAGGGATCGATCGAGATTGATATGGATGAGAAGGAATTGCAACTGAAAATGAAGGGTGATCAGTCCATCAAGTGGTTTCTCGATTTGACCACGGCAGCGAATGGTAAGTTGCCTTTTGTGGATGTAAAGGAGCATCAAGTGGATTGTGAGTTCGAGGGGATGAAGTATTCGGTGGGGTCGAAGCAAGGTACTTTTTCGAAGCCCGATGACAGTGTCGTTTTCAGGATTGTTCCGGAAGGGAATGTGGTGAGGTTGAGCTTAAACCAATAAAAACAATACTTTTTTGCCAATAATTAGGGCGACATAATGACGACCGCCCGCCGATGAGCCTACTTATCGCAACCCTAAGGAATCTGATCCAGATCAGCCCTGCACAGGGAAAAATTTTTCCCCCTCCATGAGTTCTTGTGAAGGGGGCCTTTTTTTTACTTTTGAACGAAAGAGATTGCGTATGTACGAAAGAAAAATACCTGAATTGCTTGACTGTGGCCTTGCGGTGGCTATAAAGGTGATCGGAGGCAAGTGGAAGGCCTGGATCATTGATTGTATCAGGCGGGAAATCAGGCGTCCAAGCGGCATTCATAAAGAAATGCACGAAGTCGCACCCCGCATCATCAATTTACATTTAAAAGAGCTGGAAGATCATGGCATTATCTTTAAAAAAATTTATGCTGAAATTCCAGCGCGTGTTGAGTATTGGTTCACAGATGTAGGGAGCAGTATATTGCCGGTGATCGATGTTCTGGAGAAGTGGGGCAACGACAACAAGGAGTATATTAATCGCAGTCATGAAAATTACCAGTCCGAGACCTGTGTTTTTAAACGTGAAACAGCTTGAAAAATGGCCGGAGCTAAAGAAGGGTTCCGGCCATTTATGTTAGGCGGTTTTTCTGAGTACTTTGATTACAGCGGCATGTTCTTCCTGATCGTACCCTGCTTTCATTGCTCTTTTGAACAGGTCTGCTGCAAATTTTGGCAGCTCACTATTAATTCCTGCTTCGTTTGCTTGCTGCACCAGCAATTGCAGATCATCGCCTGTGGTTTTAATCGTGCTTTCCGGATTGTCGAAACGGCCATGCTGAATTACTTCACCCATGTGTCTTAGCTCGACACTGAGAACCGGTGAAATTTGCTCCAGCAGTACGCCCAGCTCATCCACTCGCAGGCCCTCTTTTTCGCACACCAACGCGCCATGACAAAATCCTATCCAACTGCCTGCCAGGTAAGCTAAAACAGCATGAAAAAGTGCTGCAGAGGCTCCTGGCTCGTTACTCACATACACTACGTTTCCCGCTAAAGCTTGTAGTATGTTTTTCTGTTGATGGTACACATCGGCATCACCCGAAACAGAAATTGTTGCAGCGTCCGTTCCCATTTGTCGCGGCCACGCCATGATATCACCATTTAAACACGTCGCTCCCTGTTGTTGCACCCATAAATCCAGGTCCCGTGCTTCTTTTGGAGTACCTGTGCTAAGTTGTATCAGTTTACGACCGTGGAGTGCTTTGACAACGTCTTCTGTTTCCAATATGGCCCGGGTGGCTTTGTAATCCGATACACATAGTACTATTACCTCACTGCTTTCAATTGCCGCCGTAAGGGTGGGGGCTGCTGAAGCCCCCACGTCTGTAAGCGCTTTTACTTTTGTGCTGTCTCTGTTCCATACTGTAGGCCGATATCCTTTTGTAATAAATGCGCGTGTCAATGCGGCACCCATTGACCCTAGTCCGATCACTGTTACATGTCTTTGATTGTTTGCTGTTGTCATCTTTGTGATTTTTACTTTGTTATTTCAGCGGAAAATTAGTTGTCGTACGACCCGGTGGAAATACAGGTAAAAAGATTCATGTAGTGGAAAAATTTATCCTGGCCAACGGGAGACCGATTGATAAAGGAGGCCTTAGGGCAGATGCCCCAGTGTCTTGCTCGGATTGGTCAACCCATTAAATGAAATTGTGACCGATTGCGGAGATGATTGCGCTTCTTTGCAAAGAAGTGCTACTTTGCGGGAAACGTCATAATTATCAAATTTTAAATGCTCAAACTAAACAAACTGGCAGTTCTGGGCCTGCTTGCTTGCAGCGCATCGATTGGCGCGCTTGCACAGGACCGAAAAGCACCAGCCTATCCGCTGATTACGCACAACCCCAATTTCAGTATCTGGTCGAACACAGACCAACTGAATGCCTCGACCACTACGCACTGGACAGGCGCGGAACATTCGTTGTTGGGACTGATCAGCGTAGACGGTGCCATTTATCGTTTCCTTGGGAAGGAGGAAACAAACTATAGCACGGTGTTGAATGCCTCGGATGAGGCTGCGTATACAGTGGCCTACACGGAAGCAGAGCCTCCCGGAAACTGGTCGGCGGCTGACTACAAAGCTGATGGTTGGAAGTCTGGTTCGGCGCCGATTGGCGATGATGATAAAACGGCAAAAACGCTCTGGAAGTCCCATGACATTTGGGTAAGACGATCGTTCAATGTCAGCAAGCCTGCCAGCATCAATGAATTGTTTTTGAAACTGAATCACGATGATAACATCACGGTGTTTCTGAATGGTGAGAAAGTATATGAGAAAAATGGTTGGACGAGTAGCTTTCAATATCAGCCGATCAGCAAGGCTAGCCTGAAAGCCGGTCAAAACGTCATTGCGATCCATTTGGTGAATACTGCCGGTGGCCGGTTCCTGGATTTCGGATTGGTCGATAAGGTGAAAGACAATTCTGCCAACACACTGCTGGCCGAACAAAAGAACGTGGACGTAACGGCGACACGCACCATTTATAATTTCACAGCCGGAAAGATTGACTTGCAGGTGACCTTCACGTCACCGCTCTTGCTGGACGATCTAACCTTGTTGTCCCGTCCGGTTTCCTACATTACGTATAGCGTGAGGGCAAACGACGGTAGAAAACATTCCGTGAAGGCATTCCTGGGAGCATCGTCGAGCATCGCGGTCTACCAGCCGTCGCAGGCTGTTACGGCTCAAAAGTATGCCACCGACAAGTTATCTGTTTTGAAAACCGGAACGGTGGAACAACCCACGTTGCAAAAAGGCGCTGATGACATGCGTATAGATTGGGGCTATTTCTATGTAGCGGCTCCTAAATCCAGTGGCGCCGAGCAATTTATCAGCAAGAGTGCCGAAGCGGCAAGCGCCTTTAAGAAAGGCACGGCAACATCGACTGAGTCAAAGGGCAAGTCGTTGTCGCTGAATACCGTAATTCCTTTTGGAACAGTCGGGGATGCAACGGTTGAGCGCTATGTCGAACTGGGATATGACGAGATTTATTCCATCCAGTACTTCAATACTAACCTGAGACCCTACTGGAATAATTCGGGTAAGGAAACAATAGAAGGTCAGTTGACCCAAGCGTCTGACGAGTACAGCACGGTCGTACAAAAATGCGCAGCCTTTGACAAGGCTGTTGCCGCCGAGGCGTTGAAAGCCGGTGGCGAGCAATATGCGCATTTGTGTGTCCTGGCGTATCGTCAAAGCATTGCCGCGCATACGCTCGTGAAGAGCCCCCAGGATGAACTTCTGTGGTTGTCGAAGGAGAATAACAGCGGTGGGTTTATTAATACGGTCGATGTAACCTATCCTTCCGCCCCGCTTTACCTGCTCTACAATCCGGAGTTGATGCAAGGCATGCTCACGGGTATTTTCTATTTCAGCGAATCCGGAAAGTACCCGCATCCGTGGGCTGCGCATGACCTGGGTACGTACCCCAAGGCGAATGGGCAGACGTATGGTGAGCCTATGCCGGTAGAAGAGTCCGGCAATATGATCATCCTTACGGCAGCGATCACCAAGGTGCAGGGCAACGCGGACTATGCAAAAAAACACTGGAAAACGCTTTCTACGTGGGTTGACTACCTTGTCAAGGAAGGCCTTGATCCGAAGACGCAATTGTGTACGGACGACTTTGCAGGTCACCTTGCCCGCAATGCTAACCTGTCTGTAAAAGCCATTGTGGGAATAGCCTGTTATGCGCAGCTGGCCGAGGCGGTTGGTGAACCAGAAACTGCAAAAAAATATCGGGCTATTGCCGAAAGCATGGTGCCGAAATGGATCGAGATGGCGGACGCCGGCGACCACTATGCTCTGACGTTTGATGACAAAAATACCTGGAGTCAAAAGTATAACCTGGTTTGGGACAAAGTGTTGCAGCTTAACTTGTTTCCGCAGAAAGTTTATGAAACGGAGACCCGGTATTATCTTACTAAGAACAATAAATTCGGGATACCATTGGACAGCCGTAGAGCCTATACCAAAAACGATTGGATTTTGTGGACGGCCACATTTGCACCGACGCCAGCGCAATTTGAGGCTCTTATCAAACCTGTATATTTACATGCACTCGAAACCCCCTCACGTGTTCCGCTCAATGACTTTTACGATTCGAACACCGGGGTCCGTGACAACTTCAAAGCCCGGAGTGTGGTTGGTGGATTCTATATGAAGGTCTTATCCGATAAGTTACGGGACAAATAGTGTCTGGACTTACGTAGAGATAAAAATAAAAGGCCGTTCCGTGATTGGAGCGGCCTTTTCTTAGGTTTGGCGAGTTGATTTTTTGAAACTCCATACCATAATAGAAATTCCGATTATGACTAAGGGTACACTTAGCATTTGGCCCATATTCAGCGGCCAATTTTCTTCAAACGCTTTCTGATTTTCTTTTAGAAATTCCAGCATGAATCTTTGTGCGAAGATTAATGACAAACCAAGTCCAAATAGGAAGCCTTTGTGATTTTGGATTTTCCCCGATCTCCATAAATGAAACAAAATTGAGAAAATTAACAGATAAAATAAAGCTTCATAAAGCTGTGCAGGGTGTCGTGGAATCTGGTCGACACGGATGAATACAAATGCCCAGGGTACTTGCGCGGGTATTCCGATGATTTCGGAATTCATCAAATTACCTAATCGTATAGAGCATCCCAGTAATGATCCTGCTATGGTTAGCCTGTCCAGCGTCCACAGGAAATCTTTTTTGTGTTTTTTGCTATATAGATATAATGCCGACAATGCACCTAAAACTCCTCCGTGACTCGCTAGTCCTGCGAAGCCTATAAACTCGAATTTGGGTTTTATGCGGATGGGTAGAATCTCCATGGGATTGTTCAGGTAGTAAATGGGGTCATAAAAAAGAATGTGCCCGAGGCGAGCTCCGATAATGACTCCCAGTACTATATAAATTGTGAGGTTATCCAGATCAGATTGCGAGTGTGCTTCACGTTTATAGATCTTGAGCATGACCTGGTACCCCAGCATCATCCCCAGGGCCCAGCAGAATCCATACCATCTTAAGAACTCTACACCTGCGAAAATCTCTGGGTCGATATCCCAAATTATATAAGCGCTCATCCTCCTTGACAGCAAGCCGTTAGCATGATAAATATAATAGTTGTCATGTATCGAGGTAATCTTATTACTGACTGTTGATCAGTCTGTTCTATAATATATAGGATTTCTGCCCGATCGATTGGCTCCATGGAATTGAAGAGTAGGAACTGTTTCCATGCGGGTTTAAGACTGTTTAAATTCATGACGATGGTTTTTGAGTTTTGCTTTTAGTTCTGCCGTTATCCTGTTAAGTCTGGTACTTACGTTAGTAGGAGTCAGGTCCAGGATTAGGGAGATTTCCTTATTGGGGTATCCTTCCAGATATAAGATGACGATGGCCTTATCCACGTCTTTTAAAGACTGAATCACGATACTCAGGAGCTCTCGATCATCATCCGCCATGGCCGGCGGATTAATCAGGTCGGGGAGTAGGAATGGCTCCGTGATTATCTTGTTTTTCTCGTTCCTGACTTTGGTGAGCAACGTGTTGAGACTGACACTGTAAATCCATGTACTGATTTTTGACTCTCCGCGGAAGGTGTCAAAGGATTTCCAGAGTTGTAAGATGATGTCCTGGTAAGCATCCCGTTGGTCTTCATAACGGGCATAATAGGCTTTGCAAAGGCTTTTGACAATCCCTTGGTTCTCGCTGATGATTCGGATAAAGTTCTGCTTTTGCAATTCCACCGGTACGATGATCTTTCGTTCATTAGTAGCTTGTTTTGGGGAATTGTCACAGCGTAGTGAAGTTTTTTTCTAAAGAGACTGTATTTGCCCCGATGTTCGCCAGTAAGTAGCGGTAGAATACGTAATATTTAGGGTTAGAAGAGTAAAACCGGGCCGTTTTGTGCACTATATGTTTGAAGTGATTCGCAATTCGATTGTGAAATTTTTCAATCCGGCTTTTGCGCTGCAATATCCTCGGTCAGCACAAAACCCGATGATTGATATCAGTTTATGGTAAGGATAAGCTTGGCGGCGGACCGCTTCCGGTCGTGCCTGGAAAAATCTGTCCCTACATTTACTCGAGCCGGTAAACCGGCATTGGATGATAATTTTAAGATAACCCAAAACCTTAGTTCCATGAAAAGAAATGTATGGAGTATTGTGGGGATGTCCCGCCAAATCGGCTGGCGCATGTGGGGTGGAGAAAGACTTGTTTCAGTAAAAAATCTTACGGTATTTATTTTAATTCTCGGCAGCTTTGGCCTGTTTGCGCAGGCGAACGATCCACGTGCTGAGAACATGCAAAACGGATTGTTCAATATCTTCATGTCGGCAGACCGAAGTTATTTTAAACACAACAGTGCGTCAGACAACGACCCCTATGGCTACGGCTATTGGGTAACGGCGCATGGGCTTGAAACCATGGCGGATGCGTATCAGCGGACGCGCAACACCGTTTATCGCGACCGGATGAAAAGCATTTTAGCAGGCATCCGAAAATATAATTTATATGGTGCCGGCACGTATCATAACGATTATTACGATGATCTGGAATGGTTGGGCCTGGCGTGTTTTAATGCGTATAACGCTACCAGAGATCCAGAATACCTGGATGCGGTCCATCAGATATGGACTGAAATAAAAACAGGATACAGTGGGGGAAAGATGTCGTGGCGGAAAGGTTGCACGACACCTTGTAACAACGCGATCGGTAATAGTCCGGCCATTGTTTTAGCGGTTAGGCTTTATAAGCTGGAGAATGATGCAGCGAATTTGCAGATGGCAAAAGATATCCATGCCTGGATGAAGGCGAACTTGCTAAACGCTGACGGAGGTATATGGGACAGTCCCGGTAATTTTGATCCCGACTGGCAATTTTCGTACAACTCCGGACTTTTTATCGCTGCCAGCCTGGAACTGAACATTGTGACTGGCACACAATCCTACCTGGATGATGCTATTAAAGCTGCTGAGTTTATGATGAATTTCAGAAACTATAATGGTGGCGTGTTTTTCCTGAATGAAGTTGGCCAGGGCGATGGCGGGTTGTTCAAAGGGATCTTTGCGAAGTATTTCTCGGAACTTATTCGCAAGGGTAACCTGACAACCGGCCAAAGAGACCGCTACTTACAGATACTGAACTACACGGGCAATTCAGTTTGGAATAATGCGGTCAATAAATCGAACTATTTAATTAGTCCGGTTTGGTCGGCCATGCCGAGTGGAACGATCGATTTATCCACGGAGATAAGCGGCGTTCACTTGTTTGAATCGTTGGCGGGTATGACGAAAGTGCATGTTTATCAGGATATTAATTACAGTGGATTTTATTCGCAGCTGTCTGAGGGAACGTATACGCTGGCGCAGCTTCAGGCCCGGGGCGTTACGGATAATGGCATAACATCGATGACGGTTCCCGGCGGATATTCGGTAACGGTATATGAGAATGATAATTTTACGGGTGCCTACAAGACCTTCACGGCCAATGCGACATGGCTTGCTGACTGGAATGACAGAATTTCTTCCATGAAGATCGCATACATTGGCGGGCCCGTGAGCGTTTATCAGGATATCAACTTTGGTGGTTATGCGGCGGGGCTTGACGTGGGCGATTATACACGTGCCCAGCTACAGGCGAAAGGTATCAACGACAATGATGCCACTTCGTTGAAGGTCGCACAGGGTTTTAGGGTGACGGTGTATGATGGTGATAATTTTACGGGAGCCTCCAGTATCTATACGACAGATACGGGCTGGCTTGCAGACTGGAACGACCGGGTGACCTCGCTACGGATCAGCACTATTGGTGATCAAACCCTGAGCGGAATTTATCTGTTGCAAAACCGCAACAGCAATTTATACATGGATATTGCAGGTGGCACCGGTTCAACCGGCGACGGCGTGAACGTTCATCAATGGAGCCTTACGGCGGCGACCAACCAACAATTCTTATTCGAGCATGCCGGCAATGGGGCGTATAAGATCACCGCTGTAAACAGCGGCAAAGCGCTAGATGTGGATTCGAACGGCAAGGATAACGGGATTAATGTACAGCAATGGAGTTATTTCGGTTATTTCAATCAGCAGTTTATAGCGGTCCCCACGGGCGACGGCTTTTATAAGCTGATCGCGAAGCATAGCGGGAAATTGATGGAGGTAGCCGGATTCAGTACAGCCAATGGTGGGAATGTGCAGCAATGGGAGAACCTCAATCAGAATAGCGGCATGTGGAAGCTGATCAGGCCTACAGCAGTTGCAGGTGGTGGGGGGGAAGAACCGGCTGCTCATATCTATCCCAACCCGGGCAGGAGTGGACAAAGCAATGAAGTGGTCATTACTGTGAACCGGCCAGCGGACCGTGTGCGGCTGACGCTGCTTAATGATCAGGGGCGCATGATCATGAGCGGCGAACATAGGGTTGTGGATTCGAAGGTATCGGTTTCAATTCCCCCTGTTTCCGCTGGATTGTATTTGATCAGATTACAGGATTTGACGCATGCGTGGACGGAGAAGTACCTGGTGAAATAAATGATACGCTCATCGGTCCTCGTGGCCGATGAGCTTTTTTTATGAAGCCATTAAACCTTGCCGGATCGGGGTTGTCCAACAGGCAAACAGAATTAACATGCGCATATTTACGCTTTCCATCCTGCTGCTATTAACCTCACTCACCAGCTGTCAAAATAATGATGACCCTACGACAACCGCCGATCCCTATATCGACGACGATCTTGCCGGGCCCATCTCGCGGCCGCAGTCGGGATATGGTGCTGATGGTACGCACACGGCTGCAAAGGTTAGTTTTGCAAGCCCGCTGTATGCAGGTAAGAAGGTAGACATCTTTTATCCTCAAGACATGACGGGGCCGCGGCCCACCATCTTCTATTCACATCCTTACGGTGGTGAAGAGAGCGAATATAACATCGGTCTGTTCGAGTTCATTGCCAAAAAAGGCTACACAGTGGTATTCGCCCCTTATCCAACGTTTGGTGCTTCTATCGATGAGCGTTACAGTACCTTGTGGGAAAGCTTCAGCGAGGCTGTAAGCAAGTACCCCGCTATTATTGATACGACACAGGTTGGGTTCATGGGACATTCCTTCGGTGGCGGAGCGTCGTTCGCACTGGCACACCGTGGTTTTATCGATAGGGGCTGGGGCGAGAACGGGCGCTTTATCTTTGCCATGGCGCAATGGTACTCTTTCCAGATCACCGATCAGGAGCTCATGGAGTTTCCGGCCAACACCAAGCTGATATCGCAAATCTACGATGATGATGATACCAACGATCATCGCCTGGCCATTGATTTGTTCGAGCACAACAACATACCCGACGCGGAAAAAGATTTTATTCTGATCCGCAAAAGCGTGATAGGGGGGTATACCTATATTGCCGACCACGTATTGCCTAACTCGCGTTCTGCGTACGACGCTTACGACTACTATGGTGTTTACCGCTTGCTGGATGCCCTGATAGACTATAGCTTCCACAACAACGCGGCCGCAAAGAACGTGGCCCTGGGCAACGGCTCTACAGAGCAGGTAACAATGCCATCGTACCAGGGCGTGGCCATGTCACCACTGGAAGTAACTGATAACCCGGTGCCTCAGTATCCCCAGGGCAAATACGAGTTTTCTTGCGGCGCGAGCACGAATGAGCGTGGCCAATATTGTCAGTAATGGCGTATTGGGCAGCCAATAAGAAGGATAACCCGGTAACGGGTTATCCTTTTTTTGTTGGTGCGAACTTTTTGGTCCGACAATATGCGTAATAAAACGATCGAAGCGATTTGTGACGATCTAAAGTTTATTATTCGATATGGAATGTGGAGATCTCGGCCAGTCCGGGTTGTTGGTTGGCATCATGACCGGATATGGGCTTTAATTGGAAATACCGGAATGACTTTCTGGCCGGCAGATCGAAATACAACTCCACGCCTTGTGTGTTGGGAAGGTTGAAATTCCCCAGGCTTTCCCAGTTCTCATTGTCATTGCTGCTGAGCAGCTCCAGCACTTTGATTTTCCGGTCGCCTTCCTTCTGCAGTATCACGAAGCCGTCTACATCGTGTGCTGACTTCATGTCGATCGTTACCCAATGCCCCTGTGCATACGATGTGGCGTTGGTGGAATAACGTGCGATCCACCAGGTTTTATTATTCCCGTCGATAATCCTTGCTGCGAGTCTGTCGTTAGAGGGTTCTTCCGAGCTAAAACCGATCACGCTCCATACGCCTTTAGGGTAGGGTATTTTTTCAGGGCGTATCGCGGGCGTAATCGTCTGCCACTTGGTGTAGAATGAGTCTATGGCTAGTTTACTGGGTTTAAAAACAGTTCTGTGCCGCATCGTGCTTCCTTCTTTGAAGCTGGGCATCCTGGCCCTGAGCTCTTCGACAGGCACAAACAAGGCTTGAGGGACGCCGTATTCATCTTCGTATTCAAATTGGGTGCCGATGGCCTCTGGGCCGGTCGTGCCGAAACGCGCGGTACCGCGATTTTCCCATGTGGTTGCTTCGAGTATCGGCCGGAGAAGGAGCGACTTTTCGTAGTCATCCCCATAGGCGCTTCCAACGACTTCTGTCACCATGGAGGCGTGACCCTGGTCATCGTAGGTGATGATCTCGAATACATACGATGTTTCATCGAGATTGTTCAGCATCACTTTTACGGTATCGACAGACGAGGTCTTTTCGATTTCTACTGCGATCGAGTCTTTCCGGTTGTTCCAGTATACCTTGGCACGTTTTACTTTCGGATCGGCCAGGACGAGCCAGGTTAGCTGCAGGCGGTGTCTGCCAGGATGTACCTTGGCGGAGTCTGCCTTCGCGGGATATATTTTCTCGCCACCTTTCAGGAATTCTCTATAGTGCTCGTCCATTTCCCCACACGAGGCGATCCATACAATGATTACCGGTAGGATAAAAATGAGTATATGACGGTTCATGACGTTGTGGTTTAATTATTGGGAGACCTGGCCCCAGAAGGTTAATTCAGATATGTGGAGGTAATCGGTTTGCCCCCAGGTTTGTGTGATCTTAAACCGGAGGTACTGATACGCGGGCAGATTGTCGGGAAAGTTGAAGTCTTCGCCGTTGATAATGCCATACTGCACATCTTCATTGGTATACGTACCCAAAGCAGCATCAGAAGGCTTAAAGGAAGTGCAGTCCGTAATCTTGGTCCAGTTTACCCATCCGCCATCTTTGTCGGGCTCATTACTACCCCAGACCTCCCAAATCTTTACCGCGGCGCCCGAGTAAATATTTTCACCCGCCCGGTGATATAATTTGTAGCGACTCAGGTGGGCTTTTACACCCAGGTTGATCGTAAAGCTGCTGGGGATGCCACTGCCAATAACGGTCTGGAATATATTATCCCGGTTGTTCCACGCGTCATCCCACATCTTTTCCATACCCCATTGTGTGAAGTGTGGCGTGGTGTTATCGCCGCCCAGTGTTTTGAGCGCCTGAAAATTCTTCTTGTTCAGCAGCTCTTCGTAGATGGGCGTCAGCTCCCGGGTGATGGTGTCGGAGACATTGCCCCAGCGATCTTTGACATAGACACCGAATGTACGTGCTTCAGGCTCGAAGCCCCGTGAATAAAAAGTGGCCGCTTTGGATTTGCTGTAGAAGGTTTCTACGGGGCGTACTTCACCATTCTCGCTGGGGGTTATTACGGTAATGGACACCGCCGCTTCGCCGCTGTTCTGAAAGGAGAGGCTAAGGCCACCGTAAGTTTCCTTGATAGTCAGGGTTTGAAAGACCTCTTGAACAGGGGGCGTAAGCGGGCTGACGCTCACGGTTACCGGCGCTGACATTTTTTCGCCCCGGCTGACGGCGTACAACGTCACCTGGTAGTCGTCGGAGCTTGGAAACCCCTCGACCGTCAGGTTATTGACATAAAAGGAAGATTTCACTTCGCGCGTGAGCCCTTCGCGGACAGTAAAGATTGCCTTTACGTATAGCAGGTTTTCGCTGTCGGGCAGGTTGTAGGTGATTTTAGCACCCCCTGCAAGACTTTCTATATTCGTAACGGTTACAGGACCCGGGGCGCCGTCGTTGCCGTTCAGGGGCGAGATCAATCGTTCGTCGCTGCAGGCTGTTGCGAGCAGCAGACACGCGTAGGTCAATATGTTCTTAAAAAATTTCATTGCTTGGTCATTTTAGAGTACGACATCCGGCGCATGATCACCACCCATAGGTTTGAACTACTTTGCGGTTGGTGAGCAGCTCATTCTCTTTGATCGGCCACAGATAATCGCGCGTTCTGAACACCTGCTTGTAGAGATGCTTCTCGCGATAATAGTTCTCTGCGGTTTCCTGCTCGATGTCCCATCCCGTTATCGGTTTGTTCAACTCGACTATGGCTGTTTTCCATCGGCGTAAATCCCAGAAACGCTGTCCTTCGAACATCAGCTCGATGGTTCTTTCTTGTTGAATGATCTTGCGTAGCCCTTCCTGGTCATTGGGTTTGTTGGGATCTTTGGCATGGTTGGTCCACGCGTCGATCACGCCGGGCAGTCCGCCTCTTTCGCGTATCCGGTCGAGATAGGGGATAGCCTCTGCGCCCCTCCCGGCTTCGTTCAAGGCTTCCGCGTATAATAAGTACAGATCGGCCAGGCGCATTACCGGCCAGGGATATACCTCCAGCGTGTAGCCGCTGTCGTTGATCAGGCTGGCGATGTTGACCAGTTTTTTGGGCCAGTAGCCCGTTACCGAATAAGAATCCTGTGTCGCATAATTATGTACTTGTGTCTTCTTGGCTTGAATGATCCAGGGATCTTTGTCATTGTATTTGCCGTGTCCATACCATACAGCGCCATCGAATCCCAGCGAGGCATAGAAGCGCGGCTCGCGGTTGAAATGCATCTGGGCCGTGGTATAGTCTTGCTTTACATAAAAGCGGTCGTCTACCGTGGCAGCTCTCAGATCGAACCGGGTGTCGTAGCTCCAGTTCTTATCTTCGGTAATTGGTACGCCGTTCCCGGTGTAGAACATTTCCACCATCTTGATGGGTACAGCCAGGTTGCCACGCGCGTCGGTATTGGATTTTCTGGAGGGATCGAGGCCGCGGGGTGTAGCCTGTCGCTGAATGGTTTCAGCCCGGCTGGTGGTATTGGCCCAGATCACCTCCGCGCTCCATTTGGCGGTAACGGCGTTGCGGATATTCATTTGTGTACGTATCGTATCAGAGACGGAATATTGCTGTACGCTCTGGCTGTAATAATACAGTCTGTTGCCCATGGCTTCGCAAAGCTGTATTGCTTCTGAACAAGCATCGACAGCGGCTGTCCACTTGGTGGCATCCTGGGCAGGGAACAGCCGTGTTCCATCTTTGTTTGTAAACTGACTGTAATCGTCATTGCCGTTGAACAAGGGGCTCGCCGCAGTTACGAGTACAAGAGCCTTGATGGATAGAGCGATGGGCTTGGTGATGCGGCCAAGCTCTGACGTTTCGTCAATGATCCGGTCGGGCAGGTATGCAGCGGCTTCGTCCAGCAGGCTTACGATGTACGCCACAGATTCATCTACTGTTGCTCTTGTTGCTTTCACGTCTTCGGTGGGTACGGATACGGGCAGATTTTCCTTGATCAGCGGAATGGGTCCATACATTCTGAACAACCAGAAGTGATAGTATGCTTTCAGAAATTTGACTTCTGCTGTCCACCGGTTGCGTTCTTCTTCGGTCAAATCCGGTACTGTCGCGACGCCTTCAATAAAGATATTGCACTGCCGGATTCCTTCGAAGGTGTCCCTGCCTTCTCTTTCGCCTTGCCAATAGTTCAGAAAAGGATCCACCACGTTCTGATTCCCCAGGGCAATCTGCCGGCCGGGCGAGGCAAAATCGGTAAAGTTTTGTCTGAACCAGAATTCGTCTGCCGATATAAAGCCAGGGTTGGCGGAAAGACTGGCATGCTGGGGCATATATGAGTAGCAGGTAAACAGATACTTCTCCGCCGTGGCGCGCATGGCGAAGGCGTTGTCTATCGTGGCAATGTTGTCCGGCACAATGTCCAGGAAGTCACTACAGGAAGTGGAAACGACCAGGAGAGAAGCGATGATTAATGTTTTTAAGATTTTCATTCCGGGTAGATTAAAATGTCACATTCAGACCCATGTTGACTACGCGCTGTACGGGATAACCAAGGCCATTTCCGGCCATTTCGATATCCCAGAGCTTGAACTGCGACCAACATAGAAGGTTGGTGGCGTTAACGTATAGGCGCAGGTTCTTTAATCTCAGTTTGCTGAGCTTTTCGTCAGAAACTGTATACCCGAGCTCCACCTGTTTCAACCTCAGGAAGGCACCATTGCGCATAAACCAGGTGCTCCGCTGCGTGTTGTTGCCGCTCAGCGTAGGGCTCAGGCGGGGCCAGAGGGCGTACAGGTTTCTGTTCTCTTCTGACCAGTGGTCATCCGCATACGCTTTCAGCAGTTGCGTATTTCCCACTTCTCCGTAGACGTCATTCGGATCGTAGTCGATGAAGGGAGCCGTAGCGCCCGCATCTATCCAGAACGTCTCACGCCCCAGGCCCTGGAAGAAGGTGGAGAAGTCGAACCGCTTATACCCCACAGAGAAGCCGAAGCCGTACACGATCTCCGGTCGGTCGGGAAATCCGATCGGTACTTGATCGAGGTTCGTGATTTGTCCGTCACCGTTCACATCTCTGAACTTGATGTCACCGCCGCCGTATTCACCAAAGTTTTGCTTCGGTGAGTTGGATGCCTCATAGTCGTCTACAAAAAGACGTTCGGCAATGAGTCCCCACTGCTGAGAAAGCGGATAGCCCACATGCGATTTCCAGGGTTCATTTTCGTAGAGAGGCTCTTCATAGGCCGTGTATTTACTGGTGGCGTAGGTGAAATTCACCCGGCCCTGAACCCAGAAATCTCTGCGGAAGTTACGGCTCATATCAAGCGAAAGGTCGACACCACTGGCTTCGGCCTTACCCACGTTGGCCTGAGGCTGCGACTCCAGGCCCATCGTGGCCGGCGTGCCCATACGGGTCATTAGTATATTATTGCGTTTCTCCGTGTAGTATTCCGCTATGATGTTCACGTTTTCAAACAGACCGATCTCTACCGCGTAGTTCGCTTTATGGGCTGTTTCCCAGGTGATAGTAGGGTCGGAGTAACGCGAAACGGAAATGCCGTTGCGGGTGTAGGTGAAATCTCTACCGAAGGTGGCGGCACGGTTGGCAGCGTCCATATTGACGTTGGAGAGGTATAGGAAGCGATCTCTTTCATTGCCGATCGCATCGTTACCCACCAGGCCATACGTGGCGCGGAATCGCAGGTTGTTGATGGTTCGTCTGAGCGGTTCGAAGAACTTTTCGTTAGACGCAGTCCAGGCCACGCCGGCCGAAGGGAAAAATCCAAAACGTTTTGAGCTATAAAAACGCTCGGTACCATTATAACCAAAGTTGAATTCGGTGAAGTAGCGGTTGTCATACGAATAGGTAGCTCTCCCTGACAGTCCCAGATTTCGGAAGGGCAGTGAGGCCTGCAGATCGCCGGCGTTGGCGTTTTGGGCCTCGCGCATAATGTATACCAGCAGTCCATTTACGTTATGTTTCTCGCCGAACTGGTGGGTGTAGTTCAACGTGGATTGAAGGTAAAGCACCGAGTTGACGGTTTTGGGGCCTTCAAAGTAACCCAGGTATTCCGTGCCGCCATTGGGATTGATTACACCTATGTTGTACTCTCCCGATCGGGTGTCATAATTCTGCATCTGATACCAGAAGGGATTGTAAAAGCGATTCACATCGAAATAGGTATAGCGTGATGTATTCGCCATGGTGTTGAAGGTTAATCCTTTGATGAGCGATGACAGGTCTTGCTTGATCTCGAATTGGGCGATCATGTTAGACCGTGAAAACTCCTTATAGCCTCTCACCAGGTCGGCGTAAGGGTTCGTATAGTTTCCTGCATCGTAGTTTCCGAACAGGATGTGCTTCACGTGCATGTGTTCGTCGTCTTTTGGGTAGTAGGCGGGGAACCGCACGGGGTTGGCCCGCATGACCCTTCTATACATATCAGCGCCCCCATATACCGGTCCCTTGTATTCGTCAAAGGCGCCGCTTAGCCGTATAATCAGCTCTGTACTCCTGGACAGGTTTACATTTACATTCGAGCGCAGGGAGTAGGTTTGCAGTTTGATGTTGCTGTTGAAGTTGTTTCGCTTGTCCACTTTTAGAATGCCGTTATCCTGCGTAAATGCGCCGGCCACATAGTAGCGTGCTGCAGGTCCACCACCGCTCACGTTCAGGTTGGCGCGCTGATTCATGGTGTAGTTTTTCATTAGCTCTTTACGCCAGTCCGTAGCAGGATAGATCATGGAGCCTGAGCCCGGTACGGTATTGTCGATCTGATCTTGCGAATAGGGCAGGGGCTGCAGTGGGTCTCTGGTGAGTACAGCCTCGTTTTGCAGCCTCATATAAGTTACCGGGTCGGCCAGCTCCACATTGCGTGTGGGGGTGGAGATCGAATTCTCCAGTCGGAGCTTAACGATGGGTGTGCCTGTTTTACCCTCTTTGGTCTTTACGAGGATCACACCATTGGCGGCACGGGTGCCGTAGAGGGCTGAGGCGGTGGCGTCTTTCAAAATAGAAAAACTTTCGATATCGTCGGGCTGCAACCGCGCCAGGTCCTGGGTGGTGAGCTCCACCCCATCAATCAGGATAAGCGGATCCTTTTTATATCCAAACGATGTAACGCCGCGGATGAAGAAGTCGGCATTGTCCTGGCCGGGCTCGCCGCTACGTTGGTAGGCGATAACACCGGCCACGCGGCCGGCGAGGGCTGTCGTCAGGTTACTGGACGGTACTTTCAGTTCTGAAGGCTTGATAGTGGTTACCGAACCGATTACATCCTGCTTTTTCTGTTCGCCAAAGGCAACGACTACTACTTCTCCCAGCGATTGAACGTCGGGTATCAGTCGTACCCGCATACGGGTCTGCGCGCCAACGGAGATTTCCTGTTTTATATACCCGATGAAGGTGATGATCAGTACGTCGGTATCCGTTGCTTCCAGCACAAATTCACCCTCTACATTTGTCGTGGTGCCGATATTCGTACCTTTTACCAATACGCTCACACCGGGCATGGGTGCGTCGGTCTCGTCTGTAATGATACCGGTCAGCGCCTTGGGCACGCCTATATCGATGTGTGCTGTTGTGGGGGCAAAGATGATCTGATCTCCCACGACCTCATAGCTCACGTTGGTTCCCGCCAGCTGGTTGAGTACGTCGCGCAGGGGAGCGTTCTGAAACGAAACCGAGATGTGGTCCCGGTCTTCAAACAATCGCCGGCGGTAAGCGAACTTGACAGGCACTTTCTTCTCAATTTCATTGAGAATGGTTTTGATGTCCATGTCTTCGACCTCCAGGGAGATCGTATTGTCCAACACACCCTGGCTGAACGATTCGAAGCCGTAGCTGGAGACGGAACATACGGCGGCGAGTATGATCTGTACTACCGTGATTCGCATGATTTTAAATAGTGCATCGTGAATAGGTATAGGTTTTTTCATATCTTAACCGAGGTTTTTGTTGACAAAAGGCAAAAACAAATCTGTCCTGCATCCCTGGGATGCTGGCGGGTACAACGAGCTGCTGATGGTGCAATCATCAGCAGCTTCATTTTTTTATATCTGGTGGCTTACACGATGTGCATAGGCTAAGGCATTTTATTTGGATATGATAATCTGAGCGCCCGACACGACGTAATGTGCTCCGGCGGCCTTGCAGATGACGTCAAGACGTTCAAAGAGGTTTTCCCTGTCAAATTTGGCGGTGACAAAGCAGGCGCTGATTCGCTCGGGGTCGAACACGATATCGATCTGATACGCCTGCTCCATATCTTCCAGTATCTCCGCGAGTGCCACATCGTCGAACGCCATTTGTTCGGGCGTTGTCTCCGGAGAGATCACCTGCGGCGCATCGACCAGACCCGTGGAAAGCACTTTTTTATCAATATTAAAAACCGCCTGTTGGTTGGGTGTCAGTACGGCTTCCTGTTGATAGGAGGCTTTCAGCCCGAACAGTTCGCGGTGTCTTGTGGCAACCGCTACGCGCCCGGTGTTGACCGCTACAACAATCTCCCCCTTGGGGCCGGCGGTCTTTACTGAAAAGGAAGTACCCAGTACCCTGGTAGCCACCTCGCCTGTAAATACATAAAAGGGTTTTTGCGCATCGCGCGCCACGTCAAAGAAGCCTTCGCCTTGCAGAAAGACTTCCCGCCGGGTATCGTTATAGTTGTGTGCGTCATAGCTTAGTGTACTGCCTGGCTGGAGCGTTACCGTACTACCGTCGGCAAGCTGCACACGGTGTACTTCGGTGGCGGCCACGGTCACCAGTTCATCAGCATCTTCGGCCGAACGCACGGGTATGGTTGTTAGCTGCTCTGGTATCGATCCCGGTGAATAGAAATAGGCGAGAAATACACACAGCAGTAAAAGACTGGCGGCGATGGCGGCAGCCTGCCAGAAGCCCAGAAAGCGCTGCTTCCCGCTTTTTGCGGTAGTAGCTATATATTGATCGACGTGCGCCCGAAATTGCTTTTCCAAGGCTTGTTCCTCATCGTAGCTCATGTGCGTAGGCTCACCCCGGCCTATGGTGTCGTACCATTGCTCGACCAGCTCACGCTCGGCAGGGGTGGCAACCCCGGTCTCGTATCGCTTTAATAAGTAACGGAATTCTTCTTGCGTCATAACTGGTAGACAGGCAACCCGCGGCAATTCCTAAACTCTTTTTGAAAAAAATGTAAAATCAAACGGTTGTGCAATCGAAGCTTGGTTTTTTAAACCAGGTATGGTAACATTGTATTAACCTAAAACTGTTCTGTTGAACGCATGCGAGACCTATACTGATGAGCAACTCCTGAGCGCCATACGAAATGATGACGCACAGGCCTTCTCTGAATTTGTCCGCCGCTATTGGAAAAAGGCGTATAACATCGCGTATTCCAAAATACGCTCACAGCCCGTCACGGAAGAGATCGTACAGGATCTTTTTACCACCCTCTGGGATAAACGCACCACCTTGTCCATCAGCAATGTCGACGCATTCATCTTCACCTGTCTCCGGAATAAATCGATCAATTACATCGAGTCGCAGTTGGTGCGAAAAAAATACTGGGATTATTACAAGGCGTTTATTCCACAGCAGGAAGAGTCCACACGCCGCGAGGTGGAATTCAACGAATTGATGCAGGCAGTGGAGACCTGCGTGGAGACACTGCCGGAGAAATCCAGAAGCGTGTTTCGCCTCAGCCGTTTGGAGGGTGTTTCCAACCGGGAGATCGCTGAACGACTCAATCTGTCTGAGAAGGCGATCCAGTATCATCTGACCAAATCGCTCAAGGTCATGCGGCTGGCGCTCAAGGATTTTACGTTGTTGCTATTGGTTGCGTTTCATCTCTAAAAACATTAGCCTGCCTTCCGATCAGCCACTTTTGCCGGATTACTTTCCGACGCGGCATACCACCTATTACTATCCGTTAAAAGGTGCTCCCGTTTTATATACGCAGCTATATTATTTTGGGGCATCGTATATCTTCTATCATAAGAAGTGCGAAGCTTTCGATCAAAGCTTCGCACATCATGGATCGGACAAACTAATTCCGTGACAGCTTCTGAGTGCTATGACCTTCGCCGGTTGCTTTCTTCCATAAAGGCTGTCAGGTCGACGGCCGGCCGGATTTCCCAACTACTGCTACCGCGCCCCAACCGGAGCGAGGGGTGCTTTGACAGCAGGCGGATGGCGTGATTCAGATCGGTGGCTTCCAGGATCATGATGCCGCCGATTTGTTCTTTAGATTCGACGAAGGGGCCGTCGGTTACAGAAACCTTGCCACTTTGCCATTTTAATGTGGCGGCATTCCTGGCTTCCTGCAAGCCTTCGCCGCCGGCAAAGTGACCATTTTCCCGAAGCTCTTTATCGTAGCTAAAACACTCGTCCATAAATGTGTTCCGTTCGCTTTCCGATAGCGTGGCCCAAACTTCTTCATTCATATAGCCGAGACAAATGTATTTCATAGTGATTCTTGTTTAGTGGTGGGTTGTATAGTGCAGCGTAACAACGCCTGATGTCAGGGTTTTTGAGTCGACTAATTTTAATTTGCTCTTCAGGGTGTTGTTGGTGAATGCACTGATTCCGCTGCCCAGTATAATGGGGTGTACGGTGAGTTTGTACTCGTCTATTAACCCCAGGTTCATCAGACTGGTCGCCAGGCCGGGACTACCAAAGATGGCCAGGTCTTTTCCGGGCTGTTGTTTCAGTTTTTTCACTTCTTCGGCAATATTGTCTTTTATGAGTCGGGTATTGTTCCAGGTTACATCGGTCAGGGTTTTTGAAAACACAATTTTAGGTACGTTTTCAACCCATTGGGCATGTTCCAGCGCATGCTTGTTGGCATCAGCTTTTTTCAAAACGGTTGGCCAATAGCTCTCCATCAACTGGTAGGTGGTTCGTCCATATACAGGTGAACCTACTGTCTTAACCAATTCATCGGCGTATTGCTCCAGCTCTTTGTCATAGGTAAGAAAATCTAGTCCGTGGTCTGGGTCTGCTGCAAACCCATCGAGGGATATATGCATGAATAATACTAGTTTTCTCATTTGGTTGTCTTTTTCGATGTTCTTTTTGTTTTCAGCCATGATCCATTATTGTTTTATGGTGATCTAATTTTGTTTTCATTCGGTAGTCGAATGGCTGACGACAAAATCGACAAACAAATTTGAGTTTTTTTTACACGTCCGGGACTTACGTTCCCAGTTCGCTAAGCTTTCGTTCGATAAACCGCCGTTCCGGGGCTTGTTGTGCCAGGGCCAGAGCACGTTCCCATGATACCCTGGCCTGGTCTGTACGGCCCGTTTTGCGGCACAGTTCCGCCCGTGCGGAGTGTGCCAGATGATAGCTGGTTAAGTCACCGCGCTCCAGAATCGCATCGATCTGCCGCAACCCTGCCTCAGGACCCTTGTGCATGGCCATGGCGATAGCACGGTTTAATTCAATGATAGGAGAGGGGTTTATGCGTAGCAACAGGCTATATAGCCCGGTAATTTGTCTCCAGTCCGTAGCATCGGGGTGCGTCGCTTCGGCATGTAGGGCCGCGATGGCCGCTTGTAGCGTATAGGGACCTGGTGGTGTGGATAAAAATGCCCGCTCTACCAGCGTCAACCCCTCGTCAATCATATCGCGATTCCAACGCGATCGATCCTGGTCTTCCAAAAGAATAAGATCTCCCGTTGGTGAAGTGCGGGCCGGTCGGCGAGATTCGTGCAGCAGCATAAGGCCAAGCAATCCTGTAACCTCAGGATCAGGCAGCAAAATGTGCAGCAGGCGCCCGAGCCGGATCGCTTCGCTTGAAAGGTCAACGCGGGTTACCGATTCGCCGGATGAGGCGTAATAGCCTTCGTTAAATACCAGGTAAATCACCTGGAGCACAGCTCCGAGCCGGTCTGGCAAGTCATGTTCCGGCGGTACCTCAAACGGTATTTTTGCCTCACGAATTTGGGCCTTGGCGCGAACAATTCGTTGGGCCATGGTAGACGGCGTAATAAGAAACGCATTCGCGATCGCTTCGGTGGTCAGGTTACAAACCTCACGCATGGTCATGGCTGTGCGTGCATCGAGCGACAGCGCGGGGTGACAGCAAGTGAAGATTAGCCGAAGCACATCATCTTCGATCGCTCTGTCCACCACGTTGGAAGGATCGATAGTATCAGCCTCCATTTGCCCGACTTGCTGTTTCTGCAACGGGTCGAATTTTGATTCGCGCCGGATTCGATCGATTGCTTTAAACCGACCTGTGGAAACGAGCCATGCCAGCGGATTCGAAGGGACACCTTTTTCGCCCCATTGTTCAAGTGCTGCCTTAAAAGCATCATGCATGGCGTCTTCGGCAAGGTCAAAGTCTTTGAGCAGGCGGATCAGTGTGGCAAACACTGAACGCGACTTGTTGCGATAGATATCACCTACAAGTTGAAAAATGTGCTCCGAAGAATTTTGCATTGGTCGTTTGTTCGCCCTAGACAGTCTCAACTGAATTGCAACTGGGACGAAGTATCTGTGAAATTACCGTATCACTTCACTAACCAAAATTACCGGAGCAATATTGGTGTAATTCGGAAAGTCGGCCCTTATTGCATCCCTGTTAGGGCCAATTGCCGCCTGATAATCACTAAGGCTCTTTACATAAAATGTTCCGATTGCCATATATGGCAATGGTTGGTTGGGAATGCCGCTAGCAACGCCTTTTTCAATGGTGTATTTTATCAAATTTGATCCTAGAAAACCCGCAACCATAGGCATATGTTTAGTTTCATAATACTCCATATTGAAAGTCTTGCCTTCTGCAAAGGGGTACATGACGGATACTTTGATCAATCCTTTTTCTGCAACGGCCGAATTATGCTTTTCAGCTTTACGGGATTGCTTTTCTTGACCCAATGCAGCAAAACATGCGGTTAGCAGTAAAAGCGATATGATAAGTCTGAATTTCATGAGTGTGTGTTTTAAATTGTTGAATTTGAGTCGATAAGGTTTCAGTTTGAAACTTCGTATCCCAATATCCGAACAAGGCATATATTTACAAAACGATATTTTTCGATGAAGCCATGTTCCGGCATGGATCATCCTGAAATAGATTTGAGTTGCCATTCCTGGTGCCGTTCATACTGTTGCCAATTGGCCTGTACGGCTTTTGGAAAATTCAAAAATACGGTTGGGTCATGTTGGTAATGTTGATGACCTACAATGGCGAATGCGTCTTTTCGCCTGTCGAAAAGCACAAACCATTCCTGTGACGCGCCGTTTTTCTATTATGATGCCTACAGTTGTAAGGCGGAAGTGCTTAATTTAGAACCTTATGAAGATGTCATTCGAAATGCTTTTGGTCACCAGCTGTATTGGCGCTTTTCAAAGTATTTTTTTTGGAGTTTACCTTTTCACTGTTCGCAAAGGGCGCACGATCGCCAATGTATTACTGGCGCTGCTGTTAATCGCTTTCGCGATCAGGATATTCAAATCAGTCGGATACTATTTTTCGGACGGCCATGTAATCCCTAACGTGCTGATGAACTTTGGGTTTGGCACTAACCTCGCCATCATGCCCCTGCTATGGCTCTATCTGAACGCATTTGTAAACAAAGAGTATCGGTTTTCCTGGCGCCGTGATTTTATCCAGTTAGTTCCTTGTGTTATTGCGCTGCTGCTAAGCCCGTTTCTCACCGACTATTTCTGGATGAACCAGAATGGCTATACAATTTCTCTTTTGTCGATGCTGGTGTATTTGCCTTTCTGCGTGCACCTGATAATAAAACATCAAAGTTGTCTTTCCAAGATTCAGCGTCTTTGGTTCATCAGCCTGATGTCAGGCGTGACGGTTGTGTGGTTCGGTTATCTTGGAAATTTCGTATTCGGGATTGTTCCCTATATCGCTTCCCCCGTACTGTTTACCCTGGTGATTTGTTTTCTGAGTTTCCTCGCTTTAAAGGAGAGTTCTATTTTTACGCGCGAAGCGAAATACCAAAGCTCTTCCTATACCCAAGCGCAGATCGATGTTTGTTATTCGCAGTTGCAACAATTGTTATCTCAGGGCCAGCTCTCCCGTGATCCCGGCTTGACATTACCCAAACTTGCCGGCAAGCTGATGGTCACGTCGAATCTGCTTTCCGAAACGATTAACAGAAAAGCAGGCCTTAATTTCCCGGATTTTATCAACAGCCATCGGATCAGTGATGCTAAAGCACTGTTTGAAAACCCCGCGTATGATCATCAGAAGATCGCAACCATAGCTTTTGAGAGCGGGTTTAACAGCCTTTCGGTTTTTAACAGCGCGTTCAAAAAATTCACATCCACCACACCGTCAGCTTTCCGTAGGTCTCTTAGGAGATTGTAAATACCCATTTTCGCTACCGGATTTACACTTCAGTCAGAGGTTATAACGTTACTTGATAGATCCTGCCCCAGCCTTAACTAGTTTTGAGCTTATCTATTGGCTTAAAATTATCGCTATGCCCAAGTACATCCTGACGATAAACAAGAAGCAACACCGCATTGAGGCGGATTCCGATGTTCCCCTGGTGTGGGTGCTGAGAGACTATGTGGGACTAAAAGGTACCAAGTTTGGTTGCGGGATCGCCTCATGCGGTGCCTGCACTATTCACTTGAACGGAAACCCCGTGCGTTCCTGCCAGTTAAAAATTTCCACGGTCCCGGCAACAGCGCAGATCACCACGATAGAAGGGATAGGAGAACAAGTTCTCCACAACGTGCAGCAAGCCTGGCTGGAATTGCAAGTTCCTCAATGTGGTTATTGTCAATCCGGACAGATCATGTCCGCCGTGGCGCTGCTGAGAAAAAAGCCGAATCCAATAGACAAGGACATCGATACTGCCATGGCGGGAAATCTTTGCAGGTGCGGAACCTATGAACGCATCAGGCAGGCCATTTATCGGGCTGCAAAAATGGAGGCTGAAGTAGTGACAAGAGATAAATAATCAGGTATGCTGGCAGAATCCCCCAAAACAAATCGCCGAGATTTCATTAAGACGTCAGGTCTTGCAACACTCGGCCTATTGATCGGACTTGATGCGAAGGCAAATCTTCTCAACCTTTCGTCCGACAACGCTGCGGCTCTTCCGGTAGAAATAAATCCTTTTATCCTGATTGGCGCGGACAACACGATTACTATTATAAACCCACGTCCGTGCATGGGGCAAGGAACAATTCAGTCAGTGCCGGCGATGATTGCCGAAGAACTTGAGGTGGATATGGAGAACGTCACGATCATCCAGAGTGATGGTAAAAGTAAGTACGGCGCGCAGACTTCCGGAAACAGCAGCTCAATCCGAAGACTATGGCTTCCGCTTCGTAAAGCGGGCGCAGCGACAAAGGAAATGCTTATCGAAGCAGCCTCCGGGAAGTGGAGCATAGCGCCAACTCAATGTTATGCGGAAAACGCTAAAGTATTTCGGAAAGATAACGGTCAGAGTTTTACCTACGGTGAACTGGTTGAGGCGGCATCAAAACTCAGTGTTCCGCAAGAGCCCGTGCTCAAACAAAAAAACGAATTCAAAATTTTAGGCAAACCGGCCAAGCGTTTCGATTTGGATGATCGCGTGACAGGGAAAGCAGTGTATGGACTCGATATCGATGTTCCCGGAATGGTCTACGCCGCCATATTACATAGCCCGATGATATTCGGTAAACTTGTATCCATCGATGATTCCGAAGTGATAAAAATTCCCGGCGTGATCAAGACGATTCCATGCGAACGCACCATGATCTATACCACCACGGATTCAGTGGCCGTGATTGCCTCCAACTGGTGGGCGGCAAGCAAAGGAAGGTCCGCATTGAAAGTTGCCTGGGATAAAAATGGACTTGATACAACACTCGATAACAAAGAATACATGAGTCGGTGTTACACGGCTGCAAAGAAAGATGGTATTCGTTTCGAGGAGTTCAACGATTTCCAAAGTAAGTTCGAAACATCACAATCGAAGCTGGATCTGACATATGAAACTCCGTTCTTGTCGCACGTCCCTATCGAACCGGAAACAGCAACAGCCCATGTGAAAGAAGATGGCTCAGTAGAAATCTGGGCACCGCTTCAGGGGCCGGGTGAAACACTGGAAGAGATCGCCCGCTATCTGAACATCTCAACTGAAAAAGTGAAAATTCATGTGGCATTAATGGGTGGATCATTTGGAAGGAAAGCCTACATGGATTTTATAAAGGAAGCGTGTTTTCTTTCAAACAAACTTAAGATCCCCGTAAAAGTGATCTGGACACGTGACGATGATATTCGTCAAGGTCCTTACCGCCCTGCATTGCTCAGTCACATGCAAGGTTTTGTAGAGGATGGAAAGATCAAAGGTTTCCATCATCATATGATCGGAGAGTCGATCCTGGGACAGGTATTCAAAGGACTTGCTGACGATAAAGCCGATCCATGGATAGGAGAGGAGTCGAGCCCGAACAATAACAAATATATCTTCACCGAAGCTCATAAGGTCAGTTGGACGAATGTTAAAACTGTCATTCCTATTATGTGGTGGAGATCGGTCAATGCATCAAACATAGGCTGGGGGCAGGAATGTTTCATCGATGAGCTTGCGCACCTTGCAGGAAAGGATCCGCTGCAGGCACGCCTTGATATTCTTGAAGACGAACGGTTCAGAAAAGTACTTGCCACTCTTGCCGAAAAAACGAACTACCATCAGAAACTTCCACAAGGATCAGGTCGGGGCATTGCAATCACCCGTGCTTTTGGAACGATCGTGGCATGCTGCATCACGGCCACAAAATCAGGTAACGGCGTAAAGCTTGACAGTGTAGTTTCTGTTATCGACTGTGGAATCTATGTAAATGCCGACACGGTAAAAGCACAGACAGAAGGCAACATCATCATGGGCATCACGGCTGCGATCAAGCCGGGGATTGTTTTCAATAAGGGGGTTTGCGCGCAAAACAACTACAACAACTATCCCATTCTCAGAATAAATGAAACACCAAAGATTGAGGTGTACATCATCGAAAATGCGGAAGCCCCGGGGGGCGTGGGAGAGGCCGGGCTTCCACCGGTTGCTCCCGCGTTGGGTAATGCTATCTTTGCTACTACGGGTATCCGTAAGCGCAATTTACCTATCGACATCACCAACCTCACGGCGTGACGGAAATCAAAATCGTTGGCAATTTGCAGACATCTATTTTGAGGCGGCATCCCACGTGGATATGGTCTATTGTCGTGCTCTATTCAGGCCCAATGTCGCGTTTAGTGGCGAAGCAGGGATTGTAAGGCGAGTATTCCCTTGGTTCCTATAATCCTCCTGATAAAGAGCACTTTGCAATAGACCTGAAAGGATTTTTAACAACCGGATGTTCTTGCCTAGCGCCGATCATCGGCATTCAACGGGGACTGGTAACTTCGGATAGCCCAGATATCGTATATTGGCGTGTTTGAACGAATTCCTGCATGAAGCACCTCGTCGCCAGAGCATACCTCGTCGCCCCGGCTATCGGATTCCTACTGACGATTAGTCTTTTCTCCTGCCATAATCTGGACGAGAAAAATGCGCCCGTACATGATCGTGTTGTGTCTGAACACGACTACATACAGGCTTTCCTGGCGATAGACACACTACCCACGCCAAAGCGTTTAGAACAGATCCGCTTGATGCTGGAAGAATTCGACTCAGCGGAATACGCGACCAATCCGTACTACAACTACCTTCAGGGCTATATCCAACAACTCGAGAGCAGGCCCGACAGTGCATTGATCTACTACCGGAACATGAAGCTGGATGAGCGTTCGGCGCTCTTCATACTAAAGGAATATGCCATTCTGTCCAGTACAACGAACGAAGCCGTCATTGCCGATTCGGAGCTCATGGCTACCACCCTGCACTTGATCGCGAATGCTGAAAAAACGAACAACCCATTCACCTACAAGTTGTATGATCTCCTTGCCAGATTCTACTACAGAAACCAGAACGGTGAAAAGGCGGCAGCGTACACTCACCTTTACTACAAAAACCATCCGTTCAAAGACCAGATTACCGTCAGGCAGCGCTATCACGCCCTCCTGTTTATACTCGCGGTGAGAGATACAGACACCAAGGCCATGCGTGTGCACCTCGACAGCTGTCGTAAGCTGGCATTGCTGATCAACGACAGCCTCACACTCATGCGCACCTACGAGGGTGAATCGCAGCTGCAAGTACTCACCGGCCACTACACCGAGGCCGTCGATGGCTATCGAAAATATTTTCAGTATTTGAAACGGAAGGGCCTTCTCGATATTGTCGCGTTCAACAACATGGCCAAAATGGTACTGGATAATAATGAGCCCGACTCGGCAATTCATTATTTCAGGGAAGCAATACGATGGGCAAAAGAAAATGTTCCCACGGCCGACCTCTTAGGAGTTTATGGCGGACTCAATGAAACATACTGGAGCATGGGAGATTGTCGGAATGCACACATTGCCCTCGACTCCGTATTGCAGATATATGCCCGCAACACCGAAGCCATTCAGGCTACGAAAATAGAACAGATCCACACGCGCTACGAAACGGAAAAGAAGGACCAGGCCATAGCCTCTCTGCAGACTACCAATGCCCTGAACGAAAAGATCATCACCCAGCAACGGTGGATCTTTGCTGCCGCAGGCCTGCTGCTCCTCATCGGGCTGTTGTTTACGTACAACATATATCGCCGCCGCCTGCTAACCGAGAAGAATGAAAATCTTTTGCTGGAGAACAAACGCATGGCACTCGAGCAGAAAACCAGGCAGATGCAGCTCAACCCCCACTTCATCTACAACGCGATCGCTAACTTGCAGGGACTTATCGGCGGTGGGAAAAAACAGGAGGCCAACGCCTACCTGGTATCGTTCTCACAGTTGATGCGTAATATCCTGGAGCTGAACCGCCATGAGATGATCTCCTTGGAGGATGAGATCACATCCCTGAAGAACTACATTGAGCTGCAACAGATGCGCTTTGCCAATATGTTCGACTACCGCATTGATGTTCAGGACCTCGACCCCGAAGCCATCATGATCCCGCCCATGCTCCTTCAACCCTTCGTGGAAAACGCCATCGAACACGGCTTCAAGAACATTAGCTATAAAGGCCAGCTACAGATTTCCTTCCGCATGGAGGCGCAGCAATTACACATCGGTATCGGCGACAACGGTGTGGGCATCGAAGAACCCGGGAAGACGCTTTCCGGGAAGACATCGCTATCGCGGATCATCACCCAGGAGCGCCTCGATATCCTGTTTAACGCGACCCACCGGAAAGCCTGGTTTGAAACACAGCCCAATGCGGCATGGGGTGGAAAAGGAACTGAAGTGAACATCTCCATACCTGTGCCTGCGGTCTGATAACCCCAACGCCATGAAAGTTTATATTCTCGAAGACGAAGTAAATATCCGCGAATACATCCTGTCGCTGGCAGGGGATATACCCTATCTGCAGGTAGTGGGCTATGCCGCCGAGATAGCCACAGCACAGAAAGAGATCCTGCAGCTGAAACCCGACCTCATCCTGGCCGACATCGAGCTGAAAGACGGTACCTGCTTCACCCTCTTCAATACCATAAAAACAGACGCCCACATTATCTTTATCACCGCCTACAACCAGTACGCCATCGATGCCCTTAACCTCGGGGCATTCGCGTATTTACTGAAGCCGGTCGACACTGCCGCCTTTAACAACACGATAGACAGATGCTACAAAAAAATAGAAGCCTATCGTTTTACAAAACAACAACTGGAAATCACCGATAGCCACTACCAGAAAAAAGATACGCCACGGAGAATCGTCCTCAAAAACTTCGACTTCATCCAGATCGTCGCCATGGAAGACATCGTCTACTGCCAAAGCGACAAAGGATACACGACCTTCCACCTCCGGGACAGCAGCAAGATCATCATGTCCAAAGTTCTGAAGGAATATGAAGCCCTTCTCCCCGAAGACACCTTCATTCGCTGCCACCAATCCTACATGGTAAACGTCAACTACATCAGCCGCTATTACAAAGAAGGCGAGCTCCTCCTCACAAACACCCACAAAATCCCTGTCTCGGGTCGTAAAAAATCCATCGTTATAGACTACATCGAAAGACTGGCCTAGAAGCGCGAACAGAAAGTAGCAGAATGTGAGAAGGGGAGGAGACAAAATGACTCCCTTTTCTCAGCGCATATCCCGTCGCACCCCGCGAATATCAACCCACCCCCCGCGGATATCAATCTCCTGCATTTGATCTCATTCTGTCCCCTACTTTTACTTCACAATTGCATCGGAAGTACAAAAAACTGCTGCGAGAGAACAAAATCCATTGGACATGACACGCCAGGAAGTAAAGCAGATCGTCCTAAGTCACATTGCTCGAACGTATCTACCAGGAGCTCACCGAGCAGCTGACGATGATCGACACACTGAAACTCAACCACACTCTCTGGAAAAAAAATAGCCGGCATGCATTACATACTTTACATCGCCCTGATCGGAACGCCTGTCGTGTTGATGGTCTATGGGATCACCTTATTCAATAGCCTCTCCAGAAAGCGCGCGCAAATCCAAAACGCCATCTCGTCTGTCGACGGCCTGTTCATCCAGCGTGCAGACCTGTTGCCAAACCTCATCGCCTCCGTCAAACAATATATGGTGTTTGAACGTGAGACCCTGGAGAAGATCACCGAGCTCAGGCAACCCGCCGCCACACACGCCGGCAATCCGTATCTGAGGCCTGAAGAAGGTAGCTCTATCCTGCGACAGATCATGATTCAAGCAGAGAACTACCCTGAACTGAAGGCAGGAAGTCAGTTTACCAAACTGCAATACAGCTTCCAGGAATGCGAGGAGCAGATCGCCGCGGGAAGACGCCTCCTGAGCGCGTCTATTACCGATTACAATACGAGTACGGTGGTGTTTCCGTGGAACATCGCCGCCAAGGTATTCGGCTTCAAGCCCTATCATTGGCAGTACGCCAGCGAGGCGCAACGGCAAAACGTGGATGCGCAGGACCTCTTTCGAAAATCTTAATCAGTCATTCATAAACAACTTATAAACATAAAAACTATGGGAGTCCTTGATTGGAATGTCACCGCCTATACAGTAGCAGGTACTGTTCAGGTTGAAGAACTGCACAAGCAGTATGCGGAAAAACTGGGCGCGAAGTATAAGGTGAAGCTCGAACTCAAAGGAAAGAATATGCTGCAAAGCACTCTCAAAGGCGTGGGTGAAAACAGAGTATTCATCGCGAAGAATGCCTACCACCGAACCATGGTGACGCCCGTTCACACGGACGGTATGACCACTTTCAGATTCGATGAATCTTCGGTCAGCCCGTGGCTTACTGTCCTGTCCCGACAAACAGGCCTGATCGGTAGCCTCGCCATCAGGATCATCTATGGCGACGGCAAAGATTTTTATGCAGACGTAACCGATGTGCTGCGCAGCAGCTACCCCGTAACAGAGCAAACACTCAACGTAGGCATCAGCACACTCTGGAAAGGTCAGAACAAAACCAGCCCGCTTAAATAGTAGTCTTTTTACTGTAACCATCTATACATGATCACAAAATTCGCAACACGCTCCATTCTTTCAATCGCCATCCTATGCTGCATCTCTATCTTCCTTATTGGATGCGGCGGCAGCAGCAACGGCGGCGCGGAAACAATTAAAGACGATGAACTGAAGTCATTTATGCTCGGCGGCATTTACTTCGTGCAAGGCTACGGCGGCAAGAAAGAAACCGACGAATATGTGGCACAGTATGGCACCAGCCCCGAAGAACTACATAAAGCATACACCGAGATTTTCATCCTGCCCTTCAAACGCGATGATGGCGCTGGCGCAAAACGAACGCTTGAAAACGACTGGAGTGTAAACGGTAAAGAAGACCTCATCAAACTGATCGGCGACCTCAAAGGACACACCCTCGAAAGCAGCTTCACCAAATCGTGGGACTACGCCCGCATTGTAAACGTCGTGTGCCTCGGCTATTGCGCCAGCCACTTCACCGACGCTGAAGCCAAACAGATACTGCGAGACCTCCTCCCAATAGCCCAGAAAGAATACAAAACATGGAACGAGTACTTCGCCGACTTCGCTACCGGCCGCGATAAATGGGATGCAACCCCCTCTGCAGACAAAACCGCATTCAATACATTGTCCGTAACCATTACGCAGGGAGACCACAATATTTATCAACTCATCCCACTGAACTAAGTCAAGGCAGGCCACGTAACATGAACCGCTCACATTTGATAAAAACAACATTACCATGGCTGAAGAGAAAGAAGAACCGATCAACCCGATGATGGAAGAGATGAAAAAGCAATGGGCTGCGATGGGCATCGACCCGAACCAGATGCTTTCCTATATGAACAACGCCATGGGCATGCAGCAAAACATTCAGGACCAGGTCAATCAGGCCATGGGCGGCAACCCCTTCCTGCAGAATCTGATGGGTATGGCGGGCGGTCAGGCTCCTGCCGGCGACATGCTGAATATGTTCGACGACAGTCCCGAGATAAAAGAAGACTCTGATCTTGCGCCTGCCGAACTCAAGGCTGTGCTCTGCGGAGCAAACATCGCATACGCGCATACCCAATACCTCAACACGCTCTCTACCTATCGCCCTGTCGAAGATATTCTTGAAGGCCTGGAAAATGCCTGGAGCATAAGCTCGCGCGAAGATCTACTGGGAACGCTCGACTGGCTGGACAAGAATGGCCACAAGGCATATTTCGATATCATCTGGACCAAGCTCAGTACGCTGCCAAAGGCCGAATGGCGCGCCGGTATCAAAAGTCTTGAGCTGCAGGCCATGGCCGACACCAACATCGAGCCTGAGCGCCTCATGACCTATGCTACCCACATCCTGGAAGGGTATCCCGGCCTGCTCAGCCACGGAGTTTTTGCCAAGGCAAAAACTCCTGATGTCACCGCCTGGGATCTCACCCGCGCCATTAACCTGTGCCGGTTTGGCTTCGACGTAGAGTATCTAACACGCGACGAAGCGTTGCAAAAGATCCAGAAGTTTGCACAAAAGCTGTACAGCACCTATGATTCCTGGAGGTCATTATCGGAGGGCTATGTGACAGGGTTCGCGATGTGGAGCGGCGAAGGTGACGACCTCGACGAACGGATAGCGCAGCACGGTGTTCTATTGCAGCATCCGAAAAGCCTCTGGACGAAGATCAGCTGGAAGTAACACCACGCGAGACTATTGCCATTATTATATACCGCTTATTTATTTGATGACTTTTTTTAGTAAGTACAGAAGATCAAAAACATTTTAAAGCAAATTAATAGTTAAACAAAAGTTTATGAATCTTTTATTTTTAATTCTGGTAGTAGCAGTAATTGCAGGTGTTATTTTTATGGTCTACATGAATAAAAAACACAGTGCTGCAAAATCAGAGATTGATTTAGACCTTGAGCGCACAAAATACGACCAATACAAGCAAGAGCTGTTAGCCACCGATTTTCCACAATTAAAGCAATGGATGAAAGGGAAAAGTATTGATGCGTTTACCTCTGCATCCGTGCCTCAGTCTACAGCTAACAAAGTTCAGGAGATGGTAACCGATGGTATCAAAAATGTAGCCTTATCAGCCGTTGGTGTAAAACTTATAAGGATAGAGACCGATTGTTTTTGGGTGTTGAGCGGAAATGATTTGTATTTCTTTAGCACAAATACCGTAGGCGAACTGGATGAGACGATTGTGTTTGATAATTTCAGAATAGAAAAAGCCCAGCTTCAATATGGTGGTATGTTGAAGTCGCAATTGGGAGCTTATTCAAAATCTTCTGAAGAGTATTTACCAAAGATACATATCATTACTTTTGATATGGATGGTAGCCCGTTATCACTTGAAATTCACGACAGGATTAATTATATAAATGACCCGACTGATATGTTGAACCTGAAAAAGCAATTAGAAAGAAGAGCGAAATATCAGGTAGTGGGCGAGAAATTTCTGGCCATTTTACAAAACAAATTTCCTGGTTTAAAAATAGCTTAGATCGAGATGGGCTTTCTTTCAAAAATTCTAAACTCATTTAAAAGTATAAGACTAAATAAAATCAATGCATTAAAAGGAGATTTATTAGATCATTTACTCATTGGCTCCATGTATGCCGAACAACAATCGGCATATTTGAATTCTTATGAAACTGGCTTAAACAAACAAGATGTTCGTCATTTAGTTGAAACCTACTGGGAGATATATAATCAAACGGATGCGATTGAAATTCTTCAAAGTTTGCACACCAGAAATCAGGATGAAAATATAGATGTGGTTTTTAGGGCCTTTGAGGATAGGGAAAACTATGTCGACATTTTGAAATCAAACTTATTCAATAAGGAAGGCGAATTTGACTATTACTTAGGCCTGTTTAGAAAGTTAAATACTGTAGTTCCTGACCTTATTGAGCAAAGTCGCATCACTAATTTCGCTCAGCTAAGAAGGATAAAAGACAGTGGTTGGAATTATGGACGAAGCGTATTTCTGGCACGCTGTTGCTATGAACTGGGTTATCTTTCAGAAAGTCAGCTACAAGAATATTTAGCTAAATCGTATGCCGGGTTAAAAAAGTATTGTAACACCTGGCAGGAATACACCACAAGCTACATTTTTGGAAGAGCCGTATGGGGTGGTGCAAATAATGATGGGATGATGCAAATTGCAGATGACTTATTAAAAAACGTTAAAAGTCCACTTCATAATAAACTTAATATTTAATAAAATAAAGAATTAGTTTCCCTCAGCAATGCTGTTCTTTTATTCAAATAGGAATGGCACCTATTTGTCGCAGTAATCCAAGCATATCTGGTTGTCCATATTCCTCTATTATTTGTTCATTCACAAGAAGATAAAAGTTTATGGCCTGAACTGCAATTACTTTTCCGGTGGCGGGAACACCTAAAAACTCACCGTTGTGCGTTCCCCTCATAGTGAATCGCGTAGCCACTTTGTCGCCTTCTGTTATCAGATCCTCAAGTGTCCATTGAATGTCTGGAAACCCACTACGCATCATAGAGATAATCATGAGATATCCTAGGGGCCTTGAAGTAGTTCAGGTTGACCAGGCACATGAAACTTTGCCACAGGGCTGATGAGTTGTTGTGCTAAATTCTCATCAGCACTATTAATGAACTGAATAAATTGTTTGAAAAATCTTTATGAGCTTCCATTTCATATTTCGTGTTTGATTTACAATGCAAAGATGATGTGCAGCTGCCGTGTCAGCCAATAAACAAGGTTAAGAAACACCCTTAAGGTAGTTTAAGGGTAAATTCTATTTCGATGATTTTTCACCGCGTATTTTGCTTAGGAATTCGGGCGTAATGCCAAGGCAGGAAGCTATTTGAGTGTTGGGTAGTCGCGATGCAAGTTTAGGATATTGTTCCAAAAAATCTGTATAGCGTTGATTGGGGTGGCTAATTAATTCGATGGATAATGTTAACCATTCCGGTTTGCCCGTCATAAGAAGGCATTACAGTGGTTTGATTACCTTTATTTTTATTTCCCCAACGGTACTGGTGGGTAAGGTACGCCAGATTTGTGGATAGTATGCCAATACCCGCTCCTACCATGACATCAGAAATCCAATGCCTGTTATTCATAACGCGCATTGCACCTACTCCGGTAGCCACTGAATAGGCTCCGATACTATACCATATGTTTTTATGACCATACTCTCTGGCCATAAAAGTTGCGGCTGCAAATGCCTGCGCGGTGTGTCCCGAAGGGAAAGATGTTAATTCTCTAGTATCAGGTCTGGGTACTGCTGTTATTCGTTTCAAAGAAAATGTTAGAATCCCTACCATCATCTCAGACTTAATTAAAATGGCGGTACGATTAGCAAAATCATTTTTACCTTTTACACCAAGCCAATTTAGGCCGTACACAATCATAATAGGAGCATGTTGTAAATAGTCATCCGCACGATGGCGGAAATTGGGTATATATTTATTTCTTTCTTCCTGAACCTCATAATTATCATCATTGTCATCGGCTAAAGTGGATAATCCTGCTGCGGTAAATAGTACGGGTGCAATAAGTGCCCGTCGAAATGCAACTGACTTTAGTGAGATGTTTTTAATAAAAAGATTCTTTTGAAACGTAGGACCATCATCTAGCGCATAGCTGGAAACCATACTGGCGGGATTATTAAATATGCCATCATACTGTTTGGTTTTTTCCACGGTAAATGTCCGAGCACTGATAACAGCCTTTTCATTATCAATAGTTGGGTCAGGTTCAATTACCACAGCGTTTGCTCTTGGCAATGTATTTGATTCCCGGTCGCCAATTTTTCCTCTTGAAGCCAGTGTGATCGACTGGGCCTTTAGAGAAATTGTAATAAACATAGTTAGAGCGAGAACAGATAAAAGTCTTTTAAGAAATAGAAACATGACGATTAGCGTGAAATTGAGTTTGTTTTAAGACAACTCAATTGCTGCGTACCCCTACTGTTACATGATTTTTCAATGGTTTAAAATTTGTTACTCACTTAGGGATGTTTAGGGGAGCAAACGATTAGTCCGGTTTCGAACTTCCGCGACCGATCCCGCACAGCACACTGACAACGAAAGGCACTTTTACTCCAAAAAACGCCTTTTATTTTGGCCTGAATTTGGTAGTCCACGGTCCAGGATTTCAATCACCTGGCCATCAGTGATCCTTGAATCTTGAATTTTTTTATATGATCAAGAACTACATCAAAATCGCCCTCCGCTCTATCTTCCGGAACAAACTCACCGCCTTCATCAACATCGCCGGTCTCGCCCTTGCCATGGCCGCCGCACTGCTCATCTACTTATTCATCGCTGACGAGAAGAGCTACGACCGTTATCATTCCAAAATAGACCGTACCTACCGCGTAACCCGCGAGTTCCTGGACAACGAGGGTGTCGTTAATGGCCAATTCTCCGCCATTGCCCCTGCGTTCGGTCCCACCCTTAAAAACGACTTCGGCCAGATCGAGGCCATGACCCGTACCCTGTCGTTAGTAGACTTCGATATGGCCGTGGAAGAAAACGGCGAACGCACCCGGACCGCCCATGAGGAAAACGTTTTCCTGGTAGAGCCCGACGTTTTCAAGATATTCGACATCCCTGTCGTCAGTGGCAATCCTGTCAAAGACCTGGAACGTCCCTTCACCGTTATGCTTTCGGAGAAAACCGCACAAAAATATTTCTCCAGCACTGACGTTGTCGGCAAACGCCTCAAAGCCATAGCGGCCCTGAAGATGGCGGCCACCGACAACTATGACCTGGAAGTAGCCGGCGTCTATAAAGATTTCCCGGCACAGTCACACTGGCACCCCGACTTCCTCGTGGCCTTCAGCACACTGAACGATAGCACCATTCTCGGCCGCGACCAACTCGAGAGCTATGGTGACAATGCTTTCGACACGTACATCCTCCTCGAGCCCGGGGCCGATCCTCAAAAACTTGAAGCCGCCATGCCGGCCTTTATCGACAAGCATCTGGGCAACTATGCCCGCGCCCACTGGGGCGCGTTGCAGGACTGGGTGGCTTCCAAAACCAACAGGCTCCACGTACAGTCCGTGGCGGATATCCACCTCCACTCGCACCTCGACGATGAGATCGAGGTGAACGGCAACATCAACAATGTCTACATGATGAGTGTCATCGGCTTGTTCATCGTCCTTATCGCTTGTTTCAATTTCATCAACCTCTCCACCGCCCGCGCCACCAAACGCGCCAAGGAAGTAGGTATGCGTAAAGTAGCCGGCGCGCTCAAAAGCCAGCTCATCAGCCAGTACCTCAGTGAGTCCGTGCTCATCGCACTGTTCGCCCTCGTATTGGCCGTAAGCCTCGTCACCGCGGCATTGCCCTGGATGAACAGTTTCACCAACAAGTCCATCAGTCTGGGCGTCACCAGTCACTGGCCTGTGTTCGCGGGCATGGTCGTGTTCGCTTGCATCGTCGGTATTCTCGCCGGCGCCTATCCCGCATTCATCATTGCCGCCTTCAGACCCGCCGCCGTGCTCAAAGGCCAGGAAGGTTTCGTAAATGGAAAAGGAGGAATACGCCGCGCGCTTGTCGTCACTCAGTTCGCCATCTCCATCGTCCTCCTCATCGCCACCGCCGTCACCTCCCAACAGTTGGGCTATCTCAACACACGCGACATCGGTTATGACAAAGACCAGATCATCACCCTGCGCGGCTACCCGGAGTTGGATGGAAACTACGATGCCTTCTACAACGAGGTCACACGCTCTCCCGCCATACGCAACATCGGCCGCTCCTCACGCCTCCCCACCAGCAGGCTGCTCGACTGGTGGGGAGGTGTGTCTGTCACGAAAGGCGACAGCCTGGTCGACACCGGTGTAGTGCCCAAGTCGTTGGCTGTAGACTACGAGTTCTTCTCCACGTACGGCATTCCGCTCCTCGCCGGCCGTTCTTTCTCACACGCCATCGCTTCAGACCATTCAGACGACTCCCCCGCCTTTGTCATCAATGAAACCGCCGCCCGCAGAGTCGGCTGGAAATCTCCAGACGAAGGAATCGGAAAGGATTTCAAATACGGCGATAAGAAAGGAAAGCTCATCGGCATCGTCAAAGATTTCAATTTCGAATCCCTCCACCAGGAGATTTTGCCCATGGTGTTCTTCCTCGGCGACGAAAGCAACCGGAACCTTTCCGTCAACATCGACGGCGCCCACTTCCAGCAAGGCATAGCCGACCTGGAAAAGAAATGGAAAGCTTTTCTCCCCCTGCATCCTTTCGAATACCAGGTCCTCAGCGATCGCTATCGCCGGCTCTATGATGACGATCAGAAACAGAGCCAGCTCTTTACCCTCTTCTCCGGCATGGCCATCTTCATAGCCTGCTTGGGGTTGTTCGGCCTCGCCACCTTCAACACCCTGCAACGCATCAAGGAAATCGGCATCCGTAAAGTGCTGGGGGCATCCGTGCCCAATATCCTGGGGCTGTTATCGAAAGAGATCATCACACTGATGCTGATAGCGAGTCTCATTGCCTGGCCCGTGGCGTGGTATGTCATGAGCCAATGGCTGAGCTCCTTCGCCTACCACGTCGATATGAATGTGCTGGTCTATGCGCTAGCCGCGATAGCGGCCGTGGTGCTAGCCCTGCTCACCGTCAGCATCCAAACCCTCAAAGCCGCACTCACCAACCCGTCCAACAGCCTGCGCTACGAATAGTCGCATGGCTGTTCTTGACAGTAGCTTTTCTTTTTGGTTGGGTCGCTCCGTAAATTCGGTGAACGACCAAATGATTTCGGACACTGTGTATTCTTAATAAGCTGAGCAACTGTTCTTAGAGGCATTCTCTTTTACTCATTGTATGTCGGAATCATTATGACCAATTCAGAATGTTTCTCCATAACAGCTTTTTTAAGTAATCTTTCTTAGCAGGCATTAAAATTTGTAGGTTAAATCTAGTGTAGGGGTGTTTTCAATAAAGCCTGAAGAAATTCCTAACTTCTTTCTCTCATCATACCGTTTGGTGAACAAATAACTCATTCCAACACCTATTGCAGCCCCCACTAGCACATCCACGAAATCGTGCTTGTTTGCTTCGATTCTTGTATATCCAACATATCCTGCCAGGAGGTAGGCAGGAATGCCAAATTCCCAACCGTATCTTTTTTGCACAAATGCAGCACTGGCAAATGCAACAGAAGTATGACCAGATGGAAAACTATTGTTGTTTTCACCATTCGGCCGCTCTTTGTTTATGGCTAGTTTTAAACCGGACGTTAATGCAATAGTGCCAGCCAGGGCTTTGGAAAATTGATACGTTCCTTTTTGACCATCTTTCCAAATGAACGTAGAACTCAAAGCCAAAGCTGGCATTGCACCAAGCAAAAAATCTCCTGCAATCTTATGGGTCTTTTGAGATGACGTTAGAGGCTGCGCCTGCCCATACGTTAGCAACGAACTCAAAAATAAAAGCGCAACTAGAGCTCTAAAACCGTACATACGTCTCTGTAAAATTGGGATGTTGGATAGCACAGGATTGGTTTACTAGCAGATCGATCTCGCTATTTGGGAATGTGGATTCCATATCCTATTGCTAATTAATCGTAAATGATGTAGTGTCGAATTCACCTAACCTAAAATATCCCAATACTTCTTCGTTAGAATCACTGACATTAGTACAGTTTCCTTTTAGCGGTACAGGGATAGTTGGAAAAGGCCCTCCTTCATCACTTCCAGATTGTTGAATCAATATGTTTAAATAGTCATAATATCGTTGTGAAATACCGTACACATTAATACCTACAGTTACTCCAGCCACATAGTCTTCATTATCGTTCTCAATATAATTTTCGTTGCCATCTGTAAATTCATCGCTAATAACTGCAAGAGACGGCAGTGGTAAATTAGACGGAGTAAATTCGCCTAAATAATAATTTTCAACATCTCCGGGGTCGTCAAAAAATACTTGAAGCTGGATTTCGGTGTCACCATCAGAACCTTCAATGGTTTGCTCAACTCGATTAATAACAGGTGCTGCAATTAAGGTTTCGGTTGCTGTATAGGAGTTGCCGTTGTAAAGGATTTTCAACGTGTACGATGCGTTTAATTCAGGAACAAAATCTGTTGCTGTGTAACTACCATTATTCTGGTCGGCAAACACAAATATTGACGCGTCGTTTTCTTTGGTTACTGTTACTAAAGCACCCGTAACAGGGACATCTGGATTGTTATCAAAAAAAGCAGTTGATTCTCTTAGATTGATGGTCTGTGTTTCTCCCAAAGTACCTTTTTGCCATTTAATGGACGCATCAACCACCAATCGTGTGCCGCCGTTTGGGACATTAACATCTATGACATCGGTACACGAGCTTAATAATCCAGTTATTACAAGGAGTACCCCTAGTTTGTTGTATATATTTATATTTTTCACTGTTTTAGAATTTGAAGTTGTATGTTACTGAAGGGACAATGCCAAATATGGCAGTACGAGTGGCTTCAGTTACACCTGTCGTTTGATTTTGACCAAAAGAAATAGAGGCTGCATTTCTTCGGTTATAAGCGTTGTATATACCAAAGACCCATTCGCCTTGCCATTTTCTATTTTCATTTTTTCGAGGTGTTAAGGTTGCAGAAAGGTCTAGCCTGTGGTAGGCTGGCAATCGGTGTGCGTTCCTTTCAGAATAAGTCGCTATGGATAATCCGTTGTATATAAACTGTCCATTAGGATAGGTAACAGGTCGTCCTGTTTGGAATACCATATTAGCCCCAAATCGCCATTTTTCGTTGAGTCTGTAGCTTCCAGTAAGCGAAAAGTCGTGGGTTCTGTCCCAGTTAGAGTTATACCATTTCCCATTGTTAATGCCTAATCCGCCTGCAGCTCCGCCGGGTGTGTGCTGTTGCGATTTTGACCACGTATATGCCAGCCAACCTGTAAAATCGCCTTCGTTTTTTCGCAATAAAAATTCTAATCCATATGCACGGGCTTCACTGGTTAAAATTTCGGTTTCAATGGTGTTTTGTGCTATAAGTTCTGCGCCGTTGATATAATCTACCCTATTGTCGATTGTTTTGTAATAGGCTTCGGCTTCAATGGAAAACATATTTTCACTGAAATTTCTGAAGTAACCTACAGCATACTGGTCTGCAATTTGGGGCTCAATAAACTTTCCGCTTGGTGCCCAAACATCTAATGGCGTGGCCGATGTGGTGTTGGAAATTAAATGCAGGTATTGGGCGATTCGGTTATAGCTTGCTTTAAACGAAGACTTCTCGTTAAGCTGATATGAAAGTGCAACCCGAGGTTCTAAATTATTGAATGTAGCTATGCTTTTTCCCTTGCCGTAATTGGTATTGGAAATAGGGTCGGCACGCTCATAAATGCCTAATTCTTCGTTGTAAACTACTGGTAAATTATTGGCGTAGTTGTTTAAGGTTTGCTTCCCTAATCGATTAAAGTAACTAAAACGCAAGCCGTATTGAGTGGTGAGCTTATCAGAAATTTTATGTTCTAAACCTGCATATACTCCGGCTTCCAAAGCAAATTTGTTGTCTAGTTTCTCTGGATTTACACCCGAATTTGCATCTAAAGGGTTGAGTTTGCCTGGATTAAAGTTGTAATAAATACCAGACACGCCAAAATCAAATGTTAATTTATCGCTTGCGTAATACCCTAAGTCATAGCGCATATTATAATTGCCGATATCTGAGGTCCAATCAATTCCTTCGATGGGAATTTCCAGGTTGTAATTATATCGACTGTATATTAAGGATGCATTGGAGAATAACTTGTTACTAAAAATATGATTCCATCGCAAGTTTCCTGATAGGTTTCCGTATGAATTAGTGAAAAGCCCTGCCAGGTTAAAGTTATCATTGCCTAGATAGCCAGATAGATACAGCTTGTTCTTTTCGTCAATTTCATAATTTGTTTTCAGATTCAAATCGTAAAATCCGGCCCTACTGCTTTCGTTGGCCAAGGCTAAAAATATATTTGCATAAGAAGCTCTACCAGCCATTAGAAACGAACCTTTGTCTTTAAACATTGGCGCTTCCACCGCCAAACGACTGGAAATAGCACCAATACCACCGGTGAGTTCAAATTCTTTACTATTTCCGTCTTTTTGACGTATATCCAGTACCGAAGAAGCTCGCCCTCCAAAACGTGCAGGAATGCCTCCTTTATAGAGTTTAACATCCTTAATGGCATCAGCATTAAATACCGAGAAGAAACCAAACAAATGCGAGGCGTTGTAAATAATCGCTTCATCCAGAAGGATTAGGTTTTGGTCTTCCGCACCACCGCGTACGTTGAAGCCCGATGAACCTTCGCCGGCGTTGGCAACTCCTGGCAGCAATTGAATGGACTTGATCAAATCTACTTCACCCAAAACAACAGGTATCTGTTTGATCTCGTTGGTTGAGAGTTTTGCCATACTCATTTGTGGTGTCTGAAGGTCAACTTCCTTTGATTCTTCAGCTGTGATGACGACTTCATCCAATTTAGCGGCATCCTCTTGAATCTCAATGTCGAGCTTTTGATTAGAGCTAAGGTTGATAGCCCTTTCAAACGTTGTAAATCCTATGTAGGAAATGGTTAAGGTGTAATTACCTTCGGGCGCTGTGATAGAATAAAAACCATATTGGTTGGTCGTGTTTCCAATGGAGGTGCCTTTTAAAACGACAGTTGCCCCCAAGATTGTTTCACCGTTGGCAATATCCTTAACTACACCACTAATTGTGTATTTTGTTTGTGCAAAAAGGAATACCGGACATAACATCATCATCACAAATAAGGCCCGTGTTTTTCTTGACCTAAAGGGTTTTAATTGCTTCGTTTTTGTCATACACTACTAGAAATTTTAATTAGGGTTTTCAGTCAACCGGGGTAAAATTAGACTTGCATCCATAGCGGTTAAAATGAAGTAGGTTTTGAATCTGATTTCAGTACCTGTTTGTTATTAGAATGATTGCAACACGCTGATTATTAGATTATCAAATTCTATTGATTGTATAGTTTCAAAGGTTCTAAATGCGCCTCTCGCACTTGGAACGACGCCAACTGTGAAATTTGTGGCTTTTTATCGTTTTTAGAGTTGTGAGGATTTTTTAGTTTAGGCTTAAAAACCATGGTAATCCAAAAAAAAACCGTTGCAGGTTGGGTAATACTATTTGAGGCTATCGATTCCGAATAGCCTCATAAATACGTAAACACCCGGCTATCTACATCGTCACAGGCGGATCGTTTATATGTTGTTTGGTAAGAAACAAACACATGAAGTACACACAAGATTAAATGGAAACGTCCGTCAACGCGTGGAAAACTCAGGACTCAGCAAGAAGGCATTTTGCTGCGATTGGGACATTCCCTATCAGACGTTTGACTATTGGTGTAAACGTGTTGAGACATTCCAGCGGATAGAAGAAGAGTATCCAAAAGTAACGCCCAAGTCTCCGATAGGCAAGGCGCGTGCATACTCCCTGAAGTGCGGGAAGGAGTTGACCCTGACGATCGCCTGGAAATCGACAACAACAAAATCGAGAATGAAATCAGACCGATTGCACTCGGTCAGAAGAATTTTTATGTTCGCTGGCACACATGAGTCTGCCCAACGAATGGCGATGATATACTCCCTGATGGCCACCTGTAAAGCGAATTGCGTGGAGCCGATGGCTTAGCTCACGCGTGTACTGGAAGAACTCCCCAGCAGAAACGTAAACAATATCGAACACCTGTTACCCCACAAAAATTGACACCCCACTTGCGAGGGTGTTTACATAAATACTGCCATGATATCAATATTTGGGAATTGTTTTTAAGAAAATAATCCGATATTCATCAGAAAGTGGAGGCTTCTTTAATTTCTAAGAGGTTTTCTGAAAGCGGATTTGTCATGTCTATTGAAGGCAATGTCTTTTTAAACTCACTGGGGGTAACCCCGTATATTTTTTTAAAAGTAGTGTTGAAAGAGGATTTAGATTTGAAACCAACTTCGTTGGCAATGCCCATAATAGAATAATTGTTGAACTTGCCATCCTTGAGACATTCTACAAATTCTTCAGCCCTGTACTTGTTCATGTAATCCTGAAAATTTGATTTTAAGTACACATTCAAGACTTCAGATAAGTGCTGTCTTGGAATACCCATCTTTTGAGCTACTTGGTTAACCGTTATATTGCTATTAGTAAAAAGCTTCTCTTTATTCATGAGTCTTAAAAACTCCATTTTATATACATCTGCTTTGGATTTACTAAGGCTTGAAGTTTTATAAGCCTTAGTATCAGCCTTTGGTAGTATAGATGTTGGTGATACAACAAGCTTAAATAAAATCATGTAGAGAAGTATTGCTGATAATCCGATAATCCCATAACTTTCTAGAAAAGGGAAATTATCATAGCTTTTTGTTATAATAAATGAAAATTCGTCTATTAACTGCAGTAAAGCATAAGGCAATATAAATAACAGCATCCACCTTTCCTTTTTGTTTTTAATGATATCATAGATGGTATAGCCTAAATAAACTAATAGCGTTACGCCTGCCAGAACTTCTCCTATTATTAACCATATGTTCTTACCTAATCCGTTAACGTCTTCTACGATTTGAAGAATAACAAAAAACAAATACGGAATAAAATAAAGAAGATCTCTAAGTTGAAATTTACTCTGTTTAGAATTGTGATACTTTATCAGTAAAAAGAACAGTGTAATGATTAATGGAGATTGGAAAAAATACCAATTAGCATTAGAGAAAAACAGGTTAAAATCATCATCTCCGACAATGTTCAAAAGCAAAGCAATAATTGACCCTAGAAGTAGTAAGAAATTTACCCGCTTGTAACTTTCTTGTTTAACGAACAGAACGCTTAAAAGAAAGCAGCCCTGAATGAGGGCGATTATTTGAATTATTTCTAACATAGAAAACGGAACACTTTCTCCTAACTGGCTAAAATAATTCGAAAAAAAACTAAAATCGACATTTGATTCCCGGTCGACAACTTTTCCTCTTACAGCCTGGGTGATCGACTGGGCATTTAGAGAAATTGTAATAGACATTGTTAAAACCAAAACGGATAAAAGTCTTTTAGAAAATTGAAACATGACAATTAGCAATTAGCGTGAAATTGTGTCTGTTTTTAAGACAACTCAATTGCTACGTACCCCTATTGCTACATGGTTTTTCAATGGTTTTTAAATTTCCCTACTCGCTTTAGGGATGTTTAGGTTTTGAGTAACAAAAAGTAACGGATTTGTGGGAGCGAGGATGCTAAGTTATTGATAATCATCTTCAAAAAGCCAGGTTTATAGGTTGGGCGGAAAAGTAAACACTCAACATAACTAATTGATTGTCAGATTGATGTAATCGACTGTTTCCCGATATAAAATGTGCCCCTCATTGATAGTCAGCGTGTTTACTGACTCGAGTAACAAAATGGTAACAGGAATTGCCGAAAAATTAGCTCAACATCTCTAAACATCCCTAAAGAAATTTGAGAGTTTGTTACTTGGTTAAGTGAATGATCTAATTATAGGTTGTTCTGAATTCTAGCGGGAAAGATTCATCTTTGATTTGAATAGTGTATGGAATGATGAAAGATGTTCGAACCCTGGCCCCTGGTGTCAATCCCTCTCCGCACTCAAGTGATTTGCGGAAATTATTACTACAATGTAGGATTTTAATTGCTTTCCTTGTTACCTTTACTACTACTTGATAGTATTAAATGAAAAAAATTCAGCTTGGTGAATTTGAAGAAGTGGTCCTTCTGACGGTAGGGATACTGTATGGCAACGCGTACGGGGTAACAATAAAAGATGAGATCGAACAGCGGCTTAACCGCGAGGTGACCATTGGCGCGCTTCAGGTAACGCTACGAAGGCTTGAGTCTAAAGGCTTTTTAACATCGAAGCAAGGTGATCCATCTGAAAGCAGACGGGGAAGACCTAAGCTCTATTTTGAGATCACAGCCTACGGCAAGAAAGCGCTGGAGTACACGAAAGAGTCGCGTGATGAGCTTTGGAAATCACTGCCGAAGCTGGTATTGAAACTCAAATAAGGCGTTGATGAACAGAATTGAGCCACCCAGTTTCATCCTGCATTTCCTGAGATGGTTTTGCAAGCCGGAGTATCATGCTGATATCGAAGGAGACCTGCTTGAAATCTACGAAAGGAGGGTAGACTCGCTTGGGAAAACACGCACGAATCTGCTGTTATACAGAGACATTATTCTATTGTGCAGGCCTGGCATTATTCGGTCGGCAAAAATCACTCAACCATTAAATAACAACGGTATGTTCAAAAGCTATTTTATCATGGGGTGGAGGAACCTTTGGAAAAGTAAACTGTATTCGTCACTCAACGTGCTTGGTCTGACTTTCGGGATGGTTATTTTTCTATTGATTGGTCTTTACGTCTATGACGAGCTCAACTTCGATACCCAGCATAGCAAGGGTGACAGAGTTTATCGCGTGATCACCCACGAAAAAAACCAGCATAACGAAGCAACAACCGTTGCGGCGGCAGGCTACATGCTTGCGCAGGAGTCAAGAAACGCATTGCCGGAAGTAGAAATGACAACACGGATGCAGCGCTTAGGGAGACGCAATCTCGTGGATCCGGAAAATCCTGTCCACGTTCAGGAAACGGTCACTGGAGCGGATGAATATTTTCTGCAGCTATTTGATTTCCCGCTCATAGAGGGTGACAGACGTACCGCATTAAAGGAGCCGAACTCTATCGTTATCACTGAAGACCTCGCCATGCGCATTTTCGGAAAAAAGGATGTGTTGAATAAAAATCTCCAGTACGACTTCATGGATGCGCCGGTGAAGATCACGGGTGTGTTAAAAAGTCATCCGCAGAACTCAACTTTCAATTTTACGAGTGTTATATCCGAAGCAACCTGGATGTCCGATGAAGGATTCAGACGTGAAATGGAGAGTGATTGGGCATCAACAAGCTTCACGGTGTACGCGCTCTTGCGTCCCGATGCCGTTGCTGATTCTGTTTCCAAAAAGATGACTCGCGTCGTTTATGCCAATACGACAATGGCTCCAGGTACTGTAATCAAACACAGCCTCCAACCTTTGAAGGCCGTTCATCTGAGATCGGAAGGAATCGCGGACGGAGCCCGCAATTCAAATGTTGATAGTATACCACAGGGCAATCCGGTTTATATAACAGTTTTTTCTTTTACGGCGATCTTTGTTTTGCTGATCGCGGGCATCAATTACACAAACCTGACAACGGCGAGGGCATCGAGCAGACTCAAGGAAATCGGTGTGCGAAAAGCAATCGGTGCTGTACGCAGCAATCTGGTGAAACAGTTCCTCGTTGAATCGATCATCACGACCTCGATAGCTTTCTTCATTGCCGTGCTAATCGTGGCGTTGTTGTTGCCGGCCTTCAATGACTTTGTAAATAAGCGGTTTGAACTTTTCGCATCCGTAGGGCTGCGTTTCTGGGCAGCTGCGATGATGCTAATCATCGGTATCGGCATTCTCTCGGGAGGATATGCTGCGATGCTGCTTTCACGATTCAATCCGGTGTCACTTCTCAAAGGTTTGAAGTTGAAAAACGGTGGCGACTTTTCCTTACGCAAAGCCCTGGTTATACTTCAGTTTACCATTTCAACGGTCATGATCATCAGCACGATCGTATTGTTCATGCAAGTTCGTTTTTTAAATAACACGGAGCTTGGGTTCGACAAAGATCTCATGGTGGTTATCGATGTGAATGTGCAAAAGGCGCGATCAAATTTTGAATGGGTGAAGAATGAGATGTCACAATTGAGTTCCGTGAAACATGTGTCCGCCACATCGCGCGTGCCGGGTGAATGGAAATCCATTCCAAGGGTAAAGTTGAAGAAGGAGGGCAGCACCGCTGAACTTCAGATAGCATACACCATTGCTGCTGACAAAGACTTCATCAGCACTTACGGTATTGAATTGCAGAAGGGCAGAAATTTCCAGAACAATGCAGATAGTCTATCAGTGATGATCAACGAAGCTGCAGCAAAGATACTTGGCATCACCGATGTTTCTGATGAAATAATTATTCCAGAGACGGCACGAAACCAGTTCTTCACACCGGTTTACGATGATGCTAGCCTCGCATTCAAGCCGCGTGTTGTAGGGATCGTTAAGGACTTCCATTTCCAATCACTTCGGACGAAGATTGAACCCCTGATCATCACGTACTATGCCAATCCGATTTTTCCTATCGACTATTACACGGTAAAGATTCATGCAAACGATATCGAGGCTACGCTCGGCAAGCTTAAAGCGATCATGGTAACAAACGATGAAACCGAACCATTCGAATATCATTTTCTTGATGATCAGCTTGCACTGTTTTACATCGAAGATGAACGTAGTCAAACGATCCTTGGATGGGTTGCGCTCGCGAGTGTGGTGATTGCGTGCCTCGGTCTCTTTGGGCTCGCAACGTATTCGGCAGAACAACGCCTGAAAGAAATCGGTATACGAAAGGTCTTGGGTGCAAGCCTTTTAAGCATCATTGCCATGCTCTCACAGGATTTTATGAAGCTCGTTTTAATCGCATGTTGTATCGCTTTCCCCCTGGCCTGGGTTGCAACAGACTGGTGGCTCCAGGAATACGCCTATCATATCGATATCGAGTGGTGGTTCTTTGCACTTTCTGGAATCATCGCGACGGGGATTGCCTTACTCACAGTCAGCTACCAGGCAATTAAGGCTGCTGTGGTGAGTCCGGTGGAAATTTTGAAATCAGAATAAACATCCGTTGATGCAAAATAGCCAGTTTACTTAGTATGAAAGTTTACTTCCCAATACAGAATTTGGAGAAGATATTATCGAGCAAGTCTTCCGTTGTAATTGATCCCGTGATCTCCCCGAGGTAATGGAGGGCTTGTCGTATATCCATGGCTAAGAAATCTCCGGTTATACCGTTGTCCATGCTGTCCAGCACGCGGTTCAGCGCTTCATTCGTCTGTAGCAGGTTTTGATAGTGTCGCAGGTTGGTAACCAGTACATCTCCTGTGGTAACAGTTCGAATCTTAAACAGATCCAGTAGGCGATCTTTTAGCCCTTGAATGTTTGTCTTGTCAGCCGCCGAGATGAATGTGAAGTCCTGGGAACGGAGTGCTTCCGTCAATGCCGGATCGGCTTTGTCGATTTTGTTACCAACTTTCAGATAGGGGATGCCTAGTGCTTTGAGTGTAGTCTCCTCTTCTTCGATCTGGGTCAGTGTGGTCGACGAGAGATCGATCAGGTATAGGATAACCGATGCTTTCTTCATACGGTCGCGCGTACGCTCTACACCCATCGCTTCGATAACGTCCTGTGTCTCGCGTAGGCCGGCGGTGTCGATGAAACGGAAGTTGATACCCCCCAGAATCATTTCGTCTTCTATAACATCGCGGGTGGTGCCGGGTATCTCGGAGACAATCGCTTTTTCTTCGTTCAACAGCGCGTTCAGCAGCGTTGACTTACCGGCATTGGGTTTACCGGCAATGACAGTCGGTACGCCGTTCTTAATCACGTTGCCGTGGTCGAACGACTGTATCAATGCGCGCAGGTAAGACTGGATGCGTATGATGAGCTGGCGCAGGTCGTCGCGTTTGGCGAACTCGACATCTTCTTCCCCAAAGTCAAGCTCCAGTTCAATAAGTGAAGCAAAGTGTATAAGCTCCTCACGCAGGTGGGCGATCTCTTTCGAGAAGCCGCCGCGCATTTGATTGAGGGCCGCCTGGCGGGCGTTGTCGGTCTCCGCGTGGATGAGGTCGGCTACGGCCTCGGCTTGCGCCAGATCGAAGCGGCCGTGGAGGAAGGCCCGTTTGGTAAACTCGCCGGGCTCGGCCAGGCGGGCGCCTTGTTTTAGCAGTACCTTGATAATTTCTTTGGCAATGACGGGGGAGCCGTGGCAGGAAATCTCGACGCTGGGTTCTTTCGTGAACGAGCGGCTGCCTTGAAAGATCGAGACGAGCACTTCGTCGATCGCGCGGTCGCCGTCAGCGATCGTACCGAAATGAATGGTGTGCGAGGGCTGCTCGCGCAGATCTTTGCCACGGAATACGCGCTGGACCAATTCTATGGCATCGGGGCCGGAGAGGCGGATAACGGCAATAGCGGAAATACCCTGCGCTGTGGCCAGCGCGACAATGGTGTCGGAGTGCTGCATGGGCGCAAAGGTACGTCGAAAGCCGGATTTTATATTAAGCCGACGACACCTCGTCCGAAGTCGTTCGCAACTTCTTGAACAACAGCCCGTGCGTGGGCGAGAAGAGCATGGCCAGCGTAAACAGCAGTCCGGTCATGCCGGCAATGGCGCCAGCGATCGACCCATCCAGCCATACCGCAATATAGTATCCACTGATGGATACTAACACACCCGCGACGCACGCCAGGATAAGCATGACGAGGAAGTTGTCGGTCAGGAGGTAGGCTGTTGCCGCAGGGCCGATGAGCAGTGCCACTACCAGAATGGCCCCAACGGACTCAAATGACGCTACCGTAGTAGCCGACACCGCCCCCATGAGCAAGTAATGCCAGAACGTAGCCGAGATACCCAGCGCGCTGGCAAAGGCCGGATCGAACGTGGTTAGCAAAAGTTCTTTATAACCGAATGTGATGAAGAGAACAATTGCGATAAATATAGCCCCCATGATATATAGCGCCCGTGGACCAAAAATGAGGCCGGTGGGAGAGAGGATCATGTCGAGGGGTACGTAGGCAATCTCACCATAGAGCACGCAATCCTGGTCGAGGTCTACCTTGCCGGCGAAGAGCGAAATGAGGACTACGCCGATGGCAAACAGGCAGGTGAAGGTGACGCCGATGGAGGCATCGGTTTGGAGTCGGGCCTTCTTGTGGAGGAATTCGATCAGGAAGGTGGTCAGCATACCGATGAGGCTTGCGCCAGCCAGCATGGTGACGGAGTCACGCGAACCTGATACCAGGAAGGCAATGACGATGCCGGGTAAGACGGCGTGTGAGATCGCGTCGCCTACCATGGCCATTTTGCGCAGGATCAGAAAGCAACCCAACAGGCCGCAGCTGCAGGCTACAAGGGAAGCTGTCAGAATGATATATAAGTCGTTCATACCGGTTTTTTATAAGGTATCTCGGCCTGGTGTGGATCTACCGTTGGGTAGTTCAGCAGGCGCTCTAATTCGGTTTCAAGCTCGGGTGTGAGCAAGTGTTCGATGGTGTCGGCATCGTCGTGCACGTGGTCGGGCGCGATGTTGACGTGTGTGGTGAGGTATAGTTCCCACAAACGGTGAATTCTGACCACGCGCTGGCCGCGGCTCATGCCTTCTTCCGTCAGCTGCCAGGTGGTTCCGATACGTTCGACATAGCCCTGGCGCCGGAGCCGATGGAGTACGGCTGTGAGTAGCGGTGAAGGGTAACTACGCTTGTGTATGATGTCCGCTTCGGTTCGTGGCAGAAAGAAATTCTTGCTTTCCTCTCCGAGTTGGTAGAGTGTCTTCAGCACGTTCTCGTTGTTGATCGTGCGGCGTATGGCACGCTGGCGGATCATTCTACTAATCACACCGCGGCGTGGGGCCAGGAAGAAGGATATAAAGGCTATCGTCGAGATGACGATAACGATCCAGGGGCCGGTGGGCATGGCAGGCGCGATATACGAGATATAGGCGCCCGCCAGGCCGCTGAAGGCGCCGAATAGACTGGCCAGGAGCACCATGACGCTGATACGATGTGTCCAGAAGCGTGCTGCCGCGGCGGGCGTGATGAGAATAGCGGCCATCAGCACGACACCTACTGCCTGAATGCCGATCACGACGGCGAGTACAATCAGCGAGGTTAATACTAATTCAATTCTGCGTACGGGAAGTCCGATGGATTGTGCATAGGCCTTATCAAACGCCAGCAACGAAAACTCCTTGAAGAGCAGGAACACACAGAATAACAATATGACTGCCACGGTGCCGAACACCATGAGGTCTTCGCCCACAAGCGCGGCCGCTTTGCCAAACAGGAAGTGGTCAAGTCCCGACTGGGCAGCATTGCCACTTTTTTGTATGACCGTCAGCATGACGATACCAATGCCAAAGAATACAGAGAGCACCAGACCGATGGCCGTATCTTCTTTAATACGCGTGCGGCGGGTAATGAACTCGACCGCCGCCAGCGATAACCAGCCGGTAATGAACGCGCCGATGATGAGGTAGGCCGGGTTCTTGGTACCCGACAGGATAAAGCCGAGGCAAATGCCCGGTAGTACGGCGTGTGCGATGGCATCGCCGACGAGTGATTTTTTATGCAGGAATGTAAAGGTTCCTACGATCGCGGAGCTCGCCGTCAGCAGCATCGCGCCAATTACGACAAAGCGGATGTTGGGATCGGAGAATGAGAAGAAGTCGGTCAGTGTGTTCATAGTACCGGTTTTGAAACGCCCTCGCGATTCGGAAAGTTTTCGCGGCGAATCAGGTCGCCTACGTCGCTCAGCAGCGTGAGTTTGCCACCATAGGTTTCCTGCAGGTTCTGCTGTGTGAACGTCGTCTCGGTGGGGCCACACGCCACCAGGCGGGTGTTGAGCATGATGACCCAGTCGAAGTAATGGGTGACGGACTGCAGATCGTGGTGTACGACGATGACAGTCTTCTGCGCTTCGGTCATGGCTTGCAGCAGGCCGATGATGGCTTTCTCCGTCGCGGCGTCGACGCCGGCGAAGGGCTCGTCCATGAAGTATATATCGGCTTGTTGCGCCAGCGCGCGGGCCAGGAAGGTGCGTTGCTGCTGGCCACCGGAAAGCTGTGAGATCTGACGGTTGGCGTAGGCTTCCATGCCCACTTTGCGCAGACAGTCGAGGGCCACATCACGGTCGGCCTGGCGTACGCGGCGGAAGAGGCCGAGCTTGCCGTAGCGACCCATGAGCACGACGTCCATGACGGATGCGGGGAAGTCCCAGTCGACGGATTCTCGTTGGGGTACGTAGCTGATGCGGTTGCGCACGTTGTCGATCGGCTGGTCATACAGGCGCACGTAGCCGCTGCTGAGGGGCAACAGCCCCATGGTAGCTTTGATGAGCGTCGACTTGCCGGCGCCGTTGGGGCCGATGATGCCGATCAGTTTGCCGGCCGGTAATTTCAGATCGATGTTCCACAGTACCGGCTTGCGGTCAAACGCTACAGTCAGATCGTGTACTTCCAGTGCCGGGGTGGTTGTTATTTCAGGTTGCATGATGCGTATTATTTCAAGGCTTGAACAATGGTGTGGACGTTGGCGTGGATCATGCCGATATAGGTACCTTCGGGGGTACCGGCAGCGCCCATGGCGTCGGAGTATAAGTTGCCGCCGATCGAAACCTGCCAACCTTTCTGCCGGCAGCCTTCCATCACGGCTTCAATCGACCTGGATGATACGGAGGTCTCTACGAACAGGGCTTTGATCTTGTGCGATACAATAAAGTTGACAAGCTCGGTCACGTCTCTTACGCCGAACTCGGACATGGTCGATATACCTTGCAGGCCACGCACCTGTACATGGTAAGCATCGCCGAAGTAGCCGAAGGCGTCGTGCGCGGTAATCAGGATGCGCTGGGCTTCGGGTAAGGCAGCCAGCGTGGTTTGTACAGCGGCGTGGAGGGAGTCCAGGCGGGCTGCATAGCGCTCGCCGTTGGCTTTATAATATGCTGCGTGGGCGGTGTCCTTCGCTTGCAATGTCCGCGAGACCTGCAGCACAGCTTGTTTCCAGAGGTGTACATTAAACCAGATGTGTGGATCGTGACTGCTCTGGAAGCCGGGTACCGTGCGCAACTGGTTTTCGGGTATGCCATCCGCAACTGCGGTAACAGGCTTGACGCGATTGAGCTTGCGCAATACTTCCACCATCTTGCCTTCCAGGTGAAGGCCATTGTAAAACACCATGTCGGCGTCGGAGAGTTTTTGTACGTCGCCTTGTGTCGCTTTGTAAAGATGGGGGTCGACGCCAGGGCCCATCAAGGCAACGACGTCGGCGTGCTTGCCTGCTACATGCTGTACAGCGTCCTGGATCATGCCGGTCGTGGTCACGATCTGTAATTTTTCGTGTGGGCTTTTAGGCTTTTCCCGACAACCGCCTGCCAGCAGCGTTACTGCCAGTAGCAAGACCAGGGGACGTATAGTATAATAAGACGATGGACTCATTCTGTTACCAGTAAGTTTTGCGATGCCTCGCGTGAAATGAATACTTTCTTTTTGCCGTCGATCATAATTTCCAGCGAGCCGTCGAATTCGATCTTTTCCAGGATTGTTATAATAGCACCGATATAGACACCATTCTTGCTGAGGTACTGCAGAAAGGAGGGTGATCCGTTGCGTACGGCGCGGATGGTGATCTTCTTTTTACCGCTGCAATCGGACAACGGGATCTGCCGTACTTCGACAAATTTGCCGGTCTTGTCGGGGATAGGATGGCCGTGTGGATCTACCGTCGGAAACTCCAAAAACTCATCCAGCTTTTCAATGAGCAGGGCAGACTGGATATGTTCCAGTTGCTCGGCTACGTCGTGTACTTCGTCCCACGAGAAGTGCAGCTTCTGCACCAGGAAGGTTTCCCACAGGCGGTGCTTGCGCACGACCATGAGTGCTTCGGCCTTTCCCTGGCGGGTGATCTTGACGCCGTAGTACTTCTCGTAGGAAATCATGTTTTTGGCCGAAAGCTTTTTGATCATATCCGTTACCGAGGCCGCCCGGGTATTCATGGTTTCCGCGATCTCGCTGGTCAGTACGGCTTTTGCGCCGCTGCCCGACAGGTGGTAAATGGCTTTGAGGTAGTTTTCTTCGGTATAGCTCAACATGGCTCATTCATTAACGTATCTGTAAAAATAAAAGTTTAGGGTTATCTAAAAAATTATTTAGGACATATCTTGATAGAAGGTGGTTCTGGCTGTCAGGGGGTGAAAAATATTTCAAAAAGAAGCGTGACCTTCTGTAACAGGGCGCATTCTGAGGGCGAATTGAATCTAAACCAAAATTCATTTGCTTATGGAAACGAAAGGGAAAGCCAACGACCCCAAGAGCTGGGATGACCTGGTGTTTGAAGACCGGAACGTAGATTACGGTGCCTATGCCGTGCGTAAATCCTATACTGGAAACCTGACCTCGGGCTTTTTGCTCAGTGTGTCTTTTGGCGGATTGTTATTTATCGTGCCGATGGTCATGAGCCTATTGGATGATGATAGTGGTAAAGACAGTGTTATTCCGGTGACACCGACAGTAAATGACACGCTTGTCTTTACACAGGTACAGGTGATTCTCCCACCACCGCCGCCGCCGGGTCCCTCACATCCGCACGTAACACCCCCTACGGAACCTCCTGTAGTGAATGCCCCTCCCGTGGTAACAACTGACGCTCCGGATGACGCCACGATTACAGCCAATGTAGACATCCCGCCGGCAACGCCTACTGTACCCGACGGTGTCCCCGGTGGAGTGGAGGGAGGTACCGGCACAGATCCTTCGGTTACGGATGTTGTGCCGAGTGTAGATATAAATCAACCCTATCTCGCGCCGCAGGTGGCCGCGTCGTATACTGGAGGTATGGAAGCCATGTATAATTTTATTCGTCGCAAGATAAACTACCCCGCCAGCGCACGCCGGATGGGCCTGGAAGGTACGGTATATGTCAGCTTTGTGATCGGCCGCGATGGAAAAGTAACCAAGGTAGAGGTCATCAGAGGCCTCAGCCCGGACTGTGATAAGGAAGCCGCCCGCGTGATCGCGCTGTTGCCGGGCTGGAATCCGGGCCGTCAGAACGACGTGCCGGTCATGGTACGCATGACCTTACCCATCAAATTTGCGCTGGATAAATAATCAATAGTAAATCTCAATACTTGTTGTGGTGAGCGATATATAGTTTAAAGTTTAAGGTTGTCTCCGAGGCCGGTGGTTGCTTGCAATCGCCGGTCTTTTTTTATGTCACCGCCGTACCAACGCATCGATTACCGTTCGTAGTCGTTCTCCTTCATGTTCCCAAAAGACGTCTTCGGGTGGCGCGCTGTAGAATGTTTTCCCGCGCAGCTGTTGTAACGTTCGCGGCGCATCGAAGGATGCCGGCTGGAAGGTTACCGCGGCGTCAAACCGCGCAGCGTAAGTTACCCACGGCGCATAGTCGATAAGCAGAATTGGCAGGCGGTAGCCTAAATATTCGTACAGCTTGGTAGGGAAGGAGTGCTCGGTGGCCGGATTCGGTGGATAGGCAAGGATGCCGACGTCCGCCCGAAGGATTTCGTACTCGATGGCGGGATGCGGTACCAGACGGTCGCCGCCATGCAACGTGACATAGGGCATCGTCGCCAGCCGTGCCCGCAGGGATTGGCGCTCGGCGACGAGCGCACAGTAGCCGATGATCGTACCGCGTACAGCCGGGTCGTGGCGATGGAGCTGCTCCAGCAGGTCGAGGGCGGTAAAGAGCCCGGTGATCTCGGACAGGGTGCCCGTAAACAGAAAATTACGCGCCGGCGTCAGTCGGGGCGCCGGCGCTACTGCCGGTGGTCGGCGTAGTTTATTCTCGATGATCGTGCGCCGGCCATGGCCAAACGACAGCTCCAGCGCGTAGCCTTTCTCTGCCAGGAGAAAATTATGTATAAATCCGGCGCCGACGTGCTCCCACACGCGTACATAGCCGGCCACGAGTGGCCGCAGTACACGCGGGAAGGCAGCGGTATATAAAATGTTGCGGTAGTAATTTTCGCGCACGTCGTATACCAGGCGGCAGGACGTCAGCAGCCGGGCGAGCAAGGCGACAAAGATCAACTCGTGTGTGCAAAACACGAACACGGCGGGTTGCAGGGCTACGACACGGGCCAGGATGCGCCAGGGGGCCAGCAGACGACCCAGGCTGATACGCCGGAAGGGGCGGAGCGGGTACACAAACACGTCGCCGTGCTCCGGCAACCTGGCGCTGCCCGGGTATCCAACGATGTGTACCTCATAGATTCCCGCCAGGCTGCCACCCATTTTCTCAAACATGCGGGTATCGTCCACCGGTTTCAGGACCGAGGCGAGGACTATTCTCCTTTTTTTCATTTCTTGCACGTGGATTTAAAACTAAGAAAATGGAACTGAAAGAACTCATTGAAAAAACCTGGGAAGACCGGTCGCTGCTGCAGTCGCTGGAGAGTCAGGAGGCTATCCGGTCAGTAGTGGAAAAGTTGGACAAAGGCAAGCTGCGCGTGGCCGAGCCAATGGAAGACGGTACCTGGCAGGTCAATGAGTGGATCAAGAAGGCCGTGATCCTGTACTTTCCCATTCAGCAGATGAAAACCATCGAGGCCGGCCCGTTTGAATTCCACGACAAGATCGACATGAAGCGCAACTTCAAAGACCTGGGCGTACGTGTTGTGCCGCATGCCATTGCGCGTCACGGTTCGTACCTGGCCAAGGGTGTGATCATGATGCCGTCGTATGTCAACATCGGCGCTTACGTGGACGAATGCACCATGGTCGACACGTGGGCAACGGTAGGGAGCTGCGCACAGATCGGCAAGAATGTACATTTGAGCGGTGGAGTAGGAATCGGAGGCGTGCTGGAGCCTGTACAGGCAGCTCCCGTGATCATCGAAGACAATGCCTTTATCGGTTCGCGTTGCATTGTGGTGGAAGGCGTGCGTGTAGGCAAGGAGGCCGTATTGGGTGCCAACGTCGTACTGACGTCGAGCTCAAAGATCATCGACGTGACTGGCGCCGAACCTGTAGAATATAAAAACTATGTGCCGGAGCGCTCGGTGGTAATTCCGGGCTCGTATACCAAAAAATTTCCGGCAGGCGAGTTCCAGGTGCCGTGCGCGCTCATCATCGGCAAGCGCAAGGAGAGCACCGACAAGAAAACGTCGCTGAATGACGCGTTGCGGGACAATAATGTGGCAGTTTAAACGTCTATTTTGTCATAAGGGGTGCTTTCGTAATATTTTCGTAATACGTTGGCACATCCTTTGAATTTCATAAAACGTTTATTTGTCAATCACGCGCCTTGCGTAAATTTGAATAACGCGATTATGAAAAAGTTGGGTCTCTGGATCACTGCAATAGCTGTCATCTTTGCCTTTACCCAGGAGAGCAAAGAGCAGTATTCTGTTGTCAAAAATGAAAGCTTCATGCGAGGTGAGATTATTCACTTTAAGATGACTTACGGCATATTTACAGTAGGGAAGGGCAGTGCGAGCATTGCCCCCACCTATTATAAGATGAACGACCGCAACTGCTTCAAAGTCGACGTTACGGGCAAGACCGTGGGCATGGTAGATTGGGTAGCGGACGTGGACGACCGTTGGGGAGCCTACATCGATACTGCGGCACTTATTCCCCATCAATTCTACCGCCGCATCCGCGAAGGGCGTTACAAAAAAGACGAGTGGACAAATTTCGATCACGAAAAACGCCAGATCGAGGTAAAAACCATCAACAATAAAACCGGCCAATTTAAAGAACCGAAGTTTTATGAGGCACCTGCCCAGGTGCGCGACATGATTGCCGGCTTTCTATACCTGCGGGTGCAGGATTTCACCAAGCTGAAGGTAAAGGACACGGTGGTGATCACGGGGTTCTTTGAAGATGAGTTCTACAAAATGAAAATTATCTACCAGGGCAAGGAGAATATCAAGATCAAAGTCGGCAAAGTACGCGCCCTGAAGTTTAAGCCCATTATGCCCAAAAACGAGGTTTTTGATGGTGAAAACTCTATTACTGCCTGGTTCTCAGACGACAAGAATCGTATCCCCCTGAAAATTGACGCCAAGATGTTTATCGGCAGCGCGGGCGTGGAGCTGACGGAATACTCCGGGCTCAAAAATCCTCTGAACATCGTCAAGTAACAGCCGGCGTGCCGTGCAACCTTTTTGAATTTGGCGCATCTTTGTTCTGTACTGCGCGAAAATTCCTTTGGAGGCCACCACGATACACCTGCATACCGATCTGATAGCCCGCTGCCGCGTGGGCGACCGGGAGGCGCATTACCAGCTTTACAAGCTTTACGCCAGGGCTATGTACAACGTGGGCTATCGCATCATCGGCGACCGCGACGAGGCCGCCGACGTCTTACAAGAGGCCTTTATCAGTGCCTTTCGCAGCCTGGACCACTACCGGGGCGAATCTACTTTCGGGGCGTGGTTAAAGCGCATTGTCGTGAACAAAGCCATCAACGCTCTGCATAAGCGCCGGCACGAGGCAATGCCCGACGACGAACGTTGGGACATACCTGCCGAGGAGGAGGCGGAAGAGTATGCCGATCCGCTGACAGTTGAACGCGTGAAAACCGCCATCCACCAGTTGCCCGACGGCTACCGGTCGGTGCTGTCGCTATATTTGCTGGAAGGCTACGACCACCAGGAGATCGCGGAGATCATGCAGATCTCGGAATCCACCTCCAAGTCGCAGTTGAACCGCGCCAAAAGCAAGCTCAAAGAAATACTCGCACACCCTACCCCCAGTACCCAATCCGCTAAACCACCACGCTCATGATCGAAGATTTCATCCGCCAAAACCGGGAGGCGTTCGACGACCAGGAACCTTCTCCCCGCAATTGGAAAACGATTGAAGCCGCCTTGTACGAACCACGGCAGGGATGGTGGCAATCTGTGGCGCTGTGGCGCGCTGCGGCTATCCTGTTTATGGTATTGTCGGCGTACTTGCTGTTGCCGAAAGAGTGGAAGCCGCATGCACCGCCGGAGCGTGTTGCCTTAAAAGAATTTACGGATGTGGAGGCGTATTATGTGAAGGAGATCTCGAACAAGGTGGCGTTGATCGATGCGTTTCAGCGGAACGACGGAGTGAATGGGTTTACGCAGGACTTTCAGCAGCTGGAAGCAATGTATATGGTCTTAAAAGAAGAAATGCAGAAGCGACCGAGTGAGCAGGTAAAGGATGCGTTGGTGCTGAACCTATTGGTAAGGATTGATTTGCTGAATCAGCAACTGCATATGCTTGATAAAGGGAAACCGGAAGGCGACAAAAAGGCGGATGCTGAGATATAGTTGATGCTGACCTATATTTCAATCAATAAGTAGATTCCGTTGCCAGTTCAAACGGCTCCTTCGCTGAGTCTATGACTTTGCCGTCTTCGCATTTCAACACCCGTGCAGGGAAACGCCTGATCAGGCCATAGCTGTGTGTCGCCATGAGGACAGCCGTGCCGCTTTTGTTGATCTGTTGGAAAATCTTCATGATGCCCTGGGAGACTTCGGGGTCGAGGTTACCGGTAGGCTCGTCGGCGAGCAGGATCATGGGTTCGTTGAGAAGGGCACGGGCGATTACCACGCGCTGTTGTTCGCCGCCGGAGAGCTGGTGGGGCATTTTCTTTTCGATCGATCCCAACCCTACGTGTATCAGCACTTCGTTCACGCGAGCCTTCATCTTGGTGGTGTCGGTCCAGCCGGTGGCCTGCATGACGAACATGAGGTTTTCGGCTACGGTGCGGTCGTTGAGTAACTGGAAGTCCTGGAAGATGATGCCGAGCTTGCGGCGGAGCAGGGGGACCTGGTTGCTTTTTATACCGCGAATGTTGAAGCCGGCGGTGATGATCTCGCCGTGTTTCAGTGACAGGTCGGCGTACAGAGTCTTCAGCAGTGACGATTTACCCGAACCGGTGCGGCCCACCAGGTATACAAATTCACTCTTTTGAATCTCAAAGCTAAGGTCACTCAATACCGCGCGGTCATCTTGAAAAATGCTGGCGTTTTGAACGTGAACGACGGGATCATTTGAAAACATAAGTAAAAAATTTAGCCGGCAGGTCAGCTACAAAGATAAGCGACATACCGGCTAAAGAAAATCGTGCCCGGATGGATTTATCCGTTTACTTTCTTGTGGTCAGCGAGGAATTTTTCCAGACCGGCGTCGGTCAGGGGGTGTTTCAGCAGGCTTGTAATGACGCTGAGGGGGCAGGTAGCGACGTCGGCGCCGATCTCTGCACACTGCAACAGGTGAATGGTATGACGTACGGAGGCCGCAAGGATCTCTGTGTCGTAGGCATAGTTATCGTAGATCAGGCGGATCTGGGAGATGAGCTCCATACCGTCCTGGCCAATGTCGTCGAGGCGGCCGATGAACGGCGATACGTAGCTCGCGCCAGCTTTTGCCGCCAGCAGCGCCTGGCCAGCAGAAAACACCAGCGTGCAGTTGGTGCGGATGCCTTCGGCGGTAAATTTCTTAATGGCTTTTACGCCGTCTTTAATCATCGGTACTTTCACGACGATCTTGTCATCCAGCTTGGCCAGCTCGCGGCCTTCTTTCAGGATGTTGTCCAGATCGGTGGCAATTACCTCAGCGCTAACGTTGTTGTCGACGATATCACAGATGGCTTTGTAGTGTGCGCGGATGTTGTCGGCGCCCTTGATGTTCTCCTTGGCCATGAGCGAAGGATTGGTCGTTACGCCGTCGAGTACGCCGAGGTCATATGCTTCCTTGATCTCGTTCAGGTTGGCAGTGTCGATGAAGAATTTCATAAGTAAGTTATGTTCATTTATTAACGATGTATACGCGAAGGCGTAAAGCCGGAAGTGATTATGGCAGAAACAAAAAAAAGGGCAAACCGAACATCGCACCGCTCAACCGCCTACCCTTGCTACCTTCCGATCCTGGGGGAATTCAGCAGGAGCTGGTCGTGCCGGCTTGCCGGGGGGCAAAGGTAGAAGATATTTTGAATTTACCATTTCTGCGATGCGAAATCGCGATTTTCTTTTTTAATCAGCTTCGCACGTGCAGTCGCCCGCGCGACACGGCCGTCCAATTGCAAAGTTGATACAACACTCTCGCACCGACGTTGGCATCCCAGTCATCATCTTTTCCGGGACTTACTTCGTTGAGGTCGAAGCCGATAATTTTTCGTCCCGAGCGAACCAGTCGTTGCACGAGGTATACCGCTTCCTGAAATTCCAATCCTCCGGCGACGGGCGTGCCGGTGTGCGGACAGAGCTTCGGGTCGAGGCCGTCGATGTCAAAACTGATGTATACATGCTCGGGCAGCTCGCGAATGATGGCCTCGCACTGTGCGTCCCACGTGGTGCCACGGTACCGTTGTGCCTTGAGGTCGTCGTCAAAGAATGTCACGATGCGGCTTTTGGGGCGGCGGATCATTTGCAGCTCTTCATCACACAGGTCGCGGATACCCACCTGCACGAGGCGGCTGATCGACGACAGCTTCATGGCGTTGTACATGATGGAGGCGTGGGAGTACGTGAAGCCCTCGTACGCTTTGCGCAGGTCGGCGTGTGCATCGATCTGTAAAATGCCGAAGTGCGGATAATAATCGGCCAGTGCCCGGATAAAACCCAGTGGTGTGCTGTGGTCGCCACCCAGCAGGCCGACCATCTTGCCTTCTTTCAGGTAGCGCAGCACGGTGGCCTTTACATAAATGTTGAGGCTTTCGCAGGCTTCGTTGATACGCGGCAGCAGGGGATCGGGACCTTCATACCCCTCGCCTTGTTGCAGACGGCGGAGGTGTTGCTCGGCCAGGTGACGCACGCGGTCGCTTTCTGTGCGGATTCCTTCGGGAATGGGCAATATGCTGATGCCCAGTTGCCAGGCGTTGGGAATGTCTTTGACCAGCACGTCAAGCTGTGCGGAAGCATTCAGAATGGCCTGGGGGCCGTGGGCGGTGCCCGCGTGGTAAGAGACGGTCACTTCCCAGGGAACGGGCACAATGACCAGCTCGGCACTTTCGGGCGTAAAAGGCAGCCCGAATAGTTGTCCCGGGATGCCCGGTCCATTCGGATCGAACGTGCTTGGGCTGAATTTCATGCGACGAGGGCGTGCCGGATCTAAATCTTATTGGAAAGAGTCCACCATTTCAGGGGTGACATAATTTTCTAGCGAACCGTTGCCCTGGCTTATTTCGCGCCAGGAGAGGAGATTAAAGCGGATCACGGCCAGCCCGGCGGGCACCATGTCGCCGATCTCCGAACCGGTCAGGAACTCTGCCAGGTAGGAAATTGTTGGATTGTGTCCTACGCACATAATGTGGTGCTGGCCATCGTCCAGGCCGGCCACAAACTGGAAAAACGTGCGTGTGGACGCCTCGTACAGCTCTTCCTGGGGTACAACCTTGTCGGTATCAACTTTCAGTGCGTCGGCAATCAGACCCGCGGTGGCGTGCGCACGCGCGGCCGTGCTACACAAAATAGTATCCAGGGGCGCTTGTTGTTGGTGCAGGTGCCGGCCGATGACCAGGGCCTCTTTGACCCCCGTGGAGCTCAAAGTACGCTCCAAATCGTTTTGACCCGGATGTTTTTCGGCGGTGTGCGCATGGCGTAATAAATACAGATAGCGAGGCATAGATGATCTTTTCTGGTCTGCTAATAACGTTGCCAGGCGTCAATATTAACATGCTAAATTTGATTTTTTAAAAATTTCCTGATATTTGACCTGTTTGTAACGTTCAACTACATGTCCAAAAACCTCGTAATAGTAGAGTCTCCTGCCAAGGCAAAAACCATTGAAGGCTACCTGGGAAAGGATTTTAAGGTAGCTTCCTCGATGGGACACGTGCGCGATTTGCCCAAAGGAGGCGACGCAATCGATGTGGAAAATGGCTTTTTGCCGACTTATGAAATAAGCCCGGACAAGAAGGATGTCATCCAAAAACTAAAAAAACTCGCCGAGGAAGCCGAAATGGTTTACCTGGCAAGCGACGAAGACCGTGAAGGGGAAGCCATTTCCTGGCACTTGAAAGAGGTGCTGGACCTGACCGACGCCAAAACGCGCCGGATCGTCTTCACGGAGATTACCAAGAAAGCTATTCTGAGCGCCCTGGAATCACCCCGGGGTATCGATATTGACCTGGTCAATGCCCAGCAGGCCCGCCGCGTGCTTGACCGCCTCGTAGGCTACGAGCTGTCGCCGATCCTCTGGAAAAAGATCGCGACCGGTCTTTCTGCCGGCCGTGTACAAAGCGTGGCCGTACGCCTCATTGTGGAGCGCGAGCGCGAGATCAGTGACTTTAAAGCCAAGTCCTCGTACCGTGTGACGGCCGAGTTCAAGCTCGACAAAGGCAAAACGCTGGTAGCCGAGCTGTCCGAGCGTTTTGAGAAAGAAGAGGATGCCCTGAAGTTCCTGGAATCTTGTGTGGGCGCGAAATACGCCATCAAAGACCTCCAGACAAAGCCTTCGAAACGCACCCCGGCACCGCCTTTCACGACATCTACATTACAGCAGGAAGCTTCGCGCAAGCTGGGCTTCTCGGTGATTCAGACCATGATGGTGGCGCAGAAGCTGTACGAAGCTGGTAAGATCAGCTATATGCGTACGGACTCGGTAAACCTGTCGGACGAGGCCCGCTCGGGTGCGATGCGCCAGATCGAGTCGGCGTATGGTAAAGAATACGTGCAGCCGCGGCAGTTCAAGACCAAGTCGTCGTCGGCCCAGGAAGCTCACGAGGCGATCCGCCCGACGGACTTCTCGGTCATGGATCCCGACATGGACCGCAATGGACTGCGTCTGTACGAGTTGATCTGGAAGCGTGCGATCGCTTCGCAGATGGCCGACGCCGAATTGGAAAAGACCACGGCTACCATCAGTATATCCACCAATCCCCGCACCCTGGCCGCGAATGGCGAAGTGGTGAAGTTCGACGGCTTCCTGAAAGTATACATGGAATCCGGCGACGAGGACGAAGAGGAGGAGAACAGCAAGGTATTGCCGCCGCTGACAATCGGGCAGGACCTGAATCTGGACGAAATGATTGCGAAACAAACCTTCAGCCGTCATGCGCCGCGCTATACTGAAGCGAGCCTGGTGAAGAAGTTGGAAGAGCTGGGCATCGGTCGTCCGTCGACCTATGCGCCGACGATTACCACAGTACAGAAACGCGGCTATGTCGTGAAAGAAATGCGCGAAGGTGTAGAGCGTAAATACAACGTCTTTACACTGAAGGCTGATAAGATCAATAAAGAAATAGAGTCGGAAATTACCGGTGCGGAAAAGAACAAACTGTTCCCCACCAACACGGCGATGGTCGTGACTGACTTCCTCGTAGAGCACTTCCCGGATGTGACCGATTTTTCGTTCACCTCCGACATCGAGCAAGAGTTCGATGAGATTGCCAGCGGCAAGCTGGACTGGAAGAAGATGATCGATACCTTCTACCAGCCTTTCCACAAGAAGGTGATGCTCACCGAGAAGGTGGAGCGCTCATCGGTAGGCAAGGCGCGGGAACTGGGGGTTGACCCCAAGACGGGCAAGAATGTTTATGCCAAGCTGGGTAAGTTCGGCGCCTATGTACAGATCGGCGAGAACCCCGATGACAACGGTGGCGAGAAGCCCAAGTTCGCCAGTCTTCGTCCCGGCCAGTTTATTGAGAACGTTACACTGGCGGATGCGATGGAGCTCTTCAAGATGCCACGCGAGCTCGGTAACTTTGAGGAGTTGCCGGTGGTGGTGAACCTCGGCCGCTTCGGCCCGTATGTGCTGCACGACAAGAAATTTGTATCGATCCCGAAGGATTACGATCCCTATACCATCGACCTCGGGAAGTCGATCGAGCTGATCGAGAACAAGCGCGTGGCAGATGCGAACAAGACCATCAAATTGTTTGACGAGAATCCGGATATTCAAATTCTGAACGGTCGCTTCGGCCCGTATATCAAAGCCGGCAAGAAGAACGTAAAAATCCCGAAAGGCAAAGAGCCGAAAGATCTGACGCTGGAGGAATGCGTAACGCTGGCCGCGAACGCGCCGGAGAAGAAAGGCCGGTTTGGACGAACTACAAAGGCGGCGACGCCTGCGAAGACGGCTACACCCACAAAGGCTGTCAAGACGGCAAAGAAGGCTGCGAAGAAGACGGCCACCAAGACTGCAAAGAAGAAGAAATAGTAAGTTCTTTGACGATAGAAAAGCCCGGGGTGTTCTTCGGGCTTTTTTTGTGGCTGGCGTTGGAGGCATTTGACATTGATTTTGTCGATGGTAGAGCAGTTGGATGCGCAGCATGGTTTTCATCGCTCTCACACTTCACACGCACGCTGATTCCGCAGTACCGGGAAAATCCCCCGTCCCATGCCCCCATTAGGGTATATCTTATTCCGCGCCAGCTGCTCACTTTTGTGTACCTTTAACGGATGAAGAAAATCGTTGTATTGACGGGCGCGGGCATTAGCGCCGAGAGCGGTATTCCGACCTTTCGCGATTCAAATGGTTTGTGGGAAGGGCACCGGGTGGAGGATGTGGCGTCGCCGGAAGGGTGGCACCGCGATCCGGCCAAGGTGTTGGACTTCTATAACCAGCGTCGCCAGAAGGCGCGCGAAGTGCAACCAAACCGTGGGCACGTTGTGCTGGCGGAGCTCGAGGAGTATTTTGATGTAACGATCGTGACCCAGAACGTGGACGACCTGCACGAACGCGCAGGGTCAACGAAGGTCATACATCTGCACGGCAGCTTGTTCGAGTCGCGTAGCACGAAGGACGAGCACCTGGTGTATCCGATTGAGGGCTGGGAGCTGAAGCTGGGCGATCTGTGCGAGCAGGGCTCGCAGCTGCGGCCGAATATTGTATGGTTCGGTGAGATGGTGCCGCTGATCGAAGTGGCGGCTCACCATGCGTCGGGCGCGGATGCGTTTTTGGTTGTGGGAACATCGATGGCGGTGTACCCGGCGGCGGGGCTGATCAGCTATGTGCCATACGACGCATTGAAATATGTTGTGGATCTGAAAATACCCGATGTGGGCGCATTGCCATACCTTAAAACGATTCAGGATAAAGCCAGCACGGGCATGGAGCAGGTGAAGAAAGAGTTGCTGGAGTGGATCGCGTAACATCTATACGATTTCGCTAACTTCATTACGTCAATAGAGCCTTACTCATGAGAAAAGTCGCCTGCCTGCAGGTCATCATCTTCCTGATGACCATCACCCAGACCTTTGGCCAAAAAGTAAAATACAAAGACATCTTCGGACTGCTGAGTACTAAGCAATACGAGGCTGCCGAACCGTTTCTGAAAAAGTACCTGGTTGAAAACCAGGACAACCCCAATGCTTTTTTGTTCATGGGCATTATCTACCAGGAGAAATCTGCCAAGGACGACTTGCTCAAGCAAACGCCCCGGGTAATAGCCTCCATGGACTCGGCGATCTACTTCTACAATAAAGCCTATCAGACGATCACTGAAAAAGAAATTAAACGCAACGACGAGTATTACCAGATGTACAACCGTCGCGACCTGCGCACGGGTGAGTTTGGCGTCAAGCTTTCGGATGTACAGTTTGATCTGGAGAAACGCATCGAAGGGCTGCGTGAGCGCATCGACAAAGTGAAGATGGTGCGGCATTACTTCTCGCTGTCCGACTCGCTTTACAAAAAGTGCAATACCCTGTATAGAGCGGTGCAGTCTGCCTATCCGGGACAACGCGAGCTATACCTGCGTGGCGATCAACCGCTGACGTCCATGCTCAAAGCACTGGCCGTTCGATTCGACTCGTCCACCAAAGCCTTCGAGCACTATAAGAGCAGCCTGGTGACGTTGGGCAAGGCATCGTATAACCAGATCATGGCGCTGAACGAAATTGCCGATCTGAAGAAGGATGGCGCTTCGCTGGCCAACTTCTACCAGGATAACCTGCAGGTGTGGGACTATGGCCGCTTTGCCGACGTCACCGTACAATTAATTGAAAAGGAGATCATGCCGATGCGTGCGCACCTATTGTCCTACGATGCGGAGATTAACAAGCTGCACGAGAAGCTCGCCAACGACACGGTGTCGGTTCGTAGCGACCTCACGGCCCTGATTGATAAGCTGCTGTTGGAGCAGCTCAAGAAATTTGATGCAGATCCACTGCCAATGGAGGTGTTTAGCCTGAAGACGGCGGACCTGGAGTATCGGTCGGTGCGTATCGAGCATCGCAAGCAGGCAGACACAACGAATGTACACTTGCAAGTAGAACGCGCGCAGAAGGAAGTAAAGCTGGTGAGTCGTCTCGATAGCATTGCTACGAAACTGGCGTCAGAAGATATTGACCGCAAGTCGGAAGACTATGGCGACTTTGTGACGAAGGCGTATAAGACACCGGCGGATCTGAAGGCTTACGTAAAAGAAATAAAAGACTTTGCTGATCGCGAGGAGCGTCGGGCGAATGCAGCACGGGCGCGTCGTCAGGAATCGCTGCGGTGGGTGATCAACGGGGTGGATTCGATTCCATTATATGTGGGGGTAAAACGTTCGAAGTTTAAGCCGGTTGTGATCGTGGAGGAGAAGTATACGGCCGGGTTGGTGTACAAAGACTCGCTGAACGCAGATGGATATTTTTATACTGTCACGTCGACGCGGGTGCCTGATGTGAAGGTGACCTTCCCTGTAGACAAACCGAATTTTAAGCTCTCGCGTTTACCGCAGATTAAGACCGTGACCTATTCCGATGCTGCGGGGCAGATCTATTTCATACTGATCTACTCGGAGCGCGCCACGAAGGACAACAAGTACCCGGCTACGCTGGCCAAGATATACCGCTCGGACGGACTGGCGTGGAGCCACTCGTATACATTGTCCTTTATGCCGAAGGAGCTAATCTTCAAGCAAGAAAATGGAGAAGTGCAGCTCAAGGCGGACGCCTTGCAAAGCATCATTGATAAAAATGGAAAGCTGCTGAAATAATCAGCAGCTTTATAAATAAGAAGTGTAAGAATTGAGGTAAAGGGAGTAGGCGAATTAAGCGCCGCCTACCAATTTTTTCCAGTCAGCGAAACGCATGTCGGTGCGGATCTTGATCTTCTCGTAGTTTTCCCAGCTGTCTGTTACGTGATAGATGGAGGGCAGTGTGCGTACCAGGATCTGGTCGTAGTCGCCACGATACAGGCCGCCACCGTAGTAATAGTATGTAAACATGTTACCTTCCTTACTGAAGAGCTCATAGCCGAGGTAGCCATCCCAGATCTCACTCAGGATCGTACAAGAGATTTCTCTTCTTTTGAATCGGAAGATTTGATTTGAAGCTTCATCTTCGAAATACTCCGAGTAAAGATCCGAGTCGATTATCCAGCCCAGGTACATGCCGATGTGGACGTATGCCTGCTCGATTGGAAGAGAGTCGGGAAAGTTTCCCAGGAAGTGGCTCTTGGCATTGTCGTAGATGGTCTTCTGGATATCCGCTTTCTTTTCCATATAAATTTTTATTCTGGTTAGGCCCTTAACAAGTTTAACGCCGATTAGGCTCCGAAGCAACTATTGCCGGTACTTTATCTTCTAGTGGAAGAACTTGTAACCGATAAAAATTGCCGCTATGACACCTGCAAGATCGGCCAATAAGCCCACCGCGAGGGTGTAGCGTATTTTCCGAATATTAACGGATCCGTAGTAGAGTGCAATGACATAAAATGTAGTTTCCATACATCCGCGGAAAATGGAAGCAAGATTACCAACAAACGAATCGACACCAAATTGCTTGACAACGTCTAGCCATACACCTCTCGCGCCACCGCCACTCAGGGGACGTATAAACGCTACCGGCATGGCATCTACAAAATCAGTGTTAAGCCCGAAAAACGCTACTGCGTACTTCAATCCGTCTGTTAAGTAGGTTAACGTGCCCGATGCGCGAAACACCCCTACGCCGACCATGATCGCCACCAGGAAAGGGATGATCTTGATGGCCATTTCGAAACCTTCTTTCGCACCATCGATAAATGTGTCAAATAGGTTGATCTTCTTACGCACACCAAGGATCATAAAAAGTGTAATGACCGACATGATGATGATGCCCGTTACCAAATTAGAGACACGCAGCAGTTCCTCTTGTGGTAGGCGGGAGGCGTACCAGACGGCCGTGCCAATAACGATAACAAGTCCGGACACGTATGCTGCGACCACACGGTCGAAACGTATGCGCTGCCGGATACTGAGATAGATAAAGGCTGTCATGGTAGAACAGAACGTCGCCAGCAAAGCAGGAATAAAAATGCCTGTAGGATTCACGGATTTTTGAGCAACACGATCGGCAATAATCGCCAGCGGTATGATGGTTAGGCCCGATATGTTTAACGCGATGAACATGATCTGCGCGTTGGATGCGGTCTCTTTGTCGGGATTGAGATCTTGTAGTTCGTGCATAGCCTTTATGCCGAGCGGTGTGGCTGCGTTGTCAAGGCCGAGCATGGTCGCGCTGAAGTTCATAATGATGGCGCCCGTAGCCGGGTGATCGCGTGGTACTTCCGGGAATAAGCGCGAGAAGAAGGGCCCTATCAGGCGGGCAAAGATGGGGATGATGCCGCCACGCTCACCGATTTTCATCAGTCCCAACCAAAGCGACATCACGCCGACGATACCGAGGGAAAGATTGACTGCACTCATGGAAGTGTCGAATGTCGAATTCAACATCGCCGGGAACACGGTCATGTCGCCGGCAAAGACCAGTTTGATAAGCGCCACGGTAAAGGAAATAAGAAAGAATGCAATCCAGATGTAATTCAGCGCCATAGGAGAAAGTGTAAGCGGAAAAGGTACTGCATGTTATTAAAAAAATACCATTACACAAACCTGCCTGCCGGCGGGCGGGCGCATGCAATACGCGAGCGCTAGGCGCGGAGGAGATTGAGGATATGACACCCCACCAACGCCGCCGTCTCGGTGCGCAGGCGGCTCTTGCCCAAGCTCACTTTCCGGAAGCCGGCCGTGAGGGCTTGTGTCAGCTCAGTCTGTGAGAAGTCGCCTTCGGGCCCGATCAGCAACAGGTAGGAGGGGGCGGTGGGCATGTCGACGAGATGGTCGGGGTTTTCCTGGTCGACGTAGGCGATAAACCGGCCTTGCGTGTCGGCATTGGTGATCACGGTCTGAAAGGGTACGAGGCCGTCGATCACGGGCAGGGTTGCCTTCAGGGATTGTTTCATGGCGCTGATGGCCACTTTCTCCAGGCGGTCTTTCTTGAGATAGGTGCGCTCTGTATGCTCACACTCCATGAGCGTGATGCGGCTTACGCCGATCTCCACCGCTTTCTCGACAAACCACTCGATGCGGTCTGCGTTCTTGGTGGGGGATACGGCGATGTGGATGAACGCTGCGGGCTCCTCTGCTGCGATCTGTTGTTCTATGCGAAAGACACATTGCCGGTCGTTGGCCTGTGTAATGATGGCATCGTAAAAGAAGCCTTTGCCGTCAGTGATGCGCAGGGCATCGCCCGCCTGGCGACGGAGTACTTTCACGCAATGCCGCGACTCATCGGCATCGAGGTGCAGTACGCCTTCTGCAATGAGCGGTTGATAGAATAGGTTCACGCTTAAGCGTATTGTTGTACGAGGCGCTCGACCAGTTGTACGTACGCTTGCATGGCCGTGTCGGCATCTTTGCCTTTCAGATCCGCCCAGGCATCGTGCTTGGCAATGGCTTTGAAGTCAAAGCCACCGGGACGCTCGCCCGTCACATCACCTTCGGTGGCTTGTTTGTACAGGGCGTAGAGCTCTAACAGCTCTTCGTTCGAGGGGCGTTTGGTCAGGGATTGTGAGCGGCCTACGGCGGCCTCAAATTGTTCTTTCAGAGACATGATGTGCAGGGCTTGATGGTTAAACGGAGCAGCTTGCCCGCTGGCTGGCAGGCTTTAAAATGTTGATTCGTTACCCGTCGGGGCTGCTGAGAGCTCACCCGTCGGGTAACGAATCAATTATGCTGTAGCGAAAGGGTTATCCACGATTTCCTACGGGCACATACGCACGCAGCCTTTCGCCGGTGTAAATCTGACGCGGCCGGCCGATAGGCTCTTTGTTCTCACGCATTTCTTTCCACTGAGCAATCCAACCGGGCAGACGACCCATAGCAAACATCACGGTGAACAGGTCTGTCGGCAGACCCAGAGCACGGTAGATAATGCCAGAGTAGAAGTCCACGTTCGGGTAAAGCTTGCGTTCGATGAAGTATGGGTCTTTCAGGGCCGCTTCTTCCAGCTTCTGAGCGATTTCCAGGACAGGGTCGTTAATGCCCAGTTTTGCCAGTACGTCGTCGGCAGCTTTCTTGATGATCTTCGCGCGCGGGTCGAAGTTTTTGTATACACGGTGACCGAAGCCCATCAGGCGGAACGGGTCGTTTTTGTCTTTGGCTTTGTTAATCCACTTCTCGGTGTCGCCGCCGTCTTTCTTGATTTGCTCGAGCATCACGATCACTTCCTGGTTGGCACCGCCGTGCAACGGTCCCCACAGGGCGTTCATCCCGGCAGACAGAGAGGAGTAGATGCTGGCTTTCGAAGAACCTACGATCCGTACGGTAGATGTAGAACAGTTTTGCTCATGGTCGGCGTGCAGGATCAACAGCTTGTCCAACGCTGTGGCCACTACCGGGTCTACTTCGTATTGTTCGGCAGGAAGGGCGAACATCATCTTGAGGAAGCGTGAGCAATAGTCGAGGGAGTTGTCCGGATAGTTTACCGGGTGCCCCACGGCATTCTTATAAGCCCACGCGGCAAAGGTCGGCATCTTCGCCATGGACCGCACGATGCTGAGGTACACGCCTTCGGTCGAGCGGTTCGGATCGAGCGATTCGGGATAGAAGGCAGTCTGCGAGCAGAACAGCGACGCCAGCACGCCCATGGGATGCGCGGTAGACGGGAACCCGTCCAGGATCTTTTTGATATCCTCGTGCACCAGGGTGTGTGTTTTGATGTCGTGTGAAAATGTGTTGTATTGTTGTTGACTGGGCAGCTCACCAAAGATCAACAGATAGGCTACTTCCAGGAAGTTCGATTTCTCCGCGAGCTCCTCGATTGAATAACCGCGGTACCGCAGGATACCTTTGTCGCCGTCCAGGAAGGTGATCGCACTTTTGGTCGCTCCCGTATTTTTGTAACCTAAGTCAAGCGTCACCGCGCCTGTCTTTTCGAGCAGCTCGGCGATGTCGATGCCCACTTCATTTTCCGACCCTACCACCAGGGGCAACGTGTATGACTTTCCGTCAATAATTAGTTCAGCAGTTTTTGACATGTTTTTAATGATTGTTACAGCGGTTTTAAATATACAGGCTAGATTTTTGCAAGCGAAAGGAATGCCTTAAAAAAAGCATTTTTTCTAATTATTGCCCAGAATCAGTGGTAACCCGTCCTTCGACGATCCCACGATCACAATCTTGCTGTTGGGGGATTTTGACAACTCCAACGTTGCCTCAATCCCTCTCATTTTCAATAGCTTATCGGACAAGCTGCTGTTCACGATGTTGTTAGCACGGGCCTCGCCTTCGGCGGCAATGCGCTTCCGTTCAGCCTCGCTCTTCTCTTTGTCCAGCCGGAACTGATAGGCCAGCGCTTCTTGCTGTTGTTGCAGCTTACTTTCAATGGCTATACGAATCTGGTCGGGTAGTTGGATGGACCGGATAAGCAGGGCCACCATCGTGACGTTGTTGGCATGCAGGATTTTCTCCGACTCTTCTTTTATGGTAGCTTCCACCTCGGCGCGTTTGGTTGAATAGATCTCTTCGGCCGTGAACCGGCCCATAACCTGGCGCACGGTAGACCGTACTTCGGGTACGACCAGTACGTTGATATAGTTCATATTAAACTTCTCATAAATGTATCCGACCTTTTCCGGGATCGGTTTAAACCGCACGCTGATATCGACGTGAATCGACAACCCGCTTTTGTCGAGTACATCCATGTTCTCATCCTGCGATGTCTCCTGAACATCGTAGACGAAGACATCGTTCCAGGGGGCCTTCATATGAAAGCCGGGTTGAGCGATATTGTCTTTGTCAAGACCTATGCCGAACTTGTAGAACACGACGGCACGTTGGGTGGCGTTGACGGAGAAGAAGAGACTTGAAGAGATTCCCAGGAGTATGAAAAAAGCAATTACCCCCACAATGATCAGGGGTAGCAGTCGACGATTGTTCATGATATAGGTATAAGTTTGTGGCTGCTGATATGGGCGCGGTCGCCGGGTGGCAATAATCAAAACTACGAAGAAAATCGCTTTGGCGACCGAAACTTTTCCGTTTTCCCCATAGCAAACCACAATTTTATCGCCTATCTTGAAAAGGTTGAGCAGATTTTACGTTTTATCCCGCCGTTGTTTCATCCCCTTGTATAGCTTGCACCTTGAAAGTTTGCTTCGGCCAACGGAATGAATGTGAGTTGCTTCGCTTATGGTAAGCTTACGGATCTACGGAAGATGGTGCGCAGGGTAGGATACGGTTGTCTTTTATGGCTTGCCTGTACGGCAGCTTATGCGCAAACGGCTCGCATCGAGGGCCTTGTCCGTGCATTTACACAAACCTCCGATGGCCGCGAGAAGTGCGACATTCTCCATCAACTGACTGGCGAAACCTGGGACTACAACTTCGAGACGGCCCTAGAGTATGCCAAGGATGCGCACAACTTCGCACGCCGCATCTCCTACGGCCGCGGCATAACCCTTGCCCTAACAGACATCGGCACGTATTATTACTTTACGGGCAATTACAAGCTTTCGATGAGCTATTACCGGCGGGCGCTGACTGCCTCGGCCGATAACCTGACGCAGCCGCCGTACCTGGCGGAGACCTATACCCGCATTGCCAACCTGCATCGCATTTACGCCAACTTCGACTCCTGCGAAGTCTATTTTCGCAAGGCCGAAGGCTGCCTGGAGGAACGGGCCATTACGGCGGTCCACGGCGTGCTCTTCCACAACCGTGGCCTGGTGAAATACGAGCAGTCGGCGTTTGAAGAAGCACGTCACTACTTCCGTCAGGCCCTGCAGATAAGGCTGGCGCTGGGCGACAGCACGGCCTGTGGCGAGTCGTGGAAGACCATCGGCGTAACCCACACCGCCATGCATGCCTTTGATTCGGCGGCGTATTACTTTCGCAAAATCCGCGGATTGGCCCGACGCCACAACAACCCGGAGCTGTTGATGTTCTATAACCTGCACCAGGGCGAGGTGTTCTTTGGGCAAGGAGACTTTCTGCAGGCCATGCGACTGTTTAACGTGGCGCTCGATTCACTCAACCATCACCCCTTTAAGCGCTACCAGGCCATCGTGCTGAAGAACATCGGCCGCATTTTTGAGACACAGGGCGATTACCAGAATGCATTTGACTTCTTTTACCGGTCACTCAAGATCGACGAACCGGCGGAGCATCGCCAGGAGGCGGCCCGTACCTATATCCAGATGGGATGGGCGCATGCCGAGCAGCGCGACATACCCAAGGCCTACATGCGGGCCAATGGCGCCCGCAAAATCTTTCGTGCCATTGGCGACCAGGCCGGCCTTGCGCAGTTCTATACATTACGCGGTTACATTGCCCGCCGCGAAGGCCGGCTACCGGAAGCCTTGCACGACTATGACTCGGCGCTGGCCATTCTTGCCCGCGTAGATTTGCCCGTATTGCAAGGTACTGTCTGTGACCACAAGGCGCAGGTACTGTTGCAGCAGGAAAATTACGTGGAGGCTATACGATACGAAACGCAGGCCTATACGTTGGCCTATAAATACAAAGATCATGGAGGGCTGGCCCGGCACTACAACACCATGGCCAAGATCATGCTGGCCCAAAAGGAGTATGGCCAGGCCGAACACTTTGCCCTGGCGGCCCTCGAGCAGGTGAAGACGGTCAGTTCGGCAGACCTGATGCGGGACGTATACAGCAACCTGTCGGCGATGTATCGGGGCAGTGGTCGCTATGAAAAGGCGATGGAGTTTTACGAGGCTTATATCCGCATCAGCGACAGTCTCTATACCGGTGCGGTCGCCACGCGCCAGGCGGAGCTCAACGCCCTGTACCAGTTGGAAAAGAACGAGCAGGAGATTGTTATGCTGAATCAGCAAAACAACATGCAGCAGTCTTTGCTGGCGGCCCAGAAAAGCCGGCTGCGTTTTCAGAATACCGTGCTGATCCTGGCCGTTCTTGCCTGTATACTGATGGCTGTGTTGGTGGTGATATTCTTTCGCTACAACCGCACGAAGAGCAAAGCCAACGAAGAGCTGAGCAGGCTGAACCGCGAGATCTTTGAACAGAAAGAAGAGATACAAGCCCAGTCCGAAGAGCTGAGTGGTGCCAACCGCGCCCTGGTACGCCTGAACATGGAGCTGACAGAAAAGACCGAGGAGATTCAGGCACAGTCGGAAGAGCTGCGCGAGACCAACGAGATGATCGTAGAGATCAACCGCGACCTCGACCTGAGTGTGACCAAACGCACCGCCCAATTAAAAGAAGCCTACAAAGAGCTGGATACATTTTTCTATCGCTCGTCACACGACTTCCGCCGGCCACTGACCACGTTTATGGGATTGGCCGAAGTGGCGAAAATTACCGTAAAAGACAAAACAGCGCTCGAACTGTTTGACAAAGTAAAGGAGACAGCCCGCAGCCTGGATAAGATGCTGGTGAAGCTGCAATCCATCAGCGACGTGGGAGCACAAGAGCTTGTGTATAAAGAAGTATTGGTGGAGGAACTATTTCATACGGTATGCAAAGGTTTCCGCGACGAGCTCGATCAACGCGGTATCATTACCACGTGTGTCGTATCCCTCCCGGAAGCGTTTGTGTCGTACCCTGCAATGATCCGGATCATTCTGGAAAACCTGGTAGAGAATTCCATCCAGTTCGCCACACCCTATAAACCGCACATTACCCTGCGCGCCTACCAGGCGGGTACGGACTGTATCATTGAAGCAGAAGACAACGGGCAGGGTATACAAAAAGACCTGGGCGATCGCATCTTTGACATGTATTTCCGCGGCAGCGAACGCTCCAAGGGCAACGGACTGGGATTGTATATCGTGAAGAAGGCTGTTGAAAAGCTTAAGGGGACTATCCGCGCCGATACGACAGTGGTAGCGGGGGCTAAATTTATCCTGGCGTTTCCGTTGCACGACGACCGGTGGCCGGTCATGCCACGCTAACCTTTGTGTGGAGAAACACGGCCAGCGTGGGGAGATGCAGCCTGAGATTCGCTTTGTTTGTCGGAAAAGGCTATCTTGTCTATTCACCTAAACACTTCATGAAGCCAGTTACCGTTCTTACACTCGTAGATCCAGTGCCTAATTCGAATCCCGTTTACAATGCCTTCGACCGGTTTTGGTTAAAACGAATCAACGATCCGCGCGACCTTCCCTTTATTTACCTGACTATAAAAATTTCCCTAACGATGGTGCCTGTAGGAATTCTATTGTTCCTGCCGTTTATCACGGGCTGGGTATGGTGGGTAGTCGCCACGGTATATTTTACATTTAATAACTTTGTGTTTAAAGGGCCGTTCGGCCTGATGCTGCATTGCAGCAGTCATCGTCCTTTATTCAACACGCAAAATGCGTTTCTGAATAAATATCTTCCGTGGGTGCTCAGCCCATTCTTCGGGCAAACGCCGGAGACCTACGCGGCCCACCACCTGGCGATGCACCACCGTGAGAATAACATGGAGAATGACCTGAGCTCGACGATGCAATATCAGCGCGATAGCCTTCGCTCCTTTTTGGTTTACTTTTCTAAATTCTTCTTTACCGTTATCCCCTCCCTGGCGTGGTACTTCAACGAGCGAAGCCAGGTCGCGCTGCGCAACAGAGTCATACGCGGTGAGCTTGTATTTTTTGGAGCGTGTATAGGCCTTTGTTTCATCAGCTGGCAAGCAACGGTATGGGTATTTCTACTGCCGCTGCTGCTCTCGCGCATCGTCATGATGGTGGGTAACTGGGCGCAGCATTCGTTTATCGACGCCGAGGACCCGGGTAATTTTTATAAGAACAGCATTACCTGTGTGAACACACCGTACAACAAAAAATGCTGGAACGACGGCTACCACATAAGCCATCACATCAAGCCTGCCTTGCATTGGACGCTGCACCCCGAGCACCTGCAAACGAACTTACGTGATTATGCCGAGAATAAGGCATTGGTATTCGAGGGCATCCACTTTCTGCATGTGTGGTGGTATCTCATGAATAAAGACTACAAAAAACTGGCGAAACGGGTGGTCAATGTGCACGGTATGTTCACCTCCGAACAGGAGGTGATCGATCTGATGAAACGGCGGGCACGCGCTATTGCATAGCCATAATTTTTTTTGAGAAGATCGCAGACGTGAACACCGGACTGTTCATATTTGTGCAGCGCAACGGTTCAGGAACGCCGCCAGGGTTATATAGACCCTGATTCCGGATGTGGCCTGAGGATTGTGACACCATACAATATCGCTGAATCACCCTGCGTTTATCCTGCATGCAAAAAATAACAGACTTCTTCCTGTGGTGCTCGGGTGCCGACCGACGCATCCTTGAAAAATGCCCTTCGGAAACCAGCAAGTACGTCGGCATTGGCGCGACGATCTTTTTTACGGGGCTGTTCGCTGCCGCCTCGGGTGGGTATGCCTTATATACCATTTTCGATAGTGCGTGGATTGCGGCCTTTTTCGCGGTCCTGTGGGGCCTGATGATCTTTAACCTCGACCGTTTTATCGTTTGCAGTATGCGGAAGGAAGGCAACGGCCGCCGCGAGCTGTTGATGGCGTCGCCACGGATCATCCTGGCCGTGTTGATCTCTATCGTTATTGCGAAGCCCCTGGAGTTAAAGATCTTTCAAAAGGAAATTGAGCCCGAGCTGATCGTCATGGAGCAGCAAAAGTACCGCGAGCAAGAGGTGCAGGTTACGGCACGTTTTCAACCTTTTCGCGATAGCCTCAGCGCACAGGTACAAGTACTGAAAGCGGAGATCGTCGCCAAGGAAGTTATCCGCAATGACCGCGTGCGCCTGGCGCGTGAGGAAGCTGACGGTACGGGCGGCAGCCGCAAGAAGAACTTAGGACCAATCTATAAAGTAAAGAAAGCCGACGCCGACCGGGCCGAGGCGGAATTGGCCGCCGTTACGGAAGCCAACCAGGCGCGCATCCAGCAATTAGAGAAAGGCATTGCCGAACAGGACTCATCGTTAAGCCAGGCCCTGGTGGCATTAGAACGCAGCAGTATGAACGGCCCTGCGGCGCGCATGGAAGCGATGGATCGCCTTACGGAAGCCAGCAGTGCCATGGCCTGGGCGCACTGGTTTATCATGCTGTTGTTTATTGCTATTGAAACAGCGCCGGTGTTTGTGAAGCTGATTTCCGGGAAGGGGCCTTATGACAACTTATTGAAAGTTGAGGAGCACCAGTTTACCGTACACGAGATTGAGGAGCTCGCGCGGATGAATACTACGGCCAAGGAACGTACAGCCAATTATCCCCAGCACGAACGCACTTTTATCGCTGGGAGGTTGGACGCGGAAATAGAGCCGTGATGTCTTAAAAATATCTTGAAAGGGGAGCCATCAGGTGGGATGAGCTAGTCTTGAGCTAGAGTCTAGCTAGAGTTAAGCTAGTGATAAGCTAGTGCTAAAAGGACCAGGACAACAGACGGATATCTCCCGATGAATTGCCGCCGTTTTCTCCAGCGAACGGGCTTGTGATGACGACGGATCGGAATCGTTACAGATTTTTGCAACACTCTTACGTACAATTAATTACATGAAATTGTGGGCCTGGCCGGTCTGGATGTACCGATGACCGGTCATCACATTGTATCGAAGAATTTCGATTTTTTCTGGACGAAGTTATTGTTTTTAATCCCATAAACTCTACCTTAGCTATAGATATGACCAGTAAAGCCCCATTTTACGCTACCCAAAACGCAACACCTTCTATGAAGATGTGTTGGTGTAAGCGTTTCTTGCGGGTTGCAGGAGCTTGGAACCGTGATGGTCTATAATACAAGAAAAGAGACAACACATTTATAACGAGCCTTTCCTGCAAGCTGGAAAGGCTCTTTTTATTTTAACAGAAAACCGAACAAACAGCCCTTAGCCATGCAAAGCTTTCGCACCGAATTAGAAGATTTGAACAACCCGGTAGTGGCACAAGATATTCTCGACCTGGAGAAGAAGATCCGTCTTTTCCGTGACGGGAAGATCGATAGCGACAAATTCCGCAGCCTCCGGCTGGCGCGCGGCATTTACGGACAGCGGCAGCCGGGGGTGCAGATGATCCGTATCAAGCTGCCGTTGGGGCGTATCTCCACCAAGCAGATGCGGCGCATTGCAGACATTTCGGATGAGTATGCCAGCAAGAACCTGCATGCCACCACCCGGCAGGACATTCAAATACATTTTGTAAGCCTTGACCGTACGCCCGAGCTGTGGGCGCTGCTGGAAAAAGACCAGATCACAACGCGCGAGGCCTGCGGTAACACCGTGCGGAACGTAACGGCATCAGACCTGGCGGGCATCGATCCGAAGGAGCCATTCGACGTATCGCCTTACGCCTACGAAACATTCCAATACTTCCTGCGCAACCCGATCTGCCAGGAAATGGGACGCAAGTTCAAGATCTCCTTCTCGTCGAGCGACGACGATACGGCCTTCTCGTTCATTCACGACCTGGGCTTTTTGCCCCGGATCAACGAGCAGGGCGAGCGTGGTTTTAAGGTCATGATCGGCGGTGGTTTGGGTGCAAACCCGTACTTGGCGCAGGTAGCCTATGAGTTCCTGCACGAAGACAAGATCATTCCTTTTACAGAAGCTATTCTGCGTGTATTCGACCGTTACGGCGAGCGCAACCGCCGGATGAAAGCGCGCTTTAAATTCTTGCTCGATGACCTTGGCTTAGAGAAAGTCATGGCCCTGGCGGAAGAAGAAACCAACGCGCTTAAGTCGAAGACGTATGTTATAAACCGGAACATTTTGCCGGAAGAAACTCCGTCAACGATTCAACTGGGCGAAGCGCCGGAGCCGGCAGACGCTGTTAAATATGCACGTTGGTATAAAACCAACGTAGTGACTCAGAAGCAGGAAGGCTTCCACGGTGTATACGTCAAGTTGCCGTTGGGCAATATGTCGTCTAACCTGGCGCGCTATTTTGCCGACATCGTTGACCAGTTCGCCGGCGCTGAAATGCGCGTGACGGTGAACCAGGGGTACCTGATCCGGTATGTGCGTCCTGAAGCGTTGAAGCACTTGTATGCAGCCCTTGACAAGGTGGGGCTGGCCGAGCCTGGCTTTGACAGCGTCGCCGACATCACAGCGTGCCCCGGTACGGAGTCGTGTAATCTGGCCATTTCTGACAGCACCAACATTTCGCTGGCGTTGGAGAAAGTGATTCGCGAGGAATATCCCGAGATGGTTCACAATACCGACATCAAAATCAAGATCAGTGGTTGCCCCAATTCCTGTGGGCAGCACGGCCTGGCGGGCATTGGCCTGCACGGCAGTACGATCAAAGACAAGCAAGGCAAAGTGTTGCCGGCGCTGGTGGTGCTGTTGGGTGGCGGCAAGCTGAAGAATGGCGACGGGATCATTTCCGATAAGATCATTAAGATCCCCAGCAAGCGCGGCCCGGACGCGTTGCGCCTGTTGCTCGATGACTACGAGGCGAACAGCCAGGATGGTGAATATTACCATGACTATTTCCTGCGCGTGGGCCGCAACCACTTTTATACGTTGCTGAAGCCGCTGGGCGACCTGACGAGCGTCGTGCCCACGGACTACATCGACTGGGGAGAAGACCATAACTTTATTCTGCACACCGCGGTGGGCGAGTGCGCGGCGATTATGATCGACCTGGTAGCCACCCTGTTCTTCGAATCTGACGAGAAGCTGGAGTGGGCCGGGAAGGCATTCCGCCAACAACATTACGCCGATGCCATTTACCATGGTTACAGTGCGTATATTAATACCGCCAAAGCAATGCTGCTGACGCGCGATATCAAGCCCAGTACGCAGATTCAGGTGATCAATGATTTCCAGAAGCACTTTGTCGATACGCAGGCGTTTTCGCTCCCGGAGAGCTTCAAAGACGTGGTATTGCGCATCAACAAAAACGAGCCTACGGCAGCCTTTGCCACCGAATACCTGGAAGCTTCTGCGAAGTTCCTCGGAGAAGCAAGGGTGTACCGTGAAGCGGCAGATAAAGAAGTAGTAGAGAAATAACGTGTCCGATCGATGGTCATGAAAAATAGAAGCGCGCAGAAAGACCCCCGGTTGACGCTGGTAGGGGCAGGGCCGGGTGATCCGGAACTGATCACCCTCAAGGCCATCAAGGCCCTGCAGGCGGCAGACGTGGTGTTGTACGACGCGCTGGTGTCGCAGCAGATTCTGGAGCTCATTCCAGCCGGTGTGCCTGCCTTTTCGGTGGGTAAACGTGCGGGCGAGCATTCGTACAAGCAAGAGGAGATCAACGAGCTGATCGTTGAGTTTGCCTTTCAGTACGGCCACGTAGTACGCCTGAAAGGCGGCGACCCGTTTGTCTTTGGTCGTGGCTCAGAAGAGATCGACTTTGCCGAATCGCAAGGCGTGCCCACGGCGGTGGTACCGGGTATCAGCAGCGCCCTGGCAGTACCCGCCAGTTTGCATATACCGGTTACAGCCCGGGGCTTTAGCGAAAGCCTGTGGGTGGTTACAGCCACTACCCGTACAGGGGCGCTGTCGGGCGACATTGCCCTGGCAGCGCAGTCGACGGCTACGGTGGTTATCCTGATGGGACTGGGCCGGTTGACGGAGATCATGACGCAGTTTGAAGCGCAAGGCAAAGGCAACGTGCCGGTGGCAGTGATACAGAACGGTACCTTGCCCCAGCAACAAAGCGTGGTCGGCACAGTAGCGTCCATTGCAACGCAGGCGGCGGACGCCGGCATCGGTGCGCCGGCTGTCATTATTGTCGGCGAGGTTGTGCGGTATGCACGCGCGCTGGAGCACGTCGTTGTCGCTACTAAATCCATGGCCTGACGGCCTTCACGTTAAACCGTTTTTCCCGATGGAACGCAACAATCTTTTTCCGGTATTCCTCAAGCTAGAAATGCTCGACATGCTGATTGTCGGGGGTGGTCATGTGGGCCTCGAGAAGCTGACGGCAGTATTGAAGAACAGCCCGGCGGCCAAGGTCACCCTCGTGGCACGCCATGTGCAGCAGGCGGTGCATGACCTGGCGAAGAATCATCCTGGAGTAAAAATTGAAGAGCGTAATTTTAAGCTATGGGATCTGTGGGATAAAGACCTGGTGATCCTGGCGACCGACAACCGGCAGTTACACGAAACCATTCGCAGGTTCGCCCGCACGCGCAAGCTGCTGATCAACGTGGCCGACACACCGGATTTATGCGATTTTTACTTAGGATCTGTTGTGACGAAAGGAAATCTCAAGATCGGTGTGTCTACCAATGGCAAGTCGCCGACGATCTCTAAACGCATTCGCGAGTACCTCGAAGAGGCACTGCCCGACGACACCAACGATCTGCTCGATAACATGCAAAAAATCCGCGAGCAGCTTACGGGCGATTTTAATCACAAAGTGAAAGTACTGAACGAGATTACCACGACCTGGCTCGATAACAAGCAGGCCACACCGACGTCCTAGCCAGCGTTATTCGAGAATGATAGTCTTATTCCGATAAACAAACACACTGTCGTTAAATACTAGCTTTAACGAACGTGCCAGCACGATCTTCTCGACATCGCGGCCAGCTTGCGTCATTTCCCATGCGCTGTGGCTGTGAGCTACCGGTATGACGCTCTGGGCAATGATGGGGCCTTCGTCGAGGCTGTCGTTTACGAAGTGGGCGGTGGCGCCGATTATTTTTACTCCCCGGTCGTATGCCTGTTGGTACGGGTTTGCGCCGACAAAGGCGGGTAAGAACGAGTGGTGAATATTGATGATGCGATGGATAAAGTTTCCGATGAAAGCCGGGGAGAGGATGCGCATATACTTGGCCAGCACCAGGAACTCGGGATTATACTGTTGTATAACTTCCTGGACCTCGGCTTCATGTGCTGCGCGGTCTTTGCCTTCGGCCGGTATGTAATGAAATGGTACGTCGAACTTGCGGGTCAGGTCCTCCAGATTTTGGTGGTTGCTGATTACGCAGAGGATATTGGCGTTGAGCTCTTGAAAGGTATGGCGGATGAGCAGGTCGCTGAGGCAGTGATGCTCTTTGGTAGCCAGAATGACGATGTCCCGTTTGCTGCGTGCCGTTAGTTTGATAAACGCATCCGACGGGAGTATCTCCCGCAGTTGTTGTAAAAAGATGGTTTCTTCTACAACGCCCGAGAACTCGGTGCGCATAAAGAAGTGGTTATAGGTGCGCTCGACAAACTCGCCGTTGCCCAGGATGTTAAGTTGGTGGCGGTAGATCACCTGGGTGATGGCGTAAATCAATCCGGGGCGGTCGGGGCAATGGATGAGTAATATTCCGGCGTCCATAACGTTAGGGCTTGAAACCTGTATAGATGATTTCTCCCGGCACCAGGCCATAGGCCTTTTGTTTCTCGCGGGAGAGCGTGTTTACAAAATTGTCTTCGACAGCACGCAGGCCGGCACGCTCGATGCGGCGGGAATAGTCGCGGCCGTATTTGCGAACGTGGTCGTCCTGGCCGAACAGTCGCTCACGCTCGCGCGGGTCGGTGATTGTCGTGTCTTCGATGGTGACGTCGCCCATGGGGGCAAACAACGGTACCTGCATGATGGAAAAGCCGCCCGGTTTCAGCACGCGGCAAATTTCGCGCATGGCCTGGATATCGTCGTGCACGTGCTCCAGTACATGGTTGCAGAGCACGGCATCAAAGGTTTTTTCGGGAAAAGGAATGGCATGGATATCCATTTTCACCTTGGCCAGCGGCGACTCGATGTCGCCGGTGATGTAGCGGTCGCCGTGCAGCTTTTCGAACCGGGGAATAAAACAGGCCTCGGGGGCGATGTGCAGCACCCGGAGGGGGGCGGTGAAAAAGGCGGTTTTTTCTTGCAGGTACAGCCAGATGAGGCGGTGGCGCTCCAACGACAGGCATTGCGGGCACAGTGCATTCGGGCGGGGCTTTATGCGGCCGTAGGGCAAAAACGTGCGGTAGGAGGTACTGCAAACCGGGCAGGTAACGGCGGAACCGCGGTAGAACAGGCCGACCACCTTCAGACCAAAACCGCCAACCCGTTGCAAATACTTGCGGGGAACGAAGCGGATCAGCCAGGAAATAACTTTTTTCATGCGGCCGCAAGATAGGATAAGTCGGGAGCTGAATTTTTACGAGAACTAAAACTTTTTGGCGGGAAGCCCCATCTTTACATCGGGAATGCGGCAAGCCGCTGCCGCCGGAACGCGGAAGGCTGCTGCTACCTAAACCGGAACAAGACGACATGGCCGAAACTTTACCAGCGATTGCCACCATGCATACTGACGACCTGATAGTCCGGGCGCGACAAGGAGATCAGCATGCCCAAGGCAAGCTGGTGCAACTGTGGTATAAACGCATCTATAACTTTTGCTACAAATTCTTCCTGGACCACGACCTGGCGATGGAGGTTTCGCAGAAGACGTTTATCTCCATGTGTAAGAACCTGGCCGGCCTGCAAGATATTGCCCGCTTTAAATCCTGGCTATACAAGATTGCCGTGAACTACTGCCGCGAGGAGGCACGACGCAATAAGGGCAACCGGTCACTCTCGTTTGATGTGGTCTGGAATCGTGAAGCCGAAGATTCGCCCGTATGGGAGTCGACATTACAGCGGTTTGCCAACCCGGAGAGCCAGTACCGCCACACCGAGCTGTCGGATATTCTGCAGCAAGCGTTGTGCGAGCTGAGCGACGAACAACGCGAGGTGGTGATCATGAAGGAATACGAAGGGTTAAAATTCCGTGAGATTGCCGAGGTGCTCAACATTTCAGAGAACACGGTGAAATCGCGGATGTACTATGGGCTGGATGGATTGAAGAAGATCCTGGAGCGAAAAAAAATTACAAAAGACACGATTGGCTATGAGCTATAAACCCGATCAGCATGCCTGGATGGCATACCTCTACGACGAGCTGGAGGCTGCAGAGAAAGCTCGCATGGATGAATATATCCGGACGAACCCCGAGGCCCGCCAGGAGCTGGAGAACTACCGGCACTTGCGTCAACTGATGGGCACCGTGGAGGATAAAGAAGTAATTGCACCGCCCATTGTGTTTGGTGACAGTGCGCCGCGCATTGTGTGGAATACACCAGCATTGCGCGTGGTGGCCGGTATCGCGGCTTCCGTACTTATTCTCATGCTGGCGGGCCGGCTGACCGGCTTGCAAGCAGGTTTTTCGGGCAACGAGTTCCGCATCAGCTTTGGTCCACCGGCGTCGGCCCCGGCCGTTGCACCGGCGCCCGCAGCGACCGCACCCGCCCTTTCGGCCAACGAAGTGCAGCAGATGATCGATGCGTCGCTGACCCGGAACACACAGACGCTGCAGGCCAGCTGGCAGGAGAACCAGCACGAATTGAATGCGTCCATTCGCCGCAGCCTGGCGAGCAACTCGGGCCGGATTAACGACCTGGTGAAAGAAGCGTCCACGGCCTCGCAGCAGCAAGTCCAGGATTTTATTGCCCAGGTGCAAACCGAGAATCAGCGCGTCGTCAAAGACTATTTCCAGCTCTCGGCCACGCAGCAAAAGGACTATATTGAAAACCTGTTGGTAGACTTTTCAAAATACCTGCAACAGCAACGCACCAGCGACCTGCAAGTGGTACAAAGCCGCCTCTATGCATTGGAGCAGAATACGGGTGTCTTCCAGCAGGAAACCGAGCAGATACTTTCCAGCATTATTACCTCGGTGGGCGGCCCCAACGGTCAGGGCAACCCGGCGGTAGCAGTGCAAACAAAATATTAACCGTACGACTACGAATATCCGAAGCATTATCATGAAGTCACAACCTCTCAACCGTACACGTTCTTCCTGGTTTTTCCACGGCCGTATGGCCTGTACAGTCCTGGCGCTCGTATGGGGCATCGCCAGCGTCTCAGCACAAAAGGAAAAAATTTCTCATGCAAGCGATGTGAAGCCGATGGATGAAAACCAACTGCGTCGCGAAGTGGAATTGGCCCAGAATATTTTGGCTACGCTCATCAAACAACAATTTGATGAACGGACCTACGTGCCGCTGGAGCTGTCGGTCAGCTATCAGTCGGGTTACGGCCTTACGTTCTCCATGCCATCCAGCTACGTGCTGCCCATCGTGCTGATGGGAGGTGGTGCCAGCGGGATTTATTCCGAGCCGGCGATGACGGTGCGGTCACGCAACTATACTACCCCCAGCGTGCCGGCGCTGACAGAGACGACACGCGACTCGAAAGAGGTGATGAAGCTGGAAGATGCGAAGACGCGCCAGCGCCGCTCCGACCTGGACAGTGCCCGGGCGGCCTATACGCAACGCATCATCGATGCAGCCAAGATCTTTATGGCGGATTTTGGCGACATTTTTACGCAGCTGCCGGCTTCAGAAAAGATTATTGTAACCAACCAGGGCAACCAGCCACGCACGTTGGCGGGGCAGTACTTTGGGGCTCAGCCAGTGGCCTATGTGTCGGTGGAAGCCACGAAGAGTGATATGGTGTCGCACAAACAGGGTAAAGGCACGCGCCAGCAAGCGTTGGATAAAATTAAGGTGATCAATGCTGAAGTGGTGCGTTCCGTCGAGCCCGACCTGGAGCTGCTGTCAAGCATTTTTACCCGGTTGTACCGTGTGGACCTGGCCAAGACTTACTTTGTTGAACAGCAGGTATATTTCGACCGGCTGCGGGACTTCGGCGTGGTGTACTACATGCAAACATTGAGCACAACCCAGCGCAGCTATACCAGCTTTGACGTACCCACCCTGGGCCTGGAAGATGTGGACCTGCCGACCCGCAACAAAAAAGTAGCGGAGCTATACCCACGCTTTGAGGAGGAACTGAAAGAGAATATTTTAGAATATGGACGAACAGTGAAAGCGTTGGGCAATGACGAGTCGTTGATTTTTAAGGTAAACATCACTCCATGTCCTGATTGCGGTATACCCGCATCCCTGGAAGTGTCGATTAAGGGGAGTGTTTTAAAAGAATACCAGGCGGGCAAGATTACAAAAGATGTAGCTTTGGGGAAATTTATACTGAAAAAAGGAAGCATTCAGTAACATAACCTACCGTTTTTAACGTTTTCTCTCCATCGGGCTTCGGTTCACGGACTATCCAACGTAACCGCCGTCTCGCGCTGGGACTCTGCACGGAATTGATTAACTTTCGTCCGTCGCAGTAAAGGTATCCAGTTGCAGCAAAAGACCGTTATTGTTTGTTACGTAGTTGTAATAACCGTCGCTAGAGATCCATGAACAAAAAACTATTGATCGTCGGAGGTATAGTTACCGCCGTCGTATTGGCCGCAGGTTTCTTTTTTTTCCGCAAGTCGAGCCAACGCGGTGCCGATGTCATCGTGAATGTTAAACAAGGCACCTTCCGCATCGAGATCGAAACGACCGGTGAGCTGGAAGCCAAGAACTCTGTCAAAATATTGGGGCCCACCCGGCTGCGTGATTTTAATATCTGGAACATTACCGTACAGGACATTATTGAAGAAGGCACTGTGCTGAAGAAGGGCGACTGGGTGGCCACGCTGGACCGCTCGGAGTTTCAAAAACGTTATGGGGAAAAGCAGATTGAGGTGGAGAAGGCCAGTTCGCAATATGTGCAACAGCAACTGGATACAGCCCTTACCCTGCAACAGGCCCGCGACGAGCTGGTCAACTTGCGGTACGATCGCGAAGAGCGGCAGATCGTGCTGAACCAATCCAAATACGAACCACCGGCTACTATTAAGCAAAATGAGATCGCCCTGGACAAGGCCGAGCGGGCGTATATACAAGCCCAGGAGAACTATAAAATCAAACGCCGGCAGAGCGTCGAAAAGATGCGGCAGATGGGCGCTGAGATGCGCAAGTTGCAAAATGAATTCAGCGACATGATGACCATGATGCAAGCTTTCGAAGTTATTGCTCCGGAAGACGGTATGGTAATCTATGAGAAGGGATGGGACGGCAAGCCGATTCGTGCCGGCTCGCAGATCAATATGTGGGAACCGTCTGTGGCGAAACTGCCCGACCTGACGACGATGATGTCGAAGACGTATGTCAACGAAGTGGACGTACGGAAGGTGAAGGCGGGCCAGTCGGTAGAGATCGGGTTGGATGCGTATCCGGATAAAAGACTGAAGGGTACTGTGATGCGTGTTGCCAATGTGGGTGAGCAGCGTCCGAACTCCGATGCCCGGGTCTTTGAAGTGAGCGTGGAGATCAGCGGCACGGACCCGGCGTTGCGGCCGGCGATGACCACGAGCAATCGCATCGTCGCCCATGTATTGGACAGTGTATTGTATATACCGCTGGAATGCCTGCATAGTCAGGCCGATACGATTACGTTTGTCTTTACCCGCGACGGTATGCGTACTATCAAGCAGGAGGTCATGATCGGTGCGACAAACTCCAACGACGCAGTGGTACTCGCCGGACTTCCGCGCAATGCGCCCGTGTTTCTGTCGGTGCCTGCCGGTATGGAGGGCGAGTCGATCTTGCTGTTGAAGGAAATGGAAGGCAAGCGCCGTCGGAATCCAGGCACCCTGGATCGTCGACAAGCGGGTGTACCGTCTGAAGCGCCGAGCGATCGTCAGTAATATAACCTTAACCCCTTGTGTATGTTCCAGATTCCGCCCAGGGTCCTTGCTAACCTATATGTCGCGATTGGTGCCGTGCTGACCAACAAGGTACGCTCGCTGCTGACGGCGTTGGGGATTATCTTTGGCGTAGCCGCTGTGATCGCCATGCTGGCGATTGGCAATGGTGCGCAGCAGGAGATCTTAGCGCAGATCAAACTTGTGGGCGTCAACAACATCGTGATACGCCCCATCGTCGAGCAAAAGGAAGAAAAAGTAGAAACGCAGGGGAAGCAAGACAAACGAAAGTTCTCACCTGGTCTTACCGTCCGCGACGTCCGCAACATTGAGCAAAATGTGCCGGGGATTACCATTTTAAGTCCGGAGATCATTCTCGATACCCATGTGATTCGCGATGGTGTACGGCGCTCGGCAAAGCTGGTCGGGGTGGAGCCGGCCTATTTCAACGTGTACAACCTGGAGTTGGGAGAAGGAAAGATGTTTAATGCTGACGACCGCATCAGCGGTGCTGCGGTGTGCGTTGTCGGGTATTCTATCAAGGCGCGGTTCTTCCCCACCGAAAACGCCCTTGGTAAACGCATTAAGGTGGGCGACCAGTGGCTGACGATAGTGGGCGTACTACGCGAGCGCGCGGTGTCGGAGGCCAGCCTGCGCAAGCTGGGGATTCGTGACTTCAACATGGACATCTATGCGCCGCTGCAGTCCGTACTGATACGGTTTAAGAACCGCGACCGGGTGACGCCGAGCATGCAGCAGCGCGACATGTTTCGGAGTGCCGGTATGGTCGTTGCCGCGACGGACAACGAAGACGAAGCCACGCGCTTGGAACGGAAAAACTATCACCAGCTCGACCGCCTGGTGGTGCAGGTGGAGGATACGCGTCTGTTAGGTCCCACAGCGGATATACTGGCGCGGATGCTGAAGCGCCGGCATTACGATGTTGTCGACTACGAGGTGGAGATTCCGGAATTGCTGCTGAAACAACAACAGCGTACGAATGATATTTTTAATTACGTGTTGGGCGCCATTGCCGGTATATCGTTGTTGGTAGGGGGGATTGGTATTATGAACATTATGCTGGCGTCGGTATTGGAGCGCATCAAGGAGATTGGCCTGCGGCTGTCCATCGGCGCCAAGAAGAGTGATGTTATCCAGCAGTTTTTATTTGAGGCCGTTATGATCAGTGTGGCGGGGGGAGTGTTGGGGGTGATTCTGGGCATTTCACTGGCTTATCTGGTTTCCGAGTTTGCGGACATCCCAACCGTTATCAGTTTTGCATCTATTGTACTGTCTTTTGGTGTGGCAGCGACCGTCGGGTTGGTCTTTGGTATCGCCCCGGCACGGAAGGCCGCCAGCCAGGACCCTATTGCTTCTTTGCGCTATGAATAAACAAACGTTTTGCCTGTTCGCCCTTCTGATAGGATTTGTACTTCCTGGCAGCTACGCCCAAAATGCCTATACCCTGGACGAGATCATCACCCGGTCGAAGGCACAATCGCCTGTGGCCAAGCAGGCCGACACACGTCTCGAGACCAGCTACTGGCAATACCGCGTGTATCGCACAAGCTTCAACCCGCAGCTGTCGCTGGACGGCAGCTTGCCGAACTACTATAAGAAGGTATCGCAGATCATTCAGGAAGACGGTACCTATCGGTATATTCCCGTGGAGCAGACGAACAACAGCCTCAGCATGGGGTTGTTCCAACCCTTGCCCTGGACGGGGGGCACGCTCTCGGCGAATACCAGCCTGGGATACTTTAAAGACTACCACCTCAATGCCTTGTCAGAGCAATGGACGGGCAACGTTTTTAACATCAGCCTCGATCAACCGATCTTTAGCTTCAACCAGATGCGGTGGGACCGCAAGACCGAGCCGTTGCGCTATGAAGAATCACGACGCGAGTACGTGGAGCAGATGGAACTCGTGGCGAGCCAGGCCGTGGAGATGTTCTTTAACGTGCTACAGTCACAGATAGGGGTGCAGATTGCCCGGTTCAACCTGGCGAATAATGACACGATCTATAAGATCGAGCAAGGCCGGTATAACATCGGTACCACCTCCCAGGATAAACTGTTGCAGGTAGAGCTACAGCTGTTGCGTTCGCGACAGGATGTGGCCCAGGCGAGCCTGGACCTGGAGACGGCGCGGCTGGAGCTTCGCTCGTATATGGGCTTACGGGAGAGCGAGTCATACGACCTGCTATTGCCCGAGATGATCCCTCAGTTTGAGGTGTCGGTCGAAGACGCGCTGAACTATGCCCGCAAGAACAGATCTGCGTTTATAGCGTTTGAGCGACGGCGCCTGGAGGCCGAGCGCGATGTGGCCCAGGCACGCGGGCAACGTTTTCAGACCAAGCTTAGCGCAACGTACGGGTTAAACAACAATGGTATTGTGCTGAACGATATCTATACGCGACCTGAGCAAATGCAGCAGTTCAACCTGACGCTCAATGTACCCATTCTGGATTGGGGACGTAACAAGGCCCGCATGCGCACGGCGCTGGCGAATAAGAAGCTTAGCGACTATGTCATTTCGCAAGATGAAGTAGATTTTGAGCAGACGGTTATTACACAGGTGCGGAAGTTCGAGATGCTGCGGTTGCAAATTGAGATTACCCACAAGTCAGATGACGTCGCGGCACAGCGGTATAACGTGGCGCAGAATCGTTACCTCATTGGTAAAATTGATATCACCAACCTGAACATTGCGCTGACCGAAAAAGACGATGCTAAGCGCAGCTACCTGCAGGCGTTAAAATCATTCTGGGTGGCCTACTACGATCTACGCCGGCTAACGCTGTACGACTTCTATAGGAAAGAGTTATTGTTTAAAGAAGAAGGGCAGACTCCATAGGAGAGCGAGTGTGCGTGTGAGAGCGAAGAAAAACAGTGCGAGTATCTTCGCTCTCACTTTCACACTGTTTTCAGATGCCGATGTAGTTGAACGGCGTGATTTGCTTGAGCATGGTCTTAACGGCGGGCTTGATGTCAAGACTGTCGATGAATTGGGCGATGCTCTCCTGTGTTACCTTCTCGTTTTTGCGGGTCAATGCTTTCAGTGCTTCGTAAGGTTTAGGATATCCTTCGCGGCGCAGCACCGTTTGGATTGCTTCTGCGATCACCGCCCAGTTTTCGTTCAGGTCGTGGTCGATGGCAGCCTGGTTGAGCTGCACCTTTCCCAGTCCTTTGAGAATGGATTGGAGTGCGATGTAAGTATGCGCCAGCGGCACACCGACGTTACGAAGGACCGTGGAGTCCGTCAGGTCGCGCTGCAGACGCGAAATAGGAAGCTTTCCGGAGAGATATTCAAAGATGGCACTGGCATAGCCCAGGTTTCCTTCGGCGTTTTCGAAGTCGATGGGGTTTACTTTGTGTGGCATGGCCGATGAGCCCACTTCGCCGTCTTTGATCTTTTGCTTGAAATACCCCATGGAGATATACTGCCAGGTGTCGCGGCAGAAGTCAATGAGGATGGTGTTGATGCGTTTGAGGTTGTCAAACAGCGCAGCCATGTTGTCGTAGTGCTCGATCTGCGTGGTGGGGTAGCTGCGTACCAGCCCCAGGTGGTGGCAGAACTCTTCTGCAAACTTGTTCCAGTCTACGCTGGGATACGCCACGGCATGCGCATTAAAATTACCGGTAGCACCGCCAAACTTGGCAGCATGGGGCACCGTTTTGAGCTGGGCGATCTGTTTCTCCAGGCGCACGGCAAATACCAAAATCTCTTTGCCCAGGCGGGTAGGGGAGGCAGGCTGGCCGTGGGTAAAGGCCAGCATCGGAATGTCTTGCCATTCTTTGGCCAGGGCATACAGCCGATTTTGTACCATGGTCAGTACAGGCAGGTATTCGCGCTCGAGGAAGTCTTTGAGCAACAGGGGGACGGCGGTGTTGTTGACATCTTGTGAGGTAAGACCGAAGTGTATAAACTCCTGGAAGTCCTGAAGCTTTAAGTTCTCAAATTGCTTCTTGATAAAATATTCCACGGCTTTCACGTCGTGGTTGGTCGTCTTTTCAATCTCCTTGATATCGATGGCGTGGAACTCCGTAAAGTTCTTGTAGATCTTGCGGATGTCCGACAGCATGTGGACCGGGAAGTCTTCCAGCTCACCAATTGTTGCGGAGAGTGAAATGAGGTATTCGATCTCTACCTGTACGCGGTAGCGCATAAGGCCGAACTCGGAGAAGTAGGGAGTGAGGGGTTTTACAGTTTCGAAATAGCGTCCATCGACAGGAGAGATGGCAGTGAGCGGATTTAATTGCACGGTTCAATAATTAAAGACCAAAATTAAGCTTTTCCTCCTTATTTTTGCGCTGGCACCGTGAATATGCCCGTTTAATACGGGCGGGCGCGGTTTTAACCCGGGTATAGCCCAATACCTTTATTTTACCAGAAAGCGACAGACCATGGCATTCAGTTTTTTTAAGAAGGATAAGAAAGAGGAGCCGAAGACCGTAAAAAAAGAAGAGCACCATGCCGGGCCACGTTATTACGACCTTCGCATTAAAAATATTGTTCAGGAAACTCGCGACGCGGTCACGATAGTATTTGAGCAACCTGCAGGCGAGCCCATAGTTTACAAATCAGGGCAGTTTTTAACACTTATTGCACCGGTAAATGGCAAAGAAGTACGACGTGCGTATTCGTTGTGCTCGTCGCCCTTTGTTGATCAGGACCTGGCTGTCACGGTAAAACGGGTAGACAAGGGCCTGATGTCGAACTGGCTGCCCGATACGCTGCGAGTGGGCCAAACGCTGCGCGTCATGGAGCCTATGGGTCAGTTTACGACGGAGTTTGATGCTCAACGCAAACGCCACCTGGTGCTGTTCTCCGGCGGTTCGGGCATTACCCCCATGATGTCGATTGTAAAAAGCACATTGACCCAGGAGCCTGAGAGCATTGTGTCGCTGATCTACTGCAATCGCGACCATGATAGCATCATTTTTCGAGCTGAACTGGAGCGGTTGGAAGAGCGCTACGAAGGCCGGTTACAGGTCGTTCACGTGCTGGATACTGCTCCGATGAACTGGACGGGCTATTCCGGCCTGCTGAACCGCGAAATGCTGGTGAAGCTGTTTGAACGCATTCCTTCGTGGGGTGCCGACAAGACCCTGTACCTGATGTGCGGTCCGGAGGGCATGATGAAAAATGTCGAAGCGTTGCTGCACGACCATGCCATTGCCAAGGATAAAATCTTCAAGGAAAGCTTTGTACAAGGCGTACTCGATAAACAAAGTGAAGTTGTACCGACCCCCGGGAGCGAAGGAAGCAAAACCCGCGAGGTGACGATTCGCTACGATAACCAGGAGTTTAAAGTAAGCGTTGCTCCGCAAGACACCATTCTGCAATCGGCCCTCGATCAGGGTATCGACTTGCCGTACTCATGCCAGAGCGGTCTCTGCACGGCATGCCGCGGTAAGGCGCTGTCAGGCAAAGTGAAGCTCGACGAAGAAGAAGGGTTGTCGCAGTCGGAGCGTGCAGAAGGCTATGTGCTTACCTGCGTAGGCCACCCGCTGACAGACGACGTCGTGATCGAGATCGGCTAGCCTTCCGCCAGCCGTGCCTGCTTAATCACAATACGGCAGCGCTGTTTCATCCTTTGCTATTTTTATCAGCAGCTCTATCTGTTGCCGAAGAATTCTGTCCTCTGAAAATTCAGCCGGTAGGTTTGTTGGCGCAAAAAAATTGACGTCCTGTACGTCGAATGCCTGGCGTATTGCGCCGCCGGTGATTTGACAAAGAAATACCATTTTATAGACATAGTGTGCTTGTGGCGGATGCGGGTGCATCTTCTTGTCGAACACGGCCAGCAACCTGACGGGTATCACTTCGAAGCCGGTCTCTTCCCGAAATTCTTTTACCACTGTTTCCTTTGGCGTGTAGCCGATATCGGCCCAGCCACCTGGCAGTGACCAGCGGCCGTCGGCGCTTTCTTTTACGAGCAATACTTCGCCTTTGGGAGAAAGGGTCAGTCCACGGATATCGACTTTGGCGGTGGGATAGTCGCGGACAGCAGGGAAAGCTTCGCGCAGTGTGGGTATCGGTGTGCTGGTAATCTCGTGCATCAGCTCCAGGGCAATGGCCTGGAGCTCTTCGTATCGTTCTTTGTCGTAGGGATTGTGACCGCTGTACAATAAGCCCACGTCGGCAATGCTTCGGACGCGTTTGGCGAGGTTTAAAAGATTGTCGTGTACCATTGCCCCGAATATACGCGGCCGGGAACCAAAGGTTCATCAGAATGTCACGGCTAGCTGGACTTTGATCTCGTTGCGATTCGGGCCTTTGGTGGCGTCCAGGCCGGCGCCGATCTCGTCACGATCGGTGTAGCGCGTATGTGCATAGCGCAGCCAGGCGCGCAGGTATCGGGTGAAGGTATATTCGATCAGCAATACCTGGCGGACGCCTTGCCCGTCGTATACCGGTACCGCGGAGGCAAGCCATACGTCGTTTTCGTAGAGGTATTGCCGGTTGTCATAGTCGTCGGTGTTGAAGAGCGCGTAGCGGGCGGTGATGGTGAGCGGTCCGCAGTCCAGGCGCACATCCTGGGCCATGGCAATGCCATGGGTGGTACCGGTGAATGAATAACGACTGCCCTGCAGGCGGGTTTTGAGGCGTAGCGTGCGGGTGACGGCATAGTCGCAGGCCAGTATATAATTTCGTTTCGTGCCGGCGAATGTGTTGTATAGGTTGGTATCCAACGCGGAGAGATTGCGGGTATTTACCTCTTCGCGAAGCTGTGCAAAGAGCGTGGTGGTTTTGACGGGCTGAAGGGTGATGCGAATACACCACTCGTGTCCATTGGCGGGAGTATAGCTGCGGTAGCGGGGGGAGGGGAACCTAAAGAAATCCATATATCCGCTGGCAGAGACGCGTCGGTTGAAGCGGTATTTCCACCCGATATAGAGGCCGTTTTCATTGCGTGGCTGACTGCTTTGACCAAATGCATTCCCCTGTAGCGTATAATAATCAGGGGCGTAGCGGCGGTGGGCTATTGCTACGTCCAGGGCGGGGGTGAGGCTGACGAGCATGCCTGCTACGTGGGCCAGACCACCCGGGAAGGAACTGGCTACCTCGGCAAAAGCGGCCAGGTGAGTATAGATGTAGCGCAGGTGGAGGCTAACGTTTTGGTAGTGAGAACCGGTGAAATAGGATTGATTATAGGGTGTGGCGACACGTGTGACGGGCAGGCTGAAATGCGTATAGGTATACAACGCGCCTGCGTCGAGCCGGCCGCGCTGATACCGTACGGACGTGCCGCCAGTTGTTTGCAGCAAGGCGTATCGTGTGGTAAGCTCACGTGTGTTGCGGTGTAGACCGGTGGTGGGAAGGGACGTGGTTGCCGTGTCAGTCAGGTTGCCGTCGCGTGGCGCCCGGCTAAAGAATGTGGTTGCCGTAGTGTGCGGATATATGGCCAGGGTGGCGGCCAGACCACGAAGAAAGCCTGTTTCCTGCGCGGAGGTGTAGGGCCGCAGGCCACCGGCGTTACGTTGCACGGTGGTGACGGTCTCGGCGCCACGGCCGGGGTTGAAGCCACCGCCGGCCAACAGGCCTTGTCCGAAGTGGAATTGGTAATCGCCCAGCATGAGCTGTTGCAAACGACCCCGACGTTGTAGCTGGAGGTAGCCCGATAGCTGATCCGGCCCGTATTGCCTGTTTTCAGGGTGCCAGTGAAGCGATTCACCGGGGTCGTTCTCGGCCAACAGACCGGCGCGGACGTTGCCTTTACGGACTGTACGAACGCGTAGGGAACGGCGCGCAGCGCCACCCCGAAATTGTTGGTCGGGCGGCGTGTCGTCGCGAAAGCCGTTGCGGGTTTCCAGCACCTGCTCATAGCGCATCAGGATATAACTTTCCTGCTGGCGCAGCGCCTCGCGTGGTGTGAGGGCCGGCGTAACAGCAGGGTGGGCAACGTGGAGATAGCGTGCCAGGTGATGGAGGGTTGGAAGATCGAAGCCGGGGACGGCTTGCAGCTCGTAGATCGAGAGAAAGTCTCCATGTTGGGTACGGTATGTAAGCAAGTCTTGTATTTGCTGCGGTGAAAGAATGCCATAGGCCATCAGGTCGTCGCCGGTGGCGGTATTGAGGTCTGTGGGGAGTGATATTAATTGTACGATGTTTTCTTCGATAGCTTCCGCGGCTTCATCTGTAGAAGGTATACCGGCGAGGTCTTCTGCCAGTTGCTCCGCCGTGATTTCCGGACGTGGGTATTCCTGGGCGACAGTTGTTGTGGCGGCAGTGATGTATACAATGAGAACGATGGGTCTCACGGCGTTGTCGGTTGAGAAAGATAATACCCCACAGCCGCCTGGTGGCGCGTGCCGAGGCCCGGCAGGTGTTGAAAGGCATAGTCCAGCAGAAAGCGTTGCCGTCGGAAGCCCATGCCAGCAAAGTAGGCGTCGGGGGCGAGGTTAACGCCTACACGAAAGATGAATGTTTGCTGTACGGTATATTCCAGGCCGGTCTTCCAGGTGGTGGCATGTCCCAGGTCTTGGGTAGCTTCGGCGGTCCACAGCACATTTTCAGAAAGGGTTATACCAGTACCGAGGGTGAGGCGCGTGGGAAGTTGTTCGTTGTTTTCCCTGTCTACGGTAGGTTGAAATAAATTGTTGATGTAAGCTCCTACGAGGAACGTAGGGGTTAGCTGGGTGATGCCGCCGGCGCTGAGGCTGATCAATCCGCGTGTGCCCAGGCCGTCGGCGTGGTATTGTATGTAGTGTATGCGGCCGCCGAGGGACGCGATACCAAGGGTGTTGGCGAAGGCAGCTGTGAGGAGGTGCTCATTATAGAGATTGTCGCCGAAGCGGTATACGCCGGCACCGATCGTGCCTGCGTTTGTCGGAACGGCGACGACGGCTGCGAGGCGGTTGAACGGGCTGAAGCCGGCAAAGGCGTCGTAGGTGCATGCCGCGATGGGCTTTCGTTGTTTGGCTAGGCCTGCTGGGTTGTTGAGGGTAGACCAGGCGTCGAATAAGCAACTGGCGGTATATCCGAGGCCCTGGGCGCGGGCGCCGATATCGGTGATGGAGCTTTGCGCGTAAGCATGGTATGACCACGCCACGAGGAGGAGTAGCAACGGTTTTTTCACAACGGGAGTTGGTTAAAACGAGTGAGATGAAGATAGTAGTTTTAGGTAAACCGTTGTTTTACCTGGGTATGCGTTTGGTAAAAAAAATAGATTTTTTTTCTGTCGTGCGGGCGAAGCCAGGGTCGGAACCAGCGTGAAGAGCTTATTCGATGCTGATTTCTTTGGCGAGGCCCATGGCGTTGAAGCGGATGACGAGGGCGAGGGGAGCGAGGGTGGCGTGCGGGCAGTCCGTTGATGGCTGGAGGTCGTAGTAGTAGAATTTCTGGTTGCGTTTATAGAGCTCGTTGCGATCGGGGGCGCCGAAGACGGATACGATCTGCATTTCGCTCAGGCCCAGGAAGCCTTTTTTCTGCTCCTGGAGGGCGGCAATGCCGGCGGCTCGTATACCCTGGCAGGCGTGGCGGTCGGCCTTCCAGGCGGCGGCGTCCAGGCCTTCGAGGGAAGGAGTCGGGCGGCTACAGGCGACGGCAGCGAAGAGAACAATGACGGGCAGGTGGCAGAAAAGGATACGGTTCATGGGGCAAAGGTAATGCGGGTAGCCCTACCCAGGTTGGTATAAAAATAAAAAAAGCGATAGTCCATAACCATCGCTTCTCTGTACCGCTGGAAGAGCAGCCATTAACTGTTGAAGAGACTTTTCTGCTCGTCGCTTTTATTCTCTACAGCTTCCTTGGCGTCGGCGACTTTTTCCTGGATTGCCTCTACGGTGTTGGTTGCTGTTTCGACAATCGCGTCTTTTACTTCGACAGCTTTGGCTGCTGCCGCGCTGCCAATGGCTGCTGCGGTGTCCGTCACATTCTTCGTGATGTCCTTTGCCTTCGTTGCTACCTTGCTCAAGAAGGTCGGCTTTTTAGCGGCCTTCTTCGGTGCTGCTTTTTTCGGAGCGGCTTTCTTGGGGGCGGCTTTCTTGGCGGAAGTTGTTACTTTCTTCGCTGCCTTTTTTGCCGTTGCCGTTGTTTTCTTCGCCGTCTTCTTTACTGCCTTCGCTACCTTTTTAGCGGCTTTCTTCGCCGGAGCGGCAGCTTTCTTAGCGGTTTTTTTTGCTGACTTAACGGCCTTCTTGGCAGCTTTCTTCGCTACCTTCGCCGCTTTCTTGACAGCTTTCTTCGCTGTTTTCTTCGCAGCTTTCTTAGGAGTTTTCTTTGCTTTTTTTGCCATAGCGGTGAATGTAATTTTTTAGGTACCGAAAAGGTACTTAATTATCTCGGCACTTGAGGAAAAAATCAACGGATTTCTTCAAACATTTTTACTCTGTATGCTTCTCATCGATGTATTACACCCGATGAAAGTATAGGTGTACTCACTCCCGGGTATGCCATTCAACGGATGAACCATACCTTCGGGCACTCTTTTTACTACGTTTGTCAGTATGGTTTCTGAAACATGGATACAGATAATCGGGCTTGTCGCCGGCGTATGCACGGCGGTATCCCTTTTGCCCCAGTTGATCAAGATTATGCGGGAGAAACGGGCCGAACAGCTGTCGCTCTTTTACCTGTTCACCTTGCTGCTGGGCCTCGGGCTCTGGATCGCTTATGGCGTTTTGCGTAGTGATCTTCCCATTATCCTGACCAACATCGCCTCAGCGTTGCTTAACGTATCCGTCATTGTTTTAAGCATAAAGTACCGTAAACCGCAATCCTGAGCGCGGGTCGGGCATCATATTTTTCAGGGTCTCTGGCAAAACACAACCCGCTCATGAAAGGAAAAGAGATCAACCTAGAACACGGCTTCTCGCTGATTCAGGAGAAGCTTACCCGCTGGTGGGTATATTTCGTGCAAATGCTTCCCAATTTTGTGTTGGCTATCCTGGCGTTGGCGGCATTTGTTTTCATTGCCCGGTTCATACGAAAATTTGCTCACCGCCTTGTACTGCGAATGTCCAAGAGCGAGTCGGTGGCGAGCCTGGTGGCCGGTATTGTGTACTCGTTGGTCATCATTTTCGGCATTATGACAGCGCTCGACGTGATGCAGCTGGAGAAAACGGTGTCGTCGCTGCTGGCGGGTGTCGGCATCATCGGCCTGGCGCTGGGGTTTGCCTTCCAGGATCTCACTGCGAATTTTATTTCCGGCGCGTTCATCGCTTTCAAAAAACCTTTTGAGATTGGCCATACCGTGGAGACCAACGGCTTCCTGGGCACTGTTCAGGAGATACGGCTGCGGTCGACAACGTTGCGTACGCTTGCCGGTCTGCACGTGATCATTCCGAATAAAGAAATCTTTCAAAAACCGATCATCAATTACTCGCTGACGCAGGAGCGCCGGGTGGAGCTGGAATTTTCCGTTGTCAATACATTCGACATCGCCGTTATCGAACAGCAACTCCGTGAAACGCTGGCGCAGCCGGGCGAAGGAGAATCAATTCGTAACGTGGAGGTATACTTTTCAGCGATCGACGACCCAAAGATCAAGCTATACGTGGCTTTCTGGACGGACAATCAAGAGCCCCGGGAATTTATGAAGGCGCGTCACCAGGCGATCCTGGCGATCTATCGCCTGTTTGCCAAATACAAAATATACGACGTGAAGACCCCCGGCCAGCCCAACCCGGAGCCACCCGCGGCGGGTTAGATCCGCGCCTGATAGGTGTACAGGTCGAAGTAGCGTCCACTCTTTTCGATTAGCTCATCGTGACGTCCGCGCTCCACGATTTGTCCATGCTCAACGACCAGGATCTGGTCGGCCTGGCGAATGGTACTGAGGCGGTGAGCAATGACAAACGTCGTACGACCTTTCATGAGGCTTTTCAGACTTTCCTGGATGAGTGACTCGCTTTCTGTGTCGAGGTTAGACGTGGCCTCGTCGAGGATGAGGATGCGCGGGTTGGCTAAGATGGCCCGGGCAATGGCTACACGCTGACGCTGTCCGCCCGAAAGCTTTACGCCACGCTCGCCGATCACCGTATCGAGTCCGGCTTCAAACCGGTCTGTAAATTCGAGCACGTGTGCTGCTTTGGCGGCACCCAATAGTGCTTCGTCCGTCGCCTGGGGACGGGGAAAGCGGATGTTCTCGCGAATGGTGCCTTCGAAAAGAAAATCATCTTGTAATACCACGCCCAGGTTGCTGCGATAGCTGTTGAGTGAGACAGTAGCCAGGTCGATGCCGTCGATGGTCACCTGGCCCTGTGCGGGGTTCAGGAACGATGCGGCCAGGCCGGCAATCGTGGTCTTGCCAGAGCCGGAGGTGCCGACAAGTGCTGTCACGGAGCCCGCCGGGGCATGAAAGCTGATATCTTTCAATACCGTTTTACCTTCTTCATAGGCAAAGGATACATTGCGGAAAGAGATGTCGCCTGTGATGTGTTCGATTTGAACTGTACGGATCGTGCCGTCGTCTTCGGGGTCCATGTTCATGATCTCCTCGGTGCGGTCAAGTCCGGCAAAGGCCTCTGTCAGCTGACTGCCGATGTTGCTCATCTGTACGATGGGGGCGATCATGAAGCCCAGTAATAACGTGAAGGAGAGAAACTCGCCGGGAGTCATGGAGCCTTCAATGATACGGTAGCCGCTGAGGCCCATGATGCCAACGCTGGCCAGACCCAGGAGAAACGTAGCCGAGCTGGTGACGAGGCTGGTGGAGGTAAGGGTCTTGCGTACGTTTTCGAAAAGTGACTCTACACCTTTCTCGAAGGTTTTGATTTCCTGTGCTTCGGCATTAAAGCCTTTGATAACCCGCACGCCATTTAATGTTTCTGTCAGGCGGCCCGTTACATCGGCATTCAGCTTGCCGCGCTCGCGGAATATGGGGCGTATTAAGGAAAAGGCTTTGAGTGAAATAAAGCCAAAGATCGCGACCGGCACCAGCACGTAGAACGTCATCTCTGCACTGATCTTTATCAAGAGCACGAAGGAGACCACGGCGGTCAGAATGCCCCCCACCATTTGTACCAGGCCGGTGCCTACCAGGTTACGGACGCCCTCGACGTCGGTCATAATCCGCGACACTAGTACACCCGATTTCGTGTTGTCAAAGAAACTGATGGGCAGCCGCAGGATTTGTTTTTGCACGTTGGCGCGCAGCACCGAAATGAGTCGTTGCGCCTCGACGCTGAGCAGGTTGGTCAGGACAAAAGACGTTACCGACTGCACAGTGATAGAGACTGTTACAATGATAAGCAACCACTTCAACATCTCCAGGTCATGCTTGGCAATGACGTCGTCCATGAGGTATTTCGTCGCGCCGGGCAGGACAAGTCCCGCCATACGGCTAATGATGATCAACACCAGGCCAATGGCCAGTGCCTTGCGGCGTGGCCAGACAATGGTTTTGAAAACATGGGCGATGGATACTTTGTTTTTGGCTTTCGGCTTTGGGGTGGACATGCAGCGCAGGTTTTACTTCAGATGACGCAATGCTAACATAGACGCTAGCCTGGATAGTTTAGTCTGGTCGTCGATTTTTTTTGTGTTTTTTGTCTGCGTCGCGTTTGTGTTACAACCTGCGGGCCCAGGCGAACGTTGAGTATTGCTATCTTTACCATATGATGCTCGATTTTCCCGCGGACGGTACCCCCTTTAAGTTGCAATTGTCTTTTCATAGCGTTATTGAAGAGCTTGAGAAGACCGCGCAGGACACTCAACATCCGGAGGCGGCTGCGGCGGCTGGAGACCTGCTGCGCCGGGTGAACGCGGAGGCGCCGGAGTTGCGTGAGGGGATCACGCAAGAGGAACAATTGAAGCGGCACGAGGGCCTGATCCGCGAGTTATTGCACGATCTCTTTCCCGAGTCCCTCACTCAAAACGAGATCAAAGCGGTAGGACTGCCTTATTCCAACGTGTTCTTCAATCTTACCGAACGCTTTCGCAAGATTCTGCATGCTGCGGGGCCATCCTTTTCGACCTACATCCGCGACTTCGATGAGCACCAGTTTTATGTCATGAGCTGCTGCATCATACTTAATCAATATTATGGCACACAGCTGGACTTTGGTCCGCCGTTGTTCTACGACATTCCTGCCGCGGACGGCGTCATGCGTCATTACCGCATCCTGGCCAATGCCGATTTCCTGGACGTCGTACCTACTGAAAACTCGCTGCCGATCACCCCGGAGGATATTGACTTGCTGTTGAACAACTACCATGACCTGGCGTTGTGGAAAGCAAAGTTTCCACCGCAAACCTGGTTGTTACGAGGTTTTTCACTCCTCAACTTATTCGATGCAACTGTCGAGAGCGCGGTGTCGACATTCAAGGAAAATCTGTTGGGGCTTTACCACGCCGGCTTTCAGGACAGCACGGCGACGATCTTCCGGTCGATCTACCGGATACCCGACCTGCAAATTGGTTTTACACTCTATACACCTGAAGACGGGTTGTTATCGCCGTGCGCGTTTGGCAAGCAAATGAAAAGCTTTCTGTTGCCGGAAGGCCAGGACGAGGATGCGCGCGCGGTGCTGGGAGAAGCGGTGTACCAGGCGTTGGCTGAGGAGAATGTATATGTGGCGGCATCGGACACGACGGTGTTTCAGGGCACTCAAACGGAGGGGCTCATTGCCGACCGACTGTTATACCGAAACATGAACAGCTTTATTTTGGCACCCGTTGCCAAGAATGGTCAGTTGCTCGGTATACTGGAATTAGTATGCCCCAAACCTCGCCGGCTCAACAGCATCAACGCCAACAAGCTCGACATTATTTTGCCGTACTTAACGGATACGGTCGAACGATTGGTGGCCCAGTTTCAGAATCAGGTACAGGCTGTGATCCAGGAGAAATATACGGCGATTCACGGCAGTGTGCATTGGAAATTCCAGGAGGAGGCTGAGCGGTATATCGATGCGCAAATGATTGGGAAAGAATATAAACTGCAAGAAATTATCTTTCCCGAGGTATACCCGCTGTATGGGCAGCTGGACATTCGCGGCTCGTCGGAGGCGCGCAACAGCAGTATTCAACGCGACTTGCAGCAGCAGTTGCAGACGTTGGTGTTGCTGCTGGACGCTATTGGCAATCGTCCCGGCAAGGCGCCGGAGCTGACTTCCGAGGGGCAGACCGTGCGGACGTTGCTGGGCGATCTGGATGGGACCTTGCTGGCCGATACGGAGCAATACGTTCAGCTTTACCTGGAAGAAAATATTCACCCGCGCCTGCGCGAGCTGTCGGCGCCCGAAGTCCTGCCGTTTATACAGCAATACTTTCGTGATACAGACAAGACACAAGGTAGCTTCCACGCCTGGCGCCGACGGTATGAGAACACAGTTGCCATGATCAACGATACCGTGGCGGGCATATTGGACAGCCGGCAAAAGGAAGCGCAGACCCTTTTTCCACATTACTACGAGCGCTTTAAGACCGATGGGGTCGAGCATAATCTGTACATCGGCCCCTGCATTGCGCCGAAACAGGTGTTTGATGTACGCAAGTTGCAAGCGCTTCGATTGTGGCAACTGCAAGTGCTATGCGAAATGGAGGCTGCATATCACCAGGTAAAACCGCTGCTCCGTACGCCGCTGGAAGTGACAACGCTGGTGCTGGCACACCACAGCACGTTGTCGATACGCTTCCGCCTGGACGAAAAGCGCTTTGATGTAGACGGCAGCTATAACGCTCGCTTTGAGATCGTCAAGAAACGTATTGACAAGGCTCACCGCAAGGGTACAAATGAGCGGATTACACAGCCGGGGTTTATGACCATTGTATGTTCCAACGACGCCGAGGAACAGGAGTACCGTCACTTCATTGGGCAGTTACAAGCTAAACGGTTGTTGGATGTAGGCATTGAGCACTTTGACGTGGAAGATCTACAGGGAATTTCAGGTCTTCGGGCGTTGCGGGTCGGCATCGTACATTAAATCCTTTTATCATTTATCGACGCGATCGGTGGGGAAACTAAAGTTTCCCCAAAAATCACGAATATTCGCCAGTGGGCCGTATTTTTAAGGTGGAAGTGTGTTTTTGGGCCGAATTGAGGGATGCTATCGGGGGCGCAAACGGAGGGGTAAATATTTCCAGGGAAACTCTCATACCTGGCGGTCTGAAACTACTCTTTAAAGGTAGGATTATGGAGGTTCTAGACGGTGCAAAAGGCCCTGTTTATCAATCTTTTAAGTATCAAATGGAGGAGTCCTCCAGTGAAAAGTTCAGAAAATGGAAGATAAGACGGAAGTGAGAGACCTGGTAAGGCGGTACCTGGACAATGAAGTGACCCGTGAAGAGCGGGAGCAGGTACTGAAGATGCTAGCCTCGGGGGAGATTGACGAAGCGATGGGAGAAGAGCTTTTTAACCAACAAATGCAACACCTCGACTCGCCTGATTTTCAAGAGGTAATTCTGAGCGAGAAAGAAAAACGCCGTGCACAAAGGGTCAAACGTGACATGCTGGAGACGATCCTGGATCCTACGTACAAACGTAGCTCACAATGGACGTCGTGGTGGATGGTGGCGTGTGCCGCCGCCGTGATCTTTGCGGCGATATGGTTTGTGGAATGGCCTCGCACGCAGGGCGATGCCCGGATGGGCGCGGAAGAGACCGCTGTGCCGGAGCAAGTATACCGCGGCCGTAAGTTTGTGCGCCTGGAAGATAATAGCACCATTATTTTGAACGAAGGCAGTGAGCTGCGCCACAGTGGCCGCTTTAGCGAAGGTGGCACCCGCGAGGTGTCATTGGTAGGAGAGGCGTATTTTGATATTGCGCACGATCCGAAAAAACCGTTTATCATTCACTCGAATGGTGTAGCCATTAAGGTGCTGGGTACAGCGTTCAATGTCAAAGCGTACCCTGACCAGAAAGAAGTAAAAGTTACCGTAACCCGCGGATTGGTAGAAGTGAGTGATGGTGACAAAAAAGTATATGGACAGGTGCGGCCGGACGAAGAGCTGGCAGTTGATGTGGTATCCGGACAGTCTGAAGCCAAGGCGGTGAAAGCTGAAGAGGTAAAGGCATGGACCGATAAGTTTCTGATCTTTGATGATGCTACCATGGCGGAAGCTGCCGAGATCTTGCACAAGCGTTTTCAGGTAAACGTGGTATTTGGCGACGAAGTGCTGAAGAAGTGCCGTATCCAAGCGACATTCCTAAATGATCAGATCACGTTAACGGAAGTACTGGACGCACTGACGTTGTCGCTCAGTGGTATCCACTACACACAACAGGAGGACGGTACCATTTTGTTGACGGGTACGGCCTGCTACTAGAATCAGCGTGGGAGTGAGTGTGAGAGCGATGTGAAGGTGAGGGCAAAGAGTCCGTCTTTTGCTGAACAGTTACAACCTCAACTATCCAATAAAGATTGGTATATCTTCAGTTAAGTGCGGACTCTTGTCTCTTTGCCGCTCATATTGTTTTCAGTAAAAATAGCGTTTAGAGTTTCCCGGATGCGTACAAAAATTTATGTTAGCGGGAGCATTTTGAAGTAATACGGTTTACCTTGGTACGGTATAACGTATACGCCATGTCTTCCTTTACGATTACTCCGCTGGCGCACCAGCCGCTGGTCGTGTCAGCTTTAGCAGAATTACTGGTCGAAACCGTTGCCCATGGCGGGTCGGTGAGCTTTATGCATCCGCTTTCCCGGGAGGAAGCCGGGTTATTTTGGGATAAGTCGCTGGCTGCGGCCGACCGGGGCGAACGGATTGTACTGGGTGCCTGGGACGGCGAGGCACTGGTGGCCACCGTTACGCTTCACCTGGATTGCCCACCGAATCAACCCCATCGGGGTGAAATTGCCAAGATGATGACGCGCGTGCGTTACCGTGGGCAAGGCATAGCAAAGATGCTGATGCAGGAGGTGGAACATCTGGCGGTGCAGCACGGGAGGACGTTGCTGACGCTGGACACGGCAGAAGATGAAGGGGCTGCGGGCTTGTATGAAAAGCTGGGGTACCATCGCACGGGTGTTATACCCAACTTTGCGTTGAAGCCTTATGGTGGTCTTACCGGAACGATTATTTTCTGGAAACGGATTGGAGCAGTTGCAACGGCTTGACACGGAGAATAGATGAGATTGGGGAGAACTTCCCCAAAATTTATTGTTGGAACTTTCTTATACTCAGTTTCTCGTCAATGATCTTTAAATTATACGCGCGGGGACTCGTGTAGCGAGAACGCATGCACCTCCCGCTGGCCCGTGCTCATGCCTCTAAAACCGATACGTATGAAAACCCGTGCACTACGTGAGTTACTGGAACGTTTTTTTGATCGCACCGCTACGGGCGAAGAACGCAAGCGCGTGACAGGTCTGCAAGCGGCAGGTGAGATTGAACAGATGATGGCCGATGTACTCGATGAGGACTTTAAAGAGTTTGAAGACGTCACGTCACTCGGAGCTCTTCTGGAAGAAGAACGCATGGTTACGCAGGCGGCCAACCAAATCCGGATTGACGGTACAATTGATCCGGGGCAAGACGAGGAGACCGTGCGCAAAGCGTTGGACGGAATCGATAATCCTGACTTGCTGGCACAATCTGAAGAAGAGCTGGCGCGCGTGAAAGAACGATGTTTTCGATATATCGTCGGAAACCGGTTACCCGATCATGAATATCAGGACCAACGTACATGGCGCTGGCTGGCAGCCGCTGCCGTAGTACTGATGTTGATGGCAGGTGGCGTGTTTTATGGCTGGCAGCAGCGTGAGGCCTGGTTCCCGGCAGAACATATTGTATCCTCAGCAGAAACACGTCGGGTACAACTGTCCGATGGCTCTACCGTTGTGCTGAATACAAACACGCGACTTGTATACGACGATAATTTTGGCGAGAACGGAAAGCGTGAAGTTACGCTGGTGGGCGAGGCATTCTTTGACGTGCACCACGACGCGGCGAAGCCGTTCATCATCCATAGCCTGGGTACTATAACCCAGGTATTAGGTACGGCCTTTAGCATCAATGCGTATCCTCAAAACCGGAACGTGCGTGTTACTGTGACGCGAGGCCTGGTGCAGGTGGGCGACGAGCAGGGTAAAATCTACGGTCGTATATATCCTGACCAGCAAATAGTGGTCGCGCGACCCTTGGTGCACTTTGATATTCACAATACGGATGCAGACCTGGCCACGCTTTGGAAAGAGGAGCAGTTTGAGTTCAATGACGTGAGCTTAGAAGATGCTGTGGCCCGCATCAGCGCACGGTTTGACGTACGGATCATCATCGAGACCGCGGCGTTAAAACGCTGTCGTGTGCAGGCCGCTTTTTTGAATGAAGGCCTGACCTGGCAACGTGTGCTGGACCATATGGGCAAGAGTCTCGACCCCACCGGTCGCCAGTTCTATCACATTCAGCCGGATGGGACGGTGGTGTTGATGGGCAAAGGCTGTTGAATGCTGTCGTAGTTGTTTTCTATACTCTGGAGCCCGTTCGAAAGGATGGGCTTTTTTGCGTCACGTTTTCCACAATAATACGGGTAACGACAATCCCAGGGCCAACGACGGAATGTAGGCGACGGGCATAGGTTTTGGACATGATTGGTTGGAACACACTAAAGAGAGTTATGGAAACGCACAGCAATCAACATACAACACCCACACCCAATCGAAAGAAACGTATCCTGATTGCCGACGATGATCAGGACCTGCTGGTACTCTTGTGCCGCTTGTTGCAGCGCCGGGGTTACGAAGTACTGGGGCTGCCGGACGCCGCGACGATTGTCGATGACATGTACGAAGTACCCGATCTGTTTATACTCGATAAGCAGATGGGCATATTTGACGGACTTGTGATTTGTGACTATCTGCGACATCAGGAGAAAGCGCGCCATACGCCGATTGTGATGATCTCGGGCAGCGACAGCAAAGCGCAAGCACAGGCGGCAGGTGTCGACTATTACCTGGAAAAGCCCCTGGACATGAATAAATTCCTGGACGTCGTGGACCAGTATGTCAACCGCGCTGCCTGATTAGTGGGTATCGATACTTTGCGGAGTCCGTTTTGTCACATCCGCGTAGCTCTCGTGCGGCGTCGCTACGGGCAGTGTAAAATAAAAGGTAGCCCCTTCGTTGACTTTTGCTTCGGCCCAAATACGGCCGCCATGACGTACAACGATGCGTTGTACGATGGCCAGGCCGACGCCGGTGCCTTCAAAGTCGGCTGCTCTGTGTAGTCGCTGAAATACCTGGAAGAGTTTGTCAGCATACTTCATGTCGAACCCAGCGCCATTATCCTTCACATAGTATTGTACTTCGTTATTGCCCGCTTGCGCGCCGATCTCCACCTGTGGGTGCGCCGTTTTTGACGAATACTTCATCGCATTTGAGATTAGGTTCGTCCATACGTGTGCCAGCAGCGCGGTGTCGGCGTGCGCTGGCAGCAGATCGTGCACTGCGATCTCGGGTTGATAGGGCAGACGCTGGCGCAAATCGGAGAGCACCGTTCGCACTAATGCGTCCATGTCGACGTATAGGCGCTGCAGGGCCTGCCTGCCAAGCTTGGAGAAGGAGAGCAGGTCGTCGATCATACGATTCATTTTTTGTGCATTATCTCGTATGATCTTTAACGCACGGCCAGCCGCGTCATTTAACTTACCGGCTTGTTCTTCTTCGACGATGCGGGCGTATCCCAGTATGGCCCGTATGGGTGAGCGAAGATCGTGTGATACGGAGTAGGAAAACGATTCGAGCTCTTTGTTGGCGGCCTCTAATTGGCGGAGGTTTTTCTGAAGATCGACATTGAGGAGATTGATGTGCTCGTCGGCCTGTTGCAGGGCCAGGTTCTTTTCCTGTAGTTCACGGTTCTGTAACTGGATCTTTAGGAGCACTGATACTTTCGCTTTCGTAAGTTCAGGGTCAAGTGGCTTGGGTAAGTAGTCGACAGCTCCTTCTTCAAAACCTTGAATGATGGATTGTCGCTCCTTCTTTTCGGCAGAAGCAAAAATGATGGGGATATCTTTTGTGCGTTTGTTGGACTTCAGGATTTGAGCGACTTCAAAGCCGTCCATTTCGGGCATTTGTACGTCGAGAATGATCAGGTCCACCTCGTGGTCGAGCGCGAGCTTTAGACCTTCGCGGCCGGTAGTAGCCTGAAGAAAAACGCGGTCTTGTTTTTCGAGAAGCTGTTCCAGGGCAAAGAGGTTAGTAGCCTTGTCGTCGATTAGCAGCAGGGTCATCGTACGGTTCATAGTCATTTGATCTTGCGGTAAATCTTTTCCTTGCGGTCCATGTCATCAAAGTGTATGCGTTTGTCGCTAAAGAAAAGCGATTCTTTGTCGCCCAGGCCCAGGTAGCCAAAGGGACAAAGGCTGTCATAGAGCAGGCGCAATACTTTCTCTTGCAAGCGTTGATTAAAATATATGATCACATTGCGGCATAGTATAAGCTGAAACTCATTAAAGGACCGGTCTGTCGCCAGGTTGTGTGGGGAGAACACAATGTTGTCGCGCAGGGAGCGGTCCAGTAATACGGCCGAGTGATGTGCAGCGTAATAGCGGGAGAACTCACCTTGCCCGCCAGCGGCGAGGTAATTTTGGGTGTATGTTTTCATGCCATCCAAAGGGTAAATGCCTTTTTTTGCTGTCTGCAACGAGCGCTGATTGATATCGGTGGCGTAGATGATCGAGCGTTCCAGCAGGCCCGCTTCTTTTAACAAGATTGCCAACGAATAGGCTTCCTGCCCCGTCGCACAGCCGGCGACCCACACCTTGATTACCGGGTAGGTAGCCAGTTGCGGCATGACCGCCTCGCGCAGCTTTTTGTAGAAGGAAGGATCGCGGAACATCTCGGTTACCGTAATGGACAAATGCTGGACAAATTCTTCAAATAACGGTTCGTCTTTTAGCAACATCTTGCCCAGGGCGGTGGGTGTGCCGATGCGATGGGTGTTCATAAAATGCGTAATCCGCCGCCTTACGGTAGATTCGGCATATTCTGTAAAGTCGTAACCGTATACAAAACGAACGGCTTCCAGCAGCTCTTTGTAATCCTTGTCATCGAGGGTGGTGGCATCCATCGGCGCTTCCATTATTTATACAGCCATACGCGCATAAGCGACAACAATTGTGGAACATCCACAGGTTTCGAAATATAATCTGACATGCCCACTGTCAGGCATCTCTCCTTGTCGCCCTTCATGGCCTTGGCCGTGAGCGCAATGATGGGGAGCTTTTGGAATGCGGGGTCCTTTCGGATTGCAATCGTGGTCTCGTAACCATCCATTTCGGGCATCATGATATCCATGAGGACCAGGTCGATCGACGGATTTGCCTGTAACACCTCGAGTGCGACGCGCCCATTCTCTGCTGTGAGGCAATGTACGCTCTCATCTTCCAGGGCATTCGTCAGGGAGTATATATTCCGGATGTCGTCGTCTACGAGCAGGATGGTTTTGTCTTTCAGTACTTCATCGGTGCGGTGCAGACGGCGGATGATGTCTTGCTTGTCGGGGGGCAGCTTGGCCTCCACGCGGTGCAGGAACAGGATCGTTTCGTCGAGCAGTCGTTCTTGCGAGTTCGCGGTCTTCAGCACCACGGTGTCGGCCAGCTTGCCCAGGCGTTGGGTATCTTCTTTTTTCAGGTCTCGTCCTGTATATACTACAATGGGAATCTTGTTGAGCCGGTCATTTGCCCGTATTTTTTCCATCAGGTCGAAGCCGGTCATGTCCGGCAGGCCGAGGTCGACAATGATGCAGTCGAACGCTTCATGCTCCAGCATGTCATACGCGTCGGTGCCACGGTAAGCTGAATAGGACTTCACATCGCCATTGCCGATTAACTCCCGAATGGCGTTGTTTTGCTGTACGTTGTCTTCGACAATGAGCAGTTTCTTTAGTTTTTTGCTGGTGAAGTTTTCAATACGTTCAAAGGCCTTGTGTAGGTCTTCGACGGAGACCGGCTTGTGCATATAGTCAAATGCCCCGAGCAGCATGCCCTCGCGTTTTTTGTCATACGCCGAAATGATCTGCACCGGAATGTGCCGCAGCGCAGGGTCATTCTTGATCTGGCGCAGGACCTCGTACCCGTTCATGACGGGCAGGCCGATATCAAGTAGGATGGCTATCGGCTTGTAGGTGCGGGCAAAGCTCACGCCGGCGTTTCCTTGTGTAGCAATAATGCCTTTGTATCCGCGCTCGCGGATAAAGCCGAGTAACACCTGTGAGAACTTGTCGTCATCTTCGATGATCAACACCACACGGTCGCCTTCTGTCAGTTGGGTGCGATCGTCATTGGGAGTGGTGTCTGACGACTCTGGCGTGGATGAGGTTTCTGATACCGCTAGCTCCCTGGCTTTGACAATGACCTCTTTGCCGGTGGGTACACTCAGGGTTTCGTTAAACGTCAATGGCAGGCAGACGATAAATGTGCTTCCTTTTCCTTCTGTACTTTCCACGCGAATACTGCCCCCCAATACGTGCGCCAGTTCACGGCTGATGGATAACCCTAATCCCGTGCCACCGTATTGGCGCTTGGTGGAACCATCCACTTGTTGGAATGCCTGAAATATAATTTCTTGTTTATCCTTTGGTATACCGATGCCGGTATCGGCTACCTGAAACACGACATTGTTGTTCTCGGCCTGGATGGAGAGGGCGACGGTTCCATTTTTTGGGGTGAACTTAAACGCGTTGGACAACAGGTTCCGTAAGATTTGCTCGACACGCTGGCGGTCTGTGATAATCGTTGCTTTTTGTAGAACCGGGGCAATCGTTGTGCGGAAGGTCACATCTTTGTTACGGGCTATTTCGGTGAAGAGTACCGTGATTGTTTCGGTAATGGCGCTAATGGCTACGGGCTCGATATCGAGCTCCATCTTCCCGGCTTCGATCTTGGAGAGGTCGAGGATTTCGTTGATCAGGTTGAGCAGGCTGGCGCCCGAGGTGTGGATGTTGTGTGCAAACTCGACATCCTTTTCGGCCAGGCGCTTGTGTTTGTTTTCTGCCAATAGCTGTGACAAGATCAGGATGCTGTTGAGTGGTGTGCGCAATTCGTGCGACATGTTTGCCAGGAATTCTGATTTATAGCGGCTACTGACTTCTACCTCGAGTGCTTTGCGCTCGATCTCGCCTTTTGCCTGTTCCAGTTTTTCCTTCTGTTCGCCCAATTGATTGACCTTTTCCTCTACTTCCACATTGATCTGTTGTAGCGCCTGCTGTTGCGCGCGGAGCTCGATCTCAGAACGTTCGAGTAGTTCTGTCTTGGCGTGCAGGGCCTCGTTTGATTGCCTCAGTTCCTCCTGCTGGGCCTCCAGCTCTTCGGACTGCCGTTGAGTCTCCTCCAATAACTCGTTGGTCTTTGTCCGGGCCATAGACGACTCGACAGCGATACCGATGCTATTGGTGGACAGACGCAGATAATCCTGCTGGGCGGATGTAAAATGGCCAAGTGTACCCAACACAATAACGCCTGCAATACGCTGTTCAAATAGCACAGGTACCCCCATGATGTTTTTAGGCGCCGCAGTGCCAAACGCTGTATTTAAGATAAAGTGTTCAGCAGGAGCGTCGGTCAATATTATTTCCTTCCGTGAAGCGGCCACCTGGCCAACAATGCCCTCACCAAAGGCCACCGTGGCGGGCGCCACTCGTCCAACAGCATAGACAGCCTGTTGATGTAAATTTGTCTGTGATTCGTCGGCAATGTACACAGCACCCATCGATGCTTTCAGGAACGTTGCCAGGTGCTGAATGATAGCGTTTGCCAACGGTGCAAGTGCCAGGTTGCCCTGCATAGCTTCTGTCAAGCTACCGGTGCCGGTGAGAACCCAATTCTTTTCTGCCATTTCCGTTTCGGCGCGGCGCAGCGCCAGGAGGTTGCGCATGATGATACCATAGACAATTATGAGTACGGTAACGATCGTGCCCAGCAGGACCAACAACAAATAATTGAAGCGACGGGTGTCGTGATCGCTGGCTTGTTTGCGTTGCTCCAATAAATTCTGCTCGATGGTCCGCATTGCGCGGACGACTCTCCGAATTTCATTGAGAACCCGCCGGGTTTCCCCTTTCGCTACTGAATTTTCGGCACCACTCTGCCCCGCACGTCTACTCGCAATGCACTTTTCCAGAATACTGATATGTTCTTGTGAAAGCTTCTCCAGCCGGGCGATGTTTTGGCGTTGCAATGGATTATCTTGCGTGAACTGCATCATTTGTACTATGTGTATGGGCAGTTGCAACCGCGATTCTGTAAAGGGCGTCAGATAGTCTTCTTCCCCTGTGATAATAAAACCGCGGACTCCGGTCTCTGCCTCTGTCGAGGCGAGCATGATCTGTTCCAGCTCATACAGCACTTCGTGTGTGTGGCTCACCCATTGGTTGGTGGTGACCAGTTGCTCGCCATTCCGAAAGGAAATAAAGCCCACGATCAGCAAAATGCTACAGCAGAAAATAAATCCGGCCAGGATTTTTTTGTCAAGTGTGATCTTCATGAGAACAACAATCAGGTTTTTTACTGAAAAAACTTCCGACACGTACATGTGCCGTGAGAAACGCAATGGTATTATCGGATAACCGTATGTATGGGGTAAAGAAAGATACTAATTTTTACACGAAGACGCCATGCGTTTGCCGGGAAAAATCCGCGCATGAAAAATGTCAAAGCAACAACTATATTGTGGCGATTGAATTTATGCGGGAAGCAATATGTGTACAGTTGTGCCGTTGGCGTGGCTGTTGAGGGTAATGGATCCCTTCAGGCGTCGCACCACTTCTTTGGCAATGTAGAGGCCGAGGCCGGCGCCTTTGGAAAGATGGGAACCGCGGTAGAACATGTCGAAGATCTTGTCTTTTACAAAATCATCAATACCGGTACCGTTGTCGCAAAAATCGATTGCCAGATATTTGCCTTGAAGCGTCAGCGTAATTTGCAGCGAGCTGGCTTCGCCCGTGGTACGCCGGAAAGTAATGGCGTTGGACGCCAGGCACCGGAATAGTGTTCGTAGTTTGGGTTGATCGGAGAGGATGCTGTATCCTGCCGGCAATGTGGACTGAATTTGGATCTTCATAGAACGGTATCCTTCCAGGTGCGACAGTCCTTCGATGGCGTCGCGTAAGAGCAGGGGGACTTCGATCTCTGTGGATTGGACGTCCGAGACCATGACCTCGGCAAATGCGTTGAGCGAGCCCAGGACGCCGTCGATGGCCAAAATCTGTTGGTCAATGCGTTGCAGGAAGTCGGGTACGACGCGCTGCTCATTGTCAATGCGCATCAAGTGTATCAGGCCAGCGATGCTGGTAACAGGACCGCGCAGGTTGTGGGAGAGCCGGTAGATGATCTGGTCGAGCTCGAAGTTTCGTTGCTTTAGCTCGAAGACGACCGCGTCGAGATATTGATTGCGTTTATTCAACTCATCGACGATGGCGTCGAGCTCTTCCTTTTGTGATTCGAGCTCTTCCTTTTGTACAGCCAGCTCTTGCAGTTGTTCGTTTACCTCGTGCGTGCGATCACGAATGGTGTGATCGAGGGTTAGGTTCAGCTCGCTTAGCACCTGGTTTTGATTGGTAACGGTTTGGTGGATCTCATTGATCTTGTCGAAGTAGTCTTGTATGACCTTCTGCAGTTGGAGCATGGCCATCAGAACCAATCCGCCGGCGGCGACCAGCAGCAGCATTGTCATGCTGGTGGATTGTACGTGGAGGGCATCCGTTTTCAGCACCGCACGGTTGGCGGCAATAAAATAGACAATGTAAAAAGCATTCGCCCCAAGAATAAAGAGTACCGGTACAGCCCGCCGGCTTGGGACAAACAATACCGAGACGCAGGCGGCACCGGCGACGGTCAGTCCCCAACCCACGTGCAGGTGGTAAAAATATATAGTGGCCAGTACCACACAGTAGACGGCCGCTACCAGATAGCGCGACACGTGGTATAGCCAGCGGTGATTAAGCCAAAGCGCGATAGAAAGTATGCACAGAATTAAAATAGAGGTGAGGGCAGAAAACATGTCCAACAGGACAAACAAAAAGCAATAGGTTCCCCACAGGGCGATGTTGCTAATACATAAGATTCTATGGAATGCGTGGCCGGCTTTTTCTTCGAAGTCGTTTGGCATGGGTGCGTTTTCTTCCATCCGCTCCATGAAGATGTTGACTTGATTCCGGACCAGGTTCCGGAGGGATACGATTCGCTGCATGATCATTCGCCTCATCCATCTGCTTCGCCGTACCAAGAATCAATCTGTAGGCCAGAGAGGTATAATTTATCGTTAAAATACGGTATTTCACGATAGGTAGGAAGCATGCCAGTTCAAAAAATCGGCAATTTCCTGCGTATTCTCACCACGGGACAATAATTCCGGAATTGGTAAAATTCTGACAGGCGCGGTTACATGTGGAGGCGCATCCAGCGCTCGATAAAAACACCCTGGTGCGGATGGATCAGGTTCATAGCTTCGTCGAACTTCATCCAGGCGGCACGATCGATTTCGGGGATGTAAACGATCTTGCCAGTGCGGGGTGGCCACTCGATCGGGATTTCATTGGAGACCACGCCTTGCGCCGGATCCCACTCGCCAGCGAACGCCCAGGCGTGAATAACCTTACCGCTCTTGTATGTCACGGAACCCAGCGGTGTATAGGGCGGAGTGGGCGTGATACCTGTTTCTTCTTCAAACTCCCGTTGGGCCGTAATCAAGAGGTCTTCGTCCGGCTCGGGTAAACCTTTCGGTAAACTCCAGACACCTTCGTTTTTGTTTTTATAAAAAGGCCCACCAGGATGCACCAGGAAAAACTCCGGTACCTTTTTTTGAAGTCGATACATGAGCAGGCCGGCGGATAATTTCATTGTCATTCAAGATAATGTGGAAAATCTTCGTCACGGGCGTCCCCGGGCTTATTTCGGAGGCCGGTATAGTTTTTGGCTCTCTCTATGTAATAAAACCGTATGCCCATGAAAACGAAAGACGCAAAAACGAAGAAATCGACAAAGCAAACACCTGCTGCCCTCACGAAAGACAAACCGGCGCATCAAAATCCCCAGAAGACACAGGCCAATGACGGCACACCCGATCAAACCCCCGAGCCACCGCAAATGATGCACCCGCTGTCGTCCGAGGAACGCGAGCGAAAGAAGGACAAACGCTAATAGTCCGTTGTCGGCAACGTCGTGTTTTATAGGAACGAACACCCTTCTTATAGTAAAAACCACGTAAATTCATTTCGGAGTAACACTTTTGTGCGCCTGGCGTACATAGTCTGGTCTAACCGAATGTTTTTACAATGATCCCTCCTGCTTCTTCTCTACGCGCTGAAAAGCGCTTGATCGTCATCCTGGCGGCCGCCTGTTTTTTGTTGCACCTGGCTGTAAACCTGGCCGGTGGGTATGCCCTCTTCCGCGACGAGCTTTATTACCTGGCCTGCAGCGATAATCTCGCGTGGGGTTACGTAGACCACCCACCCTTCTCCTTATTTGTATTAAAGTTGGTCCGCATGGTCGCGGGCGACAGCCTGGTGGCCGTGCGCATGGTACCAGCGCTGGCACATGCCGGCACCGTGGCCCTGGTAGGTCTGATCGTGTGCGAGCTGGGCGGCCGGAGGTTTGCTGTGTTTATGGCCTGTCTGGCTGTAACGGTCTCGATCATCCACTTGGCCATGGGTGGATATTATTCCATGAACGGCCTGGACATCGTGCTGTGGTCAGCAGCCCTGTATGTTTTGTTGATCTTGTATCGCACGGGTAACCATTACTATTGGCTACTGCTCGGAGCGCTGCTGGGCATCGGTCTCTTGAATAAGATCAGTGTATTGTTCTTCGGGGCGGGAATCTTTGTCAGCCTGGTGATTGCACAGCGGCGATGGCTTACGACGCCGTGGCCTTATATCGCCGGAGCGATCGCACTGCTGGTGTTTACGCCCTATATTCTCTGGAACTGGCAGCACGATCTGGCGCACCTCGAATTTATACGCGAGGCAAATGCCGGCAAGTATAGCACCCGCACCCGCTGGGATTTTATCCACGAGCAGTTGATTTTACTCAATCCCTTCAATATACCCTTGTGGGCCGCCGGGCTGGTGGCGCTGTTTACGTATAAGCCCTTGCAGCCCTATCGATGGCTCGGCTGGATGTTTATGACGGTTTTCCTGATCTTATTCATTAATGGCACCTCCAAGGGAGAATACATGACACCGGCCTATGGCTGCTTGTTTGCCGCAGGGGCCGTGTGGTGTGAACAGCGTTTGGTACGAAGGAGCTTTTATTGGATACGATATGCCTATGCCACGGTGGTGATCGCAGGCACGTTGTTGGTGCTGCCTTCGGTATTGCCCATCCTGCCTGTGACGGATTATGTGGCCTATGCAGAAGCCGTTGGTCTCAAGCCTACGTCAAATGAAAATAAGGAACTGTCGGAGTTGCCGCAGTTTTACGCAGACATGTTTGGCTGGCAAGAGAAAGCCGACGCCGTGGCGAAAGCCTACCAGTCGTTGAGTCCTGAAGACCAGGCCCGCTGTGCTATTATTTCTGACAACTACGGGCGGTGCGGTGCCATTGACTATTACGGTCGTGCGTATGGTTTGCCCAAGTCCATTGGCACGCACAATAACTATTGGATCTGGGGGCCGCGAAACCATACGGGGGAGGTTATGATCATTCTGGGGGGGAGACTGAAAGACCATGCCGAATATTTCGAATCGTGTGAGAAGGTAGGCGTGGCGACGTGCCAATATTGTATGCCATATGAAAACAACGTCGGTGTCTATGTAGGCCGGAAACTCAAAAAACCGCTGGCGGAAATATGGGATAGCCTTAAGCACTATGATTAACGGGTGTTAAAATTATCATGCGGGTGGTTTGTGACTGTCGGGAAGGAGGAGCATTATGTATATATAACTAAATCAATATACGTATGGCTGAAATAAACTCTTCCGCTTCTGGTAGCCAAGGCTCTGGTAGGACACGACGTCTGCGTGTGTCGACACGCGTTGATATGACACCGATGGTTGATCTGGCATTTCTGCTACTCACATTCTTTATGCTGACGACAGAATTGAGCAAACAATATGTCATGCCTTTAACCATGCCCGCGAAACCTGATAATGATGAGCAAGTACCCTTGATCAATGGCAAGCGGGTATTGTCGGTCGTTTTAGGGCCGCACGACAAGGTGCATTGGTATATGGGCGAAGAAGGTATGCCCACTGTTACCAGCATGCGGAACATACGCAAAGTGCTGCTGGAAAAGCGATCGCAGGTCGATAGCCTCTATGTTATGATCAAACCGTCTGACAAATCGCGCTATCAAAACATGGTGGATATTCTCGATGAGATGGCTATTACGGATATAAAGTGGTTCTCGCTGGTAACAATCACGGATTACGACAAAACGGTATTAGCCGATGCATCCGTGGGACAGGCGTCCACAACTGGCCGGCAGCCTTAGTCGTTGGTGTGTAAAAAAATCCCCTGCGATGCGGGGAAACCAGCATGATTAGCGGCATTTGGGGGGTGCGCGTTAGCGGCACACGGATTGTATTCCACACATTAAGAATATAACCTACTGCTATGATAACGATTCAGCGCACCCTCGTCATCCTCATCGGAGGCATCCTGCTGGTCGTGGCAGGTTGGTGTGGTCTCCAGGTCTACCAATTATCCAACACCCGGGCGGCCATCAAAAAAGATTACAGCGTCCTCAATAACATTACGTACGGGCTACTTTCCGTAAACGCCTGGCGCGACCACATGGTGCGCGTCGTGACGAACCGGATCGACGATTTCGAATTTACACCCGAACAGGAAGCTGCCCTCAAACACGAAGTCTCACAAGTATTGCACGCAGTGATCAATAAGGCTGACAGCATGATTGATCGCAAGCAGCGAACGGTAGGAGGTAAGATCAAAAAGTTCGCAGTAAGGGCATTGGTGAATGAGACTAAGTTGCATGACCGTGTGCCCGAGTTTGCCCAGACCATTGTCAACGAAGTAAAGAAACCCAAGAATCGTGAGAAGCTGAAATACCTGGCGCAAAGCAAGCTGGAGGAGTTTGGTACCATTACCTACGACAGTATGAACGACATTCATCGCGTCGAGGTTATCCTGCAAAAGTATGGTACGGCAGATGTCGTGTCGTTTAATAAAACGGCAGAGGCACGTCTGGCCGGCTTGCAGGACCGCACGTATTTCTTTACATATGCGATCGTGGGTATTTTAGTGCTCTTCCTGGTGATGTGGCTGATACTCCGAAACCGTCAGCCGGTGCACACGCCCTTCTTTATAGTCTCTGTGTTGATGGCGCTGTTGGTACTATGCGTTGGGCTGACGACGCCGATGATCGAGATCGATGCACGGATCAAAGAGATGAGCTTTCAGTTGATTGGTGAGCCTATATCCTTTCACGACCAGGTCATTTTCTTCCAGAGCAAAAGTATTGTAGATGTAGTGCGTATCTTGTTGGAGACTGGTAAGTTCGACTCGGCAGTCGTAGGGCTTCTGATCCTGATTTTTAGTATAGTTTTTCCGATTGGTAAGTTGCTGGCGACAAAAATTTACCTTTTGGGAAATCAACGTTGGCGCGACAACAAGGTTATACAGTTTTTTGCTTTTAAGGCTGGCAAATGGAGTATGGCGGATGTGAACGTGGTGGCGATCTTTATGGCCTACATCGGGTTTAAAGGAATATTGGACAGTCAACTGGCGCACCTGAACATGAAAACAGATTCCCTGGCAAGCATTTCTACTAACGAGACATCGCTGCAGCCTGGTTTTATATTGTTCGTATCGTTTGTATTGTTCGGATTAATCTTGTCGGTGATTCTACAGCGCATTACCTTACCGGAGGTAGAGCGCGCTGCGTTAGCGAAACAGCGTAGCGAGCGATCATCGTGGCGTCGATTGGTTTCGCCGGCCTCTCGGTACTTTCATTCTTAATACCGCGCTTCGATGCCGAATACACCATGAAAGTGGTCTTCCAATGAATTCGTCTGACGTTTTGGAAAACCTGGTTCTTCCTGCGTGATCCAGAAGACATCTGTGCCGGTGGCCTTTGTGATGATCAACGTATTTTCTTCCGTATAAGCCCGTACAGACCGCGCCCCTTCGTTTAGGTGGCTGATTGTTTCCTCGATTAAGTCAAGTGATTGTTGTTCCATGGGCCAAAGATAGGGAAAACGGCTTATCTTTTTGGTTGCTGGTGTCGGCACACCGGCAAGGTGCGGTTTTGCTGGATTTTTGCGATATTACCGGCCTTATTGTTATGACAACGCATCGAAAGTTAACAGCCGCTCTACTCGCCCACGAGCTCGATTTTAGCACCGCGCGGAGCGGTGGCCCCGGCGGGCAGAATGTGAACAAGGTGAACACCAAAGTGATCCTCAAGTTTGATGTAGCGCGGTCGCAGGTGCTCACAGACGAAGAGCGCGACATCATCACACAAAAGCTGAGTGCTTCGATGACGAACGAAGGGGTGCTGATGGTGGTGGCACAGGAAAGTCGGTCACAGCTGACCAACAAGGAAACGGCTATTGAGAAGCTCGAAAAAATGTTAGCCAAGGCGTTTGTAAAGAAAAAAGCGCGAAAGGCGACCAAGCCCACGAAAGGAGCAGTGCAAGAGCGGATAAAGGGAAAAAAGCAGCGCTCGGAGAAAAAGAAATGGCGTCAAAGCCCAACGGACTAATGAAAACGAAAGAATGCCCTTCTTGTGCGATGGACATTGACGCCCGTGCTAAAGTTTGTCCGATCTGTCAATATGAATTTGCTGAGCCTAGTAGCGGTATGCGTGCAGCCGTAATACTGCTGGCAATTATTTTGCTATTGCTTTCGCTCTTCTCCTGGTGGAGACTCTAGCGGGATCTTAAATTCCAAATGATATGCCGGCGGTTATACCGATGGCCTGGTTAATAGTAGAGGTGTTACTGGCTTTTGATATGTCGGTTAGACCGTGGGTATAACGCGCATCGATGAGAATGCGTGTACCCGGTGAGCATTCATAGTTGAACCCCAGCCCGGCCGTAACGCCAAAGTCAAACGTATTGTAGAAATCACCATAGTCGTCCAGCTTTTCATAATCGCCATCACCTATTTTGTTTCGCACCCCGGTTAGGAAACCAAACGACGGACCTGCAAATAAGTTGGGGCGGAAGGCGCCGTCGCGGTTAAAAAACAAGCGGACGATGACGGGGACCTCGATATAATTTAAGGTTTGTTTGACATCGCCATCGTCATCCTGCGCACCCTTTTGTGAGAAGAGCACCTTGCCTGTAAAGGCGTGTGTATTGCGAATGCTATAGGTAAGAAAGCCACCGCCGAGGATGCCGGTCTTAAATTTGGAATCACTGCCGTCGTCGCCATATTTGGCCAGGTTGATGCCTAATTCCGGACCGACACTCCAAACTTTGTCATCTTCCTGTGCTGAAACTTGCTGTGGTAATATGACCGCGCCAATAAAAGCCATCGCAGACATTAAAATTGTGATGATATTCTTTTTCATAGTTCTCGTTGTTTGAAAAGGAGTAGGGAAATAATTGGTCCCGTCGCAAAAATGGCTTGCTACTGCACGTTTTGGAGGAATCTGCTCTACAAGACAGTGCTGATAGGTATGATAACGTGTCGTGGTGACACTGTTTCGCGCATTGATCCGGGGGGTGGTAGTATCATTGCCAGCGCTTATATTTGCGGGCAAAAAATGATTTGCCCATGAGGCTCGGACAATTGGCCAGAAAGCTTTCAGTAAGCCCTGCAGAAGTTACGGCGTTACTTGCCAGTAAGAATATTCAGATAGAAGAAGGTATTAATACGCGGTTGACGGATGAGCAGTTAACATCGGTCTTGCAACACTATGGTAAAGCGCTGTCAACGGTAACGTTAGCGGAAGAGCATGCTATAGAAGAAGGTATCGTGACAAAGCCAGAGGAACAGACCGATATCATCGCGCAAAAGCCCGTGCAGGAAGCCTCACTATCCATGACGGAACAAGCTGTAGATCAGGTAGTCATATCCGAATCGGCGGAGCAGCAAGCAGGGGTGGATACAACGCCTGAAGCAGGTGTGTCGGCGGACGAGAGCCCCACGTTGATCAAAGCACCCAAAGTAGAATTGAGTGGATTACGAATCTTAGGTAAGATCGAATTGCCCCAGCCAAAAAAGAAAGAAGTTTCAGAAAAGCAGGAAGGGGAAGCGGGTACAGAAAAACTGGAGTCGCCAGTACAAAAAGATCGACGCCAGTCGATACGAGAGGATCGTGGTAGTGGCCGAAGGCAGCCGCGGAACCGTGAAGGGGAGCGCCCTCGAAAAAATCCGGTGGCGGCACAACGGGAGCGTGAAGCACGCGAGGCGGAAGAGAACCGACAGGAGCTTGCACGTCAGGAAAAAGAACGTCGTACACAGTATTACCAACAACGTGTGAAGGCGTCCGTACCGACAAAACCGGCCCGTCTTTTTAATGAGGAGGTAACGGATATGAGAAACGACCAGAGGCCGGTTCCGAAAGGTTGGTTCGGTAGACTTCTGCGGTGGTTTAAGTCATAAACTGTCAGGATGGTATAATTTTTTACGGGGATCTGTTAGCGACTCTCTAAATGCTCCCCGCGTATGACTTACGAGATCAAAAGCAATATGATGCTATTCGAGATGGACCGCACGGCAATTGCAGACATTGCCGTTGGTGACACTCTTCACGCCCAGGACCTGCCTGATGCAGAATATACCTGGACATTGCACGATAGTCAGTTTCTGGAAAGCAATCCTGATGCACGTCTGTTTCTAAAGGTTCAGAAACTTCCCAACAAACAGCATAAAGGAATGGGTGTCATGATCATTCCCGAATAGACCCAAATCACTTGTTCACAGGATATAAACGATTCAATACCGGTAGGCACCTGTTATTATTATAGCGTATACGCCCTTCGATTACTGTTGTCGAGTGGCCGGCCAATAATGCTGGCGGGAGGGGGACCACCGACAGCTCTTCGATCTTAGCCTGGTTATGTGAGACGGTCGCCGGCCATATACCGTAAGGTATTCGGAGCAGGCCATATTAGTATAAAGAGTTGTATTTTCGGGGTTTTCCCGGAGTTCAGAGTTCTTTTTGACTTGCCTTTCGGCTAAAAACCAAAAAATTACCTTCGTCATCCCCGTTCAATGTGCTCATGGGGTGTGTTGACAGAGGGCTCGTCTTTTTTAATGAGGTAGTCACAATACAAATAGTAGCGGACTTAGTAGGGGGCGGGGCCTGCAGCTTTTGTATCCCCGCAATATCGATGAGGTTTTGTGTTGCGTCTATAGAATTATCCCATTATATACACTCGCGTGGGGCCGATACCGTGCCAAAGGATCGCTGAATATACCTGCTTTTTCAGGTATTATGTGCAAAGAATATCGCGTATTGTGGGGCGTGGGCCTCACTGTCCGCCGCGCCAGCGGCGTGACGATTTTTTACATTATGTAATAACGAGTATTACGTTATACTGCTTTTAAACAAAATAAGATGCTGTATGTTTAGATAAACAGCAAATCGAGTCATGGAAATTATCAACGATCTATTGTCAAAGTTTCGCCTAGCAGAACTGAGGCGTAAGCGTAAACATGTCATCTTGTTTTTGGTAACGTGTGCTATATCCACGCTCATTACATTATGCCTGGTAGTATTGTTGCTCTGTAATGTTCTGTGAGACCTGCTGCGTTAGGATTGGTGGAGCGTGACAGAGACTGTTTCAGCAATAGGAGGGGTGAAATTAAGGTAATAGTTCCTCAAACAACAGAAAAAGTAAAAATATAGGGTAAAAAAAATCCCCGGTAACAGGTATAGACCATGCTCACCGGGGAAATTACTATTGCGTATAACTATTACTTTGCTTTTTTGGCTGTTTTCTTAACAGCTTTCTTTGCCGTTTTCTTGGCAGCTTTCTTCACACGCAGAGAAATGGTGTTGTCAAAAGCGATTTTCCGCAGCGAACCAAGCGTACGGCCCACTTTCTTGGCGATCGAGACAGAAGGAGTACCTTCCTTCACCAGCCTTTTGATATCGGCCAATTCTTTTTTGGTAATCAACTTACCATGGTTTTCCGGAGTTTTTTTCTTTGCCATCTTTATAATTGTTTTTTTACTACTGTTTATAGGCACTTGCCTATAAATTTGTTACAAGTATACACAATATAATTTAAAATGGAACACCGTTCATCAGATACAGTGCAATTTTATACGGTGAGCTGCCTTTATCACCATGATTAAGGTATGCGCGGCGATGTAGGTATGGGTACATATCACGATCGATCCGACCTTCCCCAGGTATAGTATGTCGGCCAATTATAGTAATACAGATCCCGTTGATAAGTGTGATAACACACGCATAATGCAAGGTATGGAACCCATCAGATGTACTCTTAACATACAGTGCTTCTGTTATATACACGCGGCGCGGAGCATAGGGATTGGCCGCCGGAAGGTCGTCCTGACTAACTATACACGTATCTCCCCCATATAGCCACCGCCTTACGGCGTGGCCAGACGGCGGCAACCTGCCCACGCCGTTGGACCTAACAAGGATTTGGTAATGGGGAAATTCCCGTTCCCTATACAGTACGCGCAGCGCCGATGCGGTACCGTTTATATAAAAAAAAGCAGGTGGCACGCGTGCCACCTGCTTTTTATGAGAACGTTTGCTGAAAATTATTTCAGACCGTACAATTCTATGTGAGCTTTTTCGTCTTTACGGTTTGGCAGGGTCTTATAAGTAAACTCTACCTTTTTAATATCTTCCGCGGCGTGGTCGAGGTCGATTACGCGGGTCTCTGCGCCGCTCTTCAGCTCGCTACGCACAGAAATTTCCTCCGACGCACCGTTTTCATAGAACACCCGTACGTTCTCGATATTGATGGGGGCGTCGGTTACTTTCAGCTTCAAGGACTTGAACTTGTCGTTGCCAATGACAACGATCGATTCATTCTCCATTTTAAAGCTGGCCTTTACCTCACCGATCTTGTGCCATCCGGGCTTGGCGCTGGTTACTACACCGGGGGATTGAGCAAAGGTAAAATTCACGAGTGCCATAAATAGCACGACGAGTATTACTGCTGACTTTTTCATTGTGGTTTTTGTTTTGTTTTAACAGTTGTTTTTTGTGATTACTATAAAAAAAGTATGCCACCCGAACAACGGATGGCATCGTCAGTAATGCTGTTGGAGCCGTGAAAAATGGGGATATTCGGGGGCAGGGTGTGGCTATAGTATTATACGCGTGGACGCCTAGCTCTCGGTATTTTTCTCCATGCGTGCGATGATCTTGTTAACCTCGCTTTCGGTGGCTTTGAGCCGCTTCTGGCACAGGGTAATAAGGTCGGATGCACGCTTTACTTTTTCGGCCAGTACATCTACTGATACCGTTTCATGTTCGATCTCCTGCGCGATTTGTTCCAGCTCGCGGTAAGCTTCTTCATAGGTCATTGTTAGCTCCATCGTGGGGTATTTTGTCGGTTACGGTTGTTTTCAGAATATCATCTTTCAAAAGTATTTCCAGCCTATCGCCGGGTTGTATAGCGCTGGTGTCGCCAGTCAGGCGGCCCTGATGCCGGACCAACGCAAAGCCGCGCTGCAAGGTGCTGGCCGGGGACATTAATTTCATAAAGGTCGTGAGGTGTTGCAGGTGCCGTTGCTGGTTGCGCATATAGGTCGTGGCGGCGACTCGGGCGGTACTGGCCAGGTGTTCCAGCGACTGGCCGTGCCGTGCTACTGCACCCTGTAAACGAGCCGAGACCTGCGCAGCCAATCCGGCTACTGCTACATGCTGGGCATACACTATCCGTTGGGCATGGTGAACTGTTTGGCTGCGGAGTGCCTGCACCGCCTCCTTGTGCGCGTCGAGCACTTGCTGACTGCTATACGAGATTTCTCGCTGCAAGCTGGTTAATGCCTGCTGCTGTCCCGCGAATAGTTGTTGCGCGCGGATAACAATGATCTGTCGCAGTGACAAAAGCGACTCTTCAAACGCCCGGTTGTGTGCGACGATGAACTCGGCTGCCTTGGTGGGGGTACGAGTAGGGGAGTGCGCCATCAAATCGGCAATGGAGGTATTTCGATGGTGACCAATGCCGGTAATGATGGGTATAGGAAACTTGGCGATGGCCTGCCCCACCAGGTAGTGATCAAACATCAACAAGTCGGTCTGCGAGCCGCCGCCGCGTGTAATGATGACGGCATCGTAGGCAATGCCGGACAGAAAAATGGCGGCCAGCGTGTCGCGTATGGAAGTTGCGTTGGCTTCCCCTTGTACACCGGTTAGATACTCGTCTATGCGGAAGGTATATCCGAAGGCGTTGTCTTCCAACGAATGGCGGAAGTCTTGCAGGCCTGCAGAATTCCGGGCCGAGATCACGGCGAGGGTTTGGAGTACGGGCTTTAAGCCAAGACGGTTATTACGGGTGATATAGGTATCACCGGCTTGTTGGATAAAGCTCGGGTTCTCGGCCACCAGGCGCCGGAGTGTGGCCAGACGCTGCTGCTCAATTTGTCCCATGGTAAAGCCGGGGTCGATTGCATTTACCTGAAGCTGTAGGCCGTACGTAGCGTGATACTCTACGGTGACGTTTACCAGCACGTGGATATTGTTTGTGAAGCGCTGCCCGGTGGTTTGCTCAAACTGTTCGATCTGGCGAGCACCCGGGCCCCAGGCCTTTGCCGAAAATTTCGCGAGTAAATGATTGGATTCGCGGTCTTTTTCTACCAGCTCAAAGTAATGATAGTTCGAAGAGGCTTTAAAGGAATGGCTTGTCACGTCGGCAACAACCCAAAACGAGAGGTTCTGAAATGCAGCACGCAAGGTGTCGCTGATACGCGCGGATAATACTGAAAGTCGTAGCGGTGAAGGAGACTCCATAAAACAAAGGTATGACTTACGCGGAATGGTGCGTAGGGCTGCCAGGCGCGCGATGGGGCATTTTTTATTCCCAAAATAAGTTTAATATTCCTTAGATGGGAAACTGAGTTTAATTCAGGATGAATTCGACGAAAAGTAGAGCATGAAAAATCCACCGATATTTGGAAATAGTGCGTGAAAGGACCTATAAATACGATAAAGTGTCAAAAAAAACCATTTAAAATGGGTAGAACTACGTATTGCGTCTTTGCGAGATAAGATTACATTTTTTCACCGGATACCGGCAAAACCGGATAGATTATTGCGTAATATTGAGGAACCCTCTTTACAACCTTTTCCATTCTCTCCCCTGAAATGCGCGTCTAAGAGGCTCACGATCAAATCACCATGAGCAAGTATCCTCTCTTGATTCTTTGTGCGGTTCTAGCATTTTCTTCGGCCGTATCTTCTGCTTCTGCCACGAACTTCTACACGTATGTCAACGGTGGTAGTAGTGGTAATTGGAATGATCCCAACACCTGGACGACGGACCCTAGCGGAGTAACGCTGGTGGGAAGTGCCGTACCTGCCAGCAGCGATCTGGTCACGATCCTGAACGGCTATACGGTGACACTAACCGGTGACGTTGTAGAAACGGGACTGCGCATCAATATTCAAAACGGTGGCACGCTCGATCTTTCCACGTTCACCCTGGGCGCACCGGTGGCAACGCTTTCCGGCGCGGGTACATTAAAAATCAAATCGGGATATTTCCCCACGGTGACAACCAACAACTTTCAAAATAGCTATGCGGCAGGTGCTACGGTAGAATACTACGATTTTACCGGTGTGCTGCCGGTATCGATCAACTATCCCAACCTGATCTTTACGAACACAACCGGTGCAGGCAACATCATGACGGTGTCCAACGCGGCTGCTTATTTGCTGCGCATCTACGGAAATCTGACGACACGGGCCACCGGAGCGGGCACGCTAACGGTTACGCTGGGCAATCAGGCAACGAACCTAATTCGGGTGTTCCTGAGCGGTAACGCTACGTTTGGCGCCAATACCGTCTTTAATACCGGTCTCTTCAACATTGTTCACCAGTTGAACTTCTCCGGCAGCATGACCAACAACGGTACGGTTAACCTCAGCAACGGTACGCAGTATGCGGCCTCTACAAACGGTGCTGCGACGATGACGTTTACCGGTGCGACCGACAATACGCTGGCCTGTAACGGTGTAACAAATTTCTATACACTGACTGTTAACAAAGGTCTTAACTCGACCAACACCCTGTCGGTTACGTCGACCAATACGGCCAACCTGAATTTTTATTCCAACGGGCAGCTGATCACCCTTACCACGGGCACGTTGCGTCTAGGTGCGAACATCAATATTCCACGGGTGTGGGGCTCGGGCTCCGCCAACTATGACGTGGGGGCGACATCCGTTAGCCCGATGTTGTGGGTGGACGGCGCGACTGTAAATACGAATGGCGCTGCGTTGGTTATTTACGGCAAGTTCCGAATTACGGCGGGTAGCTTCACTTCGATCGGTGGGCAAGGCGCAGTAATTCGTGAAGAAGGACAGTATATTATTGAAGGGGGTACGTTTACGACGGAGAAATTCAGGCCTTCCACTACCGCGACAACGCACCGCGGTACCTTTATTATGTCGGGTGGTACCTTCAATGCCAGTGGTACATCCAGTTCTGATGCGCGGTATGCCCGCTTTTCGTTGCCCTTTCCCGATCAGGTATTTATCATGTCGGGTGGCGTGATCAACGTCAGCAATCCCGAAGTGGGCGGAACGGCCGGTGATGCCTCCAATGGTGGCATTCACATTGGGTGTAATGCGGCCAACTACAATGTTACCGGGGGTACCTTCAATGCTATTTTGTCGGGTTCGGCGGCATTTTTTGATATCGCGTCCGTGGCACCTTTTTGGAACCTGAACATCTCCCGCACGGGCGGTACGCCTACTACCGTGCGGCTAAACGGTATCGGAAGCGTGGGGAATACTGTCACCACGGCGCAACCGTTGGTGGTGCTCAATAACCTTACGATCAACGGTACGAACGCGTTTGTATTTCTGGCCAATAACCTGAACGTTACACTGGGCGGAGGCTTTACCATCGGCACGAACGCAACCTATACTCCCGGTACAAATACAACGATCTTTAATGGTTCGGGGGCGCAGGCTTTCTCGAACAGTGGTACCATTACGTCGGGGCTGTACAACATGACGGTCGCCAAGCCGGCAGGTACGTTGACTCTGAGTGGTAGTGTTACCAGCTTTACCGTGAGTCAGACACTGTCGCTGACGGGGGGGGTATTAAACGACGGTGGTAAAACGATTCTGGCCTATGGTTCGGTGAATAACTCGGCGACCCATACAGGTACTGGGAGTATCACGCTGAGCGGTTCGTCAACCCAAACGATCACCGGTAACGGTAGCGGTGTGTTTGGAAACGTTGTCCTCAACAACACTTCTTCACCGGGTGCATCGGCGACAGCCGACTTAACCATTGCCGGTGTCCTGACACTCGCGGGTACAGGCAATAGTATTTTTGATATAGCACATTATCTGTTGTCACTGACGTCTACGTCGGCGACGGCGATTACAACAACGGGCAATGGTTTTAGTAATGTCAAGATGATTCGCACGTTAGGACTGCAGTCTGACCGTGGTGTTAAAAAAACATACTCCAACTTATCGGCCTTTACCTTTGCTTTCGGCTCGGGACCGGACTATACACCGGCCACGATTCAGCTGACGTCGGTACCGACGACTTATGGTACCATTACGGCCCGGCCGGTAACGTCGCGACATCAGTTTGTAGTGGCGTCAAACACCAACAACCTGACCTATTATTGGAAAGTAGTGGGTGAAGGATTTACCGGTACGGTGTCGGCATCGCATACCTACTACTATGTTGACTCAGATGTGGTGCCTGTCGGTGACGATGTAAGCTATGTTCCCGCGCGCTACAACAACACGGCCTGGACGGTGATTAACAACCTCACGCAGGTGGACGAGACGAACAAAATTATCTACTTCACAAATGTTGGGTATATCACGGGCGACTACACGGCCGGTGTGCCAGCTTCTTTTGGAACGGTAAAGATCTTTTATAGTAAGCGCAACGGTGACTATAATAATACCGGTGCAGGCACGACACCCTGGTCGAACGTAAGCCACACAGGCCCTGACGCTACGACTGTGCCCGGTGCCGGTGACCAGGTGTTTATCGGCGACGGTGCTGCGAACAACCACGTTGTCACCATCACGAATAATAATCAGGCTGCCGGGGGATTGGAGATCAACACGGGTAGTACGTTGGACGTCGGGACATCTACCGGCCACAACTTTGGCCGACTGGAGAATGCCGAGATATCGGGCAGCGGTTTGCTTCGTATTTCTTCGGCCACGGCGACGGCGGAATTTCCTGCAGGGGACTTCGGTAACTTCATCCGCTCGGCGGGTGGTACCGTGGAGTATTATACCACCGGCTCGACGAGCTTTACTATTCCGAAAGCGTCGTTGGCACCAACGAACCTGCCTTTGATATCGTATCGAAACCTGATCCTGACGCCCGGCACCGGACAGTTTATTATTATGCCCGACCAGGATATGCGCATGTACAACAACATGACTGTGCAAGGTGTGAGCGCTACTGGTGTGGTACGGCTGAATTCCGCCGCGGCCCGTCTGCTTACGGTAAACGGTAATATTTTTGTGACCACCGGCAATCTGCAGTTTGTAAATGGTACGGCACAGACGGTCTCTACGGATAACAACGTCATCATCGGCACAGGAGCAATTTTCGATGTTGCTGCTTCGGGCGCGGCCGTGACCAACACGCTGACCATTACGCGTAACCTGCAGAACAACGGTGTGTTCGATATGGCCAAAGGTAGCTATAGCTGTAATACAACCTTTACCGGCTCTGCTAACGCAACGATTACGGGTACGGGGGGAACAACGGACTTCAACGTGCTGACAGTCTCTAAAGGCTCGTCGCAGGCTACGTTGCTGGAGGTGAATGCTTCTGCCTTCTCATTGTCGGGTACGCTGCTGCCGTTGGTATTGGAATATGGTACGTTCCGGCTTACCAGTGGTCAGACGGTGACCATTGCGAATGGTGCAGACTTTTCCATTCCCGCGGCAACGCGCCTTTCGGCGAACGGAGGCACGATGCAGCTTACGGGTAATGATGGACACGACATGCTTGTGGCGGGTACGCTGGACGTGCTGGCTGGTGCGGTGAACGTTGGTACAACCAACAACGACAACTCCATTGAATATGCTGCGACCGGGCAGCCGACTATTACCGTGGCGGGCGGCGCCCTCCATGTAAAATCACAAATACGGCGCTCATTTGCCAGCTCACAAGGTGCATTGCAATACAGCCAGAGTGGTGGGGCGGTGGCCATCGGCATTAACAGCGCGGCCACGACAACACGTGGTATCTTCGAAATCCTGAATCAGGGCAGTAACTTTACCATGACGGGTGGTTCGATGGCCATCGAGCGCGCCCTTGCCGGTACGACGATTGCCGAACTCTATTTACAACCTTCCTCCTACACTGTTTCGGGCGGTACCATCGAGATAGGCAAAGATGCCTCCACCCAAACGATTGATATCAATTCGACCATACCGGTATACAACGTAACGGTCACGGGTACCGACAACATAGCCCGGTTAGACTTTAACGAGCTGACCCTGCGGGGCTCTTTATCGATTGAGGCAACCAACGTCTTTAATGCGAATACGCTCGATGTGAGTGTTGCAGGCAACTTTACCAACGCCAATACAACTGTGGGTGGCTATTTGACGGGTGTGGCGACACAGACGACGACACTGAACGGTTCTACAGCCAACCAGTTACTCACCGGTGTCAGCGGCAACGTGACCACTTTCGGCAACCTAACCATACGCAATACATTCACTGGAGGCATCGTTGACTTGCAGCCCAACACGAACTTGCGCGTGAACGGCATGTTGTCGCTGGTGCAGGGTACGTTGGCCGGCAACGCCAACGCAATCACGGCGATGTCGAACGTTTACAATGCGTCGGTGCATACCAGCACAGGCCCCGGTCGTATTTTGCTCGGCGGTAACGCTCAACAGGTGATTTCCGGTAACGGCAGCGGTAAGTTTGGCAGCATTTTCCTCACGAACGCTTCGGGTGCTGTCTTCACGGCTGATCAGGAAGTGACCGGTACGCTGACGCTGTCGAACGGTATCCTAAACATCGCGTCGTACAGACTGTATCTCTCCAACACGAGCCTGACAGCGATCGTGGGGGCAACGTCTGCCAAATATATTGCCACGTCGGGCCGTTTGTCGGATGCCGGCGTGACCAAGGCCTTCGCAGGATCGCTCAGCGGTGCTACCTTTGTATTTCCGATCGGCTCGGGCACTACCAAGTATACGCCGGCTACTTACACGCTTACAACGGGTACTACGGGTGGTAATGTTACCCTGAAGCCGGTCAACAGCAAACCCCCGAGTGCCACGGGGTCAGGGTTGTCGTATCTCTCATACTACTGGAGCATGAGCCATACGATCGTCAACCTGACGTCACTGACACATACATACACATACCTTTTGGAAGATGAGAACGGGACGCCTGCTGACTACCGCGATGCGCGTTTTATAGACGGTGCATGGACCATCGGTGTAACGGCGGGTAATCCTAACATCACGACACGTATTATTACTTTTACGAATACCGATGCGGCCGGCGATTATACTGCCGGTGAGCCGACAGCCTTCGTCAACCCGACCACCTATACCAGCGTTGCGACGGGCAACTGGGAAACGGACGCTGTGTGGGATATTGACCCACCGGGCACGAACCTTGGTCCGCCGCCAGGCTCTTTTGTGATCATCAACAATCTGCACACCGTGACAGTGACTGGTAGCGGTCTGCGACCGGCAACATTGGAAGTACGCGGACGTCTCCACCTGGGTAATACTACAGGACACGACCTCGGTACTGTCAGCACCAGCGGCATCGGTGCTCGTACTATTCAGCTGCAGTCGTCGACATTCCCCACGGGCAACTTCTCGACTTTTGTAGCAGCCGGTGGCGGTACTGTGGACTACAATGGAGCGATGAACCTGCCGGTCACGCAGACTACGTATAATAACCTGGCCTTTACGGGCGCTGGCACGAAGGTGCTGCCCAACGTAGACCTGACGTTAAATGGCGATATGACGATATCGGCCGGTACGGTGAGCAACGCGGCCAACCGTGCCATCACGCTGGTCAGCACGACCGGCGACCTCACCAATAACAGTGTGTTCAACGCAGGCGACGGAGCCATTGTTGTAGGCGGCCACCTGCTTAACAGCGGCGCGGCAGCCGTCTTTACGGCGGGTAACGGTACGGCAGGACTGCGCATCGGTGGTGACTTTACCAACAACACGAATGCGACTTTCACGGCAGGTACTGATAGTGTCGGTGTACGCGGCAACTTTATAAACGCGGCAACCTTTACCGGGGCGACTGGGGCGCTACGGGTTAGCGGTGGGCTGACCAACAGCGGTACACTGACGAGCGGTGCCGGCGTTGTCATCATCAGTGGCGCGTTGAGCAATACGGGCTCCTTTACTACCGGTACAGGTACGGTCACGGTGCGAGGCGCTTTTAACAATAGCAACGGCGGTACGCAATACAGACTTAACAACAGTACGCTGACAGTTTCAGGTGACTTTGGAAACACGAGTGGTGCTACGTTTGACGCAGGCTCGGGTACTGTGTCAGTAGCAGGGAACTGGAACAGTACGGGCACTTTTACCTATAATACAAGCAATGTGATCTTCGCCGGTACCGGCGGACAAGCTATGAGTGGGTCTGCTAACTTCTATAATGCTACGCGCGCCAACGGTGGCACGCTGACCATGAGCAATACCTTCGCGATCAACAACCTGCTGACATTGGCCAGCGGCGTGATCTCCACTGGTACGAACCAGATCAACCTGACCAACACAGCAACACAGCCCGTAGTGGGATATGGCGTAACGTCGTATATCGACGGGCGGTTGGCAATTGCATTTCCAACCACGGCGGGCGCGAGCCGTACGTTTCCCGTCGGACAAGGCACGGTATACCGGCCGGTAATCATCCAGCAAACCGCGGTCGGCACGTCGGGTACGGTGCGCGTGGAGATGATGAATACGCCGCCCGGAGGGACATTCCCCGTGACCATCGAACGGTTGTCGGAAGCACGTTATTTCTCGATCAACCGCTCAGGCGGTACAATCGGCTCGCCAACGGTGGAGATAGGCTTTAATACTAACGGTGCAGCGGATGAGTCAATCGCCACGCCCGGTAACGTGCGGATCGTTCGCGCCACCAGCGCCGGCGGCCCCTGGACGGACGAGGGTGGCTCGGGTGTATATTCACCGGCTTACCCACGCGGATATGCTACTTCCGGCGTGACTACCCTTGCGGCGACCACTTATTTTGCGCTGGGGTATCAGAATGCTGTATTACCCATTCAGCTCATCTCGTTTAAGGCGGTGTTGAACACGGCGCAGGTAGACCTGACGTGGACGACGGCCACCGAGCATAACAACGCTTTCTTCACCATCGAGCGTGCTGACACGGACCTGAAGTTTGATTCCATTGGCTTTGTGCCGGGTGCTGGCGATAGCCAGGAAGCGCTCCACTACGCCACGGTTGACTATACGCCGTTGCGGGGAATATCCTATTACAGACTCAAGCAGACCGACTTTGACGGAACGTCCGCCTATTCTGCCGTATCGAAAGTAGAGAACAATGCCAGTGGCATGCACATCTTCCAGGTATATCCTAACCCGGCTGTATCAGTGACGCCGGTGTGGATCCGCTATACGAATGGTGATGATGTGGAAAGCAATGCTTACCTGACGATTGCTGACGTGGCAGGGCGCAGGGTATATGCGGGATTGGTGGACTTCAAAGACGATGTGGACTTGCACACACTGGGCCTTATACTGGAGCCGGGTGTTTACGTGGTGACGATCATGACGGAAGACTTTCAGGGGACAAAAAAGGTCGTCGTGAAATAGTATTACAGATCGTTCACGCGATATAAGAAGGGGGTATCACTGTATGGTACCCTTTTTCATTTTGTGTTGTTCAGTAACATAAATTATACCGATTGATTGAATAATCTATGCCCACTTATAGTATACACAAAGGGGGCAGATGTGTGATATTTGATATATGATCACGACGACAACGTCTTTTTACTTTTTGGCACCGGGCTTAGGTTCGGTAAAGTCGATACCGATGTCGAGCAGTTCTCGGGGATGTATTTTGAGTGCTTCGGCGATTTTAAAAAGTGTTATGAGCTGGGGGTCTCGGGATCGTTCATACTTGGAGAAGTTACTGTTATCGAGATCGGAGTTTTGGGCGATGTTGAGTAATGAGAGCTCTTTGGTTTCTCGTAATTTTTTTAGATTTTCTCTAAACAGACCTCGTATGCGCTCTTCTTCCTTTTCGTTCATGGTATATTATATAGACTATGGTTAAAACGATTATTAAAAGTCCTCGTTTTTTTAAAATTTATCGAGGTCTAAGTGGACCTCGATAAATGTAAATCACTATATTTGGTTCGAGAAAAATAGGATATAATAAGGTATACAGCATCACAAATGAATTAGATTTGCGAATACTACGATAGCAGTATCTACGGAGCATTCGCACTTATGCGTCTCGTCTGGGAAACTAGTAACTTCAATTGCGCGAGACAATAGGTGAAAATGCTCACGTCAATAAAATATTGGCGTGGGCTCACTTATTGCGCAGGTCTTACTAGTACCTTCCAGGCAATAAGATGAGTTCCACGCCATGTTGTTGGCATTGATCCCTTCTTTCCGACGCACGTTTGTGCGCACTCTATGATATATATGATACAGGCGGCGCGCCCTGATATCTATAGGAAATACTATACTATGTTATTTATGTTGGTGTCGACCAGCATCCGGCAAGTGCTTGCGGGAGCACTATCCTGTGCCCGGTGTGGAAAGTTACGTTTTCTGCGCCATGCCGGTGCACGGGATTCCTGCAAAGAGGGGAGTGAAGGGAGTTGTGAAGAAACATGGGTAATAACAGGAGGGGGGCTTGGCCAGTTGAGTGGAAAGCCTTCGTCATGGCCGGCGTGCCGGTCCATGGCAAAATATACTGTACTATAGATATTACCAGTTATAAGTCTTTTTAGGCCGTCGCGGCGAAGTATAGATCGATTGCAGAGAAATAATGATTTTAATAGTTGGAAGTAGTAGTAAAATTGCGGTGTTTAGGGATTCGATACCTGATTTTTCAGGTATATTGTTAGCGTAAGTTTCGATCGTGTAGTGGGATAATATTAGTGGAAACAGTGTGTTAGCAGGTGGAATAGGGCCATTTACTGAGGTAAGTTTTTGGATATATCGAAACTTTTTGCAATCTTCATAAAGATCCCCAAAACCCTTCACGGAAAGCCCTAAGCAGCACATGACTTGGCTGTTAAGGCCGTGTTTTGGCTTAAGAAAGCGTATTTGTAACAATTCTTTAAGAAAAAAAATTAAATAATAGTTACGTATTCCGCATTAAAATTTAGTAAAAAGGGATTATTTTTAAGTGTGCTTTAAGCAAACCTGGAAGTAAGTTTTTTTACGAATTTGCAGAAAACAGAGTATCTTGAGGTATAACGTTAATAACATTTGTAAAGCGATCTGAACCTATGCATAGCAATGTCAATGAAGCGATGCTTCGCCGCATGGCGAAGGGAGATGAAGAAGCCTTCCGGCAGATCTATGACCTCTATTGGGATGTGATCTATCATTTCATCCGAAAGAAGGTCGGCTCAAAACAGTTTGCCGAAGATGTGGCCCAGGAGATTTTTACTTCCTTGTGGGCACGCCGCACAGAATTTACGGATGTACAAAATCTGAAGCATTATCTGGCCATGTGGTCACGCAACCATGCGCTGCGACTACTTAAGCGCATTGCGTCGGAAACACAAGCTCAGCGCGAATATACTTTTACGCTCGACCGAGGCGCCCCCGACATCAACTCGGACGAGATTCTCTATGAAGAAAAGAGATATAAAGACACGTTGCATGGAGCCGTAAATGCACTTACACCACGCCAGCAGGAAGTATTCCGGCTGGCGAAGGTGGAAGGTCTTTCACACAAGGAGATTGCCGAGCGCCTCAACATCACGCCCTTCTCGGTGAAAAAACACGTGTATGATGCCATGTTGTTAATACGGGAGCGTTTCCGGGGCCATATAGCCTATCTGGCATTGCTGTTGATCTACTGGCAGTAGACGCTAGCATAGGCGTTGTTATAGCAGTAACAGGTGGTAAAAAAAGACCACCCAGTTGCAGCCAGGTGGTCGAGTTGCTTCTAATAATCTATCCAACCACTAAAAGCATTTGTAAGTTACGTATTTTACGTTTATGCCCCAGGTTTCCACGAAATTGAATTTTGGGGAAATGCCGGTTGTGCAACAAAAAATGCTAGCCCTTCTTAGTCCCCTTCGGTTTGTTTGTTGTGCTTCTCTCCTTGCCCGCTTTGTGTGACGTGCGGGTTAACGTGTATTTAAAGTTTTTTGCGCCTTCACTGCCTTTGCCAGTCATTACCAGGGTGTTGCCGGTAACATTGATACCCCATTCCACTGGTGGCGTATTGTTGTCAAGTGTACTTTCCAGGTAGAGACTGTTTTGTTGCTCGTTCAGGCGATACAGCCCCGAGTCGAGCTGTTGGGTCCTATTGCGAATGATATACTTCGCTTCGCGGGTAAATTCGATCGACTCAATAGCAGTCGAATCTGCGGTTTGTGTGATCTCCTTTTTCCCGTCGTTCACCTGGGTCACTTTCCAGACACCCGGCACCTTCTCTATGAGCTTTTTAGTCGGAGGTTGATTTGCGGGCCCTTGTGCAAACAAGCTGCCGGTAAACAGAGAAAGTCCCAGCAACAGGGAAAAACGAATGGTTCTGTGCGTTTTCATAGATCATTGATTTAGAGAAAATATGCGTCTGCCCCGGTGTATCCGAAGGCTGTATTATAAGGTTTATAGTGCAGCCGGTTCAAAAAACTATGCCGTTTGTTTCTGTAGACAAATGGCACACCTCATTGTGCAGCACGCGATGGGCGCGTGGGTGATTCCCCGGAATGGGGAGCATAGCGCCCTTAAAACGCTTCGGTAAAGGCAATGTAAAAACCGCGGATGCCGTGGGATGCAAAGCCCATGTCGAATCGCATGTTGGTGTCGTTGCGTGTATCGACCCGTAAGCGCAGGCCTCCGCCATACGAAAGATGAAAGCCCGAGAGCGCCAGGTCATCATACCCCGTACCCACGCGGCCCGTGCCGACCCAGCCGGCTACACCAAGGATTTTCCATACCGGCATGCGATATTCTACCTGTGCGTCGACAAGCGCGCGGTCGCGCAGTGCGCCTTTATAGTATCCGCGCATGCGCTCTTCGCCACCCAGTAGCGAGAGGTTGTAAAACGGTGGGTTGCCGCCGACGTAAGAGGTCGTTGCCTGTACAGCAATAACGTGTTTGCGCCAGGGATTAAAATAGCGGCGTGCATCAAGCTCAAGCCGGTGAAACGCATAGGTGCTTCCGAGGAATGTTGGGTAGAATACCAACGTCGTGAGTACATATGCTCCATGTCGTGCGTTGTAGCGGTTGTCGCGGCTGTCGAGCGCGCCGGCGATGCCTAGGCCGACATCGGTACCGCCGTGGGTACCGGTCACGATCCCTTCGCGTAAGTAGCCGGCACTGTCGGCACGTATGGCATATCGCGCTATGTCTATACTCAGTCCGGCATAGAGATTGTTATGGAGACGGCGTAGCGGCGTGCTGGTAAAACGAACGCGGTCAATCGAGACCTGTTCTTTTTTATTATTCAGAACATCGTTGCCAATGCCTTGCAGGTATTCGAGTTGGCGTCGGTAGTTAAAGGAGCTCAGGATCATATATCGGTTCTCCCGCAGCAGGAGCTCATTGCTAACAAAGATATTGATGCGGCCTTTGCTGGAAATCGTTACCAGTTCGGACAGGCGCGAGGGTTTGGACCGGTCGTGGGCGGAGGGGTGAAAGAGGTTGAACTTGGCAAGCCCAACGATATTGCCTGCCTCGGACGTGTAGGAATAGAACGGCACCGGGAGAATGCGGAAGAGTTTTTCCGCTTTCTCGTTTATTTCGTCGAGTTTTTCGACCACCTCTTCGATCAGCAGCTGGTTGTTCTCACTTGTTTTTTTAGGTGCGGGCGTGTCCTTTTTTAAAGACTTGGCCTGCGCAAGAGCGCTCCAGGGCACGGTCGCCATCAAAAAAATGAGAAGAAGGGTGCCTTTGGCGGCCATGATCGATAGAGTGAAACGTTTACCTATGCCTTTTATACAGGAAACAATTATGCCAGCCGACTATATTGCGGGAAATTTTGAACGGCCTCACCGCCTTACTGAACGTATCGACATGATCAAACACGGAGTTATCGGCGTTATATGCCTGCTGTTCTTTGTATCCGGATGGACGGCCCAGGCACAGACAGGCATTACCGGCAAAGTGCTCGGAAAACAAGAAGAACCAATCGAAGGCGCCTATGTGCGCGTATTAAACACCAACCTGACCGCGGTCACCAATGCCCAGGGGGAATTCACCTTATCGCTGGCGCCAGGCCCTTATGTGGCATTTGTCACCGCAGTAGGCTATGCTGCACATGAGGAAAAATTTGCCGTGTCTCCCACCAGCCAGGCACTGGTAATTGACCTGCAGGAAGCCACCGTAATATTGGAGGACGTCGTCGTAACGGCCCAGAAGCAGGAAGATGACCTTCAGCGGGTGCCTTATAGTATCACAGCCTTATCGGGCAAAAAGCTGGAAGAATTTCGCGTATGGAATACGCAGGATATCACAGCCATTGTTCCGAACTTATACTCTTCCAACCCCGGCGACAACCGGAACGTGACCTCCCTGCGGGGCATTGGTACCACATCTTACGACCCAGCTGTCGCCACCTATATCGATGGGGTAAACCAGTTCGGTCTCGATACCTACCTGGCGTCGCTATTCGATGTGGAGCGTATCGAAATACTGCGCGGCCCGCAGGGTACCCTGTACGGACGCAATGCCCTGGGCGGCGTCGTCAACATCGTGACGCGTCAGCCTTCAAACGACTTTGGCGGCTATGCCGAAGCCAGTCTCGGTGATTATGGCCAGCAACGTTATTCGCTGGCCGTGCGCGCGCCGCTGGTAAAAGATAAACTATTCCTCGGCGTAGCCGGCATGTACGACCGTGCCGACGGTTTTTATACCAATACCTTTGACGATACCGACTTTGCCAAACGGCACAGCCTGACCGGCAATTATTATCTGACATACCGTGCCAGGCCCAACTGGTCTATTACCCTCAACGTCAAGCACCACGCGCATCGTAACAATGGCCCGTTCACGCTCAGGGGTTCGGCCGCAGAGGCTCTGGAAAATCCATACACAGTGAATCAGAACGCCCGGACGGAGATGGTAGACAACATCTTCAACAGCTCGCTGAACACTCAGCACCACGGCCGTGCCGTCAGCTTCCAGTCGGTGTCGACCTATCAGGCCAACTACCGTTATTACAAAACTCCCATCGACGGTGACTTCTCGCCTGCCGACATCGCGACCCTTGAAAATAACTACGGTCGTGATTGGAACCGCGTGCAGGTATATACCCAGGAGTTCAAGCTCTCATCGCCGGCAGCCTCGGTGTCGCCTCTTACGTGGACGGCCGGCACATATCTTTATTACCAGGATAACCCTGTGAAACAAGCTACCCGCTTTGGAGAGATGGGGTACCTCTATGGTGGCGAGCCCCATACAGCATCTATCGTGTCCTCTACCGGTGAGAACAAAGGCATCGCCTTCTACGGGCAGGCCACGTATACTATCAGCCGTGTTCTAGACATTACCGCGGGCATCCGCTATGACCACGAGCGTCGTGAGCAGCAGGTACTGGGCGAATACCGGCCTTCGCTGGATGCCCCGGAAGTGGCGGTCTTTCAGCCCGACACTTCCGCCAGCATGTCCTACAACGCCATTTCACCAAAGGCGGGCCTCACGTATCATATACACGATAATAGCAGCGTGTATGCCGTATACAGCCGCGGCTTCCGCACCGGCGGCCTGACCGCCTTCACGGGCGACCCGACTCAGCCGGGCCTGTTTGAGTACGCGCCGGAGTATAGCAACAACATGGAGATTGGTGCTAAAAATATTTTCTTCGAAAACAGGCTACGTGTAAACCTCGCGTTGTTCTATTCAAACGTAGACGACATTCAGGTCTCGACGCTGGTCCTGCCCGAAGGTGTAGCCGTGACGCGCAATGCCGGCAAGTTGACAAGTAAGGGCATAGAGCTCGAACTCTCGGCCACGCCCGTGCGTGGCCTGCAGATCGACGCATCCAGCGGTTATACCGATGCGTCATACAACCGCCTGACCCTGGCCGTGCGTAATGAAGAAGGAGGTTTTGATTCCTTCGACTTCAAGCGCAATAAGCAGCTATACACCCCGCGCACGACCAGCATGTTTGCCGCGCAGTATACCTATCCGCTTACTGCGTGGCAGTCGTTGCGCGCAGTGGTACGCGGTGAGCTTGTGCACCTGGGCGAGCAATATTTCGACCTCGCCAATAGCAACCGTCAGGCGGATTATAGCCTGTACAACGCCCGGGTGGGCGTAGCGGCATCTACCTTTGAGATCATGTTCTGGGGCCGCAACCTCGGCGACAAGCTATACATTGCCTATGCCTATGACACTGGCGCGACGCGCCTTGGCGACCCGCGCAACTGGGGCGTAACCGTACGCAAGAGCTTCTAATAGCTTCTGTGGTTTACTTCGTCACAGCCTCCCTGGCGGTGACGGGGTCCCATAAGATGATCTTTTTATCAAAGACACTTTTGTTACTGGCCAGGGCCGGCCCGGCAGCACGCATGCTGAACAGGGCATCTTCTTTTATAGGCTTTCCCTCACGCACCCCGGCATAGAAGGCCAGATGATGATCGATGTTGGCGCTATATTTCTCCGGCGCCCGGAACTCGAGGTCGGAGTCCTGAATGACTGGCGTCGACGCGGGATGATTGACCTTATACCATTGTTCGAATTCTTTCTGCTGCCCCGCGGTAAACGTCTCAAATGAATCCCAGCCGCCATAGGTAGGTACCTTAGAGATTTTATGCCGTACGACTTTCACACTGTCCCAGCCCAGGTGCATAACGCCGTCTGTGCCGATAAAGCGCAGGCCTTCGCCGTCTTCGCTGCCATCGACAAAGTTGACGCGCATCTGTAGGTTAAAGGCGGGATGTTGGGCGGTCTCCGGATAATCGTATACCCCCAGGATGAGATCAGGGGCATCGCGGCCATCTTTCCAGTAGCGTAGACCGCCGGAAGCGTAGATGCGGTTGGGACCGGCGGAGCTAGTCACGGTATGCAGGGCGGAGAACAGGTGTACAAATAAGTCGCCGGCTACGCCGGTGCCGTAGTCGCGGTAGTTGCGCCAGCGGAAGAAACGTACCGGGTCGAACGGCACGCGGGGTGCGTCGCCCAGAAAGCTCTCCCAGTCGACTGTGGTTGGGCTGGCATCGGTGGGAATGGAGTATTGCCAGGCGCCGTTGGCGGAATGGCGGTCCATCCAGGCCTCCACCATCACCAGGTCGCCGATGGCTTTTGCTTCAAAGAGCTCTTGTGCCTTGCGGGTGACGATCGAGCTGACACGTTGGCTGCCTACTTGCAATACTTTGCCGGTCTTTTTCTGGGTGGCAATCACCTCAGCGCCTTCCTCCAGCTTGTGCACCATGGGCTTTTCGCAGTACACGTGTTTGCCTCTGTTCAAGGCTTCGATGGTGATGCGATCGTGCCAGTGGTCGGAAGTAGCGATGATGACCGCATCGATGTCTTTGCGGTCGAGTATCTCTTTGTAGTTGCGGGTGGTGAATAGCTCTTTGCCGTAAACCTCGCGGGCGCGATCCAGGCGGCCGGTGTAGAGGTCGCACGCGGCCACCAGTTGGACGCCCGGTAGTGCGGTGCTGGTCTCGGCATTGCTAAAGCCCATGATGCCCATACCGATCACCGCAATGTTGACGCGGCTGTTGGCGGTATAGGCTTGTGGCGTGGGCGGGTCCAGCAGTTGGTGAGCGTGTAGGGTTTCGCTCCAGATTGTCGGTGTGATACCGGCCAGTGCAGCGGTGCTCAGCATTTTTTGTAAAAAGTCTCTTCTCGAGCGTGTGGTTGATCGATTCATATAACATTCGGATTTGGTAGGGTAGAGGAAGTTACGATATTTGTCCATACCCCATGCACGCAATAGTGTTTTTAGGGATAATCAGAAGTACGAGCGGACTAATTTTTTTGTGAACATGAACTTCAACCTCTTCAAGAACAAAAGCCTGGCTATCGATTTAGGCAATAATAATACATTAGTAAGCGACAAGGACAATCTGCTGGTTTCGCAGCCGTCCTATATAGTTTTCGACGCGCATAACAACGCGGTGAAGGCTGTCGGTGACAAAGCTTATAGCATGTTCGAGAAGAATCATGAAGAACTTCGTCCCATCAAACCGCTCAAGGGCGGCGTTATTGCCGACTACGACTCGGCCAGCCGGATGATCCACGAGCTGATCAAACAAGCCAACCGAGGCACCTCGTTCCTGAGTGGTTATGAAAATATCATCTCCGGAATACCGTACTCAACCACCGAAGTAGAACGCCGCGCCCTGCGCGACGCCCTGGGCCAGTTTAATGCCCGCCATACTTATTTGTTATACGAGCCCCTGGCAGCGGCCCTCGGCCTGGGCCTCGACATTCGCGAGCCTGAAGGCAAGATGGTGATTGACATTGGCGGTGGCATTACCGAGATCGTGATCATATCGCTGTCGGGTATTGCTGCGTTCCAATCTGTGAAGATCGCCGGCGACACGTTTGACGAAGCTATCCAGGATCACTTCCGCCGCACCTACAATATGGCCATTGGTTTGAAGACCGCCGAGCAAGTAAAGATCAAAGTGGGCGCTGTACAAAACGACCTGAAGGAAGCGCCGGCACCGATGATGGTGCGGGGCAAAGACCTGATGGAAGGCATCCCTGTGGTGCGCCGCGTCGACCACGCCGAGGTCGTGTATATTCTGGAGAAATCGGTCGCGGCCATCGAGCACGCCATCATCCAGACTCTGGAAACCTGCCCACCTGAGCTTGCCGCTGATATTTATGTAAACGGTATCAACATCACCGGCGGCAACGCCTACCTGCGCGGCCTCAAAGAGCGTTTCGAGTCACGCATCAAGCTGCCTGTGCACATCGATCCGCAAGCGTTGCTTTCTGTGAGCAAAGGAATTGCAAAGGCATTACAAGATCCCAAGAAGTATCAAAGCGTATTGGTGGCGTAGTCACCCCCGGGGTCAAAGGCACGGTTTGAAGATAGATGAAGCACTGTTTCAGGATAGTTTCAGCATCGTTGGACCAGCAAAAGCAGCCCTTGGTGACTTTATCTATGCCATAGTTATCCTGCAACTAAGTTGTATCCATGCCTTTAGTACGCCTTTGGTATGGAGTAAGTACGGCTTTGATACGGGTATGACCCCTTGAACCCTTGATTTTTCCTGTTTCATTACATTAGTCTGCTGTGTATTTTTGGCTTGTCATACTACCCCAAGAACACACATGCCCGACATAACGATACCCCAGCGGCCTACCCGTCGCTTTTTGCCTGAAAACTTCACGATTAGTACCTGGGATGCCCTAAAGCCCTATTTTGATACGCTACAGGCCAAGCCGCTGGACTCCGCGGAGGATCTTCGTCAGTGGTTTAAGGACCGCAGCGAATTGGAGGCAGTGGTGTCGGAAGACCTGGCCTGGCGATACATTCGCATGACGTGTTATACGGAAAATGAAACCTATCGCCATGCTTATCAGGAGTTTATCGAGCAAATCCAGCCGCGCATGGCCCCGGTATCCGACCAGCTGAACAAAAAGGCGGCGGCATCGCCGTTCCTGGATGTACTGGCCAACGAGGAGGGGTATGACATCCTGATCCGGACGCTTAAGAAGGAGATTGAGCTCTTCCGCGATGAAAACGTACCGCTGTATACCGAAATCGCTACGGAGACGCAAAAATATGCCCAGATCTCCGGGGCGATGACCATTCAGTGGGAAGGCGCCGAGATCACGCTGCCGCAGGCATCGGTGCTGCTGATGTCGACCGACCGCAAGAAACGCGAGGAGGTTTACCGCAAGGTCAGTGAGCGCCGGCTGCAAGACAAAGAGGCGCTGGACGAACTGTTTACCCGTCTGGTGAAATTACGCCACGAGGTATCGCTCAATGCCGGCTTTTCCAACTACCGCGACTATATGTTTAAGTCCCTGGGCCGTTTTGACTATACTCCCAAGGATTGTTTTGATTTCCACGAAGCCATTCAGGGCGAAGTCGTGCAGTTGTTGAACGAGTTTGCGTTGGAGCGCAAGCGAGCGCTGGGCGTGGATGCGCTGCGGCCGTGGGATAAGGCTGTGGACGCCGAAGGACGCGATGCGCTGAAGCCCTTTGAGAACGGTACGGAGCTGACTGAAAAGACTATTGAAGCCTTCCGTCGGTTGGATCCATTCCTGGGACAGTGCCTGGAGATTATGCGGTCGATGGGTCACCTCGACCTCGAGTCGCGTAAGGGGAAGGCGCCGGGTGGCTATAACTATCCGCTGGCGGAGATTGGCGTGCCGTTCATTTTCATGAACGCAACGTCAACGCTACGCGACATGGTGACGATCATGCACGAAGGTGGGCATGCCATTCATAACTTCCTGACGCGCGACCTGGAGTTGAACGACTTTAAGTCGACACCTTCGGAAGTGGCCGAGCTGGCGTCGATGTCGATGGAGCTGATCTCGATGGATCATTGGGATATTTTCTTCCCCGATGCCGATGCACTTAAGCGCGCCAAACGCGAGCACCTGGAAGACATCATTGAAACATTGCCCTGGGTGGCGACGATTGATCGCTTTCAACACTGGCTCTATGAACACGCCAACCATACACACGAAGAACGCAAGCGCTGCTGGAATAAAATCGTAGACGAATTTTCAGATACCGCCACCGACTGGCGCGGTTTAGAGACGGCGAAAGACTATCTGTGGCAAAAGCAATTACACCTGTACGAGGTGCCGTTCTATTACATTGAGTACGGCATGGCCCAGTTGGGCGCAATTGCCGTGTGGAGAAACTTCAGAAAGAATCCGGCCAAGGGACTGGAGGGTTACCAGCGCGCGTTGAAGCTGGGGTATATGCGGCCCATCCCGGAGATCTATGCAGCAGCGGGTATTAAGTTCGATTTCAGCCGCGCATACATCCGCGAGCTGATGGACTTTGTGAAAGCCGAGTTGGCAAAGATCTAACCTAGCCGCGACACTTGTCGAGCAGGTCGCTCAGCAGTTGGGCTTCGTCGTCTGACAACGCAATGACGTGATCAAAAGCCTGTTGGTCCCTATCTACGTCTGCCAGCAGGCCGAGGCCTTTGTCGGTAATGAGCACGTCCGCCGCTCGTTTGTCAGAGGGACAGATCTTGCGTTCCACCAGCTCTTTTGCTTCGAGGCGGTCGAGTAGCCGCGACACATCCGAGTTTTTATCCATCATGCGCATCTTAATGGCAGATGCCGAGATACTCTTGGGATGTTGGCCACGCAGGATACGCAGGATGTTAAACTGCTGGCTGGTGATGCCGTAGGGTTTCAGGAATTGTTGCTGAAGGTTGCCGATCCAGTTGGAAGTGAAGATCAGGTTGATGACGGCCTTTTGATGGTAGTTCCGAAACTTGGGCTGGATGATCTCTTCTTCGATTTTCATAGTCGAGTGGGATAGTGTACTTAAAAAAAGGAAGAGTTACAGGACGCCAGCTTTTCCTTCTTCCGGCAAGTTCTCACACGTACCGGCGTCCTGCAAGTTTTTTACAGACAGCTTACGCTGCTTTGTTCAATTCAATCTTGGCAGTGATCTCTACGTCGTCGCCAACGACCAGGCCACCCGCTTCTGTGGTTTTGCTCCACTTCAGGTTGTAGTCCTGACGGTTGATTTTGCCGTTTACTTTAAAGCCGGCCTTCTCACCACCAAATGCTTTTGCCGTGCCGCCGTATACCACATCGAGGGTTACAGGCTTGGTCACATCGCGAATGGTCAGGTTGCCTTTCAATACGTACTTGGTGCCTTGCTTCACCAGGTTGCCTTTGAATTTGATCTCCGGATATTTCTCAGCGTTGAAGAAATCGTCTGACATCAGGTGGCCGTCGCGTTTTTCGTCCTCGGTGTTGACCGAAGCGACTTTCGCGGTGAACTCCACGTCGGCGCCGTTGAAGTCGGCTGCTTTGCTTACGACTTTGCCGTCAAATTCTTTGAAGTTACCGTCGACTTCAGATACTACCAAGTGGGCTACGCTAAAACCTACTTTTGAGTGGGGCTTGTCAATGTTCCAGGTAGTTTGTGCGAATGCGGTGCCGGCGAAGGCTACAGCGACCAATAAGGTGCTTACTTTTTTCATGTTGTATTATGTTTTTTTGGTGTTGTCCCTATAACGCAAATAGGTAGTTAGATGTTTAAACATCTAATTAATATTTTATAACACCTTGAAAATCAGTCAATAAATTTATCCCTTACCTTACTTTTCAGGTGTCTGGTCTTGTTGACTAAGCATTAAGATAGAACTCTTTTGTGAGTTTACGGTAATATTCCGACCAATCCGTTCCCTGGTCGTAGAGCAAAATCTCGCCGCTCCCAGGTGTTGTGCCGGATGTCTTACGCGAGAACTCCAGCAGCCATCGTTCGATGGGTTTCTCCTTGCGCGTGCGAAAGCTCCACTGCCGGGTACAATGCAATCCCCGGCTGGCGGCCAGGGTAATGAACTGCAGCCCTTCAGTATAGGGTAATATGGTGTGAAATGTCCCGTCTTCCGTCAAAAGTGCCTCGACGGCGTCTAACAGCTGCGGATAGGAGAGTGTGACGGTGTGACGAGACTGCGTACGGCGCAGGTCCGGCGACTCCTGACTTTGTATGAAGTATGGCGGGTTGGAAACAATCGCGTCGTACTTCATACCGGGCCGGAAGTCCTGGATGGCGGATGTATAGACATTCACCTTCGTCGGCCACGGTGAGGAGTCTACGTTTTCACGGGCCAGTTCGGCCTCCGTCGCTTCGAGCTCGATCGCATCGATGACGACATCCGGGGCCGAGCGTTGTGCCAGCATGAGTGCGATGACACCTGAGCCGGTGCCGATGTCGAGTATATAGTGCGCCCCATCGATGGAAGCCCACGCACCGAGCAGCACGCCGTCGGTTCCGACCTTCATCGCGGCCACGTCGTGCCGCACGGAAAAGTGTTTGAAGTGAAAGTGTACTCCGCTTTTCGCCATAGCGTGAATATTCCTAATTTACAACGAAACATCCAATGGAAGAAAAAAAAATTACCAGGGAAAAAATCCGGTGGGGTATTCTTGGCTGTGGCAAGATCGCCCATAAGTTTGCCAACGACCTGAAGCTTGTCGACGACGCCGCGCTGGCGGCCGTGGCAGCACGCGACGATGTAAGGGCGCGTACTTTTGCCCAAACGTATGGTGCCACCGACGTCCATACTACGTACGAAGCGCTGGCGTCCAGCCCGGCAGTGGATGTAATCTATATTGCCACGCCGCACGGCTTTCACTACGAGCATGCCATGCTCTGCCTGCAGCACGGGAAGGCTGTGCTCTGCGAGAAGGCCTTTGCCTTAAACCGTGCGCAGGCCCAACGCATGATCGACTATGCGCGGGCGCACGGTGTCTTTTTGATGGAGGCATTCTGGACGAAGTTCCTGCCGCAGTATAGCAAGGTGTTGGAGATTATCAACAGCGGTGTGTTGGGAGAGATCCAGTGGATTCAGGCGGCCTTTGGTTTTCGTCCGCAGCCACCAGTGGCTGCGCGGATATATGACCCCACGTTGGGCGGCGGCTCGTTGCTGGACGTTGGTATTTATCCGGTATTTCTGGCGCAGGCGATCCTGGGAAAGCCGGTGGCCATCCAGGCCATGGCACGGCTGCATGCTACCGGCGTGGACGAGCAGTGCATCATATCGCTGAAGTTTGCGCAGGGCGCATTAGCCTCGCTGTCGAGTAGTTTTGCGGCGGAGACACCGGTGGAGGCTGTCATTGCCGGCACCGAAGGGCGACTGTTATTAAAGAACCGCTTTCACAACGCGGTCAGTACACTCGAAATAGCGATGGGCAAAGAGGATCCGCAGCCGGTGGAGGTGTATCGTGAAACAGGCTATGGCTACCAGTTTGAGGCGCGCCATGTCAATCAATGCCTGCGGCAGGGGCTGGTCGAAAGCCCGGTCATGACTCATGCGGATAGCCTCGCTTTATTGGAAACGCTCGATGCCATCCGGCAGGTGGCCGGCATACGCTACGCTGTAGACGCCGGCTGAGATTATTGCACCGCTTTCATGACAGCGGTTGCCAGCTTGGGCAGGCTGAAGTTTCGGTTGTGTGTCACGCCCAGTCGTACAATCACCAGCTTTTTAGACGGGATGATCAGCACGGTATTTTCTTCGAAGCCATCAAATAAGATCGCTTCGTTGGGAAGGCCTTTATATTTCACGTTGGTCGAGTCGTTCACCGCGCCACGGTTTAGCCAGATCTGTGCACCGTACTCCTGCATGGGTGAGGTCGTGTTGGGAGTAGTAGAGTATTTCACCCAGCCTGCCGGCAGTATGCGTTTATTATTCCAGACGCCATCGTTGAGGTATAACATGCCCAGGCGGGCCCAGTCGCGTGCGCTGGCGTATGAGTAGGACGATGCCACGAATGTGCCCGAGGCGTCGGGCTCGATGACCGCGGTGTGCATGCCGAGCGGATAGAAGAGCTTCTCGAAGGGGAAGGCGTAGTATCCGTCACCGGTCTTGTCGCGGATGATGCGCGAGAGAATATTGGTTGTGCCACTGGAATATTGAAAGACAGTGCCCGGTTCATGTTTCAGCGGCCGGCTGGCAGCATACGCTGCTTTGTCGTCGCTCTTGATAAACATACTGTGGAAGTCCGCCGTAGGATTAAAATACGTCTCCGACCAGGCCAGGCCGCTGCTGGCTTGCAACAGGTTGTTGACAGTAATGTTTTTCCGGTCGTCATGCTGCCATTCGGCCACGGGGGCGGGGTCTTCGGTCCCGATCTGTCCTTCTTTGACCAGGATCCCCACCAACGCATTGGTTATGCTTTTTGTCATCGACCACCCCATACAGCGGCTGTTGATGTCATAGCCGTTGGCATATTTTTCGGCGATCAGCTCGTTATTGTGGATCACGACGACGGCATGGGTAAAGATCGGTTTGGCGGGATCGATGTCGACAAAGGCTTCGTCGACGGCTTGTTTGACGGCGGCGTAGTCGATATGGGCCGGCAAGGTGTCGCGGCGTATACGGTTACCGGTAGGCCAGTCTACCGTGTCGGGATCGAAGGGTGGGGGAGCGGGTAGTCTGACAGGCTGACGACGTACGTCTGCTTCGGAACGCTCGGCCAGCAACGTACATCCCAACCCCTTGCGAAAGATAGCCTTGGCCGTACGGCCCAGCAGCGAGGCCGTCACGGTGGAGTCGGTGTGGTTGATGTCGAGGGGCAGGGATGCCAGTCCGGGAAACACCTGCAGCTCTTGCTGTACCACGCTCTCGGCAGTGCGGCCGGTGACGAATACGCACGAGCACATAGTCTTGGCGGCCATGCCCGTCATTACGGGTGGGAATGTGATGGCGAGGTAGCCCATGACGGCCAGGATGATGAAGAGCAGCGAAAAGAGGACAATGCGTAGAATTCGTTTCATAACACGGTTAGTAGCGGACCAAGATACAAAATGCCCGCTTTTTGCATAATCTTGTGGCCAAAGCCATGAATGCTATGAAGTCGCGCAAGCACGTGCACGGTAAGAAATGGGAGACCATACGGGATTTCCTGAACGAGAAGGTCGAGAAGTACAACCGTCCCGGGTTTATCGAGAACGACCCTGTGTCGATTCCGCATAGCTTTCGGCGTAAGCAAGACATCGAGATTGCGGGACTCTTTGCCGCGGTGCTGGCCTGGGGGCAGCGCGTAACGATCATCAACAAGTGCCGGCAGTTGATGGGCATGATGGACAACGATCCGTATAAGTTCATGTTGAACCACAGCGAAAAAGATTTGCGACCGCTCATGGATTTTAAACATCGCACGTTCAACGCCACGGACACGCTGTACTTTGTGGAGGCACTGCGCTGGTACTATCAACACCACACCTCGTTGGAGGATGCCTTTTATGTGCCCGGCGCCGAGACTATCGAGCTGGGGTTGAACCAGTTTCAAGAAATCTTCTTTAGCCTGGAAGATGCGCCCCGCCGCACACGCAAACACATACCTGCCCCGATACGGAAGTCAACCTGCAAACGATTGGCGATGTACCTTCGGTGGATGGTTCGACAGGATAATTGTGGTGTGGACTTCGGTGTGTGGAAGCGGATCACGCCCGCACAACTGGTATGTCCGTGCGACTTGCACGTAGACCGTACGGCGCGGCAACTGAAGTTGATCCGCAGGAAACAGACCGACTGGGAGACGGCGCTGGAATTGACGACACATCTACGGGCCTTCGACGCGGCAGATCCCGTCAAATATGACTTTGCGCTGTTTGGCCTGGGTATCGAAGAGGGCTGGTCCAGGCACGTTAAAGTGTAATAATAGACCAGATACCACCGGGTGATTAGAACACCATTGCAGGGCCGTACAGGCGCCATTATGTATTCATAATCATTCTAAATTGCACTTTTTTGAGCCGTGCTATCCATTCCGTTTATACCTTCGCACGCGTTGACAAAAGCTGCCGAAAATCATCATTTGAAGTAAGATTTTCGATGACATTGATTGTGCAACGATTCAAATAAATTTGAAAAAATGAGTTCCGATAGTAGATTTGTGCCGCTTGTTTTGAAAACGGACACTGAACCTAACATGATTAAAAAATTTACTGCCTCCGCTTGCAAGTTCACCTTAGTTCTCGTTTTCGCATTACTCACCTTCTCCACAAACGCTCAAAGTATTTCTACTGAACCTGCCGCGATCAGCGCAGGGGAGTCGTTGTTTAATGCGAACTGTAAGGCTTGCCACCGCGTACATCAAAAATTGGTTGGTCCAGCATTGGCCGGCGTGTATGATCGTACACCCTCCATCGACTGGATCAAGTCGTTTGTAAAGAATTCTTCGAAGGTTATCGCCAGCGGAGATGATTACGCAAACAAGCTGTACAACGAATACAACAAGACGCAGATGACTGCCTTCTCGTCGTTCAAGGACGAGGACATCATGAACATCCTGGCGTACGTAAAGGCTGAGACAGACAAACCCACTGTTGCTGGGCCGGTCACTCCGGTAGACCCTAAAACTCCTCCTACTGAAAATTCGCTTCCCGCGCAATACCTCAACGTTATCCTGATTGGAATGATCGTGATCCTGATACTGCTGCTTGTGGTGTTGGGTTTCCTGGTTTCTGCCCTCAAGCGTTTCCTCGACGACAAGCAACTTTCAGAAGAAGATAAAGAAGTAGTATCCTCTACTATTACGGTAGGTTCCATCACACGCAGCCGCGGCTTCATCTTCGTAGTGGTGTTCCTGGTAGCGGGCTTAGGTTTCAAAGCAGTGATCAACAACCTGTTTGCTGTAGGTGTTCAAATTGGTTACGCACCGAAGCAGCCAATCGCCTTCTCGCACAAGATCCACGCGGGTCAGTTAGAGATCGACTGTAAATATTGTCACGTAGGGGTGACGAAAGGCAAGAGCGCCACGATCCCTTCGGTAAACATCTGTATGAACTGCCACAATCAGGTCAAGTCGGGAGCCACTACCGGCGAAGGCGAGATCGCGAAGATTGTGAAGGCCTGGGAAACGAAGAAGCCGATCGAGTGGATCCGTATCCACAACCTGCCTGATCTGGCGTACTTCAATCACTCACAACACGTAAGCGTAGGCGGTGTGGAATGTCAGACCTGCCACGGACCGATTGAAACCATGGATGTTGTTCGTCAGCATTCCTTATTGACCATGGGCTGGTGTATCGATTGCCACCGGAAGACAGATGTCAACTCCAAAGGCAACGCGTACTACGACAACCTGGTCGAGCTCCACAGTCAGTCGAAGAAGACGCCTATGAAAGTGGAAGACATCGGGGGCCTGGAGTGCTCGAAGTGTCACTATTAATATTATAAGGAACAAATACGATCAACGATTCGCGATAAACGATCTATGGAAGAGTCTAAGAAGATATATTGGAAAGGCATTGAGCAGTTAGCGAACCATCCAGCGTTTGTAAAGCACGCTCATAACGAATTTGCTCCGGGCCCTGAGCCGGAAGAAGATCCGGGCCACTCGCGCCGGGATTTCCTGAAGATGATGGGTTTCGGCATGTCTGCCGTGGCGTTGGCCGCGTGTGAGGCTCCGATCCGCAAAGCGATCCCGTATATCAATAAACCGACAGATCTGGACCCGAGCGTCCCGAACTATTACGCCTCTACCTATATTAATGGTGGAGACTACGCCAGCATCGTGGTGAAAACCCGTGAGGGTCGCCCGATCAAGATCGACGGCAACGCGCTGTCGTCTGTAACGCGTGGTGGCACAAGCGCACAAGTAGAGGCTTCTGTACTTTCCTTGTATGACAACGCCCGCCTGCGTGGCCCCAAGATTGGCAAGGACAAAATCAGCTGGGAAGATCTTGATAAACAAGTTATTGCAAAGCTGAAAAGCATTGCCGCCCAAGGTGGTCAGATCCGTGTCGTCAGCAACACCATCCTGAGCCCGAGCACGAAAGCGGCCATCGAGAAGTTCAAGGCGGCTTATCCGACTACGCAAGTAGTGCAGTACGATCAGACGTCTGCCTTTGGCATTGTGAAAGCAAACGAAGAGTCTTTTGGCGCTGCCATCATTCCGTCATACGATTTTAGCAAAGCAAAAACGATCGTGGGTGTAGCCGCTGACTTTATTGGCAGCTGGATATCGCCCATCGAATTTACGAAACAATATGCCCAGACGCGTGAGGTAACGGAAGACAAACGCGAAATGTCCCGTCACTATCAGTTCGAGTCGATCATGTCGATCACTGGTGCGAACGCTGACTACCGCGTACAGATCAAACCTTCGGAAGAAGGTGCTGTCGTGATTCAGCTGTATAACCTGATCGCCGCGAAAGCGGGCCGTCCGGCAATAACGGGTGGGGTAGACAAACCGAACCTGGGAAAAGCTGCTGAAGAGCTGTGGAAAAACAAAGGTGCGGCGTTGGTAGTAGCGGGCTCAAATGACAAGGCTATCCAGGTGATCGTAAACGCGATCAACGATATGCTGGGCAGCTACGGCACGACGATCAACACGGCCCTGCCGGTGAACTATCGTCAGGGTGACGACCTGGCCATGGCCAACTTTGTAAACGAACTGGAAGGCGGCAAGATCGATGTCGTTATCTTCTATAACTGTAACCCGGTATACGATCATCCGAGCGGCGAGAAGATCGCTAACGCCATAAAGGCGCTGGCGCTTTCTGTAGCGACAGCCTACAAGGAAGAAGAAACCGGTACACTTGCCAACTACCTGGCGCCCGACCACCACTTCCTCGAAGCGTGGAACGATGCCGAGCCGAAACCCGGCCACTATAGCCTTGGACAGCCTGCCATCACGCCGATCTTCAAGTCGCGTGCAGCACAAGAGAGCTTCCTGGTGTGGGCCGGTGAAACCGACGTTGATTACTTCGAAGTATTAAAGAATAACTGGAAGAACTGGTTCTACACAGGTCAGACCCTGGATTACCAAAGCTTCTGGGATAAATGCCTGTACGACGGCGTATTCGAAAAGCCTGCAACATTGATGGCAACGGCACCTGCCTTCGGCGGCAACGTATCGGCTGCAGCTTCTGCTATCGCCAGCAACTACAAAACCAGCCAGTGGGAGCTTGTGATTTACGAGAGCGGCAACATCGGCAACGGCTCACAAGCCAACAACCCGCTGCTGCAAGAGCTTCCGGACCCGATCACCAAGACTACCTGGGATCACTATGTGACTGTATCGCCGAAAGACGCGAGCGGCATCGACTTCTCGGAAAGCATCACCAAATACTATACTATCACGGCCAACGGCAAGACGGTAAAACTGCCGCTGCTGGTACAGCCGGGTCAAACGCCGGGCACGATCGGTATCCCATTGGGTTACGGTCGTACGAAGGCTGGTAAAGTAGCCGACGGTATCGGCGCGAACGTGTATCCGATCGTAACACTGGTGAACGGCTCGTTGAGCTACAATGCCGCGGACGTGAAATTCGAGGCGACTACCGAAACATATCAAATTGCACAGACCCAGACGCACAACACGTACATGGGCCGTGAGACAGTCGTACAAGAGACCATTCTCGAAGAGTTCAAGGATAAACATTGGGAGCGCGAGTTCCAGCCATCGGTTGCTACCTGGACCCAGGAAGATCACAAGGCCAAGCCGGACGAGCTGTCGATGTGGAAAGGCCACGAGTATAAAGACCACCACTGGGCGATGTCTATCGACCTGAACACGTGTACAGGTTGTGCTGCCTGCGTGGTTGCCTGTAACGTAGAAAATAACGTGTCGCTGGTGGGTCGCGAAGAGGTGATCAACCGCCGCGAAATGCACTGGTTGCGCATCGACCGCTACTATAGCAGCGACGCTCCGGCCGACGATTGGGCGGGTGTCGAAGTTGCTGCTGAGAACCCGGAAGTGGTGTTCCAGCCGATGCTTTGCCAGCACTGTAACAACGCACCTTGCGAAACAGTATGTCCGGTAGCGGCTACTACCCATAGCACGGAAGGTCTGAACCAAATGACCTACAACCGTTGTATCGGTACCCGCTATTGCGCAAACAACTGCCCGTATAAAGTACGTCGTTTCAACTGGTTCAAATACCACGACAACAAACAGTTCGAAGTAGCGAACCCGGCCATGAACACTGACCTCGGCAAGATGGTCCTGAACCCGGACGTGACAGTACGTTCACGTGGTGTAATGGAGAAATGCTCATTCTGCGTGCAGCGTATCCAGGGCGGCAAGCTTACCGCGAAGAAAGAGAAACGCTCTATGCAAGATGGTGATGTTGATACCGCTTGTGCGGCCGCCTGTTCGACTGGCGCGATTGTCTTTGGTGACATCAACAACCCGGAAAGCAGAATCTCTAAGCTTCTCAAGATCAAGAAGGATCCCAAGCGCCCGAACTCAATCGACAAGGTTGCCGAGAACCCGCGCGCTTACCGCGTGATCGAAGAGATCGGCGTGAAGCCGAACATCTGGTACCTGACGAAAGTACGGAATAAAGACAGCGCGAAAGCGTAGTCGTTAGGTAACGACAACATAGGAGTGAGTAAAAGAAAACGGAAAACTTTTTAGATAAATGCAAGTTTTTTCATCAGTTCGCGATCCCCTGGTAACCGGCGGGAAAACCGTAGGAGATGTTTCGCACGATATCTCCCGGCACGTAGAAAACAAGCCGCCTCGTTCATGGTGGTTGGCGTTTGCTATTTCCCTCGTGGTACTGTGCTACGGTCTTTACTGTGTATGTACTGTACTTTGGAACGGTATCGGTGTGTGGGGGTTGAATAAAACAGTAGGATGGGCCTGGGATATCACCAACTTCGTGTGGTGGGTTGGTATCGGTCACGCCGGTACGCTGATCTCGGCGATCCTCTTGCTGTTCCGTCAGAAGTGGAGAATGTCCATCAACCGTGCTGCGGAGGCGATGACGATCTTCGCCGTTATTTGCGCGGCTACTTTCCCCTTGATCCACATGGGCCGTCTCTGGCTCGGCTTCTACTGGGCGCTGCCGCTGCCCAACGCGTTCGGTTCACTCTGGGCGAACTTTAACTCGCCGCTGCTGTGGGACGTATTCGCGATCTCAACATATTTCACGGTATCACTTGTATTCTGGTATATCGGTCTGATCCCTGACTTCGCTACTATCCGCGACCGTGCGGTGGCACAAGGCAGCATGGTTCGGGCGCAGATTTACAATGCCATGAGCTTCGGCTGGCAAGGTGGTGCCAAGACCTGGATGCGCTACGAAGCTGTAGCCCTCATTCTGGCTGGTCTTTCTACACCGCTCGTACTTTCGGTTCACACGATCGTATCCATGGACTTTGCAACGTCGGTTATTCCCGGCTGGCACACGACAATCTTCCCGCCGTACTTCGTTGCGGGAGCGATCTTCTCAGGCTTCGCGATGGTATTGACGCTGCTGCTCATTACCCGCGTTGTATTTAAACTGGAAGATTATATTACCATCTACCACATTGAGCTGATGAACATCATCATCATCGTTACCGGTTCCGTGGTAGGTATCGCGTATATCACCGAGCTGTTCATCTCCTGGTACTCCGGCGTTGAATACGAAGGATATGCTTTCTACAACCGCGTACAAGGTCCCTATGCCTGGTCATACTGGTCGATGATGACCTGTAACGTAATCTCGCCGCAGCTGTTCTGGATCAAAAAGATTCGTACCAGCATCGTGGCTACATTCGTGCTGTCGATCGTGGTGAACATCGGCATGTGGTTCGAGCGTTTCGTGATCATCGTAACCTCGCTGCACCGTGACTACGTACCGTCGAGCTGGACATACTTCCATCCGACCATGTACGATATCGGTGAGTACCTGTTTACCTTCGGGTTATTCTTCACAGCATTCCTGCTGTTCGCGAAATTCTTCCCGGTTATCAACATGGCCGAAGTGAAAAGCATTGTGAAAACAGACTCCGAAAAAGTATCGCATTAAGCCTTAAATGATCTAGTAGAAAATGAATGCAGATAAGAACTTTTTAGTAGGCGTATTCAACGATGAAGTTGTCCTGCTGGACGGCATCCAGAAAGTACGCACGAGCGGACTGAAGATACATGAAGTATTTTCACCGTTCCCGGTACACGGCATTGACGATGCCCTCGGCCTGAAGCGTTCGCGCCTGCCGCGCGCAGCCTTCCTGTTCGGTTTGACCGGTACGACCCTGGCCCTTACCATGCAGATCTGGATGCTGGGTTATGACTGGCCGATGATCATCGGTGGTAAGAACTTTGCGTCCCTGCCGCCCTTTATTCCGGTTACGTTCGAGTTGACGGTACTGTTGTCGGCCCTCGGCATGGTGGCGACCTTTATGATCGTCAGCGACCTGAAGCCATACAAATGGCCCCGTCAGTTCGACATCCGCAGCACGGACGATAAGCACGTAATGGCGATCGACCTGGCGCTGAACAGCGGCAAGAGCAAAGACGAGATTGCCCGCATCCTGCGCGACGCTGGTGCTTCTGAAGTGAATGAAAAGAATTTTGAATAATCATAGTATACTAACCATGCGTTTTGTAAAAACCTTGTTTGTGGGAATGTCGGCCGCCATGCTTCTGGCTTCATGTGGAGCAGGTGGAGATAACCAGGGGTTGGAATATGCCCCCAACATGTATCACTCAGTAGCCTATGAGCCCTATAGCCAGATCGTTGACGAGGATGCCGGACGTTGGGTAACGTCAATCGAGTATCCCGATGGTCACGCCGAGTTCTTCAACTCGAATAAATTGAATGGTAAATATCGCATGAACATGCGTGAGCCTGCCGCCAATACCGTGCCGCGTAACAAGCACGGCTGGTTGCCGTACCGTCTGGGCAAAGATAGCCTGGCGTTTGCGGCCGCTACACAGAAAAACCCGCTGGACTCTACCGCGGCGATCGTAGGCGAAGGCAAAGTGCTGTACGAAATGTACTGCGACCATTGTCACGGCCCGAAAGGCGAAGGCAACGGTAAGGTAGCCGACAAATATGCCGGTGTTCCGAACTACAAGTCTGACGCGTTGAAGAACATCAGCGAGGGACACATCTTCCACGTCATTACCATGGGTAAAGGCCTGATGTGGTCACACGCTTCACAAGTGAGTGTCGAGGAGCGTTGGAAGATTGCCAAGTATGTTAAAACGCTGCAGAAATAGTAGGGTAGAAGCAAGAGAATCAAAACAGAGAACCGACCACGGATAACGATAAAACAATGGCTCATCATCACGTAGAAGTTGCTGACGAACAGTATGTATTCAGACCGGAGACCAAGCGGAAGCTTTTTTACCTGCTCTTTGCAGGTATCCTGCTCTTCGCTATCGGCCTCGTGTCTGCAATCACCCAAGAAGGTAAAGGTGGGCACCATGAAGAGGGGCACCACGGAGCTTTACACACCGAGAAGATGGTCGCCAGCAACGACCATGACGCTGCGGCTTCCGAAGGCCACGGCCACGATGCCCATGCTGCCGGCGCGCACCACGAGACTGCTACCTGGCTGAGGCGGTTATATTCCACACTGTGGCATAACAACATTTTCTTCGTAGGCCTTGGTATTATTGGTTTGTTTTTCGTCGCCATTCAGTACGCTGCCATGGCTGGCTGGTCGGCCGGTGTGAAGCGTATTCCGATGGCCATGGGTACCTGGATTCCGATTGCCGGCGTGCTGACGCTCGTGCTCTGGTTCCTGACCAGCCACGACATTTTCCATTGGACACATAGTTACCTGTATGATCACGCAGGTCCGCAATTCGATAAGCTGATCAACAAAAAAGCACCGTTCTTCTTCTGGCCCCTGGCCGGCGGTACTTTCCCGCTCTTTTATATTGCTCGTATGGTCATCTTCTTTGGTCTGTGGTATTATTTCTTTACCAGAATCAGAAAGAACATGATGGAGGAAGATATCGATCCGTCGACAGCCTACTGGTATAAAAACCGTGTGGTATCCACTGTATTCCTGATTATTTTCGGTGTGAGCTCGTCGGTAGCGGCTTGGGACTGGGTTATGAGCATCGATACACACTGGTTCTCGACCATGTTCGGCTGGTACGTATTCGCCAGCTGGTGGGTAACGGGTTTGGCGACCATCACCCTGATCGTTGCCAGCCTGAAGTCAGCCGGCTACCTGAAAGTGGTGAATGCAAATCACCTGCATGACCTGGGGAAATTCTGCTTTGCATTCTCAATCTTCTGGACATACATCTGGTTTGGTCAGTTCCTGCTGATTTACTACGCCAACATTCCTGAAGAAACTGTTTATTTCATTGAGCGTATGAGAAACAGCCCTTATAGCTGGATCTTCTACTTCAACATTGTCGTGAACTTTGTTCTTCCGTTCCTGCTCCTGATGACACGCGATTCAAAACGTCAACTGTCTATGCTGAAGCTGGTTTGCCCGATCATTATCGTAGGACACTGGTTTGATTTCTTCAACATGGTGACTCCCGGCGTTATGAAGCTCGACGGCGGCCTCGGCCTCCTGGAGATCGGCACCTTCCTGATCTTTGCGGCAGTATACCTGTTCGTGGTTCTGGGTAGTCTGACGAAGCTGCCGCTGGTCGGCAAAAACGATCCGATGTTACAAGAAAGTCTTGGTCACCACATTTAATTTATAGAAAGCGCTATGATGAGTTTGATTATTGTTCTGGGTGTTGTTCTGGTCCTCGGAATTCTATTCCTGATCTTCCGGATAAGCACTTTAGTAGGCATCGCGAAGGGAAAGAAGGAGGAGCTTGTAAGTCCCAACAACGGGATACACGCTGTACTCTTCGTTGTTTTCCTCGTCGGGAGTCTGGCACTTTTCTTCTGGTATTCGATTACCCGGTTCCATCTGTATACATTGCCGATTGCTTCTGTGCACGGCAAGGAGACCGATAGACTTTTCTGGATTACGATGGCCATCACCGTAATCGCGTTCGTGATCATTTCGATCATCATGTTCGTGTTCCTTTATCAATATCGCTACAACCCGGCGCGTCGCGCGAAGTTCTTCCCGGACAACCATTACCTGGAGCTTACCTGGACGATCATCCCGGCTATTGTACTGGCGCTGCTGATCTTCACCGGCCTGCGTACGTGGAACGATATCACCGGCCCTGCATCGAAAGATGCTGAAGTGGTTGAGCTGATCGCGCAGCAGTTTGCCTGGACTGCCCGTTACCCGGGTGTGAAAGACAAGTCGCTGGGTAAAGTGAACTATAAGCTGATCGACGCGGTAAACGAATTTGGTCTGGATCTGAGCGACAAGAACTCGTTCGACGACTTTAAATCATTGGAACTGCACTTGCCGGTAGGGCAAGAGGTTCTCCTGAAGATTCGTGCGAAAGATGTTATTCACAGCGTGTTCCTGCCGCACTTCCGCGTGAAGATGGATGCTGTGCCAGGTATGCCGACACAATTTAAGTTCAAGGCGACCAAGACTACAGAGCAAATGCGCGACGAGCTCGGCAACCCGAATTTTAATTATGAGCTGGCCTGTACAGAGATCTGCGGTCGTGGACACTTCTCCATGAAGATGTCAGTGATCGTAGAAGAGCAGGAGGCCTACGAGCGTTGGAAGGCTTCACAGGAGGCCTGGCTGAAACAAAACCCCGATTACCTGAACAAGGTACCGGCGGAATTGAAGGAGGCCGCTATGATCAAAGCCGGTATGCAGGCTGACCCCGGCGCCGGTGTAGCGGCAGTGAAAGAATAAGAAGCAGTTTTCCAATCAAGATTTATCAACGACATGGCAACAACCGATATCCACCTTCACCAAGACGTACACCACCACGACGATGGTCACGATCACGACCACGAGCATCACGGTGGTAACTTCTGGACTACGTATATCTTCAGCGAAGATCACAAAATCATCGGTAAGCAATTCCTCATCACCGGTATCTTCTGGGCACTGTTGGGTGGTACGCTTTCGGTCATCTTCCGTCTGCAGCTCGGTTTCCCCGACATGAACCTGGATTGGCTGAAGCCGGTCCTGGGCGGCTGGATCACTCCCGAAGGTAAGCTCGACCCCGAGTTTTACCTGGCGCTGGTGACGATGCACGGTACCATCATGGTGTTCTTTGTACTGACCGCCGGTTTGAGCGGTACGTTCTCGAACTTCCTCATTCCGTTGCAGATTGGTGCACGTGATATGGCCTCGGGCTTTATGAACATGCTGTCATACTGGTTCTTCTTTGCTTCCAGCGTGATCATGTTTGTTTCGCTGTTCCTCGAGACCGGCCCTGCGGGTGGCGGTTGGACAGTATATCCTCCGTTGAGCGCCCTGCCGCAAGCGATTAAAGGCTCCGGCCTGGGTATGACCCTGTGGCTGGTGGCGATGGCGTTGTTCATTGTGAGCTCGCTGTTGGGAAGCATCAACTACATTTCGACTGTAATCAACATGCGTACACGGGGTATGTCGTTTACCCGGTTGCCGCTAACAATCTGGGCCTTCTTCTTCACGGCCATCATTGGTATTCTGTCGTTCCCCGTACTGTTTGCTGCTGCGTTGTTGCTGATCTTCGATCGTAGCTTCGGTACCAGCTTCTACTTGTCAGACATTTACATCGGTGGTGAGGCCCTCGCACACGACGGCGGCAGCCCCGTATTGTTCCAGCACTTGTTCTGGTTCCTCGGTCACCCGGAGGTATATATCGTACTGTTGCCCGCGCTGGGGCTCTCATCGGAGATCATCGCGACCAACTCGCGCAAGCCTATCTTCGGCTACAAAGCCATGATCGGTTCCATGCTCTTCATCGCCATTCTGTCGTTCATCGTATGGGCACACCATATGTTCGTAACGGGTATGAACCCCTTCCTGGGCTCGATCTTCATGCTGTTGACGCTGATCATCGCGGTACCTTCAGCGGTTAAGATTTTCAACTATGTAACAACACTGTGGAAGGGTAACATCATCTTTACGCCGGGCATGCTGTTCTCGATTGGCCTGGTGTCGTTCTTCCTGACGGGTGGTATCACCGGTATCTTCCTGGGTAACTCGGCCATCGACATTCAGCTGCACGATACATACTTCGTTGTAGCCCACTTCCACCTGGTAATGGGTAGCGCTTCGTTCTTCGGTATGCTGGCGGGTATTTACCACTGGTTCCCGAAGATGTTCGGTCGCATGATGAACGAGCGTCTGGGCCACATTCACTTCTGGATCACGTTCGTCGGTGTATACATGGTGTTCTTTCCGATGCACTACATTGGTATCGCCGGCTTCCCGAGAAGATACTACTCCTGGACAAACTTCGAAACCTTCAGTGGTTTCACCGATCTCAATATGCTGGTGTCTGTAGCGGCTGTCCTGACGCTGGCGGCCCAGTTCATCTTCCTGTTCAACTTCTTCTACAGCATCTGGCGCGGTCGGTTGGCTCCCGCCAACCCGTGGAACTCCAACACGCTGGAGTGGACTACACCGCGCAACCCCGGTCACGGCAACTGGCCTGGTGAGATCCCGGCGGTATACCGCTGGCCTTATGACTACAGCAAGCCGGGCGCGAAGGATGACTTCATTCCGCAGACCATACCGTATTCGGAAACGCCGGAATCCAACCTTCCGCACGAAACCGAGTTGATTAAGCTGGAAAGCACTTCCGGGGATGACATCATCATCCAGGGCGGCAAGCTGGAAGGCAACCATTAATAGATACTTATAGCAGGGTTCCAGGCTCCGCAGGGAAAGGTGGCAACATCTTACCGCAGCCTGGAACCCTGAGCTTTTTAAAACGATTCATGAGGTCCTTTCGAAGGCTAACGATTTCTACGCTGATCGCCGTCTATGTGCTGATCCTGGTCGGCGGTGTCGTGCGCAGCACCGGTTCGGGCATGGGTTGCCCCGACTGGCCGAAATGTTTTGGCCAGTGGGTACCACCTACGTCCGTCGAGTCGTTGCCAGACAACTACAAGGAGATTTATGCCGCCCATCGCGACAAGAAAAACCAGCGGTTTGCGAAATATTTGCACCTCATCGGCATGGATGAAACGGCCGATAAGATTTTGAAAGATCCCACTGTCTTACAAGAAGCAGACTTTAATCCCACCAAGACGATGATTGAGTATCTCAATCGTCTGACCGGCGTGATCATTGGTTTCCTGATCCTGGCGGTTTTTATTTCGTCCATTCGCTTTCGGCGTACGGAGCCGCGGCTTACGACTGTGTCGCTGCTATCTTTTTTGCTCGTATGTTTTCAGGGCTGGATTGGCTCGTTTGTCGTGTCGACAAATCTCACGCCGTGGACGATTACCGTACACATGTTCCTGGCGCTGCTCCTGGTAGCGCTGTTGTTTTACCTGGTACACCGTGCGAGCTACGCCACGATGATCGACTCGTCTACGGGCTTTTGGTGGCTGCTGGCCTGTATGGGGGTACTGTTGGTACAGGTGCTGTTGGGCACGCAAGTGCGCGAAGCCCTCGATGAAGTGGCCACGTATGCGGTGCGCGAGCAGTGGATCGAGAACCTGGGCGATGCTTTTATTTTACACCGTTCGTTCTCGTGGATAGTGCTTCTGCTGCATGTCGGATTAATCCTGAAATTGCGCAAAACTGAGGGGGCAAAAGCTTTCCTGCTTACCCTAATCGTGCTAATTTTGGGCACTATTTTAACGGGTGTCAGCATGGCCTGGTTTGCTGTGCCGCCGTATCTTCAGCCGGTGCATTTATTACTGGCGTCGCTTACGTTCGGACTCCAGTTTATGTTGCTATTAAAGCTCAATAGAAAAGAAAAACCTGTAGCTACGCTATCATGATTGCCGGACAAACGCATTCACTTCCAGGAGCGACTCTCGCGGGGGCCAAAGCCCGGGCGTATTGGGAACTGTTGAAGTTCAGACTTTCCTTTTTGGTGTCTTTCTCCTGCGCGTTTGGGTATGTGTTGGCGTCGCCGCAGATCAACTGGTTTACCCTGGCCATGGTCTTCACCGGCGGGTTCCTGTTGTCGGGTGCGTCGGTCACGATCAACCAAATTATCGAGAAAGACCTCGACAAGCTCATGACCCGCACGCTGGTGCGCCCGCTTCCCACGGAGCGGCTATCGGTACAGGAAGCTACTGTATTTTCCATCCTTTGCCTGGTAGCGGGCATTTCATTGCTGATCGCATTCACCAACCCCTTGACAACAGCACTATCGATTCTGTCGATGTTGCTGTATAGCTTTGTCTATACGCCGCTGAAACGCGTCGGACCGATTGCAGTATTTGTGGGTGCTATTCCGGGCGCCCTGCCGCCACTGCTGGGTTGGACGGCCGCCACCGGCGCCATTTCACACGAAGCGTTGATCATCTTCGGGATACAATTTATTTGGCAGTTCCCGCACTTTTGGGCCATAGCCTGGGTGGCGGATGAAGACTATAAGAAGGCCGGCTTTAAGCTGCTGCCTTCCGGCGGCCAGAAAGACCTGAACACCGCTATTCAGATCATGATCTATACCATGTTCCTGATCCCGATGGGCCTGCTGCCGGCAACGTTCGGCATCACGGGCACACTGTCGGCCATCGTGGCCACCGTATGCGGCGTATTATTCTTTGCACAGACCTTTTCGCTGATGCGCTCGGGCGACCGCAAGGCCGCGCTGAAGATCATGTTCGGTTCATTTTTGTATTTGCCGATCGTACAGATCGCTTACTTGTTAGATAAACTTTGAAAGAGGGGAGGAATACGTATGGCAGTAGATATCAAGATTGTAGAAGAGGCCCGCGAGCCGAGGTCGATGGACCCGAAGAAGTTCGGACTGTGGCTTTTCATGGCTACCGTGGTGATGCTTTTTGGTGCATGGACCAGCGCGTATATTGTGAAGCGCGGGGACATGGGCTGGTCGGAGATCATTCTGCCCGACATGTTCTGGGTAAATACCGTCATTATTCTGACCAGTAGCGTGCCCATGATCTGGGCGGTGCGTGCAGCGAAGCAAGACAAAGCCGAGCAGCTGAAAATTGCGCTCGGCGTGACGACCATTCTGGGGATCGCCTTTGTGGTGGGTCAGTTTCTGGCATTCTCCCAAATGATTGACTTCCACGAGCATTTCACTGGCGGAGCGGTTTCTCATTCCTTTGTATATGTATTAAGTGGCGCGCACGGGCTGCACTTAATCAGTGGGGTGGTGGTCTTGTTCATTGTTCTGCGGGCTACCCTGCAAGGACGCGTACACAAGGGTAATATGAACACGCTCGAAATGTGTGCTACGTACTGGCACTTTTTGGGCGTTCTTTGGCTATATTTGTTCGTCTTTTTGTTGCTGAATAAGTAGCAAGGCGAGCGGGAAACGCAGTATTTAACCAACAGAAGATAACTTTAAACCTGAAAATTTAACTTAGAATATGGCAAGTACCTCAGTAGCAACGGCTCCGGGACGGAGCGCCTGGGATGGTGGAGTATCACCCATGGGCGCCAGCTATGGCAAACTCATGATGTGGTTCTTTCTGCTGTCGGATGCTTTTACGTTTTCCGCCCTCCTCGTTACCTACGGCATGGTTCGCTCAGCGCACCAGGCGTATGCAGGCACCGTTGAGGCCTTTAAATTTTCAGCATCGTACTGGCCCATTCCTGAAAAAGTATTCGAAGCAGTACCCTTCCTGCACGGTGTAGAATTACCGCTCGTGTTTGTGGGTATCATGACCTTTATCCTCATCATGAGCTCGGTCACCATGGTACTGGCGGTAGAAGCTGGTCACCGCATGGACCGCGTAGCGGTTGAGAAATGGATGTTGTGGACGATCCTTGGCGGCCTTACCTTCCTGGGTTGCCAGGCATGGGAGTGGTCGCACTTTATCCACGGTGCAGAAACTGGTAAGGCAGTAGCGGACGGTACGACGTACTTCGGTGCCAGCCTGACGCATAACCAGTATGGTCCACGCGACTTTGCGGCGTTCTTCTTCTTCATCACGGGCTTCCACGGTACACACGTGTTCTCGGGGGTGGTGTTGAACTTCCTCATCTACTACAACACTGTGATGGGCGTATACGACCGTCGTGGTCACTATGAAATGGTGGAGAAAGTAGGCCTTTACTGGCACTTTGTAGACCTGGTATGGGTATTTGTATTTACCTTCTTCTACCTGGTATAATTTCGATCGATCAACGTCCTATATAACCGAATAGACATGGCACATTCTGAAGAAACTACACATGTTACCGTAATCCCTCCGGATACCGCGAAGATTAAGAAGCTGTGGATGACGGCGGGTATCCTGCTGGTGATCACACTCCTGGAGTTTACCGTAGCCTTCACCGTTCCGCACGAGTACAAAGACGTGCGCGTATGGATCTTCATCCTCATGACGATCGTGAAAGCTGCCTATATCGTAGGCGAGTTTATGCACCTTCGCTACGAGGCAAAGATCCTGATGTGGTCGATCCTTATTCCGCTGGTATTTGTCGTATGGATGCTGGTAGCCTTTATTTACGAAGGCACACAGATTTCAGTAGCACGGTTCTTCCACTAGTATGAAAGAATAGTATATAACGGAAGGCTTAGGTGAGAAACTTAAGCCTTCTGTTTTTTCACGAAAGGGGAGAAGACTGTTATGAAAGGTAAAGGAATATTGTTGCTTGTGGCGCTGGTGTTGCCAACCTGCATTTTTGTGTTTCTGAAGTTCTTTGGAAAGAACGAGTTTGCTGTGGAACCGCTGTATCAGGTGGCACCGAAAGAGGGAGTGGCCGCCGAATGTGGCGCGCTGAATTTCCCTTACCAGGTGCCCGACAGTGTGTTGAAGAAATACGTACAAATGGGCAAAGACAGTATGGTGTTGCTTGCGGTCGGAGAATTGAATAAAGAAAGCGACACGCAGTTAAAGCGAGTGGAAGAAGAGTTTGGTGATATATCGTTTATCAGAAGGTTGATGACCAACCAGGCCCCATTAAACAGGACGCTACGAAAGTGTGTTTTCCTGTTGCCCGAATCCTCTAATCTGGTGCTAATAGACAAAGAAGGCACTATCCGGGGACAATACAATGCGAGCGATCGCGAAGACGTCGACAGAATGCTAACCGAACTAACCATTATTTTTAAAAAATATTAATCTCTTATGGAACACGTGATTGAAGTAGAGCAGAAGAAAGAACCATATAGGAAATTGATCATAGCGTTGTCCGTGGTCATTCCGGTGGCAGTAGCGGTACTGTTTGGTGTGAAGGTTCCCGGGTATGACCTGTCGTTCCTGCCGCCGATCTATGCGAGCATGAATGGCATCACCGCTGTATTGTTGATTGCCGCGGTGGTGGCCATTAAGAATGGCAAACGCGTGTTACACGAGCGCCTGATCAAAATCTGCATGCTCTGCTCGGCATTGTTCCTGGTGATGTACGTATTGTATCACATGACGAGCGACTCTACGCCGTTTGGTGGCACAGGCCCCATTCGCTATGTATACTTCGTTATTCTGATCTCACACATTCTGCTGTCGGTCATCGTCATCCCCTTTGTACTGTTTTCGTATGTACGCGCCCTGTCGGGTAACTTTGCCCGTCACCGGAAGCTGGCCAAGGTAACTTTTCCGATCTGGCTGTATGTCGCCGTGACCGGCGTGATCGTTTATTTAATGATTAGTCCGTATTATCCTCAACACTAAAGAGGTCATATGAAAAAGCTTATCATCCTTTTCGCCCTCATCGTAGCCGGTAGCCTGCACGAAGTGGCTGCGCAGTGCGCGATGTGCCGCTCGACGCTGGAAAACAACTTCTCCAATGGCCAGGCTGGCATTGCCGCGGGTATTAACACCGGCATATTGTACTTGCTTTGTATTCCGTATCTGGCGGTTGGCATTTTAGGATATCTGTGGTATAAATCAAGCCGAAATGGCGGAAAAGAGCTCACTGACAGCATTACTGCAGGGTAACTGCCCGCGTTGCCGCGAAGGAAAGATCTTTACCTGGTCCATTTTGGAAAAGCCAGGGAAGTTTAACGCGATGAACGAGTTCTGCCCGCACTGCGGCGTGCGTCTGGAGCCCGAGCCGGGTTTTTATCAGGGTGCCATGTACGTAGGCTATGGTTTTACAGTGGGGCTCCTGGTGGCCTTCAGTATTATCTTCTTTCTTTTCTTTCCCGATAAGTCCGAGTGGTTTCACATCGGCGTATTCGTCGGCGTTATGGTGCTGTTTATACCGTTGAACTACCGCTATTCGCGTATCTTGTATCTCTACCTCTTTGGCGGTATTGGTTACGATCCATCCAAAAAATAGCGCCCGGCGCATGGATTGGCACGCCGTTGGTGGTTAATTTAGGAGAATGAGATCCGGCATCGTAAAACTTAGTATTGCCTTCGTTGTATTTCTTGTCGCCGGGTTGGTATCGGTCTACACGTCGAACCAGTCCGATACGCGCTCGACAACCGAGCGACTCTCAGCACGACTGGAGCGTGTCGTCGGAAATACGGGGCTGGAGCTGGCCGAAGTAGATGCGCGGTGGCAACGCGACTCGGTGCTCATGGCCCCCAAAGACTCCTATCGTTCTTTCTTCTTATATAACAATGGCCAGGTAGTAGCCTGGACAGATAATTCTTTTGTGCCGACGTATGCCTCGGTGTCGGATACATTTTTGATCAAACTGCTTAAAGCCGGCAACAGCGACTACCTGGCGCAAAAGCGCAATCGCCCGGATGGCAGCGTCCTGATCGGCATCGTGCCGCTTTATCGCCGCTATGCCATCACCAATAATTATCTAAACGCGTCCTGGAATACGCGTCTGTTTCCCAACGGCAACGTGACGATTCTGGAGCCTTCGGCGCCGACGGGCATTCCAGTCTGTATACAAGGCCACTGCCCGTTTAAGGTCAACTTCCCCGACGGGCTTCCCGCATACCAGCGCACCCGTGTAGCAGCAGTTATTTTATTGGCCCTGGCACTGCTGATGTTGTACCTCCTGTTGTACCAGCTAGCGGTATATATACCCTATGGCGAATTGGCTGTGGCGTTGTTATACCTGGCATTTTTAGGCATACGACAAGCGATGCTGCATTTTAATTTCCCGGCGACAATCCTTGCCTCCGACGCTTTTAATCCTCAGGTCTTTGCCTCCGACTCCCTCAATGCTTCACTGGGTGATCTCGTGTTAAACGAGCTGTCGCTCTTAGTGGTGTGTGTATTTGTCTTTCGGCAGTATGTGCGGTTTAAAGGGGCGCAGTGGCGTTTCCGGTATAAAGCGTTTGCATGGCTATGGAATGTAGTGTGTGCACTTTGCGTGTTGTTTGCGCTGCTGTTTCCGTTTGTGGTAATTCAGACGTTATACAACAACTCGTCGCTGTCGCTCGACATTGCGCAGCTTATACAACCCGATGGTATGAAGCTCCTGGCGTTTACGGCTGTGCTGCTGTCGGGTATCTGTACCTTCTATTTTGCCCACGCTTTTATTCGGTTGCTGGCCGCGGAGCGTAACCGGCTGCGGCTGATCTTATCATTTCTGGTTGCCGTGGCAATCTTTGCGGGCATCAATACATTGACGGGGCAGGAGTTCCGCTCGACGATCGTCACCACGGTAATCTATGTAACGGTGGTGTATAGCCTGCGATTGTATGCCAGCCTCCGCCGACTCGGGTTTGCCACGTTTGCCTATTTATTCATTGCCGTGTTTGTGCTGGCGGCCAATGGCGCCTACACGTTACAGTACTTCGCCGAGAAGGAGAAGATCGAACACCAGTTCCGTTTTGCGGCTGACTTCCTCATCGAGCGCGACTACTTTGGTGAATATTTACTCGCCGAAACGGCCAATGACATTGCCCAGGACGTATTCATTCAAACACGGCTGGGTAGTCCATTCCTGAGTCGCGATGCAATCCGGCAGAAAATCCGACAGGTGTTTATGCCGGTCTACTTTAATAAGTACGATGTCGACATCTATCTCTTTAGCCCCGCCGGTGAGCCGCTGTCCAATTATGCCCCGGTAACATTCTCAGAGTTGCTGGCCCAATACAACCAGGATGCCTACCGGACGGACTACGCGGGCGTGTATTACGTCAGCGATCCGACCAGCGATGCTGCCCAGCAATACCTGGTGCGTGTACCCGTCCACCGCAGTGGCACCATCGTGGGGTATGTGGTATTGGAGCTGTCGTTGAAAAAGGTCATTCCCGAGAGCGTCTATCCTGAGCTGCTTGTAGATAAACGTATCCAACAGTTTTATGAAAACCAGGACCTGAGCTATGCTGTGCTGGCGGGCAATCGCATTTTGTATACCTCCGGCAACTACAACTACGATCAGCAATTTGACATTGCCTGGCTCGGAAGTCCCGAGATACACCAGACCGGCCTCGAGATCGATGGCTATGATCACATTGCTCAGGAAGATTCAAACGGACGCGTGGCGGTGGTCACCTCCCAGCACGAGCCGTGGATGGCCCGCTTTGCCGACTTCTCCTTTCTCATGACGCTGGGGCTCATGCTCATCCTGGTCTTTATTGTCGTGCAGGGCGTTGTCAATTATATACAAGGCGATAAGCTGTATTTCTCTGCGCGCATTCAGCTTTTGCTGAATGCTTCGTTCTTCCTCCCGCTGATCATTGTCAGCGTCGTGACCTTACAGCTAATCAGCCGCTCGTCGCAAAACCAGCTGAACGAAGAATACCTCAGCAAGGCTCGCAGCGTAGGGCAGCAGTTGGCAGGTTTCCTGAGCGATGCGGCGGAAGGCACAGGAGAAAGCGGTGTTGGCTTCGAGAACCAGGTCGCCAGCCTGGCGGCACTGGCTAACCTCGACCTGAATGTCTATACACCCGACGGGCAGTTGCGGGCCACCAGTCAGCCGTTGATTGTCGAGAACGACATCGTCTCGCACTATATGAATCCCCAGGCCTGGCAGAAAGTAAAAGCGGGGGAACGTCTTTTTATTGAGCAGGAGCAGATCGGTTCGCTGGAGTACTCGGTGTCGTATGCCGCACTCAAGTCGCCCGTGACCGGTGAGCTCACCGGCATTCTCGGGATTCCCTTCTTTCGTTCGGCTGCCTCGCTGGAGAAAGTCCAGATAAACATTCTCGCCACCATCCTGAACATCTTCACCATCATCTTCATTGCACTGGTGGTGCTGGCGTACTTTGTATCGAAGTGGCTGACGTTCCCGTTGGAGTTTATCACGCAATCGCTGCGCAAGACGTCGCTTACCAAAACCAACCAGCCACTGGTATGGCGGTCGGACGATGAGATCGGTATGATGGTGAAGGAGTATAACCAAATGCTCTACAACCTCAGCGAAAGCAAGGCCGAATTGGAGCAGACACAACGCGAGCGCACCTGGCGGGAAATCGCGCAGCAGGTGGCGCACGAGATCAAGAATCCGCTCACGCCCATGAAGCTGACACTGCAACAACTGGAGCGCTCGGTGCAAGGCGGAACTGCATCACCCGAAAAGACCGGCAAGGCCGTGTCGAGCTTGCTCACCCAGGTAGATACGTTGAATGATATCGCCTCGTCGTTTAGCGCCTTTGCCAAAATGCCCGAGCCGGTCAACACCCGCTTCGAATTGATGAGCGTCGTGCGACGCATCGTAGACTTACATAGCCACTCAGGTGTCATCCATTTCCGCGAGCCATTCAAGGAAGTCTTTGTGGTAGGAGACGAGGCCTTGTTGGGGCGGACCTTTTCTAATATAATATTGAATGCCTTTCAGGCCGCGCGCTTTTCTGAACCGGTAAGCGTACACGTTAACCTGCAGAAAACCGACGCCGGTATCGTGATCACCTTCCAGGACAACGGCAAGGGCATCGAGCCCGAAGTCGCGGACCGCATCTTCTTCCCGCACTTCACCACCAAGCAGTCAGGGTCGGGTCTGGGCCTGGCCATTGCCAAGCAGGCCATCGAGCAGATGAAGGGCCGTATTTGGTTTGAGACCGAGCTCGGCCGGGGCACGACCTTTTTTATCGAATTGCCCGTCTCCCAGGCCTAGCCCTATTAAAAGGGGGATCACCCCTGTAACTATTTTGAAAAACATCGGTACCCTCTGTGCAACCCGGCGTGCCCGGGGCTGTCATTGTCACATTGCATCAAACGCTACCGGTATGATTAAGAACTATCTGCTAATCACCTTCCGAAACATTTTCCGAAACAAGCTTTTCTCGGGTGTAAACATCCTGGGACTTGCCTTTGGCATTTGCAGTACCTTGCTCATATTATTATGGGTGTTCGACGAACTCCAGGTCGACAAGTTTCATGCGCAGTCCGACCGGCTTTACCGCGTCATGGAAAATCAGAAGGCAGCCGACGGCAGGATCTATACCTGGTCTGCTACCCCGGGGCCCATGGCTCCCTTCATTAAAGACAAATACCCCGAGATCGAGTTAGCCACACGCGTTACCTGGGGAGAAAACCTGCTCTTTCAATTTGGCGAAAAGTCATTCTACAATGAGGGAATCTATGTAGACCCGGACTTTCTGCAGATGTTCACGTTCCCACTCCTGGTGGGCGACGTCAATACCGCGTTGAAAGACAAGAGCTCCGTCGTGATCAGTCGCAAGATGGCCGAAAGTTATTTTGGCTCTGCCCAGGCAGCATTGGGTAAGATCTTCCAGGTAGACACCAAAAAGACCTATACGGTAACAGGGGTATTAGAAGAAATTCCCAAAAGCGCTTCGATGCAGTTTGAATACCTGTTGCCCTTCCAGGTCTTTTTCGACGTGAACAAAGAGTGGCTCGACGAATGGGATAACAACAACGTGCGCACCTACCTGGTGTTGACCAGGGGAACCGACATAACGAGCTTCTCGACTAAGTTCCGCGATGAGATAGCAACCCATGAGGCCCAAACGAATGTCTCGTTATTTGTACAACCCTATGGCGACGCCTACCTGTATGGTGATTTTGACAACGGCATACAGTCGGGGGGACGTATCGAGACAGTGAATATATTCCTGATCGTAGCAGCCTTTGTGCTGGTCATCGCCTGTATCAACTTTATGAACCTTTCTACCGCCCAGGCGACCAAGCGGGCCAAAGAGGTGGGGTTGCGCAAAGTGATTGGCGCCGTGCCGCGACAGCTGTTCCGGCAGTTTATGGCCGAGTCGTTCTTTACCGTACTGCTTTCCGCGGCGATTGCGGTCTTGCTGACGTTTGTGCTGCTGCCGGGGTTTAATATCTTAACGGGCAAGGATGTTCAGCTTGATGCGGTCGATCCCAGGGTATGGATCATCTTCGCCGGCATCATCGTCTTTACCGGGTTTGCCGCCGGCAGCTATCCGGCCCTGATCATCGCCGGGTTCAAGCCCGCGCAGGTATTGAAGGGACAGCTCAAGAGCGGCAACCGCGCCGCGACCTTTCGCAAGGCACTCGTGGTTGTGCAGTTCTCGCTCTCGATTATATTGATTATTAGCACCATCGTGGTGTTCCGGCAAATGAGCTTTATGGAAGATCGCGACATCGGCTTTGATCGTCAGAACCTATATTCGGTTTGGATGGAAGGAGGTCTTTCGAAGAAGTTTGAGTCGTTCCGCAATCAGCTTCTGGCCATGCCGGGTATCGAAAGCGTTACGGCGTCCAGCCAGTCGCCGATCAATGTCGGCAACTCCACCTACGGGGTGCAGTGGGAGGGTAAGAACCCTGAAGACAAGATACTGTTCTCCAACATGAACGTGGACTACGACTTTGTCCAGTCGTTAAAAATGGAGATGGCCGAAGGCCGGGCATTCGACCGCAGCCAGGTGGCGGACAGCGATAATTATGTCTTGAATGAGGCCGCCGCCGCGAAGATCGGGTTAAACGATATTGTCGGACGCGAGATCACCATGTGGGACCAAAAAGGCAAAGTCATCGGCGTGGTCAAGAACTTTAACTTCGGCTCGTTGCACAGTGCCGTCGAGCCGCTCATCATGCGCATCGATACCACGTGGATGAACTGCATGCTCATCCGGTCCGAAGCAGGCAAGACGACAGAAGCCCTGCAGTCTACGGAGAAGTTGTGGAAGGAATACCTTCCGCAATACCCGTTGCGTTATAAATTCCTGAGTCAGGATTGGGAAGAATATTACAAGTCCGAAGCCCAGCGCGGCAAAGTATTTAACGTTCTTTCAATCGTATCGATCTTCATCAGCTGCCTCGGCTTGTTTGGCCTGTCGGCCTTCTCGGCCGAGCGTCGCACCAAAGAGCTTGGCATTCGCAAAGCCATGGGAGCATCGACCTCGGGCCTGGTCCGATTAATGGGCCAGGAGTTCAGCGTGCTCGTGATGGTGGCGGCTGTCATCGGTTGCCCGGTCGGGTGGTACGTCATGAGCCAGTGGCTGGAAAGTTATGCGTACCATGTGGAAGTAGGGTACCTGGTGCCGGTCATCGCCGCTGTGGCTTGCTTTGTCGTCTCAGTCCTTACCGTCGCGTATCACTCCCTGCGCGCCGCCACCAAAGACCCCGTGCAAACATTGCGGCACGAATAAGCATTTTAGGGTATAATCGGGTTACCGGCCAGCACATGACAGTTTGCAGCACCGCGATTGTTTATCTTTATTCGTAAGAAATAAAGGTCACTTTCTCTGCGTGTTATAGAATCCTGGCCGATCATTTTATTTAACACTGAATCCGCTAACTTTAAGTGTTGATAAAATGACACGCACAGACGTGCCGACAGACAAACTATGAAGGTGGCGTTATTTGTGCCCTGTTACGTGGACCAGTTCTATCCCCAGGTAGCGATAGCAACCCTGGAAGTATTGGAAAAACAGGGCGTTACAGTAGTATATCCCACGCGGCAAACCTGCTGCGGGCAACCCATGGCCAACTCAGGCTTTGAGCACCTGGCTACCGGTTGTAACGAGAACTTCGTGGAGAGCTTTGCTGACTGCGATTACATCGTCTCACCGTCAGGAAGTTGTGTGCTGCATATTAAAGATCATTTACACGTAGACGGCGCCGAGGAAAAGACGGCATCGATTCGTCAACGTACCTACGAGCTGGTGGAGTTCCTCACCGACGTATTACAAGTCAAGACACTCACCAGCCGCTTTCCGCACCGTGTCGGCCTGCACCAAAGTTGTCATGGACAACGTGGGTTGAAGCTGTCGCAGATGTCGGAGCTGGTAGCGCCTCCGTTCTCCAAGACCGGCCAACTGCTCGGCTTGGTAGAAGGACTCGAGCTGGTGCAGCTCAACCGCGCGGATGAATGCTGCGGATTCGGAGGCACCTTCTGCGTGGCGGAGGAAGCGGTGTCGGTAAAGATGGGCAAGGACCGCGTGGCCGATCACCAGGCACACGGAGCGGCCTTCATCACCGGTAACGATATGTCGTGCCTCATGCACCTGGATGGCATTCTGCGCCGTCAGAACAGCCCCACGAAAATTGTACACGTCGCCGAAATCCTCAACGCATGGTAAGCCCTTCACACCCCCGGCAGGATCACGCCACCCTGGCCGAAAAGTTTAACCGCGACGAAGCGCGTGTGGACTGGCACGACAAGACACTGTGGTTCATTCGCGAGAAACGCGACCGCGCTGCCCGCACCTTGCCGGAGTGGGAAGACCTGCGCGAGGCGGCGTCGCAGATTAAAAACCGCGTACTCGACAATCTGCGCGACTACCTGTTGCAGTTCGAAGCACAGGCGCAACGCAACGGTGTCACCGTACACTGGGCTGCCAACGCGGAAGAGCATAATCAGATTGTACACCGCATCATCCAACAGGCCGGCGTGACCAACATTGTCAAGAGCAAGTCGATGCTGACGGAGGAATGCCACTTGAATGATTACTTACAAGAGAAGGGTATAACCGTCGTCGACACAGACCTTGGCGAGCGCATCGTGCAACTGGCGGGTGAATCGCCTAGCCACATCGTGTTGCCTTGCATTCACTGGAAGAAAGAAGAGATCGGCGAATTATTTCATAAGCACCTGGGCACACCGGCCGGCAATGCAGACCCCAAGTTTCTCACGGGTGCTGCCCGCGAGCACCTGCGGCAGCGGTTCATGACCAGCCGCGTCGCCATCACGGGGGTAAACTTTGCCGTGGCAGAAACCGGCGAAGTTGTGGTATGTACCAACGAAGGTAACGCCGACCTGGGCGTGCAACTGGCCGATGTACACATTGCGTGCATGGGCATTGAAAAGATCATTCCCGAACGCAAAGACCTGGGCATCTTCTTACGGCTGCTGGCGCGAAGCGCTACCGGCCAGCCGGTCACCACGTACTCCAGTCACTTCCGTCGGCCGCGTGTCGGGCAGACCATGCATATCGTGTTGGTTGACAACGGTCGCAGTGCACGTTTGCAGGAGGAAAGCTTCCGCAATGCGCTGAAGTGTATTCGCTGCGGCGCGTGTATGAACACCTGCCCGGTATATCGGCGCAGCGGTGGGCATAGCTATCACTACGCCATCGCCGGACCCATCGGCGCGATCCTGGCGCCGGCACTCGACATGAAACAACATGCCGACTTGCCCTTTGCCTCGACGTTGTGCGGGTCGTGTACCCACGTGTGCCCGGTAAAGATCAACATCCATGAACAACTCTATGACTGGCGGCAAGTGCTTGCGCGCCAGGGGTATGTAGGAGGCGTGAAGAAGTTGGGCTTGATGGGTATGGCCGCCGTGTTGGCGCGTCCGCGAATCTATCGGTGGAGCGGTGCCCTGGGGCGATGGTTTATGAAACATATGCCGGCCCTTGTGAACAACAGACTAAATCCGTGGTACAAACAACGCGAAATGCCGGCAGTGCCCCGGCAATCGTTCCAGGAGTGGTACCGCCAAAACCGACAACAACATGGACAGCAGAGATAAAATACTGCAAACATTAAAGGCTGGCATGAGGTCAACCCCCACGTCGCAGGCGCTGCCGTCGACGCCGCATACCGCTACCGTCGACGAACTCACCACACGTTTTGAGACAACGCTCACCGGCATCGGTGGCAACGTGGTGCGGGTGTTCTCCTGGCACGAGATTATGGAGTATATCCGCGGCACCTTCACGTCGGCACAGCGTATCATTTCCGCGGTACCGGCACTTGACCTTCCTGCCGCGGTGACACCGGCTGACCCGCACAGCTTTGAAGATGTAGACCTGGTTGTATTGGAGCCGTACTTCGGTGTTGCCGAAAATGGTGCAGCCTGGTTGACTGACAGCCGCATGCCCGATCGGGCGCTGCCGTTCATTGCGCAACATATTGCCCTGGTATTGCGGGTGCAAGACCTCGTGCCGACCATGCAAGAGGCCTATGCCCGCATTGGCTCGGAACAGTATGAACTGGGAACGTTCATCGCCGGTCCTTCCAAGACCGCCGACATCGAGCAGTCGCTGGTGTTGGGCGCGCATGGCCCTAAAAGCATGACTGTCTTTCTGTTGCAGCTGTCGTAGTCCGTTGCCGGGATGGTACAGGATGCATCCCCTCGTCTGTCGTGCCTAGCTTAAAGAACGTTTACTGTTACCCCCGTATACCGATGAAGCGCATTGCTTTTAAAATGAAGCTTAACCCCGGCTGCCGCGAGGAATATACCCGCCGCCACGCCGCCTTGTGGCCCGAAGTAAAAACCCTGTTACAGGAAGCGGGCGTACACGATTACGCTATATTCTTTGATGAAGATACCGACACACTGTTTGCCGTGCAGAAGGTCGGTGGTGCTGCCGACTCACAAGCCCTGGGCAACCAGGAAGCTATTCGTCGCTGGTGGACCTACATGGCCGATATCATGGAGACCAACCCGGATCATTCGCCGGTAAGTAAACCACTGCCCGAGGTTTTTTACCTGCCCTAATACCGTACTGATTACCATGATGAGTAAACGCGTTGGCTCAAGTATAGTAGAAAGTGCCGTTGTCACCTTAAACGGTCAGGTGCTCGACACCTTGCTGGGACCGGAGTGGCGCTGGAACGCTTTGATCCTGTGCCCTAAAATAGGCGGCATCTATCGATCACTAGTTCGCCGTAGAAGGAACTATACTTTTGATATGGGTTAATTGATTGGGCCGGCTTGATACGCCGGCTTTTTTTATGCCTGCAAAAAAAAACAGAAGCCACTTCAACGTGAAGTGGCTTCTGTCATGCTAACCGATCAGTAACTAAACTATACCGTCTCCGGTACTTCCTTCTTCGAATTCTTACCCAACACCCGCATCGTCTTCAACACCGAATCGGGCGTCACCGAGATACTATCAATACCCTCCTTTACCAGGAACTCAGCAAAGTCCGGGAAGTCGGAAGGCCCTTGTCCACAAATACCAACCTTCACACCGTGCTTCTTCGCCGTCTTGATCAGCATCGAGATCATACGCTTCACGGCATCGTTGCGTTCGTCGTAGAGCTCAGCCACCAACGCCGAATCGCGGTCCAGTCCTAACGTAAGTTGCGTCAGGTCATTCGAGCCAATCGAGAATCCATCGATATGCTGTGAAAACTCATCGGCCATTAGAATGTTCGAAGGAATCTCGGCCATCAGATATACTTCCAAACCATTCTCACCACGTTTCAAACCATAATTCTCCATCACCGTATAAACTTTCAACAGTTCACCCACCGTGCGGCAGAACGGAATCATCACGACCACGTTCTGCAAGCCCATCTGCTCGCGCACACGCTTAATGGCTTTGCATTCTAACCCAAAGGCGCGTTGGTACTCTTCGGAATAGTAGCGTGAGGCCCCACGCCAACCAAGCATCGGGTTTTCTTCCTTCGGCTCAAAGTATTTGCCTCCTAGCAGGTTTTCATACTCGTTGCTCTTAAAATCCGAGAACCGTACAATCACGCGGTTCGGGTGAAACGCTGCGGCGATCTTGGCAACACCGTAGGACAGCTTATGCACGAAGAATGCCTCCTCGCTTTCATACCCGCGCGTCAGCTCTTTGATGCGTTCCGTGAGGGGCGCGTCGTTCAGCTCGCGGTGTTGTAATAGCGCCAGCGGGTGTACTTGTATATAGTTGTTAATGATGAACTCTTCCCGCGCCAGGCCCACGCCGGCATTGGGTATGTTCGAAAACTTAAACGCCAGTTCGGGTGAAGCCACGTTTAGCATGATGGGCGTCGACACGGTCGGAAGGTCTTTCAGGTCGGTCTCGGTCTTCTCAAACGGTAGCTCGCCGCGGTACACATATCCCACATCGCCCTCACAGCACGACACTGTTACCGTCATGCCGTCACGTAGAATAGAGGTTGCGTCCAGGCAACCCACAATCGCCGGCACACCCAGCTCGCGGGCTACAATGGCGGCGTGACATGTACGGCTGCCCCGGTTGGTGACAATGGCGGCGGCCTTCTTCATGATCGGCTCCCAGTCCGGGTCGGTCATGTCCGTCACAAGAACGTCGCCTGCCTGGAATTCAATGCCGTCGCGCGAGCCATCGCGGCCGTCGAGCGAATACATAATGACCACCTTGCCCGAAGCGATCTTGTCGCCTACAGCAATACCGCGCACGATGCGTTCGGCAGGAGCGGGCTTTGTGATCGTGTATTCTATAAAATTATCGCGCTCCCGTTGGGAGTGGATCGTCTCCGGACGTGCCTGTACGATGAAAAGCCGGTTTGAAAGACCGTCGACAGCCCACTCCACGTCCATGGGACACCACGACCCACGCTTCTCCGAGTAATATTTTTCAATAATGCAGACCCATTCCGCCAGGCGCAACACCTGCCGGTCGTTCAGACAGAAACGATCGCGTGCTTCACGCTGAACGTTTAGTACCTTGGTCAGCTGACCGGGGTCATCGCCGTATACCATCTTCTGATCCTTGCGGCCCAGCTTCTTTTCAATAATTGGCTCGAAGTCTTTTTCCAGGGCCGGCTTAAAGACTATATATTCATCGGGCGACACGGCGCCTTGCACCAGCAGCTCACCCAAACCATACGATCCGTTGATGACCACCACATCGCGGAAGCCGGACTCTGTATCCAGCGAGAAGGCGACGCCGGATGAAGCCAGGTCAGCGCGTACCATCTTTTGCACACAGACGGACAGCCCGATATCAAAGGCATCAAAGTTAAAGTCAACACGGTAGGAGATCGCCCGGTCGGTAAACAACGAAGCAAAGCAGTTGCGGACAGATTCTAACAACCCCTCCGGCCCACGCACGTTGAGGTAGGTTTCCTGTTGACCGGCAAAGGATGTATCGGGCAGGTCTTCGGCCGTTGCGCTTGAGCGTACAGCCACATCGGTAGCATCCTGGTCGTATTGACGCGACAGCGCGGCATATCGTAATTTGATCTCATCTTCCATCGCCTGCGGGAAACGGCCGTTACGGATCAACTGACGCAACTGTGTACCGCCCTTGCGCAGGGAGATCAGATTACTCATGTCAATTGAAGAGATGATCTCGTGGATCTTCGCGTCCAGGTTATTGTGTTGGAGATACGCCCGGTATGCTGTAACCGTAATGGCAAAGCCGTCCGGAACGGCAATACCTCGTGGCGTCAGGTTGCGGATCATTTCGCCCAGGGAGGCGTTCTTTCCTCCAACAAGGTCAAGGTGTTCCATACCCACCTCGTTGAGGCCGATGGTAAATTGATATGACGTCTGCATGCTTTGGGTTATTAATTGAACAGCAAAAAAATGTCAATTTATAACCTTATGCAAACGTTTGTAATAGACTATTTTCGGGGTTTTGGTCTCAGATTAGGAAGTGTGCTGCTGACCCTTAACGACCACATTATCTTCTATGTGATCTGCTACAGTTGCCGGTATAAAATTGGGCAAATCCAGTACAAACCGTGTACCTATACCGAGTTCCGATTCGATCGTCATGGTGCCATGAAGTTTCTCCACGGCCTCTTTTACAATATATAGACCCAGGCCTGACCCCTCGTTCTCGTCGGTCGCACGAAAGAACATCTCCGTCACCTTCGCAATATAGTCGGAATTGATACCGATGCCATTGTCTTTGATCTCGATGTGTGCCGAGGCCTTCGAAACCGTAGCCTGAATTTCGATAAACGAGTTTTTCTTCTGTAAATCGCTATACTTAATAGCGTTAGAGATCAGGTTATTAAAAACTACCGACAAACGATACTGGTCCGAGTAAAACGGTACTGGTTCTTGAATCGTAACGGTCTGGGTTATGTTTTCCGAACCGGCCATAAACCGCATGCGCTCCAGGTTGTCATGGATGATGCGGTTCAGGTCCACACGCTCGATGCGAATGTCTTTTCGCGCGTTGCGGGAATAATCTAAAATGTCTTTCAGGGTTTCGTCCAGCTTCAGAATACTTTCTTCAATCATCGCATGATACGTGGACAACGAACCGTTGTTGTTGTGCCGGTCTTCCAACTTCACGAGATTGATAATGCCCAACACAGACATCAGCGGCGCCCGCAGATTATGCGAAACACTATAGACGAAGGTGTCAAGCTCTTTGTTGATCTTGCTAAGCTCTTCAATGGTACGCAACAACTGATTGTTCTTAAACTTGAGTTCTGCATCCGCATTGAGCTTGGCCCGGTGCAAAGCATGTTGTTTTAATGCTTTGTTTATCGCCGCGGGCAAACGTGTTAAGCTTGTTTTGAGGATGTAGTCATCGACTCCCTCTTTGATCGTATCGTTGGCAAAGTTTTCAGATACCGCTCCAGACACTAATATAAAGGGGATGTCTACTTTGTTGGCATAACATAATTGTAACGCTTCTGATGAATCGAATTGCGGTAAGTAGTGATCCGATAGGATCACGTCGGCATTATACTCCTTTAGTGCGGCGACAAAGGACTCTCTGGTGCTGACGTGTTTCAATTGGAAATTCACGCCGCCTTTTTGCAATTCCCAGGCGATTAGCTCAACGTCTTCCACGTCATCATCCAGTACTAGGATTTTTAATTCCGGTTTTAGTTTCAAAGTGCAATGAAGTTTGAGTTTGCAACGACAACATCCTGCTAAAACCCCGTACCCCCCTGAATTGTTTGGTTTTAGAACCATCAGTCCGATGAATAACAAGGAAATGGGGAAAAGAAAACACATATTTTGTAATACCCCTGCCGTTGGGAGGAATATTCCACAAACACCTCGAAAAGAGCGTCAAAAAATAGTGCCAATGACACCAGGGCTATTTTTCAACCGCAATCGCGGCATGGGTGCAAAAATTTAAGCTTATTCAATACTCATCTTAAAAGCCCTATGATTTTACGGAGAAACCTGAAGTGGAGCCTTATCTTATTTTACACGTGGAAAGGTTTATTGTATTACCTCGTGTTGGCTATATTAGTGTACTGGATACACCATCAGGGTATTCATCTCGCCATACCTTTTTATGCCATCACCGCTTTTGGTACGGCCCTGGCGATTTTCCTGGGTTTTAAGAACAACAGTGCCTACGACCGTTGGTGGGAAGCACGGCGCTTATGGGGCACGTTGGTGAACTACAGTCGCGCCTGGACACGCCAGGTCATAACCTTTCTCAACGATCCCGATGCCACCAGCCCCGAGGAGATCACAGCCTTCAAAGAAAAGCTCCTGCACCGGCACATTGCCTATGTCAATGCATTACGTGTGTTTCTGCGCCGGAAGTTTAAATACAACGAAACAGGACAGGAGGAGCTGTTCCAGTCAGAAAATGAATACCACGATGCAGAACCCTTCCTGCAACCGTCGGAATATGTCAGCTTTAGCAAGAAGAATAACCCCCCTAATTTCCTGCTCGAGCTGCAGGCAGAGGATCTACGGTATGCCTTTTCGCAAGGCTGGTTATCCGACTATCGGCTGGTAAAGCTCGAAGAGACATTGGTAGAGTTTAACAACGTGCAGGGCGGCTGCGAGCGCATCAAAAATACACCCTTGCCCCGACACTATAGCTTCTTCTCCCGCGTGTTTGTGGTGCTGCATGCTACCATGTTGCCCTTTGCATTTGTGGACGAGATGGGCATGATCATGATCCCGATCTCCGTGTTGATCTCGTTTATCTTTCATTCCCTCGACCTGATTGGAGAGCGTAGCGAAGACCCTTTTGAGAATCGCCTGGAAGATGTACCGCTGACGAGCCTCTGCCGCACCATCGAGACCAACGTCAAAGAACAATGGGGCGACGAAAACCTCCCGCCGGCGCCAAAAAATATTGGCGGCATCATATTCTAAATCTATTATATCGCTAGTATGAAAGAGATTTTTGAGTGGAGCCGTGTATTGTGGAACGACTTGCCGGAAGTATTTCTGTTGGAAGTGTTATTCCGCTCTGTCATAATGTTCATCGTCCTGCTCATTGCCTTGCGATTGGTAGGCAAGCGCGGTGTGCGGCAACTATCGATCTTTGAAGTCGTCATTATTATATCGTTAGGATCGGCCGCGGGCGACCCAATGTTCTATGAAGACGTCGGCATGATGCATGCGATCATGGTCTTTGTCGCGATCATTGGCGTTTATCGCCTGGTGACCTGGTTGATGGCCAAAAGTATATGGTTTGAAAACCTGATAGAAGGAAAAGCGATCTATCTCATACGCGAAGGAAAATTTGCCTTTGATGATTTTAAGAAAGAGTCGCTTTCACAGGATGAATTTTTTGCTGAGCTGCGCGTGCGTCAAGTAGAGCACCTGGGCCAGGTGAAGTGCGCTATTCTGGAAACAAACGGAGATTTTAGCGTACTATTCTACCCGGATGAGGAGGTGCGTCCCGGGCTGCCATTGTTGCCCGATGAGTTTTGCAAAAAAAGCTCCGAGGTTCAACACCCGGCCGTATATGCCTGCACTTTCTGCGGACATACCGAGATGTTGACCCCCGGCAGGCATCATTGTCCGGTATGTGCGCACGAAGAGTGGGTGAGAGCACTAAACACGCGCCGCATTGCGTAACCCGGCAACGTGCTGGTCCGTTTTTTTAAATGTATTCCTTGCCTGCCAGTTGGTTAAAGTATTTATTTTTGGACCTTCAAATCTTACATGAAAAGAAATATAGTTTACGTCGTTGCGTTGATCCTGTTCATGCCGTTCCTCAGCCAGGCGCAGGACTTTCGTTCTGTTCGCTGGAATCGTGACCTGATGGTAAACCTGGGCATTGGCACATCCACTTATTTTGGAGAAATTACCGGCTCGGGCGACATGGGCAAACTTAACCCCAGTGTTATCCTGGGCGCAGAATATTATTTCACCAAGCGCTTTAGTGCGCGCGGACAGTTTGCCTGGTTCCGCACCTCGGGCGACGATGCCGACGCGCCGGGAAATGAGGAGGATGGGCGGCGCGTGCGCAACCTGTCTTTTGCTTCCAGCAACTTCGAATTTTCGGCCATTGGTATAATCAACCTGGTGCCGCAAGGTTTTCGGTTCGAAGATCGTCCCGGCGTGAATCTACATGCGTTTGCCGGTGTGGGCGTGATGCGTTTTAATCCTACCACCGAATACCTGGGCAAACGATACGTACTTCAGCCTATAGAAACCGAAGGCGTAAGCTACAGCCGCGTGACGCCGGTCATACCGGTTGGCCTGGGCGCCCGCATTAAGCTCAATCCCTTTTACAACCTGTTGATCGAAGGCGGATACCGTTTCACCTTTACAGACTATATGGACGATGTGAGTATCCGTCGTTATCCCGACCCGGCTTCCCTGAAGAGTGACCTGGCCCGTGCGCTGTCCGACCGTCGCGCCGAATACGCGCCGCCCACCACCAGCGGCCGGCGTGGTAATCCCGATGCGAATGATGGCTACTTCCTACTGAACGTGTCGCTCCAATATTATATTCCCTGGGAAGTGAACAAGAATCCACAGAAGAAACTATACAACCGGGACAAGTACCTGCGCAAGAAGTGCAAGCTCAGGAACTAGGTCGTCTCGATCGACCGTTCCTCCAATTGCTCCATCTTCATCCGGTGACGACGGCGCAATACATCACGTCGCAGAAAAGGAAAGAAGATAAAAGCAATCAGGAGCGTGGCGACTCCCTGTAATAACACGGTATTGGGCGCGCCGGCGTAATGGGACACGGCGCCGATCAACAAACTGCCGATGGGCTGCATGCCAAAGAACGCCATCGCATAATAGCTTAGCACCCGGCCACGCATCGCAGGGGTAACCGCTGTCTGAATCAATGTATTACTTAACGTGGTCTGCGACATCATGCCAAAGCCCGTAATGGCTATAAACGCTAACGCTACAGGGAAATTCGTCAGATGCGAAAAGCAGATAAGCCCTATGCCAAATATGAGCGTATTGAAGAATAATACTTTCTTCAGATTGCTGCCGGCTTTGAGTGATGCGAGGAAAATCGCGCCGCTCACGGCACCGAGTCCTACAAAACTATTCAGGTATCCAAAAGTAGACGCCCGCCCCTGGAAGATTTCCTGCGCATAGACCGGTAGTAAAGTGATATAGGGCAGCGACAATAAACTGACACAGGCGAGCATCAGCATGACCGTGCTGATACTGGGTGTCTTACGCAGGTACTGAAATCCTTCACGCAAGTCGGTCAACGCATCGTTGGTGCGGGGCTTCGGTACATACCGCGGGAGGCGCATACAAAATAACGACGTCAGCACGGCAATAAAGCTGGCGGCGTTGATCGAAAAGCAAATATTGGCGCCAAACTCTTCCAATACAATACCCGCCATGGCGGGGCCGATCAGACGCGCGGTGTTGACCATGGAAGAATTCAGGGCAATGGCATTGGGCAGATGTTCTTTATTGTTCACCATGTCGTAGACCATGGCCTGTCGCGCAGGGACGTCAAAGGCATTGACAATACCCAGCACAACACTCAGCGAGAGGATATTCCAGACGGAATCCAACCCAAGCAATACCAGTGTCGTCAACAATACCGCCTGTACGAGCGACGCCACCTGTGTGAGCAACATCACACGATAGCGGTTATAACGGTCAGAGACCACGCCGCCAATGATGGAGAACAAAAAAGACGGGAACTGCGCAGCAAAGACCGCAGCACCGAGCATAAACGACGACTGCGTTTTCTCATAGACGAGCCAGTACACGGCAGTGCGCTGCATCCAGGTGCCGATGAGTGACACGGACTGTCCTGCAAAGTAGAGCCGGTAGTTGTAGCTCTGAAAAGCTCTTAAGAAAGGGAGTTCAAGGCGCGGCATCTGTCAGTCGTCCCGATTCTCTCGGGGCGATGCGGCAAGATTGGAAAAATTATTCATTGTTCTGCAGCGCCGCCGTCTCACTTCTTTTGCCCAGGATGCGCGAAAGCAGGGATTCGCTTTCCGACCCTTGCCTCGCTACCTCGCCACCCGGCACGTTGTCGGGCAGGAATCGCTCGGCAATGTTGAGCAGACCGGTCATCACGCCGGGGGCCACGGCTTTCAACACCGTCGCCAGGCGTGTGCTCATGGACACAATCGCCTCGGGCCTTCCATACTCCAGGGCATCGATAATGTTCGCCGCCGCGGTCTCGGCTTTTACCGAAAGCAGTGCCGACGACGCGGAGACTTTAAACCACCGGTACTCGGCGGCGTGGTCGCCTTTGACGGTGATGTGGCCCGTACTGCCGGTGCGCATGAGCCCGGGTACAATGGTTGTTACTTGTATGTTGTGTTTCCTCAGCTCCGTGTGCATACCTTCTGATAAGCCCACCAGCGCAAACTTGCTGGCCGTGTAGGGCAGGAGATGCGGTACCGCTACTTTGCCGCCAATCGAGGTGATGTTGACAATACGTCCGCCCCCTTGCGCCTGAAAGTAGGGAATGGTGCCGAGCATGGTATATAATGCAGCCCAGAAGTTGGTCTTCATGGCTTTCTCATAATCTTCGATGTTCAACGCTTCCTGCGGTCCTACCTGGATGGTGCCGGCATTGTTGATGAGCACATCCAACCGTCCGTAGTGGTCTACGATCTGGCGGAGCATAGTGTCTACTTGTTGGGTATCTGTCAGGTCCACGGACAGCGTCAGCACGGGGGCGCCCAGCATTTCCAATTCTTGCCGGGCTTCGTTCAGCGCTTCGGCTGTACGGGCGCAGATCGCCAGGCGTGCGCCCTTCGCGGCCAGCATGCGGGCCAACACCAGGCCCAGACCACGCGAGCCGCCGGTGATCAGCACGACCTTGCCGGCGAGTGAAAAACGATTTTGCTCCTGCCGCCAACGGGCATAGGCCATCAGGCCCACGGCGCCGGCAGCACCGGCCAGCAGCAGGCGGTTGCGAGTGGAAAGCAAAGACAGCGAGGGGATTCCGAGCAGTGCCATAGTGAGATCTTTTTTTACTATCGCAGCAAAAAGCGGGCGCAGCAAATCTGCCGGCAGCAGGGACGTTTGGGGCATTATTGTCCACACCTCTGCGGAAGTGATGCGTCGCACACTTATACCGGCAGCGCGCTGCGCAACGATTCCTGGTAGCGCTTGGGCTTCAGGCGATGGTGCCGCTCAAACAAACGCGTAAAGTGGCTCAGGTTGGTGAAGCCCACCTCGTATCCGGCTTCCGACACGGAGAGATGCGAGAGCAGGCGTGCGGCTTCTTCCATGCGGGCTGTCTGGTAATAATTGTAAATACTGTCGCCAAATACCTGGCGAAAGAGCTGCTTCATTTTTGTAAGGCTTATGCCGGCATCTTCGGCGAGCTGCGCCAGACTTGGTGGTTCACGCAGGTCGGCTAACAAAGCACTGCGCACCGCGTAGATCTTTTCGGCATCCTGCTGGTGCACCGGCAGCGACGTACGCGTCGGGCGGCGAAGGATGCGGGCAAACAACAGGTAAATCATCTCCAGCGTACGCGTCTGGTATAGCAGGGAAGCGAGTGGCGTGTGCTCATCGATCTCTGCCAACTGCTCCAGTACACGCTCAAGCTCAGGCGTCATGGCTTCGTGCAAGACAAAGGAAGGGCTTTCTGCCAGGATCTGCCGCAAACAGCGATGCGCTTCCTCCGTCGCATGCTGCGGCTCACAGCCACCGGTGATATTTAATAGCGCTAATAAATGCTGTCGTGGAATGTTGATGACTACCATATCGGTGAGCATGCCGGCCGGGAGGGTAATCGTCGAGAAGAGATTGCACGTTGTAAGCTCAACCGAATAAGCATTGCTGTCGCGCGGATGCGGGCGACGGCCGCTAAATTTAATGCTTAAGAAATCGGCGGGCTCCGGCGCCTCCAGGCGTCGCAAGGTGAGGGGTTGTACGAGCGTATGGCGGTGCATACACAAGGCGACACCGTGGTCAAGGTATACTTCGCGGATATACCCGTGCCCGAGCGACTCCGGGAAGTTCAGCTGGTCACCCGACACGGTGGCGCCAAAGCGTTGTGCAAAGAGATTCGTGAAGTGAAACTCCTGGCCAACAACAAATTCAAATTCTAGCGCCATCGTGATGCGGGATTAAAAGGTTCAGGACACCTGGGCAATGGGTTGCAGCAGGGGATAGTCTAGATAGCCCTTTTCGCCCGGCGTAAAGGCCGTGCTGAAATCGGCTTCGTTCAGCGGTGCACCGGCGGCGATGCGTTTCTCGAAGTCGGGGTTCGCCAGCAACGGACGTCCGAACGCCACGAGGTCTGCTATGCCGGCGTGCAAGGCTGCTTCCGCCGATTCTGCCGTAAGCTCGTTACAGAGAATGATGGTATGCCGGAAAGCGTCGCGTATCGCCTGCAGTGTCTGCGGTGTCGTGGCAGCGTTCGTGCTGATGTGAATATAGGCAATGCCGATATCGTTCAGCTTCTGGGCCAGGTATTCATACGTACGTTGTACCTCGGCCGCATCGTATAGGCTCAGGTCATTATAAGTATTGTATGGCGAAATCCGGAGGCCGACCTTCTCTTTACCAATCGCATCGGCAATTCCCTTTACCACCTCCAGGACGAAAGCAGCACGTTTTTCAATGGATCCGCCATATGCATCGGTGCGGTCGTTTACAACGGGGTGTAAGAACTGTTCCATGAGGTACCCGTTGGCACCATGCAGCTCCACACCGTCGAAGCCGGCGGTTACGGCGTTTTTAGCAGCCAAGATATGCTGCTGCACCACTTCCTTTACTTCGGTCGTAGTAAACGGTACGGGGACACCGTAATCTTGCATGCCTTCAGCGTCGGTCCAGATTTGTCCGGCCGCTTTCAGTGAAGACACACCACGCAACACAACCTCTGCCGGCAGGTTGGCCGGGTGGCCGACGCGCCCCGTGTGCATCAACTGCATAAAGACCTTGGTGCCGTTGGCATGAATCGCAGCGGCTACCTTCTTCCAGGCTTCCGTTTGTGCGGACGAGAAGATGCCCGGAATGCGGGGATAGCCCAGGCCTTCCGGCGCGGGCGCGGTGCCTTCGGTAATGATCAAACCCACCCCGGCCCGCTGCCCGTAATAGGTAGCCATAAGGTCGTTGGGGATATTGCCGAGGGCGCGGCTGCGGGTCATAGGGGCCATTACCATATGGTTTTTTAACGAAAGGCCGTGCTTATTGTACGGCGCAAAAAGCGTTTTCATGCTGTAGGAATTAAATGTTTCACCAAAGATGATCCATTCAATAGACCTAAAATAGTCATAAAAGGCGGGAAAATAGTCGCATCGGACTGAAGTCTGGCGCGACAAACCGGATGTTTCTTTAAATCAATGTAGCCGCTGTAACGCCTGTTGCACAGCGGCTTCGGTGGTCGGACCGGTGTAGCCTGCAATCACTTCGCGAACAATGCCCCCGGCGTCCACCAGGAGGAAGGTCGGCACCTGCACACCAGGATATGTTTTCTTCAACGTACGATTGGTCATCACGATGGGGTAACCGATCGCCTGTGTCTCCCGATGTTTTTTTAATGCATCCCGATTGGTGACAAAGGGTTCGATACTCACTACCGTTACACCTGGTGTGGCGGCCAGTCGCGTCAGAAATGGGAGCACTTGCATACAGGGCTTCCAACCGACGGAGTTAAAAACGATCACACTCTTTTTACCTTTTAATGTCATGAAGCATACTGTATCTCCATCGACTTGTGCCAGTCTCCATTCATAGGCTGACTTCCCGATCAGGTCGCTTATACCGGCTTGTCGTTTTGCAGCCGGAAGACTGTCGGGTAAGGCAAAGGTTGTAGTAACACTGCCCGCCGGCGTTTTTAATGCGTCGATTGCGAGCGTATCTATAAAATTAATGCGTTGAAAGAGAATAGTCTCCACTGAAGTTTGGTGCGGCATGTCCCGCAGGAGCTTGATAGGAAGAAACGTATGTTTGTCCAGATATATAACATAACGTGAAACAAAACCTGCAGTGTCCTTCGCTATGACGACATGATTGGCCTCTAATTCTATATAAAGATCGGGAAATAGTACTTCCAGTTTTAGAGAATCGTTTTCTTCGGTGGTGTTGAGCGTAGCGTTTCTTTTTAGCGCCTGCTCCATGATGTTTCGGATGGACAGGTGCAGGGAGCCCATGATTCTGCGGGCGTCATCCGGATGTTTTCGGAGGTCCGTTACATATACCCTTTCCGGCTCTTCGTCATTGATCTCCACCAGGTGGTTCCCGTCGTAGGCTTTCCGTAAGCGAAAAGTATCCTCTAGGATATATAGCTGGAAGCTGCCGCCCTGGATGGTATCTGCGCGGTTCACAGACATGAACGTTTGCGCGATCCACGGTTCTCGGAACACGTTGCGCATATAAGGTAGACCCGCCTTTTCCTGGGTAATAATCATCACATTCCGAATGCAGTTGATTTCGGCGATCGCACGTTGTGTCACAGCTTTCGGAGACAAAGGCACAGAGAGGGTGCCCGGGTGTGAGATCGTACGTTTCTCCTGGCATGACACCTTTTCGTGGACAAGCAATAAAAAAAACGTTAGTGTAAGCGTAGCCCATACGATAAACCGGACAGGGGAGGCGTTGACGACAGGATATACAGGCATAGAACAGTATAAAAGGCGTGGAGCAAAGTATAAACTTTCGTGTACCCGAATGTTTACTCCGGTATTACTTTTAACGGTATTTTTAAGGTGTATAGTATACAAAAAGCCTTTTTTAAACAGCATCACAGTACGGGGTTGAAGTCCCTAAAAAAGATGGTGTTTCTTCTTATACCAACGCAAATTTTACCGCTCTTTTAGGTAGACAAAAGATGATATAAAAATTTGTAATTGTGTGGTATTTCGAAAGAAAATTCACGTAACAACTGGTTCGCCAAAGTAAATTCTGTTTTATGCTGGAAGATCTTCAACTCCCTCCGTCGCTGAAACCGTTCCGGAATCTGACCGGTTTGGGCGAAAACGACCCCCCGATGGACGCGAAAGAACGGCAGTTGCAGTACCTGGACAATGCCGAGCTTTTTGAAATTCTGAACGCCGAGTATAGAGCGTATAAAGTATTTCATGAAAGCGTCGTCGGCCGCGTGCAATCATCTTTGCATTCATAACAGCATGAGTACTGCGATTCACGACCTGATAGATCGGTTTCTGAATAATACGGCAACCGCCCGGGAGCGTGAACAGGTTATGCACCTGCTGGCGGACGGCCAGCTGAGCAAGGCCTTGGGGGAGCAGATATACCAGCATCAGCTGTTTTACATAAACAATCCGCGTCGGCTGGCCATTCGCGACGAAGACCGCCAACGGTCTGCCCATATCAAGCGCCGATCGCTGGAAACGATCTTAGGAGTTACCGCGCGCCCTATACACCTGGGGCTGCCGTCATCGTGGATGGCTGTTGCGGCGGTGTTGGTGGTACTGGTCCTGGCGGTGGTCTGGTTGGTGCAGCAGTCGCACGCGGAAGTGCAGCAGGTCGCCCGGCGTCCGGCTGTCGAGCGTGAAGCCGTCTATCAGGGCCGTCAGTTCTTTCACCTGGCCGACAATACGGCCGTCACATTAAACCACGGTAGCGAGCTGCGGTATAGCAGTGCGCCGGATGCGCGGGTACGCGAGGTGACGCTGAAAGGGGAGGCATATTTTGATGTAGTACATGACCCGGCGCGTCCGTTTATCATACACGCCAATGGTATAACGATAAAAGTGCTGGGCACCGCCTTTAACGTCAAGGCCTACACGGGCCAGGCCGAGGTGAGGGTAACAGTGGCCCGCGGCCTGGTGGACGTCCGTAAGCCGGGCAACTTCCAAACGTTGCTGCATCGTGACCAGGAACTGGCCGTCGACGTAGCGTCGGGCCACGTAGCCCGGCAGTCGGTCGATGCGGCCGAAGCGATTGGCTGGAACCGCGACTTTATAATACTCGATCGTGTGGACCTGGTGACGGCGGCTGCCATCCTGGGGAAACGCTTCGGGCGAACGATTACCGTAGAGGGTAGCGACATCGGCACATGCCACATTGCGGCAGTGTTTGTGGAGGACGACAACGTAACACTCACGCGTGTGCTGGACGCCATCACCCAGTCATTACCGGACACCCAGTATGAGCTATTGCCCGGTGGCGACGTGGTGTTACACGCGAAGGCCTGTCGTTGATGCGGCTTGCCGATGGCGCTTGATATTACTTTATACTGCACACTGACTGCGTTCTTTCACCGCCGGCGCGCCTCATCGCACCGAACGGTCGATTTTCTGGCCCCGGAAAAGTAAGGTGCACGCTGAGAGCCCACAGCCTGCCCGGTATACCGGATCGTTGCTGATTGCAGTCGGCAACGTTTCGTGTGAACGTGGTAATAGTCTATCCAACCCACCATCTTGACGAGTCCCCCGCAGAGCCTGTGAACGCGCGGGGACTCGTTATCTAAAGTTTCCCCAATCCGAACGCGCAGCCCGAAGTTGTAAACATTTAGCGCACACGTTGCGCACAAATTTATTCACAAGGGTATAAAAATGTGTTCGGAAGGAGCGGGGCCTATCTGCCAAAGTATAAGATAACCTACTGATAAAGCATTTTTGGATTACTTATACACTACTCTTGATCCACCATTACATAAAACTAGGTTTCTCCTGGTTGCAGAATAAATTATCAGGACTATATATCTTCTTTTTAGAGGAACTCGTTATATTGTCCGTAGAAACCGTTACACCTCTCGCGGTCGTTAAAAAAGTAAACCATTCATTAACCAACGTAAAAAAGTATGGCGTTCTTAGAAGAACTAAAAATCACCGGTAGTCTCGGTGACCTCAGCTTTTATCACATGCAGGGTGTCGATAAGATCGTGGTTCGCCGAAAAGGCGGCGCGTCGAAAGATCACATCCGTCATTCGCCCGCGTTTGCCACGCCTCGTCTATATATGAGTGAGTTCGGCGGCTGCTCGAAGATGGGCAAGGAAGTGCGTTTTATGCTGCATCCCATGAAGGCCATGGCCGACTATAATTTCAGTGGTTTTATCAATAAAGCCTTAAAAGCTGTTCAGAAATTAGACGGCACCAGTGACCTGGGACGGCGCGCAATTACGCTGTCGAAGTATCCTTCCTTGCTCACAGGCTTTTCGCTCAATAAATATACTACATTCGACTCGGCCGTGCGTACGCCCGTAACGTATGCGATCGATCGTGAAAAACGCTCTGCGCAGGTCAATATTCCGCGCCTGCTGCGCGATATCAACTTCTTTCCGAACAATAAGCATACGCGGTTCCGCATGGTAGTCTGTTTGGGGATCGTGCCGGATTTTACGTTTAATCCCGTGAAAGGGAAGTACGAACCGCCCGCATGGTATGACTCGCGCTATGACGCAGAGATAGTATACTCTCCGTGGTACGCGGCGTTGAAGGGCTCGCCCGAGGCAACCCTCAACATCGCAGCGGACCAGGTGCCACCGGATGAATCGTATAGCCTGATGCTTACCGTAGGCGTACAATTTGGCTCGCCGATGGAGGATGATGTTATAGCGCCGGTCAAGCGCGCGGGCGCTGCGAAAATATTGGGCATTGCAGGAATTGACTGGGCAGCCATGGATGCATTCGTATTGCCAGCGGTGGAGGCGACGCACGAGGAACCCGATACGCCCGGGGAGTCGGCGCCTGAAAAGGAATCAGCTGGGGATAGCAAAGAAGCGTTCGTGGCCAATGGTTATTGCGTGAACTATGTTTCCGCTCCGGCCAATGCTATTACGCGCGTCTATACGTATGCCATGGCAGTGCCAGCGTCGCAGGCGATGGAATCTTCTGATACGGACGATGTGGGTTGTGAGACCGCAGAATCCTCTTCGTTACATGGCCATGACTGCATAGGTGACGAGCGACAAGAAAAAAACAATTATTACAAGATGTCCTACAAAGCCCACCCAGAATTTTTTGGTTCTGGGACCTTTGAGTTCGTTGAGTCCGGTAAAAATTCCGCCGATACTTATACCAAATGCAATGGTAGTAGACACGGCCAGCAGCACCTCATTACCGCTAAGCCCGAGGAATTCCCAGAAGGTTGCTGTCAAAATTGTTCCGAACAGGATAAGCCCACTGAATATAAAGAGCTTAAACGTTTTGTATGTCATGTTCATTGTTGAGGCGTGTGGATAGCCCCAGGGGGTAGCAGGGTAAAAGTACTAAAAATATTGATGGTTCACCGGACGCGGTGAGGCATCAGCGGTGGGCATGCAAACCGCTGGTGGTGGGAAGCTTTGTAAAAATAATTTTGTATTGGGGAGAAGCACGGTTTTTAGTTTTTTATACCTTTAGCCATACACTTTTTTCTCCCAGGTATTGTATGGTAAGAATCTGTTTCCTGGCGGCGGCGCTGTGCCTGTTGCTGGGATGTTCCGACAACGAGCGCGCGCCTGGCGGTGGCGCCACGCGTGGTTTTTATTACTGGCATACGAGGTCGGGGCGCTTTGACTGGGAAGACTCTACCTATCTGGCGCTGGACGTCGACCGGTTGTATGTGCGTTTTTTTGATGTCGATTGGAGCGAAGCAGACCACGCGGCCATACCCGTGGAGCCGTTGGGGTATTGGTCCCATCTGTGGCCCGATACCGTAGACGTTGTGCCGGTGGTGTTTATCACCAACGAGACCTTTACGCATCTGGATACGGCCGGGGCGGCCGTGCTGGCGCGGCAAGTCCACCGCAAAGTGATGGCGCAGCTAAATGGGATATCCGACGTGCAGTCGTACGCGTTGTATCAGGACGGCCCAACCGACGAGGACGGGTACTATCCGGATCCGTATCGGCAACGATCGAAGCGTTTTGACGAGTTGCACCGGCGGGATTCGCTGTACGACGCCCTGCTGCACCGGTTGCGAGAGGTACAGTTTGATTGTGACTGGACGGCCGGCACCCGGGCACAGTACTTTGCGTTTCTGCGTGAGACAAAGAAACTCTTTGCCGGCAAGTTGGTGTCGTCTACGGTGCGACTATATCAATATAAGTATCCCGGCAAGGCAGGTGTTCCGCCGGTGGAGCGTGGTATGTTGATGTGTTACAATGCCGGTAGCGTCAAAGACCCGGAGACGGCCAATTCAATCTTTGACCGGAAAGAAGTTATGTCCTACCTGGAGGGCGAGCATCGCTATCCACTGGCATTGGACTATGCATTGCCGGTTTTTGAGTGGGCGGTGCTATACCGGGATGGTACGTTTCAGGCGATTCTGTCGGCGGGAATGTTGCGGGATGATTATAACCGTTACCTGGAACCACAGGGCGATCGACGCGCCACCGTGTCAGAGGATTTCACATATGGTTATACCAATCAGGGCGTTTACCTGCGCAAGGGCGACCAGATACGATTTGAGCGTCCTGATATGAAAGACGTGGAGACCGTTGCGGCCTGGCTTCATGAACATAAAAATTCGGCCGATGCGGCCTTAACGTTCTATCACCTGAACCACTATGACCTTACGAAATATTCCCAGGCACTGGAAGCTATGTATCGCGCTTTCTAGCCTCCTGTCTTTTTGGTCGACCGGCACCGGTCTGCAGGCATGTTATTATCGGGCGGAAAACGAAGAGCTGCGGTATATGCTCTTCAATCCCGACCTGTTGCAAGACCGGGCATGGTGGAGCTTTTTTTATTCGGCGCATGCCCAGGCATTTAATGGTCAATATTATTCGACGCGCGATGAGGACCAGCTTATAGCCGATTGGATCGCAGCCGTGGGCGCTTCACCGGCCGACACCGCGGCGGCCTGGGCGTGTGTCTTCGGCGCGCCATCCGACTCGACGCTGGCCGTGAATGCATTTTATAAGAAACTGAAACAAAAGCCTGCTGTGCTGGCGTGTTATCAGGCGTTGAAGCAATATGAAGATCTGGCGGCATTTGAACCGGCCTGGTTTGATGCAGACGAGAAACCGGAGCCGGAAGTATATGATGTTGCGCTGCAGCGAGTGTCCACGCTGCTGGCGCGTGAGCAGAATCCATTTCTGCAAAAGAAGTACGCTTTTTTACTGACCAAGCTTGCCTTTTACGCGCCGGACCGTGTATTGTTCAATGCGACCTACAACCGGTATTTTAAGAACGTCGCCACGCCGGGGATATTGGATTGGTGGGCCATGCATTACAAAGCGATGACATTGGAGGGGAGCTATACAGACTCGGCCAACTATTTCCATGCACGCGTGTTTTCGCATGCCACGGCGAAGATGATGGTGTCGCGACAATTTTTCTCACGCCGCAACATGTCGGGTGTATTGGCGTTGGCAAAAGAAAATAGCACCCGGGCCGATGTATACGTGCTTCAGGAAGCCATTAACCCGGGGCGTAGCCTGGAAGGCATCCGGCAGGTATATACATTAGCACCGGATCATCCCCACCTGCCGATGCTGATCGGGCGCGAGGTGAACAAGTTTGAAGATTGGCTGGGCACGACGCGGTATGTCGACGCAACGGTATCGCCGCGCGATTATTGGGGCGAACGGGCGGTGATGGGGAATTGGCAGCGCGACCGTCAGTACCTGGATGAGTTTGTCAAGGCTCTTCAGGCAATGGATGATCTGGCGAAGCGCTATCCGGCGTACATGAACCTGGTGCTCGCCAACCTTAGCTTGATGCAGGGGAACGGCCAGGCGGCAGCCCTGCATCTGGATCTTGTTCCGACCACGGATCCAGTCGTGGCGTACCAGGTAACCGCGTTTCGGACTGTGCAAATTACTTTACAAGAGGATGTGCGCGACCGCGCCGTACAAGAGAAACTCGGGGCATTATACAAAACGTTGCTGGCAGACCGGGTCGGTCAGTTCGAGTCACAGAAGATCCTCTTTTCGCTTAACACGTACCTACGGTATACTTTTGCGCGGGCGGGGCTGGTGGGGCTGGCAGGCTTGTTCGACCATTATGCCGTTGATAAGTTTTGTTATAGTTGTGTTACCTATGGGACGTTCGAGTACACGCTCATCCGGTACCTGGACCGGTATGCGTCGACGGCTGATCTGGAGGCGTTACTGAATGTATATAATCGTGCGGATAAAAATACATTGGAGGAAATATTGCTCAAGCCACATGCTCATCCACACTACTTCCAGGATCTGCTGGCGACCAAATACCTGCGCAAGGGCGATGTGGTAAACGCGCTGGCTACACTGCGCAGGATTCCCGATGGATTCTGGTCGACCTTTGCCAATGCCCAGTACTATTTAGACCGCGATCCGTTCACGGTGAACGAGGAGCTGCTGGCGGGCCAGACGATGATCACGTATACCAAACGGGAGATTGTGGAAAAACTGTATGCGCTGGACACCGCTGCCGCGCAAGATCCCCATCAGAGAGCCCGTCACTATTTTATGCTGGGCAATGCCTGGTTCACGTTCACGACGCACGCCTGGTTTATGCTGAGCTATGGCGATGGCTCGGCTACGCCGGATGATGGCGTGTACGCCATTGGCTACATGAATTCCCGTAAGTATTTCAAAAAGGCGTTGGAGGTGGAACAAGACCGGGATAAGCGGGCGAAGATCATTTATATGTTGGCTCACTTAAGTGAGAGTAAAAAGGAAAAGGTGGAATATGCCCGTCAGTATGAGCAATATGAGACCACGGCATTTTACGGGCGCCGGAATTGCCTGACCTTACACGACCTGGCGCAGAAGAACTGACACCAGATGGGTGTCAGGTATTTTATGACCGTGCAAATTCTGTATCTTCGCTGTCTGTTTAAATGGCTGATGTATGGTTATGGTATGGATCGTTTACTTCTGGACGGTCGTGTTGTCCGGATATATGGGTGAAACGCCCTCTATAGGCGGGCCGGGTGCGGGCGAGCCTTATGCATGTATTACGGAGGCTGAAGCCTCCCGTATTTTGGGGCAGCCGGCGGAGCGGAAGGAAAGCACGGTTGCTGAACGAGAGGGAGGTGTAGAACGGTTTACGTGTATTTTCACGGCGACTTCGGAAGACCCCAGGACACGTAAGAGAGGTAATCTATATTATATGCTCGAGGTGTACCCAGACTCTGCAGCGGCACATAAAACATATGCGGAGATTGTGGCTTCCAATGTACATATGCCTGGGCAAAATACACTGGCCAATCTTGGTCGCGAGGCCTGGGAGCACACTGACCGAGATAATTTTTACCTTGTCCTGGTGCGCGAGCGAAATATGTTGTTACGTATTAAGATCAACAAACTCACCAGTCTGACGTCTCAAAAAGATCTGCTGGAAGTCGTGCGCGAGATTGCGCGGCGTATGCAGCAGGGATAACAAAATCAGGAAGGCTGTTCAACATGAAGCAAGGCAGTGCCGGTAGGGTGGCTCGGTTGCGTTTTTGTCATTTTATCCCCCTTTCGAAGTCCTTTTCTCCGACGCGGGAATCGACGCCGGGTATACACCTTTGTATCGTCGGGCCGGGCATCGTACACATACGCGATGCGGTACAGGTCCGGAAATGAATATTTAAAACGATACAACAACTCCTTAAAACAATTCCAACATGAGCACGGTAGCAACCAATCAGAAAATTGTTCCTTTCCTGTGGTTTAACGGCAAGGCAGAAGAAGCCATGAAACTGTACACATCGCTGTTTGCAAACTCGAAGATCGAGGCGTTAAAGAAATGGGACGAAGGCAGTGGCTTTCATGGCGTGATGGTAGGAACGATCGTCCTTGACGGTCTGCGGGTCAACATGTTCGATGCCGGCCCGGACTTTACATTCAACGAGTCGTTTTCGTTCTTCGTCACTTGCAAGGATCAGGAGGAGGTAGACAAGTACTGGAATGCCCTGACCCGCGACGGTGGCGCGGAAAGCCAGTGCGGATGGTTAAAGGACAAATTCGGATTCTCCTGGCAGATCGTGCCAGCGTTCATGATCGATAAGATCAATAATGGCGAGCCGAAGCGGCTGGGACAGTTGATGCAGACGATGATGAAGATGCGGAAGTTGATAGTGGCCGACCTGGAAGCCGCGTATAACAAATAGAAAAAGAGGACCGCTTATACACTTTCCAACGTATCTTTACCCGGTCGGGTCTACTATACCACACGTGGTGGCAACACCGCGCGTGGCTTTGTTTTCCGGTAGTTCCTAAAGCATGCGATATGAAAAGTGATTTGCAATTCAAGCTTCGACAGGTATTGGTCATTATCGGGTTGTGGATATTCTTTGGCTTTGTGCTGACGGTCTACGACCACCTGGTGCTGTTGTCGTATATCTCGAACGGTCCATCGGCCGAGTATTCGTTTTGGGTCGCTGCCATGCGCAATATGGGTGGTGGTCTGATCGGTGGCGTGTTGGGTGGTAGCCTGATGACTTTTTACATCAATGTAAAATATCAGGACAAGCCGTACGGTTATACCATTGTAGCGGTGAGCGTGTCGTTTGTATTGATCATCGCGCTGGTGACGGTTGTCATGGGCATGACCATTGTGCCGATGCGTACGGGGCGGCCCTGGTATGATGCAGCGTCGCGTCGGGCGTTGCTGGAGTTCATACAAGATCCCGCGCCGGTCAAGGCGTTGCTGGTGTGGTCATTTATTGTGGCCGTTACACAGATGTTGGTGCAGGTGAGCCAGAAGTTTGGGCGCGGCGCTTTCTGGAACCTGGTATCTGGCAAATACCAGATACCCCGCGAGGAGACGCGTACCTTTATGTTTCTCGATCTGAACGCCTCTACGGCGATGGCCGAAAAGATGGGGGATAAACAATATCACTTGCTGCTGCGCGAGTTCTTTGCCGATATCACACAACCCATTCTGCACAACAACGGCTCCATCTATCAATATGTAGGCGACGAAGTGGTGATTGCCTGGGGGCATCAGGCAGCAGCCTATAACAACTGTGTGCAGTGCTTCTTTGACATTCGCCAGGCGATTGCCGACAAGCGCGAACATTACCAGGCACGGTTTGGTGTGGTGCCTTCGTTTAAGGCGGGGATTCATTGCGGCAATGTCGTGGCCGGTGAGGTGGGTATCATTAAACGTGACATTACCTACTCGGGCGATGTGTTGAATACCACGTCACGCATTCAAGGTATGTGTAAGGAGTTTAATACCGACCTGATCGTATCGCACGACGTGGCCCGAAACCTGGATCTTTTTGACAAGTTCGTGCTGAAGCCCCTGGGGCATATCAAGCTGCGCGGCAAGGAGAACGAGCTTTTACTGAACACGGTAATGCTGGTTGTCTGAAAATGTAGTACATTGATTCCCCCTTTTTTCTTAACCACAAGGGGATGTGTGTCATGGCCGTATCTGCAGATCTTGGGAAAGATCCCATTCCCTCACTTTTCTTTCGCTATTATGTGCCGACGCTGACCAGTATTATGTCGGTTACGGTGCAGATGGTCGTAAACGGGTTATTGCTGGGCCAGTACGTTGGCAAGGAGGGCGTTGCTGCGGTAGGTATTTACGGGCCGGTCTTAACCGTCTTTATATCCTTTGTACTGGCGTTGACGATTGGCGGGGGCATTCTGATTGCCCGGAGCATTGGTGCGGGCGACGGTGCACAGGCACGAACTGTATTGCGGTTTGGCACGACGCTGGCGCTGGTGGCGGGTTCGGTCATAGCCGTCAGTGCGCCGTTTCTGGTTACGCCGCTGGCGCAGTTCCTCGTGGGGGCTGATCATACGTCGTTGGTGCAGAACACCCGTGATGTTATGCTGTGGGGCTTTGTTGGTATGCCGGCCCTGTTCGTGCGCATTGTCTGGGGGCACTTCGTGGTGAATGACAGTGGACCACGTGTAGCCCGAAACGGTTCGCTAATAGCCGTGGCGTTGAACGTTGTATTGGATTTTGTCTTTATTGTCTGGCTGGGGTGGGGTACCGCCGGCGCGTCGATCGCTACGGCGTTGGGTAATACTTTTGCAGCGGGGTATCTGTTTTGGTATATCCGTCAGGGCCGCGGGCATTTGCACTTTGGTAACTTTCGGTTTACGCTATACTTTCCTGCGTGGAAATCGTTGTTTCAAGCGGGGGTACCCTCGCTGTTATCGGAGCTTTCGTTCTCTGCGGGGTTGCTGATTATCAATCGTAGCCTGGTGTCCTACGGTGCGCTGGCGGTAGCGGCGTTCGGACTGATTAATCACCTCAGCTTTATCTTTCTTCGGTTGTTGACGGCGGCGATGCTGGCGGCGTTGCCCATCATGTCATTTAACGTAGGGGCTAAGCAGCCGGAGCGGGTACTGGCCGTGCTGCGATTTGCGATGCTGTTTTCGGTGGCGATTGGCGTGGTGGTCTGTGGTATAGGATGGCTAGTACCGGGGACGTTAGTGCGTGTCTTTTCGGCAGAGCCGTCCGCGGTGTTTGAGTCGCTGGCAGCGAACGGATTGTCGTTGTATTTCTTGTTGTTCCTGGCGGCCGGGCCTAATTATATACTGGGGGCGTACTTTCAGAGCACCGGTAAGACGACCATGTCCATTGCCGTTAATTTGTTGAAGGCATAGTGCTCGTGATGGCGTTTGTGTGGGCGTTGCCCCTGTTCGGCCTCGGGCTGACGGGCATGTGGCTGTCACGCGTCGGCGCCGAGGCTGGAACGTTGGTATTTATTGGTGGGTATTATTTGCTCGCCGGTGCGCACTCGCGATCGTAGATGGCAGCAATGGCGGTAAGGTCGTTCTCGCCAGACCCCAGTGATTTATTTTTGATGTTTTCTTTCAGGTAGGGGCAATCGGAGAAATACTTCGAGAACTTGCTGGCAAAGTTTATGCTCTTCACCGGTTCAAAGTCCGGTTCGCTCTTTTTTCGTATATAATACAAAAAACCATCACCTTTTTGACCGTTCACTGTGAACGGCGCATTGGCTGCACTGACTATCCCGTGGCCAGTTATTATCGGTCGCTTATAAACGCCGATGGTTTTCAGGTCGTACACTACCTGTACGAAGAAATCGCCCATGGAGACAAATTTATAGAGGTCAAAACCGTAGCCCTTGCTTTTCTGCGCGTAGTATCTTCTGGTCTCGCCGGAAGGCAAAATGATCTTGACGGAAAGCGCAGCTTTGTCGATAACAATTCCTTCAATCTTATTGCTGTCGGCGTCGATCACATAACCTTCGTGGTAGTCCGGCTTGGCTTTCCAGTCATTGTATTTCTCAGATTTTTCCTCGTCCCACGCGACCTCGTGCGACTTCGTTTTTGCTTTCTGATATTTTTCGGATTCCTGGGCGTAGCCAGTAAAAGCCAGACATGCCAATAGAATGCCAAGCAGGGGAGTTTTCATGCAGGTACAATGGTTAGACAGTGGGTACGAAGGTCGGAAAAAGACGGCGAATGGCAAAGGCGTTGTTAGGCCTCATCCAGCCACAATTCGGCGGTGGCGCGGTCGCGGAAGTTCTTTTTTGGAAATTGCGTGGTTTTGGCCACGGAGTCGAGCTGCATTTCGGTTACGTCGTTCTGCATGATCTCCGCTACTTTTCGCACATGGCCTTTGAGTAGCAGGGTTTGGGCCTCTTCGTGCAGCTTGCGAAGCTCTTGTGGGTGGGTTTTCATTTCGGAGGCATCGGTCAGCAAGGTGAAATCTTTTTTGAGGCCGTCCAGCGCTTTTTTCCAGTCGGCGATGTAGTTCGGCACAGCTTCGGCGTTACGCCAGAAGCCGATGATCTTAAGGTACGCGCGGTTCTTTTCGGGCGCGATTTCAATCACATAGTGTTTGTTGCTGCTGATGGTTATCAGGCTCATAAGGAGAGGGGTTGGTTGTGTTAGAGCGGCAATATTACGGCATTGCCGGTACTTTTGATAGTTGGCTAACACAAAAACGGGTAGGGGAAAAACACCCTACCCGTTCGTATTTGTTTTATTATTTATGTGTTACCGGTGGTATAGGTAGCTCAGGCCGACATTATAGTATAGACCGCTGAGGTCTACGTTGCTATACGGAAGGATCGTTGCGGGTGCGGTGGCGTTTTTAGTCTCGTCTTCGACGGCAACATCGTATTTCCACTTTTTGAATTTCATGTAATCGTAGGAAACTGCTGCCGAGAGCACAAAGCGCTTTTGGGTCCAGCTCAGGCCGGCCTGACCGGAAAAGAAGATCGACGAGGCATTCGCTTTGTCGGCCTTGCCTTTACTGATTTCGTCGATGATGCTGGCGGGTATTTCTTGCTTCAGGCCGCCATAACCCAGGGAGGGACCCAGGGTGACGTGAAGCTTTTCGGGGACCAGCGGCAGCTCGTACAGTACTTCCAGGCGACCGATCCAGTTGTTGAGGTGATCCATGCGATAGATGTCGAACAGCAGGCTGGTGCTCAAATCTTTCACCAGGTTCTTGACGCCAAAACCTACTGTATAAACAGCTATGCTTTCGATATCCTGGAAGGTGCCCAACGGGCTTGTATCAACGGTATATTCGCCGTTTTCGTTACGTACGGTAACGATACCGGTTGGCTTGGTCGCTTCGATAGTCGTACTGAGTGCCGACTTGTAGCCAACGTGGACAAAACGCTTTCGCGCATCGCGGTCTTCATTGGACTCGGTTATTTGAACACCGGTCTCCAGCTGCCCGACGCCGCGGTATAATTTGCCTTCTGCGTAGTCGGGATATACGTCGGTGATATAAATCCGACCCAGGATTTCTTCTTTCTGGTTGACGTGGTCGCCGATCTTTTCGTCAACTGTGCGTACGCATTTGTAAGCGTCGCCCTTCTGGATGTTCAGGTCTCTGCCGGCGTCGATCACGACATGATTGCCGTCGATCCTTTCCACGCGCGCTACGTTTACCGAGGCGTTGCCCGCTTGCGGCTCGCGCGCCAGCTTGCCGGCCATGTTTTTAACATCGCCTTGCAGTACGCGGGCGGTGGCGCCGTGTTCAGCGGCAAAGGTGATCTTGACCTGGCCAATGACGGTATGGCCGTCGTCGGACAGCACCTCGTAAAATTCTTGTTCGTGTAAACCGTCGGCCGTGCCTTTGGTGATGGATACCTGGTTAGAGGATACTTGTTTGTCAATGCGTGCTGCCACCGGGAAGTGTTTGTTCACCTGGCCGGCGAGGTTTTGTGACGCCAGCTTGAGTGACGAGCGGATGGCTTCTTCGCGGTCTGTAGCGGTGGCGTTGACCTCGGCTTGAAAAGACTTTTCGAACTGGCCTGTTTCCAGGTTGAGGATCTTGAGCGTGGCAAAGGCAGTAGCGCTGAAATATCGTTCGGACGTGCTGCCCGATGTACGGATTTTCTCTTCGTGGTGTACGCGTGTCAGGTTGCCGACAAGCAGGTATTTAGCACCCGACATCTTGCCCAGGTCGATGGCCGACCTGGGGTCGACAAAGTCTTTCATGGCCAGCTCGTTCTCGATGGCTTTCCACATCTCGCCACTACGGGTTACGATCGCGACCTTGTTGGCGTTCACCAGCAGGTCGAGCGTGGCCTCGTGGAGACCCTTTGCACGGTCCCGGGCGGAAGGGTAGTCCTCCGATTGCATATCCTGGAAGATGATGGTAGGCCTTACGGACTGGCTAAAGGCACAAAACGAGAAGCTGAGAAGGGATAACAGGAAGAAGTGCCGGAGGCGGTTCATGTAGTGGTTACGTTAGATAGAATTGCACAAGCAAGGCTAAAGATACGTTACAGAGCCCGTTTGGAACCTTGTAGAATCCGGTGGTTTCTTACATGTGCAATACCTTAGAGGAGGAAGCAGCCCCGCTATAAAGCGGGGCTTTTTTGATAACCCGCTATAGGCATTTAGAATTTATACTTTTTGCGGTGGTTTTTAGCTTCGCGCGCGATTTTACCAAACTGTTTGTTGATACGTTTTTTATCCGATACATCGATCTCGAAGCGGCGCATCTCTTTTTTTAGTTTCAGATAGCTGTCGTATACCGCGTCGGATAGCGAACCGTCGTGCAGGGCGGCCAGCACGGCGCAACCTTGCTCGTCGAGGTGTTGACAATCGGTAAACCGGCAGTGTGCGGCGAGCGTATGGATGACGGGAAATAAGTCTTCGGATGACGTTTCACTGCTGCCCGTAACACCAAACTCGCGCATGCCCGGGGTATCGATCAACAGGCTGTCGTTGGGTAATCGAAAGAGATCGCGCGTGGTAGTCGTATGCCGGCCTTTTTGATTGGCGTCGCTGGTAGTGCCCGTAGCCTGTCGGGTATCGGCTAACAGTGCGTTCAGCAACGAGCTTTTACCGACACCGCTCGATCCGATCAATACGTATGTGTGGCCCGGCTGCAGGAGCTCGTCTTGCAACGCACGCATACCCATACCGGTATGTGTGCTGCAGCACAAGACGGGTACCTGGCGTCCGAGGTTTTGTACCGCGTCGATATACGGCTGTGTATCCTCTACCAGGTCGGCCTTGTTTAATACCACAAGGGCGGGGACGTCACACGCGGCCAGTTGTACAAGGTAGCGCTCCAGGCGCATGATGTTGAAGTCGCGGTCCAGGCCCTGTACGACGAGTGCTGCGTCTACGTTCGCGGCCAGTAGTTGACGCTCTGCCGTGGTGCCGGGGTTGCGACGGGACAGTACATTGTGGCGCGGTAATACACCGATGATATAGCCGGCGGTATCGTATACCATGAGCGTTACCCAATCACCGACTTTTGGGTGGTCAGTGGGCGGCAGGTATAGCAGGCGCCCCGACAGGTCGCACTCCAGCTCGCCTTGTTCGGTACGGGTGTAGTACTTGAAACCTTTTATGCTAACGATGCGGCCTACGGTAAGGTCCTGGGGTATTTCGAGAGAAGCGTATGTGTGGCTATAGCGTAGCCAGCCATACTGGTCTAGTAGTGTCATGGGGAATAAAGATTTTTTAGATCACCTCGCCGAAGGAGAGATGACCTTGCCAGAAAATAAATTCAAAGGATAGTAGAACAGGACGGTAGGAACGTATGACACGTTGACCTGCCGTCAGGCTACCCTCATTCCGGCGTAGGAAGGGCGATATGTAGTAGCGGTGATTGCCATACTTCGTAAAGATAGCAAAAAGTTAGATACCGCCATGATGCTTGCTATTCCGATCGAAGGCTTCTGACGGGGTTGGCAAGCACAACTTTGATCGACTGGTAACAGACAGTACTGAGGGCCAGCAGTAATACCCCCACGCCCGTGCAGACGAAGGTCCACCACGACAACGTGATGTGATATTCGTAGTTCTGCAACCAGCGATCGACGAAGTAGTATACGACAGGGGAGACCAGGGCAAACGAGAGTCCGATCAGCATGATCAATTCCTTCGAGAGCAAGCCCCACAGGCTGGTCATGGAGGCCCCCAGGATCTTGCGGATGCCGATCTCCTTGACGCGCTGCTCAGCCATGAAAGAGGTAAGTCCCAACAGTCCCAGGCAGCTGATGAAGATTGCCAGGCCGGCGAAAATCGCCGACAACTTGCCTACTTGATTTTCCAGGTTGAACTTCTTGTTATACTCATCGGCAACAAAGCTATAGACATAGGGCTGTGCGTCGTTGTGCTGCCTGACAACGGGATCGATTCCAGCCATGACGTCTTGTATGTCGGCACCGTCCTTCATACGGATGAGCATGGCATTGATAGATTGCGCGCTGAAGAGAATTACACCCGGCGCTACACTTTTGAATGGGTCGAGCATAAGCATATCTTCGACTACGCCGACGATGATCACCTCGCGATTGCCCGATTTCATGGTGCGACCGATAGGATCTTTATACCCGATGACTTTTAATGCCGTTTCGTTCAGGATGACGGCATTGGAGTCTGTGGCGTGCTCGATGGAAAATGGCCGCCCTTGCTTGAAGGTAAGCTGTGCAACTTTTTCAAAATCCCATTCGGTCATAAGGGCCTCAAAGGCGATGTCTGTGCCAGGCTCTTTGCCGTCCCAGGAGAAGTCACTCCATTTATTATAAACCGCAGTCAGAGGGCTTGACGCCGTGGCTACAGCTTCTACATATCCAGATTGCAGCAGCGACTGCTTTAGTGCCTGGAAATTTTTAGTGAGCGCTGCTGTGGGCGTGATGGATACCAGGTTTTGTGGATTATAGCCGATCGCCCGGTGCCGGGCGTGGTCTACCTGCTGAAAGACAGCGATGGTGCACACGATTAAGGCGATGGAGATGGCAAATTGCGCGGTGACTAACACCCTGCGAAATGTCTTCGCGCCCCCACCGGAGTGTGTCAGGCCTTTTAGAATATTGACGGGCCGTAAGGATGAAAGATAGAAGGCTGGGTAACTCCCAGCCAGTAGCCCCGTTGCCAAGCAGATGATACCGCCGAGTATGAACAGGCTGCTATTGTTCAGGCTGATATGGATATGCTCAAACCCAAATTCAAGAATAAAGGGAAGTATGATGACGATCAGGAGGAGCGATAAAACAAACGCTACGCATGTTGTCAGGAGGGACTCGCTGAGGAATTGTCCGATGATCTGCCGGCGATACGAGCCAACGGTTTTGCGGATACCGACTTCTTTGGCGCGTTTCTGCGCGCGCGCCGTAGTGAGGTTCATAAAATTGACGCACGCAATCAATAATACAAAGATACCAATCACGCCGAACAACCGGACGTACCTGATACGACCGCCGACATTCTCCCAGCTTTTATATTCACCTTCCAGGTGCCACTTGGGGAGTGGGTTGAGGAATAAATATTGATTTTTCAGGTTGGCATCTTTTTCCATGTTGAGCTTGCTGATCTTGTTGGAAAAAGCTTCGGGTGATACGCCGTCTTTCAATTCAACCATCGTCATCAGGAAGTTATTGCTCCAGCTGCTCCGGTTGTTGGCGATAAAAGGTGAATTGCGAACTTGAAATTCGTAGGGTTGAATGCAGTCGAAAAAGATCGTGGAGTTAGGGGGTACATTTTCAATGACGCCAGTGACCTGTACGGTATGCTCATGGTCGATGCGTATGGCTTTGCCGATCGGGTCGTCGTCACCAAACATGGCCTTTGCAAAAGACTCCGTCAGGATGATGGCGTTTGGTTCATTCAGGGCCGTATTGATATCACCTTTTAACAGTTTGAATGAAAACATCTTTAGAAAGTCAGGGTCGGCATAGATGCCATATTTACTGAGGGTTTTATTGCCAACGGTATAGTTCAGCTCATTGAGCCAGCTGACTTTGGAAGCACGAATCACTTCCGGATAACTATTCTTTAGCTCTTCGGCGAGCGGAAAGGGTGTAGCGTCCTGGGTATTTTTTTCGTTATTGAAGAGCGTATTTTTGAGAACAAGAGCAATACGGTCGCCCTTTTTGTGAAAGGTATCATAGCTGAATTCGTATTGTATCCATAGGCCAATGAGCAGTGCGAAGGCCATGCCGATGGCGAGACCGCCTACGTTGATCCACGCATAACCAGCGTCACGTCGCAAGTTGCGCCAGCCGATCAGGAGATAGTTTTTATACATGCCAGTGATGTTGGGTTGTCGTTTCCATCGCTTGATAAACCCAGGCCTGAAATATCGAACCACGCGTGCATAGCTTTTCCACCTCGCCAGGCGTGGACTCTGCTCATGCTCCTTCTGATAGACTTCGATCAGGTCGCCTTCGATTTCCTCGAGGTAGTCTTCCCGGCAAAACCAGCGCAAAATGGCAAGTGCTTTTTCAGGAGGAGGTATCGGAGGCATGGATTATCTATTTGTTTAACAAACGTGAAAGTAATGAATTAGTTTTATGTTTGTTAAGTAAATTATCGTTGCCTGATTATGAGTACGTTAGAAGATGGGTGGCGGGGTTAGAATACAGACGCGGGAATCGTGAGGTCTGATGATGCAAACGCCTTCTCGTACTTCTCTTTATAGATGGCTGCTTCTGCATGTTGTTGGGCCTGGAGGCTTTGATATAATCCAAGGAGTGACCAACCGTTGCCGGGATGCAGCATGAGGTCTTCCCGGTAAGTTTTTTCGGCTTCCCGGGGCCTTTGTATGGCGAGCAATCGGGCTCCCAGAAACTGCCGGGTGGGGATCAGCCAATCTTGCGGTTCCCGGTAGACCATGTTGTCTTCTATTTCGATGGCGGATTGAAAGGATTTGATGGCCGCGTCGTGCGCGTTTGTGTCAAAATGGATTTCACCTTCCAGTATAAATTTGGCAATGCGGCACGACTGCAACGGACTGTTAAAAGGCAATAACCGCTTCGCGAGGTTATCGTCTTGCATAGCTGTTTCGATTTTTTGTAAGTATTGGGTTGCCGCCTCCCTGTTGTTTTTCCTGAGCGAAGCAAGTCCTTTTGCAAAGTTATCGAGCACTGTGGCGTATTTCCATTTCTCGTCCACGTCTGCGGATTTTAAGATCTCATCCCACTGGCCTAACCTTACGTTGGCCATGACGGGCATCATGTATACAAATTGTGCATAGAGGTCTTTTGAGAGATTGTCACTTAATGCCACTTGCCGGTCGCGGGCGCGCTGATAAAGTGGCTGGCCGTCGCGATGCATGCCGGCGGTCATTGCGCAATATGACTGCACAGCGAAGAAGTGCGGAGAACGATCGCGTCCGAGTCCCAATTCAGGCACGGCTGCATCCACCGTATTATTGACAGTGTTCGCTTCTTCGTTTATGAGCACGCCTTTTTCGTACAGACCATTGCGTTGATACATGTGCGATGCCATGTGTACCATGTGGCCGATACCTGGGATCTGATCTTTGAGCTCTTCTGCTGCCGCCAGTGCTTTGCCGGGCTGCCGCGAGGCTTCCGTCAGGTGTATATAATAATGAAGAATGGCAGGGTGTTGTGAGTGTTTGAGGACGCGTTCGCATTTCGCGACCAGCTCGGGTGTCCAGGGCCTGGGGTTTCCTTGCGGATCCCAGTAGTCCCATTTATGTTCGAGCATTACAGCGTCTATATACAGGGCGGCGATATTGTCGTCCGCCGGGTATTTCTTTTCCAGGTTGGCCAGGGCGAGCGCGTAGGCTCTGTCCAACTGTTGCCGATCGGCATTGGTGAGGTCATTGGAGTACCGTTTCTGCAATGTTTTCATCAGGAGCCGTTCCCTTTCCGAGGCGCCGGCCATTCGTTTTGACATCGCGGCGACGATTGCCGGTACCTCGCTTTTCATTTTGTAGACATACGTGTTGTAGAATGGGCCCATGGACAGTGCCTGTCCCCAGTAGGTCATCGCACAGTCTGGGTCCAAGCGACTGGCCTCTTTGAAAGAGGCGAGGGCTTCTGTAAAGTGGTAGCCAAAGTAGAAGCTGAGGCCCTGGTTGAAGTAGTATTGTACGCTGTCCTCGGTTGTCGAGATCTCGTAATGAACATGGCCCCAACCCTTCAGTGCAGTAATAAACTTGCCGTCGCTTCTTGGCTTGGTTTCCCGGGCGGGCGATGCGCACAGCGTGATTTCCTGTGTAGGGATCACATTGTCTTCCTGGGTTTTAAATTGCCAGAACAGGGTTGACAAAATCAAGAGGGAGATTACTATATAGCCGGTGTTCTTCATGATGCGAGGACTACACCTTGAAGTTACGCGTTTTTGTTGAAATATCCTCTTCGGCACGGACGACGATCACCGGTCACCTACCTGTAGACGTATCAAAAACGATGGCTGAGCGCGATCTGCGTTGGCGGTTTCGCAGGCTTTTACTTTTCCTGTACTGTGACTAACTTGTCCGACGCAAAGATGGCCGCTGGCGAGATCACCGTCTCGTCCAGCGGTACGTTATCGCCGTAGCGTCTTTCGACGATCTCTTTTACCACCGGGTGTGTCAGGTCGAAGTCCCGCAGGGCCTGCAGCTGACCGACGTCTATGCCGAGCGCTTCATGGTATATTTTCCAAACCAGCTCGGAGCAATACATACGATCGTCTGACCACCCAAAGTGAAGATCATAGTCAAGGCCGTTGAAGCGTTTGCCGATCGCTTTCATTTCCTGGACTTTTTCTGACGTCAGTACCCGGTCGCGGTTCTTTAATCGCTTGACAATGTAATGCCCGCCATCGCCGTGATGGATCCAGTTGCTGAGGGGTGTAAGCCGCACGGGCTGAACGGCCTCGTACACCCAGTACGAGCCATCAATGATATAGACCAACCCCACGTGGCTGTAGGGAGAATGTGTGGCCAGCTGTACAGCATAACTTTGTCCGGATTTCGAGCTTTGGAAAATGATGTCGCCGTCCAGTAATATGGAGCTTTGCGATGACCCCATAGTGGTGTTTGGTTTTTGCGCCTTCGCGCTCCTTGCAAAAAAAGCAAAGCCCGCAACACCGATAATTCCCAGGACTACGACCAGTACGACAAACGCGGACTTTTTCATGACGATTCAAGGCAGCCAAGAGCGTGCCAGGATAAAGATAGCGTTAATCGGGTATTAAATCTTACGGCCGGCTGGTGTCGTTATTTGGCCAGGGTTTCTTCCATTTTGACAGGTACTTTATTCGGCAGCAGGATATCGACTGTCAATTTGCCCCAATTTCCAGGTCACCACTAAACCTGGTAAGATCATTGAAGGTCAATCGTTGTCATGAATATGCAGACACACCCTCAGCCAACTACAGCTCCATTTGCCAGCAGCTTTCTGCTGCTGTTGATGGTTGCCGGTGTGATGGACATCGACTCAGGCTATCAGGATTACAAGGTCTTCCATCCTATAGAAGTTCTTTTTCGGACAGCGCGACAGGAAGCACAATCGCCTGTTATATCTATAACTGAAAGAACACCTGGAAATACTGATGCAAAAGACCGTCCAGTGCATTTTTACGCAGGACGCGGTGGTGCCGTTTTATGTTCTTTGCAAAACACCGGTCGGGTTAATACCCGCGGATTTTATTCTTCACATATTGAAACCGCGTCATTTAATACTCCGCATCAAAATTCAGATGAAGAGGACCCGTTTGTTTATCCCCTGATGTAGCGTAAGCTCCTCTCATTTTTCATCTCTTTGCATAGGATCTTTGCCGCTACAGCTGTTGTTGCGCTCATCGCGTGACCCCTATAACGGACAATGTTCACTATCAACTGAATGTAAAATGAACGCGACTAAGACGATCAAAACCTTTCTCCATAAATTAAAACAGACCACAGTTACCCAGGATGTTCAGCCATACGAAAATTTACTCCAGCAAGTTTTCGAGTATGCTGGAGACATGACGAGCAAAACCGATGCAGCACTGCGACAGATGGCAGACGTCATCCGTGCGAAAGTATATGCGGGCGAATCCCCGGATGCGCACATGGCGCAGCTTTATGCCATTGTCAGAGAAGTATTCCAGCGAACCTTGCACATGACTCCCTACCGCGTACAGGTAATGGCTGCGATCGCCCTCCATCAACGAAATGTCATTGAGATGCAGACGGGAGAGGGCAAGACCCTTGTGGCCGTATTCACGGCATGCCTGAACGCACTGGCCGGTAAAGGAGTCCATATCCTCACCTTTAATGACTACCTCGCCAAACGGGATGCAAACTGGATGCGGCCGGTGTATGAATTCCTCGGATTGTCGGTTGGATGTATACAGGAGAACATGCCCGCTGCAGAGAAGCGATTGGCATACCGTTGTGATATCACGTATGCCACTGCCAAGGAAGTAGGGTTTGACTACCTCCGTTCCTGCATGGCGTATGCGCCGGAAGAGGTTATTTTGCGCGATTTTAACTATGCTATAGTCGATGAGGCCGACGCCATCCTGATAGACGAAGCCCGTAATCCTCTGGTCTTTGCCGGGAACATCGCGGGGCAGCCAGTCGATCACCACCAAATTGCCCGGTACGTTTCAAGTCTCACGCCCTACCGCGATTTTATGCTGGATGAATACGCCCGGAACGTCTTCCTGACCGACTATGGTATTGAAAGAACCGAGGATTTTTTTGGTATACAAAATCTCTATGATGACAACCATCACGACCGGCTCATTGCCGTTAACCTCGCGCTGCAAGCCCGGACCATGCTTCGGAAAGATGTTGATTATATCATTGATGATGGGCGAATAAAATTAGTCGATGAATTTACCGGAAGGGTCGTAGAAGATAGAAAATGGCAGAATGGTTTGCAGGCAGCTGTGGAGGCGAAGGAGGGATTGGCAGTGCAGTCGGAGGGAAGGATCCTGAATTCTATTTCGCTGCAGCATCTTATGAATTGCTATCCCAAGGTTTCTGGCATGACCGGTACGGCGCAGCACGCCGCTGCGGAATTTGCCAGTTTCTACGGCCTTGGTGTCAGCGTCATTCCATCCCACAAACCCGGCCGGCGCGTCGACCACCCTGACGGGATCTTTACGCATAAAGCTGCTAAAGTAAAGGCCATCATCGACGAAATACAGAAGATCCATCAAACGGGTCGTCCCATCCTGATCGGCACATTAACCGTAAAGGAATCGGAAGAGCTGCAGGCGGAAATACAGCGAAATGGCATCTCCAGCATCGTTCTCAACGCCCGGAACAATGAGTCGGAAGCGGCTATCATCGAACAGGCCGGCATGCCGGGAGCCGTCACGATTTCCACGAATATGGCGGGGCGTGGTACAGACATTATGTTGGGAGGCAAGGATCAATATTCAAAAGAAGCTGTCGTGGCGTCCGGTGGCTTACACATCATTGGCACGAACCGGCATGAAAGCGTTCGCATTGATCAACAGCTGAAAGGGCGTGCCGGGAGACAGGGCGACCCCGGATCTTCACAGTTTATCATCAGCATGGAAGATGATCTGATGGTTAAATACGGACTCAAGGGCCTGCTGCCAGCGCATCTCCGGGATCTGCATCAGGAGGGCCCGATACACCATGCTACGATTGCCAGGAGCATCGCCCAGGCCCAGCGTATCATTGAAGGGCAGCTGTACGAGATACGCCTGAACCTGCATCAATACGCTCACTTTACGGAACGGCAACGCACGATACTTTTTGACAGGAGGCAGGATATTTTCTTGTCAGCGGAAAGTCCCTGGAAGGAGTATAGTCTATTTCAGCATGACTTCCTGTGGTCGTATTACATGAACGATATTGCTGCCCTACGGGAAGGAATTCACTGGCAGCGTATGGCGGGAAAAAATCCGTTACACGAGTTTCATAAAAGCTCAGATGAGATGTTCCGCCAGTTGATGGCAGATCTTGAAGACAAGCTCAGTAACGCAAATAATATCGATGTTTCGGAGTTGAAGATAAAGCGTCCTTCCTCCACGTGGACCTACCTGGTGAACGATAATCCATTTAAAAATCCACTATTGCAAATGATCGGCAACATCGGTTATCAGGTCGATCTTTTAGCCGGGCCGCTCTTGATGATCATGCGGATTTTTGGATGGGGAAAGCGGAAGTAGCGTTTACTCAAACGCGTATAGCGCCACCGATGCTGGCGCGTTGCCGGGCAGTACCGTATCCTCGCCCGATGCCAGCTCAAACATACCCATGACGGGCCGCCCGTTTTTTTGCTCGGCTGCGTAATATAAGATGCCATCGGCGGTGGAAAACCGGCTGACATTTACTTCGCTAAGGATCGGCCGAACTTCCGGATTGCCGCGTTTAATAACAGAAATGCCGGTACGCTCGTGGACGATAAAATAATCGCCACTATTCGTGAATGACAAGACGCGGGAGGCGATCGGGTAGGGTACCTCAAAAGTTGCCTGACCCTTCGTGTTGTACTCGGTAAGCTTGCTGTCCAGCGTGGCGAAGCCGATCGCAGTACGGGCGGAAAAACCGAACGGATGTATACCGGGTGTGCTGCGTTCACCGGTGGTAAACGTCAACAAGTTCTCGGCCTGGCAATCGTCCACGAATACCTGGTCGGTGTCCAATGCTGCGATTAAGGGGCCGTGGCAATTTTGAATGGGGTATTTTTTGCCGGTAACAGTGTTCATCGCGTAGAAATCAGCTCCTGCACGCACGGTGGCAAAGTTGCCGGAAACGGACGCTACCATAAAAACCTGCAAATCCGTTTTCAGCGTTTCGACCGTTTTGGTTGCCCGGCGAAAAACCCGGCCGTCGGCGAAGATCAGATCGCCAGCGTCGTTTTCGCCGATCAGGTCGGTCCCATACCCGTCCAGTTGATACGACGAGTTGTTCAGCTCTACGACATGATATACATAGTTTTTGGATGCGTTGTTGTAGTGGGTCACAAAAAGTCCTTTGCGCAAAGGTCTGATCGCCGCAAAGGATGCACCCCACGATACGGGGCTCCTTTGACCCTCAGCATCCAGTTTAAAAAGATTGCCGGGGTTATTGCTCTCGCTTGCTCGCCCATTAGCCATGGCGTTAACCTGTCCGAAGTATACCACCGCTTTCGCACCGGTCAGATCGAACGTGGGAGCATGATATTCGGGGGCGACGGTTTCTGTACCGTCATCGGACGAACACGATAAAAGCAACAAAGAGGCTAACAGGACTAAACTCAGGTTATATTTCACGTTTCGAGCGTTATGGAATATGCGCTAATGTATGAAACGCGGTTTACCGGAACACGGCCATCGTTCGCTGGCGGACAACGATGCGGGTATATCTTACACGACTGGTATCTGTGCCCGCCCACGACGGAGCGTATTATTACTTGTTCGAAGGGGTATGTGGCGGGCTGAAAGGCCCTTGGAATAAATTCAGCTTAACAGGTTTGTCAGCCAGAAACTACTTAATCAAGCTGTCATGCCAACGGCAACGTAACACTGAATATGCTGCCGACACCGGGTTGTGAGCTGACGGATATGAACCCGCCGTGAAGCTTCGCTATTTTACGACAATAGGCGAGACCGATACCATATCCATCGACGGACTCAGTATGAGAGACCTTTGAAAAAATATAGAAGATCTTTTCCAGTTCAGGTGCTTCTATTCCACGCCCATTATCCTGAACATCGATTTGCAAGTACCGTATAGCAGGATCAACACCAAGCATTTCGTTTAATTCGCTTCCCAAAATATGATGGGATGATATGATAACCTCTGGCGGTACGTTCGCCCGGTTGAATGTCAGAGCGTTCACGATGAGATTAAAAAATAGCTGCTCAATATGAAACCGAACGCCGCGTACTTCATGTAGGCGCTCACTTTTAACCGTTGCATTTTTATGGATAATCAAATCCGTAAGTTGTGTACGAACGCCGGCGATAACGCCACTTAAATCAATCCTTTCGTGCGTTAGACCTTTGTCACTTAAGCTGGTATATTTTGACATGTCCTTCATCATCATGCTGAATTGCTCAGCCGATGAGTTTATTTTTTGGGCTAAATGGCGGATCTTCGGGGTGCCTTCTTTTTCTGTGGCGTCAATAAGCATATTGGAAAATACACAGAGCTTCCGCAGGGGCTCGGCTAAATTGTGGTCCGATACGAATTGATATTGTCGATTCTCTTCCATCATATCGGTTGCCTGGGTATTCAGTCTATTGATGGTCCGTTTGCTGGCATGCAATACCTCAATGGTTTCCAAATGAAAGCTGATTAAGTCAGCAAACATGGTAAACAAGGCAATGGTGTGCGAATTATTCAAACGAGCGGGGGCAGGATCAATGGCACACAATGTACCGAAGAATTCACCGTCTTTGAGGACGATTGGTACCGATATGTAACTTTGGAAACCATAGATTCTAGGCGTATGATGGTCGCGATACAGTTCATCATTGGCTACATGGTCGATGATGACCACGTTTCCGGATTGACGGATCTCATTACAGATCGTCGTTTCAATCCGAAGCTCGCCACCGGGCTTGAGTCCAAAGTCGATCTCATCCCGTACGCTGCACGCAATCCAGCGGTCCGTTGTAACTCTGGCGACGGCAGCAAACCCCATACCGGTCGTGCGGCAAACGACTTCGAGCAGCGAGGGGATAATCTCTATCTGCTGTACGTTGTTGATGTCATTTAGCAGTGAATCGATTTCAATGTCAGGCATGGCTCAGCCGGATTTCAAGTTGTTTGTAATATATCACTATTAATACGAACAAAGAACGCAGGCAAAAAGGCGAGAATTTGGTTTTACATAATAAAAGGTTATATTTGCATCCCTTTGGCGGACAACACCGGTAAATGCCAAAGTTTCGGGGTGTAGCGTAGCCCGGTATCGCGCTTGGTTTGGGACCAAGAGGTCGTCAGTTCGAATCTGGCCACCCCGACGAACAGGAGATCAAACTCCATCGGAACCCCTTAAATCGTATGATTTAAGGGGTTTTTCGTTTTTATACCCTCAAAGAAGCACTTACAAACTCAAGGTTTCCGTGCCCTATTCTCGCCCTCCTCCGCTTGCGGTATGTTTGGGGCGAGCTAGGAAAAATGATCAACACGCATCATTTCAAACCCACAAAACCATGAGTGTCTTAAACATTCTCCGTACCCGTTTCTTCATTAAAAAAGACAAAGCCCGTCAGAACCTCGCCCCCTTGTACGTCCGCATCACCCTCCACGGGCAGTCGCTAGACGTATCGTTGCGCCGCAGTATCGACATCGAAAAGTGGGACACCGACCTGGGCAGAGCCAAAGGCAAACGCGAAGACGTCCGAATCGTCAATGACTACCTCGACAATGTTCGCGCCGAGCTCAACCAATGCTGCACCGAGCTGAAACTCCAAAGGAAGCCGGTCACACTCGAAGCTGTGAAAGACCTCTTTTGCGGTATCGTCCCTTTGGGCCACACCCTCCTAGGTCTGATGGAGTACCACAACAACAGCCTGAAGCATACACTGGAATGGGGCACCATGAAAAACTATGTTACCACCCAGAGCTACGTCAAGCTATTCCTGGAGAGGAAACTAAAGCGAGCCGACATACCGCTGAATGAGCTTACCTATCCGTTCATTATCGACTTTCAGGTGTTCATGCTCAATCACCGGCCTACTGACTATCATATTCCGTGCGGGCATAATACAGTCCTGAAACACATCGAGCGCCTCCGCAAGATGATCGCCGTCGGCATCCGCAACGAATGGATGGAGAAAGACCCCTTCGCCAAATTCCAGGCCCGCTTCATACGGAAAGAGCGCCAGTGCCTCGACAGTGCCGAGCTCGCTGCCATCGAACAGAAAGACTTCCAGGTTCCGCGCCTCAACTGGGCCCGAGATCTTTTCGTCTTTAGCTGCTACACCGGTCTTGCGTACTGCGATCTAATGAACCTAAAACCCGAGCATATATCCCTGGGCATGGATCGTGGCCAGTGGATCATGACGGCCCGGAAGAAAACCAATCAGCCCCTACGCATACCATTGTTGCCAAAGGCGCAGGTCATCATCCAGAAGTACCAGGGCGATCCCCGGGCGGCCTTTACCGGCACTGTGTTTGCCGCGTTGTCAAACCAGAAATTAAACTCCTACCTAAAGGAGATTGCCGACCTGTGCGGTATAAAAAAGAACCTGACGTTTCACTTAGCCCGGCACACCTTCGCCACTACTGTAACGCTAACCAATGGGGTACCCATCGAGACAGTATCGAAAATGCTAGGGCATGCCAGCATCCGCACCACGCAGATTTATGCGAAGGTTGTTGAGAAAAAAGTTAGCCAGGATATGGGCGCTCTACGCGCAGTGCTGGCTGAGCAGTCGAAGAGAGAAGATACTCCGCTAAGGGCGATTGTCGGAAACAACTAGCGCGTGTCCATGAAACATGAAAGCTACGAAGCTTTTGCGGCAGACGATCGCAAGCGCTTTGACTTTACCAGCGTTGGCCCCAGGGGAACGGTGGCAAAGAGAATATTGATCGGTCCTACGTCTGACGAAACAATCTTCAACCTCGGATTAGTTGACGTGCTCGAAGACGGGATAACGCTTGATGACTCGAGGGTCACGAACAATGGTGACCGTGATAAAATTCTCGCTACGGTAGTAAAAGCCGTGTTACTCTTTACGGAGCGTTACCCTTCGCAGTGGCTTTTTTTGGAAGGTAACACGCCGGCACGTACCCGTTTGTATAGAATGGCAATTTCGCTCCATTTCGCAGATCTTTCTGAGATATTCGTTATTCTAGGGGTATTTGCAAATTGGCGATTCGAGCCGTTCCGGTCTAATGGCTCATACGCTGGTTTTTTGATTGCGAAAAAATGAATAACTTTAACCTATGAAAAATCTAATAAAAGAAGCTGAGAAAATCAGGTTCAAAATAGATGAAAGGCTTAACGGCTATAATGGTGCGAACATGCCGCCTGAAAAAACTGCACGAGCAAACGAGTTGGTGAAACACATCAAAGGTTCCGATCTTGAGCGCTATAGGTCATCGAAATAATTCGCGCTTAGGCTCTCAAGGAGATTAGAATAAAAAATACTAGGGGTCGCTACGGCGATCCCTTTTTATTTTGACCGCCGCCGAATACGACCACCTTTTATGATCTTTTTCGAGAATAGTTTACCTTATAATTATACAATCATTTTAAGATAGCGCTGGTATAAAATATGCCATAGCGTACACCGTCTGATAGGCAATATTTCATAAACTTTGCCGGCGATAGCAACACGACTATAAGTTCAGAAGATGATTGTCGAGTTTAGTGTACAGAATTTCCGTTCCATCAAGGACTTACAAACGCTGAGCTTTATTGCCACGAACCTCGAAAGCCCGGAAGATTTGAACTACGTCGATGCCAATAACATCGTTTCAATGGGCGATCTGAAGTTGCTGAAGACGTTGGGCATCTACGGATGCAACAGCAGCGGGAAAAGTAATATCATTCGGGCACTTGATTATTTCATCCGTGCCATAAGAAACGAAGCCAGCACCGAGTCCCGCCTTGGAGTATTGTGTGATCCATTTCTTTACCAGGAAGCGCCCTATAAACAGGAATCATTTTTCCAGATTGTTGCTGTGATCGAAGACAAGAAATATCGCTACGGCTTTACAGTTCGAAGGAACGACCAATCCACAGCTCAGCATGGTAGTACGACTAACAGAGAGATAATAGTTGATGAATGGCTTTTCGGTCAAAAGGAAAAGAACATGGTTGAACTATTCACGCGCCACAACGGTGTAGTGAACAAGGATAAGCTAGGTAACAAAGAGCCAATTCCCGAGATGTCCTCCCAGCACAATCTTTTCCTAACCTATGCCAGCTCTTTCGACAAAGAAGGCGTTTGCGCCCGTGTTCGGAGATACTTCACCATAGACTCTTACGGCACACAGAATATACTTGGTCCTGTGGGGGTCGTCTTCCCGGCATTCACGATGCCCGTGACGGGGCTGATTTTAATCGATAACCATCTCCACGGTTCACTGCTCTTAAAAATTGTCAACCTACTGAACAATCCGGAAGTCAACAAAGACAGAACGCAGCTCGTTTTTACAAGTCGCGATACAAACATGCTGTCTCCCACCATTATGCGGAGGGATCAGTTTTATTTCACAGAGAAAGGTAGCAATGAGTCTTCACGTTTATACTCGTTAGCTGATCTGAAGGGCATTCCGAACGATGCAGATTTTGCGAAGCAATATCTGGCGGGCTACTACGGTGGCGTGGCCATTTAGAGGATTATGGCCCTAGAAAACAATCCCACAATCTGTAACACCCTGGGCGGCCTCCACTGCCGCCCAGGTGATGCCCAACCTTACCCAATCATTCCCTTTTGACCCATGGCGGTTGTTCCTTCGCCAGCGTTATAATCAGTTTTTCGTCAACGTAGTCGATCACCACGCGTTTGCCGATGCCGAACACCGTCTGTTTCATCCACTGTCCACGAAGCCGGAGCTCAGGCACAACAACCGAGTAGGACGGCGCCCTGCTCTCGTGCTTACTACATATCGTAATCTCCCGCGGCCTAAAGTCGGGTGTATTCGTAAGTCCTTTCATGTTTATCTTTTATAGTAGTTCAAATGGCTCTGGCCGCCGGGGTTAAATTGCCCGGGACAACCAAGGCCGTATTACAAAACCTATCTACTCGCACCAGGTGCAAATGCTACCCCGCACGTATCGCCACCGGCGTCGCCATGCTCGGCCGACACCTCCGCCATCCGTGCCGCGTAAACGTCACGCGCTACGACTTGAAGATTCTCCACCCGGGCAACCAGGATGCCGGCCGTCTCCGCCGACACCGTGTAGCCCTCCTTGTATCGAGCTCGGGCCTGGGCATTCATCAGCACATCAAACAGCGCATCTTCCTCCCGTGTGCTGCCGGGGAACACCATCGTCGCTTTCGCCGACACATTGCCCACCAGGTCAAGCAGCTTCCGCAGGTTTCGCGTTGGCGGGTTATACCCGGTCACCATTCGCAGCATCGCCACGCACGTGTATTCTGCAGCGTGCTGCAGCAGCCCTACGCCAAACACATACTCACCCCTGGCAATGCTATGCTTCGCCTCGCTGATCGCCCGCTGTGCCATCCCAAACCACGCTTCCCATTGGGCTACCAGGCGCAGCTGCGTTTCCGCCACATTCACATCGTTCCATGGCGGCACAAACATCTGCTTTGCCTCGGGGCGTTCGTACAGCAGAATGCCGGCATTGTGAACGTTAGAAAAGAACAGCCCGCCAGTGGCCAGTGCCTGGCTAACAAAGGCCAGCTTATGCACCAGTGCATTCACGTGCAGCGTGGCGCTATTGAACACCGAAATCAGTTCCACTGCTTCGTCCGGCTTCCGCCGGTCGTCGCTGCGCAGCACCACCAACAAGTCTACCGTCACATGTACTTGCTCTTCATATCGGGTTTTGAATATCGACCAGCCCTCGAACTTGTTTGCCCGGCTGCCCAGGCAGAGCACACGCTCAGGTGCCAACGCGGCCACGATCCTTTCCAGCACCACGGCAAACTCGCGCATGTCCGTTACCGTCGATTGTCTAGCAGCGCTCCCCATATCCAGCAGATTTACTTTTCTCACGTGAAGATTTAGATGTACGCAACGTCGGCCAGTCTTTTCTTACAACTTCAAACGCTTGATAAAACTGCGCGGCCAACCGGCGGCTATTGCTTAAGTCATCGTTCACTTTCTGTCCATACTCGCACAGCGTCATGATAAACCAGTCCATTCCCTCGTGGGGTACTTTTAAAATGTCGATAGTTTCGTCGAAAAATTTATTGAAGCGTTTCTGTAGCGCCTCATTGTTCTCGACAAATACTGCATACTCTTTGGATCGACTCGAGCGCGGTCGGTCCTTTTTAAGCAGCTGCATCCGGCGGCTCGTCTTAAGAACCTCTTCGATTAGATAAAGCGGGGTCTGCCTGTCGGCGGCTTTGCCGACAGCGGGTGATTTTGCATCTCTTGATGGCATGTTTTTGCGGGTTATTTGTTTACATAAATTCTAACATCTGTGTTTCTAACTAGCTCACTAACCACATTTTAGCCCTTCGGTAGACAGCCGGTGGATAGTCGCCGGCAACGGCCCGTCTGCCTGTCAGGGATCAGATTCTTGAGCAACCAACTTGCAAGGGTATGCGCGCACATGGCCCTAGTTCAAAATTGAAAATTAGGGGGTAAGTACTGTATATCTCAGACGATTGTCGTGCGCTTTAGTAATGCCACGTTTGCTTTAGCAATAGCTATACATTTCCCAAAAAATCATTATGAAAAACCGCTCAGAAGAACGCGAAAATGATATATTTGTATCATGTCAGATTCGAAAGAAACATACAAATCCAAGACCGTCCATCACGGCAAAAACCTGAAACGGTTCCGTGAAATGTTAGGCCTTAAGCAAGAAGCATTCGTTGATAGACTTGGGGGCGATTGGACCCAACGACGAATTTCGTACCTCGAGGGCAAAGAAGTTATTGAGCCTGCTCAGATCGAGGAGTTAGCCAAGGCACTCAACCTGCCGGCAGAAGCAATTTTAGAATTTGATGAAGAAAAAGCTGTGTACAATATCCAGAATAACTACGAAGGAGCAAACATCCATTCGCAAAATAGCCAAAGTCCATACTATCAGTTTGGCGGTGACAATACTACAAACTCATTAGATAAGATTACCGAGTTAGTCGAAAAGAATGACGTGTTGATTGCAGAGACTAAACGGCTATATGAAGAACTTTTGAAAGCCGAGCGAGATAAGATTGCGTTACTCGAGAAGCTTCTCAACGAGAAATCAAAATAATCATCCGCCACCGAAAGGTGGCTTTTTTATTTTCCGATAAGGCCGATTTGCCTGGTATTTCTGAAATTTCCCTCAAATATAGATCATGTCTATAATCGATAGCTGTTAATAGAAAAAGATCATATTTCAAATACTCACTAATAGTCTCAAATTCATTACCCTGTCACTACACGTTGAACGAGTTTGAGTATATATAGATCTATTTGATAAAGCGCCACTCAAATGGCATCAAACGGTGCTTGGTATTTAGTTGATTCGTTTGCTTCATTTGCCTCTGTCAAAACCAACAAACAGATTTATGGCAACAGCAAACATCGTTACTGTGGAGGATCTTGAAGCTTTCAAAGAAAGACTGCTTCAGGATATTTCCGACATTCTCTCACAACGCAAAGGCGCACCCATGCGCGAATGGCTAAAGTCCAGCGAAGTCCGTCGCATACTGATGATCTCACCCAACACACTGCAGATGCTTCGCGTAAAAGGCAAACTACCATTCACCAAGATCGGCGGCGTATTCTATTATGCCTATAAAGACATCGCCAAGATGCTCGAAGAAAACAAAACCCAACCACCCGACGACCTCGCCACTCTCCTCGACAACGGCCCTGCTAAAGCGCGTAAGAGATCATGAACTACATCCTGCATCTCAACACCTGGATGGGCAACTTTGGCGATGACCAGCGGCTCAGAATGCAACACTACGCCCTATACATGGCCCTCTTCTTCGAGTGGAACCAAGCCCGCTTTCGCACCCCGATCATGATCAAGCGAGCCGAGGTCATGCGTAACGCCGGCATCGGCTCGGTCAACTTCTACATTCGCACCATTAAAGAACTTTCCGAGTGGGGATACATCTGCTACGAACCATCATTCCACCCTGCCAAGGGCAGCAGTGTCCACATGCGCAGATTCGATACTGGTGGCGATAAAGCTGACGATAATGGTAACGGCCAGGCTGACGACAATGGTTGCGATAATGACACTAACAACGGCGTCGAAAGCAATAGTGTTCGCGATAAGGGTGGCGGTAATGGTGCCGGCAATGCCAGCGATTATGGTCACAGCAACGCTACCGATAACGGTATCATAACCGATCAAGGTGGTGACAAAGGTGGTGGTAATGGTCGCGGTAATGCTGGCGATAACGCCCGAGAGACGTTATATATAAACAATACAAACAGTACAAATAATGCAAACAGTATAAACGGTTTAAACGAGTATGGCACAAGCAATGAAAATTCAAATTTTGTTAACGATCGGGTCGCGGACGCGAACCCGCAGGCAACTGGTACCGGTAATCATCATCGACAAAAACAAACAGCCGGGGCTGGGGGGCGCGGCGGCCGCGAAACCGCCTCGACCCCGAGCGCGATCCAGGAAGCCCAGGAATACTTCACCGAGCAACTCTCCACTGCCGCCGAAGCCGAAAAATTCTTCGACCACTACCAGGCCGTCGGCTGGGTAATCGGCCGAGCGCCCATCAAAGACTGGCGGGCCGCAGCCCGCAAATGGATCAAAAACGCTAAAAACTTTAACCATGCAAACAACAACACCCAACCAATTCCCGGCCCTCTCAACACTGGCCCAAAAAGCTACTCAAAGCCATTCTAAGCCCTCACCGGTTACCGGCACATCCCCGAATGCGAAACCCACCACCACAAGCGACACGCCTCACATTGCCGGGTACGACTTCACCTGGCTCATCCAGCAAGTCGAGCGCCTTGGCCAAAAACAGTTCGGTCCCAAATTCACCATACGCCCGGCTGACTACCCGGTAGTCCGCCACCTCCTGGTATACTTCCTCCAAGATACCCTCCAGGCCGATCTCTTAGGCATCAACCTCGAAAAAGGCATTGCCCTCACTGGCCCCATCGGCTGCGGCAAAACCACCCTCATGAGCCTGATGCGCCGCGTTCCAGGCCCCGACTACAGCTTCGTCCTCAAGGCCACCCGCGACATCTCCTTCGACTTCCAGCATGAAGGCTACGATATCATCCACCGCTACAGCCGCCAGTCGTACGACCTCCGCAAAGGTCCTAAAACCTACTGCTTCGACGACCTCGGGTCCGAGCAAGCCCTGAAACACTTCGGCAACCAATGCAACGTCATGGCCGAAATCATCCTCTCGCGCTATGACCGCTTCGTCTCCGAGGGCATGCTCACCCACATCACTACCAACCTCTCCACCGACGAGATCGAGACCATGTACGGCCCCCGTGTCCGAAGCCGCATGCGCGAAATGTTCAACCTCATCTCGTTCGATGACTTGCATAAAGATCAACGACAGTAGGCAAACCTTTCTATCCACATGAATCCAGCGCTCTCCCGACAGGAGGGCGCTGCCACATGGGTGCCGGCCGGCAACTGGCCCACGAAGGACTATTTTCGCAGTCTTCAACGCGTTACACAGCTCCGGAGCCGCCGAAACGGCCAGGTTAGAAGGAAAAAGTCGCATTTTCTAAAGATTTTCAATCCTCTAACGCCGGTTGTCAAGTTAACCGACCTAAAAACTTGTCCATCTTAAACTATGCCATTATCTTTATCGTTAATAGGAGGAGGTGTAGTAGCACAGAGGTTACTGGCAGCACCTGTTTCTAACAAACGTCATAGCAACATGTCTACCATAGCACAGTTAGTCAGAGATAGAATCGACAAACTCGATCCGGGAGCGGTGTTCGATTACGACACGTTAAAACTAAGTGCGTCCGAAGTCGGGTCGGTAGCCCAATCTTTGAGCCGGCTAAGAAGCGAAGGCGTGATTGAGCGCCTGGAGAAAGGCAAATACTACAAACCTAAAAAGTCTGCCTATGGCAGAATCCGGCCGAGCGAAAACGAGATCATCCAGCTCTTTACTCGAAAGAATAATAAATGGATCGGCTACCTAACCGGGCTGCTGGTATACAATAAATTAGGGCTGACCACTCAAGTATCAAACACGTTGGTTATCGCTACGCCCAATCCCAAGGAGCCTAAAGAACTCGATGGGTATAAGATCCGCTTTGTAAAAAGCAACGCTGACATTCGTGAGCAGGATATTCCTTTGCTACAACTATTAGATGCTTTTCAAGATATTAGCTCAATCCCCGATTCGTCACCGGATGAATCGTTGAAAGTTTTACGGCGAAAAATCAATGCACTCAACGATGCTGAAAAGAAACGCCTTCCGCGCTTAGTAAAGGACTACCGGCCAAGAACACGCGCCCTGCTGGGAGCTTTTCTGGAATGTTTTTTTGATGGTATAGCGACTACTGATCTGAAGAAAAATCTAAATAAGCTTTCTACATTTGAGCTAGGAGTTTCCGAAAAAGCACTTCCAAACAAAAGCTCCTGGAATATCAAATGACCTTCCATACCGCACCTGATTTCAAAGAGGCCGTAGAAGCCGCCGCCACCCATTATAAGCTCAGAGAAATTTTCATCGAGAAAGACTATTGGGTTACCCGTGTATTAAAAAACCTGGCGGAATCGCAATATGCCGACCACGTTGTATTTAAAGGTGGTACAGCGCTATCAAAAGCACATGGTTGCATCGAGCGGTTTTCCGAAGACATAGACCTGGCCATACTCAAACAGCCAGGAATCAGCGATGCAAAATTAAAGGCACTCATCAAAGAGGTGGAAACTTCCGTCACTGCCGGCCTTACATACTTTGCGCATCCGTCAGAACAGAAACGAGGCAGGAATAGAAAGACCTTCTATCAGTATGATAAAAAGATTGGCGCCGAAGACTTCGGCGCCGTAAAAGATCACATCCAGTTAGAGATAAATGCCTTCACGCAGCCCGTGCCGCACGAGAAGAAAGAGATTATCTCCATGCTCGGCAAGTTTCTTTCTCCGGGCTTTAGCGACCAGGTGAAACAATACGGGCTGGAGCCCTTCACCATCAACGTACTCACCCGCGAACGGACTTTCTTCGAAAAGTTACTTTCAGTCGTCCGGCTTTCTCACGATAGCCAGGCTCAGGTCTTGGGCAAACTCCGACATTTCTATGACATGTACCAAATTTTGCAACAGCAAGATTTACGCGGTCTGGTACTTGTAGATGAAAGCTTTGCATTACTTGACATGGTTCGTGACGACGACGAGGGAAATGGCACCTTCGCCGGTCCGTGGCTCCAGCTGCCCATGGCCGAGTCGCCGCTGTTCGCAGATCATGTAACCTATTGGAGCGGTCTGACTCCCCAATATGTCAGTGAACTTTCCGAACTATCATGGTCGGAAATTCCTGCGCCCGGCGACGTTGAACGAATGCTTGGTGAAATCAAGGAATTCCTCCAGCGCTATGATCGTCGTTAGTAGTAAAATAAAATATCAATACAAATAAAAGTAGATAGACCTAAGAATGGCCATTAAGAAAAGTGAACTTTACAGCAGCCTGTGGGAAAGTTGTAACCAGCTAAGAGGAGGAATGGACGCCAGTCAATACAAGGACTATGTATTGGCGATGCTGTTCATTAAGTATGTCAGCGATAAATACGCCAACACTCCGTTCGCGCCCATTACCATACCAAAAGGCTCCACGTTCCAGGACATGGTAAAGCTGAAGGGCAAACCCGAAATCGGCGACTTCATCAACAAAAAAATCTTTGCGCCCATCCGCGATGCGAACAAGATGAGTGATTTCGCCAACTTCAACGACGATGAAAAGCTCGGCACCGGCAAAGACAAGATAGATAAACTCACCAAGCTCATTGCCATCTTCGAAAACCCCGACCTTGACTTCTCCAAGAACAGGGCCGACGATGACGACATCCTCGGCGATGCATATGAATTCCTGATGCGCCACTTCGCCACAGACTCCGGTAAGTCCAAGGGGCAATTCTATACACCAGCGGAAGTAAGTCGTATCTTGGCCAAGATCATCGGCATCAACAAGAGCAACTCCACCGCCAGCACAACGATTTACGATCCAACCTGTGGTTCGGGCTCGCTGCTTATTAGGGCAGGCGAAGAGGCTGAGAAGGCGATAACCCTCTACGGCCAGGAAATGGACATTGCCACAGTCGCGTTGGCCAGCATGAACATGGTGTTACATAACCAGGCACAAAACCTGCACGGCATCCGCCAAGGCAATACCATTGCGGATCCAAAGTTCATTAAAAAAGCGGGCACTGACGAGATGCTCGAAACCTTTGACTATGCCGTGGCGAATCCCCCGTTCTCGTTCGCCAGTTGGACCAACGGTCTGATAGATGACAAAACGAAGGCTGTAGTAGATAGGTACAATCGCTTTGCCGGCTTTGGCATCCCTCCAGAAAAGAATGGTGATTATGCCTTTCTGCTGCACATCATCAAGTCGCTTAAGTCAAAAGGTAAGGGGGGTATAATCCTTCCCCATGGCGTTTTATTCCGTGGCGGCGCCGAAGGTGAAATACGCAAGAAACTCATCACGAAGGGATACATCAAAGGCATTATCGGCCTGCCACCCAACCTGTTCTACGGAACGGGCATTCCCGCCTGTATCATAGTGATCGACAAAGAAAACGTCGAAAAACGTAAAGGCATTTTCATCATAGACGCAAGTAAAGAATACATGAAAGACGGGAACAAAAACCGCCTTCGCGAACAAGATATCCACAAAATCGTAGATGTATTCAATAAGCAGCTGGAACTAGCCAAGTACAGCCGCATGGTTTCGCTCGCGGAAATCGCCGACCCGAAGAATGATTACAACCTGAATATCCCGCGCTACATCGACAACCAGGAAGCGGAGGATATTCACGACATCGAAGCACATTTATTGGGTGACATTCCCAATGCCGACATCGATGCTCTGGCTAAATACTGGGAAGTATACCCTACCTTGCGGAAGGATCTATTCTCTACCAGCAAGCGCAAGAAGTACAGTAAACTAAAGGTTACTAAAGAAGAAATCAATAACACGATATTTAATCATCCCGAGTTCTTGAATTTTATAAAAGAGCTCGATAAACTCTTCAACACCTGGCGAAAGAGGAGTACGAAGCAGCTCAAGGAACTAAAGAAGGGCTTTAAGCCTCGGCAGGTCATCAACGAAATATCCGAAGACCTGTTGAAAATCTATTCCAGTGAAGGTCTGGTCGATAAATACGACGTCTACCAGCATTTGATGACCTACTGGAATAGCACCATGCAAGACGACTGCTATCTCATCGCCGCAAATGGATGGAAGGCCGATCTATATAATATCAATAAAGGCAAGAAGGAAGTGATATTGGATAGCGATTTAGTGCCGAAGACACTGGTAATTGATCGCTTCTTTAAGGCCGACAAGAAGGCCATCGACGCCATGGAAGCAAAAAGGGAGGCACTAACCAGCGAAATTGAGGAACTTACAGACGAGTACTCTGGCGAAGAAGGATTCTTTTCTATGATGGATAAAGTCAATAGAATAATCGTATCTAAACGCCTTAAGGAGATCAAGAATGACAAAAAAAGCATTGACGAAATAAAAGCTTTGGAAGGTTGGCTGAGACTAGCAGATGAGCAAACTGCCGTCAAAAAAGAAATAGAAACGGCCGCTCTTCAGCTAAGCGATAGAGTAACTGAACGTTATAAAACTCTCGCGGAAGATGATGTGAAAATTCTGGTTGTAGATTACAAATGGATGGCTGAGATTGAAAGGAGGATGAATGAGGAAATGGATCAGGTAAGTGAAACTATTACGCTACGAATCACACAGCTCGCAGAGCGCTATGAATTGCCGTTACCACAGCAAAACGCGGAAGTTCTTGCACTGGAAAGAAAAGTGAATACTCACCTTAAGAAAATGGGATTTGCATGGTGATACAAAACAAAAATAAAGCTACCGATGCAGGTATAATACCCGTCGACTGGAATGTATTAACGATACGAGAGGCTTTTGATATTTTCAATACTCTGAGATTTCCGATTAGTGAGGATATACGAAAAAAAATGCCGGGTATTTATCCATATTATGGACCAACGAAAATTCAGGATTACATTAATGAGTATCGGGTTGAGGGTGAATATGCTCTAATTGGAGAAGATGGCGATCACTTCCTAAAGTGGAGGGAAATGCCGATGACTCAATTAGCACGAGGTAAATTTAATGTCAATAATCACGCTCATTTAATAAAAGGAAGAGAAGGTATTACGATCACCCAATGGTTTTACCATTATTTCAAAAACAAAGACATTTCACAATTTTTGACTCGCCAAGGCGCAAGTCGATACAAGCTATCGAAAGGAACTTTGGTCAACATTCCTTGTGCAATTCCACCAACCCTCCAAGAACAAGCCGCCATAGCCACCGCCCTCTCCGACACCGATGCCCTCATCAGCAGTTTAGAAAAACTCATCGCCAAAAAACGCAACATCAAACAAGGCGCCATGCAAGAGTTGCTTACGCCTAAAGGAGGGTGGGAGATGAGAAGATTAGGAGATATCTCAGAAATATACACTGGAAAAAAAAATAACCAAGATAAAGTTGATGGTGGTAATTATCCTTTTTTTGTTCGTTCTCAAAACATTGAAAGGATTAACACATACAGCTATGATGGTGAGGCAATACTAATCCCTGGCGAAGGCGGCATCGGAAATATTTTTCATTATTTTAATGGTAGGTTTGATTTTCATCAGAGAGTTTACAAGATCAGTGACTTTCGAGAGGGTTATTCAGTCAAATATATCTACAGGTTTATGTGCGAAAACTTTGGACGACACGCGATGCAAAACTCCGTTAAAGCTACAGTGGATTCGCTAAGACTACCAACCTTGCAGAACTTCAAAGTTCTAATACCCCCTACGATTGGTGATCAAATAAAGATATCTGCTATCTTAGGAGACTTCGATTCCGAAATAGCATTGTTAGAATCGAAGCAGAAGAAATACCAGGAAATCAAATCCGGCATGATGCAGAACCTCCTTACCGGCAAGATAAGACTACTATGAACAGCGAGCGCATAACCCAAAACCGTATAGTTAAACTATTCCAACAAGAGTTGGGTTATGCGCTCCTCTTCGAGGGAAATCTGCACGATCGCGCAGGCAATAGCAATATTGAAGAAATCCCATTAACATTATTTCTCCAAAAACAAGGCTACTCCAAAGAGCACATCTCAAAGGCGGTCGACAAACTCCACAACGAAGCAAACAATCACCAACGCGACCTGTATTTCAACAACATGTCTGTATACGATTTGCTTCATTACGGTGTATCTGTAAAAATGGGGACAGCCAAGCAGACCGATGCGATTTGGCTGATCGATTGGAAGAATCCGCTTAACAATGACTTTTATATTGCCGAAGAGGTCACCATAAAAGGTATCCATGACAAAAGACCGGACGTAGTATTATATGTAAACGGCATTGCCCTCGCCGTCATCGAGCTCAAAAAAAGCAGCAAAGACATTGGCGAAGGCATTCGGCAGAACCTGACCAACCAGCAGACGGAGTTTATCCAGGATTTCTTCAGCACAATCCAGTTCTGTTTTGCCGGCAGTGACAGCGAAGGCTTGCGCTATGGCACCATCGAGACCAGCGCCAAATACTATCTCACGTGGCGTGAAGATGAACAGCTATACGAGCCCGAGCTGCTGGACAAATATTTAAAAAAGATCTGTAGCAAAGAGCGCTTTCTCGAAATCATACACGACTTTGTTCTGTTCGACGACGGGCGAAAGAAGCTGCCGCGCTACCACCAATATTTCGGTATCAAAGCCGCCCAGCAGCACGTACTCCGGAAAGAAAGCGGTATCATCTGGCACACACAAGGCTCTGGAAAAAGCATCACCATGGTCCTGTTGGCCAAATGGATTTTGGCCAACAACCCGGATGCCCGTATTGCCATCATTACAGACCGCACCGAACTGGACGCTCAGATCAAGAAGGTGTTTTCCAATACCGGCGAGAAGACGATGGAACGCGCCAAAAGTGGTGAAGATCTGATGCACAAGCTCAGTCAGCCCTCCCCGCGACTGATCTGCAGCCTCGTTCACAAGTTTGGCAAAAGCAAAGACAAGCAATTCGATGAGTTCATTAAGGAGATAGAGAACAATCGACCAAATGTAAAAGGAGAACTGTTTGTGTTTGTCGATGAGTGCCACCGCACACAAAGCGGAAGGCTTCACAACGTCATGAAAGCCATTTTGCCCAACGCTGTATTCATCGGCTTCACTGGCACGCCGCTTTTAAAGCAGGATAAACAAACAAGCCTGGAGGTGTTCGGCAAATACATTCACACCTACAAATTCAACGAAGCTGTGGAAGACAAGGTCGTACTTGATCTTGTCTATGAAGCCCGCGACATTGACCAGAGAATAAGCTCACAAGACCACATCGACCTTTGGTTTGATGCTAAGACGAAGGGGCTAAACGACTTCCAACGGGCCGAGCTAAAGAAGAAATGGGGCACCATGCAGAAGGTGCTCAGTTCCAAAAGCAGGATGGGCAAGGTCGTGAACGATATCATCCTCGACTTTAGCGTCAAGCCCCGCCTGAACGACGACAGAGGCACCGCCATCCTGGTTGCCGGCAGCATTTACGAAGCATGTCAATATTATGAGTTGTTTCAGCTCACGCACTTAAAAAGCAAATGTGGCATCATCACCAGCTACAATCCTAGCACCCGGCATGTCGTAAACGAGGAGCTTGGTGAAAACACTGAAACCGAAAAGCAGGCCGTTTATAACATCTACACAAAGATCCTCGGCAAAAGAGCCACCGAAGAATACGAAGAGGAAACAAAGGACTTGTTCATCAAGCACCCCGCAAAGATGAAATTGCTGATCGTTGTCTCAAGGCTACTCACCGGTTTCGATGCGCCAAGTTGCACGTACCTCTACATCGATAAGTCCATGCAGGACCACGGTCTGTTTCAAGCCATTTGCCGCGTCAATCGCCTGGATACGGACGACAAAGAACTTGGCTATATCGTCGATTACAAAGATTTGTTTAAAAACCTGGTAAACGATAAAGGCACCGGAGCCATCCAGGTGTACACCTCCGAGCTCGCCTATGACCAGTTCAAGAAGGAAGATTGCGACATCCTGCTGCAGTCACGGCTGGAAAAAGCCCGTGAGCGGCTCGACACCGCGCTTGAGCAGTTGGAGTTAATTTGCGAGCCTGTTGCTAATCCCAAAGACGATGCCGCGTACCGCTATTACTTCTGCGGCAATACCGAGCTTCCGGAAGACCTCAAAGAGCGTGAGTTCTTACGACAGGAATTGTATAAGAAAACCGTCGCCTTCATCCGAGCTTACGCCAACCTGGCCGACGAAATGGAAGCAGCAGGATACAACGCCCACGAAATCCAGCACATCGACAACCGGCTTAAATTCTACATCGATCTACGCGAAGCCATAAAAAATGCCAGCGGCGAAAAACTCGACATGAAGGATTACGAGGCCGACATGCGTCACCTCATAGACAACTACCTGCACGCAGACGAACCGAGACAGATTTCCGAGTTTGAGAGCCTGTCGCTGTTGGAAATCATCACCAAGCTTGGGCTCGAAAAGGCCAAAGAGACCCTTCCGGAAGCGATCACTGCCGACCCGGCGGCGATGGCAGAAACAATTGAGAATAATGTACGCACCAAAATTGTAAAGGAACATCTGACAGATCCCGTATTTTTCGAAAAAATGAGTCTCCTGCTCTCGGAGATCATCAAGCAAAGAAAAGCCAAGGCGATCGACTACGAAGAATACCTCAAGCAGATTGCCGCCCTTGCCAAGCAAGTGCAAGAAGGTAAAACTTCCGACACGCCGAGGGAACTTGATAGCCCGGCCAAAGTAGTGTTATACCACTATTTTGACCAGGATGTTGAAAAGGCCCTGATGGTCCACGACGTCGTCGTGGAATATGCGCCGTCGGGCTGGAAGGGTGACAGCGCCAAAGAAAACAAGATCAAAGAAGTGATCTACAAAAAGCTAAACGACTTCGACGAAACCGTAAAAGTGTTTGACGTGATTAAGGAGCAGGGGGAATACTTAAAGTAGATATGGTTTTAGGCGACATCAAGATAGAACTGGTTCAAAAAAGCATCAAAAACTTGCACCTCAGCGTACTGCCGCCCCACGGTGACGTACGCATAGCTGCACCCATGCACCTAAGCAAAGAAACCATCCGGCTATACGCCATATCCAAACTCTCCTGGATAAGAAAACAGCGGAAGAAAATCCAAAGCCAGCGCCGGGAGAGCAAGCGTGAATTCATCAACAAAGAAACCCATTATTTCCAAGGCAGGAAATACCTACTTCGCATCATAGAGGCAAACGAGCCTGCCCGTATCGTCGTGAACAAAAAACATATTGATCTGCACATTCGGCCAAACACGCCAACCTCCCAACGGCAACGAATCATGAACCAGTGGTACCGCCGCGAGCTGAAAGAACTAATCCCTGCATACATCAAGAAGTGGGAGAAGAAAATCCCTGTAAAGGTTCGCGACTTCGGCGTAAAACAAATGAAAACCAAGTGGGGCACCTGCAACATAGAGGCCCGCCGCATCTGGCTAAACCTAGAGCTCGCAAAAAAACCACTGCACTGCCTGGAATACATCGTAGTACACGAAATGATCCACCTCCTGGAGCGCAAACACAACGACCGTTTCATCTCCTATCTAAACAAATACATGCCTGGTTGGGAAACCTATAGGGAAGAACTGAATCAGCTTCCCATAAGCAACCGAAATTGATGGAAAGGGTTAAAGCCATGATTGTCAACTCGGCATTTTGTTAATGCACAAAAAACTTACCGTTATTGCTTGCGGTCACACAACCAGATACACAAGATCATCCAAAATCTGATTTGGCTCAATTGAAATCGAAATACCCCCCTTGACCCAAGGGGATAAGAAATCGAGGCTGATAGAACGGAATTTCGATACGACTATTTCTGTCATTTTTAGTACATAACTACGTCGCGATGCCCTATCCGGCACCTCGAAATAGAATTGTATTTCTGAAACAGATTCCGACTCATGTTCAGCTTGTCTAACGTAAGTGTTATACAAGCAACAAGAATGCTTGTTGCTTGTAAATCAATCCGCCACTTGTGACCATTTGTATCGTTCTCGAAGCGACCGCCTTGAAGTTATATGAATATAACACCGGTTGAATTTAAAATGCCATCCCAAAAGTCGACTTATTGAACTGAGGGGACGGTTACTTGATTGATAGTCGTATATCTCAAAAGTGTTACAATATCGCCTCCTCTATTATTATAAACACAAGCGTTTGCCCCCCAGTAAAGATTATAAATAAAGTTACCAGGGGAGCCATCCGCTTCATTTCTTGAAAAATTTCCTGTCCCAGTAAACAGACGAATCCAGTCGCCTCTCCGAACTGCCAAATTCGGGAATACAAAAATATGACGAAATTCATTAGAGACCTGGCCGTCTGCTGTCAAGGTGCGGTCCACAAGAGCATATCCCCTTGTATTGACGTCGACATCAACACGAATCCAAACAAATTCCGCTTGAGGCGTTGTGCCGTTGACTACGCTGTGTAAAGTAAGAGACATAGTAAATACTTTTATGAAGGTAAAATTAAAGAGATAACTTATCAAACATTTATTAGGGTCATTATAAGAAAAAACTACATTGGGTGATTTTTTGAATAGCTATCATCAGCACGATATTCATACTCATCATCTCCATATACCATGTCCTGGTATATTTTTAAAGCTCTGGTAACTTTATCCTTCACATACTCTTCAGTCTCTCGATGATGGTCATTAAGTTCATTATTGTATATAAACCAGGCGATAGGATCTCGAAATAATTTTAGATTTACTTCTTTGCCAAAAATCTCCTCACCTAAAATGATGTCGTAGCAGTAAGTATTCGTAAAGGCCTCTCCAGTATAGGATCTATTTAAGATAACCAAAAAATTCGCTGTACTAAACAATTCAATATAACAATACAAAAGTTCCTTCTTAGGATCACCCTTAAGGAAAATAAGATTCGATATTTCCTTCTCGCCTAAAGAGTGAATTTCCATAAAAGAATAGTAGAATATGACAAATACATTTCTTTTTCCGGGATGGCTAACGTATTGAATTATATCCTGAATTAATTCTCTATTCCCTCCTTGATGGAGATAATAATTAACGGCGATTTTCGCAATCGCACGATGCACTTCGAAACCTCCAAGTGATCTATGACTGAAGTCAATTTTTTCATTCTGATACTCCTCTACTAACTTTAAATGTTTGATACTCTCCTCGACGTCAATCTCGGGAAAACGCCTTTTGAAGCCCTGAAGTATTGAGCGGGCCTGCTTTATATCGCGACAGGAAAATCGCACAAGTCTTCCTTCGTCATCAACTTCAATTTTAGGCCTAGGATGTCTCCATTCCAATTTCTTGTTCACTTGAATTTCCGTCTTCGATTCCTGCGTATAAGCAGTCAAATATCCATCAGGTTGCTTACCTCGATCGCGGTCAAAAGTAAATAACGTATGAAGCAGCAATTGCTTGTCTAATTCTCCTTCCAATTCACTACCCAATTCGCTATTGCACTTCACACATAGAAGGAACCAACTCGTGATCACACCGCCACAAAAATTAGGTATAATATGCTCTAACGAGGCATAGCGTCCTTTTTCAACATCTGCCAAACTTGCTTCTTCTTTTCTTAAAAGTGGTACATCGCATCTATAACATTTTTCTATCATAAATTCACTTCCTTGATCTAAATTTGACTCACTACAATTTAAAACAAATAATAAAGCCCATCTAGACTATCGGGATATTCGGCCAGTCGTAGGCGGACACTCATAGGTGAAGCTAATGAGCCATTGGAATCTACTTTCTGTTCCGTTGATTAATTACTTGGAATAGACTGGAAGACCTTTCCCGATCCAATGAAACGCACGGTAAGTGAATTTAGGGATTCGATCAATGATCTTTCTAATTGTCAAAGTATCCATTATATAATGAGTTAATTTCCTGCGTCAAGGAAAGCTTTATTCCTATAGGTCCAATACCTGAAATCCAACATCCATACCCCGAAGATTTTTTATCAACTCACTAAGGGAGAATTTTGCAATGTTTGATTCGAATGATGTTATATCAATAAGATTGCGTTTCTTTTTCGCGGTGTCTCGTACGGCAAGAACAAGTGTAATCTTTCTCGTAGCAAAGATGTCTAGAAATTGATCTTCTGAGATGTTATCCAACTGTTTTTTAACATCCAAAAAGTACTTATCTGTGCCGTTGTATTTCTTTGCGGAACTGAAAAGAAGTTTTAAGAAGACGAACCCAGTCTTTGTGTCTTCATTTATTCTCTTGGCAGATATGAGGATTTGATTAGCTAAATCTCGCATAGAATTATCAAATCCAGATTTAACATGAATTAGATATACATTCTCGTCATCCCATTGAAGTACATCGCATGCTTCAATATTTTCAGGGGTGCATTTGTGTAATACAATTGTTTTTGCTTTTCCAATATGCTTTTCGTTGAACGTGTCTTCTATGTCTGTGGCATTGGTCCATTTGTCAATGTCGCCGCGGTAGAGATATTTGGCTATGAAGTCGCCGCATTGTGCATTTAGTTTACTTATAAATCCCGGTTTAATTTCAAACCATTCTTTTTCATGAAGAAAATAGCTCTTCTGTTGGTGATAAATTTCTGTATAGTAGTGGTTTTCAAGCTTGTCAGTCGTCATGATATTTCCGTCGCTATCGTATGACGTTATTATTGTGGCGCCTAGAACTCGAATAAATTCGTTTAGGTCGAGTCTGAGAAATTTAGATCTTATAAATTTTACCACTACTGCTATTTTCTTTATCGGATGATCGTGAATTTCGACCTCTTCAGGTCCCTTGTACTTAAATGTGATTGTATACTTTGCGGCGTCTAAGTATTTATCGAAATCGCGATGACAAAGCTCAACATCACAAGTAGGCTGCCTTTCGCAGTACTCCTCATAACATGAAGTAATAACCGAGCGTTCGAGGTCGACGATTAGTATTTGCTCTGGCTTGCTTAGTTTCTTAACGCCATTTATTTCCACCACAGGGGCTACGGTAGCTAATAGCTCCTCACATCTCTTTATAATGACTAGTAATTGATCGAACGATATTGTCTTTTTTATCGTGAAGGAATTTTTTGCAATGCAAAGCTTATCAGAGTCGATATCATCTTGAGTAAAACCAAAGAGTTTTAGGTGATCTGGATTGAGCGCAGATTGTAATTCTTGGTAAAAATTTCCAAAATTTTCGTTTTCATTAAGATTGTAGTCCTTTCGGAAAAATTTTATTTCTCCTAGAATTCCCCCGGTGAGATTTTTCTCCCTAGACGACCGTATTGTTTTGTCATCAGCCTTTATTATCCTAGATAGTATTTCAAGTCCAAAATCATTCTCGGTAATACCTTGCAGGGCAGTATGTCCGTATCCACCTGTTATTGCATAGATTTTGTTCGATCGATTATTTTGAAAAAGGATTACATAGCTTTCATTTGAATTTTTAGTCCGCGATACAATATCAGTACCTGGTTTAGCCACTACGCCGATAAAATCCTTCCAGAGAATCGGTGTAGTAGTCTTTTTAAAGAAGAGGTGAATTGTAAATTCTGTCGATAGGTTTGGATTAACTAATTGTTCTTTGAACTTCTTTTTTTTCAACAAAGCTATCAAATAGGGTATATCGACTACCGTCGTTTGAGGCTGGTGCTTAACCAATTCCCTGATTTCATCTTTAATCGCATAGATGCCTATTTGTATTTTTTCAGACATAAATGTTTATTGAGCTTATGGCTATTCGCTGGTATAGTCTTCTAGATGCTACAAGCGAACGATTCTTTTCGAAAATAATGTTTTCATTTTTGGAGCATCTGGCTAGTTTTCCCGATGCCTGTACAGACTTTCCCAGTCGCCATATTGAGAGATATCATACTGGCTATAGGCGATACCATTAAGCAAGGACTATCTGAATTTGGGGTTTGAGTCTTTGTATATTAAAGAGTGTATTTTCGACGTTAGGTATAAGATATTCCGTAGAAAATAATCTACAACAAGTAATTTGTGTTGTTTTACTGGTTTTGATTCAAACTGGTAATGCCTTCGGCCTGGCCTATCCGCCACAAGTCCGGCCGCCTCTGGGTCATCGCGCTTCCGGCTTTCCGCTTCTATCCCTATTGCGGGTGTCCTTAGTAACGGGTTCTCATGCATCACCATATGTTTCTTTATGACGGCAGTCCCACGACTCCCACCGCACGCCCTCGCGCATGCCTAACCCGCGCCTTGGCAGCCTCCGGCCTGCCTCAAGGTCGAAGCGGTGCGCTCCGCGCGGGTGGTTGTGGGGCCGGCACAAAAGTCCCGCCAGGGGCTCCTCTTTATGGCCTACCCACTCCGCGCCGGCAGGGAGCCCAGACCTTACTACGCACATTCCAGCGCGCCTGGGCACCCTGCCGTTCCCTGCCGCACTTGCCTCGTTCCGTAGCCCATTCCGTTCCGCCCCTGTCATGCCTTTTGTCCGGCCCTGCTGACGTGTTTTTTATATGGCGCCGCTGCGCTCTGCCTAATCAGCGGCCAGCTTTTACACAACCACCCGTGCTCGCGCGGTCTTGTCCCGCCTTTATTTTTTGCGGGGGGACCGCAGGGGCGGGCCAAGCCCAGTTGTTGGTGCGCGCCTTGATCCTCGCCGGCTCCCCCCGCACCCCCCATACGCCGGCTCGGGCGCGCGAGAGACCAACGGACGGTTTGTCGCTTACGATGTCCTTTACAACTCGGTTGACCGGGGAGTGAGTCGTTGTGACTTACGGCGTGCTGCACTTAAACACAGGACCAAAGTTACGGGCGTGCGGATCAGAAAGCTGCAAGGGTTCGCTGCGCCCGCTCAAAACAAAATCTCCACCTTTCGCTTCCGCCGCCCCAGCCATCGCGGCTACAGGTAGTATTTTCTTTTGGCGGCCCTTGCACCTTTCTGACCGATCCCGTGATGTGGGCCCTATGTTTAAATACATCCTTCGTGTACCAATCGGCGGCCGGTGGCTGTTGGTCGGCATTGCCCCTAAGTGGTGGGCTGCGTTTAGTCTTCATGTTGGTTCTTCGCGTCGCTATCGCAAAGAGCTGTTCCTGGTGCGTGTGTTCTGGTTTGAAGTTTGTCTTTCAGAGCTCCCTTTTTAGGGGGCTCTTGCCTAACTCATTCACGCATGTACAAAGTTTTATATCGTGATCGTATCGGCGGCTGGTGGCTGTTGGTAGGTATTTGGCGCACGTGGCCTGATCCATCGCTCTTTAAATTTCAGGAGACTGACAACTGGGGTTGGCCTCAGTATAGTATTCGTTTGCTGTGGTTTAGTATTTGCATTTCAAGGAACCCCGTATAGGGACTTCTTTTTCATGGGGCAGTTGGTGTTGGGCTACTCTTCTTATTCCACGAAGGGATCAATGATCGATCAAAGGTGATTTGCCCTAATTGGACTCCCCACTTTTTCGATTCAACTGCGCCTCTTCGTGTTTGCAAGCCAAATTGGCTAGATAGTCTAGAATATTTTCTCCCTTTTTCTGTGTCATATCCGGCATTTTACTGTTAAAATCGGGAAATATCGAATGGTGAAAAAGATGCATTAGTCGGGTCTCCAATATTTCCCTTGCGAAACGATCTTCGCTTTTCTTAATGTAAATTTCCGTTACAGCATGACGGACCGAACTCGCTAAAATGTCGGCGAGTTGAACTTGTTTTACTTCTTTCGAATTAACAAGGGATAACTCTCGAATTAGAAAGGGAAATTTTAATGTATCACCTTCGAAACCTACAACCGCAGGCTCTATTTTTTTTGACGACAGAAACTCAAGGTAATGCTTTGAAAACTCAATCTGTTTTGAATCATCGTGAAAAACATTAAATGGCTCTTCTACTGTCTCTCCCCACTGATTGCACAAAATAACAAAGGACGTCAATGCCAGATCTAAATCAAATTTATCTAAATGTGAGAGTATATCTCTTATGTGTCGCATACTGGACATTATTAAATCTAGTAATCCACGAGTGGCATCATCCGATATTTTATATTCATCATGCATTACGGTATAAAAATTAGCGATGGATTCATTTGTTTTCGTTTTGACCATTAGCAAAAACGCAAATAGCATTTTTGCAAATCTCTCCTGTCCCCATCCAAACTTTCCGATTACGTATAGACTATTTGCCAAATGAGCATTTAACCCTGACCCATATCCGTCGTGATTCATATCGTGATAAAGCACCGGCTCAATTAATCGATCTACAATATGAGCAGTTAAGGCAAATTCTTTATCACTTACTGAATATCTAACCGAAGCCTCGGAAATTGCGTCGTCGTTTAAAATCTGTAATATTTGAAGTTGATTTGATCTAGACTTTCGGATGGACTTAAAATGAACTTCGTCTGCTTGACACTTGATCCGAGAAAGAAGTTCATCGGCTCTTTCATGCTGAAAACTGCAGGACATTAGAGCATAAACAGGCTGATTTACATCTAACAAATTGTCGCCGGTGTTTCCAGCTTCATCAAAATATACATTAATGGGCATAGTCACAATGTTAACAACGGTTAGGAAGATAGTGAAATATGTATAATGATTACGTTAGCCATGTGGAATAAAATCAAAGAGCCGCCAAAGGTGTGCCTGCGGGAAGGCGGAAGTCAAGGTCAGGCCCTGCGGGTTTTGATAAAAAATAGTTTTCGGAACCAGGCCACTCCGAACGATAACCTACAGAGCACAAAACTATTTTTTATCAAAAACCTTGACTTCCGCCTTCCCGCAGGCAGTGAGTCGGCTTCTCTTTTCTTTTTTTCCTTTTTCTTTTCTCTGGAAGTGTGTGCGCGCCAGCGGCAAAAATCAAATGCCGTAATCTATGAAAATCAAAACACACCGAATGATGAAAGAGTATGCTGGAGAACACTTCTTCATACTGTCCAAGGGAACTAATGCAGGAAAACCACTGGCAAAGCCCTGCCCGAATTGCTTTGTATTCCTGGCCGAAGATGCCGTTGAAAGAGAGCGGTTTTACTGGCTTTGTTACGGCTTATGGGAGGGTGGTTTCTTCCGCCAGTTTTTGTCTGGTACCGTGATCGCGTTTATTCACCTCGATGATCTTAGACAGCTGATTGTCACCGTTGCAGAGAAGGTGGCCGAGGAAGCTGAAAGTTTCGGTCAGGCTCTGAACGCGCTCACGACACTGGCAAAGTACCAAGACGTATTATACGAGCAGCTAACGCTAATTCAACGAGCGAAGCGTAGCTTGATGTACAAAATGCTAAAATGAAAAAAGCCTCCCCCGGGAGGCCTTTTCATTTACAGCGAGCGGATCCTTTTTCTAATCACTCCATACCCAGCGACACCAGGAAACTCGCCACAGCACCTAAAACCGACAGCACAATAGTTTCCACGGCGTTCACCAGGTGAAGCGTTACGAAGACGGAAGAGAGGGTTCCGCCAATCACGCCCGCCACCGTGCTTTCACTAAGGGCCGTCATCGTCGTACTCGCTCTCGTCGTCGCCATCCTTGGCCACCGCCGTTTGTGCTACGGCCGTTGCCACAGTACCAGCCACTGTCAGGTAGCCGGCAATGGTAATGATGGCTGCCGGCAGTGCCACCGGCGCGGCAAGCAGCGCACCGCTGGCCGCCGCCAGGGCCAGGCCAACAGCCCGTAGCGTTTTGAAAAACTTCGGCGTTGGCGCCTGCATTCGTTGAATTACATTCATTGTTCTTTCGATTTAATCGTGATAAAAACTTTTTCTTTTCGGTCCAGTGCAGCCGTTACCAGCGCTTTCAACTTCTCGTTTGCTGCCCGCGATTGGATACCGCGTCCGGGGCCGGTGATTGTCGTCACCGGTGCAATACAGCCGAGCAGCTCCCGTTGTGCGTCGTTCGCCGGGTGGATTAGGATTCCGCTCCGGCCAGGTACGTCTACTACCAGGAGATGATGCCCGCGCTTTTGCGTATACCGTTTTCGCACTTCATACCGGCCTTCCGGTATACACGAAATGCTCCGCCGGTTTTCCCGCCACGGTAGCTCAATAGAGGGACAGACTAGCTGCCCCTCGTGTTGAATGTGGCCGTTTGTTCCTTCTGGATAATATTGCCGATTCAGCTCCAGCTCCATTATGCACCTCCGTCTACAGTCACCAGGGTTAAGGCATTGTACGCGCCGTTTTTGAGGGTGTACATAGCGCCGTTAACGACTTGGTAGAACTCCACGCCAAACGCCAGGAAGAGCGGTTGTCCGTCGGTTTCTCCAAACGACATCTCCAGCGATAGCGCAGCCAGTGGTGCTGTGCTGCTTACCGACTGTTCCGCGCTTGATGCGCTGTCTGTACCGTAGTCTTCGCCTTGGAAGTCTATGGACGCGCAGGCCGCGACCAGCCGCACGTGTGTAGCGCCCTGTGGTGCCGCTATCATATTGGCCGGGATGAACGCCGGAATGTCGATGGTCGCGCCGCCGCCGGTGCGGTCGATGGTCGCGGTGTAAGGCGCAAAAAATGTACGGTTCAGCTTCGCGTTTTCGTTAAACTCAAACCCACGCAACAGCTCCGCTTCGCCGTCAATCACATTGCGCTCGCCGCGCAAGTTGGTCGCATCTGCCTTAATCACCTTCATCATCTCCGCCGTCAGGCGGCTCGGCATCCTGCCGTCAGATGTGTTGATTGTAAGCGCCCGGAAAGCGGTGCGAAGCAGCTTGCCGGCGGTGCCGGCTCTGCCGAATTCCGATCCGTTCTCACGTGTGCGCTGAAAGGCGGCATCGTTCTTAATGCGCTCTCCATCCACTCCGCCTTTTGTCCGCGCCAGGAACCCGTCCTGCGCGGTTTTGTAGAAGCTTACGCCTCCCATTTGGCCTGTCAGTTTGATCAGGCCTTCTTGTCTTGCCATTTATTATTGTTTCGTTGTCCGCCCTGTTTACATGCCCAAGGCGGTTAGGCCGTCGTTGCAACAACAGCAGCAAAAGAATAATGAAAGGGGCGGTCGTCAAAAGAGCAGGTTCCGCATCAGGTTATGTTGTGCCAATTCTTCCTAAATCTTCCAATTGCTATATTCCCGACGCATCGTTAAACCATCGGGATAGCAGTAGCATAGATAAAGTATTATGGAACTCAAACGCGTCGTTATATACTCAAAAGACATAGAGCTTATCACCGGCAAAAGCGGTCGGTACGCCCGAAAGATCATGGCTAGGATGCGCAAGGAGCTAGGCAAAGAGAAACATCAATTAATATCACTTGGCGAGTTTTGCGCATACACCGGTCTTCCGGAGCACGAAGTACTGGCGCATCTCTGCGGCTACACGCGATGAACCTCCTTGAAAGAATTTGATGGTTTGAATAAGAAAGTCTCGGTTCTTTTACGCTCAAAATCGCATGAAATACGTATATTTATAATGCACAATGAGGTGAGTTTAAGGCGTTGTATTGCGTGTCGCCCTTATCTCGCCCTAGAGCCTGGAGACTTTTAGTAAGTAATTGACATACAGCATTTAAGGTAGGTGGTTCGTGTTTGGCCACCCCGACTTGACCAGACAAACTCGTTTTTCGAGATTTGTCTGGTCTTTTTTTGTCCTCTAAATTGTTGTTGATCAGATAGATCGTTTGTGGTAATTCGTTGACTCGAATAGTTCGAACCCTCGTTCCGTCGAAATTCAATTTTTCGGGATATATCGAACTAAAGATCTACCGTTTCCCCTCAATGTTCACTCTCTATATATGCTTCAGCTAGCGGGAAGAGTTTTGGAACCCCAGTGCCAAGCAAGTTTTCAACAGTTCTATGATCGTCGCCTAGATCCCCAATCTGTGCGTTTAGCTGCTCAATGGGCTAGCTGCAGATGGTGCTACAGTTCTAAATTTATTTTGAACTCTTCGTTTCTCCCATTGTACATAACCTTACGCTGGACCATTCGCCGGGGGAGCGTGTGTTGAAAATCCAATCATAGCGAAACGTATCGCGTTGGTTTGATAAGCGTCGAGAGTAGTGGTGTATACATTCGGCTGAATGCGTTGCAATGCATGACTAACCTGGCCTGGAAACTCCATGCTATGTTACGCAGCAGGAGTTGAGATGCCCGGGGCACTGTTGCTGCAGCCGGGCAACAACGCTACTTATCGTAAATCATTGTGCTTAAAAAAGATATTTTCACGGTACATCTGTTTGCTGCGAACATGCTGCAAGATGGCGCATGAATCCATGTGATGGGCCGGGTTTGTTGATGAAAATCTACATCGGGCGGAGGAAGCTGTCGGATCGGTTCATGAAAAAACACCGATCAAAAAATATTTTATGGAGTGGTTTTGGGGGAATTCGTACCTTCGTTACGATAAAACCCTACTTAAAACCCTTCTATTTATGCGGTGGCTACTCTGCTTTTCCGTGTTGTTTGCTTTTTGTTCGGTGTATGGGCAGAAGCCTGCGCAGCGACGTATCGACAGCCTTCACCACGTGACGTCCCTTGCCGGGACGCCCTATACATTATCAAACACGTATGCACAACTTACGCTTGTTTACCAGGCCGGTGGCCGGCCCGATAGTGCCCGTCATTACTTAGGGATGCTGGGAAATCTATTTGCCGACAATCGTAAGGACCATAAAATAGCTTCGCGTTACTTCATGACCGCCGGTCTTTACTTCCAGCGGCAAGGAGATCTGAGAGAGGCACTTCCTTATATGATCTCTGCATTAGAGTACCTCGATGCCATCGAGCCCGATCCTTCTTATGGAGAGCAGTTGCTAACCATTGGCAATACACATTTGTCGTTACGAAATCCGGTCAGCGCTGCCGACTATCACAGCCGTGCGTTGCGTGTATTCGAGAGATCGGGCAACCTTCGCGGACAATCGCTGAGCTTGCGCGGTTTGGGAATGGACCTGCTGGAGCAGGAAGAGTACCGCGAGGCAGAAAAGTATTTTCAGTCAGCCCTGAGGTTACAGGATGTGGTGAAAGATGCGCGCGAAACCCTCGCGATCCGAAGTGGCATGGCCAAAGCCTATGCCGGCATGGGGCGCTATGAAACGTCGGCCGACTTTTACCAACGCGCGCTTTCGCAGGCAGAGGCCATGAAGCTCACACCGGAAGCCATGAAGACCTTGTATTCCCTCGGCATGCTGTACACGGCCCGGAAAGACCCCGAGCAGGCCAAGCGTTATCTCCTGCAAGCGTTATCTCTGGCCTATGTCTCCGGCGACAGCGTCATGATGAACCGCATCAAGACGTCCCTGGCCGTCGTCTCGACTTCGCGTCGCCGCGGCACGGATGCTGAAAAGACGTTAGTGGACAATGTCGTCGCGGCAACGACCGCCACCAATGTGCGCTCGCTGCCCGACGCCTACTATACGCTGGCACAATGGTATGCCGAACGTAAGCAATACGAAAAAGCTTTTACACAGCTGCACGCCTATTTACAATTGAACGACACCGTACACCGGAAAGAAGCGCTGGCACAATACCGGGAACTCGAAGCGCGGTATGCGCGAAATAAAGAGGCTGATGACTCCCTTACGCTCACCGCCGAGAACCAGGTTCAGGCACTGGAACGCGAGTTACAGGGTCTCACGGCACAACGTAATTACCTGACGGCTGCGGTATTGCTGGTAGTGTTGCTGACGGGGCTAGGTGCTCTGCTGTACTACCGGCGTTCGACTCGGGCCAGGAAATCTGAAAAGATACCTGACACGAAAGTGCCAACGCCACGGGCACGTGCCACGGGGCAGGGAGCGCCCGTTCCTTCCCCGAGCCCACGCCCGGCGCCCCGTTCTGTCGCGGCCGAGCCGAAACCCGTTCCACCTGCGGTGGCTACGCTCGAGGCCGCGCTTGCCGTACAGGACGATGAAACCAGCGACCAGGCCGTTGTGCTGGTCATTGCGGATAACGCGGCGATGCGCTCGCTAATGGAGAAGACCTTAAAAACACAGTTCCGGACGATCGTTGCCACCAACGAAAACTCGGGATGGGAGAAGGCGCAAGCGCAAGTGCCCGATCTTGTTATTACCGATATAGAGACATTGCCGGCAGATGGCAATAACTTTTGTGAGAAGCTGCGCGATGCTACGATCACCAGCCATATCCCGGTGGTGATGCTGACGGCGAATGCAGAACAGGAGAACAAGGCACAAGGGCTTCAAGCCGATGCCGATGAATACATTAGCAAACCTTTCGTACCCGAAGAGCTTCGCCTGCGGGTACAGAACATTATTGCGCAACGCGAGAACCTGCGCCATGCTTTCAATCAACAGCTCGCACAACCGCGGGATATATTTTCATCCGATCCGGAATCAGATTTTATGGATTCCTTGCTGGAGATCCTGGAAGAACGTTATACCGAAGCCACCTTCGACGCAGAAGCGTTCACAACAGCCAGTGGGTTAAGCCGTATACAATTACACCGCAAACTTAAAGCGCTTACCGGCAAGTCTACCCGGGAGTTCCTGCAGGATTTTAAGCATACACGTTCACAGCAAGTGCAGGCAACTGATCGTGTGCCGATCACTGGGGATAGGTGACGCGAGCAAGTTAAATCTTTAAACACTATCGCGAGTTGCTCGCTCCCATGAAGTAAGAAGGGGAAAACCTCCTTTGAGATTTTCCCCTTTTCCGCATAGCAAGTTCAGTATTAATTTTTCGTGGGTAGTAAATTATTAATTAACGTCCCACCAAACGTTCGCGCTACCTACGTCCTGTCCTCCTGGAATGGTACTGACAGCATCATCAACTGCTTCTCTGTTTGTACTGTACTCGTTCGGCAGATAGGTCAACCTTTTCATGATTCCTCTTCCGACAGCAGAATTTTCTGTTTCCAACAAAGGATACAAAATGTCGGCATCAGTTCTTCGCAGATCAGACCACGTTTCCCATGATTCCGGGAAAAGTCCAAGGTATTTCTGCACAGTAATCTGCTTTCGTTGGTCACTCTCAGAACCGGCCCATAATACCGGTACGTTCACGGGAGGCGTGGTACTTAAGCCGGCATCATCATAATAAGAGACAAGAGTGGGTTCAACTGCCGTGCTTGTTCCTGTTATATAGGTGTTAATTTCAGATTCACTTGTAACGCCCCATTGCTGCAGAGACAAGCGGATGCCTTGTTCGTAGTGAGACTGTGCTGTTCCGCTACCCATATTCCATCCGTTCAGAACACCTTCTGCCAGATTAAAGTAGGTCTCAGATGCCATCATAACTTCGATCGGTTTTGTTGGGCCACTTACAAAAGTGGCTCGATTTATCTGACTTAAGTCATTCGTGTTCCAGCCTCGTACACTTCCGCCACCATTTGGCTGACCTATGTATTCTCCGTCTGGATTGGTCGCAAACCATTTTGAAAGCCGCGGGTCATCGTATCCTTTCAGGATGCTTTCCAGATCGGCCGACATATAAAATCCCCAACCACCTGCTATATCGACAAAGTCATTATATGCATTATCGCTCGTCGCAAAATAAGCACTTCCAGTATTAGACTCGATAACACCCGCCGCTACGGCAGCTTCCGCCTGAGCTTTAGCGGTAGAAGGAGCCACATCCGATAATCTCAATGCCAGACGCAACCTCAATGAATTGCCAAATCTTCTCCACTTTTCAACGTCGCCACCATATATCCTGTCAAAAGTTTCAAAAATACCTACCTTGCTCTGCGAGGTGGCACTCAATGTAGTATTTGCAGCATCAAGCAAGTTGAAAAAATCCTGATACATTGCCTCCTGGGAATCATACGCTACGGATGCGCCGCCTTTTCCTGCCTTGGAATAAGGCACAGCACCCCAGGAATCGGTGAATCGGTGGAACATAAAAACCTTCCAAATATCAACAATGGCCAACGCTTCAGCATTTCCTTCTGATGCAGTATAGGTATTTCTCAGCGAAGGCACTGCCAGGGTATAAAATCTCAACCACCCGCGGCCTCTCCATCCATCGTTGATCCCATTTCTTTCTGTTGCCCAATCCGTGGGACCGGCAGAAAAGTAATGCGTAAAAAGCATGGAATGTAGCATCGTTATAAGTCCGAACGTTCCAGGGTCATCCTCCGGAAGGGCCCAGGACGAATGGCTGATTCCCTTGTACAAGGCGTTGGCAAATGACGGACCTGCCAGGGTCGCATCCAATTGATCTGCTGTAAGGGTATTCGGATTGGTGTTAATCTCGTCAAAATCCCCGGTACAGCTCACCGACAATATCAGCATGGCCAGTGTGATATACTTTATTGTAATCTTTTTCATTACGACTTTCTTTTAAAAATTTACTTTCACATTAAACCCGATGTCTCTGGTGGTAGGAATATTGAATGATTCAACGCCCTGGAGGTTTCCTACGCCTACCCCTTGTTCAGGGTCAAAGTACTTAGCCTTGTTCACGATAAAGAACAGGTTTCTTCCTACAATCGAGAAATTCACTCCCGTGAGTGGAGTTTTTTCTAAAAATTTCTTCGGCAGTGAATACCCGAGTACCAATTCTCTCAAACGGACATTGGTTGCACTAAATACAAAATCTTCTGCAGATCTTGGGTCCCGGCCTGCAACCTGCGTCCAATAATTTTCTGCCGAAATGGAAGTTGTATTCGGTGTCGTAGATGTAATAGTTCCATCAGAAGCACGCGTAGCAACAAGCCCCTTTACTACAAAATTCTCTTCCCGTCCCCTTACTGTAATGTCGCTTGCTCCCCCGCCGGCCAGTTTTGACTGGGTATAGGAGATCACTGTACCGCCGACCCTGGCATCGATCAGGAAGCTAAGAGAGAAGTTTTTGTACGACAGCCTGTTTTGAAGACCACCCAGCCAATCCGGATTGAAGTTACCTGCGTTAATATCAAAGCCAGGAGTGAATTCTGGCAAACCTGAGGTTCCATTTACCAGAATCTGTCCATCGGCTGTACGATTAAAACCTCTGATGTAAAGGTCACCGTAGCCGCCTCCTTCTTTAATAATTGTTTGGACCAGTCGCTCAGATCCTGTTCTGATCGACAGTGAGGGACGACCTTTCATGATGCTCAGTACCTTCGTTCTGTAGCTTGAATAGTTGAGGGTTACATCCCATTTGAAATTATCGCTTTGGATAATATCTGCGTTCAGTACCACTTCGATCCCTCTGTTCCGAATTGAACCTCCGTTCACTACCTCGATTGCAGACCCGCCAGATTCCGGCACGTTTATAGTAAAGATCTGGTTTTTAGTCTTGGTTTCGTAGAAGGTGAAATCTAACCCGATCCGGTTATTCAAAAACCGGGCATCTAATCCGAACTCGTTTGAACTGGAGATTTCCGGCTTAAGCGTTGGATTATTGAGCATGGTTGATGATTGCACGACTCCACCATCCGTTCCGTAGTAAAAAATCTGTTGACTTAATCGATAAGGCTCGGTGTCATTACCCACAGAAGCATGCGAAGCTCTTACTTTCAAATAAGTCAATATTTCGGACTCAACGCTAAATATATCCGTCAATACTCCTGAAAGACCTACCGATGGATAGAAATACGATCTGTTATTTTTAGGCAACGCTGAAGACCAGTCATTACGTGCTGTAACATCCAGGAACAGATAGTCTTTGTAGCCTAACTGAGCAAAACCATACAGTGAGTTGATTCGCTTGTCATAAGGCTCAGAGACTGGTGTATAAGAAGAGATGTTGCTTATCGCAAAAAAGTTTCTCTTACTAAGCGGACCACTCACCGTTAGCGTAGATCGTGTTTGTACTAGCGAATTACCACCCGCACTTACGTTAACAGATAAATCTCCAAACTTTTTGTTGTAAGCCAGAAGAAAGTCTGAGTTTAACTCACGAGTGGTTCCTCTTGCTTGTGAATAGCTCCCAACCTCATTCGCAATTACTGACTGTGAAGCATACTTGGAAATATCTGTTGAAATCGATGACTGATCAAGTCCGGATCGCACCTGTAGGCTGAGCGCGCTGGTAAAGTTGTACTTCAACGATGCCATCCCGATAAACCTGTTTTGCTCGTCTGTTCTCAGGTTTCTTTTGGCGAGCCAGGCTGGGTTTTCCAGTACTCCCCCGATAGAGTTTGGAGTAGGCCAATTGTAGCGAATCTGTCCTGCAGGATCTATATACTGATAATCCTTGTATTGCGCGTAGGGCATACTTCTGGGCATTGCATAAGCACCCTCACCGATCGATCCCTCGCCAGTATTCAGCGCGTTGTCGATTTCCTGATAGATGTAGTTGGTCTTTACATCCAGTTTCAGCTTGCTGCTAAGGTCACTGGTGACGCGCAAATTCACGTTATGCCTTTTCAGCTCGTTACCTGGTACTATACCTTCTGAAGTGGTATTAGTATAGGAAAAATATCCCTGGGTATTCTGATTTCCCATTGACGTAGAAATGGTCTTTGCCCAGTTGTACCCGGTTTTGAAGAAGTCCATGCCATTGTCTGGCTGGGGGGTAAGTGCATAGGTTGCCGGCCCTGCGTAATTAGGATTGAATGAAAGTTGCCATGCCGCTACTTCCTGACCAACCATTTCAGGTCCCCAACTATTCCGGGATGCTGGATCATACACGCCGGCACGTCCTTGACCATATTGGTCTTGAAGGTTCAGCATGTTATATGCTTTGGAAAACATTAGATTTGATGAAACGGATACAGTAGCTTTCTGCCCCGCGGAGCCCTTTTTAGTGGTGATAATGATAACCCCGTTGCTTGCACGTGTTCCGTAGAGCGCTGCTGCTGATGGACCTTTCAATACTGAAATGGAAGCAATGTCTTCCGGGTTGATGCTTGAGATACCGTTAAAGGTGGTAGTTCCTCCAATGTCCGTTCCCGGCGTTGATGTGGGGCTCATATAATTATCCATCGGCACACCATCAATGACGAAAAGCGGCTGGTTGTTTCCCGTTAGTGACCGGTTACCTCTGAGCGTAATTCTTGACGAGCTGCCAACACCGTTTCCGGTGGTTGAGAAGCTTAGCCCTGCTACCTTTCCTGACAAGGAGTTCGCCACGTTCAGGGAGCGTGCTTCTGAAAGTTCGTCAGTTTGGACCATCTGTGCTGAATAGGTTAGCGCTTTCTTATCTCTTTCCAAACCAAAAGCAGTCACCACAACTTCACCGAGCTGCGTAATATCTTCCACTAACACAACATTCACTTCGGTTTGTGTGCCAACATTCACTTCTTGTGTGGCATAACCTATAAATGAAAATACAAGCGTGGCGCCGCTGCGAGCCTCTATCGTGTAATTTCCGTCAGCATCGGTTGACGCGCCCGTTGAAGTGCCCTTCAGCGATACACTTACACCGGGTAGGGGAGAACCGTCACCGTTAGACGTTACCTTGCCAGCAACCGTGGTGGTCTGTGCTTGTGCGGCTATCGCAAAGCAAAGACTCAGGCCCAGAGTTATTAGCAATTTTACCCTCCTTCGTACTTTTTTGATCATAGAATAATGGTTTTTTTGTTGTGAAAATTTATAATCTGAACCTCCGGCAAAGGAGCAATTCATTCTACCAAAAAGCCGCCTGTATCTTTAAAGGCAGGCAACACAACCATTACCAGTGACCAGGCGCATCCATTGGCGAGGTATAATAGTTTGTCCAAACAAACTAGATCTCCAACCACCGGATATTTGCCCAGCGACTTCAACGCACCAACTCAACAGTAGATTTTATTTTTACTAAAAGTGTATTTGAGGTAAAACGGGGTGGTGAAAAGAATCTAATACTATGTTGACGGAAATATTTCTTGACACACATGCACACATATATACACATGCATCACACATAGACACACACACTCATGAAGGTTCGTCAGGGCCTCAGTCATATCATTGAAGTGTAATATTCGTGAAACCCTTAATCGAGATAGAAGGCTTTCTTGCAGTATGCTAATCTGCATTGGGGTGAGAGAATTTATGTTATCCTTTTAAATGTGTTCGTCAAATAAAAAGTGATCCGGCTGAAATGGCCATACATGATATAAGTGTTGAATATGAGATGGGAGTACATCGCTTAAATGATCAGTTTACAATCTTTTACAGATGAACGGATCATTTATAGAGAATCTTCGAGATTCCGTTGGAAAGTTAATGAAGCTAAAAATTTTTCTGCGTAAAAGCTATATCTACAAGAGACTATTTCAGTGGTAAAATGTTTGAGCGTCACTTTGACCCGCTTAACAAATTGGGTGGAGCAAGCTCATAGAATGGGATTGCCCAGGCCCGCTGTGTTTTCGCACATGGGTGGCGGGGAGGCCTTTTAAATCCAAATACCCCCCATGGTTTACACAAATACCCCCATTGCAAGCCAGAGGGGTTGTGGTAACTTGGCTGTCCGGACTTAGCTGTGGGGACCATGAATTGTGATACGAACGGATATTGTTTTTCGCACGCGTTGCGCGGACTGATATTGGGCGCAGCTGTACTGTTGCTGACCGCGTTTATACCGCACGAGCCTAAGAGCCGCATTCGGCATTACGGCATTCGGGAGGGTCTTTCGCAGGGCGTGGTTAATAGTATGACGCAGGATGAGCAATCGCTGATGTGGTTTGCGACCGAGGACGGTCTGAACCGCTTTGATGGCTACTCTTTTAAGGTCTTTAAATACGACCCCGACCAGGTTCGGGGGCTGGCAGACAACTTCATTCAAAGTATTTTTAAAGACTCGCGCGGGGCGTTTTGGGTTTCTTCTCGCAAGGGGCTGCACCTCTTCGACCAGCTCAAGGAACAGTTTACGTTGTATAAACACCCGCTGCCGTCGGATGCGAAGGGCGTTGGGAACGACGTGAGTTTTATTGCCGAGGGGGGCGCGAGCAATTTGTGGGTGGCGTGGTATGGGGCAGGTTTTGCGTCGTTTGATAAGACTACCCATACTTTCACACCATACACTGACAAAACGTTGGCTGGGCTTACGAGTACGCAGACGCTGACGTTGCTGGAAGATAAGTTTGGGTTACTGTGGGTGGGGACCCAGAACGGCGGGCTTGACGTGTTCCAGGTGAGCAAGGGGAAGATCGAAAAAAAACATGAGAGTTTGTCGGATAAGAAGCTGCTGCCGTCGCATACGGTGCGGTGTTTTGCGGAGGACCAGGCGGGTAACCTATGGATCGGTACGGCCAATGGGTTGGTGCTGTACAAGCGGCAGGAGAACACTTTTTATACCTTCAACGACGCACAGTTCGGCATTGCGGGCAGGAGCATCTTTACCCTACTGGCCGATAGCCATGAAAACCTTTGGATCGGCGTGCAAGGTGGTGGCCTTTATGCGTTAGACCTGCGGCAGCTCGGTAGTCGCAATCTGGACGATATCATCTTTAAGCGTATTCAGAATCTGGACACTTACAATATCTCCAAACACACTATTCTGTCACTGTACGAAGACAAAGACAAGAACCTATGGGTGGGTACGTTTGGTGATGGCGTGTATATGATAAGTGGCTTGCGGGAGAAGTTTATAAAGTTTCAGCGCAAGCAGTATACCGACGAGTCGCTTAGTTATGTGCAATACTACGGTATGTGCTATGATGCCGACGGCAGCTTGTGGCTGGGTACCGATGGCGACGGTATATACCGCGCGCGTAGTACTGGCGAGACCATCGGGCATTACAAGGCTGACGGGCGCGCGGGAAGTCTGAAAGACAACGCTGTGCTCAGTGCTTTTCGTGATCACCATAACAATCTGTGGTTCGGTACCTATTCACAGGGATTGTTTCGCTATGACAACGAGCACGACCGTTTCGAGCACTACCGTTACCTGGGCGACCCGGCGCTGACGGGGGGGCACGACGTACGTGTGATCTTCGAAGACGCGCAGCACACATTGTGGGTGGGTACCAACCGCGGGGGGCTTTGTCGGGTGGATGAAACGCGTCGCGGCTACAGCCAGGTGCCGGGGTCCACGGGGGTACTGCACGATGGCGACATCCGCGCGATTGCGGAGGACAGTATTGGTGGTTTATGGCTAGGCTGTTACGGCGATGGCGTGCATTATCGGGCGGCGGGCGCAGCGCAGTCCCAACGATACTTCTATTCGTCGGATGCAAAAGATCAACTCAAAAGCAATGTGATCTTTGCATTGCGTTTCGACCGTAAGGGTATGCTATGGATCGGTACCGGAGGGGGAGGGTTGAGTGTATACAACCCGGGTCGGAAAGCGCTGCGCCGCTTTAGTGACAAACACGGGTTGGCGAACAATACAGTCTATGCTATTCTGGCGGACCATACCGACAATCTGTGGCTTAGCACCAACAAAGGTATTTCGAAGTATGATCCTGTGACGGAGAAGTTTACCAATTACGACGTGAACGATGGTTTGCAAGAGGGGCAGTTCAACCCGGGGGCAGCGCTGTACAACGACCTGACGGGGTATATGTGCTTTGGCGGTACGATGGCCTGCAACCTTTTTTATCCCGACCAGGTGGAACAGGATATTAAGAAGCCGCGCGTGATGATTTCGGGTTTTCAGCTGTTCAACAAACCGGTGGAAGTAAATGCCCGCAACGACAGCGACTTTGTGCTACGCCAGGTTATCAGCCGCACGCCGGCCATTGCGTTGACGCACGATCAGTCGGTGTTTACGTTTGACTTTGTAGGCATTAACTATAGCTATCCCGAGAAGAATGTGTATGCCTACAAGCTGGAAGGGCTGGATCATGACTGGAACTATGTCGGCGCGCAGCGCTCGGCCACGTATCGTTACGTAGCGCCCGGCGACTACATATTTAAAGTCAAGGCGTCTAATCAGGAGAATGCCTGGAGCGACGAGTATGCGAGTATTGCCGTAACCATCCTGCCGCCGTTTTGGCGCACACCGCTGGCGTATTGTTTGTATGTGGTGGTCGCGGGGGGACTGTGTTTCGCGGTGGTAACTGTGCGTAGGAAACAAACTATCCTGCGGAAGCGGCTCAAGATCGAAAAAGCGCAACGCAAGCGCGAGCGGCGGATGGTGCAAGAGAAGCTGACCTTCTTTACCGAGATTAGCCACGAGTTTCGTACACCGCTGACGCTGATGATCGGCCCGTTGGAAGAGATGGTGACGCGCGAGGGGAGCTATACTCCGAACGGCCGTAAACTGAAGATGGTATACCGCAATGCGCACAAGTTGCTGAACCTGATCAATAAGCTGCTGGACTATCGTAAGATCGAAAGCGGCAACATCGTTCTTCACGTGACGGAAGACGATCTGGTAGCTTTTGTGGAAGAGATCTGTATTACTTTTCAGGAACTGGCTTCGCGTAAGAACGTTGCCTTCCGGTTTTATTCCGATGTGCCGTCGTTGCAGGTATGGTTTGATAAAGAGAAGATGGAGATGGTGATTACGAATATCATTTCCAATTCCTTTAAATATATCGGCAAGGGCAGTGAAATCAGCGTATCGCTGCACCGGCAGGTGTCTGAAAAGTGGCCGCAGGGCAAGGTGTCGATCAAGGTGAAAGACAATGGCATCGGCATTCCGCGTAAACAACTGGGAAGTGTATTCGATTGGTTTTACCGTGGCGACAGCTCCGGGCCGATGAGCTCGGGCATTGGCCTGGCGCTGGCTAAGAAGCTGGTTAACTTGCACCGGGGGGAGATTTATGTTGAAAGCACGGAAGGGAGTGGTTCGACGTTCAGCGTGAAGCTTCCGCTGGGTAAGGACCATTTCAAACCGAACGAGATTGTGCCTGATGCCGGTGAGGACAAGTTCCTGCTACAACCCGGGGGCGTCGTCGTGCCTACCCCGCCGTTGCTACTCGAAGAGGCTGCGGACGATGTCACCGGTCGCAAGGGACAGCGTTGTCTGCTGATTGTAGAGGATGATGAAGACATCCGTACGTTTTTACGCGAATACCTGGCGAAAGACTACCGCGTGATGGAGGCGGTGGAAGGGGGGGAGGGACTTACCCTGGCCGCCGAACACCACATCGACCTGGTGATCAGCGACATTATGATGCCGGGCATGAACGGCATTGACTTTTGTCGTGAGTTGAAACACAATATCCGCACGAGCCATATTCCGGTGGTATTGCTGACGGCCAAAACATCGCTAACCCATCACAAGGAGGGGATCGAGATCGGCGGCGACGCCTACATTACCAAGCCGTTTAGTCCGGAGATGCTTACGCTGACGATCAATAACCTGCTGCAGTCACGCGAGACCCTTAAGCGTTTTTACCGCAACCTGTTTACAGCTCAAACGCCCGGACCGGAGCCGTTGGCGTCGCAATCTCCCGACGAGAAATTTCTGCACACTATTTATGAAATGCTGCTGACCAACCTCGACCACAAGGATTTCAATGTAAACGAACTGTGCGAGGCGCTCAACATGAGCCGCTCTTTATTATATAAGAAGGTGAAAATGCTGACCGGCCTCTCGCCGGTGGAGTATCTGCGGTCTCTCCGCATGCAGGAGGCGGCCAAGCTGCTGAAGTCCAAAAAATATAAAGTCTTTGAGGTTGTGTACATGGTTGGCTTCTCGGACCTGAAGTATTTCCGGCAGTGTTTTGTCAAGGAATTTGGCTATTCGCCGTCTGACTTTCTGAAAAACGCGGGGGAGACGGGTTAATCTTTGACCTGCTTCGGAGCCGATACCCCCTGTACGTACTTTTTTATGGAGTAGACCGCTAAAAAGACGCCAATAGAGCGTTTCTGGGGCCCTTACCCATCCGCCCCTCACGAAATACAAGTTCACCCCCGCTCATAGCAAACGATTTCGGTCACTTTTATGCAATGGTTTGCAGAAGCCATTTCCCATACCTAATAAACAAACCTATGATGAAAAAACATTTACTAAACATCCTGGCGCCCCGGGTGCTGCTCCTCGTGGCAGTCTGTGGCGGCCTGCTTTGTTCCGGCTCCCTGCGAGCGCAAACGGAGGTGACCGTGACGGGCGTCATCACGGCTCAAGAGGACAATGCACCCCTGCCAGGGGTGAGCGTGATTGTGAAAGGGACCTCGCAAGGCACGACTACCGACACCGATGGACGTTATAGCCTGCGCGTGTCTGGCAAGGACCCGGTGCTCATCTTTACCTTTATTGGCTATACCTCTCAGGAGGTGCCCCTGGGTACCAGGACTTCTATCGATGTTGCCCTGGTGACGGATATCGAGACCCTGTCGGAAGTTGTGGTGGTAGGATACGGTGAGCAGAAACGCGAGACCCTGACCGGATCGGTTTCGCAAGTGAAAGGCGGTGACCTCGTCAAGAGTCCGCAAACCAACGTGTCCAACTCCCTGGCGGGCCGCTTTTCGGGCATCATTGCCAGCAACCGTGGCGGTGAGCCCGGCTACGACGGCAGCAGCTATAACATTCGTGGTCTGGCCACTACCGGTAATAACGACGTGCTGGTGGTTATCGACGGTATACCGGGCCAGCTCGGTGGCCTGGAGCGACTTAATCCAAACGACATTGAAAGCATTTCGATTCTGAAAGACGCTTCTGCCGCTGTGTACGGCAGTCGCGCTGCTAACGGCGTAATACTCGTGACCACCAAACGCGGCAAGAGCGGCAAGCCTACGATTTCGTACAGCTTCAACCAGGGCTTTTCGTCGCCGACCCGGTTGCCCGACATGGCCGATGCCTTTACGTATGCGACCATTCAGAACGAGATAGATTACTATAACAATAAGGCGGGCGGCATGAACCAGCACTATAGCGAAGAGCAGCTGCAGCGCTTCCGCGATGGTTCGGACCCCGTCAATTATCCCAACACCAACTGGGCGGACGAAACTCTCAAGTCTGTTGCACTGCAAAACCAGCAGAACCTTTCCATTAATGGTGGTACGGAAGACATTCGCTACTATGTATCGCTCGGCAAAATATACCAGGATGGTCTGTACCGCCACGGTGCGACGAAGTACAACCAGTATAACTTTCGGTCGAATATAGACGCCAACATCACCAAGGACTTTAAAGTATCGCTGTCGCTGGCTGGCCGCGAGGAGGACCGTATCTTTCCTACCACGGGGGCGAACGATATTTTCCGGTCCATTTACCGGGCGTACCCGACGGTCATTGCGCGTTACCCGAACGGCTTTCCGTCCACGGGCATCGAGAACAACAACCCCATTATGCTGGCGACAAGCGCCGGAGGTACGAACAAAAATCCCATCCAGGTATTCAACGGCATTTTGCGGGCAAGCTATGCTATTCCTGCGGTGAAGGGGCTTTCCGTGGACGGCTTTTATGCGGTGGACAAGACCTGGAATTTTTCCAAGTCTTTTGCCCAGCCGTATGCTGTCTATGGCTATAACAGCGCGACCGATGTTTATACCCGGTCGGTTACCGGTGGATCTTCCGGTGCCGCGAAGATGACGCAGTCGCAGGAAAACAACAGCCTGATCAGTTACAACGGCAAGTTAAACTACGAGCGCCAGTTGGGCGACCACAACATCAATGCCTTTGTTGCGTACGAGCAGAGCAAAACGCATCGCGAAAAGATGGGCGCCACGCGTCTGAACTACCCCACGTCACTCACCCCTGAGCTGACCCAGGGGGGATCGGCGGCGACCGACCGTGACAACACAGGATCCAGCTATAACTATACCCGGCAAAGCTATATTGGCCGCGCAGCGTACAACTACAAAGAAAAGTATCTGGCCGAAGTGCAGGTGCGGATCGATGGCTCGTCTACCTTCCCCGACGGAGAGCAGTATGGCACTTTTCCGGCTGTTTCTGCAGGGTGGAGGATTTCGGAGGAAAGCTGGTTTGCCGACAACGTGACGTTTCTCGACGACCTCAAAATCCGCGCCTCGCACGGCCGGTTAGGAAACGACAACGTGGGGCAGTTTCAGTATTTCAACAACTACTCGTTTAACAGCGTGTACGTGATCGGAAGCGACAAGCATCCGGGCATTGATCTGACCAAATTGGCCAACCCACGGATTACCTGGGAAGTGGCCAAGAAGACGGACATTGGCCTGAACGCCACTGTGCTGCGCAACTTCTCGCTGGAGTTTATATACTTTCTTCAAGACCGCTCTAATATTTTGGCGCCGCGCAACGCTTCGATACCCGGCAGTTCGGGGATTGTTAATCCCTTTGATCCGAAGGATCCGAACAATCCCTACAACCCGCTGGTACCATCTGAAAACATCGGCGAAGTAAAAAGCCGCGGTATCGAGATGACGGTGGGGTATAAACACACCGGGGATTTTTGGTACAACGTTTCGGCCAACATGACCTATGCTAAAAGCGAGGTGATCTTTATGGATGAGGCCTCTTCGGTATTGCCGTACCAGCGTCAGACCGGCCGGCCGCTGAACAGCTACCTGCTATACAACACCATCGGTATCTTCCGTAGCGCCGCGGACCTCGACAGCTACCCGCACTTGTCAAATGCTCAACCGGGCGACCTGATCTATGAAGATTATAACGACGACGGTGAGATTACGGCCGACGACCAGGTGCGTACCAGGTATGGTAACATTCCGGAACTTACCTACGGCGTTAATGTCAACGCTGGCTGGAAGAACTTCGACGTGTCCATTCTCTTTGCGGGGCAGAGCCGCGTGAGCCAATATGTGTTGGCGGAGTCGGGCACTGTCGGTAACTTTTACAGCACTTGGGCCGACAATCGCTGGAGTCCTTCGAACGTCGACGGCAGCTACCCGCGTGTGGACACCAGGGCGTCTGCGTCCATCAATGGGTCGTATAAAAACAACTTCTGGTTGAACGACGCGTCTTTTCTGCGTCTGAAAAACATCGCTATCGGTTACAACGTGCCCGGCGCGCTGGCCTCCAGGTTGCATCTATCGAACCTGCGCGTATATGCGAATGCATTTAACCTTTTTACTATTACCAATGTGAAAGATTACGATCCGGAAGGCAGTAGCGAAAGCGGTCAGTTTTATCCGCAGCAGCGCATCATCAACGTAGGCGTCAATCTTCAGTTTTAATCATTATGACTATGAACTTTAAAGTAAAGTGTATATACCCGGTAGTCCTGGCCGCCCTTGCCTGCCTTGCCGGTGCCTGCAACGACGGGTTGCTGGATGTTGAAGCGACCGACCGTATCGGCGACGATCCGATTGTGAACGACTCGTCGCTGTTCGAAGATTTTGTGATAAACCGCTATATGGGTGTGCGCCTTCAAGACAAGGAAGCCGAAGGTACGCCGCCTGGTTTCGGACGTGGTTTTGAATACGCCCTGTGGGCGTCGCTTACCGATGAAGCTATCTACAACAACGATGATAACACCTGGGTGGTGCAACGGGGGCAACTGGCCCCGGAGAATCTTGGCATTACAGGTACACAATGGGCGCGCAGCTACCGAAGCATTCGTGAGTGTAATTATGCGCTGAGCGTGATCGACCAGGTACAGATGAGCACGACTCACAAAGCGTGGCTCACCGCAGAGTTGAAATTTATTCGTGCGTATCGCTACCACGACCTGGTGCGCAACTACGGCTCGGTGGTGCTGATGGGCGACAAGGTTTATAACCTCACCGACGACCTTATGGCCGAAGAATTGTTTGAAAAATCGAGCATCGCGGAAGGCGTACAGTATGTGGTTGCTCAGCTCGACGAAGCGGCTTCCGGGTTGCCGGCTTCGAACAACTCCACGTGGCAACTTGGCCGGGCTACCCGCGGCGCTGCGCTGGCGCTGAAAGCACGGATGCTGCTGTATGCGGCCAGTCCGTTGTACAATGCGGGCACCTGGCAGGCGGCGGCCGACGCGGCGCAAGACGTGATGGACCTGAGCTATTCGCTGCACCCCGACTACCGCTCGCTGTTCCTCTCGCCTTCCAGCAACGAGATCATCTTCGAGCGGCTGTATGCCGTCGGCGCGCGCCATGTTTGCCTTGAAATTTCCAACGGTCCGAACGGATACGGTGGCTGGGCTGGAAACTCGCCGTTACAAAATCTGGTGGATGCTTACGAAGTGAAGGTGGATGCGACCACGGCGGTGCCTTTTGATTGGGACAACGCTGCGCACAAAGCCGACCCCTATGCCAACCGTGACCCGCGTTTTAATGCCAGCGTTCTGCACAACGGTTCGGACTACCGCGGCCGTCAGATCGAAACCTTCCTGCCCGGCGGAAAAGACAGCAAAGACGGTCAGGACAATTGGAACGCCTCGAAGACGGGATACTACCTGAAGAAATTCCTGAACGATGCACTGCCTATCCAAAACCCATGGGACGTTGCCGGCACGCAGCCGTGGATCTACCTGCGGTATGCCGAGGTACTGCTGAACTACGCGGAAGCGCAGAATGAAGTGGCCGGCCCCGACGCCTCGGTGTATGACGCGATCAACCTCATACGTCAGCGCGCGGATATGCCCGACCTACCGGCGGGACTTGACAAGAACGGTATGCGCGATGCCATTCGCCGCGAACGTCAGGTGGAACTTGCCTTCGAAGAGCATCGCTTTTACGACGTGCGCCGGTGGATGATCGCCATGGACACTGAGAACGAACCCGCCTACGGTGTATCAATCACCAAAAGCGGTAATACCCTGACGTACCAGAAGGTAGTAGCGCTCGATGGACGCAAGTTTGAGGAAAAACATTACTGGCTCCCCATTCCCCGCGCGGAGATTCAATCGTCCGGCGACCGTCTGGATCAGAGCCCACATTACTAGCCCTTGTACTCACGATCCCGGGAGCAATATGCTTCCGGGATCGATGTTGAAGATATATACTATCCATGCAATCTCTCTTTACACACTTCAGACCCTGGTGCCTTGCGCTGGCGGTCCTTCTGACGACCTGCTCGCGGAATGATTCGGTCTCCGTCACGACCGACGCACGCGTTGTTACCATACACGTCGACGACCGGCGGCAGACCATCCATAACTTTGGCGGCTCGGACGCCTGGGCGTGCCAGTTTGTAGGCCAATGGCCCGACGACAAACGCCAGCGGGTAGCCGACTGGTTATTCAGTATGGACAACGACGCCAACGGAAAGCCTCAGGGCATTGGCTTGTCGCTGTGGCGCTTCAACATCGGCGCCGGCAGTGCGGCCCAGAATAATATTAGCGATGAATGGCGTCGTACGGAGGGCTTTCTCAATACCGACGGGAGCTATACCTGGACGCGGCAAGCCGGGCAGCAGTGGTTTCTGGAAGCTGCCCGCCAGCGCGGGGTGGATCGGTTTGTGGCGTTTGTGAATAGCCCCCCGGTACAACTCACCCGCAACGGCAAGGCCTACTCCGGCAACGGTGAACAGGGCAACATCTTGTCCTCACGCTATGGCGACTACGCCGTGTTTTTGGCCACAGTCGTTAAACACTTCCGTGACCAGGGAACGGTGTTTAACTACCTTAGTCCCTTTAATGAGCCACAGTGGGAGTGGACCGGCAACGGGCAGGAGGGAAGCCCCTATACCAACCAGGAGATATACGACATCACCCGCAAGCTCGACTCTGTATTCATCGCCGAGGGTCTTGCCGCCAAAATACAACTGGCCGAAGCAGGTAAAATCAACTACCTGTACGAAACGGCCGACAAGCCCACCCGCGGAAACCAGGTGGACGATTTCTTTTCGCCGACCTCACCGCGGTACGTAGGCGACATGAAGTCGGTTGATAAGGTCATCTCCGCTCACAGTTATTTCACGTCGGCACCGATGGACCAAATGCTTTCCGTCCGCAAAGCGGTAGACGCCAAGATAAAAGCATCATCCGTACCGTTGGAGTTCTGGCAAAGTGAATATTGCGTGCTTGGTGAGCAAGAAGAGATACCCGGCCCCGGTAAGGACCGCGGTATGACGACGGCTTTGTATGTGGCGCGTCTCGTTCATCACGACCTGACCGTTGCCAACGCTTCTGCATGGCACTGGTGGACGTCGCTGTCGGCATACGACTATAAGGACGGCCTGGTATATGTAGAAAAAAATAAGGCCGATGGCACGGTGGAGGACACCAAGCTGTTGTGGGCGCTGGGTAACTTTAGCCGCTTTGTGAGGCCGGGATCGGTACGAGTAGCCGTATCGTCGGACGATGTTGCGATCGATAATGTGCAGGGGCTGCTGGTGTCTGCTTATGTGCACGACGATACACACAAACTCGTTACTGTGATCGTGAACTATGGCCGGGAAGACGTGCCGTTGCATCTGTCGGTTGAGGGGCGTGCGGACGTACCGGTTATCGCCTACATTACTTCGGCCGGCGTCGGTGACGATCTGAAACCACGACCTGTGCAAGACAGTCACGAGCCTGTCACTATTCCTGGCCGGTCTGTCGTGACGCTGGTCAGCACGCTGGAGTAACATGAATGACGGCCGCGTGCCGTAGAACAATGATTTGAGACGATATAAAAACGAACGATATCTTATGATGCCTATTCTACCCGGTAAATACCTGACTGCGACATCAATCTTCCTGCTGTTTACTTCTATAATTTTGGCTATACCGCTTTGTGCGCAGCAGGGCCGCGGCATGTTGTTCAACGACGGTTGGAGATTTCACAAAGGTGATGTTGCCGGCGCGGAGAAACCTACGACCACCGATGCTTCCTGGCGTGCCCTTTCACTTCCACATGACTGGGGTGTTGAAGGGCCCTTCAGCGAAGAATGGGCCAGTGGGACGGGTTACCTGCCAGCGGGAATTGGGTGGTACCGTAAAACGTTCCATCTTGTTCCGACACAACAAAACAAAAGGCTGTACCTGTACTTCGACGGCGTATACAAAAACAGTGACGTGTGGATCAACGGCCAGCACCTCGGCAAACGCCCCAACGGTTACGCTTCGTTTTACTACGACATTACGCCGCACCTGAATAAGCAGGGCGAAAATGTCGTAGCTGTAAAGGTAGATCATACCGACTTTGGCGACTCCCGTTGGTATAGTGGTTCGGGTATCAACCGAAACGTATACCTGCTGACGTTGGCGCCGGTACACATTGGGGTATGGGGTATTGCCTTTACGACACCGGAGGTGTCTGCCACCCGTGCACGGGCCCGCCTGGCGGTGCATGTTGAGAACCAAACAAAGAAACCCGCAGCCGTGCGTGTAACTGCCCAACTGGTCGACGCGGCCGGTAAGACCGTTAGCCGTGGCGAGGGCTCCGGACACGTTGTTGTGACCGGCGGCGATGTCACGATGAACTTGGACGTCGATAAGCCGGAGCTATGGTCGCCGGAGACCCCAACACTTTATACGCTACGCACAACGTTGTCTGTAGACGGAAAGGAGACAGAAACGGTAACGGAGGCCGTCGGTTTCCGCAGCTTTCGCTTTGATGCTGCCAAAGGATTCTTTCTGAATGACCGCAACGTCAAACTCAAAGGCCTGTGTATCCACGATGACGCGGGCGCCCTTGGCTCGGCCGTTCCCGCCGATGTATGGGAGCGGCGCCTCCGGCTCTTCAAAGCCATGGGCTGCAATGCTATCCGGATGAGCCATAATCCACACCAGGATTACCTTTATGACTTATGTGACAAGCTCGGCCTGATCGTACAAGACGAAGCCTTTGACGAGTGGGAGGTAAGCAAAAACAAATGGATCAAGGGCTGGAACGTTGGGGAGCCCGGCAAGGATGGCTACAGCAAAAACTTTGCGGAGTGGGCCGACCGCGACGTGCGCGACATGATTCTGCGAAATCGTAACCGCACCTGCATTTTGATGTGGAGCATTGGCAACGAGATTGATTATCCCAACGACCCCTATACCGACGAAATTCTCAACACGGGCCGCAACCCGCAGATTTATGGAAAGGGTTATCAGGCGGGCAACCCGCCCGCCAGGCGCCTCGGCGAGATCGCGGCACACCTGGCGGGGGTGGTGAAACAATATGACACTACCCGTCCCGTGACAGCGGCCCTGGCAGGGGTGGTGATGTCCAACCTCACCACGTATCCAGAAGCGCTCGACCTGGTGGGGTATAACTACCAGGAGTACCGCTATGCCGACGATCATGATCAACACCCCCACCGAATTATTTATGGTAGTGAAAACAGCAAAGGATATGACGCCTGGGAGGCAGTGGTGAAGAATGACTTCATCGCCGGCCAGTTTCTGTGGACTGGTATCGACTTTCTCGGCGAAGCCCGCGCCTGGCCTGTACGCGGCAGTGGCGCAGGTCTGGTAGACCTGGCCGGTTTTCCGAAGCCGGAGTATTACTATCGCAAAAGCCTGTGGACCGATGAGCCGGTGATATACCTGGCGGCCGCGAAGATTTCTCATGAGGGCGCACGACGCCAGGGCGGGGGGGCCGCCGCCCACTGGAATTGGACGGCGGGTGATTCGCTCACTGTGCTGGGCTATACCAACGCCGACGAGGCGGAGTTGGTTATAAACGATCGGCTTGTTAGCCGGAAGCCGCTGCTGGAAAGTGAACAGAAGATCATCCGCTGGAAAGTTGCCTACCAGCCCGGCACTGCCACCCTCGTGGCCTATACTAAAGGCAAGGAGACAGGCCGCTATACGCTTCAAACAGCAGGCGCCGCCAGTCAGTTGACAGTGACCGTGGATCGAGCCATCCTGTCCGCAGCCCGTCGCGAGGTTGCTCACATTGTCGTGGAGGTGACGGATGCAGCGGGAAACGTGGTGCCGTCGTCGGAGCACGAAATTAGCTGCCGACTCGAAGGACCTGCCAGGCTTATCGGCCTTGAAAGTGGCGACCTGGCCAGTCATGAAGATTATAAGGGGAACAATCGAAAAGCCTTCTGTGGCAAATGGTTGGGATATATTCAGGCGGAAAACCCGGGGTCAGTGAAGGTTATTCTTTCGGCGCCTGGCCTGAATGAAGCCGAGGTGGTGTTAATGTTAAAATAGGCTTAGAGATCATGTAAGGCTACAGGCCATCATTGGTCTGAACGCAGGAAACCGGAATCCGGAAAAGCTCGTTGCAGGAGGGTGACTCGCTGGTAACGAAGGTGATTTCTAACGATATTGCTGTAGTGGTTAGGATTACCACTTCAAAATAATAGAACATTAAACCTTTAGTCTGGATGTATAGAAGAATACTACTGTTGTTGTCTTTGTGCTTTGCCGTGTTGGCTCAGGCACAGCAAACTGTCCGGCTGGAAAGCCCAGACAAGTTGCTGCAGTTGAAATTATCGCTCTCGGAGTCGGGCGAAATACAGTATAACCTGATGAAATCGGGGGTAAGGGTGCTTGAACCTTCTACGCTGGGGATTGTGATGAAAGGGCATAATTTCTCGCAAGGGATGAAATTACTCTCCCTATCGGAGCCCCTGCTCGTAAAGGACGACTATCAGATGACAAATGCAAAAAAAAGCAACATTCACTATGAGGCGAAGCAGTTGACAGCTTCATTTGCAAATACGGAGGGGAAACAGATGGATATTATCTTCCGGATGTCGGACGATGGTCTTGCCTTTCGATATTATTTCCCCTGGGTCAATCAGGAACAGGTCATCGAACGCGAAGCCACATCCTTTCACTTCAGCACAGCGGCCAGGGCATGGCTACAACCCATGAGCAAGGCCAAGGAGGGATGGAATCACACTTATCCGAGCTACGAGGAGCATTACAAACAAGATATACCGGCAGGCACAATGCCTTCTTTTCATTCCGGGTGGGTCTTCCCGGCCCTTTTCAAAACAAATGCCATCTGGGCGTTGATAACCGAAACCGGTGTAGATGAACACTACTGCGCCAGCAGGTTGTTGAACGACTCCCTGAGCAGTATCTATCACATAGGCATGCCCGATCCCAAAGAGGTGTATACGGGCGGCGGTTATCTACCGGTGAACAATCAGCCCTGGTATACTCCCTGGAGAATTATTGCGGTGGGTAGTCTTAAAAGTATCATGGAATCTACTCTCGGTACAGACCTCGCGCCGGCAAACGTGCTAAAAGATGTATCGTTTGTAAAGCCCGGGAAAGCCAGCTGGAGCTGGATCAACAGCAAGGATGAAAATATTACTTTTCGTGAACAAAGAAAATATATCGATTATGCCGCGGAGATGCATTGGCAGTATTGTCTGATCGACGTCGACTGGGATACAAAGATCGGATATGACAGCATAAAAGTTTTAAGCGATTACGCTGTAAAAAAGAATGTTGGGCTTATACTTTGGTATAACTCGGCCGGAGACTGGAATACGGTGGAGTATCATCCCAAAAATCTTCTCCTTTCGCATGAAGACCGGGTAAAGGAATTTACACGGATTCAGGGGATGGGTATTAAAGGTATAAAAGTGGATTTCTTCGGCGGCGATGGTCAAAGCGTAATGAAATACTATTTGGATATTTTAAAAGATGCGGCAGCGTATCAATTATTGGTGAATTTTCACGGCGCTACGCTTCCAAGAGGCTGGCATCGCACCTATCCTAATTTGGTCTCGGCAGAAGCAGTAATGGGTATGGAGATGGTCACGTTCAGCCAGCATCATGCCGACGTGCAAGCGAATCATTGCGCCATGCTACCCTTTACACGCAATGCCTATGATCCCATGGACTTCACGCCCATGAACTTGCATAAGCTCACCCATAGTCAATGTACAAGAAAAACTTCGGCTGCATTCGAGCTCGCGTTGTCGGTTTTGTTTTTGTCGGGGATTCAGCACTATGCGGAGTCGCCGGAGGGCATGGCAGAAGTGCCGGATGACGTAAAGAATTTCCTGCGAACCATGCCTGACCATTGGGATGACGTAACTTTCATAGACGGCTATCCCGGAAAGTATGTTGTGATTGCCAGAAGAAGTGGTAATCGCTGGTACATTGCGGGCATTAATGGAGATACCACCGGGCGGAAGATAAATCTCGATCTGGCTCCATTCAAAAAAAGTAAGGCCACACTTTACACCGAGGGGCGAAATGGGTCCCTGTTTTCAAAAGATGAATTTAACGTTTCGAAGGGGAGGAAGCGGGATCTTGTGCTCCCGGTAAATGGCGGATTTGTCATGGTTCTCGAATGATCGTAAACGAGGCATAGCCGGTACTGGCCGGCATCAATTGGCCCTGTACTCAGCGCAGGATTCTGCATCTCTATTGCTACTTGACTTTGTGATATTAATTGTGATAAATTGTATTTAGAACAATTAATAACAGCGAATGCAGGAAAAGATGCGAAGGTTATGAAGATCGACCTGTCGGGCTTCAAAGGCATTACCTCCACCGCGCATCAAACAGTCTTGCAGGGGCCTCCGGAAAAGGAAAATTCATACGACGATCAGCACCCTGTGATGTTTGTCGAATCCACGTTGAAAATAACGCGGACATTTGAGTACAATGCACCGGCGGGATCATTTACGTTGCTTCGGATCAAGGAAAGGGGTTAAAATTTTTTGCGTTTGATGAAACATGTCATTCTTTCTTCCTGTCGGAATTTTCTCCTGGTACTGCTGGTGCCTCTCCTGGAGTGCATTACCTTCTTGGCAGGGGCACAGTCGTGGAAGGCGCGCAATCCCGTAGTTTTTGCGGACGTGCCGGATATGTCCATAATTCGCGTGAAAGATGTGTACTATATGAGCAGTACCACCATGCACATGAGTCCGGGCGTACCCATCATGAAGTCGAAAGACCTGGTGAGCTGGCAGCTGGTCAACTATGCCTATGACACGTTGGCGGACATCGACGCGTTGAATCTGGTCGACGGCAAAAATTCGTACGGCAGGGGATCGTGGGCTAGCAGCATGCGGTTTCACCACGGTACCTACTACGTTACGACCTTTGCGCAGACCACGGGGAAGACCTATATTTTTACAACGCGTAACATCGAGAAAGGCCCGTGGAAAGTTTCGTCGTTCAAACCGTCCTATCACGATCATACACTCTTCTTTGATGACGATGGACGCGTGTACCTCGTCTATGGGGTGGGTACGCTGCGGCTGGTGGAACTTACAGCCGATGCTTCGGGTATAAAGCCCGGCACAACCGAGCAGGTGATCATAGAAGACGCCAGCGCACCGGCAGGTCCTGATGTCGGCCTGAAAGCGGAAGGCTCGCAGTTGTTCAAAGTGAACGGCAAATACTACCTGTTTAACATTACCTGGCCGAAAGGTGGGATGCGCACGGTGGTAATTCATCGCGCCGACAAGATAACCGGCCCGTATGAAGGCCGCCTGGCCTTGCAAGATCTTGGCGTGGCGCAAGGCGGCCTGATCGATACGCCCGACGGCAACTGGTATGCCTATTTGTTTCGCGACTTTGGTGCGGTGGGGCGCATTCCTTACCTGGTGCCGGTACAATGGGTTGACGGCTGGCCTATACTAGGGCAAAAGGGCAAGGTGCCTGTAGAGCTCAATCTTCCTTCCAGCCGGGGCCTCGTACCCGGCATCGTTGCTTCCGACGAGTTTAACAGAAGAAAACTCGATCGGCCGTTGCCGCTCGTCTGGCAATGGAACCACAATCCCGACAATACGCTTTGGTCTCTCGCCGCGAGACCTGGTTATCTACGTCTCACAACGGGTAGGATAGATACTTCTTTTCTTCAGGCGCGGAACACCCTTACGCAGCGTACGATCGGCCCAGCGTGCTCCGGCATAACCTTTCTCGATGTATCGAACATGAAGGATGGTGATTTTGCCGGCCTGGCTGTGCTGCAGAAGCGATATGGGCTTGTCGGGGTGAAGATGAGCAATGGTACGAAGAGTATTGTCATGGTCAGCGCTGAAACAGAAAGGCCGGTTGAAATAGCCCGCCTGCCGCTCAGGCTTAATGCTGTCTTCCTGAAAATCGAATGTGTCTTTAACGAACGAAACGATACCGCGTCATTCTTTTACAGCCTGGACGGAGAGTCGTGGATGACGATCGGGGCGCAACTTAAAATGAGCTATACATTGCCTCATTTTATGGGATACCGTTATGGAATCTTTCAGTATGCGAGCCAACATGTGGGCGGAAGCGTTGATTTCGATTTTTTCAGAATACAGGGGCATAGGGAGGAAAACTAGATGCCTGTGGATTACTTATCCGGTCCACCTTCCTTGAGCAAGCGCACATAATAAACGGCGCCGGCCGAGTTTTGCGGCAGTGATTGAAACTTTATCCGGATATGTTTCTTGCCCAGGATCATCGAATCAGGAATAGCATACACCATGTCAGTGAATTTTGATTGATTCCACCTCCCGGTGTTATCTTCTGTAATCAATTTCTCGTTGTCGATATAAATTTCAAACTTTCGGTTTCCCCATTCTGCTCCCCAATATCGAACCATCAGACTCAGCCCTTTTTCATTTCCTGTCGCGAGCTGATAACTGAAATGCCCTCCATCCTCAGCATCCCTCCAAAATTCGTTATGTGTAGACCCTGCTCGCGATTGATCGCTTTCCATGGCGTGATCCACTTCGGGTTGTTGCTCACCCGGTGCGACAAAGTCGATTGTTCGCTTTTGTACGGTTAGTTTTTCTTTTTCCAACCTGCCCAATGAATCGAGGTATGACTGATACTGACGAGGAGTCAAGGCCAGCCAGTACATCATATACCTGGAATCATGAATTTGATAGAACGGTTCCAACACGACGTCGGCAGCATGAATGGTGTTTAATCCGGACGTCGTAAAGGCTAAGGGCTTTCCCGATACCGGCTTGAGCTTATTGACCATCTCGGGGAGATCGTCTTCGATAATGATCGGCGCTTTGTCGATCGGAAGCCGCTCACCGTTCGCAATATGGCCCCAACGGCTGTCGTCCGCCGCTAAACCTTTTAAATCTTCGGTACCGGTTTTTGCGCCAAGCAGGATGGGGCCATGAAGTATGGCCACGTAATGGGGGACATTGGGCAGGTGTTCAATCCGACGATGCATCGGCAGCTGGATTTCCACGACATCGCCCTTTTTCCATTTCCGATTAATCGCGATATACGATGATGGTTTGGCCGTATACACAACATTTTTTCCATTAATCTTGATTTTCAATGTACCTTCGTCTACCCACGAAGGATACCGTACCATCCAGGTAAAATGCGATGCTCCTTCGGTAACCTTCAACCGGGTTTGTTGCGCATACGGAAAGTTTGTTTCTTGACGAATCCGGATACCTTTCTCCGCCCAGTGTAATTCCGACGCGACGTACAGATTCAGGAACAATGAATCGTTGTTGTGGGTGTAAATAAACTGATTGTATTTGCCGTGATTCTCCATGCCGCTACCCACGCAACACCACATCGCTTCATTGGGCGTAGCGTACACGCGGTAGTGTCGCGGACGGGCGGGTGTAAAGTAAACATACCCACCGCTAACGGGATGCTGCGTTGACAAAATATGGTTATATAACGTTCGCTCATAGTAGTCCGCATATTCCGCCGACGGATGTACACGGAACAAATCCTCGGTCAGCTTGAGCATATTATACGAGTTGCAGGTCTCGGGCCCTTCTACATCATGTACAAAATCCTCGCAGGAGGCTATCGCGGGAAAAAATTCTCGGCGGCTGTTGCCGCCAAAAGCGATCGATCGATTCTGGGTAACAGTTTCCCAGAAGAAACGGCCGGCATCTGAATATTGTTTGTCCTGCGTAAGTTCCGCGATGCGCTGAAAACCAATAGCTTTCGGCACTTGGGTATTGGCATGTTTGTTATCGAGGTTATCGATGCCCGAAGATAGGGGATCCAGAAGGGCCTTGTGTGAAAAACGTTTTGCGGCCGTCAGATATTTGACGTCCCCCGAGATCTGGTATGCATCTGCAAAAATCTCATTCATGCCACCATGCTCCATATCCAACATGGTCTGCATTTGCGCTTCCGTCAACGAGGCTGTAATTTTTATCCCCCAATCGCAAAACGTTAAAAACAGACGCCTGGCATCCTCGTCTCCGGCATATATCCACGCGTCCCGTAACCCGGCATACATCTTATGCACATTATACCACGGCACCCAGGCTGCACGGTAAGCTTTGAAATCGCCGGTACTTAACGTTGACCAGATTTCCTGGCTATGGGGCACACCCCCTACATAACCAGCGCCCCACACAGCATGATGCTTTGTATGGGAATCCTGACACGTTTTAAGAACATCGATTATATACTCCATTCTCTTCTTGCAAGCAGCGTTTGCGGTGCCTGCGTAATTCATGGCCAATGCAGACAGATAGTGTCCGCCGACATGTCCATCCAACCCCTCCCAGTTCGGATAGCTCAGCGCTTTCGGAGGCAGGCCCGCTTCTTTTAAAAACGGCGCCAGCAAGCGATCTACATCGTATTGTAGAATTACCTGGAGGTTAAGATCACGGGCATGCTTAAAAGGTCCATCCAATAATGTTACCTCGCTTAACGGAAAGATACCTTTATACAAGACGCTTTGCGCCCATATCACCCCGCCGGGCAAAGGAATACTGAGAACAACTGCTATGAGAATGAGTGTTTTTCGCATGGCGCTTTATTTTTAATCCTTCTTTATTGTCATCGCTGCGACGAAAGTTACAAATTTTATGATGGGGCAGGGGCAATTGGTAAACGGTTTCATCGAAACTCGTATAAGCATTTAGATCGGCACCAAACCGAACGCCGGCCTGCTCCAGGTACTCGACTAACCGATTTTTGGGAAAGTGCTTTGTACCATTGAAACTCATGTGCTCCATAAAATGAGCGAGCCCCTGCTGATCGTCGTACTCCAGGATCGAGCCTACCTTGTTGGCCAGGTACATCGTAACCCGTCCGGACGGCGTTGTATTCCTTCGAATGTAATACGTAAAACCATTGGGCAGCGTGCCGACGGTAACGGCGGGATTGAGCGGAATCATTTGCGCCTCCGCGCGATTGACGAGACATACCGAGCCCGCAAGGCACAGGCATGCCATAGAGATATATAAGTTCATTTAAATTTCTTTTTATAAGGTGGAAAGGCCGGGCTGCGGAGGCAGCCTGCTGACGGTATCGATCAAAGGAATATCAGCGCGATCAATCCGGCATCCACCAAATTTTACTGGAGAACATATCGATCGCCCCTTGTGCATTGACATTATTGGCGTTGTATAGATATTCATTCTGATCGTACAGCAATCGGAAAGGAATCTCGTCGCTTACCCGGTTGGAAGCTCCCGATAAAGGAACATCGGGGAATCGACCGTTCCTTCGGTAGTCATTCCAGGTTTCCAATGATTCTATTCCATTCAGGGCCATGTACTTTTGGTACATCAATAATTTGTATTTGTCGGGCGCCGCCTCCCAACTGACCCATTCATTGCCGGACGAAACCTGGTCCGTATACCAGGTGGCAAAAATGTCATCGGAAAGCGAAGGATCGCTGGAATTGCCTCCAGCATTGAGCCAACGGAAAGATTCATTTACGGCGTCCAGATAAGCTTGTTCCGCGTCGCCCGCGATCCAGCTTCGCTGTACAGCCTCTGCCTGCAAAAACATGCTTTCCACACTGGTCAGCACCCAGTCGCTCATGTTTCTGCCCTTGATAATCCCTTGCGCCGACGGGTTTACGTCGGCTATGTTTCTGGAGCCTCCAACAGCCGAGACATGGAGCATGTCCTGATACGGGTATGTGAGGGCATCGACATACAGGCCAAATTGATTGCCTCTGAATTCGAGTGGAGCTGATTGAGTAAACGGTTCTGGATCGCCCGGGGTAAACGGGGTATCGACAGTGCTATAGAGCAAGCCGATCCTGGGGTCGTTGTCCGACTTGAGCAGTTCCAGTGCATACACATTGGCGTGCGCTACTTGTGTGGATGTAAACTGATATTGCGCATCGTAAAACCCGCCACCCCACTGAAAATTATGACTGGAATACGATCCAAAATAACGGGACACTTTGTGGCGGTCTGTGCTGTAGTTGGGGTTGACGGAGGCATCCTCCCCACTTCCCAGAAAGCCGGATCCTTCACTGACGATTTTTTGAATTTCGCTCAGAATATATTGCTGCCGGTCAGTGCGGTTAGCCTGGTGGATGAGTAATCTTAATTTTACCGTGTTGATGAGTTTTGCCCATTTGACTTTGTCGCCATGAAACATGATGTCGGTATTGATGATGTCTGCACTTTGGAGACTTGTCGCCGTTTTTATCAGTATAGTAGCCGAATCCAGTTGCCTGATCAGATCTTCGTAGATTGCCTCGCCCTGGCTGTATCGCGGCTGAAGTATCTTTATATTATAGGCATCTTCATACGGCATGTTATTGACCAGATCCACTGCCTGGCTCCACTTGAGGGCCTTCACTACTTTGGCAATACCCCAGTAGAACAGCTGATCGGACTGTTTGGCTTTTTTCTCCAGGTATGGAATCTCCGCCGGAGGTATTGCATTAAAGTAAAACGCGCCCGTAGCCTGAACATCTTTGTAGTTCACGGCCCCATAGTTTTCAGTCATATTCCAATGGCTCCAATAGCCCATCCAATGGTGAATGACCCACGGACCGCCAACGCTGGCGCATCGCTCCAGTAGCGGGGGCATTATGACTTCGACGGTTGCACTATTGTCTGTTAAATTACGCGGATCGTAATTGACATCGAGCCAATTATCGCATGCCGCCATGCCGAGCATTAAAACCGCAGCGGTCATAATTGAAGTTATTTTATTTCTCATCATCAAAAGCGATTTAAAGAATTCATGGTTTTAAAATGTAGCCGAGAGACTCAGGCCGAAGAGTACGGTACCCGGTAGTACGGATTCATCGGAGTTGCCACCGGATGCATTGTTGCCCGCTGTTATAAAATCGCGGTAGCCCGGGCCGCGCACCAGGCTGGGATCGCCATACACGTTGGAGCTTGGGTATACCGAAAACACATCTCGTGCGTACAGGGTAGCAGTGAGATACTTGATCGAAGTGGACTTGATGGGCTGATTGTATTCGAACGACACCTGCCTGAGCTTGAGAAAGGCACCACTCGACAAACCATAAATATTCCGGGTCGAATACCGTGTGTACAAATCCTGGCCCGCACTTTGAACCTTTATATCCGTGTTCTCGACGTAATTCCCGTTGTCATCCATGTAAACAGAATTTGGAAAAACGAATGGCTTTCGATCGTTATACGTAGTGCGCGGATCCGTTCCCATAAAGAAGCCGCCTGAAGTGGAAAACATGTGATTATACCCGCCTACGTAGTCAAGAAGGGCAGACATGCCGAATTTTCTCCAGTTAAAAGTCAGCGAAAGCGATGAAGAATATCGTGGCAACGTATTACCGCCAATTTGATATTCTCCATAATCTGCTTGGATGGGAAAGCCATTGTTTTTATCAATAACGACGCGTCCCTGCGGATCGCGCCGCCAGTCGGTGATGCCAAATTCATACGCACTATGCCCCGGTCTTGCAAAGTATTTTTGTCCGCCCGGATCATCAACGGGAAACATGCCGTTGTATACCGGCGTCAGGGATAGTACTTCGTTATTGTTGATGGCACCGGTAACCTTGGCGGAGATTGAAAAATCACGCCCAAGCTTTATCGGGTTGATCGTCAGCTCAAGTTCCACGCCGTGATTCTCGAACTTGCCGGCATTGTCGGTCGTGGGAAATCCACTCAGCCAGGCGTTAGCCACGTTGAGAATGACCGAGTTGTTTAACTGGTAGTAATAGGTGAAGTCTGCTGTCAGAATGTTTTTGAAGCCCAGGCTCAAGCCGTATTCCTGCGAGAAAACTTTCTCGGGTTCCAGCAAGGGATTGGGGTTGTTGTCCGCCAGGAAGCCGTAGCCATATACATAGTTGGACTGATCGGCATTTAAATAGGGGTATCCATCCGTCAGGTACAAGATCCGTTCGGACTGGTAGGGCGTGATGTTCATGTTCGCCGATTTGGCAAACGACGCTCTGAGCCTGGCAGACGTTAGCCATTTCAGTTCTTTGAGAACGGGCACCATCTGATTGAGCAGGATCGATGTATTGACGCTGGCATAGAAGTCTTTTCCCCGGGCAACCTTCGCGCGTTTGGAATCCCATTCGTTCCTGCCGGTGACCTCAGCGAAAATCATATCCTTGTATCCGGCGGAAACTCTACCAAAGGCCGATGTTGTTCTGGACAGAATGGCACTCTCGGATGCCTGGACGGGTGTGACGCTAAAAGCCAGGTTGAATACATTACCCGCGAGCTGCGCGCCAGCCCGCATTTCCTTGATATAATTCTGACGAACAGTATTCCCTACGTTCGTCCGAATGAGAAAATCACCGGCTTTATGAACGGTCGACACTATAAAATCATTGTTTACGGAGGTATTGCTGATCATCAGCTCTGAGGTGGTGGCACCGATATCATAAAGCTTCTGAGGGTCCGTGACAAAATCTGCAAACCTCACGGCCCTGCCGGTAGTCTTTATATAGGCAGCTGTATAATTTACACTTGGACGTTCGGTAATGGTAAGCCAGTGAACGGGAGTTACGTCGAAAGTCAGGTTACCGTTCAGCGAGTGGGTGGTAGCCTTCGAACGGTTATTGGCAAGCTCTTCATATGGACTGATGCCCTTGTAATACCGGTCGTGGTTAGCCCAGTATCCATGTTGCCAATCCTGGTAATCTAATAAGGGAATAAAATTGGGAATACTTTTTATTGTAGCTTCCAGGTTTCTACCCCGGTCACTATCCACTCTCGAATAGTTGAAGTTGGTCTGGATCTTTACGGCATTACCGATCTTTTTGGTCGTTGTCAACAATACATTCAGCTGATTTTGCCTGTCGTCGGGAAGGAGCCCGGTTTGTTTCACGTAGCCCAGTCCCAGGTAATAGGAAGAACTCACATCGGCCTGCGAAAAGGACAGGTTGGTTCTATTGGTCAGCGCGGCCTCAAAGAATTTTCTTGAATCTTTTTTATAGTCGTATGTTATATACTGTAAGTCTCCATTTTCATCCGGATAGCCGATAGGCACCACGCTGCCGTCATATGCCGGTCCCCAACTGTAACTACCCATGGGATCATAGATGCCATTGCCTTCGCTATCTACCAGGCCGCTTCCAAGGCCGAATCGCCGCTGACGGTAGTCTTGCCTGAAATCGACGATCTGAATCGAAGTATTGTTGGCGAAGTTGATCACCGGTGAGCCTAGCGCGGCTTTCTTTGTCGTGATGATGATCACGCCATTGACACCTTCCGGGCCATACAGCGCGGTACCGTTTGCGCCTTTTAATATCGTTACGTCTTCAATATCGGCCGGGTTAAGGTTGTTGATGAAGTCCAGGGCTTGCGAAGCCGCGGTCTGATCACTGCCGAACGAAAGCGGAGCACCATTGAAGACAAATAAAGGCTGGTTATTGGTATTGGCGCCAAACGACCGGACACCGCGCAAGAGGATTCGCATCTGGGGCGTCATATCCGAACTCTGCGTTGTAATGCTGAGCCCCGCCACTTTCCCGACGAGGCCCGTTAACAGACTTCCGGAGTTGGCTTTATTCACTTCTGTCCCGGCAACTTTTGTAACCGTATAGCCAATCTCCTTCGATTTTCTTTCGACCCCGTACGCGGTGGTTACGACGACTTCCTGAAGGGTGGTGACATCTTCGATTAACGTAACATGGAGAATTGTTTGCTGCTCAATCTTCACCTCCTGCGCTTTATACCCGATAAAGGAAAACAACAACACATCGCCCGGTATGGCGTCGATGGTATACTCCCCGCCGGCGTTTGTCGTCACCCCGTTGGTAGTCCCTTTCACGAGCACATTCACACCCGGCAGACCGACACCTTGTGAATCGGTCACTTTACCGGTGACCGCAACGGATGGTTGTTGCATTATGAAAGCCTCATTCGTGGTGTCGACGGATGATTTGCCGGTGAGGATGATGTAATCTCCCTCGGCCTGTACGCTGTATTGTATTTTGTGCGGAGAAAGCAGCGAATCCAGTAAATCCCCGAGCCTTCTATTAGACGCTGTAACGGAAACGGTTAACCCGAGGTTCAACTTGCTACGGCTATAGCCGAAACGCACATGGGCCGTCGATTCAATCTTCATCAACGCCTTCTCGAGTGTTACTTCGCTCAGCGTAAGTGACACTTCCCGGTTAAGCACTTCCTGTGCATGGTTTGGATGCGCGATTGCCAATACTGAGAAGGTCAGCGCAACCGTAACCTGTACCATCGCTATTCTCATAATTCTTACTATCCGATCCGCCTTTATTGAGTGGGCACTGCATGGCCAGCACGCCCTTACTACGGCAGGTAAATCATACCTGGTAGAGGTTTTTTCCATATATTTATGCTGTTGAATTCAAGAAATTGAAAGAGACTATTTGCCCTTTTATTCCCGACCTGGTCGGGGTTTGCACGGGCGAGAGACAAGCGGGGGTGGTACCAACACCCCTGCTTTTTTATCGTTATGGTGAATGGCTACGAGAATATGCGCGCATATGCATTTTTATGGTTTAAGGTTATAGGCATTATTTATTGCTTCACAGCCGTCGCCGCGAATTGAAATATCTTTGTTATTTATCTCATAAGTGAATCCCAGAATGGCAGAGACCATATCCAATGTCCGGTCGAGCGACTGATCTGTGAGATCGATCGTGATAATGCAGTTCGCCAACGTACCCTCTTGTAAGGCAGTAGAAACATCGAACTTCTTCTCAATTCTCTTGATGACCTCATCCATGCGGGTATCCCGGAAATTCATATCGTACTCCGTTCGGTCGATCACCTGCTGTTGTTCCGCTATTTTGACCTGTGCTTTTTCGGGTTGCTCGTTTACGCCGCTGAAGGACGCTTTTTGATTGGGCATTACAATAATCCGGTCCGTCCGCCGGCTGGACGTGATGGCAACTTTGCCGGTGAGCACCAATACTTCGACGTTTTCGGGTGTTACCTTAAGATTGAAACTGGTACCCAGAACAGTGGTCTTATACTCGCCAGAGGATATAATAAAGGGATGTGCGGCATCCTTTGCCACTTCAAACAGGGCTTCACCGCTAAGGGTGACGTTGCGTTCGCGGCCGGAAAATTCGTTTGGATAGGAGACAGAGCTGTTACCTTTTAGCCAGATAATGGTACCGTCGGCCAGCATCACTTTGCGCACTTCATTACCCGAGGTTGAGGCGTGAAGGATTTCTGGCTCGGCAGCCGACGGCCGATAGGCTACATGCCACAAAAAATACATTGATACGGCTACCAATGCAAAAACGGCCGCCATTCGCCACCATGGCGTCAGCGTGTTCTGTTGCTCCCTGGCTGCTGTGATCTTCTCAAACAGCGCTATCGAGATGTCGGATAATATCTCTTTACGTTCCTGCGGAGGAATCTTTTCTGACTGATTGCTTTCAGTACGGTTTTCGAGCCACTTTTCAACAAGCGCTCTTTCCTGTGGGGTACAGGTATCCGACTGATAACGTCTGATCAGGTCGCTGAATTCACTTTCGCTCATAGATGCATAACAGGGTTTAGGCTTGGGGACAACTATTCCCTTACCTATAAAGGCACCGAACTGGCGCCGAACTCCCGACTGATTCGCGATTTCTTTCAAAAAAAATACAAAAACGTAGGGAACCTCGTTTTGGCTACGTTTGCAATTGAGGTGCGCCTGTGAATCGGTGTCGGATCATGAATTTGTGAGCGATTTTTTTAACTTGCAGATTAGGTAAACGAGTACCACCTGCCCAAACCAGTAAAGTTGAAGCCAGACCGCTATATAGCATATGATGATGGCGCCTTGATGGCGCTCATCAAAAAGGGCGATCAGATGGCCTTCCAGGCGATCTACGATCGGCATAGCCAAGGCATCTTCGATTCCGTTTACAATAGCCTTCACAAAGTCGAAGAGAGTAAGGAGATCGTACAGGAGGTATTTTATTACTTGTGGGCAAAACGTGGTGTGATTAAAATCAATAGCTCATTAAAGCGTTATTTGCTGGTATCGGCACGTCATGCGATGTTGAATGTGATCCGGTCTGAGAAGGCCCGAAAAGCATACGCCGCGGATCTGGCGCTGTTCTCGGCATCACTGCATGATAATTCGACAATAGAATGGCAGGATTTGCAAGATCTTGAAAACGTCATCGATACCAGTCTTTCTCAGCTACCGGAGAAGTGCCAAACCATTTTCAAACTCCGGTGGAAAGAACGGCTTTCGGCCGAACATATCGCCATGCGTCTGGAAATTGCCCCACACACCGTTGAAAACAATGTATCCATGGCGCTCAAGCATCTGAGAGCTTCGATCGGGCAGTATTTGTTGTCCGTCTTCATATTTTGCGCTTCATTATAGCGAACGAACTTGCCGCAGCATAACGGGTTCGAGATGTTCGAAACGAATATCCCCTGTATTTCTAAACACCCGGCCCGTAGCCAATGGAACAGGTACATGACAAGACTTAGTCATCGGTGGTTGTAATACGTATTCGCACCCCATGCTATGGGTAAGCCAATGCAGAACATTAATATACCACAACCAATTGTAGCCTGGAGCAAATTAAAGGACCCCTTGTCCAATCCGATAAGCTTGAGAATAACAAGATTCATTACCAGCCAGACAAATAATCCATACAGCAATCCAACCGCCACTTTATTGCCGGAAAGAAATTTCGACTTAGGGTAAAGCAGAAAGAATAGACTCGTCCAGCCATACGAAATTGCATAATGCACGGTCAAGCCTAGCAATGCTGAAACGAGACCCATCGCATAGGATTCTTTGCCCAGAAATACACTGGCGATATATTGCAGAACAATCACCGCATCAGTGCCGGAAGTAATGTATACATTAACACAAGCAGCTACTATATCTAACGTACCGGCAATGAAACCTGTGATCAAAATAGCTTTTACAAGACTGCTTCGGGATGCATCTGTATGTGATGATGACATAAGTCAAGAATTAGGTATTCAAAGTAAGTCGAAATACGGCTACTCACCTAACTGCCCGGCGCAATTTTTATAGCTCCTTAAATATTTTTTGCTGTTTTTATAGACGTGTCAACCTGGGTGGCGATTGAGCGGTTGTTACCGCAGTTGCTGCGAGGAAGCCCATGAACTGGAACGGTCGCGAATAGTCCTGGCAACGAAAGCGTATTGAGCTATTTCAAAGGCTTCCATCCCACAAAACGGGTTTGTTCAAAATATCAATTTATTTTGCTCCAAATTCCAATCTACTTTGCTCAGAATTTTAATTCTACTTGTTTAAAATGTCATTAACCTTTGTTGCGAATTCTCTGTATTTATCAATACTTTGAAACTGCTTTTACAGAATACGTTCAAATGAAAAAACAACCAGCCAATCCATTTATTCTTGCTCTTACAGCTCGCAATCTTACCGTGGAGATTCATAAACATTCGGCTTATCAGATTGTGTTGTCAAACGACTATCCGTTTACTTCAACTATTAGTGGCGAGTTGTGTAAAAACATCTATGGATTTTTGATTAAACCACACGTTGCGCATTTATGTACAGCGGAACAGGGGACGTTAAGTGTTCTAAATATAGAGCCTTATTCAAGTATTGGCCTGGAACTTGCCCGAAGCTTCGCTTCAAATCAAGATTACATCATTTTTAATTCAAGAACCGAAATAGATGCTTTTTTTAAAATGGGAACAAACCATTTTGATATAAACACGGTCATCAGCGCGTTGCTTTCAAAAGTTCCAACAATACAGTATGATGAAAGGGTAACAACAATGGTGGAATTTATCAGAAGTAATTTCTTTGAACGAGATATAAATCCACAGACCTTCGCTGACCTGGTTTTTCTTTCCCCTTCTCGCTTAGCGTCGTTGTTCAAAGAGCAGACCGGCAGCAGCTTGTCTAAATATTTACTGTGGACGAGATTACGACAGGCTATCTATGTAACGCTTTCGGAAAAAGACAAAGGGCTTACAGATATCGCATATGACACGGGGTTTTACGATTTACCCCAATTAAACAAGTATATGCATGAAATGTTTGGCATGCCGCCCATCGCCTTGAAACACAACAGTGATCTGATACAAGTCTATTAGCCTGAAGCCGGCCATCTTTGTAGCATATTCATTAAACATTGAATACGCGCAGATGAAAACGATTGCATACAAAGAGTTTGGGGACACTGGTGTGTTACAAACCCAGGATGAGCCAAAGCCGGCTATTCAACCTGATCAAATTTTGGTGAAGGTAAGAGCTGTTTCAATTAATCCCTTGGATTGGAAAATCAGAAAAGGTGAAATGAAGCTAATGTCCGGCGCAAAATTTCCCCGGCACACGGGAACTGATTTTGCTGGAATTATTGAAGATGCCGGGCCAGCGGTAGCTAACTTCAAGAAGGGAGATGAAGTTTTTGGTATGGTGAAAAACAATATGAAGGATGGAGCCTTACGCGAATACGTTGCCGTTTCCCCGACATCTGTTTGGAAAAAACCAGCCGACATTACTTTTAATCAAGCTGCGTCTATTCCTACGGTCGGTGCTGCCGCTGTTACAGCTTTGCAGAAAATGGGTGGAGTCAATTCAAATTCTCACATTTTGATCCATGGCGCCGGTGGTGGTTTCGGCATGTTTTTATTGCAGCTACTAAAACGTATGGGCGCCAACACCACGGCAGTTACCGGGACAAATGCCATAGGCTTCGCAAAGCGCTGGGGCGCCCATGCAGTGGTAGATTACAAAAACGAGAATGTTCTTTCTCAAAGAACTACGTATGATGTGATTGTTGATTTGTCAGGAAAGCTGGGTTATAAAAATGCAAAACAGATCATGAAGCCAAGGGCATTGTTTTTAAATCCTGTTCCGAAACCTCTTGACATTCTCACAACACCTGTTGTGAATTTATTTAGGGGTAAAAAACATCTTGCCCTGCTTACCGCTCCGTCGCAAGAGAATATCGATCTATTGTTGAATGCTATCGCCGACGGGCTGGAAATTGAAGTCAGTAAGGTGTTTCCATTTGCCCAAGCAAAAGAGGCCTACAAGTACGCTGAAGAAGGTGGTTACATAGGCAAGGTCGTCATAGAGGTTAATTGAACATCCCGTATTTTTCATTAATCTAATGGAAGGGGAACCATCCCCCGGGGTATCAGTCAAGAACAGTGATCTGATACAAGTTTATCCTCTTTCAGCACACAAACTTTACATCGTGATTAAGTAACAACATTAAACTTTAAAAAAATGATTTTAGTAACAGGAGCAAATGGGCACCTCGGGAGATCTATTGTCAATTCTCTACTGGATAAAGGTGTTGACGCTAACAACATCATTGGCTTGATTAGGGAAGAGTCAAAGGCACAGGATTTAAAAGCAAAAGGGGTCACGCTAAGAGTAGCTGACTATGACTGGTACCCGACATTAGTTAAAGCTTTTGCAGGGATTGAGAAATTAGTCCTAGTCTCAGGAAGAGATCTCACTGCCAGAATCGAACAGCACGACAACGTAATTACCGCTGCTAAAGAAGCCGGTGTAAAACATTTGCTTTACACCAGTTTTTTTGATGGGAATGACATAGGAAACTCCCCATTCGATTTCGTTTCATCATCCGTCAAAGCAACAGACTCAACTATCAGGAAAAGCGGCATTCCTTATACGATTTTCAAAGACAATTTGTATGCGGAACTGCTGCCGATACTCTTCGGGGACAGGGTAATGGAAACGGGTATCTATTTGCCAGCCGGGGAGGGTAGGGCAGCTTACGTAAGCCGTACGGACATCGCCGATGCGGTCGCCAACGTCTGTCTGCAAGACGGGCATCTTAATAAAGCGTACAATATCAGCAATACTGAAAATCTGTCCTTAGCAGAGATCGCCAGCGTGTTAAGCGCGCAGGCAGGTGTTGATATAAAAACTGTCAATCCCTCTACAGCCGACTATATCGAGACGATGGAAAAACGCGGTTTGCCTACTCAGCTCGTCAAGATATTCTCCGCCATCTCAGAAGCAATCAAGCTTGGGGAGTTTCAATCCTCGTCGACGGATCTGGAAATGCTTCTAGGCAGAAAGCCTTTATCGGTACAGGAATTTTTGAAGCAAACATATTTTAAACAAGCAAGTACTGTAATCTAAGAAATTATGAACCTTATTGATAAAACCCAACTGGGGAGTCTGCCACTGAAGAATAGGATGGCCATGTCTGCGATGACGAGAAGCCGCGCGGACATAAACGGAGTCGTGGGTGATGTCCACGTTCAATACTATACTCAAAGAGTAAGTGCAGGGCTAATATTTACAGAGGCCATCAACATCAGCGAACAGGCGATTGGAAGTCCCTTTACACCGGGTCTTTTCACGAACGAACAGATTGAGGCCTGGGGAAAAGTTGCCAATGCTGTGCACGATAACGGTGGAATTATTATCGCGCAGCTTTGGCATACAGGGAGGGTGGGGCATTCGGTTGACCGGAAAGGTATTCTACCGGTAGCGCCATCAGCTGTTGCTATTACCGGCATGAAGCATTTCACTTCCGAGGGCCCTAAGGATTATGAAACACCAAGGGAGTTGACCGTTGGGGAAATCAAACAAATAATAAAGGATTATGGCCAGGCAGCAAAGAATGCAATCAAGGCTGGATTTGACGGGGTCGAGTTGCATGCTGCGAACGGTTATCTACCCAATCAATTCTTAGCAGACAACGCCAACAAAAGATTCGACGCGTATGGCGGGAGTATCGAAAACAAAATACGCTTTGTTTTGGAGGTGATGCAGGAATTGATCGTTGCTGTTGGCGGTGATAAAGTTGGCATTAAGCTCTCGCCTTTCCACCCTTATGGTGATATTTTGTTTGATAACCCTGTTGAGACCTTCACGTATTTAATAGGGGAGCTCAATAAATTGGATTTCACCTATGTAGAGTTAATGAGGCGTAGCGCTGCATTTCCGGTGCCAAGCTATCCGAATGACGACGAAATTGAATTGTTTGGAAAGCAGGTTAAGCATTCGATTATTGCCAACAGTGGTTATGACAAAGCGTCTGCTGAAGCAGAACTAAAAAAAGGGATTGCTAAACTTATTTCTTTTGGAACTCTGTTTTTAGCCAATCCTGATCTTCCACAGCGGTTCGAGAAAGATACATCGCTCAACCAGCCGGACAGGGCAACCATGTTTGGCGGTGGGGCGCAAGGATACATTGACTATCCATTCCTAAATGCTTAGAATTTGAAGTATCAATTTATGGGTATGAATATCAACTTTATTATTCGTATCCATAAACCGATCCTCCAGTCACGACCATATCCGCAAACAACGTTAATGGATTCAAGCTCTTATCATATTTCATCTGATATCAAGATGTCATTAAGTCATGATACATTCTATCATACGGAAGCCTTGCTCGAGCATCACCTGCTTGTATGGGTGATCGCAGGGCAAACCAGGGTTGTACAAGCTAATGGATCCACCACTTTTGATGCTGGAAGTACATTTATCCTTTCGCACAATCAGGTGGTCAGGTTGGTGAATAGCGCCGTGAATGGAGTCCAATATAAGGCACTGGCCGTCCAGCTATCCAGACGAAATGCCAAGGAGTTTTATTCTCCATTGAACATCATTCCTTCCGTTTTGGGAATGGATATTACGCCGCTTTGCATAAGCAGTCATCCGTTGCTGGATGGCAACTACAGATCACTCGTGAGCCTGTATGACCGGCGAACGAAATTAACGGAAGAAGCTAGTGCAGAGAAGATTTTTGAATTGCTGCAGATTCTTCGGGAAACTATTCCGCAGATTGACAACGTCCTGGGTAGTTTTGAAACACCTGGCCGGAATGATCTTGCGAGATTTATGGAAGGGCATTTTATGTTCAACATAACAATTGAGGATTTCAGTTATTTCACTGGCCGAAGCCCCTCTGCCTTCAATCGGGATTTCCGCAATACGTTCGGCATGCCACCACAAAAATGGCTTACAAAGAAACGATTAGCGTTTGCCCATCAGCAATTGACCACAGTCATGAAAAAGCCGGTCGATGTTTATCGTGAAGTTGGATTCGAGGATTTATCTCACTTTTCATACGCATTCAAAAAAATGTACGGATATCCACCTAGGGAGGCGAGTCACGCAGGTAGATAAAATGTGAAGATATAAATGAACTAACCAATTATCTGTATCTTTTCGTATGAAAGAAAATGAAGAGATCGTCTCTGTTGAGAGCTTGCGTGTCAAGACGGGTAAAAAGATCAGGCTCGAAGACTTTGATACCGGCTATACTGGGGAGCTCACAAAAGAGCGAGGCATTGAGCTTCTCGATGAAAGCCGCAAAAAACTCGCGTCCATCCAGGACAAACTGTATGCCCACAATCACTATGGCGTACTGATTATTTTTCAGGCTATGGATGCCGCCGGAAAAGACGGTGCCGTGAAACACATCATGTCGGGATTCAATCCGCTCGGCGTGAAGGTGACAAGCTTCAAGGCACCCACAAGCTATGAGCTAGAGCACGATTTCTTCTGGCGTCACTACCTTGCCCTCCCTGCACGCGGCGAGATTGCCATACACAACCGATCACACTATGAAAATGTGCTGGTAACGCGCGTGCATCCTGAATATGTTCTCCGTGAAAATATTCCCGGCATCAGGAGTATAGCCGATATTACTGGCGACTTCTGGGAGGATCGCTTCAAGCAGATCAACCGCTTCGAAAAGAATCTGTCGAAAAACGGCACCGTGATCCTCAAGTTCTTTTTGCATTTGTCAAAGAAGGAGCAGAAGAAGCGGTTTCTCGAGCGCATTGACGACCCGTCCAAGAACTGGAAGTTCTCGATGAGCGACATCGGGGAGCGGGGTCACTGGAAGGAATACCAGGAGGCCTATGAGCAGGCCATCAACGCCACGTCACAAGATCACGCGCCGTGGTTCATCATTCCGGCCGATGATAAGTGGTACGCCCGCCTCGCCATCGCGTCGGCAATCGCAGGAAAATTTGAAGAACTCAAAATCAGCTATCCGTCGATCAGTGAGGAGCAGAAGGCCTCGCTTCAAAAAGCCAGAACGCAGTTGACTGGAGAAGAGTAGTCACATCAATCCATCAAAGGCACAACCGACGAACGAAACCATTTTATGCATGACTCGAATCGTTTATCCGAAGTTTGAAACGAATTAACGTATCTTTATGGCGAGGAATATTGTATGGCCCCCGAAGGTAAGTCGAATGATCCGCTCCATGGATTAACATTAGAAAAAATAGTAACCCACCTTGTGGAAAGTTATGGTTGGGAAACATTAGCCGAAGAGATCCGGATCAATTGCTTCATGCACGAGCCTTCGGTAAAATCCAGTCTCAAGTTTCTTCGAAAAACACCCTGGGCCCGTACAAAGGTTGAAGACTTTTATAAGTATTCACTTCGTAAAAACAAGCTTAAGTAGGGACTTTTTTTCTGGAGGGCATTATTTCTGAAAAGTTTGGGCCCATCGTTCAAGCGTACTTACGAGTTGATCCAGGTTTATAGGCTTGCTTACATAATCGTTCATACCCGCCTGTAAACACATTTCGCGATCGCCCTGCATAGCATTGGCGGTCATGGCAATGATTAAGGGCTGTGTTCCTGAAAGCGTGCGTATTTTTTGAGTTGCTTCAAGGCCATCCATTCCAGGCATTTGTATATCCATCAATATCAAATCGTATTTCGTTTTAAGAAATGCTTCGATCACTTCGTTTCCGTTTGATACAACATCTGCCTGATAACCCAGTTTTGCCAATACACGAACAGCAAGCTTCTGATTAATCGGATTATCGTCCGCGATAAGGATATGCAAAGGGTATTGTTTGGCAAAATCGGCATGGAGTTTCTGACCGTTTTTTCTGTCGGATGCGGAGCTGTCGTATTTATGCAAACTTATAAGAATACTTTTGGAAAGTACGTTCTGCTTCACAGGCTTACTTAATACGACAGAGAAAATGGGGTGATATTTTTCATTTCGCTCATTGCCAATAGAACTCATAAGAATTACGGGAAGACCCGGATATAGATCATGGATGGATTCGCCCAGTTGAAGACCATCTATTTCAGGCATCTGCATATCGGTAAGTACCAGGTCGAAGCCCGGACTTTCCGATAAGATCTCTAATGCATGCTTTGCTGAAAAAGCTAAGATGGGTTTAAGTTTCCAATGTTCCAGTTGGTTGTTCAGCATCAAACGATTGGTTTGATTATCATCGACCACGAGAACCTTTTTTCCTTCGACACTTGCCATATCATGGTGAACATAGGTTTGTGCCGATTTTTCACCAGGTTTTGTCGACAGCGTGAAAAAGAATGTAGTGCCTTTCCCTACCGTGCTTTCTATCCATATTTGGCCTCCCATTAACTCAACGAGCTTCTCGGTAATGGCCAGCCCTAAACCTGTGCCTCCATATTTGCGGGTGGTTGAAGCGTCAACTTGGGAAAATGCTTTAAACAGACGGTTTAATTTGTCTTCCGGTATTCCTATTCCTGTATCGCGTACGTCAAATCCCAGGGTTAGCAGGGCATCCTCTCTTTTGCGCAAATGAACGCCTAAAAAAATTTCTCCCTGGTGTGTAAATTTGATAGCATTTCCTACAAGGTTCAGAAGTACCTGGCGTAGTCGCAGACTATCTCCGATAATTTGGTCGGGAACATCGGTGTCCATCTGATAGATCAGGTCTAATCCTATCGTGGACGCTTTACTGGCGAACATATCCAAAACCTCTTCTATACACGTGCGCAAATCGAAATCTTTTTCTTCCAGCTCCATTTTACCGGATTCTATCTTCGAAAAGTCCAGAATATCGTTGATAACGCCGAGCAAATTTTCGCCCGAGCTTTGGATGATCGCGGTGTATTCGCGTTGCTCGAGTGTAAGAGAGGTTTCGGCCATCAGCGAAGCCATGCCGATGACACCGTTCATGGGGGTACGGATCTCATGACTCATGGTGGCGAGAAAAATACTTTTGGCATGATTGGCTTTTTCGGCTTCCTGGCGAGCCGCTTCTGCCTCTTCATGTTTGTTTATGATCTCCTTCTTCTGTTGCTGAAGCACTTCATTCATGCTTTTTAGAGACTCTGTTTGCGCCTGAAGTTTGCTATTGAGCGTCTGCATATTTACGGCTTGTTCCACCAGTGCCTCTTTTTGTTCAATGACCTCAGCCGTTCGCTGTTTTACCTGTTTGTCCAGCTCTGCTTTTTGTTTCGTGATTACATTAAGCCTTATTCTTAAGAAAAGGAGAACTCCCCCCGTTGTAGCGAGCCCTACGAGGGCTCTAAACCACCACGTAAGCCAAAAAGGTGGAGGAATAGTGATGTCGATCGAAGTGCCTTGTTCATTCCAGAAGCCATCATTGTTGGATGCCTTTACCTTGAATACATATTCTCCGGGATTGAGGTTGGTATAGGTGGCCGAATTTTGTGTACCCGCGTAAATCCACTCTTTATCGAAGCCTTCCATCTTATAGGCGTATTGATTTTTTTCCGGACTTATATAGTTCAGTACCGAAAATTCAAAAGAGAACACAGATTGTTTATGCGAAAGGGTGACTTCTTTTACTTCACCGATATGCTTTTTTAAAGGCGAATCTTCACCGATCTCCACCGGTTTATTAAAGAGCTGAAAACCGGTGATGTAGACCGGGGGCATGTCACGATTGTCTTTAACGCTATCTGGATGGAAGAAGTTAAACCCATTATTTCCACCGAACATCATTTTGCCATCGCGGGTTTTAAGCGCAGCATTTTGAATAAACTCATTCCCTTGTAAGCCATCGGTGGCCTGGTAATTCCTTACCTTGTTTGATTTATAATTAAATTTGAATATTCCTTCCAGTGTGCTTATCCAAAGGTTGGCATGGTCATCTTCAATAATGGATTGAATAACGTTGTTAGGGAATCCGTTTTTAGTAGTAAAAACCCGGGCTGTGCCAGTTTGCGGGTCAAACAGGTTTAGACCATTCATTGTACCAATCCAAAGGTTACCAGCCAGATCTTCAAATATTGAAAGGATGTTGTTATTGCTCAGACTTCTTGGTCTATCGTCACTGTAATACCTGGTAAAGTTGTTGCTGGCGGGGTCAAATAAATTCAAGCCACTCTCCGTTCCGATCCATAAATTTTTATTTTTATCCTCATAAATAGCGGTGACTACATTGCTGCTTAGGCTTTTGTCATTGTCCGCGTCAAATTTATATTGTGTAAACCGGCCACTTGCTCTATCCATTAGATTAAGACCGCCAACGTGGGTACCGATCCATAAATTTCCTTTACTGTCTTCAAAAATGTCCCAGGCATTGTTATGACTTAAACTGCTTTTGTCATTAGGATCATGTTTGTAATGAGTGAATTTATTGTTTTTCCTGTCATACTTGGTAATGCCTTCGAGGTATGCACTGGTCCAGATATTTTTCTGACGGTCTTCGTACACACAGATGATCACGTTGCTGCTGATGGTGTTGGCATCTTTGGGATCATGTCTAAAGTATATAAATGTATTTGTAGACGGGTCAAACAGGTTAACCCCGCCACCGTCGGTGGCAATCCATATTTTTCCATCCGTATCTTCACAGAAACCTTTAATATTGTTATGACTAAGACCTGCAGAACAAGGCTCCTGTTGATAGTGTTGGAATTTTTCCAACCGTGGATTGCAATAATTGACCCCGCCTCTGTGCACGCCGAACCACAGCGTGCCCGTGCGGTCTTCGTAGATCGCTGAAACGGTGTTGTTGCTGATGCTGTTTCTGTTCGCGACGTCGTGCGCATAAGTTTCAAAAGTTCTTTTGATCGGGTTAAAAAGATTCAGCCCTCTGTTTTCTGTTCCTATCCATATGTTACCCTTGCGATCTTTGTACATGGAATATATCATGTCGGCACTGATACTTTCCGGGCGACGAAAGTCGTGTGTGTAAGCCAGGGTAAAGGCTTCCTTTTTGCGGTCAAACAAAACCAGTCCATTACCCCATGTAGCGACCCATAAATTTCCGTAACGATCTTCCACTATGGAAGAGATTCGGGTTTGTTCGTAGTGCTTAAATTTCTTTTTTTTTCGATCAAAAAGATACAACCCGAGAGCACGTGCTCCTATCCAGAGATTGCCTTGCGTGTCTTCATACAAACAAGTTGTCGGAATGTCGGTGATGTGTTCGATTTTGTGCTCCTGGTTTAAAACATACACTCCGTCGGCCGTACCAATCCAGAGGTCTTTATGGCTATCTTCGAGGATGGTATAAACCAGGCTTTCCGGGTGATCAGGACCCAGGGGAAACCGTGTGAAGGTATCCATATCCCGATTATATAAATTAAGTCCGCCGCGCGTTCCGATCCACAGATTTTTATCTTTATCTTCATAGATCACAGTGATCATGTTATTGCTCAAACTACTGGAATCTTCGGCATCATTTTTATAAACGGTTATTTTTTCTCCGTCGTATTTATTGAGACCATTGTTCGTTCCAAACCACATGAACCCCTTATGGTCCTGGCCAATACATATACCATGATTTTGTGATAGTCCCTGTTCGCTGGTAATGTGATGGAAAACCAGTCGTTGATTTTGTCCACAGACATTGAAAAAGAGAAATACACTCAAGACTATGAGAAGGGGCTTTCTTTTCATCAAATACGCCGTTAAAAAATACGCTTGTCTATAAAAGATAACCTAATGAAGCAACAAGTTGCGGTTTGGATTTTCGCCGAATAGATACTTCGAAGCATAGGCAGCTTAAATGCCCGGCCTCACCCATTGGCTCTACCAACCTTGCCAATGGCTGCATGAGAAAGATAAGACCTCCTTTTGAGAATAGGAACAGCTAACCACATTTTTTACACTCAAAAAAAGTCTCAATAACCTTCTCTGCGTCAGTCGGCATTTTGTGTTCCCGAGACTCCCCGGAGTGGGCATACCCCGCCGCACTGTTGGACGGCTTCATGCTCCAGGGGCGGCGGAGATCACGCGAAACGTACCGCTAGCCAAATGGTTGATAAGCGGAGGGGAGTACAGCGGTGGTTCAGTCAGAAAATCGATGTCGGCTAAGAATACCGGCCTATCGACCGGAAATTTATTGCGGATCTCAGCAGAGCTCTATGCCGCACACAGGAGCATTGGTCAGATTAGACGCGACATCTCAATACCAGATACTACTGAAGTTTCGAAATTGACACCGCCTTTTGTTGTGATTCCGTCGGTATGTTTACGCATAGTATGGTGAAGATTTATTCGATGCACACGGTTATGAATACAATATTAAGTTTCTATATTTATATACTCCCCGCGGATTTGGCTGATATCGTGTGTTCCCGGGAGTGCGTCTGTTTTCTTTTGATTTCGCAGGGATCTTTTCATTTGCGATGTAAGTAAATTAACAACACTGTCTATGGAAAAAATCTGTTCGCCTTTTCGTTGCTGCTGTGGGCGGCGCGTCGTGTCAATGGCTGTGTGCCATAGGCAATAGCCCCTGTTCTGGGGCAATGATCCTTCCGGAAGTGCCGACGGTACTTCTGCGGTATTGTATTGCTAAACCCTAAAAAATACCCTTATGAAAAAACTTAGTTGGCTTTTTTATGTTGCTTCGCTGGCGGTCACGATGATGGGCTGTCGGGAAAACGAACCGGCGGTTCCCGGAAAGATACGGTTTACGCTAAGCGCCGGTGTAGTGACCGATCCAGCCGGGCGTACGCTGGCCTCTCTGCCTCAGGGTGCTTCGGTGTACGTCAGCATTCGCCGGGTGAGTGGCGATGAGGTATATACCTTGCAACAAGTCACACTCCTTAAAATGGGCGATGCCTATGTCAGCGAGCCTTTGACCCTGCCGGGAGGAAACTACGAGCTTACTGACTTCCTGGTGAGCAATGCGGCCGGCGATGTGGTGTATGCCACGCCGAAGGAGGGGGCCGACATGGCTTCCTGGGTAGACGACCCGTTGCCGGTAGCCTTTGCCGTGAGCGACGATGCCCTTGCGCAGGTAGAGGTAGAAGTTGTGCCCGTAGGCATTCACACGCCCGAACAGTTCGGATACGTATCGTTCCGCGTCAACGTCGTGCCGTACCCGTTCTTTAAACTTTCGGTTTTTCGACCCGACAGCGCCGGGCTGGCCTTTTCGGCGGCGCACGCATACGTGGTTGAAAGCGGCGATACGCTTTACAACCGGTTGCTGCCGGCCCGGACGAATGATGTTGCGTTTTCGGGAAATCCCGAAGGGACGTATACGCTCGTGCTGAACGTGCCCGGACATGCCACATACCGCAGAACGTTTGTACTACAAGAATTGCTGGCAGAACTTAACGGCGAGCCGCTGCAGGTGACGCTTGTAGAGGCTCTCACGTTTACCGCGTTGCCGTACGCATCAGGACCGGACATCACAGAGCCGTACATCTTCTGGATCTCGATGGAGGCTGGTGTGCCCCAGACACCATTCACGATCGATTGGGGAGATGGCACTGTCGAACAACTTTACGATCCGACCTACTTGCAGTTTGGGCATAGATATCCCGCGGTGGGTCGTTATCACGTCAGTGTGTCCGGCGATCTGGCGTCGGTCGGCCGATTGGGAATCGTTTTCCCCTGGGGCGTGAACGACGATGTCGTGGTGCGTGCCTTGCCGGAGCTGATAAGCTTGTCGCTTGCCTGGGCAGGGGTGGGCGACTCCCTGGATATTTCACAAAACACCAAGTTGGAGTCTCTGGGACTGAACAGCACCGGCATTCAATATTTTAATGTACGCAACAATCCCCGGTTAACGTATATCGAACTTTCCGATAATGTAGGTTTCCCGCCGGCTGTGCTGAACGAGATCATCGGCGATGTTTACCACCACGCCGTGGCCCGTCACACAAGCGAGGGCTGGTTGGAGCTGGACGCTCCCGATGGCAGCGAGACAATGATCGGACCGCTGTCGGTAACGGCCGTGGATCAGCTGCGGCAACTGCATGACGAGTATGGCTGGACAATTGTTCCGGATCCGTTCTGATAAAAACTTGTAAGTATATATAATCTCCCGGTCCTGGTATGCGCAGGCCGGGAGCTTTACCTGAAGTAAAAAAATATTATTTGGCTGTCAAAAAACTAAATTCCCCATACGTGCCCGGTCATTATGGAATAATTCGGTTGACTTTCTCAAATTTGTGTGGTCTTTTTTTTGTCCTAACTTGTTGCCGACTAATGGCACAAACTGAAACTATTTGGCTCGTTGATGTCGGCTACATTACTCGGGCTAGCCGTGGACGCGGCAAGATTGACTACTTGAAGGTGCGGGCATTTCTGGAGAAACGATTCGACAACCCTTGCGGTACCATAATTTTTAACGGAGTAGATAAGCACTATGGCATTGACCATGGATTGAAGCAATTCTATCATACCATGGAACAATCCGGTGTTGTTGTTAAACTCTATGAGATGGAGGGCGGGGCGCAGAAACAGGTTGATGTCGCGATTGCTAGCTACATAGTCTATTATGCGATGAAGGGAAACTTAGTTGTCTTATCGACAGGCGATAGAGATTTTGTACCGGCAATTCAGCTTGCCAGCAATCAGGGTGGAGCTGTCGCATTGATGACATATGATTTTGGAGTGCATGGAGACCTGATAAATCTTGCACGCGAGCGCTTACTCTTTGAGAGCTTTCCAGAGATATTGAGATGATCAATTCGTTTGTAGTGAGAATAGCTCAATTAAAACTTGCCTTGAATTCCTGGGGTGAAAAGCTCGTCTTGGCCTTGAACAATCTACTGAATGACTGTGGGTGTTCAAATCCCAGAGCATAAGCCACCTCACTCACCGAAAGATTTGTTGTAGCGAGTTTCTCCTTGGCATGCTCGATCAGCTTGCTGTGAATGAACTGTTGTGTGGTTTGCCCTGTCAGTGTCTTAAGTAGTCCGCTTAAATAGCCGGGAGAAATATTCAATGTAGAGGCAACGTACTGCACCGTGGGAAGGGCTCCAGTTACTAATGCATCGTTGTTGAAGTACGCATTTAATAAATCTTCCAGGCGATGGAGTGTTGTGTGGTTGGGAATTTTACGTGTGATAAACTGTCGCTGATAAAACCGATCGGCGTATGTTAGGAGCAACTCGAGTTGCGCCAGGATCACAGGCTCGCTAAACTTGTCGATATTGGCCTCATACTCTTGTGCCATGCTCTGCATGACGCTCAGGACGGTCGTTTCTTCCTTTTCGGAAAGAAACAATGCTTCGTTTACTGCATAGCTGAAATACTCATATTGCCGAATGTTCTTGGCCAGCGGCGTATTCCACAAAAAGTCGGGATGGATGAGCAATATCCAGCCCGATCGGTTGGCCTGTCGCCCTTCGAGATCAATTTCAAAAACCTGGCCAGGCGACATAAAAAACAAAATACCACCATCGAAACCGCCTTGCTGCTGACCATATTTCATTTTCGCTTTGAAATTCCGGTCAAGTAGGATAGAATAAAAATCAAACATTAAACTCATCTCTGCCTTGCAGGGTAACACGACATCGTTGTAGTCGATCACGCTGATCGAAGGATGCTCCGGCGTAGAAAGCCCCATTACGGCATGATATTCACTGATTGTTTTTATCCTATGAAGCACTTTATTTTTCATAACAGATCACTCACCCATGGAACCGGCATCTCGCAAAACCAGTTCCAACTTCCGTACTAAATTTTGGGGTTGCTCGCGCATGGCGTAGTGTCCCCCTTCCAGTGTATAAATTCTCCAGTTCCGTGCCCGCGCTCTGACGACGCCCATCTTGTCCGTCGCGCTATTGCTCTTCCCTCCTTTAGTCATCAAAATAAAGGCAGTTGGAATTTTCTTCACAAGGGCGTTGCTTATCCGGAGTGGTTCCGTAAAAGTCTTTAACGGTTGCGGCACGTCTGACGGCTGTGCTGAAGTGGTGGTACCAAAGGGATATAGAACATAACCATCTTTGATATGAGGCTTTATTAGGATATTCCACAACTCACCACACACTACCTGCGCACTTTCGCCATCGTTGGGCACCATGGCGTCCAAATAGACAAGCTGTCTGATGCGTTCAGGCATTTGCTCGGCTACGCCAGAAATTACCATGCCGCCATAGCTATGGCCTACCAAAATGATGTCATGGAGGTTTTCGAATTTTATGACGTTTATGATATCCGTAATATATGTGCTCAGGTTGATGTCGGTATTCGACAGGTGTACACGTTCTCCAAGCCCGGTAAGCGTCGGGCGGTAAACGATATGCCCCTCGGCCGTCAATAGGGAGTCGACCCGGGTGTAGTCCCAGCCACCGTCCCATGCCCCTGGTACGAATAGAAAAATGCGGGGTTTACGCATTTGACCCTGGCACGCAACTGAAAGTGCCACGCATACGAGAAGCAGTATCTTTTTCATGTGGTTTGGTTTATACAATAAATCTTGAATTGATGCTGCAAAGCTGCAGAGGATTATAAACCGTGACGTAACCGAATTGCACTTTGTTGTAACCAAAAATAGAGAGGCGACCTCCTGATCACGATTATCGACCATGCCGCGCACACGTGGGGCAAGGATAGGCTTCCTGCCTTGATAACTTCTTATGGTAATACTCATCGCGCTGAACGTAAGCGAAGCTTATTTTGAAAATGGCTGGTGGAACCATGTTGATCGATTCTATTGAAGAGGGTTGGAGCCAGTCACTCACCGGGCAACGGCCGGTGTTACCGGAAACGGCTGACGCAGGCCTATGACAAGGCCGAGGCTGGCTTTCTGACGGACAGGTTTTCAGGATTTGGGCACCATCAACGCAATTTTTGCGGAAATTGGTACAAATCAACACCGATCCTTAAAATCAACACTGTGATGGTCATTAAGTACCCGACTAACCCTGAGGACAAACAAAAATTATTAGTTTTGTTTACTAATTTATTTAGTTTTCTTAAATTTGAAGAAAGATTAAGAAAATGGGAGCAGCGATAAAAATAGCCTCGGGATTCGTTGGAACCGACGTTGAGGCCGCCCTGGAAGAAATGATCCGAGTAGTGGCATCCTTGAACGAGCACCGCAGGATTGCCGTCGAAGGAGTTTTAAACGATGTGCGCGGATATGTTGGTCAGCAGTTGTCGATGGATGTTTCCGCGCAGCAGCTGGAACAGATACAGGTGCAGTTGGTGGCATTCAAAGAATCGAATTTGCCACCCCGGTTTTGTAAGACAGTTTTTGCCGAGGCCCGCAAGCGTGGCCCGGGTTATACGCATTACCTGAATTTCACGCAGGATATTCACAAAATCATACTCGGCGTGCTCCGTTCGGCGCAACTGGAGCTCGGCATTGGTGGCTTCGCGCCGTCTGCAGAGTGGCACCCAGGAGTGCTGTCTGTGGTACGATAGTACATATAGCAACTCCGACATAACACGTCGGGGAGACCAAGCGTTGGCGAAAGAAATTGTAGGAATCGGAATGTATTTTCCGAGCAATCTGTTGCTAAACATTACATAACGGTAGAAAGGGGGCCTCAAATTGAAGTTATAGCCTTAGCTTTATAGTAAGTTATTATATACTATGATACGGCTATTATTCCTCCTCGCCCTTTGCTTGGCCCTCTTTGTCACTCGGTCAAACGCGCAGGAAGTTTGCAACAACGGCTATGACGACGATGGCGACGGCTTTATTGACTGCTACGACCAGGATTGTCGATATAACATTTCGTGCGCTGACTTCTTTTTGACAGATGCTGATTGTGGGGTTAAGCCTGATGCTTTCCCGCCGATCGAGGCGAAGCTCAAGTATAGTTCCGGTGCTGGCGGCCCTGCTAACCACGTCAACCAGATCGTTGCCGGTGATATCGATGGAGACGGTCACACCGAGCTTGTAACAACCTACAACAATTACAATAGTGGCGCCGGGGCTTCCATCAATAAGATAAACATATTTGGAGTGCCTTCAGCGACATCGGGTACGCTTACCCTGAAGAGCTCGATCAATGTCCCCCAGGCCATCCCGAATGAAGGGATAGGATATGAAGATATTGCCACGGCAGACATCGACGGAGACGGGTGTGCAGAGATCTTTGTCATCACGAAGAATTTGGGCACCGAATCCACGTTCCGGATTGTAGCCTACGATTGTAATCAGACTCCGCTCTGGACCAGTGCGGTCTTGCCTTTTCAGCCCGGGTTGATCGGGCTGGCCGATTTTGATCATGATGGATTGGTAGAATTATATACACGCACGCAGATTTATGATGCGCACACCGGAGGATTGTTAGGCCAATATGTCGTAGACGCCAGTAATTGGGGTAAGAACAGCAATGCCCCCATCGCGGTAGATATCATTCCGACTTCCGCTAATCTGGAGTTAGTAGCCGGTGGCAGGATATATGGTGTTGTCATTAATCGGACAACCATGATTGCGACCGTGACACCCCTCCAGCAAATTTCGCAATACTTTACCCGTACGAACCGACTTGCGAGCAACCCCACCAGTATTGTCGACTTTAATCAGGATGGCTACCTGGACGTGCTGACCACAGGTTCGGAAAATAAATATGACGATAACACAACCATCTTCTTTTGGGATATTCACAACAATGTTGTGAAGAAATACGCCGATTTTATTGGTACAGGCCCCGACGCCAGGGGTGGACGAAATGGATCCGGTCGTATCAGCATTGCCGACGTTGACGGCGATGGATCGCCGAATGCTGTTTATGTATCTGGGACGTATATGTATGCTTTAAAAGAGGGTGCCACCAGCCTGCAACTGCTTTGGCGTGTGACAATAGCCGAGGGAACATCGGGCATTACCGGTGTGACAACGTTTGACCTGGATGGCGACGGTCGGGCCGAGGTTATACACCGGGATGAAAATTACTTTTCCATCTATACCACGGCACTCAATGGTGTCGTCACGCGGAGTACACCCATCCGGTGCTCATCCCGCACGCAAAATGAATATCCTATTGTGGTGGACCTGGATGGCGACGGATCGGCGGAGATTTGTGTAACGTGTAGCACGTCGGACGCTGTGGCAGGAAAAGATCTTCCGCAGTACGATGTCGGGGAAGTGCGTGTATACGAGTCCGCGAATAGGCCCTGGCTGCCAGCACGGAAGGTGTGGAACCAACATGGTTACTTCGTTGTCAATGTTAACGATAACCTGACAATCCCCCGCGTGCAACAATTGCATCACCTGGCCTTCGCTCATGATGCGCCCTGCAAACCGGGACTTAACCGGCCGTTAAATACATTTATGAGTCAAACAACGTATTTGGATGTATTTGGCTGCCCGTCTTTTCCCACGCCGAACCTGGCTTTTGTTCCTTTCAGTGAAGCGAAGTTGATTGATTATATCCCCGTCACCTGTTTGGACGAGAGCCTTCAGGTCACTTTTAAATACGCCAACCCGGGTACCGCCACCATCGACGGTACGGTGCAAATCAGTTTTTATCAGGGAGATCCAACACCAGACCCCTCATTTGCTACGCACTTGGGTACAAAGGCCTTTGAGCTTTCGGACATGCATCCTGGGGATACGATCACTACCACGGCGTATGTGAAGAATCCGGGAGGGATATTTGATCTATACCTCGTGGTAAACGGCGATGGAACGACCCTTCCTTTGAACCTATCGGCACAATCCGGCGATATTGTTGAGTGTGATTACTCTGACAATATTATTCAGGTCAAGATCATCCCGAACGCCGTGCCGCTTGTGGCGGAAGTTATTCAAGATAACCTCTCGTGTATAACGGCGCCCGGGCTGCCCTTCACGCCGAACAGTGGTGTGCTAAAAGCCTATGTCCCTGTAGGCAACAGTCAGGATGTTGCTAATTTTGATTTCTATTGGTTCAATGGGGCGATGGTTAAGCCACAGGCTGACTACATGGGGCCATTTTATGTAAACCTGGCATCGGGCGCTTACACGGTTTACGCCGTCCATAAAACGTTGGATTGTGTATCGGATACGACATCCGCCATGGTTGGCCAGGCCTTTTCCAGGGTTGACGCCCGTATCGTACTGGAAAGGGAGCTTGACGATGACGTGCATCCCAACGGCGCGCTTCGGGCCGTTGTCAACGATTTGGATAACGATGGCGTTGGCGACCCGGAAGATAATTTCGAGTATGCCTGGTATACCGGCCTGGAGATTTTTGCCGACGATACTTTGGGAACGGATCACATCCTGAGGGGACTTGATGTGGGTACATATTCTGTACTGGTTTCCGATAAGGCCACCGGGTGTTTAGATTCCGCCTATGCTACGATACGCCCGAAACCAATCCAGGAAATTGTATTAAGTACCGAGGAAGAGGGCGGCGTGCCCGGGGTGTCACTGTATCCTAACCCTGGAGCCGAGCGCTTTACCATTCTCATCGACAATGGATACGTAGGGGATGTTCACCTGCAGGTGCAATCGATCATGGGCAACGAGGTGTACAAAACATTTGCTGGCTACAAAGGAACAAGAACATTGGAAGTGCCTGTGGAGTCGCAGAAACTTAAGCCCGGTGTATACCTGATCAAGGTCTCCCTCGGCACAGTGACTACGCACAAGAAGTGGACGAAGCTCTAAGGTTTGTCGGGCTGATGCGCGGTTTTGTTCTGAATGAACAGAAGTGACATACATGCTCCTATGAATGCAAGTCCCGCCGAGATGAGCATGATCTTCTTATAGGCTTCGATGAAGCTTTCGTGATAATATCGTTCTATTTTTTCTTTTGCTGTATTGTCAATTTCTTTAGGCACCGCGGCATTTCCCAGATTTACCGCCTGGGCCATCACGGCCTGTCGCGACGTGCCCGATAGATCTGCGTCGCGCAGGCGTGCCTGCAGTGCCATGGAAAAGAGCATTACGGCCAGGGCGCCGAAAATGGCATTGGCCAGGACATTGGAAATGCGTGTGATGGCATTGTTAATGCCCGACGCTGTCCCCGAATATTGCTGACTGACAGAGCCCATCACGGTCGACGTCAGGGGAGCTACGGTAATCGACATTCCCAGCCCGAAGACAAGTATCCCCGGAAAATAGGTGACCCAATAGTCGGCAACGCCACGGGTCTGGCCGACAAAGGCGAGCAACAGCAGGCCTATGCCCGCCGTTGCGGGGCCGATGATCAGAAACAACCGGGGGTCCGTATTTGTCGGCGAGCTTGCCGGAGAACTTCGCCAGGGTGATCATCAACAGTGTAAAGGGTAAGAAGGTGAGGCCCGACTGCAATTGTGTATAGCCTTGTACCTGAACCAGGTTCAGCGAGAGGAAAAGCATACCGGTGCCAAGGCCGGCGTAGAGAAAGAATGTGAGGAGGTTGGCGCCACTAAAGGTGCCGTTGTTGAACAGGTTCAACGGCATCATGGGATATTTGCTGACCTTCTCGATGGCGATAAATGCAATCAGCAAAATGGTGCCGGCGATCAAAGGCAAGTAGACATGCCAATGGTAAATGCCTTTTTCCGGCATACTCAGACAGCCAAAAGTAAGGGCGGCAAGGCCCAATGCAATCACGATGGCGCCAAGGATATCAATGGAAGGATTACTGTTCTCGGCGTTGGTCTCATCGACCTTTGTCCAAAGGATGAAGAATGCTGCGATACCGATGGGAACATTGATAAAAAAAATGTAACGCCACAGGCCGGCGTCAGCTAAGGCGCCACCTAAAATGGGACCGCCCACGGTCACGATGGTCGTAGCAGACGACCAGGTACCAATGGCTTTACCACGTTCAGTCTCATCGATCGCAGAGGAGATAAGCGCCAGGCTACCGGGAATCATGAAGGCACCGCCGATGCCTTGCATGAGGCGATATACAATCAGTAGAAAAACGGTGTTCGCAGTTCCGCACAATCCCGAACCCACTACGAACATGACGATGCCTACCATGAATATTTTCTTGCGTCCCAACGTGTCGCTCAAGGAACCTCCTACGAGTATGAGGGAGGCCAACATCAGCAGGTAAGCATTCAGTATCCAAAACAAGTCGCCACTGGTGGCCTGCAGGCCATCTTGTAAAGCAGGCAGCACCACGTTTAACGCGGTGGCGTCAATAAATGCCATCGCCGATGCTATGATGGCCGCTAACATTACCCATACGCCTTTGGCGCTGTTCAGTTTCACCGTTGCCATCGTGTTTTTCGATTTGGCGTTTGATCCATGACGTTAAAGATAACAAGTCTTTGGTGAGGTCGAATAAGACAAAAAGCCAACGGAGCAGAACCGTCGGCCGGGGATGGAAGGATTGATTATGGAAGTGAATGATCTGCGGCGAGGCATCTCCGCATTCGCCGCAGATCTATAGATTGCTACCTATCCTTTTTGGGGAAGTTAGGATTGTCCAGAATCTCTTGAATCTGGGCTGTATGTCGTCTGCTGTGCGCGGCCATTAACAAGATCGTTTGATAGGTGTCAAGTTTTCCAAACGGGAAGTCGTTGTAGTGATTTCGCAGATCATCGGGCGTTTTTTTGATATATAGTATGTGTTTATCGCGTTGGGCCTTGAAGTCGGCAAGCGTGGACTCAAAGGATCCGAACTTGCCGGTGGGTTTGAGGGTTTCCTGCGCTTCACGTTTTTGGCTGCGGTCGGCGACCATCTTTACCAGCTCGTCGTCTTTTGTCTTTACCTCGCTTCGTTTAGACGGATCGGCTGGTTCTTTCAGTCCCGCTTGAGCATATTCAAAAAGTTGCGTTTCTGCTAAGGTAATGTGCTCGACGCATTCGGCGATTGACCAATGGGTAGCGTCAGCTTTAAAGCTCAGCTGTTCGGCTGTAAGTCCTTTCACTTTCTTCAGCAGGTCGTCTTTTGTACTCTGCAGCAGTTCCAGTGCATACTTCCGTTCGGACTCGGTGAGGGTAGTGGCAGGGCGGTCAAAGCTCATGGCGATCGCGGCCACGGTTACTAGAACGAATTTGAGTGTTTTCATAATTGGGGGTGGTTTTGTTTCACAAAGGTAATGTCTTTATATCCGTATAAGGGGGTGCGAATTAGACATTTCGGCGGGGTGATTGGGACAGTGACTGTCTTTTTAAGTGTTGGTTTTCTGTTTTGATGGTTTAAAGTCGTGGGGCTTGGTCGGTACATCACCATAAAACTACAACTGATCAATGGGCTTATGCCCGACGGCATTGTTTTTTTCGTCAAGGGGAATGTAAGTGTTATACGCAACCTCCAGGATGTTTCCCTCAACGTCTTTAAAATAAAAAAACAGTCCGCCAAACGGCGCCGCGGTGGGCTCTTGCAATACGTCGACCCCCTGAGCCTTTAGCCGGGTATGAATATCCCGGACTTCCTGCTCCGAATGTACATTGTAACCAATTGTTACCGCGCGGAAACCGCTACCCTCTGGCGGTATACCGACAAATTTTGCCAAGTCTGGGCGTCTACAAAGGCTAAAGAGGAAACCGTTCAGTTGGTAGAAGACGATGTCTTTGTTGCCCGCCACGGGTTTCCATGCCAATACTTGTTCGTAGAACTTTTGCATAGCTGGCAGGTTGTCGGCCGCGATGGTCAAGACGCTTACTCGTTGTTCCATGGTAGTTCTTTTGTTACTGTCCACGAGCTTACTAAAAATTCGGGCCAGTGCAAATGCAGCATGGTGATCATGCACTGCGGTTATGCGTTGTTTGTTTTCTAAAGCCAGTATTGTAAATTTCTTTTCAAAGAATGCTTAATAATTCTGTTATGAGAAGAGCTGAAGATACTGATCGCGCCTTGGTCGTCGATATCCTGGTAAAATCGTTCCACGATAACAAGAGTGTAAATCATGTCGTGAAGCAAGACCGGCACAAGGCGAAACGTATGAAGGCCCTCATGGAATATTCGTTTGATCTTTGTCTTTCGTTTGGTGAAATTTGGATCGGCGATGGCAATACAGGTTGTGCGCTGATACTTTATCCACGAGAGAAGAAGCAGACTCTTCGTTCGATATTGCTGGACATAAAGGTGGCTATCTTTGCTATTGGGCTATTGAGGGTAGCGTCTATCGCTAAGCGTGAGCAGGCGATAAAGGGACATCATCCCAAAGGAGACATTACCTATCTATGGTTCATCGGTGTTGATCCGAAATATCAACATCAAGGAATTGGTTCAACGTTGTTGTTAAATGTTATTGATCGCTCCAAAATGGCCCAACGGCCGATCTATCTCGAAACTTCTTCTTTAAAGAATGTGGCTTGGTACAATAGCTTTGGCTTTGAAGTATTTGAGATGTTGGAATTTTCATATACGTTGTTCCTTTTTAGAAGAACGGGTTATCGAACAGGCTCAATCTGAGGAAATTCAAAAATTGCTATATTGGCCACATGGAAAGTGTAGAAATCCTGTTGGGTTTAGCCATGGAGGCTAGTGATCAAGGCGATAACGATAAAGCGATCGCCATTTATGAGAAGATACTTTTACAGAAAGAATATTGGTCCACGCCGCATTACAATCTCGGGTTGATCTATAAATACCGGTGTGCGTGGGAGAAGTCTTTCTATCACAATGCGCGTGCCGTGGAGTTAGAGCCGGAGAACCAGGCGGCCAACTGGAACCTGGGCATTGCGGCAACAATGTTGAATCGTTGGAAAGTGGCCCGCACATGTTGGAATGTGTTTGGCATGGACTATGAAATTATCGACGAAGATACTGCAGGTAATGTAGGTAGAGCGTCGGTCCGAATAAACCCCAATGGTGATGCGGAAACGGTATGGGCTACTCGCATATGTCCTGCCCGTGCCAGGATTTTTAATATTCCGTTTCCGGAATCAGGTCACGGTTTTATGGATGTGGTGCTAAATGACGGCTCGCCTAAGGGCCATCGGATCTCGGAAGGAAAAGAATATTCTGTCTTCGATGAAATACAACACCTCGAGAGGTCCGTTTATCAGACGTTCAGCGTCAAATGTAAACCTACTGAGCTGGATGTGAATTTTGAGAATCTACGGGCACGTTGTCGCGAAGCTCGCATCGGCATAGAGGACTGGACGGCGGTAGAGTGGTTGTGTCAGAAATGTAGTGAGGGGACGCCGCACGAAACGCATGACAAAGAGTTAAAGTCTGACCCTGAAGAGTATCATATTGCCTTTGCAGCAACTTCCCTGGAGACTTTAGAAGCCGTGCTATACAGTTGGAGCGATGAGATCGGAATTGAGTATTATGATCCTGTTAGGCACTCTATTGCCAAATCCGAGGAGTAGCTGGTTTGCCGGACCAACTACTAATATTGTTTGTTAGCTGCAAGTAGTAAAGGCATCGTCCATATTCGCTATATATGATCTACTATCCCTTCATCTGGATCTTTATGAGCTATGTTGAAACACGTAAACCTACGTTGTTGCTGATGAGCATCATTACCGTTGTCGGTACGGTGTTGCTGATCGGGTTGTCGTACCTGGTGTTGGTGTTTATGGACATGCCGGTACGTATGTTCCTAAAAAATAAACTGGCGGGTTCATCGTCGACCGTATCGGGTTGATTGCCAACGGTGGTCCGTGCGTGGCTATGGGCTGAACAGCAGGGCAGAAATCGTTGTTTTATGTTATTCAATCGTTTTAAATGCGATTTTGTGACAGAAAATTTCTAATATTATCCTCGAATAGACGAATAACCTTGACGGCAAACCCCCATGCGCGTATTCAAAGTATATTCTGATGATAAACTGGTAGAGCTTATGCGGCAGCAGGATATGGCTGCGTTTGATGAGATCTATTATCGATATTGGAAGAGGTTGTATGCCATGGCCTATAACCGCGTGCATTCGAAGATGGTGGCCGAAGAGCTGGTGCAAGAGATCTTTATTAGCGTGTGGGTGAACCGGGCTTCCTTGCAGGTACAAAATCTATCCGGATATTTGTTTACGGCTGCGAAGTATAAAGTCATATCGTATTACGAGCGCCAGCTTACGCGGAAGACTTACCTGGAGAAACAAACAGCTATTACACAAGATCGCGACGATACAACAGAGCAGACAGTGCTGCTCAATGATTTACACGATGCCTTAGATCGCGAAGTGAACAAGCTTCCAGCGCGGTGCCGGGAAGTGTTCCGATTGAGCCGCGAAGAAAACCTTTCCATCAAGCAGGTAGCTGCGCAGATGGGGGTTTCAGAAAAGACCGTAGAGAACCAATTGTTAAAAGCGTTGAAGGTTTTGCGGACATCCCTTAGACATTATACGATGTCGGTTATTGTACTCTTTTTCTTGCCGTAAGCCAATTCGGGCTTGGGGCTTTTCCTGGTGTCTATTTCGGTAGGCACGTTAAGACACGGCGCACGGTATTCCATATTTCAGATATTTTAAAAAAAGTGGCTTTTGGCGTAGGGGAAAACGTTTGCTAACCGGACTTACTTGCTAAATCGATATAGTGGATGAATAGCAAGGATGTCACCCCCAAGCTTTTGCAGCGGTACCTGCAGCATGAATGCACGCCGGAAGAAGAAATGCGTGTGAATGCCTGGTACGCGGCACTGAATGCCCGGGAGGTTCAGGAGCTGCCGCTCACACCGGCACAACAGGACATTTTGGAGCGCAGCATGCTGCGGCGGATTAAGCAGACGCTAGGGGAACAAGAGCCCGTGCCGTTTTTGCAACCGCGGCGCACGTACTCCTACTCCTTATTTTATCGCGTCGCGGCGTCTGTCGCGATCCTTGCGCTGGCAATAGGAGCGTATTGGTTAACAGAACGCGTGGCGCTCAATTCGGGGCCGGGGCAGATGGGCAGTGCCACAGAAACACTGTACGTGGTTAACACCTCTAAAACGATTCTGCGCCAATCCTTGCCCGACGGGTCCGTGGTTTGGCTTCAGCCGGGCAGCGAGATGAATTATCCGACTACATTCTCGAATGCAGAACGCACACTGCAATTAAAAGGAGAAGCATTCTTTTCAATCGCACGCGATCCATCCAAACCGTTTCTCATCACCTCGGGAAACGTGCTTACGCGGGTGCTTGGCACGAGCTTTAACATAAGAGCCTACGAAAACGCACCATCCGTCGACGTATCGGTCATGACCGGAAAAGTATCTGTCAACATTCAAGACACTGGTAACACAACGGCGGTCGACGCAACGTCTGTATCGCTCGTTGCGCAGCAACGTGCTCGCTATGTCAAAGCACAACACCGATTGGAAAAACAAGAAGGACATGCCCTGCCCGAGCTTGCTATCTGGAAGTCCACCACGTTTGTATTCGATAACCAGCCGTTGCATAATGTGCTGCCGCTCTTAAATGAAAAGTTTGGTGTCCATATCGAGGCCGAAAATAAAGCGCTGATGAACTGCCTCTTGCGAGCAGATTTAAGCAACCTGAACCTGCCTGACATTCTGGAGATGTTGAGCCTGTCGGTTGATGCAACCTATGAACTTGAGGGCAACACCATTCGCTTGCGCGGACAGGGATGCTCGCCATTACCCAACCCCTAAATCTAAATTACGAGTACATGCAAAGAAAACGACGAACCTAAAGACCAACAATCACAACAAGGAAGAAGAGAACAAGGCGATGTGGATGTGTCGCGCTTGCATTAAGCAACCCCAAAACAAGGAATGAAAATGAAACAGTTTCTACAAACAAATGCCTGTCTGGGCAAAGTGATCCACATCACGCGCAGGCAGCTCGCAGTCATGTTGATGCTGACAGGAATTTCTTTTGCCGCCGTCAGTAAAGAGCAAAACCCTTTAGAGCGGGACGTTACGATTAACATCGAAAATAGTAAGCTCTCAAAGGTGCTGGACGAGATTGAAAAGAGCGTGGATGTTAAATTCATCTATAGCAAAAATTTCGTCTCACTCAAGGAAGAAGTAACGATCAACGCACAAAACGAAAAGCTCTCCAGTGTATTGAACCGTTTGCTTACCCCGTTTCATATTCAATATGGTGTCGTAAAAGACCGCATTGTATTAAACAAACGCAGGGACACAGCATCGACGCCGCTGACAAATCTCGGTACACTTAACGCCAACTTATTTCAGCAACCGGAGGACCTTTCTGCGTTGCAGACTACCATTACTGGCACTGTATTCGACAGCGACGCACAGGCGTTACCCGGTGTAAACGTGTTGGTGAAAGGCACTTCCAATGGAACCACTACTGACGCGAACGGTAAATTCTCACTGGCAGCCGATCCGGCGACAGCCGTTCTCGTGTTTTCGTTCATTGGCTACACCACGCAGGAAGTCACCGTCGGCGGCCGCGGTATCGTCGATGTCACGCTGGCAGCTGATACCAAGACATTAAATGAGGTTGTTGTTGTTGGGTATGGTACCCAGCGAAAATCGGACGTTACCGGTTCCGTGGGCGTGGTAAAAGGAAGCGACCTGCTGACGGCACCCGTGAACAACGCCCTCCAGGGCCTCAAGGGTAAAGTAGCGGGGGTGAACGTATTCCTTAACTCAGGGTCACCTACCGCCAGCCCCCGCGTGATCATCCGTGGTGTGGGAACGATCAATGCCAACTCCGGTCCGTTATTCGTGGTAGATGGTGTGGTCATGGAAGATATCAAATACCTGAACCCCAATGATATCGAAAGCATGGAAGTACTGAAAGATGCTTCATCTACCGCCATCTACGGTTCCCGAGGTGCCAATGGTGTTATACTTGTAACGACCAGACGTGGTGCCGCGACAGAAGGTATGATTATCGGCTACGACGGCTTCGTCAGCGCCGGTCACATGCGTAAGGAAATGGACCTGCTCAACGCCAGGGAGTGGCTGGACGTAGTACAGACCGGTATTGAAAACTCTCCGAAGTATAATCCAAGCGCGTCACCGGTTTTCACGGCGGACGATCCCCGTTTGTTTGATGCCAACGGCAACCCGCTCTACGACACAGACTGGCAGAAAGAGGCTACCCGCACCGCGATATCGTATAACCACCAGCTGTCTATCCAACAGAAAAGCGAAAAATCGTCCATGGGTGCATTCCTGAACTACTCACGCATGGAAGGCATTATGCTCAACAGCTGGATGAACCGCATCAGTGGCAAAATCGCTTATGACGCCAATCCCACGAAGTGGCTTACGATTGGTGTGAACCTGCTGGCGAACGTCGTAAAAGAAAATGAAGTAGAAGAGACCGGAGGCCACCAGATGCCACGCCGTACGATGATCGAAATGCCCCCGATCTTCCCGGTAAAGTTTCCGGATGGTTCCTGGGCAGCCAGCAACATGGTGACAGACTCCTACAGCCTGGAGGCGATGGCCAACCCCGTGCACGTGTTGGAGACACAAGATCGTTTGCGCAAGAGAACGCAGTTGTTTGGCAACGTATACATGACGTTCCACCTGCTGCCGGGGCTCGACCTGCGCACGCAATTTGGCTTCGACCAAAACGAACGCGACTTTCAGGAATATTCACCAACCGACCTGGTTAACATCTCCTCTCCCAACGGCCGCGCCCGTGTAGAATCACAGCGCATAAACTACTGGCAGGAAGAGACCTACCTGTCGTATAACAAAGAGTTGGGCACCGACCACCGCATCAATGGGGTGTTGGGCTTGAGCTGGCAGGAACGTGTTTATGACAGGAATTTTGTGGAAGTTGAAGGATTTGCCGATAACTTCTTCCGATATAATCGTCTGCAAGCCGGTAGCATCCCGAAAGCGCCCGAGTCAGAATATGAAAAATGGGCAATGAACTCTTACTTCCTCCGGGGTGGTTATACTTACCGCGATAAGTATATGTTGACATTGACGGGGCGTGTCGATGGATCTTCTCGATTCGGAAAAAACAATAAATATGCGTTTTTCCCTTCGGCTGGCCTGGGCTGGATGGTCTCCAGCGAACCCTTTATGCAGGATATCACAAACCTGACTGAGTTTAAAGTGCGTACCAGCTTTGGATATACCGGGAACACTGAAATCGGTTTCTACCGGTCATTGTCCACCGTTGAGTCGGGCAACACGCTGATCAACGGAACACGAGGCACAGAGGCTCATTTAAGAGGTATAGCAAACCCTGACCTGAAGTGGGAAAAGACACGTCAGTTTGACGTCGGCTTCAATATGGGTTGGTTTAACAACCGTCTGTCGTTTGAGTTTGACTACTACCACAGACTGACCACCGACCTGCTGCTGGATAGACCTGTGCCGTATTCGTCCGGCTTCAAGACCGTAACTGCCAACATCGGTTCCGTGTCGAACCGCGGTGTGGAAGGTATGATCACCTCGGTGAATGCGGAGTCCAACGACTTCCGCTGGACTACCTCGCTTAACTTCAACTATAACAAAAACAGGATTGAAAAGCTCGGCGAAAATGATGAAGACATTTTCCCAGGTCCGAACTGGGTGTCCGGTAGCCAGACCATCTTACGGGTAGGCGAGTCGTTAAGCTCCTTCTGGGGCTACGAACGCCTGGGCACGTGGAGCACGGACGAAGCGGAAGAGGCCGCTGAACGCGGCTATAAGCCCGGAGAAGCCAAGCGCTCTACCGAAAAGAAGATCATTGGAAAGGGATTGCCTGACTGGACGGGAAGCTTTATCAATACCTTCCGGTATAAAAACTGGGATTTGACCGTCGATCTGCAATTTGTTTACGGTGTTGACATTCTCCAGCAATTCTTCCACTCGACTGAAGATCGTTCGGGTATCGCCAACGGCTTACGGACAATTCTGACCGACAGCTGGACGCCCGAGCGCCAAAATACGATGGTGCAGGAGATCCGTCACCAGGGCCGTGGCGGTCAGAACAGCGAGGTCGACAGCCACTGGGTAGCCGACGGCTCCTACCTGCGCGGCAATTTGTTCTCGCTGGGATATACCCTCAACAGCGAAATGCTGGAGCGCCTCAAGCTGCGTAACCTGCGTGTCTATGCCAACGTACAAAACGCCTTTGTGATCAACTCGAAAGAATTTAAAGGGTATGATCCGGAAGCGACCTCGTGGACAGGAACAGATGCACAGTGGGGCCAAAACATTTTCTTCTTTCAGTATCCAAAGCCTACCACCTATACGCTTGGTGTAAATCTGCAGTTCTGATCACTTTAACTTGAACAGATTATGAAAAGAATACAATTAATCATACTCCTGGCCGCCCTAAGCGCCTTTTCTTGTTCCGATTTTCTGGAGGAGGAACCAAAGGATGAAATGGCAAGCGATCAGTTCTTTTCTGACCGCGATCATGCCTTTAACGCCGTAAATACACTTTACCGAAACGGTGCACCGCAGATGTTTGACGGTTCGGCGTACGCCGGTACACCTGCCATTTTCTTTCAAGACATGTCAGGCCTCTTTGATAACCAATACAAAGGTCAGGAAGTGCACGCAAGCCACGCGCAACAACTGACGCTCAACGGCACGAACATTTCCGGTTATCTGGACGATCGGTGGGCCGAACTGTATAACGGCGTAGCACGAGCTAACTTCGCAATTGAGAATATTGCCACCACGCCGGGGCTTACCGAGACCGAGATCGGTCAGCTGGAAGGCGAAGCAAGATTTTTCCGTGCGTACGCTTATTATTTCCTGGTGAGATTGTTTGGCGAGGTACCGCTTATTACCGAGCCCGTGGTATCGCTGGCAGATGAAGTTTACGTGGGCAGATCACCCATCGCAGCGGTGTACGACCAGATCGTAACAGATCTGCTGTGGGCCGTAAACGAGAGCGATATGGCTGCTGTCACCATGGCCACCAATAGCGGCCGCGTGACGAAAGGTGCGGCGGCTACATTGCTGGCGGAAGTATACCTGACAATGAGCGGCTACCCGCTGCAGGAAGATCACTATGCGGACGCTGCCGCGATGGCGCGACGCGTGGTCAACGGCGAATTTGGTAGCTATAGCCTAACCCCGCACCAAATGAGCGGCGGCAACGTAGACCTGCCGAATAGCGCGTATAATCAAATACGCCGCGCAGACAAAACTGCAAATGAGTATATCTTCTACCGGGAATATGATGCGGCGATCACCGCAAGCGACTATCCGCGCTGGACTGTCCCCGCCTTCGCGGGCCTGGAAGACAAAGTCGTAAAGTATTCTGTGGTAAACGGAGCCTATCAACCGGTGGATGAGTTTGTCACGATGTACGATCCTGATGAAGATTTGAGGATACAGGAAAAACAATACTTCCACACCTCAGTTACCACCACCGGTGGTGAGATAATCACGTTTCAACGCACGCCGTATATCTGGTATGACGAAACGGCGCTGTTCACTACCGGCAATTCCGGTAAAGACGTTGTCATTTACACTTACTCCGACGTACTACTCATTGCCGCCGAGGCCATTGCACAGTCGGAAGGTGTAACGGCAGAGGCTGTCGACTATCTCACTCAGGTACGGGCAAGAGCATATTGGAAGCAGGATCCGGCGGATATTGAAGCCAGCCTCTCAGCTTTGGGGACACAGGAGTTCGTGGAAGAGGTATGGACTGAACGTAACCGAGAGTTGGTGTTCGAGTTCAAAACGTGGTTCGATATCCTCCGCACACAGCGTTATCCGCAGACGAGTGAAGCAAATCCGGGCGAAGTGACATATGTCAACGTCGTGGGTGCGACCAATCCCTGGGGCAAGACCTATACGTCTACGTATCTATTACTGCCGCTGTCCAATAATGAAAGACAACGCAACCCGGCGCTTGGCGATAACAACCCCGGCTATAATTAACACACATGATAGAGAGTATACCTCGGCCAAGGCGCTAAGGTGTACTTGAATAAATAAAAAAGGAGCACTAAAAATGCTCCTTTTTTATTTAGAACCGGTTAGGGTTGGCCACCGCCTCCCGCCGCCCCACATGTCTGCCCGTTAGCATAGCTGGCTGTCGGGTCGGCCACTTCGGATGCCAGGCCGGGCCACGGTTGTGATTGATATTTGAAAGGAGGCTTCGGATATTTGGTCACCGGATTGTCTATACTTACCGGTGGATGCGCGGGCGCCGATGCGGTTGCCGTTGTACAGCGGGCACTGCGAGTGTTGCCAGCCCCACACCCAGGCTGCCGATGGCTTTTCTGCGGCCGGTGCTGTAGGTCTCGTTCTTATTCATGTTCGTTTTTTTAGTGGCGTCAGCCAAAAAATCCTGCCACCGGTTTGCCGACGATACTCACCGCCTGTTGGAGTCAAATGAAGAAATAAATGGACAGGTGAACCGAACGCGAAGCAACAGGCGGACAGGAGAGCGTACCATAAAAAAAGCTTGCAGATTTTACTCCGCAAGCTTTTATGCGTTACGCCGCAATGTGTGTAACGCGTTGCTTAGAAGCTGTACGCTACGCTAAAACGTACGTTTCTCGGAGCTTCTACCTGATAGCTGTAAACAGGAGACGTTTCTTGGTTGGCGTTCGTTACCCAGTTTTCGTATGAACCGCTGTACAGATAGGCATCGAGTACATTGAATACATTCATCGTCAGTCTAATGCGATCTTTCTCATAGGACAGCCCAGCATCCAGCTTATAGTAGTCCTCCAGGTTTTTGCTTGGATCCGGAGACGGCGTATAATACGTGGCACGGTCCACAAGGAATGTGTAGCCAGCCGATGCGCCGAAGCCTTTAAACATGCCGCTTTGTACCTTGTAGGTCAGCCACGTGTTAAATGTTTGTTTGGCAAAGCCGGGGACGATATCGCCTTCCTCGGTGAATCCAGCTGTGCCTTCTGTCACCTTCGAGTTCATGTACGAATAGTTAAAGATTGCATTCAGACCACGGACAACAGAGCCGCGCAAATCGAATTCAATACCCTGGGCACGCTTCTGACCGATGCCGATCATATCATTTCGATCCTCCGTCGTTTGAGTATTGTTGGTGAGCTCATCATTTTTCAAAATGCTGAAAGCAGACAATGTTGTCGACCAGCCGCCACTCCAGTTTTTCTTGAAGCCAATCTCCCGGTTGTCACCCGTAATAGGTTTGACGTCAGCGCCACCGGTAACATTCATCGGGTTTTGCGGCACGAACGCCTGGTCATACAGAGCATAGCCGGAAAGTGTAGGCGTGAGGGTTACGCTGACACCAATCCGTGGTGTAAAATGCTCGGCGGTGTTGGGTTCACTGTTGTAGGTCACGATGGAGAGGTCGGTATAGCGAAGCGCCAGCGTAAGTCGTATTTTGTTGTCCAGGAAGCCCAACTCGTCTTGCAGGTACGCACTGGTATAGCGGGTGTCGTATATGCCACCGGTTTGCTGGGCGCGTTCTACCAGCGGCGTCTCGCGGTCAAATTTAGGATAGCCGGCCCGTGGTATACCCAGATCGGGATTGTACGGGTCAAACGGATGGTCAAGTGAGTCGAGGTTGTGCCCCTGACTCCAGTCAGCCATATACGCCTTGCGGCCGATATCGATGCCACCCAATACGCGGTGACGGATCTTACCGGTGGTTGCATCGCCGTTGACAAAAATCTGGCCCAACGACATCTTGCTGTCGGCATCCCAGATACCGACGGTGCGGATGTACGTGCCGTCATCGTTAAAGATAGTAGGCCACATAGAAGAGCCCTCCATATTGTAAATAAACCGCGCTACCTGGGCGGTCAGCTTCCAGTTGTCTGCCAGCTCGTGCTGCATGTTCAGGTATACAGCGTGATCGTTGATGACCGTGCCGGGCAGGCCGGCGGGCAGAGACGTCACGTCTCGGTCGAATTCCGCGAACTTGTTCTTGGCAAAAAGATAAAACGATCCTACGTCGCTCATATTGGCGCGCTGGTAGTCATACTCCAGTGTAAACTTAGTCTTTTCGTCCACCTGGTAAGAGATTACCGGGGCCACTACATAACGGTCGTTGTATTCGTTGGCGCGGAAAGAGTTCTTGTTTTGCGCGGCCAGGTTGATGCGGTACAGCAGTTTACCGCTGGACTCCAGTTTGCCATCCAGGTCCAGGGCCGTGCGGAACAAGCCCCAGCTGCCCATCGTTACAGTAGCTTCGCCTTTGGTTTGGCCTGAGGGCTTCTTGGTTACGGTGTTGAAGAGTCCGGCAGGGTCGCCGCTCGCCAGCATAAAGCCGGCGGGGCCTTTCACAAATTCAACGTGATCGACAAATGCCATATCTTCCGTCAGTGGGCCCCAATACGAGTTTACAATATTGAAACCGTTGCGGAACGCTTGTAGCTGCGAGCCGCGGGCGCTGAGGTTGGCATACATATCGCCCCAGTGTTCGGCGCGCGTCACGCCGCTTACGTTACGGATCAGACCATCGCTCATGCTGATGATCTGCTGGTCTTTCAAAACCTCGCCAGTTACCACCTGAATATTCTGCGGTGTCTCAAGCAACGAAGAGCTTAGGCGCAGGGAAGAAGAAGTGCGGTCGGCCTTATACGAGTCGCGCGTACCGGAGATGACGACCTCCTGCAGCTCTGACGAGTTTTCTTTCAGTGAAAAACTTACTTCCTTGTTTTGACCCGCTGTGATCTCAACAACCTGTTGTTGGGTTTCCAGACCAATAAAAGAAACGACCAGGGTATACGACCCCGGTGCCAGGTTGCCAATCTTGAAGCGGCCGCGGTCATCGGCCACGGTGCCCTTGGAAGTGCCTTCAAGCATCACGTTCACAAACTCTGCCGGCGAGCCGTCAGAAGTTTTCACCGTGCCACTCACGGAGCCAGTGGTCTGTGCAAAGAGCACCGAGCCACTCAGTAACATCAGAAGAGTAAGCGCTAAACTTTTCATGGTAAATAATTATAATAGTGTGGAGAGGTTGGTTTCTCGCCGCAATTATGCAACTTCTGTGTAGGAATTACAATACCTATTTAGAATTATTCTACATAATACCCTGTAGAGGTTAGCGCTATACTTTCGAGAGGGGAGGTGAAATTGGGGATATGTTATTCCATCTTTAGCCCTTCTACCGAGCGCAGTTTTACGATGCGTCTGATTTGCGTGGCAATGACGGATAACACAATGGTGGCCAGGATAATCAATGCAATAGCCGTTCCGGTATAGTCCAGCGGCATCGGGTAGGCGAAGAGCATGTCCAGATACGCCTGAGCAAAGAGATAGCTCAGGGGGGCACCGAGTAAAAGTGATACCGCCACGAGGGAAGTATATTGGCGCAACATGACGGCTGCTATACTTCTAATGCCTGCTCCCAACATTTTGCGAATGCTGAATTCTTTGATTCGCCCGGATACATTGAGCGTCACCAGACCGTATAACCCCAGGCTTGCCAGTAAGACGGCAATGGTGGCAATAACCTTGTTAAAAGTTTCTGACCGGTTCACCTGGTGAAAATAGGTTCCCCAGGTGTCGACCTGATGGCCACCCTGAAACGGTATTTCAGGGTATAACTTGGCCCATTGCTGTTGCAGGGCCTGGTAGGCTCTCTCTTCCGCACCGCTTTCGACCCGCAGTGATAAATAGCGATAGTCTCCCGGGGCTGCCAACGTAAAGACTGTAGGCCGGATCTCGTTGAAGAAATTCTGGCTATGAAAGTCCTGTACGATTCCAATGATCTCATACGGCGTGCCGTTCAGTTCAAACTGTTGCCCCAGGGGCTGTTTCAGCTTCAGCGTGCGGACCAGCGACTCGTTTACGACGAACGCGCGACGGTCATTTTCTGAATCTTCCTGGAACCCGCGCCCCGCAATCAATCGCAAGCCCATGGTTTCAAAATAGTTTGCGTCGACGGCCAATCGACCGGCTTCATACTGTTGATGGGAGGGTTGGCGCAGCAGCACCGGCGAGATTTTTTTTCCAAGGTGGTCTGCTGATCCAGCCGATTGAAGAATGCCCGGCTGCTGTTTCATAGCAGCGTGCAGGCGGTCAAAGGCTGGCGCGTCAGGGACATTTGCATAGACTAAATGTTTCTGATCGTATCCCCAGCTCCGATTATTTTGAAAGTGGTTATTCTGCGTGAAGACAACGCCGGCCGTAATAGTCATACATGCCAGGATTAACTGCACGCAAAGAAATACCCGCGTGAAGGGATTTCTTTTTCCAAATTGCAACGAACCCCGGAATATCTTGACTGGCTCGAAATGGGAAACATATAGGGCAGGGTAGAGCCCGGAAACAAGGGCAGTAAATAAAAGCAACGCTATGAGGAATAACCAAAGGTTTCCGTGCAATAAGGGGAGCTCGAGCTCCCATCCGCTAAACTGCACGAACCAGGGCAGGAACACAAAATAGCAGAGGACGATACCGATGCCGGCAGCAAACGATGTGACGACTACATTTTCGGAAAGGAATTGCATAATTACTTTGCGCCGGTTGGCGCCGATCACTTTCCGTACGCCGATTTCTTTCAGGCGCTTGGACGCGGACACAATGGCTATATTGATATAGTTGAAACAAGCCAGCACGATCATGAAGACCGCGATAATCGGCATACCGATTCTTCCTTCTACGTTATAATCGTGAACAATGGCGTCGTGGAGGGTTGACGCTTTTTCGTGGAGCGTGGTGAGCGGTTCAAACGAAAAGGCAACAAGGGGGCGGTCGGGTAGCGCTTCGTTCTGTAATTTTTTGTATGGCGCCAGGTGGTGTTCGATAGCCTGAAGACCAACAGAATTTTCTACCTGAATGAAGGTAGCGGGAAGGAAGGCGCTCCAATCGTCCGTATCGTAGGTGCGGTCTGCCACCTTGGTGTTGTCGAAGTGCACCAGAAAGTCAAACTCGATGTCGCGCGACTTGGGGAACGTTGCCGCTACGCCTGAGACCTTGAATGTTTTCTTCGTCGTATCATTAAAGATCACCAGTATATCACGACCGAGCGGGTTGTCATTTCCAAAATATTTGATCGACATGTCTTCGCTTAAAACGATGCTGTTGAGATCAGACAACGATTTCGGGGCGCCCCATTTAAGTGGGAACGTAAACATATCGAGGAATGACGGGTCTACATACCGAATTTGTTCATGAAACACATTGTCTTCATTTTTTATAACAACCTTGCCTTCCTCAACACGGCATACGTTTTTGATCTGCGCAAAATCCTGCCGGAGTCTTTCCCCCAGCGGGCGGGGAGCACGGCCGTATTGCTGTGTTTCGCCTTCCCGATCGGCGGTAAAGGTCGTAAGATAGATTTCATGTTTATTGACATGGAACTGGTCGATACTGCGGTCGTAAAGCATAAAGGCGTAGACGATAAGGCAAATGCCAATCGCTACAGATAGTCCAAAGACATTAATAAATGCGGTCAGCGGATTTCGCATCAGGCCCCGGAACGATGTTTTGAAATAGTTTCTATACATGGGGTAGGAGGGTAAGGTGATAGAATGTCCAAGTTTCTTTAGCAGCACTGGCCGTAGGAGTTTGATGACCTCCACGGCATATATTCGTTTGGCTTTCTTAACAGGCCATCGCTCTATATTGTAATAGAACTGCTCCTCTATATCGCCTTCAATTTCTTCCAGATATTCTTTCTTGATAAAGAAACGAAGAATGTTAAGAGGCCACCGGGGTGGGCCTATGTCGTTAAACGCGCTCATATAGTTTTCAGGCTACTGGCCAGCTTCGGTATAGACTTCCAGAGATCGGCCCGTATGGCCTTCAATTCGGCAAGGGTGCGATGTGCGTAGGGTGTAATTTCATAGATACGTTTTCGTTTACCCCCGCGCTTTTGTGTCGCCTCCCCGAATTCTGACGTAAGAAATCCTTTTTCTTCCAGCCGCTTCAAAGCTGATTGTATAGAGCCCATGCTAAGGTCTTCGCGCAGGCGTTCTTCCAGCTCCTGCTTGATCTTTAACCCGTAGGCATCCTCTCGCAGGGCGGCAATCGTTAACAACACCAGCTCTTCAAATTCACCTAGTTTCGTCTTCTTCATCGGATATTTTATCAGATTGTAGTAAATATATGATATTGTACGTAATTGTAGTTAATAGGGTTTATATTATTTGTAATTGCAGTAAATATCATGGGAATAGACAAAAAAAGCCGCCCCGGAATAGGGCGGCCACTGTGTATACAGGTTTGGGATGTTAGTGTTTCACTACTTTAATCTTCTGTCTTCCACCGCTGACGATGATGGTATACACGCCGGCAGGACGCTGGGTCAGGTCTACCTCCTGGCCGTGGCCGGATAAGATTACCTCTCCAAAAGCGTTCACCACTGTCCAGGCTACCGTAGCAGAAAGTGAATAACGCCCGGCGGAAGGGTTCGGGTAGGCTTTAACGGTAGATTCGTTGCCCACCACCGCGGCAAGTGACGTTATATGTGCCGTTCCAGTACCCGCGGTGGTACTATTGACGCGGAGGCGATCAACATTCGGACCGCTGGAACCGCGCGCTGCCAGCCGGATGGTATTGTTGCCTGCTTGCAGTGTCGCGGCCACGTTTACCGACGACCATGTCGACCACGAACCTGTTGCCGGGAAGTTGGATGCTCCCAACGAGGCATTGTTCACCACCACATCCAGCGGACGATTGCCGCCGAGAAGTGCATAGTCAAACGACAAGGTTACCGCCGCGCCAGTTGCCACATTCACGTTCCACTCAATATAGTCACCGCTGGCGTTTACATAATCCACAAAGCCGGAGCCGGTATAGCCCGCCTGGTTGGCGGTAACAACAGCACCACTGACCATAGCGTCTTCTGCCTGCAGCGTCAGACTGATCGAGGTCTCCGGTTCTGGGTCGGGATCATGACCTTCGGTTACAGGCGTAAAGTCTATATAATCAAAGTTGATATCGCCGGATTCAAACACCACGCGTAACTCGGAGATGTTTTCATGAAGATGAAGGTCGGTTACGCTCACGGTCTGCCAGTTCTGGAAGCCGCCGGTATTCGGTACCGCAATAGGACCGGTGATGTTTACACCGTTCTGTTCCAGGTGCAATACTTTGTTGTCGTAAGGCGTAGCCACGCGGAAGGCGATGGTATATTCGGCATGCACGGTTACGTTCACAGTATATTCGAGCCACTCGCCGGTTTCAACCCAGCCGATGTTATAGTTGCTGCCGGCAGCTCCCTGGATATCGACATTGTCGTTACGGAATGCGCCTCCGGCATTGCCGGTGCTCAGGTCGTGATACGCAATGCCCTCGCCGTCTTGATCGTATGCCTCGGCCTCTACGCGGCCCGGGATAATGGCCGGCGATCCCCCAAACGGCGTCTGTACGCTCGTGCAGCTGGTGGCCTGTATAGTCGCCGTCTTTGTATTGCTACCGGCAGCATTGCTGACGATCAGCTGTATCGTGCGCGTGCCAGCACCCGATGCCGTGGCATATGTCACCGTGTGAGGACCAACCCCTGTGGCGGTGGCCGGTGTGGCACCCGCGCCAAAGTTCCAGGCGTAGGTAGTGATTTGTCCAAGGGAAACAGATGTATAGGTTACGGAACCACCGAGGCAAACCGTTTGCGTGCTGGCTTCGAAGTCGGCGATCGGCGCCGTGTTCGAGTCACCGTCGTACGTAAAGTCGACATAATTGAAGTTGATGTCGTTGGCCTCGAAATGTACACGGATGATATGGGAGCCGGCAGCCAGGTGAATGTTCGAAACCGAAGCGGTCTGCCAGGTTTGGAAGCCGCCCGTGTTCGGGATGTTCACCGTGCCTGTTACGTTCACGCCGTCTACTTCCAGGTGCAGCTTGCGGGCGTCGTTGGGCGATGCAATGCGGAAACCGATGGTATAGTTACCAGCCTGGTTTACGTTCGTAGTATACTCCAGCCATTCGCCGTCTACCACCCAACCGATGTTATTACCTCCTTCGGAACAGCCTTCTGTGCCCACGCCGTCGCCGGCGCGGAAACCGCCGTCACCGCCCTGGTTGATATCAAAGTAGGCGCCCGTGCCTTCGTCGTAGTGCTCAGCCTCTATACGGCCCGGTATCTGGCCGACAACACCCAGGTAAGGGCGTTGGCTTACATCTGTAGCCGTGTAGTGGGCAGTATAGGTAATGTCCTCACCCGGCGCGCGGAAGAGCTGATTGGCCGTGCCACCGTGAGCCCAGTGGTCAAAGTCGTAACGTGTATTGCCGATAAACTGCGGTGTCGGCGCATTTAGAACTTGCAGGTCAGCATTTACCACCACGCGTTGTACACGCGGTGCCACGCCAGGTTTTTGATTGAGCTCGATTGTGAGCCCGGCCGGCACGGTCGTAGCGGTAGCCGTGATCAGGTTCGGGTGTACATCCACATAGGTGGTGTCCGTCAAGCCATCGCTGTCGGTAACCGTTACCAGAAAGCGGTACCACACGTTCGGCGTTTTCTCACCCTGGTTGCCGGCAATGAAGTTACCCGACCTTACGCCTTGCGGACTCGCACCGGGATGGGAGTGTCCTGCACCCGGTACATCTTCGTGGAACAGATCGATGCTCCAGGAGAATGCACTCGCCGGCAACACGCCGTCTTCTACGTCGGTGGCAGTTGCCGCAAAGGAAATATTGTCGTCGGCATCCCACGTCAGAGACGCTACGGGAGCGGTGATCTGTACATTCGGACGGTTGTTAAATTCACGCACCGTCAGTACAGCGTTGTTGCTGGTGATCGTGCCGATGCTATTCGTAATAACACAGCGGTAATTACCGGCTTGTTGCATCGTCACTGCCGCGACGGTGTACGTGCGCGCGTTGGCACCCGGTATATTGACCTGATTATACTGCCATTGATACGTAAACGGTTCCTGACCCGAGACGTCTACACCAAACGTCACCGGGCTTCCTTCCACGATTGTCTGCGACACCGGGTGGTTGATCACCTGCGGTGCCTGGCCTTCGCCATACTTCAAGCGAATAAGGTTTCCGTTCGTGCCATAATCGCAATAATAGATATATCCATCGTTGCCCAGCATCATACCCAGCGCTGAACGATGCGGGGAGGTATAGAAGATGGTAGAGGTGGGGCTGCTCTGCGTCGGGTCAAACACCCGCATCTCGTTTCGCACATAGTCTTTAATGATGAATTTGTTCGTCAGCTCACCCGGGTACCGCGATACAACGGGATTATAAAGCAAACCGTTGGTCAGCGCATTGCCGATGGAACCGGTGGCATACGTAAAGATGGGATTTACAAACAGGTTCGTTTCCGTTTGCACACCGTCGCCGCCTTGCGGGTGGCCCCAGCCGTAGTTATACAGCGGTGCGGGGTTGGTGATATCGTTGATCTCTTCCCACGACGTGCCAACATCCAACACAAACAGTTTATTGGCTCGGGCGTTGGGCACCAGACGGAACGGATTCCGGAAGCCGTAGGCCCAGATGCTTTGGCGTTGAACAGAGCCGCTGCCAAAGAACGGGTTGCCAGGCGCCGGCTGACCCGCATCCGTGACACGCAAGATTTTGCCACGGTAGTTCGTCAGGTCCTGCGAGTTAGCATTGTTCTGGCTGTCACCTGTGGTGATAAACAGGAACCCGTTAAAGAACTGCAGGTCGCCACCGTTGTGAAACCCACCCTGGATCGGATCCAGCGTCAGAATTTGCTGGCGCCCCACTTCCTGGTTGGTGCCGTTGATCTGCACACGCTCGATGATGTGGTTAAACTTGTCAGCACGCGTATAAAATACATAGATATAGCCATTGCTCGCAAAGTTCGGGTGCAGGGTAAGGCCGAGAAGCCCTTGCTCGCTGTCCGTGGTCGTAGTGACCGTAAACACGGTAGACACGGTGCCGTTCTGGTATACTTTCACGACGCCGGCGCGTTCCGCGATAAAGATGCGGCCGTCAGATGCTTGCGCCAGTGAAAGCCCCTCGCGGATGACTGTACTGGGCGTCAAATCTTCTACGACGTATTGGGCTTGTAGCGGATAAGTCAGCAGCAGGCAGAGTGCTGCCAACCAAAGAAAGCGTCGCCGGAAACACACGGCCGTCGCTCGTCTAACATGTTGATAAAGAATCTTCATAGGGGTTGTCAATTAATATAGTTGGAGAATTAATAGCACGATCCGATTCCGGCGCAATTACAGCTGATAACGCACACCACGCCGGAGTTTTCGCGCGTAAATTGAGACAGATAGCGCTATACGGCATAGCCGAATCGACCAACGCTTAGGCTGTCCGCCCAGTGGAATGAAAGGTGTGTCGACCGGTTGGTCTAAAAACAGCGTGAGTGAGAGCGAACACAGTCCAATGGGTTCGAATGGCACGTACTTCAGTCTGGGGAAGGGTTGGATAAAATGGCGGACGAATGATGACTGATACAACAAAGCGCTATACGTCGCCCGCTTCTATTTTGTGCTGGATTTGATGTATAGATACCCGCAATAGGGTATATTTTTTTTATAGGCCAACGTCCTTTCGGCGCAGGAGGGTATAGGTAAATGAATTGCCCCATTCCGCTATCGCCAACTTACAGAGCTTGATAAAGTCATTGTACTCCGCCGACCGGGCAAAAACCTGGCAGCCCGCCGACCACTTGTTTACAAACGTTGATTCACCGTTGGCCGTGGCGCGGTGAATATTAATACCGAAGATGCCGGTTTGTTCTTTGCCGGAAACAAAGTCAAGCAGCTTATCGCGGTTAAAGTCGCGGATAACAGTAAGCGGTTTAGCTTGTACCAGGGCTTCATATTTGCCTTTGTGTTTTCCCAGCCGGTGCGAGCTTCGGTATTGACCTTCTTTCAGGATCGCCGTGCCGTGTTTATTTTCAGGATCGGTCAGGTACGTCAGGCCCGGGTCGGTGGTGATCTTATACCGTTTTAGCATCCAACGATTCTCCCACTTCCAGAATGCCATCAGTTCGTCGTCAAATGCATTGGGCGTGCTGTTTTCAGAGCGAAGCCCAACCAGGTTCAAGTCATAGTTCTTCTGGCCGCTTCGGAACACTGTATACCCCAGGCGGTCCATCGCTTCGATCACGGCCTTTACCTCGCGGGGTACAACTTCCGGTGTATCAGAAACTGTCAGGGGGCGTGGCACATCAGCTCGTCCCGTGATCGTTTTATTCGCGCTCTTTACCTCACCCACATTGAACAGGCCGAGACGCCGTGCAGCTTCCTGGACAGTCTCGCCGGGTGCGACGAAAAAAGAATCGGCCGCAGTTGTCCAATCCACGGCATTTGACCAGTGAGAAGTAATATTGGATAGCTTCATGACAGGGCATTTTGTTGTGTTGTAACCTCCAGTTTGCCGTCTACCGAACGGCGTACTTCCACGACGACGGCGATGCGGTCGGGGTCGTCGGCTGCGCACACTTCATACCACTGTGGGCCGATGCTGTCTATAACTTTTCTGCCGCGCAGCACATTCCACGACAGCTTTACCCGCTGCCAAAACGGTAAGCCGGGCAGGGGTTTGATATAAAACGACAGGCTCACGTGCTCAAGGGAAAGATAGCGTTGGTCGGCGAAGCCCTCCGTGGCACCGGTCGCCCGGCCGCCGGGATCGCTTCCCAGGAAGTGTCGCCAGGCAGCCAGCTGCATGTCGTGCATGCTCATGTCTGCCCGAACCACTTCTTGAAGAAAGGCGGCAGCAAATCCTTTAGGGACCGGCGATGCAGGCCGACGACGCTTACGGAATTCCATACTTTATCGAACCATTTAAAATCACGCGCGGTCAGCCATGGCGGCCATTTTGATCTTTGCTCTGCCGCGACGACCGCATCTACTTTGGGAGCTCGATGTTTTCAACAAGCGCGTCCAGAATCTTTTGTAACCCGGCGGGCAATTGTGATTCGCTGACGTTCACCTTTACTTCCAGTGTGCCGCCACGGTTGCTGGTTGTTTCGCGTGTACGGCTGTGCTCGACAGAGCCTACCAGCGATGCATTGAAAAAACCCTTGAGAATGCCCGTGGTGCCAATGTCCAGTTTAGCCGACTGCGCGTTGGTATTTACTTCTTTGCTGATCTGCGAGATGTTATAGTTAAAGCTCACACTCATCGAGTCGAAGTTCAGGCTGGGTACTTTTACCAGCGTAATCAGCGGCACTGAAATTTCGCGCTCAACTTGAACAGACTTACCAGTCGAGTCAACCTCATTAACCTTCATTTTAAACTGCAGGTTGTCGACCCCGCCGGGGCCGTTTCCATCCGCCGGTTTATTCAGCAGCTTGGTAATAAACGCCAGTGTGGTTTCCGCCGCCTGGCGGTGGGCATTGATGGTGGTAAGGAGGGGGGTGGCAATAATAAAGTCCAGCGGAATTTTCTGAAACTCCGCGGGGCTAACGTTGATATCTCCATCGGCCATAGTTGTAGGGGTTAAATTTTGATTAGCTGTTTATGTATTATTCGCCGGGACGGCGAACAGATTCATTATTCATCGTATCGGTCGATACATTGGTAATAGCGGTGAGCATTTTGTGCAGCCCAAACGGCATGTCTCCGGCCTTGACATTCATCTCAATTTCAATAGCCCTTGAGTTCTCCCTTTTCTGGCCCGATGAAATAGTGCCGCGCACACTCTTAGGCTGAATGAGGTACCAGGGGCGGCTCTCTTTTTTCTCCGATTGCACCGTACCCATCTGGTCGTATTTCTCCGATGTGTCGGATATTTCCATCGAAAACTTAAACTTCGCGTCCGATATACCCAGCGGTTGTACTGGCAGCAACGCCAGGTTAGGCACATAGATTGTACGCATGTTACCGCTGCTGTCGAGATAACTAAAACATTGTTGGTAAAGATCCCCGAAACGGCGATAGAAATCCTCCACGTCGGCACGTTCCTGGGGGGTGAGTTGCTGGTTGGGATCTTTGGATTTATCCAACTGCACTCTAATGTCGGCCCGGGCTTTGTCATAATCCTGGATCTCCTTGCGTGTTCTCTCCAGTTCCTTCCTATGCTCCGGATCGGTATCGCTGCTATTGATCTTTTTATCAATCTCGGCCCGCTCGTCGTCCTCATATTTATGCCGGAAGCCGATCTGAAGGATAAAGTTTAGAAATGCACGCGCAGATTGTACCTGCGCCTCAAAAATAGAATTAAGCGGGGCCAGCAGCGCGGCCGATAGACTCAATTCCTGGCTTTCATTTTCTTTTTCCTCTTTTCCACTAGCAGAAGTTCCGTTTGACATAGTATAGATGAAGTGTCTTGGTTACCAATAAATTAAAAAGCCCATCTGCGCGGCTATACGGGAAGCAACACGGAAGGGCTCATGGACGAAACCTACCCAAAAGATCGAAAAGAACCAAATGGGAGGGGAAGGGTGTTTTTCCTGTTTTGTATTTATGTAGTTAACTACGTAGTTTTGTACATAAATACATGGAAGATGACAACTTCGCTTTCCATCGATCCGATCGGCAATTCCTGCAGCCGGGAGGTAATCGATATTATATTGCCCATTCAGCAGCTTGAATTCAATGTGCCCGTTACCTTGGAAGCGCAACCGGACTTGTTACAGCTCGATGAGGTTTATCACGGCTCGGGTGGCGGCTTCTGGGGTGCGCGGTATAACGGACAACTCGTAGGTACCATCGGGCTGATTGCCTTCGACGGCCCCGCCGGTGCAATCCGCAAGATGTTTGTACGAAAAGAGTATCGCGGCAAAGAATTGGGTATAGCGCAGCAATTGCTCGACACGCTGATAGCCTATAGCAGGCAACACGGCTTGCACGTGTTATACCTCGGCACCGTGCCGAAGTTGCAGGCAGCCCTGCGTTTCTATGAACGCAATGGCTTTCGTTTGATTCAAAAGCAAGACCTGCCCCCGGCGTTCCCTGTCATGCCCGTCGACACAGTCTTTTATTACCTTGATCTTTCCGCGCAACCATGAGCACACCCCTAATAGACGGAGCTGGTATCCTGGCGATCTCGACCCGCCTGCAACGCCTCAGCGAGCAACTGCGGAAAGACTGTGCGCTGTTGTATAAAGCGCAAGGCATCGACTTCGAACCAAAGTGGTTTCCGGTGATCTATGCCCTGCATCGGAAACCCGTGCTAAGTGTAGTGGAAATCGCGACCGAGATCGGGTATGCCCACCCATCGACGATCAGTTTGTTAAAGGAACTGGAAAAGCACAAACTGATTCGCTCCCGACGAGACAAGCAGGATGAGCGTAAGCGACTGTTACAGCTAACCGACAAGGGTAAGGCCCTGGTCGCGCAGATGCAGCCGGCATGGCAGGTGCTCACGAAAGTTCTGGCGACGCTGACCGATACGCCCCATAACCTTTTGGCGGCGCTGGACGAAGTGGAACGCGCTTTAGTGCAAACGAGCCTTTTCGACAGGCTCTTATCGGCCGTTGAAACAAAGCCTTTGTAGCGACCATGACCGCTTAATAATTGAGCGGAGCCGCTTAATAACTACATATCTTTTTCTCTGGTTTCGTGCTGACCTTGTGGATGTTTTATACCCAAGCTAACTAACAACGCACGTATGGTCACTACTATGAAGAAGGCGCAGCGGACGCGCCAGTTTATCATTGAAAAGGCAGCCCCCCTCTTCAACCAGAAAGGCTTTGCCGGCACTTCCATTACGGACATTATGGAAGTGACCAAGCTGGCAAAGGGCGGCGTCTACGGAAATTTTGAAAGCAAAGCAGAGATTTGCCGAGAGTCATTTAACTACCTGGCTATGGGCCTCTCCGACAGGCTCGACAAAGTAGTAGCACGCGAACATACAGGCAAACAAAAGCTTTTTGCTCTACTGGACTTTTACGAGGAGTACCTCCTGCAGGACGATGACGGTGGTTGCCCCATCCTGAATTTCGGGGTAGAGGCCGACGCCGCACACCCCGTCATCAAAGAACAGGTGAACAATGTCATCTGGCTTTTCCAGGGACGGATTTCGGGTATCGTACAACAGGGCATCGAAGCAGGCGAGTTCCGGGATACATTCCAGGCAGAGCAGTTTGCCATCAAAATGTTTACCATGCTGGAGGGCGCCTTGCTGATCGCCCGTATCCAGGAGAGCTACGAGCAGATGAGGCTTATCACCGGCCTGCTCAAGGCCGAGATACGCCAGTACCTCGTGATGCAGCCTTCTGCACTTTAAGGAAATTACTGTGAGCTTGTTGCCGGCCGATCACTCGCGCCGGCAGCCGGTCCGGTAAATGGGCAGTTGTAAAAAACGGAGGTCGGCCCCGGTGCTACTGGCGGCGACACTTTTACGGTTACATTAATTCTACAGGCGGAAGTCACCTTTCGCCGATAATTTTATACCCGACAACGGCTCCCATGGGGTTTTATAGATTGCCGTGGGGTATAGTTATACCTTCCCGTATCTTTACCGCAAACACAACCAACATGAAAGGAAAACTACTTCTCCTAACCGCTTTGCTTTTTGTGGTGTATACCGAGTCTTCGGCCCGTGCCCGGATACCCTATTGCTCCGAGTGCCAGTACATCATACCGGTAGCCGACCTGCCCGATAGCACTCAGTTCTATTCAGAAGACCATAAGGCATATGCGGATATAGCCTATGTCTACAAACAATTCTGGATCGTATGGCTGCCGATCTGGAACTTCGACGAGCACTATTGCCTGTCTATAAAAGATCAGGATGTATACTTCGACGTCACCGAGGAAGAGTTACAGGCGTACGCGTCGACTTACAACCTCGACCTGCCGTCTAACCCCATTTCCTTGTGGGACAAGATCGGCGGAAAAGCTATTATCCTCGTGCTGGTCGCCGGCGCCATCTGGGCCTACTGGGGCAAGGATAGCGCAACGGAAGAAGAAAAGACCCCGCAGGAAGTACCTGTAGAAGAGAAAAAATAGCCGTCCGCACGCGAACGGTTTGTCTTGTAACCGAACAGCCCCTCAGGGAAAAAGCCTGTAATTGGCCCCGGAGGGGCTATTTTTTTTGGCCGTCGAATTGTATCAGCGCCTGCTATGCTCAAGAACTATTTCGTCATTGCCTGGAGAAGCCTGCTTCGAAACAAGATCTACACCACCATCAACATTACCGGACTGGCTGTCGGCCTGTGTTGCTGCCTGCTCATCGCCCTCTATATACGCGAAGAGCTTTCGTACGATCAGTACCATGAGCACGCACTCTCTATATACCGGGTGTTGCAATCATTCCGCTCCCCGGAAAAGGGCGCAACGCTGCAGGCCCCGGCACCGGAAGAATATCAGGTATGGGGATGTGCGCCCGTAGGACCGGCCCTCCAGGAATACTATCCGGAAGTACAGCACGTGACACAATTTACCAGCCCGAACACGATGTTGCTGGAGCATGGTGACAGGCGCTTTCAGGAAAATAATATCACATTTGCCGACTCCGGTACGTTTGATATTTTCAGCTGGAAGCTACTGGAGGGAAATCCCGCCGTCGCGCTGAAAGAGCTAAATGGCATCGTGCTGACGAAAAGCCTGGCCCGTAAATACTTTGGCGAGGAAGCTGCCTTGGGGCAGATGTTGCGTGTCGACAATCGCTTCCAGGTAACTGTTACCGGTGTTATGGAAGATATACCGGTTAATTCGCACTTCTCGTTCGATGCTTTTATTTCGATGAACACTTTTCGCAAGTTCCGGCCCGAAATCTTTGGATGGTGGGGCTACGTAGATTTTTATACCTACTTCCGATTGCCGGAGAACGCCGACATTAAAAAAATGGAGGCGCGCACATCCGGCTTCGTGGCACGCAACGTGCCGGATGGTGAAAGTGGTTGGTATGCCATGACCTTCGAACCCCTCTCAGATGCTTATCTATATTCGAAGGCCGGTCGCCAGCCTGGCGTAACCGGTAGCCTGTCGAACGTATATATCTTTACCTCGGTAGCTGTCTTTATACTGCTCATCGCTTGTATCAATTTTATGAACCTCTCCACCGCACGTTCCATGGAGCGTGCCAAAGAAGTTGGCGTGCGCAAGACGGTAGGTGCTTTACGGCGCACCCTGGTATACCAATTCCTGACGGAGTCGGTAATCCTGTCGTTTATTTCCGCGCTGGTGGCTGTTACGCTGGCGTTGATGGTGTTGCCCGGCGTACAACAGTTATCGGGGAAAACATTGGGTGGCGGCGAAGCGATGAAAATGGTGCTGCCCTGGGTGCTGTTCGCGGCGGGCGCGATCGGCCTGCTGGCTGGTAGCTATCCGGCCCTGGTATTAAGTGGCTTCCGACCGGCCGCTGTCCTGAAAGGCAAATTTAAAGCGTCAACCAGTGGTGTATTACTGCGCAAAGGCTTGGTGGTTGTGCAGTTTAGCCTATCCATTGCGTTGATGGCCGGTACGGCCGTTGTACTCTCGCAGCTCGACCATATGCGGTCGAGTGACCTGGGCTTTGAAAAGGATCAGATGCTGGTGATCGACTATGGCGGCGACGCCGAAGTGAATAAAAAGATCGAAGCCATTAAGGCCGCCCTCAGCCGGCACCCCGCGGTAAAAGCTGCCGCGGCATCGCGTGCGGTACCGGGAAACTTCTTTCCCAATGCCCACACTGTCGTGGAAGATCCTTCGGGCGAAATGCAAGCTGCAGGGCCGTCGCTGTATGAGATCGACTTCGATTTTGTGCCGACATACGGTATTGAAATGGCAGCAGGCCGCGCATATTCGCGAAACTTCCTTATCGATTCTACGCAGACAATGCTACTGAACGAAGCGGCGGTAAAACAATACGGTTACTCCAATCCGGAGGATATCATTGGCAAGAAGTTCTCGCAATGGGGACGCGAGGGTGTTGTCGTAGGCGTTGTAAAAGACTTTCACTATCAATCGCTGCACCGAAAGGTCGAGCCGCTCGCATTGCGTTTGGCGCCGATAGAATCGCTCAACAATATCACGCTGAAGATAGCAGCTGGTAATTATGAAAAGACCATTGCCGAGCTGCAAACCATTTGGAATACAGTGGCGCCGCAACGGCCCTTCCTCTATACTTTTTTGGATCAATCGTTTGGTCAGCAATACAACGCAGACGTACAGTTCACAGGCATCTTCAGCATCTTTGCCGGACTGACCATCTTCATCGCCTGCCTGGGCTTGTTTGGCCTGGCTACCTATGCCACCGAGCAGCGCGTAAAGGAGATCGGTATCCGCAAGGTACTGGGCGCTTCGGTCGCCGGCATTGCTGGCATGCTGTCGTCGGACTTCCTGAAGCTGGTCGTCTTGGCCATGCTCATCGCGCTCCCGGCGTCGTGGTGGGCCATGACCCGCTGGCTGGAAACATTCCCGTATCGTGTGTCCTTATCGTGGTGGATGTTTGGCCTTGCCGCCGTGCTGGCCCTCATCATCGCAGTGGTGACAGTAAGTTTTAAGGCGATCCGCGCAGCAACGGTCAACCCGGTAAGCTCGCTGCGGTCGGAGTGATCAGGAAACGATCGTGCGAAACGTCAGGTTGACGCGTGGCCGCGTGACAAGCTTTGTCGGCGGCAGACGGTGCAGCCAGTATGTTTGTGTCGTGTCCTTCATCACTAACAGGCTGCCGTGTTGTAATACGACTGAAACGGTCAGGCCCTGTTGCTTATGCTTGAAAGAAAATTTACGGTCGGCGCCAAAGCTTAACGAGCCAATGGCGCCGTTTCGTTTTAAATCCCGTTCCGCATCGCTGTGCCAGGCCATGCCTTCTTCTCCCGTATGATACAGGTTTAGTAAACACGAGTTGTAGGTTTCTCCCGTGCGTTGCTCGGTGACAGCCTTCAGCGCCAGCAGCTCCGGTGTCCATGGCAGCGCATGCCGCGTGGTATTGGAATACGTATAGGAAAAGGCACGATCGCCATACCAGGCTACCTGGCGTTTGGTGAAGATGTGTTTGCCCATAATGATCGCTTCATCCTGCCGCCAGGCGATTGTGTCCAGCAGCGTTTGCAGGTAGCGATCGGATTCGGTTTGCGTGAAGACAGGACCGTAGTAATGTACGGTGCCTTCGTACGGTAGCAGGTTCGTGGGGCCGGTGGCCGGTTCATGGAATAAGTCCATCGTAAGCATGCTGGTGGTTAGCTGACGGCGTCGTGAAAGATCACACCCAAGGTATACCGCTCGCCGCGGTGCACCTCACTCACGCCGTGGCGCATGCTGGCGCGGTAATATCCTTTGCTGCCTTTCACGGGCCGGAAGTTGGTGGTGAAGATAAGCATATCGCCCTTACCCGGCGTCAATACAATCGCCTTTGATTGCGCCCGCGGTGTTTGTTGGGTAAGTACAAACTCACCTCCCGTGTAGTCATGACCCGGGGCGCTGAGAAAGAATACGGTTTGCAGCGGAAAGTATACCTCGCCATACAGGTCCTGGTGCAGCGTGTTGAATCCGCCGGCCCCATATTTCAGAATGAGGGGCGTGGCCTTGTGCTGATCGTGCGCGCGGCATTGTTCCAGAAGCGCTTGCAGCGTGGCCGGGAACCTGTCCGGTAGATGCAGCGCCTCCATCCATGCATTCGCCACGGGCACCAGGTGCGGATATACTTCTTCGCGTATAGTCTGCAGCGCGGGCGGTAAGGGATATTGAAAATATTTGTATTCACCCAGCCCGAACCGGTGGCGTTCCATCACCACCGTCTTGCGATACCCCTGCTGGGCAGCATAAGCGTGTTTGAGCGTTTCGCACAATGCGTCGGGGAGGACGTTGGGTAAAAGCGCGTACCCCCTTTCGTGCAACTGCCGGGCAATGGCCGGCCAGTCGGCGGTAGTAAGCGCTGTGTGCAAAGTCGTTGTTTCAGAGGCGTGCATAGATGCCAGGTTGTTGTTAATGGCCCAAAGATCTTGCTGTGGCGAGTCCCCGGAAACCCGGAACTTGCTATTTGTCTGACAGCATCTTCATTTTGGCTTCGTGGCACCACAATTTGGCTACACAGCCAATCCGGTCGATTTGTATCTTTGTAAAATCACCTTGCTCTCTCCGTCATGAACAAAAATTCGATCCGGATCCGTTCCATTCGCGACATGCACCGCATGCTGGGCATTGCCGAGCCACACCACCCACTGGTCAGCGTGGTAAACTTCCGCGACATCCACCAATCCGCCGCGGACTTCTCTCAGGGGTGCTCACTCGACTTTTACATGATAGCCATCAAAAAAGACTTTAACGGAAAGATCCGCTATGGGCAAAGCTACTACGATTTTGACGAGGGCGTCATGTCCTTCATCGCGCCCGGGCAGGTGTGTTACGAAGAACGAAACGATCGCCCCGCCGCCGGTTCTTCACTCCTGTTTCATGCCGACCTGATCCGTGGCTACGCACTTGACAAAGGCATCAAACAATTTGAGTTCTTCTCCTACGCCATCAACGAGGCCCTATACCTTTCCAAAAAAGAAGAACGCACCGTCGAGGCCCTGTTCAAAAGTATACGGCAGGAGTACGAGGCGCCGCTAGATCGTTTTAGCCAAAATGTAATGGTCTCGCAGATCGAAGTACTGCTACACCACGCCGACCGTTTCTACAACCGCCAGTTCATGAGCCGCAAACCCGCCAGCAACGACCTGCTGGTAAAGCTCGACGACCTCTTGAACACGCACTTCAACAACCCTTCGAATATCGGCCTGCCCACCGTAAAAGAGCTCGCGGATGCCCTGCACGTATCGCCCAGCTACCTCAGCGACATGCTGCGCGTCCATACAGGCCAAAACACCCAGCAACATATTCATCACAAACTGATCGAGAAAGCCAAACAGATTCTAAGCTCCAGTAACCTCACCATTGCCGAAATAGCCTATCAGTTAGGCTTCGAGCACCCCCAATCCTTCAGCAAGATCTTTAAGCGCAAGACCAACGTATCGCCCGTAGAATTCCGGCAATCGTTCAACTAACACGGCAGCGCGGAGAAGTATCTCGATAACGGGATGACGATAAACCAACCCGAACCGCTCCATCCACGCGATGTGGATGGCCGGACCAATAATTAGGAGATGATTCAACAGGTGGCAGCCGATGAACATGGCGGGCGTGACGCCAGAAAGTAGTGTATACTTTTTCAGAAGGTTCGTTTGTCGGGTGTAGTCAGGCTGTATTTATGGCGGGGACTGTCAAACCAGAATTTTTGTGACATGACCGCCCGAAAATTTTTAATGTAGATTAATAGGGTTTTCCCGTATAGAAATTCACGCCACGTGACAACTCTTCAGGCGCTGGGGCGAATTATACCCGTTAAAAAACTATGCCACATAGCAGCCGGTCCAGCAATGAGATAAATTGGACGTAAAACTTACACAGCCGTCGGGGTTACTTCTTCACTGAGAGGTAAATAGCTATCTTTACCTGTTGTATGGCCTGAAAACGAGACCGCTTCCAGCCAGATTCCTTCAATGAACCCTAACTCCCAGCAACCGACCTGCATTGCCCGTCACGGAAAGACCATCTTTCTTGCCATATTTCTGTTTACGTCGCTTTGTGCGTCTGCGCAAATTTGCGATTGCCCACTGCCTGGTACGTGTGCACCATGCCGGGGCGGCTATTCAGAATTCACCCTTCGGTTTAATAGTTTTTTCTCGTCCCTGATCACCGTGTCGGATCAGGGTGGTGTGATTTTTAATGCCGTGGTTGGCGCGGGAGGTACATTTTCATTTTCGAGCTCACGGCCTAACGATAAGTTTCAAGGCCCAACTATTCAGATACGCATTGCCGGTTCGCTTAATGCCAGTATTGGCACAGGTTGTGGCGGCGATATAGAAATAGGTGACCGCTTTGGAAGTTTTACCGTTGTGGCAGGCGAAAGCAAAGACGGCGGCGCCATATGTTGTCATGAATCCGATCGCGACGATGATGCGCCAGACATTCGAAATTGTCCTGACGACCGCAATGTTAACCTGTCATCCGGTGACGGCAACTGTACGGTTGCGGTTCGGTGGACCGAGCCTACTGCCGATGATGATTGTACCGTGGCAAGCTTTACCAGCGACTTTCACCCCGGCGACGCCTTTCCGGTGGGGGATACCTGGGTGACATACACTGCCATGGACAAGGCTGGTAACAAATCCGAGTGCAAATTTCGCATTAGAGTCATTGACAATGTCAAGCCCCAGATCACCGGTCCTGGATCGATGATAGTATCGGCCACGGAATCTTGCTCGGCCGTAGTCACCTGGGCAACGCCCACCGTGACGGACTGTTCTGCCGTCACGTTAACAAGTAATTTTACTTCGGGAACATCCTTTCCCGTAGGAAATCATAAGGTGACCTATACCGCGCGGGACGCACGCGGCAACGTGTCCACCCATTCATTTGACATACGCGTAACCGGCGATACACCTCCTGCTTTCACAAACTGCCCCGCCGACATAACGGTGCAGGAGAATGCCGCCTGTGAAAGCATCGTAACCTGGACACCACCCGCAGTAAGCGACGTCTGCGGCAATCCGGTAGTGGCGTCAAGTCATAAACCTGGTGCGAAATTCCCAATCGGATCGACTCGCGTCGAGTACACCGCAACAGATTCGAAAGGCAATGAGGCTGTCTGCAGCTTTCTGGTAAATGTTGTTACCGAAGCTACGCCCGTCGTGACAGGCTGCCCGCCGGAACCGATCAGCATCCGCGCAGACGAACGGGGTGAAGCCGAAGCAACCTGGCAGGAACCTCAAGCAACCATCGCCTGTGGTGACGTACCCGTCGAGCGGTCACATGCGCCAGGCAGTATCTTCAACATTGGCACCACCTCTGTGGTATATACCTTTGGCCAGGGTGATCATACAGCGACGTGTAGCTTTGACATAATTGTCTCGCCACCCGACATCACGATCGATATTGGCAAAGCCGTCACACCCAATGGCGACGGCATCCACGACTACTGGGAGATTGTTTCGCTGGGAAAATACAAAGACAATGTTGTGCTGGTCATCGACCGCTGGGGTAACAAGATATACGAGGCGAGTGGCTACGACAACGAGCGCGTACTGTGGGATGGCCGCAGTCAACAAGGCGCGAAAGTGCCGACCGGCACCTATTTCTACACGGTGGAGGTCCGCGTACAAGGTATCGTTTGGAAACGGAAGGGCTCAGTGGAAGTAATACAACCTTAGCATGCGGAGAAAAGAATATCGCTCTCTTGTCTGCCTGCTGGTAATAGCCCTCTTGACGGCAATGGCCGGCCGTGCTACTGCGCAGCAAGCTCCACAGTTCACGCAGTTCATGCTCAACAACATGGTATTGAATCCTGCCTATGCCGGCGCGGATGAAGCGTTGACCCTCACCGTGCTGACCCGCAGCCAATGGAGTGGGGTTGACGGCGCGCCGTCAACCCAGTGCCTTTCTGCACATACCCTGCTGCGGTCACAACGGGTAGGGCTGGGGCTCGCCGTCATCCGCGACCAGATCGGCGTTCATAGAAACACTAACATTCGAACCAACTATGCCTACCATCTGCCGGTACACAACCGCGGCATATTGTCGATGGGCATCCAGGCAGGCGTCACAACCTTGAAATCCGATTATGCATCGCTGCTGGGAAACAGTAACGACCCGCAGCTGATGAGCAACGTGAACAAAACCTTCCTGGGTTTTGGCGCGGGTATTTATTACCGCACCACGCATTGGTGCGCCGGTCTGTCGATACCCGAGCTGATGTCAAAGACATTGGCGGTACAGGACACGCTGACGGTGCGGGTACGCCGGACGAATGTATTAGGCTATGTACGTTACAGTTTTACGCTGAACCAGTCCATTGACATCGAGCCCGCCATCTTGCTGAAGTACTATGCGGGCGTGCCGGTGTCGGCCGATATCAACCTCAATGTTGTATACCGCAAAGCCCTGACCGGCGGCATTTCATACCGTAAGGGCGAGTCGATCGACCTGCTGATGCGCTTTCAGCTCACGCCGCAGTTGCAAATGGGATATGCCTACGACCATCCGATAGGTTCTGCCGGACAACTGAGCAGTGCATCGCATGAGCTGATGGTCGGCTACCGTTTCAGTAACATTCAAATGGACGTGGAATCACCCCGATAAGATTGTATGACAAAAACGTGGATCGTACTGGCAATAGGATGTTTGGGCTACCTGCAGGGCGCGAGCCAGGCGACAGTCTTTTCGCTGTTCCAGGACCCACTGCACGAAGCCGACCGGCATTTCGCGGCCGGACATTACGCACAGGCTGCTACCTTGTACACCACCGAGCTCGCGCGAAAGCCTAACGATGCAGCCACGCGCCGGAAGCTGGCGCAGGCCCGGTACCGTGCGAAGGACTATTCCGGCGCCGTGGCTGCCTACGACCAATACCTGTCAGGCACGGGCAATACCTTGCCCTGGGACGATCTATATTACTACGCGGAGGCCAATGCAACCCTAGGGCGCCGCGCGGTCGCCCTGGACTATTACAAACGATGCCTGGCGCAACAACCAGACCACGAGCTGGTGGCCAAAAAAATCTGGCGTCTCACCAACCTGCAATACCTGTACGAAGACTCCGCGCATTATGCCGTACGGCCGTTGAGCATCAACACCGCGTCGGGTGAGCTTTGCGCCGTGCCCTATCAGGATGGATTTGTATTCACCTCAAACCGCAAAGGATCGGGCATCGTCGAACGGTTCAACCGGAAGTCGAACATGCCTTTCTATAAACTCTACCTGGTCCGCTGGAAAGAAGACACTGCCACGCATGTACTGACCGTTGGCAAGCCTGTGACCTTTGCAACGTCTCTGCGTGGGGGGCATAACACCGGGCCAATGGCGTTCTATCATGGCGGCAAACAAATAGTATTTGTCACATCTTCCGAAAAGGCGGGTGCCAATGGCCGTCGCACGCTGGGATTATACTTCGCAGTCGCGGAAGGGAAGAAGTGGAAGGTGGTGTCGCCCTTCCCGTTCAACAGCGACCGGTACTCCATCCACGACGTCTCGATCAATGAAGACGGCACGATGCTGTATTTCTCATCGGACATGGCCGGCGGCGCGGGTGGTAAAGACCTATATACAAGTCAGTGGCTTGACGGAAAGTGGACCAAGCCGCGCAACCTTGGCGAAGCCATCAATACGCCCTTGAATGAAGCCTTTCCATACCTGCACAACCACATGCTATACTTCTCGTCCGACGGTCATCCTGGCATCGGACAGCTCGACATCTTCCGGGCACAAGTGCAAGACGACGGCTACGGTGAACCGGAGAACATCGGTTATCCCATCAACAGTCCCTACGACGACTTTGGCCTGGCCCTCGACTCCCTGGGAACGCATGGATACCTCAGCTCCAATCGCCAGCATGGCGGCTACGACGACGATGTATATGAAGTAGATATGGACCTTCAGACGTATCCGTTTACCGTTGCCTGTGTATTGAAGTACAAGGAGCACACCTGGAGCGACCGCGCGGGTGTCTTGATCTGGCCCAATGCGCGCGTGGCGCTGATGGACAGTGGCAACGGCAAGTCGGTCTTTACGACCCAAACCGACGCCACAGGCAATTTCTCGATTATGATTCCGTATTTCAGTAAATACTATGTGCAGGTAACCGACGAAGAGGGGGCGGAACACAAGGCAAGCTTTGAGCTGAATAAATACCAGGGCGAGGCCAGCGTGCACGAGATCGTGATTATAAAAGACATTTTTAAAAAGAACAACGACCGGAAGTAACATGAAACATTCCGTATTTTTTATTCGTGCCGTGCTCGTCATCCTGGTGATGGCTGCGGGCCATGTCGTGCTGGCGCAGGAAAAGCAAATGATCCAGATCAAGACGTTTGACGAGAAACTGAAGCCACTAAAGAATATAGACCTATCGCTAAACGACGGCGCGTTTATCTCGATGGGAGCCAAAGGCACAGCGTTTGTAGAGATAGGTGCAAACGAGCTTCCGGTGAAATCCGTGCGGATCAAAGATGAGAAACTGGAGGCTGCATCGTGGAATTTCTCCAAAGGCGTGATCGAGATCATCGTCAGGCAACGTAACTATACCATTGTACGCATGGCCTTGCGCCTTCCCAACGGCCGACCGATTCCCCAGGCGTCGGTGTTGTTTAAGGGCACCAAAACACTTACCGTTACGACCAACCAGGCGGGTGAATTTGAGTTGCCGCTGCCGTTCCAGGAAAAACTGACGTCGGCCGATCAATTCCAGGTCCAGGACATGAAGGTGTTGCGCATCAACCTGTCGGAGAATGTGTTGGTGGCCGAACGTGTCAAAGCCTTGCCTACAAAAACAACACGTGACCAGATCATCGACTTTGACCTTTCGCGTCTGGACTCCATTCAGTCGCTGACCGTGTTCTATGCGGTGTTTAAGAATATATCCATGAGCAACCTGAGCCCGGAAGCGCGGGCACGCATCGACGCCAAGTTTCGCGAGCTGGTAGGTCGTATGCAGGATTCCGTCTCGCGGCGGTCGGACTTCATGGCCAGCATATCCGACTCGTCCTTTATAGCAGAAGATATCCACAACCTGTTGAGCCATGCAAGCCGCGAAAGTGAGGCCCTGGACGAAAATCGCACGGCGTTTGAAGAAAAGATCGGGATGATCACCAACAAGCTGAAGAAGGGTGTCTCCAACCTGAACGATGACACACGCAAAAGCCTGCTGGCCGACCTCGACCGGTTAGAGATCATGCTGATTGAGAATGAAAGCAAGTTTTACAAGAATCAAAACGACTATCGTGAGATCATCAATACGTTGAAAGACACTTACTTCGATGTGCAAAACCTCGAAGAGCGACTTTCCATCACGCAACAAAAGCGGGCCGAAGAGCAACAGCTGTTTCAGGCGCGACTCCTCACGATCATCGGTATCCTGATTGTATTTGGTGTATTGATCGTGTTGCTCATATCATTCAGCGGCAGGTTGCGCCGGCAGCGGGAAGCGCTGCGCGTGGCCAACGAAGAGATCACAACCATCAATGAAAACCTGGAAGCTATCGTCGTGAAGCGAACGCTATCGCTGGAACAATCGAACCGTGAGCTTGACACATTCTTATACCGCGCCTCACACGACTTGCGCTCGCCCATCAGCTCGATTCTGGGACTGTGTCACCTCGGCGAAAAAATGCCTACGGTCGAACTTTTCGAAAGAGTCAAAGGTGTCGTACTGAAAATGGACCGTATGCTGAAGAAGCTGATTGAGACCAGCGAGATCAGCCAGGAAGCCCAGAAGGTTACTAAGTTTTCTGTTCGCGGCGTAATCGGAGAGGTGCAGACCCGGTTAGCACCCGAGATCGCCGCGAGCGGGGTGGAGTTTCACGTCGATTGCCAGGACAGCATACACCTTCACTCCAGCGCGACGCTGGTAAAAACCATCCTGGCAAACCTCGTCGAAAACGCTCTATACTTCAGCTGCCTGCGCAACACCCAACATGCACGCGTGGAAGTAAAAGCTGCTCTAGAAGGAAACACCATCCTGCTCACAATATACGACAACGGCGTAGGCATCGATGACGGCGTACGCACCGACGTGTTCAACATGTTCTTTATCGGTCACGAGTCGTCCAGGGGCAACGGCCTGGGTCTCTATGTCGCCCGCAAGGCCGCCCAGGCATTGGATGGCAAAATCGATATCATGTCAGAATCCGGACGGTATACAAAATTTACCGTCGTACTTCCCGTCAACGTTTAACACCAACGCGTGCGCCGGCTTTATCACTACGCGGTGAAGCCGGCCATTCTGTAATAAGTTTTACGAGCATACCCACCTGCTTTTCCCGATTTAACGGCAACGTATTCCCGACCAACGCATACCCCTCCGCATACGGAATCAACAAACTAACAATCTCATTCGCCTGCGGAAAAATCTCTTCAATCAAACCGATCATCCACTGCGCATAGTCCCGATAATATTTTTCCAACGTAGCTTTTAGCGCCTCATCCCGGCTCGACAACGCCCAGATCTCCCGAAAGATCACATTAAACTCCTGGTTGTCACACACCACCAACACCTCAATCACCCGTTTCAGAAAAGCCCGGGACGACTCCGGATCCTTGGTCAACACCAATGCGCGATCCGCCTGAATGAGCTCTTTGCACGTAGTAAAAAACTGCGCGACCGTAGCTTGTATCAACTCGGCCTTGCCCGGAAAGTAATATTGCAAGTTACTGAGCGTAATGCCACACGCCGCGGCGACCTTCCGCAGCGTCAGTCCTTCACTGCCCTCATCCCGCAAGAGCTGGATGGTCTGGTCGATAATCAACCGGGTGCGCTCGTCTCGTTTGGTCATCAGAATTTTTTAAAAGCACTTGTATAAATAGGTCACTTGACCTACATTTGTTTGGTCACTTGACCTAAACAAAGGTACTGTACCGGATCGTCACATCCAACCTGGACGCGTGGGAAGGGTGTGCCTGGTGGTAAAATTCGTGTAACAACTAATTTCTTAGAAATCATGCAAATCGTAAATAGACTTTACGGCTACGGCCGCCTTGTGGGTAAAACCATTGTCGTTTTGTTATCCGCATTCTTCATAGTACACGCCGCGCGTTTCTTTAGCCTGTCGCCCGATGTGCTGGGCAAATATGTACCATATACCTGGGCCATTCTGGGCCACATCGCGGGTGGTGCCGTGGCGCTGGTGGCTGGTCCATTTCTATTCTGGAAATCATTCCGCCAAAAAAACCGGCGGGCACACCGTATCATTGGCCGGGCCTATACCATCGGTGTCTTGTTCGGTGCTTTTGGAGCCTTGATATTAGTCAGCACGACCGCGCTGTCGCTAGGACTTTCCTATATCGTGTCACTGCACGCCCTCGGCGCCACCTGGAGCGTCACAACCGTGTTAGCCTGGCGCATGGCTGTTACCAAACAATTTAAGCTTCACGAAGAGTGGGCCACCCGCAGCTATATAGTCACCATGGCGTTTGTGATCCAAAGCGTCGTATACATGTTGCCGATCACACAACAGCTTGGCGCGTCCAACGCAATCGGCGAAGTGCTGGCGACGATCATCTGGGTATCGTGGACAGGGCCGATGTTCCTGTACGACATGATCCTCAGTTTTCAGAAAAGATCCCGTCAATCGGCCCCTGCATTGTAGGGTTGCAGGGCGGTAAACGTATATGATCAAATTGTGTATCTTGCCCAACCCAATGCCCGCATTCCGCATGAACGCCAAAGCGATCCTACAATCCCACATCGCCAAAACCACCTCCTTGTCCGACGACGAGTTCGACTACTTCTTCTCACACTTCAAACCGCAGTCGTATAAAAAAGGACAAACTATCATTTTCCCCGGCGACGCCGTAGAGTACGAATATTTTGTACTGGACGGATGCCTGAAGTCGTTTTACCAAACCGACCAGGGCAAAATGTTTATTCTTCAATTCGCTATGCCAACCTGGTGGGCCTCCGACTACGAGGCACTCTACAACGGCACGCGCGCCACCACGCACGTGGACTGTATCACCGCGAGCGAGGTACTGTGCCTGTCCAGCGCCGACCGCGAAAAACTCTGCCGGGAAGTACACGCCATCGAATTCTTTTTTCGTTGGCGGACCAACCGGGGCTATGTAGCCGCGCAAAAGCGCCTCTTATCCTTCATGCACCACGACGCGCGGCAGCGTTATGAAGAGGTATTGAGATTATATCCGCAGCTCTACAACGTTGTACCCAAACAGCTCATCGCCGCCTACCTGGGCGTGTCGCGCGAGACGCTGAGCCGTCTATACCAGCCGTAGTGATGTGATGTAGATCACATAATTGCGCTGTGTTCCACCGATAGTGATGTAGGTCACACGATCGCGTCAACGCATCCCATCATGTTTGTGTTGTTCAAGCAAACACAAACACTGAGCACTATGAAAAAGCAAACAATTATTATTACCGGTGCTTCCTCTGGCATCGGCAAAGCCCTGGCCCACTATTTCCTGACAAAAGGAGATAACGTTGTGATCAACTCGTCCACGGCCAGCAAGCTGAAACAAACCTACGACGAGCTTGGCGGTGGCGACAACCTGGCCTTTGTACCCGGCGACATCCGCAACAAAGCCGTAGGCGAGCTGCTTGTCAAGACTGCCGTCGACCGGTTCGGAACTGCCGATGTCCTGATCAACAACGCCGGGATTTTTGAGCCCAGGCCGTTCCTGGTAGTGGACGAAGCTTACCTCGACAAATTCTTGAATACTAACCTGAAGGGAACGTACTTTACCACGCAGGCGGTCATTCCGCAGATGTTGAAGCAAAAAGATGGTGTGGTCATCAACATCGGCACACCCATCGTAGGCCATGCGTTGGGTGGCGTGCCGGTAACGGCCGCCATGGCGAGCAAAGGAGCCATCCATGCACTGACCCTGCAGCTGGCCGCGGAGTTTGGTGCGCAGAATATCCGCACAAACACCGTCGCGCCCGGCGTGATCCGTACACCGATGCACGGCGACAACGCCGACCAGATGGCAGGCTTGCACCTGATGAAGCGTGTCGGGGAAGTGAACGATGTAGCCGAGATGGTATACACCGTGGCCAAAAGCAAATTCGTAAACGGTGCGATCATCAACGTGGATGGTGGCTTTGCCGCTGGACACCATGTTGGATAAAAGATACAACCGACAAGACTATGTGGTATAACACGAAGGCAACCGAAATACTGGGCATTCAATACCCGATCCTGCAGGGACCATTCGGCGGTGGCTTGTCCACCGTCGAGCTGGTCACGGCGGTATCGCAGGCAGGTGGATTGGGCGGTTACGGCGCGTATACGTTAAGCCCGCAAGAGATCGTCGACGTCGACAAGAAGATTCGACAGGCAACCGACAAGCCATACAACCTCAACCTGTGGGTGTCGGATACCGACGCCGTACAAGGCACGGTAACGGACGATGTATACGAACGCGTCAGAACGCAGTTCAAACCCTACTTCGACGAAGCCGGCATCGCCGTGCCCGAAAAGCCCGGGCCTTTCCAATCGCGCTACGAAAACCAGTTGCAAGCAGTGCTCGACATTCGCCCCAAGGTGTTCAGCTTCATGTTTGGTATACCGTCGGCCGACGTACTCGAACAATGTCGCCGGCTGGGGATCAAACTGGTTGGCGCGGCCACGACGTTAGACGAAGCCCTTGCGCTGGACAATGCCGGCGTGGACATGATCATCGCCTCGGGCTTTGAGGCCGGCGGCCACCGCCCCTCATTCCTGGCGCCCGCAGAACAGTCGACGACGGGCACCTTCGTGTTGGTACAGCTCATACGGGAAAAAGTAAAGGTACCCATCATTGCTGCCGGCGGTATTGCCAACGGCCGGGGTATAGCCGCCGCGTTGACATTGGGAGCCGCTGCTGCGCAAGTGGGCACCGCCTTCCTGGCCGTGGACGAATCGGGCGCGTTACCGGCACACCGGGCCGCCCTCTTCTCCGATGCGGCCCGGCATACCACCTTGTCACGTGCCTTTACCGGAAGACTCGGACGCGGTATTACCACGCGTATTGCCAAAGACCTGATAGGCCTGGAGAAGAACATCCTGCCATTTCCTCTACAGACCACCTTCATGTCGTCACTCCGGCAGGCAGCGTTGGCCCAAAAGAAACACGACATGATATTGTTCTGGGGCGGACAGATTGCTCCGATCTTAAAGCATACAAAGGCCGCCGACCTCGTGCAGTCACTGATCGCCGAAACCTCGGCGTTCTTACCGCGATAATGCTCTTTTTAGTCACAAAAAGATACCATGGGGAGGATATAGGAAAAAAAGTATACCCAAACGATAAAGAGAATCTGTAGTGGAATTCTGAACCACAGATAGGAGGGCCCCGGCCCGGTGTTCGTACCTTTTTCCAAATCTATATGATGCCGGGCAGCATAGATGTTGGCCGGTAAAAGAAGCACAAAGAATAGTAATAGCGCTGGAGAGACATATGCCCTGGTGATGGGAAACAAAAGAGCGAGGCCAAAAGCGATCTCGGCAACGCCTGTGATATATACCAGCGCCGTGCGAAAGGGAATGAACGGCGGGATCATCATCGCCATGCCCTTTGGGAATAGAAAGTGCCCCAATGCCGTAAAGCACAGCATTACGCACATGGCCAGGTTGCCACAAAACAAGAGGTTCCAGCTTCCTGTAATAAGCCAAAAGGCAAGACTCGACAAGCCAAAGACGGCCAAAAGAATAACCAGTGGTTTCATAATCAGCTACAAAATAGTCTAATTTTTTTAGCCCATTCCATCGATTGACGGTTTGAACAAAGTAAGATTGACGGTTTAAACAAAGTGCCACGGGGCATCTCCACGCTAGTTTTGTTCCAACAAATTCAGAAACAACTATGGAACAGAACAATTATCAAGGCGCGTTGCAACAGCCCCTGGGCTCAGGCTTTAACGCTACTTCAACAGCGAGCGAAGTACTCAATGGTAAGAACCTCACCGGAACAACGGTCATCATTACGGGTGGCTATGCCGGCATCGGGCTGGAAACCACCCGCGTGTTAGCAGAGGCTGGTGCGACCGTAATCGCCCCCGCTCGTGATCCTGAAAAGGCACGCAAAAACCTCGAAGGCATTCCTAACGTAACCGTCGAGCCGATGGACCTGGTGGATCCTGGCTCGATCGATACCTTTGCCGCTAACTTTGTGAAGTCCGGAAAACCACTACACCTGTTGATCAACAACGCCGGGATCATGTGGGTGCCGCTGCGATACGATCGCCGTGGTCACGAGTCACAGTTGGCGACCAATCATCTTGGCCACTTCCAGCTGACGGCCCGTCTCTGGCCCGCGCTGAAAAAAGCAAAAGGCGCCCGGGTTGTTACGGTGTCTTCGTATGGGCATCAGATGGCGCCATTCAACTTCGAAGATCCGGATTTCAGACACCGCGAGTACGAGACCCTGCAAGGCTATGGACAATCGAAGACCGCCAACAACCTGTTCACCGTCGAGCTCGACCGCCGCGCCAGGGCCCACAACGTTCGCGCATACGTGTTACATCCCGGCTCCGTAAACGGTACCGACCTGGCCCGCGAAGCGCCGATCGCCCTCTTCCGGCAAATGGGAATTATCGACGAAGCCGGCAACCTGAAACCCGAAGTGGCGGCCAAGCTTAAAACACTGCCCCAGGGCGCTGCCACGACCGTATGGTGTGCCACCAGCCCGCTGCTGAGCGACCTCGGCGGCGTATACTGCGAAGATGCCGACGTGGCCGAACTGGACCTCGGCAACCTGGCACCACGCTACGATGACCCCTCGACGCAACGCGGCGTACAGCCGTACTCCCTGGATGAAGCCAATGCCAAACGTTTGTGGTCGCTCAGCGAGGAAATGACGGGCATAACATTCCCGGTTGATTGATGCTATAAATCATTCATTAACTTTGTTTATGCCGTCGTGCAGGCAACCGGCACGCGGCTACATGCGTCCTGTCAGACAACAAAAGACTCATGGACTTTCAAACAAACTATATTACCCCTGACATCAAGCTTGCTTGCTATTCGGATAAGCCCTTTAAAGCAGAGGCTTTGTTCGATGACCACATGCTCATCTGGCTTATCGCGGGTGGCGCCAAGATCATCCAGGCTGACGAAACATATACGTTCCAGGCCGGCGACATCTTTCTCCTCCCGCGAAACCAGCTGTCATCAGTCATTATCTACCCCAGGGACGGCCAGCCGCACAAGTCGGTGGCCATGCATCTGCCGGAAAGACGGCTGCGCAAGTTCTATGAAGGTGTAACAACAACGTTGCCGGCCGTGGTATCGCAGAAGATCCGCTACTTCGAGCAACATCCCCTGTTGAAAAGTTGTTTTACCTCGCTCATACCGTACTTTGAAGTAGAAGAGCAATTCCCCGAAAACATTGCCGCGCTCAAGATTCAAGAGGCGATCAGCATTCTGCGTATCATCGATCCGGAGATTGACGGCATCCTGGCCAACTTCGAAGAGCCCGGCAAGATCGACCTGGCCGGCTTCATGGAAAAGAACTACATGTTCAACATGCCCATGCAAAAGTTCAGCTACCTTACCGGCCGCAGCCTCTCTACCTTCAACCGCGATTTCAAGAAACATTATCGGGTCACCCCGCAACGGTGGCTCACGCAGAAACGATTGGAGCTGGCGCACTATCAGATCCAGGAGAAGCGACGGAGACCGGTAGAGGTATATTTAGAAGTGGGATTTGAAGATCTTTCGCATTTCTCGCTGGCATTCAAGAAGCAGTTCGGATATCCCCCCACCAACCTGGTGAATCATTCTGCCGCCCGATCGTAATGGCTGGTCCCAGCGATGGCTTACGCAAAGGTAAAGTCACGTAAAAGCCGCCGGATTGACGGGTAGTTCCGATTTATACTACCATTCAGCGGCCATACCCTACATGGGATCAGGTAAGTTTTTTATTTGAAAGGAGTCATTTTATACCTTTTTAATACCGGATTTATCCGGTAAAAGACGTTCAGATATACCTCCTGAACGCTCATTAGTGGCTACATATAAAATTATTGGGTAATGTGAGATCAGCAGACATACGTAAGGAATCAGCCGAGTGACACATTTCGAGGAATCGGAAATGTGACATCTTTAGGGTTGTATGTGTGGGGCTAATCTATGATAAAACTCTTTACCGTTGCTGCGATAATAGGAGTAGTATGCATTTCGGCTACGTCGCTTGTGGCGCAGAACCTGGAATCCATTGGCAAGGAAAAGCCACTCAGCGTTACTGGGGGTGTTTCATTGAGCCAGGTATTTTATGCTGCGAACGGTATTGACTCCCGGCGCGATCCATATACGTACTTTGCTTCGGGAAATGTAAATTTCTCCCTGTATGGCTGGAGCGTACCCTTCAGCTTTAGTTTTTCCAACCAGAATACTTCCTTTCAACAGCCGTTCAATCAGTATAGCGTACATCCCACCTATAAGTGGTTTACCGGTCATCTGGGTTACATCTCCATGTCATATTCACCCTATACGGTGAACGGTCATATCTTCCTGGGGGCCGCCGTGGATGCTGCACCTGAAGGGAACTGGAAGTTCAGCGCGTTGTATGGCAGATTTTTAAAGGCGGTGGAGCCCGATACAGCAAATGAAAATGCCGCCATTCCGGCATTCAAACGTATGGGCTATGGTTTCAAGGCCAGCTATGGCCGGGAAGGTAGTTTTGTCGACCTGATCTTATTCCATGCAAACGACGACATTCACTCCATCCGCTATGTGCCTGATAGTCTTGGTGTTTTGCCGGAAGAGAACCTGGTCGTCGGCGTCAGCGCCGGGAAAACGATATTCGATCATTTTTTACTGAAGGCTGACATATCCTCCAGCGCGCTGTCGCGGGACACGCGTGCCGACGAAAGCGGAAATTCTCACGTGCTGGCAAAGACCGGGTTCCTGTACACCCCCCGGTTATCATCCTCTTACTATAAAGCGTTCAAAACGGCCCTTGACTATCAGCAGGACGGATACGCCATCGGCGTGGCCTATGAGCGTGTGGACCCGGAATACCGGACGCTGGGAGCCTATTACTTTAACAACGACTTAGAAAGTATCACTGTCAATGGAAGCGGGTCCATCCTGCAAGGAAAAATGACGGTGGCGGTAAGCGCCGGTACCCAGCGTGATAACCTTGACAAAACCAAGATCAGCACGATGCGTAGAATGGTAGGCTCCGTGAACGTGAATTATTTGCCTTCGGAGAAACTGAACCTTTCGGCTTCGTACTCCAGCTTTCAGACGTACACAAACATCCGTTCACAGTTCCTGGATATTAACCAGCTTACTCCCTACGACAACCTCGATACATTAAACTATACGCAGATCTCGCAGAGTGCCACCGCCATGGCTTTGTATGCGTTCGGCCGTTCAAAAGAACGCAAGCAGAGCGTGAGCCTCAACCTGAGCGTGCAGAGCGCGGCGGATAAGCAGGCCGATGTAACACAGAATTCTGGAAGTCAATTCTATAACCTCAATGCAGCGTATGCGCTGAACATCGTTCCGAAAAACCTGACCCTGTCGGTCGCTTTCAATGCCAATGTAAATGATAGCCCGGGGATCAACTCAAAAACCCTCGGACCGACGGCATCTGTCAGTAAGTCGTTTCTGGAACGCAGGCTCCGCGCGACGCTTTCGTCATCGTACAACACGTCCTATGTGAACTCGCAGCGCGTCAGCACGATCCTGAACGGACGCGTGAATGGAAGCTATACCCTGCAGAAGAAACACAATCTCAATCTAAGCCTGGTAGCTGTGAACCGCGATAGCAAGACGGAGACCTCTGCGCGCTCCTTTACGGAGTTCACCGGTACGCTTGGATACAGTTATGCCTTTGGAATGAAATGAGAAAAACATTGAAGCTGGTAAAAAAAGTATTGTTGATCGGTGTGCTTATGATCGCTGCCTGCGCGGCGCGGCTGCACGCGCAGACCTATCCCGTTCAGGTCAGTACACAGATCGCACCGCCCTTTAGTCCGTATTTAAGTGATTATTCCGCTGCCGATGCACAGCGGTTTATGGTCAACTTCCTGCTAAAGGACCCGACACTGCCCGAATACCGCTGCAAGCTCAGGCTCACGATCGAAGGCGTCGGGATCACGATCCGCACCAAGCAAAGTTTTGTGCCCCAACCCCTCGTGCTGCCGGGCGGAGGCATACCCCTGCAGGTATACGGCGAAGAGCTGGAAGAATATTTTAATCCCAATAACCTGGACTTTGCAGGTTTTTCCAAAGCCCAGTATACGAAGGGTGCCAAGCTGCCGGATGGCGTGTACCGTTTCACAGTCGAAGTGCTGGATTACAACCGCGGCACCGTGGTCAGTAATAAAGGTACAGCGGTGGCCTTTATCATCCTCAACGATCCGCCGTTGCTGAACATGCCCCGCACGGATACCAAGGTCAGGATACTCGATCCCACAAACATACCCTTCACCTGGACGCCCCGGCACACCGGTTCTCCCAACGCGGCGTTCACAACAGAATACATTTTCAGGCTGGTAGAGATCTGGCCCGTCACGCGCAATCCCTACGACGCTTTTCTAAGCCAGCAACCCCTATACGAGATCACGACCAATGCTACCCAGATCGTCTACGGCCCCGCCGAGCCTGCGTTGATCCCTGGAAGAAAGTATGCCTGGCAGGTGCAGGCAAAAGATGTGGAGGGAAGAGACCTGTTTAAGAACCAGGGCAAGAGTGAAGTGTTCGTGTTTCAGTTCGGCGATGCGCTGGGTGCACCGGAGGGTCTTTACCTTCAAACGGCAAATCCTACCTCGCTGGTGGTGCGATGGGAGCAGAACGTTGCAGGTACGGATGCTGTTAAGTACCGCGTCCGGTATCGTCCGCACAAGGGTCGTGCGCACGACAATTGGTATGAAGAGGAGAGCGAAGAGCAATGGCGGGCCTTGTCGCAGTTGCAACCCGAGACGGAGTACGAAGTGCAGGTGAGAGCCGAGCAAAGCGTGCAGGTGAGTGAATACGGACCGGTAAAAGTTTTCAAAACAGCGTTGCCGGGCGCCAACGAGTTTGTGTGCAAGAGTGATGTCTCGCCGCCGCCGGCCCCGACAACGAACGCTCCGGCGGTCAGGTTGGGGATTAACGATACGATCCATGCCGGTGGGTACGATGTATTGGTACGCGAGCTTTCGGAAAACAACAACGGTGTCTACACGGGTTCAGGTATGGCGATCGTGCCGTGGTTTATGAGTGCCAAAGTGCGGGTGACCTTTAAAAAGATCAATGTAAATGAACAACACTGGCTTACGTCGGGGGAGATCAAAAGTGTGTGGAATCCTGACAGTAAGTTTTTGCTTACCCCGGACAAGAAGCCCGATCCGACGACAAGGCCCACGAATGGAGAAGTGCCGGTGACGGTAGCGGAAACCGAAACGCTGATCGAGATCGACGGTGCCGTCATCGTTGACGTTTCGAAAAATGAAGATGGGGACATCGTGGTCAATACGTCCGACGGAGAAACGAAGACGCTGGAAAAAGGCAAAAGCTACTCCATCGTCGATGCCGCGGGCAACGGTTACATCGTCGATAAAGAAGGAAACGTTGCCAAGACCACGGCCCAGGAAGCGCGGGATGCCGCCGGTCGTGGCGACCGCAATTATACAATCGCGCTGCGGTTTGAAAAAGGGCTGGCCGTGTTCGGCTTTGATGAGAAGAAATACGATGCCCTGGCATCCAACTACCAGCAGCTAGAAGGCGGGCAGTATATACCCTGGAAGGCCGTGACATCGTCTCGTCAGGACGTTGTCAATGCCGTACTGGATGGAACCGATATCGATCCGAAGAAAGTACGTTTTGAAGTGAATGGTTCGCCTGTTACGCATAGCGGGTTCAGCGGCGGCGTCAGTACGGTTGACATGCCTGGAAAAACCGAAGGCACCGTGGAGGAATTGCTGGCGCTTTATAAACCAGCCGATGCTGCAAATGAAAATGTGCTTGGCAAGCTCAACCTGGTCAGCTACGATAAGGTTACCAGCAAATTGGTAGTGGTGCCGGTTAACGATAATGGTGTTCCCGGCGGACTTTCGGCGGCCGCGATCACGCAAAAGCTCAACGACATTTATGGTCAGGCCGTGGCGGCGTGGGAGGTAAAGATCGATCCGTCGCTTTCCGTTACGCTCGACGCTACGTTCGACGAAGGTGAGAGCGGCATGCTGACCAACTATACCGACGACATGAAGAAGGTCATCAACGCCTATGGCCCCTTTGTTGACAAAACGTATTATCTGTTTTTGGTTTCCAACCCGCATACCAATCCGGATGCCGTCGGGTATATGCCCCGCGCCAAGCAGGCTGGGTTCCTCTTTGTCGATAACCTCAATGCCGACAATGTTGTCGCGGCCATCGGCCACGAGTTAGGGCACGGTGCCTTCAACCTCAAGCATACGTTCAGCGAATTCGGGGGCCTGACCAAAGGAACGACCGATAACCTGATGGACTACAACCATGGTACGGCACTCTATAAATACCAATGGGACTACGTTCACGAGCCGCAGCGTGTTTTTGGATTATTTGAAGATGATGAGGAAAGTGAGTCCGCCTTGATTACCCTGGCCGATGCCAGCATTACGGGCATTGCGTGGGGGTTCGATGAAAATCCCGACGATGGTTTTGAAGGAGGGGCATCGTTTATTCTTGCCAACGGCAGCGTATTGGTATTTAAGAAAGGTATTTCCGCTGAGAGACTCGCCAACGGCTATTTTAAAATCGGTTCGGAAGAGTACGTCACGATGTTTTACGTAGACGAAAAAGGCGGCGTGTCGGACAAGTTCATGGGCTTGTACGAAACGACAAAGCTCGCCACCTTAACGAAGAAAGATGACGGCGGATGGAAAAAGTCAGACCTGGACAATGGCAAAGGCTGGTTTAGCTCGGAGAATTACAAGCTCTTTCCGTTCATCCGCGATCATACCATGGCGTATTCTAAAGACTTGCTGGCGCGCAAGGATATCAATGTCGACAAGGCCATACAGATAAGTCTGCTGCTGGAGCAATTCACGGACGAAATGTACGAGGCGTATCAGCAATCGCCGGGTGCGAAAGAAGGGCCGTGCCGGTATATTATGGTCAGTGAACCCAGTATGGATTATTCCGACTGCTGGGATGAGCTGATCAAGAGCCTGGAGGGTTACTTACAGCGGCAGCGCAATGCGATCGAAGCGCTCATTGCTGAGATTGACAAACCCAAGATTGACCGGTCGGTAATCAAAGACCGGTTTGTGGACCTGGAGCAAAGCAACTACGGCATTTTGACAGTGACCGAGCGCACCAAGTTGCTGAGCTATCTGGTGACGGGCGCCATGGTGGGCGACTATTATTTCTTTGGCGGTGAGGAGAGCTTTGCCGTCAAGACGCTGAAGAATACACCGCCAGAGCAGGTACAGGCCCTACTGGCGGCGCTGGAGGCAAAGCCGGTGATGCTGAATTGCGGTGAGAAGGCGGCTAATGCGAGTTCCTCGCTAATGTATAATTTAAATAGTAAGGTTCACGATGGTATTCTCGGTCTTGCTGCGGGGAACTATACAGAGATGATGGCGGTGATAAAAAATCTTTTGCTGAAGAGCCCCGATTTTGAGGATCGGTTGCTGCGGTTATTCGAGGACGATATTGGGAAACGTACGGTAAGCCTGCACGCGCATGTGCCGAAACCGAATAAGGAAGGAGACTATACGTATATCGGTACGACCCTGGAGCTTCAGTTTGCGGACTGGGCCGCCGACAGCAAGGGCAACCAAAATTCACATATTCATTACAAAGTAGAAGAGGAAGTTTGGCGAGATGCCGAGAGTGTAGTGGTGAGTATGCCGACAGGCGAAGGAGTTGTCGAACATACGCTCGCACCGTTCGAGTTGGTGGCATTGACCAATTATTCGGATTTATCTATTGTCGATGCTGCTACCGAGTCGCCAACCGGGCAGGTTGTATTCGTGCCCGTCATCTTTTTGAAGTATATCGATATAAAAAGTGACAACGATGCGATTCAGGATGTTGCTTTTAACATCCTGGATGCCGCTACGATGGTTACCGGCGCGGGAGCCATTGTTAAGCTTACGAGGGCCACGGCGGCCGTAAATAAATGGATCAAGTACGGTAAGATCGCGCTTCGTGCGCTCGAGGTTGCCAATGCCGCAGGTAACCTTACGTTGCGGAACATGCAAAGTGAGTTTCCGGATCCTGAGTTTAAGGAGGCCGTGGAGTGGTCTGACAAAGTCATGCTGGCAATCGGCGCGGCGGAGTTGATCCGCGGTGGTGTGAAAGGTATACCAAAGGCACTTTCCTCGGCAAAGACGTTGACCTATGCCATGAACCGGGCCACAGCGTATGGCTTTGTGAAGGCGATCATCAAAGTAGAAGGTAAACTGTCGGCGAAAGCGGCTTCGAAGAAAGCGGCGCAGCAGATGCTGGAGTTGAAGAATAAGATTGTAAACGACTGGAAGCTGAAACATGGCGAGGATCTGGAAGATGTGATCCGGAAAGAAATGGCCATAGCGCTCAAAGTCGAGGAATTGTTTGCTGCCTTTAAGGTCAAGCTTACCACGCGGGTAGGCGGTGCGAAGGGGTTCACCTTGAAACATACTGATAAACAGATTAAAGCCATGATGCAAAAAGGGCTTGACCTTGACTTACCGGAAGATGTAATCGAAGATTTTATCTTTATCAGTTGTAGAGATGACAAGCCCATAGCCGCGGCTGAACTAATGAACCAAATGGATAATTGGGTAAACGTGGTTAGCAATCCCAACGTACGAGGATATCCTTATAAGTTTTTGTCGAAGGACCAATTCGAAGCATTCTCGAATGAACTGAAAGCCGGCTTGGATAAAATCGGAATTCCCTCGGACAATGTCCGTATTCAAGGATCGTCTCTCCGTACGCCCGATGCCAAGGACGTCGACATGGCAGTACTCATTACTGACGCCGATTTCGATCAGTTTCTTGTGAAGCGATTCTCGAAACGCATTGCGACCAAGGCTGGAACAGGATTGGACCTCACCGGAAAGTCCGCGCAGGAGCTGCGCCAGATTGCCGACGATATTTTCACGAACCCCGGAAACTACAATAGTCAGGCGGAAAGTTTTTCAAAAGCTATGCGGGAACGTAAAATAGGTGCATACTCGAACGACAAAATCATCCCTGGACATAAAGATCTTTATCATCAAATGCAAGCGAGTTATGCGAACTTAGCAATCGACAACCTCACCGTTCAGACGGCGGGTGGCGCTTTTGATTTGAAGCCATTTATAACACTTTAACAGAACGATATGATCATGTTTTACGGCGGGTTCAGGGGTGGAGCAACGTTGCATCAGTTGAAGGCTGTTCTGGATACGCTCCTTCCGGCTGGTAAATCGTCTTTCATCGAAAGTGAGACGGTTCTTGTTTCTAACGGCGACATTTTGGAATACTCGATTGACCATGACGAAGCGGCTGGCCGCCTGGCTTTTAGCGCTGAGTTTCACGGCAATGAGCAGGAGCTACAGGCTTTTTTGCCAAAACTGGTTGGGGCGTTGCGAGCGCAGGCAATTGACTACAGGCTGGAATATGAAATGGAAAAGGATGGTGAGTTTACCACTTACAATATCGATTAGTATGCAGCAAGTGAGCACAAAAAATCTGATGCAATTTGTTGTGACGGCAGCCTTTGTATTTTTTATGGCGTCCACAGTGAGCTTTGCCCAAGATCAGCCGACGGATTTGCTAAGTTCCTATTTTTCGGCCGTTCGTTCGGGGAACTCGCAGGCTATACCCGCGGCCGTATTGCAGCCAGACCAGGCGAAGGCTGTGCTCGCGGCGTTGCCGGCCTACCAGGCGGACACGGTCTCGGCAGTGCGTGCGGCGGTATATACGTTGCTGCAACGTGTTGGTTCAGGTGCGAAACAACTTGCCATCCGCCAGGCATCAGTCGGGCTGCTTACGCAGGGTGGGCGTGATGCCGATGATGGTAATGCAGGCTTAGTATTAGACTACCTTACGACCTTTAAAAAAGAAGACTTTATATCAGCATCAAAAGATACTATACGAGTCCTGTTCGGTCAAAGATCCTTCCATTTCGAAAAACTTCTCCGGCTCATCGGCTTCCTCGAGCTTTCCGATCAAAATGAATCGATCCGGCCGTATACTCAAATCGGCAACCCCCAGGCCACGCGCTGGGCAGCGATTGTATCACTCGCGCGCATGAGCGACGTTTCGGCCACAGAAGAAATGATGCGCCGTGCCCGAAAGCTCCCAGTGAACGACGACGTGATCTATAAAATATTTCCCGACCTGGCCTACAGCCGCCGTCAGGAAGCCATCGCCTACATGGTCGAAGCCTTGAACAGCGATGATAAGAACTGCCTGTCGGCAGACGCTGAGAAAGAAGAGGCTATCCCCTGCGGCTACCGCATCATGGAACAACTCGCCCCGGTTATCGATGGCTACCCGCTGGAGCTGGACAAAAGCGGTGATATAAAAACAAAAGACTATGTGGCCGCCCTGAAGACCGTGCGCGAATGGTTTGTGAAGCATCCCGATTATAAAATTCTGCGGGATCGGTATTGAACCGTGGAATGAACAGTGATTTCAATTTTGACGATATGCAAAGATATTTACGAACCAGTGTAGTAGCCGTGCTCCTGTTGACTGCGCAGTTTCTCTGCGCCGTTCAGGCCATTGCCTACACCGACTCGACGAAGGTTGTGCTTCCGGCGCCCGAGTTGCCTCCCGCCGTCCGGGCGGAGCTCTCCCGCACATTCAATGAGTTGAACTATATTCAGTCACTCAATATCGCATCCGATCCGATCGTATTGCCCAACGTAGTGCTGGCCGATACCGTGCTGCAGCAACGGGCGTATGCACAATCACTGTTGGAGAAGGTCCAGGGCGCGCAACGCTTTATCGAATCGCTGGATGCGCTCTCGGAAATAGAATTACCGGTCGGGGTGGTGAAATCAGGCGGTCCGGTGGATTACAGTATCCTGATCGACCGCATGACCTTTACGACACAAGGCGCCATCATGGACGTATATGTTTCGCTGGCGCTTCCGCAGTCCGGCGACCGCATCGCATTCCACGGTAAAGTACCATTGTCGAAAGAAGGAGGGATCGCCGGCAATGCAAAAGTGTTCCTGGTAGGCGATCATATTCTCAAGTTCGGCAGCTCGGCGCAGCTGACCATCAAAGGCTCTAAGAATACCTACGTGGAGTTTGATTGCGGCGGCTTCAAAGGCGTCAGCATCGAAGCGCTGGTGCAGTTCTCGCGCGACTTGATCGTGCCGGAGAATGATAAAGGCATCGCCAGCACCAACAAAGACGAACGGGTAAAGATATCGTTCACGACGTACGCGCAAAGCCTCAATGATCTGATGGTTGGCGTGAACGTTCCTGCTTTCCAGATCGCAAACCTCAAGGGTTTTGGTTTCAAGGTCACCCAGGCATTCATGGACTGGAGCGACCTGGCGAACCCTCCGGGTATAACGTTTCCGAAAGATTATTCCTCACCTTTTGTCCAGGCAGGGCAACCGTTGCTGTGGCAGGGATTTTATATGCAGCGCCTGGAGGTACGGCTGCCGCCTTCCTTTGCCAAACAGAAAGGTGACAGCTCACGCATTGTGGTGGGAGTGGAGCACATGATTCTCGACGACCAGGGCTTCTCCGGCGAAGTGTTTGCCGACAACGTATTGAAGCTCGGGAACATGAACGGATGGGGCTACTCGTTGGATCACGTAGAGCTTGTCTTTGTCACCAACCAGATCAAAGGATTTGAGCTGGCCGGCAAGATTTCCGTTCCCAACCTCAAAAAAAAGAAAGACAAATCAGCCACCGAGTTTGGCTACCTGGCGGCACGCGGCGCAGACGGAAATTATCTTTTCTCCGTCACGATCAAGGAAGAGCTCAGTCTGCCACTATTGGTGGCCGACCTCACCTTACGACCCGGTACCTCGATCACCGTCAAAGAGAAAGAAAATAAATTTTACCCCACAGCCGTCCTGAATGGAGAGCTGAGCATCAGCGCCCTGAGCAAAGGTCCAAAGGCCAGCTTCAACGGCATCAGCTTCGAGGGACTTCGCATCAGCACAGAAGCCCCGCGCTTCGACATTCAATCCATCAGCTTCGGCAAAGAAAACGCAGAACAGTCAGTTTCAAAATTCCCCCTGACCATCAACAACATTTCGGTACAGAAAGACGGCACAAACCGGTTGGGCGTTGGATTTGATGTAACGATCAATATCGCCGGCAAATCGGAAGAAGAAGGCTTTGGCGGAACCGCAGGACTCATCGTATGGGGCAAGCGTGATATCACCGAGACCACCTCGCCCGGCGGCCAGGTCGAGAGCCAGGAGGGCGACTGGAAATTCGATAAAATCGAACTCACCGCTATTGGTGTCAACTTCAAGAAAGCCGGTGTAATCGAAATCGCCGGCATGATCCGCTTCTTCGACGAAGACCCCGTCTATGGCGATGGCTTCAAAGGCTCCGTTTCCGGCAAGATCCAGGTGATCTCGCTGAAGGTCGAAGCCCTCTTCGGTAAGACGCCGGAGTTCCGCTATTGGTATGCCGACGCGCTGGTTGAATTTGAAAGTGGTCTTCCTCTCGCGCCCGGATTCTCCGCCTATGGATTTGGCGGCGGCTATTATTCGAAGATGAAGCAAAGCGCCGAGGGCAATGGAAGCCCGATCGGAAAAAATGCGTCCGGAGTCACGTATGTGCCCGACGAAAATACGATCGGCATCAAGGCCATTGTGAAATTCGGTGCGACCCCCAGCAAGGCGCCCTATAACGGCGATGTGATGCTCGAGGTCATGCTGAACCGACACGGCGGTATCAACTCCGTAACCTTCACCGGCAACATCGTGGTGATGTCACCACCCTTGCCGGGAGGTGTTGAAAAGATTAAAGAGCAGGCCTCCGCCGTCGTGGGTGACTCCAAGGCTGCGCAGAAAATCCTGGCCATGCTCCAGGGCCAGGTATCGGCCAACGTCAAGATCTTGTTCGACAACGTCAACGACGTGTTCCATGCCAATATGGAGATGTATATCAATGTCGGCGGCGGTATCATAAAAGGCGTCGGCGCCAGCAACCGCGCCGGCTGGGCCGTCATGCACTTTGAGAAAAGCGAGTGGTACGTTCTGGTCGGTACGCCCAACGACCCCATCGGCCTCGAGCTGCTGTGGCTCCTGAAAATCAAGAGCTACTTCATGCTGGGTAAAAATCTGCCCGGCAGCCCGCCGCCGCCGCGACAAGTATCCGAAATACTCGGCATCAGCGCCGCCGACCTCGACTATATGCGCGACCTGAACGCCGCCGAGTCGGCCTTCGGCTTTGCCTTCGGCATCAACCTCAGCATGGACACCGGCGAGCTTCGCTTCCTTATGTTCTACGCCCGCTTCGCCTTCGGCATCGGTTCCGACCTCATGGTGAAGAAATACGGCGAAGAATATCATTGCGCTGGCTCCGACCAAACCATCGGTATCAACGGCTGGTTCGCCAACGGCCAGGCCTATGCGTACGTAGCCGGTAAGGTCGGCATCAAAGTCAAGCTACGGTTCTACAAAGGCAATTTCGACATTCTCAAGATCGGCGTCGCCGCCGTCCTCCAGGCCAAAGGCCCCAACCCGTTCTGGATGCGCGGCATCGTGGGCGGATACTATAGAATCCTCGGCGGCCTCGTAAAAGGTAACTGTAAGTTCGAGGTGACCATCGGCAAGGAGTGTAAGATCGTGGGCGACAGCAACCCGCTCGAAAACATCGACCTGATCTCCGAGCTCAGCCCGATGAAAGGTGAAAAAGACGTCGACGTATTCAATGCGCCGCAAGCAGCCTTCAACATTCCCGTAGGCGAAGTATTTCAAATCACCGACATCGAAGACCGCAAACGCTCCTTCCGCGGCAAGCTGGTAGACTTTAAAGTACTCGACGAAAAAACGGAAGTCCCCGGCAACGTACGCTGGAACGAAGACTACGACGTGGCCGCGTTCGACTCACACGACGTCCTGCCGCCACAGAAAGAACTGAAGGTATACGTTAAGCTCACTTTCGAAGAGCTTGTCAACGGCGCATGGATCCCCGTCATTTTCGAAGGGAAAGTAGTGGAAGAAGTAAAAGAAACCGACTTCACCACCGGCACCGCGCCCGACCATATCCCGGCGTCGAACGTGGCCATTTCCTACCCGGTCATGGGCCAGTTCAACTTCTATCCCAAAGAATATAACCAGGGCTTCATCAGTCTGCGCAAGGGCCAGCCGTACCTGTTTACACCGGGTCAGGAATGGATCCAGGCACTCCACCTCACCAACGCCGAAACGCAAGCGTATGTAGAAACCACCGTGCGCTACGACGCCGGCACGAAGACGGTGAACTTCGAGATCCCGGCCGGGTTGACCAACGATAAAGTACACAAGCTGGAGATCCTCAACATTCCCCGCTACTCCGAAGCCGTGGATGCCAACGTACAGAAGATTGATACCGAGCTGAAAGACAGTGGCGGAGAGTCCACGCTCACGACCAAAAATATCGAAGGCGAGCTCGCGCTGCGCGACGTCAAGACGGTGTACAACGCTCCCTTCCGCACCAGCAAGTACAATACCTTCCGCGAGAAGGTCGCCAGTATCAAGTTCAACATCACCCAGAACATTCCCGCCCCCACGGGAGACATGAGTGAGCTGAGATCGTACATGCAGGGACCGGAGTCGATGGACCGCTACGAGCTCGAAGGCATAGACGAATACAGCCCGCTTGTTCAAGCGGAAGCCATACTGACAGACAACCCCTGGTATAAAGACCGGGTATATCCCCTGCTATACGAAGCCTATCCCATCCAGGGCTATATCAAAACCACACGCGACACCTCCGCGCTGGGAATGCCCCCCGTCCGGGCCATCTATTTCGATCAGGTTTCCGAACGCGCGCAGCTGTCGTCCGAAGGAACACCGGCCGCCGCCACCGCGCTCTCCGGCAACTTCCGCTACGACCTGATGCGCACCATGATGGAAGACTACAGAAGCATGCAGCAGCAGGCCGCCAACCATGTGGTCGACAAGCCCGAGCGGCTTACCGAAAGACTGGAGAGGATCCTGACCCGACCCCTTCCCTTTTATCGACAGGGTAAATACAAGGTACGGTTGAAATACCGCATACCAGGAATAAACAAAACGACAAGCAGTTATGAGTGGGAGTTATACAATGCCGTACCGGATTAAGCGGTGTATCATCGGCATGCTGGTCCTGTTGGGAACCCATGCCGCCGCGCAGGACTCCCTGCGGGTAGCAGACCGTGGCGATGCCCTTGCCGTGATCGTACGTCCGTCGGCGGATTCCATCACCCTGCGGTGGGCGCCCCTCACCGTGGGCCACTGGATGACCGCCAACAAGTATGGCTACACCGTTGAACGATTCACGCTCGTGCGCAATGGAAAAGTACTGCGCCCCGTAGAACGCAAAGCCCTGACCACCGCGCCCCTCAAGCCGCTGCCCGAAGCCGGCTGGGAAAAATTTATCAGCAATAAATACGGACTCGTGGCCGCGCAAGCCCTCTATGGTGAAACCTTCGAGCTGAACATCGAGCAAAGCGACATCACCCAAATCGTAAACAAGGCAAAAGAAAACGACCAGCGTTTTTCTATCGCCCTGTTCTGCGCCGATATGTCGCCCGCCGTTGCCAAAGCCGAAGGATTATACCTCAGTGACAAACACATCGAGAAGAATGTAAAATACCTCTACCGCATTACTGTCGTCACCCCTACCGATACCCTGCGCGGCAGCGCCTTTGTCGATGCCGCCCAGAAGTATATACTGCCCGGCCTGACCGACCTCACCGGCGAAACCGCCGGCAACGTGGTGACCCTGCGCTGGAACCAGCAGGAGCACGCCAGCCTCTATACCACCTATATCATCGAGCGCTCGGAAGATGGTAAAACCTATACCGACATCACCGACGTGGCCGGCGTGGCGCTGAGCAAAAAGGGTACAGAGAGCAAATATCAATACGCCGTCGACACGCTCGCATCGCTCGACAAACCCTACAGCTACCGCATCAAAGGCCGCACGCCGTTTGGCGAGTCCGGCCCCATTTCCAACATCGTGCAGGTAAAGGGACATAAAGTCGTTACCTCCAGCGTATTCATTACCTCCGCCCTCAGCACCGACAACAAAAGCATCGACCTGGCATGGGAATTTCCCGAAGCCGACAACGATGCCTTAGCCGGGTTTGAAGTAACACGCTCCCCAAAATCCTCCGGGCCGTATAAGACGATTCACAAAGGCCTGCTCCCGCCGGCCTCGCGTATCTTCAAAGATACCAGCCCTGAGCAGTCCAACTATTACAAGCTGAAAGCAAAGACACTGGACGGAACCGAGATCCTCTCCATGCCCTTCCTGGCACTGCTGGTAGACAGCATACCCCCGGTACAGCCCGTCGGCCTGAAAGGTAAAGTAGACGATGCCGGCAATGTCAGTATCAGCTGGAAACCCAACCCCGACAACGACATCTACGGCTACCGCATATACCGCGCCTACTATCAAACCGAAGAATTCTCCCTCAAGACGGGCGAGCCGCTGAAAGATACCGTCTTCACCGACAAGGTAGAATTGAAAAGCCTGAACGAAAAGATTCACTACCGCGTCATGGCCATCGACCGCAACCAAAACCACTCCATTCTGTCAGAGATCTTGAGCCTGGCGTTGCCCGACAAGGTGCCGCCCATGCCACCCGTTTGGTTACCGGTAAAGTCTACCAAAGATGGCGTCGTGTTGCGCTGGACGCCCAGCGGCAGTGTGGACGTGGTGAGATATGAACTATACCGCAAAGGCGACCAGGGCCAATGGATCCGGCTCACGTCGGTCGCATCCGGCACCGACACGTTGTATACCTACACCGATCGGAACCTGCAAAGCAGCACCGTACAATATTATACCGTGGTCGCTGTTGACGAAGCCGGCCTCGAATCGCCGCCCGACGCCGTCGTGTCGGGATTCCGCCTGACAGGCCCCAAGCCGCCGGTTACCGTCAGCACGCCGACCATCGATCGCGCAAACAAAAAAATCGCGCTCCGCTGGACGTATGACGAGCAGCGCGTCACCGCCTATCGTGTGTATAAAAAGACCAACGATGAACCGCTCATGCTATACCGCACCGTAAAGGAAAATAGCTTTACCGATAGCGGCATGATTCCCGGAAAGAAATACAGCTACCAGGTGATGGCCGTATTCGACAACGGTGCTTTATCCGATATGGGTAAACTGATTGTATTGGAGTTCTAACGACGTTTGAAAATAAGATGATACCGAAAATGATCAGGAATAGTTTTCTTCTGCTGGTTTGTGTACTCGGAATGGTGAGTACCTCCCGGGCGCAGAATTATGAATGGATGATGGAGATTCGCGTCCTGTATTCACACTCCGGGTGTCCTTCCGAAAAGATCGATATCATTAATGCCGTGTTTAACGGAACCAATTGGGGGCTGAATAGCGATGTCACAGGACCGATTGGCAACGAACATATAGCCTATGCCCGTGGAACAAATTGGGAAGGTATAGCTGACAAAAAAATCTCGATAGCCGTCAAAGGCACATGCTCGGACGTCTTTATTACCCCCCACGATCTTTCCATCTTCGGAACATATTGTTCCAGCACATCGTTTCAAGGCCCTGGAACCAATCCCCCCGGCAAGGCCACGGTAACGATCCGGTTTTTTCCGCTGTTTCAACCGGTGAAGCTCGCAACATCATCCTGTAACGAGGTGACGTTCACAGCATCATCCTGTTCTTATACAGGAAGCTACGTTTGGGAGTTATCAACCAACGGTTCCACCTATACCCCCATCGCCAGAACCCTCTCAACCGTAACATTCAACGCAACAGAGCTTATCAACCTGGGCTACTCAAATCCGTATGCTCTCTTCTACCTACGGCTGAAGGATGCCACCCTCCCTGACAGAAACATTACCAACAAAATCTTTACCTTCAAGGTATACGCGCCACCGCCCACGGTTTCCATCAGCGGTTTTACCGATGTCGTCTGCAACGGCCAGACGAACGGAACGGTAACCCTGCAAATATCCAATTCGACCGCGGCGGTCAACCGGTTCTTCATCAACTATACCAACCTCGATAACAACGTTACCGGGCTGGTGCCCGATACCGGAACGGGAAATACAATTGTCTCCGGCCTCGGCGTCGGTCGGTGGGCCTTTCAAGTGGTCAACAATAGCGACAAGGATACCTATGGTGTCTGTTCATATACTGTCAATCAACGCATCGACCAGCCCACACCGGTAGCCGTATCGTTCAACGTGCCGCTCCACAACGGCGTGGCCATCAAATGCAACGGAGGTAACGACGGCGAGGCGACGGCCATCGGCAGCGGCGGCGTCGGCGGATATAAAGATTTTCTTTGGAGTACCTCCGCTACGACGGCGACCATCACCGGTCGTACCGCCGGTACCTACACTGTCAGCTTAAAAGACGCGAATAATTGTCCCGCCTCAGGCAGTGTGGAATTGAAAGAACCTGCACCCGTACAAGTTTTGTTGTCACCGTCTACCGGATACAACGGCTACGCCGTAAGCTGCTGGAATAAAAGTGACGGCGGTGTGAACAGTGCAGTCTCCGGCGGCATCACGGGACAACCATATACCTATCTCTGGTCCACCGGTGCCACCACCAGCACGATCAGCGGAAGAGGAACCGGCACCTACAGCGTGACCGTGAAAGACGTAAACGGCTGTGCCGACTTAGAAACCATCACCCTCGGCGCACCGCTGCCGATCGACTTTACCATCGACCAGACTGGTACGCTGGCATGTCCCGGCGATGAAACGATCTCCCTGGAAGGTATCTCCGTCATCAACACCATCGGCACGGTGTCCTATGCCTGGTCGTCGGGAGAAACAGTCGCGTCGATTACCGGCAAAGGCGCAGGCGCCTATACCCTTACCGTTTCCGATCAGCAAGGATGTAGTACCGCCAAATCGGTCGCGCTCGATAATCCGCGCGCACATTCGGTCGGCCTGGTCCCCCTGTCGAACTATAATGGAAGCCGGATCAGTTGCAACGGCCGAGACGACGGCGAGCTCCGTGCTATCGTAAAAGACCCCGACGGCGTGGAAGTATCCGCACAAAACTATCTATGGACGGCGAACGGTGTCAAAATTGGCGAAGGCTCCACCCTCACATCGTTTAACGGCCTACGCGAAGCGGCATATAAAGTCGTTATTACCTATGGTGCCGCATGCGAAACAGAAGGCACGTATACATTGTCCGATCCGGACCCGGTCATTGTCAATGCAGTGCCCACCACGGATTACAACGGCCAGCCTATTAAATGCTTCAACGGTACCGATGCCAACATCCGGGCCACGGCAGGTGGCGGCACACCGGGGGTATACAGCTATCGCTGGAATACCGGCGCTACAACGGCATTGCTCACCGGCATAGGAGCCGGCACCTATGTCGTCACCGTCAAAGATGTGAACCAATGTGAGGGCAATGCCACGGTAACGCTGGAGAATCCCGCCCCCGTAGAAGCGTCGATCCTGAGCGTTTCAGATTATTCAGGATATGGCGTGTCCTGTTACGGATCAAGTGACGGCATCATCACCTCAGAAGCTTCCGGAGGCTCCGGTGGCTATACCTACAACTGGTCAGATGGAAAAACAACACCGTTAGTTACAGGGATGGCCGCCGGATCGTACACGCTCACGGTTTCCGATAACAACGGTTGTAGCGATGCTACTACGCAATCCATTTCAAGCCCCGCGGTCGTAACCTTGTCCGTGGTGCGTGAAAAGAATATTTCATGTTTTACCGGCAGTGACGGCGAGATCGAGCTACTGGCCGGCGGCGGTGTCGGGAACTATGAGTACTCCCGGAGCAACGGCGCTTCCTGGCAACCGGAGAATGTATTTAGTATGCTGACGGCGGGGGCGTATACAATAACCCTGCGGGATGGAAATGGTTGTACGGAAACAGCACCGTCTACGCTGACCCAACCGACACAGATCAACATCGCCATTGCCGATAAACAGCCGGCTTTTTGTAACGATCCGGCGGGTACCGCCCGGGCGGTGGTCACGGGTGGCGTAGGGGGGTATACCTATCGCTGGGAAGATTCCGACGAAGTGGTGGTCGACACTGACGACGTCCTTTCGGGCGTGAAAGGAGGGGTCTATACGGTGATCGTGCGTGACAACAATGCTTGTGAAAGGAGGAGCGACGATGTTTCAATCACCAGCACGGATGGAGCCCAATCTACGTATGTGGCGACGGCGGCCAGATGTTTTGACTCTTCCGACGGCAGCGCGGAGATCACGATCACGAAGGGCGATGGTCCGTTTGTGATCGAGTGGCCCGACGGGCAAAGTACGCTGCAGGGCGTTAATCTGAAAAAAGCTGAGTACAACGTGGTGATCACGGACCGTAATAATTGCACGGTGGTTCAGACCGTGGATGTACCCGCTCCGGATGCGATCGCCCTGGTGGCACAAAATTCAGTTATACCAACATGTAACGGGTTGTGCGACGGACAAATGACCCTGGCAGCCAGTGGTGGTGTGGGCGGCTATGTATATGAATGGAACGGAAAAACAGGAGCAGCGCAAACACAGCTCTGTGCCCTTACCTATCACGTCACGGTAACAGATGCCAATAACTGTGTCCTACACCAGGATGTGGAGCTTTTGCAACCGGAGCCACTCGACATACGCGTAGCACAATCAACGCTGGCAACATGTAAAGACGGTTGCGATGGTTCTCTGGAAGCCCTGGCCACAGGTGGAAACGGCGGGTATCAATATACATGGGCAGCCGGTGGAAACACGAACATTAAAACAGGCCTTTGCCCAGGTACATATTTGATAGCCGTGCAAGACATGAAAGGCTGCCAGGCAGAAGCCTCCCTTGTGCTAAACAATACGCCGGCCTTGCCACTCGATCTTGGCGGTGGCGTAACGTTGTGCGTCGGCCAGTCACACACCCTGGATGCCGGCGCATCCTGGACGAGTGTCAAATGGGGCAGCAGCACGGGGTTTGAAAGCACCGGGCAGCGTGTCACGATCGCCGATGTTGGAAGCTATTGGGTGGAAGTGCTCAGCGACAAAGGTTGTGTAGGGCAGGATACGTTCCTGCTCGAGACCTCGTACGACCTGCTGCAGGCGTCCTTTATGATCCCGCAGGAAGCCATTGCCGGCGATACCGTGGTGATGATCGACATCTCCTGGCCACTGCCCGAGACAGTGCAGTGGGAGTATCCGGCAGCGATGCGGGAGGTGCTGAACCTGGGCGACGTCCTGTTCGGCCAGTTCGATGAAGCGGGCACCTACGAAGTAGCTATGACGGCGCGCCTCGGTGAATGTGTGGACCAGATCAGTAAAACTATCGTCATCCTGGACGAAGGAGCGGGAGGCGAAGGTGGCAAACTGGGATATGAAAAGTTTGTAAAGGAATTTACGGTATATCCCAATCCGACGGACGGAGCGTTCGACGTGGGGATCGAGCTACTGGAGGAAAGTCATGTGACCTTGAGCATCTGGAACTCCCCGACGGGAATTCTAATCAAACAAGTGCAGCGCGATCATCAGAAGCTGTACCACGTGTCTTTTGACCTGAGACCGCTGAACGCCGGTACGTATATCCTGAGACTGGATCATGCAAAAGGAAAAGAGTATATCCGGTTTGTTGTTTATTGAGCTTATTCTGCAAAACGCACAGATTTACGAAAGCCGCATCCTGATAGATGCGGCTTTTTTGTGAATTTAGTAAGATGCAGATGCAACATAACGTAGCGTATTTGCATCTAACCCGATAAGCGCCCGGCCGCAGGCGGACAAGATTTACGATATTCGAACACTCGTCGGCCCGGTGCACCGCTTGCCCGTGGCCAGAAGGCGCAAAACGGGCCGTCGCAAACCTGGCATAGGGAATGTTAAGCATGGACGTATGTATATAACTATCATGAGAAATAGCCGTCATTTTTTCTTCCTGTTGCTGATTGCACTCGGAAGTATTGCCCCAACCGTGCGGGCACAGGACACTGTTCTTAACCTTTCCTTTCAAAGCCGGCTCGACTCGATCCGATCCACCATCCTGAACCAAAAGCGATTGATCCAGGTATTTACGCCCTCGGGGTATAAACCCGGAAGCAAGGATATCTACGATGTGATGTATGTACTGGATGGGGGCAACTGGAACACGGGGCTCATCACGCGGGTGCAAAACTTCGTGCAAGGTGAGGGCTATGTGCCCCAGACGATCATCGTCAGTGTATTGGGAATCGACCGGAATAAAGACCTGACGCCGACGCACATGGAAAGCTGGAAAACGTCCGGTGGTGGCGATAACTTCCTGCGGTTTATCAAAGAGGAGCTGATCCCATATGTAAACAAAACGTATCCATCCAACGGCGACAATACACTCTGGGGACATTCGCTCGGCGGCCTGTTTGTAACCTACGCCATGTTGAAAGAGCCCGCGACGTTCAAGTCCTACATCGCGGTCGATCCCAGCATGTGGTGGGATAAGTGTTATGTAGCCAAAATGGCGGCGAGCCGCTTGAGTGCGCTGGCCGGGTTGAATACGACACTCTATGTCAGTGGGCGTGACGAGGCTGGAATGAAGGAGATGAAAGTTGATACCCTGGAGGCCGTGTTAAAAAGCCATGCGCCGGCAGACCTGCACTGGAAAGTGGTGTCATACCCCGGCGAGTCGCACAGCTCCGTGCGATTGAAGACCACCTACGATGGCCTGCGATTTAACTATACCGGGCTCGTCAGCAACATCGAGTTTCATCCCATGAACGGACTGGTGCTAAAAGACAAGCCCATTAAGCTTTGGTACTTCGACGATACCACGAGCGTTCGCTACACCCTGAATGGCACGACGCCAACCCTTACCTCTGCCAAAATACAACCCGAGCTTACCCTGACCGGCGGCGGCAAGGTTACCTATACACGCTTTACACGACGGAGCCGGTATGATAAAAGCACGACAGGTAATTTTACGGTGACCACACCGCTTCGGCCGGCGGCGAAGCAAAAGAATTTGATACCGGGCGGCTTTCGTTATAGCTACTATGAAGGCGACTGGGATACCTGGCCTGATCTTAAAGGTGTAAAGCCAACCAGGACCGGCGTTACTGATCACAATTTTAATCCCGACGAGCTGCCGCGGAAAAAGGACTATGCCCTCGTGGTCGAAGGATTTCTGGAAGCCACCGAAGAAGGGTATCATATTTTTGTGATGGAAGCCGACAAGGGGACAAAGCTCTACCTGGGCAACCGATTATTGATGCAATGGGACGGCGGCTACACGCGGCGAGCAGACAGTTATATCATTCCACTGTCAAAAGGATTTTACCCCATACGCATCGAATACCTCCATAAGAAAGAGGATTTTAAGCTACGATTGGCGTACCTCACGCCCAGCAGAATCGATACAAAAGATCCTCAGCCCATCCCGGATGCAGCACAGTACCGTCAGGCACCATAGGCAAATACTCGCTGTCGCATGTTGAGCCGCCACAATTGTGGCGGCGAGCTGTAACCTGACGGGCAAAGACGCTGTCAAAGGCATGGCAGTTAAAACACGTGCGATATGTTCAGGAGCTACGTCACCATCGGATGGAGAAACATCTTGAAATACAAGACTTTCTCGTTTATTAATGTATTCGGCCTTGCCATCGCCATGTCAGTGTGCATGCTCATCATGCTGATGCTGGTGGATCATAAGCGTTATGATCAATTTCACGAAAAGAAAGAGCGCATATACCGGATCCTGTCAGATCGCCCCGGCAGCAAGGCGCCGTCAGCCACCACGCCCTCGCCACTGGCAAATGCGCTGAAGACCGACTACCCCGTTGTGGAAGAAGCGACGCAGCTTAGAAGAGGAGTCGGGGGTGATCTTCTGTACAATGGCACGACGGTAGAGGCACGCGGCTATTTTGCCGATGCATCTTTTTTCAACGTCTTCAGGTATGATGTAACCGGTGGAAATGTACAGCAGATGCTGGCAACGCCCAATACCATGGTGATATCCGCCGGGCTGGCGCAGCAACTATTCAACGGCGCAGAGCCGGTTGGAAAAGTCGTTGACCTGAACAATCGTGGACTTTCGATACTGGGGGATGGAGAACCGGGCATCGCCGTGCCGTGGGGCAGTTATACCATCACCGGTGTCGTAAAAGACAACGGGCATCGCTCGCACCTGAAATTCGACGTATTACTTTCTGCCGCTTCGCTGCCGGCTTTATATGCTGCTGCGAAAATAGGTGATAACAGTAACGATTGGTTCAATGATTTTTCAGTCTATACATATGCCCTGACGGCAGACGGTAAAACTGAAGCTGAGCTTACGGCAGCGCTGCAGGACATTGTCATGCGCCGGTATGCCGGGCGGGAAGACATGAAAGGATTCGCGCTGACGCAGCAAAAGCTCATGGCCATCACACCGGGTATACTCGTGAGCAATGCGCCGGGGTATACGCTGCCGCTGGTGGTCTATTATTTTCTATCCCTGCTGGCCCTCATTATCATGGTGTCGGCGTGCCTGAATTATACAAACCTCGCTACCGCCCGCGCATTGACCCGTATGAAAGAGATCGGTGTTCGCAAAGTGACGGGCGCCCATCGGAAAAATCTTATTCTCCAGTTCCTCAGCGAGTCTATGCTCACGTCGTTGATAGCACTGGGCATGGCCCTGATCATTTTGGTCATTCTTAAACCTGCCTTCCAGGGACTGTGGGTCAATCGTTACCTGGATTTCAGCTTACAGGCAAATGGGAGTGTTTACCTGATGTTTACCGGCTTCTCCCTGGTCATCGGGTTAATCGCCGGTCTTTATCCGGCATTACACTTGTCGAAATACCAACCTGCGCGGGCGTTAAAGAGTTTGGATACACTCCGGCCGGGTAAACTGGGAATGCGCAAGGTGTTGAGTGTTTCGCAGTTTGTTGTGTCGCTTTTTTTTATTACAACCGTGGTGCTCATTTATAACCAGTTCCGGCACTATCTTGATTTTGAATATGGATTCAATGCGAAGAACGTTGTCAACATATCCCTGCAAGGCAATGACCATCAGCGGGTGATCCACGAATTCCTGACGGTATCGGGTGTTGCTTCCGTCTCGGCTTCTGATATCATTCCTGCTACCAACGTACAAAACGGTATAAGCTTGCGTGTGGCGGGCAGTGACCTGGAATATATCAAGTTCGGCGTGTTGCTCACGGATGATAATTTCCTCGGCAATCTGGGGCTTAGCCTGATCGCGGGTGAAAACATGAAGGTATCCGGCGATTCCACCAGCCGGTTCGTGCTGATGAATGAAGCGGCGGTATTTGCTTTAGGCTACGCCCATGCGTCTGACATCGTAGGGGAGGTGCTTCAGTCCAAGGGTGGGACCGAAGAATTGACAGTCGTAGGAGTAACAAAAGATTTTCAGCATACCGCGTTAGTAAACGAAGATGGCGTTACTCCTGTCGTATTGCGTTATCAACCCGAAAGCTTTGGATATGTGAGTGTAAGAATGGCCTCCGACAATATATCCAGTACGCTCGCGCAGCTGGAGGCCCGGTGGAAAAAGATCGACCCGGTAAATGCCTTCCGCTATAATTTCTACAAAGACCAGCTTGACGCCATGTATCGCGGCTTTTTCGATGTAGTATCAATTCTCGGCTTCATCGCTTTCCTCGCCGTCGTGATTGCATGCCTGGGTTTGCTCGGCATGGCGATGTATACAACCGAAAGGAGGAGGAAGGAAGTAGGCATTCGCAAAATTCTCGGCGCCGGCGCCCCGAGCATCGTCATATTACTTTCCAAATCCTTTCTCAAAGTATTAGCAGTCGCCATCTGCATCGGCGGACCACTGAGTTTTTTTGTTAACAACCTTTGGCTGGAATCGTTGCCTAACCGCGTAACCTTTGGTTTCGGCACCGTCCTCGTTGGCGTCGTAACATTGCTCGTCCTGGGCCTGGTTACAATAGGCACACAAACATTAAAAGCCTCGCGAAGTAACCCGGTACAGACACTGAAAATGGATTGATGATACAGACCAGGTGTAATTACTGTCGGAGCGCTTCGCGTATTTTCGGCGCGATGCGGGTTCCATAAATCTCAATGGCTTTCAGGAGGGATGCGTGCGACGGGCCGCCCACATCCAGGTGTGCCGAGAAGCGTGTGATGCCGAACAGCTCGTGCATGTGCAGGATCTTGTCGATGGCTTCATTCGCATCTCCAAAGAGATAAGCACCTTCGTTACCCCGCCCATAGTCGAACTGGTCGCGTTGGAACGGTGGCCATCCGCGTGTGCGGCCCACCCGGTTCATTTGTGCGGAGTATACCGGGTAGTACTCGTCGGCTATTTGGATGCTGTTCTCGCCAAAGAAGCTATGCATATGTACACCTACCCGGAACTTGCTCATGTCATGGCCGAAGCTCTCATACAGCTCTTTGTAGTATTGAAACAGCGGCTGGAACTGTGCCGGGTTGCCACCGATAATAGCAAAGACCACCGGTAGTCCCAGTTTGCCGGCGCGGGCCACCGATTGGGGCGTGCCGCCCAGGGCAAGCCAGATATCCAGGTGGTCGTTGAGCGGCCGGGGCAACACCTCTTGCTCTTGCAGGGGCGCACGGTATTTTCCCTTCCAGGTGATGGGTTGCTGCCGGTCGATTTGCAACAGCAGCTCGAGCTTCTCATCGAATAGGGCGTCGTAGTCGTTCAGGTTAAAACCATACAGCGGAAACGATTCGATGAAACTACCGCGACCGGCCATAAGCTCGGCCCGGCCGTTGCTAAGCTGGTCGATGGTTGCAAAGCTTTGGTATATTCGTACGGGGTCCGACGAGCTCAGCACCGTGACGGCGCTGCCAAGTTTGATCTTTTTCGTCACCGTAGCCGCAGCGGCCAGGATGATCTCCGGCACTGATACGGCATAGTCGGGACGGTGATGCTCACCGATACCGAAAAAATCGATGCCTACCTCGTCCATCAGCTTGATCTCTTCGATCAGCTCCCGCAACCGCTCGCCCGCCGCCAGGGGTTTCCCGCTTGCGTCGTAGTGGTTGTCTCCAAACATACCAATGCCTAGCTCCATATTCTGTTGTCGTTACGTTGCAATATTACAACGTAACGGTCACTCGCAGAAATGTCGCTGGAATATGTACGGTGCCGGAAGCACCGTTTTTGTTTTGGTTGTTAAAGAGGGTTTCCAGCTCGTGCTGTAGCTCGACCGCCTTGTTATTTTTTTCAGCAGCCTCAAAAGCATTCATGGTGGGGCCGTAGTAATTTCGAAACAGATCCAGAAATTGAGCAGGAGGGAAGGGCGCGATAAACGTATACGTGTCGCGTGTGAATGTTATTTTTTCTTTGGGCACACCGGCACTGCCGAAGCGCTCGATCACCTGGTCTTCGACTCCCCACAGCATGGGACTTACAAATCCATCGGGTGGCGGCGGCGTATACGCGGAGCTGGTCTTTAGTATTTGGGCGACGAGCGTAGGGTCTCCCGGAATCCAGTTGCCCATCACGATCCTGCCACCGGGACGTGTAACCCGTACCATTTCTTTGGCTACGTCGTGCGGTCTGGGCGCGAACATCGCGCCGAAGATGCTTACGGTGAGATCGAAGGAATGATCTTGTAAGTTTTCCAGGTTAGATGCGTCGCCCTCCTGAAAGGAGCAATTGGTGAGGCCTGCTGCTTTGGCCCGGAGGTTAGCGGCCTGTACCAGGTTACTGGCAATATCAACGCCCAGCACGGTGGCGCCCAATTTTGCGGCGGGAATGGCGGTAGTGCCGTCCCCGCATCCCAGGTCAAGCACACGAAGGGCCGGTGTAATACCTAGCTTGCCGACGAGCTCGGCGCCACTTTCGCGCATACTTGCGGCGATACGGGTAAAGTCTCCTTTTTCCCAGAGTTGTTTATTTGGATTCATGGTGGGGATGATGGGGTTTTGTTTTTTTAAAGTGAATAGATTTTAGAGACAATCAAAAGGGTTTTTTCCCCTATATCGACAATTCGGGGCGGTAAGGGTTGGCGCAAGTCATGGATAAATGCCTGCAGTAATCTGAAGGCAACAACCCAGATCCATTCGTTTAGCCTTATTTTTCAGGTATAGTATACGTTGTATTCGATTAACGATACATCCGTTACAAATACCATAAATTTCCCAATTCGTCATGAGTATATCTCCAGTTGTAAACAATCTACCCACACGTTTCATCCGACTATCCACAATTTTGTGTGCATAAGTTTTTTAATGCCCCGTCTATGTCCAATCATTAGGAAGGATATCCTACTGATAACATAATTTTTAACCATTTATACGCCACTCATAATCATGATCTATATATGTCTGGGTCATTTGATGATCTTGGTCAAATTCTGAAAAGTATATATCTTCAATTGATAGTCTTTTGGTTGACACTTCTTATATTGTACGCGGAAACAGTTGTGCCTCTCACGACCGTTTTGTAAATCAGTCGTTTTGCTAACCAATATTTACCTATGGCATTCTTAGAAGAACTTAAAATTACCGGCAGTCTTGGCAACCTCAGTTTTTACAAAATGCGCGGTGTAGACAAGATCGTCGTGCGGAAGAAGGGCGGTGCACCCAAGGAATATGTCAAAAAATCGCCCACCTTTAAAGTGCCGCGACTCAATATGCGTGAGTTCGGTGGTTGCTCGAAGATGGGCAAGGAAGTGCGGCTTATGATGCACCCCGTGCGAACGCTGTCCGACTATAATTTTAGTGGCTTTATTAATAAGGCGCTAAAGATCGTGCAAAAGCAGGATGGCACCGGTGAGCTGGGACAACGTTCTATTATGTTATCGAAGTATCCAGGCTTGCTCGCCGGGTTTCAGCTGAATAAAGCCACCACATTTGACTCGGTTCTTCGTACACCGCTCACGTATACGTTGGATCGAAAGACACTTTCAGCTCGTGTAAATATACCCGCCCTGCTGCGTGACATTAATTTTCATCCTAATAATAGACATGCCCGGTTCTGCATCGACGTCAGCCTGGGGATTGTGCCGGACTTTACGTTCGATCCCCTGGAGGGCGCATATAAGCCATCTGCCTGGTATACAACTATGTTTGCGCCGCAAAGTGTATCCTCACCATGGTATCCAGCCTTGAAGGGATCGCCGGCTACTTCTCTGGAGCTAACACTCACCGACCAGGTACCCGCGGATGAATCGTATAGCTTGATGCTGACGGTCGGAGTGCGGTATGGCTCGCCAATGGAAGATGATGTGGTGAAAGATGTGAAACGCGCGGGCGTTGCCAAGGTAATTGCGGTAGCCGGGCGTCCGGAGGACGAAGAACCTGGGGACAAAAAGCCGGTTGCCGTGCGAGCGGCAGAAGTGATTAAGCACAAAGAACAAAAACCATCGACAGCATCGGTACAATCCGCTGCAGCCTGCACGTATGGCTGGCGGTCTGCGGCGTCTACCCATTTCATTGAAACACGTCCGCGATCTGAGGATCGGTTGGAACTCGAAATAGCAACGCAAACAGAAGCAGACACCTCTACTGGAGCGTTGGAAAAGTCAGCAATAACTGAAGTGTCGCTGGCGTCTGAGAACGAAGTGATGGCGAAGCCATCGGGATTAGCCGGGCAGACTTTTTTACCTCGTCGTGATTCGATAGGGTTGCCGCAACTCTATTACTATAGGGAATAGTCGTGTGTTGCGGGTTGATATAAATTTAGGAAACGGTATTGAATTTTAGGGAAAAGGTGGGCCGTTCACAAGTATATATCTTCGGCGGGTTTTTGTGTTAGAAAACGTTTGCATTTCTCATTAAAAATGTTGTACATTCATTTTAATTCGAAAACAAAACCCCTTCGGCGTATGGGAACAGTACGAAATATTCTTTGTGCAAAAGGACATGAAGTCTTTTCTGTGGAACCTGCCGTTACTGTGTATGATGCGATTGAATTGATGTCGCAAAAGAACATTGGCGGGTTGATCATTACCGATCATCGTAGCGAAAGATTGCTGGGCATTTTTACCGAACGTGATTATGCCCGGAGACTGATACTGAAAGGCAAGTCTTCTAAAGATACCGAGATAGGAGAGATTATGACTGAAAATCCTATCACCGTCTGTCCCGACGACAGTATAGAAGATTGCATGAAGCTGATGACCAGCCGCCGCATCCGACACCTGCCGGTGATGGAAGGCGGACGACTGACAGGAATGATCTCGATAGGTGACGTTGTACGTTTTATTATGGACGAGCAGCGCGGCATCATCGAAGATCTGGAACAGTACATTACAGGTCATCACCAGTAACACGTCGCGGTTACAGGCATTTTACAGCAGGTAAATGTCTGGTTTGTAGTTGTGAACTGAATTTTGATGTCGTGGTACGCTAACCATCCAACCCTTGGATACAGCAGAACATGGTGCTCCGCTCTGGCCGCTATTTCTATATGGCCTGATTGTGCTAAGCCTCGTTGGCGCGATGCTGGGCTTGTCGTACGTACTGGGCCAGCGTCATAAAGAACGCGCCACCGACGACCCCTATGAAGGTGGCATTCTGAGCGCTGGTTCAGCGCGCATACGCTTCTCCTCTCAATTCTACCTGGTAGCCATGCTCTTCGTCATCTTTGACGTGGAGACCATCTTTATTTTCTCCTGGGCTATTGCTTTTCGCGAGCTGGGATGGTATGGCTATGCCGGCGTCATGGTGTTCCTGATCCTGCTGTTGGTGGTGCTGATTTATGAATGGCGTGCGGGTGCCCTCGACTTCGGCCCCGACGGAAAAAAAATACTGAAGGCTTACAAACGACTAACCGGACAGAAAGTATGAACTGGTGGCTTACACAACCTAACGGATCGACAGACGCTCTTAAAGGCAATAGTTCCATGGAAGAGGCTGTACGCCAGAGTGTGATGCTCACCTCTGTACAAAGCCTGGTGGCCTGGGGCCGGCGCAATTCGATGTGGCCTTTTCACTTTGGCTTATCGTGCTGCTTTGTAGAGATGGCAACGAGCATGACGCCGAAATATGATGTGGCGCGTTTTGGCGCCGAGGTAATCCGCGGTACGCCACGGGAAGCCGATGTCATGATCATCGCCGGTACCGTGTTCATCAAAATGGCGCCGGTCATCAAACGCCTGTACGAACAAATGATGGAGCCGCGGTGGGTAATCTCCATGGGCTCGTGCGCAAATTCTGGCGGTATGTATGATATATATAGTGTCGTGCAGGGCGTTGATAAGTTTATGCCGGTAGATGTGTATGTGCCCGGGTGTCCGCCACGGCCTGATGCCTTTATGGAAGGGCTCATGCTCCTCGCCGCGAGTGTAGGGCAGGAGAAACGCCCGCTTAGTTGGGTGATCGGAGAGCAAGGTGTGATCCGGCCCGAGAAGATCTCGATGAAAGAACAAAAACAGGAGCAACGCAAGCAAATGGTAAGCTTCCGTTCGCCCAATGAAATATGATCCGGAGTGCTGCTCTGGAGTCATGCAAACTGTCCGGTGGACGAGACCGGTGATTAAAGCGATCTGTAACTAAAACAAGTCACGATGACCGACTGATTTTGAAACTACATCTGCCCCGGGGCACCAGTTGTGCGCCGCAGTGTAATGAAAACAACACCCCAAACAACGGAGCTTTTAAAGCTAAAATTCGGTGAGTCTACCATCACCGAGCAGCCCACCCGCGATGGCATGACCACCGTGTGGCTGCCGTTGGACAGATTGCGGGAGGTGTTAGCATACCTCAAGGCCGGTATCGAGCATCCCTATCCGCTTTTGTTCGACATCACTGCCATCGACGAGCGGACCCGACAGCGAAATCCGCTTCAGAATCACCAGCCCACCAGCGACTTCACCCTTGTATATCATCTTCTCTCTTTCGATCGAAATGCATTTCTCCGACTGAAAGTCGCCCTGAACGGAGAATTCCCCACAGTACCCAGCATCACAAAATTATGGTCGAATGCCAACTGGTACGAACGCGAAGTGTTCGACATGTTTGGGATCCGCTTCGACGGCCATCCTTTTTTGCGGCGCCTGCTTATGCCGGAGACGTGGCAGGGCAATCCGCTGCGGAAAGAACATCCGGCGCGGGCGACTGAGATGGGGCCGTTCCGGCTTTTCGACGAGAAGCAGGACCGCGAGCAAGCCGCCTTGCAATTCAAGCCCGAGGAGTGGGGCCTGCTCACGCAACACGATGATGCGGACTTTATGTTCCTGAATATCGGTCCGCAGCACCCGGGAACCCATGGCGTGCTCCGGATCATTCTACAGCTCGACGGAGAAGATATCGTGGATGCCGTGCCCGATATCGGGTTTCACCACCGCGGCGCAGAGAAGATGGCCGAGCGGCAGTCGTGGCATACCTATATCCCCTATACCGACCGCATCGATTACCTCGGTGGCGTAAATAACAACCTGGCGTACCTGCTGTCGGTGGAAAAGCTGGCGGGCATTGAAGTGCCCGAGCGTGCCCAGGTAATCCGCGTCATGATGTGCGAGCTCTTCCGCATCGCCAGTCACCTGGTGTGGTATGGAACCTTTGCGCAGGACCTCGGACAGCTCTCACCCGTCTTTTATATGTTCAGTGATCGCGAGAAAATCTTCGATATCGTAGAAGCCGTTTGTGGCGGCCGCATGCATCCCAATTGGTTTCGCATCGGCGGCGTGGCCCAGGATCTTCCCAACGGATGGGAGACGCTGGTCAGGAGCTTCGTTGACTACTTTCCAAAGCGGCTGCGGGAATATGATGCGATGGTCATGCGCAACAGCATCTTCAAAGCCAGAACGGTCGGCATCGGCATTTTTACAAAAGAAGAAGCGATCGAATGGGGCGTTACCGGTCCGGGCCTCCGGGCGTGCGGTATGGATTGGGACTTCCGCAAAAAGCAGCCCTATTCCGGGTATGAAAAATTTGATTTTGATATACCGGTAGCGCACAATGGCGATTGTTACGACCGTGCCGTGGTGCGCGTGGAAGAGATGCGTCAAAGCTTGCGCATCATCGAACAGTGTCTGAAGCATATGCCGGAAGGAAGCTATAAAGCCGACCATCCGCTCGCCACGCCGCCGGTGAAACAGCGCACGATGAAAGACATCGAAACGCTGATCACGCACTTTCTGGGTGTGAGCTGGGGGCCGGTGATCCCGGCGGGCGAAGCCATGAGCTGCATTGAAGCAACCAAAGGCGCGAACAGTTACTATGCGATCAGCGATGGCAACACATCGCCGTACCGGCTGCGCGTGCGAACTCCCTCGTTCCCGCACATGCAAATGGTACCCTATATCAGTAAAGGATATACGGTGGCCGATCTGTTGAGCATCCTGGGCGCCATGGACTATGTATTGGCCGACATAGACCGTTAGTACGAAAGATGAATACGATAACGACAATAATATGTTAACCGGGGAAGAGATCATCGAAATTGAAAAAGCGATACACGTCGTGCCGCACCGTCAGGCGGCCTGTATCGAAGCGCTCAAGATCGTGCAGACCAAACGGCGGTGGATCTCCGACGATTCGCTGAAAGACATTGCTACTTTCCTGGAGATGTCGCCCGCCGAGCTCGACTCGGTTGCGACCTTCTACAACCTCATTTTCCGGAAACCGGTCGGACGACACGTGATCCTCGTGTGCGATAGCATTACCTGCTGGGTGATGGGCTATGAAAAACTCCACGAATATCTACAGGCAAAATTAGGCATCCGCCACGGTGAGACTACACAAGACGACCGCTTTACCATGCTGCCCAATCCTTGCCTGGGTACCTGTGACTGTGCCCCGGCGCTCATGATCGATCACGATCTATACCGCAACGTGACCCCTGAACAACTGGACGAAATACTGGAACGTTATGCTTGAAAAACCGCTTACCTCCCACATCCGCGCGGACGGCGTACCGCTCACGCTTCGTGAATACGAATTGCAGGGCGGATACCAGTCTGTGCGAAAAGCGTTGCTGAACATGACACCGCAAGCCGTACAAGCCGAAGTCAAAACATCGAATCTACGAGGGCGGGGAGGAGCTGGTTTTAATACCGGACTGAAGTGGAGCTTTGTGCCGCTGGACGCTCCCAAACCAAAATACCTGATCGCCAATGCGGATGAAATGGAACCCGGCACATTCAAGGACAGGCTGTTGCTCGAGAGCGCGCCGCATCAGCTGATCGAAGGCATGATCGTATCGGCCTATGCATTGCAGGCCGACACGGGCTTTGTATTTCTACGGTGGGCCTATCACACCGCGGCGAAGGCGATTAACATAGCCATAGCACAGGCTTATCAGGCCGGCTACCTCGGGCAAAATATACTTGGCACGGGCTTCAACCTGGAGATGCACCTGCATACGGGCGCGGGCCGGTATATGTGTGGTGAGGAGACGGCTTTGCTCAATTCGCTGGAAGGAAAGCGGGCTACACCCCGGGCCAAGCCGCCGTTTCCGCAGGTTAGCGGGTTGTTTGGCCGGCCTACGATCGTTAACAACGTGGAGACATTATGCTGCATTCCACACATCATCACGCACGGTGCGGAGTGGTTTCAGAAATTAAGCCTGACGGCCGACGCGGGTACCAAGATCTATGGCGTCAGTGGAAAGGTGCGAAAGCCGGGATTGTGGGAGCTGCCCATGGGCACCACGTTGCGCGAGCTGATCGAAGAGCACGCCGGCGGCATGCAGGATGGCTTGTCCTTCCGGGGTGCACTGCCGGGCGGCGCATCGACTGATTTCCTGGTGCGCGACCACCTGGATGTGCGGATGGATTATCCTTCGGTGGCGGCTGCCGGCAGCCGCCTGGGCACGGGTACGGTGATCGTGCTCGATGACAAAACGTCGGTGGTTGGCTTTGTCAGGAACCTCATTCATTTCTTCGCGCAGGAGTCGTGTGGTTTCTGCACACCGTGTCGCGAAGGACTGCCCTGGATCGAAAAGATTTTGCAGGCCATGCAAAGCGGCGATGGGCGGAAAGAAGATATACCCATGCTCGAGCTGCATACCCGCTTGCTCGGTCCGGGTAATACGTTCTGTGCGCTGGCACCCGGCGCGATGGAGCCCCTGCAAAGTGCACTCAAATATTTTCGGGAAGATTTCGAAGCTTATATCCGGGAGCACGCCTCCCTGGAACATATAACAGTATAACCGTGGGAACAAACGAGAAAGAACGATGGCAACTATAATAATCGATGGCAAAACATATGAAATTCCCACGGGTAAGAACCTGCTGGAGACTTGTCTGACGCTCGGGTTTGATCTTCCTTACTTCTGCTGGCATCCGGCCCTTGGTTCGGTCGGTGCCTGCCGCCAGTGTGCGGTGAAGGTTTATAAGGATGAGAACGACACGCGCGGGCGGCTGGCCATGTCGTGTATGGAGGCGGTTGCGCCCAACCAGCGGATCAGTGTGAGCGATCCGGAAGCCCGGGCTTTTCGCGAGCAGGTCATCGAATGGCTGATGACCAATCACCCGCACGACTGCGCCGTATGCGATGAAGGCGGCTCCTGTCACCTGCAGGATATGACGGTTATGACCGGGCACGACTACCGCCGGTTCCGGTTCAAAAAACGTACACACCAGAACCAGTACCTGGGGCCGTTCATCAACCACGAGATGAACCGGTGTATTCAGTGCTACCGTTGCGTGCGGTTCTACAAGGACTATGCCGGAGGCCATGACCTCGACGTGTACGCCTCGAAGAGCAATGTGTATTTCGGCCGGGAGGAAGATGGTATACTCGAGAGCGAATTCAGCGGAAACCTTGCCGAAGTATGCCCGACCGGTGTGTTTACTGATAAGACATTAAAAGAACATTATACGCGCAAGTGGGACCTGACCATGTCGCCCTCGATTTGCCAGCATTGCAGCATAGGCTGCAATACGATTGCGGGTGAACGGTATGGAACCTTGCGCATGATTGCCAACCGCTTTCATGGCAAAGTGAACGGCTATTTTCTGTGCGACCGTGGCCGGTTTGGCTACGAGTTTGTCAACGCCGCCACGCGTATACGCCAGGCGTCGGCGGGAGAAGCGGTTGTTTCGCTGGATCAGCTTTTCCATCACCTGATACCGGCGCTGAAGCAAGCGAAAATGATTGGCATCGGGTCTCCTCGCGCGTCTCTTCAATCAAACTTTGCGCTAAAGGCATTGGTTGGCGGAGATAATTTTTACCACGGTGTTTCGGACAACGAGCACGACCTGGCCGAGCTTGCCATCCGCATTTTGCGCGAAGGCTCTGTGCGTACACCGTCCACCCGGGAAGTGGAGCAAGCCGATGCGGTCCTCATTCTCGGTGAGGATATCACCAATACCGCGCCCATCCTGGCACTTGCCGTGCGCCAGGCTGTCCGGCAACAACCGGGTAACGCAGCCGACGCCGTTAACATTCCAGTCTGGCATGATGCCGCCCGTCGCGAGCTTGCGCAACAGGACAAAGGGCCGCTCTTTGTTACCAGTGTTCATACCACCAAGCTCGACGAGGTTGCGCGGGATGTATACCATGCCGCGCCGGACGATATAGCGCGGTTGGGATTTGCCATTGCGCATCGCCTGGACCCCACGGTACCGGACGCGACCGACTTACCGGAAGCTGTAGCGCTGCTGGCCGACCGGATCGCACAGGCACTGTCCGCCGCCGCGCGACCGGTGATCATCTCGGGCGCCTGCTGCGAGTCGGGATGTGTCATGAAGGCAGCTGCCAACGTTGCCTGGGCGCTTCAAAAGAAGAACCCGGCGACGGGCCTTGTGCTGACCATGCTGGAGTGCAACTCGCTGGGGCTCGCCATGATGGGCGGCCACCGGCTTCATGCCGCCTTCAATGCGGTCATGAACGGCCATGCGGATACGGTGATCGTCATGGAGAACGATTTATACCGGCATGGAAAGGCAGACGAGGTCGATGCGTTCCTGAGCAAATGTCGCCGGGTGATCGTGCTCGACCACCTGCTGCACAAGACAGTATCAAAAGCCAACGTCATCATACCGGCCGGCACTTTTGCCGAGTCGGACGGCACGCTCGTCAACAACGAAGGACGTGCGCAACGGTTTTTCCAGGCCTACGAGCCCACCGACATCATCCGCGAAAGCTGGCGCTGGCTGCTAACCCTCGGCCAGCAGATCGAAAACAACCGCATGGCTACCTGGCGGAATTTTGAAGATGTCACGTTAGCGATGGATCGCGACGAGCCGTTGCTCCACGGTGTGATGGCCGCCTCGCCGCCATCACAGTTCCGCATTGCCGGGCAGCGCATCGCGCGGGAGACACATCGCTATAGTGGACGGACGTCCCAGCAAGCCAATATCAACGTCAGCGAGTCCAAACCGCCGGAAGATCCCGACTCGCCGCTGTCGTATACCATGGAGGGATTTCACGGCCAGCCGCCGTCATCGCTTATACCATACTTTTGGGCACCGGGCTGGAACTCGGTGCAGTCGGTCAATAAATACCAGTCAGAGGTAGGGGGCTCGTTGCGGGACAACGATCCCGGCGTGCGCCTGCTCGAACCGAAGACCGAGGGAACCCATGCGTACTTTGTCGGCGTGCCGGAACGGTTTCGCCCGCTCGAGGATCACCTCTGGGTCGTATCGCTGCACCACATCTTCGGGTCAGAAGAGCTTAGCGCACACGCTCCCTCGATTGCACAGCGCATACCTCAGGCGTACATACTGCTTCATCCGGCGGATGCCGCCGCGCTGGCGGTGGAAACCGGCGGCGTGCTCGCCTTCACGATCGACTCCCGGTCGTATCGCCTGCCCGTAAAGCTCAGCGAGGCTTTGCCTGTCGGTATCGCGGGCATGCCATATGGCATCGAGGGCGTGCCGTATGCCGATCTGCCGGAGTGGGCGATTGTGCAGCGTACCAGTCAACGTCAAAACCTGAATGATCACAGCTATGCAAAACGACACGCTTAATCATATACTCATTACGGTCGGGGTACTGGCGGGGCTGCTGATTGTCGCCCCGGGCCTGATCTGGCTCGAACGACGGCTGCTGGCGCTCTGGCAAGATCGTTACGGCCCCAACCGGGCGGGGCCTTTCGGCCTGATGGTGGTGCTGGCGGACACCCTGAAGCTTTTTTTCAAGGAGGACTGGATACCACCGTTCGCCGACAAGAAGGTGTTTGTGATCGCCCCCGCCATTGTGGTCATCACGGTGCTGCTGAGCTTTGTGGTGATTCCCTTTGCCCCGGGCGTGATCGTGGCTGACCTGAATATAGGGCTGTTGTTCTTTCTCGCCATGTCGTCGATGGGGGCCTATAGTATTATCCTCGGCGGCTGGGCCTCCAATAACAAGTACGCCCTGCTGGGCGCGATGCGGGGCGCTGCACAACTGATCTCGTACGAAGTGTTTATGGGGCTGTCGCTCATGGGCGTGGTCCTCATGTCCGGTTCTTTTAGTCTGCATAAGATCGTCGAAGCGCAGCAGGGCATGTGGTTTGTCGTGCCGCAGTTCCTCGGCTTTGTGATTTTCCTCATTGCCGGCATTGCCGAGACACACCGTCTTCCCTTCGATATTCCGGAGGCGGAGAGTGAGCTGGTCGCCGGATTTCATTCGGAATATTCGGGGATGAAGTTCGGGATGTTCTTCGTGGGGGAATACCTGGGCGTTATGCTGATCTCGTGCATGGTCACCTGCCTGTTCTTCGGTGGTTGGCTGGGGCCGGGGTTTCTACCGCCGGTAGTGTGGTTTATCATCAAAATGTTTGCTTTCATCTTCCTGTTCATCCTGTTGCGTGCTTCGCTGCCCCGGCCGCGATACGATCAATTGATGGAGTTTGGCTGGAAGATCCTGTTACCCCTCACGTTGGTGAACCTGATGGTCACCGCCACGTGGCTCTTGTATCATGAACAAAATAGCGTCGGTCACTAAAACTATATAGCGATGTTCAGTATCATTCGAACGATGTGGCTCACCTTCCTGCACATGTTCCGGAAGCGCGTCACCATTCAATATCCAGAGGAAAAAGCCAAGCTCCCTCCCCGGTGGCGCGGGCGGATTGTGTTAACCCGCGACCCCGACATGGGCGAACGTTGTGTGGGCTGCTACCTCTGCGCCGCGGCGTGCCCGGTAGACTGCATCGCGCTGCAAGCCACCGAAGACGAAAACGGCCGGCGTTATCCCGAATTCTTCCGGATAAATTTCTCGCGTTGCATCTTCTGCGGCTTTTGTGAAGAAGCATGCCCGACGTATGCCATTCAGCTGATACCCGATTTCGAGATGGCAGAATATAACCGGCAGAACCTGGTGTACGAAAAGAAAGACCTGCTCATCGACAGCCAGGGCAAATACCCGGGGTATAATTATTACAACATCGCCGGCCTTGCCATTGGCGGAAAAGACAAAGGCCAGGCAGAGAACGAAGAAGCACCGGTCGATATCCGAAGTCTTGTGCCTTAAACAGAACGATATGCAAGCCACCTTTTATATAGCTTCTGCCGTTGCGGTTCTCGCCACCATCATGGTGATCACGCGCTATAACATGATTCACGCGCTGTTATACCTGGTTATATCCTTCCTCGCCGTGGCGATTGTGTTCTTTATACTCGGTGCGCCCTTTGTGGCGGCGCTGGAAGTGATCGTTTATGCAGGGGCCATTGTCGTGCTCATCATCTTTGCCATTATGATGCTCAACCTGAAAGAGGAAGCAGTGGAGCAGGAGCGGATCTGGTTTTCCGGCAATACCTGGATCGGTCCGGGAGTGCTGTCGGTCATCCTGCTGGGCGAGCTGATTTATATACTTGTTTCTTCGGCTTCGCCGGAGGTGTCGAGCCGGGTGATCGATGCAAGGGACGTGGGGCTTTCGCTGTACGGCCCGTATATCATCGGCGTGGAGCTCTGCGGATTATTGCTCATGTCGGGCATTGTCGGCGCGTACCACCTGGGACGCCAGAAAAAGAAAGTGGTGCATCGGTTTCTCGAACAAACAGACGAATGGAAACAGTAGCGGTCGAATACGGACTTATACTCGCGGGAACGCTGTTCGCGCTGGGGCTCATCAGCGTGCTGGTGCGGCGTAACATCATCTTTATGCTCATTTCGGTAGAGATCATGCTGAATGCTGCCGGGCTGGCGTTCATTGTGGCGGGCGCGCGATGGGGGCAAGCCGATGGACAGGTCATGTTCATCTTCATCATCACCATGGCCGCGGCCGAAGTATCGGTCGGGCTCGCGCTGATCTTACAGATATACCACCAGCTCAAGACACTCGATAGCGACGCCGCGGATAAAATGAAAGGTTAAAACGTTTAGTGTATGATACATCTTCTTTGGCTTATTCCGACCTTGCCTTTTCTGGGAGCATTGATCCTGGTGCTTACCAGCTCGTCGATATCCCGCCGGGCTGCAGCCATCATTGGATGCAGCACCATCGGGCTCGCGGCGCTCATCACGGTATTAATTGGATACGAGTTCCTGGCAACGCACACGGAGGCATACCGTCATGTTGCGTGGAATTGGTTTGCTGTGTCCGGTCTGTCAGTCGGATTCTCGTTTCACCTCGACGCCCTGTCGCTGGTATTTCTCTTTGTTATCACCTTTGTCGGTTTTTTTATACACCTGTATTCCGTTGCGTTTATGCACGACGATGCGGGCTTCACGCGATTCTTTGCGTATCTCAATTTGTTTGTCTGCGCCATGCTGATCCTGGTGCTGGCGGATAACCTCGTGCTGCTATACCTTGGTTGGGAAGGTGTGGGCCTTTGCAGCTACCTGCTGATCGGGTTCTGGTACGACGAGGAGAAGAACGGCTATGCCGCCCGCAAGGCGTTTATCATGACCCGGGTAGGAGACACCGCGTTGGCGATCGGTCTCTTTATGCTCTTTGGTGTTTTCCATACCCTCGATATCCAGGAGATTCTGACCCAGGCGCCGAAGCTGTGGTCTCCCGGTACGCAGACAGCCACCATCATCGCTTTTCTGTTGCTGGGCGGGGCCGTTGGAAAATCAGCCCAGTTGCCATTGCAGAGCTGGCTGCCCGACGCTATGGCCGGCCCCTCGCCGGTAAGCGCACTGATCCACGCCGCAACCATGGTGACAGCGGGTGTTTATCTGATCGCGCGGATGCATGGTATATACGAGCTCGCGCCCCTCGCGCAGCTGTGGGTGGGCATCATCGGGGCGGTTACGTTGCTCATCGCAGGGTGCAGTGCGCTGACGCAAAACGATCTTAAACGTGTGCTGGCCTATTCTACCATCAGTCAGATCGGGTATATGTTCCTGGCGCTCGGCATCGGTGCGTGGTCGGCCGCGGTCTTTCATTTTATGATCCACGCTTTCTTCAAAGCCCTGCTTTTCCTGGGTGCCGGCACTGTGATCTGGGCGCTGCATCACGAGCACGATATGTTTAAGATGGGCGGACTGCGAAAGCGGATGCCCGTCGTGTACTGGACCTTCTTGATCGGGGCCGGTTCGCTCGCCGCCATACCGCTTGTTACGGCCGGCTTTTATAGCAAAGATCAGATCCTCTGGCTCGCCTGGGCAAGCGCGAAGGGCAGTCCCTGGTTTTTTATCGCGGCGTTGACGGGCGCGTTCATTACGTCGGTATATACCTTCCGGATGGTGTTTGTTACTTTCTTCGGCGCCGAGAAGACACACACCGCTCATCTCCCCGGCAAACTCATGCATGTGGCGCTGATGGTGCTGGCGGTATTGTCGCTGGTCGGGGGCTTTATCGAGTTACCGCATACCTTCGGTCATGTCACGCTGCTGTCTGATTTGCTGCACCCGATCTTGCCCTCGACGGTATTGCGTGCCGGGGCTGAAAGCTCGGAGGTACTGATTCAGCTCATTGCCGCCACGGTGGCTCTGAGCGGTGTCCTCCTGGCCTATATATTCTATATTGTCAAGCCCTCGCTGGCGGATGAGATCGGAAGCTCCTGCTTCGAGGTGCATCAGTTGTGGTATGCCGGCTGGCGGTTCGATGCTTTGTATAATCTGCTGATCGTGCGACCTTTTGTTTGGGTGTCGACGATAAACAAACGCGACATCATAGACCAGTTTTACACGGGGCTTGTTACGGCTACCGAGTACTTCGGCAAGACATTCTCCCGTACGCAGACGGGGGTGCTGCGATGGTATATCATGGGTATTACAGCCGGTGCTGTGATCATTCTTACATTAAGTCTTTTCATAAACCGGTAATGCGATGATACTACTTTGGATGATATTTATTCTGATGGCCGGTGGTATTCTCGCCGGTATTGTCGCTGCATGGAGTACAGTAGCGTGCCGGGTCATTGCGTTGGTCAGTATCACGCTCGACATGGTGCTGATTACCGGGGTGTGGATGGGGCAGGATGTGTCGACGGCGCCGGGTACCACATGGATCGCCGATCTTAACCTCCCGTGGATTCCGAGCTTCGGAATCTCCTTCCACCTGGCCCTCGATGGTCTGAGCCTGCTGATGCTGGCGCTCACGTTCTTCCTCGGCATCTTCGCGGTGTTGCTGTCGTGGAAGGAGATCCAGTACCGCACGGGTTTCTTCCACTTTAACCTGTTGTGGGTATTGGCAGGTATCGCCGGAGTTTTTGTAACCATGGATCTTTTTCTGCTGTACTTCTTTTGGGAGGTGATGCTGATACCGATGTATTTCCTGATCGGCATTTGGGGACATGCCAACCGTCAGTACGCGGCCTACAAATTCTTCATTTTCACCCAGGCCAGCGGCTTGCTGATGTTGCTCGCGATCCTGGGACTTTATTTTGTTCACGGCAACCAGACGTCAGTATATACATTTGATTATTTCAGCCTGCTGGAAACGCCAATGTCGCCAGATGTCGCGCGCTGGCTCATGTTGGGATTTCTCGCGGCATTCCTGGTGAAGCTCCCCGTGGTGCCATTCCATACGTGGTTACCCGATGCGCACTCCGAAGCGCCTACGGCCGGAAGCTTTATCCTGGCGGGGCTCATGTTGAAGACGGGGGCCTATGGCCTCATCCGCTTTGCCTTACCGTTGTTCCCCGAGTCGGCCGTGGAGTTTGGGCCGTGGGGTATGCTGCTGGGGACGGTGGGTATTATTTATGGCGCGGTTCAGGCCTTTTCACAAACCGATCTGAAACGCCTGGTCGCCTATACCAGCGTCAGTCACATGGGGTTCGTAATGCTGGGTGTATTTGCTTTTACAGAGATGGCCCTGCAAGGTGTGGTCATGCAGATGATCACCCATGCCATCAGTACCGGCGCGCTGTTTGTACTGGCGGGAGCGTTGTACGAGCGTATACACACCCGCGACATCCTGCAAATGGGTGGATTCTGGAAACGTACGCCGTTTATGGCGACGGTCAGTCTGATCTTTGTCATGGCATCGCTGGGGCTCCCCGGCCTGGGCAATTTCATCGCCGAGTTCCTGACGCTGATGGGGTCATGGTCGGCCAGCCCCGTACTTACCGCTATTGCCACGGCAGGACTGGTGGCGGCGACAGCGTACTCGCTTCGGATTATGCAAAAGATCTTTCTTGGCAAGGATGCGCACACGCATGTATTGCCGGATCTGTCATTGCGCGAAAAGCTCGTACTCGTACCCATGGCGATCGCCATTATTGTATTAGGACTATTCCCGCAGCGCATTATCGACACGGCGCAGACTACAGTGGAAAAAAGTGACAACAACCATACCACGACACCGGTGCCGGCACGCGGTATGTTGTCGGTGAAAGGAGGGAACCATGAATAAGACAGATTTACTGAGCCTCATACCGCTCTGGATTCTTTCCAGCGCGGCGATCCTGAACTTCTTTTCGATCTCCATCCGGCGAAATCACAAAGTGATCTTTATCATCACGCTGGTTTCGTTGCTGGTAGATTTTATATTTCTGACGTCCTATAGTTTTCACCATCAGCAGGCGATCGAGCCGCTGCTCGTCATCGATGGATTTGGCGTGTTCAACATCGGCCTGATTTTGTTAACGACGCTGCTGGTGGTCATGATGTCGTATGCCTATTTTGAGCAGCGTGAGGAGCGGAAAGAAGAGTATTATATATTGATCATCCTGGCCGCTCTGGGTAGCTGCATCCTGGTGATCAGTAAACATTTTGCATCGCTCTTCCTGGGGCTGGAGATCCTGAGTGTATCACTTTACGCCCTGATCGCTTACCTGCGCAAGCGTGAGCGGTCGGATGAAGCGGGTATAAAATACCTGATCCTGGCGGCTTTCTCCTCGGCCTTTTTGCTTTTTGGTATGGCGTTGTTGTATGCGGCCACCGGCACCATGAGCTTTCAGGGGCTGGCCGACTGGCTGGCTTCCAACCGGGAAGTATCGCCGCTGGTATGGTGCGGCTTTGGTATGTTCACGGTCGGCGTGGGGTTCAAGCTGGGCGTGGTGCCCTTTCACATGTGGACGCCCGACGTATATGAAGGTGCTCCCGCGCCGGTCACGGCGTTCATCGCTACCGTTTCGAAAGGCGGCATGATCGCATTGCTGGTGCGGTTCTTCACCATGGTGCAGGGGCATCAGCTAACGCTACTGGTCACTGTCTTTACTGTCCTGGCCGTGGCGTCTATGTTTGTAGGTAACTTTCTGGCGTTGCGACAAAGTAATGTCAAAAGGCTGCTGGCCTATTCTTCCATTGCGCACGTCGGCTACTTGCTGGTCGCGTTTCTCGCGGGTGGTGAGCTCGGTACCCAGGCCATCAGTTTTTATCTCGTAGCGTATTTTATTACTACGTTGGGCGCTTTTGGAATCATGGCCACGCTGTCGGACAAAGAGCGCGATGCGGAGGAGTTGGAAGACTATCGCGGATTGCTCTGGCGGCGCCCGCTGACCGCCATCATCTTTAGCGCCATGCTGCTCTCGCTGGCAGGCATTCCCATGACGGCAGGATTTATAGGCAAGTTCTATGTAATCGCCGCAGGTGTACGTACCAGTCACTGGTTCCTGGTGTTTGCCCTCGCGATCAACAGTGTGATCGGGCTATATTACTATATACGCATTATCGCGGTGATGTTTGACCAGGGGCAAAGCGTTCGCACGTCGGAAGCGCTCCACCCGCTGGTATATATTATGAGCAGTTTCACCATGGCGTTGTTGGGATTGATGCTGATATGGCTGGGCGTACATCCGGAAGAAATGCTGACGCTGATCCGGAATACGTTGTGAAAGATAAGGCACACGTTTCTGCCGGAGATACGTGATCAAACAAACCAGGGCAAGGCATTGGTGCCAAAACATGAAGGCAAGTCCAGGAAATCTCCTGCTTCGTTACATTCTCGTATATGCAAACGGCTATCACGCGGCATCTGGCGAGTCTTCCAACCGAAGGGAGGGCGACTCGTGCCAGCATGGGGCAGTCTCCAGACTGCCAGCGGTGGCGTAACCCATGGTCGTCGCAGCCCACCGTTGTCCAAACCGACATTCAACAAGGCCAGTCTAAGAATGGCCGCGGTTTCAGTCACAAGTGCTGCACCTCCGCTAACGCCTTGGTGCTTACACTTGCGCCAGCAATGGAGCTTGTACAAATCGGCCATCGAGCATTGGAGAAATTCATGGAGGAGGTTTCCAGGCTGGAGCGCTGACTGGAAAATGTTCTGGTGCCGGTCCGTGTGTTATTAGATAGAATATTTTAATTTTGAGAATACTCTGTCTATACTATGTTTACCTGCAATCTTCGGGCTCAGGCCCGCCTGCGTACTTACGCACTTCTTTTTTGTTTCATTTCCGGTTTTAGTCTTCATGCTCAGAAAAACGCCAACATCTTTAGTTTTTATGATTATGAACTGAACTTTAACAGTACCCCGGTCCAGGTAAAAAGGCAATTTGCGACCCATGAAAATCGCGGGATGGGGGTTATCAGTGATAATAGCGGCGTATTGCAATTCTACACCGACGGATTTACCGTCTGGAACAAGCGGCACGCTCGCATGCCCAATGGGGCAAATCTGATCGAATTCCATGGAAGGGGCAGCTTGCAGCAGTCGTTGGTCGTTCCCAAGCCGGGTAGCACTAGTCGCTATTATATTTTTACGGTGGACCCGGCCTCCAATGCTCCGGGCCTTTATTATTCCGAAGTGGATATGACGCTCAATAGTGGCCTCGGGGATGTGGTCGTCAAGGGGGTGAGACTTGTCAAGAATACTTCCAATAAGCTTAGCGCAGTGTTCCACCGTAACGGGAAGGACGTGTGGTTAATCACCCATCTGGTTAACAGCAATAAGTATTCGCTGTTGCGAATAACGGATCAGGGAATTTCGGCCGAGATCACCGAACAGGTGATTGGTAGCATTAATACCGCCTGGGGCGGCCAGCTGAAGTTTTCTCCGGATGGGCGCAAAATGGGTGTAATCTGCAATGATTTTGTGAGCTTGTTCGATTTCAATAATGAAACCGGTGTGCTTTCGAATACCATGAATTTTTCGTTTGCGGATTTGGATAGCGATCCCCTCGTATCGTCGCTGGAGTTTTCGAGTGATGCTACAAAATTATATACCTACGTATCGCGTCGTCTTCAGATTTTTCAGTTTGATGTTTCACTGCCGACGCAAGCGCAGATCAATAAATCGCGGGCCGCTGTTAGCGGATCGAATATTTACAATTTGCTGGGGGCGTTTCAGTTAGCGCCCGATGGACGAATATACATCACAAAAGGTGGCGGTGGCGGCGGAAGCGACTACCTGGGCGTGATCATGAATCCCAACGCGGCGGGTAAAGACGTGGAGTTCCAGGAAAACGGACTATACCTGAATGGTGGTGAGTCCTTTGTGAATCTTACGCCCAGTTTTATTCAGAATTACTTCTTTAAAACAAGCTTCAAATACGATCATCACTGTCAGGGGGTACCCATTAAATTTAGCGTTACCAACGAACACCTGATCGATTCCGTAAAATGGGATTTTGGACAAGGTTCGACGTCACGATCCAGGAATCCTGAAGTGCAGTACGATAAAGACGGCGAATACACTGTAACACTGTCTGCATACTACGGCGCGCAGGCTACCGTCATTACCCAGCAGGTCTCGATCTGGGCCTACACGCCGTTTGAGCTTGGTGAAGCTTTCACTACATGCCCGGCGAACAAGTTGACCGTCGACGCCGGTTACGCCTCATACACCTGGAATACCGGTGACACAACACGGACCACCGTGTTGAATGCTACGCAATGGTACAAACTGAAGGCGATCAATATGATCGGATGTGCGTACAGCGATTCCGTTTTTGTCACGGTAAAGGATGCGCCGACGATTGCGCTTCCGGATCGGATAGCCTTCAGTGGGCATTCGTCGGTTCAACTGGATGCTGGTGCCTTTAGTAGCTATGCCTGGAGCACGGGAGAAACCACACGTACGATCACGGTAACAAGCCCCGGATGGTATTCGGTATCCGTGCAGAATGCGGTGGGGTGTAGTGTAGCCAAGACGGTGTTTGTAGGAGATGTTGCGCCGGAACCGCCGGCGGAGGAGTGGGAGTGGCTAAATCCGCTGCCGTCGGGACGTTCCGTAAGGGATATTTGTTTTGTGAACGATAATACTGGATTTATAGTGAACGGCTATCAAATCCTACGAACGACAGATGGCGGAAAGACCTGGGGCGTGCAGCAAAACGCACAGGGCAATCGCATTGCGTTTAAGGATCAGATCGGCTACGTCGTTGGGGACAATGGATCGGTATATAAGTCGACACACCAGGGTGGCGGATGGACCCGGGTGTTTTTTGGCGCTTCGGATAATCTCAACGGAGTATCCGTTATTCATCCCGATACCGTATTCGTCACGTCGGGCTCGCAGCTGTTCGTCACATACGATGGTGGCAAAAGCTGGACACCGCGCGCTGTACCAGGCGTTGCTGTAGTGGCTTCCGTCTTTACCAGTTCAAAGACGGGACATGTTGCGGGAAGCAATGGCATTTTGGCGAAGACGACTGACGGTGGCCTCACGTGGCGCATCGTACATAACGACTCAAATATTTCTCCGTCGAATTTTTTCGCCCTCACCTTTGTCAATTCCAAGGTTGGATACGCCACACAAGCACATTCGAATATCTATAAAACCACCAACGGCGGAGAAACATGGGAAGAGCTTCCCTGGGTCCCTGATGCAGCGTATGACGTCTTCTTTTTAAACGAACGCGTCGGGTATATCGCGGGTGATGGTGGTGTGGTGCACAAGACAGAGAACGGCGGTATGTCCTGGGAATGGGCCGGATTTCTCAACGGGCGGTACTATGCGGAGGCCATGAACGCACTATACTTTTTTGATGAAGACAACGGCTTCGCGGTGGGTTTCCGGGGCCGGATCATGCGCACCTACAATGGCGGCCAACAGTGGCAGTCGTATGGCATGAGCTATAACGACATACAAGAAGTCACGTTCCCCTCGGCTACCACGGGCTATGCGTTGGGTGACCGGATCTATAAAACCACCGACCAAGGTAAAACATGGTTGCCGGTCGTAAACAACCTGATTGATAAAAACTGGTACTATATGTCGGGGTATTTCTTATCCGAAAACAAAGGATATGTCGTCGCGAACAACAACTACACGACGAAAGTGATGCAGACAGCGGACGGCGGAAAAACGTGGGGCGATGCTGCTGTATCCGGCAGGGTCATCTCATTTATCGACGATCAGAAAGGATTTATAGGAGGAGCAGGTATTTACAAGACACTCAACGGTGGCACAAGCTGGGAGAATGTATCGTATTTCGAGGTCACCGAGCTGCACTTCATTTCCGAGCAGCGGGGATTTGCCCTGCACTATGGCGACCTGTATAAAACGATTGACGGCGGTAAAAGCTGGGCCCTTGTTTACGAGGTATATGGCGACTTAACCGAGATCGATTTTGTAAACGATAAGGTGGGATACATTTCGGCCGAGTTTGGTCTGGTATTAAAGACCACGGACGGCGGTGAGACGTGGATGGAAAAGTCAACGCCATACGATCACCTTCTGGCCATCGATTTTACCAGTGAGAACATTGGCTTTGCTGCTGGAGAATACGGACTAAACCTAATGACATCAGACGGCGGAAATACGTGGACGTCCTATTCCATTCCAGCGCAGATCAGAACCGTTAGCATCCACGGTGACAAGATCTTTGTCGGTGGTTACTACGGGGCGTTGTTATCCAAAGGCTTTAAGGTTGATGATGTAACGGTGAAAGCGTTGGCGGCCACCGCCATCACGGCAAACTCCGCCGTGCTTCACGGTGTTATTGCCAGCAATGCCACGGTGGCGCAGAATGCGCGCATCGAATATGGCCTGACCCCTGCGTTCGCCAATGCTGCTGCGCTTACGCCCGGGTCCGTCACCACGGGTAAAAATGTTGAATATGCATTTCCAGCATCGGGCCTGCTGCCGGACACGACGTATTACTACCGGTTAACGACGACTGTCAACGGAACCCTCCTGGTAAGTAACACGATTCAATTCGATACGCCACCCGAGGTCGTGCTGGGGCCACCCAACGTCGGTTATCCGGAGACGACAACGGCCCAGGTGTGGGCGTATGTCAAATCCAACATGAGCGCCATCACCAACTTGCAATTTGAATACGATACCGTGGCGACGTTTAAGAATAAGAAGGTCGTTCACGCTGATCCTGCTGACATCGCTGCCGGCGAGGAGAAGTATGCCGAGCTCGTGTTGGAAGGGCTGCGTCCGAAGACAGAATATTATATAAGACTGAAGGGTACGCATAACGGAAAGGTTTATGTAAGCCAGGCCACGCGGTTCAAAACCCGTGCTGAATTCGAAATAACCTTTGGCCGTGTGTCGGCGAATGGCAGCGAGGTGACCCTCTATGCGCAGGTCCTGTCTAATGAACATGCCCTCACGGCGTTACGCTTTGAATACGGACTTTCCCAGACCTACGGATCGATGGCTACGCCAACGCCTTCGGAAGTTGGCGGCCGGAGCTGGGCACAGCTCTACGCAACCATTACGGTGCCGTATGTGGACTCTGTTTATTACTATAGAGTCATTGGCCTCTATAATGGCAAAGCGTTTGCCAGTGACTACAATGTTTTCCGCCTGAGCGGCGGCGTTATTCTCGTGGCGGACCCAGCAAAAAATGTTAGCAGCACGGGTGTAGACATCGGCGGATTGGTTCGCCTTCAGGGGAGTTACTTGTCCAATCTTGTTTTTGAATACGGAACTACCCGTGACTTCGGAGAGACTGCTCCGGTGAATGGATATAGCTACTACAACGACTATTCCAACGTGACGACAACCCTCGAAGGACTTGCCGATGATACGGAGTATTTCTACCGCCTGCGGGCTACCGTGTGGAATGGATTCCAGTACAGCGATGCCCGTACATTCCGGACGAGTATTGTCACCGGCATCGCCGATGCGCGGGAGGACGAACTGAACGTGTATCCCAATCCGGCCGAGCGTGACGTGACACTGGTGTCGTCGCGCAGGATGGAAAGAGTAGAAGTGCTCGATGCGATGGCCAGGCCGATCTTGGTGGTGCCGGCGTCTGGTTTTTCGTGTACATTCCCGGTATCCGAACTCTCTCCGGGTATATATTATATCCGGATTATACATAACGGAGCGACCGTAGTGAGAAAGCTGGTGCGAAAATAACGTAGGAGCAATTCCGTAAAAGCCATCCGGGTTAGTCTGGATGGCTTTTTTTATGCTTTACTTCTGACGATGTGAAACATTCGTCATATTCATTTCCCACGTCCGGCCGTTGTCGGGCGAGAAGGCCTGCGCCCAGACGGGGTTGTTCGGGTCGGTTTTATCCCATTGAAACATGACGAGGATAGGCTTGCCCTGGAAGACATCGTGACAGTAGAATGTACCGACGGCGCCTTCAAAGGAGCCGACCACGGGTGGATCGAGCACACCCAGGTTGCTGTCGACCCAGTATAAGCTCCACAGCTTGGTCTGCGGGTTGAAGAGCCGCAACGTAAGCCCTTCATAGGGCTTTTCGCTGACCGCGTTGAAAGACGTTCGGTAGAAGTCCATGTTGCCCAGACCGTTCAGTATAGATCCATAGTTTTGAGAAGTCGATTTATACTCGAGCCATGTCGTGTTGTTGCTTAGCCGGGCCTTTAATCGCTTGTTGTCCATGGTCCAGTTGCCCGCCAGAAAATCGAAGTCATGGTTGGACGATGTTTTTGACGGTACGATAATGAGGTCTCCGGCCTGCGATAGGGAAGCATTGACCATTTTGAAATCGGGGGGGATTTGTGCCAACGCGCGAACGGACGGCAACGACAATACGATGATCAGCAGGAGGGGATAACGTTTCAGGATATTCATGGTAAGTCACTTTTTAGGGGTTAAGAGTTTCTGTAGCGGTAAAAGTAGCCTACCTTTGCACCCATTCCTGGGGTCAGTTTTATACTATTTAACGGGTGCAGATATGATTCCGATTTTGAATCGCAAGGGTAGGCCGCTCTATGAACAGCTTTATGAGTTCTTCCGGGATGCCATCCTGGAGGGCCGGATACAGCACGGCGACAGGTTGCCCTCGTACAGGATGTTGTCGCGGGAGCTACAGGTTGGTCGAAACACGGTTGTACGGGCATATGAGCAGCTCACGTTAGAAGGATATTTGGTGAATGAAAACCGCAAGGGACTGTATGCGGCCAAACTGGATGTGCGGGAGCGGCATTCGGAGCTGGAGTTCAGGAAATCGCGGCGTGGCGCGACAAAGCGAACCGTCAATACTCCGGCAGAAAGATTTAATTCCGCTGTCCATATGGTGGATGAAAACAATTTTCCGGTAGCGCAGTGGCGAAAATGCAGCAACTGGGCGCTCGATAATATCAGTTTTCAATACCAGGAGCATGAAAGCGAAGATCCTTTGAAGACGCAGCTGATCCCGTACCTGTTTCACCACCGTGGTGTACAGGCGAAACCCGAACAGATTATTATAGGCTCGGGCGCCAGTGTGCTGGTTTTCTGGCTGGCGGTTATTCTTCGTAAGACCTGTTCGGAGATTATGGTAGAGGAGCCGGGATACCCACGTATTCAACAGGTTTTTTCAGAATGTGGGTATACTATAAAAGCGCTGCGCGTAAAGAAAGATGGTGTGGACCTGGACAAGCTTGCCGGGCAGACGGCAGACTTGCTTTACCTGACGCCGTCACATCAGTTTCCTACGGGCGTGTCTATTCCCGTGCAGGCCAGGTTGCGGATATTGCATTGGGCGCGGGAGAACAATGCTTATATCATCGAAGACGACTTCGACTGTGAGTTCCGACATAAAGCGAAGCTGATGCCGGCGCTACAAGGGCTGGACCGCGATGATCGGGTGATATACCTGGGATCGTTCTCAAACTCTCTGATGCCATCCCTGCGGGTGGCGTACCTGGTATTACCGAAGAAATTTTCGGTGGACTATCAATCGTACGCATACCTGATGGATACCGTGCCGTACGTTATCCGGAAGACGCTGGCCTGTTTTATGGAAGAAGGTTTTTGGGAGCGGCATCTCAGGCGCATGCGGAAGGTATACAAAAACAAGTATGATCGATGTGTACGTGCATTGGAGGAGATGCCCGCCGAGCTTGTTCATTTTAACCGCGCGCCGTCCGGGCTCAATATCTGGTTACGGATTAATGCGCCGTTGAGCGAAACAGAAGTGGTCGAACGGGCGGCTGCGCAGGGAGTACACGTGACAGCAGGTAGTTATTATTACCGGTCGCGGTCCAACAGCAAGCGCAGGCCAGAAGTATTGTTCGAGTTTGGAAGTCTGCCCGAGGACCAGATTGAAGACGTGGTCAGGAAGTTAGGGTTGGCCTGGTCGGTGTAGAGCTCAGAAATAGACCAGAAAGGATAAGTACCCCGCCGACGATCTGCCATGGGGTAATGCTTTCGTGCAGGAATATTACGGCAATGGAGACACCCACCAGGATATCGAGGTTGAGAAAGTTGCCTACCATCGCCGCGGGCAGATTTTTCAAGGCCTGGTTGTAGAGCAGATAGCAGAGCGCAGAAGATATGGCACCCAAATATACCACGGCCACCCAGCCGAACATTCCCAGGCGTATGGGCGTGTCGAGGTGGGTGTATTCATAGACAGCCGTTGGTAAACAGAGAAGCGTACCGGCACATCCGCCTAAGAACGTGGTTGTTATGGAATCAAGATGGTTTGATTTTCTGGACAGCAAGGTATACACCGTCCAGCAGACGACCGATGCCAGCATGAGGAGGTTGCCGAGAATGGGATTGCTTCCGTTTGTCTTGTCATTTGAGATGAGTCCCACAAGGGCCACACCGGCAAACGAAATAATAATACCGGCGATCTGCCGCTGATTTACTTTTTCACTCAAAAATAGAATGCCAAACAAAGCAATGCAGATGGGAATAAGCCCCTGGATGAGGGCGCCGACGGAGGCAGATGTGTATAGGAGCGAAAAATTAAACAGAATATAATATCCGGTTACACCGGTGAGTCCCATGAATACCAACCTGACGTAGTCTGACGTTACCAGCTTGTCTTTCTGTTTGCGGCGATGCTGGAGATAGACTGGAAGCAGGCACAACGTGGCAATGAGAAACCGGATGAAAGCAAAGCACATAGGCGGGAGCGTTGCTACGACGGATTTTGTTATGGAGTAAGAGCTCCCCCATACCAGCATGATGAAAATCAGAATTAGGATCCCTCTTGTTTTATTGTTTTCCACGGCCACTCTTTCTGCGAATCTAACGGAAAAATTGGAACAAGGTCAAAACATATTTCTACTGAGGTAGGCCCGGAAGCCTTGTATTGGGTATATTGTGCGCATGCGTGAATTTTATCTTGTTGAAAAGACTGGCTCGTTGCGAAATTTGAAGCCTCACCGTTCAGAAATCCCGGCGCTGGAAAAGGGTAAGGTGTTGGTCGGCGTGCGTTCCGTCGGCCTTAATTATGCGGATATCTTCGCGATCATGGGGCTTTATAGCGCCACACCCCAGGTACCCTTCATTCCAGGACTTGAGTTTAGTGGAGAGGTGCTTTCCTCGGATTCAGATAAATTCCAGGTAGGACAGAAGGTGATGGGCGTTACCCGGTTTGGTGGTTATGATAGCCATATCGTTGCAGATCCGGAGTATTTGTTTCCGCTGCCGGCGGGTTGGTCCTATGAGGAGGGCGCTGCTTTTCCTGTGCAGACGTTCACGGCATACTATGCGTTGAGGACGTTAGGCGACCTGAGGTCCGGGCAAACGGTCCTTATTCACAGCGCAGCAGGCGGCGTTGGGTTGCAGGCCCACCGTATTGCGAAAAAGTACAACGCTTATACGATTGGCGTGGTGGGCGCAGCGAACAAGGTGGCGCTGTTGAAGCAGGAGGGATTTGATAAAACCATTGTGCGGGGAAAACATTTTCGCCATGATTTGCGCCTGGCGCTGGGAGACCGGTTGCTACATCTTGTCCTTGAAACTACTGGTGGGAAATATTTTTACGACAGCTATAACATGCTGGCGCCGATGGGAAGACTGGTGGCGTATGGCTCTGCTCAGTTTACGCCCGCGTCACATCGGCCCAATTATATCAGCCTGGCGTTCCGGTATCTGTTCCGGCCCCGGGTTGATCCACTGACGATGATCAAGTCCAACAAGTCTGTGATGGCGTTCAACCTCATCTGGATATACGAACAAAAGGAGCTGATGTATGAGATGCTCCGGGACATTGAGGCGTTACATCTGCCGCCACCGATTGTCGGTCATCGGTTTGACTTTTCACACATGGCAGAGGCGTTGGCGGTGTTTCAAAGTGGAAAGACGACGGGGAAGGTTGTGCTGAATATCCCGGGTGGCGTTAAATAAATGTTATATTGCACGTTGTATATATAGCTGACTAAATGAAAGAGTGTGTCACCTGGGCAGTGTGCCTGTATCTGCTATTGCTGATGGGATGTGGCCGGACGCGTGGGGTGGAAGAGAAGACTCCTCTTCCTGAATCGGATAGTGCTTCGATGCCAAACGCAGGATCTCTCACGGAGGAATCGGACGACTCTGTATGGGTCACCGGAAATACAATTACATACGGGGGAGTTCAGGAAGACAGCGTTCATGCCATCCTGCATACTTTGCCGCCGCTTGAGCCTCTTTTAAAGCTGGTGAGGCGAATGATTCGGGCGCAGGATAGTCTTCAGCAGGACAGTGTTGCAACGGCCCCCTACCGGCAACAGGTTAACAGGGCCATTGAGGACTATAAACGTATTACCGCCGCGGGAATCAGGATGCCCGAAAACTTTCCGACCCTGTTGCAGCTAAACCGGCCAATCCAGGACGGCGACACCGCGGGCGGGCAACTTCCATCGGCCAGGTCATCGTTTCTCACGACACGGTCGAACTTCTTTTTCGCAGGGGGAGCTCCTTTTCTGATTAAGATCGAGCCAGATGACAATACAGCTTTCACCACTCCACAGGGTATGCCGGAAATACGTGTCGAGGCGCGGGAGACAGAAAACACGGAATATTTGTTGCCGCTTGTGTATCGTTACGGCGAGACGTCGGCAAAGATTCTGCCGGGCCGAGTCCATCAATTTTATGACCGGCCGGATTTTGGGTTGCGAATGCTCGTTCATCAGTTTACACGTCGCATACCCGTATTCTTTTTGACTGAACGGGGGCTGATCGAGACCCAGCTTCTGTCGATTATGGTACAGCTTCACCCGGAAGAATTGGGATGTAGTTATGATCGGCCCACGCTTCAGTTTGCGTGCCAGAAGCTGTTATCGTCTGACGAGATCCTGGGGATCTATATACCTTTTGACACGACCATGCCGTCGTCGTGTACGATCAATCGGAAGGACCGAACGCACTGGGAGGCCGACCTTAACGGAGATGGTATCGCCGATATCGCCGCGATCACTTCTATCTTTCCGGGGGAAGTAAATGGGGATGCCCTGGCAAGAGTATTGTGGTTTGTGAACGTCGATGGGCAGTGGCAGATTATAGACTTCGGAGAAGACGTGGACTGTACATGATGCGCGGCAGCAGATCTTCGGTACCCATAGCCATGGTTTGCCTATTCGTGAGCGGCGTAGTGGGCGTTGCCTTTCTACGGAATTATTATTACCCGTCGCTGGCCATTAGTGGGGAAGCTTCAACCGGTACATGGCTCTCCGGGGTGCTATTGGTCATGGCGGCTACGCTGTCGTTCGTTACGGGCATGTATAGACGACGGGGGATGTGGTTTTTCGTCGCTGCATTCTTTCTGATCCTGGCACTGGATGAGCGGTTTATGTATCATGAGCAGTTGAAAGAACGAATCATCTTTTTTACGTACAAGCGGAACCTCACACATGTGTTGCTGCATGAGCTTCCGGTAATAGCCGGAGCCTGTTTGGGTGCAGGGGTTGCCTTTTTCTTGTGGCAGCAGGTTTCTCGTGGTGGCCGTGTACTACTCGCATGCGCGGTGATGCTGGGGCTTGTATCGGTAACCATCGACGTCCTATCGACGGGACCGGTTCTGTTGGAAGATGGAAGCAAGTTGCTTGCAGAGCTCCTGGTAACTTGTGCGTTAGTATTGAACGTAGGGTCGTCTGATGTACAAAATTGAAATTGTCCGCTCCTGTAATAAAATCAGAAAACGTCTCCATGGGTTCTGGTGCGCAATTAAAAAATATTCTATATTCATTCATGTCTATCTGACACCGTTCGGAATGTGATTGTGATGTATTATGTGTTAGCATGACCGGCTCGATGTCTTACTTGTAGTAATTAAATCGTAACCCCCGTGTGTATGAAAGCCTGCTTTACAACCAACCGCTATTGTTTATCAAAAATTCTGATCACCAGTCTGTTGCTGATCCTTTGCGTTCAGCTTCGTGCGCAGATTCCCGGTGGTGTCGGCACAACAATTTATACGCCCATGGGACAAGCCGTCTTTGCCGTGGTCAACCCCGAAGACGACTACTACCGGGACTATGTCAATACCGACAATGCCAACAAGATCACCGCGAACAACTGGTGGGTGCAGGTGGAGAGTGGAGCGACCACGAAATCGCAGTGTCACGGCTGGGCATGGTCCCAGTACAACGGTGGACCGGCGGTGGAGATCAACGGTGATGTGCGAAAGTATTTTATCAATGACGCTGTGGAAGAGATCGCACCGCTGACACAAGACACCTGGGAAGAAGGCGTAATGATTGTCTTTGGGGCTAATATGAGCGTGCCCGTACATACTGCGATTACCACAAGCGAGTACGGCATCGTGCGATCAAAGTGGTGGTACGGCGCGGTGTACCGGCATACGCTGGAGGGTCACCCCTGGGCAAACGCTGTTTGGCAGCGCGGCTGGTATCGTGTAAACATGAACGGCAACAAAAGGGTCTGTGCGTACGGCTCGACGTCAAATTATTCCACCACATCATCGATTCCCGGGGCTACGTATGCCTGGAAGCTGTCAGGCGCTGCCGTGGGCGGCAATTCAAGCTCGGTGGCTGTGCAACACAATTTCTCGCCCAATACTGTCAAGTCCTTGAGTGTCGAGATTTATTGCCCCCTTTCAGGCACGACCATCAAAAGTTTCAGAAGAATATGCTTCGGCGAAAACAGCGGATATGTGCCCGGTGGCTCGTATTATATCATGGGCTCCACCGATAACATGTCGCTCTGCCCGAATACCAGCTATACGCTGTATGTCAATCCTCCATGCTCGGCATCCGGATACACCTATACGGTGCCACCGGGGTTTACAATTAATTCTGCATCGGACTTTAGCATGTCATTCAATACCGGTTCTGGTGGAAGTGGTTCGATTGAAGTGCGCGCCAATGTCTGGTGCTCGGTCAATGCAAACACCTGTTGCGTGCCTGCGCCCGGGACGAATGTTGCCATTGCCTATGCGTATGTGGATACGTCAAATCCATACTGCGGATGGTCTATGACTGTATCACCCAACCCGGCGGCCGATTACATTGATATAGAAACTGGCAGCGCGGAAGGCCACGATGCCGCGCGCCATGAAGGTGGGGATGAATGGTATCGTCTTACGGTCTACAACAGTCAGCAGGTGCCGGTATTCACAACCAAAAGCAATGATCGCAAAGTGACAATCAACACACATCCGCTGCAAAACGGGATTTACATCGCCGAAATAATTCGTGGCAAGGAAAGGATTTCTAAACGCTTTGCCGTAAATCATTAATGGTGTATCCATCGTTGCAGGGTATTAGGATTTTCCTCTGATGCCCCGCATGGTTGAAAAGAATCCTGTCAGCGTCGGCACCAGGCCCGTCAGCGTAGTGACAAAGCCAGTGACCTGGTTAAAGACCGTTTGCTGCGTATAGAGGAGGAACGCGCCCATCGATACGAAGAAGATGATCAGCACCATGCGGATGGTATCCCAGGTGCCGGTCACGTTGATCTCGCGCTCCAGCTGTAAGGCGTCGTCCGGATTGACGACGGACAGAATGAAATTGCGGAAGCTTCGGTTGAAAATGTGCAGTGCTTTTTCTTCTTTCGAAACATATACCAGCCCGCGACGCTGCAGGCTGCTGAGTACGGGGAAGTTGAGGTAATTGGTCAGCTCGTCCTGGGCCAGGTCGTACAATACATATTTTTCCTGGCTGGTCAGCGACGCCCACAACGAATGATAGTAGTTTCCTGCCAGTTCCTGAATTTTCAGCACGAACATTTCCTCCGACCTGGACTCGCATGCTGTCCAGTTACCGTTCGCGTCTTTTTTGAAATAGGTTTGTAGTATATACTGACCGGGTCTCTTTGAAACAATGTTGTGGAACAGCCGCGCGAAGTAAGCGCCGAAGCGGAATTCGTCGGTGACAATTTGCAGTCCCTTGTAGTCCTGGAAGAGGGCGGCATCATTTTGTTCCAGGGGATAATTTACCTGATCGAAATCATCGAGCACCTGCAGTAGCTTTTCTTGCTCCTGCTGCAGCGATACATCGTTATTTTTAGTAGCCGCTTGCGCGAGATGTTTTTTGGAAAGCTGTAGTGCCTGGTCGCCGGGATCGCCAGAGGTCACCCAGATCACTTTGGTGGTGCTGCGTTGGAACAACTTAGAGAGTTCTTTGAGGTATTCTATGCATTTTCCGTTTTCAACGTCCCGCGGGTCGAAGTAATGCAGCAGCACGATCTGATCCGGCATGTCTTTCCGGGGGGAGCCTTTAAAGTTGAGGTGCTCTACCTTGTTTGCAAGCGCGGTGTCGGGATCGTCTTTGCTATATGCCTCCCGGGCAAGTGTTTCCTGTATCACCGGAATTACCCGCGTGCCAATGGGCGCGAGGATCAGCAGGTTTGTCGGGCCGTGAACGGCGTTATACCGGATATAGTCCATGTCTGTATCGCGGGCGATTTGTAATGTTTCGGGCTCGAAATACCCGACCAGCAGCAGGCGTTTGTAGGCCGTGTGGAGTGTGAAGTAGGTCGCCAGACAGATAATCACCACAGCGAACAAGAACATCAGGTGCCCTGGAAATTCCAGGAGCTCCCATTCTATTCGCATCGGCAACGCTATGGATACACCCGCATAGGCTTCGGATGGAAATTGCCTGCCATAGTGATAGTATAGAATGTCGTGCGCATTGCCGGGACCACGTCCCCACCACCACCGGTAGGGATTGTTTAGCAGAGCCTTGCGGTCCAGGTACAGGTTGCGGGTTTCATAAGCATTGAATGTCATCTTGGGAAGGCTGATAAGCCGGAGGTACCAGGAGGTGACGCTGTCGGCAAGCTGAGGCTTTGACGATCGCCAGTTGTCTTCGGCGATATCCAGCACGTGCGCGTTCGGGAGCTCGACCCGGTCGTTTCGATTACCAAAGGTATAGATGCCGGTACGGACCAGGTGCAACGGGTCGCCCCGCTGTGGCAGCCGTTGTCGCCGGGTGCAGACTTCGTTGATCGCGGTGGCCCGGCGGGTGCCGGTATTGCTTGTCGTGTGCGCCGCGGGCGTCAGCGTATGGCCTCCCGTGGCGATCTGCTCCCAGCGGCGGGTGATGTCGGGGAAGCTTCGGACCAGCCAGCGCTGCCGTTGCTCGATGCCTTCGGCGATTGCCAGCGCCCCGCGCTTTTCATGCAGGCCGTTTTCCACGCGGATGGCCGCGCGAAAGAAGCCGAACGTCGGCAGGATGCTCAGGTTTACGGCGGCCAGCATCAGGACCGTTGTGACCCGATAGCTTGTTTCCGGTTTCTTCAGCCAGGGCATGCGTTTCAGTTTACCGGGATCCCGCAGCATCGCCAGCAAGGGGACCAGGGCATCTGGCCGCCAGAGGAACCACGCCGACACTGCCACCAGCAGTGCGGTGAATAGTGCGGCGGGAAGTAACGACTGGAGCCCTTCGAGCTGCCACAGCATGCCGCAGAGCATGAGCGCGGCGAGCAGGCACAATCCGAATAGCAGACGGAAAGGCCACTGCACCAGGGGGCGCAACACCGCCTGATCCAGGCGCCGCGTGAGCGCGATCGCGTGCGCGGCTGCCCCGGTCAGCATCACCGTCAGTACCGGGAAGGCGAATGACACATACAGCAGGGTGCCTGAGGAAAGGCCGAGGCGCCCACCGGAAAAGTGGTATAGCAGGCCCTCGGTGATGAACTGACCCGCGGCCAACGTGACGGGTACCAGCAGCACCAGCAAGAGCAAGGTAAATTTCTGCTGGCCGGTATGCGGGCGAAGCCAGCGCAGGTCGATTTTCTGGCGTTTGAGCAGCGACGGACGGCGCCCGACGAGAAAGGGTATGACGATGAGCAGGACAATGCCCAGGGTCAGGTAACAAAGCATAAACAAGGTAAACGTTACCTCGTTCGAGAGCGTGCTGATGTAGGCATCTGAATCGTACAGGATCACGGCCGTGTAGGGCAGGTCTTGCAGGGGGGAAAAGTGCATCAGGCGATCCTGCCCATAGTAAAATATCTTTTCGAATCGGGTGGAGCGGCTTTGAATCAGCTCGCGAACCAGTGCCGCTTTGTTGCATTCCTCGACGAAGTTCTCCCGCAGGTTGCGTCGGCCGTCGGAGTGGAAAAGTACGTCGCCGCCGGCGTCCAGGATGCAAAACTGTACCTCTGCCGGCATGGCCGGTCGCATGGCCGACAGCAGCAGTGTTTCCAGCGCCAGGATGCGCAGGTGCCCTTGCGTATCGCCCTGCGCCCAGTGGTTATGCCGCAGACTGTCCCGAAGGTTCCGCCCCAGGTCGTCGACCAGTTCCTGTGCCGGCCTATTGGGTGCTTTACTGACGACTACGGTGTTTTCCTGGCTATGCCACGAGTATACCGGCTGCAGATAGAATGTGCGGACCACGTTGTCTGCCGGCAGTACAAGCTTGTAGGGCGATGCTTGCAGTGCGTTGACATATTCCCGGGCGCGCAGGTCCATGTCCGCGCGGCCATTTCCTTTATTCATCCAGGTACCCCAGTTCTGGCCATTCTTGTCAATGAACAGCAGCGAGCTTACCGGGTGCCACGACGAAGCGTTGTTAAAATAACGATTAAGTCCCTGCATCTGCACCGCATACGGGTGGCGCAGGTTCGCCCGCAGCCAGGTACGGTATGTGGCGGACGTGGGCGCAGGCATATAGCACATCTCCTGCTGGTCGATCTCCATGAGGATGTCGGCCACCTCGCCTTGTACCCGTCGTTTCAGCTCGCCGCTGACATGCTGCAGTGTGCATTCCTGCTGCTGGCGCTCGGCCATGTTGTGCATCCACAATACCAGCATCGTTACGATCACCGCGGCTCCCAGCAGGCTGGCAACACCCAGGCCGGTCACGTCGTAGTGATATACCCGCTCCAACTGACCAATCAGGAATACTTTCAGGTAGGGCAGGGAGCATAGCGCCAGCAAGGTGAAGAGCGAGATCCAGACAATTTTGTCCGTATCAATCATATTCCGGTCGTGTGCGTATTTCTCTTCCGAAACCAGGCCGCACAACACGAACGGTACTTCCGACGCCTTGTCGACGGCATGGTAGTATACCACATAGGGTTTGCCGCCCAGGGTATCGTGCCGGATCTCGTTGGATACCGGCACCCGTCGGTTGCCTGCGAGCGTGACGGCCGGGTTCAGGTCGAGCGGGTGGGTTTGGTATATGGCTGAGTCTCCGTAGAGCACAACGTAATCCTCGAAAAAATCCTGTCGATACCCGACGACGTCTGTCAGGTATTTTTCTGCGTCGCAGTGATATTCCAGCAACGAGTCCTTTGAACGAACAAAGTCATACCTTCCGCCGCCGGGCTTCCGGTCATAGATAGAACCGAAAAAGGTAATGAACCATTTGTTGTCGCGGCCATTGTTCTTCGGTACAAATTTGCGCCCGTGGAATTTGCGGTTCCATTCGTTTGTGGAAATGGCCCCTTCCAGCCTTAAGCCGTCAAAGTAAGCGATTGTATCGTTCGGTGAGTATCGCTCGCCCGCCATAGGCTTTTTGCCGTAGACCTCGTCCAGGATGACCTGCACATTATTTTTCTTATCGTGAATATTGCGCTCGATGCGCGTCAGGATCCTGAATCCCCGCTGGTTCAGCTCCCGTTCCCGGGCGGGCGCCACCACCACGAGGTAATAATATGCCAGGATTGACAGGCCGCCGATGGTGGCGAACGCAATAAATATCTTGCGAAAGTTTACATTTTTTGTCATGGTATAAAATGTTAACCGGACAACAATGACCTCAATATCTAACCGGTCTTACACCTGGATTGAGTTGTAAAACAAAAAGCCCATCTTCGGCAACCGTGTCGGGTGCGCAAAAGATGGGCTCAACAGATGGAAGTTAAGAATACCATCTGAGCCGTGCAATTTCGGCAGGCATTTTTTCCCGATCAGTGGCGGAAAAGGCAATGCTTTATATCCGGAGCCATCCTTGAATCGCGATCTGCAGGGCCCCTGGTGAATGCACTGGCCTCGTTGTCTGGACCAATTTTGGATCACCCCCGGAGATGGGCTTGCGATGATATGTTGGACGGATTGCTGCTGTCTGGTGGAGTATTTGTCTGCGTTTTGTCAACGTTGGCATTCATGGAGGTTGGAATATATAGTATTCAATGTAGGCATTTTATATTCTCTTACGGAAAAAACGGACTACTTCATATTCTTTTCCAGGAATGAACGTATACATATTACTGTCGAAATCAGCCAGCCGGTCCGTTGATCGGAGTATGTTGGTAATTTTGCATATATTCGATGCAATATTCTTTAAAAGTTAGTGTTTTATGACGATGAAAAAGCATACGCTCCTGTTGGCACTTTGTTATGTGCTGGGTTTTACGGTGTCACGAGGCCAGTCACCGGTAGTTATTGATTCCAAAATAGACGAAGCCACGGTGTATTTGAATGGTGCCGAGCTTCGGTTTACGGAGAACGTCCCGGTGAAGCGTGGGGTCTCCGTGTTGCGCTTTCGGGGCATTTCAAAGTCGTTAGTGGATAATAGTGTGCATGTCACGGCAAGCGGTGGTGTGAATCTGGTCTCGGTGTCTGTCGAGGAGGAAACAATGTCATTGCGTGCGATGCCGGTAAAGTTCCGTATGCGAAAAGACTCTATTGATAAATTGCAAGCCCAGCTGGTGGAGATCAACAACCGGATCGCCGCCTATGATGCCGAGCGACAGATGTTGCAGGAGAATCAACGTGTTCAGCCGGGGACGTCCTTGCTGGAGCTCGCAAAGACCGCCGATTTTTTTCGCGACCGCACATTGTCTATTCACACTGCGCAGACCGAGCTGCGGCGCAAGGTTGGTATTATGACCGAGCTGTTATCGGAGAAGCAGGCGATTGAGAAACGCGATCCCTATGATCCGGCACGTTATACCGTTGTAGTTACCGTACAGGCCGATAAGGATCAGACCGTTCCATTTGTTGTTCGTTACGGTGTGGAAAATGCTTCGTGGGAGGCGTCGTATGATATTATCGTTCCGGAAATCAACAAGCCGGTAACGCTGCAATATAAAGCGCGGGTTTATAATGATACCGGGCTCGAATGGAATAACGTGAAGCTCTGGCTATCGTCCGGAGATTTGACGCAAAATTCTACGCGGCCTTATTTAACTGTATGGAATCTTAACTACACGTCGGTGGCCAACGAGGGATATCTGAACCAGCGCGCCCAGAATCGAGCCGATGCCGACGAATCAGGAGCAGTGGAGGTTGTTGATAAGGCTGTGTCAGAATTGAACACGTCGTTTACCCTGGAGGGCGTCCACTCCCTTGCCTCCGGGAGTACGCCGTATGTTGTTGGCATTAAGGGTGAGTCCTTGCAAGCTTCGTATGAATATCTGGCGATTCCGAAGGTTGAAAACAATGTCTTTCTGTTAGCCAAAGTTACCGGCTGGGAAAACCTGAATCTGATCGATGGCGTGGCCAATGTATATTACGGAAACAGCTATGTGGGGGAGTCGAATATCGATACCAGGCTCGTGGGCGATACGCTTGAGCTGTCCCTGGGGCGCGACAATCAGATTGTGGTGAACCGAACAAAAGTTGAAGATAAAGCAAGCACATCGTCTCTGGGAGGAAAACGTTCCGAGTCGTTTATCTATGAAATTCAAGTGCGGAATAACCGTAAGGTTGGCGTTTCTATAAGGATTCAGGACCAGCTTCCCATTTCCCAGGAAAAGGATATCGTAGTGGAAGCTTCTGAAGTATCCGGGGCGAGTCTTGATGCACCCTCCGGTAGGTTACAGTGGCTGAAGCTGCTGGCCCCTGGCGAAACGGTGCGGTACCGTATAGCGTTTGAGGTTAAGTATCCCAAAAATAAGTCGGTTCAGATTCGTAAGAACCGGGTGGTAAGGACGCCCCGATACCGCCGCTAAAAGCCTCAGTAGAAAGTACTGAGGCTTTATATCCGGGTTACTCAATCGTAGTCTTAATTGTTCCCAGGAAGGAGATTGATGTCTCGACGAAGTCTCCCGGTTTGAGGTATTTATCTTCGCGTATCTGTTTTTTTAAATGCTCTTGCATGACGTAGGGAAGGAGTTGATGCGAAAAAAAACTGAAGGTGAGAAAGTATTTAGATGCAGTCTTTACTTTAAATCCCGTGGTTGGTTTTTTAAAGATTACGCCAGCGGGTGTACCCGTGATAATAATGCTGTTCGCGGGGATGCAGTCGTTCTCGAGCAATCCTACGTTTTTATTGTGACAAGGCCATGTTCGGTTTTTTGAGGCAAGTGTTTCTTCTATTATTTTGCTGATATTCCAGACCATGTCCTTTGCGAATCCGCTTTGCCTGATCACGCCATTGACATGAAGGTCTAGTGTTAATTCGGCTACGAACGATTGCCAATCCCTGGGTACAACAATATAGGGCCCGGTAGGCAGGAAACCTTTCATGCTCTTTGCGTTGGGAAAGCCTTTGCCATTCTTAACATTTTTAACATCAAGCTCCCGCATGAGTGTTGCCCGTTCGGAGTAGTCGTTCACTACCAGGAAGCCAATTCGTTGGTTTGGAAGATCCAGGTTGGAGCAAACTGCGTCCGGGAACACGAGCCCCAGCTCGACTTCATGATCCAGAAGCCATCCGGGTGTATATTTCAGGTGATGAATGGCTGGGTCCGTATCCACTATTTTGGGAAATAAAAATGGTGCATCTACACTTGTTTCTTCGCCGTGCTCGTCATAGTTTATGCCGATCGCGATGTGTTTATTGCCCTCGATTGCCGGAAGTAGCGCCTCGTACGGAACCGTAACCCTGTCTTTACTTGCGCGGATGATCGCCACCACTTCATTGTACTGTAACGTTTGAATTACTTCGAGCGCGGACTGGTCAAACCGGTTTAATTTGACGCTCAAATCAATTCCGGTAAGTGTTTTTCCGTCATCATCCAGTACGGCAAGAATGTGTGACTGGCCGTTGTGGTTAAACCTGCTCAAGGTTAGTGCTTCTTCCGGGGCTTTTAGGTTTTGTCTGCTCCTTGCTTCTGTTGTATATACGTTTGAAAAGTATAAAACAGCACAGGTGATCAGGCTCATGAATGTTTGATTCATCATGTTTATTTTTTGAAGAGTCAGTTGAAAATTTAGATGTGGTCATAATGGAGGGGGAGTTGTCTCACTACCTGAATACACGGTAGCTGAGCGCAAGCTTGAAATTGGCTCCTTTTGAAAACTCCGGATTTAACGGATCGGGCTCGTAGCCAATAGGGACGAAGTCAACCTGGAGGTCTGTCTTGTCCTGTTGGTGGTTAATATTCTCGTGGCGTATAAAGCTGTAGCTTACTGTTGCGCGCAAGGCGAGCGAAAGGGAGAGGTATCGCTCGAAGAATAGTCCTGGCTGGGCCGTGTTGTGGGAAAGATATTGCTGGTTCTTTAGTTTGTAGCTGGTGTTTACCGCTTCCAATGTAAATCCCGCATAATTCTTTTGGTTTAGTCTGTACACGATCGTCAGATCGCGGGGAGCATCTCCGAATATTCTCCACTTCTCGTTCACCTTCCAATCCAGGCCTACGAGCGCGATGATCTGTGGTCCGAACCATTGATCCCGGAATCCCAGGGTGGCTCTCCAGGTCAACCCTGGTTTTTTGGAATAGGCTGCCTGCATAATGCCGCCTAATTTTATATCCGTAAAGGATACGTCGTCAAAATCGGAATTGAGCGCTGGTAGAAATATGTAGCGCAGGGTAAGCTGACTGCTTACTTTTTGCGTAAGTCCGATCGTCGGCTGTATGCCGTACACATTTTTAATGGCAAAAGCCGGGTGCGTTCCGCTGAAATTCAGTACTTCGAAGCTTGCCCCGATGATGAGGTACTTTGATTTGTCTTTCGTAAGAAACACCGGGAAGCCCGTATTAAACCGCCATGTATTGAGTGTGAACGACTCGTCGGGGTCGACATCTTTAATGGTTACGGGTGAGCGCTCGTAGTTGATATTCATTCCTTCGATATATCCCTGCCCGGATGCCAGTTCAGGTACGAGCAGAAATATCATAAATATCATGAGTAAACATGCCTTATGCTGAGGAAGCAGGTTGGTCCGCTCAAGGGTAGGCCTGGAATTTCGATTCTTAATTTTCATGGATAAATGATTAAATGTATTGGGTTCTGGGGTATTGTCTGGGACAAAAGTATTTCCCCAGTTTCCAGAAGTGATTGATAATTATCAATAACCTCATAGCCCCGGCTATTTTTAAACGCGGTGCAGTCGACTGGAAGTCGATTGCTGGTATTGCCTATGGTTTTTTTGTCATACCTTTGCGGTAGATGACCAATCAGGAATCCATCGCATTGATCGAAGGTTACGTTCGACAATTAGTCTCTCCGAATGCCGAGGAATGGGAGGCATTTCGAGGCATTCTTAGCCCCAGGCGAATACGCAAGAAGGAGCTGATATTAAAACAAGGGCAGGTTTGCACATTCATTGCCTTTGTCACAGAGGGTTTCTTACGGGAGTATAATTTTCTGCACGACAAGGATGTGACAGTTGACTTTATTTCGCCCAGTCATTTTGTTACGGACTATCCCAGCTTTCTTTTACAATCACCCTCCTTACAATATATTGAAGCGCTGACGGATGTTGAATGTCTGGTCTTTAAGAGGGACGACATTCATCGTTTGTATGATCAGTACAAGACCTGGGAGCGTTTTGGCCGGTTAATAGCAGAGCGGATATTTTGCAATGCAGAGGCCAGGCGGAAAAACATTATCAGTAAGAGCGCGGAGGATTTGTATCATGACTTTGTGCGGGAGTATCCACATGTCGTTCAGCATGTTCCGCAGTATTACATTGCGTCTTATTTAGGATTGTCTCCAGAGCATTTAAGCAGGATACGGAAGAAAGTGTAGACAACAACGTCATATTCAAAAGACATTATTTAATGCGTAAACTTCATTTAGTTAAATCGTTGCTGATATCCGACTTTCCTTCGGGATCATCCATCAACTATTACGAAGGGAAATTCTATCTTATTGGCGACGACTCCCGGAATGTCCTGGTTATGAATAACGACTACGAACATCTTGGCGCCATTCATTTATTCGACCATACAGAACTAAGGATCGCAAAGCAGGAAAAAGTTGATCTGGAGGGCTCTGCGATTGTTCGGGTGGATAACACGGATAACTTGCTGATTGTGGGATCGGGCTCAAGGAAAAACAGGAAGCGGATAATACTGATCCCCCTTACTCAAGCAGGTTTAGAAATAGGCAGCATGCAGCACGCCATTTATAAGACAAAGGATTTCTTAAAACGGATAGAAGCCGCTGGTGTTGCAGAGATCAATCTTGAGGGAGTTACCCTGGTAAATAACAGTCTCGTACTCGGAAACCGGGGTAATAGATCAACTCAGGATAATCATTTGATCGTGACGGATACGAACTTTTGGGAAAACCAGGATAATGCAAATCTTGTCATCAAACGATTGGTGCTGCCGGTCAATCATACAGAGGTTGTATTGGGCGTGTCGGAACTATGCTACATTCGGGAAAACGATACTTTATTGATTTCGCTTACGAGTGAAGATACGGGCAATTCCTATGACGATGGGGAAATTGGCGATAGTTACATCGCCTGGATCTCCAATGCTTCAGACCAGCTTCGCAAAAATGAAATCATACCAGACGAGCTGGTCAATTTGTCCACAGTAGAGAAAGTATTTAAGCGTCAAAAGGTTGAAGGCATGTGTTATCAAATGGCGGGTGCTGATTTTGTGCTTCATCTGGTTTCAGACAACGACAACGGCGAGAGTAGGCTGTTTCAGGTATTGCTGAATTTTTAACGCGGCCTTGACGTTTGATCCTCCATTTTGCCATCCATGATGTCTTTCAACGCTTGTTCGATTGCAATCACGTGCGCGCCGCCAAACGCAACGAAAACCCTGTCATGTGTTTTTAGTGCAAGCTGAATTTTGGTTAATAGCACACTGTCTCTTACCTCCTTGGACGCCCGCCCCACCGCTGTGAACTTTCCTGCGTCGGAGAGGAAATCGAACTTTCCGAAATCGGCTGTTTTAATATCAAATTCTTCGCCGACGTTTTGTTTATATAGGTTTGTGAAGTAGGAAAAAGATTGCTGCGAAGGATCCAGCGGGAATCCGTTCGGCAAGAGATAGCTCCTGATGAAATTTCCGTACGCGATAGCGATCGGTTTGTCTGCGTCGAATCCATAGCGATAGGGATTGCAAAATCGTTCCATCACATAGTAAAGGAATAACGTTTCTTTCGGATGCCGTTTCAGCATGATATTAAACTCTTCGTTTTCTGAAAAGTCCCCACTCATCAACTTGATTTGGTGTTGATCGCACAAGAATTTGAGCAAGCCGATCTCGGCCCTGTTTTGAATGGCCCGATCGCGATGCTCATAGTGTAGGGTATCGGGAATTTCGCCACCCTCGTTGAAGACAATCTGTGGCTGAAGATCGTTAAAGTACGTTTCAATCAGTTTAAACTCGACCGCATCGGGATCGGATGAGTGTGGGCATCCCACGACGATCAATCGTTTTTCGTTGTTTTTTAAATTGACGACGTGCGGTCCTCCCTGGTGCCGGATAACTTTGGCCACCGATAAATAGTCCATCGTGCGGTAAGCAGGGGAGTAATCGTGCGGAGTTTGTTCCATCGATTTAGGTTGCGTGCAACGCATCGATGAGAATGCTAATAATAATAAGGTGCCTGAAATGAAGATTCGAGTCATAGCGATAGGGTATGCGATTAGGAAAATAGAAAAATATCTTGATTTCCGTCGCTCCTACAAGAAAAATAACCTGCCGGCACCGGCGAGCGTCAGTTGGCGTAATGTATCGTTTCCCACCCGTAAAGCCTGGCCGACGGTGCTCCCCGCCACCGCCTACAATCGGTGGTGTTGGTTGTGTTGCAGCAAGCGCATGCATTTGCGATGCAGTCCGTCTTGCCCGTGAGCAGGTCTTAGTGCGCTACATACTCCTCGTCATGGGGTATCGTAACGACAAATTGCGTCCACGCACCAAACTCGGAGTCGACGTCGATTTCACCGTAGAGCCTGTTTACCGTTTCATGTACGATATATAGGCCAAGCCCCGAGCCCTGCGAGCGGTTGGTTGCGCGGAAAAACATTTCGAAAATCCGGTTCAGGTGCTTCTTTTGTATGCCGATGCCGTTGTCGCGGATCTTCAATTTCCAGAATGCTGTCTCGCGTTCGAAAGCAAGCTGAATGGTGTTTGGGGCCTTGTCTGGATCCCTGTATTTAATAGCGTTGCTGATCAGGTTGTCAAAAATGATTTTGAGACGGCGTGGGTCGCTGTGTACAATTTGCTGCGGAGGAATGTCCACCTGGAAAGTAACAGACTCGGCTCCCGGCATAAATTTGACGTCGGCGATACATTCCTGGATCAGGTCGTGAATGTTAACGGCTTCATGGGTGATCTCGAATCTCGTATTGCGGGAGTGCTGAATCATACTTTGTATGACGTTTTCGAGTTTTCCAACGCTGATCTCGATATGGGTTAAGTAGAGTGACAGCTCGTCACTGGGTTTTTCAAGCCGTGCCAGGTCTACGAGGCCGAGCACCGATTTGAGCGGCGCGACCAGGTCGTGCGATGCGCTATAGACAAAAGCATCGAGCTCTTTTATTGTTTTGCCGAGTTGTACAATGGTCTCGTTGAGTTTTTCCGTGCGCTGCTGTACCTGGCTTTCCAGTGACTCGTTGATGTGCTGTAATTCTTGCTGCGTTTCTTCGAGCAAGACGTATTGTGAAGCAATCATTTCTTTTTGCGCCAAAACCTCTTCGTTTTGTTGTAGGAGCTCCTCATTTTGAGCGGCCAGGTGGTTGTTCTGATCCGTTATTTCACGACTTTGTTCTTTCACAAGGTGCTCAAGTTCTTTTTTACGCGCCTGGAGCCAGCGCACACGATACCTATAAAAACCGTAGATGAGTAATATGACGGTGCCCAGGAATAAAAGTCGGAAATAGAGGCTTTGCCACCAGGGAGTGAGCACTTGAATGGTGATGGTTGCCGGTGGCCCCCAAGCCCGGCCGTTGTACGACGCGCGCACACGCAAGGTATAGCGGCCGGGATCGAGGTTCGTGAATGTCAGACTGTGACCCATGGCGGATATCCACGTGGTGTCGAAGCCGTCAATCTTGTAACTGTACCGGATACGGTCGGGAGCGACGTAGTTCAGTGCCGAATACGTGAACGTGATAAAATGCGAGTCGCGATAGGGCAGCGTTATTGCGTCGGCCTCTGTAATGCTTTGGGGCAGTAGCTTGCTTCCGGGCCTCACACGGCTGTTTGCCAGCAGCAAGTCCGTAAAGGCGACATGCAAATCGGCATGGTTGAAATCGAAAGGCTCCGCGGTAAAGATGTTGAAACCATTGGAGCCACCAAACATATATTGACCGTCCCGGAGTCTGATCGACGCACGGCGATTAAATACAATCCCCTGTACGCCATAGTTAGCGTCGAATGTGGTGAAGGCAGTATCGGACAGATTAAAATGGATGAGCCCTTTGTTTGTACTTAACCAGAGGTTGTGATTGTCTTCCTTTTCAATAGACAGGATTACGTTGTTCGGAAGCCCGTCGGGTTCATCCAGTGCAGACAACCGTCGGGTTTTTACGTCGTAACGAAGCAGCCCGTTTCCAAAGGTTCCGATCCAAATGCTGTTGCCGTCTTGTAGCATGGCTTTTATGCGCAGGTTTCGTACTCCGGGCAATTGCGTACGTATTTCGAACACACTGTCGGTAGCGGGTTGGTATACGGTGAGGCTTCCATAGGAGCCGACCCAGAGCGCGGAGTCGGCAGCGAACAGTATACTTTGTACCTGGCCATTCACGAATATCTTCTGGATATTTCCGGGAGGAAGGTTGTCAAGACTATAGAAAACTCTTCGGGTGGCATCGAACTTGTTGATGCCACGGTCGGTTCCAACCCACAAATTCCCCCAAGGGTCTTTGGCCAGGGTCCAAATGATATTATCCGACAGTGACGTTTGGTTTCCGGGGATGTGGCGATACTGTCTCCATTGGCCTTGCGGATTTCGGTGGATCAAACCCTCCTGAAATGTTCCTATCCACAACCCGGTTTCATCCGCGAGGAGAGAGATCACGACCTTTACATTCTCGAACGGCGCGGGTAGTGCTATGCGGTTAACGATACCGTCCTTGAAGCTGTGTAGTCCGCCACCGTCCGTTCCAATCCACACAGTGCCGTCGGCACTTTCGGCTATGGCGGTGACAGAATTGTTCAGAAGAGAATTATTATTGCCGAATTCTTTTTTATACCAGCGGAATAGTAACGGCATACGGCCACTATAACTAATGCCGCCGTTATAGGTTCCAAGCCAGGCGCTGCCTTCCGGCTCGATATATATGGACCGTATGGTGTTGGCGCCGATGCTGCGTTCGTCGAATTCGGAATAGACGCAGGTTTGTATGTTTTTTCCAGCTGCGTTAATGATGTTGAGACCGCCGCCATCGGTTCCAATCCACAGGGTGCGTTGCGTCGTTTCGACAATCGCCCATACGTTGTCGTTGTTCAGTGCCCCGTTGTCGCGGTTGAAATGCTGCCTGGTATGTGTGCGCCGGTCTATTTTGCCAAGGCCCTTGCCTTCGGTTCCATACCAAATTGCCTCGGCCGTGAGGGCTATTGCGCGTACGTTATAAGTAGAGTCCGCGATTGTGGATAGAACGTTTGTTTTAAGGTTTAGTAACTGAAGGCCGCTGCCGAGCGTTCCCAGAAGCAGGCTATCACCCAGCTGTTTAATTGTCCAAACAACCATCTTATTTAGTCCGGGGTGTTCCACGTCGTGAATGGTCTGGGTGGTGAGATCGAAATAGCGTACTCCTCCTACGCCCGCGGCGAGCCAGAGGCGGTTTGTTTTTCTGTCGGTAGTGGCGTTGACGTATATTGTACCGGGCCGGTTGGGGAGATTGTAACTCTTAAACGTTTCGGTATGACGGTCGAAGTAGTTCAGCCCGTCAACGGTTCCGACCCAAAGGTTTCCGCGCGGGTCTTCCTGTACAAAATGGACGACGTTGTGACTAAGAGACGTGGTGTCGCCGGGCACATGCCGGTAAACCCGGAACTCGTTGCCGTCATACCGGTTAAGCCCGTCTTCGGTAGCGAACCAGACAAAACCTTTCGTATCCCGGCAGACATCGTTTATGGTGGCCTGGGACAGGCCTTTGTCGACCGATATCCGCCTGAAGAAAAGTTGAGCGGCTGACTCTTGAACCTGCGCGGGGGAACTGATATAGACGGCTAACAGGCAAAATATCCAGGGGGCTATTCTTGGCATTTTTAGTTTTCGTTCACTCGTTTAGATCATTTAATATAATGAAAAAGATTTAAGATAGGGCATTGCTTTTTTGCCTTCGTACCCCGGAGCCAACGAAAAAACAAAAAAGCCTTCCAGGTTTATCTTGAAGGCTTTTATGTCATGGTAACCGTATTTTATCTGCTGTGTAAGATTTTAGCGGAGATAGTAAGTTCTCACATACCACGGTGCCGGCATCGGGCGTGTGTGTACAGTATAACAACGGTTAAGACAGGTAATATAAACGATGAAAACATTGCGTCCGTGCCGGCGTTGCGCTGTATTCGAATGATACGATTTCGTCGAGCGCACATAACGCTACGATTGATAGAATTCTCTTCAGGCTACATTATTTTCTGCCCCCGTATTCTTAAAAAGATACGTGGAGAATCTATTCAATGTTGAATTGCTATCAAAGTACAGGCATACACCAACGTTGTTGGCGAATAGAGGCTGGCATCAGGACCTGCTTTTGCCGGCGTAGCGAGCCCCGATTTCCGTTCATGGAACAAGATTGTTCCGGGCCGCCTGGTGAATTTTATTTTATTATCTTGGCCATCGGGTGACATCATACCCAAACCGAAATATGAAAACAACGCTCGTGCCGCCCAACCGCTGGCAAACTGTATGCCCGCCTTCCTTGTTTGTAAGTATTTTACTTTTACTCGCAGGTTGTCAGGACAAAGAGCACGGCGGGGACGCTGGTAAAAAGATTCGCCGGATGGATCCGAAGGAAACCGCCCAGCTGGCAAAAGCCATTGAGGCGCAGGTGACACCGCAGATCGCCGAAGGGCTCACGCTGCGCCTATGGGGCGTGGATTCGCTCGTGGCAGACCCGGTGTCGATCGACGTCGACGATCAGGGACGGCTGTATTACACCCGCACTAACCGCCAAAAACATTCGGAATTTGATATCCGCGCGCACCGCGATTGGGAGATTGAGTCTATCCAGCTGCAAAGCGTGGAGGATAAGCTAGCATTTTTTAAACGTGTTCTGGCGCCGGAAAATAGCAAGAAGAACGAATGGCTGGCTGATCTCAACGGCGACGGGTCACACGACTGGCAGGACATGACGGTGGAGAAGGAGCATGTTTACCGACTGGAAGATGTATCGGGCGACGGTGTGGCCGACCTTTCGCAGCGGATGGTGGAGGATTTTAACGAAGTAGTAACCGACGCGGCGGGCGGTGTGCTGAAGTACGGTGACGACCTGTTTGTCGGCATCGGCCCGGACCTCTGGCGGATAAAAGATAAGGATGGCGACGGCCTGGCGGATGAGAAGACGTCGCTCTCGCATGGTTACGGGATTCACCCGGGTTTTTCGGGGCACGGTATGTCGGGTCTTGAAGTGGGACCGGAGGGAAAGATATACTGGCAGATCGGCGACATTGGGTTCAGTGGTAAGGGCTCCGACGGCCGAAAATGGGAGCATCCCAACAGCGGTGTGATCGTGCGGTCCAACCCGGACGGCAGCGATTTTGAAGTGTTTGCTTACGGCAACCGGAATACACACGAATTTGTCTTCGACGAATACGGTAACCTCATCAGTGTGGACAACGATGGCGATCATCCCGGTGAAAGCGAGCGCCTGGTATATATCGTCGACGGCTCGGATACCGGCTGGCGCATCAACTGGCAATTCGGCAAATACCGCGACCCCGATAACAATACGTATAAGGTATGGATGGATGAGAAGATGTACGTGCCGCGGTTCGAAGGCCAGGCGGCCTACATTCTTCCTCCGATTCAGAACTTCGTGAACGGCCCTACAGGAATGCTATACAACCCAGGCCTGGCGTTGAGTCCGGCCTGGAAGAACACCTTTTTTGTCGGTGAGTTTGTCGGTAACCCGGCCCGCTCGGGCATTCACGCCTTCAAGCTTAAGCCGAAGGGCGCAACGTTCGAGCTGGCGGAAAGCAAGATGATTCTCGGCGGTATTCTGGCAACGGGAATTGACTTCGGTCCGGATGGCGCCATGTACCTGGCTGACTGGATAAACGGCTGGGACACGAAGGACTACGGCCGTGTATGGAAGCTCGACGCTGAAGGGGGAGATACCCCGGCACGACGGGAAGTGAAGACACTGCTGGGCGAGGATTTTACAACGTACGACGATGAGCGCCTCGGCGCCTTGTTGAAAAGCGAAGACATGCGTGTTCGCCAGAAGGCTCAGTTCGCGTTGGCTACCCGCGGTGACGCCGGTATACGCGTATTTCAGGCGAACATTGCGCAGACGACCAACCAGTTGGCACGTGTGAATGCCATTTGGGGCATCAGCCAGTTTGCGAGAAAAGATATACAGCACGCGAAGCTGCTGTTACCGCTCCTAAAAGATAATGATCCTGAAATCCGCGCGCAGGCTGCGAAATGGTTGGGGGATGTAAAATACAAGGAGGCCGGCGAAGCGCTGCTGCCCCTGTTAAAAGACGACTACAGTCGTGCCCGGTTCTTTGCCGCCGAGGCGCTCGGCAGAATTGCCTACGCGCCGGCAATCAACCCGGTCATCGAGTTCTTACGCACCGACAACGATGAGGACGCTTACTTGCGCCATGCCGGGAGCCTCGCGCTGGCACGCATCGGTCGGGCTGAGCCGGTGGCGGCGCTGTCGACCGATGCTTCACGCGCCGTGCGTATTGCGGCTGTGGTAGCGTTGCGCCGGATGCGCGATCCTTCCATTACCAGGTTTCTGACAGACCGCGACGAGTATATTGTCACCGAAGTAGCCCGGGCCATCAACGACGATCTCTCCATCGAACAGGCGCTGCCTGCGTTAGGCGATGTGCTGGCAACCACAACCTTTACAAACGAGGCATTGCTACGCCGCGCGATCGGCGCGAACCTGCGCGTCGGCACGGACAAAAGCATGCAGAACCTGATCGACTACGCAGGCAAAGCGGGTGCGCCGGCAGCGATGCGGGCCGAAGCGCTGGCAGCGCTCGGGACCTGGGCCAAACCTTCGGTGCTCGATCGGGTGGATGGCCGGTATCGCGGGGAAGTGAAACGCGACCTCGCTCCTGTAAAAGCGAAAACATCCGGAGCGCTTGCGCGGCTGACGTCGGATAAAGAGCCAGCCGTACGCCTGGCAGCGGTCAAAGCTATCGGCAAGCTTCACATCGAAACCGCGTCTGCACAATTGCTGGGCAGGTTGAAAACAGACAACCAGGCCGGCGTACGTGTAGAAGCGATCCTGGCGCTGGCAGCGCTCGACGATAAACAGATCGGCGATGCCATTCGCATAGCGCTTGCCGACAAAGACAAAAGCGTGCGGGTAACAGGCCTCGACCTATTGCCGAAAATGAATATACCACGGGAACTGATGGTGTCGCTGCTCAGCGATGTGATCAATACCAAAACACCAGAAGAAAAACAAGCCGCGCTGGTTACGCTCGGCACACTGCCCCTGGAGCATACACAAAAGGTCTTCGACCAGCTGCTTGCGAAACGAGCCGGGGGAAAACTTCCGCCGGAAGTATACCTGGAGCTGGAAGAGGCAATTGACAGTACCCATTCGCAGTCACTCATTGCGCGGTTAAAAAAGATCAGCGCGACATCATCACCCGATACATTGAAAGCCTTGTTTGCGGGCAGCCTGCTCGGCGGAGACCCGGAGCGCGGCTCACGCGTCTTCTTCAGTCACCAGACGGCCCAGTGTATCCGCTGCCATTCGTACGACGATATGGGGGGCACGGCTGGACCCCGTCTGAACGGTGTCGCCACACGCCTGACACGCGAGCAACTCCTGGAGGCGCTCGTCACGCCGAGTGCACGCCTGGCACCCGGCTTCGCTACGGTGAATGTCGAATTGAAGGGCGGTAAAAAAGTAAGCGGTATCTTACAAGGTGAAAAGGCGGAAGATATTACGGTGAAGGTGGGCAACAAACCCGATACGGTAATCCGTAAAGATCAGATCGTAAAACGCACCGATGCGGCGTCCAGTATGCCTCCCATGGGATTGCTACTGACAAAGCGGGAGATTCGGGATGTAGTCAGTTTTCTGGCCACGTTAAAAGAGGAAAAATAAAAACAGGCTTCGAGGGCGTGTGTTATACACGCAATATTATTCCAAAGGGCTGTTGATCTTCCGTGTGTCTATCATTGTCCGTAATGTAAGTATCTGGCGTGTATCACCGGGGAGTAGTTCTATTTTTTTCTTCTTCTTCTGTAATCGTCATCCGTTTTTGAGTCATGGTATCTCGGATTCGTACAGGCTAATTGAAGAAATCTTTGCTCCAGCATAGCTGTTATGTGCTTTGCATGGCATCTTTCTGTCAATGCATCTAAACTATCTGAAATCTTGCGGCCATTACGAGTCTTCAAGTATATAGCACCAGGATATCCCCTGATCAGGTATTTTTCAAAGAATCATATTCGTCTACCTCATCTTCCGCATATAGTATTAACATGTCGCCAGGTTTGGGCTAAAGATGGTGGCTAAAAAAGAACCAGGTTCTTCTCAAATCTTTGGGCGGGCAATTAAGCCCATGCGCAAGAAACGTCATGGGGTTTGCACCGATTTGACGGCAGTTTGCGCTATTCCCTTATCCGAAAGGTTTAGAAAGCCTCCGGGCATCCATGTTTAAAACCGTTGATTTAAAACGTTTGTATAGAATCTTCCGGTGATGGTTAATAGAAGTTTTTTCACTAGAAGTTGAGAAGTTTTATAATACATATTCGGGTGAGCATGAAAAACTTGTTCCTTGACGGTCGCTGCAGGTTGTATTGCGAAGCTGTCCCGATGCTGAACATTTGCTGGCTTGTGAAAATATCATCTGACAGATGAAACCGTGATTCTTTTTGCTTATGACGAAAACTAACATATTGTTGTGGATCTGCTGCGTCCTTTACCTGGGAGCGCAGGGCCAGCAGATTTCTAAAGAAGAACTCGTTTTTCTAACGCCGGAATGGAAGGGAGAGCGGTATACCGATGGAAGACCGAAAGTTCCAGATGCTATTCTTGAGCGAATGAAGTTTGTGACGTTGGAAGAAGCGTGGGCGGTGCTTCGCAATGAAAATTATAAACATCAATACGACGACGGATGGGTAATGATCAATCCCGATAGCGTGCTTGTCGGCAGAGCAGTCACGGCTACGTTTATGCCCGGTAGGCCGGACATTCATACGGTAATTGATGACCGTGGTCACAACCATGATAAGAGGATCAAATCACAAAATTCGTGGCCAATCGACCTGTTAACAAAGCGCGATGTGTATGTCGTAGATCAATTTGGCGCGCACGAGGACGGCCCGACTATCGGTGATAACCTGGGCAACTCTATTTTTGCGAAGACGGGAAACGGTATAGTATATAATGGTGCAGTACGCGATATCAACGGTCTTAGGGAAATCGGGTCCTTCACGTCTTTTTTTCGGAGTTACCATCCGTCGCATCACCTGAATGATCCTAAGGGGCAACTCAATACGACGTTGGTTGGTATCAATACGCCGACGCGCATTGGAAAGGCAACGGTCATGCCGGGCGATGTGGTATTAGGAAGAGATGGTGGAGTAATTTTTATTCCGGCCCACCTGGCCGAAAAGGTAGTGAAGACATCCGAGATCGTACGGCTTCGTGATATGTTTGGTCATCAGCGCTTGCGCGAACAAAAGTATACGCCGGGTGAAATTGATTCCCGATGGTCGGAAGAGATCGAAAAGGATTTTTCGAAATGGTTAACCAGCAATATCGATACGCTACCGGTACCCAAAGAACAAATTCAGGAATTGCTAAAGCAACGTACGTGGTAGTGCGCCCCTATAAACCTTATATACATGGAAAATATTTCGTCGAGAAGAGCCTTTTTTAAAAAGGCCATTACCACGGGGGCTGCGGTGTCTGCGGCAGGCGCGTTGTTCGGAACCGGCCTGGTGCAGGCGGCAGATCGAAACCCGATGTATTCAAAGCCCGCCGACCTGAAGATTACCGAAGTTCAGTGCGCCTTTATACGATTTGGACATGGGCTCTTCGTGAAGATACACACCAATCAGGGTATCTATGGGTGTGGCGAAGGCGTCGATGCCGTGGCTGGTACCTACCACTTTGTCAAGATGCTGGAGCGAAGATTGAAAGGCAAAAACCCCTTGAATGTACACCGCTTATTTGACGATCTGCGCAAGTCGGGTGTCTTTGAAGGCGCACAATCCGGTATGTTTGTGGCCGTATTGTCGGCTATCGAAACGGCGCTATGGGATATCATGGGCAAGGCGCTAGACGTTCCGGTATACCAGTTGCTGGGCGGGAAGTTTCGGGACAAAATCCGAGTGTACTGCGATACGGCCTTGTATCAGCAGAATCTGCCAACGCCGGACGATTTTGCAAAGGCGGCGTTAGAGGCTAAGAATATGGGATTTACAGCCATCAAGTTTGATCTTGATCAGCGGAACGATCCCAACAAGTATGATCTGTACAATTGGACGGCTAGCCCCGGAGAATTGACACGGATGGTTGATCAGGTGACGGCGGCGCGGCAGGCGGTGGGTCCCAATATCGATATATGCTGCGATATGCACGGGCGATATGATACCATTACGGGGCAACAAATTGCCAGGCGACTGGAGCCGCTTAACCTGATGTGGCTGGAAGAGCCGATTCCTGCGGAGAACCCCGAAGCATACAAAATTATATCCGACGCCACGGCAACGCCCATCTGTGCAGGCGAAAATCTTTTCCTGGCGTATGGTTTCAGAAGGCTGCTGGAGATCGGTGCAGTGGACATCATCATGCCCGACCTCCAGAAAGTCGGAGGATTAGGTGAAGGCCAGCGCATCGCCAATCTGGCTAACCTGTACTATGTTCCTTTCGCCCCGCATATGGTTGCCTCCTATTTGGGCGCCATGGCATCGTGCCACGTTTGTGCTTCTGTTCCGAACTTTATGATTTTGGAGTGGCAATCTTACTTTCACACAGACCCGATGTTTAAAGATATCGTGACGTTTGACGGTCCCATGGTCGAGAATGGGTTCATCACAGTTTCTGAAAAGCCTGGTATCGGTGTAGATATTAACGTAGAGGGAATGAAGAAGTATGCCACGGAAGGCTACCCATTCTTTAAATAGAGGTATGGATTTCTGGCAGTGACGTTGCGCCGGTTAGTTAAATGTAAGACGTCTACCAATATACATTTCCATGTTTTGCCGCGGCACAGGGAGCGATAGCCCTGTGCCGCTCTTTTTGGATAACGCTGGTTTAAATGGTCATCGCAATCGTGTGCAATATTCAACGGTGTTTGTTATTGGAAGTATGACAGAGGGGTGACCGATATCTTCGTTACCGTGGCCTTGCCGAATAGCCACGTCAATTCTTAACCCTAACCTAGTAAACATGCTAAAACATTACTTAATCGTTTTGATTGGTGCACTTTGTATAGTGTGTCCTCATACGTCAGCCCTCGGCAGCGGATCGCGGGTTGCAGGTTCGTTCTTACCACTGCCACAGCAGCAAACGATTCGTGGGACCGTAACGGATGAGAACGGCGTTGTTTTTCCCGGCGTCAATGTGGTTGTGCAAGGTACTGGAATCGGTACGGTGACCAGTTCCGAAGGAATGTATTCACTGGACATTCCCGCAGGAGCAACAACACTTGTTTTTTCATTTGTCGGATATATTGCGCAGCCGGTGCCGATCGATGGAAAAACCACTATTGATGTCGCGCTTGCCCCCGACGTCGCCTCCCTGGGCGAAGTGGTGATAACCGCGTTAGGTATTCAGAAGGAATCGAAGAAGCTTGGTTACGCCGTTGAAACGGTGCAGCTCGATGCACTGCAGAAAAACAGAACAGTCAATGTAGGAGAATCGCTGGAAGGCAAAGTCGCCGGGCTGGATATCTCGCCGCCGTCGTCGGGGGCCGGAGCCAGTACAAAAATCCGTCTCCGTGGTCAGTCCGGCTTCGCAGGTGCGAATAATTCACCGCTTATCGTAATCAACGGTCTCCCCATGGATCAAGGCGCCCAGAGCGCCAATGGCAACGATTCGCGTGATCGGGGTGACAATCTTCAGATCGTCAGTCCGGACGATATCGAAAGTATGACCGTATTGAAGGGCGCGACGGCAGCGGCGTTATATGGTTCACGCGCGGCGAATGGTGCTGTCATCATCACGACAAAATCAGGTAGGAATAGCCACGGCATTGGGGTGGAGCTTAATTCTAATTATACGCTCGGCCGCGTCATGGATTTTACCGATTTCCAACACGAGTTTGGGCAGGGTCAATTGGGTAATAGACCGACTACACAAGGCAACGCTGTGTCCACTGGCATGTTGGGCTGGGGCGCAAGGTTGGATGGAGAACCGACGATCAATTTTGATGGCCAAATGAGGCCCTACACGGCCAACCCAAACCGCATCAAAGAGTTCTTTCGCGACGCCCGGACATTCGCCAATACGGTGGCAGTCTCCGGCGGCGGCGCGAATGGCAATTTTAGACTATCCTATTCAAAAACAGATGCTGAAGGGATCACGCCGGATAATACGTATTCCAAGGATATTGCTAACCTGGGGCTTCAACAGAATGTCACCGACAGGCTGAGCGTTACCGCGAACATCAACTTCTCGCACGAGATCAACAAGAACCCGCCGCAGGTAGGTGTACAAGGACCCGGCGCAGCCAACTTTCTATACCGGATGTCCACCTCAGTTCCGTTGAGCGCATTAGAGGAAAATGCTGTTGCGCCGAATGGTACGGAAACACCAACGTCCGGATTTCAGACGACGCTGATCAATCCTTACTTCCAGATGGGACGGCAGTTCTTTAAGAACAAGAAAGACCGCTTTCTGGGAACGGCCACCGTGCGTTATAAGCTGACAGACTGGTTGTTTATACAAGGTCGGTATAACTACGACTACGGTGTAGGATTGACCGAGTACAATACGCCTACGGGTATGGGAACATCTACCCCGTACAATTCCGCAGGCACCGCTTTCAACGGTACATATGATGCCAACGACGCACAGGGCACGCAGGTGAACACCGATTTCCTGCTCGGCGCAAATAAAGAGTTCGGTAATTTTTCTGTTGATGCCAGCGTTGGGGGAAATATTTTCAAACGCAGCAATCGCACGGCTAACCTGAGCGTGCGGGAGTTCACGATACGCGATGTTTATTCATTTGCCAACGGTGTCATCAAAACGAACGTCGATGATACGCGGCTTACAGACTATACTATTTCCCGTGACCAGGTCAATTCATTGTATGGGTTGCTGGAGTTGGGGTATAAGGGAATGTTATACTTGAATATTACCGGCAGACAGGACTGGTTCTCGGTATTAAACCCTGAAAATAACAGCGAGTTTTATCCTTCCGTGTCGGGTAGCTTTGTTTTCTCGGAAATTTTACCTGACGCCGAGTGGTTGTCGTATGGTAAGCTGCGGGGCTCGTGGGCGCGCGTGGGAAGCGCCAACGGTGTATCTCCTTACGAGGGTACTTTGCTTTATGGGTTGGTGCAAAATCAATTTAACGGTCAGACGCTCGGCACCATTCCCAGTACAACCTCTCCGAATCGGTCGCTTACTCCCTTCACCGTGACAGAAAAAGAACTCGGTCTGGAGGCGAGGCTTTTCAACAGTAAAGTCAGGTTGGATATAGCAGCCTACGAAAAAGTTACCACGGACCAGATCCTCAATGTCCAGGTTTCCAACGCCTCGGGCTATCTCGATACAAAACGCAATATCGGATCGCTTCAAAATCGCGGCATGGAACTCATGGTAGAGGTTGTGCCGGTTCAATACACCAATTTTAAATGGACGACTTCTTTTAACACGGCGCTGAATACAACGGAAGTGCTCGCCCTGGCCCCCGGCGTGAACAGGTTTACCGTGCAATCATTCTCGGGCAACGAGTTCATCGGGTCGTTGGTATATGAAGTCGGGCTACCGCTCAATCAACTTTCTGCCCGCACGTATCAGCGGAATGAGAACGGGCAGATCGTGGTAAATGATAATGGAACGTTGATAGCGACGGCCCAAAATGTGAATTTTGGAAGCGCGCTTCCCAAGTGGACGGGGGGCTGGGTGAACACCCTGTCGTATAAAAACCTGAGCTTGATGGTACATGTCGATTTCAAAGCGGGCGGTAAGATCCTTTCTTCAACAGCCTTGAATGGGTTACGGCAGGGGCATACAAAAGCTTCCCTGGTTGGCCGTCGTGAAGGTGAAACAGGGGTGGTGTTCGATGCTGTATATGCCAATGGTGAAAGAAATACCAGCGCGGTGAATCCGCAGGATTTTTACACCGGATACCGCAATGCGCAGATCGCCGATCCCTTCATCTTTAAATCGGACTTTGTCAAACTGAGAAATATAATGCTTAGTTATGATTTGACCTCGTGGGTGAAAAGCCGCGTGAAGTTTATCCAGGGGCTGGCATTGTCCGCGTCTTGCCGTAACGTGGCGATTCTGTATAAAGACTTGGCTGATCTGGATCCGGAGGCGTTTGCGTCTTCCGGTGATAACCGGGTAGGGTATGAGCAGACCTCGCTGCCGACGACGCGTAACTACAGCATTAACCTGAATGTTAAATTCTAAGAAACTGATTATGAGAAAATATATAATTCTTCTGGTATCTGTGACAATCCTCGGTTTTTGGGGATGTGATAATGGTTTTGAGGAAATGAACAAGAATCCATATGGCGTTACAAAAATTGACCCGGCATTGCTCTTTGCCAATGCCGTGCGGACCACGCACACAGGATCGTGGGAAGGTGAGCAGACTATCGTACAACAATTTTTAAATGCATACGATCTTGGTGCTACTTCTGGGTTTAATTTCAATCTGGATAATAACAATTTCAATAACCTAAAATGGAACGCCAATTATGAAAATACCATTAAGTTGCTTGTTCAGGCGATTGCGCTAGCGAAGGAAGAGCCGCAGGGGAACGTAAACCTGATGAGTATGATGCGTATCTGGAAGGCTTATGTGTTTATGACCTTAGTGGATACCTACGGTGATGTGCCATATTACGCCGCCGGCGGAGCGTATTTAGAGCAGAATTTTTTTCCTGAATATGATGATGACGAGGAAATATACGAGGACTTGTATCGGGAGTTGACGGCGGCGTCGAACGCGTTGGATCCTGCGGGCAGCTATGTTCCAGAAGATTTGTTCTATGGTTTTTCTTCTGCCACGCCTGCTGTCACGGCTGACGTTCAGGCAGGAAAATGGAAAAAGCTGGCCAATTCACTATTGCTGCGACTGGGCATGCGGTATTCGAAGATTAACCCCGGCAAGGCCAAAGACATTGTCGCCGAGGCCGTCAATGCGGGTGTGATGGAAACGAACGCCGACAACGCCTACCTGCGGTTTACTACCGTATATCCCAACCAGCTTAACCAGGGACCACGAACCATTAATCCACGTTATTATTATTTGGCCGAGCCGTTCGTTGATCAACTGAAAGCCACAAACGATCCGCGGGCTAAATACATCTGGGGCAAATATGCCGAGCCGAACGATGCTCCGAATGCAATTCCCGATGTTTCCCCCGCGAATCAGGTCGGCTTTCCCGTGGGGTACAACCAAAATACCATCACGGAGCATCCGGACTACCAGGGAACCGCAGGCCAGGGTTTTAATTACTCGCAGCTCAATTTTAGTGTCGTAGGCAGTGCCATTGCACCTATATTCTTTGTTACAAACGCACAGACAAAGTTGTTGATGGCAGAGGCTGCTCACCTGGGATGGATCGATGGCGCTGCGCAGCAGTATTACGAGGAAGGGGTACGCGCAAGCATGGATGAATGGTCGCTCTATCCGAATACACCGGACGTTGCCATCACACTGGAAGAGCAGGACGATTACCTGGCGCTTCCCGAAGTGGTCTTTAACACGAACGATGCGCTGGAGCTGATCAATACACAATATTGGATCGTAAATGTCGCGAACGGTGCCGAGGCTTTTGCCAACTTCAGACGAAGCGGATTTCCGACGCTTACGCCCAATGCTGTCAACGGGGGGCTTGGCGGAGGGGGCTTTGCGCGACGTATGGCCTATCCGGACGATGAAAGTTCTGAGAATGAAACCAGCTATCAGGCCGCTGCGCTGGCCATCGGTGGTGACAACCTGACCACCCGCGTGTTTTGGGATAACCCTTAGGCCTGCCTGATGTTCGTACACAGGTAATAGTGTCTGGAAGCGATAGTATCGGCGGAGTATACGGATTCTTATGATTCCGGCATATTCCGCCTTTATCGTATCAACAAGTCAAACGGTTGCTTCACATCAGATAGTTGAGACACAAGACACCCAGGAGGCCGACGACCGATACGATTGATTCCATGATCGTCCAGGAGCGTAGCGTGTCCGTTATTGTCAATCCGAAATACTCCTTAAACAGCCAGAATGCCGTATCGTTGACATGCGAACAAAACAGGCTTCCTGCGCCGATGGATAGCACCATGAGATTTGGATCGACTCCCACCTGCAAAGCAAGCGGCGAGAGAATGCCGGCAGCCGTCAGGCCGGCGATCGTAGCCGAGCCAAGCGCTATCCGAAGGCCGGCGGCTACCAGCCACGCGAGGAGCAGGGGAGGTAACGGCCAGCTTTTTAAACTTGTGGCCAGTGCGTTGCTGACGCCGCTATCGACGAATATTTGCTTTAAAATGCCGGCGCTGCCAATGATCAGCAGAATCATGGAAATGTCTTTGACGGCGTCGGCATAGACCGCCATGATCTGGGAAATCTTTTTGCCGCCGCGGATGCCCAGCGAATACGTGCTGATCACAATCGTCAGCACCATGGCGATATTGGGATCAGCAAAAAAAGCGAAGATGTTTTGTGCGGAATCATTCAGGCTATATATTTTCTCAAGTACTGTTGCCGCACCGATGGTAATGACCGGAAGTAATGACGATACAAAACTGTTGACGACACCGGGCAAATCGGCGTCGGCGTTTGTCGTACAAAGGCTCACGGTTGGATCAGAGGAGGCGATGTGTTTCAACGATCGCGCAAACAACGGACCGGCAATGATGATTGCCGGGATGGCGATGATAATGCCGTAGCTGAAGGTCGTGGCCATGTCGGCGTGAAACTGCATCACGAGCGCCATAGGCGAAGGATGAGGGGGAAGGAAGCCATGCATGACGGACAGGGAGGCAAGCATGGGAAGGCCGATGTATACCAGTGGAAGCTTATAACGGTAGGCCACTGAGAAAATAATTGGCATGAGCAGTACAAACCCTACGTTGTAGTATAAGGGTATTCCGACCAGAAAGCCGGTGAATGCCATCGCCCACACCAGATGACGTGTTCCAAACAGGCGCTGCATCGTGTCGGCAATGCGTTGCGCAGCACCGCTTTCGGCCACGAGTTTACCGAGCATCGCGCCCAGCACAATGACGATCACCAGAGAACCCAGCGTATTGCCTATGCCAGTAGTGACAGATTGTGAAATTTTGCTTAACGGCATTTTTAGTAACACACCTGAAAGTATGGACACGCCGAGGAACGCCAGGAATGGATTGATCTTGCCCCAGGTTATCGACAAGACTAAGCAGCCCACACAGGCAAACAGAATGAAAAATGTCATCGGTAGACGGGGCTAATGAGAATCGCGTAGCACGCGTGACCCCGATTTACCGACGAGAAAATCCAGGTCGGCCCCTTTATCGGCCTGTTGCACATGGTTGATATACAGGTTGGCATAACCGCGGTCCGCGGTCGGCGTGGGCTGTTTCCAGTGCTGCCGGCGTCGCGTAAGCTCTTCGTCAGAGACGTGCAGGTGAATCCGCTTTTCTTCGACATTTAATTCAATCAGGTCCCCGTTTTCAACCAGTGCCAGGTTGCCGCCAATCGCCGACTCGGGCGACACGTGCAGCACCACCGTGCCGTAGGCCGTTCCGCTCATGCGACCATCGGAAATTCGCACCATGTCGGTGATGCCCTTGTCCAGAAGTTTTTTCGGAAGCACCATGTTGCCAACCTCCGGCATGCCCGGATAGCCCACGGGCCCCACACTTTTCAGCACCATGACACAGGTTTCGTCGATGTCGAGGTCGGGGTCGTCGACACGATGGTGATAGTCTTCAATGTTTTCGAAAACCACCGCGCGTCCCGTATGTTTCATCAACGCAGGGGTGGCCGCCGACGGCTTTAGCACGGCCCCGTTTAACGCCAGATTGCCTTTCAGTACGACGATGCCGGCTTCTTTAATGAGTGGAGTGTCGTAGTCGGCAATGACATCTTTGTTATAGCAATCGTGACAGCGTTCCAGATTTTCTCTATGTGTTTTACCATTGACCGTTAGCGTATCCAGGTGTAAAATGGATTGTAATTCTTTCAGTATGATCGGTAAACCACCGGCATAGTAGAAATCCTCCATCAGGAACCTGCCCGATGGCATGAGGTTTAACAGTAAGGGGACTTTGCTTCCAACGTCATCAAAGTCTTGCAGGTTTAACTCAACGCCTATACGGCCTGCAATAGCCGTGAGATGGATGATGAAATTTGAAGACCCGCCAATGGCGGCATTTACTTTGATGGCATTTTCAAAAGCGTTGCGTGTAAGAACTGTCGACATCTTCAGGTCTTCTTTAACCATTTGAACAATCCTTCTTCCGGAGAGCTGGGCTAATACCTTTCTACGCGAGTCTGTCGCCGGTATGGCCGCCGCGCCGGGTAACGTCATGCCCAGGGATTCTGCCATGCAGGCCATGGTTGACGCGGTGCCCATAGTCATACAGTGCCCGGGACTGCGCGACATACAACTTTCGGCGTGCGCATATTCATCGTATGAGATCTTGCCGGTTTTAAGCTCGTCTGTGAGCTGCCATACGGCTGTACCCGAACCGATGTCCCGTCCCTGATATTTCCCATTGAGCATCGGGCCACCGGGTACAACCAACGTCGGAAGGTCCACGCTGGCTGCGCCCATCATCGTAGACGGTGTTGTTTTATCGCAACCCGTAAGCAAAACAATTCCGTCGAGGGGATTGCCGCGGATGGATTCTTCGGCGTCCATACTGGCAAGATTCCGGAACAACATGGCGGTTGGTTTCAAGAGGGTTTCCCCAAGCGACATGATTGGGAATTCAAGCGGAAACCCACCGGCCTCGTAAACACCTCGTTTCACCCATTCGGCAATATCGCGCAGGTGCGCATTGCAGGGCGTAAGCTCCGACCAGGTGTTACAAATGCCAATGACGGGACGGCCATCGAACATATCTTCCGGGATGCCCTGGTTTTTCATCCAGCTTCGGTAGATGAATCCCATTTTATCTTTTTTACCAAACCATTCGGCACTTCTGTAGCTCATATAGGTATACTTAAGACGCTCGTTACTTTATTGATTCTCGTGTTTGTTCTCCGTTGAGGAGTCGCCAGATGCCCAACGGATTATTATCCTGCAGTTCGGCCGGCAAATGTCCCTGCGGCATGTTCTGATAGCATACCGCGCGTGTGAAGCGGAATATCGAGGCTGTTCCGACGGATGTACTTCGTCCGTCGGTCGTCGCCGGATAGGGGCCGCCATGCACCATGGCGTGCGAAACTTCGACACCGGTTGGGAAGCCGTTGATCACAACCCGGCCGACCTTTTGTTCAAGGATATCGAGTAATTCGCGGTAGGCATCAAGATCTTCATCCGTTCCATGTACGGTAGCCGTGAGATGTCCCGATAGAGTACGTGCGATTGAAAGTACCTCGTTTCGGGAAGCGGCTGAGACGATCATGCTTGTTGGTCCGAATACTTCCTCGGCAAGTGCAGGATGCTGTGCAAATACCGCCCCCGTAGTCTTAAAGAGTATAGGGAGTGCACAGTTTTGCGTCGGACCGTCTTTTCCACGGGCAAGCACTTCCAGTTCACCTTGTGTGATATGCCGGGTAATGGCGTTTGTATAGGAGCGGAGAATATTTGCTGTCAGCATCGGTCCGCCCGAGGTGTTTCCAAACTCCGTGGTGAGGTATTTTTGAAATGTGCGGCCGGGCTCATTTTCTTCGTACACCAGCAACCCCGGATTGGTACAGAATTGCCCAGTGCCAAGGGTAACCGACGCAGCGAAGCCCTGCGCTATTTTTTGACTCGCCGCCTGCATCGCCCGCGGCAAAATAAAAACAGGGTTGATACTGCCCATTTCTGCATAGACGGGTATGGGCTCGTCGCGTTGGGCGACAGCCTCGGACAGCGCTTTGCCGGCTGTGAAAGACCCTGTGAAGCCAACTGCTTTTATGTGTTTGTTCTTAACCAGTTGTATGCCTGTAATGTTTCCATGGCCATGCAGCAAAGAAAATATACCATCGGGCATGTTTGTCGCCTTCGCTGCGCGTACAATGGCTTTTCCCACCAGCTCGGATGTGGCCGGGTGGGCCTCATGCGCCTTTACGATGACGGAGCACCCCGCAGCGAAAGCCGCGGCAGTATCGCCCCCTGCCACCGAAAAGGCCAGGGGGAAATTGCTTGCTCCGAATACGGCAACGGGGCCGAGGCCGAGGTGCATTGTGCGCAAATCGGGCTTCGGAAGGGGCGTACGCATGGGGTTTGCTGTGTCGATGCGGGCGCCTATCCACGAACCTTCGCGCAGCATGCCGGCAAACATCAGCAACTGGCTTACAGTGCGGTCACGCTCGCCTTCCAGGCGTGGTTTGGGAAGTGCTGTTTCGAGGTTGCAGATTTCGATGAGCTGGTCCCCCAGTGATTTTATTTCAACGGCGATTGCCTCTAGGAATGCTGCCTTTGTGGCTCCCGTAGCTTTACGATACTGCTGAAATGCTTCCGAAGCTTTTTCGCACGCCTGGTGTAGTTCGTCTGCTGTGGCTTTGGCGAAATGATAGGGCAATGGCGCGCCGGTAGCTGGATTGGCGGACTGGAAAAATTCGGAGCCCCGTCCACTTTCTTTAAATCCAATGAGTTGGTTTCCTTCGATAGGGATCATAGCGATGACCGTCACGCGACGGTGTTTTCTAGTGTACCAATAGGCTCGATTCTTATGCTGATCACGTCCTGCGCGAGTAGCGTGAAATTATCTGGCGGAACAATTCCGGTTCCCGTCATTAAATATGTACCGTGCGGAAAGCTGACTTCGCGAAACAGGTATTCTACCAATTCGGTGTGCTTTCGTTTCATTCTGTCGATGGAAATCTCATTTGTGAAAACGGTTTTACCCTGGCGGTTGATGGAGATGCTGATTTTTGTGCCGGGATCGATTGGCTTTTCGGATACAAAGAGGCAAGGGCCAATGGCGGCGGCACCGTCGTATGATTTTGCCTGCGGCAGGTAGAGCGGATTCTCGCCCTCGATATCGCGCGAAGACATATCATTGCCTATAGTATATCCCTCAATGGTGCCGGCGGTACAGATGAATAACGTTAATTCCGGCTCGGGAACATTCCATTTTGAATCTTTTCGAATGCGTACCGGTTGATTCGGTCCGACGGTTCTATAGGCGGGAGCTTTGAAAAAAAGCTCGGGGCGATCGGCTTCGTAAACGCGTGCGTAGAAGTCGCCGCCACCGGCATCCTTCGATTCTTCCATACGGGCTTCGCGGCTACGCAGGTAGGTAACACCCGAGGCCCATACTTCCTGACTACCGATGGGCGCGACGGAGCTTGCCTGGCAACGTGCGGCGAGTGCTGAATCGGATTGTAGTCGGTCGATTTCACGTAGGATTTCTGCATAGAGGTTTGGGCGGTTAACGAAGGTGTCCCAGTTTGCCTCGTTTGAACGATAGTGATGCTGCTGGTGCTCGATGATTATTTCTGTTGCCGTTTTGTATACTTTCATGTCGCGGTATGTTAGGGTATAGGTATGGAAGTTTTCAGTATATTAGATGTCATGGGGAAATGTGTATCGGGCTGACCGCCACCGATACTAAGCTCCAGCGGCCCTGAGGCGCCGGGTGGAATTTTCACCATGAGTGTTACGGACTGTGTTTCGCCCATGTTAAGATGTACTCGTTTGTAGGCCACCAGCGAACGAATCGGATGGCCGGTTTTACGGGTAAGGTCTTTTGTGGAAGCATATACCTGAGCGACTTCGTCGCCGTCGCAACCACCGGTGTTCTGCACGCGTGCAGAAACCTGAATGCTATCGGTGCCGGGGATACGTGCCGCGTGCAAATCTGCGTATAAAAACGTGGTGTAACTCAGCCCATACCCAAACGGATAGAGCGGTGTGCCTTTGAAGTAGCGGTAGGTTTGGTTTGTGATGTTGTAGTCGTCGAAGGGAGGGAGGTCGCGTGTGGATTTGTAAAATGTTACAGGTAATCTTCCTGCCGGATTATAGTCGCCAAACAAGACGTCGGCCAGCGCCTGCCCCGCGGCCTGCCCCGGATACCAGGCTTCCACAATTGCTGGTACGTGGTCATTTTCCCACTTCACGGCTAGTGCGCCGCCATTGAGCAAGACCAGTACGATAGGTTTGCCTAACGCGTGAATGGCCTTGATGAGGTTCTGCTGCGACTGAGGAAGGTCGATGTGGGTTCGGTCGCCACCCCGAAAGCCATCTATCATGACATCCATCTCTTCGCCTTCCATACGCGGGGTGAGCCCCATGCACATTACCACCACATCCGCCTGACGGGCAGTTTCGATGGCATTGCGCAGGAGGTTGGGTTTAGGCGCCGCCCAGACCAGCTGCACCTGGGCGTCGGCAAATGTTTCGATGGCTTCCACCACCACTTTATATCTCCTGCCTGCTTCCAGTTTCATAGGGGCTGTTTTTCGCAAGCGTGGATCGCCGTATTCATCGCGAAAGTGATAAATCGTTTTTGTTACGAGGCTATCGTCTATGTATAGCTTTGTATTGCACGTCGAAATAAACCCCAGTTGGTACGTGCCGGAAAGTTGTGGAATGATGGCGCCGGTCCACCGCACGCTAAAGTTATCGTCATCCATGCCTTTGCGCGGGGCATTGTTTGACCAGTTGGCGTCCAGGGTCGAATCGACTTCCGTGTACAGGGGCTGTCCCGTCAAAGTTATATTGTTGTAGTACGCTGCCTGCAGCCCCGGCGTATTTTCGTTGGTAAAGAGTACTGTTGCGGGGACGGTGTAAAACATAGGCATGCCGTCGGCCAATTCAGATCCTTGTGCAAACAATACACGCGTTTGACGGGAGACCTTTTCTTGAATGCCCTGCAGGGGTGTGACGGCACGTGAGGGGACACCATTGTAGTTGCCCAGCAGCATGAGCCATTGATCGGCATTGGGGCCAATGACGGCCACCGTGCCAATATCTTTTTTCAGCGGAAGTAAACGTTTTTCATTCTTTAGCAGTACGATCGACTTACGGGCTGCCGCCAGCGCCAGGGCTTGATGTTCCTTACTATCAACGGTAGAATATGGTATTTGTGCATATGTTACCCTTTCCGCGGGGTCGAACATGCCTAATTTGAATCGCGCATAAAAGAGCCGTTTTACAGCGATGTCTATTTCTTTTTCCGTGATAAGGTTTTTTGAAACCGCTTCCTTCAGGTGCGAATAGACATTACCACATTCCAGGTCGGTACCCGCTCTGACCGCTACGCTGGCAGCTTCTTCGGGACTTGCTACGATTTTATGATACTTGTAGATGTCCGTAATCGCTTCACAATCGGAAACCACGTAACCTTCAAAACCCCACTCATTTCGTAGGATGTCGTTCAGTAGGCCCGGGCTTCCGCAACAGGCTTCCCCGTTGTATCGGTTATAGGCGCACATGACGGAGTATGGTTTACCGAGTCGAATTGCCATCTCGAATTGCGGCAAGTACATGTCGCGCAGGTCACGTTCGTCTGTTACGGCATTGAAGCTGTGACGTTCGGGCTCCGGGCCGCTGTGCACGGCAAAGTGCTTGACCGTAGCCACCGTTTTCAGATAGCGAGGATCGTTTCCCTGCAATCCCCGAATGAATTTAACGGCTAAGGTTCCTGTCAGAAAGGGATCTTCCCCATACGTCTCTTGTCCGCGACCCCAACGCGGATCGCGGAAAATATTTATATTCGGGGACCACAGGGTAAGTCCTTGATAAATGAACCGCTTATCCTTCTTCTCAAAATCGTGATGCTTTGCACGCGCTTCATCGGCTATGGCTGTTGATACCTGATGAATCAGTTCTTGATCCCATGTTGCTCCAAGCGCGATGGATTGTGGAAATACGGTTGCCAATCCGGCGCGGGCTACACCATGCAGTCCTTCCGACCACCAGTTGTAGCGTGGTATATGGAGCCGTTCGATGGCAGGAGCATCGTTCATCATTTGGCCGATTTTCTCTTCCAGCGTCATGCGCGCGACCAGGTCATTGACGCGCTGGTCTATGTTCAACGCCGTGTCCAGGAATGGAAACGGTGCGCTACTTTTTTTATCTGAACAGTCCGTTCCCGTCAGTGCCAGTGATAACATGAGACAAGCGCAAAGGGCTTTGCGTATTCTCCAACTCAGCCGTTTCGTCATAAAATGTGTAGTATCGCATTCCTCGGTCGTTCATGTATGCAGGCGTCGTTCCTGAAAGAATGAACCTGATATCGGTCCTGCAAGCTGAATAGTCTTGGCCAGACAGACTTCCAATAAAACCCGCCGTTGAATTTTATACACGATTGCGGTAACGATATAAATTGTAAATTTTGACGTTTTTGAGTTTGGATATCCATCTGTTTTTTCCAGATTTGTCAGATGTGGGTTTGCAGCTCCGCGTTAAAGCAATACTGATGCTTTGATATTGTCGATTTAATTTTACCATGAACCAGTTTCTTTTAAATCAAGGCGCGTCACAGGAATTAGATGGTTTTGGTCATATCCGGGAGATCGGTATTCGAAAGAATACCAGTGTACAGCTCAATTCACTTTGTTCTACGACCACCGACAATATTCGTATCTATTATATTCTGGACGGGAAGTTTGAATGGTTCATCCATGATCGGTCTCATATTCTGTATCCGGGAGACCTCGCGATCATTCTGCCCGGCCAGTCCTTTGGCGGAAGCAGGGGATTTGTTGATATCGGCACCTTTTGTTGGATAAGCATAGAAGTAAAACACGCTGATAATAGTCGAAGAATGGTTTTGGGCGACTGGAGCGGACTGTCGGAAAGTGATAGTGTTACGATTAGTAAGATTCTGCAACTGAACAATATTGTCGTCCTGTCAAAGGTGAAGGAAGCCTTCATCATTCTTCAGGCAATCAAAGACGAATTGTTTCAACGGGAGATTGGTTACACCACGCGGGTTAATCACCTCATTGACGAGCTCTTGATTTTTATTGCGCGACAGTCAGGTCGTCAGACCAACCTGCGGCGGGATTTTCCAGAGATGTTTACAAAGATGGAGGAAGCGTTGCGGCAGAACCTGGGGCACCAATGGACCGTGGAAGAGATGGCCGCGCTGATCGGTCTCGGAACGACTGCTTTTTCGGAGAAAGTGAAGGTCTTCACCGGATTCTCTCCGTTGAATTATCTGATCAACATTCGTATTTCAGAGGCCATCAAGCTGTTGAAGAAACCAGAGATCAATGTAACGGAGATTGCGTTAGAAACAGGGTTTTATTCGTCTCAGCATTTTTCAACGACGTTTAAGAAGCTTACGGGCTATACGCCCATGGAATTCAGGAAGAAGAAATAGGGAAATAAATATACATCGAAATGGAATGTGTAATTACAATAGAGCTTGGAACAAACGCGGTACGTGTCTTTGCCTTCGATTTGAACGGAAATGTGGTGGCGTCGGCCAAAGGCTCCTACCCGACATTTCACATTCAGCCAGACTATAGCGAGCAAGACCCTGAGCAGATTTTTATCACGATGTTGTACGTGCTGAAAAATTTGATTACTGAGAACCTACAACCTCAACGGTACGCCGTTCAATCGATATGTTTTATAGCCTCCATGCATAGCGTTCTCGCCATCGATAAACAAGGTGCTCCTCTCGGGAACGTTATTACGTGGGCAGATAATCGGGGTAAAAGAGAGGCGGATGAGTTAAAAGATTCCGATTTAGGAAAAGTGCTGTACCATGCCACAGGAACACCTATTCACCCCATGTCTCCCTTGGTAAAAATAGCGTGGCTAAAAAACAATGACAAAGATAGATTTGCGCATACCTCTAAATTTCTTTCGATAAAGAGCTATATTCTTCAGCAACTTACCGGGGAATACGTGATTGACCACAGTCTGGCTTCCGCCACCGGGTTACTGAATATTCACACTGTGCAGTGGGAATCGAAGGCACTTGAATTTGCTGGCATTCATTCCGGGCAGTTGCCGGAATTGATGCCAGTATTCGGTAACCCGGGTAAGCTGCGGAAAGAGTATCAAAAATCACTAGGTCTGGGTGCGAACACACGGGTTATGGTCGGCTCAAGCGACGGTTGCATGGCAACCCTGGGCGCGGGTGTATGGCGCGAAGATAAAGCCGTGGTTACCATAGAAGACAGTGGTGCTGTTCGTATTGTTGGAAATCACGTTCTGCGCGACGATAGGCGACGGTTCTTTAATTATCTTCTGGCAGAAAACTATTATGTGTCCGGTGGCCCGACAAATAATGGCGGAGTGGTCTTTGAGTGGTTTGCCCGACAGTTTGGTGATTTTCGCGTTCCATTCGACACTGAACAAATCATGGAAAATCTGATTCATGAGGCATCGCGTGTGCGCGCAGGGTCAAATGGTCTGTTATTCTTGCCTTATCTTCTTGGTGAACGCGCCCCGATCTGGAATGCAAATGCCCGCGGATCATATTTTGGTCTGAATATAAAACATGAGCGGCAGCATTTTATACGGGCTACGATTGAGGGTATTTTGTATGAGGTGTATAGTATCGGAAAAATTTTACAAGAGCATCGCACCATCAACAGCCTGTCTATAAATGGTAGCTTTGCCACAATCCCTTTTTGTGCGCAACTAATGGCTGATATTTTTAATAAACCTATTAATATGGTGAAGAACTTAAATAGTGCGAGTCGTGGCGCTTTTTTGTTAAGTGCGATCGATATGGGAATTTACCCTGATTTCGAGAAAGCTGCAGGGAGTACCGATTACCAGCATACGATTATGCCTCGTGAAGAGGATCATGCGACCTATAACCGATACTTTCAGATTTTTGAGCGTCTAAGTGTTAAACTTAAAGATGAATTTGAGGAGCTGGCAGCGCTTCAACACGGCGCTCAGTAAATAACACAGTCGTATGATATCGATTGGGAAGATGCTATGGTGGACGCTGACTAGTAATCGATCTGGGCAAAGTTGCCATTATTGATGATTTTAAGTTCGTTAGAATTTATACAGTACGTGCGCCAAACTGTAAGCCTTTAATTAACGGGATCATGATCGGAAGTTACCTCAAAACATCGTCGCGCAACGTCATGCGCAACAAGCTGTTTTCGGCCATCAATATTGCTGGCCTTTCTATCAGCATGTCCGTCGGAGTACTGCTAATCGCCTTCGTTCTCGACCTGCAGTCGTATGACAGGTTTAATGAAAATGGAGAGAGGATTTATCGCGTCTCCAGCATACTTACATCGAATGGTGCACGAGGTACCAAATATGCTTCGACATCGATAAAGGCTGGAAAGCTTATCCGTGACCAGGTAACTGGCATTGAAGAGGTCGCGATTCTACGCTACGACTTTTCGAAAGATGCGATTGTCGGCAAAAATATCCTGCCGATAAAAGGCTATTGGGCAGAGCCATCGCTGCTCAAGATCTTCACGTTTCCAATGCTGGAGGGAAATCCCGACACGGCGCTGAAAGATCCGTACTCGATTGTTCTTACAGAAACGGCAGCGAAGAAACTATTCGGCAACCAAACAGCGCTCGGCAAATCCGTCAAATTTGATACACTTGATTACCAGGTGACGGGCATACTGAAAGACGTGCCCTTCTTTTCACACATCACCTTCGAAGCATTGGTGTCCTTCTCAACACTTGAACAGGAAAGTATAAACGACAGGAGTCTTCAGGCGTGGACGGATATGTCGTCGAACTACGTGTACCTCCTGCGGCAGGAAAATGCCGACATGACTTCAATCCAGTCGCAGCTCAACGCGATTGCGAAAATCCAAAATCTCACGGAAGAGACGAATACGATCCAGCTCGAATTGCTTCCTCTCTATGAAACTGTCGTCGGGGAGGAATTCCACGCATCCGAGGGAGGTCCCGGATCTATTGGCGTACACATGTCTCCGCGTGTACTTTGGATACTCGGAGGGCTTGCAGTCATAGTCATATTGTCTGCGTGTTTCAACTATACGAATCTTTCGATGGCACGCGCCATGCGACGTTTTAAGGAAGTAGGTCTTCGGAAAGCTATCGGTGCAAAAAAAGGCCAGGTACAGCAGCAGTTCCTGGCAGAATCGATTATGATCTCCCTGATAGCCCTTCTTTTTTCATACTTATTATTTCTCGGATTGCGGCAAGAGCTGATAAACATAGCGCCGGAGTTGCAGCGCATGGTGAAGCTCGAAGTCACTCCTCTGATGGTTATAGCCTTTATTATATTTTCGGTCATTGTTGGGGGAATTGCCGGCTTCATGCCTGCCATGCTCTTTTCGAAAGTCAGCACTATTAGCGCGCTCCGGAATGTGTCATCGGTAAAAGTATTTAAACACCTTGCACTTAGACGGGTGCTGGTGGTGATCCAATATACAGCGACGCTAATCTTTATAACGACCACCACGGTCGGTTATGTGCAGTACAAAGATATTCTTGCATTCGACCTGGGGTTCAACACGGAGAACATTCTGAATATTGATATGCAGGGTAATAAGCCCGATGCGCTTCTTAAAGAACTTAGCGAGATGCCAGAAGTAACTGGGCTATCCCGCTCATTGATAGTCACCAGTGTTGGGAACGCGTGGGGTGGATTTATGAAATACAAAGATTCCCGGGACTCTGTACTGGTCTTGACTAACCTTGTGGACGAAAACTACCTATCCGTGCATCAACATGAGCTCGCCGCCGGGGGGAATTTCATTACGCGACCTACTACAGCAGAAGCTGCTACGGAAGTTGTTGTGAATGAGCAATTCCTAAGACGATTTAACATCGGCAACAACGACCCTGAGAAAGCCATCGGAGAGGAGATCACTTTCAGCAGTTTCAAGGTACGTCATCGCAAGATGACCATTGTTGGAGTAATGAAAGACTTTCACTATGGCAAGCTTGATAACCTCATCGAGCCAGTGGCATTTATGTTCTGGACGCCTAACGACCGGGCGATCATTAATGCGAAAATAAACAGCACCGATATGCCGACAACCATAGCCAAGATTGGGTCTGCATGGAATAGAATCGATCCTGTTCATCCTTTCCAGGCTAAATTTTTTAATGAAGAAATTGAAGACGCATACCGTGAATTTTCGGTTCAGATCAAAATCATTGGCTTTCTTTCAGTTCTCGCCATTTCTATTGCATCGATGGGGTTGTTCGGAATGGTGATATTCACAACCGAGACAAGACTGAAAGAGATTAGCGTTCGAAAGGTGATGGGGGCCAGCGCCGGCAGCCTTATATACCTGTTGAGCCGTGGTTTTTTGTCGCTCTTGTCCATCTCGGCGCTCATTGCTCTGCCGGTAACGTACATCTTCTTCGAAAAATTTGTGCTCACGAATTTCCCATATCACACACCCGTACAAATTGCCGAGCTGCTCGTTGGCGTGTTAGCGGTATTGGTGATCGCGTTTATTATGATCGGGTCGCAGACCGTGAGGGCCGCTCGACGTAACCCCGCCGAAGTATTGAAGAGCGAATAAGGTGCAATGCCATCTGCGCAGCGTTAGAAAGGGTCTGGTATAGTACATACCATCTACTATGTCCTGTTGTGTTTTAGGTAAGTCCAGTATTTTTTAATTATTTCTACCTATCAGCGCAAACGATTGAAAAAGTTCTTGGCAATAAGTATGAACATACATACATTTATGTAGCTAAATACTAAATCATGACGCGGCTGATACTTCCTCTATCATACGTAACTGCATTCGGGCAATTGCGGGCCCAGATTATTGCTCATAGAAATCTAGAAGGGAAGGTGAAATTGGAAGACCACTTCGGATCCATCCGTGCCGGACACGTAGACTATCACCCGGACGTGCGAACGATTCCTTGGGTACATATATCATACAGTTACTGTTAAAGGCCTGGCAAGGAGGCAAGTCCATCACCTGACAACATTATTAATAATGAGAAACTTCCAATTTATTACTCGTTCGATCACTGTCCTTTTCTTTTTTACGGCAAAAGCCTGGGCGGGGCCCGACAATATCGCTTCGCAGGCGAACATTACTGCATCGACGTATCTGGGAGAGTCCTATACGCCGGCTAATGTGGCGGACGGGATCATTCATATTGCCGGCCAGGGCGAGTGGGCCTGCCAGGGCGACACCACCGACTGGGGGTATGTACGGTTTCCATGGCTTCAGCTGGAGTGGAAGTCTCCGCAACGGGTGAACCGCATAGTGCTCTACGACCGGGTGACATCACGCAACCACATCGCCACCTGCAAGCTGCTCTTCAGTGACGGTAGTACACTCTGGGTGAACCAGATCCCTGACGACGGTACGGGCAAAGCGGTGGAGTTCCAGACCAGAACAATTGTATGGGTTAAGATCGTTGTCACAGACGGCACTGGCCGCGACCTCGGGTTCTCGGAGGTCGAGGTCTTTCCCTCTGCCGATCAATTTACCGACTATGTATCGATGGTGGATCCTTATATCGAAACGAACCGGGGCCGCTACTTTTTTTTCATTACCGGAGGTCGCCCGTTTGGGATGACGGGCGCCGCACCGCATACCCGCAACAAGAATCAGGGCGGTGGCGGCTATAACTATAACGAGGGGCATATCCTCGGTTTCGGCCAGGTTGCCTGCTGGATGCTCTCGGGCCTGGAGATCATGCCGGCCAACAAGGATGTAAACCCTTCCGGCGGTGAACAGGCGTGGAAGTCGCGTTTCACGCATGCGGAAGAAATTGTTCAGCCCGGCTATCATCGGGTATATCTGCAGGATCCACGAACGTGGGTGGAGCTGACCGCAACGGAACGTGTTAGCTTCTACCGCTTCAGGTTTACGGACGATCGGCAGACGCAATTGCTGACAAACCTGGGCGGGTATCTCTGTGGCACCACAATGGCCAACGCGTCGGTGAAGAAGAACAGCGACAGGGAATTTGAAGGATCGTTTAGCTCGGTGGACCGCTACTGGGGTGGTCCCAGGGATGTTAAGATTTTCTTTGTGGTGCAGTTCGACAAACCGTACGACCAGCTCAATGGGTGGGTGGGAAGTAAACACCACCAGGGTGTATCCACACTGCAGGGCGACAGTCTCGGGCTGTCCGCGACCTATACAGTAAAGGCAGGGGAGGTCGTGCAGATGAAGATCGGCATCTCCTATACCAGCATCGACAACGCCCGAGATAATCTACAGAAAGAATGTGCGGGCTGGGATTTTGACGCTGTGCGCCAGGAATCTAAAGCGGTTTGGAACGAATGGCTCGGAAAAATAGACGTGCAGGGAGGCCGCACGGACCAGCGCGTGAAATTCTATACGGACTTGTGGCACGTGCTGCTGGGCCGGCACAAGATCAACGACATCTCGGGCGATTATCCCGACCGTACGCAGGGAAAGCGCGAAGGAACTTTTACCGATGCCGTTTTCAAGGTTAAAACGCTGCCGAAAAACGCCGATGGTAGTCTGCGCTACAACATGTATAATTCAGACGCCTTCTGGCTGTCGCACTGGAACCTCAATATTCTGTGGGGCCTGGCGTGGCCCGGCATACAGGACGAGATGTCTGCGTCGATGCTGCAGTATGCAGACAATGGCTACTTACTACCGCGCGGCCCTTCGGGTGGCGGATATTCGTACATCATGACGAGCTGCCCTACCACCAACCTCATTGTGAGCACATACATGAAGGGCATGCTCACAAAAGCCGATCCGAAACATGCTTTTGAAATTCTGAAGCGCAACCACCTTCCCGGCGGCATGCTCGGGTCAGCGGACGACATCAACTTCTATACGAAGAACGGCTGGTGGCGTAACAACGCAGGCATCACCATAGAAGCGGCCTTTCAGGATTGGGCCATCGCCCAGATGGCGCTACGCCTTGGCAGGAAGAAAGACTATACCTTCTTTATGAACCGTTCGCAGGGATGGAAGAAGTGTTACGACCCGCAGCAGAAGCTGCTGTTTCCGAAAGGCGATAACGGGAATTTTGTGCATCACAACCCGCTGAGCGGACAGGGGTGGGTGGAAGCGAATGCGTGGCAGGCTACGTGGGGTGTATCGCATGACATCAAAGGACTTGCTGCGCTCATGGGAGGCAACGATACGCTGTGCCACAAGCTGAACCATGCTTTCGAGAAGGCAAGCGCTAGCGATTTTGTATTCGCCTACAACGACGGCTATGTGAGCTACGCTAACCAGCCCGGTTGCTCCAATGCCCATGTATTCAACTACGCGGGCAAGCCCTGGCTTACGCAACAGTGGGTGAGACGAGTAAAAGAGCAGGCGTACGGCGGTACCACGCCCGACCTCGGCTACGGCGGGCATGACGAAGACCAAGGGCAGATGGGCGGGGTGAGCGCGCTCATGGCCATGGGGCTGTTCAGCCTGCAGGGTAATGAATCGGCTGTTCCCACTTACGAGATCACGAGCCCGATCTTCGACAGGATCACCATCCGGCTCGATCCGAAGTACTACATGGGGAAGCAGTTCGTGATCACCACGCACAACAACGCCCCCGAGAACATATATATACAGCACGCGTCGCTGAACGGCAAACCGCAACAACGCTTCTGGTTCACGCACGAGGAATATGCAAAAGGTGGAGCACTGGAAATCTGGCTGGGAGATAAACCGAATACGGCATGGGGAACAGAAGAGTAACGAACGTAACGCATTTTATGAAAGCAATATAAAAGTCTTAACCAATCAATTATGAACAGAAAATTCTACCGCATTTTTTATCGGTTATTGCTACTGTTAAGTATGGCGTTGGGCGTCTCCTTCGAAGTGTTTCCGGAGGGAACGGTTCAAGGGAGAGCCGTGAGCGGAAAGGTGATCGCATCGTCGGGTGAACCGCTGCCGGGTGTCAGTGTGTTGATGAAAGGCACCACCATCGGTACGGTCTCGGACGCCGACGGTAATTATACCCTGAATGCCGGTCCGGACGTTGTGCTGGTCTTTTCTTTCATTGGTTTTTCGCCGGAAGAGGTCACTGTGGGGACGCAGACCACTGTGAACGTTACGCTGACTCCGTCGCTCGAGACGTTGTCAGAAGTGGTGGTGATCGGTTACGGTACGGTAAAGAAAACGGACCTTACCGGGTCGGTGGCATCGGTGAAAGCAGAAGAGATCACGGCCGTACCCACTACATCGTTCGACCAGGCGCTGCAAGGCCGGGCCGCGGGCGTTCAGGTCATGCAGACGTCAGGCGCACCGGGAGCGGAAGCATCCATCCGCATCCGCGGGATCAGTTCCGTTCTCGCGGGAAATGAACCTTTATATGTCATCGACGGCATGCTGGTGAACAGCAACACGGCGGAAGTGACCAATGGCACCATTGGAAGCGCGCCGCGCATCGGTCCGCTGGCCGCCATCAACCCCAATGACATCGAGTCCATCGAGATCCTCAAAGACGCTTCCGCTACGGCTATATACGGAGCGCGCGGCGCCAACGGCGTGGTGCTGATCACCACCAAGCACGGAAAGAAGGGTACGAGCGCTGTGACGGTGGATAGCTACTATGGCGTGCAGGAACCATCGAAATATATCGATCTGCTTAACGCACAGCAATTTGCCGAGTTCGTCAATGATGCGCGCATCAACGGTGGCCAGGTGCCGGAATATGTCAACCCATCTACGCTGGGCGAGGGCACTGACTGGCAGAAGGAAATGCTTCGCACGGCGCCCATTCAGAGTCACCAGGTCGGTGTTTCCGGCGGGAGTGAAAAGACCACGTTCAACATTTCCGGAGGTTATTTCGGCCAACAGGGGATCGTGATCAACTCCGACTTCTCGCGGTATAATTTTCGCTCGAACGTTACGACCGAGGTGACTAAAAAACTCAGCATCGGCGCCAACATTGCGTATGCCTATACGCGGGGAAATTCGGTGAACACCGGGCTGCAACAGATTACGCCGGGGGTGATCGGCGGCGCGCTGGGCATGAACCCCATCCTCCCGGTGTATGATCCTGCCGTGCGCGGTAAATATACCTATGAGAACGACCGGGGCATCGTGATCGGAAATCCCGTGGCCGAAGCAAAGGAGCACAAGGCCTACAGCACCGCTAACCGCGTACTGGGCAACGTCGAGGCGCGCTACAAAATCCTGCCGTCGCTGACGCTCAAGAGCACGTTTGGCATTGACGGCATTTCGTCCCGCGACAGGACGTTCGCGCCGGACTTCCTGAAATCGGCGGCAGGCTCCAAGGGGGAAGCCGGTGTTGCAACGCTCGAAGCCCTGACGTGGCTGAACGAGAATACGATCACGTTTGACAAGACTATAAACAATAAACACTCAATCGCGGCGATGGCGGGATATACGCTGCAGGGATTCAAGAGCGAACGGCTCACCGGATATGTCTTCGGTATTTCTGATCCCCGCCTGGGGTACCACAGCCTTCGCGGCGCAGCCGAACCTCAACCCCCCCAGGTAGGCGAGTCGACGTGGTCCATGCAATCTTACCTGGCGCGGGTTCAGTATGCGCTGAATAGCAAGTATCTCGTTACCCTTACCGGGCGGGTAGATGGATCCTCGAAGTTCGGCGCGAATAACAAATACGCGTTCTTCCCGTCGGCGGCCCTTGCCTGGAGGGTCGTGGAAGAAAAATGGATGAAGCCTGCGGAGTTCATATCCGAGCTCAAGCTGAGAACATCCCTCGGTATCATCGGCAATCAGGCCATCGATTCGTACCAGTCGCTCGCGCTTGTCGGAGTGTACGGCGAGGGCGTCTTCAACCACGGTGCGACGCTCGACTATTATTCCAGCAGCCAACCTACCGCCTATAGCAACCCCGACCTGAAGTGGGAGACCACGCGCCAGTTCGACATCGGCATCGACGCAGGGTTCCTAAACGACCGGATCACCCTCACGGCCGATCTGTATCAGAAGTATACCTATGACCTGCTGCTGAGCACGCCCATCCCGTTCACATCGGGCTTCGATGCTACGACGCTAAACATCGGCGACCTGAAGAACACGGGACTAGACATCGACCTGCGCACCGTGAACACCACCGGCAAGCTGAAATGGAGCTCATCCATCAACTTTTCTACGTATAGCAACAAGATTACCCGGCTGGCGGAGGAAGGGAAAGACGTGAACCTTGGCTCGGGCCTTATCCTGCGGGAGGGTCAGCCCCTCGGTACTTTTTACGGTCTGCAATTCGACGGTATTTTCCAGACAGACGAAGAAGCAGAATCTTCGGCGGTGCTCAACGGACAGCATAACATTCCCGCCAACGCGCTCACTCGTGCGCGCGCCGGCGACAGGAAGTACCGGAATCTTTCCGCCCCCGACACGGTCATCAACGAGCTTGACAGAACCATTCTCGGTAATGCGCTTCCGGATTTTACCTGGGGGTTCAACAACACGCTCTCGTACGGCAACTTCAGCCTGAGCGTGTTTATCCAGGGATCGCAGGGCAACAAGATGGCGAACTTCAACGCTTTGGCGCTGGAGGACTTCCGCGGGGTGCAGAATATATCCGCGGAGGCGGGATTAAACCGCTGGACCCCGGAGCACCCCAGCAACCGTTATCCGCGCGCACTGGCTAACCGCACAGTCGATGTGGGCACGTTCTCGTCGGCGTATGTGGAAGATGCCTCGTACGTGCGCATCAAGAACATTACGCTGGGGTACAACATTCCCCAGGCGCTACTGGACCGGGCCAACGTACGGACCTTACGCGTCTATGTAAGCGCCACCAACCTGGCTACGTTCACGAAGTATACCGGCTATGATCCCGAAGGAAGCTCCTACGGCATCGCTACAGCCATGCCCGGCGTAGACCAGGGACGCTACCCCATGACGAAGACCTACGTGGTGGGAGTAAACATTGGTTTATAAGACAGTAACCCTTTTCTGATATGAAATTCATCAAACGAAACATAAAGCTCGCCAGTATATTTCTGCTGCTGGCGTTCCTGGTCCCATCGTGCAAGGATTTTCTGGAAGAAGATCCCCAAAACTTCGTGGCGGTATCGAACTTCTATAAAACGGAGGAGGACGCCGTATCGGCCGTGAACGCCATTTACGGGCACCTGAACTCACAGAGCGGTGATACGTTCGGCGGGGTATACCACAGCAACTTCTGGATCGCGGTAGGGTTGGCGTCGGATGAGATGCTCAACAACCAGGTGGGAATGACCGATGCCGATCAGCTTTCGAACTTCACCTATTCACCGCAGAATGGAATCGTGACCGATGTCTGGAAGCAACATTACAAAGCCATCTCGCTGGCCAACATTGCCATCGAGAAGATTCCGGCGATCGACATGAACACCGCGCTGAGAACGAGGTTGGTGAACGAAGCGAAATTCCTTCGGGGCCTGCTGTATTTTAACCTTGTACGGATGTTCGGAAAAATTCCCCTGCTGCTGAAGGTAGAAGAACCTCTCAAACCCACTGCGGCGGAAGTGAACGACATCTACACTCAGATTATCGCCGATCTGACCGACGCGGAGGAGCTTCCGGTAGACCAGGCGGAGGGAAGGGGAAGGGCTACTCAGGGCGCGGCCAAGGCGCTGCTGGCCAAAGTATACCTCACCCGCCAGGAGTATGGCGCGGCAGCCGCCAAGGCGTTGGAAGTGATCTCCTCTGAGAACTATGCGCTGTGGGACGACTACGTGGATGTATTCAAGATCGAGCACCGCGGCGGCAAGGAAGCGATCTTCAGCGTGGGCTTCGGCGATGCGGGCGGCAAGATCATCTTTTGGGAAAGCGGACAATTTCACACGCGTCTGCTTCCCAATGCGCTGGTGAAAGCGGGCATCACCAATAACACCCTGGGATGGCAGGTGCCGACACAGGCGCTGGCCGACGCATACCCTACAGGTGATAAGCGCGACTCCGTGACCGTTTTCAATGCGTTCGACGAGACCGTGGCCGGCACGCGCTACACTGTGCCGTTCGATAAATATTACTTCAGAAAGTATTGGGACGTGACGAATCCCGATGAGTTCACCAACGCGAAAACAGCGCAGGATTTTCCCGTGATCCGCTATTCCGATGTGCTGCTGATGTATGCTGAGGCGCTGAACGAGGACAACGGCCCTACCACCGACGCCTATACCCACCTGAACATGGTGCGCCACCGCGCGAATCTGGGCGACGTCTCGGGCCTTACCAAAGACCAGTTCCGTGACGAAGTACTGGAGCAGCGCAGGCTGGAACTGGCGGCAGAAGGTCACCGATGGTTCGACCTGGTGCGCACCGGAAAGCTGGAGGCACTGGTGCCCCTGGCCAAACCGGGCGTGACGCCACAGGCAAAGCATTACCTGTTTCCCATCCCTCAGCGGGAGCGCGACCTGAATACGAACCTTCCTCAGAACGATTACTAGACCGTATCAACCTTATATGCTAAAGCGATGAAAAAGTATCGTCAATATCTACTGAATCTTATGCTGGCTGCGTGCGCGTGCGCCCTTTCGTGCGAAGACGATTATGAGTCCAATGCAGACAAGCTGGGCCTGGAGCTTACCATTCCGGGACAGAATATCAAGATCGCCGGGTATGGCCAGTACCGCTCGCAGGTGCAGGAAGGTGACGAAGCGGTGGTAACGGTAAAGCTCCCTTCGGACGTACGCTCGCTGACTATTACGAAGTCTGTGAACCTGGCCGAGGACACTGACTATGGCACCAACGGTGTTCTTACAGTAGACGCGTCAGCGCTTTCATCGGGCGGTGAATATACCTTTCTGTACCAGGGCCGGGAAGAAGACATTGACCAGTTGATCGGGTTTGCCTTCCGCGCGGAGACGGCATCCGGCGATGTGGTGAAAAGCGATCTCACCCTGGCGGTGGCCGCCGCGCCGCGCATAAACCTTTCCCGCCGGAAGTGGATGTTCACATCGAAGATCTGGGTAAACAAAGCGAACAAAGAAGACATCCTGGAGTGTGAAAAAGATAATTATTATCTGTTCCATGCCGATGGGCTCATGGATTCATTCTACGGCTCCAACCACGCTGGCGGATGCGAGCTGGAGGAATTCAACGACTACGACGCCTGGGAGCTTTCGGAGGACGAGACTACGTTCAAGATGAAATATCACGGCATATTTACCCCCGATGTGTTTGTCACCGATACCTATCGGGTGAAAACACTTACCGTCGACAAGCTCGAGCTGGAGATCCATATTGACCTTTCGTGGGCCGGCGAGAGCAACGACGAAGTGTTTATTTACAAATATGTGGCAGCTCCTAAATAGTAATGTTAAATTGAGTATGATGAAACAGATCGCTTTTTATCGTGTGTTGATTGCGCTGGCCGTAGCCGGAGTAGGGACGTCCTGTCAGCAAAAGAAAGAAGAGCAGAAAGAAACCACCTATTCGGTACATGCCGCGCCGGAATGGACAGCATTGTTCACGCGCTCGCAGGGGTGGTTCGGCGCTGACGGCATCTTCTCCATTCCCCTGAAAGGGAATGATGGCCTTGCGTCTGACGATACCGTGCTCTTTGTTTTCAGCGACACCATGTTCGGTGAGGCAGGCGATCCCAGCCAATCCGGGGCGCCCGGCCTGGCCATGATCAATAATTCGGTGATGCTGCTGACGGGGAACGAGCCGCGGGAAGGCAACGCGAAGTTCATCGTAGGGAAAGACACGACCTCGGTATTCCTGCCGTCAACACCAAAGGCACAGCCCGGCGACTATTACTGGTTGGGTGACGGCGTGGTGGATCATGAAGCGGGAGACAGCCTGTATATCTTCGGATACCTCATTCAGAATACGAATGACGGTTCAAAGTTCCCGTTCCGTCAGGTAGGAACAACGTTGCTGATCTGTCCTCCGCATACTACAGATTTCTCGAAGTCGAAGCAGATAGACCTGCCGCTCGTCTCGCCCAGCGATGACCCGGCGGCCACGGCGTTCGGGGCGGGCATCTATGCCAATACCGAGGCGGCAGGTTCTCCCGATCCGGATGGCTATCTATACATTTATGGCGTTCGCGGACCGGGGAAGGACCTGGTCGCGGCGCGGACGAAAGCCGGGACGCTGGCAAGGTTCTCGTCCTGGGAGTTCAGGACTTCCGACGGATGGACGAAGGACCTGAAGGAGGCCGCTCGGCTGGCCGACAGCGTTTCAAACGAGATGAGCGTCTCGGCCATCGGCAACGGCCAGTACGCGCTAATCTATCAGCTCGGCGGCATCTTTTCGCAGATTTGCATGCAGATCGGGTCTTCGCCGGCCGGACCTTTCGAACGGCGAAAAGTGATTTGGGATACATCGTCCGAGCTTACGGAGAAAGATATCTATACCTATAATGCCAAAGCACATCCCGCGCTTTCGAAGCCGGGCGAGCTGCTCATCAGTTACAACATCAACAGCTTCAACTTCCTGGAGCAATTGAAGAAGACTCCGAACTTCTATCACCCCCGGTTTATAAAAGTAGTCTTTGACAAAAAATAACAGCGAATGAAACGTACGCGCAGCATCGTTATGCCGTTCAGGATCCTGGTCGTTCTTTGTAGTATGATTGCACTTCTTGCCGTTGATCTAACGGTCAAGGCCGGCGTAAAGCTGCCGGCGATCTTTCGCGATCATATGGTACTTCAGCGGAACGCGCCCCTTAAAGTGTGGGGGTGGGCCTCGCCGGGAGAAAAGGTTCGCGCTACCTTGGCGATGCAATCGGCTACTGCAGTCGCAGATAAGTTGGGCAAGTGGAGTCTCGCACTACCCGCCATGGAAGCAGGCGGACCCTTCGAGCTGAGAGTGGAAGGAAAAAACGCTATCCTATTGTCAGACGTTCTGATCGGCGATGTTTGGATCTGTGGCGGGCAATCTAATATGCAGTGGAATATAGACCAGACGGGCTTCCAGGAGCAAGATAGCACCTTCCTGAAACACGGGCAGGTTCGCCTGTTCACGGTGCACGTGGACATCGACTACCTGCCTGCCGAAGATATTAAAGGCGGGACCGGCTGGAACAAGTTAACCCAGGAGAATATAAAATATTTTTCGGCCGTAGCCTATCACTTCGGAAAGAAACTGTACCAGGAGCTGAACGTACCCATCGGCCTGATCAGTGACAACCTGGGGGCTACCAGTATTGAAAGCTGGATGAGCAACGAAGCACTTCTTTCGTTCGAGCAGTTCCGGGCCGACCTCGCGCCGGTACTGAAACGCAACAAGAACTTCGCTGCGATGCGTGCCGACTTCGAGAAGATGAAGCCCGCGTGGTATAAAAAGTATTATTACAAGGGGCCGGGTCTCGCCGAAGAATGGTTCAGAGTAGATACTGATCTTTCGGAATGGAAGCCTATCGACGCCATCGGCAATACGTGGGAGGCCGTGCCCGACCTGCGCGACCACGACGGTGCCGTGTGGTTCAGGACAACGTTCGACCTGCCCGCGAACTATACCGGTAAAACCTTTCACGTGGGGCTGCTGCAGGTAGACGATTACGACATCGCCTGGGTGAATGGCATGAAAGTGGGAGAGAACTATGGCAACTACAACCATCATGGGTACGATGTGCCGGTGGACATCTTGAAGCCGACAGGCAACGTACTGGTGGTACGCGTGTTCGACGTCGGCGGCATCGGCGGGTTTACCACGGCCGCCATGTGGGCGCACAATATTTTACAGGGAGACTGGTTGTACAGAAAAGGGCAGGCGATCGACGCCGCTAAATTCCCCAAGGTGCTCGTGCCCAACGCCACCCCCTTTTCTTCTCCCGCCGTATTGTATAACGGCAGCATCGCACCGCTGACCAACCTGGCCATCAAAGGCGTGATCTGGTACCAGGGAGAAGCCAATGCTGACCGCGCGTATGAATACCGCACGCTTTTTCCGACGATGATCAACGACTGGCGCTCGAAGTGGAAGCAGCCTAATCTTCCTTTTCTCTTTGTACAGCTTGCCAATTATATGGGCGAGTCTCCGCTACCGGTGCCGAGTGCCTGGGCCGAGTTGAGGGAAGCGCAAGCCTCCGTGTTGACCATGGCCAATACCGCCATGGCCGTGGCCATCGATATCGGCGAAGGTAACGACATCCACCCGAAGAACAAGGAAGATGTGGGCAAGCGGTTAGCCCTCGGTGCGCTGAGCAATGTATACAGCAAGGACATTGTAAGTGCTGGGCCGACCTTCCGTTCCATGAAGGTATCGGGTAGCAAAGCGGTTATGGAATACGACCATACAGGCGGCGGCCTGATGACAAAAGATAAGTACGGCTTCGTGCGTGGTTTTCAGATGGCAGGCGAGGACAGAAAGTTTTACTGGGCGCAGGGCATTATCGTCAACGGAAAGGTGGAGGTTACCAGCAGCAACGTCACAAACCCCGTCGCGGTGCGTTACGCGTGGGACAACAACCCCGGCCAACTGGACCTTTGCAACGCCGAGGGACTTCCAGCAGTACCGTTCCGCACGGATGACTGGGAGGGCATCACCGTCCATAACAAATTTCAGACGGGACAACCGAGATTTTAAGTTAAGTATAAATATAAAATGTAAAGTATGCGTCAACCATCAATCACACAGGATAGCATGAAACTCCGGATACTTCTCATACTGATATCAGCCTTCCTGGCCGTGAGGGCTTCCGCGCAAAAGGCAGGCTTTGACGGCATCGGCACAAACATGGATAACCTCTACAGATTGTCGGATGCGCAGACGCGGTCGATAAGCCCGGAGAATCCAACCGGCGAAAAAGGCAAGGGCGGCATGGCGAAGGAAGGCACTGCCTCGGGCCCCGCGAAAGACCTCGGTCCGGGATGGAAGATCAACCCGTTCATCCGCATCGCCGCGCATACCACCTATACCATCGCCGAGATCGACGGCGGTGGTGCTCTGCAGCATATCTGGATGACACCGACCGGCAACTGGCGCTACAGCATTCTGCGCATGTACTGGGACGACGAGAAGGAACCGTCGGTGGAGGTGCCCGTAGGTGATTTCTTTGCCGCAGCGTATGAATATAAGCCAGTCACATCGCTCGCGGTGTGTGTCAATCCCGGTAGCGCCTTCAACAGCTACTGGGTGATGCCCTTCCGGAAGAAATGCCGCATCACAATGGAGAACGTAGCGGATGAAGAAATGATCCTGTACTATCAGATTGACTACACGCGCACAACGGTGCCCGAGGACGCCGCCTATTTTCACGCGCAGTTCCGCCGGGTGAACCCGTTGCCCTATAAGGAAGTATATACCATCGTCGATGGTATCAAAGGTAAAGGACACTATGTCGGTACGTATATGCTCTGGCAGAGCAACAGCAATGGCTGGTGGGGAGAAGGGGAGATCAAGTTCTATATGGATGGTGACACGCAGTACCCCACGATCTGCGGCACAGGCACGGAAGACTACTTTTGCGGTTCGTATGCGTTTGCCGTGAAGGACGCTAACGGCCGGCAGCAGTATGAGGATTATTCAACTCCGTATGCGGGCTTCCATGTGTTCAAACCGGACGGCGCGTTCAAATCTCAGACGATGTTCGGAATGTACCGGTGGCACATCACCGATCCGGTTCGTTTCAATCAGAATTTGAAAATCACGATTCAGGCGCTCGGCTGGCGCAGCGGCATGCGCTATCTGCCGTTGCAAGACGATATTTCCTCCGTAGCCTTCTGGTATCAGACGGAGCCACATGCGCCATTTCCGAAGATCCATTCCAGGGACGGATTGGAAATTGTGCGGTAGGATTTGGTGCCGCGTTAGCACTCCGCGCAGTGTCAGTTTTTTTTTAAAAATACCGCTTCTTTTTGCTTTCCTGGTTCGTTGCCCGATCATAGTTTCGTTACCCCTTTTCATACAGAATGAAATCCGTATTCAACGGATCGATTCCGCTTTGCCGGAAGTCGGTGGCAATTTGCGCCCGGTGGTACGTAGAATGATTAATGATATGAAATAGGAGGTCCGACGCCTTTTTGTGGCAGGCCTTTCCCCTCATCGTGAAATTGACAGTGGCATTCAGATCAAGCGTGTTCAGGATCTGGAGGGTGTGTTCATAGTTCGCCTGATCAATATCCCGGCATGCCTCGATGGTGTGCAAGTCCCAAACGCCGAAGGCGGTAAGCCGCTTGTCAATCCTATTGTTCCAGATCTGGTGTGCATTTACAATATGGCTATACAGGGCCAATACCCTTTCAGACGTCTTTCCGGCGTTGGCCTGAAAGGCATCCCACAATTTTTGATTGGTGGAGTAATTGTAGTTAAATAGATCCTTGAAAAAATCCTTCATATCCATTGCTTATACGGCAAAATCTTTGCCCTAAGCTAATGTTTTTTCTTGATTGGCTTTCGGTGAACGTCTTTGTCCTGCGTACTCTTTCCTTTCCTGGATTCTTTCAGATCGATATCGAACAAGTATGCAATGGTGAGGCTGACCACCTTTTCGTTTGCGCGTAGATTGTCTGTGAAACCGAGCGTACGCCAGCTTGCACTGGTGGGCTTACCGTAAAAGGTATGTCCCGAGGTGAAGCGAAGCTCGGTCAGCAGGCGGTGCGATCGCCTTAGCGGTGCGATAAAACCAGTTCCGATATTCACGCCAAACAGCCATCGATTTACATTGGTTAAATACATCTTATCAAAGTCGGGCTGAGGTGGCTCCAGTGGCATAGGGCCAAAAACAAGATCATAGGACTGAAGGCCACCGGATCCGATCTTTCCGTGGCCGCCGATCCAATAGCTGATGTTAGGCCCCAGGTTGACGAACCATTGTGTGGGGATATTTTTTCTTATTCGTAATGGAAAAGACTTTCTCAACAGCATGGACGCGTCAGCATAATAGTACGTAGCAGAATTAGTCCACGTGTCTGCATTCGAAAGGATCTTACGCCCGCGTTGGGAAAGTCCGATCTCTGTTTCAAAGGAATAGTTATTCTTTAATGGAAATATGATCAGGCCGGCTCCCATGAAACCGGGCTTGTTCCGTTGTGAGAAATCTTTGCGATCGAATTTGTCAGCGATTACAGATCTGGACAGCAGTGGGCCAACCTTCAATCCGAGCGAAAAATTCTGTGCTTTGAGTGTATAGTTAACATTCATTGCGCAGACGAATGCGACGCTGATAAGTGTATATTTGAAAAATGTCATCTGACTATCTGATCGACAAACATAACTCTTTATTAGTTACTTCGAACAGCGATTGGTAACCTCTACCTTGCACGCGGATCAAATGCCATTCGAAAATTTTTCTTTCTCTAAATCATTGGTTGCTTTGCAAAGAAGCGTTGCGCAATATTTTTTGTGAGCTGGAATTTGTGACTTCTTTTAAAATAACTCACATTCACATAGATGTTTCTTTGCCACCGCAACTGGCCAGTCGCTCAAAAGTGTCGACACTTACATTGTTCAGGTTGCCGGATACTCATGGCGATTTACTGTTGCGATTTTTTGGAATCATTGTTTATACTAAAAAGTACATCGTCAATTACTATTTGAGACCGGTCGGTATGAAGAAGTAGAACGATGGTGATGCACGGTTTTTAAAAGACCCTTCCAGAATGAAACACCTTTACCTTGCCTGTATGTGCATTACGGGCTTCTTTGCCGTAAAGGCTCAGCAGCCGGTAATTGTGAAGATTGAACCTATGCGCACGTATCCTCTGGATACCGTGTTGATAACGGGTTCGGGCTTCAGTGCAACGGCGTCGCAAGTGTGGTTCGATCATGTCAAAGGACGGATCGTGCGCGCTTCGGAGTTTTCCGTACTGGTCGCTGTGCCAGCGCAAGCCCGGTATCACAACGTAGAGGTTATTAATTTAACGACGCGCCTTTCGGCGAAGTCGCCGCTGAAATTCTTATCTTCCTTTAGCGGTACCACTTTCGATCCTGCGAAATTTCAGTCTATTGATCTTTCTGCCAATACACCCTCGGTATTTGATCTCTGTTCTGCTGATCTCGACAGTGATGGCAAGCCTGATTTGATCGGAACCCGCAACGATGGCGGGACCGACCTGGTTGTGCTTCACAACAAGAGCGCCATCGGGTCGGTGAGCTATACTAAATATGACAAGAGCAATCTTCCGGTGCTCAATCTCACGCAACCTACGCAACATATCGCGTGCGGAGATCTAAACCTGGATGGCAAGCCAGACGTGGTCGTGTCACGCGCCGGGGCGACGGCTAACAGTATATTTATATTTCGGAACACCAGCGCAGCAACACCAGATTTTGCCAGTGCGATCGAGCTCTTTCTGGACATCGGAAACCTGGCACGCCAGGTTTCCATCCATGACCTGAACGGCGATGGTAAGCCTGAGATCATCGTTGCCAACTCCGCCAATTCCAGTAACCTTTATGTATTCGTAAACCAAAGCGCTGGAGGTGCTCTGAGCATCAATCCAACGCCCCTGAAGTTTGCCGTTGCAGGTGCCCCCAATACACTGGCCTTAGAGGTGCAAGACTTTGATAATGACGGGAAGACGGATATCATCGCTTCGCAAAACCAGGGCGCTAATTTATTCTTCCTGAAGAACACGAGCACGGCGTCTGTAAATTTTGCGGCGGCTCAATCCATTAGCGTGGCCGGTACAATCAATGACATAAACTCCGCCGACTTCAATGATGACGGTAAGTTGGATCTTGTCGTTACGAGTGTTTTTGGTGGACAGGTATTCTTGCTTCTCAATCAGACCAGTGGTGGAACGGTTGCATTTTCCTCCCAAATTCCAGCGGCGACGGGCACCGGACCTTTTGGTGTGGAATGCGCAGACATCAACGGCGACGGTTTTACCGATATCATTGTTCAGAACAGGCAAACATCGTACATCTCGGTTTTTCTGCACAACGGAAATTTTGCTACACCCACGTTTACATCATCGACTATTGCAATCCCTTTGAAACAGGGGTGGTTTAGCAGAGTAGCGGACTTCGACGGTGATGCCAAGCCCGACATTGTGTTTACAAGTGCCGTGGGGATTGGCGCTTCCAACACCATCACGATGCTGCGCAACAGCAACTGCCATTACCCGGTAATTTTGAACGATCCCCCGCTTACCATTTGCCCCGGGCAAAACATTCGCCTCGAATCCATCCCCATACCCAACGTCACATTCGAATGGATGAAAGATGGTGTAACCGTAAAACCAGTCAGCGGTGATCCTTTTGCATACATTACCAGTGCGGGATCATATACCGTCAAGGCAGTCGGAGAGAGTGGCGCTTGCGCTATTACGTCTGGCCCACTGGTTGTCGGTTCCGGAACAGGAGCCGTCCCGCCCGATGCTATCATTGGCCCCATACCGCTTGCCTGTGCGGGCAGCGACCTGACCATTACCGCCACTGCGGTAGTGGGTGCGACTTACCGTTGGCAAGGCCCGAACGGCTTTACCGTGGAGGAGACCGACAATCAACTGGTCATTCCGGCCATCACACCAGCACAGGCTGGGATGTATTCGGTCCAATTGAAGATGGGCGGATGCACCGGCGATGAGGACACGGAAGAGGCCACCGTGGCGGACGTCGGGAGCTTTGTTATTAGCAGCAGCAATGCTTCGGAACCGTTGTGTGAAGGCGGGAATATCACGCTGTCGGTTGCGTCAGCTTCGAGCAGATCCTATCAGTGGGTGAAGGATGGCGCAGACATTGGCGGGCAAATATCCAATACACTCACGCTGACAAATGTCTCGCCGGCATCGGCCGGGAGCTATAAAGCGCGGATATCCTTTAGCGGGTGTTCGGAGGAAACATCACCGGTCGCCGTCGTCATCCGGAAAAAGCCTGTTGCCAGGTTTACCTTCAGCACCCCGTGCCTGCATGAAGCGACTCTATTTACCAATACCTCTACCGTTGACGACCTGGCGGACGTGACCTACACCTGGGCTTTTGGTGACGGTGAAGCAAGCACAGACGTCTCGCCGACACATACCTATTCCGATTCACCGGCACAAGATCCTTCCCTTACGATACAGTATACCGGACTACCAGCCTGCACCGCTGCGATTTCGAATACCATGACTGTTCTGGCTTCGGAGAAACCGGAAATTGCGGCAAGCGCCCCTGACCTCTGCCCGGGCAATACGGTGACGTTGTCGCTGACCGGAATCTTTACTTCGGTCGAGTGGTTTTCGGGAAGTACGAGCATCGGTACATCGCCGACTATTGACATTACCGAACCCGGGTTGTATGCTGTTGTTGTGCAACACACTAATGAATGTACAGGAACAAACGAAGTTGTGATAGATCGTTCTGCCGATTGTTCCGTAGTGGATATTGTCGTGCCGAATATGTTTTCTCCGAATGGGGACGCAAGAAATGACCGCTGGGAAATCCGTGGTATTGAAAGCGTCCCGGGTTGCACCATGAAAGTTTTCGATGACCGGGGCGTGAAACTATTAGACAAAGATGGATACGACATCAACGGTTGGGATGGTACTTACAATGGAAGGGCTCTTCCCGATGGTGTATACTTCTATATCCTGACCTGCCCTGATCGAAAGCCGATCACCGGGTCAGTTTTAATCATCAAGTAAGATTTAGCATGAAGCACGCCATACCACACAAAATATTTTTAGAAGAAAAGGTACAATCGCTCAGATTTGCTTTTTGCGTGTTATTAATCCTTGTGGGAGGATCTGCGTTCGCTCAAATTGACTGTAGCAAGAACGCGAATTGCGGGGATCCTTACTGCGCACCTGTTGCCAATGATGGAAAGGAACTCGGGTGCGAATGTTTCGACACCGTCGATAATGACGGCGATGGTAAAACGGATCAGGGCGATCCGAACTGCGCGACCTATTACGGGTTAACTTTCGTAGGCGAGGGCTCGGATTGCAGTATAACACCTCCTGGTGCAAGTACTCCCTTTGACCTGGTTGGACCTCCCATTGTGTCCGGTCAGAATACTGCCGACACGCAATCAAAAGTAGCGGCAGCCGACGTGGATGGAAACGGAATGCCTGATATTTTGATCACCTCCAAATGGAATGCAGAAGTACGCCTTGTTGCGTCGACTGCGCAAACTGGTGTGGCCGCGCTGGGTGGCGGTAGCTTTGCACCGGGAGATATCATCGCCGACTTTCGACTTTCCGGCGCTGGTATTTCCAGTCGGTTTGATAACATCGGTTGTGGTAAAACCGCCAACCTGGTATTTGAGTATGAAGTATTGACGGCGGACATTGATGGCGATGGTCGTTCGGAAGTTTTTGCCGTTGTCAGCAATCGCGCGGGAAGTCCCAAAAGTCCACCGACATGTTTTTTCCTCGTGGGACTAAAGCTGCAGGGCTACGGAGCGCAAGGCATGACTCTTATCCCGGGCTATCCTGTGTATTTAGGTACGAATCGTCCGGGTATCTTCGGCATTGCCGACATGGATGGAGATGATAAGGCCGAGATCTATCTGCGTGACCGGATCTTCGCGGCTGAAAACGGAAAATTGCTTGCCAGTGAAGGTGGTAAGGACATGACCAACACATCGCTGTGGGATGTTGATGTAACGGCTGCGCCCGTAGCCGTAGATATTAAGTCGGCAGGGGCTGATGGCAATGTAATGGAGCTGATCGTTGGCCCCAGAATATACAAAGTCCCGTCACTTACGAGCCGCAATCCCGTCAGCCCCGCCGCGCTGACATTGTGGCGCGACATGAATTCACTCAGCTTCGACATCAACAAAGACGGCGCGCCTGACAAGTATTATGTCAAGTTGATGAACGATCCCGTAGAGTATGGGATAGATAGCCACAGTAGTACGAGTATAGCCGATATCGATAAGGATGGATATATGGATGTGGTGGTAACGGGTGCTTTGAATTCGTCGCTGGGTAGAACAACCGTCTTTTATTGGAACGTGCAGAAAAATACGGTGAGCGGGTTTATAACACTGAGCGCTGCAGACATGGGCATTGCGCCCGGAACGGAGCCTGCCGGTAAATGTCCATCGGGCCTTAGCTATACGAACTATCAAAGCGGCTGGATCTGGGGAACAGGTCGCGTAAACATCGGCGACGCCAATGGCGATGGCAAGTTGGATTTTTCATTCATCGCCGGAAGTCATCTATACTGTGTTACCACAGATGCGCCCGGAACGAATATCGTTCCTTTGTGGTCAAATCCGCGCACGATTAACGACTCACGCTCCGGCGTCCTGACGGTGACTCTTTACGATTTCGACAACAACGGTAAACCTGAAATGATATACCGCGATTCGCAGGAAGTGGTTGTGATCGATGGCGCGACCGGCGCTACAAAATACTGGTCATCGATCTGCCAGTCGCATACCTATACAGAAGGCCCTATCATTGCTGATGTGAATGGAGACGGTGCAACGGATATATGCGTTGCGTGTAATCGGAGTAATTCCTTTGATATCTGCGACGACATTCAGCAGCAGGCCTTGGGAGAAGTGCGTCTTTACTTTTCCAAAGGCAACGAATGGTTGCCTACAAGAAAAGTCTGGAATCAGCCCGGGTATCATGTCGTCAATATCAACGACGACTTAACGCTGCCGTTTCCGCAGCTCGATCCGGGTATGGTGTTTGGCAATGCTCCCTGTGCCAACGGGCTTCCGGGACCTCAAACACCCCTGAACGTCTTTTTGAATCAGATACCGTTTCTAAGCGCCGAGGGCTGCCCCGTGTTTCCCGCGCCCGACCTGGCCTTTACCGGCGACGTGCCCAACCCCCTGTGCAGTGTTAATCCGACGCTGCCGGGTTGTGATTCCGATGGAGATGGCGTATACGATCCGGCCGTGGTCGTAATTCCCCCCATCTGCGGTAACCTGGCCATTCAGGTTTATTGCAATATCATCAATTCGGGAGACCTGCCGATCTCGGATGTTGTTCCGATCAGCTTCTTCAACGGCGATCCGACAACCAATCCCGCCGCGCAGCTCCTGAGTAGCACCACGGTCACCATTTCGAATTTACAGGTCAATCAGACATTCCGCACACCGACCGTCACGTTCAACGGTCCGGGTACAGTGTTCGATCTGTACATCGTCATGTATAATAACGGCGCCGTGTTACCGGTTGTCCTGACCGGTGGTTCTGCGAAAGAATGCAGGATCGAAAACAACATGTACAAAGTGACGGTGACACCGAGTCCGTTTTCTGCCGGGATACAAAAGATCCGCGACAACCTCAAGTGCGTGGCCGCCGATCCGAATGTTGGTGAGCTACGCGCGCGGCTCTACAAGTCAGCCACTGCGGGCACCAATGAAATTGTCGACTATAGCGACTACACCTTCCAGTGGTACTACGGGTTAAATACTTCGAATGCCGTGCCGGTCGCGCTGGGCGGCAACAACTATACGATATCGGGCTTGCCCGAAGGCGATTATTCCTTTGTGGCCACCAATGTGTCGAAGGGTTGTACAACTACTTTAGTGAGCGCACGTGTTGATCTGGGTATCACGCTGCCGGCTGTAACCATTAACGTGTTGTCGGATCAAACCACCTGTGCACCTCCCAATGGTGTGCTGGAAGCTGTCGTTGCCGGTGGAAACACAGGCTTTAGTTTTGAATGGTACAGCAACGCGGCGCCACTAGGTGTCTCGACTGCTACTGCCACAAACCTGGCCGGTAACAATTACACGGTGGTAGTGACGCGAAATGGTTGTACAACAACAGCATCCGAAGTAGTGGACGACCTGGCCTTCGAACCCGATGTGACCGCGACGTCTACGCCTGTCGTGAATTGCGCAAACCTCGCAAGCGGGTCGGTCACTGCACAGGCACTCTTGACAGGCGTTCCTCAAAATGCTGCTGGTTTTACGTTCAATTGGTATTTTCATACTATAGCCGATGGCTCCCGGGGAAGTATCCTTCCGGCAGCGAACGGAACGGGACCCACGCGAACCGGTTTGGCCGCCGGATTCTATGAGGTTGAGGCTATTACGAATGCGACACAATGTAAATCGGCTCCTTTTGTAATCGAGGTTAAAAACGAAACTGTTCTGCCGTCGGTTGAGATTACACAGCTGGCGCCTCAAACTTCGTGCGATCCAACAGCACCCAATGGAAGATTACAAGCGGTAGCGCTCATCGGTGGCGTTCCCCAAAGCGCTTCCGACTTCACGTTCCAATGGTTTGTGGGCCAAAATACACTCCCTCAGAACCTGCACACGGACGTTTCAGGAACGAACGGAAGTATCGCGGATAGTGTCAAAGGCGGAGGTCAATCGTACACGGTCAGGATCACCTCGGCTTTTCAATGTACCGCCATGGCAGATTCCGTAATTCAGGAGGTCATTAACATACCCGTCGTCACGCTGACCCCTACGCCCAATGGTATATGCGATGAGGTGCTGGCAGGCAAGGCGTTCTCAGGAGCGGTTTCTGCGTCTGTCACATTTGGCGGTAACCTCGTGAACGATTTCACGCAATATAGCTTTACATGGTATACCGGTTCGTCGGCCATCGGCGCGCCGAGACCCGAGACCGGAAATTCTTTAGCCGCGCTGGACAGCGGGTTCTATACCGTGGTGGTGAGTCGGACAGATCTGAAATGTACCGCCGCGCCGGAGACGGGTCTCGTGGAAGACGAACGTATCCTTCCGACGATCACGGCAAATCCGGTGCCGTCCACAAACTGTACCACAGCACCGAATGGATCGATGGTTGTGACGAACGTAACTTCGGGCACCACCTCGGGCACGGGTTCTCCTTTTGTATATGCCTGGTTTGATGGTGTCGACGCTACAACGCTGATACCGGGAGAAACGGGCACGAGTTTAGGCAGCATACAAGGCGGTGTTTCGGTGCTCCGCACCGTTCGCGTCACCAATACGAACGACGGCTGCAGAAGTACCAACACACAACTCATTTCCGACAACAGGCTTTTACCAATTTTAGCATTAGAGGCCGATCCAAATACGATCTGTGATCCGGATCTCACATCTCCTCGCCGTGAATTCAATGGAGAGGTAAGAGCAACGATTACCAATGCGGGCCAACCTCAGTTTGTCGATCCTACCTTTGTCTTCGCCTGGACCAACACCACGGCCGGATCAGCCATAGCCGACACCGACGCCACGATTTCACTCCTCAACAATGGCAGCTATACGGGCGTTGTCACACACCAGCCTACCGGTTGTGTTTCTGCGCCGGCAAACATCGACGTGATCCCCCAGAAGGTACCCCTTGTGATCGATGCCGTTGCCAATCCATCAACCAACTGCCCGCCGGTAGCCGGTAACGGTAACGTGGTGATCAACAGCGTGACGGCGGGTGCTATATCGGGCATTGGAGCGCCATTCAAATACCAATGGCACGATGGATCGAATCTCAGTAGCCCTATTGCGGGTGCAGTGGGGTCTTCTATTCTCAATCAACAGGGTGGTGTTGGCGTATTCCGCACGGTATTGGTCACCAATCAATTGGACGGTTGCCAGATGACGGATACGAAAGAGATCGGAGATGCCCGCGTGTTGCCCGTACTGCAGCTGTTGGCGACGCCAAACTCCATTTGTGACCCGGCGCTTGCCGGTAAGCCATTCAACGGCGCGGTAGCGGCTACTATCACCAACCTGGCGGATATTGGCGTCCCGCAGACATTCACCTATGTATGGACGGACCAGGAGACCGGTACAATTATCGCAGGTGCGACGGGATCCAACCTGATCGAACGTGACAGCAGTTTTTATACCGCGGTTGTTACGCACGTTCCCACCGGCTGTAAATCGCCGGCGGTGATAGCGCAGGTTACGCCTGCACAGATACTACCAGTGATCGGCGCAAGTGCCGTGGCTTCTACGAACTGCGATCCTGCAAAAGCCAATGGTTTGGTGCAGGTCGACGATGTCGATGGAAACTCATCGCCGTTCGCAGGGTATACTTTCGCATGGCGCGGTGGTCTGACGCAAACAGGTCAGCTCATTGCGAATAGCGCTGTTAGTCCTGATACGCTACAGGGCGCCATGGGTAAATTTTACAACGTCCTGGTGACCAACACCAACGACGGGTGCAAAAATACTTTTGCAGTAGAATTGCCGGACGCCCCGGTCAAACCCGTACTTACGTTGTCGGCAAATCCGAATACCATTTGCGACCCCGGAATTGCCGGCGTATCGGAGAATGGCAGCGTACAACAACTTTCTCTCTCGTATAGCGGAACGTATGCGGGGGCGCAAACCCTGGTTTATAAATGGTTTAACGGTGAATACACCGGGGCGTCGCTTCCGCCGCATACGCCGGCGCAGACAGCCGTCGATAACATTGGCGCTTTGTCCTTTGGATTCTATTCCGCTACTGTAACAATCGATGAGATCGGCTGTACTTCTGACATCGTTTCGATCGAGGTAAAAGATAATTTCTTTACGCCACCGGTCAATATCACTCCGGTCAACCAAACCTCGTGTGATGATCTGAATCCTAACGGAATGCTTACGGCAACGGTCGATGAGACTACCATCGGCGGATCGGCAACGGAGAACTCGTCATCGTTGTACGACATCAACTGGTTTAATCGGGACAATCCCATCGTGACGCCGGGAACTGCCGTCACAACGACTACCGCGATCAACGGGCAGATCAACCGTCTGGAGGGTAACCTGTTCTACACGGTGGAGGTGGTTCGGTTGTTAACCGGATGTATCAACACGGAGACGGTTTTTCTGCCGGAGATCATTACTTACCCTGTTGTCGCTGCGGCTGTAAGCGCCGACGTGACACGATGTGATTTTCCTAACGGCGAAGCGATCGCTGACGTCGGTGGTATGCAAAGCGGCTACACATTCTACTGGTTGAATGAGAAAGGGTTGAGCCAAACCACCGTGGCGGCGGACGTGATCGACCAGGCGGATGCCACCCAGGTGGATGATGGTCAATATGTCGACCTGATCCCAGGTACCTACACCGTTGTTGCGAAAGACAATTCGACAACCTGTATTTCCCAGCCTGTAAGCAGAGTGGTGGCTGATAATACCAATAAAACATCGATCGCCATTTCGATCGATGTGAGGCCGGCACATTGCGCCATCGGGGGGGGAGAGATGACAGCCACACTGACCGGCGGCGACGGGCCTGCTTTTGACTACGCGTGGTTCAGGGGTGGTCCATTGAACGACAGCATCAACTTTTTCAACAATCCTCCCATCTTTAATCCGGCCACAGCCTTTGATCAAACGTTGGGGGGCGGTGTGTCTGATCAGATCACAGGACTTAATTCAGATCTTTACACGTTGGTGATTTCGGATAAAGGCAACGGATGCAGTAACTTAAAAACGATCTTCCTGCCATTCTCGAATGCCCATGTCGTTACGCCGGTCGTGACCCCGTCTACGATCTGCCCGTACGATATCGGCAATGGTGCCGTTGAAGCAACAGTTACTAACCTGGATGTTGGTAAAACGATCGATAATTATATCTACCGATTCTACAAAGGAGAAAACCCGCTGGCGGCAAATCAGATCGGACCCAGTGTCGGCCCTGCGCCGGGCAATCCGAATCCCATTACCTATGCCTCGCTCGCGCCCGGCATGTACACCGTCGAAGTAAGACAAGGCTTTGCGCCGAACTGCCCGGTGTACGAAGTGGTCGAAGTTAAATCGCAGGCACTTGCGCCTGTCATTAATCTGAACGGCGCTTTGTCCGCTAATACTTCTTGCGATACCAATGTTGCTGACGGTTCTGCGCAGATTGCCATCAACCGGAATCCCGCGGATGTGACCACGGGCTTTACCTATTCGCTGGATGTACTGCCTGCACCTGTAGGGTGGGGTGGCGCTGTGGTAACGGGGCCTTATGCTGTCCCGGATCCGGCCGCCGGTGCTCCTGAAATAGTAACCGTCAACGGCTTGCGACCGGATAATGAAGTGCCGGAATACACCGTCCGTGTAACGTCATCCAACGGCTGTGAGGCAGAGCGATCGATATCTATTCCGAATCAACCGGCCGTGGCTGAACTGGTCGACGGCGATGTAGTCAGCCAGAATGCCCTGTTCTGTGAGACATCGCTTGAAACCAACGCGCAGATAGAGGTACGATCGCTTGCGATCATCGATGGCCCGGCGGATGATCTGGGGGACTACCGGTTTGACTGGTATACCGATCCGGCGCTTACAGTCGCTTCGCGCGTATTGAGTGCAAATGGAGACAATACAGCCGCGAAAGGAGGAGAGATACTCTCGAACGTCGGAGCGCCATTGCCTGCTGCAAAGATAACCGCAGGCTCTTATTATGTGGTGGCCAGCAAAGTCAATGCCGGTACAACGGGTGGTGTAGGGTGTTTTAGCGCTCCGTTCCGCGTGGATATTCTCGACAAAACTGTCAGGCCGGCTCTTACAATAACGCCCACTTCAAATACAGCATGTGATACCAATTTTGAAGGTGCGGTGAAAGTAACCGTAACCTCGCCCGGCTCTGTAAATCCGCTTCCGGGTGTGGCGTATACGTACGACTGGGTGGTTGCGGCCACGGCCATAACGCCACCGGCGACGTCGGATGGCGACGGTGTGGGCGTGGATGACAATTTCACAGGGTTGAATGATGGCGGGTATACGCTCGAATTGAGGAACAATGCCAGTGGATGTACCACGACCGGTTCGACCACCGTTACACCGCTGTTCGTTCCGATCATCATCGCGAAGGCTACCGCCGCGCCCCAGGTCTTGTGTATTGCCGACGGCAGCGTAACGGTGACACAGGTCGATGTAGGCGCCGCGAACTTTGTCAGAGGGGTGGATGCGGAATTCTTCACCAACTTCTCGTACTCCTGGTATAAGGACAGTCCGCTGCCGGCGACGGCTTTCTTAACCGACGATGCGTCGGCCAGGATCCAGGTGCCGCAATTAGTTGCCGGGACGAATGCAGGCGAGTATTCAACCATGGGCGCCGGTATATACTATGTGCAGGCAAAACGAATTGCCGGCGCGCCGGGATCCGGATGTGAGTCTGCGCCGCTGCGTGTAGATGTAGGCGATCAGCGCAGAAATCCGAATGCAGTCCTGTCACCGTCAAACGACACGTCTTGTGAGACCGTTGGCGGCTTTGAAGGCGCCATTCAGGTTACTGTGATCGATGCGGGTTCAGGCCCGTTGCCGCTCAACTATACCTTTGACTGGACGACCACGGAACCGTCTGTGCCTGCAGATGGCGCGGTATATTCCGATACGGAGTCTTTCACGGGGTTAAAGGATGGTGACTACTCCGTCCGCATGACCAACAATACCAGCGGTTGTTTTTCCAATTTCGCGACCCAGATCCAGCGCTCATCGGTTCCGATCATCATCGCCTCTGCCGATGTTACGAATCAAATTATCTGCAATCCCGACGGAAGCGTGCGGGTAACGCGTATCGATGTCGGTTCATCGGATAGCTATGTACCGGCAGATGCGGCCTTCGGAGATTTTGTGTTCTCATGGACAAAAGCGAATGCCAATAGCGCAGCATTGGAAGACGATATGGGAGATCCGATTACCGGTGGTGCTTTGCTCCCCGGAACCAACGCCGGCGAATACTCCCAGCTGCTGGCGAATAGTTATTACGTTACGGCGAAACGTGCGGCCGGGGGCCCTGGATCGGGTTGTATCTCTGCGCCCTTACGGAAAGATATCATTGACCTGAGCTTTGATCCGGTTGCCCGACTGACTCCCCTGACAAACACGTCGTGTGATCCGGTGTTCTTTGAAGGTGCCATTACCGTTGACGTGGATGATCCGGGGGCTATGCCAACGCCTTCACCTGTGGCGACCTACACCTATCGTCGTGTTTCGGGCCTCAACCCGGTGCCGGTGGTCAATGCCGGACAAGATGGTGCCGCGGATAATTTTGCCGGACTCCGCGACGATACCTATGTCGTTCGTGTAACCAATGAGGTCAGCGGCTGCTTTACGGATGTATCCACGATTATTACGCGATCACTGATCCCCGTAACCACGGTGGAGGCACTGGTTACCGACCAGCTTGTGTGCTTGAATGACGGAAGGATTGTCGTAACGGAAGTGGCCGTCGGAACGGACAACACGCGCCCCTTTACTGAGTTTGATTTCAGCTGGTACAAAGATTCGCCGACAGCTGGAAACAGAATTGCCTCGGCGAGCGGTGTTAATCGTTTCGATCTGAATACGACGACGATGCCAGCCATTAAAGCCGGCACCTACTATGTAAAAGCCAAACGCATTTTGGGCAGCCCTGGTTTTGGTTGTGAATCGGCGCCATTGCGCAGGGAAATCCTGGATAAAAGCGTAGCGCCGGACGTGTCCTTCGCTTTCACACCGGCATCCAACTGTGCTGGCGCGTTACCCAATGGTCAGCTGATTGCCACGGCTATCGAAAGAGATGGAAGCCTTGACGGGGATAAGGATGGTGTGACCGATGTTTACGCCTTCACCTGGACATTGAACGGCGGAGGCCTTGACCCGGCAACCACGGAAAACTATATAAATCCCACAAGCACGCTCGATCGTGCACGGCAAGGAATATATTCGGTGCGCGTCGACAATGCCGCTACAGGGTGCCTCTTTGAAAGAGGAATGGAATTAAAGCTTGACCTGTCGATGAGCCTTCCCAATATTGTGGATATCGATGTCGTCGATCCGGTGAATTGTTTCCCTAGCGGAACTGCGCAGGTGGTTAAAATTACTATCGGCGGCACCACAACCATAACCGATGTCATACAACTGGATGCAGATTTCGACTACAGCTGGTTTAAAGGAACGTATCCCGGTACGCCGCTTGCCGATGCTGGAAATGTTCCTTATCAGCAAGCGCTGTTGCCAGACCAACTACCCGATAGATATTTTGTGACGGTCCGGGATTTGACGACCAATTGTGAATCGTCGCCGGTTGAAGCGGTGATCGACTCCGCAGACATCGTGTATCCAGACGTCGATATTACGCAGACGTTACCTCAGGTCAAGTGCGAGCCTTCTTTGGATGGCTCGGCCCGATTGGTGGCTACGGTAGACAACGGACAAACCAGTGCAAACGCGAATTATAGGTTTGAATGGTACCGGTCATTGGATGGGATGCCTCCGGTTCTTTTTGCGCCGCCGGCTAATTCTACCATCTCAAATCTGAAAGCGGATAACTATTCGGTGACAGTATTAAATCTCGCAACGAACTGTAGCAGTACAGCGATGTTCATCGTTCCCGATGCATCGCCGCGGTTCCTGCCGCAGCTTTCGCTCTCAACCAACGCGCGGACCCGGTGCGATATTACCGATGGGTCGCTATTCGTCAGCGGTGTGCCATTCCCTGTTGATCTTTTGAACCCGCTCAATAATTACCCGTTCCCATACAGTTACCAGGCGGATCTGTATGCAGGAGCTCCTCCTGCGGACATTGACAATCCGGATCTTGGAGCCATGGCGAACGATCCGCAGTTCCCGACGTTCACGTCCAACTTCTTGCGTTCAGGATTAGCAGAAGGTGAGTATACGGTGCGCCTGACGGATCTCAATACCGGCTGTGTGACGGTCGATTCCACCGATATTCAGGATGACAGAACACCGCCGACCATCGCCATTGTTCAGGACAACCCACTCACGAATTGTGATCCGCTCCGTGCTAACGGACAGCTCACGGCTACTGCCGATGGTAGTCGGGTGGGGGGATACTCTTTTGCCTGGCATCAGGGTGATGAGGCCATGGGACCGGTGCTGACAAATTTCAATACACTTATTGGAGAGACCATCGGGGCGTATACAGTACGCGTCACCAACAATACCACTTTCTGCTCTGCAGATTCTACCGGTATGATAACCGATGGTACAGTGAAGCCACCCGCACCGGATCCGTCGTTGGTTCAGGGGCGTTCAAACTGTATTACGCCGAACGGCTGGGTAACGGCGGATGTTGATGGTGTAACCCTCGGCTATTCGTTCGATTGGTATGTCGATGATGTGCATGACTTTAAGGGTGTCGACTACATCGGTCTTGATATTCGCGAGTATTCAGTAACCGCCACCGATGATGTGACGGGATGTGTTTCGCAACCGGCATTTATTACTGTTCCGGATTGGCGAAAGACGCCGATCGTGAACCTGACCAGCACACCGTCATACTGCCTGACACCGACGGGAAGCGTGTTGCTCGGACTCGTGAACGGCGACGAAGTGACCCTGGCTGACGTTACGTGGTTCAACGAGGAGAACGGTTTACAAGTCGGGAGCGGTCCTGCTACGTATGAACTGTTCACAGGCCTTTACATCGCTCAATTTGTGAGCTCGGAAGGATGTGAAGGGGAGTCACGCGTGGAGGTGGGCACCGAAATCCTTTCCTACAACCTTGTATCCGTTAACGCGGACAGTCGAAACGACTTCTGGACGATTGATTGTATTCAGAATTTTCCGTCGAACAATGTAAAAGTATTCAACCGTTCCGGAGTAAAAGTTTACGAAGCGGATGGTTATAATAATGCCGACATAGTGTTTAGAGGCGTCGGTGAAAGAGGACTTTATACACTTGGAAACGAGTTGCCGGATGGCACGTACTTCTACATTATAGACAAACGCGATGGTTCGAAGCCGGTATATGGGTACCTTGAATTAGTACACTGATGAAAAAGATCACAGCCATAATCATAGGTGGTTTGATGTCGCTGATGGCGTCGGCACAGCAACGTCCTATTAATTCACTTTACATGTTTGATCCATTGGTGGTCAATCCTGCGTACACCGGTACGCAGGTGCAGCTGAGTGCAACGGCCATTTATCGAAACCAATGGGTGAACTTTCCCGGGGCGCCGAAGACATTTACATTCAGCGCCAGCTCCGGCTTTAAACAAAACCGGGTGGGGGTAGGTATTCTGGCCGGTAGTGACCAGATTGGAATACACACGGAAAATACCTTGTATCTTCTATACTCCTATAAGTTGCCATTTTCGAAATTCAATTCAAAGTCGTATTTGTCTTTTGGGTTGCAGGGTGGATTCAACGAGCTCAAATCGGATTTTGGGAAGCTCAATCCGAGAGATGAGGCAGATCCATACTACGGAGTTGTAGATCGGAACATGACCTGGAATTTTGGTGGCGGTTTGTTTTTAAAGCACAATTCGTTCTATGCAGGATTATCAGTTCCGTACATCATGAACAATAAAGTGATCAATGCCGAGGTGTTCTCAAGCTCCGCGCGCCAGTATCGTTACTATTATCTCACCGCCGGGATCACGCGAAAACTCTCAACTAATGTCAAAGTAATACCCTCGACGCTGATCCGCTTCCAGGAAAAGGCGCCTTTGAGCTTTGATCTCAACCTGATTACGGTGTTTTACAATGTTGTCGGATTGGGTGTATCGTATCGTCTGGATGATTCCGTTGTGGGCTTATTTGAATTACAGCTCAATGAGAACTTTCACGTAGGGTATGCCAACGATTTTACGATGTCTGATCTGAGGCGCTATTCCAATAGCTCACACGAGATCATGATAAACTATCGCATCAGGATCGATAAGTGGCACCGGGGAATAGAGTGTCCTTCCTACTATTGAAAGGGGACTGAATATTTTTCGACTATTCAAAACTTGAGGTCATTTCTCGAAAAGGTCGAGAAACTCCTTTTTTTTGGTCGAAGAAACCTCCAACTCCTGATTGTTCTTCATCGTGACGTAGCCGCCTTTTCCTTTGGAATATCGGATCACATAATCCGGATTGATCATGTAAGAGCGGTGAATGCGGAGGAAGCGGTGCGGAGTAAGAACCTCTTCGAAGTATTTTAAGGTGCGGCAGATCAGCAGCGGGGCAGTGTGCTCGAAATGGAAGCGCGTAAAGTTATCGACGGCTTCGCAGTAGAGGATGTCCTGTACGGCGACGATCTCGAACCCCTCGAGGGTCGGTAACATGATCTTTTGAGGGCCGGTGGCGCGGATGTTGTCGACGAGTACTTTCGCGTGACGAACCCGGTTATCGGCATGCTCGGCTTTGATCTTTTCCACGGCTTTGATAAGCTCGTCGATATCGATGGGTTTTAGCAGATAGTAGGCGGCGCTTTGATTGAGGGCCTGGATGGCATAATTATCAAAGGCGGTGACGAAGACTGTTTCGAAGGAGATGTCGCCGGCTTTGTCGAGCAGGTCGAAGCCGTTGCCATAGGGCATCTCGATGTCAAGGAAGACGATGTCGGGGATATGCTGGCGGATAGCTTCGAGGCCCGTGGCGACGGATTCTCCGAAACCGCATACGGTCACGTCAGGGCAATATTTTTTGAGATAGCTGGCCAGGATTTGGCGGCTGTCTTTTTCATCATCTATGATCACAGCTTTCATGGCAGTATCCTTTCTGTTTTATGAAGAGGCAGCGCTATGTGTACACGCGTGCCCGGGCCGGGCTGCAGGTCTTCGATGGTAACCCGATAGTCGGCTTTATATACTTTGTTGATAATGTCGAGGCGCTCCTGAATGTTCTTCAGCCCGGTGGAGTTGTGTTTCTTCTGATTGGCAGTCTTCAACGCCGCGGAGCGTTTGCGTCCAATGCCGTTGTCGCTGATCTCGACCATCAGCGTTGCGTCTTGCTGATAGAAGCGCAGGGTGAGCATGCCCCTCTCTTCTTTGTAACGCAATCCGTGCCACACAGCGTTTTCGATATAGGGTTGGATGAGCATGGGGGGAACTTCGATCGCTTCGGCGTTGATGCCCTCGTCGATATCGATGCGATAATCGAATTTATCGCGGAAGCGGTAGTGTTCAAGTTTGAGGTAGAGTGCCAGGATCTCCTGTTCTTTGAAGAGCGGGCTGAAGTCTTCCTGCGAGTTCTCCAGCACGAGGCGCATGAGCTGAGAAAATTCGGAAAGGAATTTATTGGCGGTTCGCTCATCTTGCTCAGCGATGAAATGGTTTACGGAATTGAGGGCGTTGAAGATGAAGTGGGGGTTCATCTGGCTGCGCAGCGACTTGAGCGCCAGGAGCTGGTTGGCCACTTTGCTGGCCTGGGCGTTCTTGTATATATAGTATGACGTGATGGTCGTGATGAGCAGGATCATCAGCAGGCCATAAATGACGAGTTTCTGGCGCGTTACGGTAGCCTGTTCAATCGTTTCTTCGCGTCTACCGACGGATACTTCTTTACTGAGCTCTTCAATGTCGCGTTGTTGGCCCAGGAGCGAGGAGTTGGTGTTCTGTCGTTCTTCCTGGATGCGTTGCGACCGGGTCATGGCGTCGCTGTACTTGCGGTAGGCACCTAGCGCCTGGGTGGTCCTGCCGTTCTTCTCATAGATGTCGGCCAGGGTGAGGTATGCATTGGCTTGTGCCTGGGGGTTTGCGAGCGTGTCGGCGATGCGTGCGGCTTCTTCGATCTCGCGGAGGGCTGCGGCGTCTTCTCCTTTCGCTACGAGGGTTTTGCTGATCTCCACTTTATCGTTGGTAGCCTCGTCAAGGTTCCTGCTCTCCAGGTTGAATTCGATGGACTTGTTGCGCAGCTCGATCTCGTCGTCGTAGCGGTTCTGCCCGCGGAGCACATCGGCTATCTCTTCCTTGGTTTCTTGCAGCGACTTCACGCCTTCGGCGTCGTTCTTGTTGGCGCGCAGTTGGGCGAGGGAGTTGTCGTAGAGGTTCTTGGTTTGTGGGATGTCGTTCAGCCGCGCGTATATCTTGGCCTTTTGATTTTGGACGCGCATGTCCAGGGTATTGCTACTGATTGCCTTACCACCCTGTGGGGGAAGATTGTCTAATACCCTGAGCGCTTCGGTATAGTTGCTCATCTGGTAATAGGTCTCAGAGAGATCGATGGTACGGTCTATGCGCTGGTTGCGATCGAGTCTGAGGTCGAGCGCCTGCTGAAAATATTGGAGCGCCGCGTTGAAGTCGCCAAGCTTGAGGCTGGTGTTGCCCAGACCACGCAGCGTACGCTGATAGTCCTCAGTAGTGGTGGCAACATCTTTGGAATCTTTATAGGTGTTTAGTATCTGATGGGCTTGCAGGTAGTTTTCGTGGGCGGGTTTCCATTCCTGGATACCTTCGTTGATCTCGCCGATCAACATGTGACTGCGCGCTTCGTTGAGCACGTCGCCCGAGGCCAGGCTCAAGCCCAGCGCTTCGCGTACCTTGTTGAGCGCTTCCCCCGGGTTGTTGTCTTTCAACGAAGCCGCTTCCTCCAGCAGATCCGCGGGGTTTGTACGGCGGGATAATTTCTTGAAGGTTTTGTACGCCCCTTTGTCCTCGACCACCTGCTCATTTTTTTCAGCCGCCTTTTGTTTAGGCGACGGCGCCTTCTTGCCGTCCTGTGCGGCGGCTTGACCGATGCAAAAGAATGCAATCAGGCTCAATGTGAGGGTATAGCGCATCATGGTTATCAATCGCAGGAAAGTTAGCACTTTAATTCTTACCCGTTTCCGGCCCCGCCTGTCCGTAAGCCTGGGTTCACTCAGTCGGTGGGGCATTTCACCCAGTGGCACGGCGCGGTCACGAAGTGTAGGTACCCCTGCCACGCTTTTAGCGTAAAATTTACCAAAAACATCCAAGATCATGAAGACGATATACACTTCCATCCAATTTCTGCCGCGTCTGGCCACTGTGCTCCTTTTGCTGCTGGTGACGGTGCATTGCCAGCCGGTACATTCAGAAAACCGCCGCGGAGACACCCCGGCCGTCGAAAAAGATCAGGAGATCATGCTGGCACTTTTGCTCGACACCAGCAACAGCATGGACGGCCTGATCGAGCAGGCCAAATCGCAACTTTGGAAAGTGGTAAACGAGCTGGCTGCCGCGAAGTGCGCCGATGGCGCGAGGCCGAGCATCAAGATTGCGCTCTATGAATATGGCAATGACAATCTTTCTCCCAACGAGGGCTACGTGCGCCAGGTAAGCGGGTTAACGGACGACCTGGACCTGATCTCTGAAAAGCTCTTTGCGCTGACGACCAATGGTGGCGAAGAATATTGCGGCAAGGTGATCCTGACCTCGTTGCACCAGCTGGTGTGGTCGGAGTCGGCGGCTGACTTAAAGCTAATCTTCATCGCCGGGAATGAACCCTTCACGCAGGGGCCTGTATCGTTCCGGCAGTCTTGTGCGCTGGCCAAAGAGAAAGGCGTAGTGATCAACACGATCTTTTGCGGCAGCTTCGACGAAGGCGCGAACACCAGCTGGCAAAGTGGCGCGACGATCACCGGTGGCACGTACATGAGCATCGCGCAAAACGAGAAAACAGTATATATTCCTTCACCATATGATGAAAAGATCGATGCCCTGAACGACCAACTGAATGATACCTATATTTATTACGGTTCGTCAGGCAAATCCAAGAAGGCTGCACAGATCGCACAAGATAATAACGCCGAAAGCTACGGACAGTCCAACAAGGCTGAGCGGGCGATCTCAAAAAGCACGCACGTCTACAAAAACTCGACCTGGGATCTGGTGGATGCGGCCAAAGACGATTCAAAAGCGATCGAAAAAGCGAAGACCGAGGAGCTCCCCGACGAGATGAAGAGCATGAACGTAGAGCAACGCAAGAGCTACATCAAACAGAAATCCACCGAGCGTCAGCAGATCCAAACGGAGATCCAGGAATTGAGCAAAAAACGTCAGGAGTATATCGCCAAACAAGCAAAACAAAGCGGCGAAGCGGGCATGCTCGACGCGTCCATGATCGAGGCAATCAAAAAACAAGCGACTGCAAAGAAATTGCGTTGGCAGTAAGTGTATCTTCGGATGAAGAGGGCGTCAGAGGAGGCGCCCTCTTTTGATTTGAGACTGTCGCTATCTATAATTCGCACCATGTCCTTTATTCTGAGTGTACTCCAGGCTATTTAAAATAATGATTACATTTTTCTTGGGTTCAGTCCCATCAGGTTCGCTTCTTTTATTACTCCCTTACGGTCGATGATGCGGATCATCTTGTCTGTTTTTTCAATGAGTCCGGCCCGTTTGAATTCCTGCAGTAAACGCACCAGCGTTTCTTTTGCGGTGCCTACCATGTTGGCAAGATCCGTACGGGAAAGATTGATGTCACTGGGTATGCCGGGCTGGACCGAGGATTTAAATTTTTCATCCAATATCAGCAGGTTAAACGCGAGCCGCTCCCGGACCGACTTGGTGGCCAGGTTGGTAATACTATTAATGAATAAACTGAACTCGTGACCGAGCGCCTTTAACAGCGTATTGGATAGCTCCGTCGAGTTGCGCAGCACTTTCAGAAAATTATCTTTCGGGATAAAGGTGATCTGGGAGTTCTCGATGGTGGCAGCTGAGTCCGGGTAGAACTCTTCTCCCAGTAAGGCATGATAACCCAGCAACTCTCCTTCACTGCACAAATAGAATATTTGTTCCCCTCCCTTGGCTGTCGCCTTATATTTCTTTACCCGCCCCGAAAGCACGTAAAATATTCCCGTGGGAATACCCCCCTCCCGGAAAATGATCTCCCCTTTACTATACAAGTGCGTAACCCCGGATCCCATGAGGGATTCATGCTCTTCGGCGGTCAGGCCCTCAAAAAGCTGATCGGTTTTAAGGCGAAAGTTCCCCGATAAAAAGTTCTTGAGCATGGCGATGTGTTAAATACTGGCAAATTTCATTCAATACATCAACACTTTGATTGACTAAAGTCAATGGATACGTTGATCATTTTCAATATAAATTAAAAAATTGGCGTCTAACTTTGCCCCGGGAGATTCAAAACAGTATGAAATATCTTTTCAATGGAAGCCTTTTGTAGTGAGATAGTAGCGGAGATCAGAGAGGCCCAAAGTGAGGCAGAATTAATCAAAGTGATTGGCCACTCCATATCGCAGCTTCGAAAGGACCGAAAATCCTATAACGAATCGGGCTACATCATGAACATGATCGTCTCTCTCCGGTCTACGAAACCTGGGGAGGTTACTACTGAAACGCTTGACAATGTTAAACTGGCCATTGCCATTTTCAGGCAATTCCAGAAAGAAAGCCGCGAACGCATTTGCTGATCAACGCACAGGTTGACTTTAAGTCACTTTCAAGGCCTGGTAAAGCGCACAGACGACTGTTCTACAAATCCGTCCACCACCTGGAACTCAATCAATGACACATTTCAAACAGACAGTACTGTGGCAGATCCAGTCTGCTTCGGATGAACAAGAGGTCGAACACGTAGTTGATCTTTCGATCCAGAAACTAAGATCCCAAAATGTGAATGGCCATATCATCCAACGGTTCATTCTGTCCATGGATAAAGTTCTCCGCGACGCAAAGTTGCAAGATTCCGCTGAAAAAAAAGGACAGAACATGAACATCGCCATCGGCCTGTTCCGGAAACTTCAAAGACCATGACGGACTGCAGTATTTCATTCCATCAGGATAGTATTCATTTAAACCCGGAAAGCATCCATGAGATCACTTAAGATCGCCAAACAGATTACCAACCGCGAAAGCCAATCGCTGGATAAATATTTACAGGAGATCGGAAAAGTAGGTCTTATTTCAGCAGACGAGGAGGTGATACTGACGCAGCGCATCCGGGAGGGCGACCAGGCTGCGCTCGATAAGATGGTGAAAGCCAATCTCCGGTTTGTGGTCTCGGTGGCCAAGCAATACCAGAGCAGCAGTTTTTCGTTGGGAGACTTGATCAATGAAGGAAACGTCGGGCTAATGAAAGCCGCCATCCGTTTCGATGAGAAGCGCGGGTTCAAATTCATTTCCTATGCGGTATGGTGGATCCGCCAGTCTATTCTGCAGGCACTTTCCGAACAATCCCGTGTCATTCGGATTCCATTAAACCGGGGAGCTTCACTGAATAAGCTCAACAAGACATTTGCCACGCTGGAACAGAAGTTTCAACGCGACCCGTCTGCCGAAGAACTGGCTGAGGTCATGGAGGTCGCCCCGGAAGAAGTCAGAGAACAGCTCAAATAGGAACGCGCCACGTTTCCATCAACGCCCCCTTCATACAGGGAGAAGAGAACGGACTACTCGATGTATTGGAGGACGAATCCGGAACAGCACCGGATTCAACGTTGATCGCTACGTCTTTATGCCAGGATGTCCAGCGTTCTCTCTCTACGCTGACGGCAAGGGAATCCGATATCATATCCCTCTACTACGGACTTAATGGTCTGCCTGCCATGACCCTGGAAGACATAGGGTTTAGGTTCAATCTCACCCGCGAACGCGTCAGGCAAATAAAGGAAAAGGGTATCCGCAGGCTCAAGCAATCGTCCAGAAGTCACGTACTAAGAGATTATCTCGGATAAAATACCACACACGCGCTTCCCGCCGGCTTGCTCCAGTTTCTCCCTCAACGCTATAGTACTGGCTTCCACACCCCAGCAAACAATGAGCCGAGTTATACCTCTCACTCTTACTCCTCGTGCGGCGTACCGCCTCCGAATGTCACCGTCACCACGGCTTTATGCCCACCCGGCGCGCCGTCTTCCCCACGAGTCTGCTCGAAATAGAGATAACTCGCCACGGCTGTCAGTGCACGCACCGCCTCGCGGTCGGCGGCTGGCGTCAGCCCCTGTACAACCCCCATATCCCCCAGCACGCCCTCGGCATCAATGGTAACCGAAATCCGAACCACTCCTTCGACATCTTCCTGCTCCGGATGCTGGTTGACTTCCCGCGCTAATATCTCCTGAAACCTGGCGCCGTTCAGCTCACAGATAGCCAACTCGGGCGTCTCTTCCATGACGGGCATACCCGTTGTCGACTCGACCATCGTTATTGGTTCGACATCCACACTGGGTATATTAATAAGCGAAAGCGTTGGCACAGGCAACGTATCCACCGTCGGTTGTTCCTCGACGGTGAGGGCTGGTGGCATGGCTATTTCTCCGGTAACTTCCTGCACATCCTGTCGCGACGTACACGCTGTCGCCGCCAAAGTAGTCGCCACCGACGCAGCCGCCACCCGGCGCAGAAAACGGGCACTCAGCTGGTCGCGATTAAAAATGCCGCACACCCGTTTCCCCCTGGCTTGCCGCAGGGCAAGCTGTAAGGCCTCTGCCGACTGGCAGCGAAAATCTGTAATGGCATGGGCACACCTGGCACAGTAGAATCCTCCCTCGGCGGGAGTCTCCAGCTTTTCCGAACACGGAAACGCCAGGGTAACGTTAGTGATGGCTGACATAGAATTAAGTTTATCCCATAACGCAGAATGCTCAAAAGGTCACAGTCGAGGCAAAATTTGCGTTACCTTTGATTACTTTATAGTATATTGATGGCATCCATATTATCCCAGTCGGCGCAGTATATAATTGGCTCAAATGAAAATCGACGTTAAGACATCTCCCTTTTTCCCGTGGACAATAAATATTATGGGCATCGCGCTGGTGTTTTTAGCTGGGATAGTGATTTTTTTTCATTTTCTGATTGGCCTCGCCTTGTTGATCGGTAGTGCACTGATTTTCACCACACACTACCGACTGATGATCGACCTCGATCAACGGGTTTACCACGACTATGTTTGGATAATGGGAATGAAGCACGGTAAGCCGGCCTCGTTCGAGAAAATCGATTACCTGTTCATAAAAAAGAGCCACACGGTTCAGAATATGTATGCGCGGGTTTACACAACAACCCTGAGGAAAGATGTGTACGACGCTTATTTACGTTTCTCGGAAACCAAAAAAATACATCTTGTTACACGGGAGAGCAAACACCGGCTTGTGAAGCAAGTAAAAAGTCTGGCCGCGCAGCTGGGGGTAGAGGTCATCGACTACACGGACGGAGAAGGAAAAACGCTCTAGTAGCGAGAAACCCTTCGTCAACATTCGGAGATGTGAATCTATTTCAATCCCGCTCGCACCGCTTGCACCTCTTCTGCCTTGATGGCCGATCCGCCATGGGTCATCCGGGCACGCACGTAGCTGAGAATATCGGCCACCTGCGCATCGGAAAGGAAAGCATGTGCAGGCATCACACCATCATATGTCTTGCCCCTTACCTCTATCGGCCCTGTAAGTCCTTTCAGTACAACTTCGATTAGCGTCTTGTTCGGGCCGCTTACCCATTTCGAACCGAACAGTGGCGGATACCGGTTGCCATCGCCCTGGCCGCCGGGCAGGTGACAGGAAGCACAGTATTGGGTGTAAGCGATAGAGCCCGGCGTATCCTTGAACAGGTTGTCTTTCTTCTCGTCGGGTTGCTTAATGTTCGTGGCTGTTTGTTTCCGGGTTGCCATTCCGGCCAGCTGCTGCTCGCCAAACGCTGCCTTGTCGCCCTTGAACATGATCCTCCAGATCTTGCCCTTCACGCTTTCAGTTACATAAAGGGAGCCGTCAGGCCCTTCGGAAAGCCCCATGGGCCGCGCCTTCGCATCGGACGTATTGACAATCGTATCCAGTTGCGCAAACCCGTCGGCAAACACCTCCCAGGGGCCGGACGGCTTTCCGCCACTCATCGGTACAAATGCTACGAAATATCCCCCTTGCGGATAGGGCGCCCGTATGGTGGAGCCGTGAAAGGCGATGAACGCGCCGTTCTTATAGCGTGCAGGAAATTGATCGCCGCGGTAGAAAAGTAGGTCATTGGGTGAAAAGTGTCCGGGGAAACCGATGAGGGGTAGGGCTACCGTGTCAGCGCCGTCGGCCTTCTTGCCATCGCCGCCATATTCCGGGTTCAGTACTTTCTTGTCCTGCATGTTGTCGAAATAATAGTAGGGCCAGCCGCCGTTAGTACCCTCGGTAATCCGGAAGAACTCTTCCGAAGGGAGCAGCGCGCTTTGCCAGGGTGAGTAAAGACCCGGCCACGTCCTGGCAAAATCATCGCGTCCGTGCTGAACGGCGAACAAATTGCCATCTTCGAAATTCCAGGCCATCGCCACCAGGCTTCGCATGCCGGTAGCATATTTTTTTCCATCACCCTGAATCTGTCCGGGCTTGTTGGCATCGAATTGCCAGACACCGCCGTGAATGTCAAGCTGCGGGCAAGGAAACATACCGGGAGCTCCGGGCCTTCTGTTCTCTTCCTGGCACACGTCGCCGGGAGCGCCAAAGGGAACATAGATGTGCCCCTTGTCATCAAAGGTGATCGGCTTTGTAATGTGCTCCGTTCCACGGGGATTGGCCCGGTAAGCGTCATCGATTACCATGGGCTCGGCCATCGTATCGGGCAGGAGCTGACCGGGAATGAGCTTGCTCCGGTATACCACACCGGTGGACGCATAATAGATATAGCCATTGTATATGCGCATACCGGTCCCGTATGCGCTCGGGTCTTTGTACGTACCGAAGTATTTCACAATATCGGCTTTGCCGTCGCCTGTCGTATCGCGCAGGGCCACCGTCCCACCCTGGGGGGGCACGTTGCGGAGCTTCACATAGATATCGCCGTTGTCGTTCACGGCCAGGTGTCTTGCCCGGCCCACGCTGTCCACCACCACCAAAGCCTCGAAGCCGTCAGCCAACGCAAGCTTTCCATTGTCAGGGTCACCCTTGGGAAGCGAGGCTTTCGTATCGCCCGGTGAACACCGGCTCCACAGTAATATCAATAAGCCTAAATGCGCGACAGCTAAACCCCGAAAGATCAGCTTCTCTCGGGTTCTTGGGGACAGTCGTAGTACCTTCATATCATCAAGTAAAATATTCCATGTGTTGACCGCGACCTATGCACGCACAAATTCTCGTTGGTCCGGTTGTACCTTCGGTTAATAAAAAAAGTAATATAATGTTTTCCAAACATGTGGGGGAAGTACAGGCGGTAGCAGGAGGCCATCAGTGGGGATTTCGTCCGCATGCAATCGGCTCAACGTGGTCTGGGCTCTAACCGGAGCATCAGATCTGTTAACATCCGTGCGGAAGGATTTTATTATTATCTTGTCTTACCGGCCCTGCCCTATGGTGGAGCATGTATTAGAAGAATATTTCTCTCTCGTACCGGAGCATTCGGATGACAAATAACATGCTTATGCGATATATTTCTGACGATATCCATCTGGTTGCAACAGATTTGTCCAATCACCTAAGTTGCGAGCATTTGACCCAGCTGAACAGACGAGTGGCTGCCAGGGAAATACCGAGGCCTTCCTGGCATGACCCTTCACTAGAAGTACTCATAAAACGCGGTGAGGAACATGAAGCGGCCTATGTCGAATATTTGAAAACGAAAGGTCTTTCGTGGATATACTTAAAGGGACAACCGTTGGAGGCTACGCTCCAGGCAATGAAGGAGGGAAAGGATGTGATTGTCCAGGCTTTTCTGGAGGCGGGAAAGTGGTCGGGGTATTCGGACGTACTTCTGAAAGTGCCGGGGAGAAGTAAATTCGGAGACTGGTCGTACGAAGTGCAGGATACTAAATTGTCACAAAATACAAGGGCCTCCGCAATTTTGCAGTTGTGTTTGTACTCCGAGTTGTTATCGCTGCTTCAGGATAACGCCCCGGAGAAGATGCACATTGTAAAACCAGGTGTGCAATTTCCCGCCGAATCCTATCGCTTTGCTGAATTCCGGGCCTACTATAATTTGATTCGGAAGAATCTGGAGTACACGATAACCCGACCGGCGTTGCCAACATACCCCGACATTTCGGAGCACTGTTCGATCTGCAGCTGGTGGCGCCTATGCGACCAGAAGCGCCATGATGACGATCATCTTTCACTCGTAGCCGGCATACGATCGCTTCAGATCGTCGAGCTCGAAAGACAGAAGATCACTACATTGGAACAGTTCGCAACGACAGACAAGCTTGCACGTCCGGAACGTGGCAATAAAGAAACACTCGATAAAAAGCAACGTCAGGCCAGTATACAGTTAGATGGTAGAAACCAGGCAAAGTTGCTCTATAATATTCAGCCGATAGAGCCTGGACGCGGGTTAAATCGGTTGCCGGATCCTGATGAAGGAGATGTTTACTTCGATATCGAAGGCGATTCTTTTTACGAGGACGGAGGACTTGAATACATCCTGGGATATGTTTATAAGGAAAATGGGGAGCTGGTATATCGACGACTATGGTCGACGAATCGGAAGGAAGAGGGACTTGCCTTTGAGCAATTTATGAAGTTCATAACGGCCAGATGGAAGCAGTATCCAAAGATGTATATTTATCACTTTGCGCCGTATGAACCTTCCGCGATCAAGCGATTGGCGCGGGTACATGCGCGGTTTGAACAGGAGGTAGATAGGCTACTTCGCGCCGAACGATTTATTGACTTGCACGCCGTCTTTAAAGAGTCGTTACTTGCCAGTGTGGAGGTATATTCGCTGAAAGAGCTCGAGAGGTTTACCCCGTATACCCGGAAGGTGGCGCTGCACGATGCCAGTGTGGCAAGAAAGTCGGTCGAGATCGCGTTGGAGCTTCATGATTTTAAATCACTACCGCATGAAACTGCCCAAACCGTCGAGGTATATAACGAAGATGACTGCTTTGCTACCGAAGCACTGCATCGATGGTTAGAGAATTTACGTTCTGATAGTGCGCTGACCGGAACAAAGTTTGAACGGCCTGAATTGAGAACAGGCGAGGCCGGTGAGGAAATACAACAGTTGGATATTCGTTCGCAAGCAATTTATAAAGCATTGGTGGAAAAGTTGCCGGACGACAGGACAACGTGGACCAGCGAGCATCGTGCTAAATGGCTTTTGGCACACCAGGTTGAATATTTCAGACGGGAACTGAAAAGCGCATACTGGGAGTTCTTTCGTATTCATGAATTGGAGCACGAAGATCTTTTGGAGGAGCGGCACGCGATATCAGGTTTGAAACTTGTTGCTGAGCTTCCCCGGGCGAAGGGGGAAAAGAACGTAACACATCGCTATTCTTTCCCGCCACAAGAACTGAGTATCGGCGAGGGCGACATGCTGGTAGAAGTGCAGGGCGATGATGTGGGATCTGTCAAAGCTATTTCGCTCGAGAACTATACCATTGATATAAAGAAAACAGGAAAAACCGGTGAAGTTCATCCGGTCTCTGTACATGTAAGAGACATTATCGCTTCCGGCACACTCGAAGTATCGCTGCTAAACCTTGCTAATGATGTTATTGAACATGGATTAGGACATACCTGGCCGGATCACGCGGCGAAGGATTTGCTCATGAAGCGGGATCCTAAGCTATCCGATGGGACCACGGGGGCCTTTGTACGGACGGGTGAAAATGTCGTGGATGCCGCGATCCGCATAGCGCTCAATCTCGACAAAAGCTACCTGGCGATTCAGGGTCCGCCGGGGTCGGGTAAAACCTATACGGGAGCCAGGATGATTGTTGAATTGGTAAGGTCGGGTAAGAAAGTCGGAATCACAGCCGTTAGCCACAAGGTTATTCGCAATCTTTCACTTGCAACGCTTAAAGAAGCATCAAAAGCTGGTCGTGGTATCAGCTTTGTCCATAAAGTTAGCGCGAAAGCGGATGTCTGCCCGGACGGAATTGTTGAAGTGACAAAAGCCGAGAAAGTGATCGCGGCGTTAAACGAAGGCAGTGTCGGATGTGGAACAGCGTGGCTTTGGGCAGAAAAGACTTCAATAGAGACATTAGACTATTTGTTTGTTGATGAAGCTGGCCAGATGTCTCTTTCCCATGTGCTGGCGGCATCACGCGCTGCCAGGAACCTCATTTTGCTTGGAGACCCGCAACAACTGGAGCAGCCGCAGAAAGGGACCCACCCCGAAGGGAGTGATGTTGCAGCGCTTGCATATTTGCTGGAAGGGCACTTCACGATACCTGAGGGAAGGGGTTTATTCCTCGGTATCACCCGGCGGCTTCACCCCGACATCTGCCGGTTTACATCTGAAATATTTTATGAGAACAAACTGCAATCCTTGCCCGGACTGGAGAAGCAGACGATCTCCGGGCGCACGCCCTTTGATGGAGCCGGACTATATTATGTCCCCGTGCAACACAAAGGAAGCCAAAGTAAGTCAAAAGAAGAGGTGGATGCCATCACTGCCATTGTAGGAAAGCTTTTAGCCGGCGGACGTTGGACAAATGAAGAAGGGGCGGAGCAGCAGATCACGCGAAAAGATATTCTCATCGTCGCGCCCTTTAATGCACAGGTAAGTGCACTTCGCGAACGTTTACCAGAAATTGAAATCGGTACGGTGGACAAGTTTCAGGGACAGGAGGGAGCCGTGGTTATTTACTCCATGACGTCCTCTACGGTTGAAGATGCACCCCGGGGAATGAGTTTTCTTTTTAATCCGAACCGACTGAATGTTGCCACCAGTCGGGCGAGGTGTATTTGTATCCTCGTAGCCAATCCCGGGTTGCTTCAGCCGGATTGTCGGACAATTGATCAGATGCGATGGGCAAATGCCTTGTGCAGGTATGTAGAAATGGCTCGGGAGGTTTCCGCTACCGAATTGTTAAAATAGGTATATACTTCCATGGTCACTCGGCCTATGACGCTCAGTGCCTCGCGTTGCAGCCAGTGATTTCGGGGAATAGGTTTAATGATCACCAGGACGGAATTTACTACCTTTGACAAAAAAAAGAAATGCTGATTCTTTATGCCGAGGATGACATCGAGGACTTCGACTTTTTCTCCGAGATACTCCAGGAATTCAATCCCAAGGCGACGGCGTTGAATGCGGTTAATGGCCTCCAGGCCATCGAAATCTTGCAGGAGCTGACAGTCCTCCCGAACGCGGTCTTTTTGGATGTTAATATGCCAACCATGGATGGTAAGGCCTGCCTTAAAGCATTGAAAGGGGACGAGACATTGAAAGCGATTCCTGTATATGTTTACTCAACCGGTGTAAGCCCCCGCGATATTGAGCAATGTATGCAGCTCGGCGCCGCGGCAGTCATTACGAAGCCGCTATCCCTGGACGAGGCCAGAACGTCGTTAGGGAAGGTTTTTGCTCAGCTTGATTAATTCAGAAATCCTAAAGGTCATGTTAAAAGTATGCTGGACTTAAATACACACTATGTCAGCGAGCGACTTGAGGCGCCGGATGCCTTTAAGGATTTGTTTACTCATTTTTATGTCGCCAGAAACGGGACGGATCAGGCAATCCGCAAGACCCTCGTGCCAACTTTTCAAACGATGATGGTATTTAGCCTTGGTAGTCCGATAGGTTTGAAATCCACGGTGGGCAGCGCCATTGACATTGACGGTGCTATTGTTTTAGGCCCTATAAAGCAACCGTTGGAGTATATACTTCGTCGCTGAATGTTTTTCGACGGCACTTGGTCGCAGGATCGAATTTATTGACGTTCCTCCCCAGCAGATGAGAGCGGCTTTGCTTCAGTTTGGATTTCCGGAATGGCAGGCTGATGGATTATTGGAGGACTACGCGCATTATAGTCGCCAGGAGGCAAGTCTTGTTAATGGTTGCGTAGAAGAAATCACTGGAAAAAAGGCGAGGAGCTTTGAGGAGTTTACGAAAGACTATGCGCCGGTATTTTTGGCGCTGCCGAAGGCAGGAGGAAAGCATTAGGACTTTAGGCAAGAGCAAGTAAAGGGCCGTCTTTTTTTAAGACGGCCCTTGCGTACACGTGACTCGAGCGACGTGGACTGCGCTTCATCGTGCGCCATTAACAGATTACCAGGGTTGCTCGGTGGGGAGAATAAAAATCTCGGAAACATTTACATGATCGGGTGCCTGCACCGCATAGAGCACACTATTGGCGATGTCCTCGGGTGTGAGGAATGTCATTTGTCTGGCCAGATCATCCATATTCTTGCGATACTTTGCGTCTGTGATCTGGTCATATAGTTCCGTGGTGACGGCGCCAGGCTGTAACGAAGTTACACGGATTTTATATTTGGCTGACAATTCCATTCGCATAATATCGGAGAATGCCGCCACAGCATGCTTCGTAGCGCAGTACACGCTCAGGCCGGTAAACAGCTTTCTGCCGGCAATCGAAGACAAGTTGAAAATATGCCCTGAGTTTTGTTTTATGAGTTGTGGCAACACGGCCGCCGTTGTATTCAAGAGCCCTTTAATGTTTACGTCCACCATTTTGTGCCATTCTTCCACCTTTAACGTTTCGATATCCGACAAAGGCATTATACCTGCATTATTCACAAGAATATCGATCTGACCGTACTTTTTTAATAAACTGCTTACGCCGGCATGGATCGTTTCGGGATTCGTTACATCCATTTCCAGAACGATACCTTCACCGCCCTCTTTTTCAATATCCGCCAGTAGCGCTTTTAACTTCTGCGTTCTGCGCGCAGCAAGCCCCACCCGAACGCCGTTCGCGGCAAGTAACCGGGCGACTCCTTCACCGATGCCACTGGATGCGCCGGTGATCAATGCAACTTTCTTTTCGAGTTTCATATCGTATATATTTTTGGTTGATAATAGAAGAGGTGTTTAGATACACCTATACCCCTTCGTTTATGGAACAAAAATATTGCGTTCTGTAAACACCGTACTTGCGTTGTTCAGACAAATACTTACATCCATCAAACAGCTTTCGATAACGGGGAAGTTAAATCGGTCTACCCGCGTTCAGCTATGGGGCTTTCGCTTTCGGCCAGAAGGTCCTCTTTATTTATAGTCTCGCCTGCCGCATGATGGTTTTTGATAATGTTTGTTTTTTGCAAGCATCTGTTTGATTGTCGATAGGTTCGCGATCTATCGATTGGATAGTTTTGTATCGATGATTGCAATTCATACTGTCGTACGAACTTCGATTTCATTATATCATTCTTTAACTTAATATCTATATGAACAAAAATTCCCATTTCACCAGGATGTCTGTATTTCTTTTTCTGATCGGTTTTATCGCGATAATTCAGACTAACGCACAAGAGAAAAAACTCACGGAAAACGAAAAAATCATCAAAAAACTTTACGAGGCCGTTAACGCCAAAGACATGGATTATATTCGCAGTTTGGGTGATCCGGCCAGCGAATGGCTGGATGTTCCTTTTAACGTCACTACAAAGGGAGTCAATGCGATTCACGATCCCTGGAAGAGCTGGTTCGATATTTTTCCAGATGCTACCTGTGAAGTCCAGAGCCTTGTGGGCATGGGTGACTATGTCATTGCCAGGGGAAAAGGACGCGGCACTCATAAGGGAGTCTTCCATTCGCCTGCTGGCGTACTGGAGCCCCGTGGTGCTTCACTCGAAACAGATTTCTGCGACGTTTACCGATTGAAAAACGGCAAAATTATCCGCGCGGATTCTTATTTCGATTTCTACCTGGTGCTTTCCCAGTTGGCGCCGGAGAAGGTTAAATAATCTTTCCTATAATTATGAGCAAGCCCGCCTCAATGGCGGGCTTGCTCGTTTAAATTCCATCATGAAAAGGAGTGCTACTTACGAATCGCTAGTCGACAACGTTAGTACCCGTGACGTTTCCGCCACACGCAGTTTTGGATGATGACCTGGTAACGCGGTACAACGCTCTGCCCAAGTTGCAGGTGGAAAAAGTAGATGTTCTTCCTGACCATAGGCGGATATCAAACTCCGATCAGCCAGTTGCAGTCGCGATGGTGGCTGGCCCGTGAGCCTTTTAAAAAAGTTCGTAAAATGCGCGGGCTGATCGAAACCAAGTGAATAGCCGACATCAGCAATGGTTCGGTCCCCTTCGGCGAGTAACCGGCATGCCTCCTTCAGCAGGCGTTCTGAAATCAGCCTCGATGTCGTCTTGCCCGTAACGGCCTTCACGGATCGGTTGAGATGATTGACGTGCACGCAAAGATGTTCAGCAAAGTCGCTCGCAGAGTATTGCATCGACGGCCGGGATGTGGCCGTCAGCGAAAATTGCGCTTCCAGCATACTGAGGAAACGTTGCGTTATTCTGAGCTTCGACGACTGCGCACGCGGGTCGCAGGAAGTCGAAGCAATTTTTGCAACGTAGTGGATCAGTTCCAGGATGTACGTTCGTACCAGGTCTTTTTTGAACCGGTAGTCTGATGACAGATCAGAAGAGATTCGCTCCAATATTTTGCGAACATTTGCCTTTTCAGCGGCGTCGAGTTGATAAGACCAGTGTGAATTTCCATTTAATAATCGCAGTAGCATCAAACGCGTCACAGGGGAAGATGCGAGATACTCATCTGTAATTTCGTACGCAAAACCTGTAGCCCCTTCCAACGGTATCTCGTGAGGTGTGTCAATTTTGGAATGAAGGAAAATAATCGAATCGCCGGATGCGGCGTCTGAGTAAATGGTTGTGTTACCTCGCGGCGCTTGTTCATTCACTATAAGGGCCACGGTATATACCATTTCGCCCTGTTCCCCGCTATCCATTCCAAAGATCCGATCCAGCGAAACTATTTTCATGGTAGAACCAGGCTTTTTGACTGTGTTACATTGCACGCCATACTTTGATTTAGAAGTGTTCCCATTCTTAAAAAAATGATTAACTCTTTCCGAACTCAAAAAAGATGTCAAACCGCCAGCGATGGAGGTCTTTGAACCTATAACCGGATCAGATTCAACCCCGACAAAGGTCCGCCGAAGGTCTGGATCTTTCCGCCGGTGTCGAGATCACCCAGATCGACGGGGGCGAAGCCGAGAGTTTTTAGCAGTGCTTTTACTTTTTCCTTTGATGCAGGTTCGTCGCCGGACAAAAACACCACACGATTGCCGCCCGCTTCCTTCGGATTCTGTGCGAGGGTTGATGCCTCGAGTGTATTAAATACCTTTACCACTTTTGCGTGGTTTGCATATGACTGGACTATTTTAGTAGAGACCTGTCCCCCGAGGTCCATCGGTTTAAATTCCGGGAACTGGATGGCGTTATTCGTATCGAGAATAATCTGATTGTCTGTAAATCGTAACGGGCCCAATACGCGGGGAATCTCCTCCCAGGGGATCGACAATAACACAACATCCGCCTTCGCTGCTTCTTCTACCGTCCCGGTAGAAACGTTCGTGCCGAAACCTGCGGCAATTTCACGCAGGGAATCTGCACCCGACTTGTTACTCATGATTACCTGATAGCCCGCCTTCGCGACGTGCCCGACAAATGCTTTTGCAATTCTTCCAGCTCCAATTGTTCCTATTACCATATCATTTTTAAATTTAGTGTCTGATACTTCTGTTGTTCGATGTGACTTTCATGTAGGGTGTCGTGAAACACAAATGTATACTGCCACAGGCCGGTTATCACTGGATATTATCATGATGGTTTTGTATAACACCATTCGAGCGAGCTGCTTACTTGCTATACTTGCGGGCATGGAGCAAGACCATTGCCCGCTTACCGGGACGAATTTGATTATTTAAAATGGAGGCAATGCGTTCGTTGTGCAATCGTCGCCGGAACAATTTTAAGAAGTGCGCTATACTTTTGTTAAGAGAATCATTTAGATTCGCTCTTTGATGCGTTAAGACATCATGAAGGGGCGAATACTTATCGTGGAAGATCAATTTGTCGAGGCGAACAGCCTTCGACTGATCTTGGAGAAGGCTGCATACCAGGTTTGCTCTCTGGCGCGTTCGGTGGATGAGGCGTTGAAAATTCTTGATCATGAAAAGCCGGACCTGGTTCTTGTCGATATCCTTCTTTCCGGTGCGTTAACAGGGCTGGATCTTGCGGCTGTGCTGCAACAAAAAGGTGTTGCCTTTATTTTTCTTTCCGCCAACTCCAATGCCGACGTGCTGGAAAAGGCAAAGTCTACGCATCCGTACGGCTTTCTGGTCAAACCTTTCCGGGAGAAGGATGTTCTGGTAGCGCTCGAAATAGCGCAGTATATGCACAAACATGGCGTGCGCCAGGTCGTCAGGAAGGAGGCGGGCAAACGTGCTGCCACCGCTCCCTTCACATCAAAAATAGTCGGGAACAGTCCCAGGCTAAAAGAAACCCTCGAATACCTGGGCATCGTGGCCCCGACAGAAACTTCTGTGCTGATTTACGGCGAAAGCGGTACCGGAAAAGAACTGATCGTAGATGCTATCCACGCCATGTCTCCCCGGCATGGCAAGCCTTTGGTAAAGGTCAATTGTGGCGCGCTGCCGTCTACGTTGATCGAATCAACACTCTTCGGTCACGAAAAGGGATCGTTTACAGGCGCTTCAGAACGGCATATCGGAAAGTTCGAGCAGGCGTCTGGTGGAACGATCTTTCTGGATGAGGTTGGTGAAATGCCTTTCGAGTTACAGGTCAAGCTTCTGCGGGTTCTCCAGGAACGTGAAATCGAACGGATCGGCAGTCGCTCGACTATCAAGGTCGATATACGCGTAATCGCGGCGTCGAACAAAGATCTCGGAAAGGAAGTGGCCGCCGGTCGTTTTCGTATGGACTTATTCTATCGCCTGAACGTATTCCCGCTGCATATGCCGCCGTTACGTGAACGACGTGAAGACATTCCGTTGCTGGCAGAATACTTTGTAAAACAATACTCGCCAAACCGCGAAAACATCCGTTTCAGTCCGCAACTCATGAACCAGTTGATGGACTACGAATGGCCGGGTAATGTCAGGCAACTCGAGCATTACGTTCAGCGGGCGTCGCTGTTATCGCGTGGCGATGTTATCGAAAACGTTCCGTTGCCCTGGACTTTCGACCTGCCTGCTGCCGCCACGACTACCCGATCGGGTAAAACGATCGAAGAAAATGAACGTGATCACATCCTGGCTACACTCATTAAATGTAAACACCGCGTCAGCGGCCCGGGTGGCGCTGCCGAGATCCTTGACATACCTGCTACTACGCTGCATTCCCGAATAAAAAAACTGGGTATCAAGCGTATCACACGGGGCGGTAAACGGGAGTTTAGCTAACCAGACTATTCATACACCTTTGAAAATACCACGAACCGAAAAGCAACGACATTTCGTGGTTTTTTACGATGACCTTTCCGGCAATAATCTGAACATCAGGCAAATGTAACGTGGCATCAATGTTGGCACCTGGCCGATAGCGAATGTCAATTTACCCTGCTTATGAATCATCGACTCAACTCCGTCAACGCTGACAAACCCACGTATTACAGCAACATCGACTGCAAATTCCGCGTCGGAATTTTGCAGGAGCATTTAGAATTATTGGCCGCTTCCACAACAGACGGGAACGGACAATTTGAAGTCCTTTGGCTCAAGGAAGGGCGCGGGCAAATCCGCACGACGACCCAAACGATTTCACTCGCCGGCGAAGTCCTCTACTTTATCACACCCGGGCAACCGCGACAAATAACGCTCGACAACACATCGCGGGGGTATTATCTGTCCTTCAACCATGATTTTTTGTGCGACCTCGAAAGTTCGGTGAAATTTCCGTTCCTGCTCGATCAGTTTGGCCAGGGCGGCAATATATGTTCCATTCGTCCAGAGGCGGATCTGGAAGAAAATTTACGGAAGATCATCGAAGAGGCCCGGCATGCCTATATGTTGCGCGGAGAAATTCTCAACGGACTATTCAAGGTATTTTTAGTGTACCTGTCCCGTTATGTCAACAAGGACGAGATCGTCATATCCTTCGACCGCGAGCAAGAACTCGTTCGCAGATTTATGACGCTGATCAAACAACAGCATACAACCCAAAAGATGGTGTCGCAGTATGCTGACGAACTGTGTGTCAGTCCCAACCATCTGAACGCTGTGGTAAAGCGCGTAACGAGGTTTCCCGCCGGCTACCACATCCGGCAGTATTTGATTAAAGAAGCCAAACGCCATGCCCTATACTCGGGCCTTTCGATGAAACAGGTCGCCTCGCTGCTGGGCTTTTATGACACGGCTCATTTCAGCAGATTTTTTAAAAACTATTGTGGCATCAATTACAGCAGCTGGCAAAGGAGCTCGCTGATAGGGAAGGGGCATTTGATCTACTCCGGTCATACGTCCGCGGCTGCATAGTGCCGATTATGGGAATTATTAAGTAGACTATTAACATCAAGAATAATCATGAGAAAAAAAAGCACGAACGGGAGATTGGCCGGAAAAGTCGCCATCATTACCGGGGGCGGAACGGGCATTGGAAAAGCGACAGCCTTACTGTTTGCACACGAAGGTGCGTCGGTTGTCGTGGCGGGCCCTCACCCGGATAAATTGCTGGACGTCGTAGCCGAGATTGAGTCCTCTAACGGTTTGGCTATGCACTTCGTGCTCGATGTGTCGTCCGCCAGTCAGTGGCGGGACCTGGTACAGTCGACCGTGTCAGCCTTCGGGAAGATCGATATCCTGGTGAACAACGCGGGGATCTCCGGAAACCTCGCCCTGGGTCTGGCTGATCGCACAGAAGCGGAATTTCAGCAGGTAATAAACGTAAACTTGGTAAGCCAATTCCTGGGACTGAAAGAAGTAGCGCCATTTCTGAAATCAGGCGCTTCCGTTGTAAATGTATCATCTATTGCAGGCATCACAGGCAACGCAGGCGCCAACGCCTATACGGCCTCAAAAGGCGGTACCCGCCTATTCTCCAAAGGTGCCGCCATCGAGATGGCAGCGAAAGGCATTCGCGTAAATTCGGTACACCCCGGCTTTGTCTCCACCCCGATGACAAATGATATGCCCGGCGCAGCAGAATTCCGGAAAATGGCCCTTTCGCATACACCCATGGGCCGGGCGGCAGATCCGATGGAAATAGCAACAAGTATCTTGTTCATTGCCAGCGACGATGCCTCCTTTATCACCGGTGCCGAGCTTATTGTCGACGGCGGCTTTACAGCATTTTAATGGCCCTGTCAGAGATTTTAGCGCAATGATATATACATCATTCCGGTAAATATCGTCAATACGGAGCCGGTTGTGAATATTAGCTTTGCACGCTACCAGATAATCACTATGCGAAGATCCGTTGATCAAATTTTATCAAAACCAGCATTTCCCGGAATGATCGGCGATGGGTTCCGGGTATACAACGTGATACCTGGATACGGCGTGACGCAGGAGCGGGTGAGTCCGTTCCTGATGATGGATTATAATCCTGCTCATGACTTCGGTCCCTCCGACGTGGCGCGCGGCGTTGCACCCCATCCGCACAAGGGTTTCGAGGCCGTTACGATCGCCTATAAAGGTAGCCTGGCGCATAGCGACAGCGCGGGCAACGAAGGTATCATCCGCGCCGGCGATGTTCAATGGATGACCGCCGGAAGCGGTGTGCTCCATAAGGAATACCATGAAGCTCATTTCTCCCAGCGGGGCGGTGCATTGGAGATCGTACAACTGTGGGTGAACCTGCCCCGCCGGTTCAAGTATGTGCCGCCGGCGTACAAGATTTTTGCAAACAAGGACTTTGGAAGTGTAAAGCTCGACAATGGGGGCGTCATAAACGTCATTGCCGGTGATTTCGCCGGAACGGTTGGTCCTGCCCGTACATTTACGCCCTTAAACATATTTGATATCAAATTGGATGCGGGCGGATTTGCGTCGGTTCCTATACCCGCAAATCACAACTGCGTCCTTTTTGTCATTTCTGGTACCGCTGTTGTCAACGACGTACCTGTGGCCGAGCACAGCCTTCTGCTCTTTAAGAACGATGGGACCCATGTTGACATTGCCGTTAGCGTCCCGGCCGTCCTGCTGCTGCTGTCGGGGGCGCCGATTCCCGAGCCTATTGTTAGTTACGGGCCGTTCGTAATGAATTCTGACGAGGAAATCCGGCAGGCTATCGTTGACTTCCAAGCCGGCAAATTCGGCAAGCTCCAATAGCTTCCCCGTGTAAAAAAGGAAACCGATCGAATAAATGTGTCAACAGGGGGGCAGGCTCCATGCTGTTACTTTGCGAACCGGATAGTCTGCTGCCGCTGCTGCGTTGCCTGCACTGTCTGGTCATCCCATGATCCGGTGCTGTGCGCTTTACACTATATGACGGGAAAATTCTATGGCCAGCTGGCCGCCAATCTATTCACGCTGTTTTTGGTGTTATGCGGTATCGTTCCGTGCCATGCTGGCGATGAACTACCGCCTGCTGTCCTGTTGAACAAATTGGGAAAAACAACCGGTGTCGCCGCCCGCATCGAGATACTGGTAGACCTGGCAGACTATTATATCGACACCGAGTGGGACTACTCTAACAACGCCAAAGTCGACAGCGCGCTCATATACCTTCGGGAGGCACGGGTGTTGACGCAAAAACGACCCTACGATTCCCTGACAAACACAGTATTCATAACACTGGGCAAGTATTATTATCGCGCCGACAATTTCGCAGCTGCCTATCAGACGTTCATGCTGGCCGTCTCCCTGGCGCGGGAAGCTGCCGACAAAAATCTCGAAGCGCGGGCCTGGCTCACGTTCGCGGGAAGAACGCCGCTTATCGACAGCCTGCGGTCCAAAAAGCTTCAGCGCTATAAACGCAGCATCGAACTGTTTAAGAGCGTCGGCAACAAAAAAATGCAACTGTACGTCACGCAGCGTCTTGTCGGTGATTACCTCGAGCAGGGTATGTTTCAGGAGGCTGAAGCGCCTTTAAAAGAACTGGTCATTCTTCACGAGCAGTACCATTTTAAGAACGCCTACCGAACCTATTTTCAATACGGAAAGCTCGAGGCAAGCAGGGGCAATTATAGTAAAGCGATAGAATATGCGCACCGTGCGCTTCAGGATTCGACCGGCGAAGACGGTCTGTTCTATAAAAGTGAAGTCAATTATACACTCAGTGTGTGGTACAGTGAACTCAACCTGCATCCCCAGGCCGTGAAGCATAGTAAACTGGCACTGGCGCTGTTCAGAAAGATAGAATACCCCGACAACCATCAACGGTTCTTTTCCTATGCGGTACTGCGGCAGGTGGCGCGGGGACTTATCTCGCAACATATGCCGCAGCAGGCGCTTGATTTTGTCTTGGCAACCGACCGGCAGCTCAGCCCCGCATCCAAGCTTGGAAAACACCTTTTCTTCGGCGCCCTCGCGGATTGTTATACCGCCCTCGGAGACTATGGGCTGGCCGAAACCTTTTATTTGAAAGCCATCCACCAGGCATCCAGCAACGGCCGGTTGGTGGACCTTCGCAATGAGTATTTTACTATTGCCAAACTATACATTCAAAAAAAGCAGTTCAAAAAAGCGGAAATGAATGTCCAGCAATACCTGACCATCGGACCCGAAAAAGATGCTTTGAAGCTCCGCGATATCTACCGGATGCGTTTCAGAATAGATTCTGCCTCCGGTCACTATCCATCTGCCATCCGCTATTTGTCGATGAGTCATCAGGTCTCGGACTCGATCTTTTCGGAAAGGAATACAAAGTACATCCGCGAGCTAGAAATGCGCCATGAAACCGCACGGGACCGGCAGCAAATAGCATTGCTTCAAAAAGAAAAGAAACTTCAGGAAGCAACCGTCCGGGCGGCTGAGGTCTCAAAACGAATTACGCTGGCCGGTGCCGCGTTGCTTGCTGCCATTACCGTGCTGCTGTTACGGGCCTATCATTCGAAGCAGCGGTCCATTCGCGAAATGCAGTCGAAGCAGGAGGAGATTAACGACGCAAATGTCTATCTGAAAAAGCTCATCCAGGAAAAAGAATGGCTTATAAAAGAAATGCATCACCGGGTAAAAAACAATCTACATACCGTCATGAGCCTGCTCGAGTCCCAGGCGGCTTACCTGGGTAACTCGCGTGAGAAGAATGTGATCCGCGAATCGCGTCACCGCGTCCAGGCGATGACGCTCCTCCATCAGAAGCTTTATATCAATGGAGACCTGGATACGATCGACATGTTCGATTTTGTGACGGAACTGATCGCGTACCTCGTCGACAGCTTCGATCTGGAAGAACGGGTTGTATTTCACGTGGATGTCGATCGCGTGTCGTTCGAGGTCGGCCATGCGGTTACGCTGGCGCTCATCCTGAATGAGTTAATTACCAACGCCTTGAAGTATGCGTTCCCGGACGAATGCCCGGGTGGCGTTCGCGTCTCGCTGTCCTCGCAACCGAATAATACGTACACCCTCGCCATTAAAGACAATGGTGTGGGCCTGCCGGAGCATTTTGACCTGGCCACCCACGCGTCGCTGGGCCTTACCCTCGTGCGCGGTTTTACCGACGACATCAGCGGCAAGCTGAAGATCACGACCGGCCCGGGTGGGGTAGAGGTCAGGATCGATTTTGTGTATGTATTCAATCCTCCTATAAAGTCCACGCGTTAAGACATTTTATTGCTTATGAAGACAAAGGTTTTTATCGTAGAAGATCAATTTGCCGAGGCGCATAACCTGCAGATCATGCTGGAGAAAGCCGGATATGAAGTATGTGGTGTCGAGCGCACGGCCGAGGGAGCGCTGGCGGCCATCGAGCGTCTCGCCCCACAGCTGGTGCTGGTCGACATCTTTCTGAAAGGCCCCGCTACGGGCATCGACCTGGCAAAAAAACTGCACGAGAAGAATATCGCCTTTGTCTACATCTCCGCCAATTTTGATAACGAAATCTTAAGTACGGCCAAAGAGACACAACCGTACGGGTTTCTGATCAAGCCGTTTCGGGAGCGCGATATGCTTGTTACGCTCGAGATCGCCAATTACCGACATACATTTAACGTCGAGTCTCGGCAGAAGAAAGTTTCGCTGATTGAAAATCAGTTCGTGGAGCTTTTAGGCGGCGACGGCGGCGACAGCGACGAGTATCTCCTGGAGGTTTGCCAGATATTACAGCAACACATTCCGTTCGACCTGATGCTGGTCAACACCTTTTCAAACGCCTACGCAGGTATACAGACAGGATACCAACGCATCGGTTACCAGGAATACCGCAAGGTAGATCCGGAGCGCTACGCCGGTATCGTCGGAAGCAGTGCGTCGGGATTTACGGCATTATCAAACTCGGTTCCGTTTTTTAAGCAAGCTACGATTTACAACGAAGAGCAGTTTGAAGTCCACGCCGCGCAGTCGGGATTGGTTCAACAAATCACGGAGACGCTGCAAGTCTGTTCATGCTTGTATATCCCCATCAATTATTACAAGGGGCATCTGGTCCAACTATGCTTATACCATCAAAAGCCGAACGCCTATGGTGTCGACCATCTGGCGCTGGTATATCACCTCAACAACGTCCTCCGTGAGATCGCGCAAAAAGTGGTGACCGACGACCAGTCTCCTGTCCGGTCCGACAAGACCTATACTCCTGTAAAAAAACGGAACAACCATGCCGCCGTGTTTCCAGACATGATTGGATCCAGTCAGGCGCTTTTGAATGTATTTGATGCCATCCTGCAGGTCGCACCATTCGATACGTCCGTACTCATCCTCGGCGAAAGCGGGACGGGAAAAGAGCGGGTGGCCGACTACATCCACGCGCTGTCCAGCCGTAAGGGCAAGCCCTTTATCAAGGTCAATTGTGCTGTCATGCCGCCGTCGCTCATCGAGTCCGAATTGTTCGGGCACGAGAAAGGCGCCTTTACGGGGGCGGCGGAAAGCCATCAGGGGTACTTCGAGCAGGCGCAAAACGGAACCGTCTTTTTAGATGAAATAGGAGAGATGCCGGTCGACCTGCAGGCCAAACTGCTCCGTGCTTTGCAGGAAAAGGAAATCCGTCGCGTCGGCGGACGAACTCCGTTAAAGGTGAATGTGCGGATCGTTGCGGCGACCAACCAGAACCTGGAAGACCTGGTAACACAAAAAAAATTCCGACTGGATCTCTACTATAGACTCAATGTTTTTCCCATCGAGCTTCCCGCCCTCAGAAACAGGCGCGAAGACATCGTACCGCTCGCCGAGCATTTTGTCAATAAGTTCTCGGCAGCGATGGCCGTAGGTGTTAAAAAGATTACCGCCCCGGTGCTGCAAAAATTGCAGGAGTATGACTGGCCGGGCAATGTCCGGCAGCTTGAAAATCTCATCGAACGGAGTGTCTTGCAGGCAAAGGGATCAGAGATAAAAGAGATTCCGTTACCACGCGATAAGGATTTAAACGACGCGGGACCGAGGTCTGCGCGTCCGGCTGAAACACATCAGACCTGGGCCGGGAACGAACGAGAGTATATACTGTCGGTTCTCAGGCAATGCAAAGGCAGGATCTGGGGACCATCCGGTGCCGCTGCCGTGATGAATGTCCCGCCGACGACCCTGAACTCGCGGATCAAAAAGCTCGGCATCCGGCGCGAGTTCACTACCTGATTCAGCCGGGGCACACGCTGCCGCAGCAGATGCTGTCGTGACGATATTTCGTCATCCTGCGTCAAACACTCACGGCATATCGTCATAAGGCTCGCCACCATTTCTGGTAACGCGCTGAGCGATAGTAGTCTGCCAACGCGGCACTTTTTTTGGATGCCCTGTAGAAAATATCGACCCATGGCCAGCCAAACATCCTATGAAATCTGCACGTCGGGAGTGATCTCCGACGACGTTATGTCTGTATGCGCCTTCGAGCACATGACCGAAAAAGTATACCGGGTAGATAACCGGTGCATGTCGACCATCATATGGTTCGCCGCCGGCAATGGAACAATATCCGTCTATGATGAACCGCGTCCGGCTTTTGCGGCGGAGGTTTACTGCCTGCCCGCCGACGCGCCTTTTGAATTAAAAATATCCGAAGGCGCAAAGGGCTACGTGCTTTCATTTGATGCACGTTTCGTTTCCAGTAGCGACGATGCGTATGATCTTCTTTTTAACGCGCGCGTGTTTTTATATCATGGAAAGTCGTTGTCTACCCGTGTGTCAACGTCGACCGCCGCAGTGATTGATGCTACGTTTAAAATTATAGAACACGAGCTGGCGTTTGGAGATGAGTTCCACACACACGCGCTCAAAGGGCTGTTGAATATTCTGGCTGTTTCACTGCTGCGCGAAACCGGAACCCAACACACCCTTTACGCCGCTACGCCCAATACCCGGCTGGTGGAACATTTCCTGTCTCTGATCGACGAGCACTATCTGTCAAAACGGTTTGTATCACAGTATGCCGATGTGTTGCGCATCAGCCCGAACAGATTAAATATCCTGGTCAAGAAAGTGACCGGCTTCTCCGCCAGTCACCATATTCACCAGCGGATTATTCAGGAGGCTAAGCGCCAGGGGCGGTCGCCGCTGGTCTCCATGAAGGAGATCGCCGTAAACCTGGGATTCGAGGACATGTCTCATTTCAGCAAGTTCTTTAAAAAGATAGTAGGCGAAAACTTTAGCCACTACAGAAGGGGCCTTCGACATGCGGGCTACCGGCAGGAACTGCGCTGCGCTTAAATTCTTACCGTTGGTACGTTGTTCTTGTTGAAGCAAACGGTTATGGTCACACCATTTTGGCCGTTCATCTGGAAGTCCGCCGAGATGTCCTGGCTTAACCCATGCATCAGCGTTATTCCGAGTGACGATGGCCTTTCCGGGCTGACCGTGGCCGGCAACCCCACGCCGTTATCGGAAATCGTGAGCATACACGCCTCGTTGGAAACATTTTTTAAAGCAACCAAAATGACTCCTTCTGCTTCCCCGGCAAATGCATATTTGATCGCGTTCGTAACCGCTTCATTGATGATCAACCCCAGCGGGATGGCATGAAAAATATTCAGATGCACCGGCTCCAATTCCAGTTTGAATAATACATGTTTCGTGTCGAAGCTGTCTTCCAGGTAACGTACAAGTTCATGGATGTATACGGGCATGTCAATGCTCGCTACGTCGTCGGCGATGTATAGTTTTTGGTGGATGAGTGACATCGCCTGTACCCGGTTCTGGCTGTCGCGCACGGCGTGCAACGCATTGGCGTCTTTCAGGTATACCGATTGGGAGTTGAGCAGGCTCGCGATCAGATGCAGATTGTTTTTAACACGATGATGCAATTCTTTTAACAACCACTCCTTTTCGCGCACCAACCGTTGCAGGGATAGGTTCTGTGCACCGATCTCATCCTGCTTGGCCTCCAGTATGACATTACTTCGCTTCTTTTGGCTGTATTGATGAAACAGAAGACCAAATAACACAAGCAGTATGCCAGTGCCGCCAACGATCACTTTCCTGGTAAAGCTCATCCGATCCAGCTCGGCGAGGTGGAGCTTTTCGGTGCTTTTGAGGTCAAGGATACTTTTCTCTTTTTCGCTTGTTTCATACCGTAGGGCGAGCTCTTCCATTTCGATCGCTTTCCGGCCATTGAACAACGAGTCCCGCAGGTGGACATGTTTTTGAAAGTTCGCGATAGCCTTGTGATAGTGACCGGCCGCCGAATCTACTTTAAAAAGCGACAGGTACGTATCCCGTATAATGGCGGCTGTAGAGAAGTGGTTACTCTCGGGCAGTGCCTTTTCCAGGTAGGGCCGTGCCGCTTCATACCGGCCGGCAATGGTATAAAAGTGCCCGACGTCGTAGTACGCTTTCGCAATTACCTCCGGTGTCTCCGTACGGATGTTTTGCTCCAGCAGGCCGATCATCTGCCGGTAGTGCTGCTCCGCACGTGTATAATCCCCGAGTCCCTGGTAGCAGTAGGCGAGGCCATGGGCCATTTTACTTTGCAGTATCGGCGAGTCCGGTGGAAAGTCTTTTTTCAGGCTGTGGATCATGTCGAGTGCCTCCTGCGATTTCCCCTGTTTCATCAGCAACTCTGCGAGGGCATTAACCGTGCTGTATAAAACTGCCTGGAGGTTTGTATAGAACTGTCCGTATGTATCGACGCCCGACTTCAGCTCGCCGATCGCCGTTCTGTACCACGATATGCTCTTGCGAATATCCCCCATCTCCTTGTACATGTACGCCAGGTTGGCGTAAAACAAGCCGGTCAGGCTAAGGTCTCCCGATTTCCGCATCAGGTCGATGCACGTATACATGTGGGCAGATGCTTGTGTGTATTGCCCTCTCGCCATGTAAATACGATGCAACTGCTCATAGCCCATAAAAACCGATGAATCACCAATGGCCGTTTGAATGGCAATGGCTTCTTTGATTTGTTTTTCCGACTCTGCGAACGCCCCTTCGGTATACAAATAATCGGCAATCTCCGTAATTGTCTGTACCTCCGCTGTACGGGCTCCCAGTTTGCGTTGATACACGCGTGCCGAATCGAAACATGCCAACACTTCACTTCGAACAATCATTTTTTTTGGCAGCCATCTCCTCATGTTATATCCCAGGTGAAAGAACATACTGGCTGCATCGGTCTCTTTTCCATGGGCTCTTACTTCCGCGATATACGAAAATGTGACTCTTTTCGCACTGTCCTTATTGCCGCGTTCAAAGTACATTCGCTGCTGCTCAACGGTCAACCAGGTAAGAACTGCCGGGATTTCGTTCAACATGGCCTCGGTTTTGTCAAGAAATAATTGCGCGCTATCGGGTTTATAAACATTCAGAAAATGGCCGGCAATACGCAACAGAGTCGTAGCCCTGTTTTTCGGTGACATGTCCCGGTCGTCAAGCTCCGTCAGGAGTTCTTTTAGTTTTGTCTTCGACAACTGTCCGAATGCGGATGTGCCGGCAAAAAAAGTGAACAGCGATACGAGTATGAGTAGACGCATCTAACGACGAATTAGGATCATAAAAATCGCAAATTAAACGGATAGATAACGACCTTCCCGATCGGGCTTTTTTATTTCATGTGCATTAAAAATGGATACGCGGCGACGATTCGTTCAATCGATTGAATCAGCCGGTGATAAAAGATAGGGTACAACAATTAAACCTACTGGCCGGCATCATCGGCACGCTTCGACCGGCTGTATATTTACCCCTGCGAAGCCGCTTGCCGGGCTGCTTCGTAGGGGTAAGAACAGTAGCGTTACTTTTTCAACTCTTCGGGTACGGGTGTCGCCAGTAATTGCAGCTCCCACAAGAAGCTGGTGCCGACGTTTCCACCGTGGTCGACCAGAATTTGTGCTACCGCCGGAGCTGTTTCAGTACGCGCCCAATCCCGCTGCAGGTCGCCAGCAAATACGTTCCAGGTAATCGGGATCACGCCGGCCATGACCATGCGTTGGATCGCCATCTCGTGTGCTTCCAGGCTGACACCACCCGATGCATCCGTCACGGCGTATACGTCGTAGCCCTCGCCCGCGGCCTGGATCGCCGGCATCGCCAGGCAGATCTCCGACCATAGCGCCGCGATGACAATCTTCTTTCTTCCGGTTTTCTTCACCCATTCCACCACGCGCGCATCTTCCCATGTATTGATAAAGGTTCTGTCGATCGGTTTTTGCTCGGGGAATACTTCCTGGAGTTGTTTGAGGAGTTTTCCGCCCCGTGCTTCCAGTACAGTCGTAAACAATGTTGGGATATTGAACGCCTTCGCGGTTTTGGCAAGGCCAACCACATTATTGATGACCGTCTGTGAGTCGTGGCTGCGCAGACCGGCAAACTGGAAGGCCTGGTGGTCGATTAAGATCAGTACACAGTTGTCGGGTGTCAGCAGGGCGTCGAGACCTGCTTTCGGATTTGTTTTCGTTTCCATTGCTTTTTGTTTTTGATGATGAATCGATTCATTGCTGAATGGACACAAAAATGCGAGACATCGTCGCGCGGCTCAATGGATCGTTCAACGCTTCCGTTGGATGGAAAATTGAGCGGCGCCGCGCGCCGCAGAAGTACGACCCTCCGCTGACTTCAATGAGACCGGATTGCCGCATAGAAGCTTTTGAAACGTTTTGCATAACGTATGGATGCCTATAGGTCAGTGAGGGCTGGTGAAGGAAAAAGGGAAATACGATTTGATGACAGGGGGTAGCGACAGCAGACAACAATGGGTGGACAATAATCAAGAAACACTATAAGGTCACCCAATCTTTTCTAGTGATAATTTGCGTACCTCGATGTTATTTAGCGTCGAATCAATTGTAATACTCAATGCCGGCGATTTTCTTAAGCCCGGAATTCGGAGTTTCTCACAAATTGCTGAACAACCTGGCAGTACCATTTTCGAACCCTATTTTGTCATAACATTGAATCTCGAAGCTCAGAACCCAAAACGCCCGCGAAAAAGCCTCTTTCCAAACATCGCATAGATTTGTCTGGAAAACTCTTATACCAGATGGTCTTCCTGAACTCTTGCGTATAGGAATCTCAAAGCCGACAAACCTACCACCCCAACAAGTGTCATCTTATCCAAAACATGCCCTCAGCGTTATCTGTTTTCTCTTGTGCCTGATACTGGTAACTACTGCCTGCGACGACGAAGAGACAATTACAAACGACCCACCTCGTGAACCGACTATTTTATTACGCGTCGTCATGCCCACTGACTATCCGGATGACAGCGCCAAATACTGGACAATGGTGAATGGACCCGATGGCAAAGCGATCGACGCAAAGCCAATTTCGAGTGGTGACACCGTTGAGTTCATAACGGAAGAGAAGAAAGTACCAACCGGCATCCAGTTTACATTCCTGTCGGTCGACACCAGTGACGTTTATCAGGATTTTTATCACCTTGAAACCTACCAGCAAATCACGCCCGGCTCGGAGTTCATACTGACGCCATTTGAAATAAATGAGCGCAAATACTCCCGTCAGGGTACCTTCCGCATTGTCGTAAATGACATTAATCCACCTCGTTCCCATCACCTCACCTCAAAATATGGTGGGATGAGCGGGGGAAGCACGTGGGAAAAGTACCAGCTACGTGTAAACAGCGATCTGGGATATCCTGATATCCCACATTTACTAACGATAGAAGATGACGGCGGACATTTCTTTTATAAATTCTTCGACGGGATTAAAGATGGGAGCGACATCACGATAGCGTCAACCGACTTGACTGAGGTGGACCGCTATGTGGATGTTTCATTGCCCCAAAGCGCCTACTCCAGCATGCAGGTCTATGCATACGAGGATTTTCCCACCGAGGAATATAACAGTTACATGATCGCAGGAACTTTTAGTGGTTATTACGCCCAACGATCTCGTCAGATTCCCTTCTTAACGCGCTTTCCTTTCTACTCAACGATGGTTGAAGCCCATTTTAACGAAGAAAACTACGAAAACCACATACGTTATCTCTACCAAAAATTTGGGAGCATTCCCACCGAGACGATTGTGCTTTCCGATGACATGAAGGTCACTCTGACGAACAGATCGGTAGTGAACTATTCGACATCTCCGGAATCAACTTACTTAATGCGACAAACTGGATTCTATTACTTCGACGAAGATGCTCCACGTATGCCCAGCGTAGCGTGGCAAATTAATTCACCTCAAGGGAAAAATAGAATATCAGAATTTCCGAAAGCAGTGACAGACAGATACCCTGCACTGGACATCGGAAAATTTCAGCATGGACGCTCTTTATTTTTCAAAAAAGGCAGGAACTACGATGACCTGATCAATGAAACCCTAAAAGGAGAACCAAGGCAAACGCGACCATATGAATTCTATTTCACGGAAATTATAAACTAATATAGGCTAGTTTCTCCTATATATACGAAGGACAATCATCTCACTGAACCACCAAAATACGTGTCATTTCATAGCATCCGATCGTGCAGCATCATCGTCTATTGCATAGGCCTACTCAGCATCACGCTATCTTGCGAAGACGATGATGTCGGAAATAAAACGAATCAGCATCTTTTGCAGGTGATTATGCCTCCAGATTACTCCGTTAACAGCGATCAACATTGGGCCATGATCCATGATGCACGTGGCAATCTCTTACAGGTCGCTTCCATCAGGCCTGGCGAAACGCTCGACTTCCAATCGAAATCCGATACGATCCCGGAAAATCTCCAGTTCACAATTCTGACGGTGGACACGAGTGAAAAACGAGCCGACACATATTGGATCGAATCGTTCGTGGAGCTAAAGACGGGCGCTATGGTGATCCTGACGCCTGGGCTAAGGAAACGCGTATTGCCACCATCCTATGGGACATTCCAAATTACGATACCAAACATCCTACAACCAATGTGGGGTATAGTCTCAACCAAGAATGGATACAATAATTATACCAGCGCATCAATTTACGAGCAAGGTAAAGACGGATTTACGCTGATTTTTAATTGCCCGATCGAGCACCCCGGCAGCGAATATCTCCTTTCCATGGAAGACATGGACGGAAATGTTCGTTACCAATTCCTACGCGACATCAAGGACGGCGGTCAGGACACAATACAGGTAGGCGATCTTACAATGGCAGAAAAATATATCGACGTTTCCCTTCCAATGGACGCCATTGCCTCATCACTGAACGTGGTGGCATTTGAGGATAACCAGGTGATGGACGATGTGGCCGGATACCCACTGACTCGCTTAGCATTCCCTGCCTTTTCAAAATCGCGAAGGTTGCCCTACCTCGAACATTTCAACCGGTATACAACAAAACTTTCTGTTGTCTATCAAAACTATTCAGAACTGATATATTTCAAACGCGGCACGGCACCGATCGCTCCCATCACGTTTCCAGAAAATTTAGAAGTTCGACTAGACGACAGAACGTTTAAAACCTTCGAAGTCTCGCGGGCGTCGAGCTATGCACTGAGACAAAACTCATTCTATTATGAGGATAATACCGGCTCGAAAAGAGCAGAAATCATGTGGACATTCTATTCCCCGAGGGGAGACAAAAGGATCGTTGAACTACCAAAAGATATCACCGACCAATACCCGGTTTTGAATATTGACCAATTCAACCACTTTCAGTCAATCTTTTTCTTTCAAGATAATGCTTATGAGATCTATTTAAAGCAAAGACTCTTCGGTGAACCGAAACCAGAAACCGAAGAGTACTTTTATTTTCGTATCCCTGAGAGAAAATAGCATTCGGACGTTTCTGATCAACGTCTTATGCAATATTTTTACTCCTGTCGATTCCTGGAGCTTGCGTCCATGGCGAGAGTAATACACGCAGACCTCGACGTAGTCGTCGCGCTTTTTAAATAGCAGCTTGGTGTATATATAGACAGAATCATTTAGCGACTAATGATAGTTACGGAAATGTTCAGCAGAATGATATACAGAAAAGACCAGGACGGTGCTGGCGCACCATTGATCCGTGATTTTCGTGCCTTACTGTCTGAGGATCGTTGGTCCAGAATTGGACAACCTAACACAGTGATTATAGGGAAATTAATCGCTGTGTTAGAAAGTGACTTGTGATCCGACAGGGACTCGAACCCCGAACCGTCAGCTTAGAAGGCTGATGCTCTATCCAGTTGAGCTATCGGACCTGGATATACCTTGTTGTCTTACTCGGTGTGGCTTCTGTACATGCCGAGCAGCATTTTGGAGACTTTCTCGTAGCGCTCGTACAGGTCTTGCGCTTGTGCCAGGGGAATCATGCCCAATTCGCCCAGTACTTGCAGAATGGCCACGCATTCAAAAACCGCACTGCGGGAAATGGTAATATAATGCTTTTTGTCGGCCGCCGTCATCCGGCCGGTACCTTCGGCCAGGTTGAGGAGAATGTCCATGCAGGCTTTTCTCCACTGATCCTTGATGTAGGGGTCCATCTTCTCACTTGAGAAAACGATCTTTAGTGAATCCGTCACCAGTGTTTTGGCGATTTGGTAGACCTCTAATTTCTCAAAATCAAACATGGCGGCGCTGGCTTAATCATTATCCCAACCACGAGCGGAGAGGGGGGGATTCGAACCCCCGGTACCGGTTGCCCAGTACGACAGTTTAGCAAACTGTTGGTTTCAGCCACTCACCCACCTCTCCGTGTTATGTGTCCTCTTTGCGCTTGCTGGGCCGACAAGCTTTCAAGCTTGCCTTTTGGCCTCAAAAACGGGCTTTTTCAAAAAGGAAGTGCAAATATAGAAGTTGCCCGTAAACTATCGCAAGCGGATGCGAAATAGTTTACCTTTTCTCATACCATTTCTTCTTCGCCGGTCGTAACAATGCTCCCGACAAGGCGGCAAATCCACCCACCAGTCCACCGACCAATGCCGTGATGACAAACAGCAATGTGTTGTCTTGCAAGGTAAAGATGCGGGCCACGCGTGCGCTCAGGTCCGTCGACGCTTCACCGTCGATCATCCAGGCCTTCCACGCCCACAGCCCGGCAATGGCCACGAACCCCGCGAGAAAATTTGCCCGCGAACGCACGACATACCCGGCAAAGAAAGCGGCCACGACAATGACGTACCAGGGAAAGAATAACTCGAGTACGTAGGCCAATACAAAAATGACAATCAGTTGCAGCAGGAATTTCATCGTTCAGAAGGTGTTAGCACAATAGAGGAAAACTTGTCGGCCGACTGGCCGGCGTTTTGTAAAAAATGCAGTGCGGGGTATTTCCCGTTCGTCCACGTGTCGATCATGTCGGCGTAGTGCGGACTGCCCGGGTTGCCCGACTGGCCACCCGGGTATACACCCCAGGCCTTGACGCCGGTTTTCTCCAGGCTTACGATCATTCTCCACGAAGGACCATGCGTCTTTGAAAAGGCATTCACAATGTCGTGATTACCGCCGGCGTTGACCGCAACACTCAGCGGCTCCAGGCGCAGCAAGTGGTTGATGCGGCTGTCCTTGTACGCGCCCCACGGCACCTTGGTGCTGCCGGCATGTTCTTTCTTCCATTGCTCGATACTTTGCACGCTTTTGGTAAACGCCAGGCGGACAATGTCGACGACAGTTTCTTTCTGTGGTGTCTTTTGGATATCAAAGAACGCCAGGTCCGGCTTGTCCCGCATCAGCTTGAGGGTGGTATAAGTAGTCGGATAGTCCAGCAACGTATCGCCTTGGCTGAGCTCGTCCCAGATCAGGTTAGGATACATGCTGTCCCACCAGGCTTCGTAATACGCGGCTCCTTCGGCGTCAGCGGTGTTGGTATAGTTCCAGGCTTTTAGAATGTCGAAGGCCGTCATCTCGGCGGGGGAGAGGCGCGTGGAGTCCAGCTGCTTGAGCCAGGTCGGCAGGCTTTCGGCGGCTTTGAGGTTGTAGTTGTCGGTTTGCAAGGCCATCATGTCGGCCACGGTAATGCTGGTGTCCTGGGTCAATACGCTGTTGATGCGTCGGTTGCGATAGGCTTCAAAAGAAGTTGCCGTGATGTAATACGGATAGGTGTTGTCTACCGGGTATTGATTGGCCGAGCTTACGAAGCCACGCGGTGGATTGCGATAGGCTATGTTTTGCTCCACGGGTATAAAAGCTTGCCAGCCGTTGGTGCGGAGGCTACCGTCGAGTACGAAGCGGCCTTCGTTCTGACGACGGGCCGGGAATTTACCTTGTACGCGCATGGCCACATCGCCCTGCACAGAGGCGAAGACAAAATTCTGGGCCGGCGCCTGGTAGGTGTTGAGTGCTTTTTTATAATCGTCGAAGCTGCGCGCGCGGTTCAGCTTGTAAAAAGTCAACAGCTCCAGCGACGGATCGTGGGCAATCCAACGGAAGGCATAGTCGGCGTGGTCGTTGTTGGCCTTGAAGGTGTTGTCGTAGGTGATGGGCCCCCAGTGGGTATAATAGACGGTGTCGGATACCGCGTCTTCGCCGCGGACGTGGATGGTCTCCACAACGGCACGCGTATTGGCCCAACGCTCGTCGAGGCGGTACTTCTGGCGGGTGCTGTCTTTATAGGTAATGCGGAACCAATCGATGAGGTCGCGTTGTGCGTTGGTCACGCCCCATGCCACGGAGTCGGTAAAGCCGATGATGATGCCCGGTGTGCCGGGCAGCGATGCGCCCATGCAGTTGGTGCCCGGGCCATGAAGCTGTACAACATACCACAGCGACGGCAATGACAGGTTCAGGTGCGGGTCGTTGCAAAGCATGGGCGAGCCGGTGGCGGTCTTGCTGCCGTGCACGGCCCAGTTGTTGCTGCCCGTCGTCGGGTCGGCACCGGGTTTCTTTTTAACCTGGATCAGTTCCTTCGGCAGGGCCAGCGGAATCGAGTCCGACAGGACGTTGGCAAATTTCCAACTGCCGGGCTGGTCGACAATGGGTTCGCCCACACCTTCCTGGTCGGGATATAGCAGGTCCACCACCTCGGGGCCGAAGAGCTGCAGGGCGTTGGTCATCTCGATATCCTTGTCACGCATGCAGAGGCTATAGGCCATGTTCTTGAGCAGCAGCGCCGACTTGAGGGGCGTCCACGGTTCCGGCCGGTAGTCCAGGAGTTTGTATTCGAAGGCCAGGTCGCTGTAGTGCAGCGATTGGATATAGGCGTTGACACCCTCGGCATATTTTTCGATCATCCTCCGGGTCGTGTCATTCTTCATCATCGTTTCAAAGGCATGCTGCGCGCCAAAGGTCATGCCGAGGCGGCGCATGTAGCGATCATTTTCAAGGGCTGCGGGGCCGGCGATCTCAGACACGCGGCCCGCTGCGGCATGGGTCTGAATTTCCATTTGCCAGAGGCGGTGCATGGCGGTGACGTAGCCCTGCGCCAGGTATAGGTCGGCCTCGTTCGATGCGAAGATGTGGGGGATGGCCAGGCTGTCGAAGACGAGGGTGACTTTGTCCTGTAAGCCGGGTATATGCAACTCGGTGGGCGGCTGGGCGCCCCGGGGTTCGATGTTTTGCCAGAAGCCGTGGAACGGGTCGAGCAGTTTCCCCAACGGTGGGAGAGGAGCTTTGCCAATTACCCAGCGGTTGTCCAGGAAATACACGAGTGCCAGGGTAATAGCAAAGGAGACGGAGAACTTAATTAGGCGCATGTGGGGGCGGTTCCGGAAATAATAATGTCGTGTTTAAAGCCGTGAGCGGGGCCGGCTCAAACTTTTCCGTTCAAAATAGAAAGCTTTTCCTAATTTTCGGATGAATTTTCCACGAAAAAATTTAGCTAAATCGTTTGAAACAGATTTTATCCAAATACACCAAGGAACAGGTCCACCGGGCGGGCCTGATCAAGGCGATCTTCTTTGATGTGGACGGCGTATTGACCGACAGTAAGATCATTTACGACGAGAACGGCCGGGAGATCAAAAACTTCAATGTCAAGGACGGACAGATCATTTCGCACCTGAAGCGCGCGGGTATCCTGACCGGGGCAATCTCGGGCCGCGATTCGGGCGCTACGGCCAAGCGTTGCGCCGAGCTCAAGATAGATTTCTGTCACCAGGGCATTATGGATAAGGCCTCGACGTTTGAGAAGCTCGCCAAGCACTATAAGTTGAAGTTAAAGGAAATAGCGTTTATCGGTGACGACATCAACGACCTGACCACGCTCAGCCGCGCGGGCCTGAGTGTATGTCCGGCAGATACGTTCGACTATATCAAAGAACGTGTACACCTGGTGACGTTCGCCAAAGGCGGTCGTGGCGTGCTACGCGAAGTAGGCGACCTGGTGCTGTCGGCACGCGGGGAGTTTGATAAGATATTGGAAGTTTAGACCAACGAAGAAAATAATCTATGGATAAGTTTAAAGATACCGTACAGATTGCCGACCGGATCACCCTGGGAGGCGAACGCATGGTGCTGTTCGGCGGCCCGTGCGCGGCCGAGAGTTACGACATTTGTATGGAGACCGGCACACAGGTAAAAGCCTTGTGCGAGAAACTCGATATTTCGTATGTATTCAAGTCGTCGTTTGACAAAGCCAACCGCACCTCGTCGGGTTCCTATCGCGGACCGAGTGTAGAGGGTGGGTTGGATATTCTGCGTCGCGTGAAGAAAGACCTGCAAGTGCCGATCGTCACAGACGTACACGAGTCGTACCAGTGCGCGGAAGCGGCCGAGGTAGCCGACGTGCTGCAGATCCCGGCGTTTTTGTGCCGCCAGACCGACCTGCTGAAAGCTGCCGCCCGTACCGGCAAGGCAGTGAAAATTAAGAAGGGCCAGTTCATGGCGCCCGAAGACATGAAATACGCCGTGGACAAAGTGCGCGGCGAAGGTAACAACAACGTATTCCTGACCGAGCGTGGTGCCAGCTTTGGCTACCACACACTGGTGGTGGATATGCGCTCGCTGCCGATCATGCGCCAGTATACCCCCGTGATCTTTGACGTGACGCACTCGGTACAACAGCCGGGAGGCAAAGGAGGCTCGTCGGGCGGTCAGCGCGAGTTTGCGCCGTTCCTGGCCCGCGCCGCAGCCGCTACCGGCGTGGACGGTTTCTTCATCGAGACACATCCGAATCCTGAAAAGGCTTTGAGCGATGGTCCCAACATGATTCCGCTGCACCAGATGGAGGACTTCCTGGTCATGCTGAAACGTTATTGGGAGCTGCACACACTGCACCACTAGCGCTCGCTGCAATCGATAAAAAGGGGAAATTCAGTACTACCGAGTGTTTGTACGATTGAATTTCCCCTAACCTTTCCAACTTTTTCCTTGTAGCCTTCCTCATTCGTTTTACCTTTGTAATATCTACCAGTTCAGTGGTTTTATGAAAAAGGTGCACCTCCATTATTGTTGTTGTTATTTGTGTTGAGCGTCCTGCTCACTTTTTCACTGCATTATTTGTCCACCACCAACTTTCTGCATCATCGTGAATCATATTTACCCCATACAAACGAAGGTCAGCCCTGTTCAGCGCGAAGCATTGCTGCAGCAGCGTCCGGTCGTCCTTTGGTTTACCGGCCTCTCCGGGTCGGGCAAGTCCACGCTGGCCGTGCAGCTCGAAGCGCACCTGCACCAGCAGGGCTTCAAGACGTATTTGCTGGACGGTGACAACATCCGGAACGGGCTGAACAAAGACCTGTCGTTTACAGACGAAGGCCGTGTGGAAAACATCCGCCGCATTGGCGAAGTGTCGCGGTTGTTTGTGGACGCAGGCATTATCGTACTGTCGGCTTTTATATCGCCGTTTGCCGCAGACCGCGAGCAGGTACGGTCGATCGTGGGAGCAGAGAATTTTATAGAAGTGTTTGTCGACGCGCCGCTGGAAGTATGCGAGCAGCGCGACGTGAAGGGGCTGTATAAAAAGGCACGTGCCGGCGAAGTCAAAAACTTTACCGGTATCGACTCACCGTATGAGCCGCCCGTGCAGCCTGATGTACATATTCCCACGCATTTGCAGAATGTGGAAGAATCAATGGAAATGTTGCTTTCGTTTATCCGCAGCCGGATCAGCCTGAAGGCGATTGTGTAGATGTTATAAATGTGAATGACCTGAATTTTAGAACATGAGTAATCCATATTACCTGAGTCACTTAAAAGAGCTGGAAGCCGAAGCGATCTTTGTGATCCGTGAAGTTGTCGCCCAGTTTGAAAAACCTGCGCTGCTGTTTTCCGGCGGAAAGGATTCTATTGTCTTAGCCTATTTATCACGCAAAGCGTTTGCGCCGGCGCGTATTCCGTTTCCACTGGTGCACATCGATACCGGGCATAACTTTCCGGAGACCATGGAGTACCGCGACTGGCTGGTGAATGAGCTCGGTGTAAAGCTTATCGTAGGCTCCGTACAAGAAAGCATTGACAAAGGCCGCGCACGCGAAGAGACCGGTATCAATGCCAGTCGCAATGCACTGCAAACCGTCACACTGCTCGATACCATCGAGCAACATAAATTCGATGCGGCGATGGGCGGCGCGCGCCGGGACGAGGAGAAGGCCCGCGCCAAGGAGCGTTTCTTTTCACACCGCGACGAATTCGGTCAGTGGGACCCGAAAAACCAGCGCCCCGAGCTATGGAACCTGTTTAATGGCCGCAAACATATCGGCGAGCACTTCCGCGTGTTCCCGATCTCGAACTGGACGGAGATGGATGTATGGCAATACATCTATAGCGAGAACATTCCGATCCCGACGCTTTACCTGTCGCATGAGCGCGAGGTGATTGAGCGCGACGGCGCCTTGCTGTCTACGTCGCCGTGGCTGAAGCTGAAGCCGGGGGAGATTCCAATGAAGCGCATCGTACGTTTCCGTACCTGCGGCGACATGCCGATCACCGGCGCGGTAGAATCATTTGCCGACACCGTCGAAAAAATTATTGAAGAGGTAGCCGCTTCGCGGAAGACGGAGCGGGGCACACGCGCGGACGACAAACGCTCGGAGACCGCCATGGAAGACCGGAAAAAATCAGGCTACTTCTAAACCACACGAACCACCACCATGAGCAATATCAATAATCAGCTTCTGCGGTTTACAACCGCCGGCAGTGTAGACGATGGCAAGAGTACCCTCATCGGTCGCTTGTTATACGACAGCAAGTCTATTTTTGAAGACCAGCTTGCCGCCGTGGAAGCCTCCAGCGCCAAGAAAGGATTCGACTATGTAGACTTGTCGCTGTTGACCGATGGTTTGAAGTCCGAGCGTGAGCAAGGCATCACCATCGACGTGGCCTATCGCTACTTTGCCACCCCCAGACGTAAATTCATCATTGCCGACACACCGGGTCATATTCAATATACCCGCAACATGGTCACGGGGGCCTCTACGGCAAACCTCGCATTGATCCTGATCGATGCGCGTAAAGGGCTGGTTGAGCAGACCTATCGTCACTCGTTTATCGCTTCGCTGCTGAAGATCCCACACATCATTGTATGCGTGAATAAAATGGACCTGGTGGAATACGACCAGTCTGTATATGACCGTATCGTAGCCGAATACAAAGCCTTTTCGGCCAAGCTCGAGGTGTCCGACATACAATTTGTGCCCATCAGCGCGCTGGCAGGCGACAACGTCGTAAACCGCTCGGAGGCCATGCACTGGTACCAGGGTGCGACGCTGCTGCACATGTTGGAATCTGTACATATCGAGAGCGATCATAACCATATCGACAGCCGCTTCCCCGTGCAATACGTGGTGCGTCCGCAGTCGAAAGAGCATCATGATTTTCGTGGCTATGCCGGCCGCGTAGCGGGTGGTATCTTCCGTCCCGGCGATGACGTAACGGTATTGCCGTCGGGCTTTCAATCCAAGGTAAAGGCGATCCATTTGGGCAACGCGTTGCTTGAGGAGGCTTTTGCGCCGATGTCGGTTACGCTGACGCTGGAAGACGAGATCGACATCAGCCGTGGCGATATCATTGCCAAGCCCAACAACCAGCCACAAGCGGAACAAGACATCGACCTGATGTTATGCTGGATGAACCAGCGCCCTGTCAACCTGAATACCAAGCTTTATATACGCCACACCTCGCGGGAAGTACGCGGTGTGCTGAAAGAGATTCAATACAAGCTGGACATCAATTCCCTGCACCGCGTGGAGAACGTGGAGCAATTGGGAATGAACGATATTGCCCGCGTGAAGATCCGCACGGCGCAGCCGCTGCTGATCGACAGCTATCGCAAAAACCGCATTACGGGCAGTGTGATCCTGGTAGACGAAAGTACCAATGAGACCGTTGCGGCGGGTATGATCGTTTAATGGATTTACAGGCATTATTACCCCATGCCCTTCGCGCCGCCCGCGAGGCCTGCCAGGTAATTCTGGACGTATATACTTCCGGAGATTTTCAGGCAGAAGCCAAAGGCGACCAGTCGCCCGTGACCCGTGCCGACAAGTTAGCGCACGCAGTCATTGCGGAGCACCTGGCGCCCACCGGGCTTTTTGTGTTGAGCGAAGAAGGGAAGGAGATGCCCTATGATACGCGCAAAGACCTGCCATACTTCTGGATGGTCGACCCCCTGGATGGCACAAAAGAATTTTTAAAACGCAATGGCGAGTTTACGGTAAACATTGCCATTATCCACCAGCAACGCCCGGTGCTGGGCGTGGTGGCGGTGCCCGTTTCCGGTGATATATATTACGCCGTGGAGGGGCACGGCGCATTTCGCGAGCGTGCCGGGAAGGTGGAGCCCCTGACGCGTCGTACATCGGTTACATTGGATCAACCGCGCTTGCGCGTAGTGGCCTCGCGTTCGTATATGAATGCCGAAACGAAAGACTTTGTGGACGCACTGGAGGCGCCTTCGTTATTGTCCAAAGGCAGTAGTTTGAAATTTTTGTTGTTGGCGGAGGGTGCCGCGGATGTGTACCCTCGTTATGCGCCCACGATGGAGTGGGACACCGCTGCTCCGCATGTGATTTTGCACGAGACCGGGCTGCGCATCCTGCAGGCAGGGCAGGAGCAGGAGCTGATGTATAACAAGCCCTCTTTATTAAATCCTTCGTTTTTAGTGATATAGCTCAATACGCATCAGGATATTCGCTTTTAATGCGGAAAAACGCACAGGCAGTCCCTGTGCGTTTTTTCTTGTTAGAGAATAGGGTGGTGGTGTGGAAATTCGGCTACAACGTTTTGTATGTTATTAAAATATTTAGTTGAGTTCAAGATGCCTGAATCTATGTTGTACAAACGATATAAACGGATATATACTGGCGTTCGATAGAATCTTTTGTTTAAGTGTATCCTAAACTATTTATCTTCGTTAATGCCCGCCAATCAATGATTTATACAGTAATCGTTTGTATGCGAATGTTATCGCAATGTCAATAAATCATGGAAAGATTTAAACGTCGAGTAAAGTTATTCTCTGACGGGTCGGGTATTTTTACGCCTGCAACTTAAACTCAACCTAAATTAAAGTTATGGGGAAAATTCTACGTTTCGCCTGTATGAGCATCGGCCTGATGCTGCTTACAGCGACTGTATCGCGCGCGCAAAGCGGTTCCGTTCGCGGAACTGTTGTCGACAATGAAACGGATGAAACCGTTGTCGGCGCCAGCGTTTTATTGAAAGGCACATCCACGGGTGTCACCACTGGCGCCGATGGCAAATTCACACTGGAAGGCGTTCCTGTCGGATCGGCAACTATTACAATTTCATTTATTGGCTATAGCTCGAAAGAAGTAACCGTAACGGTTACAGCGGACAAGGCAGCCAATGCCGGAACGATCCGACTGGCGAGCGAAGCGATCGGCCTGGACGAGATCAGCATCGTAGCGTCGATCGGTATCGACCGAAAAACTCCGGTGGCGCTGTCGACCGTACGTGCGGAGGTGATCGAAACCAAACTGGGCAACCAGGAGTTTCCGGAGATTCTGCAAACCACACCCGGTGTATATGTAAACAAAGCCGGTGGCGGTTACGGCGACTCGCAAATCACCATTCGCGGCTTTGAAAGCACAAACGTCGGTGTACTGATCAACGGTATACCGGTGAACGATATGGAAAACGGTACAGTATACTGGTCGAACTGGGTCGGCCTGGCCAATGCGGCGGGTACGGTACAGGTACAACGCGGTCTGGGTGCTTCGAAAGTAGCGATCCCGTCTGTAGGGGGTACCATCAACGTAATCTCGAAGGCCTCTGCCGCCCAGCGCGGCGGCAGTGTTTTCTATGGCGTAGGAAACAACAACTATCAGAAACAAACGCTGGCACTCAACACCGGCTTGTCGGAAAAAGGCTTTGCGTTGTCGCTGTCCCTGGGCCAGACAAAAGGTGATGGCTATGCGGACGGTACACAGTTCAACGGTTACGAATACTATGTGAACATCGCGAAGAAATTCAATACCCGGCACGAGATCACGTTCACGGCACTGGGTGCGCAGCAGCGTCACGGTCAGCGTCAGAACCGCTCGTTGATCTCGACAATTCAAGATAACAAGCGTGGTATCCGCTACAACCCGGACTGGGGCTATAAGAATGGCAAAGTGGTATGGGCAGAAGATAACTTCTATACCAAGCCGTTGTTCTCGCTGAACCATTACTGGACAATCAACGAAACGACAGAGTTGTCCACGGTAGCGTATGCATCGTTCGGCACAGGCGGCGGTGGCGGTACGACAGGTGAGACCGCCCTGTTCAACGCGAACCGCACGGACGGCGCGATAGACTTCGACGCGATCATGGAACTGAACAAAGCCGCCGGTGCGGCCGGCTCACGCGCCATTCTGCGTGCTTCGCGTAACGACCACAAATGGTATGGTGCACTCTCGACGCTGAACAAGCAGGTAAGCGCTAATCTCAACATCCTCGGTGGGCTTGATTTTCGCTACTACTACGGCGAGCACTTTACGGAGTTGACCGACCTGCTGGACGGCGAGCATTACCTGGATAAAACGAACAAGAATAATCCGATGCACTACGCCAAAGAAGGCGACAAGATTCTGTACAACAACGATAACGTTGTACTGTGGGAAGGTGCCTTCGTACAAGGTGAATATACCATGGACAAGCTGACTACCTTCATTACCTTGCAAGGTTCGAACACCAGCTACAAGCGCATCGATTACTTCAACTACCTCGAATCCGATGCGAACCAGGAAACTCCGTACTACAACTTCTTCGGCTGGGGTGCAAAAGGTGGTGCGAACTATAACCTGACCGACAACCACAACGTATTTGCCAACATCGGCTACTTTGAGCGTGCTCCTTTTGTGGATGCTGTATTCCGTAACTTCAGAAACGACGTGAATAAAAATGCAGAACCTGAAAAGATCACCAGCTTCGAGCTCGGCTACGGCTATCGCAGCGGCATCCTGACGGCAAATGCCAACGTATACTACACCCGCTGGGCGGACAAGTTCTTTGCGCAGAACGTTGCACCGGCCGTGCCGGGAACTCCTGCCCTGACGGCAAACATCCTGGGGGTAAACGCCATTCACAAAGGGTTGGAAATCGACCTGAAGGCAACACCTACCAGCAATCTGACCCTGAACGGTATGCTGTCGGTAGGTGATTGGAGATGGCAGAACAACCTGACGGACGTGCCGGTATTCAACGACCAGCAGGTACAGGTTGCCACCGTAAACCTCTACATTAAAGATACCCACGTGGGCGGATCGGCGCAGACCACCGCTGCGCTGGGCGCGCGGTATGAGCTTTTCAACGACTTCAACCTGGCCGTTGACTATACCTATTTTGCAAATAACTACGCGTACTACGACGCCCTGACGCGCAGCAACGAAAGCTACAGCGGCAAAGACCCCTGGAAGATGCCGGACTTCGGCCTGGTAGATCTGAACGCTACGTACAAGTTTGCGATCTCGGAGGGCGTTAACGGCACGCTGTCCGGCAACGTGTATAACCTGTTCGATACCGACAACATCAAGAACGCCAACGACGGTTCTAACAGCGACTGGGATACGGCACTGGTGTACTACGGCTTTGGCCGTACCTGGAGCCTGGGGCTGAAAATTAACTTCTAATCTGAAAACACTGTTGACATGAAGAATTATTTCAAATATATGGCGGGCATTGCTTCGCTGCTGGTTGTCTTCGCGTGCGATCCTTACGAAGACTATTATGATGAGCTGGATGCTGAAAAAGCAGGGGAGGTTCCGTTCGATGTAAAAGAGTTTGACTACACGCTCACGGATGCTGATTACGACTTGTTGGCAAAAGTGGACGGCGGCGCCGACATCGCGAAGAATAAAGACTTTAGCTCGACTGATGAAGCCGGTAAATTCATTCCGCAGATCCTGACGACACGGTTTCCGCTGTTGGGTGATGGCTCGCAGGCGCTGGTGACGTACAAGCTGTATGCGCCAATTCGCATCCAGACGAAAGACAAGGATACCCTCGACACGCAAGATTATATCGACATCAATGAGACAAACTCAAGGTTGAACAGCCAGGCAGACATTACAAAAGCCGCGGCGCACGTTTGGCCTGACGCGGTGGATTTTGATATGCTGACGCTGTGGTACAACTACTTCGCCAGCGGCGCAACAACCGTGGATTCCAGCAAGGTGATCCGCTACAACAAAGCCTGGGCCCTCCCATACGTTGTTACAGCAGCCGACTATACATTCATGGGCCAGTCATTCGCGAACTTCGACAACCGCACCACGGCAATCACACGCATCGCCGTGATGTTTAACCAGAAGTTCCCTTTTGCAGCCGCCGGAGATGCCCGTTTTGCCTTGTACAAGTATACCTATGTGCCGGAAGGCGGCACACGGGTAACGGAGGATGCTATCGCGCTTACCATTTACGATGGTACGAAGTGGGTAGGCCAAACAGACGTGATCCCGGTGACACTGCAGTTCGGTCACGACGGTACCGTCTGGGCGCCGGACAACACCAAGACCTATACGCTGGCCGTTGCGGACTACAAGGTAATTGCCGCCAACAAAGGCCTCGAAAACTCCGATGCTGCTAACGCCAACCAATATGGTAACTTCGACCGCCGTAAGGGTGCTGCCAACGAGTGGACTGACGCCGAAATAGAGGCCGGGTTGGATTTCTTGCTAAACAGCCTCTTCCCGGATGCCGCCGAAGGACAGAAGTATGCTGTGACCTTCGCAGTGTATACCGGCACCGCGGGGACGGAGACGTTTGTGATGATCAAGAAGGAAGGTAAGTACGTGCGCTTTGTGAAGTAAGTACCGACGTTCTACGGATAATAAAGAGGGTGCCTGTCGGGTGCCCTCTTTTGCTTTATACACGAGTAGTCCCAGGTTCCTCCCGACAAGTCGGTATTAGACGTGCGCCTGCTACCGGGAATTGCTGGGGCAAGTGCAGCACGTGTGACAGTCGCCCGGCTGCCTTTGACCAATGGTGACATCCTCAACACCGGTTGATCTGCCACAGAGGTCTCTATACTCGCGGCCGTCGTACTGGCTACATCTTCCTGTGGTATAACATAGCTATACACTCTGACCTCCGGCTTTTCCGACACAGGTTCTTTCATGGTATACACATACCGAATTTCCGGTTCCCGATATCCTTCTGATTCCTCCTCAACCTCTTTTACAGGCACATCCTTTGTCACCACCTCATTCACCCGCTGCATCTCTTCCTTCCCAATCCCGTCATCTCCGACATCACCTCCAGGCGCGTCCTCTTTCCCGCGCAATGCCAGAATCTTCGCCGCACCGACTCTTGCGACTGCTTTTATCTCCCCATACTCCCGAAATGCACCATATTCGATACCAATTGACAACATCAACGTCCACCGATCATCCGGCGGGAGCGCATCCGTCGCCAGTTCCAGTATTGTACTTTCCATTCCCTCCAACGACGGGCTCCACATCGTGGAAATGCTCTTAGAATAATAGGCTCTGTCGTACCAGGTAGGCGGCAGATACTCTTTAGCAGGTATATCAAACGCCACATCCGGCACAATACCGAGCGTAACCGTCAGGCGAAACATCGCATGGTTGTTCTGTGGAAAATAGTTGATGTCACGCATCAGCTCGGGAATTTCAATGCGGGCGGAACGATTGGCGCGATCTATTGTATAATATACCGGTGTACGTACAATGGAATCGAAGCTGGGTGCCTTCCGCATCGTTGAAAATCCTTCGAGCAGGCGTGTGTGTTCGGAGAGCGTGATACTACGGCGGCCCCATTCGCCGGTGCTGTCGCGCAATTGTACCCGGCGCAGGATGCTGTTGATATCACTTCCAAAATTATAGTCCGACAGGTGCCGGATCTGCAGCATCGCCATCCGCACATAGCTGCCGTGGCGCGAGCACCCGCCAAACTCCGACATGGTATGACGTGTATTTTTGAAGCTGGGGCTCGTTTTTACTTTTTCAGCACTGGGCCCGCCCTTGCGACGAACAACAATCTTGTCGACGCCGCGCATGCGGTAGGCGCTGAACATGTCTAACTTACCGGTAAAGGCGAATGGTCCTTCGAGAAAGGGCATAATCGATTGGTTTTAAGGTAACGAGAGGGGTTTTCGACAACATTCAAAGTTTCAACGGTGTCTGAATCGAATGTACGGAATGGTACGCAACTGTCAATATATTGTATAAATTAAATTTTAAGGAAAAGTATTTTAAAGGGAGATATTAAATACCTATATAATACTTAAATATCTATTGAATAATACTTAATAATATATTGGATATCTATTCTATATCTGGACTATTGACGCGCACTATACCGGATTTTTCAGGGTTTCTTACGCAATAAATAAAGGAGATCTTAAAAAATGCCCTGGCAAGAGATGCTCGGGGCTATAAAAATTATTCACGTATAGTAAAAAATATCACAAAATAATCCCGACTCCAAGGTCATCTTTCGGCATCACGGGACAGAATCGAAGGATGAGTCCCATGCTCACATGGAATAAAAAGAGGACGCCCGTGTGGAGCGTCCTCAGATGATTGATCGTGATATCGGGTACCCAGCAGCTTACAGCCCCAGAGACTGGTTCTCGATCGAGGCGAGTTCCAGGACCTTCTCGTACTCAGCCGCTGTGAGGTCGTTGTAAAAATAGTGTACCGGGTCTACATGGTCGCCATTGATCAGCACTTCGTAGTGCAGGTGGGGGGCGGTGGAAAGGCCGGTGTTGCCGACGTAACCAATGAGGTCGCCGCGTTTTATGGTCTGGCCGGCGCGCACGGCAAACTCGTGCATGTGCGCATAGCGCGTGCGGTAGCCAAAGCCGTGGTTAACTTCCACCATCTTGCCATAGCCGCTGAACTTTACGCTAACCTCGGCCACGGTGCCGTCGGCGGTGGCGTAGATCGGCGTGCCAATGGACGCGGCGAAGTCAATACCCGTGTGGAGCTTTTTCACTTTGTAAATGGGGTGTGTACGCCAGCCAAAGCCAGAGGCCAGGGCCACCAGCTGTTTGTTGGAGATGGGCTGTATGGCGGGGATGGCCGCGTAGAGCTTCTCTTTCTTTTCGGCCATCTTCACCACTTCGTCCTGCGACTTGGATTCGATGTAGATCTTACGGCGGAGCAGGTCGACCTTCTCGTTGAGGTTCAGGACAATTTCTTCGTGGTCAATGTTTTTTTCGCGAATGTCTTTATATCGGTCTACGCCACCCACGCCGGCATCGCGGATGGTTTTGTCGATGGGCTCGGCGCCCAATACCACGCGGTAAATGTTGTCGTCGCGGTGCTCGATGCCGCCCAGGATTTCGTTCATATTCTGAACGTCCTGGCTGAGATTGTCGTAATAATATTCCAGCTCTTTGATCTCGTTTTTGAGAATGAGCTCTTTGGGCGATTCGAAGTAATTGGTGAACAGGATCATGAGGCCGACGGCCATGATCATGGTGAGGGACAGGATGCCCAGCGCGTTCATCACAACATCACTGGTCTTTGTTTTTACACGTTCGTACTTACAGGTTTCTGTATCGTAGTAATACTTGATTCTGGCCATGGTAACTACAAGTAGGTCTGCAAATTAACTAGATTGAGGCCGGAAAACCGGCATAATAGCGCTGTTACACTCGATAAACGGTCCTTCCAGCAGGTCAATGCAATATGGTATCGCCGGGAAGACGGCATCCAGGCATTGCCGGATGGCCTTTGGTTTCCCAGGTAAATTTACGATTAATGTCTGGTTTCTGATACCGGCGGTCTGGCGCGAAAGGATGGCCGTGGGTACGTATGTAAGACTTTTTGCCCGCATCAACTCTCCGAAGCCCGGCAGCATCTTTTGGCAAACCGCTTCGGTGGCTTCCGGCGTAACATCGCGCCGGGCAGGACCGGTACCACCCGACGTAATGATCAGGCAGCAGCCGCGGTTGTCGGCCATATCGATCATGGTCTGTTCGATCAGGTGCTGTTCATCCGGGATTACGGCATACTCCTGTTCCCAGGGGCTGGTCAGATATTCTTGTAAAGTCTGGACGATCGCCTTGCCGGGTATATCTTCGTAGATCCCCTGGCTGGCGCGATCTGAAACATTAATAATGCCGATGCGGATGGTCATGTCGGGCGGTTTGACGCAGCAACATAATGATTGCAGCGTTCTGGTTCAAGTCTTCCGACCGAAGGGAGGGCGTTCCGATAGCTATCGGAATGGACCTATTCCAACGGCAGTCTTCAGACTGCCGAGGAAGCTCGACCAATGTCAATCTAATGAGCACTGGTTACGACGCATCAGCAAAATCTGACTTTTCTTCACTCCCACACTCGCTCTCACACTGTTTTCTTGCGTCCCTTTTTGAACACTTGTCGCTCTTTGGTGATCCCGCGTCGCAGCTCCTTTTGAACTTCTTCCGGCAAGGCTACAATATCCTTACATGCCGGTGAGCAGCAGTTATTGAATTCCTTCTTACAGTCGCTGCATTGAATGAAGAGCAAATGGCAACCGTCATTTATACAGTTTGTATGGTCGTCGCAAGGTTTGCCGCATTGGTGACATACGGCGATGATGTCTTCGGTGATGCGCTCGCCCAAGCGCTCGTCGAAGACGAAGTTCTTTCCGATGAACTTGCTCTCGATTCCTTTGTCCTTGATCTCTTGTGCGTACTTGATGATGCCGCCGTTGAGCTGAAATACATTTTTAAATCCGATGTGCTTCATCCAGGCGCTGGCCTTTTCGCAGCGGATGCCTCCGGTGCAGTACATCAGGAGGTTTTTGTCTTTTTGGTCGCGCATCAGGTCTTCGGCTATCTGCAGCTCTTCGCGGAACGTGTCTACGTTGGGAAGGATGGCACCTTTGAAGTGACCAACCTCGCTTTCGTAGTGATTGCGCATGTCGATGATGATGGTGTTCGGGTCATCCGCGAGCGTATGGAATGCTTCGGCGTCTACGTGCGTGCCGGTATTTGTTACATCGAAGGTGTTATCGTCGAGGCCGTCGGCCACGATCTTTTTGCGGACCAGGATCTTGAGCTTGAAGAAAGACTTGCCGTTGTCTTCGACTGCAATATTCAGGCGCAGGCCGTTCATCCAGTCGATGGCGTACAGGTAGTTGCGGAAGGTTTCGAATTGGTGCTCGGGAACGCTGACCTGCGCATTGATGCCTTCGGAGGCTACATAGATCCGGCCAAATACGCCCAGGGCTTCGAAGTCGCTGTACAGTTGGTCGCGGAAGGCGACCGGGTCGGACAGGTGGTGATATTTGTAGAAAGAAATCGTGACCCGTTTTTCCGGGGTGGCCAGCATCTTCTCCTTGAGAACGCGGCCGTCAATGCGGTTGTACAATGCCATGCGATTAATTGCAGGTTAATCGGCGGCAAAGATACGTGAAAAGTCCGAGTCGCGGCGCTGACAATTGTCAGCCCGGTTAGTTCTTAGGTTTTAGTTGCCCACGGATCAGCAGGTTGTACTCCTCGCAGGTCAGAATGCCCTGCTCGTTGCAATACACGCAGGTTTTGTACTCATCGCCAAAGGCTCCTTTTTTGATGGTGACGTGGTCGCCTTTGCACACGGGACAGATTACCTTGCCGGTAGGGCCGCAGTCGATGTCGTAGTCGGCAGAGAGTACTTCGGCCACGTTTTGGGAAGCCTTTGATTTCTCTTTGAGGTACTCTGCTTCGGCTTGCTTTTTCCACTGGATGGCATCCGAGGAATATTGTCCATTGGTGCCTTTCAACTGGATGTATTTATTTAACCAGTCAATGCTTTGTTTGTATTGGGCCTGGTAGAAGGAGTTCTTACCAAAATAGTAGGTCAGGTCGGAAGGGACGCTCTTGATATTCTCCAGCACATACCGGAATTTTTTATCCGCGGCAGCGTACTGGCCGTTGTCCATAAAATATACCCCTGAGTCCAGCTCGCGCATGAGCATGGCTTTTTTTGCTTGTTCCTGTTGCTGGATGTATTCCTGCTGCCGCATTTTGTCGGTGCTTTGGGCGCGCGTGGTGCTGGTGGTTGCCAGGAGCAGTAGCAGGAGGGTGGCCAGCGTTGTGACCGGGTGCTTGTCGAAGTATGCCGTCATTTAATCAAACCGTTCTTTTCGTATGTCCAGCCACCCGAGCGTGGCCCGGTGAAAGATGTCTTCTTTCACGTTTGTATCCAAATCCATTTTTTCAATAAAAGCGCCAATCTCCAGGTCGCCCAGCGGAAAAGGATAGTCCGATCCGAGGGTGATGCGCTGTGAGCCCTGCACTTTGAGCACGTATTCCAGCAGCAGCGGGTCGTGCGTAACGCTGTCTACCCAGAAGCGGCCCAGGTAGTCGCGCGGAGGCACCGCGTTGTCAATCGCCACCAGGTCGGGTCGGCAATCAAACCCATGCTGAATGCGGCCGATCGAGGTCAGGAACGATCCGCCGGCGTGGGCGAAATTAACGCGCAGCTGCGGAAGTCTTTCAAATACCCCGCCAAAGATCAGCGAGCATGCGGCCCGTGACGTCTCCGCCGGCATGCCTACCAGCCACGGCAGCCAATAGCGCTGCATGCTCTTTTCCCCCATCATCTCCCACGGATGAATCAGCACGGCCAGGTTGAGTCGCTGGCAGGCCTCGAAGATCGGGAAGAAGCGCTCCTCGTTGAGGTTCAGGTCGTTGACGTTCGAGCCGATCTGGATGCCGCACAGCCCCAGCTGTCGGCAGCGTTCCAGCTCGCCGATGGCCAGCTCGGTATCCTGCATAGGGATGGTGCCCAGGCCCAGATAGTTTTTGGGATAGGCCTGTATTAATCCGGCAATATGGTCGTTCAGGAACCGCGCGATGTCGAGGCCATCCTGTGGCCTGGCCCAATAGGCAAACATGACGGGTATGGTGCAGACCACTTGTACCTGGGTGCCGAACCGGGCGTATTCTTCGATGCGCAGTTGTGGGTTCCAGCAGTTTTCGCCGATCTCGCGGAAGAACCGGTTGCCGCGCATCATGCGCGCAAAACCGGGGCGGTGATGCTCCAGGTGAATAAAATCACCGTAGCCGAACTTGTTTGTCCAGCGGGGCAGTGTCTCGGGCAGGATGTGCGTGTGCGAGTCAATTTTTAGCATAGCAGGGGCGGCCTTCCGGTAAAGATAAAGAACCGGCGCTAACTGCGCGGCTTCTTCCTGCGAGGCCCTGGCCAGGGATTTTTGCCGTTTTTTCGCTTGGGTGTGCCCTTGGTTTGTTTGCGGCCGTTGTCGGCGTGTTGCGAAAGGGAAAAATAACGGGAGACGCCAATACCGACCAGCGCATAGGTGTCGTGGCGTCGCCCGGGCAGGTCATAGAGGGCCTCGTAACGATCCAGCTTGTCCAGATACGCCGGCGAGCGCGGATCCAGGATGCCGTAGTGGACGCGAACGTCTGCCGAAATGCGCCAGGCGTCGGATACATCCCAGTCTGCGCGAAAGCCGAGTAAGGCAAAGACCTGGTAGGAGCGGAAGTCGCGTTTTTGCAGCAGCGTGTAGTCGTCTACCGGGGGCGTGGCAACACCGTCATATTCAATCGAATAGTCGGAGGGGAGGAGGGGATATACTTGCGCGGGGAAGCGTAACCGCGTCGCATCGTGCTCGATCTTTTCGCTGCCGTCCAGCAGGAAGGCCCAGCTGCCGCCGCCTACGAGACTTAACCGGAAAAAGTCGAGATCTATCAAATGCAGGCGTACGGCAAGCGGAATGTTGAGATACTGCTGGTGCACTTTGCGCTTGCCTACGTAGCCGCCGGAGGTATTCACCACCTGAAAGTTCTGCCCGATGTTGACCAGGCCGGGGTTGATGAAAAATCCAAAGCCTTCGTAGTCAAGGGAGTAGTTAATGGAAATGGGGGCGAAGCGCAAATTGTGCATCGCGCTGTAGCGGGCGTCGCGGTCCATGCCGGTGTCCCAGGAATGGGTGGCGGTAATGCCGGTGAACAGGCCCAGGGAAACGGTCTGATCCTGTGCGAAAAGTGCACTGACGGGGGAAGACAGGCAAAAAATAAAGAGGTAAAGTCGGGTCATTGGCGCTGTCTTCGAGACGGTGCAATAGAGGTCGTAAAGTTATAAATTTATGGCTGAAGTGCCATACCCCCGGGCGACGTAGTAGGCAGGATGCTGTATCGGGCTCCATCCCGAGACCAGTGATAGATGTAATACTTTTAGTGATGGGTGTACGTATGTTCTGCGGGAGTATTGGCATCTTTAAATCGAGGTTCCAGGAGAGTTGCCACTTCACACCTGGAAATTCGTCATATCATGAATACCGAAAAAATCGACGAAACCTGGCGTTTACAGAAAGCTAAAATGATGATACAGTTTAATTACCTGCACGATGACGATTTTCATTATGACTATGGTAAGAAGGACTGCATGATAACCACGCTGCGACAAAAGATCGGTAAATCGAGAGAGGATTTTGATGCTTACCTTTTAACGCTGATAACTCCCTCCCGGAATCTAAATCGTACAGAATAAGACCTTTGTGCGTAAGCATCTAAATTAACGACCGTCTTTAAGCAAACGAACTTGAAATTCATTCGCTTCGTTTTCTGTCGATATATTTCGGCATCTATACAAAGAGCATTACGCTAGTCATCAGTTGTTATTCAGAGGTATTCATGAGTATTCTCCCACTTATCCCTGCATCTTTCTGAAAGTCTACGGATTTCAAGGCAACTGTTAAATTTCTACCCACGTTTTTAAGCCTCTTTCTCCGGGCCTCCTTCCAAATTGAATCGATTGTTGCAGCAACCTGGCAGTCGCCGCCATCGTGGGATTTTAATGCGTATAATCAGCCAACATATTCAAGCCCCCACTTATACAATTCATTAATACTTGGCTCTAACTTTTCCCCTTTTGTAGTAAGCGTATATTCTACCGTAGGCGGCACGGTTGCAAAAATTTTTCTACTGACAATTCCATTGGCTTCCATGTTTTTTAATTCTTTGACCAACATTCGGGTATTGATGTTAGGGATAAGTCGCTCTAATTCGCTGAAACGCTTTTTGCCGTTAAATAGAGCATAGATAATTGACATGGACCATTTGCCACCGATCACACCCAGAATTTCCTGGAGCGCGCATTTTTCTTCACATTTTTTTATGCCGTTATCCTTCATATATGGTTCATTTTGCCAATACTTTACTTTGTGTTACTACTTTACATTGGTGTAACCACTTTCAAAAGTAAAGTATTGGGTTTTGCTTTGCAACTCAAATAGAAACACCATGAAAAATTCATTGAAGGGACAAGTTGCCTTGGTAACAGGAGGAACGAAAGGAATTGGCAAAGCGATTGCCGATAAATTGGGTAGTGCAGGTGCTCAGGTTGTAGTAACGGCTCGGACTGCGCCAAAAGAAGGCAAATATCATTTCATTGCAGCGGACCTTTTCCAACCGGAAAGTGCAGATGCGATTGCTAAAGAGATTTTAGAGAAGTACGGTAGTGTAGATATTATCGTCAATAATGCAGGTGCTAATTTAAGTCCTGGCGGTGGTTTCAATACACTTGCCGACGAGCATTGGTTTAATGATTGGCAATTGAATTTCATGTCGGTCGTGCGCATCAATAAAGCCTTATTGCCTGCCATGATCAAGCAAAAAAGCGGTGTGATCATTAACATTTCAACAGGGGCCGCCAAACAACCTATCTGGCAAATGACCATGTCTTATTCTTCTGCCAAAGCAGCATTGAATGCATACAGCAAGGCGTTGGCGAATGAGCTGGGGCCGGTAGGAATACGCGTAAATGTGGTTTCACCAGGTGTCGTTAAAACACCGTTAATGCTTGAGTTTATTGAGAACTTGGCGAAGTCGTCAGCCAGTACTGCAGAGGAAGCTTTCAACGCTGTGATGGATAAGGTGGGTGTGCCCATGGGCAGAATGGCTGAGCCCGAAGAAATTGCCAACCTGGTAGCATTTCTTGTTTCTACGGAAGCAAAATATATTACAGGCATTAATTACTCGGTCGACGGTGGTGCGAGCCCTACGGTCTGAAAAACAATGAACACGTTTGCCTATAGTGTATATCCGACCCTCCTCCGGCCGGTCACAAAAAAGCCTTCTGATTTTCGTAATTGGAAGGCTTTTTTTAAGTAGATCGGAGGGTGCTGCAGGCGTGCTCCAATCTGCAAATGCATACATTCGTAGACCTTTACTTTTTTTGTTGACTGAAAATATCAACGTAATCAGCAAGCTCAATCAGCGGTTTCAGTTCCGCTAGCTCACGTTGATCTGTAGGCATTGACTGAAAGTCATAGGCCCTGACTTTCATTACGCAATCATATTCCCCGAGTAAGTTATCAAGTAGCAGTAAGCAACCATAAGCAACATTACTTTTATTCTCTTCAGTTACATGATCAGCATAAACAATGACGTCAAGCGTGTTGCCTGAGACAATTGGATAGAATTTCATTTTACTTGGATCAAGAGTGTGGTCTTGCGATTTTAAGATCATACCCCTTACTTTTTCAATTGGCATGCGTTGACGGAACGCTAAAATTTTCCAACCATCTAATTTAGGCGCGTTATCGACTATTTTTTGTACTGTCGAAAAAAGATTGGCGTCTCCGTCAGCAGAAATTGTCATATTGATAATGCCATTCTGTGGCGGCTCCAACTCAACAGCAAGCCCCCCAGCAATTTTCCTGATTTTTGTCAATAGCTCGGTTAGGCATTTATCAGGGTCGTCTTGGAAATTGCGATATTTATTTTCGTTGTCAGCAAACCACTTCCAAAATATTTCAATTGAGTCTCCCTTTTTAAATAGTCCAAGCATATCCTTTTGTTTTTCAGCTTTTAATGTACAGTCAATTTGTACAAGAGATACAAGCAAAATCAGGATTGGCACTTTCATTTTTATTGTCGATTTATGTTTATAGCCCCCGTACCAGATGGCTGGTAACGTTTGGTGTACAGGACTTAGCTTTTCATTTTTAGCACCTTCCTTTTTTTGTACTCTGAGAAATACGCATTATTGTGGTTCACTGGCTTCGTAATTACCACTACCAAGTACGGTGTATAAAAGAGCATTCGGTTTGTCGTTTACATGTTTTACAGGCTGTTAAAGACTCCCTGGTACATTACCGGATAGGTAACTTCATACAGCCAATCATCTTCCGAAGTCATGATTCGTTTCGCAATGAGCACGTGATCCTGCAACTGCTCTTCCCTTAAAATTGTCAGTGCTTTTGCCTGTGCGGCGTCCCAGTTATTTACAGAAAAAAGCATATTGGCACCAGCACCCATATCTCCAGCCATCCACTCACCGAGGTATTCAGCCTGTAGCGATGCGTCAATTTTATCCTCCAAGCTCTGCCGTAGATTCAGGAAACCCAATGATTGCAGGTCATTCATAGCCGAATCAGGTACGACTTGAATAAACAGAATCGCTGGCGCCTCTACAAGGCGCGGTGCAAATCCCCTGATTTGATAAGCATCCGACAACGAGTCAAGTATCATTTTGTCGTACTTCAATTCGGTAGTGTTGTCCAGATGCTGGTATTCCAGGGCGTATTGGCCTCTGAATAACTGGCCATGTTGAATAAGAAGTTTCGACGAGTCTCTCAATACCCTTGTGAATTCGACGGTATCTCCGTTCATCTTATAAGACGAAGAAAGAATTGTTGTACCGTTATTGTCATGGAAGTTGGCTAATCGTTTCTCTTTCGGCGAGTAAGAACAGCTGAATAAGAAGAAAACCAAGCAACTACCGATCCAGGGACGGGACAAATCCACGAAGGCGTATGCAGCCGACATAAGTTTCTGTTTTTGTGCCCTAAATATAATCTGCCGCGACAGTATAACGTGCACCCAATATTCAGTATCACTAACTAAACAGAAATTATCGAACACAAAAAAGCCTGAGATCAATTAAGATTCCAGGCCTTTTGTTCTAAGTAGACCGGTGGATGCTGCATTCGTGCTTGCTGAGGCAAGATTTCTTAAAGATTGCTGAATTGAAAAAGTGACGATCTGTCATTCCGTCACAATCGAGGTTATCTCTTTAAAACACGGCTTGAAGAAGGGAAAAATCTTCTATTTTTACCTAGTGTAACGTAATCGTTGTGCGCAATTTCTTTTGGGTTAATTTCGATAAAAATCGCGAATTGCGAAGGAAGAAATGTATGGAAATGAAATATTCGTGAATATATCTTTCAAATATGAAATGTAGGAATGCAAAAGTTATCTTCGATCCCTTTGAATTTCTTCCTGGATATGGCGAAAATCGAATTTCGGTATCTTTTGACAAGGGCGACCTAATTGTCACTGTTTTTTATGATTCAGATGATAGCGAATCCCAAATTTCTCTTGTTTTCAAACACAGTTGCTTTCAAAGAATCACTAGTATGCCGGGAGCATCGGATACTGTAATTGAATATGAGGGATATGAGGCTATTTCGTCTCTTGTCGAGTTTCAATATTCAGATTTCAAAGATAGATGGGAGAAGCATTTCAATAACCTGTTTAAGCTTCGGCATTTTAAGATAATTTTCCTTAGTGATAATTCGGCTATCGAAGTTATTTGTGAGGATTTTATCTTGGATTCCTGAAGCGTTAGCGGTAATTTTTCGGACGAGTAAGGTGATACTGAAACCTATGGCTAATGGACAATAAAAAGATTGAGGAGATTTTCAACCAGACATTTCCAGGACTCGCATTGTTATACAGGGACGTTGAGTTATCGAACGATTTAATTTCTAAATATAAAGTTGGGCAAATTATCCACGAAAGGGGCTTCACAGATGCATCAAGATTTGGAGGTGGACCGACCGCGAGACTTAGATATTTAATTGCTTCGGCTTATGGACGAGACTTGTCTATGTTTGATCCAAATGCAGCAAAGTTCGGAATGATAATCATTTCTTCGGGAGCGTATTTTAAAGTGCTTGACGTTTATGAGAAGGATGGAAAAACGCAGATACTATTACTCAATATTCCAGAGACAGGGATAGAATTATTTTCGTCCACAACGACAAACGTAGAGCAACAAGTGATAGAAAAAGGACGACGGAGTTTTGACGAGGAAATTAATGCAGAACCTATAATGACGCTATCGACTGACGAATGGAAAGAAAGAACTCAATTTCCGATTGGAATGGATGACAAAGGAATTTTTTTTGATCTTCCAACGACCAACATGGAACAGAGTAAGCATCACCAGCCGACAAATGAAAAACCTAAATCCTTTTGGACGAAATTGTTTGGAGAATAAAACCTACCGCCAACAAATACATGATCAATGGCGGTTCGATTCGCCTCCGGTCGAACATAAAAAAGCCTTCTAATTTTCACACTTAGAAGGCTTTTTTAGTAGTAGACCGGTGGGTGCTGCATTCGTGCTTGCTGAGCCCTGATCTTCAAATTATTCAGAGACTGACTGGGTTGATAAAAGTAGGAAATCCAGCCATATTGCCAAAACCGATGTTAGCCGCTGGCATTCTATCTTTCTGCATTTCTTTTGGCTATGTATTTGTCATATGCTTCTTGTCCGTCAAAGCAATTCATCCCACGTTTAGTTACAAATTTTTCTTCAAGCCATTTTTTAAGTTTAGTTGTTATTATTTCGAATTGCTCAGACTTGTCCTTCACGTTTCCTTTATCAAGATATTGATTACAAAATTTAATGTAATAAAGAAGACCATAACCCAAAATTACAAAAGGAGCTGTCAGTTCTATTATTTCGTCCCTTCTCCAAATTCCCTCTTTTAAATATACTCCATTGCTATCCGTAAATTCTATATAATTTGACGTTTCAAGTTCATTGGCAGAAAAAAAGAAATTTAAGTATCTATGATTAACTGTTATAATTTGCATTGCTTTATCAAAAGAAACCCTTTCAAATCTCCTCTTATGTTCAGGGTGTTGTGAAAACCAACAGTAAACATTTAGCTTTAAATCATGGAAAATGAATTTCAAAAAGTCTTTCAAGTTGTCACCTGACCAATAACTTGTCAATTCTTGGAACTTATATTTAATGTTCGGCTTCTCGCAAAAAGTGATTGGATTTTCAATTAGTTCTTTTGTTGGCGAATAATCTATGTCAATTGAAATTGGTTTTGAAACCTTATTACAAACTGTGCAAGTTGTTAATATTTTCACTTCCCTGATGTCGTCCGTTCCTTGTCTTGGTATGTAATTAAATGTCACATAAAACCATTCATTTTTGCAACTACATTTTTTCTTTTTCGGATACTCGTTTTGTATCAGGTCATACCAATAATCTATACTATCAAGAACAAGATAGTTTTCATCGTTTTTAGTTGTCAAAAGTCCAACTCCATCGTCTTTAAGCAAACGAACTTGAAATTCATTTGCTCCGTTTTCTGTCGATATATTTTTAGTTACTTCTTGCTTCATGGTATCTTGTGTTGTGCCTGCTGTTAACGTTCGAATATAGGCAATCGGGAATATTCATCAAACCCGGTACCACCAAAGCAACGACGAAACGGAACTACAGAAGATGGTGCAGTGACACCAAAAAGCACTGACTATCAGAAGTAATCGCCATCATCAATTTCAAAAACAATGAGGGAAAAGGTCATATAGATTGACTTGCGTCGGGCTTTCGTTGCTCAGGTAAATGTAGGCGTAGCCTTCTTCGGGTACAGTAACTTTCAGGGGCCAAAAAACAAACGCGTCAATCTTGCGATATAGAGGATCTATTCGTAATCCACGGCGATCTGATCCCAGGCGGCGTCGAGGAAGTTGAAATTCTTATCGAACAGAAAGATAGTGACACTATGAGCGAAGTTCGATTCCCCTCCAGTCGGACACAAAAAAGCCTTCTAATTTTCACAATTAGAAGGCTTTTTAGTAGTAGACCGTACGGGAATCGAACCCGCGTTACCAGATGAAAATCTGGTGTCCTAACCTCCAGACGAACAGAGACACGATCCAAAAAATCTCCGGGACTCGAATCGCCTCCTTTTATCCAGATCTCCCGAAAAATGCCTAAATCGCAGGGTCATTTGCCCCGGTAACGCATGAACTTGAAGGTGAGAGAACTCCTGGTACGCACCAATATCTGGTGGGTGCTTTTTTTACGGCTTTTGTTGGCCATGTTTCTGTTTTCACTTTGCCGGGTGGGTTTTTACCTGTACAACCGCGACTACTTTGCGGACCTGACGGCCGGCACGTTCTTCGAGATCATGGTCGGAGGTGTTCGGTTTGACCTGACGGCGGTACTGTATACCAACCTGCTGGTGCTGGTGCTGATGATCGTGCCGTTGGAGATCCGTTTCCGGGCGGGGTATCAGGCCGTAGTGAGATGGTTATTCTTCGTTTTCAATGGCATTGCATTGGCTGCCAACGTATCGGACTTCATTTATTTCAAGTTTACGGGGCGGCGTACGACAGCCGACATTTTCCAGCAGTTTGAGCATGAGCAAAATATGGGCGGACTCCTGGGCCGCTTCCTGATTGACTACTGGCACGCTACCCTTTGGTGGATCGGACTGATTGTATTGATGGTGTGGCTGTATAACAAGACGCGCGTACAAGGGCCGTTGATGCGAAATAAGTGGCTGTTTTATATCTCCGGCCTGGCGGCGATGCTGGGCGTGGCGTATTTAACGATCGGCGGCATTCGTGGCGGCTTTCAGCACAGCACGCGGCCCATTACCCTGAACGACGCCGGCAAGTATGTGCGCGACCCCAAGGACGTGCCGCTGGTGCTGAATACCCCCTTTGCGTTGTACCGCACGTTGGGTAAGACAAAGATCAAGAAGGTGCACTACTTTGCCGACGAGGCTGCGCTGGATTCAGTCTTCTCGCCGGTGCGCCATGGGGCGGACTCCGGTGCCATGCGTAAGCTGAATGTGGTGGTGCTGGTATTGGAAAGCTTCTCAAAGGAATTTGTTGGTTTCTTTAACCACGACCGTGAGAACGGCACCTATAAAGGCTATACGCCTTTTCTGGATTCTTTGCTGCAACATAGCCGGTCGTATACATATTCGCTTGCCAGCGGGCGCAAATCCATCGATGCGTTGCCTTCGGTCATCGCCAGTGTCCCTTCGATGGGTGTGCCGTATGTGTTGTCGCCTTTTTCGGGTAATAAGATCAATAGCCTTGGTACGATTCTGCGCGGGGAGGGGTATCACAACTCCTTTTTCCATGGGGCGCCGAACGGCTCCATGGGCTTTCAGGCTTTTATGAACATTGCGGGCATCGAGCATTACTACGGCATGACCGAGTATGGCAACGATGCCGACTTTGACGGTTGGTGGGGAATCTGGGACGACAAGTTTTTACAATTTATGGCGCATACCCAGCGTGACTTTCACGAGCCCTTTTTCTCGGCGTTCTTCTCTGTATCGTCGCACCACCCCTTTAATGTGCCGGACGATTATAAAGGACGGTTTGCGGGCGGACCCGAGCCGATCCTGAAGTGTATTCAATATACCGATGAGTCGCTGCGCCAATACTTCCATACGGTATCGAAGTATCCCTGGTTTAAGAATACTTTGTTTGTGATTACGGCCGATCATACCTCATCCAACATTATGTTCGATGATAGCCGTACAGCCCGCGGGTTGTTTTCGATTCCGATCTTCTTTTACCGGCCTGACAATAGTCTGGTGGGGCTGGAACCGGGGCTGGTGCAACAGTCGGACATTATGCCGACGGTGTTGGGCTATCTGGGCTATCCGCACGATTATATTGCCTTTGGCCGGGATGTATTTCATTCGACGGATGAGGTTGCCTGGAATTATAAAGACGATGTGTACCAGCTTTACCAGGGTGATTATCTCATGCAGTTCGATGGCCGCCGGGCGCTTTCGTTATATAACTACAAGACCGATCGGATGCTGCAGGAGAATATCGTCAAACAATATCCGGACGTGGTGCAGGCGATGGAGAAGAAGATGCGCGCGATTATTCAGCAGTACAACAATCGCATGGTGGATAACAAGCTGATAATTAACTAAAAGCGTACTATCCTGGGAGTCTTGTGTTACGTAAAGATTTCCTATGTTACCTGTATTTTTCCGGAAAATGACTAAATCGCAGCGTCATTTGCCTGTTAACGTATGAATTTTAAGGTTAGACACCTTTTGGTGCGCACCAATATCCTGTGGGTGCTGATTTTACGGCTCTTGTTGGCCATGTTACTGTTTTCGCTCTGTCGCATCGGGTTTTACCTGTACAACCAGGATTATTTTGATGACATCACGCCGGGAGTCTTTATCGATATTATGGGCGGCGGCCTTCCGTTCGACGTGACCGCCGTTCTGTACACCAACATGTTGGTGCTGTTGCTCATGGTCGTGCCCCTGGAAATTCGTTTCCGGGCGGGCTACCAGGCTGTGGTGAAATGGATTTTTTTTATCTGCAACGGTGTCGCATTGGCGGCTAATGCATCAGACTTTATTTACTTCCGCTTTACCGGTCGGCGTACGACAGCCGATGTCTTTCAGCAGTTCGAGCATGAGCAAACCATGGGAAGGCTGGTGATCCGGTTTATGGGTGACTACTGGCATGCCACGTTGTGGTGGATCGGGCTGGTGGTGCTGATGGTCTGGCTCTACAACAAAACACGTGTGCAGGGACCGTTGATTCGGAACAAGTTGGTGTTTTATACCTCCGGCCTCGCGGCGCTATTACCGATAGCCTATCTAACGGTGTGCGGCATCCGTGGCGGCTTCGAGTACAGCGACCGGCCCATTACGCTGAGCGATGCGGGAAAATATGTGCACGATCCGAAGAATGTATCGTTGGTGCTTAATACGCCGTTTGCGTTATACCGTAGCGTGGGCAAGACCAAAATCAAAAAGGTACATTACTTCGCCGACGAGGCGGAGCTCAACGCTGTGTTCACGCCCGTGCGCCACGGGGTTGACTCGGGCGCTATGCGTAAGCTGAATGTGGTGGTGCTGGTGTTGGAAAGTTTCTCGCGGGAATTTGTCGGGTTCTACAACCGCGATCGGAATAACGGCACCTATAAAGGGTATACACCGTTTCTGGATTCGTTGCTGGAACACAGTCGTTCGTATCGGTATTCGCTGGCCAGCGGACGCAAGTCCATCGATGCGTTGCCATCGCTTATTGCGAGCGTGCCTTCGATGGGGATTCCCTACGTTTTATCCCCTTTCTCGGGTAACAAGATCAACAGCCTCGGCTCCACGCTCGGCGCGGAGGGTTATCACTGCTCGTTTTTTCACGGCGCACCCAATGGCTCCATGGGCTTTGAAGCGTTTATGAACATTGCGGGCATTCCGAATTACTACGGCATGACTGAATATGGTAATGATGCCGATTTCGACGGCTGGTGGGGGATCTGGGATGAGAAATTCATGCAGTTCATGGCGCATACGCAGCGCGATTTTCACGAGCCGTTCTTCAGTGCGTTCTTTTCGGTATCCTCGCACCACCCTTGCAATATACCGGAAGAATACAAGGAGCGCTTCAAGGGCGGGCCGGAGCCAATCCTGAAATGTATTCAGTATACCGATGAATCGCTGCGTCGCTATTTCCGCACGGTGTCTAAATATCCCTGGTTCAAGAACACGCTGTTTGTGATTTCAGCGGATCATACGTCGTCCGATGTCCTGTTTGATGACGGCCGTACGCCGCGTGGGGCGTTTACGATTCCCATCTTCTTTTACCGCCCCGACGACAGCCTGGTGGGGATGGAACCGGGGCTGGTGCAACAATCAGACGTCATGCCTACGGTGCTGAACTATCTCGGGTATCCGCATGATTATATAGCTTTTGGCCGGGACGTATTCCATTCAACGGATGAAGTTGCCTGGAACTATAAAGACAATGTATATCAGCTTTACCAGGGCGATTACCTGATGCAATTTGACGGACACCGGCCCATATCGTTGTATAATTTCAAGATCGATCGCCTACTGCGCGATAATATCCTCAAACAGCATCCGGATATCGTGCAGGCGATGGAAAAGAAGATATGCGCGATTATTCAGCAGTATAACAATCGCATGGTGGACAATAAATTGACGCTGTCAGCCGCTACAGCTACCGCCAAGCAATAAAAAAGCGTCGCCGGTGGGCAACGCTTTTAATATTGTTTGGGGATAAAAAGTCAGCTACGCCAGGTTATGATATACGTTTTGTACATCGTCGTCGGCTTCGAGCATTTCTACCAGTTTGAGTACTTCGTCCGTTTCTTCTTCACTGAGCTCTTTGGTTGTTGTCGGAATGTAGTGTAGCTCGGAGCTTTTTGCTTCAAGGTGTTTTGCTTCGAGGAACTTGGCCATGTGGCCGAACTCGGTGAACTTGGTGTAGATGGTGACTTCGTCTTCCTGCTGGTCGATGTCGTCGGCGCCGGCGTCGATCAGGTCGAGCTCAAGCTCATCTACGTTGATCTTGGCGGGATCGAATTTGAAGACGCCTTTGCGCTCGAACATAAAGCCTACCGAGCCGGAGTTACCCATGCTGCCATGGCCTTTGGAAAAGTGCAGGCGCACGTTGGCGACGGTGCGGGTGGGGTTGTCGGTGGCGCATTCCACCATGATCGGCACACCGTGTGGTGCGTATCCTTCGTAGGTTACTTCCTGGAAATCTTTTTCTTCTTTCGAAGAGGCACGTTTGATGGCTGCATCGACTTTTTCTTTGGGCATGTTCACACCCTTGGCGTTTTGCATCGCCATGCGGAGCTTCGGATTGTTCTCCGGAAGCGGACCACCATGCTTTACGGCAATGGCAATGTCTTTGCCGATACGGGTAAACGCTTTGGCCATCTTGTCAAAGCGGGCGAACATTTTATGTTTTCGTTTTTCGAATATACGTCCCATAGGTTCTAACGATTTAAGGGGTACAAAAATAATGAGTTTGCGGATGGATCAAAATGGAAAGATGCTGCTTATGCTTCCGCACGTTTCGCTTTTTCCCATACCACGGATTGCCGTCCGCGCAACAGGCGTACCAGGCCCGCATAAACCGAGAGGTTCATCACGACAAAATAATAGGGTACAAAAAAGCCCTTGATGCCAATCTTCCGGTCGCGCAGGGCATAACCCAAGGCGGCCAGCAGGTAGAATGCCACCTGGGCGACAAACATCATCTGGTAGAAGCCAATCCCTAGTATGGCCAGGTACAAGCTGCTGACCAGGATCAGTGGCAGGAAGAGCGGCGCCAAAGTCCAGCGCAAGACACGGTGTGATACGTATTGAAAGGTGAGGATGCCGTACCGGAAGGGGTTCAGGAGATAGGAGAGCTTATACATGGCCTGGAAGCCGCCGGCGGAGATTCGCACTTTGCGTTTCCATTCTTCGCCTACGGAGGCGGACGCTGTCTCGCTGGCGAAGGCGTCGGGCTCGTACGCGAAGCGGTAGCCGTTTGCGGCAATGCGCAGCGACAGGTAAAAGTCTTCGATCAGCATGTTCTCCGCGGGCTCTTCAAACAACTCGGTGCGAATGGAGAACAGCTCGCCCGCGGCTCCCACGATGGAGTAGACTTCGGCATCTTTCTTTTTCAGGAAAGATTCATATTTCCAGTAAAGGCCTTCGCCTGATCCGGAGGCATTGTCTTTGTCTTTGGAGAGAATACGTTTCTCACCGGCCACGCCGCCAACGGTCGGATCCTGGTAGTGGCGTACAATCAGCTTGAGCGCTTCGGGGTTCAGGGCGGTGTTAGCATCGCAAAACACGACGATAGGTGTTGAAACATGCTTCATGACACGGTTTACAGCGTGAATCTTTCCGCGGCGCTCTGGTGAGTGGAACACTTCAATCTCCGGAAAATTCCGGATTATTTCGGGGGTTCTGTCGTTCGAGCCATCGGTGACAAAAAAGAGCTTCAGTTTATTTTTGGGATAGTCCAGGGCGAGGGTATTGTGGATTTTATCGAGGATATAACCCTCTTCGTTATAGGCAGCCACCAGCAGCGTGACTACGGGTAACTCGCTATCAGTCTGTATAGTTACGGGAGAGGAGCGGCGCTTGAGCTTGCTCAAAATGTAAATAATCATGCCGTATCCTACATATGTATAGCCAACGGTCAACATGCCAAGCCAAAAAATCACGAGAAGCGTACGAATCATTGTTTTTAAAGCGATTAAACCACGAAACTAAGAGTTACAAATAGAATTTTGCCGGAATACAGTACCGATATATTTGTTATTTTTGTCGGTCTTTAGTTGGAATATGCGTTTTTTGCCAAAAACATTACCTTTACTGCTCACCCTCGTCACCTCTGCCGTATTCGGCCAGCTGGTCGCGCCGGGAGACAATGCTTCTACGCCCGTGGGCGTGGCAGTGACATTCAATATCGCCACGAACGATATCGAAGCCAATAATAGTGCAGATCCTGCCACGATCGATCTTGATCCAAGTATATTTTCTCCGGGTGCCCAAAAAACGGTCTCTAATAGTGATGGTGACTATTCCGTAACAGACACCGGTGACCTGACCTTTACACCGGCGGCTGGTTTCTCAGGCACAGCATCCCTTTCGTATAGCATCAGCGGCTTTCTGCTACCGGGTCAAATCACTATTACGGTGATCAACAGCGCACCCGTGGCAAACGATGACACGGGGGTGGTTGCCGAAGGCGGGCAAGTAACGATCCTCATTCTTGAAAACGATACCGACGATGCAATCGGCATTGACCCCGGCACGGTTGACCTCGATCCGGGTCGCTCAGGCCGCCAGAATGATAACAGCACGGAGGCTGGCGAGTGGAGTGTCAACAGTCAGGGCGAATTGACGTTCGAAGGCGACAATGATTATTCAGGTACGGCGACGCTGACCTATACCGTACGCGACACCGAAAACGAGCTCTCGAATATCGCAACGGTTACGATTACGGTAAACGCGGTCAACAGCCCACCGGTTGCGAATGACGATGCCGGCCAAACGGCAGAGGAGAGCAACGTGACGATCAACGTTGTACAAAATGATACCGATAACGAAGGACCGGTAGATGCGGGCACGGTCGACCTGATTGTATCCACAGATGCCATCGATCAGAGTACGACGACGGATGCCGGTGCATGGAGCGTCGATAATAATGGGGTAGTATCCTTTACGCCGGTCACAAACTTTGTCGGCCCGACCACGCTGGCGTATACGGTGCGCGATGCGAGCGGCGCTACTTCTAATCAGGCTACTATTACGATTACGGTAAACAACGTCAACGATGCGCCGGAGGCAAGGGACGATGCGGCGAGCACCAATGAGGAGACCACGGGTACGGTGGACGTTACAGCCAATGATACGGATCTTGATGGTAATGGTACCATTAATAAAGGCTCGGTCGACCTAAATACGGGCACCGTCGCGATCGAGAACTCCCATACGACTGACCAGGGGAGCTGGTCGGTGAACGGCAACGGCGTTGTTTCTTTTACGCCCGTAGCGGGTTTTACAGGACAGGCATCTCTTACTTACCGCGTGAGCGATAACAGCGGCGCGGCGTCAAACATTGCCACGATTACTTTTACGGTGATCGGCGTGAACGATGCACCGCAGGCTCGTGGCGACAATGGCACTACGCAGGAAGAGACGGCCGTCACGATCAACGTTCTCGAGAATGATACAGACGATGGCACCCTCAACGCCAATTCCGTCGATCTGAATACCGGCTCGCCGGGCATTCAAAAATCCAACAACACAGACCAGGGTAATTGGAGTGTCGACAATGTCGGAATAGTGACGTTCACCCCGGCGAAAGATTTTACCGGTACTGCTTCCATCACGTATACGGTAAACGATAACGACGGGGAGACCTCTAATGTGGCGACCATCTCCGTTACGGTATCCAATGTGAACGATCTGCCGTTGGCGACCAACGATGCTTTCTCTACGGACGAGGATCAGGAGGCAACGTTTAACATTCTGACGAACGACCGCGATGTCGACGGTTCCCTGCAACCTTCTACGGTGGACCTCGACCCATCATCGGCGGGTATCCAAAATACGGTGGATGTCGCCGGGGGTACGATCAACACCGTGAACTCGACAGGCACGATCCGGTATGTACCCGCTAAAAACTTTTTCGGTACGGTCACCGCACAGTATACGGTAGCGGACAATGAAGGTGGTGTCTCCAATGCGGCCACGATCACCATTACCGTCAGCGCAGTGAACGACCCGCCCGTGGCAAACAACGATCTGGCGGCTGCCGAAGAGAACGAAACTGTAACGGTTAATGTGCTGGAGAACGATATCGATATTGACGGTTCGCTGAACATTGGCTCGGTCGACCTGAACACATCACAGACCGGTATCCAAACGTCGATCACGACAAGCGCGGGGATCTTTACGGTTAACAGCAGCGGTGTGGTTACGTTCGACCCGAATGAAAACTACAATGGCATTGCCACGACCACCTATACGGTGCGCGACAACGCGGGGGCTACTTCGAACGCCGCGACGATCAGCATCAACGTTAATTCCGTGAACAGTGTGCCCATCGCCGCCGACGATGCGGTTACTACACCGGAGGATACACCGGTGCAGCTCAATGTCGTGCAGAACGATCGTGATCCCGACGGTACGATCAACGCGGCTACTGTCGATCTGGACACCGGTACTCCCGGCATTCAGAACTCCCTTACGACTGACAACGGTACGTTTACCATTCCTGCATCGGGCACGGTCCGGTTCACCCCCGCGCAGGATGTCTTTGGGGTAACGACGATTACCTATGCCGTCGACGACAATGTCGGCGCGACTTCCAATGCTGCCAAGATCACGGTTACGGTAACGTCTGTAAACGACAAGCCTGTGGCGGTGGCCGATGCGGCCTCTACGCCTGAGAATACAGCGGTTACAATCACGATCCTGGCGAATGACAAAGACGTTGAAGGTACGCTCGATCCTACGAAGATAGACTTGAATACGGCCGCGACGGGCATTCAAAATACAGTGACCGTTACCGGCGGTACCTTTGCGGCGAATAGCGCGGGTGTGGTAACCTTTACGCCGACGAATGGTTATAGCGGCAAGGCCACTACCAATTATCGCGTGAGTGACAATGAAGGGGCGGAATCTAACGCGGTGGCGATTACCGTTACCGTTAATTCCGTGAACGATGCCCCGTTGGCCAACAACGATGCGGCGACCACCAAAGAGGATGTTACGGTTACGATCCGGGTGCTTGACAATGATGAAGACGATGATGGTTTGAATACCGGTTCGGTCGATCTGAATCCGTCGACTGCCGGCATTCAAAATACATTTACTACTGCCGGACCCGGCGGTACGTTTTCGGTCAACGGCAGTGGGGTGGTGAGCTTTAAGCCTTCCGAGAATTATACCGGTACGGCTGTTGCAAGCTACACGGTGAGCGATAATCAGAGTGTGGTGTCGAATGTCGCCACGATCACAGTAACGATCGAGCCTCAGAACGATGCCCCCGTGGCCAAAGACGATGCCGCTACTACCAGCGAAAACACTGCTGTTACGGTGAGCATCATCGCCAACGATACGGACGTGGACGGTACAATCGATCCGGCCACGGTCGACCTGAACACCTCACAGGCGGGTATACAGGGGAGCTTTACGAACACAGGGGGTACCTTTACGGCCAATGCCAATGGATCTGTGGTCTTTACGCCAGCGCCCAACTTCAGTGGGTCGACCACGGCCAACTACCGTGTGAACGACAATTCGGGCGCGATCTCGAACACGGCTACCATCACGATTTCCGTTGACGGCATCAACGACCCGCCGGGCTTTGACCAAATTCCCGATCAGTTTGTGTTGGAAAATTCGGCAGCACAAACTATCACCATTACCGGGGTAACCAAAGGTACCGGTGAAGATGCGCAGCAGCTGACGTGGTTTGTCTCTTCGGGTAATACCAACATCGTCTCATCGCCCACCATTACCTATAATGGTACGGGCAAACAAGCGACGCTTAAATACAACGTCGAGCCAGATGCTACGGGCACAGTGGTTGTCACGGTAAACGTGGTTGACAATGGCTCGAATGTGTCGCCGAACCAGAATTCGTATACCCAGACCTTTACGGTCAATGTTGTCGAAGTAAACTTTACGTCGACGCCTGTCACGGTGGCGGTTCGCCAGACGCCGTATGTATACGACATTACCATCACCGACGTAGACCCGACGTTGACGATCGCGGCGGCGCAAAAACCGGCCTGGGCGACGCTGACCTCTACCGGTAAAAACAAGGCTCGTTTGAGTGGTACGCCAGGGGCCGACGTTCCCGCCAGCAGTGTCGTGACGCTGCAGATTAAACAAGGCAGCAAGGTGCTGGCTACGCAGGAGTTTACGCTGAAGGTAAACCGCCGGCCGGTTGTACAGCCCGTGGTTGTGACGTTAGAGGAGGACCAGTCTAAAGCTTTTGAAGCAGCTGCCTTTACGGGTGCATTCACTGATCCGGATCAAGGCGATGTGCTGGCCGAAGTGCAGTTCCCGGTTATGCCGCGGCATGGGAATTTGTTGTTGAACGGAACGGCGATTACGCCGGCTACGCGTATCGAGGCTTCATTACTTCCGAATGTGGTATACCGCCCGGCGCAAGACTTTGTCGGCCAGGATACGCTGTATTGGAAGGCCAGCGACGGCATGAGCTATAGCCTTGACAGCGCTCGGGTGGAGCTGACGGTTACGCCGGTGAACGATGCTCCCGTCATCTCTGACCTGGAAACAGAACCGTTGGAGCACGAGATAGCGGAAGAAACGCCGCAACAGATCACCAAGACTTTTACTATTACCGACCCGGATAACACCACGTTGGCCAGCGCGGAGATTGGCTTCCGTTTGCAAAGCTTCGATTTGGAAAAGGACCGGCTGGTGTTTACGAATACGGGCAAGATCACGGGGAACTACAACCAGCAGGCCGGCACGTTGTTACTGGCGGGGGAAGCCACGATACAAGAGTATATTGACGCGATTCGCAGCATTCAGTACGTTTACGTCAACTTTGAAGAAATTGAAGACGCGACGAAGAGTGTATACATCAACGTCTTTGACGGCAGCCTTTCCAGTGAGACGAAGGAGCGCCCGATCAAATTGGTCTACACCTTCCAGGACATCGACATTCCGAACGCCTTTACACCCAATGGCGACGGCAGCAACGACGTATGGAAGATCGTTGACGCAGACAACAGCAACCCGGCGCAATACGAACAGTCCAAGACCCGCGTGTACGACAAACGCGGCCGGCTGGTGTTCGAGTCTAACGGTTTTTCGGCGTCGTGGGACGGCACCATCAAAGGTGAAGCATTGCCACCCGATACGTATTACTATACGATCGATCTTCAGTATGGCAATAAACGGTACAAAGGCATTGTCACCATCCTGAAATAATAATTCGCATGAGATTAACGTTTACAGGTATATTTATTTTTGTATTGGTATGGGCTGTCCGGGGACAATATATTCCCAACAGCGGGCAGATGTTCCAGTTCGCGCCGGTGTACAATCCTGCGTTCAGCGGGGTGGAAGATTTTACAGATGTGAAGCTGGGGTATCGTCAGCAAATGACGAGCTATGGCAAGAACTCCCCGAAGTTTGTAAACCTGCTGGCCAATTTCCGGCTCAAGCAGCCGTTGGATATAGCGACGAATACGCTGCGGCCCAGCAACGCCAAGGCGGTATCGCGCCCCGGATTCGCTCCGGCGGGCAAACGCATGATCATTGGCGGGGGCGTGAATGTGTTCAATGAAAAGGTCGGCCTTGTGGAGCGCCTGGGTGGCGGCCTGACATACTCCATGCATTATCCGCTTTCAAAGAAGGTCCGGCTGTCGGCCGGTGTGACGGGTTTGATCGAACAGATCAACCTGGACACGGATGGCATCTATTTGGGCAGGGAACCCGACGCCGATCCGTTCTATGAGTATTTGATGAATGGGTCGTCTAAACAGACCAACCTGAGTGTACGCGGTGGCATGTTGTTATATGGTCAAAACTTTTATGTGGGTGTTTCGTATTTGCCGATTGTGACAAACGTACTGAAAGCATCGGAGGTGAATTTTTCATCGTCATATTATCGCGCCACCGGCCAGTTTGGACTTGCGTTGCCAGCGGGTGCGGATTTTGTATTGAAACCGAGCGTGCTGGCCATTATGCAAATGGATAACTCGTTTTTGATTGACTACAGCGTGAAGGCGGACATCCGCGAACGCGCGTGGGTGGGATTGACATACCGCGATATCAAGGCGGCGGTGTTGCAAGTGGGATTTGATTTTACCCCGGTGATAGGAGCCGGTTATTCATACGAAATGTCTGTAGGCGAATTCAAACAATTTAATGACGGCAGCCACGACCTGGTGCTGTCCCTGCGTCTTAACAATTTCAAAAGCCAGCGTCAGTATACATGGTAAGATCCACGTTTTTCCTGATCGCATGCCTGTCTATGCGCGCATTCGGCCAGGACATAAGCTTCCAGACTGTTCAAAAACTGCCGGGTACGGTAAATTCGGAGTTCGAGGAATCGATGCCGCTGCTTTCACCCGACGGTACGACATTGTACTTCACGCGGTTTATGCACCCATCCAATATTGGCGGCAAGTATTCCGGCACGGATGTATGGGTGAGCACGTTTGACGCTGCCCGTCGCGGCTGGCAGAAAAGCGACAACCGCAAGGTGAGTTTTAACAACCGTGGCAGCCAGGCGGTAGTGGGCATCTCGGCAAAGGGAGACGTGTTGTATTTGCTCAATACGTCGTCGACCAAGAAGGTTAATGGCATCTATTTTTCTAAGCTATTGTCGTCGGGTTGGACCGCTCCTGAATTGGTGCCTGTGGAGGGGATCGATTCGCAGGGTTTTTTCAGTCCGTATGTATCGCCTGATTTCGACGTCATCATCTTTTCCATGAAGGGAGCTGACAGTCGCGGGCAGGAGGATTTGTACGTAAGCATCAAGAATGCAAACGGACAATGGGGCAAACCAAAGAATATGGGGCCTACGATCAATACAAGCGGTTTTGAGATTTCGCCGTTCTTATCCGCAGACAAAAAGCGACTGTACTTTTCCAGCGATGGGCATACCGGCAAGGGTGATGCCGACGTGTTCTACAGCGACCGGATGTACGACAACTGGGAGACATGGTCGACTCCGAAGAACCTGGGTGCGCCGATCAACACGAAAGGATTTGATGCTTATTTTTCCCTATGTGGCGATAGTGTGGCATTTTTTGCCAGCAATCGCGATGGGAAATTCAGCGATATTTACCGGTCCTCCGTTAACAAACAAAAAAGTGTGGTGCCGGTGCAACAAACGGCCCCTGACAACGCTTACCAATCCGTACCGAAAACGGATTCATCGAAGCCCAACGAGGTTTATCTAACGAGCGCTGAAATTCAAGCATTGTTGGGCCTGAAACTTGATACGCGGATCAAGTTTAGTCCGGGATCGTTTCAAGTGGAAGACAATTCGCGCGAATTACTTTTTTTTATAGCCAACAAGGTGGCGTCCCGAAAGGATGTTGCGATGCGGCTGGTGGGATATTCGGACGGGACTGGATCAGAAGGATACGGCCTGGAGCTTGCGCGCATGCGTGCAGCGTCGATACGTGACTTTTTTATCAGTAACGGATTGGAGTATCACACCATTGTTTCGCAAGGAAACGCAGACAGAAATGCCAGTCAAACCGGGTTGGTCGAAATTTTATTTTACAAAAGATAGCTCATTGCTTAAATTGGTACTTTTATAAGGATTTTACTATGGATGTTCTGGTCATTTGGAGGCTTTTGCTGCGGAGAAAATGGATTTTGATACTGGTGCCGACGGTAGCTGCCTCCATCGCCTTTTATTACAAGTTTACGGCAGCCCGGGAGTTTCGGTCTACCTTGCAATTAGCAACAGGGTTTACCGTCAACGAGCAGGTTCGTGTCAGCGACGAACGCTTCAGCTTATACGAAGCGGATGTGAAGTTTAACAACCTGATCGAGTCGATCAACTCGCCGCAGGCTATCGGCCTGTTGTCGTACCGCCTCATGCTGCACGACTTGCAAGACAAGGCCCCCTTCCGTAGTCCCAAGAACCCGGAAACACTTCGCAACAAGGCGTTCCTGGAAATTGCCGAAAAGATATTGCTGGCCAAGGCCGATTCCATGACCATGCTTAACGCCAGCAACGCGGATGAACGCCGCGTGTCCGGCTTGTTGAAAGAGTATGGTTATGATGCCAAGTCGCTGCGGAAAAGCCTGTCGGTGAAGCGCGTGAATTTTACCGACTTTGTCTCCCTGGAGTATTTGTCGGAAAACCCCCGGTTGTCGGCCTTTATGGTCAATACGCTGGCGGACGAATTCCTGCGCTACAACCGCGTTGCCAAAAATGAACGTTCGACCGAGTCGGTGGACTTCTTCAAGGACCTGGTGACGCAGAAAAGAGAAACACTCGACATTTTGGGCGAGAAGATGCGGCAGTATAAAGAGGCGAACAACGTATTGAACATCGAGCTGCAAAGCGCGACCAACATCGATCAGATCAGTGATCTGGAAAAACGTCGTACAGAAGTAGAGTCGGATATCAACCAGTACCGTCTTTCGATCCGCCGCCTGGACAAACAGATCGGGCAGCTGAGCGGCGTCGGCTCAACGGAAAGCCGGGGTGGTGACAATCAGAAGATCGTCCGCCTCAGGAATGCCATAAACGAAATGAATTCGCGCTATATCGCAGGCGGCTCTTCCGACCGGAGGCTGCTGGATTCGATCAAGACCTTGCGCGACCAGTATAGTGAGATGAGCAGCGCGTCCGCCACGACCAGTGGTGACGGCGGCGTAAGCCCTGCCGCCAAGGTGCGCGATCTGATTGAAAAGAAAGCGGAATATGAAACTTCCCTGGAAGTGTCGGAAGCCAGCCTGGCTTCCATTAGTTCGAAGCTAAATGCCCTGCGCTACAATGTGTCGGGTTTAACCAGCAAAGAGGCAATCCTCGCCGATATTCAACGCGAGATCGATGTTGCGACGCAGGAGTACCGCGAAGCGCAGGAGAAGTATAACCTGGCGCAGAACACGGCGAATGCCAGTAACCCGCTACGTATCATTTTGCGCGGCCTGCCGCCGGCGGAGCATGAACCGTCTAAGACAATCGTCGTAACATTGCTGGCGGGTGTAGCCAGTTTCTTCCTGTGTGCTTTCACGATCATTTTCCTGGAGTTTGTTGACACGCGCGTGAAGTCGCCGTTCTACTTCCAGAAGTCCGTGAACATGAATTTGTCGGGTACCCTGAACGTGATCAAGGGCAACACAGACTTTGCCTTCCTGTTCGACAAAAACATTACCGACAACAATCTGCTTACGTTTAAGCAGCTGATCCGTAAGCTGCGCTTTGAGATCGAGCGGCAGAACGCGAAGGTGATCCTGGTGACCAGCATGAAGCAGGGCGAGGGGAAGACCTTTACCATCCTGGGCCTGGCGTTTTCGCTGAGCCTGATTCAAAAGAAAGTATTGATCATCGATACAAACTTCAAGAATACCGCGCTGACCAAATTGTTGGTGAAGTCGAAATTTAAAAAGTTGAAAGGTGCGAATGGCGTGACCGCAGAAGGGGAAGCGAACCAGCTGCTCAGCCACGAGCCGGAAGATGACTTTAGCAAAGAGCGTGACTTTATCTCGCACACGAAATACAAAAACATTCACGTGATCGGCAGCCGGGTAGACAATGATTCTCCGTCGGAGATCCTGTCGGGCCGCGACTTCCTGGGGATGCTTGCCGAATTGAAGATGGTATATGACTACATCTTCCTGGAAGGTGCCGCGATGAATGACTTTCCTGATACAAAAGAGCTGATCGGCTATGCCGACAAAGTAGTTGCCGTATTCTCGGCAGAATCTGTGGTAAAACAGCTGGACAAAGATTCCATCAGCTATCTGAATCAGTTCAACGGCAAGATCGTTGGCGCTGTACTGAACCGTGTAGAAGTAAAAGACCTCGACCTGTAACCCCCTATCATTCCATGGATTCGCGCGAATCGATTATCCGGCAGTCAAAATTTCAGCGAGTATTACAGTATATTGAAAAGTTTGGCTTCTTTACCGCTATGCGGCTGGTGCTCTCTCTGAAAATGGGAAAGGGCCAGGCCACTTTCAAATATGGTAAGAACGTGTTGTACATACGCAAAGGCACGTCGGACGTGCAGGCGTTCGAGCAGATCTTTTTGCTCGACGACTATGATATTAAGGTGGCGAATGTGTCGCCGCGACTAATTGTCGACGCGGGTGCCAATGTGGGCTATGCGTCGCTTTACTTTGCCAACAGATATCCGGGGGCGACAATCGTAGCGGTGGAGCCGGAGTCGCAGAATTATCAACTGCTTTGCAAAAACACGGCGGGTTATCCCAATATCAAAGCGGTTAAGTCAGCGGTGTGGAATGAAGACACGCATTTGCGCGTAGTAGATCAAGGCTTGGGCTCATGGGGCTTTACCGTAGAGTCTTGCGGTCCGAGCGATCCGGGCGCATTCAAAGCTACGTCTATAGGCACATTGCTGAGCGACACCGGCGAGAGCAGCATCGATATTCTAAAGATGGATATCGAGGGGGCGGAGAAGGAAGTTTTCACCACAAACTACCAACAGTGGTTGCCGAACGTGAGCGTGATGATCGTCGAGCTGCATGACCGGATCAAGGCCGGTACCTCAGACGTTTTTTACAAGGCCATTGAGGGTCAGAATTTCTCGATCCAGGAAAAAGGGGAGAACCTGATCTTGTCGAAGGTACGCTAATCATGAATTCACACACACGGCATGTCCACACAGGGTAAAGGATATTGGCTCAGGTCAGGAGCATACACGATCATGCAACGTTCGTCCATGCTTCTCTTTGGCGTGGGCAGTTTTATGATCCTGACGCGGATGCTGCCTAAAGATGAGTTTGGTATCTGGTCGCTCTTCCTTTCGATTACAACGCTCTTTGAAGTAGCCCGCAACGGGCTGATTCAAAACGCGCTGATCAAATACCTGAATTCAAATGATCGCCCCGATCATCCATCCATTACAACTGCATCGGTATACCTGAATATCATTCTGACACTTATCAGCCTGGTGGCGATCTACTTCCTGGCAGACCTTTCGGCCATGTTGTTCGAGACGGATAAGATCAAGCCTTTATTCTACGGCTATATGCTGATTTCGGTGATACTGGCGCCGTACTCGCAGTTTGAATTTTTACAACAGGCTAACTTCCGCTTTCAGGGTATCTTTGTTTCCACCTTCGTTCGCCAGGGGTTGTTCTTTGTCGGTGTGGTGGTGGCATTTCTGGCAGGCTGGGAAATCACCTTAACATACCTGATACTGGGACAGACCGCTGCGCTGGCTGTAGCGACCATCGTATCGTATTTCTTTACGCGCGACTATCTGGCGTTGGACTATCGCTATCGTGCGGAGTGGATCTGGAAGCTGTTCCATTATGGAAAATATGTATTTGGTACGAATATCAGCGGAAAGATCTTCAGCAGCATGGACCAGATCCTGCTCGGCAGCATGATCTCGACCAGTTCGGTTGCGGACTATAATGCTGCCGTGCGCATTACGATGTTGGTCGATGTGCCGACCAGCTCGGCCGCGCAGGTGGTGTTTCCACAGAGTGCGCGCATCGCCAATCAGAATGACAAGCATGCCTTGCGCTTGCTGTATGAAAAGTCGGTGGCCGTTATTCTGCTTTTTCTGATCCCGTTTGTGATCGGTATATTTTTGTTTCCCAAGTTGATCGTGTACATCATTGCTGGTGGCGCGTATTATGAAACGATTGATATCCTGCGGGTGACGATCTTGTATTCGGTGTTGGTGCCGTTTACGCGGCAGTCGGGCACCATCTGGGATTCGATGGGGCTGCCCCGGTTTAGTTTTTATTTTACCTTGGCCATTGCCCTGCTGAATATTGCCCTGAACTACTTTTTCATTTTGCAGTTCGGTGTGATCGGTGCCGCCTACGGCACGTTTGCCAGCTACTTTATAGGCTTTGTGGGGACGCTGGTGGTGATGCGCCGGATGCTTGGCGTACAGCTGTCGGAGATCCTGCGGTATGTGGGATATTACTTCCGGTATAGCATAACCCTGGTTTCGGAACGGATCAACTCAAAACGCATTAGCAAGACCCTCTAAATGATTACCGGTAAAGACTTTGTTTTTTTTGGCATGCAGTCGTGGGATACCCCCATTGGCAGCAACTGTAAAAATATTGCCATGGAGGTGGCCCGTCACAACCGGGTGCTATATATCAATCGCGCGGCGGACCGTTATTCGTTGTGGCGGGGTGACAAATCCCCCGAGGTAGTCAATCGTCGCCGTGTGATGCGCGGAGAGCTGCCTGTCATGGAACAGCTTTCGCCGAATTTCTGGGTGTATACACCGCCTGTTGTACTCGACTCGGTCAACTGGGTGCGCCCGCAAGCGTTGTTTGATGCCTGGACGAAGATTAACAATCAACGCCTGGGGCGTTCGATTCAGAAGGCCATTCAGCAAGTTGGCTTCCGGGATTTTTACCTCTTCAATGACAACGATTTTCTGCGCGGTCCCCATATTCAGGACGTGTTGAAGCCGGCGGTGACGATCTACTACATCCGCGACTTCTTGCTGGCACAAGACTACTTTAAGCGGCATGGCGAGCGTACAGAACCCGCGCTGATGAAACAAGCCGACGTCGTGGTGGCCAACTCGACCTACCTGGCCAACTATGCGCGTAAATACAACAGACATTCATACTTTATCGGGCAGGGCTGCGACCTCTCGGCGTTTTCGCCGGAGGCCGGGTACGCCATTCCCGACGACATAAAACCGCTCCGGCGGCCGATCATTGGCTATGCCGGCGCGTTGTTGGAATTCCGTCTGGACATTGCCACGATACGTCACCTGGCCGTTAGCCGGCCCGACTGGCAAGTGGTGCTTGTCGGTCCCGAAGACGATGCTTTCCGCCGCAGTGATTTACATGGTTTGCCCAATGTACATTTTCTGGGCGCCAAACCTTTTGACCAGGTGCCGGCGTATATCAACAGCTTTGACGTCTGCATCAATCCGCAGGCGCTCAACCTGAACACGGTCGGCAACTATCCACGCAAGGTAGATGAGTACCTGGCGCTGGGGAAGCCGGTGGTGGCCACGGCCACGGAAGCCATGGAGCTTTTTGCGGGGCATTCGTATCTGTGTGCTGACAAGGAAGCGTATGTTGGCCAGGTCGAGCGTGCGCTTGCAGAAGACGATGCTGACCGCCAGCGTGCCCGCCGGGCGTTTGCGCTGGGGCACACCTGGGAGAACAATGTAGCAGAATTATATCGCGCCATCAATCTGGCTATACCTGAAGCTGTTTATGCGAAATAGTATACCGAATACCCCAAACGATAAGAAGACGGAGCTGTCAAACAACACCAAGCTGCACGCGTCGCTGGTGATCGCTTTTATCGCCACTGTCTATTTGGCCATGTTTGTAAAGATGTTGTTCCTGTAGGCGTATGTTGTTTAAGAAATCAGCCACCGTTCCTAAGAGGAAAGACGCAGGAAGCAGTCACCTGAGACCGCTGATCGGTGCGGCCTTGCTTTCCTGTGCCGTTGCCTGGCTCATGGGGCACCTGGATTATAAGCTCAGCTGGGCTTTTGCCGCCGTGTTTGTGGGGCTGCCGTTCGTGTTCTTTGCCTTTACATTTCCGCGTTTTGGTTTGATGACGGCACTGGGCTTGTCGTACTTTATATTCTTCATCAAGCGCCTGGTTTACAATTATGAGCTGCCGGTGGGATTGGTGGTGGAGGTGTTGCTGATTACGTCGGCGGTGGGTGTGCTGGTGCGCTCGTTTTTGCACGACGAGATGCGCCCCGACTGGTATAAAAACAGAATTACGGTCATGGTGGTGTTGTGGATTGCGTACCTGTTGTTGCAGGCCGTCAATCCGAACATGACCTCCATGAGTGGCTGGCAGCTGGCGTTTCGGGGCATCATCAGCTTTATTGCCACGTATTACATCAGTTTTTACGCTTTCAGCTCGCTGAAGTTTGTGCGTGACTTTACCTGGTTGTGGGTGGGGCTTGCGGCCTTTGCGGCCGCCTATGGTATATACCAGGAAGTGGCCGGCCTGCCGCCGTGGGACTTAAAGTGGGTGACAAGCTCGCCGACGCTGTTTGCATTGAACTTTATTCAAGGCAAGTTCCGGAAGTTCTCGATTCTGGGAAACGTGAGCGCGCAGGGTATCTTTATGGCCTATGCCGCGATTTTCTGCCTGATCATGATGATGGGGCCGTTCAAGGCCAAGATCCGGATATACATGGCGATCTCCGCCGTGCTGATGTTACTGGCCATGGCCTTTTCGGGAACCCGTACCGCCTACGCGCAGGTGCCCGCGGGCATTGCGTTATACGTGTTAATGACGATCAACAACCGGCGCACGCTGATGCTGGCCATGGGCGCGATGGCGGTGTTTATCTTTATTCTGTTTGGCCCGATCTATACGCCGCAGATCATCCGCATCCGGTCGGCATTCTTCCCAAGTGAAGATTCGTCTATGCAGGTGCGTGACAAGAACCGCAGCCGTATACAGCCTTATATCTGGACACACCCCATTGGTGGTGGTATTGGTACCAGTGGCGAGCATGGGCGTGAGCACGCGCCGAACCACGAGCTGGCAGGCTTCCCGCCGGACAGTGGCTACCTGGAAGTAGCGGTAGAGATGGGCTGGATAGGCTTATTGCTGAACATGGCCGTGAAGTTTGTCATCCTGTTTACGGGGGTGCACTTCTTCTATCGTTGTAAAGACCCGGAAGTGAAGATTCTGTATGCCGCCTATATTTGTAGTTTCTTTTCGATCACGGTGGCGCACTTTGCACAGGTGGCGACGGGGCAGCTCCCCAACGGGATGATCTACAATTGTACGTATGTGATCCTGATTAAACTTATTGAATTTGATCGGTCCGATCAATCTTCTTCCTATTTTAGCAGTTAAATTCAAAATGTTCATAGTATGGTAAAACGGTTATTAATCGCGGGGATAATGATAGCACAGGCCGGTGCTTTGTGCCACGCACAAAGTACGGTGGATTATAATAAGATCATTGTTCCGGGCTCGGGAGCGAATTTGAATGCAGAAGAGCGCCTGGTACAAATTGCATGGCGCAATTATCCGGAGAACGAAGCGCTGTGGCATGAGCTTCAGGCAGCGGAAGCGGAAGTTCGTATTCAGCGCTGGTCCTGGCTGAACCAGATCTACGCTCAGGGTAACTTGAACGAGTTCACGATCAATCCTGACAAGGCGGGTGGTACGGCCAACTTCTGGCCCCGTTACAACGTGGGTGTGAACGTACCCCTGGGCAAGTTCATCAGCATTCCCAACGAGACCAGAAAAGCGAAAGAAGCGTACCGCATACGCGAGCTCGATATCAACAAACAGAAACTATATATCCGCCGGACCGTGCTGGGCTTGTATACCCAATACAATTCGCTGTTGGAAATCTATAAGATCGAGAAGTCTGCCAGCGACGATGCAGACGGCGTTTTTCGCATCGACGAACAGAAGTTCAAGAATGGCGAGATCTCGCTGGAAAAATATAACAATGCGCAAGACTACCGCAATGCCAAGAAGTTGAAGGAGATCATGGCGGAGAACGACATGAAGCAAATCAAGTTTCAACTGGAAGAGCTGATCGGTATGCGTCTGGAAGAAGCCCTGAATTAAGGCTTATTACCTGGGACGGCAGAACTGTCTTTCCTGCGAAAGACGGTTCTGCCATCGACAGTTCTCACCTCATCATACTCCCGCACCAGGTGCGGTTCCAGCAGATTGTAGAACGCGTTGTTGGGTAGTTTACGACTGATTATATACCGCGGCTTTTTATCGAGTATACTGCGGATCTCGTTGACAGGATCGATACCGGACACATGCCGGAAGTGATCATCCAGAAAGAACGGCGGGTATGGGAACCGCGTCGGAATACGAGCGCCGGTTAAATAATAGATCACCGGCTGCGCTCCCGCTACAAAGATATAATCTCCCGCTTGCAGGTCTTGCTTTACCAGTGCGGCAATTTCAGCCGAAGCGTCATTCCAATAGGCATTTCCCTCTACCTTGCGAAAATAGAGTGTCATGACGGTTTCTTCGACCACTGGCAGTACCGTTGTCAGCATGACAAATAGCGTCAGGCAGGCCACGGCAATGACCCGTGATGCTTTTTGCAGGTTGCTGTAAAGCGGCGCCCAGACTACAAAAAAGATGATACAAAGGGGCGGCAGCGCTTGTAAAAAATAGTGTGCATAGAATTTTTTGGTAAGGGAGATGCTGATAACGTCCAGTAGCAGCCATGCCCAAAGCACGAGCACTGTCCACTTTTGTGCGTTTGAACGTGTACCGCGCGCGATCCAAAAGAGCGCGGCCACAGCGGAGCCCCACAGTATGAATTGGTCACGGAATTGCAGGTAGAACTTGCCGGCAGTCTTTACGATCGAGACGTCGCCGTGGGTGCGGTGTTGAACGTTTGCGCTGAGGGTGGCCGTAATCAAGTCTTGTAAGTGCCCTTGTGCGTGGAAGTAGTAGAGTATTGCGGCGTTTGGTAACACAAAGCCCAGCAGGAGGAGGGCGCCGACGCGGAGTGTATTGCGCAGTGCTGTAGCGAGCGGTGCTATTAGAAATTGAAAGACCGCGATGCCGAATGCGATGGCCAGGAGGTCAAAGGCCACCAGGTATTTGATCTGAAAAGCAAAGCCCAGTAACACGCCGCCGGTAATTAGCAGCCATGGACGCGAGCGCCAGGTGCCCGTGGTGACATCGACACAGGCGACAATACACCACACGCCGGCGGTAACAAAGGGGATGAAAAAGATTTCGGTGTTGGCGGCCAGTCCTTGATTGACAAGCGTAAAGACAATGTACAGCAGGCCGGGTGCGTACGCAAATGTGCCACTGGCGGGGGCCAGCCGTTGACAGATGCGGTAGAGGAAATAGGCGACAAAGGTGACGGCCAGCACGCACAGTATGCGAATGCCGAGCAGCAAGTCGCCTGCGCCGAAGATTTTGCCCAGGAGGAAACACAGGTACACGCCGGGAGGCTTCTGATCCCAGATTTCCACGTATGGAATGGAGCCATGGCTCCAGGCGTCAGCAATAAGCAAATAGAGGGTTTCATCCCAATCGATTACGGAATAAAAGAACGAATACGCGCGAAGCAACAGGGTGACCAGCAGGAACGACAGCCAGACGAGTACGTTTTTTTTCATTCAAATGATTAAAAGGTAAATCTATTGGTTTTACTCGTTAAAATTATACTACTATCTTGCGTAATTGATTCTGTCGTGGTTTTTTAGTTTGGCTTCACTTTAATCTTGTAAATGTTTTCTTTCTGGCGTACCCTCCCTGACCGTTTGTCACGTGTCACTTCCGGTGGTAAGTTCATTTCCGAAATCGACGGTTTTCGGTTTCTGGCCATTTTGCCCGTAGTGATAAACCATGTAAGTCAGCGTGTGGAAAGGCATGCCACCGTTGCGTTCGAGCCGGCGCTCGACCAGGACCCGTTTTTCTTCTGGATGTCGCGCGGCTATGTAGGCATCTACGTGTTCTTTGTCATTAGCGGGTTCATCCTGTGTTTGCCATTTGCTTCGCATAATCTGCTTGGCACAAAGAAGGTGCGCCTGGGCGACTATTTCGTACGCCGCCTGACACGCCTCGAGCCGCCGTACATCATCGCCATGACCATCTTTTTCATCGTGCTGCTCCTCCAGCACGTGCCGTGGGCGGACCTGTTCCCACGCTACCTTCACAGCCTGACCTACACGCACAACATCGCGTATCTGCGCTGGTCCAAAATCAACCCGGTAGCCTGGACGCTCGAAGTAGAAGTACAGTTTTACCTCATGGCCCCCTTCCTGGCCATGGCGTTTTTCAGCATACGCGACCGGTGGATCCGCCGTTGTACGCTCATCGCATTCATCATTGCCCTGGTGTGTATACAGCAATATTTCGGATGGTGGGATTATCCCTGGTCGTTTTTTATTTTGGGACACCTGCATTATTTCATCATAGGCTTTGTACTGGCCGACATCTACCTGCTCGACTGGAAAGTAGGAAGAAGCCCCACGCTGTTACTGGACGTCATCTCCGTGCTGTGTATCCTGGGTCTCTTTGTATTTACCGACCACGATATCGCTAGTCGCCTGGCGTACCCCGTCATTTTATTCTTCCTGTTTTACGGGGCGTTCCGGTCCGTGTACGTTATTCAAGCCTTCCGCAACCGTTGGATTGTAGCCATCGGTGGCATGTGTTATACAATTTACCTCATTCACCTGCCGATGGCAGAAGGCTTTGGGAAATTGGCCGGAAAATTCCCCGTGACAAATCACTATATCGTAAACCTTTTGGTACAGCTTCCCGTATTCCTGGTGTTGCTGTTTGCGGTAAGTGTGGTGTTTTTCCTGGCCATTGAGAAGCCCTGCATGAACAAGGACTGGCCGAAGCAGCTTAAAGAAAAAATCATGCAGCGCTACCGCCTTTTAAAATCATAGGTTGTGAAGTATATCAATTTCGTTGTCGCGATCATTTTTGCGTTTATTTACTACAGCGTAAAGATCCCACCCACGGAGAAGTTCAACCTGTGGCTTTGTACGTTTGCCATACCGGTGGTGTTCGCGGTTAACATCGCGTTGTTTCTGCTGTACGCCATCCTGCGGCGGGCCTCTGCGATCTTCTATTTACTGCCGTTGCTGTTCAACCTGCAGTTCGTCACCGAAACATATGGTGTCAAGCGCCTGTACCGGTCCGAGACCACGTGCTCGCAAGATACCACAGCAGCCTTTTCGTTGCTTAGCTATAATGTGAGTGGTCTGAAAAAGCCCGAGCATGCCAACATGCATACCTTCACGATCAAGGAAGACAAGGACAGTGCCACCTACAAACTGCGCAAATGGATCCTGGAAAACGACTACGATGTGCAGTGCTACCAGGAGTTTTTTGACCACACCCACAATTCCTATTTCAAGACGATCGAGGCCATTCAGAAAAAAGGGTATTACTACTTCTTTTCCAAGAATGCCGGTGCCAACGGCGATGCCGTGGGGTTGCTCACAGTATCACGTTTTCCTATTGTAAACAAGGGGAATATTCTGGTAAGTGACAATGGGTTTAATCGTGTTATCTACACGGATATTAAAATAGGCCCTGATACGGTACGGGTGATCAATGTACACCTGGAGTCCATGCGGATGAAAAAAGACAACCCGCTCTATACGAACAATCGCGATGCGCAAAAACACCGCGTGAAGGTGATCCTGCATAAATTAAAAGATGGTGTGTTCGAGCGCAGCAAACAAGTGGAAGAAGTACTGGCCGTGATCGATACGTCGTCTTACCCGGTTGTTTGTGCGGGTGACTTCAATGAGCTGCCGTATTCGTATACCTACCACTCGCTCCGTAAGAAACTGAAGAACTCGTTTGAAGAGAAGGGTAAGGGGTTTGGGTTCTCGTATAATGGCAATACACTGCAATTTCTGCGCATCGATAACCAATTCTTTTCTCCCGGCCTGGACGTGGTCGACTTTGAGACGCGCCAGGACGTGCCTTACTCGGATCACTTTCCGCTCGCTGGCAAATACGCTCTTTGCCGGGAACAGGAGGAGTGAGAAGGCAAGTCAATAAAAAACCACCGGATATCCCGGTGGTTTTTTTATTGTGGACTTTTGTACACTTATTAAGTGTGGATTTATTGTTCGCTTTGGTTTTCTGTAGTGCCCGGAGTAACTACTGTTGTTGCTTCTGTGGAAGTTTTTTTCCGGACGTACACCTCAATGGTAGCATTTGTCGGTCTTCTGGGCGCCAGGAATGTGTCCACACGATCGTAGTGCTCTTTCAGGCAATCTTGTACCGCATAGGGGTAGAAGTTGTTAAGCATCGCTACGTCTTCGAAGAGAACGACGTCATAATATTGCTTGCCAATGAGGTCGCAAAACAGGTTTACTTCTCTGTCAAACATGGCGACATTCCGATGGTACCAGAGGGGCCGCGGCGTTTCCAATTCATAGCCGATTTCGTGCGCCAGTGGCGTCAGCTCGGTCATGTTGAGGACCAGCGGTTTTTCTTTGTCTTTGATCTCGGGGCGTTCCAGCAGGCGGTTAATGCCATCGATCGTAGAGACCGGCATGTATACACCTGAGAATGCTTTCAGTCCTGATGATTTCCATTCTGACATATCTACGTCGATGGTGGTGCTGTCGGTGTTCACCATAAAGTTATGGCGCGACACGATGTTACGATCGGTTGCTTCTGCTGTGCGCGGGAATACACGGTCTACGATGCGTTGTACGTATTTGTAATACGTACCGGACCACCAGAAGAAGATCATCACCACGGTCAGCCCCAGCGGCACCAGCCGGTTTAGGTTGAACGATGCGGGAACAAGTGTAATGAGATACGCAAAGGCAAAGCTGTGGAAATAGATGTTGTTGTCGGGCGGCGTATAGCTAGTTACCTGTATGATCAGTGCCTGGACGAGGATGCCGCAGGTAAGCAGAAAGAATGTAAATGCTTTGGAGTCCTGGAAGAAGCCCTTTATGTTGCGGAAGCTATCGGTCTTCACGAAGCCTACGAGCAGGATCAGTACGAGGTAGAACTTTGCCCATTGGGACGCACCGAAGATCTCGTCGATCATGTCGTGCATGCTGACGCGGGAGTAGTGCGGGGGTTGACCGTAATTAAACCAGTAGCCGATACCGTGTGACAGGAAGGGCAGAATAAGCGCCATGGCGGTCACGGCAAAGCCTGCGATAAAGAGGATGATAGGAGCAAACTTGCGCTGGGCAATGGCCTGGTAGCCGAGGATGGCCAACGCGAGCAACAAGGCCAGTGCGCCGCCGTCTTGCTTGGTAAAGAATGACACGAATACAAAGAAGCCGCCGAGGAATGCAAAAGCAAAGCTCCACCGACGGTTCTCAGAAAAGATACTCCTGGTGACGAAAAGCAGCCCTACCAGCTCATAGACAAAGACGGAATGGTTGTACCACGGCCAGAAGTTAAAGAACGAGTAGGAGAGGCAGAACAGCAGTACGCTGAGGAAACGCTGGCCGCTGAGCAGATCGAACTGTTTAAGCAAGGACCGGAACGAAAAGCCCGCCACCAGGTTGATGAACACTTGCGCTTTTACAAGTGAGAACATGTATGGGCCCAATATTTTAAAGAAGACAGCGGGAATAACCCAATAGGCGAACCCCATGGGCAGACCAAAATCTTTGTACGGCACTTGCCCGAGGTACAAGCGATAAGCCCCTTCCCAGGAGAGGAAGATGTTCACGCGGTACGGGTACTGGAAGAAGAGGGGAAACAGGGAAAAACCCACAATTACAATGATCTCTGCAATCGAAATTTTTCGATCCGAAGGGTTCAGGAGGTTGTTCATTTGGCGGAGTGATCTGCTTTTGCGTAAGGGTTAAAATTAGTAACTAAAAAATAACTGGCAAGGAGCGGGTAAGTGTTAATCTTTGATTTTATATTGTGGGTTGAAAAAAACTGTAGAGGCTTTTAATCATGAAATATCTGCGTCTTGTGCGAGCGCATCAATGGATTAAAAATTCATTTTTGTTCTTTCCACTTTTCTTTGCGGGGGACTTGTTAAACATTCCCCAGCTCTTATCGGTTGCGTATGGCTTTCTGGCCTTCAGCCTGGTAGCGTCGTCCATTTATATCCTGAACGACTACAACGACATCGAGGCCGACCGGCAACACCCGACGAAATCGAAACGTCCGCTGGCCTCGGGGGAAATCAGTAAGACTACGGGGTTGGTCATCATGGTGATCACGCTCGCGTCGGGCTTGTTCCTGGCCTACTCCATCGACATCCGGTTTTTGTATGTGACACTTATCTATTACGTGCTGAACCTGGGGTATTCCCTAGGGTTGAAGCACATCTCCATCCTCGACATCCTGATCGTCGCCAGTGGCTTTCTGTTGCGCACGGTGGCGGGTGGCGTGATCGCCCAGGTGCGGATTTCCGAATGGTTGATGTTGATGGTATTCCTGCTGGCGGTCTTCCTGGCGCTGGCCAAACGGCGCGACGATATTTTGCTGGCGCAGGAGTCGGGCAAGGTGATGCGGAAGGCGAGTGCCAAGTACAATATGGATTTTGTCAACGGGGGGCTTACGATGCTGATGTCGGTTATCCTGGTGTGTTACATTATGTACACGATCTCAGATGAAGTCACAGACCGGTTAAAAACGCATTATCTGTATGCTACTGCCATCTTTGTGATTGCGGGGCTGATGCGGTATATGCAGATCACCGTGGTGGAGAATAAGAGCGGCTCGCCGACCAGGATTCTGTACACCGACCGGTTCTTGCAAATCACACTGCTGGGCTGGATCGTATCCTTCTTTAGTATCATCTATCGTCATAATTTAATGTCGCTATTCGGTTTGTCTCTATAGGACGATCGGAAACCACTATGAAAAGTGTATTGATCTTAGGCGCCGGCTCCGACGTAGGAGTGGCGCTGGCCAAAGTATTTGCGAAGCAGAACGCTACCGTCACCCTGGCAGGCCGCGATATTCCTTACCTGGAAACTATTGCCGCCGACTTGCGCATTCGTTATACCGGTGTGTCGGTCTATGTGCAGTCGTTTGACGCTGTCGCATATGATACCCACGCGGCGTTTTACGCCGGGCTGCCGCAGGCAGCCGATGTCACGGTCTGTGTGTTTGGCTATCTGGGTGACCAGGAGAAAGCGCAGCAAGACTTTGCCGAGAGCCGAAAGATTATCGAATCCAACTACGTGGGCGCGGTGTCGATCCTGAACGTCGTGGCCGAAGATTACCAACGCAAAGGCAATGGCGTGATCGTCGGCGTAAGCTCGGTGGCGGGTGATCGCGGGCGTCAAAGCAATTACGTGTATGGCAGCGCCAAGGCCGGCTTTACAGCGTATCTTTCCGGGTTGCGAAACCGGCTTGTTAAACGTAATGTTCATGTCATGACGCTCAAGCCCGGGTTTATTAAGACCAAGATGGTGGCGGGGCTGCACACACCGCCGGCGCTTACAGCCCTGCCCGACAAGCTGGCGGCGTATGTATACAAGGCGATCGGCAAGAAGCGCAACGTGGTGTATTACCTGCCTTTATGGCGTTACATCATGACCATTATCGTGCTTATTCCCGAAAGCATCTTTAAAAAACTTAAGCTATAAGGATATGGCGTCTGCAAGTGGCGAAAAGGTACTGGTGCTGTTCGACCTGGACGGCACGCTGACAACAAAGGATACATTTCTCGAGTTTATCAAATTCTACCACGGAGCATCCAAATTCTATGTTGGGTTTTTACTGCTCTCGCCATGGCTGGTGGCCATGAAGCTGGGACTTATTCCGAATTGGAAAGCCAAGGAGCGTGTGTTACGGTACTTCTTTGGGGGCGAGGATGAAGCCACCTTCCGAAGCAAAGCCGAAGCATTTGCCGATCAGGTGATTCCCACGCTGCTGCGCCCGGAGGGCGCGACGACGTTGCGTAAGCACCAGGATGACAACCATCATGTTGTCGTCGTCACGGCGTCTGCCGAAGATTGGGTGGGGCCGTGGTGCAAAGCCCGGAACCTGCAGATCATCGGCACTCAGTTGCAGCGTGATGCCCAAAAGATCACGGGCATACTGGCTACCAAAAATTGTTATGGCGAGGAGAAAGTTTGTCGTATACGGGAGACGTTGGATCTGACGGCATACGATACGATTTACGCCTATGGCGACAGCAGCGGCGACAAGCCTATGCTGGCGCTGGCGCATCATTCCTTTTACAAGCCTTTCCGGGGCTGATCGTCTGATCAGCCCTCTTCTTTTAACTTTCCACCCGGCGGGTAGAACAGGAATGTGATGTTGTAGCGCCGGCAGAGGTTGTAGAATATCATCGGCACCAGGCAGCCCAGCGTTGTGCTGATGATGGCAATGAGTCCGCCGTTAGTCACGTGGAATACTTTAAAGAGTACGATGCGGATGGGCGCGCTGACCAGCACGTGCATGAGGTATATATAGAGCGAGTGGAAGCCTGCTACTCGTACGAACAGTAGCCAATCGACATTGGCCAGGTGAAAGGAGATCATAATCGTGAGCACGCTGCCGACCAGGGCGATGATGGCATATACAAAGGGCTCGAGATTTTCGAAGTTCAGGTAAAGATACTGTGTGGCGATAAACAACGCAGTGAATATCAGCAGCCAGGCGTAGGAGAGGATTTTGTTGCGGTTTTCTTTATTTAAGACAAAGGACGATGTGAGATCGCCGATGACGATATAAATAAAGTTTTCGAGTATATCATCGATAACATGTATGTCGATAAAGCGGTTGATGTAATAAAAAACTATGCCAATAACGAAGAGGGCGATCTTGTTGCCTTTTGTCAGGTGGAAGAGCAAGAGATAGACGAGGGCCAGGTTAAAGAGGGCATAGATAAACCAGAACTGGTCGATCGATCGCGGGTTAATGAAGACCGCGATATAGTCGCGCCAGGTACGGTCGGCATTGATGTAGTTGGAGAATACGATCTGTACGGAGATCTGGATGAATGTCCAGATGAGATACGGGTATAACAACGTGCGTAGCTTGCTTTGGACGAACTCGCCCGCGGTGCGCTTTAACAGGCTGGACCGAAGGAAGAAGCCGGAGAGAATAAAGAACAGCGGCATCCGGAAGCTGTAGGTGATATCTGCAATCGTTCGATACGCTTCGTGAATCGGAATTTCACTGCGTTCGATGCCGATGACGATGTGCCGGAAAACGACCATGATGATGGCGGCCCCTTTGGCAAAGTCAATCCAGGTAAGCCGGCTTTTCCGGATAGCAGATACGTTAAAGAGCGCGTCGAGAGAAAACATTTTGTTTTTTATGGGTAAAGTCGTTGTGAGATCAGATTATTTTTTACTTTGCTAAGTCTATTAGTCTATTGTCTTTTACTGGAGTATGTAGTATGGCTCAATCTAAAACGTATCTCAATTACATTCACAATTTCCGTGGTGTTGCCATCATCTTCGTGGTTGGCGGGCATATCCTGTATGGTTGGCATGATAAGTCATCGATCGGGTACCAAATTATCAATTCTGTATTTCAAAACGGTACTGTTCTCTTCATTTTTATAGCAGGCTATCTTTTTCAGCACCTTTCCAGGGGGTTTGAATACAAGTCGTATCTGGAAAAGAAAGTCACCAATGTGTTGCTGCCTTATTTGATCGTCTCGTTGCCAATCTTGCTGGTGCGGCTTTACAGTGGTGCGCCTGACTACCTGGTAGAACTCGAACCGGACTACGCCCACTGGTCGGTGGTCCATCGATGCTTCTGGCTGCTCATCACAGGGGCACATTTGCTGCCGCTGTGGTTTGTGCCTATGATCACGCTGTTTTACCTGTGCGCACCGTTGTTACTGGCGATCGACCGCCGGCCCCGCTACTACTGGGTACTGATTTTGCTGGTCATTGTTTCATTACTGGTGCCGCGGAAAGAGCTGGAGAATATTCCGCGTATGTTTATTCATTTCCTGTCGGTATATGTGTTTGGCATGTTCTGCAGCCACTACAAAAATGAGCTGCTGGAATTCTCGAAGCGCTGGTGGCAGCTGCTGACGGCGCTGACAGTGGTGGTCGTGATCGTAAGTTTGTTTAAAATTCCACTCTATGATCAGATGATGTACGTACAGAAAATGCTGCTGTGCTGGTTCTTCATCTATTGGTTGTGGCGCTGGGATGCGCATGTGCCTAAGATCACCGGCTTCCTGGCGGAAATCAGCTTTGGGATATTCTTTGTGCACTTCTACTTCGTTATAGGCCTGCGTTACTTGACAGAGCGCGTGCTGCATATTGAAATCCGGGAGATCGTCTTATACTGGTCGATCCAGTTTATAGGTGTCATGGTAACAACATCCGTATTTATTTGGGTAATGCAGAAAATCTTCGGAAAACGAAGCCGGATGCTGATTGGTTGTTAACTATACCTGTGTCCAATAAGTGCGCTTTTGGCGATTGATATGCGCCATTCACCGATGTAGTGTTCCTTAGACGCCGGAATATACTTCTATTTGCATACGCTTCGAACAACCCCAATAAAGCCAGTCGCCCAAGGCTTTCGTAAGATTATATTAGGAATTTTATTGTGCAACGGAGATTAAAGTTATACCTTTAAGACCGGCATCGGCTTGTCTTAAGCGTAGGTATGCTGAAATCTCTCGGAGCGCTGTCTTTCAGGAGATTCATTTCACAACCAAATTAACATGATTCGCCCCTCTACGAATTCTGTCCCTACCCGGTGGTATACCCTTTTGTCTGGTATTACTATCCTCTTCCTTTTAGCCACCCTGACTACATGTGTATGGGGGCAGGGCGTACAAGTTGAAAAGCGCAAAGGCACCACCACGGCGCCATACGGCTATTACGAGTATTTGCCCGTGGGCTATGACACGGATGCCACCAAGAAATGGCCTGTACTCCTTGTTCTGCACGGTCAGGGCGAGCTCGGTAACGGTACGACCGAGCTATACAAAGCCGTTGTTAATGGTCCGGGAAAGGAAATCAAAAAAGGACGCCATTTTCCGATGGTTGTGCTCTCACCTCAGTCGTTGTATTGGTGGGGTGCGCCAACCATCGATCAGTTTGTTGAGTATGTCAAGAAAACGTACCGCATCGATACAGATCGCTTTTACCTGACAGGATTAAGCATGGGCGGTATCGTTGCCTGGGAATATACTGCTAAATATCCCGACAAGATTGCCGCGCTGGTGGCCATTGCCGGTAACGGAAACGCGCAGGATCCCTGCCAGCTGGCGAAAGTACCTATCTGGGCTTTTCACGGCGATGCCGATAAGACGGTAGACAAATACGGTTCTATAAATATAGTAGCGGCCGTAAACAAGTGTACGAGCCCCGTGGCGAATCCTCAAGCCAAGCTGACAATGTATCCCGGTGTGGGACATGATTCCTGGACCAGGACTTATGATGGCAGCGCGGGTCATGATATTTATACCTGGATGTTAGGCTTCTCGAAGACAGGAGCGGCCAACGCACCACCCATTGTAAATGCAGGGGTGGACAAGACTTTGCAGTTGCCGACGAACCAGATCATTATTACCGGTACAGCCAGTGATCCGGAAGGTGGGGCGATAACCTATGCGTGGACCAAGACCACCGGCCCTGCGGCGACCCTGGCGAATGCAACCACGGCAAGCCTCACGGCGAGCGCGCTGGTAGCCGGTACGTATGTATTTACATTGACGGCGACGGACAATCTGGGCAATATAGCCACCGATCAGATGTCGCTGGTCGTAAACCCGGCGGCGGTAAACGCGCCTCCGGTTGTCAACGCCGGCGCTGATCAGATCATTACACTGCCGCAGAGCAGCACCATCGTTACCGGTACGGCCTCGGACGACGGTACGATCAGTCAATATCTCTGGAGCCAGGTATCTGGACCATCATCTACCATCTCTGATACGCAGCTGCCGCAGATTACGGTGAGCGGTCTCTCACAGCCTGGTGTCTATGTATATCGCCTGGTGGCAACGGACGATAAAGGTGCTACCGGCTTAGACGAGATGCAGATTACCGTGAATGCTGCGCAAGTCAACCAGAAACCGGTTGTGACATTGGGCGCTGATATTTCGATTACGCTACCACAGAACACCGTTGTTATACCCAGCGCTGCCACGGACACCGATGGCACGATCGAAGGTTATCTGTGGACAAAGATCAGTGGCCCCTCCTGGACGCCCGTAAATGAGACTACGCCTGAGCTCACCGCAAAAGACCTGGTGGCCGGTATCTATGTTTTCCGACTGACAGCACGCGATAATATAGGCGAAGAGGGATATGATGAAATAAAAGTGACGGTACTCGACGCCGTCAACCAGACGCCAATAGCATCGGCGGGGGCTGATAAAACCGTGGTGTTGCCGACGAATACCAGCAGCCTGATAGGGAGTGGCAATGATCCTGACGGTGGCATTGTGACGTATCAATGGACGAAAGTGAGTGGCCCGGATGCTGACCTGGTCAACGCTACGAATGCACATGCAACAGTCAACAACCTTGTCGAGGGTGTGTATGTCTTCAGTCTGACAGTGACCGACGACAAGGGGGCCTCGGCTATAGACGAGATGACATTAACGGTACAGGCCGACGGTGTGAACCAACCGCCGACTGTAAGTGCCGGCGACAACGTGAACGTTATATTGCCACAGGCCGCGGTAGCTTTGACGGCAACAGCGAACGACCCCGACGGTACGATTCAAAGTTATCAATGGATAAAAGTGAGTGGTGGTGCCATTACGTTTACCGGTGCCACGACGAATCAGATTGGCGTGACCGACCTGGTGGCCGGTACGTTCCGCTTCCGCGTGACGGTGACCGACGACGATGGTGCGACGGCCTTTGACGACGTTGACCTGATCGTGTCGCCACCGACCATCAACAACGCCCCGGTGGTAACTGCCAGTGCGAACGTGACGCTTACGCTGCCTGTAAACAGTACTGTACTGACGGCGGCGGCGAACGATCCCGATGGTACCATCGCAGGCTATGAGTGGATGAAGGTCAGTGGCCCGACTGCGGGTACGCTGGAGGGTGCAGAGACTTCGGCGCTTACGCTTTCGGACCTGGTGCAAGGCACCTATATTTTCCGCATCACTGTGACGGATGATGGCGGTGCTACAGCCTCCGACGAAGTAACGGTAGAGGTACGTCCTTCGGGAACGCAGACGTGTAACTGCGACCACGTGATTGAGGCGAAGACCGAATACATTAAGGCGATGGATATGCCCAAGCCGGTGAAACCGGGCGACGTGGTGTGCGTTCGCGCGGGTAACCGCGGTTACATACGGTTTATGGACTTCGTGGGAACGGCGGATAAACCGATCACGTTCATTAACTGCGGCGGGCAGGTGGTGATCAACAACCCGCTTGTTGATGGTTCGTTGAGCTTTACACGCTGTAAATATTTCCGCGTGACCGGTACGGGGGATCCGAATTTCTTCTATGGATTCAAAATTGCCGTTTCGACGAAGAACACGGCGATGTTTATGTCGGACAGTGATTTCGAAGTAGACCACATCGAGATTGCCAACTCGGGTTATGCCGGGATCATGTGCAAGATCGACCCGACGTGCGACAACCCACAGTATCATCGTGGCAACTTCGTGATGGAAAACATCAAGCTGCACGACAACTACATTCACGATACGAACGGCGAAGCCTATTACGTAGGGTATTATGCCTATGGCGGCATTGACAAGTCGCCCTGCGGCAAAGTATATCCGCACGACATCAAGAATATCAAGATCTACAATAACATTATCCGCAATACCGCGGCCGACGGCTTGCAGGTAACGTGCGCGGTAGAGGGATGTGAGATTTATAATAACTCGATCGAAAATTATGGTCTCAATCCGTTCTCGGTCGACCAGAACAACGGTATCATTATTGGCGGCGGTACCTCCGGACTTTGCTACAACAATTATATCCGCAAGGGTACTGGTGTGGGGATGGCAGTCTTCGGTTTGGGCGGCAACATCATTTTTAATAATATCATTACCGAGACGGGCTCGTACGGTGTATACTTCGGGATCGGATCGACCATTCCAGGACGTGGCTTTAACTTCATTAACAATACCGTCATGAACACCAAGCTGGATGGTATTCGCTATGAAAACCAGGTGGCCAAAGGCAGCAAGTTCTATAATAACCTCATCATCAATCCGGGTACATACGACATTTATGAAAAGGCGGACTTCTGTGCGAAAGGCAAAGACTCGTTCTTCTACTCGAATTGTTCGATTGGGATGGACTACGATTCTGCCAACTTCTTCTTTGTACGCAACATTGCTTCGGTGAAGTTTGTCAATCCGACGAACTATGATTTCCACTTGTTGTCCAATTCGCCGGTGATCGATGCTGGTCGCGATGTGTCGGCGTACAATGTCAATTTTGATCATTTCATGCTGACGCGTCCGTCCGGTCTTAAATACGACATCGGGGCAACGGAATATCAAAGCAACGGATCGACGAACAAGATCCCGATCATTACAATGCCGGCCAATCAGACATTAACCTTGCCGACGAACTCGACGACCTTGACGGCGTCGGCGGTCGACCAGGACGGCACGATCGCAGGGTATTCCTGGATACAGGTGTCCGGGCCAACCGATGCGCAGCTGGCCAACGTTACGACCAAAACATTAACCGCCAGTTCCCTGGCGGAGGGTGAATATGTCTTTCGTCTCACGGTGAAAGACAATGAGGATGCTTCGGCCTTTGCGGACGTTAAGGTGATCGTGAAGGCACTGGCGGCCAATAAGCCGCCCACCGTCAATGCGGGTACCTATCCGGCTATTACGCTGCCGACCAATACGATCGTATTGAAAGGTATTGCTTCCGACGAGGACGGCACCATTGTGAAATATGCCTGGACGAAAGTGAGCGGCCCGGTCGCCATCGGTTCGAACCTGGACAAAGCCAGCGCAACGTTCAGCGGATTGGTAGCGGGCATTTATAAGTTTAGGCTGACGGTAACGGATGACGATGGTGCGACGGCATTTGCCGAAGCGAGCCTGACGGTACAGTCTGCCGTGGTGAACAAAGCGCCGGTGGCCAATGCCGGCGGCAACCGTGAGATTACGCTGCCGATCAACGGTCTTACCTTGAACGGTAGTGGTAGCGATGCGGACGGTACGATTACAAAATACGCCTGGAGCCAACAGGGCGGGCCCTCTACGATAACGCTTACGACGACGGATCAACCGAACCTGACAATGACAGGCCTCGTGGCAGGTGTTTATACCTTCCGCCTGACGGTGACAGACAATGCCAATGCCAGTGCTTTTGCGGATGTGCTGGTGACAGTGCATATGGCGGATGCGCCGAAGCCGCCGGTGGTGTCGGCGGGGAACGACCAGGAGCTCTCTTTACCTACGAATACGGTAACGTTAACCGGTACCGCCAGTGGCGAGACGACACTGACGTATTTATGGACCAAACGCAGCGGGCCGAATGCGACGTTGGCGAATGCAACAACCCCTACGCTGCAACTAACGGAGCTGGCGCAAGGCACGTATGTATTCCGCTTGACGGTGCGGGATGAAAATTCACTGTCGGCATTTGACGATGTGACGGTGACAGTATTGCCAGAGGCAATCAATATGTCGCCGGTTGCCGATGCGGGTGGAAACCAGGCCATCAAGCTTCCGACCACTTCGGTGACGCTGAGCGGTACGGGTAGCGATGCGGATGGCAACGTGGTGAATTTTCTCTGGTCTCAGTTGACAGGCCTGCCGGTGAGCATTACCGAGAAGGTGCCGAGTAAAGGCGATGTTGTCGTCGTAGAAGGCCTCGATGCGGGCACCTATACATTCCGTTTGACAGTAACGGACAACGATGGTGCCACGGACACCGATGATGTAACGGTTACTGTAGGAACCGTGACGGCCAATCTGCCACCGATTGCTGATGCGGGTGATGATGTTACCCAATATTTGCCCGATAACACTGTAACGCTGCATAGCGCTGGTACAGACGCTGACGGTACGGTAAAAGAATATGCCTGGGAGATAATTTCAACGCCGTCGCCGCTGGATCCGCCGCCGGCGCCGTCTCCTACGCCAATTGACTTTGTCCTCGAGGACCTGACAGCGGGCACCTATGAGTTCCGGCTCACTGTAGAGGACGACAAAAACGCCAAGGCTACAGACAACGTGACGGTCATCATCCTGCCTGAAACGGTAAACCAGGCGCCGCAGGCCACTGTCGGCGAAGACATCAGCGTGCGCCTGCCGATTGCGCAGGTGGTGATAGAGGGTAGTGGCACCGATCCCGACGGACAGATCGTTTCCTATCAATGGACAGTGACTGAGGGTGAAGGGATTGTGCTGAACAATGCCGATACTCCCACGCTGACGGTAACAAACCTGCTTGCCGGTGAATATACGTTTATGCTGACGGTAACGGACGACGACGGCGAAACAGCAACGGCTCAAATGGAACTGATTGTAGGGCCGGAGCGCACAGGTCCCGAGGCCTTTGCCGGTGCTGATACCGTGGTGAGCATGCCTGTGGATGTTGTGAAGCTTGTAGGTTTTGGCAGTGTAGCGGAAGGCGCGATCACGGAATACATGTGGGTAAAAACATCCGGCCCGGACGTGGTGTTGGAGAACTACAATACTCCCGAGCTTGATCTTACGGGTGTACATCCGGGCGAATATACGTTCACCTTTACGGTGACAGATGACCAGGGTGCTTCCGCATCCGACGATGTCTTTGTGGTCGTGACGGAGTCGCTTGGCGCGCCGAAGGTCTTTACGCCTAACGGTGACGGACAGAATGATGTCTGGGCGGTCAAGAACGTGGCTCTTGTGAATGGGTGTCCGCTTACCATTTATGATAAGCTTGGTAACAAGGTATATGAGTCCATCAGCTACGGCAACGAATGGGATGGCCAATATAAAGGACGTAAGCTGGAGCCTGGCCCTTATTATTACGTGTTTAAGTGTGATGGTGCGAATGTCTTCACAGGTGGTGTCCGATTAATCCGATAAAGACCCTTGCTTTGATAAAATTCTACCTAACCATTTGCCTGAGCGGTCTACTTCTTTTGTGCTGCGCGCGCGTGCAGGCACAGAACTATCCGCTGTATAATCAGTTCTTAGCAAACCCGTATTTTTATAATCCGTCGTTTGCTGCTAATAACGGCTATAGCGAGCTGAACCTACTTTACCGAAAACAGTGGTCGGGAATTGACGATGCCCCGGAAGTGAATGGATTTGCTTTGCAGTATGCCACACACAACAACATTTCGCTGGGCTTTAATTTTTACACGGAGAAGTCGGTCGTGTATAAGTCTTCTTCCGGGATGCTGACTTTTGCCTATAAAGTACCGCTGACCAGCGATAGCTATTTAAAGTTTGGTTTGTCCGGAGGTCTGGGCGTGTCGTCGCTCGACATGGATGCTATAAACGAAGCCGGCACCAATACCGGGCTTGACCCCGCGCTGGCAAATGCTGCCGGCACGACGTATGCCCTGCGGGGCAACTTTGGCGTGCATTATCGCTTCCGGAATTTTACTGTTGGCTTTGCTTTGCCGAACATCTTTGAATCGCACGAGAACGATACGATGCAGGTGAACGACGTAAAGGTATCCAGACTGAGCGACCAATTGTTTACGCTGAGCTATAAAGCGTTGCTGAGCGACAAGTTTACGGTGGAACCGTATGTTCTGTATCGCCGTATGAATGCTGTACAAGACCAAAAAGAAGCCTCGGTACTGTTATACTATCGTAACCAGATCTGGGTAGGAGGGGGGTATCGCCTGAATTACGGCCCGACGCTAACGATTGGACTGGCCTTGCGCGACATTGTACGGGTTGGCTATTCGTACGAGATTCCGGCATCACAGAAGGCTATTTCGACGTATGGCTCGCATGAGGTGCAGCTACAGATACGCCTGGGCAAATCAAAGGGGCCCAAGTCTAAGACGGCTGCCACGGCGTTGACGCCTGCCGAGCTCGATTCGGTGAGGGCCCAGCTCGATTCGATCAAGACGGCAAAACAGGAGGCCGATATTAAAGCCCGCAATGAGCGGCTGGAACGCGAGGAAGCGGAGGCTGCCCTGGCGAAGGAGCGGAAGGAACGTGAGCGGCTGGAAAAAGAACGGCAGGCACACGAGAAAGACAACCAGGTAGCTGCCCCGGTGACGGAGCCTGTGCCACCGACGGAGCCTGTTACACCCGATAATTCCGGTAAGGAAACAAAGAAAAAATCGAATGAGCCCATCAAATTGACGCCGCCGGACCACCTGGCACCGGGGATCTATGTGGTAGTGGGAGCCTTCAAAGTTCATGAACATGCGCTGGATTACCAGCGTAAAGCCCTGGCAGCGGGCTTCCCGACACAGTTAGGAGTTGGAAAGAAAGGGCTGTATTATGTGTACGTTTACACGTCAAATTATCTTGAAAGTTCAAGAAAAATGAGGGATCATATACGACAATTAAGGGTACTGGATTTCAGGAAAGCATGGGTGATGGAAGTCGATTAAAAATTGACTATGTGATATTTTGTAAATTAAAGCACTGATCTACAGTGCTTTAATTTTTTATAGGCCCAACAATTTTTTAGATGTTTTTTGGTTACTTTTGTTCAGCCGTAGTATTTATTGCTGATGTAATATTTTTACGGTTTGTCTACTGTCTAGTGTCTATAGTTAATTTCCTTAAACCTTATATGAAAAGACTGGCTTTAATCCCGCTGTTCTTAGTATGGGTATTATGGGCGGCCGCGCAATCAACGCCGTTTCCAGGATCCCAACCCAATTGGGGGCAAATTGGCCCTTGGGGGAACACAACCAATGGTACGAATTGGGACACGTCTCCCTTTAAACCCTTTATTTACAAGGGTATCCCTTTCCGGGCGATGGAGCCCGTGGCTTTCAACGCAGCCCGCGCTGAAAAGTATCCCCTTATTCTCTTCCTGCATGGTGCCGGGGAGGGTGGAAACGACAACAACCTGCAACTGAAACATAGCGGTAAAGAACACCGCGATGCAGTACTGTCGGGTAAGTTCGAAGGCTTCCTGATCTACCCGCAAAGCTACTATAACTCGTGGGGCGGTTCGCTCAACGATTATATCGTAGAGATCATCAACATCTACATCCGGGACAAGAACGTAGACCCTAACCGGGTCTATGTGCACGGTCTTTCGGGCGGTGGCGCGGGAACATGGATGATGCTGGCGAAGTATCCCAAGGTCTTCGCGGCCGCACTGCCCATGTCCAATGCGTTGACAACAACAACGCCCGACATGCCGAAGTTTAAACACGTTCCCCTGTGGTATGCGCAAGGTGGCCTGGACAAAGCCCCACCGCCGTCAGCCGCTGAGTACATGGTTGCTCAGTTTCGTGCTGTAGGCGGTAACGTGCGTTACCAGTTCTTTCCGTATTTGGGCCACGGCACATGGACATCGATGTACGCCATGCCCGACTTCTTCTCCTGGATGCTTTCGAAATCCAAATTGACGATTCGTGTGTTTGGCGACAGGACAAACTTCTGTGCCGGTCAGACGATCAATGTCAACATGGGTATCACAGCCGGCTTTGACGGCTATGAGTGGAGAAAGAACGGTGTATTGATGGCTGGCGCTACTTCCAACGAAATTCAAAACAACGGCGCAGGGTCTTACCAGGTACGGTTTAAGCGCGGCAACGTGTGGACCGTATGGTCAGAGCCTGTGGTGTTACAATATGGAGCTCCGTCGCCGACGCCTGTGATCCAGGCTTCCGGTGGAACGACTTTCCCGGCCCTCGACGGCCGTACGTCTGTTACCTTAAACGCCCCTGAAGGAAAAGAAGTATACCTGTGGTCTACCGGTGCTACGACACAAAGCATCACGGTAAGTGCAGCAGGCAGCTATACAGTAAAAGCGACTGATTTCAATGGTTGCGAGAGTGCTGTTTCGGCGCCGGTCGTGATAACAACCGCCAATGCTGCCGGTTCGCCTGCAGCGCCTACGGGCCTGGTGGCAAGCTCTGCTTCTGAAACACAGATCCATGTGAGCTGGCTCTACAGTGGTACGGATCACAAGAAATTTGAAGTATACCGTGCAAAGGGCACCGACGCGGGTCCGTATACGTTGCTGGCTATCCCTGAAAAAGACGAGCGCGAATACTTCGACGATGAGCTCGAGCCCAATACGGCTTATTTCTATAAAGTACGCGCGGTCAACGACAACGGCGGTTCCGCCTATGCCGGTATCGATGCCTTTACATTTAAGGACGTAGAAGCGCCGACAGTTCCGACAGAGTTCGCTGTTACCAGCACATCGGAAAAGAGCGTTACGCTGAAATGGAAATCATCGGTAGACAACATCGACGGCCTGGGCTCACTGACCTACGACCTCAAAGTGAACGGTCAGTCGATGACGTTGAACAGTGCAAACACCATCTATTTCCCCAACAACGTAGCACAAGGTAAGCCGGGCAACCAGTCTACCAGCGAAGCCTCCAACCGTTTGGCTACCGCTGCTTTGGATGGCAATCTGAACTCCTACTGGTCAAGTGCCGCCGGTACGCTGGAACAACAGGACTGGATGTATGTCGACCTGGGCGAGCCCTATAACGTGAACTCCGTGAACCTGCGCTGGACTTCGGACTATGCGGTAGGCTATAAGATTCAAATCTCCAGCGATGCAGCTACATGGACCGACGTGCAAACAGTTTCTGGTAACGCCGCGGTTGTCAACAACTTTGTTGGCCTGACGGGCACGGGACGTTATGTACGTGTGCTGGCAACGCTCCGCCGTGGTAATAATAACCGCGTACGCCTGGCTGAACTGAACGTATACGGTAATAAGGTTGCCGGTGGTGACCAGGCTTACATCGGCGCGGTGTTGAAGAACCTCAACCCGCTGTCGGTTTATACCTTCAGCCTGTCGGCTCGCGATGCTTCTGGTAATGCGTCTGGCTATACTTCACAGCTATCTGCTTCGACCATTAACACGGGTCTGACGTACGACTATTACGAGACGTCCATCACGACACTTTCTGCCCTGGCCAACGTATCGCCGGTCAAGAGTGGCACGGTGCCGAATTTCTCGCTCGCCCCCAGAACTGCCGGCAGAACGGCTGACTTCGCCTTTATCTATAAAGGTTACATTACGGTGCCGACACAAGGCCTGTATACCTTCTATACCACATCGGTAGATGGTAGCAACCTGTACATCTCTGATTACCTGATCGTGAACAACGACCTGGTGCATGCTTCTCAAGAGCGTTCGGGCCAGATCATACTGGCACCGGGTACATATCCTATCCGTGTAGATTATTTCAAGAGAGGTTCGGGTACGCTCCAGTTGGAAGTTCGGTACGAGGGCCCTGGCATTACCAAGGTGCTGATTCCCGATGCTGCCATGAACAGCACGTACACACCGCCGGCGAAGCCTGCAGGACCGACCAGTATCACTGCGGTGGCGGCATCGCACAAGTCTATCCAGTTGGATTGGCAATACAGTGGTGCGGCGACAACGGGTTTTGAAATCTATCGCGGCACAACTCGCAACGGTACGTATTCACTTGTCGGCACAGCCACAGGTGCTGCCCGCACGTATACGGATGCCAATAATCTCACGCCACTGACGCAATATTTCTATAAGATCAAGGCGATTGGTGGCTCGGGCGAATCAGATCTGATTCAAGGTAATAACCTGAGCGCCGGTCTGGCCTACAAGTATTATATCGGTAATTACACGACACTGGCAGAGCCACTGTTTGGCGGCGTTGCGCCGACTTCTACCGGTACATTGCCGAACTATGCGCTGACCCCGAAAACACAGACTACCAACTTTGGTTTTGCATTCGAAGGCGACATCACGATCCCGACAGCAGGTGTTTATACATTCTACAACAAGTCGGATGACGGCAGTATGTTGTATATCGACGGTACGGCAGTCGTGAATGACGATATCACCGACGGTACTACCGAGCGCTCAGGCACGATTACGCTGAACCCGGGCGTTTATCCGATCCGGGTTACGTTCCGCCAGAATTCAGGTTCTTCCGCGCTGGAAATACGATATGCAGGCCCCGGCATGACGAAACAACTGATACCGAATGCGGTCCTGACGCAATTCGGCTACATCGTAGCGATGACACAGGCCATCCCGTCAGCCCCGGCACTGCCCATTGCACTGGCGGCGACAGCTAGTGGCAGCAAGAAGATCGACCTGTCGTGGACTCCGGCCGCAACAACAGAAGGTGTGAAGATCTTCCGTTCGGAAACTTCGGGTGGTACGTTCACCCAGATCGCTTCGGTGAAGAACGTGACAGCATATGCTGACACGACAGTGTTGTCGCGCAAAACATACTATTACAAGCTCAGCGCCTTTAACGATGGGGGAGAATCGGCTCAGACGGCAGCGGTGAATGCGGCTACGCCGAATACTGCGCCGACCGTAGAAGCGATTCCCGACCTGAACATGTTGATCCTGACCAATGTGGTGATCGAAGTCAACGCACAGGACGCCGATGGTGATGAAATGCAGTATGCGTTCACAAACCTGCCTTCTTTCGGCACGTTTGAAAACTTTGGTGGGGGCCAGGCCAACCTGACTCTGGCACCAGGTGAAACCAACGCCGGTACGTTTGACAACATTATTCTGACTGTAACAGACGGTTTCGGTGGCATCGCCCGCGATACGTTTAAGATCGTGGTTAATGGCAACCACCTGCCGGTATTCCAAACGGTAGCGAATCAGTCGATCACGGCGGGTAAGACCGTAGTGCTGCCGATCGTGGCAACCGACGGAAACCCGGCTGACGTCCTGACGATCACATCACAGAACTTGCCCTCGTTTGTTACGATGGCGCCGGTGTCGAATGGCAGGGTTAACCTGACCATTGCGCCGCCACTGGCTGAACGCGGCACCTACAACGACATCCAGCTGATGGTGGATGACGGTCAGGGTGGGGCGACCAGCGTGCGCTTTAACCTTGTGGTAAAAGAAGCCAAGACCGGTTACACCGTGTCGATTGACTTCAACGACCGCTTTGACGCGGCGCCTCCGGCTCCCTGGAACGGTACACAACGCTACCCGAACGCCGGCGAAGTGATCAGCAATCTGCTTGACCACGACGGCGCTAACTCCGAGATCTCGTTGACACTGGAAACGGCATGGGGCGTAAACTACAACGGCCCGGTAACCGGCGCCAACACCGGCATCTATCCGGACAACGTCATGAAGACCTTCTACTACATCTGGGATAACCGTGTAGAGTCGATCAAGATCGGCGGTCTGAACCCGAGCCTGAAATATGCTTTCAAAATGCACGCGGGTACTACGAACGCGTCGGTAGGTGGTTCTACCCTCTACACGATCGGTACGAAGACAGCCTTGCTGAACCCGTTGAACAATACGGCAAACGTAGCGACGATCAGCGACATAACACCTGACGTGAATGGCAACGTGTGGCTGAAAGTACAAACCGGCCCTGGCGCGATCTATAGCTATGTAAACGGGATGCAGATCATTGCATCGTTTGACGACGGTCTGCCTCCGGCCGCGCCGACCAATGCGGTAGCGGCGATCTCGGCCCAGCAAAACTCGGTGGACCTGACCTGGAAAGACAACTCGCCAAGCGAAACCGGCTTCAAAGTCTTCCGCTCATTGACAACAACCGAAGCGGATTACGTAGAGGTGGCTTCCCTGCCGGTAAACAGCCAGGCATATGAAGATGTAGCGATTGCTTCGAACACGACCTATTACTATAAGGTATCGACTTCGAACACCTACGGTACATCGGCCCACAGCAACGTGGCTACTGTTACAACACCGGTATTGGCGCCTTCGCTGACCTTGAGCACAGACTCTGTGTCCATGGAAGCCACACAATCGGTGGTCATCGACATTACATCAACAGACGCCGGCAACCAGGCGGTGACGCTCTCGGCTACAGGCCTGCCTTCGTTCGCACAGTTTGCCACCACCGGTGCTGGTACTGCGACGCTGACATTGCTGCCGGGTGTAAACGATCTGGGCGACTATACCGCTACGATCACGACACAAAACACAGGTGGTGCTTCCAGCTCACGAACGGTGAAGATCAACGTGACGCCGAAGCAGGTGAAGATTGTGTATGTAAACTTCAACTCCAGCGACCCGGCCAGCACACCGTGGAACAATACAAACCTGGCGCCGCTTGCCAATGCAACCTTCAGCAACCTGAAAGATGCACAAGGCGCTGTCAGCGGTATTACAATTAAGTTTATCGAATCGTGGGGTGGCGTGAACAACGTCGGTGCGGTGACCGGTAACAACTCGGGTATCTATCCGGATGTTGTTATGAAGACGCAATACTGGGAGTCGACCAACAACGTGAAGAACGTGCAGGTAACGGGACTGGATCCTCAGAAAGTATACGACTTCTCGTTCTTTGGTAGCCGCGAGGGTACTGGTGACAGAACCACTGTATACACGATTGGTACGAAGTCTGTATCTCTGAACGCGTCGAACAACACCACACAAACGGCAGATATCAACGGTATCATTGCGCCGAGCGGTATGATTACCTTCCAGGTGCAAAAGACCGCTGCGTCAAGCTTTGCCTACCTGAACGCCCTGGTGATCCGTTCGTATGGTCAGTCGGCCGTACCGGAAGCACCGACCAACGTTGTTGCCAAGGCGAAGCACAAGACGAAGGACGCGATCGAGCTGAAGTGGGTAGACCGCTCGTACAATGAAACGGGCTTCGAGATTTACCGCGCGACCCTGGCGAACCCTACATTCGTACTGGTAGGTACTGCCGGTGCTGACGCAACGACTTACACGGACGGTTCGCTGCAGAGCAACACGACGTATCAGTATAAGCTTCGCGCCGTCAATGGCAGCTCGGCCTCGGCTTATAGCAACGTAGCCAGTGCAACGACTGTACTGTACTATGTGTACATGAACTGCAATAACGGCTACAACGTAGGTGCCCCCTGGAATAACCTAAGCTTTGGCCCTCCAATCCCCGGCTCGACCAGGTCAAACCTGAAGGACGACGCTGGTGTTCAAACCACTGTATCGTTTAAGGTAATAGAACATCCAAGTGGAACAACCTTCGGTGGCGCGAACCCCTTCGGTAAGATGACCGGTAATAACTCGGGTATCTATCCGGACGACGTATTGCGTACGTTCTTCTTCACAGAGGCAACCGAGACCGCACGGGTGGTCATCGGTGGTCTGTCGCAGAACTACAAATACAACTTTGTATTCTTCGCTAGCCGCGATGGCGACGGCAACCGTGCCACGAACTACACCATCAATGGCACGACCGTAACGCTGAATGCCGCATTCAACACGAGCAACACGGTTCAGATCAATGCGATCCAACCGGCAACTGACGGTACAGTAACGTTCGACATGGTGTCGGCTCCGGGTTCTGTATACGGCTACCTTAACGCCCTGGTATTGGAAGTTTACACCGAAGTACCGATCGTAGGTGGCAGTGCGAATGCCAGAACGGCGAGCACGGAGGTAGTAGCTGAAGAGTCTGTTGCTTTCAGCGCCTCTCCGAACCCCTTCCAGTCTGACCTGAGCATCTCGATCAATGCCATCGGCGAGGCCACCAGCTTTCATGTATCGCTGCTCAACCAACTGGGTATGAGCATGCACGAAGAAACGTTTGGTCTGGACCGACTGGATTCTAACAGCGAAGACCTGCGCTTCACGCTGAGTAACCTGGATGTTCCGGCTGGCATCTACTTCGTGAACATTACGACGAACACCAACGTACGGAAAGTGATCCGCGTGGTAAAACGATAATCGCCACAAGCGAATACTAAAAAAGCCATCCGGTAATTCCGGATGGCTTTTTGTTTTTAGGAAAGGCAGTGATTGGCTGTCTTTCGTGTATCGTACAAATTATAAGTTGCCGCGTAGCTCCTGCTCGCGTTCTATGGATTCGAACAGGGCCTTGAAGTTGCCCTTGCCAAACGACTTGGCTCCGTTGCGCTCGATGATCTCGAAGAACAGGGTAGGGCGGTCCTGGATCGGTTTGGTGAAGATTTGAAGCAAGTAACCTTCCTCGTCCCGGTCGATGAGGATGTTCTGTTTCTTTAGCTCCTGGAGGTCTTCGTTGATCGTTCCTACGCGGTCCAGCACGTCCTCATAATAATTGTCGGGAACGTACAGAAACTCGACACCGCGTTCGCGCAGGGCGCTAACGGTGTGAATGATGTCGTCCGTAGCGATGGCGATGTGTTGTACGCCGGGGCCTTTGTAGAAGTCGAGGTACTCTTCGATCTGGGATTTCTTTTTGCCATCGGCCGGCTCGTTGATGGGGAATTTGATATAGCCGTTTCCGTTGGATACAACCTTTGACATCAGCGCGCTGTACTCGGTAGAGATGTCGCTGTCGTCGAACGTTACCAGTAGTTTGAAACCCATGACCTTCTCGTAGAATCCTACCCACTCGTTCATTTTGCCCAGTTCGACGTTGCCTACGCAGTGATCGATGTATTTCAAGCCGATGGGTGTCGTCTTGAATGTGCTCTTGCGAGGCTTATAGCCTGGCAAGAAAGGGCCATTGTAATTCTTTCGCTCGACAAAGGTGTGGATAGTTTCTCCATAGGTTTTGATCGATGCTACGACGACTTCGCCAAACTCGTCTTTGAGCACGGTGGGTTCGGCGGCCGGCTCGGCTCCGCGCGTGACGGTTTCCATAAAGGACCTGCGGGCGTCGTCAACCCAGAGGGCCAGCACCTTCACGCCGTCGCCATGCTTGCTTACGTGATCTGCAACAGGCGAGGAGGGCTGCAGGGCGGTGGTCAGGACAAAACGTATTTTGTTTTGTTGTAACACGTAGGAGGCCTTTTCGCGTACGCCGGTTTCCGGACCTGCATACGCCACCAGCTCGAAGCCAAGGCAGTGCTGGTAATATAGCGCGGTTTGTTTGGCATTGCCGACGTAAAATTCGATATGGTCGGTGCCATTAATGGGAAGAAAATCCTCTTTCATTCTTTTAACAATTAGGGTTGGTCTCTAACAATCGTTGTTTAGGTAAAAATACAGGTTCACCGGCCGGGAGTAAAGCGATACAAAGGAGATTCCGTCAAATGGCTTTTGGGCTGCTTTTATTGGCAAAGGCTTTGGCAAACGGGCCTGGAGGCAGAATTTTATAGTGGCTTGCCGATGATTTTTTTTTGGTGCTTTTCAAATCCAATGAATTCTTTAATCTTTGGGGAAAATTATAGCCATGGATATTAAGGCACTTGACAAGGCCCTGCAAGAGATCGTCGCAAAGCGTAAGGAACTGGAAAAAATCGATTATAACGATCCGACGTACGATGACCTGGAAGAAGCACTGCACGACCTGGAGGACGAGTTTCAGGACGAGTATGGCGAGTACCTCGAAGAGGTGCTACAAGAAGTGCATGATACGCTCTGCCCTGATAACGATGTGCTGATGCCGATTGCCTACTTGGGCAAAGGGGTATTTGTTGAAGTGGACAAGTATGCTGGTAAAGACACAAAGCTTGTATTGGAAGCTAACCCGCCGCGTGTTCTGTTGACCGTGGGCAAAGACAAGCAGGAAATTGTTTGGACAGCAAAATAATATAAAGCAAAGAGCCTCCGAACGGAGGCTCTTTTAATGGCTTTACAAATAGCCTAGTTTTTGTCGGACGCGGCCCAGAACCTCCCGCGCGATTACACGCGCTTTTTCTTCACCTTTCTCCAATTTGCGGTCCAGTTCGTCGAGGTTGCTCATATAGTGACTAAAGGCCTCACGCTCTTTGGCAAACTTCTCGAGGATAAGCTCGTATAGTTCTTGTTTGGCGTGACCATAACCGAAATTTCCGGCTTCATATTTTGCACGCAAGGCTTGCTTCTGATCGGGTGTCGCCAGCAGGCTATATAACGTAAACGTAGTGTCTTTGTCCGGATTCTTTGGCGCCTCCATGGGCGTGCTGTCAGAGATAATAGATTTGATTCTTTTCAGCAGGTCTTTTTCGGGCAGGAAGATGTCGATGGTGTTACCATACGACTTGCTCATCTTCAGTCCATCCGTACCCGGAATGGTTTTGACCTGCTCCTCGATACGCGCTTCCGGGAGAACAAACGTCTCACCATAGGTGCGGTTAAAGCTTGCCGCGATGTCGCGGGCGATCTCGACGTGCTGTAGCTGATCTTTACCTACCGGTATATAGTTTGCATCGTATAAGATGATGTCGGCGGCCATGAGCACAGGGTATGTAAACAAACCCACGTTCACATCCGACAGCCGCTCGGCCTTGTCTTTAAAGGACACAGCGTTCTGCAGCATCGGAAAGGGTGTCATGCAACTTAGATACCACGTGAGCTCGCACACTTCGGGTATGCGCGACTGGCGATACAGATAGTTCTTCTCTACGTCGAATCCAAAGGCGAGCCATGCCGCTGCCACCGCACGGACGTTGTTGACACGCGTCTCGGCGTCTTTGATGGTGGTCATGGAGTGTAAGTCGGCAATGAAGAAGAATGACTCATTGCCAGGCTTTTGCGATAGCTCGATGGCAGGCATGATCGCGCCGAGCAAGTTGCCCAGGTGCGGTCGGCCGCTGCTTTGTATACCGGTTAAAATTCTGGCCATAATTGTGCAAAGAAAATAAAATAAAGCAGAATTGAATTAGTTTTAACTTTGCAGTGCTTAAAAATGAAGGTAAATGAAAAAGTTGTTCTTTCTGATATTTTTGGTGGTGGGAGGCCGGTTGGAGGCGCAGCAGCTCAAGCCGATGCAGTTTCGCGAGGAGATCTTCGACTTCGGCGTGGTAGCGGAAGAAGGAGGCCCCGTAGACCATGAATTTGTGTTCACCAACGCCAGCGGGCGTCCTGTCAAGATATTGAATGTGCAGGCATCCTGCGGATGCACGACGCCGGGTTGGTCAAAAGACCCTGTGCCGTCCGGCAAGACCGGGTTTATCAAGGCCAGTTATAACCCCAAGGGCAGACCAGGCTATTTTAATAAGACTTTAACGGTCACTACCGACCTTGATGCCACGCCGGTGGTGTTGCAGATCAAGGGCCAGGTGAGCTCGCAGGCGCAGTCTGCCGCGGAGTTTCCGATCGCTGTTGGTAACTGGAAATTAAAGACCGGTTCGTTTAATCTGGGTAAGGTGTACCGGAAAGATGAATTTACAAGCCGGGACTTTCAGGTGATCAATGCGAGCACGAAGGCCATCACCTTCGCCGGCAAATATGTCGGGCCGGCGTATATCAAGGTAGATGTAACGCCGAAAGTGCTGGCTCCCGGTGCTAAAGGTAATATCAAGGTCAGCTACAACGGTAAGCTGAAAGATTCTTACGGATTTCAGTCCGACAATATTGAGATCACGACTGACGATGAGCTGCAGCCGGTAAAATCTTTTTCAGTATACGCTACGTTGGAAGATTATTTCGAGCCCCTGGGACCTCAAGAGCTGAGCAAGGCGCCGCAGATGAAGCTCAACACCACATCATTTGAATATGGACGCGTCACACAAGCTGGTGCCACCCGGGAGCTACTGTTTACCAACACGGGTAAAAAAGACCTGCAGGTTAAAGCCGTGCAAGGGAATTGCACCTGTATTACGGCGCAGGCCAATAAAACGACCGTAAAGCCCGGCGAAAGCAGCTCGATTCGCATTACCTTCCAACCTCAGGATCGTACAGGCACGCTGCAGAAAGCGGTGACGGTGTATTCCAACGACCCACAGAATCCGGTACAACGCATTACGTTCTCGGCGTATGCCGACTAAGCCGGTAGGCCTGACGATGCAGGCGATATTAAACTAAAAAAGCCCCTGGGAATTACCCAGGGGCTTTTTAGTACATGGCTGTAAAGAGTCTTATGCTTTCAGGTATTTAATGGCTTTTTGTTTTACCATATCACGGTCAGCGGTGATAGAGGGATCGCTGTATACGTGCTGAGAGATTTCGCCTACGACCGTCTTTTTAAAGCCGAGCTTGTCCGCGATTTGCTCGCAAAATACGATTTCACTACGGAACACCTGGCCGTCCATTTTCATCAGTTGGATGAGGTGGTACAGGTGTTCGAATTTTTCGTCGTTGGTCAGGCTGGAGATATTGCCGATGGGTTGAGGGTTGTTCAACATGGTGTCAACCTCTTCCTTACTAATGCCGTTTGCTTTGGCAATGATCTGGATGAGTTTTGACTCCCGGTCTGCCACTTTCCGGTCGCTGGCAGCCAAATTGATCAACACATTAAGTTCAGCTTTTTTGTCAAAGATCATAGATGCTCTTGGTTTGAAATGCAAATGTTAGAAAATCGGCTATGAAATTTAGTGTAAAATACGAGGATTTCGTACATCCTCAAAATAATTAACGATGGCGGCCGGTCATGCAACCCTTATATTTGCCGCCGGTCTTTACGACAAATATTCAAACAGCTATGAAGAACATACTCAGCATACTGATACTGGTGGTTGGCGTTGCAGAAGTGTTTGGGCAGGAATCCCAAACAAGGAACGTGGGGGCATTTTCAGGTGTAAAAGTAGCCGAAGGCGTTGATGTGTACCTGCGTAAGGGTGATAAGGAGAGCGTGCGTGTAGAAGTGACAGGTACTAAGCCCGAAAATGTAGTGACCGAAGTATCAGGATCATACCTGAAGGTACACATGCGCGACGGCAATTTTCGCAATAACGTGGATGTAAAGGTATATGTTACGTTTGTTAACCTCGATAAACTTTCGGCCAGCTCGGCGGGTAGCATTTTCTCGGAAGGGGCGGTGGCTGCAAAAGAGCTGGAAATCAGCGCCTCCAGCGCCGGTACAATTGAGGTGGCCCTCGATGCCGAGGCAGTAGAGGTAAACGCCTCCAGCGCGGCCGATATTGAGCTGAGCGGTAAGACTCGGTCGCTCGCGGTCGAGGCCAGCAGCGCCGGCGAAATCGATGCCTATGGGCTGGAAGCGCAAAAAGTGACAGCGGAAACAAGCAGTGCGGGTTCGGTAAAGATCACGGTGGTGACCGAATTGATCGCACACGCCAGCAGCGGAGGCAGTATTCGCTTCCGCGGAAATCCGAGCAAGTCGATTACCGATTCGAGCAGCGGCGGGTCCGTTAAGAAGTCGAACTAATCATTACATCGGGTCGGCATCCAGGATAATCCGGGTGCTACGAAATTCCTTCTGCTGCGTCAACGATTCAGCGAGCGACAGCAAGGTGCTCTTGATCTGACCGAGGTTGGCATTGGCCCGCGGTACCTTGATCAGAATATTCATCAGGAATTGGTTTCGTATTTTCGAAATGGCCGGCTCACCGGGGCCCAGAATATAGACCGATGACAGATTGGTACGACAGGCCTCTGCCAGTGTCTCCGCCGCTTGTCGACATACACGTTTGTCGGCATGCTTGAGGGTGATCTCGATCAGACGCGAGAATGGCGGATAATGATGTTGTAGCCGGTCGGCCAATTGTACCTCGTAAAACCCGCGGTAGTCGTGCCGCAGGATAAGTTGCAACAGCGGATGTTCGGGATCGGAGGTTTGAACGATTACCGTGCCGGGCTTGTCTCTTCTTCCGGCGCGGCCACTCACTTGCGTGATCAGTTGGAAGGCCCGTTCATACGACCGGAAGTCGGGAAAGTGGATCATGCGGTCGGCGTGAAAGATGCCTACAAGGCTTACATGGTCGAAGTCAAGCCCCTTGGTGACCATCTGAGTGCCGACCAGAATGTTGGTCTCACCCCGTTCAAATTGATCAATGATCGTTTCGTAACTGTTTTTGGAACGCGTCGTGTCCAGGTCCATGCGCTGCACCTGGGCGTTGGGGAAATGTAAATTGAGCTCTTCTTCGAGTTTTTCGGTTCCATAGCCCACCGTCTTTAGCCGGGCCGATGTGCAAATAGGGCATTGCTGTGGCAGGTTTTCTTTATACCCGCAATAATGACACACGAGTGCATGACGATATTGGTGGTATGTCAGGCTCACGGCGCAGTTTACGCACTTGGGCACCCAGCCGCAGTCTTCACAGTTTACCATGGGTGAATAACCGCGGCGGTTCTGGAAAATAATGACTTGTTCCTTTTGTTGCAGGGTCTCGTCGATCTTGCGGAGAAGCAGGCCCGTGAAGTCACCTTTTAGCGTCTTCTGACGGCGTTCGCGGCCGATGTCGGCCAGGACTACCTGCGGCAGCTGCGCGTCGCCAAAGCGTTTGTCGAGCGTTACAAGGCCATATTTGCCTTGCTGTGCCTGGTAGTACGATTCAACCGATGGCGTTGCCGAACCCAGCAATACTTTGGCGTGGTGCATGTGCGCCATCATCATGGCCACGTCGCGGGCGTGATAACGCGGGGCGGGCTCTTGTTGTTTATACGACGAGTCGTGCTCTTCATCCACGATTACCAGCCCAAGGTTATCGAACGGAAGCAATACCGATGACCGCACGCCCACGACAAACTTAAAGCGTCCGGATAATACGCCGTTCCATACTTCCACCCGCTCGGCGTCGGAGAAACGGGAGTGATATACGCCCATCGTCGTACCAAAGACTTTTTTCAACCGGTGTACGATTTGTGTGGTGAGCGCAATTTCGGGCAACAGATATAATGCTTGTGATCCGCCTTCGATCGCTTGACGGATCAGGTTGATATAGATCTCGGTTTTACCGCTGCCGGTAACACCGTGCAGCAGCGTATAGTCATGCGTGGTAAAAGACTTAAGTATGTCCTGATGCGCTTGTTGCTGCAGCGGGCTCAGGGGTACAATGGGCGTGCTGCCCACGTCTTCATCGGGAAACCGTGACACGATGACATCGAACTCTTCGAAAACGCTGTGTTTAACCAGGGTCTTGATCGATGAATCGGAAAGCTCGGGGTCGTCGGTCAATACTTTACGGGAAAGACCGGCGGTATTGGAGATCGGATCTTGCATGACGTGTACAAGCTGCAGGTATCGTAATAGTACGGCTTCCTGTAATGGCTTCGTGGCAAGCGTCTGGAATAGATCTTCCAGTGGCTTGGCTGTTGTATACGCGGCCGTCAGCCGGATGCGGCGATCGGTCTTGGGACGATATTTCTCCCGTAGTTCTTCGAAGAGGATGATGGCTTCCTTCGCAGCCAGCAATTTGAGAATGTTGTAGGGATTTTTTACGCCGAGTAATGTCGCAATGGCAGTATAGTCCATCGATTCGCCGGCGAGGGTGCGCAGCAACAGGGCCTCTTTTTCGGTAAAGGAATATGGCGTTTCTTCAAATGAGAAGGCGGGGTGTAGTTGCACCATGCTTTCGCTGGACAGCTTCAACCCGCTCGGTAAGGCTGCATTTAGTACCTCGCCTGCCGTGCAGAGGTAATACGAGGCAATCCAATGGAATAGGCGTAATTGCACGTCGCTTACGACCGGGAACGTGTCGAGCAGCTCGAGGATGTACTTGGCTTCATATTCCTGCGGTGCTTTCTCGTGTATGGAGGTAATAACACCGGTTACTACTTTGCGCTCGCCGAACGGCACGATGGCACGCTGCCCAACGCGAATGTTTTCCTGGGAGACACGCGGCACGCGGTAGGTGAACAGTCGGGGAATTGGAACGGGGAGGAGTAGCTCGGCAAAAAAAGTCCGGATGTCGTCGTGCTGTTCAAAGATTTCCACCATCAAAAAAGCACATTTTTTAGCCGATAGGCAACGCCCGGGCGCCATTTGCTAGCCGGGCATACTAAAACGGGCAGACAGCTGTTTATGAGCTTGCTGTACCTTGCGACTGCCAGACCTGCTTTCGATGCGCAGGATTCGGTTGGGTTTTTCTTCATTCCAAAAAAACAGGCACAACACGCCACCACCGCTTACCAGGGCAAAGGTCTGAACATCGCTTGCCGAGGTGATCTTTTGCAGTGTTTCGAAGGCTTTGCTGCTCAAGGTGATATCGAAAAAGATGAGATTCTCGTCGTGGGCTTCGTACAGTGTACTGACAGACTCCACGGCCGAAGCTCCCAGAAATGGCTGGTCTGCCAGGCAGACTGACTGCGTGATGAGCGAAATGGCCACCGGCATCGGCTGGTCGGAATAACGGGAGCAGGGGAGAATAAAATAAAGGCCATCCGGATATTCCTGTTCAACCGGTGCAAACCCGAGGAACAAGAGTGTCAGCAGAAGCCCGGCCGTTTTTAAAAGACCTGTCTTTCGTACAAGGTAAACCGTATGGGGGAATAGGCTTTTCACAGTACATCCGCTGTGCGGCATAGGGAATATACTGTATTCTATGCGCATGTACCAGTAAAGCCAGCGCAATTAGCATAAAAGACGGCTAATGCCGTATTGAATCCCCCTAGTCGGGGCAGGGAAACAGTGTAAGCGTAGGCGTAAGAGAGGATTGAGGGGCTAGAGTCCCAGTGACGACGAGTCGGTTGGCGCTTCCACCCGGGCGTTGCCGAGGCTGTCCACCGAGAAGCCACGAAGACTATCGGTCAATACTGGAATGGGTGTCTCGGGCCGGCCAAGCTTCTTCTGATACTCGCGGAATTCTTTGGCGAAGATCTCGGGCGTATCGTAGCGGTTGATATTCGACTTGGATTTCAGCATAATGATGATCTCCACCAGCTCGTCGTCTGAAAACTGCTCAATGGGTTTATAGATAAAGCTAAACAGACCGCGGTCGGCCCACGTACGCAGGCGGGCAATCTTATGGTTCATGACATAATCAAAGCACTTCTCGGGCGAGGCGTATTTTTCCATACCGAAACCATACTCCAGGTCTTGTAAGCGGCCATCCCACGTGATGGAATCCAGGGCGGGGTTTTCCATGCGTTGGAAATCATATACCAGGTCGCAGAAGCAATGGGCCTTGGTGTCGATGTCGTGTATGCGAAGGACGTAGCGCTCGCCGTAGTTTATGAAGACCTGTTGGGCAAGGGTTGTATGATAGTGGTTGGGGAACCTGGCTTCGTATACACGCATGAAGTTTGCGGGCATTGGCGGGGCGGCATCGATCTCCTGGGCAAACTCCGTCATCTGTTCCTTCGGCACCAGCAGGTACCAACGGGAGCTGATGAGCCAGTATGCCACACCGATCTCCATGAGCGTAAGAATAACCGAACTGATCATAAAGTACTTGAGCAGCCGTAGAAACTTCCGGAGTTTTTTAAACCGTCCGGCAGGGTCTTGTACGGGTGTACCGGGTGCTTTGGTAGAAAACGGTAACAGGGGAAACTTTTTCTGGCTCATGTGCTTTATTCCGCGGCGAAAATACTAATATTTTGGTTGAGTAGGCGACAGGGTAGGTGTATCATGTTTCAGTTGTTGTAAGGCTTCCGGTACCGTGTATACTGGCAGTCGACAAGCCTTGTTGTAACAGACGTATACCGTTGTTTTTCCATCGGCTACTGTTTTGTCGGCTATCAGCGGCAAATTGCTGTCGCTGATGGCCCCCATAAACACGGCAAACGGCAAATATTCCCGTTGCATTTCCTTGCGTACATCCTCCAATCCGGCGCCAAGTAACACGATCTCAGCCAATCCTTTTTCCATTTCCAGGTAAACAGTGGCCCAATAGGCCATATAATTCGGTTCATCCGCGATCAGACGGCTAAATCCGGAGACAAGCGTCCGGGCGCTTTCCTTCCAGTCGTCGCGATCCAATAGCACGCCAAGATGCCATAGATTCTGCGCCATCAGCGCATTGGACGAAGGAATCACGTTGTCGAAGATTTCCTTTTTTCTGGCAATTAAGGCTTCTCCATCGTGTGCGGTATAGTAAAAGCAATGATCGGCCGGATCGAAGAATAGCGTGAGGGTTGTTTCCAGGAAGAATGCAGCCCGGCGCAGCCAGTATTCGTCGAAGGTCACTTCATAAAGCTTGCGATAGGCCTGAATGAGGTAGGCATAGTCGTCGAGGAAGCCGCGGGTATGCGAACGGCGGTCTTTGTAGGACCGGTATATTTGTTGCCCGTCCAGTAGCTCATTTTCCAGGAAGCGCATGTTCTGCTCGGCCAGGGTGAGTAGCTCAGGGGCGCCCAGCGCCCGGTAGGCGTCGGTCAGGCCGACGATTGTCAGGGCGTTCCAGGCGGTAATAATCTTGTCGTCCAATCCGGGGCGGATGCGCCCTTCGCGTTTTTGAAGCAGGGTGTCTTTGCTTTGTTGTAAGATGGTTTGCCATTCGGCTGCGCCCAGTTCCTGCTGTTTGAGAAAGTCTTCATCGGGTACGAGACGCGTCAGGATGTTCTGGCCGTGTTCCCAGTTTCCGGCCGGTTGTGCGGCATAATATTCGGCTACGAGGGGCGCATGCTCGCCCAGGGCCTCTTCCAAATCACGGTAGGTCCACACGTAATACTTGCCTTCTTCGCCTTCGCTGTCGGCATCGAGGGCGGAATAAAAGCCTCCGGCCGGGCTTGTCATTTCGCGGGTTAGCCAGCCGACCGTTTCTGTAATGACGGTTCGGAATTCGGGGTCGTGGGTCAGGGCATACGCTTCGGCATATAGGCTTAGCAGCTGGGCATTGTCGTATAGCATTTTTTCAAAATGCGGTGCGAACCATTCGCCGTCTACGGAGTAGCGTGCAAAGCCGCCGCCAACCTGGTCATAAATTCCGCCCATGGCGATCTTCTTTAAAGTCAGGAGCGTATGGTGTAGGGCATCCGGTTGACCTGTCAGTACATGATAGCGTAGCAGCCATTGCCACACTGCCGGCATGATAAACTTCGGCGCGCGACTCATGCCGCCCCATACCGGATCAAATTTGGACGACAGCTTCTGGAAAAGTCCTTGCGCGACGGCGACCAGCGCTGCTTCTACCGGGGCTTGCCGGAAGCGTTCTACTTCTGAGCGCAGCAAGTGGAGCCGTAATTCTTCGGCGGTAGCTTCTACTTGCGCCCGGTTAGCCTGGAAGGCAGCGTACAGGTTGGTAAGTATTTGCGTCCACGACGGCGGGGCGAAATAGGTGCCGCCAAAGAAAGGTTTTTGCTGTGGCGTCAGAAATACATTCAACGGCCAGCCGCCATTGACACCGAGCGCCTGCACGGCGTCCATGTATATCTGATCAATATCGGGTCGCTCTTCGCGGTCTACTTTGATGCAGACAAAGTGGTCGTTCATCACCCGCGCAATGTCTTCATTCTCGAATGACTCGCGTTCCATCACATGGCACCAATGGCACGAGGAATAGCCTATGCTGACAAGGATAGGTTTATCCTCTTGTACGGCTTTGGACAACGCCTCGGTCCCCCATTCATACCAGTCGACCGGATTGTGTGCATGTTGCAGCAAGTATGGAGAGGTAGCGTGTATGAGACGGTTCGTGTGTTTTATGGTGGCGGGGTTCATGAAATGAGCTGCAATTTTAGTGTATTGATTTCCTTTTCAACATCGACGAACGATTTTAGTTCTTCCAGTCGGCGCAAGGTGTCACGCAGGAATTTCTGGTGTGCCTGTGACGCCGGGTGAAACGGACGATGGGTCAATGCTTGTTGAATACTGGCCCACTTTTCGGCAAAGGCCTGCAGGGCGTTATCAAAATAACGTGCCTTGAACTGTTGCCAGATATAGGCCTCTGCTTCTGCGGTAGGATGAAGCAGATCGGCTTTGTAGAAACGATAGTCGCGCAGGTCGTCGAGCATGATCTCAAATGCCGGAAAATACTCCACATAGTCAAGGCGCTCCTGCAACGTATGGCATGCGACGCGAAGCACGCTTTTGCTTACACTGTTCAATACCAGCGTGTCCTTGATGTGCCGTACGGGACTGACTGTTAAGATGACACGCAGGTTGGGATGTTGCGCTCGCAGCGTAGTAAGGGTTGATTCAAACGAAGCGACAATTGCCTCGGCCGTGAGCAACGTCTTGTCGAACAGCGCAGCGGGTTGCTTATGGCAGTTGGCCACTACTTCGCCCGTGTCCCGGCGGGTATAGGCCCAGGCGCTGCCATACGTCAGTAGGAGGTAATCTGTTTGCTGTAGAAAGGCATGGACCGTCTCCATCTGGTGCTGAAGGCGGTGAGCCAGGGTGTCGTGCGTCAACGCAGATAGTTCGGAATGGAAGTCGTAGTTTAAATGGATGTCGTCGTGCTGCAGGTAGGTGTGCGCGGGAATAGGCGTAGCCCGCGCGGCGTAGTCCAGGGCTTTGTGCATCGACAGGGGATTGTACAAGGTGCCGAAGGGATTGGGCAGGGAGGGGAGCTTGAGGGCGGCCAGCCGCGAGCCGATGGAATCCGCAAAGCAGGAACCCAGCGAGAGGATCTGCGAGGTAATGGCAAGTGTGTGTGTCGACACACCGGCATTTAGGATGGTTCTGAAGCTGTTCATAAATTATGTTACCGCAAACACTTGAAAATTTCGCATACTTTGAAGTATTTTTGAATCATAGACGGACAATAATTCTGAATAAAAATAGGAAATGTCCATCTTCGATAAGAACCGTATCATAAACCATTTTATATCGATGAATAACGACCTCACAGCATTTGAAAAGATTCCGGTGAGCATCTTTAAGAGCTCGGAGGAGGCTTCTCTTTCTTCGGCCCGCGAGATTGCCGCCCTGATCAAAAAACGCCAGGCGGAAGGCAAGCACGCCGTCCTGGGACTAGCCACCGGCTCTACGCCGACGCGTGTATACGCGGAGCTGGTAAAGATGCACCAGAAAGAGGGGTTGAGCTTTAAAAATGTGTACACGTTCAACCTGGACGAGTATTACCCCATGCAGCCTGACTCGCTGCAAAGCTACGTTCGTTTTATGAACGAGCACTTGTTCAACCACATCGATATACCAAGGAACCAGGTGCATATTCCTGATGGCACTTTGCCGAAAGACAAGGTTGCCGATTTTTGCCGTGAGTATGAGCAGAAGATCGACAGCCTGGGCGGCATCGACATTCAGCTGTTGGGTATCGGCCGTACGGGCCACATCGGCTTCAACGAGCCCGGCTCGAGCGAAAAATCGTTTACCCGCCTGGTGACACTCGACCAGATGACGCGTATCGACGCGGCAAGCGACTTCTTTGGCGAGGAGAACGTACCGCGTAAGGCCATTACCATGGGCGTAGGCTCCATCCTCAAAGCCAAGCAGGTCATCATGATGGCTTGGGGTGAAGGCAAGGCCAGGGTGATTAAAAAGGCTGTAGAAGGCCCGATCACGGACCAGATTCCTTCATCCTTCTTACAGAAGCATACCAACTGCCACATCGTGCTCGACGATGCGGCTTCCTCTGAGCTTGTACGAATCAAAACACCCTGGTTGCTGGAAAGCATCGAGTGGGACGAAGTAAAGATTCGCAAAGCGGTGGTGTGGCTGTGCCAGACGGTACAGAAGTCCGTGCTGAAGCTCACTAACCACGACTATATGGAGCACGGTATGGGCGATATCATTACCGAGTACGGCTCTGCCTACCAGGTAAACATCAAAGTATTCAACTACCTGCAACATACTATTACCGGCTGGCCGGGGGGTAAACCTAACGCTGACGATACCCATCGTCCGGAGCGTGCCACGCCGTTCCCGAAACGTGCGCTGATCTTCTCGCCACACCCTGACGACGACGTGATCTCCATGGGTGGTACCTTCATCCGCCTGGTCGACCAGGGCCACGAAGTACACGTAGGCTATCAGACTTCGGGTAACATCGCTGTATTCGACGACGACGCTGTACGCTTTGCGGACTTCGTGCGCGATTTCAACGAACAGTTCGGTCTGAGCAAAGGCGACGGCGAGAAATTCTATAAGCAAATCGTAAAATCCATCCACGGGAAAGGACCCGGCGAGAACGACAGCCCTGAAGTATTGTCCATCAAAGGCCTCATTCGCCGTGGCGAAGCAAAAGCGGGTGGCCGCTACGTTGGTATCCCCGACGAGCAAATGCACTTCCTCGACATGCCGTTCTACGAAACCGGTGCCGTGAAGAAGAAGCCTCTGGGTGAAGAAGACATCAAGATTACGATGGATCTGATCGAAAAGATCAAGCCTCATCAAATCTATGCCGCAGGTGACCTTTCCGACCCGCACGGCACACACCGTGTCTGCCTCGCCGCCGTCATGGAGGCTGTAAGACGTTTGAAAGATAAAGACTGGATGAAAGATTGCTGGGTATGGCTGTACCGCGGTGCATGGCAGGAGTGGGACATCGACCAAATTGAAATGGCTGTGCCGCTGAGCCCTGACGAGCTGATGCGCAAGCGTCGTGCAGTCTTCAAACACCAGTCGCAGAAAGACAGCGCCATGTTCCCGGGCAGCGACAAGCGCGAGTTCTGGATGCGTGCCGAAGATCGTAACCATGCAACCGCGCAAGCTTACAATGCGTTGGGTCTGGCAGAATACGAAGCGATGGAAGCCTTCGTGCGCTACAAGTTCTAGAAACGAAACTCTTTAGTTCAGATAGCAAAGGCCTGGCAGCAATGCCAGGCCTTTTAGTTTATTGCTGTTGCTGCTGCATTTGCATTTCCTGGTGGTGGCGAAACGAGTTGCGACTGGCGGGCTGTGTGCCGCTAGGTTGCACATACGCTACTACGTCGGGAGAGATAGCCTGACCGTCTTCATAGGAAACATTCACTGTAACATCCAACGAATGGCCGGAGGTGCCGCGGTATGTACCCTTTACCGGCGAGCAGTCTGAAAAGTTTTTGCCTGCCGCCAACTTTACGTGCGTTTCGTTTACGAGACAGTCGTTGGTAGGGTCAAGTCCCAACCACCCGTAAAAAGGAATATAAGCTTCTACCCAGGCGTGGGTTGCACCTTCACCCCGCATGCCATTTTCTTTCGGACAGATATAGCCACTGATATAGCGCGCGGGAATATTTAGAAAACGCAGGATGATCGACAGCAGGTGAGCAAAGTCCTGGCATACTCCTGACTTCAATTTCCAGATTTCGTCGGGTGTAGTTTCGATCGTGGTAATGCCTTTGCGATACTCAAAGTTTTGGTAGATATACCGACTGAAATACTGCGCAGATTGAAGCGGTGTGTGGCCGGTTTGCAGCTCTTGTGCCACCAGCGCCAGAATTTCGTCTGCGCCCTCGAAGCGATCCTTTTTCAAAAAATCAATAAAGTCGATGTGATGTCGCAGGCTCTCGAGCGCTTGCCATTGTACGACAGCGGGCTGATCGTCGGTCGGTATAGCACGCGGTTTGGTGTTGACGAGCAGGTAGGAGTCTATCACCAGTTCCCGGTGGGGGTGCACTTGTGTAAAAGTTCCCACGTCATTACCAAAAATGTCTATGTGCAGCTCGATCATCGGGTTGCCGGTAACATGTATAGTATGTTGCAAGACCGACTGGAATGGATCTTGAACAGGATATAGCATGATCTGGTTGGCGCTGTCGCGCACGCTGTTTTCGTATTGGTAACGCGTGATGTGCCGGATCTTAAAGGTCGACATGGAGATGAAAATTAACTGTAAGCAAAGTAGTATTGGTTCAATGTATGACCGATCGCATGAATGTCAGACGTGATCTCGGTCAGGTAGTGATGCAGGCCGATGCGTGAGACACCTTGCACATCGGAATACTGTAACCGGCTTTTGAGCTTGCCGATGAGGAAGTCCACTTTGGCATAACCTTCCTGGTTCTGGTCGCCTCGCAGGCGCCCGAAGTAACGGTGCAGCTGATTGACCGAGTAAAGGATCGACCGCGGAAAATCGATATTAAACAGAACCTGGTCCACCACGTTGCGCGCTTCGAAACCCGACCGGTACCGCTTGAGGTACAACGCATACCCTGATACCGACATCAGCAAGTATTTCCAGTAGGTTGTATCCGTAGGTTTGTCAAGATCGTACGACAAATCGTGGAACTTCAGGTCGAGAATATCAGCTGATTGAATGGTGCGTTCAAGATACTTGCCCAGGTTCATGAAGCACAACCCCTCACCCCGGAACATGGTGATGTCGGCCACTCCATAGTATAACATACATTGTTTTATCAATGAGTCGAGTACTGTCACGGGATCTTCGTGTTGCAATGCATGCTGCAGTCGGGGTTCGCGCACGACATGGTAAAATTCATTCAGGCATTGCCAAAGCTCTTTGGTAAGATTGTCCTGTACGGAGCGTGCGTTCTCGCGCGACTGGACTACCATGTTGAGCACCGAGTTGGGATTGTCGCGGCCGAGCACCATATATTGTAGTACTTGCCGGCCGCTGCGTTCCATGCGGGCGACGTCTTCTTCCTGGAGCTCGGTGAAAGCCCGCAACACCGGCTGCCACGTAAAAGCCTGGACGTCGTCCTGCGACGACAGGTGGTTGATCATGAGAATTCTTAACAAACTGTCGGTTCGCTCCATATAACGCGACATCCAGTACAACGAATCGGCCACACGGCTTAGCATACGGTTGGTGGTTTACGTTCTTTTATCATTCCCTTAGACAGACAATACCCAGGTGTCTTTACTCCCGCCACCCTGCGACGAGTTAACGACCAGCGATCCCTCCCGCAGCGCTACGCGGGTAAGCCCGCCCGGTACAATTTCGATACCGTCGGGGCCATACAACGCGAACGGCCGGAGATCTACGCGTCGGGGCTGCACTTTACCATCGATGTAACAGGGCGATGCCGACAGACTGATGGTAGGCTGCGCAATAAACTGTCGGGGGTCGCGCAGAATCTGTTTTTTATACTCGTCAATTTCCTGCTCGCTGGCGGCATGTCCCATCAGCATGCCATATCCGCCGGATTCGTTTGTTTTCTTCACTACCATAGTGTTGATACTTGACAATACATACTCACGCTCGTCGGGTTTGCCGAGTTGGTAGGTCGGTACATTTCGAAGAATGGGCTCTTCGTTCAGGTAATAGCGAATCATATCCGGAACATACGCATAAATAGCTTTGTCGTCGGCTACGCCGTTGCCGATGGAGTTGACGATGGCTACGTTACCTTTGCGATAGGCGGAAAGAATGCCGGATACACCCAGTACGCTGCTCGGGTCGAACACCAGCGGGTCAAGGTAATGGTCGTCCACGCGGCGGTAGATCACGTCGACTTGCTGCAGTCCTGCGGTAGTCTTCATATATACCTTGTGATTTTCCACCACCAGGTCGCGTCCTTCCACCAGTTCCACCCCCATGAGGCGGGCCAGGGTCGTATGCTCAAAGTACGCGGAGTTATAGATGCCCGGGGTCAGTAAGACGATGTTGGGCGACGCCACTTTGCGCGGCGATAGGGCCATTAGGTTTTTATAGAGAATGGTAGGGTAGTGTGTTACCGGGCGTACATGGTTCTGAGGTATGAGATCGGGGAAAATACGTTTGGTGATTTCGCGGTTCTCGATCATGTAAGACACTCCCGAGGGCGTACGCAAGTTGTCTTCCAGCACGTAAAACGTTCCGTCATAGTCGCGGATCAGGTCGATGCCAGCAATGTGTACATAGATATCGTGCGGTACATTGATGCCCTGCATTTCGCGCAGGTAGTGCGGACAAGAGTAGACGAGCTCGACAGGTACAACCCCGTCTTTGAGAATAAATTGTTCGTGGTATACATCGCGCAAGAACAGATTCAACGCGCGCAGTCGTTGTTTAATCCCTTGCTCGATAAACGTCCATTCGGTGGAGGTGATGATGCGCGGAATAATGTCGAAGGGAAAGATCTTTTCGATGCCTTCACCGCTGGAGTATACGGTAAAAGTAATGCCCTGACTCATGAAGAGCCGTCGGGCAAGCTCTTCCTTTTTGGAAAGCTCAGCGGGTGAAATGTTGGTGAGAAAGTCGGCTATGCCGCGGTAGTGCTGGCGGATGCCGTCGCTGCCGAACATTTCGTCCCATAGGGGGGAATGGCTGATGCCATAGTGCTGGAATATTTCGGCAGCCTGGGTCATGGTGTTTAGGTTCGGTTTAACCTAAAGTACCAACGAGGTAGGTCATTTTAACTGTATGTTAAAACAATATTTCCGCAATCGAATGAGCGGCTCCCAGGGATATAAAAGCAAAGAGCCCCGATGGGGCTCTTTGTATGTTCACAATGACGAAGTCGTTGTTAGTCAGCTACGACGCTAACCTTAATCTCGTGCTTCACTTCCTTGTGGAGGTCCAGGCCTACGGTATAAGTACCGAGTTGCTTGGGGGCTTCCTTCAGGTGCACTTTTTTACGGTCGATGTCAAAGCCTTTTGCTTTCAGCGCATCAGCAATCTGCAGGGCAGTAACGGCACCGAAGATCTTACCAGTTTCACCGGCTTTCGTCCGGATCTCGATGGTCAGATCGCCCAGGCGGCCAGCCAGTGCTTCTGCGTCTTGCTTGATCTTTGCCGCTTTGTGAGCAGCCTGGCGTACGTTTTCGTTTACCAGTCTTTTGTTCGAGTCGTTGGCGATGAGGGCGTAGCCATTGGGAATCAGGTAGTTGTTACCATATCCGGCTTTCACCTTCACGATGTCGTTCTTATAGCCAAGGCCCAATACGTCCTGTTTCAAAATTACTTCCATGTTCGTATATCGTTAAGGGTCCTGGAATTGTTATTTCAAAGAATCGCCTGTGTACGGAAGAATGGCCAGGTGGCGGGCACGCTTCACAGCTTGTGCTACTTTCTTCTGAAATTTCAGGCTGGTGCCAGTCAAACGGCGGGGCAGGATTTTGCCTTGCTCGTTGATGAACTTCAGCAGGAAGTCGGGATCTTTGTAGTCGATGTACTTGATACCGTTCTTCTTGAAGCGGCAGTACTTCGGCTTAACCTCTGCGCGCTTGATGGGTTCGTTCATTAATGTCATTTTACGCGCTCCTCCTCGGCTTTTTTAACAGCTTGTTTTTTGTTTTTGAATTCGCCTTTGCGTCTGCGTTCGTTGTAAACGATAGCATGCTTATCCAGCACGGTCGTCAGGAAGCGCATAATGGATTCGTCCCGTCTGTACTCAGTCTCCAGGGTGTCGATAACGGGCGCGTCGGCCTTGAATTCGATCAGGTTGTAGAAGCCTGTAGACTTTTTGTTGATGGGGTAAGCCATCTTCTTCAAGCCCCAATTCTCGATGTTCAATACATCGGCATTGGCCTTCTTCAACACTTTCACGAACTTATCGACAGTATCCTTTGCCTGATCTTCAGACAAAACGGGATTTAAAATGAATACCGTCTCGTAGTTTCTCATGATAGTTTTTTATTTGAGGCTGCAAAGGTAGAGAAAATCGTGGAATGGAGAAACGAATGAGCCAAAAAATCGGGGATTTATGCGTTTTTGGACCTTTTCAGCGGCTTTGGCAAGCCTTTATCTTCGTCAGTCACCATTATTTCACTACAAACTGGCCGGAGCCCATTTTGTAGTCGTTGCAATAGATTTCCAGAGTATACGTGCCGGAAGCATAGTCTGAGCCTTTTTCGTAGGTGTAGACCAGTTTCTGCTTGGTGTTGTCAAACAGGATCTCCTGGGAGGCGGTATAGAACTCTTCTTTGCCGTTGTAAATGAAGGTGCCGGAGCCCCGGGCTACATCGAAGATGACCTGGCCGTTTTCGTCTACGATACGGATCATGATCTTTTTGCCCTCAATCGGAGCGACATTGTTTTCAGCAATGTTAAATTCGGCTTTCAGCTTGCTGATTTGGCGGCTCTTGAAAGGTGAATCACGCTCTTTGCCGCGGTCGCTCAGTGCCACGATACGGACGTTCTCAGCTTTGAGCTCGGAGGCAATGGCTACCTTGGTGGCCAGCTCTTCCTTGGTTTGGCTCAGGCGATTAATGGAGTCGCCAAGTTGGTTCTTTTGTGTTTTAAGCGAGGTGTTTTCGGTCAGCAGGGCCTTGTTGACGTGCTTCAGTTTATCGATCTCTTCATCCTTGGTCTTCAACAGCAACTCGTAGCCTTCCACTTTATCCTTGAGGGCTTTGATCTCCTTGCCGGTGGCGCGCTTGGAGCGTTTCAGTTCGGCGTCGACTTCAGCCTTGGCTTTTTCGAGGTCAGAGATGTCGCCACCCAGCTTTTTTACTTCGGCGATCTTGGCGTCGAGCTCCTCGCGGATTTCGGTCATGCGCTGCATGGTAGAGGCCAGCTCTTGCTCGGTAGAGGTCTTTTCCGCTACGAGTGTCTGGTGCTCGCGGCTGTCGAGAAATATCTTTACCCCCTGTACAACGATGATGACCGCCATTAGTGCAATGATGATGGCATTCTTGTTCGACTTCTTTGGAGTCTGCTCTACAGGAGAAATGTTTGTCGGTTCGCTCATAGTGGGCTTTTGTTCAACCGCAAAAGTAAAATTTCTTCCGCTGTAATTCAATGATTAATACTGCAATACAACGTGCTGTTTGTTCAATGACGGGTCAAAAAACAAAATTCCACAGCGGTACAGGTCGGCACTGCCATAGACCAATGGATGTCTCCGTATCTCTTCCCAGGCTTGTTCCATGCCTGGCGTGTAGTGTATATCGTCGAAGATGAGCATGCTTTGGGCGTGCACTTTCTGCAGCAGCAACTGAAAGTAACGTGTGGTAGGCTCATAGCGATGGTTGGCATCGACAAAAGCCAGGTCCACCTTGCCTGACGACGCCAGGTAGGCCGGCAGTGTGTTTATAATGTCGCCTTCCATCAGGCGTATGCGTGCCGCGGGTTGTTGTGCAAAGACACCACGCGCTATGTCGGCTATTTCGGGAGCGCCTTCAAAGGTGGTGACCTGGGCGCCGGCCGTGGCCAGGTAAAGTGTGTTGAGACCCAGCGAAGTGCCCAGCTCGAGTACGTGGGTATGGCCGAAGTGGCGGATAATGCGATGATATAGATGTGAAAACCGCTCGGGGCTGATGCTCGTGCGGGCGATAGACTGTACCGTGCGCGCTGTAGTCTGACCCTGCTGTGGACCGGCACCCAGGTCCTGGATGGTCATGCGGGTGGTGTTTTGTAGTAGCGACGCGCGTATGGATTCCAGCATTTGAAGTCGGGATGGACGCGGCGCCGGGGCCACTACGCGGGTATAAAAGTCAAAGAAAAAAGGTGAATGCAGCGAGTGCTTATTGACTGCGTCGAGCCAGTAAGTAAAGTATGTTTGAAATTGAAAGCGCGTGGGCATGCAGCGGAGCGGGTAACGAGTGCCGGTTGTGCAGCGGCGCTAGTTCAGACGAATCGGGGCGACCATGGTAAACGATGGGATATTAACCTCTACCTTCACACCGTCTACGACGCGTTCCATTAGGTAGGTGCCAACCATCTTACCGATGCCCGACTTCAGGTTGCACCCGGAAACATACTGGTGGGTTTGGCCGGGCTCCAACACAGGTTGTTGCCCTACGACGCCTTCACCTTCTACTTCGCGCGGGCTAAAGCCGGCATCGTGAATGTGCCAGTGACGGCGCAACAACTGGATGGTGTAATCACTCTGGTTTTCGATTGTGATGCGGTACGTGAAGACATAATGGTATTGGCTCGGGCTGGAATATGCCGGCTGATACTCCGTCTCCACTGTTACTTTAATCCCTTTGGTGATTTCCGTTACCATGTTAGCATCAAAAATATCAAAATTTTAGAATTCCCAAGTGGAGGGCGTTAATACTTGTTTAAGTGGCTGAAAATCAGTGGTATTATTTGCTTTCTGATTCCAGACAATGCTTTTTCTTGTATCGTTTAACGCCACCCATTAGTTTTAGGGATGGATGTTAAAATTGCGCCTTCCTGGAAGGCCCGTCTGGCCAGTGAATTCACCAAGCCGTACTTCACAACCCTCATTGATTTTGTCAAACAAGAGTATCAAACCCAAACGGTATACCCGCCGGGCAAGGAGATCTTTAATGCGTTCGATGCCTGTGATTTTAGCGATGTAAAAGTGGTTATCCTGGGCCAGGACCCGTATCATGGCGCAGGTCAGGCCAATGGCCTGTGCTTCTCGGTGCACGACGGGATACGGATTCCCCCGTCCCTGGTAAATATTTTCAAAGAGATACATGCCGACTTGGGTAAACCTATACCCGCGACCGGTAACCTGGAGCGCTGGGCCCGGCAAGGAGTACTCCTGCTAAATGCGACGCTCACCGTGCGGGCATCGTCCCCGGGCTCACACCAGAACAAAGGATGGGAGACCTTTACCGACGCCGTCATCAGGCATATATCGGACGAACGCCAGCATGTGGTATTCCTGTTGTGGGGATCGTATGCACAGAAAAAGGGTGAAGTCATCGACCGCAGCAAGCACCTGGTGCTGATGTCGCCACACCCGTCGCCTTTCTCGGCCGACCGCGGCTTTTTTGGAAACAAACATTTTAGTAAGACGAACGAGTACCTCGTGAAGCAGGGGCTGACACCTATTGAATGGTGATCAGCCACGGTGTAAGAGACATCATAAAAAAGCCCCCTTGTTATGAACAAGAGGGCTTTTGCTTTTATGCTATAAAGCTATTTAATCAGCTTAAAGAAGCGATTCCAGCGGATACGGTTGGCGAGGCCGGAGCCTTTGTCGACGGACAGCCAGATAAAGAATGCTTTTCCGACAATGTGATCTTCCGGCACAAAACCCCAGAAGCGTGAGTCGAGGGAGTTGTGACGGTTGTCGCCCATCATGAAGTAATAATTTTGCTTAAAGGTATAGCTGGTCACGGGTTGACCGTCGATGAAGAGCTTGTCGCCGTCGATCTTTACATTTTTGTTATGGTCGTATAGCTTGATGGTTGTGCCATACAGTGCCAGGGTTGATTTGTCGATGTTGATGGTCGCACCTTCTTTCGGGATCCATAGCGGACCGAAGTTATCGGTCGACCAGCGGAATAACCGGGTGGAGTCGGGCCCGCCATACCAATCGTAGTAGCTCGAGTAGGGAATGGTGCCTTCGTCGTGTATGCGTTTCTGTGCTTCGATGGCGCGGATGTACGGCAGGGTCTTGATCTCTTCCGCACGGCTCTTGGTCAGCCACATCTGGTAGGCAAACTTTCCGTCACCCTGACGGCCGTGTTCCTGGTAGTCTTCAACGCTCAGGCCGAGGGCGGACAGGTTTCGTTCGCTAATGGGACCGTCGGATAAGATCAGGTAGCTGAACTGTATCTCCGGCGGTACGGGGGATGCCACCCCGTTGATATATACCTGCTGGTCCTTGATCGACAGCGTGTCGCCGGCTACGGCTACACAGCGTTTAATATAGTTCGTCTTGAGATCCACCGGGTAGTCGATGCCATCGTTCAACCCTTTGGGCGGCACGTTGAAGACGACTACATCTTCGCGCTTCACTTTGCTGATGCCGGGCAGACGATATTGGGGTAGCTTGACCCATTCCAGGTAAGAAGGAACATTCGTAAACCAGATTTTCTGGTGGGTCAGTGGTATTTGTAGTGGCGTTGTCGTGGTGCGGGTACCGTAGTGGAATTTGCTGACAAACAGGAAGTCGCCTACGAGCAGCGAGTTTTCCATGGAGGGCGTAGGAATGGTATAGGCTTCCATGATCAGCCAGCGGATCAGGGTCGCAGCGATTACGGCAAAGCCAATGGCTTCTGTCCATTCCTGACGGGTAGATTTCTCGCCGTGGATCTGTGTCGCGGGCCCTTTATACTTTACATCTTTGGCAAAGCCCATGTAGGGAAAATAGATGAATGGGAAAACGACCGCGGCGGCGATCTGATGAACCTTTTCTTTGCCAAACGATTTCAGCAGGTCGGCGACTACGCCAATGGCGATAATCTGACCAATGACAGGAATCAATAAATAAAAGATCCAGGACCAGGGGCGTCCCACGATTTTCAGAAGCACAATCTGGCCGTAAATAGGGATAAGCGATTTCCAGCCGGGTTCGCCTGCTTTTTCAAACAACTTCCACATCCCGACATACGAGGGGACGAAGACGAGCACAAAGCCCAACATGATAAGATATTCGTAACCTGCCATAAATTATGTTCTTGAAAACCTGTAAATAAAGATAAAATAATCGATTTAGACGGTTAGTCGCTGGAACGGCCTTAAAATTTCAAGTAATCGTCCATGGAAAGAACACCTTTTTTGTCCTTGATCCATTCGGCCACCATCACCGCACCTTTTGCAAAGCCTTCGCGGGAATGTGCGATGTGTTTGATCTCGATATCGTCAATGGGGGAGGCGTATTTCACGACATGGGTGCCGGGTACCTGGTCGATTCGGAAGGAACTGATAACAAGGTCGTCGGGGTTGCCGGTGTCCTGGTTCACCCAGCCCTTTTTGCGGGGCAGGTGTTTCATGGTTCCTTCTGCCAGGGTAATGGCAGTGCCACTGGGGGCATCTCGTTTTTCCGCATGGTGGATCTCGTTCATCTCCACGTCGTATTCTGGCATATTCCGGACCATTTTGGCCAGGTACTCGTTCAACTTAAAAAAGATGTTCACGCCGACGCTGTAATTGGAGGCGTAGAAAAATGCACCGTTGCGCTCCTGGCAAAGGGCTTCAATCTCGGGCTTACGTGTCAGCCAGCCGGTTGTTCCGCAGACTACCGGAATATCATTCAGCAGGGTTCTGCGCACATTTTCGAAGGCAGCGTCGGGGTGAGAGAATTCAATAGCAACGTCGCCCGAGGCGGTTTCAAATTCGTGTTGGTTGTGAAGGTCGATGCGCGCGGAGATGGTATGGCCGCGCTCGAGGGCTACGCGCTCAATGATTTTTCCCATTTTTCCGTAGCCGAGAAGGATGATGTTCATGTAAGGGTTTGTCGAGTTCGCCGTAAAACTAAAAACTTTCCGAAAGTTTAGTGCTCCCGGAAAGTTTTTAGTTCGGATTCGTCTATACGACTAGCAAAACTCTTCAAACACTTCGACCAGGTGTTGGCCGATCATTTGGGCGTTGCGGCCTTCAATGTGGTGGCGTTCAACAAAATGGACGAGCTCGCCATCTTTAAACAGGGCGATGGCAGGTGAAGATGGCGGGTAAGGCAGGGTATATTCCCGTGCTTTAGAAACGGCTTCCTTATCAACACCGGCGAAAACCGTTGTCAGCTGCTGCGGCTTTTTGCCGGCATGCTCGACAGCCCATTTCACACCCGGACGCGCTGCACCGGCAGCACATCCACATACAGAGTTGATGACCAGCAGGGTAGTACCTTGCTGATTCTTCAGACAATTATCGACTTCCTCAGAAGTCTTCAGTTCAGAGAACCCAGCGCTGGTCAGATCGCTGCGCATGGGCGCCACTAATTGTTCGGGATACATATTGTTTTTTGCAAAGTTAAATCGGATTGTACTGTTATTATAACAAATTATAAAAATCCTAGTTCAAGCTTGGCCGCCTCACTCATCATGTCTTGCGAATAGGGTGGGTCAAACGTCAACTCTACCTTCACATCGTTCACGCCTTCAATCGCCTTTAATTTCTGCTGTACTTCGCCAGGAATAGATTCTGCGGAAGGGCATGAGGGCGACGTGAGCGTCATTTGTATATAAACGTTATTGACGGGGTAGACGTTAATCTCATAGATCAAGCCAAGCTCATAAACATCCACCGGAATTTCGGGATCGTAAACGGTCTTAATGGCTTGAAGAACTTTCTCCTGCAGATCCGGAATGGCTGTAGTGGAGGTGTGTTGTTCGGTAGAACTGGCCGGTTCGCTCATGAGTTTACTTGCATTTTTGTCTTAAACGCCAGGGCATACAGTTTCATCTGTTTGATCATGGCTCCGAAACCATTAGAACGTTGCGTGCCAATAAAGCGTTCCATACCGATGCGGTTCATGAACGTAAGGTTGGCATTTAAAATAGCGTCGGGCGTCTGTCCGTTAAAGATTCGCACCAGCAAGCTTACAAGGCCCTTGGTAATCGCGGTGTTGCTGTCCGCCACGAACTGGACCTTGCCGTCTTGGATCTGGCCGGAGAGCCATACCTTTGATTGGCAACCTTTTACGACGTTGTCTTCGGTTTTGTCGGCTTCCGGCATTTCGGGAAGCTTCTGACCCAGTTCCATCAGGTAGAACACCGCCATTTCGCGGTCGCCGTCCAGGAGAGAGAATTCTTCGGTGATTGCGTCCTGAGTTTCCTCGATGCTCATTTCATGAAGTTGATGATCCGCTCGAGACCCTCCACCAGTTGGTCGATCTCTTTTTTCGTGTTGTAAACAGCGAATGAGGCACGTACGGTTCCTTCTACCTGGAAACACTCCATGAGCGGCTGTGTGCAGTGGTGTCCTGTACGTACGGCAATGCCACGGGAGTCGAGCATCTGCCCAATGTCAAAGTGATGGATGCCTTCCACACCGAACGAAAGGACACCCACCTTTTGCGGTGCCGTGCCGATCAGTCGCACGCCCTTCAGTGCCGAAACGCGCTCAGTAGCATAAGTCAACAATGCATGTTCGTGGGTGGCGATGTTCTCACGGCCCAGGTCGAGAATAAAGTCCATGGCGTATTTATAGGCTACTACATCGGCAATGTTGGGTGTACCGGCTTCGAACTTATAGGGCAGATCGTTGTATGTCGTCTTGGCGAAGGTTACATCTTTGATCATCTCGCCACCAGCCTGGTAAGGTGGCATTTTCTCCAGTAGTTCACGTTTGCCGTAAAGCAAACCGGTGCCGGTCGGGCCGTACATCTTGTGCGAAGAGAGACAGTAGAAGTCGCAGTCCAGGTCTTGTACGTCGATGACGACGTGAGCACCTGTTTGCGCGCCGTCGATTACGGCTACTGCACCGGCGGCATGCGCCAGGGCGATAATCTCTTTTACGGGATTGATCGTGCCCAGGCTATTGGAAGCATGGTTTACCGACACCACTCTGGTGCGCGGCGATAGCAGCTTCTTATAGGCTTCCATATCCAACGCGCCATTCTCCAGAACGGGAATGACACGCAGTACGGCACCAGTAGCTTCGCAGACGATCTGCCAGGGAACGATGTTGGAGTGATGCTCCAACCCACTGATGATGATCTCGTCGTTGGTCTTTAGAAACGCACGACCGTACGAGGAAGCCACCAGGTTGAGGCTCTCGGTTACACCGCGGGTGAAGATGATCTCCTGTTCGGAACGGGCGTTGATAAAGGTGCGCGCCGTGTGACGGGTTTCTTCATATGCCTTCGTCGCCTTCTCCGCCAGCGTATGGATGCCCCGGTGGATGTTGGCATTATAGCCCTTGTAATAACCAATCAGGGCATCGATCACGACAAGCGGCTTCTGCGAGGTGGCTGCGTTGTCAAAATATACCAGGTCACGACCGTTTACTTGTTGGTGCAGAATCGGAAACTGTTTCCGAATCGCTTCAACATCCAGTACACGGGCGACAGCAGGAGAGGAGGTCATACTCAAAAGTTTTTGTGTAGCCGTTGGCTAATCAGGTTGTCGAGGTATTCCTTCACCACCGGGTTTTTCACGTTGGTCAGGACTTCGCCGGTAAAGGCGTACAGCATCATGGCCTGTGCCGACAGCTTGTCGATGCCGCGGGAACGCAGGTAGAAGACTGCTTCTTCGTCCAGCTGACCCGAGGTACAGCCGTGCGAGCATTTCACGTCGTCAGCCCAGATTTCGAGCTGTGGCTTCGTGTTGACGATGGCTGTAGGACTCAGCAGAATATTACGGTTCGCCTGGAAGGCGTTCGTCTTCTGTGCTTGTGGGCGTACGTAAATCTTGCCGTTAAATACACCGCGCGAGGTACCGTCCATAACGCCCTTGTACAGCTCGTTGCTAAAGGAGTTGGGCTTGCGGTGGTCCACCACGGTGTGGTTGTCCGCCAAGGTGTCGCCAGTTAACAAATATAAACCGTACATGTGCGATTCGATGCCTTCGCCGTCCAGTACCAATTGCAGGTTGTTGCGTACAAGCTTACCATTGAGCGTGAATGTGAAGGTATTCACGCGGCTGTAGTTTGCTTGTTGTATGCGGATCGTTCCGACCTGGTAACGTTGGCCGGCGTCGTGTTGAATGCTGTAGAGATTCAAGCCCGCATTTTCAGCTACGACGGCTTCCGTCACCTGGTTGGAAAACGACGGCGATGCACCGGTGGAGTCATATTTCTCCAGGATGGTGACCTCGGCATTCTTGCCCACTACGATCAGGTTGCGGGTCGCGGTAATGACCTGGCCTTCGCTGGCGTCGTGCAAGTGATACAAAATAATAGGGCGCTCGACAACTTTGTTGTCAGGAACGTGTACAAACAGGCCATTCGTCCACGCGGCGGTGTTCCAGGCGGTAAACGCATCGGCGGCGGTGTCGGCATATTGGCCAAGGTGTTTTAATACCAGGGCGGTGTGAGTAGCCAGGGCCTCCTGCAGGGGCAGGATGGTCAACGCTGTTGTATCTTGTATGCTGGAATCTGCAGGGGAAAATACGCCGTTGATAAAGACTAGGGTGTCGGCTTCCAGGCCGGCAATGGTAAAGTCTTTCACCCGGCTTACCTGCCCCGCCGGTGTCGGCTGTGACAGGGTGAACTGTTTTTCCAGGATGCGGGTAACCGGCGTAAACCGGTATTCTTCAGCCTTTGCAGCAGGAAGGCCCACGGCACGGAAGGCGTCGGTGGCATCTTTGCGCAGGGCGGCGTCGGAGGCAGTAGCTACCCGTTGCTTATCGAGCAATGCGGCTAGCTCCGAGGTTGTATTGTTGTCGGTTACAGTAACGCTCATGACGAGGATCGTTGGTTTAGAGTACAGACACTTCTTCTTTGATCCAGTCGTAGCCTTTGGCTTCGAGCTCCAGCGCCAGTTCTTTGGTACCAGATTTAACGATCTTTCCTTTATACAATACGTGCACAAAATCAGGCACGATATAGTCGAGCAGACGCTGGTAGTGGGTCACTACGATCACCGCATTCGACTTATTGCGTAGCTTGTTTACACCGTTGGATACGATCTTCAAAGCGTCGATGTCCAGACCTGAGTCTGTTTCGTCGAGGATGGCCAGCTTGGGCTCCAACATGGCCATTTGGAAGATTTCGTTGCGTTTCTTTTCGCCACCGGAGAAGCCTTCGTTCAGGGCACGATTGAGCAGGGCCTGATCGATCTCTACCAACTTCATTTTCTCTTTCATGAGGCCCAGGAACGACACAGCGTCCAGCGTGGGCTGGCCACGGTATCCGCGGATTTGATTCACGGCGGTCTTCATGAAATTGATGGTGCTCACACCGGGTATTTCTACCGGATACTGGAAGGCCAGGAACACACCTTCGCGGGCGCGGTCTTCCGGAGCCATTTCCAATAGATCTTTCCCTTCAAACGAGACCTCACCACCGGTGACCTCGTATTCTTCACGTCCGGCCAGTACCGACGCCAGGGTGCTTTTGCCCGAACCGTTAGGTCCCATGATGGCATGTACTTCGCCGGGCTTCACCTCCAGGTTGATGCCGTTCAGGATCTGCTTCTCACCAATCTTCGCCTGTAAATTCTTAATCGTTAACATCGCTATACCTCAAATCTTTCGTTACGTTCTGGTTCTTTCGTTGTTGTTGCTGGTAGATATTTAGCCGACGCTTCCTTCAAGCGTCAGGGCCAGCAGCTTTTGTGCCTCTACGGCAAATTCCATTGGAAGCTGGTTCAATACTTCCTTGGCATAGCCATTGACAATGAGCGCCACAGCAGACTCTTCATCTATACCGCGTTGCAGACAGTAAAAGATCTGATCTTCGCCGATCTTGGAAGTAGTGGCTTCGTGTTCGATGCGCGCGGTATTGTTTTCCACGTCAATGTACGGGAAGGTATGTGCACCGCATTGGTCCCCCATGAGCAGGGAGTCACACTGCGAGAAGTTGCGCGCACCTTCTGCGCGCTTCATGATATGTACCTGGCCGCGGTAGCTGTTTTGCGAGTGGCCAGCAGAGATTCCTTTTGATACGATCCGCGACTTGGTGTTTTTGCCAATGTGGATCATCTTCGTGCCGGTGTCGGCTTGCTGGTAGTTATTGGTAACAGCCACCGAGTAAAACTCACCCATGGAGTTGTCGCCGCGCAGGATGCACGACGGATATTTCCAGGTGATGGCCGATCCTGTCTCAACCTGGGTCCAGGAGATCTTCGAGCTATCGCCGTAGCACAGACCACGTTTGGTGACAAAGTTGTAAATACCACCTTTACCTTCTTTGTTGCCCGGGTACCAGTTCTGCACGGTAGAGTATTTTACCGTTGCATCTTTCATGGCGTAGATTTCTACCACCGCTGCGTGCAGCTGATTCTCATCGCGCTGCGGGGCCGTACACCCTTCCAGGTAGCTTACATAAGAGCCTTCGTCAGCCACAATGAGCGTGCGCTCAAACTGACCGGTGTTGGCTGCGTTAATACGGAAGTAGGTGGAGAGCTCCATTGGGCAACGTACGCCCTTGGGAATATAACAGAATGAGCCGTCAGTAAAGACGGCTGAGTTCAATGCAGAGAAATAGTTGTCGTTTACCGGTACGACCGAGCCCATGTATTTCTTCACCAGGTCGGGGTGCTTCTGTACCGCTTCGCTAAACGAGCAGAAAATAATGCCAAGCTCACCGAGTGTTTCTTTGAAGGTGGTGGCGACAGAGACGCTGTCAATGACGGCATCGACGGCAATACCGGTCAGGCGCTTTTGCTCGGTCAGCGAGATGCCGAGCTTCTCAAAGGTCTTGATCAGTTCAGGGTCTACATCCTCCAGGTTTTTAGGCGTCACCTTCTGCTTGGGAGCAGAGTAGTAGATCACGTCCTGGTAATTGATCTCCGGGAATTTTACGTTGGCCCATGTGGGCTCTTTCATCTTTGTCCACTGCTGATAGGCCTTCATACGCCATTCCAGCAACCATGCCGGCTCGTTTTTCTTGGCAGAAATGAACCGGATGATATCTTCATTTAGTCCCTTCGGGGCGGAATCAGTCTCAATGTCCGTCGTCCACCCATGCTCATATTCCTTTGACGTGAGCTCTTCCAGTACCTGATTGTCTTTACTCATAGTGATCAAGTAGTCTATTTAGACTAATTTTAAACAACCTACAAAATTATAACAAAAAAGGCATTTTAAGGTTCCGGGGCCGGTTTATTTATTTGAAATTGTTTGATCTACTAAGTTGAGACTACGGTCCAGGCTTTCCTCCAGGGAGATCATCGTCTCAGTACGTTCAATGCCTTCTACCTGCTGAATCTTGTCGTGCAGCACGAGCTTGAGGTGATTGGTATCCTTACAGTGGATCTTGCAGAACATGCTGTAGTTACCGGTTGTATAATGAATGCTCGTGATCTCCGGAATGGCCTTGATTTTAGCTATTACCTGGTCGTACAACGCACTTTTCTGCAGGAAGATTCCTATAAAGGCGGTGATATCATAGCCTAGCTTGGCGTAATTGACTTTCAACGTCGTTTTCTCGACAATGCCCGCTTCTTCCATCTTATTCATCCGTACGTGCACAGTACCGCCGGAAACAAAGGCTTTTTTGGCTACTTCGGTATAAGGCTTCTTGGCATCCTGCATTAAAATCTCCAGGATCTTCAGGTCTACATTGTCAACTTTATAATTTTCTGCCATAGGTGAAATTGGTTGTTAGTGTTAATTCAAAAATATGAAATAATATTGAAAAGTATACAATTATTGGAATGTTTTGTTGATTTCGATGCTAGTAAATGACTTACTTTGTTGCATAATTTACAACGAGACAAAAGAAACACACAGCATTCTCGCACACAAAAATAACACATCTTGTAGGGTGTTGAAATTGGCAGACAAGCCCTCCGGTCTCGAGGGTGGAGGTAACGGAATAAAGTCCAGCCTTTGGCGACCTAACCGCTCCGTGGAGGTTCGAGTCCTTCTCCTACAGCCGCGCACACGCACACACAAAGTAACACATTATTGTAGGGTGTTGAAATTGGCAGACATGCCCTCCGGTCTCGAGGGTGGAGGATAGGAACAAAGCAATGCGCTGACCCCGTCATTTTCTGGAATACAGGGTCAGTACAAAGCCTAACCGCTCCGTGGAGGTTCGAATCCTTCTCCTACAGCAGCTCAGTTTAGGTTAATGAGTTATTCTAGAGCTACCCGTTTCGGTTTTCCGGAACGGGTTTTTTTATGCACTTTGCCCACCGTCCAAACCGGGTTCATGACCAAATTCTTATATTCCTGTTTGATTTGCTGCGAACAATCGTTTGCTTTGGACTATTAAATATACTGATACGTCACGCGTCCGATTACTATGAAAGATTTTCCGTGGTTTAAGCATTACCCCCCTCAGGTTGCACATGAAATAAAGCTCTATGAGTACGAGTCGTTGATCGAGCTTTTTGAGAAGAGTGTAGGGCGCTTCCGCGACCGGGTTGCTTTTGAAAACATGGGTGTAACGCTAACCTATGGAAGGGTGCACGAGCTCTCAGGACACTTTGCGGCCTATCTGCAGAAAGATCTCGGTCTGAAAAAAGGTGACAGAATCGCCATTCAGATGCCCAACCTGTTGCAGTTTCCCATTGTATTCTTCGGCGCCCTGCGTGCCGGCCTCACAGTGGTCAATACCAATCCACTCTATACACCGCGCGAGATGGAGCACCAATTCAAAGATGCCGGTATTTCGGCCATCGTCATTGTTGCCAACTTTGCGAGCCACCTGGAAAAGATCAAGGACAACGTACCGTCTCTAAAACATATCATCGTGACTCAACTGGGCGACATGCTGGGCGGCCTGAAAGGCACGATCGTGAACCTGGTGGTGAAACACATCAAGAAGATGGTACCGCCCTATCACTTACCGACAGCGTTTTCATTTAAGGATGTCATGAAGAAAGGCGCGTCATTAAAGCTCGATGCGCCGAAAGTAACCGTCGACGACCTGGCGATATTGCAATACACCGGGGGGACTACGGGTATTGCCAAAGGTGCCAAACTTTCGCACGGCAATATTATAGCGCATAATTCTATGATCACCCAATGGTTCCAGCCCTACCTGCAAGACAAACGTGATGGCGACGACCTGATCATCACCGCCATTCCGATGTATCACATCTTTGCCCTGACGGTAAACGGCTTCCTGATGTTCAGCACTGGCGTGAAGAATGTGCTGATCACAAACCCGCGCGATATGAAAGGCTTTGTAAAAGAGCTAAGCAAACATAAGTTCACGATTATTACCGGTGTTAATACACTGTTTAATGGACTGCTGAACAACCCCGATTTTAAGAACCTCGACTTCTCACACTTGAAAGGCTCCGTAGCGGGTGGTATGGCGTTGCAAGATGCGGTGGCCAGGAAGTGGGAGCAAGTAACCGGTTCGGGCCTTATCGAAGGCTACGGCCTGAGCGAGACCTCGCCAGTATTGTGCTGTAATCCACTCGATGGTAAGCACCGGCTGGGCACCATCGGTCTGCCGATGCCCAACACCGAGGTGGCCGTATTCGACGATGACGGCAACCGCCTGGCCGAAGGCGAGACGGGTGAGCTGTGTGCCCGCGGGCCGCAAGTTATGTCGGGCTATTGGGAAAAGGACAACGAAGGCGTATTCTTCAACAAGGAATGGTTCCGTACGGGCGACATTGGTATCATGGACAAAGAAGGATACTTCAAGATTGTCGATCGTAAAAAAGACATGATCAAGGTGTCTGGATTCAACGTATATCCGAATGAGATCGAAAACGTACTGGCGGGCCATCCGAAAGTATTGGAAGTGGCCGCCATCGGCGTTCCCGACGAAAAGTCGGGCGAGGTTATCAAAGTCTTTATTGTAAAGAAAGACCAGAGCCTGACTGAGAAGGAAGTAAAAGATTATTGCCACGAAAATCTGACAAACTATAAAGTGCCGAAGTTGGTGGAGTTCCGCACGGAGCTTCCGAAGACCAACGTCGGTAAGATTTTGCGTCGCGCGCTGAAGGAAGAAAAGGCAGCGGCGGCCTAGTATTGCTTTACGAACTTAACTAAAAAAAGACACGGCCTATGATGGGTTTTTTTGAACACCAGTACCTCTCGTACAAGAAGAATCACATCAAGAACCTGCTGGCCCTTGCGAAAGTAGACGGGCACATGCACGAGAAGGAAGAAGCGTTGTTGTATAAGATCGGCCGCCGCTATGGTCTGAAAGATCGCCAGGTGCAGGAGCTGGTGGATAGCAGTGAGCAGTACGAGCTCAACGTTCCCGACAACCACAACGACAAGATGAATCTGCTATACGACCTCGTGCTGATGGTATATGCAGACGAGGTCGTAGATGAGCATGAGATACAATTCTGCCAGGACGCCGTGCGCCAGTTTGGTATGAAAGAAGAACTGGTTCAATGGTTATTAAAAGAATTCGATCGCGGCACACCGCCGCCACCCGACGACTGGGATCATATCAAACAACAAGCAAAGGAGCGATTTCTTGCGCAGCCAGTGTAATTAGTCATATGGCTGGCAGTCTCCGCCGTGCCAGATCAACTTTTGGTCGGTGATGCTTTGTAACGTCACGGAATCGTCGAGTTTATGGCCGTCGCATGTCCAAACTATGGGTATCCACAGGCATGAGGCACAGCACAGGCCTTGCACAAAAACCGTTTGATTTTCGTATGTACCGGTGTAAAGGGTGATCATGTTCCCCATCGGGCCATTTTTTGCTTCTGCAATTTTGTCGCGAAGCCAACCCAGATTTTCCACCGGATTACAAACGCCACAGACGGGGTCACTTCCGTCGTCACAACTGGATTTAGAGTCGTCGTCGCTGCCGCAGGCAAATACTGCCGCAGAAAACAAGAGGACTGCCAGCGACCGAAGAATGAATTGTATTTTTACCATATATAAGTAGGTTATGCTGCAATAGACACGATTGCCGGAGAAATAGTTGGAAACGTTTGAGGCACGATTCGTGTTACTATACATGCGGTGCAAATGCACCCTATTTTTTGCAAATTTCTTTTCAACCGTAGCCGATTAAAAGTAACTTAAGGCCCGCGTGGGACCAGCGTATGGACGAATTTAGAAAACTAACGACGCAAGAGAAGGCATTGCGTATCAATCTCAGCAGAGCGATCTACGGTTCGTTTGCAGAGATTGGCGCAGGGCAGGAAGTAGCAGCCAACTTTTTCAAGGTAGGAGGCGCTTCCGGAACTGTAGCCAAAACCATGTCGGCGTACGACATGAAATTCAGTGATGCGATTTACGGGGTAGGGGATCGGTATGTCTGTGAGGACCGGTTGATGCGCATGCTTGACCACGAGTATGTTTTACTGCCCGAACGTTTACCACACCGCATTGAAACTACTCGCTTTTTTGCATTTGCCGACACCGTGGAGGTGCTCAACTACGAGCGCACAAACCAGGGTCACGGCTGGATCGGGCTGCGATTTCAGTTAAAGCCCCAAAGCGAGCCCAACGACTGCATCATACACGTCAAGATGCACGACAACGATCCGTTACAACAACAGTACTCCCTGGGCATTGTCGGTGTGAATATGCTCTACTCGTGTATGTTCCTGAGCGACCCGGAAGAGATGTTAATGTCATTGCTGGACGGGCTCACGGCCCGCCGCATCGAGATCGACATGTTCCGCATTTCAGGCCCCGACTTTAAGCACGTCGACAATCGCCTCATGGCGCTGAAGATGGTAAAGAATGGCCTGACCAAGGCCGCCATGTTTGGGCCCGATGGCAATGTGATGCAGCCGTCGGATGAACTCTATAAAAAGAACGTGTTGGTACTACGCGGTCGATTCCGTCCGCCGACTCACGTTAATGTAGACATGCTGCTCACGTCGCGGCGTCACTTCAAACAAGAGCCTGACGTTACGCGCTCAAACATTGTTTTACTTTCCGAGCTTACATTGAACGACTTGAGCGCAGATGGTAAGGTGGATGAAAAAGACTTTCTGCACCGCTGCGATATTCTCTGCTCGCTGGGACAGAATGTATTGATCTCGAATTACTTCGAGTATTACCGCCTGGTGGAGTATCTGTCGAAGATCACCCGCGGTAAAAAGATCGGCATCATCATGGGCATCTATGCCTTGCAAAAGGTATTTGATGAAAAAACCTATGAGAACATTCGCGGGGGAATTCTCGAATGCTTTGCGTCGCTGTTTGGTACCAACGTTAAAATATATGTTTATCCGGCGTTGCGTCCGGATGCAACGCTCTTTACACTGAAAGATTTTGAGAACGAGCTTCCGCCCAATCTCAAGAATCTGTTCCGCTATCTGATCGATAACAACAAGATGGAGGACGTGAGCGATGCAGATACCCGCAAGCTGCACATCATCTCTGACAACGTGCTGGCCATGATTCGCAAGGGCGAGCCGGGTTGGGAGAAGTTTGTGCCGCACAAAGTAGAGGAGGCAATCCGGGAACAACACCTGTTCGATCTGCCCGCCGCCGATACCGCCGATGTTACCATCGTGCCGGAAGCGCAGCCTTAGTGCTTTTGTTTGTACATACCCTTCTCAAAGTAACGCCGCGCTTCGGCCATCACTTTTGGTGCGAGCACCATGCCCGTGATCATGGTTGGCACTGCCATGAGCGCAAACGCAATGTCGATGAGGTATAACACGATCTCCATAGACGCCACAGCGCCCACAACAATCATGGCGAGATAGAAGTAATCATAGCTGGCGCTATAGCGCTCGCCGATCAGAAAGGCCAGTGCTTTGCGTCCGTAGTAGCTGTATGAAAACAATGCGCTGATACCAAATACCAACGTGCAGAGCAGTAATATATAATGGCCGCCCAGCGGCATGGCTTTCGCGTATGCCTCGGCTGTCAGGGTAATGCCCGACGATTTGCTGGTCTGCCATACGTCCGTCACCAGTATGGCGAGTGCCGTCAGTGTACAGGATACGATCGTATCGATTACCGGGCTGAGCATGGACGCCATCCCTTCCTGAATAGGGGCCGAGCTTTTTGCAGCGCCCATCGCCATGGGGGCTGTGCCGATGCCGGCCTCGTTGGAGAACGTGGCGCGTCGCACACCCAACATAATAATGCCGCCCAGCATGCCACCGAGAAATGGCTGCCCATGGTAGTGGTGGGCCGCAAAGGCATCCTCGAAAATCATGGCCAGGTACCGCGGCACCTGATCGGCATAGGCTACCAGAATGATCATGACCGAGGCAAAGTGCAGGACGATCATAATTGGCACCAGACGTCCCGCCCAGTTGCCTATGCGTTGGATGCCCCCGACAATAACGGCCGAAGCAATGGCACAGAGCACCATGCCAATCAGTATCTTCCAGGTACCGGGTGATAACCCCGCGATAGGGGTTGCCCCCAATCCAATATCGTAGATGGCCTGTGTTAGCTGATTCGCCTGGTAGATCGGCAACGCGCCTACCATACAGCAGAGGCAGAACATGACTGCCCAGGGCTGCCAGCGCTTGCCCAGTGCCTCGCGAATGACATACATCGGACCACCTTGTACTTCGCCATTACTATCCTTGCCACGATAGAGACTCGCCAGTGTGCTCGTAAAGAAGTTCGTAGACATCCCAATGATCGAGGTGACCCACATCCAAAAGAGCGCACCGGGCCCACCAAGCGCAATGGCCGTCGCGACCCCCGAAAGATTTCCAATGCCGACGGTAGACGCCAATGCCGTAGACAATGCCTTATAGGCACTGATCTGGCCGGGCGCGTTCGGGTCGTCGTATTTCCCCCGTAACACGTCGATGGCGTGTTTGAAATGCCGGAAGTGAATGAACCGGGAATAGAACATGAAAAACAAACCGCCCCCGATGATGAGGAACAGTACCGGCCACCAGATATAGCCAGACAAGTCTTCCAAAACGGCTTGGATGGAAAAAACGACGAAAAGAGAGCAAAAACGCAACTGATTCTATTTTAGAGGCTCAAAAGTAATAAAAAGATGGTATCTCCTACTGAATAAGTAGATTATTAACATTCTACAGTATCGCTGGCAAGAGTTGGCGCGCTACTTATCCCTTGTGACTACAACCCTGGGCTCCAGGCTTGGCGCTCAAACTCGGGCCAGCAAGCAGAGGCAATATCCCGCCCGGCGACGACGTTATAACAACAATCGGTGGGAAACGGCGCCGCGTCCGCAAAATGCATCAGGACCTGGCAGGTATTTTGATACACCGATGAGAGGAATGTCCGGAGCACAAAAGACCCCTCAAGTCTTAGAAACCACTAAATAATGTATCGGACCGTGGAGAATGGAAATGTAATGGAACGTCAGAACGAGGAGTTGCGACGAATCAATGCGGAGCTTGATCGCTTTGTATACAGCGCCTCACACGATCTGCGTGCGCCCCTCATGAGCGTCAAAGGGCTGCTGAACATGATCAAGCTCGATCCTGAAAAAAAGAATACCGATTTGTACCTGGCCTTGATTGAAAAGAGCGTGGGCCGGTTAGATAATTTTATCACCGATATCATTCAATACTCCCGCAACGCGCGCACCGATGTCGAAGAGAAAGAAGTAGACGTGGCGACGCTGCTGCAAGATTCGCTGGAAGCCCTGCGGTTTATGGAGGGCGCCGAACATGTACAGAGCACGCACTATATCGACATCCGCGCGCCGTTTTACTCCGATCCCAGCCGACTGCTCATGGTCTTCAACAACATCATCTCGAACGCCGTACGCTATCGCAACAGCACACGCCAGGATTCATTCCTGGACGTCAACATCCATGTAGATAGTGCGCGCGCGCGCATCAGTTTTACAGACAACGGCATCGGTATTCCGGCCGAGCACCAGGAAGCTATCTTTGATATGTTCTTTCGCGTCAGCAGCGAAGGGCAAGGGTCCGGCCTCGGCTTGTACATCGTAAAGGATGCCGTGACCAGGTTGCACGGGACAGTAAACGTACAATCTGCGCCCGGAAAGGGCACGACGTTTACGGTGGAAATCCCCAACCAGCTTGGCCGGGCGCGTCTTCAGGCGTAGGGACTGGGTCGTCGGCCTGCCCTATTGGAAAATTGCAATTAGCCCGTAACTTCGTTACAAAGTGTGGGCCATTGAGTACTATCAGTGATAAGGAATTTAGCTCGTTGCTGGATGCAACATTGTTCTCGAGCATTCTGGATAGCATCAACGAGGCGATCTGGGTGATCGATTTTAATAAGTCGCATCCATATTGGTTTGCTTCGATCGCGAATAAGCTCAAATACTCCGTTCCACAAGACCCTATTTCACCTAATTTCTGGCGCGACAATTTACACCCTGAAGATGTTGACCGGGCGGTAAAAGGATTTGAGCAGGCGCTGCAAGATCCTGCTGTCATGAATTTCGTACATGAGTATCGCTTTTGCGGCGCGAATAATATCTACTACATTATACACGACACGATGCGCTTCCTGCGTAACGAACACGGCATGGCGCAACGTGTGATTGGCAGCTGGCGCGATGTGACGGAGGAACGTATGCGTGAGCATAAGCTTGAGCAGGCACTCAACACCCTGGAAGACGAACGCAATCGCTTCAAGCTGATTGCCGAGCTATCGAGCGCCGCCATGTGGGAATACGATGTACCGGAAAACAAGTTGTCGTGGATGTCAGGCAGCTCGACGTTGGAGGAGTTTGGTTTTAACAAACCGCACTATACACTGCAAGACTGGATTGATGGTATCCATGAAGAAGACCGCGAGCGTGTCGAGCAAAACTTCGACCGCGCCCTGGCAACGGAAGAAAGCTTCTTCGATACATACCGGTTTAAAAAGGCCGACGGAAAGATCGCTTATGTCATCGATCAGGGCACTTTTCTACGCGATGCCTCGGGCAAGGCCTACAAAGCCGTCGGTAGCTGGGTCGATATAACACGCGAGCGCTTGCGCGAGCTTTTACTGGAGGACACACTGCAGCATCAACGCAGCTTGAACTATTCGTTGCAGGTGCGCGAAGAGGAACTGGCATCGACGGAAGAAGAGCTTCGTCAGATCAATGACCAACTATACATCAACATACGGCAACTTTCCGAACGCGAGTTTATTCTCAATCAATCGCAAAAGTTGGCGAAGATCGGCAGCTGGGAGTACGACGCTGAGCACAAGACCATGTTCTGGTCAGCGGAGATGTATAACATCTATGGTGTCGATCCTTCTTTTAATTGCAGCGACTTCGAGGAAGTAAGCCGTTTGTACGAAGCCGGCAGCGAGGCCGTTGTGAGCCAATCGTTCACCACGCTGTTGAAGGAGCACCGGCCTTCCGACATCACCGTACAGATCAAAACACCCCTGGGTTATCGCAAGTGGGTGCGCATTACGGCACATCCGTTGCTCGAAGATTACGGGGTGCGCCGCATCCTGGGGCTGACATACGACATCACATATTTTAAAGAAGCGGAGGAACGGCTGCGATCGAGCGAAGAGAAATTTTCAAAAGCGTTCCGCTTTAGTCCCGACCTCATGTCGATTCACCGCGAGCGTGACGGCGTGATCGTAGCGGTAAACGACAACGCCTATACGGTGCTCGGATTTCGCAAAGAAGAAATTGCCGGCAAGTCGGTGCAAGAGCTCGCGCTGTTCATCGATCCGGCCGACCGCGAGAAGTTTTACGACACGTATTTTAAACACGGGCATGCACAGATAGAAACAAAATGGCGTAGGAAAGACGGTAGCCAAATCGATGTATTGATCACCAGCAACCGCATCGAGATTGAAGGCGAAGGGCATTTGCTGAGCGTCGTCAAGGATATCTCCGAATCAAAGGCAGCCGAAGAGCGTTTCCGCAAGGCCTTCGACCTGAGCCCCGACCTGATGATGATCTTCCGTGAGCACGATCTGGTGTTGATCGATGTCAACAGTAAGATCGAAATGATTTCGGGCTATACCCGTGAAGAAGTGCTCGGCCAATCGTCCTCCGACTTTGAGATCTGGGTGGACAAGGATATGAAGAACAAATACTTCGAATCCTATTTTCAACTGGGCGGGGTAACCCTGGAGACACAGTTTTATGGCAAGGAGGGTATTCAGTTTTTTGCTTCGGTCACAACGAAACGGATTCAGCTCTCCGGTGAAAACCACATGCTGGTGGTGGTTCGCGACATGACCGAGCGAAAAAAAGCCGAAGAAAAGATTATCGAGAACGAAGCCAAACTGGATGCCATTATCAACAATACAGACATGAGCATCTGGTCATTGGACCTGCACTATAGAATTACAGCGCTGAACCGCTCGTTCCACGAAATGGTACGTCTCAATACCGAGGATGTAAACTTCGGCGTCGGTCAGAATGTACTGGATGTTTCCCGTCAGTTCTTGCCCGAAGAGTATGTGCAGTATTGGAAAGTGCTGTACAACCGCGCCTTCGCCGGCGAGTCTGTACTGGAGGAATCTGAACTTAACGGTCGGGCCATTCTGGCTTCGCTTCACCCGATCATTGAAAACAATCGCATCATTGGAGCGTCGGTCTATGCGCAGGACATTACCGAACGCAAACAGAAAGAAGAAGAGCTGAACCGTAAAAACCTGGAGCTTGCCGAAGCCAACAAAAAAATTGGTGGTCTCAAGCTCATGGCGTTGCGGTCGGTGATGAACCCGCATTTTATTTTCAACGCACTAAATTCCATACAGTTCTTTATTGCGAAGAACGATCGGCAAAATGCCATCAACTACCTGTCTACATTCTCTAAGCTGATTCGTGGCGTGTTGAACCACTCCGTGAAGGACAAGATCAGCATTGCTGACGAGTTGGACCTGTTAAAACACTACATCAACCTGGAGATGGTGCGCTTTGAAAACAAATTCGAGCTTGTCTTAGAAGTCGATCCTGAACTGGATAGTGAAAACATCGAGATCCCGTCACTTTTAATACAACCTTACGTAGAAAATGCCATTCTGCACGGTCTTTATAACAAACCGGACAAAGGGCTGTTGAAGATCTGCGTGCGATATGATAGTGACCGCGTTTTATTCATTGTGGAGGACAACGGCATTGGGCGGGAAGCAGCCCGCCAGTTGCGCGAAAAGAATTTCCCCAAACATACATCTATGGGCACGGTACTGACCGAGGAGCGTTTGCGGCTTATCAACGAGCTTAATAACATTTCTTTAGGGATAGATGACCTGGTTCATCCCGATGGAAGTGCCGCTGGTACAAGAATACGTATCTGGGTAAGATTTTAAATTTGTCGGTACTGGATTTCAGGATACTTTTGGTAAATTAGGTCTGACCTTCTCTATGATCACAAGTATAATTGTCGACGACGAGCTCAAAAGCAGGGAGAGCCTCAAAATCCTGCTGGAAGACTTCTGCGAAGATGTGACCGTCAAGGCCCTTTGCCAGAATATTGCCGAAGCCATCGACGCGATCAAAGAGAACAAACCCGATGTGGTGTTTCTTGACATTCAACTACAACGGGAGACAGGGTTTGACTTATTGACGCGGCTACCGGAAATCGACTTTGAAGTGATCTTCACCACGGCCTACTCGGAATACGCCATTAAGGCCTTCCGTTTCTCGGCCATCGATTACCTGCTCAAGCCCATCGATATTGAAGAGCTTAAGCGCGCACTGGCGAAAGTCGAGAAGCGTAAGGGCGATACCATTGCCACCCGATTGCAGCAGCTGATGCAGAACTTGCGCACGGGTTCTACTGACAATTACAAACTTACCTTGCCGACGTCGGATGGATTGCTCTTTGTAAAGATCCAGGACATTTTATATTGCGAGGCGTCCAGTAACTACACCGAGATCACCTTTGCCGACGGAAAGAAGTGCATTGTGAGCCGGACGTTGAAAGAATACGAAGACTTATTGGCAGATCATAACTTTTATCGCATTCACAATTCCTACTTGATCAACCTGAATGCCATAAAGAAATATGTACGGGGAGAGGGGGGCTATGTCATCATGAACAATGACAAATCCCTGGACGTCTCCAAGCGAAAAAAAGAGGGCTTTTTGTCCCGCATCGGCTCAAAACTCTGATCGGAACCATCCGCTCACTCACGCCGGCCACTTGCTCAATGCCCATTTCCGAATACCCGTTTCCCGGGTAACATTGCGTTGGCAATTGTCTGGCTCCTAACCACAACTGCTTGACTCATTTACCTCTTAATATCAAGCCGCATGAAAATCCTCTCCTATGCCCTGATCAAGAAAAACTATCTCAATATCCTCAACCAACGTATCGCCTCCGGGCAGCAGGAGGTGGCGGGGGCTACGCGCTTTGTCAAAGAGATTGAACAGGGCAACCTCGACGTACAATACAACGGTGACGATAAAGTTGATCACGAGAATCTGCTGGCGTCGTCACTCATCAGCATGCGCGATCAAATGAAACGCTTCTCGCAGGAGGAGCGTCAGCGCAACTGGATGACGGAAGGCCTGGCCAAGTTTGTGGATATTCTGCGTTCGAAGAACGACGACATCAAGGTGTTGGCCGAAGACATCATCAGCAACCTGATCAAATACATGGGCGCTAACCAGGGCGCGCTGTACGTCGTTAACGACGACCGCAAGGACGACGAGTATTTAGAGATGCTGGCTTGTTACGCCTATGACCGCAAGAAGTACCTTACCCAACGGATTGAGATTGGTGAAGGTGTTACCGGTCAGGTCATATTGGAAAAGCGCACGACCTATATGACGGTTATTCCGAAGGACTTTATTCGTATAACCTCTGGCCTGGGCGAAGCGTCGCCGTCGGCGTTGCTGATCGTGCCGTTAAAGATTGAAGAGCAGGTATTGGGGGTAATCGAGATTGCCTCGTTCACGGAAATCAAGCGCTACAAGATCGACTTTGTAGAAAAACTGGCAGAGAGTATTGCAGCGACCATCCTGGCGGTGAAGACCAACGACCGCACCCGCAAATTGCTCGAAGAGACTCAACAGCAGGCGGAGCAGATGCGCTCACAGGAAGAAGAGATGCGCCAGAACATGGAAGAACTGGCGGCTACCCAGGAAGAGATGCACCGCGTGCTGACAGAAGTGCAGGGAAAAGAGCGCTACATGATCGACCTCATCGACGCCTCGACGGATTCGATTCTGACGGTGGATAAAAATATGCTGATCATCAACAGCAATACGCAGTTCCGCTCTACCTATGCCGGCATGGAGATCGATAAGGGCTTTGACCTGACGCGCATTTTCTCCACACCCGAAGAAAAGGAACGCTATCGCGCTATATACCGCCGAGTATTTGAAGGCGAGTCCTTTGATATGACGGACCACGTCCGTGTCAACGGTATGGATATGTATTATATGTTGTCCTACAGCCCCATCCGCAACGATGCCGGCGATGTCATTGCCGCCGCGGTCTTTGCCAAGGATGTTACGCAGCTGACGAAAGCCAGGAACGACGCTCAGCACCAGGCGGAAGAGCTGAAGGCTCAGGAGGAAGAGCTGCGGCAGAACATGGAAGAGCTTTCGGCCACACAGGAGGAGATGCAGCGCATCCTGAACGAGGTACAATCGCAGCAGCGGTACCTGAACGAATTGCTCAATGCCTCTACGGACTCCATCTACACGCTCGATAAAAATCTGAAGCTGATCAGCTACAACAAGGCCTTTGGTGCCGCGCTCGAAGCCATGGGGGTGCCGTTACAGAAGGGTTTTGACATGCTGTCCCTTTTCCCCGAGGGGGCGGAACGTGAAAAACAACGCCAGCTGTATGAAAGGCCGTTAAAGGGGGAGACTTTTGAAATTACAACAGACTACACCACGAACGGTGTTACATCGTATCATACCAGCATCAACGCCCCGCTGTACAATGATGCCGGGGAGATCTTCGCGTTGGCGTCATATTCGCATGAGGTGACGCAGCAAGTGGAGCTGCAACGCAAGACCGACGCCTTGTTGGAGGAGACGCAGATCCGGGCGGAAGAGATGAAGGCTCAGGAAGAAGAGCTGCACCGCATGCTCATCGAGGTGCAGGACAACGAGCGGTATTTAAATGAGCTGTTAAATGCGGCCACTGATTCCATCTACACGCTTGATAAAAACTTCCGCCTGATCAGCTACAACCGCGTATTCGGTGGCGCGCTGGAAAGCATGGGCATACCGTTGAAGAAAGGGTTTGAGATACTGTCCCTGTTTCCGGATAAGGCGGAACAGGACAAGCAACAGGCGTTGTACGCGCGGGCGCTGAAGGGGGAGGCGTTTGAAGAAGTGTCAACCTATACTTCCAATGGCGTAACCTCGTATTACGCAAACAGCTTTGCACCCTTGCGTAACCAGGCGGGCGAGGTATTTGCTATTGCGGGTTTTGCCAAGGACATTACCGAACGTATAAATCTGCAAAAGCAGGCTGCGCTGCGGGAGAGTGTACTGGGCCTTACCACGATTTTATCCGAAGCAGACGAACGTGGCGTCATCACGTTGGTAAACGACAAACTGTGTGAGGTGTCGAAATACACACGGGAAGAATTGATAGGCAAGCCGCATAGCATCTTCCGGCACCCCGATATGCCGAAGGAGCTCTTTAAAATCTTCTGGCAGACGATCAAAGCAGGTGAGGTTTTTAAAGGTATTATCAAGAACCGGGCGAAGGATGGTACCCACTATTGGGTGGATGCTACGATCGTACCCGTGAAAGACGATGCCGGCAAGGTCGTACAATACATCGGCGCACGGTATCACATCACGGAGGATGCTCTGGCACTCACATTATACAACAAACAAGCGGAAGCACTAAAGCTGCCCTTCCACCCGGCGAAGCAGCCGTAAACCTGGCGACTTCTTCCGCCTACTCATTTGGTTCTCCCACCTACTCATTAGCTGTATCGGTGGCCTCCAGGGCGCCGTATATTTGTAACACATACACAGTAAAATTCTCCTGTATCATAGGTTTTGGGTTTAAGGGTTACAGGAATTAGAAAGTCCCGCTGGCAGACGGCCACGGGGCTTTTTTGCTTTTAGGCCATGCCTGTTTGGTCAGGCAGCTCAATTTCCGTCTATGACACTTACTCCCCGTTTCCGACCACTCGTCTCCGGAAACGGTGCGTTGTTCGGCAGAACCAGCCACTTAATAACTTAGGCCGCCCACCTAATCGACAGCGCTATCCCCATCCGAAGTTTCGCCGTTAATTCGAACATATTTCAATACTCCCCCGTATGAAACACACCATTCTAGTAGTAGACGACTTTGCCAGCATCCGCGATTTTGTATGTGAAACACTTCAGCGCAAGGGGTACCAGACAGTGGGCGCTGCAAACGGCAACGAAGCATACAAGGTCCTGACCGAAACAGAGGACGTGAAGCTGGTCCTCACCGACTACAACATGCCCGACTGCACGGGCTTTGAATTGCTGAAAAAGATCAAGGACAACCCGACGGTGTCAAAGGTACCCGTCATTTTCTTAACGACCGAATCGAACCCGGATAAGATGCGCAGTGCCAAAGAGGCAGGACTGACGGCATGGATTAAAAAACCGTATCGCTCAGAAACGTTCTTTGCACAGATAGAAAACGCACTGTCCAATGGACTTTAACCAGAAGCGTTTCATAGAAGACGCGCTGGATTTGCTGAACGAGCTCGACGAAGGACTCCTGCAGCTCGAAGCCACCCCACATGCAATTGCCGCCCTGGAACAGGTGTTTCGCACCATGCACACACTCAAAGGCGGTGCAGGCATGTTTGGATTTGAAAGCCTCGGGACGCTGGCCCAGCAGTTCGAGACCACATACAACTGGGTACGACAACGCAACATCCCAGTACCTGACGGATTGATCAGGATCACCCGGCACGCCTTTAACGAGGTGCGGAAGGTGCTAAAAGAAGAAGATGTAGCATACATTAACAATAACGACACGTTTAGAGAGTACATACGGGTAGCCGGGGAGTTCCGGAAAGCTATAGAATCAACAGGTGATCTTGCCGACCTCTCGGGCACCAAGGTGACCTCGGACGAACTGGCTACCTTCTTTTTACGCGTGTCTCCGTCTATCACACTGACCGAAGATGGCAACCATCCGCTCATCTTTATGGTACAAGACATTGCCCTGCTGGGAAACTCCCGCGTGCTGTTGCACAAGCACCCCTCGGGCGCGGTAGCGCACTGGGAAGTTATACTGGCCACCACCATACCGGAGGTCGAGCTCGAGAACCATTTCATGTTCACCGAGAGCGCATGCACGGTATACCACACCCGGCTGGTTTCCGGCGACCTGTTGGAAGATGTCGGTTTTCACAAGTATCTGGACACACGTCAGGAAGAATCTGTGGAACTGGCTGCCCTGCAGCCGATCATCGACCGATATCAGCGCACAGGCGCGGGGTCAAAGACATTGTAGAGGAGATACCTAACATATAAGGGGGAAGTGCCGCGCAAGCAGTGAAGTGGAGCGAAGGGATAAGCTTGCGGGCACTTTATATATAAGAACACCAGACATTGCATGAATGATTGGATATGAGGGGGAAGTGCCACGCAGGCAGTGAAGTTGAGAGAAGGGACGGCTTGCGGGCACTTTAATATAAAATTGATTTTTAGATCGATCGTGTTACGGAGATTAATGTGAAGCATGAGGGGGAAGTGTCGTGCAGGCAGTGACGTTGAACGAAGGGAAGGTCTGCCGGCACTTTAGTTACACCGGCAACAAGCGAGTAACAATTATTTGAAAAGACATTGCTAAAGAGAAGGGGGAGAAGTGTCTGGCAGGAGGAGGAAGAGGGGGAGAAAAGAAGCCTGCCGGCACTTTCATTTTAACCATAAGACCTGCGACTATGAGACCTCTATCATTGGTATTAGGCGGATTTCTATGGGTAGCTTCATTAGCAGTAGCACAAGCCCAGCCCGGCGTTCGCATTACAGTAGCGGATTTTCTTCAAGCCATTGAACAGCATCCTGATATTTCCGCCCATGCGGAAGGTATCGAATCCATTAAAAGTGAGATTGATATTGCTCGCATATCACCCGACCCGAGCTTGACATTTGGCAATGTGTCGGGCGACATCAGTGGCATGAACATGCCCCAGCAATTATACCTCGGCATAGACTATACCGTGGAGACCGGTCGGAAGCGCCAGCATCGCGTTCAATTAGCGAGCGCCCAGGTGCGCCTGGCCGAAGCCGAGCATACGATGTTTGTCAATGAATTTAAACGGGATGCACTGCTGCTGTTCCAGCACTGCTGGATGCTCGAACAACAGATCCAGGAGGACCTCAAATACAAACAAGAGATACTTTCGCTGAACGTGCCCGACAGCGCCGCGCGCCTGAAGCAACAGTTGCTGCTGCTGGAAAACCAACTGTTGTTAGACGTGGCACAGGAAGACCTGAAAGAGTCGCTCGATGAGCTAAACGACATGGTAAAGCACGCATACGGCGCGCAGCCTGTACTGCCGGCCATGTGGGTATGGTCCTTTGAAAAGTATACCTCCGCACAGGCCATCCGCTACGACCGTGTCCAGGTAAGTAAAGCTTCGGCAGACGTCGTACACCAGGAGGTATTATTAATGGCGGCCAACCGCGTACCAGACATCTCCATCTCGTTGGGTAACAACTTCGTGGGACGCGCAACAAATCCTGATGCGGCATCACCCCGCTATAATGCTATTACGGCAACGGTGTCCGTGCCCTTAAAGTTTTCAAACTGGCATGGCGCGGAACGTAAACGGGAAGAGCTGAGGAAAGAGTCGGCACGTCAGCAGGAATTGCAAGCCGTAGGCGTTGTAGAAGACCAATTAGACGAGACACAAGATGATATCGCCGACCTTTCCACTACTTTTGCCCAGCTCAACAAGCTGATCGCTTTGCAAGAACGGTTCATTTCGCAACTTCCGCCGACTCAGTCGCGGGAGAAATTAGAAGAGCTGACCCAGCTGCACGGCTACCGGCACCAGCGGTGGGATATATTCAACAACATCTCGAAGCGCAAAGCCGATCTCTTCGTGTTGACTGGCGCGCTGCCGCGCGACCCTTCGGTCCTGGCGGGCACCAAAAACTAACTTTTTAAATGATGACCCAGCCCACGGATCAACCCCTTTTTGTCCGCATGGACGATGAGAGCTTTGCTCGCCTCAGTTCGTACGTAACGCGCGAGTATGGCATCAAGCTACCCGTCAACAAGCGGTCCATGCTGGAGAGCCGCCTGAACAAAAAGGTAAAAAGCCTGGGGTTAGATAACTATAAACAATTCCTGGATCACATCTTCAGCGAAGAAGAGAAGCAGGGCGATCTGCTGCACGTCATCGACCTGATTACAACAAACAAGACGGACTTCTTTCGCGAACCGGAGCACTTCAAATTTCTGTCGGGCAGCTTTTTGCCAGCGTGGACCGAACAAGCAAACCGGCAGACCATGAACGTGTGGTCAGCAGGTTGTTCCAGTGGTGAAGAGCCCTATACCCTGTTGATGGTGCTCGAAGAATTTCGCAAGCGTAACCCCGTCTTTCACTATTCGCTGCTGGCAAGCGACGTCTCGATCCGCATGATCCAGGCGGCCTTCAAGGGAGTCTATACGCTTGACAAGATTGCGGCCATCTCCAACGAGATGCGGCGTGCGTACTTTTTGCGCAGCAAGGTACAGCCCGATCTCGTGCGCGTAAAGCCCGAATACCGGAAAAAGATCAATTACCGGCGTATCAACTTCATGGACGACGGCTTCGGACTGATTAAGCACGACTATGACATCATCTTCTGCCGCAACGTATTGATCTATTTCGACAAGGCCACGCAAGAGCTCGTCATCCGGAAGTTTGCTGAACACCTGCGTCCTGGCGGGCTATTATTTTTGGGGCATAGCGAGTCGATCATGGGCATGAACGTGCCTTTCCGCCAGCTTCGCCCCACGGTTTACCAGGTTGTGGCATGATACCCCATCGCCGCTACACCGTATTTGCCGGACAGTTTCTGATCACCTCGGAAACGGCCGCCGAGGTCAACGAAAAGATAAAACTTGGATTTGGCTATTAACTTCTGTTAAAAGATCGCGCGGAACAGCAGGAACAATGATCCAGACAAGATCATCACCACCGGCAATGTCAGCAGCCACGCCATCAGAATGTTCCGAACAGTATCACCTTGCAGGTTTTTCACACCTTTGCTGGCTACCATGGCCCCCGCAATGCCCGAAGACAACACGTGTGTTGTACTGACGGGTAGCCCCAGGTTGGTCGAGAGGCCAATGGTGCTGGCAGCCACGAGCTCAGCCGAAGCGCCTTGTGCGTAGGTGAGATGTTCTTTACCAATCTTCTCACCAACGGTTTTTACAATACGTTTCCAGCCAATCATGGTACCCAGCCCCAGGGAGAGGGAGATCATCAGGATGGCCCAGCGTGGCGAGTAATCCGTGATCTTACGAACGGCCTTCAGGTCATCTTTAATAATCTGGCGGCTGGCAGTGCTTACGCTTAGTTCGTCTTTTTCTAGCAGATACTTCAGGTGACGATCCAGCATAAGAATGTCTTTTCGTACGCTAAACCGTTCCTTTTTAGAAATCTCGTCTACCGAATGCACCTGGCTGATGGAGCTTAACAGATGACGGCTTGTCGTGCTAACTTCTGTAAAGACAGCTTGATCCGGAGCCGAAAGGGGCGTGGGATCGAGGGTAGCGATAACACGCTCGATACGGTGCAGTGGCGCGTTCAATTCTGTAGGCGATACACGAACATCCAACGCGAAGTATACCGGCACGATACCGATCAGGATCAACATGATTAAGCCTACGCCTTTCTGACCATCATTTGAGCCGTGATAGTAGCTCACGCTGGTACACGTCAGGATCAGAATGATTCGGATCCACAACGGCGGCGGAGCGTTCTTCTTAGGTTCTTTAAACAAACTATCACCGTACGAAGTCTTCTTGGTAAGCGTCCGTAGCAAATACATCAATATGATTGTGATCGAAAAGCCGAACAGGGGCGAGATGAGCAACGATACACCGATATCGGAAGCCTTGTCCCAATTGACGGCAGCGGATTGCGAATCGGGCAGTAACGAGAACGCAATGCCTACGCCAAGGATGGAGCCAATGAGCGTATGCGAGCTGGAGCAGGGAATCCCCAGGTACCAGGTCAACAGGTTCCAGAAGATGGCACTGATCAGGAGCGCCATGACCATGGAAATACTATGCGCAATGTTTTGATCGATGAGCGATTCTACCGGCAGCAAGTTCACAATGCCCATCGCGACACCGACACCACCGAACAACACGCCCAGGAAATTCCAGCTACCTGACCAGATCACCGCAACCCACGGCTTGAGTGAATTGGTGTAAATAACTGTCGCCACAGCATTGGCTGTATCATGGAATCCGTTTACAAATTCAAAAGCGCAGGCAGCAACAAGGCAAAGGACCAGGAGGATAGAATAAGACAGGTCTAATTCAAACATACAGATTGAAATTCGGGCGCAATCTAAGGTGATTTCGAACACCCAATGTTACTACTATGTTAACTTTTTTAATCAATAATCTCTTTTTTTTATATAAATACACTGAATAACAGCGAGTTATAACTTATTGCGGGAGCAAAAATTGAGTGTGAAAGGGACTCTTTTTAAGCACGTACGGAAGGTCTGTGCGGGTTTTCTGGAGGCGGCGGCAAAGTGCTATCTTGGGGCCCAATGAAGGCGGTTATTGCAGGTGAGGAATTTAGTCTGTTGCCACAAAAGGCCATGATCTGGCCGCGGTTGGAAACGTTGTTGCTGGCAGACCTGCACCTGGGCAAGGTCAACCACTTCCGCCGGTACGGCATTGCCGTGCCCAGCAAAGCCAACGACCACAACCTGGAGATCATTGTCGACCTGCTACGCGCCACGCGCCCACGCCGGGTGATTTGCCTGGGCGATCTTTTTCACAGCCATTATAACACCGAATGGGAGGTATTTGGCGAATTGGTGAGCCACTTCAGGGCCATCTCCTTCGAGCTGGTGTTAGGCAACCACGACATCATGAGCGAACGCCAGTACGAGCGTAAAGGCATTCAGATCCACGAACAACTGCAGATCGACCGCATGGTGCTCACCCATCATCCGCAGGAGCAGATCGAGGTGGGCTGTTACAACCTGGCGGGGCACATACACCCCGGCGTATGTCTGCGAGGAAAAGGGAGACAGTCCCTGATGTTACCGTGTTTTTACTTCGGAAAAAATCAAGGGTTGCTCCCCGCATTTGGTATGTTTACCGGGTTGGCGCGGATCACGCCCCGGAAAGAAGAAAAAGTTTTTGCTATACTTGAAGACAAAGTGCTCGAGCTCTGACCCCTTACCACAAATATGATAAAAAAATTACTGCTAGGTTGCCTCATGACATGCACGCTGCATGTCTTCGCCCAGGATACCACCCGCCTGTCGCTAGTATTTGTAGGCGATGTTATGGGACACGACTCCCAAATTGCCGCAGCGTACGACCCTGTAAGGAAGAAGTATGATTACAGCACCTGCTTTCAGTATGTCAGGCCCTACATCGAGTCGGCAGACCTGGCGATTGGCAACCTGGAAGTCACGCTGGCCGGTCCGCCCTACAAGGGTTACCCGCAGTTTAGCTCGCCCGACGCATTGGCCAGGACGCTGCAAGACATCGGCTTTGATGCACTGGTGACCGCCAACAACCATTGTGTTGATCGTGGCAAGAAAGGACTGGAGCGCACGGTCATGATGCTCGACAGCTTACAAATTCCCCATACCGGCACCTTTGTCGATACCGTTAGCCGGATGAACGATCACCCGATGATATTGGAACGAAAGGGATTTAAGCTGGCTGTTTTGAATTATACCTACGGAACCAATGGACTGCCCGTATATAAACCCAACATCGTAAACCGGCTCGATACCGCCATCATGCGAAAGGATCTCGCAAATGCCCGTGCGCAGAAGCCCGATGCCATCATTGTCTTCACACACTGGGGCGAAGAATATCAGAACCTGCCATCGGCGTTGCAAAAGCGGCTCACGGAGTTTTGTTTTAAACATGGCGCCCAGCTCGTCATCGGCGCACACCCGCACGTGATACAGCCGATGGAATGGCGCAAAGCCGATAATCGGTTTGTAGCCTACTCTTTGGGAAATTTTATTTCAGGACAACGTAAGCGCTACACCGACGGCGGCGCCATGGCGTACATCGAGCTTGAAAAGATTGCATACAAACCCGACAGTGCAGTAACGACGATTGACAGTGCCGCATATTACCTGGAGTGGGTACACCGCGATGCCGCCAAAGATTACTATATATTGCCTGCGCCGGAAGTAGAGCTTGACTCGATCGACATACCCAAAGACATTAACTCCCGCGCTGCTTTCAAGACATTCGTAGACGATTCGCGCGCGCTATACAAGAAATACAATAAAGATGTACCTGAAATCCGGCAGCGCCCACAAACCCCGGCCCGCAGACCGGAAGACGTCCCCATGCTGGACGACCAAAAGAAAGAACCATAGCGCCTAGCGACGACGACGCTTACGCTTCATGGCTTTCTTGGGAGCCGAAGGGCCACTGTTGCCCGAGTTGAAGATCAGACCGACGGAGAATTCCCATCCGGTAAAATCGATCTTGGCATCGGCATATTCCACCTCGCGGGTTTCCAGGGTGGTGCTCCCACCGGTATAGCTTCCTTTCAATGGGAACTTGGACTCGCCAACCAGGTAATTGGCTTCCAGCGAAACGCCGACATCCTTGAAGATATAGAGTGTCAGCTCGGCGCCACCGTGATAACCCCAGCCCGGTTTGTTCTTGAACGAGAAGTCGCTGTTGACCACTTCCCATCCTTCGGCTTTGCGTAGCGCGCGATCAAAATTTCCATAATTGATGTGCTGGCTAAAACCATGGAATCCAAAGGCGCCGCCTTTAATGTCAACGTCAGCCTTCTGACCGTGAAATTGTAACACCAGCTCTACCGGGACGAAGATCGTAAAGTTCGGTCCCACGAGTGGGTCTTTACTTTCAAACGGCAGATCCTTCATATTCAACCCCGACATGCGATAGAGCGAAGCGCCCGCTTCCAGCGCCAGGTACCGGTTAAAATCAAAGCCTAAGCCGCGAATGGAAAACGGACTGATGGGCGTTGAGAAGTAACCATTCTTGGGTATGAAGTAGGAAAACGACAGACCAAACTCCTGCGCCTGTGTGGTCACAACTGCCAGCATCATCAGCGCCAGGGTAATATATCTTTTCATAGGCTTAACGTTTATTATAATCACTATAAAGCACCTGCTGATACGCCTTGCCCAGCATAATGTCTTCCTCCGTAATATTGGTTTGCTCCAGGAACTGCTTGCCGGTGTTGTCATACACCATGTGCTTGTCGGGCAGCAGAAAGCCAAAACCGTCATTGAAGAAATACGCAGCAAACGGTACGACCTTGTTACCGAGAATGTTTTTACTAAAACGGAATTCCGGTGACGGTTTGTCGAGCTGTGCCAGCAAGGTATTGGCAATGTCAGTTTGTCCCGCGAGCGTATGGATGACCGTGTCTTGTCGTACCGCACCACCCACGATTAGCAGCGGCGTTTTAAAACGTCGTTTGTCTTTGAGCTCTTTGTTACCCGGGCTTCGGTGGCCATGGTCGGCGGTCATGATCACGATGGTATTATCCCACCACGGTTGCTTCTTGCAAAGTTCTATAAAGTTGCCGATGCTCTTGTCGGTATAGTGGCAGGAGTTCAGGAAAAGCGACTCCTCGTCTTGTCCCTTAATGAAGGGCTCCATGGGCACGTCAAAGGGCTCGTGGCTGCTCAGGGTAAGGATGACTTTAAAGAACGGGCTGCGGGTAGTATCCAGCTCGTGCAGGGCCTGGGCAAACATAAAGTGATCGTGCACGCCCCACTTGGAGGCGTCCAGCTCTGCCGGGAAGTCATTCGCGCTGGTGATGTGCTCAAAACCTCCGGTCGTGAGGAATGAACGGAAATTGGCAAAGTCCACGTCGCCTCCATAGACAAATGAGCTTCTATACCCCAGCTTCTTCAGCTCCAGGTTCAGCTGAGGCATGCGTTGTGTCTTGGCCGGAAACTTAATAATGGAGGTCTGCGGTTGGGCAGGATAAGCGCTGAGGATGCTGACCAACCCTTTGTCTGTACGATCGCCACTCGCGTAGAAATTGTCAAACAGAATACCTTCTTTACATAGTTTGTTGAGATTAGGCGCGATATCCGGCAGACCGCCCAGAGGTTCGATCACATCGGCCGTAAAGCTTTCAATGATAATGAAGATGATGTTCGGACGAGGCGTCTTAAACAGGTGCCGGGTAGAGTCGCTGGCGGGGTAGAGGGCGGCGAACCGCGCTTCGGCATCGGCGGAATTGACAAAGTTCTCGGGATAACGAACATTGGAGCCCTTACGGGCACTGTTCAAAAAATTCCAGACGACATTGATGGCGGTATGATTGGCATAGGGTTTTGATTTATGAAAAAATACAAAACCAGTATTCATCGGTGCAACGGATATGCTGCCGCGTATCGGAAAGAACAGCAGACCAGACACGGCCAGCATCACAAACGCTGTGGCGCGTGAGCCTTTGGTGAGCAGCGTAGAGGTGTAGGGTGATATGAGTCGATTATAGAGCCAGGCATACAATACCGTAAGGGTAAAAAAGATCGCGATCAGCTCAACGACTACTCCAGGCGACACACTGCCCAGTGCACCGGAACCAATGTAAAAGAACGGGGTCGTATTGAGACGAAAGCCCCAGTGGCGGTATAATTCCAGGTCGACCATCACTACCAGCCCGAAAAGCGCCAGTAGGGTAAAGGTGACAGCCCGCAGCGTACGGTGCAGCCAGATGCCGGCGGCAAACGAAGAGACCATTAGCAGCAGCCCCGCCAGGGCGAGAACGTACCCTACCATGCTGGCATCCATGCGGATGCCATGGGTCACGGTCTGTAACATTTCCACAGCAGTCAGTTGCGCCGAAAGGTCGTGGTTGTACACCAGGAAAAGGCCGCGGATAAAAATCATATAGCTCAGCCAGAAAAGCATGAGCAGCAGGAAAATTCGAAGACGTTCGCGCATAGCCGGTAATTGCCCGCAAAGATAGTGGGTAGGGGTAAAAGAAAAAGGCTTCTCTTGGGAGAGAAGCCTTTTTCAACCATGTATAAATGATGTTTTACTTACATCATACCGCCCATGCCGCCGCCGTGGTGGGGCATAGCAGGAGCTTCTTTGTCTTCCGGAATGTCCGATACCACCGCTTCAGTCGTCAGCAGCAAGCCGGCGATAGAGGCAGCGTTTTCCAGTGCCAGACGAGTTACTTTCGTCGGGTCGATAATACCCGCTGCGAAGAAGTTCTCGTATTTGTTCTCACGGGCATTGTAACCGAAGTCTTTTTTGCCGTCGCGAACTTTGTTCACAATCACAGAACCTTCCTGACCTGCGTTCTCAGCGATGGTACGCAGCGGTGCTTCCAGTGACAGGCGAACGATGTTTACGCCAGTAGCCTGATCTTCGTTGTCCACGCCGATAGCTTTGGGATCAACCAGCGCCTCGATAGCACGGATGAAAGCTACGCCACCACCGGGAACTATGCCTTCCTGAACCGCCGCACGTGTTGCATGCAGGGCGTCGTCCACGCGGTCTTTTTTCTCTTTCATTTCTACTTCAGTAGCAGCACCTACGTACAGGATTGCCACACCACCCGACAGTTTCGCCAGGCGCTCTTGCAGTTTTTCCTTGTCGTAGTCAGATGTAGTGCTTTCGATTTGAGCCTTGATCTGGTTTATACGGCCTTGGATGTCTTCTTTCTTGCCACTGCCATTCACAATCGTCGTGTTGTCTTTGTCGATGTGAATTTTCTCAGCGCGACCCAGCATATCCAGCGTTGCGTTCTCCAGTTTGAAGCCTTGCTCTTCCGAGATCACTTTGCCACCGGTCAGGATAGCGATATCTTCCAGGATAGCCTTTCTTCTGTCGCCAAAGCCAGGAGCTTTTACGGCTGCAATGCGCAGGGCACCACGGATCTTGTTCACCACCAGGGTAGCAAGGGCTTCGCCTTCTACTTCTTCAGCGATGATCACCAGCGGCTTGCCAGTTTGTGCAGATTGCTCCAGGATCGGCAGAAGCTCTTTCATGCTGCTGATCTTCTTGTCGTAGATCAGGATGAAGGGGCTTTCCAGCTCAGCTTCCATCTTCTCTGTGTTGGTCACGAAGTAAGCCGACAGATAACCGCGGTCGAATTGCATACCTTCTACGGTCTTCACTTCGGTCTCGGTACCTTTTGCTTCTTCAACAGTGATAACACCGTCTTTGCCTACTTTGTCCATAGCGTCGGCGATCATCTTACCGATGGTCACGTCGCTGTTGGCAGAGATCATAGCCACTTGAGCGATCTCGTTCGAATCTTTGATTTTTTTAGATTGGCTCTTCAGGTTCTCCACAACAGCATCAACAGCTTTGTCGATACCGCGTTTCAAATCCATCGGGTTAGCGCCAGCGGCCACGTTCTTAATACCGTGTGCATAAATAGCTTGCGCCAATACCGTGGCAGTAGTAGTACCATCACCGGCTGCGTCAGCGGTTTTAGAAGCCACTTCTTTCACCAGCTGTGCACCCATGTTTTCGATGGGATCTTTCAGCTCTATTTCTTTCGCTACCGATACACCGTCCTTGGTTACGGTAGGAGCGCCGAATTTTTTGTCCAGGATCACGTTACGGCCTTTGGGGCCCAGGGTCACTTTTACTGCGTCAGCCAGTTTGTCTACGCCTCTCTTGATGCGGTCACGGGCAGCGGTATCAAATGTTATTTCTTTAGCCATAGTCTTAGTTCGATTGAAGTGAATTAAATAGTTCCGAAAATATCAGAGTTACGCATGATAAGGTATTCCTTACCGTCAATGGTGATCTCTGTGCCAGCATACTTGCCATACAGGATATTGTCGCCAACTTTTACCGTTACAGGCTTGTCTTTCAGACCTTCGCCAATGGCTACAACGATACCCTTTTGGGGTTTTTCTTTTGCTGTATCAGGAATGATGATACCTGATGCTGTTTTGGTCTCAGCTTCAGCGGCTTCAACTAACACCCTGTCCTCGTTTGGTTTGAAGTTGATTTTTGACATATACGAATCGATTTTTAAGGTTTAACAATTCAACATGCACCGATCTGCACCTTTTGTGCCACCGTGTACGGAGAGGCGAATTACGGACAAATTTTCTACTCCTGATAGCTTTTGAGGGGTGGATTCCAACCATCCATGCTGGCCATGCTGGCAAAGTGGCAGAGTCTGCCACGTAGGGAGCGGGCAGGAATTAAGAGCCTCTTACCGCGTGTAGAAATTGCTATTTAGATATGTGTTTGACGAACAGTCGTTTAGCAACAGGCATAAAGGTCTCGTAAAACGGGAACCGGGCCTTTGACAGGATCAGGTAGGTGGCAGGATTTGGCAGGTCTGAATACTGTCGGATCAGGTCCAGTTTCATGCGTTCATAAGTATGCAGGAGCTTCTTCTCGACGCGGTCGATCAGCTCGGTGTTAAGACCCCGCAGTGGCTCCTGGCTGCCTTCGAAGAAGCTCACCTGGTAGCGGTAAATGACCGTTTCTTTTTCCGGGGGCAATGTCACGAACAGGTATCCTTCCCGTGCATACAGCGGCGTGACGCCGATGGGCGAGATCTCACACTGCGACTCCACGTATTCGTAAATCATAGAGCCCTCTTGCAGCGAGCTCTTGATCTGTGGCAATGCAAAGTCGATGATAGATTCCAGCTCCTGCATGACGGCGTCGTCGTCAATCATCTCGCGATAGGTCAGCTCCAGCTTTTTGAACTCTTCCACGGAAATTTCCTTCGGGAACGATTCACGTATCAGGGTTTTGTTTTCTTTCACCGCCATCAGGTTGCGGTAGTGAAAGACCAGGTCCGCCATAAACGGGTAAAGCTCGACGCGATCAAAGGAACTCTTTACTGCCTGCAGGTAGGCCAGCAACATGTACTTCTTATATTCAAAATCAATCAATCCCTGCGTTAGCCAATCCTTCGACAATTTCTCCATGTCCCCACTCATTTTCGTTGGTATAATGTACCCAATCTTTTTCGGAACGTCAAGCACCCCCGGTGGGAGCACGCAGGACCAATGTCAGAAATGCGGGGACTGATACCGGAAAGTGGTTCCACACCCGAAAGTACTTTACATCCGCCCGCGGTATAGGTGTTTTGGCGACGATTCTGAAGCGCCTGCATAGTATTTTGTGCATTGTCGGCGGGAATCATACACGCTATAGATCGGTCTTCTTTTTGGCAGAATAAATAGTAATCGTTGAAGCTACTTTGTGTTATTAATAACAACCCCCTCATGAAAAGAAGTACCATCCTGCTAGCCCTGCTCATCGGCCTGGCGATTTCCTGTAAAGACGACGACGCCGACGAAAAGAACGGCGGCTACAGCTTTAAAGATCAGGATCTGGGCGGCATGGTCGGGGGTGTCCTCTGGACGCAACGAAGCGGTTTTGCCCAAGAGGAGAGCTACGACGGCGAGGAAATCCTGGGCATAGACCTGGTAGAAACGGTGTCCAGTGGCGAAGGATGTGACATGTTCATGCCGGACGGCGACTACATCTTTTTCGATGTTCCCAACAAGGTTGGGCTCTACGAGCTGAGCATCAACTGGGATGCCGACCTGGCGAACAGCACCGAGGAAAGCCTGACGGTAACGCTTTATGACGGAGATGATAAAATGAATTACATCGCTACCAAGGGTGCCATCGAAATTCTTTCGATCACCGATACGGAAATTACCGGACGCATCGATGCCCGTGCAGAAGAGGGGACGTACGTAAACGGAAACTTTACCGTAGCACTGTGTAAGTAATAGATGATTGGGTTAATATAAAAAAGGCTGCCTCGCAAGGGGCAGCCTTTTTGTTTATGTCGTGGTGTAAGCCGGTCAGGCCGAGATAACAATGGCCGAAGCGCCACCGCCGCCGTTACAAATACCGGCCACTCCATATTTTCCTTTGTTTTGACGGAGCACGTTGATAAGCGTTGTCACGATGCGCGCGCCCGAGGCGCCCAGCGGGTGTCCCAGGGCTACCGCGCCACCGTTAACATTCACCTTGCTGGCATCCAATTTCAGTAGCGCATTGTTGGCCAGTGCCACGGCAGAAAATGCTTCGTTGATCTCGTAGAAGTCGATAGCCTCCGGCGCCACGCCCGCCACCTTCAGCGCTTTGGGAATTGCCAGAGAAGGGGTTGTAGTAAACCACATCGGATCCTGCGCCGCGTCGGCAAACCCATGAATGGTGGCCAGCGGCTTGATGCCCAGGGCTTCCGCTTTCTCACGGCTCATCAGTACCAGTGCCGCCGCACCGTCGTTCAGGGTGGAGGCGTTGGCCGCCGTTACGGTGCCGTCTTTGGAAAAAGCCGGCTTCAGTCCAGGGATCTTATCGAAGTTTACACTTTTATACTCTTCGTCTTCGGCAAAACGGGTAACGTTGCCCTTGCGGTCCGTCACTTCTACCGGCACGATCTCGTCCTGGAATTTACCGGCGGCCCAGGCTGCGGCCGAGCGCTTGTATGAATCGATGGCATACGCGTCCTGGTCCTGGCGGGAGATCTTCATCTCGCGCGCCGTGTTGTCCGCGCAAACGCCCATGGCGCACTGATTGTAGATATCTGTCAGGCCGTCATAGGTAAGGCCGTCCAGCAATTCACCGTTGCCAAATTTGTATCCCGTACGAGCCTTGGGCAGGTAGTAGGGGATGTTGCTCATGCTTTCCGTGCCACCGGCTACAACAACGTCGTTGTGCCCCAGCATGATCGATTGTGCACCGAGCATAACAGCCTTCATGCCAGAAGCGCAGACTTTATTGACCAGGGTGCAAGGTATGGTAAAGCCCAGGCCGGCCGCGGCGGCAATCTGCGTGGCAGGCGCCTGGCCCAGCCCGGCGGCGATGACATTTCCGATAAAAACTTCCTGAACCTGCGAGGCGTCGATACCTGCTTTTTGCAGCGCACCTTTCACGGCAATGGCCCCGAGCTGCACAGCGGTAAGCGAAGACAGGCTACCGCCAAAACTGCCGATGGGTGTCCGTACGGCAGAGACAATATATACTTCTTTCATTTGGGTTGGTTGGTTTTACGTGTGGCTGTGCTGCCGGCTACCAATCAGGTTTGTTGCGATCCTTGGGTTTGCTGGCTTTGCGCTTGTTCTGTTGCAGGTATTGCACTTCCTGGTTCTTCATGGCCTGCAAAATCATCTCCGCCTTATCTTTGCTGATCTTCATTTGCTGAAGCTTGTCGGAAAGCTGCTGTTCACGCTGCTTTTTGTCCTGCTCGCGTTTCTCTTCGTCGCTCGGTTGCTGGTTCTGCTGGTCCTTCTGCTTCTTCTCTTTCTCCTCCTGACCTTTCTGCTGATCCTTTTCCTGCTTCTCCTGCTCGTCTTTTTTATCCTGGCTATCCTTCTGTTGTTGATCTTTCTGTTCCTGCTCCTTCTTCTGCTGATCCTGCTTTTGCTGTTGATCCTTTTTCTCCTGCTCTTTCTTTTGTTGATCTTTCTGCTGATCCTGTTTCTGTTGATCCTTTTGCTTCTGTTCCTCTTTCAGCTTTTTTTGTAGCTCACTAAGCTTGGGATCACCCGGATATTTTTGTAAGCCTTCGCCTATTGCGCGCAGGGCCTCTGCATTCTTGCCACCGACGTAGTAATTGGCCGATTGGTTAAAGTACGCTTGCGCACCTTGTGCGGATGCCAAAGGGCCGACGGTCATGAAAACGGCAAATACAATGAGGTTCTTCATAGCTTACTTTTTATCGATGGTAACAACATCTCCTAAACGATCGATGAAATCCTTATAATACATCACCGACGGGTCTTTCTTGGCTCCTTCGTTCATAAGCGCTTGCGCATCTTTAAACTGGAACCGTGCGGCCAGCGCGTCCGCCTGTGCTTTTAACCGTTTGGCGTAGGCAGAAGGTTCCTGAGGCTTGTTCTGATCCTGATTCTTTTTCTTTTCTTCCTCTTTCTTCTTTTCGTCCAGCTTCTTTTTGATCATCTCGTAGTTGTAGCGCGCGTCGGCATTGGCCGGATCGGCCTTCAGTGCCGCTTTGAAGCTGGCCATGGCCTCTTCGTATTGGCCCTTCTGGTGGTGCATCACGCCGAGCTGCTGCTGCGCTTTCGACCGCACGGCGGTTTTCTCGCTGCTCGCCAGTGCCTGGTATTCTGTAAACGCGTGGGCGGTATCCTTCAGGAGGTAATAGGCGTTAGCAAGGTTCAGCAAGGCCTCATCTTCCACGACGTCCAGCGTATCGACCAGGTATCGGTACTTGGCCACCGCCGTTTTGTAATCGCCGGAAGTATAGGCCTTGCGGGCTTCTGTTTTGGTACGGTTGATCTTCCCGATCTTGATCGGATCGATTGCCGCAGCAAACAAAAAGAGGGATACCAGGAGCCATTTCATAATTTCAGCGCAGGTACATTTATGAGTACATCCAGGATTAGCAATACCACGGCAGCCACCAGAAAGTAGAAGTACTTGTTGGCGGTAACGTCTACAAAGCGTGCATCGCGCAGCTCGCCCTCAATGTTGCCGATGGTGTTGATCAACCGCGATACATCGTTGCGCGCGGCGTTTATCTCAAAATACTGGCCGTCGGTTTTGTCGGCAAGCCCGCGCAAGGCGGAAGAGTTCAGCCGGGTCGTAACCGTGTTGCCCTGGCGGTCGGTCTTCAGCGAGCGGCCGGCATAAATGTTACCACCGGCCTCTGTCCCTACGCCCAGCGTGAACAGCTTAATATCTTTGCTTTCAATTTCCGACGCTACCTCGCGCGAATCTTCACCGAAGTCCTCGCCATCACTGATCAGAATAATGACCTTTGACTTCGACTGGGTCGTCGGGCCGTCCGTCTCCTCTTCCAGTTTCTTCAGGGCCAACCGCAACGGAGGTCCAAAATCCGTGCCTGACGCAGGCACCAGGGTTGAGCTCATGGTTTCGATAAAGAGATTGAGGGCATTCTGGTCATAGGTCAGGGGGCATTGCATAAAAGCCTCCGACGAGAAGATGATGACGCCGATGCGGTCAGAGCTAAAAGCTTCAACCACCTTCTTCATTTCAAACTTCACTTTCTCTAACCGGGTAGGGGCGATGTCAAACGCATCCATGGACTTGGAGAGGTCCACGCAAATCATGATGTCCTTGCCCACCGACTTGACCTCTTTTTTCGAGCCGCCAAACGAAGGACCGAGAATGACAATGATGAACAGCGCAAAGTATAGTGTACGAACGAACAGCTTGGCGAAAATGATCGAGAAAGGGCTGTTCATGCGCCGGGCAATGCGAACGGTCCGCACCACATACAGCGCATACAATACCACAAACAAGGTGATAAAGACAATTTCTGTTATTCCAAAGTCACGATACCAAAGCACATTATTGCAGTTAACAGGTAGCAAGTAACAATGTGTACGCTGTTTATGCAAGCCGGCGGGCAACGATCTCGGTGAATGCCTACGGGGTTACAATACGCCGCATGACGTAGTCGTTCATCCAGTAGGGCCCGATGGCAATGTCTTCTTCGCGCAGAATGGAGAACCCCGCCTTTTCGTAAAAAGATTTGGCCGGATTGTAGCGGTTTACATTCAGGTCCAGCGTAGTAATGCCCTGGTCTTTAACGCGTTGCACAACTTCATGCAGCAGCATGCGGCCATAGCCCTTGCCCTGGTTGCCGGGACGCACGTACAGTTTGTGAAGCTTGTACACGGGCTCGTCCGTGCGTGCGCCATAGGCAGCAAACCCCTGAGGACCCTGATCGTCTGACAACAAAATAAATTGCTGGGTACCCTGTGTCATGACCGTTGTCAACGCCTCAACGCTATAGATCAGGTCCAGCATGTAGCGGACTTGCTCGTCTTTGAGGAGCGGCGTGTAGGTTGGCCACCACGTGTCCTCTGCCAGCACGCGGATCACCGGAATGTCGGCCGTGTCGGCGTTGCGGATGGATACACTCATGACAGCAAAGGGTTATTTCTTAAAATCGGCCAGCAGCGCATCGATGCGTTTGCGCAACCCTGCAGAAGCCGGCGCATGGGGCAACCGTACGGCCTCGCCGCAAATGCCCAATTTGGAAAGTACATACTTGACACCAATAGGATTGCCTTCCTCGTACATCGGGCCGTTTAAGTCCGAAAGCTTATACAGCTCTTGAGCAGCCTTCGTGTGATTGCCGGCGAGGAAATACTCTTTCATCTTCTTGAAGATAGTGGGGTAGGGGTTAGCCAATACCGAGATCAGGCCCTTGCCTCCCAGCGCGTACAGCGGCAGCGCCAGCATGTCGTCACCCGACACCAGCAGGAAGTCCTTCGGCATATGCTTGGCGATCTTCAAACACTGCTCCAGGTTGCCAGAAGACTCTTTCATGCCGATGATGTTCGGATGGTTCGCCAGACGCAGCGTGGTTTCGGCGGTGATGTTCGAGCCGGTACGACCCGGAATGTTATACAAAATAACCGGCACCGGGCAGGCGTCGGCGATTTTTACATAGTGTTGATAAATGCCTTCCTGTGAGGGCTTGTTGTAATACGGGCTTACCGACAGGATGGCATCAATGCCTTTAAAATCGGTATCGGCAATGGCTTCCAGCACCTCGTGGGTATTGTTACCGCCGATGCCGTATACAATCGGCAACCGGGCCGGGTTGTTGGCTTTGATAAAGGCGAGGATCTTAGCTTTCTCTTCGGACGTGAGCGTGGGAGATTCTCCCGTCGTGCCCAGCACAACGTAATAGTCGGCACCCTTGGCCGTATGCTGCAAAAGCTTTTTCAGGGCTTTGTAGTCAACCTCGAGTGATTCGGTGAACGGTGTGATCAGGGCAACGCCTGTTCCGTAGAGCTTTTTCATGTTTACAGAAATATGGGATAAAGATTATGATTACTTCAGTTGGGAGGCATACTTATACATGCTGTCGATCAGGGCCTGGATGCCGCCTGCCGACTCGATCATGAGCTCCAGGTACTGCTCGCCGCCGTCAAAATGCTTGCCCACGCGGCACTTGGCCTTGCTGCGGGCCAGCACGTTCAGCACGAATACGTTCGGTTCCAGGTCTATGTAGAATAAAAAATCAAACGGCGCATCCGCAAATTGGTTGGCGCTCGAAGACGTTATGTTACCCCAGAACGACAATTCTTTTTCAGTAAAGAAGTCGAACTTAAACTCATAATTTTCGTGCTTCGCCGGCATGTATTCCAATACTTGAACAACTTTCTCGTCTTGCTCCAGCTTCTTGATAAACTCTTTAATGACAAAGTGTTTCTGCTTGTCTTCGACTGAAAAAAGTACGCCCACCGTCCGTGCCTGCTTATAAGGCAGGTTGCTGCGGAACGCCTTACTCTTTTTAAGCACGGCGTTGGTCTTGAGTTTAAGGAAGTTGAGCTTCATCGTCAAAGTTAGATGGATTCGCCGCGCATCAGAGCTTCAAAATCGGCTTCGGAGATGATCCGCACGCCCAAACTTTCAGCCTTCTCGCGCTTTGAAGGCCCCATATTATCACCTGCCAGCAAATAATCCAATTTTTTGGATACAGACGACACGATGCGTCCGCCGTTTTTGACGACGATATCGTGTAACTGTTCACGTTCGTAGTTCTGGAAAACGCCCGATACCAGGAAGGATTTGTTTGCCAATATCTCGCTCTCCTTCTCGGGCTCGCGGGCCGTGCTCTCCAATTGTAAGCCGGCTGCCCGCAGGCGCTCGACCTCCCGGCGGTTCTCGGGGTCTCGAAAGAAGCGCTGCACACTCTCGGCAATTTTTTCACCCACTTCGGGCGCCGCCAGTAATTTTTCCTGGTCTTCGCTGGCAATCGCCAGTGCGTCAATCGTCTTAAAGTAACGCGCCAGTTTTTCGGCCACCGTCTTGCCGACATACCGGATGCCAATGGCGAAAAGTACACTTTCAAACGGTGTGGCTTTTGACTGCTCGATGCCGCTCAGCAGATTCTTGGCGGACTTTTCTTTAAAACCGTCCAGGCGCAGCAAGTCTTCCTGCTTCAGGTCATAGAGGTCGGCTGGACTTTTTACAAGCCCCAACTCGTAGAGTTGACGAATGGTCTGCTCACCCAGCGAGTTGATGTCCATCGCCTTGCGTTGTATAAAGTGTTCGATGCGCCCTCGAATCTGCGGGGCACAGCCATTTACGTTCGGGCAATAAAAGGCGGCCTCGCCTTCTTCGCGGATCAGCGGCGTGCCACACACCGGGCACGTCTGCGTGTATTGCAGCGGCACCAGTTCAGGCCTGCGTCGGGCCAGGTCGACAGCCGTCACTTTGGGAATGATCTCGCCACCCTTCTCCACAAATACATAATCGCCGATACGCAGGTCCAGTCGCGCAATCTCATTGGCGTTGTGCAGCGAGGCCCGCTTCACCGTGGTGCCTGCCAGGAGCACCGGCTCCAATTCCGCCACCGGCGTCACGGCGCCTGTACGACCCACCTGGTAGGCGACGCCGTTGAGACGCGTGCTCATGCTTTCGGCTTTGTATTTATAGGCAATCGCCCACCGCGGGCTTTTGGCGGTAAAGCCAAGCTGCCGCTGCTGGTCGATGTCATTCACCTTGATCACTACACCGTCTGTTTCCAGCGGAAGGTCTGCGCGTTTCGTTTCCCATTCATCGATGTAGGCCAGCACGTCATCAATCGACTTACATTTTCGATACGTGGGCGATATGTTAAAGCCCCAGTCTTCTAAATGGTGGATGCCTTCCGCATGGGTCTTGCTTTTCTCGCCCAGCAGGTAATATACATAGCAATCCAATCGGCGCTTAGCCACCTCGCTGCTGTCTTGCAGCTTGAGGGTGCCCGACGTGGTATTGCGGGCGTTGGCATACTTCTCTTCGCCAATGTCCTCGCGCTCTTTGTTGAGCTGCTGAAATACCTGCTTGGGCATAAACACCTCGCCGCGTACTTCAAACGACTCGGGTATATTCTTGCCTTTGATCCGGAGTGGAATGCACCGGATGGTGCGCGCGTTGTGCGTAATGTCGTCCCCGCGTACGCCATCGCCGCGGGTCACGCCCCGCACAAGAATGCCGTTCTCGTAGGTCAGGCTGATCGACACGCCGTCGAACTTCAGCTCGCAAAAGTATTCATAAGGATTGCCGTCCAGGCCCTTTGCCACACGCTTGTCAAACTCCCGAAGGTCGTCGGCGCTGTAGGTGTTACCCAGGGACAGCATGGGGTACTTGTGCGCTACGTTCTCAAAGTTTTTAGTGATCGTGCCACCGACCCGTTGCGTGGGGGAATCAGGTTGCCGGAGCGCGGGAAATTGGGCCTCCAGCGCCACCAGTTTTTCCAGGAGCTTGTCAAACTCAAAGTCACTGAGCACCGGTGCGCTCTGCTGGTAGTAGAGATCGTTGTGGTGGTTGATCTCGTCGGTTAGTTTGGCGATTTCTTTTTGGGCCTGATCCGCTGTCATAAGGGCATAAAGCTAACCGCAAAATGTGGATCGTACAAACGATTGGCGTAGTGCCGTCAGCCCCGGGTCGCGATCTTTTACATCTCCTCTGCAGGCTCGGAGTCTTTCTCTTTCAGCCGGTTCAGCCGGTAGGTAAACGTCACGAGCAACTGGCGTGACTGCCACTGGAATTTCGAGCTGGAATAATATTCCTCGTTGTCGACGATCGACCGGCGAATGCGTGAATTGAACAGGTCGCGCACCGACGCGTTGACAGTGCCTTTGCCTTTAAAGATATCGTACGATGTACCCAGGTCCACCGAGTAGGTAGACCGATCGCGCCCCTGCGTGGTAACACGCGGCGCGCGATAGTTGAAAGAGCCTTGTACATCGAGCTTGCGGAAGAACGTCCACTTCGATGTCGTGCGGCTGGTCCAGGTATAGGTGTCGGCCGACAACACCTCGTCCTGATAGGTGCCCTCGGTAATGGCCCGGTAGAAATTGGCGCTCGTATTGATCTTCCACCAAGTATCGATCGCGTGCGACAGGTTCAGCTCGGCGCCATAAGCATTTTGTTCCGCCAGGTTGATGGGAATGATCTGTGTGCGGCCTTGTTCGTCTACGTCGCTCACAATCCGCTGGACCACGTCCGTGCGATGGCGGTGGTAGACGCTGGAAAGTATCGAACCTTCTCCCCATTCGATAAGATAGCCCAGCTCGTAGGAATGTGTATACTCCGGCTTCAGATTCGGGTTGCCCATGAAAAACTGGCGCGAGTCGCGAAAGTCGGAGAAGGGTAGCAGGTCGCGAAAATCAGGACGGCTGATGCGATAGCTATAGCTCAGCTGCAGGGTGTTGCTGTCCTTTAGCTTGTACGACAACCCGGCACTGGGAAAGAGGTTGAAGTATGTGCGCGGATTGGATTCGTTTGTCTCGGTCAACGTCGTGGTAATGTCAGAATATTCGCCGCGCAAGCCGCCCTGTGCGGACAGCTTACCAAACGCATTGCCCCCCATGACGTAGACAGCATGTATGTGTTCGTTGTATTCCAGGTTGTTGGTGAACGCGGGCAGCGGCGTCCAGGTGTCATCGTCTTCCTGCGTTTCCAGCGAGTACAGGTTGTGGATCATGCGCGCAGCCGTTTTGAGGCCAGCCTCGAGCTTACCCTCTTTGCCAACCGGATGCACATAGTCCAGCTGTACCTGCCAGTTGGTCTCGTCGGCATTGTTTAACCCGCGCTGCAACGTCAGGTCGCCACCGGGAGTGCCTTCGCTATACCGGGTGGCTTCGTCGTCTACGCCGCGAATCCACTTGACGTCGGCCGTCAGGCTTTGGTCCTTGCGTTCAAAATCTTTCTTAAAGCTCAGCGTCCCTTCCAGCGTTGATTCGTCTTCTTCCTCGCGCTCGGTGCGGACAACGTTGCGGGTAAGCGTGCCTGCCTCGTCGTAGTCGTGATACGTATTGGTGGAGTGGTTCACGCCAAAGGAGGGGTTGTACAGAAAAGATCCTGTCAGCGTGGTCTTTTCGGTCAGAAAGTAATCGAGGCCCAGCATGACGTTGTGGGCCAGGCCGCCGCGCTCGCGCTCGTTATATTGTGAATATACAAAGCTGGTGTCTTCGCTGGTATACCGTTGATACGACGAGCCGAAGCCCGGCGCATTGCGGTCGTCGATGCCGTAGCTCGAAAAGAGGTTGATGTTATTCTTACGGTAGTTGATGCTATACGACGCGCCGAGCTGGTACGGGTTTCCCGCCGTGGCCACGAACGTGCCGTTGAGGCCGCCGCGCTTGTCTTTCTTCATAATGATGTTGATGATGCCTACTTCGCCCGCGGCGTCGTACCGCGAGGAGGGGTTCGTGATGACCTCGATCCGTTCGATCAGATTGCCCTGCAGCTTGCGCAACGCGTCGGGGTCGCGGCTGGTAAGGCCCGAAGGGCGGCCGTCGATTAAGATGCGCACGTTACCGCTGCCGCGCAGGCTTACGGCGCCGTCTACATCTACCGTTACCGAGGGCAGATTACCCAGGATGTCTGACGCGTTGGCGCCGACATTGCTCAGATCCTGGCTGACATTAAATACGCGTTTGTCCAATTGCAGCTCCATGGCCGGTCGCTCGCCTTCAATCACCACCTCCTGTAATACATCGGCGCTGCTTTGGAGGACAATCGTCCCCAGGGCCAGGGGCGTATTGGCAACATGTACACGGGGCACAATCTTATCGCGATAGGAAACAAACGTAACCTTGAGGTAGTACCGTCCGGGTTTTACAGCCAACGAAAAGGCCCCCGATACGTCGGAGACACCACCCACCGCCAGGGTCGAGTCAACCACGTGGTATAAGGCCACGGTGGCAAACGGAACCGGCTCTCCATGCTCATCGGCGACTGCGCCCGCCACCGTGCTTGCAGGGCGGTCCTGCGCTAGCACAGCGATCTGATAAAGAATGGGCAAGAGAATGGCAAGTACGTACTTCATGCGTCAAAATTGAACGTCCCCTTCGCAACTTCCAAGCGTTCTGGGAGCAATGGTTATTACTCCTGATGGCCTGCCGGTAGGGTTACAAACAAAAAAATGTGCCGCCGAACGGATGTTCAGCGGCACATTTTTTATGCTCGGTTCGGATCCCCGTTTCTAACGGATAATATTGCTATAGGCCTTGAGCCCATTGGACAGATCAGCGGTGTTGTTCTTGCGGTCTACATCGGCCAGACGCTGCGAAGGATCGATTTCCAGCGACGCAATCTCGGCCGCGGGGCGATCGATCTTCAGCGTATACGTTGGATTTACCCATGGCCACACCTCCAGGTCTTTGCGGGGTATAACCTTCTCGTCGGGCTTGCCACCCATCGTTTCATTCAACGGTATATAATATAATTGCTTGCTGCCGTCCTTGAAGGTAACGACCAGGTCTACAGGCATCGGGAACTCGCCCATGCGTTCCAGCGTCACGAACGTGCCGCCATTTTCCAATACGGTTTTGATGCTGTAGTCGATCTTCTTCGTGGTGTTCACCCAATAGCTCATATACCATTTCAGTTGTAAACCGGAGACTTTCTCCATGACGCGGATGAAATCGTTGGGCTCGGGGTGACGGAACTTCCAGGTGTTGAAGTATAGACGCATGCCTTTGTAGAAGTTCTCCTCACCAATAATGTATTTCAGCTGGTGCAGGAACACCGTACCCATGGCGTACGAAGCCGTGCTGTAAGCCGTGTTGGTGTTATAGTGATCCGAGTGTTGGCTGATGGGCTCTTGCAGTCCTTTCTTGATCAGCGAGAAATAAGCATTGTAGCTGCCGGCGTGCGCTTCGGCCAACGACGTGTTGAGCAGGACCGCTTCCGACTCCTGACTGGAGAAGTCGGTAAAGCCTTCGTCCATCCACGGGTAGAGTGACTCGTTCGAGGCCAGCACACCCTGGTACCAGCTGTGGGCCGCTTCGTGCAGCATCACGCCCACCAGGCCACCCAGGCTTCCTTCACCGAGAATCAGCGTGCACATGGGATACTCCATGCCGCCGTCGCCCCCCTGGATGATCGAATAGGAGTCATACGGATATTTGCCAAAGGTTTTGTTCATGTGCTCGAAGTGGCGTATGGCAAAGCCTTCCATCTTTTTCCAATTGTCAAGGATCTTGTCGTTCTTCTGGTAGAAGAAGTGCAGCTCGGGGCCGTTGGGCACCTGTGCGCGGTCGTGCAGGTAGTCCGGGTCGGCCGCCCAGGCAAAGTCAATGACATTCTTAGCCACAAAGTTCCAGGTCAGGTCGCCCGCGGGGCGTTTTACCGTGGTGCCCGGTTCCTCATAACCATAACCAACCTTATCGGCATTTTTGAGCTTGCCTGTGCCGGCGATGACGAACGTCGGATCGAGCGTGATCTTCACATCGAAGTCGCCCCATACGCCGTGAAACTCACGGGCTACATACTGGTAGGCATGCCATCCCTGAAAGTCATACTCCGCCAGTTTAGGGTACCACTGTGTCATGGAGTAGGCTACGCCCTCGCGGTTGTTGCGGCCCGAGCGGCGCACCTGCAACGGCACCTGCGACTCGAACTTCATATCGAACACCGTCTTGGCGCCGGGTAACAAGGCCTTCGGCAGGGTTACTTCCAGGACCGTACCATTCACCTTGTACTGCGTGTCCTTGCCGTCCTGCTTAAGGCTTTGAATATGTTGATAGCCGATTTCGTCGTCTTTCAATTTGAAGATGCGGTCTTTTACGCGTCCGTCCGGGTCGGAAATGTTGCGCGAGCGCACATCCATCATGCTCCCGGGTTGGAAAGCATTAAAGTATAAATGATAATACACCTTGCGGAGGGTGTCCTTGGAATTGTTGTAATAGGTAAGCTTTTGCGTACCGGTCATCTTATGGGTTTTCACATCCAACGTAACGTCCATGACGTATTCGACGCGTTGCTGCCACCGGTAGTCCTGGGCTGGCAGCCAGTGCCCGGCAAAGGTCAGCAGAAGTGTGAAAAAGAAGAATTTGTTACGAAACATGACGCATGGGTTAATGAATATTCTGGCAAAATATCCAAACCCGCGAATTTTACAAAGCCATTGGTAATGCTACGGTAACATTAGGTTTTCCGGCCCCATCTGGCGCAAGTCTTCCGACCGAAGGGAGGGCGTTCCGATAGCTATCGGAATGTGCCTGTTGAATGCCAGTCTTCAGACTGGCGAGGGGTATTAGTTGGGCACTAAACCTTCGCCAAAGTATCCACGAGCAGCTCATACTGCTCCTTCGAATGCGTCGGGAAATTAGCAAACCGCAATTGTGTCTTCTTAAACGCGCCATACCCATCACCCGGCTGCATGCCATTCTCTACCAGGAGCTTGGTGATCTTCTCCGTATGCTCCCCACACTCCGCCACAATCACGGTATTGGATTGGAAGGCTTTCTCCTGTACGAACGGATTAGTCAGCCCGTTATCGTGTAAAGCCTTATAGAGGATCGCCGCTTTATATTCTGTCTCCTTGCGAATATTCTGAATACCGCGCCGCACCATATCTTCCACCACCTGCGCGAGCAGATAGATACCCAGTACGTTGGGCGTCTCCGGGTTCTGATACTTCAGCGCATGGCTATACAACGAAGGGATGGAATGATACGATCCGATCGAAATCCCCTTCGTCAACAACTGCTCAGCCTTGGCCACACACGCATCATTGATTAACCACACACCCAAACCAGCCGGTAGTCCAAAGCCCTTTTGCACCGAGAAAAACACGGAGTCGAATTGTGTATAGTCAAACGAAGGGTAGGGCAGGGAAGATACAGCATCAATCGTCAGCAGCGCGCCCGGATTTTTGGCGCGCAGTCCTGCGATGACTTCCATCGGCAGGGATACGCCCGAGGAGGTTTCGTTGTGAGTCACCGCGATCAGCTCCGTGCCGGCAGGTATAGCCATCGAAGCATCAAAGCCTTTGCCCATGGCAACCTCGATCTTTTCAGGCTTTTTATTGAGCTGTTGCGCGATCTCAAAAAAGCGTTTGGAAAAAGAGCCATTCACCAGGTGAAAAGATTTTTCTTCTACCAGGTTTTGGATGATGCGCTCCCAGATCTCGTTGGCAGAACCGGTAAAGACAAGTGTGTAATTTTCGGGAATGTCGAGCAGCGTGCGAAGGCCGTCTACCGACTTGCGGTAGATCGCTTCGAATTGTTTGCTGCGGTGCGACAAGGTAGGGATGCCTTCGCGGAACGCTGTGCGTACATGGTCTTCGACAGTGAAGTAAAGCTGGGAAGGGCCTGGCGTAAAATTGATTTTGGGGCGCATAATAGAACGTAAAAATAAACGTTCTACAGCATCATTCGGCACCGGTGGCAAAAAGTTGTACGAAGAAATCCACAGAACAGCCAAACAAATAGCCGTTCGACCCCTGACCGAATTGCCGCTCGATAGGTTCCCGAAAAATAGTTGCCAGGTCTCATGCTTTTGCCTAAGTTTGCATCACCCTTGGATTTGGGACACGTTTGCTGAACCTAACAATTATAAACAATACCGAGTGAAGCTTTCGGTCAAAATCAGGCCTCATCCCGATTCGTCGGGACCTCGCCCAAAAAGCAGGTTAACAGAAGAAGATTGCGAACGACGGCAGCTCAAAACTTGTCTTCTATGGGGTTCAGAAACACCCACCAAATCCATTGGGTATTTTTTTTGCCTATACATTCCCGCTTCTTATAAAATAGCTTCGATTGTCTTGTCTCGCGCAACGACAAGGGTATAGTTCATTTTTCCCAGTAGTTGCAGAATCAGATGCCAGTGCAGGTCAAAATATCGATGTAATTCCTGGAGCGTCGTATTGCCAATTTCAAAATGAACAATCTTAGGCTGTTCTTTCGAAACCAGACACCGATGGAAGAAATCGGCATCTTTCGTCAAAATGATTTTGATTGTGCTCGAGGGCGTAAGACCAGATCTCACGATCCTTCATGGAACCGTCGAGGTCAACAACAAACGTAAACTGAGGAGAATGAAAGAACCGGAAAAACCGAGGTAAGTTTACGTCAACGAGAAATGCAAGCTCCTCATTATTTTCTGACATGGTCAGGCTTGCAACGAGATGATTTTAACATCCTTGTCCAGGAACCTGGAGGCAAACTGTATACAAGCAAGAATGTCTTTTGAGTCGAGGAAGGGGTAAGCCTTTAGTATATTTTCCTGCGATTCGCCCGCAGCCAAATACTCCATAACGGTTTTTACTGTAATCCGCAGCCCTCTGACAATAGGTTTACCATTGCAAATGTCGGGATTGATCGATATTCTGTCCATTAGGTTTTCCATACCTCAATATACGGAATTTTGTTATGAAAGTTTATCCGTGCCGGCAGAATATAATACTCCACATTTCCCCATTAATACAACACCCGGAATTTTATGGTATGCTCGATGGCCCGCAGCTTCGCGATCACATCCTTGTTGTACTCTTTGTTGATGTCGGTGATCACATAACCTACCAGCTCGTTGGTCTTCAGGTATTGGCCGGCGATGTTGATGCCGTGATCGGCCAGCGTCTGGTTGATCTTTGCCAGGATACCCGGTACGTTGTTGTGTATGTGGATCAGGCGGTGTGCATCCGTCAGAATCGGCAACGTCAGGTTCGGGAAGTTAACGCTGTTTGACGTGCTGCCGGTATTGATATAGTCCATGATCTTGCCCGGCACAAAGCGACCGATGTTCTCTTGCGCCTCGGCGGTGCTGCCACCGATGTGCGGCGTGAGAATGGTATTGGGCAGGCCCCGCAGCTCGTTGATAAACTCTTCGTCGTTACTCACCGGCTCGTAGGGGAATACGTCGATGGCTGTACCCGCTACTTTTCCGCTCAGGACGTTATCACGTAGCGCCTGTATGTCGACTACATGTCCACGGCTGAGGTTGATAAAGATCACGCCCTTCTTCATCAGCGCGAATTCTTTCGCGCCGATCAGGTTCGCGTTTGACTTACGGCCGTCTACGTGCATCGAGATCACATCGGCTTGCTCCAGCACTTCTTCCATCGACTTGCACTTCACGGCATTGCCCAGTGACAGGCGCTCTTCCGTGTCGTAGTACAGTACTTTCATGCCCAGCGATTCGGCAATGACCGACAGCTGTGTGCCGATGTTGCCGTAACCGATCATGCCAAGCTTTTTGCCACGCACTTCAAAGCTACCTTTAGCAGATTTGTCCCATACGCCCTGGTGCATCTTTGTCGACTTGTCCACGATGCCACGCATCAGCATGATCATTTCGGCCACGGCCAGCTCTACCACCGAGCGGGTGTTGCTGAAGGGCGCGTTGAAGACGGCTATGCCGCGGCGTGTAGCCTCTTTGAGGTCGATCTGGTTGGTGCCGATACAGAATGCGCCGATCGTCATCAGGCGGTTGGCGTGTTCAAGTACCTTCGCCGTCACCATGGTCTTGGAACGGATACCGAGTACCGATACATCTTTGATCTTTTCGATCAGCTCGTCTTCCGTCATGGCGGCGTGGTAGGTTTCCACGTTAAAGCCTTCGGCACGCAGCAGCTCGACAGCGACCGGGTGGACATTCTCCAGCAACAAGATGTTGATGCGGTTCTTCGGGTAGGATATCGCGGTATTCAATTTGTTCAGATAAAGGAATTCGTCCAGGCTCGGCGTAACATGGTCGGCCTTGCTTTTTACGTTTTCACGGGCCACGTTTTCAGTAAACGCGAAGAACTTGTTGGCAAGTCCGGCTTGCTTGATTTCGTAGTCCGTATAACCATCACCGATAACGTAAATGTCGCCTTCGAGGTTCAGTTTCTGCAGTTGGGTAACCTTGCCGCCATTGGCGGATAGCGGGTTCTCCGTGTCGAAGCCGATCACCTTCCCGTCGCTGTCAAAGCGAAACTCGTTGGCCAGGATGTTCTCTGGCTTGATGCCAAACTCCGTAACAATCGGCTCGATGAATTCCCGGAAACCGTTTGAAACGATGTAAATGTTGTCGGCGTATTTCTGAAAGAACTCTTTGTTGCGCTTAAACGATTCGGACACGCTGCCTTTCAGGCGCGCGATTAACGCCGGCAGGTGGTGTTGGCTGGGGGCCAGCAGCTGTAGCCGTTGCTCCAATGACTCGCGAAATGATATCGAGCCGTCCATACCCTGGTTGGTGATGGCGACAATTTTGTTTTTGCGCTCCTCTTGTTCAGGGTGATCCTGTAAGGAGATGTCGGCCAACACATCGAATGCTTCTACTTTTGTAAAGGTGCTATCAAAGTCGATGACAAAATACTTGTTCAGCTTCATGGGTAGGAAATGAAGCGCAAATGTAATTTATCCTGTACGATGTACGATGTGATAGGCCCTATTTTAATTGCCCTAACGGTTGTCCGTTGGTGCCGGTGCTCACAGCGGTAAATGCATGACTACGGCCGACGTACTACACACATACGAGAATTCAGACGACGCCTTGATAGCGTCAGGCACTGCTTCGCGCGCTACGTCGGTGAACCCTTTCTTCAGAAAGAAGCCGCGTGCACGCTCGGTGAGTAAATATATACCTTTCAGTCCGCGACCACGCGCTTCGGCTAACAAATATTCGGTAATGTTTGTGCCAACGGCCTGGCCACGTATACCGAGCTTCACAGACAGGGAGCGAAGCAATGCGTACGTGTCATATACTTCGAGTGCGCCCGTGCCCACGAGTTGGTCGCCTTCATAGTAGCCCACGAGTAGATCGCGTGTATAGTCGAGATCGTCCGCGGGCAAACCCGAGGCACGCAGCAACGTGCGAAAAGATTCAAAACGTTCTGCAGTGTCGATGAGTCGATAGGTCAGTTCCATGCGGCTAATGTAAGGGATCAATTCGGCGAATGCATAACGACCGCGGAAGTTTCCTGCGTTTCCGAAGGCGTACAATGCAGGAAGAGATTGCCCAGCGCCATACGCGCGCGGTTCCAGATCTTTTCGTTAATCGAATAATGTACGCTGGGGCCATCGTTGTGGCCTTTGATCAACCCCGCCTGCCGAAGGGCCTTCAGGTGCTGCGAAATCGTTGCCTGGGACAGGGGCAGGCCGTCGACGATATCGCCGCACAGGCAACGTCGGCGTTGCGCCAGGAACTGCAAGATGGCAATGCGCGCCGGATGCCCGAGCGCATGAGCATATTCGGCCAAATGTAGCTGCGCCGGCGTAAAACCGTCGATTTTACTTGCCCCCATAGGTAGTTGGTTAGATCGTAATAATACGATTTATCTGGGGCGTTGTCAACCCCCATTTTTTAAGGTTGTGGGGTGCCAGGGTCTGATTGATAATTTTCTGGATAGAGGGTGTTAAAGTGCCACTTGAACCAAGGATGTCTGGGTCTTTTCTCAGTCCTTTAGCACTGACTTATATCTGGCTATAGTCTGACTATACACTGACTCAATACTGAGACATCTCAGGGTCTTGTCCTGGTCCTTTAGGACTAGCTTATCGCTAGCTTAATACTAGCGCAACACTAGCTTGAGTCTACCGTATCCCGCCTTTAACCACCTCTGAAAAGCAGAAGGCTGTCCTGATTGGACAGCCTCCCTGTAAAATGTACGGCCTAAACCGATTATTTCTTCTTACGTTGAATCGCCTTTTCTGCTGCAGCTACGATGTTTTTAGGAGTCAACCCGTATTTCTCCAGCAGCTGCGTGGGCGTGCCGCTCTCACCAAAAGAGTCGTTTACGGCAACCATTTCGATCGGCAGCGGGTTGTGACGTGCCAATACCTGGGCAACGGCGTCACCCAGACCACCATTGATCTGGTGCTCTTCGGCCGTTACCACACAGCCGGTCTTGCTCGCAGAGGTCAGAATGGCTTCTACATCCAGTGGTTTGATGGTGTGGATGTTGATCAGCTCCACGCTGATGCCTTTCTCGGCTAGGATCGCTTCGGCCTCAACAGCTTGCCATACCATGTGGCCGCAGGCAAAGATCGTTACGTCTTTGCCGTCCAGCATCTTGTCGGCTTTGCCGATGGTGAAGGGGCGGTCAGCGGTAAAGATCGGCCAGTTGGGACGGCCAAAGCGCAGGTAAGCGGGGCCGTGGTGTGAGCCCAACGCGATCGTAGCGGCTTTGGTCTGGGCATAATCACACGGTACGATTACCGTCATGCCCGGCAGCATCTTCATCATGCCGATATCTTCCAGAATCTGGTGCGTGGCACCGTCTTCACCCAGGGTGAGGCCGGCGTGTGACGCGCAGATCTTTACGTTTTTATCTGAGTAAGCAACGGACTGGCGGATTTGGTCATACACACGGCCGGTCGAGAAGTTGGCAAAAGTACCGGTGAACGGAATCTTGTCGCCAATCGCCATACCCGCCGCCATGCCGATCATGTTTGCTTCGGCAATACCGATCTGGAAAAAGCGTTCAGGGAATTCCTTCTTGAAGGCATCCATCTTTAGCGATCCGGTCAGGTCGGCGCAAAGCGCTACCACGTTCGGATTCTGTTTGCCCAGTTCGTGCAGCCCGACGCCAAAGCCCGAGCGTGTGTCTTTCTTTTCAGTGAAGGTGAATTTGGTCATGGAGATAGTAGCGTTGTTTCGTCTGTCCCGTCTACCGACAGGCAGGCCCGCACGGTTGGCACCGGCAAAGCGTTGCGAAAGTCGTAAATAAATTTCGTATCTGCCAGTGCCCCGGCTGCACTATTTGCCATCGCCCCGGTCAGTTAAAGACGTTCACCGTGGCCGTCTCGCCCGCTTTCAGGGTGAGGGTTCGCGAGCCTGTAAATTTGCTGCCGGCGGCGTTCTTTACGCGAAATACGATCTTGTATTTGCCCGGCAGCAGCGTCAGCGGGAAGCGTGGCCGGCGGTTATCCAGGTCGCAGACCCATTCCTGGGTGCCGTCGGCCAGGATTTCATACAAGCTGCCAAAGCCGGTGGCAATGGTGTTGAGGTTGAGAATGCCCGGCGCCGGCAGGTAGACGTTTTGGATTTTGCCGCCCTGTATATCGATGCTAAACTTGCGGCGGGGGAGGGTCAGCGTTTCCACTTCATAGGCACCCGCCAGGTAGCGGATGCTCTCGGTACTGCGTTGGACGTTCAGCACCTCTGTTTTTCCTTTCTGTCGCACAATGGCCTCCAGGTTGCTGTCCGTGCGTCCTTCCTGCTGAATGACCAGGTTGCCCTGCGGCACATCGATGCGTATGGTGTTGTGTTTCCCGTTCTCGAGCGTTACGTTGCGCTTGATGGTAGGCGGCAACGTATAGACTACCAGGTCGTAATCCACCACGGGATCTACCTGCACCGAGTCCGGACGCCCCTGGGCATCGCGATAGTGCACAAAGTCGTATAGACCCAATCCCGTAAGCGTGTTGACAAAGCTTACGTTTACATTGGTTTCCGTCGGCTGCCGCTTGGCGTCGAGCAGCTCTACGCTTACCGTAGTATGGGCAAATGTCGACTCGATGGCTTTGTTCAGTTCGCGGTAAAACTCCTGGGGTGTTTCGGCGCTGATATATTTGCCGGCGCAATCCAGCGTCTTTTCGGCCCGCAGGCCTAACCCGATGATATAGGGTTTTAGAAATATCCCCGATTTCTGCAATGCGCGCGAGGTGGCGCACACATCGCCCCCGCAGGACTCAATGCCGTCGGTAATGAGGATCACAATGTTGCGATAACCCACGCTGTTGCCGGGAAAGTCTTTGGCCGCTTGTTCCAGCGAATAGGTAATGGGGGTAACGCCTTTGGGCTTGATCTCATCGATCTTGGACATGATCTGCGCATGGTTCCTGGCCTTAAACGGCACCTCCAGCTTGGTGTCCTTGCAGTTGTTGACCTCTTTCATGAACTGGTGCCCGTACACACGCAGCGCCAATTCCAGTTTGTCGTTTTGTTTCAGCGAGTCGACTACCTTGGTGAGAATGTTGCGCGCAATGCTCATCTTGGTCTGGTTGCGCCCCCACGGCTCCAGCATGCTGCCCGAACCATCAAACAGAAACAGGATGCGCGTCTTTTCAGGTAACTTCTGTTGCAGCTTGGTTTGCGCCACGGAAAACGACCATCCCATCATGCCCACTACCAAACACACCAGCCATTTGACTCGTAACGCTCTGCCCATGATCTCCCTGAAATTGGTCATGGACGCAAGGTCGTGTGGATTTCCCGAAATCACATTGTTTCCAGGCACGAAAATGATTAACTTCTCCTCAAGACAACGCAAACTGGTATGGGAAAAGTCAGAAACATTCTGCAGGCGAAAGGGAACCAGGTTTTCTCGGTCGATCCTACAACGACGGTCTACAGGGCCATCGAGCTTATGTCGGAGAAGAACATCGGCGGGTTAGTCATCACCGACGCGGATGGAAAGATGCTGGGTATTTTTACCGAACGCGACTACGCCCGGCGTGTGATCTTACAAGGACGTTCGTCAAAAGATACCCTCATCAGCGACATTATGACGACGGATCCGGTAACGGTATCGTCAGACAACAGCATCGAGGATTGTATGAAGCTTATGACAGCCAACTTTATCCGCCACTTGCCGGTGCTCGATAACGACTGTCTCTGCGGCATGATCTCCATCGGCGACGTGGTGCGGAGCATCATCGACGAGCAACGCGGTATTATTGAAGAGCTGGAAGTTTACATCACCGGCCACCGGTAAAGAAAAATCAGGCGCTAAACTCCACCCGGTGCAATACGTTCCGCGTCGCGCGGCTGATCAGCAACGTATGCCGTATTGGTCCACGCACGCACTCGTATACTTCAAAGTCTGTTGCGTCGGCTTCCCAAAAGAAAGCGCCCGCTGCCAGCTCGGTGGCATGCAGTGGCTGCGCGAGCATGGCCAACGCACGATAGTCAATGCGGCGGCAGACAGTATCTGCTCTGGCCACATTTTTTGAAAAGGCAGTGCGTACCACCGCGCGCAACACAGCGTCGGGGTCAGCGATATAGGCAAAGTAATGTGTCTCGTGCCCCGAGAGATACTTCACGTTCAATCCTTCTACCTTCTCCAATCGCAGCGCGTGTAAAAACGCTGGCGACAGCGTGTCTTGCAACGATGCGTGTAGCACAGCCGGGCCAACCGCCTCGTCTATGGAAGTTGCGGCGTTGGGCGCCTGTTGGCGCTTGTCACACGCTGCCAATAAGAAGAGCAACAGCAGTGGTATAGCAGCAAGAAGTCCCCGGCGTGTCATGCGAATGTTATTTCGATAGTGCAATCAGCTGTGTAAGCGCCTCTAAGGCTTTGGTCTCCGACGGCGCTACCTGGCCGTCGGCGCGAATGATCTCCTGCATGGTCGTCAGGATCGCTTCGTGGTCGGCGCCATGACCTGGACCGAGTTGGCGGACCGAAGTCTCCAATAGCTCGGGCAACCGGGCTTTATCGATGGCGTTGTATTCGCGAATGGTGGTATAAAGTTTCTTCTCGAGGTCCGTGCCGGCGGGGTAGAGGGACGCCATCTTGCTTTTGATGGCAGCTATCTCGGCCGGGTCGTATTGGTTGTCGGCTTGCGACAAGTGCACGTAGAGGAAAACAATAAAGTCGGGGAAAGAAGAGAGGTTTGCCATGATCAGGATATGTAGAAAAGGTTCAGTTCGATGATGTTGCTTTTGTGAATACGATTTTATTGTACACGAAAAATGGGGGTTTCAATAACATTACTTGCATGTAATGCGCGGTCTTTCAGTACTACACGTAGTTTCATGTTTTTGCCCGTGAAAAGATCCCGGAAGCCGGAGCTTGCCATCGCATAGGTAATTTCGCCTTCTTTCGGTGAGATGATGTTAAGGTCAAAGACAAAATCTGTGTGGCGGCCAGGCGTGAGAGAGGCGAGACGCGGCAAGCGGGTGTCAAACCCCTGTGCGCAAACCTTGGTTGGCAAGTCGCGCGTGAAGTCGAACTCCGTATACGTTCCATTGTTCCCTTCTACCAGGAAATCAACGTATAGGTTAAGCGCATTTTCATTGCGCTCGGAGTAGAGTATATTGTCCACCGTTGAGAGTATATAAAATTTCTTGCCCGACATGGTGAGGGAATCGCCGATGACGTGTGAGTCGTCCAGGATGTTCTTGTTGTCGGCGGCTACCAGCACGTTTCCGGCCCGGTAGTTCAGGCACGAGTACGGATAGAGTAGCGGCGGAAGTTCGCTGAAAGCTGGTTTTTCACGGGTCTCGAGCGTGACTAACTTTCCGGTAGCCGTACCGGGGGAGACCAGCACAAACGACGAAATACCTCCGTTATAGACGGCATCGACCCGGCCGCCGGGTACCGGCGTTAGCGTGCTGCCGTTTTCCAAAAAGAAGTTAAAGGCCTGATAGGGGGCATCCTGATCTTGTTCCGACAGTCCGATGTCGCTATCCCCATCCCGGTATCGAAAGGTTAACGCGATGGTATCGATCGGTGTTGACGTGCCGGCGCCGCGACTAAAATTTACCGACACAAAATCAAGTTGCGGCTCGATGGTATACTGTTGTTCGTTACCGTCATCACTACCACAGCCGGCGATCATCGCCAGCATTCCCACATAAATAATACGTCTCACGTTCGAAGAGCAAAAGGATCTACTATATTTTTTACAGGCAGCTGTTGCTAAGGTTATACAAACGCGGGAATGCCAGTGATCTCGTTACCTAAAATCAGCAGGTGTATATCGTGCGTACCTTCATAGGTCACGACCGACTCCAGGTTCATCATATGACGCATCAGCGGATATTCGCCGGTTATACCCATGCCGCCGTGAATTTGCCGGGCTTCCCGGGCGATTTCCAGCGCCACGTGTACATTGTTACGCTTCGCCAGGGAGATCTGCGGCGTCGTGGCTTTCCCTTCGTTCATCAAGGTCCCCAGGCGCCAGTTGAGCAGTTGGGCTTTGGTGATCTCGGTGAGCATCTCCGACAGCTTTTTCTGTACCAGCTGGAATGACGCAATAGGCTTGCCGAACTGAATGCGCTCCACGGCATACCGCCGGGCAGATTCATAACAATCCATCGCTGCGCCGATCGCGCCCCAGGCAATGCCATAGCGGGCCGAGTCCAGGCACATCATGGGCGCACCCAGACCGCTCTTCCCCGGCAGCAGGTTTTCTTTCGGCACTTTCACATTGTCAAACACCAGCTCGCCCGTAGCGCTCGCGCGCAGCGACCACTTGCCATGGGTCTCGGGTGTGGTAAAGCCTTCCATGCCACGTTCTACAACGAGCCCATGGATGCGGCCGGTTTCGTTCTTGGCCCAGACCACCGCCACATCCGCGCGGGGTGAATTGGAGATCCACATTTTGGCGCCGTTCAGCAGGTAATGGTCGCCCATATCTTTGAAGTTGGTGACCATACCCGAAGGGTTGGAACCGTGGTCGGGTTCTGTTAAACCAAAGCATCCCAGCCACTCGCCGGAGGCCAGCTTGGGAAGGTATTTTTTGCGTTGTGCTTCGCTGCCGAATTTATAAATGGGGTACATGACCAGCGAGCCCTGCACCGACGCCGTCGAGCGCATGCCCGAGTCGCCGCGCTCGATCTCCTGCATGATAAGTCCATAGGAAATATAGTCTAATCCACCGCCACCATATTCTTGTAGAATAGTCGGGCCAAAGGCACCGATATCACCAAACTTTTTGACGATCTCGTACGGGAAGTGTGCGCGTTGCGCCCAGTCTTCGATATAGGGCGAGATCTCACGTTTCACAAAGTCGCGGATCGAGCTGCGAATGAGCTTATGCTCTTCGGTAAAGAGATCGTCCAGCTGATAAAAGTCAGGGTGCTCGAAAGTATCCTGTTTCAGGGATTTCTTGCCAAGGCCAGGGGTCGCGGTTTGTGCAGACATAATTTGAAATGGGATTAGGACATAATAACTTGCGCACCAATTTACGCAACTAATTTACATTCCGATACGCCCCTATGACGGATAATACACCCGTAGACCCCGTGCTGTTAGAACAGCTCAAAAAACTGCAAGCCAAGTACAATGCCATGGGCCAGGACCTGTCGTCGTACCTCGATGGCCTGTTGTACGCCGACTACCTCACATACTGGGACTACATCCACCTGGATACGCTGCTAAGCCTGCAAAACCCCAAAACGCAGTTCCCGGATGAAAAGATCTTCATTCTGTACCACCAGATCACGGAGCTGTATTTCAAGTTGATCTTGCACGAGCTGGAGCAGATCACCGCAAACCCGCAACCCGGCGAAGCGTTCTTTATTGATCGCCTGGATCGCATCATCCGCTATTTTCGTCACCTCGAGAATTCCTTCGACGTCATGGTGCAGGGTATGGAAAAAGAGCAATTCCTTAAATTCCGCATGGCATTGTTACCGGCCAGCGGCTTCCAATCCGCGCAATACCGCATGATCGAGCTGTATTCCACCGACATGATCAACCTGGTGAGCCTGAACGACCGGCCCACCATGCAAGGCGCCGCTATCCCGGCGCTATTGGAAAAGCTGTATTGGCGCAGCGGTGCGACGGAGCTTGCGTCAGGCACAAAAACACTCACACTCCGGCAATTCGAACAGAAATACACCACTGAGTTTCAAGAGATGGGCGAGCGTTTAAAAGCGACCAACCTCTGGCAGCTATATCAACGACATTTTTCCTCATCGCCGCAGCGCGATGCCATTGTCGCGCGCCTCCGCGAATTCGATACACTGGCCAACGTGCTCTGGCCGTTAGCGCACATGCGTTCAGCGGGTCATTACCTGCACAAATCTCCCGAGGACATCAAGGCTACCGGCGGCACTAACTGGCAGAAATATCTGCCCCCGCGCTTCCAGAAAATCTCATTCTTCCCGACTCTCTGGTCCGAACAAGAGTTGCAGGAGTGGGGCAAGGCAGCGTTTATGGATGCCGCTGCAAAATAACGTTGCACGCACGGCGTACCTGGTTCAAGTCTTCCGACCGAAGGGAGGGCGTTCCGATAGCTATCGGAATGGACCTACCCCAATGTCAGTCTTCAGACTGGCGAGGAACCACAACAGTGTCGCATTCCATGTAAGATTAACCCTTACAATGATTTTTTCCTGCCCTGGCAACCCGGTACATTTGACAAGCTTCAACTTTATTCTGTTATGATAACTTTGTTTGTAAGTCTCTTATTAGCCTTCACGCCACAAACCAAATTCCTCACCTATACCAATTCGCTGAACAAATTCAACGTGCGTTACCCGGAGCGTTGGCAGAACCAGGCTGGCTTGAACGCCGTAGCCTTCCTTAGTCCAAAGGAGAACGAGCAGGACGCTTTCCAGGAGAACGTAAACCTCATGTTACAAGACCTGGCGCAGCAGCCGATGAACCTCGATCAATACACCGAGCTCACCCGCCAGCAAGTCATCCAGTTTGCGGGCAATGATGCGATCGTATCCCTCAAGGACGCCACCATTGGCGGACAGCCCTGCAAGGAATTTATCTTTACCATGGCCTACAACGGCCGCGATCTGAAACTGAAACAATACTGGTTCATTAAAGGCCAAACAGCCTACCTGTTTACCTATACCGCAGAGACGACGCAGTATGCCAGCTACGAAAATGTAGCGACTGACGTGATGAAAAGCTTCTCTTTCTTCTGATGGAAATCAAGCTGTATAAATCTCCCTGGAAGGCACTCATACTGCTCGTCCCGTGCCTGATATTTGTTGCCATTGGTATATGGATGCTGCAGGATCCTGAAGCCTCGCGTTTTGGTGCATGGGGGTGTATTTGTTTCTTTGCATTGGGTATACCCATCTCGTTGTTTAATATGTTCGACCGTCGGCCGCAGATTATTCTCAATGAGATCGGTGTCTTTGATCGCACGGCGTATACGGACTTTATTAACTGGGAAGTTATTCAGGACGCCTACCTGTTGAACATCAATCAGCAAAAGTTTATTTGCCTTATCGTGGATAAGCAATACGAGCCGTCGCGGAAGAAGGGCCGTTTCAGACGGGCCGCCGCCGGACTAAATAAGAGCGTTGGAGCACAGGAACTGAATATCCATTTGGGCGCTGTGTCGGTAGACGAGGTGAAGCTGGGACAGTTTATTCTGGAGATGGCGCGCCTGGCGCCGGAAGCGCGGAAGGAACGTGTACAGATGGGGTTGCTGACGGCGAAGTCGTTAGTAAGAATGGTTGTCTGTAGTATAATTTTTTTAGCACTTTTCTCATGTAAAAATGAAGGTGAGGTTAGAATTGAAAGATATTCAAATGGGAATTTAAAGTCTGAATTTTTTTACCTGAGGGATAGTGTTAAGCACGGGCTTGCAAAGACTTACTACTATGAAGGCGTGATTAAAGAAGAAATAAAATTTATCAATGGAAAGCGTGAAGGGAAATACATAAACTATCATAAAAATGGTAGCATAAAAGGCGAGGCCGAATATAGTAATGATAAGGTTAAAGGATATTCATATTACTACAATGAGCGAGGAGCGTTGATGACAAAGGGCTTTTGGTACAATGGTAAGAAATTCGGGCCTACTTATTTTTATGGAGAAAATGGCTTGATTCGGAAATTTGTAAGTTGTGATTTTGATGAAAAAATTATCTATATCATTAATTGGAATGAAGATGGGAAAAAGATAAATGAAGAGGGACTTGTTTTTGGTCCGACTATTCACAAGCAAAATAGCGCTAATGGAGATTCCGTATGTTTGTTGATAGCCGTTTCTCAACCTCCAGGTTATAAATCGATAATTCGAGTAAGAGAGTTACATGAAGACAACGTCATAAAGGAATCTGCGATAAGGGTTGTGAATTCATTGGCAAAATATTGCGTTCCTCGAGGTGGCAATATTGGATATTCAATTAAATTCTTGGGTGAGATTAGGGAGATAGAAACGGATTATCTGGTAATGCAGGATAGCATTATGCAAAGGGTGGATTAAATTAAATAGTCAGAACTTAGTGTTGCAGAGGGTGCATAAGAAATACTTATCCGGGCATTGACGTAGCAACACCGTAGATCTAGTTACGTTCGTAGCGACCAATGGCTTTCCCCGCTAGGTCGGCCTGCTATGAGGTGTCGAGGATTGGCCTCCAATGGGAACACCACGATGGTGTATATGTTTGTTTCCCCATCCTAGCATTTGTATCAACGGCCCTGTTTATGCCATTTCCCAATAAACCTTATCTTTGGAACTGGTTTATTCCAGAATGCCCTCAAAATCCTCTTTTTGGCTGATAATCATTGCCTTAACCGGTGCCTATGGCGTCGCGTACGGCCAGGGCTTCACCCGCAAAACCTACCACGATCCGGAAAAGAAGAAGATCAAGGAAGTCTATCAGGTTAAGGATACAATCCGCAACGTAGCCCACGGCCGCTATACGTCCTATTTTGTAAACGGCGGAGTCGAGTCCAAAGGCCAATTCGAAAACAACGAAACCACCGGCGTCTGGGAGTTCTTCTACGAGACCGGCAAGCTCAAAATGCGTGGCATCCTCTTCAAGAGCGCCAACTACGGCATGTGGGAGTACTTCTACGAAGGCAGCGGCCAAAAGAGCATGGAGGGCATCATCAACGGCAAGAACCGCGAGGGCGAGTGGAAGTCCTACTACGAGAACGGGCACGTAAAGGAGGTGGGCGGGTATAAAGAAAATCGCCACGTAGGCCTTTGGAAAAGCTACTTCGAAGACGGTGCCTTAAAAGGAGAAATCGTCTATAAGGACGACACCGGCTACTACACGGAATATTACCACTCAGGCAAGCCGCAGAGTGAAGGCACGCGTGCCGGCACGCGTAACACCGGCCACTGGAAGTTTTACCGTGAAGACGGTTCACTGGAAAGCGAAGGCGACTACGTCAATGGCAAGAAACACGGTCCCTGGAAGCGTTACTACTCCAACAGCACGGTAGCGGCAAAAGGCAACTATGCCAACGATGAGCCAGTAGGGCCGTGGGAATACTTTTACGAAAGTGGCGGTTTGCAGTCGTCCGGTGAATACGTGGCGGGCAAAAAGGAGGGGTACTGGAAGACGCTTAACAGCAACGGAACCCTGAAAAGCGAAGTGGCCTTCACCAAAGGCTCGGGCGAGTACCGCGAATATCACCCCAATGGCTCGCTAAAAGTAAAAGGCCCCATCCGCGACGGCAAGCGCCAGGGCAAATGGGAGTTCTTCTTGCCGGACGGCACCCGTGAAGGCGAGTGTGATTACAACTACGACAAAGGAACATTCTACGGCTACTATCCCACGGGCGAGCTGCAAACCAAGGGTACCCTGGAGGGCGAGCTCAAGACCGGCACGTGGGAGATCTATGAAAAAGGCGGCAAGCTCTCCGGCTATTATAAACCCTTCTACGACGACCGCAAGCTAGGCAAGGAAATCGTCGCGTTGGCAACCACCAGCAGCGCACGCAAGGGGCGCAGTAAGTCGCAAGGCTTTCGGTACTTCCGCGAAAAAGGCAACGAATTTCACGGCGTGATTATGAGCACAAATCCCGTGTGGACAGCCGTGGGCCGCATTCCCCTTGGTGTCGAGTTTTACATAGAGGAGCGCCTCGGCCATGAGTTTGAGTTCCTCGGCATCCGCGATCCTTTTTTCACGGCCGACGCGGAGATCACGCCCGGCAAGCTCTTCGAGCGCGGCTATAGCATCAGCATCAAACAGAAGTTTTACAATGGTATGAAAGTTGGCATGTGGTACTTCGGCCACGAGATCCGCTTCACCAACCTGGGTCATTTTGTAAACGAACCCCTATACAAATTCACGTTCAACGCCGTCGAACAACGCATCGAGTGGGGGCCTATATTGGGCTACCGTATCATGCGCCGCAACAATGCCAGCGGCTTTACGGTTGATACATTTGCCTCCTTCAACATCGGCTATCGTGGCTTCGACATCGACCCCCTGTTTGCTTCGTATTTTGAGCCCCTGGAGCGTGACAAGTTTTCCAGGACCTTCCACATCGGCCTCAACTTCGGTAACGTGTTTTCCTATCGCTAACAGCCCGAAGTCTGTCAAAAGGTCACAACTTCAGATGCGGCGATGGATACAGCGGGATAAGCCCTACTAAAGCCGTACTAAAGCCCTACTTAAGTGCACCCAAAGCCGTGTCGGCTCCAAACTACAAAACCTCGTTTTTCGCGTGTTTTGAATGTAGCGCGCAGAGGCTCTCCTGTCATGATGTCAGTGAAAAATAGTATCTTTGCGTCCGGATTGAAGGATAAAAACCTTCCGACAACATGAAGACAGCAGAAGTAGTCCTGACGCCCGAAGAGGCGTTTGAGGAAGAACAATTTACCGCCCACCTGTACCAAAAGCTGGGCTTACAAAACGACGGCAGCGTCTATGTCCGTCCCACCAAACGCTCTATCGATGCCCGTTCCCGCCAGGTAGTGGTGCGCATTCAGTGCGAGATACTTTCTCCTGCGGAAGCCACGCCGGAAGCGCCCCGCGCGGAATATCCCAACGTCACGAATGCACCGCGCGTAGTGATCGTGGGCAGCGGCCCGGCCGGGTTGTTTGCCGCGCTGCGATTGATTGAGCTGGGCATCAAGCCCATTGTACTGGAACGCGGCGCCGACGTACAGGCCCGCCGTCGCGACCTTGCCGCGATCAACAAAGATCACATCGTCAACCCCGAGTCCAACTATTGCTTTGGTGAAGGTGGCGCCGGCACCTACTCGGATGGTAAACTATATACCCGTTCTAAAAAGCGCGGAGACGTAAACCGCATCCTGGAGATTATGGTAGCCCATGGTGCCAAAGAAGATATTCTGTTCGATGCGCACCCGCACATCGGCACCAACAAGTTGCCGCGGCTGGTGGCGGAGCTGCGCGAAAGCATTCTGCAGGCGGGAGGTGAAGTACACTTCAATACCACCGTTACCGATCTGCTGATAAAAAACAGCAGCATCCACGGTGTAAAGACACACCGCGGCGATGCCATCGAAGGTGAGGCCGTCATTCTGGCCACCGGCCATTCCGCGCGCGACATCTTCCGGCTACTGCACGAAAAGCAAGTACTGATTGAAGAAAAGCCGTTCGCATTGGGTGTGCGGGTAGAACATTCACAAGAGCTGATCGACCGTATCCAATATCATTGCCCGACAGACCGCGGACCATACCTGCCGGCATCGTCGTATGCGCTGGTGCATCAGGCCCGTGTGGGTGGAAAGGAGACAGGTGTCTTTTCATTCTGCATGTGCCCCGGCGGATTTATTGTACCGGCGGCCACTGCGCCGGGAGAAATCGTGGTGAACGGCATGAGTCCTTCGCGCCGTGATTCTAAGTATGCTAATTCAGGTATCGTCGTCGCTGTCGACAGCGAAGACTTCAAGGCGTATCGCCAGTACGGCCCGCTCGCGGGTATGTACTTCCAGGCGGCCATCGAGCAGCAGGCTTGCCGCATGGCGGGCAACACGCAGACGGCGCCTGCGCAACGCCTCGTTGACTTTGTTGACAAACGCGTATCCACGTCCCTTCTGGAGTCCTCGTATCAACCCGGTCTGGCTTCTGTGGCCATGCAGGAAGTGCTGCCGTCGCGTATAACACAAGCGTTGCAGCAAGGGTTTAAAAACTTCGGTAGTAAGATGAAAGGCTACTTCACGAACGAGGCCCAGATTGTGGGCGTGGAGAGCCGTACCTCGTCGCCTGTTAAGATTCCCCGTGACAAAGAAACGCTGGAGCATCCGCAGATTCAGAATCTGTTTCCGTGTGGCGAAGGTGCTGGTTATGCAGGGGGGATTGTTTCGGCTGCTATGGATGGTGAGCGTTGTGCGGAGGCGGCGGTGCGGCGCATTAAAAAATAGGCGGCTTACGGGGCCGCCTATTTTATGCCAGTCTGAAGACTGACATTAGACAGGCACAAGTCTCCGCCCGGGACGGGCTAAGACTTGCGCCAGCAATCAGAAAACTATTTCTTTAACCAGGAATTCCGTAACGCAATTTGTTCGGGGGTAGCGTCCGGATCAAACGCCAGGAGGTGTTTCTGGGAAACCTTCACCTTGCGCATGGGCGCCGAGAGCTCAACAGGTTGTTGCGCACCCGAGGCATCTTTCCGCAATACCGTAAACGCCATGGTCTTCAACGTAGGGAGCGCGTCGCGCTGGCGTTGCAAGAACGCGCCCAGCTCGGGACCGAGGTCCGGCAACGTCTCTCCGTTGATCTTCTGCAGTACGTCGCCGTTCTGAAAGCCCAGCGCCACGCCCATCTCGTTCATGTTGGCCGTCGTGGAAATCTCCAGCATCGGTTTGCCGTTTACCTGCGTAATGCCGATGTTGTTTTGGCTCAGGCCCATGGAATAGTCCTCTACCTGCACTTCATCTTTGTAGAGCACGCCCGCCGTGCCCAGCACCTCTGCCAGCGGCAGCGGCTCCGTGCCTTTTACATGCTTGGCAAAGAACTCACCGATCTGCGGATAGGTCATCGCCGTGATCTCATCGAACAGCACGTCGTCGCGGAACGATTTCTCCTTGCCATATTTCTTGGAGAGTTCCATCAACAGATCGGGAAGACCCGTCTTACCGCCCGACAGCTTCCGAAGTTTCAGGTCCAGGCACAAACCGATCAGCGCGCCTTTCATATATACGTTGCCGTATTGATCGTGGTATTTATCCAGCGTGAAGCGGCTGATGTCGGTAAAGGGCACGTCGTTGACGAACTGGTCGGCCGTGACCATTTTCTCGCGCAGCACGTCCAGGTATTCTTCGGGCGTAATCAATCCATAGCGTACCTGCACGCTACCGGCAAAGTATTCGGTTACGCCTTCATACATCCACAGGTGCTGCGACATCTTGGGGTCGTTGAAATCAAAGTGGCCGATCTCCTCGGAGTGGATGGTGAGCGGCGTAACAATGTGGAAGAACTCGTGCGCGGCAAAGTCGCGCAGCTGTTGGTTCATCTCGTCAATGGTCTGCTCAGGCATGTAATAGAACGACGAGTACGAGTGCTCCAATGCGCCGTAGCTCGTGACCGGCTGGTCGGTAAAATAGAAAATGAACGCGTATTTATTCACCGGCAGCTTGCCGCCCAGGAACTCCTTCTGGGCCATCAGCACTTCGCGAATGCTGGCGGCAATTTGTTTCGCCGTCACGCGGTTGTTAGGAGAGTAGGCGCCGATCAATACTTCCGTGTTGGCCACTTTGATCACCGCCGTGTCGGGCTTGGCATACATCAGGGGCGAATCGATCAGCTCATCATAGTTGGTCGCCTGGAAGGTGTCTACACGCTTGGCTTTATCTCCGGTGCCGGCTTCTTTGCGCACAGTGCTCAGGGGCTTTCCCGTTTGCAGGGGGATGAGGCCGGACGATCCGTAAAAGGCCTCGGGGCGGATGACGGAGAACTGGAAAGGAGTATCTTTTACGCCGTCCAGGTATCCAAAGAATCCGCTGGTGTTGAGTACGAAGTTTTTGCCGTCTTCAATGTTTGTACCGGCGGGCTGAAAAATTTCCGGGCCGGGCAGTTGTGTATCGTAGCTGTCTTCCACCCAGTAGCTGATCTTGGCCAGTTTCTTGGCGCCCTTGATCTTCCAGGCGTTGTCGTTCAGCTTCTCCGTTACGAGCTTGTTGCCTTTCTTATCGGCGGCCGTAAAGTCGGACACAAAACGTCCGTAGTCTTCGATGGAATATGTACCCGGCACCATCTTGGGCAGGTAGAAAGTTATTTCGTTCTGGCTGGTAGGAGGGGGTAGAAGTTCTACATATAGCTTGTCGTTAACGACGTTGGTAAGGTCTATCGTATACTGATAGCCTTTACCCTTTTTACCCTGGGGGTATGCGGTCAACACACACGCTAACAGCAACAAGCCCAGGAATGATCTTTTTATAAACATATTGAAATGGAATTTTGAACGAAGATAATTTTATTTTGTTTTTATAATTAGATAATCCAGGACAGGTGGCAACAAATACAACAAATAATACCAAAAAGACGGTGATCATCGGGGCCACGCCCGACCCCTCGCGTTACGCCTATCTCGCCGCGCAAATGCTGACGAGCTACGGGCATGAGATCGTACCCCTTAGCATTAAGACGGGGACGGTGTCGGGCGTGGAGATACTCGACCTCCGCCAGCGGCCCGCGGTAGAGGGGGTGGACACCGTTACGTTGTACATTGGCCCGCAACGCCAGCCTGAGTGGTACGACTACATTTTGAGCCTCAAGCCAAAGCGCATCATCTTCAACCCCGGCACGGAAAACGAGGAGTTTGAAAAGATGGCCGAAGCGCAGGCGGTCGAAGCCACGGAAGCATGCACGCTGGTGCTGCTGCGCAGCCGTCAATACTGATCTTTCGCGAGGCCCTTTCGCGGCCTTTATGTCGTGAAAAAAAGCTTGACAAAGCGGACGACGGTGCGCTACTTTGCGGCCCCAAAACCAGGAAACTTTAACGCTAAAAATGTTGATCCGACCTGCGTTTGTAAGGCCAAAAAGATTATTTTTGACGGTTCTAAAAATCACAAATGAGCGAAGACAAAGGAAAAGTGCCTGCCCAGTATTCAGCGAGTAACATACAGGTTTTAGAGGGGTTGGAAGCGGTGCGAAAACGCCCCGCCATGTACATCGGCGACGTAGGTGTCAAGGGCCTGCACCACCTGGTGTGGGAAGTAGTGGATAACTCTATCGATGAGGCGCTTGCCGGTTATTGCGACGAAATCTTTGTCACCGTGCACGAAGACAATTCCATCTCGGTGGACGACAACGGCCGGGGAATTCCCACGGACATGCACGAGAAGGAAAAACGCTCCGCCCTGGAAGTCGTGCTCACGGTGCTGCACGCCGGGGGTAAATTTGATAAAGACACCTACAAGGTTTCGGGCGGTTTGCACGGCGTGGGTGTATCTTGCGTGAACGCCCTGTCACAAATGCTGCACGTTACCGTGCAGAAAGATGGAAAAATCTTCGAGCAGGAGTATGCGCGCGGCACCCCCCAATATCCGGTGCGGGTCATTGGCGAAACGGATAAGCACGGCACCAAAGTACACTTCCTGCCGGACAAAGAGATTTTTGCCAACTGGGAATACAATTACGAAACTATTGCCACCCGCTTACGCGAGCTGTCGTTCCTGAACCCGGGCATCCGCATCAATCTCACGGACCTGCGGGAGAAGGACGAAAATGGCGACAACGTACGCAGCGACGTATTCCTGTCCGTTGGTGGCCTGCGCGAGTTTGTAGAATACATCGACTCTACCCGCGAGAAGCTTATTTCGGCGCCGATCTATATTGAAAACGACAAAGGCACCATTCCCATTCAGGTGGCAATGAGCTATAACACCTCGTTTAGCGAAAACCTGGTGTCGTATGTAAACAACATCAACACCCACGAGGGGGGAACCCACGTGGCCGGCTTCCGCCGGGCCCTGACCCGTACGCTGAAAAGCTACGCCGACAAGTCAGGCATGCTGGACAAAGTAAAGATAGACATCAACGGCGACGACTTCCGCGAGGGGCTGACAGCCGTGATTTCTGTAAAAGTGGCTGAGCCTCAATTTGAAGGACAGACAAAAACCAAGCTCGGTAACTCCGACGCCATGGGGATAGTCGACGGCGCCGTAGGCGAAGTGCTGCAGCATTACCTGGAGGAGCACCCGCGCGAAGCGAGGCTCATTGTCAATAAAGTGATCCTGGCCGCACAGGCGCGTTATGCTGCCCGTAAAGCTCGGGAGATGGTGCAACGTAAAAACGTACTAAGCGGCACCGGCCTGCCCGGTAAACTGGCCGACTGCTCCAGCTCCGACGCCACCATTTGCGAGCTCTACCTCGTCGAAGGTGACTCTGCGGGTGGTTCGGCAAAACAAGGCCGTGACCGCAACTTCCAGGCTATCCTGCCGCTGCGCGGTAAGATCCTGAATGTGGAGAAAGCCCAGGAGCACAAGATCTATGAAAACGAAGAAATCAAGAATATGATCACCGCCCTCGGCGTAACATTTGGTACGCCGGAGGATGAGAAGGGTCTGAATATGACCAAGCTGCGTTACCACAAGGTCATCATCATGACCGATGCTGACGTAGATGGTAGCCACATTCGTACACTTATTCTGACCTTCTTCTTCCGCTACATGCGCGACCTGATCGAGAGCGGTTATGTATACATTGCCTTGCCGCCGCTCTACCTGGTCAAAAAAGGAAAAGACGAACGCTACTGCTGGACAGAAGAAGAACGCATCGCCCTGGTAGCCGAACTGGGTGGAGGCAAAGAAGATTCCGTAGGTGTGCAGCGTTACAAAGGTCTGGGTGAAATGAACCCCGAGCAGTTGTGGACGACCACCATGGATCCTTCTAAGCGCTCGCTCAAACAAGTAAGCATTGAATCGGCTGCCGAAGCCGATCACTTATTCTCCATGTTGATGGGAGATGAGGTAGCGCCGCGTCGGGAGTTTATTGAGAAGAACGCGAAATACGCGCGCATCGATATTTAATAAGTAAAGCACTTTAAACAGGCTTGCGGTTCACAGCACACGGTCGATAACGTGCGCTGTGAACCGTGACATTTTACCCCTTGTTGCCATGGACGAATTGCAAGTAACCCTGGATAGTAAATTAGCACAACAGAAGATAGACGAAAGTAACTATATCAGCCGCGACCTGAGCTGGCTGAAGTTTAATTACCGCGTCCTCGACCAGGCACGCCACGTCGAGCGCAGCGTCTTCGACCGGCTCAAGTTCCTGGCCATCACCGCCTCCAACCTCGACGAGTTTTGCACCATTCGACTGGGGAGCTTATACAATTACCTCGACTACGGCAAGGAACGCTTCGACTACAACGGCCTGCGCGAAGAACCGTTCCGCAAGCTGCTGTTGAATGAAACCAAGAAGTTCTACCACGATCAGAACGAGTATTATATCCGTAGCCTCAAGCCACATTTTGAGGAGAACGGATTTACCATCACATCGTACAACGACTTGTCGGTGGAAGATACGCAGCGCGTGGCCGACTATTTCAACCGGACCATCTTCCCCATGCTGACGCCGATGGTCTTTGATAACTACCACACCTTCCCGGTGCTGATGAACAACCGCCTCTTGTTCGGAGTGGTGACCAAAGGCACGAACGAAGGACCGACCAACCAGCGGGTGTCGTTCATTCAAGTGCCGCAAAACCTGCCTCGCTTTTACGAGATCGATCACGACGACGATAAGATTCTGTTTGTGCCCATTGAAGAGATCATCCGGCACAAAATTCACAACCTCTTCCGCAATGTCGAGATCGAGGCTGTCAACTTGTTCCGCATCAACCGGAACGGTGACTTCACCCTGGAGGAAAGCGAAGACATTGAGTCCAATTTCCTCGAAGATCTCAAACGCAAGCTGAAGACCCGCCGCTCGGGCCGTGTTGTACGCCTGGAGATTGAAGAAAACCCCGACCCCTGGTTGATGCGTGTGCTCAAGATCCAATGGGATCTGGACGATTTCAACATCTTCTTCATACCCGAGGGGGGCTTGCCCGAGCTGTCCGGCTTAAACCAGATCGTGGGTCACAAAGAATTCAAAAGTAAGCGCGCCCAGACGCCGGCACCGATCAAACCGCTGAACTTCCCGGAGCAGGGCAGTCGCGACCTGTTCGAAGTGCTCAAAGAGCGGGATATCTTGCTGCACCACCCCTACAACTCCATGGAGCCTGTATTGGAGCTGTTGGAAAAAGCCGCTGACGATCCCTATGTGTTGTCCATTAAGATCACAATCTATCGTGTTGCCAAAGAGTCGCGGGTGACCAACGCGCTGCTGCGGGCTGCCGAAAACGGTAAGCACGTGTCGGTGTTGTTTGAGGTAAAGGCCCGGTTTGACGAGGAGAACAACCTGCGCGAGGCGCAACGCCTGCAAAAGGCAGGATGTTATGTGATCTATGGCGTCAGCAGCTTAAAGACTCACACCAAATTGCTGCTCATCGTCCGGAAGGAAGGTGATGACAAGGTGTATCGTTATGTACACCTGTCCAGCGGAAACTACAATGAATCCACCTCCCGGTTATATGTTGACATTGGTTTGTTAACAACAAAAGAGGTTTATGGCAACGACGTATCCGAGTTCTTCAACGTCATCACCGGTCACTCACAACCGTCCACCTATCGCAACCTGATCACGTCGCCACGCGACATGCGCATACAACTGTGTAACCTCGTAAAACGCGAGGCTGAGAATGCCCGCAACGGCGTTCCCGCAGGCATCGTCATCAAGCTCAACTCCTTGCAGGACAAAGAGCTGATCGACGAGTTATACGCTGCCTCGCAAGCCGGCGTGACCATCAAGCTGATTGTCCGCGGCATGTGCAGCCTGCGCCCGCAGCGCAAAGGGCTCAGCGAGAACATCGAAGTGATCTCGGTGGTAGGCGAATACCTCGAGCACTCGCGCATTTACTACTTCCGCAACGACGACAACCCGAAGGTCTACATCGGCAGCGCCGATGCCATGGTGCGCAGCTTCGACCGTCGTATCGAGTCGCTTTTCCTGCTCGACGACGATTTCCTGAAGAAACAAGCCATCAACAACCTGCGCTATAATCTGAAAGATAACGTCAATTCCTACATCATGCAGGAAGATGGCAGTTATATCATCAAAGAGCTGAATGGCGAGCCGCCCTTCAATATTCACAAAGAGTTTTACAAGGTGACGCGCGAGATCGTCATGGAGGCCCGGCTTTTCTGAGTAGGAGCGGTCTGAATAAAAAAGGCTCACCAATTTGGTGAGCCTTTTTTATTTATGATGGTATCTGCGATTAACGATAGCTGTAATACTGCGGACACTCGGGGTTCTTGTGCACGCCCCGGATGATGGAGCGGAAGTTCAGGATAAACTCATGTGAGCCGTTCGAGAACTTGTTCAGTGCCGAAGTGGTCCAGTCGTACGAGTAGGCAAAGTGGATTTTGTCGGTCAGCTTCAGATCGAGGAAGCCGATAAACGAGTCGCCGCTTCGCCACGCCGCGCCAATGCTAAAGATGTCATAGAAAATGAAAGAGTTGTTGATGTCGATGCTCAACGGCTGACCCTCCTGTGAACGCAGCAGGAAGGACGGGTTCATCTTCACTTTTCCAGCACGGTCCAGGGGGACATATACTCCCGAGCGCAGCATGTAGTAGCGCTTTTCGATAACCTCGGTGATGGCCCCTTCGAAGCCACCGCCCTCATTCGACTTGCTGTTGATGATAAACGGCACCGACAGGCCTACAAAGAAATTCTTCTTGTTGAAAAACAACCCGGCACCGAAGTTCGGTTTAAACGTGTTCATCGAAAGGAATGACCCCGGGTCGTCATGCTGCAAGCTGAGCTTGCTGTAATCGGCACCCAGGAAGGTAAACCCTGCCTGCAAGCCCATCGACAGGGTGGCCTGGCCCATGTGGATCTTATAGGCATAGCTGCCGTACACATGATCGTTGCCATAGCTGCCGATCTCGTCGTGGTTCACCATCAGGCCCACGCCGATCTTGTTCTTCATCAACGCCGTGTGGGCGGAGAAAGAGAATGTGCGCGGTGCCCCGGGAAAGTTCACCCACTGATTGCGGTACAGCGCCGTAGCGCTGAACTGCACATGTGCGCCGGCATAGGCCGGGTTGATCGCCATTTCGTTAAAAAAGTACTGCGTAAACACCGGGTACTGCTGGGCGCGGCAGATTCCCGTAACGAAAAGCAGCAGACAACTGAGGTAAAAAAGTCGCATCATGTCGTTGTAGTTTAATTCACAATCTCCAGATAACCGGCAAGAGGCTTCGACCCGTTGCGCTTATCAATCACATAGAAATAAGTACCATCCGGCAGGTTGTTGCCCATCGGGCTGATCCCGCGGTTGGACAAGCCATCAAACACTACCGAATTGTTATCGTACCCTTCTGCCTGGTACACCAGTGTACCGGCGCGGTTAAAGATCCGGACGACGTTACTTTGGAATTCTTCAATGCAGTCGATGTGAAAGTAGCTGTTTCGGTCGTCGCCGTTGCGCGAGATGCCATTGAACGGATGGATCTCCGAGCCGATCACGAACGTTGTATCCGCCGAACAACCCATAAGCGTGATGACCGTTACGGTATAAATTTCGCCAGGCTTGCTGGAAACAAGGCCACCCAGTTTCGGATCGCCGGAGATCGTGCCAGGATTAACATCCCAGATGATCTCGCCAATATCCACCTGATTCGTCAGGACCAGGCTGACCGTTCCGTCGGGATGGCCGCACGAGGCAGGTGTTACTTCAAGGTCGAATTGCGGGTATGTAGGCGTAAACTGAAGTGTTTCATATACAAGGTCGGACTCACACTTCGTCGCGCGATCTACCGCAATCACGCCATACGGAATCTGTGCTGCGAGTGTGTCTCGGATGTCTCCGTAAGCATCGGGCGAAACGAGCTCAGTATTCGGCTTGGTCACCGTGTTGTCATACCAGCGGAAGATATAGTCCTGGATGTTGCCACCCACGGAGGCTGCCAGAGCGCCGTTGTTCTCAATACAGCTTGTAACCTGCGAGAGGATCTCGATCGTAGGAACGGGGACGGGCAGAGGCTGGTACGGTATTGTCAGCGTTGTGCTATCCATACAGCCGGAGATGAGGTCGATCGCCAATACGGTATAGGTAAAGTCAGCACGTTTCAGGTTCTCAGCCATGAAGTCCGTGCGGAAAGCTGCTACGGGATTTAGCGGATGTGTGGCCGGATCATCAAACCAGCTGAACTGGTAGTTCACAATGTCGCCGTTGACACTGGCAGAAGCCATACCGTTCGGAATCGTCTCATCGCAATTCGAGACAGCAGCCAGCACTTGCGTGGTAATAGGAAGTGTAGGCAATACTTTTTCGAGACGCACAATCGCCGTATCGCTCTTACACGCAGGGCGCGTATCATTTAGATCGAAGGCCACGACTTTCAGGTCACGGTTGGCATATTCGGACGTCAGGTTCTCCAATGAGCGGCCCGTGTTAACCGGGGTAATCGGGTTGCCGCGCTCGTCGTACCATTCATACCGGTAGTTGGCTTCAATGATCGGACGGGGCTGGCCTGCCAGCGGATCAGACGGCGGCAATACGCCGGCCGAGGAGATGCGTGCAAAGACAGAACCATTCTCGTTGATATTCGGCGTCAGGAATACGTTCACACAGTTGGTGAGCGGCAACGAAGATGCGCTTACGAAGAACTTGATCGTATCCATGGGCACCGTATAGGTGTCTTCTATCCAGCAGTTGTTATTCGGGTTCAGTACCCGCACTGTGAAGTCATTCACAGAAAGTTGGTTTGCCAGGGTATTGCTGGTGCCAAGAACCGGCCCCTGTACCGGGACGGGGTTCCGCACGCCACTGTTATTATACCCAAACCAGGTGAACTCGTAGTTCTGGCCCGTTTCCGGGAGGGCCTTGACATCCAGGAAGCCCGTGACAGGATCGACGCACATGATTTCAGTGCGGAAGCTCTCCAGTACGACATCCACCGTACCGAGGGTGCTGTCCTGAATCACAAAGTCAAAGTTCACATCGCAACCTGTAGCGTTATATTTCGCGATAGCTGTATACTTTCCGGAATCCAGGTTGACAATAGGGTTGGTGACAGAAGGCAACAGGGTGTTGGTGGCACGGTTCAGCCACGAGAACGTAAAGCCTGCGAACGGAGCGGCTACAGGCACGCCGTCTTTCTGAAGCTCAATAAACTCAGCCGATCCGTTGGTCATGATAGCTGATGTCGGGCTCCCCGGAATACACTGGGTAATAGCCTTTGTTTTGAAGTCGCCGTCCATGAGACGAAGATCTTGCTCGATCGCCGGGATCAGGAATGTGGCACGTCCGGAGCAACCTTCATTCCGCGCTGTTGTGGTAGTAAAGACCACCTCATAGCCAAGCTCATTGTCTACCATATTACGCAGGTCCTTATTATTGATCCCGAATTTCTTGCTGGCGGGTACCGGAGAGTTGTCATCCTTATTTGTCCAGACAAATGTAAAGTTGGCTGGGTCGGCGGCAACCTCTTCCTGCTTCAAGGCGATTGTTATAACGCCAGTGCCATTAATGATGGAGGCATCGCAGTTCATATTGGCCGTAATGCCGGTTAACGTTGCGTCAATCTCAGGCTTGAACTCCTTGCGGTCAATAAAGACGGCTTGCGCATAGCGACAACCTAGCAAGGGATCGCCAAGCTTCGTGTTCACGGCTACAACGGTGTAAGTGGTTTTGTCGAGGCCAATGTCGGTCTTATATTTATTTGGGGTGGCAGGAACAGCGCCGGGTATGATACCCTCAAAAAACGGTGGCGTATGTACGTTATAGGGATTTTTTGCATCCGGATCTTTCGTAGCCCTGTATAAGAGTATCTCGTAGTCAGCCTCGGTATAGGTACCGGGAGGATTGGGAGAGGGGCTCAGCGTCACGTCGATGGAACCACCCGGATTCGGCTTACACTTGATAATGTCTTCGTGGGTAAGCGTGATGGAGTGACCGTTCAGGAACGGAATGGTGCCATAGGCTGTCGTGTCGCAGCCATTGTCCGGATTCGTAATCTTGACGGAATAAAGACCCGTGCCATTGATGATAGAATCACGCAGCACGCCAAGTTGTTCGTGCAAACTGCTACCATCAATATCGTACCAGGCAAAATTAAACTTGCTGGGCGTCGTAGGCGCGGTTACTTCCACAGTAAAGATACCGTCCTTGCTATTCTGACAGTCCGATGCAGCTTTCAAATTGGGGTTGGTCAATACCATTTTCGGTACATTGTTCGCCACCTTCACAGTAACAGGCAGCGACCGGCAGGTATACTGTGTATGGACAGCAACAACCTGGTAAGTGCCGGGCTCGAGCCCCTCTACCGTACCATCGGTGTCGGGCAGAGTGGTCTCAGGATCATCACTGATATTCGTCCAGATAAAGGTGTAATCGCTCACGCTGGTACCGACATTCACCGAGGTAATTTCAATTTTACCATTGGCGGGCGCACAACTGCTCTTCGCAGTAGGAGTAGGCACTACCACTACAGTTTTACGACTGTCGAGCACACGGATCGTGTCAGACTTGGAACAACCCGTAGTTGACTCTACCACATTGATTGTATAAAGTCCGGCCTTCAAACCTGTAACTGTGGCATTGGTCGCGCCCGGGATTTTGTTGACATCGGCCGTGCTATTCCCTGTATACCACTGGTAGACAACAGGCGTGGTCGCAGCCGTAGCCGTAACCGTAGCCTCACCGGTCGGATTATCTTTGTCGCACGACAGCTGATCGTCCTTCACCAGACTGGTAATCTTAGGCGGGGTGGTTTGGGTCATCCATACGGTCTTTTTCGACTCGCACAAGGTGGTATTGTTAATGGCCGTCACCGTATACTTCTGCGCCTTCAGGTTATCATAGAACGGCGAGTTGGCCTTGTCCGGCGTTGGTTTCACTGTCGAACCATTGTACCAGTTGAAGGTATAGCCTGTTGTTTGGCCGTCGGCCAGGGCTTCGATCCTGCCTGAATTAACATTCGAGCATTTGATGGTATCAATTTTAGTGGTAATAACCGGTAGGTTGATAACTTTCTTAACCTCTGCCGTCGACAAACTGGGGCAGCCGGTTTTTTTGTCTTGAACCCATACCGTATAACTGCCTTCGCTCAGCCCATCCAGGTCCGGGCTAAAGCCCAGGGTATCGCTCAGGGATACAGGGAACCATGTGATGTCATATTTGGTAGGATCGGTCAACACGGCACGCAAGTGGCCGTTCGGATTTTTACAATTCGTAAGATCGGTGATGATGTCAATGGATACGGTAATGGTGGGAGCAGGCTTGTCGTTGATAATAACATGCGCCGTATCAGAACCACACTTTGCAGCTTTGTGCACAGCATATACCGTATATTCTCCGGCAGCAAGCCCGCTATAGGCAAAGCCCACATGGTCAGCTGTGCCAGGCGCGCCTGCGTCGTGGCCGTCAAACCAGTAGAAGGTATAATTCACGGAGTCTTTGCTGGGACCATAAGCCTTGGCAATCCCTTTATCCGGGATGATCACCCCCCCGGGAGGCGAAGGACATTTTAAGTTGTCTATGGCTGTCGTGGTAAGAGCCGCCAGGCCGGGATCAACCGGAGCAAACAGCAAGTTGTCGCCGTAGTCGCACTCCATGATCCGGCCGGGTTGCTTGGTAATATCCAGCGGAATGGTAGTGCCATTGTCGTTCAGCGAAACATACAGCGTGAAGGGTGATCCATTCCCCGCAATCGTAAGCTTTTGAGTGATCGTATCACCCGGATTCATGTCCGACAATGTGATCTTCGTGGTAGAGATTTTGACCGCAGATGCGGTACGAGGATCTCCATTATAGAAGGTGATGTTCAGCCCACCCGAGATAGAAATGTCGCCCTTGTTCCTGAATTTGAATGTAACACCGATGTTCTTGTCCGGACAGGTAGGCGCGTCAATCAGCATCTGAGGCGCCGTTGGATCGCTCGGATCAAAAGGCACAACCGAAAGGTTCGGCGCTGCATACGACGGACATCCGTACGAGTTGAGGAAAGGAGCCTGGTTCAGGAAGTTGTTCAGCGGCCGGCTCTTTTTATCGACAGCACAAATAGCATTGTCAGAATATACCAGGTGATGTTGCTGGATTTGTTTAGGAATGGTCAGGTCGTCATTGACGTTCACCACGAAATAACCGTGTTGGTTCCAAACCTTACGGGCAGGTACCCACGGTACGTTGGCTGACTCGTACACGCGCACCTCGGCGTTAGTAAAAAGACCCATGCCGGCGCCAGGCTGGCTATCGTCAGAAGCACAGACAACGCAGATCTCGGTCGAGCCATCGCCGTTCATATCCGCTACGATTGGGTATTCATTCGACGTACGCGACGCACAGCGGATCGGCGTACTGCGCGTTACTTTGGCGACACCGGCTACCAGGGTGGTTGTATAAATATAAAGATAGTCCTCATCGCGGTAGACGATTTCTGACTTGCCATCGGCATTGAAGTCAAACATGGTGCAGCCGGTATATCCCGACGTCTGTTCAGTTACATTCTCTCTCCAAAGAAGCTCGAGGTTACTGGCTCCTTCTTTGAGCGCATACAGCTGCCCACCCGATACATACACCGCATTCATCTTACCGTCACCGTCAATGTCGGCGATGTTGATACGGCCCGTACCATTTTTCCAACCGTTTGCATAGATGCTGCCATCCTGATATGTTTTGACGACATTGTGTTCAACATCCCAAAAGAATATTGTTGTATTCTGATCGTTCCCACTCGTCGATCCCACCGCCACTACATCCAGAAAACCGTCAAGGTTAAAGTCGGCTATGCTTGTGCCACTGCCAGAGGTACGGCCGGTTCGTAAGAAATAGCTTGGGTCGCTCTTTGTAAGTGTCATCGTCGAGCCATTGACCGGTGGCGTGACTGCAGTTGGAAGCGTAACTCCGGGTGCTGCCGGACGATTGATATTGACCGTGTATATGCGACAACCCGCAATTAGCTCTTGGGCGGGGGAGGCTGTCAGAATGTTGGCTGCGATCGGCGCGTTGCTATTTTGCTTGATGTCATTATTAAAAAGGTTTTCGGCCATCTTGGTTCCTGTGTGCGCATCGTAAATTTGTGTGCGAACATACAGCTCAACTGCACCGTCACCGTCGAAGTCAGTCAGACCAAGCGTGCCGGGATAATACGTAAAAGATATCGCGTTATTCCAAACTTTTTTACCGGTACAGTCATACGCAATGAGCTTGTAGCCAACGCCATCCGAGTCGGTGTGCAAGACGAAATACTCCACGCAGCCATCCTTATTAATATCGCCCATGGCAATGTCTTCAAACGTCGGTTTGAACCCGTCGGCCAATAAGTTTATCTGTTTATCTATGTTAAGCGTCGTACCCGTGGTGGGTGCTTGCAGCACGTTCAGAACCGCTTCGGTAGGGCTACCGTCGCCGTTACGGAAAGTGGTGACCAACTCCGGAACGCCATCGCTATCCACGTCGCCAACAATAAGTCGGTTCACGTGGTTAGCTGTACCCGGCTGAGACTTGAATTTAAGCTTCATCTCAAAAGGAGGGAAGGTCTCAGGCTTAACGTTACACGTAACAGGTTTACCGATAAAGAAGTCTTTACAGACCTGGCTCAGGACACACTCCTTGTCGTAGCAATCAATAAATCGGTCACCGTCATCGTCGATACCGTTGTCACAGATTTCACATGTCTTGGTGGGACACTCCAATGGATCAAGGCAGTCGATAAGACCGTTGCCGTCGTTGTCCATGTTGTCGTTGCAAATCTCCTGTGCATAGGAATAACCAGCACTAAGGCAGAACAGGGTGATCAGGAAGAAAAGCTTCTTCATAGGCGAAAAGAAATTATGTACAAATCTAAAACACATGCCCCTAAATATGGCTGCTCTGAAATTCATATTTTGGTAACCGGTCATGTAAGGTATCCTACCCGTAGTGACACTTTATGTAGATATAATGTAGTCAGTACAAGTATTACCTCTACACTTTTATGGTGTGATAAGGAGGATTGTAACCATGCTATGTAAGTTTTGGACTCGATTTGACTATTCCGCCAGGGGGCTAATCGACGGCCTGTAAAAAACCACCGCCAGACGGTGGCTATACCCTAGCGCAGCAATGTAATGCTGCCCGCGCGTGGAGTGCTTTCTTCGCCGTCGCAGCGGATAATATAGAAGTAAACGCCGTCGGGCAATTGCTTACCGTTAAAGGTGCCGTTCCAGTCGTTGTGGTAAGGTTTGGCCTCAAATACCTTCACACCTTTGTCGTCATAAACAGTGACTCCGCACTGCGCATAGGTAAGGATCTCATCGACCTGCCACTGTTCATTAGGGCCATCGTTGTTGGGCGAGAAGAAGTTATGGGGATTCAACTTGTTGACAATGGCTTCGCCGACTACTTGCAATATAAAGATACCTGACCCCGGACATTCATTGGCGCCAACCCCCGTTACTGTATATTCAGTCGTCGTAACCGGCTGAGCAACAGGATTAGGGACCGTTGCGTTTGAAAGCGACTCGGCTGGCGTCCATTGATACGTGTCAAGACCGGAAGCTGTCAGCTGCGCCGTCTCGCCCTCATTGATCCGTTCGGGTGTACCCGTTACAATTACCTCCGGAGCCGGGCGCTGTGTAACCTGTTTACTTTTGGTTACGACACATGACCCTGTTAAAAAGGCGACGTCTACCGTATAAGTACCTCCGTCCGGAACCGCAATGGAGGCTGTATTTTCCCCCGTCGACCAAAGATAACTTTTAACATCCGCCGTGCTGGACGCTTCCAGCAAGAGTGTTTCTCCCTCGCAGAACTCGTCAAGGCCTTCGGGGTTTTCGATCAATACCTCCCCAGGGGGTAGGGTCACGGAAATAGGCTGCTCGGATATAGCCAGACAGACATTGTTGCCGTAATGGATTGACAACCGTACGGTCTTTGACCCGGTTGTGGAATAGCTGGTTTCGGCAGTGGGAGCATTTGGGCCTTGGGCATTCGTACCGCCAACGTCGAAATTCCACTGATAGACAGGCGGGGCAGTTGTAGTAGCCGTGCTGGTAAACGTAATGCGCTGATCTTTACAGACGGTGCCGTCAGGAGAAGAGGTCGTAAAGCTCACCAGCGGCTTCGTGGTGATAGTCACTTTCACAGGGTCCGTTGGAATGGGATCACCACATCCCGTACTGCTGGCTATTACAAAGTAGCTGCCGTTAGAGCTTGATTCTGTCAGAATAAGCGGAGACACGGCGCCTGTTCCAATCTCGGTGGCGTTGCCTTGCTTATACCATTTATAGGTAAAGGCCAGAGGTGCCTCGTCAAGCTGCAACGTAAAATCAGTGTCATCGACACACGCAACGATCTCCGCCTTGCCGCTGATCTTAAAGCTTGTGGCGGGCACTTCAATCACCTCGACAACGGTGATGCCCCGGCCCGCGACGCAGCCGTTTTTAGTAGCTTCAACCGTATATTCACCCGCCTGCGCAACGCCTGTAGCAGCGAATGCAGGAGGCGAGTTGCTGGTAGTAGTTTGTGTGTAGTTAGGCCCCGTCCACTTGTAAGAATCAACACTGCCGGATGCGTTGGCAGAAAGTGTAATATTCGTACCCTTACAAACCGGGCCGTTGTTCGAAGGGCTAAGCGTTACGGCACTTTCAGATTGAATGGTAACGGTAACGCTTTCGGACGTCAACGCGCAGCTGCCCGCAGTACAAGAGGCGCCCCCTTCTGTGCGAATCGTTACGGTGTAGTCACCGGAGTTCGCCACAACGGTGTTGATCGTGTGGCTGTATAGCTCCTTGCCGCACGCCACGGTCACACCATCTTTCTTCCAGTCGTAGTACGCGCCGGGAGTCCGTGTCGCGGTAAGTATATGCGTGCCCACTCCGGTACATAGGATGATATCCTCTTTCGGTTCGATTTTGGGAAGCACACAATGTTTGTTCCGCAGAATCGAGACGAGGGGTGCCGTGGCATCGGCACCGGGAAAAACAATATCAGGCTTACCATCGCCATCCATATCGCCTATACGCACATATTTACTGACCAACGGGATAGTAATACCGGTAGGAGTAAAGGATAGCGCGCCGGGGGTGCTGTTATTGTTCAGAACGGTGAGTACTTTGCTAAATTGATTAGCAAGGACGATATCGGTCTTGCCGTCGCCGTCGATGTCGCCAAAGTCCATGCCGTTCATTTGTCCGTCCGAATTAATCCGAAGGGATGTAAAGCTGAACGACGAGCCGCTGCCGGTGTTTCTCAAAACGTACGTTCCGCCAATCAAACTGTTGAAAGCAACATCGGGCTTTCCATCGCCATCGAGGTCACCCACGCGCATGCTTTGCACGGTAAAACCGTCTAGCGAATGCTTGGCAACCGTGCCAAAACTGACAACCCCCGCGTGACTCTGATTAGGAAAAATCCACAGGTTGTTGTGGTTGGGTTCCTGAAGCAGGCTTATCATGATCTCGGGAAGGCCGTCGCCGTTCAAATCCTGAAGGGCAAGAGCATTTGTTCCTTTGAAAACCGAGGTTGATCCAACGACGTCCGGTGAAGCAACAAGTACAACGGGCGCCTCGGTAAACGAGATCGTAGTTCCCACGCTCGTGTTGCGCAGAACGCCTAACGTGTTGTTTTCCGTCCGGTTTGAAATGACAAGATCGGGACGTCCGTCCAGGTCGATATCATTTATTTCAACATCCGACATGGCCCAGCCCGGGATGGTGATGGGAATCACGGTAAAAGAAGAGCCACCCGAATTTTGGAGTACAAAAATCTTTTCAGCCGCGCTGGCGCTCCCGGTACCGGTAACAACCAGGTCGGGCCAGCCATCACCATTCAGGTCGCCGCATTTCACACGAAGTGAAAGCGTGCTGAAGCCGGGTCCCGGCAAGACAATTCGGTTCATGGCAAGTGTGCCGGGTGTGCTGGTGTTACGATGAATAGAAAGTGTATTTATGCTGTTGTGGGTTGTAATAACTTCCGAGCGGCCGTCGTTGTTGAGATCACACAGACAGATATCTTCGACACCCTTGTCAGCAGAGAAGTCTTGCTGGTCGTCGAGGGAAGCGGCCGTAAAGGGATGCTCGCCGCTAAAGCTCAGTAAGAAAGGATTAGGGGAATATGCCGTTAGATGAGACGTTGTATTGGTTACCGACAAGTGCTGATACGTAGTTCCCGCCGGAATGCGCACTTTTATTGTTTGGTCGGTGGCGGACTCTATAATTCCTGGCGTAGCACCGAAACGGGCCTGTAGTTTGGTCTTATCACCTCCAAAGGAGGTGCCCTTGATCAGCACGAGCTGACCGGTGCTGCCGGAGACTTGCTCAACGCCTTGGATCACAGGGCGCTGAGCCCATGCAGTGGTAGCCAGTAGCAGGAAAAATCCGGCCAGGAGAGAGGTCTTTACCGTCGGTGCCAATGCCTGTTTCATGTTCGGACTATAGATGCATTCTATTTCTCCCCGGTAACCACCAGAAGACGAGCGTTCTTGATTTTGGTATAGGTTTTCAGGTTCTTGATCTCCTCGTGTGCTTCCGACGCCTTTGTCGTTTCCAGTACGTGCACGTAGTACTTCCGGTCCTGCGGGTTGTAGAAAATGTCGCCGTTGAACTGCTCATTCTGCAGCCGGCGCTTATAGGCGTCCGCCTGGTTAAAATCAACAAAGACCTTGACTACCACAAAGTAACGCTTATTAGCGGACTCGGTCTGGTTGATCTCGTTCGGATCTGTTGTTCCTTCCTGGAAGCGTGCCGTATGTTTTTCCGCCGGATTTTTCGTCAGCGTAGAGCGCAGCACGGGCGCAACCCGTTTAAACTTCTTCTTCTGCCCCAGGCGCAGCCCCAGCATAAACTCGTGTGTGCCCTGTGAAAAGCCCTCTTCCGGCTGATTCACCGGCTCATAGGAATACGCGAGTATCAACCGGTTTATCTTAAATCCGGTGTTGCCGGTTAACCCATAGGGCAAACGGTAGGAGCCACCCAGCCAGAAATGTTCTGACAGGTTGAGTTTTCCGAGCAACTCAAATTGGCTTGTACCAAACTTCGAATATTTGTAATTGAAGTAAAACTCCAACGGCGCGATCGTCTCTTTTGTCTTCACCTTGCGCTTGACATTGCCACTGCGTTTGCTGACGATTTTACTTTCAACCTTGCGCTTGTAATAAACGGTCACAAAAACATTGTCGGCTGGCGATACCGTGGTATTGGTAAAGCTACCAGGATTGTTGAATTTCGGCGGAAACAGTTGCGGCAACGAGAAGCCCAGGTTAAAACCGGAACCCGATCGGTATAGCATACCAAAGCTGGATACCGGCTGCATGTTGTTAGCAGTATACTCCAGTAGCACCGGGTCGTTTGGATCGCTTACCTTGGCCATGTCAATCGTATTGGAGATAGCACCTCCTGAGAGCCCAAACATCAACCAGTTTTTTTGTCCCACGGGCATGGCATACGCGTAGGATAAAGTAATATCATTTGTCGTGAGCAACCCTCTTTTGTATTGGGAGATCTTGCCGCCAAAACCCGCCCGGCTTTCGTTCAACATCGTGTTAAACGTCAGTGTCGAAACCGTGGGCGCACCTTCAATACCCGTCCACTGCTGACGATGCAACGCGTACACATACGTGTAGTCCGTGACAGCCTCAGCAGGATTATAGAGGTACGGGTTGATGAAGAAATTATTATAAACAGGGAAATTCTGGGCATGGACAGACGTCATGCAAAAAAGCAGAGAGAGGGCAACACAGAAGTTAAAAAAATAAATCATCTACGTCCATTCATATGGGCAATAGTCCGAAGGTCACCAAAAAATCAGGTCCTGTCGCCAGGTTAGCCACCCCGATGCCATCGCCTTCGAGTGATGCATCAGGTTTTAAAGTACGTTTGCAGTAAACTCACGAATATACGGCGGTTTTCCGGTTTATTGGCAGACACGCCGCGTTAACTTGGATGAAATGAAGTATTTTTGTGTCGAATTAAATAGATTTCAAATTACACTTATAGTGAAAATAGGTTTACCTGTATTTTTTCTGCTGCTTTTGACTGTTGCCGAAGTGGCTGACGCACAAATTCTTGTAGGACCCGTGGCCGGCGCGAATTATTCCTGGATCTCGTTCGGCGAGAAAGATGAAAAAGCCGAGTACAAGATCAAGGGAAAGTATGGTTACCACTTTGGCGCCCATTGCGCATTTCGCGTGCGGAAGCGGTTTTTTCTTCATTCTTCACTGATTTATTCCACGAAAGGCCGGGAAATGGAAGGCAAAAATGAGTTTCTGAAATATGATATGACCTATCGTTACATCGAGCTACCCATCGTCTACACAGCGTATTTCAAAGGCCACGCGGGTACAAAAGAATTTAAATATTCACTCGGCATTGGTCCCAACATCAGTTATTGGCTGGGAGGTAAAGGTACGCTTGAAAGTACAGACACACACGAGTTTCATAACAGCACGGCAATTGTGCCGGTAAGCGTCGTCTTCAATAAAGATCCGGAATCGGCGCAGCAGCACGAAGTGGTAGTGCAGGACCCAACGCGCCTGCAGCTCGGTCTGAACTTCACCGCGGGCTTTCTGTTTGAGCCTGTGCCGGACCGTGAGATCGTCCTGACCTTTCGCTACGAGCTCGGCCACAGCTACCTCAGTCGCGAAAGCTATGGCGCCTTTGATCCCACATTGACAGCATTCCAGGAGCCGCTAAAGGTACGCAACCAGGGCTTTCGGGTATCATTGGCCTATCTCATCGACCTCAAGGTCGAAAATCGTAAAAAGGGAAAGAGCACCAACGACCCGAGAAAACGGAGGTATTGATCAGAACAGCTTCGGCTGTAGTTTGTTCTTCTCGTAGAGATACAGCATGATGCCATCTTTTAAACCGACCTCGGGCACCAGAATGCTGGTGGCATGCGCCCACTCCATCACTTTGATGTAGATATTGCTGGCGGGGATGATCACATCCGCCCGGTCGGGATTCATCTGCAATTTGTAAATACGATCCTCGATCGAATAGGCATTCACCATTTCACGTGTCTCCCGGATCTTCCGCAGCGAGACCGTCTTGCCGGGCTTGGATTGCGCCAGCTCGAAAAGCTTGCTGATGTTACCACCGGTACCAACAGCGGTTACTTTGCCATAGCTTTTTTTGACATGGTCCTTGATCCAACGCTCCATGTCCTCCCAGGCCTGGGGCGAGTCGTTTTTCTCGAGCACCCGCACTGAGCCAATTTTGAACGATCGCGTCTGGATCTTCTGCCCCGCCGCATAGAGGTTGAGCTCTGTGCTACCGCCGCCGACATCGATGTGCAGGTAGGTCTTGTCCGTCAGGTAGGAGTGGATGGCGCGATTGATCAGCTCGGCTTCGCGGTTGCCATCAATGATATGAATGACAATGCCAAGCTCATCCAATACCCGTTGCGCAAGGTCGGCGCCGTTTTCGGCTTCACGCATGGCTGACGTGGCGCAGAACATATAATCATCCACTTCGTAAAGCTCCAGCAACAGCTTGTAGGCGGCCATAAGCTTACGGAATTTCTCCATGCTTTTGCTACTGACCCGGCCTGTCGCAAAAACGTCATGCCCTAAGCGTAACGGGAAGCGTACATACTCGAGCTTCTTAAAAACAACCTGCGCGGTGTTATCCAACGCAGTGGAGACTTGAAAACGAATGGCGTTGGAACCAATGTCGATCGCGGCGAGCTTCATGTGTGTCAAAATTAAGCTATTGCCTTTTTATTTTAAGCGCTTATTGTCTTTCTTTGCAGGGCTTATTCAGAAAGACGGAGGGATTGGGCCCTGTGAAGTCTTAGCATCCTATCCTCCAACGTTTGCAGAGAGGGTGTTGTGCTAAATCCCACTCCCGGCTCCGGTCATCCTTGCCTGGAAAAGATAGGCACCCCGTCTCAACCACGGCTCTCTGGATAGCGCGAATCTGAAAACTATAGAGGGCTTTATGAAAATCCAGGACATCCTAAAAGAACGTATCATGATCATCGATGGCGCGATGGGCACGATGATCCAGCGGCATACGCTGACAGAAGAAGATTTTCGCGGCGAACGGTTTAAGAACCATACGCATCCACTAAAAGGCAACAACGATATCCTGTCGATCACCCGGCCGGACATCATCCGCGACATACACCGTCTGTATTTTGAAGCAGGCGCCGACATCATTGAAACCAATACCTTCAGCGGGACCACGATTGCCCAGGCAGACTACCACCTGGAAGACGCTGTGTACGACATCAACTACGAGTCTGCACGCATTGCCCGCGAAGTAGCCGACGAGTTCACCGCCCGCGAGCCGCACAAGCCGCGGTTCGTTGCCGGTGCGATCGGCCCGACCAACAAGACGGCTTCTTTATCGCCCGATGTAAATAATCCAGGCTTCCGCGCCATTACCTTCGACGAGCTCGTAATAGCCTTTAAAGAGCAAGCCAGGGGGTTGATCGAAGGCGGGGTAGACATGTTACTCCTCGAAACAGTCATTGATACGCTCAACGTAAAGGCTGCCTTGTTTGGCGTCCAGGAATTGTTCGACGAGATGGGCCGCGAGCTGCCCATCATGGTTTCGGGTACCATCACCGACGCCAGCGGACGCACGCTATCCGGGCAAACAACAGAAGCATTTCTCATCTCGGTATCGCACGTGCCCTTGCTAAGCATTGGCCTGAATTGCGCCCTGGGCGCGAGCGCGCTGCGCCCGTACCTGCGCGTGCTGAAAGAACAGGCACCATTCTTTGTTAGCGCATACCCCAACGCCGGCCTGCCCAACGAGTTCGGTCAATACGATCAGACCGCCGATGAGATGGGCGCGCAGGTCGAAGAGTTTCTCCAGGAAGGGCTGGTCAATATACTCGGTGGGTGCTGTGGCACAACGCCCGAACATATCCGGCGCATTGCCGAGATCGCCAAAAAGTACAAGCCCCGGCAGGTAACAGAACCCGAGCTGGTATAATTAGTAAACAGATTACACAACAGACCCCTCCCGGTTTCCCGCAACGGAAACGGGCTTTGGATAATTGACTATGAACTATCGACTGAAACTCAGCGGTCTCGAAGCCGTTGAAATTACACCTGAATCCAACTTTGTCAATATCGGCGAGCGGACCAACGTTACCGGATCTGCTAAATTCCTGAAACTGATCAAGGAAGATAAGTTCGAAGAAGCACTCGAAGTAGCGCTCGATCAGGTGCGGGGCGGTGCCCAGGTAATCGACGTAAACATGGACGAAGGCATGCTCGATGCCAAATCGGCCATGGTGCGATACCTCAACCTCATGGCCTCCGAACCTGAGATTGCCCGCATACCCGTTATGGTCGACTCGTCCAAATGGGAGGTGATCGAAGCCGGGTTAAAATGCCTGCAAGGCAAGGGCATTGTAAACTCCATCAGTCTCAAATCAGGCGAAGAAGATTTTATACGCCAGGCCAAACTGGTAAAACGGTACGGGCATGCGGTAGTGGTGATGGCGTTCGACGAGCAAGGCCAGGCCGATACCTACGACCGCCGCATATCCATTTGCAAGCGAGCCTACGACATCATGGTCAACGTGGTGAAGTTTCCGCCGCAGGACATCATCTTCGACCCCAACATATTCCCGGTAGCAACCGGTATCGACGAGCACCGGAACTATGCCATAGACTTTTTTCGCGCCACTAAGTGGATCCGCGAAAACCTGCCCGGGGCGCACGTGAGCGGTGGCGTGAGTAACGTTTCGTTCAGCTTCCGCGGTAACCAGAAGGTACGCGAAGCCATGCACTCTGTCTTCCTCTACCACGCCATCCGCAACGGCATGGACATGGGCATTGTAAACCCTACCATGCTGGAGGTATATGACCAGATCGATAAAGAGCTGCTGGAGCGCGTCGAAGATGTATTACTGAATCGCCGCGACGACGCAACGGAACGTCTGTTGGAACTGGCAGAGACCGTAAAGGGCTCGGCCAAAAAGAAAGAGCAGGATGACGAGTGGCGAAAAGGTACTGTAGAAGAACGACTCACACATGCCCTGGTAAAAGGTATTATCGACTTCATCGACCACGATACCGAAGAGGCCCGGCAAAAATATGGCCGGCCCTTGTTTGTCATCGAAGGCCCCCTCATGGCCGGCATGAACGTCGTGGGCGACCTCTTTGGTGCGGGCAAAATGTTCTTGCCACAGGTAGTGAAGAGTGCGCGCGTCATGAAAAAATCCGTAGCCTACCTCACGCCGTACCTGGAAGAAGAAAAGCGACTCAATGGCACCTCCCACCAGGCGGCAGCCAAAGTATTAATGGCGACGGTAAAAGGCGACGTACATGACATCGGCAAGAACATTGTCGGTGTGGTGTTGGCCTGTAACAACTACGATGTAGTAGACCTTGGCGTCATGGTGCCCCCCGAGAAAATCCTCGAAGCGGCCCGCCGGGAAAAGGTAGACGTTATCGGCCTGAGCGGCCTGATCACACCCTCCCTGGACGAAATGGTGCATGTGGCCCGCGAGATGCAACGGGAGAAAATGACCCTGCCGTTGTTGATTGGTGGCGCGACCACCTCCCGCATCCACACAGCCGTAAAGATCGATCCGGTCTACGACGGTCCCGTCGTACACGTACTCGACGCTTCCCGCTCCGTACCGGTAGCCAGCGAGTTGATCAGCACAACGACACGCGCATCCTTTCAGAAAAAGATGAAGGATGAATATGCTAAACTGCGGGTCGATCACGAAAACAGGAAGCAAACAAAGAACTATATCTCCCTGGTGGAGGCCCGGAAAAATCCGGTAAAGATTGACTGGAACGCGACGCAATACGCCACGCCTACGTTCACGGGCAGAAAAGAACTGATAGCCTACCCGCTGGAAGAGATCCGTCCGTATATCGACTGGACACCATTCTTTCAGACGTGGATGCTGGCGGGCCGCTACCCTGGCATTTTCGAAGACTCCGTCGTGGGGGTAGAAGCCAGGAAGCTGTACGTCGACGCCAACAAGATGCTCGACGAGATCATCCGCGATAAAAGCTTGCAGGCCAACGGTGTGCTGGCATTCTATCCGGCGGTCAATACAGGCGACGATGTCGATCTGTTCCAGAAGCAAGGTGATACATCACCAGTTGCCACCTTCCACTTCTTGCGGCAACAAAACAAGAAAGCCCAGGGTTTGCCCAACTTCTGCCTGTCAGACTTCATTTCCCCCGAGCGCGGCAAAGACTACCTGGGCATGTTTGCGGTCACCACCGGCATTGGATTAGAGAAACTCGTCGAGCGCCACAAGGCCGAGCAAGACGACTATTCCGAGATCATGGCAAAGGCCCTGGCCGACCGGTTAGCCGAGGCCTTCGCAGAGCTGCTGCACGAAAAGGTGCGCAAAGAGTACTGGGGCTATGCGCATGACGAAACGCTTACCAGCGAAGAGCTGATAGAGGAAAAGTATAAAGGTATACGGCCTGCACCGGGCTACCCGGCGTGTCCCGACCACACCGAGAAGAAACTGCTGTTTACGATACTGGATTGCGAGCCAGTGGGTATTCAACTCACGGAGTCCTATGCCATGTATCCGGCGGCGGCCGTCAGCGGTTTTTATTTCGGACATCCCGACTCGAAATATTTTGGCCTTGGAAAAATCGAAAAAGACCAGGTAATAGACTATGCCCGCCGCAAAGACATGCCCCTGGAGGAAATCGAAAAGTGGCTGTCACCCAACCTGAGCTACGACCTGTAAGACTCCTGGCCACGGCTATAACTGCAAAACGAAAAATAATCTGAGCTATGAAGGTCATTGACCACCTGCGAAACGCTAACGGAAAGACGTTATTTACGCTAGAGATTCTGCCGCCACTGAAGGGCGAGAACATTAAGAACCTGTTTAGTAACATCGACCCGCTCATGGAGTTCAAGCCACCGTTCATAGATGTTACCTATCACCGCGAAGAGTACGTATACAAGAAAAAGGATGGGGGACTGCTCGAAAAGAGCACGACCCGCAAACGCCCCGGCACCGTCGGAATTTGTGCGGCCATACAGAACCACTACAAGATCGATACGGTACCCCACATCATTTGTGGCGGCTTTAGCCGTGAAGAGACCGAAAACGCGCTGATCGATCTGCACTTCCTGGGCGTCGACAACGTCCTCCTGCTGCAGGGCGATGCCATCAAAAGCGAAGCGAAATTTGTCCCCGAGCCCGACGGCCACCGCTATGCGTCTGAACTGCTCGAACAGGTGGTAAAAATGAACCGCGGCATATACCTCGACGAAGAGCTTGAGACGGCTGCGCCGACAGGCTTCTGCATCGGTGTCGCCGGCTATCCCGAGAAGCACTTCAATGCTCCGAACCTGAAGACAGACCTCAAATACCTGAAACTTAAGGTAGACATGGGCGCACAGTATGTGGTCACACAGATGTTTTTTGACAACCAGAAATACTTTGAGTTTGTAGACCGTTGCCGGGAAGCTGGCATCCATGTGCCGATCATTCCAGGGATCAAACCGCTCACGGGCAAGGGACAGTTGACCATTCTGCCGAAAACATTTAACATCGATATACCAGAGGCGCTTGTCGATGAAGCGGAGAAGTGTAAAGATAACGCTGCCGTAAAAGAACTCGGGATTGCCTGGTGTATCGAGCAATCGAAAGAATTGATTAAAAAGGGTGTTCCAACCCTCCACTTTTACTCGATGGGAAAATCCGATCCGATCTATCGCATAGCAAAAGAATTATTTTAACCTATATTAGCGGTTGGTTTGCCTGCTGGTATTGTGTTCTGATGAAGATTTTTGCTGTACTTGTGTTAAGTGTTTTGGGCCTGTCGGTTGCCGGCTTCGCCCAGCAGAGTAAGATAGATTCTCTCCTGAAATCATTGCCTGCGGTAGGCGATCCGGTTAAGCGAATCGACCAGCTCAACAATATCGCCACGTATTACACCCGCACCTCCGTACAGGAAGCAGAGAAGACCGTACGTGAGTCTATTCTGCGGGCACGGGAGGCACACTATAAAAAAGGCCTTGCCGATGCACTCAAGATTGCCGGCGTAATCTATTATATCCGAAGTGAATACACCGTTGCCATCGAATATTATTACCAATCCCTCAAGCTCTACGAAGACCTGAAGGATTCCGCCGGCGAGGCGAAGATATTGCACAACCTGGCGCTCATCTTTAACATCAACAAAGAATACGAACAAGCTTATAAATTCGCGCGACGGTCTATCGAGCTGAAGCGAAAAATGGGCGATAGCCTGGGCGTTGCGAACTCCCTGTTGTCGGTGACGGACTACTATACCCATACAGGCAAGTATCCACAGGCACTGGAAGCCGGGCAAACCGCCCTGGAACGATATCGGGGACTACACGATGAGATCGGCATCAGCCATGCCTTGCTGCAGATCGGGGAGGTATATGCGCGGCAAAAAGACTTTCCGACGGCAACCGTGTTCTATAATCAAGGCCTGCAGCAGGCACAGCGCATAGAAGACTACCTGCAGATTGCCGCATCGTACAAAAAGTTTGGTGAGCTGTTCCTCGCGAGCGAACAATATGACTCAGCCTGCCATTACCTGCGAGCCACTATTGCCGTAGCCCATCGGCACGATATCCGGCGGGAGGAAGTAGAGGCCATGCGGTTCCTGGCGACATGTTTTGAAAAGACAGGAAGCCTTGACTCGGCCTTGTACTACACCCGCGCGTTGGCCGCCGTCGAGCAAGAGATTTTTGGCCGTCAAAGCAAAGAACAGATTGCCACCATACAGGTGATTTACGAATTTGAAAAGAAAGAACAGGAGCTGGGATTCCAAAAACGCATCGTGCGCAGGCAATACATCGCTATTGCCGGCGTAAGCCTGATATTGATCCTGGCGATCATGCTGGGGTACAAATTCTATGGATTGAACAAAAGCAACGCAGAAGCCAAAGAAGCGCTCCTGAAGCTCAACCGCGAGATAAACCAGATGAACGAAAACCTGGAATCCATGGTACGCGAGCGGACCGAAGAGATCGCCGCTAAAAATCAACGCCTGCTGGAATATGCTTTTTTTACAGCGCACGAAGTGCGGGGCCCACTGGCCCGAATATTAGGCCTGGTAGAGCTGGCGAAGATTCAGGAGCTGCGCCACGAACATGAAGAGATTATCGTCCGTTTGCAAGAGGCCGCCAACGAGTTAGACGAGGTAATCCGCATCATCAACCGCAAGCTGGAAAGCACCAAACGAATCTAATCACCGTCCGCGAACGGACAGATAGTGTTCGCTTGTGGCCCGCGTCGTAACACAAATCCGCGCAATAGATCGATTTTAGATGCCTGGGATATGGCATCGTACTTGCCGCAACAGGGTGTAACCTTTCGGCCCAGGGCCGGTATACCTGTTAACGTCTGCTTGCCTATGATCAAAAATTACTTCACAGCGGTGTTGCGCTACATATCGCGCAACAAGGGATTTACCGCCATCAATATCCTCGGCCTGGCCATCGGCATGATGGCGTGTATGCTCATCACACAATATGTGCTTCACGAATTCAGCTACGATGATTTCCATGACAAAAAGGATCGCATTTTTCGGGTACAGCTGGACCGGTACGATAAAGGTGAGCTCGCTACGCGGTGGGCTTCCGGGTGCGCAGGCATCGGACCTGATGTAAAAGCTGACTTCCCCGAAGTAGAGCGCTATGTACGGCTGTCCGGCACCAACGCGCTGCTGTCCCACGGCGATGTATACTTCAAAGAAGAGAATGTATTCTTTGCATCCGAAGACTTCTTCCGCATATTTTCCATCCAGCTACTGGAAGGCCAGGACTCATCCGTATTAAAAAAGCCATTTCAAATGGTGATCTCAAAAAGCCTGGCGAAGAAATACTTTGGTGACGAAAGCCCGGTAGGAAAGGTCATGAAGAACAACGGACGGACGGAGTATGAGGTCACAGGCGTGTTTGACGATCTCCCCGTCAACTCACATATGCAGATCCAGGCACTTTTTTCTTTTGCCAGTTTGGAAAAATTGCAAAACGATCCGATGCGTTCGTGGATGTGGGATGGATTTATGACCTACATTCTGTTAGATGAGCACGCTAATGCAAACGCATTGGAGGCCAAGTTGCCGGCGTATACGCAAAAGAAGGTAGGCGAGGAGCTGAAACGATATAATGCCGACATGAAGTTCCATCTTCAGCCCATAACCGACATTCACCTGGATTCCAACTTCATCGGCGAGTTTAAGACCAACGGCGATCGCCAGGCTACTTATTTTCTTTCCATCGTCGCCGTGCTGATCCTGATCATCGCCTGGATCAACTATATAAATCTGTCCACAGCAAAATCAGTCGAGCGTGCGCGCGAAGTGGGCGTACGAAAAGTAATGGGCGGATTCCGTTGGCAACTGGTGCAGCAATTTTTGTTTGAATCATTGCTTCTCAATGTAGTGGCTGTAGTACTGGCCATTTTATTGGCCGTCGCACTGATGCCATCATTCAGCACATTGACGGGCCGCGAAATTGGCTATACACTCTTTCAGCAACCATCCTTCTGGGGCTGGACGGCTGCGTCGATCATCATAGGAGCCATTATCTCCGGCTTGTACCCGGCCTTTGTACTGTCGGCCTACCGCCCGGTGGAGGTATTAAAGGGGCGATTTAAGAATACAGCGAAAGGTGTGTTCTTTAGAAAGGGCATGGTCGTGGTACAATTCATGGCATCCGTCACGTTAATCGTGGGGACTTTTACCGTGTACCGGCAAATCAGCTTTATGCAAGACCAGCAACTCGGAGTTGATATACAACAAACCGTAGTCATTCACTCACCCAACATCGTCGACTCGACGTATAAAGACAAGTTTCAGGTGTTTAAGGAGCGCATTAGCCAATATCCGGAAGTGGTAAGCGTCTGTGCATCGACGGAAGTGCCCGGCCGGCAACCCGGCTGGAATGCCGGAGGCATCCGTACCCTTAGCCAGACCGATGAAGATGCCAAACAATACCGTGTCATCATGATGGACGGCGGCTTTATTAAAGCTTATGGACTGGAGGTCGTGGCCGGACGAGAATTCGCCGACGCCAATCAAGAGGAATACAAAAACGTGCTGTTGAACGAATCGGCTGCACGCCTCATGGGATTTAAGAAGATCGAAGACGCGCTCAACGACCAGATCTTTTTCTGGGGCGATACCTTCCGCATAGCAGGCGTTGTAAAAGACTACCACCAGGAGTCGCTCAAGAAGGCCTACGACCCGCTCGTCTTCCGATACAACAACGCCCCCGGGGGATTGTATTCCATCAAGTTCAACACCGACAACGTCAAAGAATCGCTTGTGCGGTTTGAAGCAGAGTGGAAGTCGGTGTTCCCCGGCAATCCGTTCATCCATTTCTTCCTCGACGAGCATTACGAACAGCAATACCAGTCCGACAAACAGTTCCGGAGTGTCTTTAGCATATTCTCGGGGCTGGCCATCTTTATCGCCTGCCTGGGGCTGTTCGGTCTCTCCTCGCTCACAGCCATTCAACGAACCAAGGAGATTGGCGTACGGAAAGTACTGGGCGCCTCCGTACCCGGCATCTTGCGCCTGATGAGCAAGGACTATCTCATACTCATGATCATCGCCATTGCCCTCGCGATACCGTTGTCCTGGAGTGTGATGAATGCATGGCTGGAAGACTTTGCCTACCGCATTCCCCTGACCTGGTGGATTTTTGCATTGCCCAGTGTGGCGGTCGTGATCGTAGCGTTGCTGACCGTAGGCATACACACACTGAAAGCGGCGCGTGTAAACCCCGCCAAATCACTTCGGTATGAATAAGTCCCGGGCTGTGGACCGTGTATAGGCAACGGTTATCGCCCGAATGGTTCATTCATGGCAATTCCGTTGGCGGAAGAAGAGAGAAGAGGCATCTTCGGTAAATGCATCTTCCTATGACTACGCTGCTAACCGACCGGAAGACCCTTTTGTACAAAATATACGATTACATTAATGCCCGCGACATTGACGCGGCCCTGGAGCACATGCACCCGGACGTGAGCTGGGCAAACGGCATGGAGGGCGGGTTTGCTTTGGGTCACGAAGAGATTCGTCAATACTGGCAGAGACAATGGGAGTACATTGATCCGCATCTGCAACCGATCCAATGCGATGCCTCGGAGCCTGGCCAGGTCGTTGTGGAAGTGCACCAGATCATCCGTGATCTTTTGGGAAATATAATATCCATAAAAAATGTTCAACACGTATTCTGGTTTGAAGACGGCCGCATCCGCGCCATGCGTGTTAACCCTACTTCAGCGTAAAATCCACACCTTTTGACGTGATATTCTTCCGGGGATACCCGTAGGATTTTATACGTTTTCCAGCTACATTTCTAGTACTATATCTCAGCGCGCAAAAAGCACCTGTCCCGTGCATTCCACAGGCATAGGTTTTTATCTGTTGTTGGCATCAATTACTAGCTCTTAATAATCTCTTTATGAAAGCAACGATTTCCGGCCGGAATCTTTCCGCCTCAGGTATTTCATTGACCAAACGCCAGCAACCCAGCGCGGCCGAGAGCGCTGAGCGTACACTTTTACCGGTAAAGTCCGGTAGATACATTGGAAACCGCTATATCGAACGCTGGGGAGTTTTTTCCTCAGCGGCCGCACCAAAGAAATAAATAATTGCGATACCATGAATGCTATGCCTAACGCACAACCAACTCAAGAACTAGTATTGTACTTTCAAGTACACCAACCACGCCGCCTCCGGCCGTTCCGGTTTTTCGACATCGGTTCACAAGGCGAGTACTTTAATGACGATCTCAACCGCAGCATCGTCCAGCGCGTAGCACGTCAAAGCTATTTGCCCACCAATGCCTTACTGCTAAAGCTTATCCAAAAACATCCTGGAATCAAGATCACATTTTCGATCTCCGGAATGGCGCTGGATCAGTTTAAGGAATACGCGCCCGAAGTGTTGGATAGCTTTAGGGCCCTGGCCGCTACCGGTAGCGTGGAATTTCTGGCGGAGACCGACCAGCATTCTTTGGCCTGCATGATGCCGGGCGATGAGTTCGAGGTGCAAGTGCTCGATCACGTCGCGAAGATCCACGAATACTTCGGGATACGGCCCACCGTATTTCGCAATACGGAGCTGATCTATAGCGACGACATCGGTCGCCGTGTAGAAGCCCTCGGCTTCACCGGCATCTTTACTGACGGTGTAGAGAAAATATTGCATGGGCGTAACCCGCATTACCTATATCAACACCCTGATCAGACCGGCCTGAAGATTTTGCTGCGTAATTACCGACTCAGCGATGACATTGCATTCCGTTTTTTCCAGAACAACCAGCCGCTGTCGGTTGAAAAATACATGTCCTGGCTGAATGGCATCCCGGCACACGAACAGCTGGTCGTGCTTGGCATGGACTACGAAACCTTCGGCGAGCATCAACGACACGAAAGCATCCTGAAATTCCTCGAGAAGTTTTTACAGACGGTAATAAAACAACATCACTTTACATTGTCTACACCGTCGGAGGTTATCGCACGGACACCGGCTATCGGTAGCCTTTCGGTACCTTCCTATATATCCTGGGCAGACGAAGAGCGAGACCTTTCCGCATGGCTGGGAAATGATATGCAGCGCGACGCCTTCGAAACCATGCTGCGCATGGAGCAGGATGTTAAAAGTACAGACAACCCTGAGATACTCGAGCGTTGGCGTTGGTTGCAGGCGAGCGACCACTTTTATTACATGTCGACTAAAAAAAGTAATGATGGCGAAGTGCACGCATACTTCAGTCCGTTTGCGTCCCCCTATGAAGCCTTCATGAACTACATGAATATTCTGAACGATTTTTCGTATCAGCTCAGCAAATACGAACGCACACCCGTAACCGAACAGCAAGAAGGTGCCCTTCGCTCAGAAGCCGATAGAAGAGAGATTCACATGCCCACCTGGGCGATGACCCTGCAGAACACGTATGAACATTAAAGAACCCGAAGTAGCAAAAAAAGTTAAAGCGAAAGTATATCCCGGAAGTCCATATCCCCTGGGAGCCACCTGGGACGGTAAGGGCGTTAACTTCGCCCTGTATGCCGAAAATGCCACCGGCGTAGAGCTCTGTTTATTTAACGATCCAAAAGACGAAACGGAGGCTGTCAGAATCCCCATCACCGAACGCTCGACGCAGATCTGGCACGTATATATTCCGGATGCGAAGCCTGGCCAGTTATATGGCTACCGTGTACACGGACCGTATGATCCTGCTGCCGGCCATCGGTTTAATCCGGCCAAGTTATTAATCGACCCGTACGCAAAAGCCATTGCAGGGAAGATCGAATGGAGCGACGCTTTATTCGGATATGAGACCGGCAACGAGGCGGAAGACCTGAGCATGTCCGAAACGGACAGTGCACCATTTCTTCCGAAATGCGTGGTCATTAACCCGGAATTTGACTGGGAGGGAGATCGTCCGCCGAAGATAGCCTATCACAACACTATCATTTATGAGACGCATGTCCGCGGGTTTACAAAACTGTGCCCCGAGATTCCAGAGGAACTACGGGGTACCTACGCGGCCATCGGCCACCCGGCGACAATCGGGTATTTGCAAAAGCTGGGCATAACGGCCGTGGAGCTCATGCCTGTACATCACTTCATTGCCGATCGGCACCTGGTAGAAAAGGGATTGACAAACTACTGGGGTTATAATACCATTGGCTTCTTTGCACCCGAGGTTAGATATTCCGGCAGCGGCGTACTGGGCGAGCAAGTTAATGAGTTTAAGCAAATGGTAAAAGATCTGCATAAAGCAGGCATCGAGGTTATTCTCGATGTTGTTTACAACCATACTGCTGAGGGGAACCAGATGGGCCCAACCCTGTCATTTAAAGGAATTGACAATGCCAGTTACTATCGCTTAGCAGAAGACAAAAGGTTCTATTTCGATTATACGGGCACGGGCAATACACTAAACGCGAATCTGCCGAACGTACTGCGCCTCATGATGGACAGCCTGCGGTATTGGATACTCGACATGCACGTAGACGGCTTCCGGTTCGACCTCGCTTCGACACTGGCACGCGAGCTCCACGAAGTAAATAAGCTGAGCGCCTTCTTTGATATAATTCACCAGGACCCCGTCATATCACAGGTAAAGCTCATCGCCGAGCCCTGGGATATTGGTGAAGGTGGTTACCAGGTCGGAAATTTTCCGCCCGGCTGGGCCGAATGGAACGGCAAATACCGCGATTGTATACGTGACTACTGGCGTGGAGAGGATAGTATACTCGGAGAGTTTGCACAGCGGTTTACGGGCAGCTCCGACCTTTATGGAGGAGGCTACAGAAACCCCACCGCCAGCATCAACTTCATTACGGCGCACGACGGTTTTACGCTAAATGACCTTGTGTCGTACAACGAAAAACACAACGAGGCCAACGGTGAGGATAACAACGATGGCGAAAGCCACAATCGCTCCTGGAACTGCGGCGCCGAAGGGAAGACCGACGATCAGGTCGTGAACGCACTACGCCAACGGCAGAAGCGAAATTTCTTAACGACGCTGTTCTTGTCACAGGGCGTGCCGATGTTGGTGGCGGGAGATGAGATCAGCCGCACCCAACAGGGTAACAACAATGCCTACTGTCAGGACAACGAAATATCGTGGACAAACTGGGAGGGTGCCGACAATGATCTGCTGCAATTCACCCAGGGCGTCATACAGCTCCGGAAAGAGCACCCCATGTTCTGCCGTCGCCGCTGGTTCCAGGGACAGCCCATAAAAGGTACGGGCCTTGAGGACATCGTCTGGTTTCTTCCAGATGGAACAGAGATGAGCGAAGAGCACTGGAATAATGGCTATGCCAAAACACTCGCGATATTTCTGAACGGCAGGGGTATACATACTCCCGGACCCAAAGGCGAGCAGATCGTGGATGACAGTTTTTATGTCATCTTCAATGCTCACCACGAGCCGGTGGAGTTTAAACTTCCGCCAGCAAAATATGGAAAAGACTGGGTGCAGGTATTGAACACCGTGGATAGCAAGATTGGGGCGCGCAGCAAGCACGCTCCTGACGAGAGCATTCAGGTAGAGAGCCGATCCATCATGTTGCTCGAGCATAAGATTGTGTATGATAGCACCGGTAAAAATTCATAAACGCTCGATTGGTGTCACGTTTGATTCATCCGACACAGCATCGATACGCCTATGGGCCCCGCAGGCAAAAGCAGTAATGCTCCTGCGGGGCACCGGCAAGGCCAATGAGCCCTTACAGCAACAGCCGTACGGCTTTTGGGAGCTGTCGACGAATGCGCTCCGCGAAGGCGATACCTATCAGTTTCAACTCGACCAAAAGACAACCGTACCCGATCCTGCCTCGCTTGATCAACCGGAGGGAGTGCATGGGCCATCACGTGTCCGTCAGATAGAGACGTTCCCGTGGACCGACACGACGTGGGTGAATCCTGCGCTGGCAGAATATATTTTATATGAGATCCATACCGGCACCTTCTCAGCCACCGGTACCTTTCAGGGCATCGAAGAAAAATTACCCTACCTGCGTGAGCTCGGGATCACGGCGATAGAGATTATGCCCGTGGCACAGTTTCCTGGCGACCGGAACTGGGGGTACGACGGTGTATTCCCCTTCGCCGTGCAATCGTCGTACGGCGGCGCGGAAGGCTTGCAAAAGCTCGTGGACGCATGCCACGCACAAGGTATCGCCGTAGTCCTCGACGTGGTGTACAACCACTTTGGCCCCGAGGGCAACTACCTGCCATCTATCGGACAATATTTTACCGACAAGTACAAGACTCCGTGGGGCGACGCCGTCAATTTTGACGACGCCGGATCCGACGTCGTACGAAGTTATTTTATAGAGAATGTTCTCATGTGGTTTCGCGACTTCCACATAGATGCCCTGCGGATGGATGCTGTACACGCCATCCGTGACTTCAGCCCTAAACATATCCTGCGGGAGATACGCGAGCATGTGGATGAGCTAATGGCGCAAACAGGCCGCAAACATTACCTCATCGTGGAGCTCGACCTGAACGACACGCGGTTCATCGATCCGCTGGATCGCCAGGGATACGGCATGCATGCTCAGTGGGTAGACGAATTTCATCATGCCCTTCGCGTAACGACAGGCCAGCCTGCCACAGGATATTATTCCGATTTTAAAGGCATTACCCACCTGGCAAAATCTTATCGCGATGCGTACGTATACGACGGCATGTATTCCGAGCATCGGCAGCGATCGTTCGGCGTAAAGACAGATGGACATCCCAGCGATCGATTTGTCGTCTTCTCGCAAAATCACGATCAGGTGGGCAATCGCATGCTCGGTGAGCGCACCAGCAGCCTGGTAAGTTTCGGGATGCTGAAGGTGCTTGCCGCCAGTACATTGCTTAGCCCCTTCGTGCCGCTGCTGTTTATGGGCGAGGAATATGCAGAAACCAATCCATTTTTATACTTCGTGAGCCATGGCGAAAAGAAGCTGATCGACGCCGTGCGGGAAGGGCGCAAAGCTGAGTTCGCCGCTTTTCACAACGAAGGCGAGGCGCCGGATCCCCAAGCGATCGAGACATTCCAGCAATCGAAGCTGGCGTGGTCACGCTTGCAAGAACCGCGACACAAGACAATGTTCGCGTTCTACCAGACCTTGATTGCCATCCGTAAACGTTCGGCGGCGTTGCGGTCCACGAATAGGAACCAACTTGCCGTCGCCGCACAAGAGGAGACGAAAACACTGCGGCTTGACCGCTGGTGTGAACAGGAACATGCACTGTGCCTGTTCAATTTCTCAACGTCCCCGCAATCCATCTCCCTGGAGTCGGACGTCCCCTGGAATTGCGTGCTCAACTCCGCCGATACCCGTTGGGGTGGGCCCGGCACCTTGCCGTCCGTGGGCAGTAATGTCACGCTACAACCTGAATCGTTTATTTTATACTTGCGCTAAGACTTATGTTTAATCCGGTTGCCACATACCGCATACAGTTTCATAAGAATTTCAATTTCACTGATTTTGAAAAGATTATACCGTACCTGCAAAAGCTGGGTGTAAAAACGGTTTACGCATCGCCTATCTTCGAGGCGGTGCCCGGAAGTATGCATGGATACGATGTGATCAATCCGCATCGCATCAATCCCGAGATCGGTACGGACGGCCAGCTTCGCAGCATCAGCAAAACGTTGCGTGAAGCCGGCATCTCCTGGTTGCAAGACATCGTTCCCAACCACATGGCCTACCATCCCGAAAACATCTGGCTGATGGATGTACTCGAGAAAGGTCGGAACTCGGTCTATGCTTCTTTCTTCGATCAGGCCTGGTCAAGCGAGCTTTTTCATGGACGCCTCACCGTGCCGATCCTCGGTGCATCGCTGGAAGATGTATTGTTCAACCAGGAGCTTCAGGTGATGCGTGCGGAACAACGACTGGTATTTAAGTACTACGACAACGCCTATCCGCTACATCCGCGCTCATATACATCGATCTTGCAAGGCACGGATATGCCTGACGCGATAAATGTGTTCATCAATCAGATCGATGAACTGCACACAGTCGAAGAGCCCGTGGCCTATACGCTGCGGTGGCATGAGCTGATCTTGCAGCTCGAAGCGCTCACCCGGCAGGAAGACATGCTGGAATATATCGAGCAACGCATCCTGGCGGTCAATGACAATAAAGAACTCTTACGAGCCATTGCCGCCGAACAAAATTACACATTCAGTGCCTGGCATCAGACCGATGAGCGCATAACCTTCCGACGCTTCTTTACGGTAAACGAGCTGATCGGCCTGAATATGCAATATGAGAAAGTGTTTGAGCACTACCATATGCTGATAAAAACATATGTCGACGAGGGTATATTTCAGGGGTTGCGCCTGGACCACATCGATGGTTTGTACGATCCTACGCAATACCTCGAACGCCTCCGAGCATTGGTAGGAGAGGATACGTACATCGTAGCCGAAAAAATTCTGCAACTGAACGAGGATATGCCGGCGTGGCCCATTCAAGGGACCACAGGGTATGAATTTCTGGCTTGGGTTAACAACCTGCTGACACCCCCCGAATCAGAAAAAACACTCTCGGCATTCTATAGCACGCTCGTGCCCGACGACCCGGCCATCCGTGGCCAGATCCGCGCCAAAAAAGCTAATATCCTGTTTCGCCATATGGTGGGCGAGCTCAACAATCTCTCCGGCTTCTTACAGGAGTTGAACTTGATTCCGAAAGAACAACGCGAACAAGTCTCGACAGAAGATCTTAAGTCGTGTCTGGCAGAACTGTTGATCCGTTTCCCAACGTATCGTGCGTATAGCAACAAGCTTCCGCTGGAACCGGCGGACGAACATCAGCTCCGCGCATTATTTCGGGATATAAAGCAGGACTTGCCCCAACTTGCCACGGCCGTTGGTTTGTTGGAACAGGCACTACTGGAATCGACGAAAGAAGGCGACGAAGAATACAATACACGTGCCATCCGTTTCTTTCTTCGCTGCATGCAGTTTGCGGGTCCGCTCATGGCCAAAGGCGTAGAAGATACGCTCATGTATACCTATAATCGCTTTCTGGGGCACAACGATGTAGGCGACTCGCCTGAATATTTTGGCCTGGCCGTAGAACAGTTTCACGACATCATGAGACACCGGCAGGAAGCCTGGCCGCTGGCCTTAAATGCTACTTCCACGCATGATACCAAACGGGGGGAAGACGTGCGGGCACGTCTCAATGGATTGGCGGCCCTGGCCGGCGATTGGGTAGAGGCAGTGCGCACCTGGCAGAAACAAAACGCAGTCCTTCGCGAAAAAGACTGCCCGGATGCAAACGATGAGTATTTTATATACCAAACCCTTATCGGGGCACAATCGTCCGACGCACAGTTTCCCGAGCGGCTCGAAGCCTATTTCACAAAAGCCTTCCGGGAAGCCAAACGCCGTACCGATTGGGCCGCGCCCGATGAGGCCTACGAAGAAGCCGTCAAAAAATTCACTACGGGGCTACTGGCAGAACAAGGCACGTGGCAGAAATCATTCCGCGCGCTCTCCGCGCGCGTGGCGGAAGCGGGCCTACAAAATACACTCTCCCAGGTATTGCTGAAATTCACGTGTCCGGGCATTCCGGATGTATACCAGGGGTGTGAGCTGTGGGACCTGAGCCTGGTCGACCCGGACAACCGCCGTCCGGTGGACTATCGTCACCGCCTGGCGCGGTTGGAAGCGCTGGAACAAACTGCCGCCAAAGACCCCGCCGGCATCTGGAGCCAGCTTTGGCAAGATCGCCACGACGCGGGAATAAAACTTTGGCTAACAGCCTGCCTGTTTCGCGAGCGGGCCACGTCAGCAGAAGTCTTTTCGCAAGGTGAATATATACCGCTGGCAGTGGAAGGTACGCACCGTAATCGCATAATTGCCTTTTCACGGAAATATAAAAAGACACAATATATAGTGATCGCGCCACTATACGCCACCGACCAACCTGTGGATTGGCAGGACACCCGTGTGCAACTGCCGCCGGACGCGCCGGAGACATGGCAGAATGTATTCACGCGCGAGAAAACAAAGCAATCGAAACACATCGCCGTAAAGGATGTGCTCGCAATATGCCCCGTAGGCTTATTAAGTGCCTCTGCCCCGCAAAGCAGCCGGAGTGCAGGTATTATACTGCATATTACGTCGCTGCCATCAGTGTTTGGCATCGGTGACCTGGGACCGCAGGCCTATTCCTTTGCCGACTTCTTGTATCGCGCCCACCAAACAGTGTGGCAGCTTCTTCCCTTAAACCCTACCTCGCAAAGTAGTGACGAGTCACCCTACAGTGCGTACTCCGCCATGGCCGGAAATCCCTGGCTCATTAGTCCCGAACTGTTGGCAGAAGATGGTCTGCTCACAACGGATGAACTGGCTGCATCGAGAGTGCCCGCCACCGCAGCCATCGACTTCGCTGCAGTAAAGAAGATAAAACAGCCGCTGTATGACCGTGCCTGGACGCGCTTTAAAACAGGAAACTACCCGGCACTGCAGCAGGAGCTCGACGCATTTGTGAAGACGGAGGCAACGTGGCTAAGCGACTTCTCAGCCTACGAAGCACTTCGCGAGCATCATCATGAAAAGAGCTGGGCATCCTGGCCGAAGGAATTCAGAATGCGCGACCCTCAGGCGTTGCAACAATTCTGTCAGGCGCATAGCGATCGCCTGGACAAAACGCGGTGGTTGCAGTTTATAGTCGATCGTCAGTGGAAGCGGCTAAAATCCTATTGCCGTAGTTTGGACATCAGCTTCCTGGGTGACATACCATTCTATATGAGCTACGACTCCGCCGACGTTTGGGCCAATCCAACACTGTTTGGTTTGGATGATAAGCTCCGTCCGCAATATATCGCCGGCGTGCCCCCCGATTATTTCAATGATCAGGGGCAACTGTGGGGAATGCCGGTATATTGCTGGGATAAGTTGAAAGAGTCGGGATACGCGTGGTGGATCGATCGCTTGCGTAAAAATATTGAACTTTACGACCAGGTCCGCCTGGATCATTTTCGTGCGTTTGAATCCTATTGGGAAGTGCCCGCCGATGCGGAAACAGCGGTAGGAGGAAAGTGGCAAAAAGGCCCGGGGGCCGATTTTTTCCATACGATAGGGCAAGCGTTAGGGAAATTGCCGTTCGTAGCAGAAGACCTGGGCGAAATAACCGAGGATGTATATGCTTTACGCGATGCGTTTGGTTTTCCGGGAATGAAAGTACTTCAATTTGCATTCGGCGACGAATTGCGATCATCGCCCTATGCACCGCATAATTTCGAAAACACAAACTTCATCGTGTACACGGGCACACATGATAATGATACAACACGCGGGTGGTTTACAGATTTGGATGCGGCGGTCCGCAAAACAGTGGTGGAGTATACCGGCACCACGGCAGAGATAAACACAGTGCCTTCCGCCCTGGTAAGACTTGCCCATGCTTCCATTGCGCGAATGGCCATCGTTCCCATGCAGGACATTCTCGGGTTGGCCAGCGATGCCCGCATGAACACACCGGGGTCGGTGGGAGCGAACTGGCGCTGGCGCATGGAGCCCCACGCCATAACCGCGGCGACAGAAGAGTCGCTGCGTACGCTAACACAATATTATAACCGGGGTTAGCCCCGGTAAAGTTAGTTGGCTTTCTTCTCTTCTTTGATGCTTTCACGGGCCAGCTTCGCCATCTCCAGATGGTGTGCCAGGATTGGCAACTTAGCGGTAGCCCAGGCCTTCAGATCGCCATCATTCCCTTTCTCAGATTCTTTTCGAAAGGTATCGATATCCTTCTGGTGATCGTCCACCATCATGTCGGCATAGGCCTTGTCAAAATCTTTTCCCGCCTTTTGAGACAGATCGTCTACCATACGCCGGCTCTTTTCGCTTAAAGAGTCGGGCAATGTTATATTCTTTTGCCCTGCCAGCGCCTTAAGTTCTTCGTTGGCTTTACTGTGGTCCAGCTCCATAGTCTTTCCCAGTTCCTGAATTGCCGGCGTGACGCTTTTTGTCTGCGCAAGCTTACCGAGCGTAACTTCCAGCAGACCGCCATCGGCCGCAGCAACGGCAAACTCGCCGTCCGCTTCAAGATCGAGGGTGTCAAGTTTTTTGTCATTCTCAGCCTCGGCCGCCTCGGTGCTGTCTGGCGACTTGTTACCGCACGAGGTGAAGGACAACAGGGCCGCGAAAGCGACAAGGGATAGATAGATGCGCGTATTCATAATGAATAATATTTCCTTGAAAAATTAAAAAAGTATGCCACTCACAATGGCTAAACATATAACTTCTGGCATACGTCGCAGTAAAACGTGCGACGGTTCGTCTTGCCTAGATACTCTTTTTGAAGCGGCGCCCCATCGCGCGGGCAGGTCTTTTTAGTGTGCGCCTGCCAATGTTTTCGTAAGGTGAACTCCCGTTTCCAGGCTAAAAAGTCGAAGCTATAGCGGACTACTTCGTCGATCAGCTGTCGGCGCTTGGCCGCCGGTAATTTTCCCACGAGGCTTTGGGGATGGATGTGTGTCCGGAAAAGCACTTCGTTTTTGATAATGTTCCCCGAACCCGAAAAGATAGACTGATCCAGCAATGCGTCACACACCAGCATGTCGGGATTGTCCTTGAGCTTTTGCAGCGCCTGCGCCGGGTCCCACTGGTCGCTCATCACGTCCGCCGCCCAATCGTAGAGGTCGTCCAGCGGCTCTTCCAGTAGGCGCAATCCGCAAGCATAAAAATTTATCTCGCCGTTCTTGAATTGAAGGCTAAGACGAGGGGTTTTATCCTTGCGTTCGTTGATGAGATACGATCCGAACAATAAAAAATGAATTCGAAGCGTAAAGGTGGGGAAGCAAATTAGAAAATGCTTTCCCCAACTTTTAAAGCTGCGTATAGACTTACCTTCCAGCATCGCCGGATCAAACTGCTGGGTGTTGCCAGAAGCATGCAGTATTTTTTTTCGGGCATACACACTGACAGCTTCTTTCAGAATGATGATCGACGGACCTTCAGGCATAGTGGCAAGGGTAACGTTACGATTTGGACTCCACCGCGCTGCGTAGCGACACAACCTCCAGGTCTGCACTGGCAGGGCCGGTCAGCACCTTTCCGTCTGGCGAATACCGCGCGCCGTGGCAAGGACAATCCCAGCTTTGCTCCGCAAGGTTCCAGGCGACATGGCACCCCATGTGGGTGCATGTCGGCGATACGGCATGCAACGCACCTTCACTGTCGCGGGACAAAGCAATCGACTTGCCTTCGTATTCTACAACCTGGCCTTCGCCGGGCGCAAGATTTGCCAGATCTTGTAAGGCCTCCGTGGCAAACCAACCGCCGATAAGGTTTTTCGCCACATCCAGGTTGTTCTGCATAAAGCTTGTAAAGCCTGCCACCGGTTTAATGCGCGAAGGACTGAACAGCTCCTGGTATACATTTTCTTGCTTCGTGATCAGGTCGCGCAGGATGCCTGCGGCCACAGTGCTATAGGTCATGCCGTTGCCACCATACCCCGTGGCCACATAGATATTATTTCCATGCATGGGCAGGTTGCCGATATACGGTAGTCCGTCGACCGGTTCAAAGTATTGAGACGACCACTGATACGCGATCGACTCAACGGCAAAGTATTTTCGAACATGTGCCTCCAACGTACGGAAACACTTTTCCGTGTTTTCCTCATGCCCCGTTTTGTGATCTTCACCACCGGCAATTAAATACGACTTACCGTCGACAACCTGTGTGCGGTAATAGTGGTATGGATCATACATATCATAGCAAAGCCCTTCCGGGTATTGGCCGTCGGTCAGGGTGACGGCCATAGCATAGCTTCTCCAGGGGGCCAGGCGCAGGTGCAACAGGTTTATACCCGGCGGCGTGTGGGTGGCATACACCAGGTTAGCCCATAAGGTCATGTGTATGGGGCCAGAAGAAGAGATATCCTCGCTGCAAGAAGCCCTCGAACGTGGCTTTTCAACAGAAGTGCACGCCTATCGATCAAAATCCACCTACCTCGAAATAGCACCGCGTGCCATTTCCAAAGCATCGGGCATGGCACTGGTGCTCAAAACCTGCTACGGCCTGAATGCCTCAAATGCTATGGCGTTTGGCGACAACTATAACGATATGGATATGCTCGCAGCGGCCGGGTGGGGGATTGCCGTGGCCAATGGTCGGGAAGAAGTAAAGGTACTGGCAAAAGAGATAACGCAGGCCAACATTGACGACGGCGTGGCGCAGGCCATCGAAAGATATCTGCTGTAGCGCTAGCGCCGCAAGTCCGGCTGTTGGCGTACGCATTCGACAATAGCCGCAATCATTTCATTAAATCCTTTCACAGTAGACGGCTTGGTAATAAACAGGTCGGCGCCCAGCTGCAGGCATTGGTCGCGCTCCGGCTGCGAAGAAGCCGTCGTAAGAATAACCACCGGCAGACTTTGCAGGCGTGGCTGCGCTTTGAGGCGGGTTAAGATTTCCCGCCCGTGAAGTTTGGGCAAATTCAAATCCAGCACAACGATGTCCGGCAGCGTCTCACATTGCTCCAGGTGCGGCACCACCTTGTCACCCTGGCTGATCGTCTCCATATGGTACGGCACGTCGTTGTCGTGCAGCGCCTGTATCATCAACTCAACGTCGTCTGGATCGTCTTCAACCAACAGAATAGAATAGGTGTTCATGGGTGCTAAAGATACAATTTCACACACGATAATCGCATCGCGAAAACGACTTAATAGATGGTTCGGAAACAATTCCAGGGCGTGTTGCCCTTGTCCGCAGGGTCCTTTTTCTTACCATAATATCCATCCAGAAAACTGCGCGTGTCCGACCACACTGTTTGAATAATACCCTGAAAGTTCTCCTTTATTTCCGGCGTGGCATCCCGCCGGAAGGTACGCATGTCTTCCACCTGGTTTAAGGCCACCGATGGATTACGCCACGGACACGTCGCCACTTTAAACCCTTTCATGGCAAAGTATACCGGTGTCTTATCAGGGCGCTCATAATGCCAGTCGCAGATCATCACATCTTTGGGGATCATATCGATGGCCCGGTGTGTATTGTTCAGACTGGCCTCCCACATCCCCAGTCCGGTAGTCTTACCATCGATCAGGCGGTCGCCCCAGATCCACAGTTGCCGGTTGCGCTGCGCCAGGTAGTCGCGTAACACCCGCACCTCACCAGCAAAAAGCTCCGCCTTGTCGCGGCCGCCACACCGCGGACACTTATCGTCGCCGATATAGAAGACCTCGTCCATGCCGGCGTGAAACGCGTCCGATTCAAAAGCGTCGCAGATCTCATCCATCAGTGAAAACACGATTGGGTGCACTTCCGGGTGCAGGGGGCAATAGCTCTTGCAATACAGTCCGTCGGCGTTGGGCCAGCTATATTTTTCGGGCATCTTGACGTGGGGCGTCTCATCCAACTGCGGATAAACCCGCAGCAGGTTGTGAACGGTTCCTGCCCAGGACTGGTGGCCCAACAGGTTGATCTGCGGAATCACGCGAATGCCTCCGCGCTTACACGCCCAGACCATCTTCTTAACGTCGTCCTTGCTGAGGGCCACGCTGTCGCGTAGCTCGGGATGGTGAACAAACTGGTAGTTCCAGTCAATCCGTAAAATCAGGGTATTTACCTTTCGTGGAACCAGTTCCTCCGAAATAAACTTCACGAACTGATCGACGTCCGCCGGGCGCGGCGCAGCAATACAAAACCCGCGGAGCGGAAAAGTGACAATTTCTTTCTGCTGAGCAGGTAAAATACCGGGTAGCAAGAACAGCGCCATGGCCAGAAGCCGGAAGAATGATTTCGGAGGATTCATCATGATAATACTAGGAAATATGGTATCCAAAATATCAATATTGTAGAATTTCACGAAGCGTTTTTAAACACACATGAGCACACACAAGCAAAAACTTTACGCGCTCTGCAGGGACCACGTACAGCGTCGCATCCAGGACATCAGCCAGGCCCTGGAAGAAGTAAAAGAGTCGGCCAATGAAGAGACTAAAAGCACCGCAGGCGATAAATATGAGACCGCCCGTGCCATGGCGCAAAACGAAATGGAGAAGCTCAATGCGCAGCTACAGGAAAACCGAAAGCTTCAGCAAGTACTGGAACAGATCGACCCGCTGCGAAGCGCCCCGATCATACAGCTCGGCAGCGCCGTAAGAACCACGCAGGGAAACTTCTATATAGCGGTAAGCGCCGGTGCACTCGGTGAGGGCAAAGAAGCATACTTCGCGATCTCCCCGGCATCACCGATCGGGACCCTGCTCATCGGGCGGAAAGTGGGCGATGAATTTCAGTTTAACAAAAAAACATACCGCATCGATTCTGTTGAATAACCGGCTCGACCCCAGATCTTGTACACCCTGACGGTAACGACCTATGCCCCATATCTCGATCATTCCGCGAGGCGGTTGGAAATGAAAAGTGCCTGAATTGGCTGGGTTAATAGATAAAATCCCGTCTGCAGGGTTATGAATACGGGATAAAGATTTCCGGAATCCCGGAATTAAGATGTCAATCGCCGGAACTGATTGTTAAAAAACGTGTGTTATTGGAAAGAATTCTCGTTTTTTGTTTCAACAAGCATAGCTGACTGACCCGTGCATGGATAAAACGTTCGTACGAAAGCTCTATCAATCACACCTGGTGTGCCCCACTTGCCCGTCGCCGGCAGAAGTACAGCATTTCTTTGTGGAATTGCTCGGAGCACTCTTTGCTGACTTCACGCAGCTGGCACACCTCTCGGAGGAACAATTTACCGAGCTTATGGAGCGGCTTCAACGCGACCTTGCCCGGCTACTGCAGAACAACGCCGCCACCGGCACGCTGAGCGCGGTGCAGATAGCAGCCGATTTCTTTGACGCCCTTCCCAACGTCTTTGAAAAGATACAACAAGATGTAGCCGCCATGTATGCCGGTGACCCGGCGGCGAAAAGCGCGGGTGAAGTGGTACGTACCTATCCCGGTTTCTATGCGATCGCCGCCTATCGCATGGCACACCAATTATACCGCCAGAATGTGGTAGACATCCCGCGGATCGTTACCGAGCATGCGCATAGCCGTACGGGTATTGATATTCACCCGGCAGCAACCATCGGCGACTATTTCTGCATCGACCACGGGACGGGCGTGGTAATCGGCGAGACCACTATCATTGGCGATCATGTAAAGATATACCAGGGTGTTACACTGGGCGCGCTTAGTGTTAACAAAGAAGACGCCCGGCGCAAGCGCCACCCCACCCTGCAAGACAACGTCGTCGTCTATGCCGGCGCGACGATACTCGGCGGCGAAACAACCATTGGTCACGACAGCGTGATCGGTGGCAATGTCTGGCTTACACGCAGCGTACCCCCGCATTCGAAGATCTACTACCAGGCAAAAATGTTCAACGACGATACTAATCAGACCGACATGGTCATATTCAAATAAGGAATTTCAGACTTTATATGAACCTCGCAGACCTCATCGGTAATACGCCCCTCGTAACCCTGCAGACCATCCCGGTCAACAAGCGGGTAACAATTTACGGAAAGCTTGAAGGAAATAACCCCGGCGGAAGCGTAAAAGACCGCGCCGCCTATGGTATGATTACCGCGGCGCTCCAACGCGGACAGATCAAGCCCGGCGATAAACTGGTGGAAGCCACCAGTGGCAACACCGGCATAGCGTTGGCCATGATCGCACGTATCATGGGATTGGAAATGACCCTCGTCATGCCCGACAACTCCACACGCGAGCGTGTTCTGGCCATGGAAGCCTACGGCGCCAGGGTCATTCTGACGCCGGCCGCCAGAACCATCGAATACTCGCGCGAGCTGGCGGAGAAAATGGCCGCCGAAGAAGGATATCACATTCTCAATCAATTTGGTAACGCCGACAACTACGGTATGCATTACCGCACCACCGGCCCCGAGATCTGGCGTGACACCGCCGGCAAGGTTACGCACTTTGTCTCGGCCATGGGCACCACCGGCACCATCATGGGCGTGTCGCGCTTCTTGAAAGAACAAAACCCCGCCATACAGATCGTAGGCACGCAGCCAACCGAAGGCTCTTGTATTCCGGGCATTCGCCGGTGGTCTCCCGAATTCTTACCCAAGATCTTTGAACCGCACCGCGTGGACCGCGTCGTGGACGTGCGTGAACAAGACGCACGGACCTATACCAAACGGCTGGCGCGCGAAGAAGGTGTACTGGCCGGCATGAGCAGTGGTGGAGCGTTGAGCGCCGCCCTGCAGATCGCCTCCGAGATCACCGAAGGAGTGATTGTATTCATTGTCTGCGATCGGGGCGACCGCTACCTCAGCTCCGACCTGTTCGAATAACTACAAGTCGTTCTTCAACATAATCCCATTCCTTTTAATGCGAAACCTACTCCTCATCGCCAGCCTGCTGTTACTGGAATTTACAGCAGTTGCACAAGATCCACGGCGTTTTGAAACAGAAGTAACAAATCTGGTCGCGGGCGACACCACGGTAAAGAAGAAAAATCTCATATTGTTTACGGGTAGCTCCAGTGTCCGCCTGTGGCGGCCCGACATCGCCTCGTCATTTCCCGGCAAGAATGTGCTAAACCGGGGCTTCGGAGGCTCACACATGAGTGACCTGATCTTTTATTTCGACAAGCTCATTTTACCCTATCATCCCAAACAGATCTTTATCTATGAAGGCGACAACGACCTGGCTTCCGGCAAAACGCCCGAAGAGGTCATGCGCCAGGCCGATAGTTTGTTACGCCTCATTCGCAAAAAAGTCTCTCGTCGGGTAAACGTAGTTTTCATCGCCGCCAAGCCGAGCCTCGCACGTTGGAATCTTCGAGAGACCTATACCACCTTCAATGGCATGCTGAAAGCATGGGCAGAAAAGAATAAACATGTTACCTATGCCGATGTATGGACACCCATGCTCGATCCCAACGGTAAGGTAAAAGGCGATCTGTTCATCGAAGACGGTCTGCACATGAAAGCTAACGGCTATGAGATCTGGGCGCGCGTGCTGGCCCCCTATGTGAAGTAGGGGAGTGAGGAAAAATATCCTCACAGATGAACGTGCTTGTCTTAGGCTGGCGGGAATGAAAATTGCGTCTAGGTTTACGAACCAACAATGAGCATGTATGGAGTCAAAAACAGATGTTGAGAACGTGGCCAAGACCCAAATGGACAATCGTCTGGCAAAAGCAAAACCCACGAAACTGGGCTGGTCGCCCGAAGAAGTTGAGCGTATTTCACATGCGCTGAACGAAGTGCTGGCCAATTATAGCGTTCACTATCAAAAACTGCGTAATTACCACTGGAACGTTAAAGGCTCCGATTTTTTCGACTTGCACGAACAATTCGAACAGCTTTATACAGAGACACTCATGAACATCGATGAGCTTGCGGAACGCATCCGCGTGTTCGGCCAGACGCCCTTCAGCACGCTGAAAGATTACCTGACAGTTTCTACCATAAAGGAAACGGGAACAGATCTCGAATCCAGCACCATGGTCCGCGAAGTACTGAGTGATTTTACCATCTTGCTGCATTTTATGGCCGACGCCGTTCACGCTGCCGCCGAACAAGGTGACTCCGGTACTGAAGAGATGATCAAGAAGTTTATTAACAAGCTTGAAAAGCATCACTGGATGTTGACTGCTTTTTTGGCGAAGTAAAAGTCGGTTAGGCTTACAATCAGACAGGATTGAATAACATTGTATTCAATCCTGCGTTTTTTTATCCAAAGACCGTAAAATGAAGTTTTATTTTTTACCGCGCTTCCGCGAAACCTGGCGTCAAGTGTGGGTTTCGTTTCAGAGCCGCACGACGTTGCGAAAAGTAATGTATGTCGCCGGCGCGTTCATCGGAGCGTCCGTTTCCTGCGTGTTGATCCTGTTTGTACTTACATGGACGGGGGCCCTCGGACATCTTCCCGATAAAGAAGAGCTGAAGGCCGTTGAAAATCCCCTGGCGACAGAAGTATATAGTGCTGACAGTGTGCTGCTGGGGCGCTACTTCATACAGGAACGCTCCAATGTTAACTATGCCACATTGCCGCGTCACGTGGTCGACGCCGTCGTAGCCACGGAAGACATCCGTTTCTTTGAACATGGTGGTATAGACGGCAAGAGCCTCTTGCGCGTAATGGTAAAAAGCATCCTGCTGCAGCAGGAGTCTTCCGGCGGCGGCAGTACCTTAACACAACAGCTTGCCAAAAATTTATATCCCCGACGGGAGTACTGGCTTTTCTCGATGCCTATCAACAAAATTCGCGAAATGATCCTGGCCTCACGGCTCGAAGCGGTATATAACAAAGAGTCCCTGCTGGCATTGTACCTCAATACAGTTCCATTCGGCGACAATACCTATGGCATTGAGGCTGCCGCGCAACGGTTTTATTCGGTACACGCGGCCGCACTCACCGTCGACCAGGCCGCTGTGTTAGTCGGTATGCTCAAAGCCACATCGTATTATAATCCTCGTCTGCACCCCGAGCGAGCCGCACAGCGACGCAATGTCGTGCTGGCGCAAATGAAAAAATATAATAAGCTATCGCAGGAAGACGTCGCCGCTGCACAGGCGCTGCCGATCAAGCTCTCGTATAATCAGATCAGCCATCACTCCGGTTTAGCGCCGTACTTTCGCGAATATATCCGGGAAGAGCTGCAGGAGTGGTGTGAACAACATACAAAAGCCAACGGTAAGCACTATAACCTGTATACCGATGGCTTAAAGATCTATACCACGATCGACTCGCGATTGCAACAATATGCCGAAATCGCTGTGAGCAACCAAATGGCGGGACTTCAGAAACGGTTCCTGGAACATTGGGGCAGTAAAGATCCCTGGTATAACAAACCGGCCGTCCTGGACAATGCCTTGCGTAAATCCGAGCGGTACCGGTCACTGGCTCGCCAGGGGCTGGGCCATGAAGAGATCATCCACGCCATGCAGGAGCCAGTCCTCATGAATGTGCTGGCAGAAGAAGGGGAGAAGGAACGTGTCATGAGCCCATACGATTCTGTTCGGCATTACCTCCGGTTTCTGCAGGCAGGCATGTTGGCCCTTGACCCGCGCCAGGGCGCCGTCCGTGTGTGGGTAGGGGGAATCAACCACCAGTTCTTTCAATACGACCATGTGCGGGAGAATACTCGCCGGCAGATCGGCTCGACGTTTAAGCCGATCGTATATGCCGCGGCGCTGGAACAAGGTGTTGATCCCTGCGATTTTGTCTCCGCTGCAAAAACAGAATATACCAATGTCGAAGGCTGGAAGCCGGAAAATACCGAAGAGAACTACGACCGTAAGTACTCACTCACCGGGGGCCTGGCGTACTCAGTTAACACGGTGTCGGTACGCGTGCTGGAAAAAGCCGGCATCGACAACACTATCGCGCTTGCCCGCCGTATGGGCATCGAAAGTGACCTGCCGGCAGTGCCCGCCATCGCCCTGGGCGCAGCCAACATCTCGATGATCGAAATGGTACGTGCCTATGCGTGCTTTGTTAACAACGGCAAGACGACTACACCCTACTATCTTACAGCCATCCAGGACCATACCGGCAAGTCATTGCAGGTTTTCACAGCATCCGACGAGTCTGTACAGGCCATGTCGCCCGAGACAGCGCAGATGATGGTTGAAATGCTCAAACACACCGTCAACGAAGGCACTGCGACCGGCCTCCGGTCGCGCTATGGCATACACAACGACATCGCCGGCAAAACCGGTACGACGCAGTCCAACGCCGATGGCTGGTTCATTGCCATGACCCCGCGTCTGGTCATCGGTTCCTGGGTTGGTGCCGACGACCCGCGCATTCGGTTCCGCAAAACCTCGCTCGGTCAGGGAGCCCGCACGGCCCTGCCCATCGTCGGCGATTTCCTGCATCAGGTCAACGCCGATAACCGCTTTGCCAACATCAGTCAGGCCCGCTTCCCCGCGCTCTATCCATCCCTGGCCAACAAGCTTGCCTGCGATCTATACCGATCGGACAGCAACATGTTCCAGCGCCTGTTCGGTAAAAAGAACAAAGAGGAAAAACGAGCCTTCGGCGAACCCGAAAAAAAGAAAAAGGGCTTTCTCAAGCGCTTGTTCGGACGCTGATGGCCGTCGCATCTTTTTCGTTATCTTGGGGCCATGCTTTCCGCCCCCGTTGATATCGAACGAAATATACTCTTTGACATGGCGGAAGAGTTCATCCATCAAACCTCCCGGCCCGTGTTCCTCACAGGCAAGGCCGGCACCGGTAAGACCACCTTTCTGCGTCATATCAAGACGACCACAAAAAAAAACACGGTTATCGTGGCGCCTACCGGCGTGGCCGCGATTCACTGTGGCGGCACCACCATACATTCTTTTTTTCAGCTGCCGTTCACGCCCTTTGTGCCCGACGCAAAGCCTGGCTTCGAACATGCCGACGACATGAGCGACAAGTATTCGTTGCTGCAGGATCTTAAGCTCGATTCCGAAAAACGGGCTGTCATTCGCGCGCTGGAGCTGCTCATCATCGACGAAGTCTCGATGGTGCGTAGCGACACCCTCGATGCCATCGACACCGTGCTGCGATACATTCGGCGGAAACCATACCGCCCCTTTGGGGGCGTGCAAGTGTTATTCATCGGTGACCTGTTTCAGCTGCCCCCTGTTATCCCCGATGACCAATGGCGCATTCTGCGCGAGTATTACGACGGACCGTTCTTTTTCCAGGCGCGCGTCCTGCAACAGGTAAAGCCTCTGTACCTCGAGCTAAAGAAAATCTACCGCCAGCGCGACCCCGACTTCATTCGCGTCCTGAACAATGTGCGCAACAATACCATGGAAGAGGAAGACTACCTCCGGTTGCACGAGCGGTATCAACCGGGCTTCCGCCCATCCGCGCAGGAACAATACATCACGCTGACCACGCACAACCACAAAGCCGACGCGATCAACGCCGGCGAGCTCGAAAAGTTGCCGGGTCCTACCTGGCGCTTCGAAGGGGAGGTGCGCGGCGACTTTCCGGAACGCAACTTTCCAACCGACCGGGTACTGCACCTGCGCGTCGGCGCACAGGTAATGTTTATCAAGAACGACATGGAGCGCGTACGCCGGTACTACAACGGCAAGATCGGACGCATCACCCACATCACGTCCGATCGCATAGTCGTTATTTTCCCCGGCGAAGGACCCGAGCTGGAGGTACAAAAAGACACCTGGAAAAATATCCGCTATACATTCAATTCCCGCACGCGCCAGGTCGAGGAAGAGATACTCGGAGAGTTTACCCAGTACGCCATTCGGTTGGCCTGGGCCGTGACCATCCACAAAAGCCAGGGACTGACCTTCGAACGCGCCATTGTCGATGCAGGCAGCTCCTTCGCGGCAGGACAAGTATATGTGGCGTTAAGCCGGTGCACCTCGCTGCAAGGCATCGTGTTGCACTCCCGCATCCTGGCCAGCAGCATCATGACCGATGAACGTATCATTCGGTTTGCCCAGGAAGAAGCATCGCTCGAATCGCTAGGTCCGCTGTTGCAACAAGAGCGGCGACAGGTGGCGCTAGAGGCGGTAGCTGCTTTATTCGACCTGGCCGGCGTGCAAGACGAGCTCATCCGTTTTCGTGACGAATTGTCCCAACGCATGTTCCGCGACAAGGCCGACGCCGAAGCCATGACCGACGACATGGTCATGAAAATGAACGTACTGCAAAATGTAGCACAGCGGTTCCAGGAACAGCTCCGGCGTATCGTACAAGAGGCATCCGTCCAAAACGATTTCCAGCCAGTTTACGCTCGTCTCGAAAACGCGCGCGAATATTTCTCCAACCGTCTGCGAGATGACTTTCAAGGCCTGCTCGAAGAACATTACGAGGTCATGAAAGACCGCCCCCGCGTAAAAAAATACCTGGGCGATTTGCAGGCCCTCCGTGAAGCCATCGAACAGACATACACCGACGTCCAACGCTCCGCCGACGTAACCTTTTAATCCCAGCGCCCAGCGAGCCAAAACATAAATGACGGTGTCATGAGCCTGTCCTTTAGCGCGGACTAAACTCGGGCTATACTCGGGCTATACTCGGACTCAACACGGAGACATCCTCCCTTTATCGCTCCGGCTGACAGCCACTCTTCTTCATTGAATCAACTATTAAATTACTGATATACAGTGCGATATTAAAAATATTGCCATTTGTTTAACAAAACATAGACAAATCCCGTTATTTGTTTTACAAAACATATACAAATGAGCAAGGAATACCTCGGCGAATTTGAAGAATTGGTATTAACCATGGTAGGGGTATTAGGCGAAGAAGCCTATGGTAATGCCATCGTAACAGCCATCAAAGACCGCCTGGACCGCGAATCCAACCTTAGCGCCGTACACGTTACGTTGTACCGTCTCGAAGATAAAGGCCTGGTCAAGTCGGCCATGGGTGGTGTTACAAACGCCCGCGGAGGCCGGCGGAAGCGAATATTCAATATCACCAATGCCGGCCTGTCCATGTTGCGCACGATGAAAGAAGCCCGCATGGACCTTTGGAAACTGATCCCACAGCTTGACATAACCGCGGCATAGCCATGCGCCAGCAATCCGGACAACCACCTGTTACGGCCCTGCGCTTTCTGCGATGGTTCTGCCCACCGGCACTATACGAAGGTATCGAAGGCGATTTGCTCGAACAATTTGAAATAGATCGTGCTGCTGTCGGCCATCGCATCGCCCGTCGCCGGTTTACCTGGCAGGTGCTGCGCTTTTTCCGCCCCGGCATACTGCTGCGAAACAAAATCTCATACACCCTAACCCCCGCATCGATGATACAAAACTACGGCAAGGTCATGCTGCGCGTCCTGTGGAAGCAAAAGACCCAGTCAGCCATTCACATCTTTGGCCTCACCATGGGGTTGGCCTTCGCCTTGATGACCGGCATCTTTGTCGACCAGGAGCTTCGCGTAAACAACTCGTTGCGCGACGTCGATCGCCTGTACATGGCAGAAACTACCACGACCGACGGTGCTTTCTGGCATCCCTTCCTATCACCCGCCCCGCTGGCAGCGGTAGTCACTGAACAGTATCCCTCGTTGTTTGAAGGATACTATCGCTACTGGGACAAGATGATCACCGTGTCCAGGGAAGACCAGCACTTCCGTATTCAGAGCCTGATCGGCGACTCGACGCTGATCTCGTTCCTGGGGCTGCCGGTACTGCATGGTGACGTCGTAAAGCCCTTTCGCGATACACGCTCCATGGTAGTCACGCGGACTACCGCGCTCCGGTTCTTTAATCGCACAGACGTAATAGGAGAGATCCTCACACTGTCGGGTGAGTCGGGCGATAACAAGCGCTACGACTATACAATAACCGCCGTCCTCGACGACCTGCCTCGAAACTCCATCACCGATTTGTTGGACATGAATGCACAGATTTTCCTGTGCCTGCAAAAAAACGATGTATATAAGTTGAACGACCCCGGGAAATGGGAGAGTGGCGTTATGGTTAGCTACCTCAAGCTCCGCACAGGCGCCATGCGTTCAGATGCCGAACGGGCTATTGCTAAAATCATGCAGACGCAAACGCCCGAGTCCCTACGCAAGCTTATCGTATCGCTCAATCCGTTGCGTACCTACTACCTGGAGGCAAACGACGGCCGCGTCAGGAAACTTATCTATACCGTATCGGCCATAGCCGTTTTTATCCTGGTGCTTGCTGTGATTAATTTTATTAACATCACGATTGGCAGCGCCTTAGGGCGCCTCCGCGAGATTGGCGTGCGCAAGGCCATTGGCAGTCGGCGGGGGCAGCTCATCACCCAGTTCTTGTCGGAGTCGATGGCCCTTAGCATCGGAGCGTTCCTGCTGGCATTGGTAGTATACATGCTGGCGCGTCCCTATGCGAGTGATGTGTTGGGTATCGCCCTGCCTGCGCTCGGTGAGCTGAGTATTAAGTTCACCGGCGTGATGCTGTTGCTTACGCTCACCGTCGGACTGCTCGCCGGTGCCTATCCGGCTTTCCTGCTTTCATCCTACAATGCCGTCGAATCACTTCGTAACAAGGCCTCATCGCTCAAGGCGGGCGGTGGCCTTTCGCGGTCCCTCGTAGCCATGCAATTTATACTGGCCATCGGTGTCTTTGCATTCTCCATCGTCATCACACGCCAGGTAGCATTCTTCTTACAAAAAGACCTCGGGTATAACAAAGACTATGTGTTGACAATCTCATCCGTTCCGCGTCGCTGGTCCGAAGAAGGTGTGCGTACGATGGAAGCCGCGCGACTGGAATTCCTGGCCTTACCGATGGTGAAAAATATAAGCCTGTCCTGGGAAATCCCCGCCGGCAACTATGGCAATCAGCTACAGTTCTATCGCCAGGGTGTGGAAGAAGACAAAGCTGTCGACATGCCCATGCTGATGACCGACGAACATTTTGCCGATACCTACGGTATTCCCATGAAGGAAGGTACATTCCTGGCAGACGAACAACATACCTGGCACCTGGGGGACCTCGTCGTCAATGAGTCCGCCGGCAAAACACTCGGCGTGGGCGTAGGCGATAAGGTGCGAATAAAAGGCGACACGGTCGTGTTCACTGTCGCCGGTATCATCAAAGACTTTCACTTCTTTTCCCTCCACGAAAATGTGAAGCCCATGGCCTTCTTACACACCCGTGGCACGAAGGCCTTCCGGCATTTCTCGATCAAGCTGGAGGCGGGCGATATGGCCGGCGCTGTGGCCGCCGTAGAAGCGAAATGGCGCCAGGTATTTCCCGACGACCCTTTCGTATATGCCTTCATGGACCAGGAACTGGCCAAACTGTATAAGAATGAAATTCGATTGAAAAAAGCCTCCAATCTGGCGACAGGGCTGATGCTTGTTATTGTCTTCACCGGCGTGTTTGGGATGGTATCGCTCGCGGTATCGAAGCGCACCAAAGAAATGGGCATTCGCAAAGTATTGGGCGCATCCGTCGACAGTATCATTCTACTTATGTCGAAACCGTATCTCATCCTGATTGGCCTGGCCTGCGCCGTGGCCACGCCGTTGGCCTATTACTTCAGTATACAGTGGCTACAGGCATTTACCTACCGGCTGCCGCCGGCATGGTGGTGCTTTGTGTTGCCCGTCGTGGCCATCCTGACGTTAACCCTGCTGTTAGTGGCCGCCAGATCCCTGCGCACGGCATCGGCCAATCCCACACGTGCCCTGCGGTATGAATAAAAAAAAGAGGTCCTGCGAACAGCATGTTGCAGGGACCTCTAACAGTATGTATTTACTAGCGTTTGTAACTCCGCAGCGTCGTCTTCAGACGATCGGAGCGATCTCGGATCTTCGCCGGCAATGCTTTCAACGAAGGGCGGCGGCTGCCATCCTCGGCCACTGTGATATTGGAAATATCGACATAGGCGCCGTCTGTTTTGTAGAACGTCTGGGCAATGAAAGGTATCTGACCGGATTGTTGATCCCAGGTGTTGTTAATATTGTCCAGCGTATAGGTGGCGTCAAAAGCTACGTCATCTTCCAGGAAGTCGCCATCGGCAAACGTCACATGCACGACGCTGAAGCCGAGGTCGTCGACTGTACCACTATAGTAGATAAAGCTGAGTCCGAAATCGGCATCCGAAATGTCGAGCGCATCAGGAATAATAATGCTTTCAGCACCCTCCGTGTCCGGAAAAGCAGACGCAACGAAAGGACCGAGGTCCTCGCCGGGATCAGCGGCCCACAAGAGAAGGTCCATGTCAACGCCGGCTTCCGCATTCCAAAAGAGTAGAATCGCTCTTCCATCCTCCTGGTTAAGTTGAATCTTCGCCGGTGCCGGCGCTACTTGTGCAGCAACGGAATTTGATGTCAGCGAAATTTCAATGGTTTCGTCATTCTCCAGGAAGAAATCGGAGTAAATGTGAAGATCGATTTTAGCAGTAGTAGCACCTTTTTCAATTACAATCTTACCATCCTCACCGTTCACAACATAGTAGTCGGTAAATCTTGACGCGTCATTATCAAACGCTTTCATAGAATCGAGCGCGTTGCCCGCCAGGGTATAGCTCAAGGTCAGCTTTTCAGGAGCAGCCTTGCTTAGCGTTAGCAGCACCGAAAGGTCGCGTGCATCTTCGCTCGTAACAATGCTCGGTTCATCGAACGAGATCTGTACGACGTCGCCTTCGTCCTCATCGTCCAGGATCGTTACTTTGGTCGTATTGTCCTCCGCAATATCTACATTGTCGACATCGACATCGTCCAGGGTGATGTCGATGGTTTCGTTACCCTCATAGGTCCCGTCGGAAACAATTTGGATCTCGATCCCGCCGCTGGTTTCTCCTTTCTTGATGTCAACCTCGCCATGATCGCCAATGATTTCATAGTCGGCAGCCGCGCCCGACGATGCCGCGGTCAATTTATCGATGGCTGTTCCGGCCAGTGTATACGACACTGTCAGATCTTCCGTTGCCGCGCGATCCAGCACAATATTTACAGTAAGGACACCACTGCCTTCGCCGGCGGATACCGTACTTTTTTCAAAAGAAACAGTGGCGCGGGGCGTTGGCTCATTATCGTCGTCCTTACACGCCGATAGACTTACACCAACAACAGCCAGCGCAAGCAAAGATTTGGTAATTGGATAAGGGTTTCGCATGATATTAAGATTTAGGTTTTGTAACGGATTATGGATGTAGTAAAGTATAGGTTTATTATTGTGATGAAATTAAAAGCGTACTCCAGCCCGTGCACGGGTTACTGAATTCATAGACCCCGTCGCTGTATCGGAAAACGTAGGTGGTACCACCGTCCGTCAGGTGCTCAATATAGGTTTGGACCGCCGCCAGGTTTGCCGCTGAGGTCTGGGCATCACCGAACTGACTGATCTCCGGCGCAAAATTGAACTTCAGGTTGTTGTCTTCCAGGATCGGCACAAACTCCCACAACGCAAAGGTGATGGTGCCGTCTGGATTCTGTATCCGAAATCCAATGGCATTCAACACCGAGCCGTCGCCCAGGGAGTAATTGTAATATAACTGAATATGCGTGGGTGTATTGATGTCAGCCGTTACTTGCTCATAGGCCGACTCCCCCAGGTACGCCACGTTGGCAGGAGGAGCCGAGAAGAAATCGTAGTCTGTAAAGGTCGCACCACTGGCGTCTGCTACCGATGTTTCCAACAAGACATTGTCGCCTGCCGAGGTCACACCTCTGTAGGCGTGCAACGGGATGGGGTCGGCGCACAGGTTTAGTTCGGTATTCTCCAGGCCCTTTACCTGGACGCCTTTCAGCGAAGTGGCAATGCCGACAAACGTTCCCGCCAGCGGCGTGTCAAAAACAATGGAATCGTTCTTCAGATAATAACCCGTGGTGAAGTTTAGCTGTTGCGTATTGGCTGTGTTACTTTTCCTGGAGGCGGAGGAGATCGTCAGCACCCGATAAGATTCCTGCAGCGACATATAAAAAATCAAATCCTTGTTGGTATAGGTCATCTGTAGCGATGTCGTAATCTTGTGCAGATCGGCCGTCATGGTAGTGAGCTTCTGAGCCACTTGCAGGCCGAGGGCGTTTAGGTCATTTTCGGTCGCCTCTTCGAATAATAGCTGAGTGGGGTTGGAAGCATCTGATTTACTGCTAAACAGCAATGACCCGTTTTCGTTTTTACGCACATAGTTAAACTCAAACTCGGCGCCAAACGTAGCGCGGTCGAATTCGAAGAGATACGCAAAGAACGAGTAGTTCTCCATGATGAGTTCCAGGCCCAGGGAGCTGTCGATACGATAACCGACGGTTTGCTCGTAAAATTTGCCGTCGTCGGCGCCCAGATCGGTCTTGATCGTTACTTTGTTATCATCCTGGAAATCGAGCAATACCAGAAACGATCCATAACCTTCCTGCGGTGTATAGAGCAATTTCCAGCCGTGCGCCGGGTCCACCAGGCTGCTTTTCAAATTGGCCTTGGCTTCGGCAATACGTTCGTCCGCCGACTTGTCGAATTTATTGAAATCGTCATCCTTACAGCCCGACAGTAAAAGCACGAAGCAGAACAACGTTAAAGGAATTGATTTTTTTATCGGTAAATACATAATGACCATGGGTAGAAGGTTATTCAGATAGTTTCTCTTGAACAAGGGCTCGGATCTCCAGCAAGTCTACGCCGGTATACTGCTTGTAATGCGCCAGAATTGCATTGTACTTCTGGCGGATCAACGCACGTCCCTCGTTTCGGGCGAAACAATCTGCCGTGGCACAGTTTGCCTCGTCATCGTAATAACGCTCATAGAAATTCGGGTAGTACAGCATAAACGCAACCGTCTCGGCAAAATCTTCATTGAATGCGCTGGTGGCATAAGGCGATACAAAGCCGCGCTGCAGCGCCTCTTCATCACTCAGCACAAACCACGATCCCGAAGAAGAATAGCCTTGCGGAGAGATGCTCTGAAAGTTGGGTGGCAACTTAAAGTTTTGGTGCATCACGTGCGCAAACTCGTGGTAGATGGTGCCAAGTTGCAGGAACAGCCATTGTTGGTCGAGCGTGTCAATGTAGTTCACACGCGACAGTGTTATCCGTGCGCCCGCATCCGCCGTACCCAGGATTTCCGTGCCATCGGCGTTGTAAATGGTAGAACCAATGAACACGACTTCGGAAGGCACGTACCGTTTAAAGAACTTGCTACCATTCGGCACGCTAACGAATGGCTCAATCCAATAGCTTTCTAAGAATTTCAGCATTGGAATAACATTATCGCGATCGGGCGGTGTCACCCGCTTGCTTGGATCTACGTATCGATCCACATAAGCATATCGTACGGCGATGCTATAGGGCTTGACGAAATTCTGTTGAATATAAACGTCCAACTCGTCTGTTGACGGAGTTGTTTCTCGCTGCGGAATAGTAACGTCGTCGCTTTGGTAGCAGGCAACCATCAGGAGCAACGGGCCGGCTAGCAATAACGAGGAAATTTTGGTGATGATATGTTTCATACGGAAAAAGTCGATGGGGTGATTAACGTTCATTGGGAGTAAGTCCGCCGATGTCGATGGCCGCCTGCGGTATCTGTATTATCTTACGCTTGTCAGTAGCTTCGAGGGTGATAATGCTTCCGTCCTGTAACCGGTGTTGCACGGGATAGCCATAGCGCTTGATGTCGAACCAGCGAAGACCCTCATGAATAAACTCTTTCTGTCGCTCTTCCAGGATATATGTCAGCGCGTTAAGCTGATTGTTGGAGCTGTTGTAGTAGGTACGCAAAGCGTTGGTGTTAAGTGTCACGTTCGGGGCGTAGCGCTTGCGGGCCAGGACCTGCAGGTCGGCCAATGCCAGACTCACCTGGTTTAACTGAACGTATGCTTCCGCCCGGTTCAATAGCACCTCTTCTCCATGAAACGCGGTCGCAATGGTGTAGTACGTTCCTACATTTGAAGTAATGCTTGTACGCTCAAACAAAAATTCATACTTATTCAAGCAAATGCCATTGTCACCGCGCTGGTAGACAGGATAACCCTCGGTGCTGATACGAGCGTCATCATCGCTATTAAAAGGGTTGAAATAAAACAAGTATTGGAAAATGTTAAAGTCGGGCCAGAAACCGACATTCACCGGGAAGTTGGTCACCTGCCGGATCATCAACAGATTGCTTCGCTCCGTCGGCGCGGTATACCGACGAATGAAATCGTCGTCGTTGCTGCTTTGCGCCAGCATACCATAAATGTCCTTTACAAAGATCGTTGGATCGGCGCCCAGCATCTGCGTGCTGTAGTCGATGCACTTCTGCCACTCGCCTTTGAAAAGGTAAAAGCGGGAAGCAAATGCCAGCGCCGCTTCGCGCGTAAAGTGATACTTGCCAGAATTGGCATAAAAGCTGGCGTCGACCAGCCTGAGTCCGGCCAGAATATCATCTTCTATGTTGTTGTATACTTCTTCTACCGAAAGGCGCTCGTACTGTACCAAAAAGTCTTTCTCCGGTGCCGTCGGGTAAGGAATGCCAGGATCGGTGGCGGCCGTGTTTGCAGTGTAATGTTTGGCAAACAGGTTGACCAGCATAAAGTGCCCATACGCGCGGGTCAGTAGCGCCTCGCCTTTAACAGCGTCTCGCTGAGCTTTTTCACCCGGTAGATCGTTGATCACAGCCAATACCTCGTTGGCATGGGCAATCGCGTCATACGTAGTCTCCCAGAAGTTCGTAGGTGTGTCCTGGTTCACCGGAAAGATATCGTTCCATTCATACGCCTGCACGTGCTCTGGCAGCTTCGTTGTGCCGTTGGTGTACGTCACGTTATCGGTCATCCACTCCGTAAATTGGTAGCCGCCCGAGCTGTACGCATTGGTCAGCAGCTGTGCCGCCTTCTCTGTCGTATTCAGATCTACTCGGTTGTCTGGATTTTCTTCCAAATACTTGTCGCACGCCGTCAGCAGCATGAGGCCCAGTAACAGGGAAGAGCTGTAATGAGTGATATATCGTTTCATGTAAGTGCCTTCGTTAAATTAAAAACCGATGTTGATCGCTGTAGTGAACAGCTTTGGTTGTGGCAATGCCACACCCCCCGAGGAAAAGAACTCGGGATCCTGACCATTGAGCTTTTTGTCCGAGTAGAGGAGGGCCAGGTTCTGACCTTCCACCGAGATCGATGCCGTGTTGGCGCCAATGCGCCGCACCCATTGTCCCGGTAAGCTATAGCTTAACCGCACCGTCTTCAGGCGAACATACGTACCGTCCGCTACACGCGCTGTGCTCTTGTTGTACAGATCGTACGCGCTCTGGTAGTCCGGATTACCCGTTACAATGGTGTTTTGGTCCAGAATGACCGGTACGTCCGTGATCAATTCATCTCCCTGTACCACCCAGCGATTCACAAAGTTTCGCGACAACGAGTTGAAGTCGGTGTAACGCGGGCTATAGGCATCGTCCAGGCGGATCTTGTAGTCGAACTTGAACGACACCAACGCGTTTAACGTAAAACCTTTGTAGCTAAAGATGTTGGTGAAGCCACCTGCGCCGCGTGGCTCGGCAGGGCCATCATAGTGTAGGATGTCCCAGATGTTCTCACGATCCTGCAGATCGTAGTTGTAAACAACCTCGCCACTGCCATCATAGAACGTGGGAATGCCGCGCTGATCGAGGCCCGCAAAACGTGTAGAGTATAACCCACGACGCGGGCCGCCTTGCACGGCGGCGCCGCCCTGCACAATCGCATCGCCCAACCGTGGGTTGAAGTTCAACCGCGTGATCTTGTCTTTGGTGTAGCCCACGTTGAAGCTCGTGGCCCACGAGAAGTCGCCGACGCGCAGGTTCTGTGTATTGATCGTAAATTCAACACCGCGCGATTGCATGTCCGCATAATTGCCATACTTGTACGGGTTGCCGCCCACACCACTGGTCTGGATCAAACCGATCAGATCGTAGGCCTTGCGCTCAAAGAAATCCACCGTACCCGACACGCGGTTGTTTACAATCGCATAGTCGAACCCTACGTTGAATTCTTTCAGCTTCTCCCATGTCAGATCGCGGTTTTCCAGCGCGTCGATATACAGATAGGTCTCGACATCGCTCGGGCGAAGGGTTACACCCGACTGGAGGTTTAACAGCGCACTGGTGTTCGGACCCAGGTTAGCCGACAAGCCATACGTGGCCCGTAGCTTCAGGCTGTTGAGCCAGTCAATATTCACAAAGTCCTCTTCGGTGACGTTCCACGCACCGCTCACGTTCCAGGTGGGTAGGTACCGGGCGCTCTTCGCTTTGCCAAGTCTGTTGGAACCGTCATACCGCACCGTGCCATTAAAAATATACTTTCCCTTGTAGGAGTAAGCGCCGTTTACAAACAAACCGGCAAACCGCTCGCGGTCCACACCCAACGCATAGGTACGAATACCCTGGCGGCTGAGGAACTCGATCATCTTCGGATCCAGGTTAGCGATGCCCCCGTTGTCATACATCACCCCAATGCCGTCGGCGCGAAGGCTCGTGCGGTTAGTATACTTGATCTCCTGCCCGGCCAGTACATTGACCTGATGAACTTCATTGATCATATGCAACCAATTTAAGCTGTTCCGTACATAGAAATTCCGAAGCTCATCTTCCGTTACGTTGTTGAAACCACCTTCCGGCAACACCACCAGCGGCTCCCCGTTGGGATCATCCGGGTCTTTGTACAGCAGTTGGTTGGCATCCGCAATGTATTGTGTGCCATCCGCGCGGTAGGCTTGCGCCTGATTCGAACGCTCATGAATGACGTGCTCACGCTTGGTCGTGGCGTGCCGTCCCATCAGCGTACTGCGAAAGGTGAGGTTCTCCAGGATGTGATAGGTAATGTCGGCCTGTGTGGAAATATCTGCTACTGAAATATTGATGAAGTTCAGTTGAAGCTCTTCCAGGATGTTGAAAGGCGCATAATTGCGGCGGAAGTATTCCAGCACACCGTCGTTGGTGTAGGGCCGGATCGACCGGCTGGTATTCAGTGCATAGCTCAGGGGGTTGATGTCGAAGTCGCGACGGAATCGCCCGGAGATTGGGTCGAAGTCGCGGTTCTGCGTACCGGGTACTCTTTGCTCACGGTAGTTGCCTGTGAGTTTCAGATCCACCATCAGCTTCGGTGAGAATACAAAAGTGTTTTTGGCCGTACCCGAATAACGCTTTACATTGTCGGCAATCGTCTGACCGTTGTCGTGCAGGTAGCTCAGGGAATAATAGCTGCTATGTTTATCGGTACCGGTTGTAAGGCTTAACGAATGTTGCTGCTGCAGCGAGAAATCACGAAATAACACGTCAAACCAGTCAGTATTAGCGGTCTCATATTGGTGCAGAAAATCTTCATTCAGACTGCCCTCGCCGCCGGGCCCCCAATTGATATTCTTGGCGTTGATCTCATTGAACATCTTGCCCAGCGCGCCAAAGTTCTGCGCCTTTACAGACGTCGTAATGTCGATCAGCCCTTTGTCATACATCTCGCGGTACACCGACATCTCGTCGCCCGAGTTCAGAATGTCGAATTGCTTATAGGTAGGCCGCAGGTTCATCGAAAAGTTTCCCGAATAGCTCACACGCGTCTGGCCGCTCTTACCTTTTTTCGTAGTAATAACGATCACACCGTTCTTGGCACGTGTACCATACAACGCCGTTGCCGACGCATCTTTCAGCACCTGGAACGACTCGATGTCGTCGGGATTGATGCCCGCAATAGAAGAAGCCGTCAGCGTGTTGGCATTACCGGTGATAATATCGTCGGCCGCGACGTTGTTGAGGTCTTCCAGAATAACGCCGTCCACCACCCACAGCGGCTGCGTGTCGCCGTTGATGGAGGTATTGCCGCGAATGCGAATCTTGGGGCTCGTGCCAAAAGTACCCGACACATTGTCGACGGTCACCCCCGCCACCTGACCTTCCAGCATGCGGCTCGCGTCATTCATACCCGTACTCTTAATATTGGCCATTTTCACTGTGGCCGTCGAACCGGTAAACAACTTTCGGTCTACTTCCTGGAACCCCGTGATCACGACTTCATCCAGTTCGGTGGTCTCAGCATCCAGCGGTATATCTACAGTAGTCTGTTGACCGATGACAACTTCGCGTGGCCGAAAGCCGATAAACGAAAAGACAAGGGTGTCACGCGAAGAGCGCGCCATCAATTCATAGACACCGTCTCCGTCGGTAATAGTACCACGATTGGTATTTTTAATACGGATGTTTACTCCCGGCAGGGAGGAACCATCTTTTGCAGCCGTCACCTTTCCTGAAACTTTAAATTCCTGGGCATGTGCCTGCAGCATAGTCCATAGGAGGAGTACCCCAAGGAGTAGAGATTTCTTCATGCTGTTAGGTATGGTAATGAGTAAAATGGTAAAAAAACGTAGGTACTAATTACAGAGTATTGTCCGTAAGAAGGGATGGGAACGGGTGGGCGTTTATCCGACAATACCACGCAAGTATCCGCTGGCATCGGAGGTCTATCCATCGGTAAACCCCTGGAAACGCTGTTTTTATAGAAAGTCGTGAGAGGTCGTGCTTGATGCTGTAAAAATCTACCCATAGGCCCATCCGCTAGTTTCTAAAATTAGCCAATTACCTCACAAATTCAAGTGAATTTGTGTCAGTCTCACAACTTTATACGCCCGTATAAAGACATTTCCCAATAAAATCTGGACAAGGCCCCTTCTTTTGGAGACGAGATTTTCTGAGTTCCCGGATTAAGTGTCTGTTTTGGGATCGATTTCGGCTCGATTTTTTAAACCATCCGACTTACATTCTTGCACTTTAACACCGGATTAGTCGGGTTCGCCGATCAGGTAATATTTCGTACCTTTTGTAAAGGTTTCTTTTGCGCCGGCAGCTCGATTAACGGCGTCTTTCATGTTCTATAGGCTGGCCTTTGATCGGTAGATAAGTGTGCAACCGGTATAATGGGATGGGTCTAAAAAAAGCTTTACTCTCTATTTTTTTGTTTTGTGGGGCAGTCTACTACGCGCATGCGCAGTGTGATATGCTACGCCCGACAATTTCCGTTGATTTCGATACGGATCAAGACTGCGCGCCCGTGTCAGTCACACAATTCCAGGTGACCTATTCGTTCTCCGCGCCGCAAACCCCCGGATCCATCGCCATCCTTTATGAATGGAACGACCCCGCGAACTCCACGACACTCGTTACACTGGCCACAGGTTTAATTGTCGGCGTTGGTAATACCGAATTTACCGCCGACGCGAGCTTCACCTATAACACCAACAACGATTGCAGCATTATACCCACAGCCTATATCGTCATCAATGGTGCAGTCTGCCCAACATCCATCCAGCGTCAGAGCGCTTTCTTTTGGAGCACCGACGATGAAGGTAACGGCGAAGTCGAAATGGCGCCAGAGACCTGGGATGTATGCTATAACAATCCTATCACAAACGCCACCTTCCGCGATGCCTCAGAGTTTAATTGTAATATCAACGTTGAGCCCGACGTGCCCAACCGCGCAGCGCGTTATGTGCAATTTGTATACGGTACGAATCACAACGCTGCGGCGACCATTCGCAACCTGACATTAACCGACGGTGGCCCGCAGCCTTTGACAAATGCCACCGGCAACCTGGTTAGCCCGCAGACCCGGGGGGCGGTGCTGCCCGTAACAGCGGCATACTTTGGCCCCGTCGAGACGGTACCCGTACCGGCAGATGCGCCCATCTCCGTGTCATTCCCCATGAATGCACCCGCCGACGCAGCCAACGCTGTGGGCAATCGCTTCGAAGTCACCATGTTTAATTGGAACGTGTGTAATCCCTGGAATGGCAGCAACGCCAACCCGAACTACGAAGATGCCATTGTCACGCGCGGGTATGTTCAGATTGTGGCCGCGCCCATACCGGCCTTCTTCACACGCAACGGCGCAGGCACGACCACCACCAATTTTTGTATCGATGAAGATATCTTCTTCCGCAATCAAACCACCGGCGCCGGAAACATCGGTTATACGTGGGAGTTTTACAATGATGCCGCCGGTACTGTACTGTTGGAAACCAGTAACGATGCGAACCCGGTCTATTCGTATCCGACGGGTGGCGTTAAGCTCATCCGCTTGCGTGTCCGCAACGCATCGGCCCAGGGCCCCTGTGACGCCGAGATCACACACACGGTAAACATCACACCGTCGCTTGTAGCCGCCATCGGCCTAACTGATCCTCTCACGAACTTGCCGCTGACCAGTCGGGACTTCTGCCAGGAAACCGCAGCGCCATTCACCAACTTCAACGTGCGCTTCACCGACATCTCCACAGGCACCGTCACGCCTACGACGGGCCGACGATGGGAATTCTTTGATGCGTCGAACAACTTGATCCTGGAGGCACCCACGGGCGGCGGGTTTTCAACGACGCTGCTGGGACCGTTCGATCGCACCTTTATCACACCGGGTCTTTACCGCATACGACTCACAGTACGCGACAACCTAACCCTTTGTACGACTACAGACACAGACACAATACGCGTATTCGAAAAGCCGGAGCCCAACTTTACCTTCAACCGGGTCTGCCTCGGCACGGCCACGCATTTCATAGATGCCACTACGCTCGATCCCATTTTTGCCGAAGGCATCACCCTGCGTGAGTGGGATATGGAGTACGACGGCACCTTCGACAACGATCCGGCGCTCGACGATGAAATAGAGTTTGACTATACCTACGCCACCGCCGGCACGCGTCGGGTGGCCCTCCGTGTCGTAACTGGTGGCGGTTGTGAAGTCATCATCGTAAAACCCAATGTTATTGTAGACCCCAAACCGCTTTCCACCTTCACAGCCGATCGGCTCTCGGGCTGTAGCGTGTTAACGGTCAATTTTACGAATACGGCCACCGGTCAGGCGGCCACGATCCAGGAATATCGTTGGGAGATTGACGACGGCAGCGGAGCAGGCTTCCAGGTAGACTCCGTACAACGGCCCACCGATCCGGGCTTTAACGGTCAGTATACACGCGATTTCGTCAATACAACACTCGTCAACATCGACTACCAGGTGCGGCTGCGTGCCGTCACCAACCGCGGCTGCGATTCCGTTTCGGCCCCAATTACAATCACCGTATTTCCGGGGCCTGCTGCCGGATTCGTGTCGCTCAACTATTCGCCCTTCAACGACAACTGCTCCCCGGTAGAAGTAGACTTTGCCGTTGACACGGAAACGCAGTCCATGAACCCGTCGGAATATATCTGGACCATCGCCGACGTTTCCGGTCAGCTGGATCAAATTAGTACCGGCACCACGCCGGCATTTAATTACGAGTTTCAAAACACGACCCAGGCCATCCGTGACTTCACCGTCACGCTTCGCGCCGTACTGCCCAGCACGTGCTATGGCGACTCGACGGTCTCGATTCGTATCAATCCCGTGCCGTCATCAGCCTTTACCTACGACACGGTATCCTATACCTGTGACAACGTCGTGCTGCACCTCGATGCCACACAAAAGGGCTTGCAAGCCTACAACTGGCGCATCACCATCAATGGTGTGGTCATGGCCACACCCACCGGTGATAACCTCGATTATACCATTCCGCGATCGACTACAGTAGACCAGAACGTCGTCATCCGACTCATCACCACCAACTTTGCAAATTGTCCCAGCACACCGACAACGCACAACGTTCTCATTCCGCGAAACCCGGGCATCAGTGCCTCCTTTACAGCGTTGCCAACGGATCAAACGCTGCCCAATTCCACCGTCACGATAACCAACACCAGTACGCCCGGTCCGTGGGATTATCTGTGGAACTTTGGCGACAGTACTACTTCGACTGACCGCGACGCCCCCCCGCATACATATGCGACTTTTGGTACCTATACCATTACGTTGACAGTGCGCGATAATGATTGTATCGACGAGCATGTTGAGACGGTCACCATTCGCCCCATTCCCCCGATACTTGACTTTACATACGACCCCGCCTTTGGCTGCGCACCGCTGACAGTACAGTTCACCAACACCTCCCAATACGCCGACCCCGGCAGCTACGTCTGGGACTTTGGCGACCAGGGTACCTCGCGCGCCGTTCATCCAGTTCATACATACTTTGCGCCGGGCATATACTCCGTTACGCTCAAGGGTACGAACGTGCTGGGCGATACAATACAGATCACCAAGCCTCAGATCATCGAAGTATACGACGCACCCACGGCCCAGTTTGCCACTTTCCCCAAAGTCCTCAACGTGCCCAACGAGTTGCTGTATACCAACAACCGCAGCTTTGGCGCGACCAGCTTCCTATGGAATTTTGGGGACGGACAAACGTCGACGGAAATCGAGCCGCAGCATAAATACACGGAAGAGGGCATCTTCACCATCACCCTCATCGCGTACAACCCCAGTGGATGTTCCGACACGGTAACGATTCAGTCCGCTGTGCAGACCATCAAACGCGGACAATTGCTCGTGCCCAATGCGTTCAGACCCAATGGAACCGGCCCCGGCAGCACCAACGTGTCGAACAACGAAGTGTTCCTGCCGCTCATGCGCAACGTCACCAAGTTCCAGATGTTCATCTTCAACCGGTGGGGACAATTATTATTTGAAAGTGCTAACCCCGAGTCGGGGTGGGATGGCTACTATAAAGGCCAGCTATGCCAGCAAGATGTATACATCTATAAGATCACCGTCGAATACGACGATGGTAAGCAGTTTACGCGCACAGGCGACATCAATTTATTACGGTAGGGATAGGGTAGAAGAGGAACGATAACAGGCACCGCATGAAAAGATTTTTTACCATACTGGCGATAGTATATACACTCGCGGCCCGGGCGCAAGACCCCGAGTTCTCGCAATATTACGCTGCGCCACTCTACCTGAACCCCGCCTTTGCCGGTACGTCCGAAGACCATCGCTTCATGGCCAACTACCGCAATCAGTGGCCCAATATCACTACGGCCTTCGAGACCTACGCCTTTTCATACGACTACAACTTATCCAGCCTCAACAGTGGTCTGGGTGTGATGATTCTGGCCGACAAAGCAGGGTCAGCCAATTTAAAGTCCACGCAGTTCAACCTCCAGTATGCCTACAAGGTCCACCTCTCAGACAAGTGGGTACTATCCGCGGGGTTGAACTTTGGCGTGGGCTTCCGTACAATAGACTATAACCGCCTGGTGTTTTATGAGCAGCTCGAGTTCGACCAGGATGGGATCAATCTGCCGCCGCCCACAGATCTGGGCCTTAAAAATACCACCTACTTCGACTTTGGCGGCGGTATACTGGCCTACAACCGAAAGTTCTGGATCGGCATGTCCACTTCTCACATTAATCGCCCCAACCGCTCCATGCTTAACAGTGAAGCGCAGATCCCCATCAAGACCACCATACACGGCGGCGTGCGCATCCCGTTGTATCACGGCTTGTTCAAGAAAGATCGGGTCGCAGCCCTTGCGCCATCCTTCGTATATAAAACACAAGGCACCTTCGACCAGCTCGACATCGGCACTTATTTCCTCTATGAGCCCCTCGTATTGGGCCTCTGGTACCGCGGCATTCCCATCAAACAAAACGTCCGCGACAACATCAGCCAGGATGCCGTCGTGGTCATCCTCGGCTTCCAGCTACAGAAGGTGGAGCTTACCTATAGCTATGACGTCACCGTCTCCGACCTGGGCCCCATCTCGGGCGGCGCCCACGAGATCGCCCTGAAGTTCAAAGTCGACCTCGGCACCCGCGTCAAAACCCGTAAAAAAGAACGCTTCATTCCCTGCCCGACATTTAACAAGGATTGAGATTGGAATTAGCACAAGTGTCCGGCCACGCCGCCGAACAAATCCAGCACCGCAGTCGTAGACCTAACAACTAAACTGCCTTAAGTGATGATCGGAGTGTTTATAGGCAAAAATCCCAATCTCCTCCTGCGTCATCTTGCCAAAGAAGTCATGCACAAAGTTCGGGTTTGAATACTGTGCATACGCGGCAACGAGCTCCATCCACTTCTTCTTCTGCAGTTCCAGATCGCCGGTCTTCTCTTGTATAACCAAATCACGCGACGTAGGAATATTCCGCTGCATAGGCGTCTCATCTTTCACCGAGCTCTTCAACGCCCATTTTCCAAAGATCAGACCAGGAAAGGAGCGGGTATAGATCGGGTTATTCCGGCCGTGCACCCATTCGTCCCACAGACTGCAATGCTTTGCCATTTGGTATACATTCATCTTTCCCCATTGTGCTTCTTTATTCTCGTGTAAGGAATTAATCCTTCGGATCAGCTCGCTCCGGGTAGCTTCATCAAAAACAGTTTTCATAGGGTATAGAGTTGAGGTCGGGGTTAATTATTCAGTGTCGGAAGCAGACCGGGCTCTCACCGAAGAAAGAACCACAACAGAAACCGACAACACCAGCAACGCCAGAAAAGACATTCGCAGACTGGTAGCCTCTGCAATGAAGCCAATGATCGGCGGACCGATCAACATGCCCATAAACCCAAGCGACGACACCGCTGCAATTGCAACCCCGGGCGAAAGCGTCTTTGACTTGCCCGCCGCACTAAAGACCAGCGGCACAACCGACGATACTCCCATACCAATCAAAAAGAAGCCCGCCAGGGAGGGTAGGAGCGAAGGAAACAACACAGCAATCAATAACCCTACCGTTGTCAGCAGACCGCTAACCTGTAAAATACGCTTCAATCCAAACCGGGCCGAAAGCCTGTCGGCCACAAACCGCATGCTTGCCATCGCGATCATAAACGTCGTATAGCCTAAGCCCGTATAGGCCGCGTCTACACGCACGACATGACTAAAGTATATACCGCTCCAGTCAAACATCGCACCTTCCGCAATCATCGAGCAGAACGCGATCAGGCCCAGGCTGATCAGCGCCCGGTCTGGCAAGGCAAAGAGCGGCAGCTTCTCGCCCGTCACATCGTCCTGCGATACCAGGTAAAACGCACAGGTGCCGATCACGAGCAGGAAAATGACACAGATCAAAATATAGTGGTGAGCCGGGGGCACCGCGTGCGCCATCATCCAGGTACCCATCGCTGCGCCGGTAAAACCCGCCAGACTCCACAAACCATGGAATGTCGCCATCAGCTTTTGCTGGTATAAGCGCTCTACGACGACAGCTTGCGTATTGATGGAGATGTTGAGCAGATTGGCAAAGAACCCAAAGCAGAACAGACAGCACACCAGTGCTGGCACTGTCGAAGAGGCCCCTACACAGACTAATGCCAGGCTATACAATACAGCAGCCACAATCACCACCCGCTTGCTTCCGAGTCGCCCGACCAGCCATCCGGCAAACGGCAGCGACACAAAAAATCCCGCAGGCAAGGCAAACAGCACTGCACCTAAGGCTGACGAGGTAAGATGAAGGTTCGCCTGGATCGTCGGGATCCGCGAAGCCCAGCTGGCAAAACATAACCCGTGCAGGAAAAACACCAGCCCGACAGCTGCCCGGTTCCGACGTAACGACGAATGTGCGTTCCCTGTCGTCGGGGCTTCCGTGTGGGAGACAACCCGTTCCGGGGCAATAAATAGCTCCTCTCTCTTGATTTCTGCGATTGTGCTCATAATTGCAATATTTTGCAATAAATGTACTGATATTGCTCAATGTTGCAATATATGGCGGCTAGATAATTCAATATTTTGCTCAATACATGCTGTAAAATGCATAATATTGCAATTATGCTAAAAGAAGAGCGGTTTCAGTTGATCTTAAAGCAGCTTTCAGAAGACCAGAAAGTCACCCTGAAAGCCCTGAGCGAGCGATTAGAAGTTTCCGAATACACCGTGCGCCGGGATCTCAAAGAGTTGACAGATCAGGGTTTATTAAAAGCAGTACGCGGTGGCGCCGTGCCCCACTCGCCCACGCCGCATCATTTTTCAGACCGGCTGCAGTATAAGAGCGAAGTAAAAAAGATCATTGCCGAGAAAGCCGTAAGCCTGGTGCAGCCCGGGCAGGTAGTAGCCTTCGACAGCGGCACAACCGCCATGGCCATCGCCAGTATTTTACCACAAGACATGGAAATAACCGTTGTCACCAATAGCTTCCCCGTGGTAAATGTCCTCGAGTCGCATCCTAAAATCGAAGTATTGTTTGCCGGGGGCAGATTGTACAAAAGCGCCTACACGACGGTGGGCCACGATACCCTTCGGTTCTTCCGGAACATTCGCGCCGATATATATTTCATGGGCATCTGTAGCATTCACCCCACGATCGGTGTCACCACCATCAACTACGAAGAAAGCGAAGTGAAGAAAGCGATCGTCGATGTCTCCAAGCAAGTGATCGCGTTAAGCACGCATGAACGTATCAACACCGCCGAGGCGTTCTTTATTTGTCCGGCGTCATCCGTCAATGTTGTCATTACGGATGAAGAAGGAATATCCCTGGCCGAGCAGACCTTTAAAGACTCGGGTATTTCGATCCTATAGGCATCAATCCAATGCATGCACGGTAACCCAATACCGCCAGGCTACCACGGCCTTGTCGATTTTGGATAAGTGATTGATATCCCGCTTGCTGTAGCGGGGCAGGATCAGTTTGTTGACTTTGGCGAGAACTTTGAAAAAAGCTTTCATACGGCGAAATACGTACAATATCGTGCCCGCAAAGCTAACAATCCCCTCAGAAACTTTGTTCGTGCATGCCCTACATCCTGTCGGATTGCCTTACCTTTGGCGGCTGAATTAAGTTTTTCATGAACCTGGCCTCGTCTCTCGAACACCCCGTATTTCAAGCCATCGGCGCTGCCGGCGACCAGCTCGGCGTCGACACCTATGTAGTCGGGGGATACGTCCGGGACCTGATCCTTCAAAGGCCATCCAAAGACATCGACTTTGTGTGCGTTGGTAGCGGCATTGCGTTGGCCCAGGCCGTCGCCCGTCAGCTCGGCCCCGACGTGCACGTAAACGTATTTAAGAACTTTGGCACCGCGCAGATCGTATACAACGACCTCGAGCTGGAGTTTGTTGGCGCCCGCCGGGAGTCCTACCGCAGCGACTCGCGTAAACCCATCGTCGAAGACGGCACCTTGCAAGACGATCAGCAGCGTCGCGACTTCACCATGAACGCCCTGGCCATCAGCCTGAATAAAAGCACCTTCGGCAACCTGGTTGATCCCTTCGATGGCATTGCCGATATGAAGCGAAAGACCATCCGTACGCCACAAGATCCGATCACTACCTTCTCGGACGATCCGCTGCGCATGATGCGCGCCATACGGTTTGCCTCGCAGCTCAGCTATGATATCGAACCCGATACCTATGCCGCCATCGTCAGCCAGGCCAACCGTATCAAGATCGTATCGCAAGAGCGTATCACCGACGAGCTCAACAAGATCATCCTCAGTCCGGTGCCTTCGTACGGCTTTAAGCTGTTGTACAATACGGGCCTGCTCAAGATCTTTTTCCCCGAGCTGGTTGCGCTGTACGGTGTCGAATCCGTGGGCAATAAATCGCACAAAGACAACTTCTACCATACCCTGCAGGTACTCGACAACGTGTCCGTTGTATCGTACGACCTGTGGCTGCGGTGGGCCGCCATTTTGCACGACATCGCCAAGCCTGCGACCAAGCGCTTCGACAAAACACATGGCTGGACCTTTCATGGTCACGAAGACAAAGGCGCACGCATGGTGCCCAACATCTTCCGACGCCTCAAACTGCCCCTCAATGAAAAGATGCTCTTCGTGCAAAAGTTGGTACGCTTGCACCTGCGGCCCATACCCCTGGTAAAAGAAGTAACCGACTCGGCGCTGCGCCGTTTGCTCTTTGACGCCGGCGATGAGATCGACGCGTTGATGATGCTTTGCCGTGCCGACATCACGTCCAAGAACAACGAGAAGGTGAACCGCTTTCTCAAGAACTTCGACGTCGTCGAACAGAAGATGGCGGAAGTAGAGCAGAAGGATCAGATCCGGAATTTTCAGCCACCCGTTACCGGCGATGAAATCATGGACATGTTCCAGATCCCGCCCAGCCGCATCATCGGCGACATCAAGGAGCAGATCAAAGAGGCGATACTGGAAGGGGAGATACGCAATGACCGCCAGGAAGCGCTGACGCTGTTAATGAAGATCGCCGCCGAAAAAGGACTGACCCTGGTCAAGGCGCCACAGGACCTCCTTACCCCCCAAACGCCGGTCTCCGGCTCCCAGACAGCAGAGTAATTTCAGGCGCGCGTGGTGCAAGGCAGTCGCTAGGCTGCGGCGCTCAGAAGCTCGATAAACTTTTCGCGGGTTACGGGCTTAATGATATACTCGCGTACGTCGGCATGCTGCCGGGCGCGATCCATGTCGCGCGGATCGATGGATGAGCTGACCATATAGATCTCGATCGGCTTCGAGAGATTCGTCTTCAGATGCGCATAGTCATCGAGAAACATCCAGCCGTCTACAAAGGGCATGTTGATATCCAGAAAGATGTAATCGGGCAGCGTCTCGGATTCGCGCGCATGGTCGCGAAGAAAGTCCAGGGCCTCTTCGCCGTTGTCGAATTGCAGGATTTTGTCTGATAGCTGGGCCGCCTTGAGGGTGCGTGACGCCGTGATTTGAAATATCTTGTCGTCGTCTACAAGGGCAATGATGGGAGCTTTAGTTTCCATCCGTCAGGTTCTTAGTGAAATTGATATAGAAGGTAGTGCCCTCGTGCTGTTTACTGGAGAGGGTAATTTCACCTCCCATGGCCTCAATTTGATTTTTTATCATGAATAATCCAATACCCCTGCTTTCAGGATGGCGGTGAAAAGTCTTCCGCAGCTTGAACACATGGTGACCATGCCGCTCCAGATTAATGCCCAGTCCGTTGTCGCTCACTTCCAGGACAAGGTCCTTGTGGTAATAATACGTTTTAAAATGGATGATGGGTGTCCTTTCCGGTGAATTATATTTTAAGGCATTGCTAAGCAGGTTCAGCAGAATGCTCTCCAGGTATATCTTCGGATAATGCAGGTGCGGCGCCTCTGAAAAATCACAGATCAATTGCGCCTCCGTCTCGGCAATACGCGCGGTCAGCATCGACCGGGTTAGATGAAAACAGTCTTCAAAACGTAAAAGCTGTTTTTCGATGTTTTTGTTCTGCTTGATCTTAAGCACCTCGTTCAGCTCGTGCAACGTGGTCAGCGTAATGTCGCCCGATTCTTTCAGCAGCTTCAGGTATTCTGCACGCTCCTCATCCGTTTCGGCCGTTTCGAAGAAGCTTAGCAACGTCAGGATGTTACCGACCGGCGAGCGCAGGTTGTGCGACACGATCTGTGTAAATTCCTCCAGCTGCTCGTTCTTGCGTTTCAGGTCTTCCGTCAGCGCTACTAGCTTACTGTTTTGCTCAATGATTTGCTCTTCCGCACGCTTTCTATCGGAAATGTCGCGAAACTCCGTTACGCGGATTGCCTTGCCCTGGTACGGAATCATCTTCGCCCGAATTTCCAGCGCATACCGGGAGCCATCCTTGCGTACACCCGTCACGTCGTAAGTCTTTTCGTCTCCTGCACGGATCTTTTCCAGCACCTCGTCGCGCGACTCGGGCGCTATTAAATCGAGGCCGTTCATGCTTTTTAATTCCTCTTCGTTATAACCCGTCATATCCGACAACCCCTGGTTGCAGTCCAGAATCCGGCCGTGGTCGTGCAAACCGATGCCGCCAAACGACGCCTGCTGCAACGTCCGAAAGCGCTGCTCGCTTTCGCGGAGGGCGATCTCCGCCTTGCGACTTTCCGTAATGTCGTGCGCCGAGGCAATCACCACCTCCTGCCCAAAATAAGTGCCTTTCTGTTGTATGACTTCCACCACACGCACCCGCTGATCCTTTGTTAAGCCATACCAGATAAACATACTCGGTATACCTTGCCAGGCACGCTCGGTGGAGTGCGCCAACGCTTCCAGGTCGTTCTTACCGGGTACAGCCAGGTCGATTGGATGTTTACCGATCAGCTCTTCCTTGGTATAGCCATACATTTCATAACCGCGCTGGTTGATGTCCAGAAACAACCCCTGCCGGTTCTGGATGTAGATTGGTTCGACCGTGTTAAACAGGTCTCGAAAGCTGGCCTCGCTTTCGCGTAACGCATTGACCATGGCGTTTTGTTGGGTAATGTCCCAAGCCGTGGCGATCAGCATATCCTGACCAAAGTAAGTGCCTTTTTTCAAACGAACCTCTTTCAGGAAGATCTCACCATTAGCCTTTCTGCCCCACCATTCAAAGATCTGCGGAATCCCCTTCAGCGCGCCCATTGTCATTTGCGCGAGCCCCTCAAAATCATTGCGCCCTTCGGCGGAAAGAAATGCTGGCGTGCGCCCGATAAAAGCCTCCTTCGGATAGCCATACATGATACTGGCACCGCGGTTTACATCGGCGAAGGTGCCGTCGGGATGTTGAATATAGATCGCTTCGCCCACCGTGTCAAACAGCTCACGATAGCTCTGCTCGCTTCGACGCAATGCCTCTTCGGCCGTTTTCTGCTCGGTAATATCCTGGGCAATGCCGATGATCTGTGTGACTGTGCCTTGCTCGTCTTTCTTGAAGACCGTGTTGCGGGTCAGCATCCAGCGCCATTCTCCGTCGCGGGTGCGAATGCGCAGCTGCGCTTCCTGGGTGAAACCCAGGGCCTCGTTGGTCCAGCGCGGTATCCGGTTCAGATCCTCCGGGTGAATGACCGAGGGAATAAACAGGTCACCCATGTCCTCGACTTCCTGAGGGTTGTAACCGGTCAGCGATACGCCGTTCGTATAGATGTATCTATACCGTTGTACGTCCAATACATAAAGCATGGCCGGCATCGAGCTTTCCAGGCTCTTGCGAAAAAGCTCGTTCTCGCGAAAGGCCTCTTCATAGCGTGTCTGCCACGAGTAATCCTGCATCGACCCGAGCATATGCACCGCGCGGTCGCTGCCCATGGTCATAAAAAAACCTTTGTCGTGGATCGAAATATAGTCGCCATCCTTTTTACGAAAGCGGTACACCTGATCGTAAGGCTGCAAGGTACGTGTAGCGGTATCGATCTCGCGGGCGACCGCGGCGCGGTCGTCAGGGTGGATCAGTGACGCCCACGTGTCGATGTTGCCCATCTCCTCTGCCGTATAGCCAAGCACCTCGCGGATCACACCGTTCCAGCGAATACTGCCCGACTTCAGCTCATAGTCGTAGACCACCTGGCCCGTGGCAGCGGCGATCAGCTCATAGCGTGCCTGCCAGGCATCACGGTCCAGGTCAGCCTGCTTGTTGGCCGTAATGTCGTGTACCGACCCCACCAGCGTCACGGGCACGCCCTGGTCGTTGCAAACCACCGTACCCCAGGCCTCCATCCAGCGGATATTGCCCAGTGCCGGGTTGGTACGATGCTGTATAAAGTAGCTCGTCTTGTGTTCCAGGCTGCTATGGATGGCCTGGATGACCTTGTTCCGGTCGTCGGGGTGGATCAGGTTGCTATAGCCGGCAAATGTACCCGGCGGCGTCGAAGGCGAAAGCCCAAAGATGGTATACACCTTTTCCGACCAGGTAATCGTGTCGTGGGGAATATTCCATTGCCAGATACCGATCTGTGCCGCCTCCAGAGCCTGTAGCAGCAGAAGGTTATTGCCGCGCAAATCTTCGGTGTGCCCTGGCGTTGCCTGGCCATCGGTGTTCATTTTTTTCATGATAATACTCTTTGCCGTTTAGCAGCTAGCGGTTTCTGGGGGAAGGGCGTGTAACGTAATTTGTATAAAAGATACATCTTTTACCACATCTATAAAAAGACGTTGTCGCAAATAGTCACCAAATACAGAGAACCTTTCACCGTTCCGTTTGTTGTTTCCGGCGGAGCATGGTATTTTTCAGTCTAAACCAAAGACCCTACGCATATGTTAAAAGAATTCAAGGAATTTGCCCTCCGGGGTAATGTCATCGACCTGGCCATTGGTGTGGTCATTGGCGCCGCCTTTAATGCCATCGTAACCTCACTCGTAGCGGACGTCTTCATGCCTATCATCGGGATCCTCACAGGAGGGGCTGACTTTTCAAAGCTCGGCTATAAATTCGGCGAATCCGTCATCGCCTATGGCAAATTCATCCAGGCTGTTTTCATCTTTATCATCACCGCCTTCGCCCTCTTCCTCTTCGTAAAAGGCATCAACGCCCTCAGACGCAAAGAACAAAACAAACCCGCCGCCGCCCCTGCACCCCCGCCCGCCGACATCCAGCTCCTCACCGAGATTCGCGACCTGCTAAAGCGGCAACAATAAACAGTATGAGTGTGAGCGTGAGCGCGGGGAAACGGAGTACCCGTATTCGCGCTCACACTCACACTGTATTTAGAACCCAATCAAGACAAACGGAGCCCAGTAATACGGCGCCGCATACTTCCCATCCTGGATCATCCCCAACTTCGCCTCCCGCAGCGTTTCAGCAAACACCCCGGTCGGCGCCTCCAGCAGTCGTCCATAAAACTGTTCCATTAGCACCGCCGTCGACACATCCGCCACACTCCAATACGACACCAATATATTCTTCGCGCCCGCATACACCAATGCACGTGACAAACCAATCACGCCTTCACCTTTCGAAAGCTTACCCAATCCCGTCTGGCACGCCGACAACGTCACCAGGGTGGCCCGTAGGTTTAGCGTATACACTTCCCCCGCAAAGAGATGCCCGTCTTCCCCCGCGCCCGGCTGCAAAAAGATCCGCGACAGCTCCGGGCTGGCTTCGTCGACTATCCCGTGGGTTGCAAAATGCAGGTATGTGTACGTATTGAGGCTTCCACCCTTTACGCGCCGCTCGTCCGCTTGTTGGCCCAGGTAAACCTGGTTTCCAAGGTTGCGCGCAGTAAAGCGTTGGGCAATGGCGTTCACTTCCGTTTCCGTGCCCGGCAGGTCGTTCAGGTTGTCGGAAACCGGGAAAGTTACCGGCGCACACAAAAAGATCGACGGCGAGGCCGACGGCGGCTGCGGTGCCGGCCGCTGGAGTATAACACCGGCCGAAAACTCGTAACGGATGCTATACCGCTTGAGCAGGTAAGGATAAGCCGCATAGGCCCCTTGCCCCGTCACCGTCATCTTACTGGGCGTTAATAACGTTTCAAACGGCACGCTACTCAGTCGCCCGGTAGGTAGAATGACCAGGTGTTTGATACCCTCTAGCTGATGATAGGGTATCAGCAACCCCGATAGGTTACTGGCCGTCAGCCGGTACGTTTCCTCGTTGTTAAATAGCAAACTGTTGCGCAGACCCGTGATATACCGGTCAAAATCTTTCGTGAGCGTATGGTCGGTAATGCGAAACTTCTTCTGCGTCAGTGTAAAGACGTATAGGTGACTGTTCTTTTCGTCAATGAAATAACTTAACAATGCCGTATGCGCATCCAGTCGTGCCTGCAGCTGCCGTGTGGCGGGCGCTGTGCTGTTAAAACGCAGGTTGAAGTAGTCGGGAAATTGTTGCTCCAGCCGGCGCGTATAGGCCGCATAACTACGGTTCAGGGTAAAGAGCTTCTCCCGCAGGCGTTTCTCCTCGGCGGCTTCGGGTTTTTGGGCCAGCTTCTGCGCACACTGGGCAATCGCAGCTTTCAGGTCTTTCTCTTCGTCCAGGAGCGTCGCCGGTATGCCGGCAAAGGCTTTGGCATTTGCTTCCGTAATCGCCTCCTGTAACACGGCCGACTTGCTCTTCTCGGCAAAATAAAATGCCAGTTCGCGATAGGTATATTTGTGAAGCGCGACCTCGGTCGCTTCAAACGCGATACGCACGCCGTCGGCGTATACTTCGTTAGCCGTAGCGCCCAGGCTGATCTTGTCGGTCTCGCTGGTCGTTTGTTGCCGCAGCTTGTCGATGAGGGTATCGCACCGCTGTAATGTTTGCAAGGCTGCCGTCAGGTCGGAGAATTTCAGCGTGCGGCCGTAATACCGGGCTTCCAGGGCCTGGGCTTTAGAAAGCAGCGAATACAGCAAAACGTTACCGTCGTAGAAGTCACGCAGGGGCGGATCACGATAGACATCCGTGTAGCGAAAGGTCGCGGTGTTCGCTTGCAGGGCCTGCTGGCAATATTCCAATGCACCGTGATAGTCGCGCGCGGCAAGCGACAGGTTTCCAAGCGCATTCAACACACGCGCCAGCTCGGGATGACGCGGGCCATAGCTTTCGGTGTACATCGCACGTGCGCGTTGGTAAAACGCCAGGGCCGCTTGGGTGTCGCCAATCTTCCGGTATGTTTCCCCCAGGTTAAAAAGTACAAAGGCCTTGGCAGGATGAGGACCTGGATATACTTTTTCGTTGATCTTGAGCGCCGCCTCGAAGTTGTTCACGGCATCGCCATACAATTCTAAACGGCGGTATAAAAAGCCCGTGTTGGTGCGGGCAATAGCGATCTTGGGGTGCCCGGAGCCGTGCAGGTTCTGGTAAATAGCCAGGGCCTTCTCATAATAGTCCAACGCTTTGTCGGCATCGGTGTTACTAAACACCAGGCCGAGGTCGTTGTACGAGGCGGCGATCAGCTCGTGATTGGCCGGTAACAATTTCTGACGATACGCGAGCGCCACCGTCAGCTGCTCTTCGGCTTGGGTATACTTACCGGTAGCGCGGTATAGATTGCCGAGATGTGACAGCGCCTGCGCAGCCTCCAGGCTATTGGCGCGCCCGGCTTCTTCCAAACGCGTGATGGCGAGCTGCAAGGCCTCCAATGCCTGGTCGTTGCGGCCCTGGTTCAGGTATAGTAATCCGGATTGCGTTTGCACCACGCCGGCCAGGGCGGGTGTGGTTGCCATAGGTATAATGGCGGCCAGCAGGGTAGAGGCTTCGTCAAACCTCCCCAGACGAATCAGCGCTTCCGCTTTCCGTGCCTGTAGCAATACGCGTGTAGCCGCGTCGGTCGTGCCCGCCAGCGTCGCATCTGCGAGCGTCAGCGCGCCGGTATAATCCGCGTCCTGGAGATACTGGTCGATCGACGCGGGCAGGGTTTGTGCAGTAAGCTCACTGGCAACAGCCAGCAGCAGCGTTAACAACAGGCAGGAGAATTTCATGGATCAGAACCGGTAATAATAACTTAACGTTGATACAAACTCACGCTTCAGGCCGTCCGTGTTCGGATCCCGGTTCACGATCTTGTGCCCCAACAGCATCTTGATACCCGACTGCACATTAAAACTATAGCCTGTTGTCAGCAATCCTGTCAGCGCGAGCCCGGTACTACCTTCCTGCGCCACACGTTCGCCCGTGCCCAACGTGATATAGTCGTGCGTAATGCGGTAGATGGGCAGGAGACCCAGCGTAAAATTGAGTCGAGAGAATCGTATGTTACGTTCCACACGGAACATCACATCCGTACCGCGGCGCAGTTCGTTGGCCACCGAATACCGGTGTATGTAGTTCATGTCTTCGCCGCTGCCTTCCCACCGGCTCCACAAAAACTGGTTCTCGTTCCGGTTAAAGGCATGTTGAATACCCGTGGCGAACAACCACTTTTTGCTGATGACCGAAATACCCGCCACACCGTCGTAGGTACCCAGGCTGGTCTGGTAATACATGGGCAGCGGTCGGCCGTTCTCGTCCAGGTCTGAATGGTTCGTGGGAATCTTGCCGCCCACCGATACGTTAACATCGTACACGCTGTTGGAAAATACATTACGTGTCACACAAAGCGAGACATCGCCCAGGCTGGACGTATTGCCCAGGCGCCCCGACACCGCCTGATACGGTAGCTTCACCTGGAAAGAAGTCTTTTGATTGATACTAAAGTTCATGTCCGCCGTGGCCACATACACGATCGGCGTCAGAGTTGTCTCGCCACGGTAAAAGGTCAGTTCCATGGAGCGGAGACGAAACTCAATTTTTTTGTTAAAGGGCTGGTCGGGCTTAAGGGCACCCATCGTACAGAAACCAGCGTCACTGCAACCCTGGGCCCGAAGGGCGAGGGGAGAAGCGGCCAGCACCACACCCAGTGCCAGGGGTAAGAACGTTTTGAACATAATCGGCTTCCCCGGAAAATACCGCGCAGGGGAACAGTTTTGGATTTCGGGGCTAAAATTACTTCTTTTAAACATTGCCAGACGACGCTTTGAAAAAAATACTCCTTGTTGAAGACGACCATCGGCTTTCGCAGTCAGTCGCCGCCGCCCTCGAAAAAGACGGCTATACCTGCGTGCCTGCCTATGACGGACAGATGGCACTGAAAGCTTTCCAGCAGGATACCTATCACCTGGTGCTGTTAGACCTCAACCTGCCCAAAATGAACGGTATCGACCTCTGCGATCGCTTCCGGAACATGAATCCCGGGATCCCCATTCTGGTAATCACCGCCTTTGGCGATATCGACAGTAAAATGGAAGCCTTCGAGACCGGCGCCGACGACTACCTGGTCAAGCCCTTCCACCTCAAAGAGCTGCAGGCCAAAGTAAAAGTGTTTCTCAAACGTGCCGAGCAGCCCGCCGCCGCCGAGGCCGTCTTGCAACTGGCGGACATCCGCCTTGATCCCAATAAAAAGGTGGCCATCCGCGAGGGCAAAGAAATACACCTGACTCCCAAAGAATACAGCCTGTTGGAATACATGCTGCGGCACAAAAAACGCATCATCTCCAAAGATGAGCTGGCCATGAACCTCTGGGATGCCAACTATGGTGTCACCCACAATACCATCGAGGTATATATCAACTTTCTGCGCAACAAGATCGATAAGGACTTCGAGAAGAAGCTCATCCTCACCAAGCCGGGGTTCGGGTACTACCTAAACGATCAACGCGATGAACTTTAAGACGCGTCTCACGCTGCTTTTCGTAGGCCTGTTTGTCGTCGTGCTCACCGCCATCCTCAGCTTCATCTATATCCTGTACGCCGAGTTCCGCCGCGAAGAATTCTTCGAGCGCCTGCGCGAAAAAAGCTTCACCACGGCCAAGCTGCTCACCGAGGTAAAAGACATGGACCTGGAAGTGCTCAAGATCATCGACCAGAATTCCATCAACAAACTATATGACGAAAAGATCCTCATCTTCGACTCGACCAACCGCCTCATCTATAGCAGCCTCGACGACGAAAAGATACCCTACTCACCATCGCTCATCGAGCAGATCCGGACGCGCGCCGACAAGTATTACGTCGACGATGACGGCGACGAAGTGGTGGGGGTGCACTATAAAGAACAAGGCCACGACTACGTCATCCTGGCCTCGGCCTATGACACGTATGGCATCAGCAAAGTAGAGAACCTCAAGACCCTGGTGATCGTCGCGCTGGTGTTGGGCGCAGCGCTCATTGCCGTGGCGGCGTACTTTTACATCCGCCAGGTATTCCGTCCCATCGACGACTTGAACAAGTCCATCCAGACCATCACCGAAAACAACCTCCACGAGTTCATTCGGGTCCACAAAAACCGTGACGAGCTCGACAAACTTGCCGTCAACTACAACCAGATGCTCGCGCGCCTGTTCAAAGCCTTCGAGTCGCAGCGCTCCTTCGTGCGGCACGCGGCGCACGAGCTCAAGACACCGCTGGCCATCATCCGTACAAAGCTCGAGCGCCTCGAAGACCTCACCGCCGGCCACCCCGAAGTCGGTACTATATTGACCGGTCTATCCGACGACGTCGATGGCCAGGCAGCCCTGGTCGAATCGTTGCTCCTCATGCAGCGCCTGCAATCACAAGTCCCCATCAACACCGGGCCCGTTCGTGTGGACGAGCTCCTCGACGAAAGCGCCCGCGAGCTCCAGGTAGTATACCCCCAGCAAGTCGTGAAGATCGACATCGATGCTTCCGTCGAAGCTGAAGAGCAGCTCACCGTCATCGGCAACGCGCTGCTGCTGAAAATCTGCTTCCGAAACCTCATTGCCAACGCCGCCCTCTACGCGCCAACCCACCCACTTACCATCGACCTCGCCAAAATCCCCGAGGGCCTGCGCCTGCGCTTCTCCAACCCCGGCGAAGAGCCGATCCCGCAAGGCCTCATCTTCGAGCCCTTCTACCGCCAACCCCGCGAACAAGAAAAACCCGGCCACGGCCTCGGCCTCTCCATCGTCCGCCAAATCACCGACCTCACCCACGGCAGCATAACCTACACGTACGCAGAAGGCAAACACATCTTCACGCTAATATTCACACATATATAGTAAAAGAAGAGGAAGTGACTATAAATGGTTGCTGGCGCAAGTCTGAGCACGGTCTCGGGGCGGGGACTTGTGACTACAACTGCTGCCAGTCTTCAGACTGGCGTAGGGCCAGGAAAAGTGTGGAGCTACTAACGGGTTGTGCTTAAATCTAATTCCTCACAAACAACCCCTTCAAAAACACCTCCAGCTCCTCCTGCGTCCACTTCGACGAAGTACCTCTAAAATTATACAACAACCCACGCCGGGTACCAAACAAAAAGATCGCGTCCACGCTTTTGTCCGTGGCATCATACGCTCGCCCAAGAATATACCCCTTCGTAGCACTACTATCCTGTAGAATGTCGACGGTCACGTGCTGCTTGTTCCGCCAGAACTCCGTCTCCCACGTCGTAAACGCAGCCAGGTGTTCCTGATCGGTTCTCCCTTTCTGGTAAACTTCTTTATACTCTTGAAATGGGATTAAACTGGCATGCAGCCGCGTAGAGTCGCTGTAAAGAATACGTGCTTTAGCCCCCTCGTCATATCCAACCTGCTCCCACTTGTGCGGAAAAGTAATACCGCCATACGGTAGCAGTGTCAGTACCGTTTGATCCTTTTTAGTATCATAATTCAGCCCGGTGATCGTGGCCGTGCCAGCCGGGCAGTTCCAACATTGGGAAGACATGCAGCCGGCCAATCCTGCCGAAAGGCCGACGAATAACACCAACAGTTTATACATATAGTTTAGCTAAATAATTACTACAATATAGATGTGGAAACTACGCAAAAAGTTTGCCCGATCCCGCTAACGAGTCCACAATTGCTCACGTCACCAACAGGCTTTAGAAAACCATTCTCCCTAATCGATGGGATATGATTAATACCCTGTGCAGGGTAGCTACCCTACACAGGGTAATTTATTTATAATTATTCTAATTAAGTATTATACTGTATACCTTGCGCGCCGATTCAACCGCCATGCCTCAATCTGCGAAGTCTTTATCTAAACCGCTCGACACGAGAAAGTTGCTAGCCCTGGTGATACTGCTCCTCGGCACAACCTGGGCGTACGCACAAGCGCCTGCCGCCATATCCGGCACAGTTTCCGGTCATGACGGAGCAGGTTTGTCGATGGCTTCGATAACAGTTGAAGGGGGCAAGGGCGAAGTTGCCGACGTGAACGGCCGCTACCGAATTACAAACGTCCCGGCGGGGACATATAAGGTATCGGCTGTCGTCGTGGGCTATAAAAAGCAAACAAAGGAAGTTACCCTGCGCGCCGGCCAGAGCGTAACGCTCAACTTCTCCCTGGAAGAAAATGTACAGGGACTGGAGGAGATAACCGTCACGGGTCAAAAAACGGACGTACAGCAAGTGCGGGAACAAAGTTTCTCCGTTTCCTCTATTGATGTAACACCCCTGCAAAACCTGAACCTGGACGTAAACAGCGTATTGAACCGGAGCACAGGCATTCGCATCCGGCAGGGTGGGGGACTCGGCTCGGACTTCAACTTTTCGTTGAATGGCTTTTCGGGAAATCAGGTACGCTTTTTCGTCGACGGCATTTCGGCCGACTACCTGGGCGCGGGCATGCGCTTCAACAACATCCCGGTCAATATCATCGATCGTATGAAGTATATAAAGGTGTGGTGCCTGTTCACCTCGGTGCCGATGCGCTGGGCGGTGCCGTTAATATCGTGACCAACGACAATGCAAAAGACTTTCTGGACGCAAGCTACAGCCATGGCTCGTTTAATACGCACCAGGCGGCCATTGCCAGCCGGGCTACTTTTAAAAACAAGTTCATCCTGAATCTCAGTGGATTTTTCAACTATAGCGATAACGACTTTACAGTAGATGCCCCGTTGGTAGACAAGAGCACGGGCAGGATCGGGCCCGATCAGCCGTTCAAGCTGTTCAACGAGCAGTACAAAGGCGGCTCGGTGTTGGTGGAAGGCGGCGTGATCAATACAAAATGGGCAGACCGCTTGCTGGTTGGGCTGATTGCTTCCGAAAGCAACAAACACCTTCAGCGAGGGCGCGCGATGGTGCTGAACCCTGCCGGTCGTGTGTATACCACCGATGAAACGATCACCCCCACGCTGAAATACCGCAAGGCAAACCTCGGCGTCAAAAACCTGTCGCTTAATCTCTCCGCGATCTACACGGCTACCGAGTCAATGCGTGCCGACACCAGCTCCCGCATTTATGACTGGGACGGCACATACGTCACGCGCGCCTTCGGTACCACGTCAGGCGAAATCAGCTGGTTTAAAACCAACTTCCGGTTCAATGATCGGTTCATATTCAACACCGCCACGCTTCAGTATGTCCTGAAGGATCGTCACACCTTTACCCTAAACAATACCAATTCCTACATGCGTCGCCAGGGCAGCGACCCCATTGCGGAACAATACACCGAAAACATCGCGTTTGCGCAACCCAACACGATGCGTAAAAACATTACGGGCGTCTCTTACGAGCTCGGTCTGCTAGATAACCAGTTGAAGACTATGGTCTTTGCCAAGCTATTTAATATGAATACCCAAACGCAGCAGGAAGTGGGTGACACCGGTGAATACCGGTATATAATCGACAAGACCGTACAACATGGCTTTGGTATAGCCTCATCATGGTTTGTCTCAAAGCAGGTGCAGCTGAAAGCTTCGTACGAACATACGGCACGCTTGCCCGAAGATGATGAGATGTTTGGCGATGGCCTCCTCTTGCAGCCGAACCTGACGCTGAAACCGGAGCGAAGCCATAACTTCAACGTCGACGTATTGTATACCAAACATCTTCGCGGCGATCACTCCTTGCGGGTAGACGGCGGATTGATCTATCGCCTTCCTAAAAACATGATACGCATTGTAGCGATCGGTGTCACGGCCCAGGCACAGAACCAGACCACCGCCCGTGTAATGGGTGCTGAGGGGACCATCCGCTATGGCTATAAACGTCGCGTGAATGTAGAGTTGAATGCAACCTATCAGGATATCCGCAACAACAATAAGACGATCGATAGCTATCCCGATCCGCTGCGGTTAGACCGGATTCCAAACATCCCGTATTTGTTTGGCAATGCCATGGTGGGTGTAACCTCCAACCGGATGGGGGAATCGGAATGGCAGGTTGGCTTCAACTGGGCCACAATGTACGTGCGGGAGTTTTATTTGAACTGGCCGTCGCAGGGAAGCAAGGATTCCAAGTCGGTCATTCCCAACCAGATTTCGCACGATGCGTCGGTAACGGCTAGCGCCCACGGGGGCAAGTATAATCTCAGTTTCTCTTGCTGGAACGTGGCCGACAGTAAACTGTACGACAATTACAAAGTGCAGAAGCCGGGTAGAAGTTTTAACGTAAAGCTTCGCTATTACATCGCCCGATTTAAAGATTAGTCAACTATCATCTATCAATTCTATAAACAATGAAAATGCAAACACTTAAAGTCGCAGGTCTCATGGCGCTCCTGACGTTGGGTATGAGCGCTTGTAGCGATGACTCGGACTCTAATGGAGTAGGTAAATATGTACTCGGTTTCCGCACGTCGACTGACCCCACAGCCGATTACATCGTGTATACCAATAACCTCGGTTCTGGCTCGATCTCTGCTACCGGCAACGGCAAAGAGCAAGACGGATGGAGCTACTATATAAAAGCAGGCGACACCTATCTGGCGCTGAACTATACTAACAGCATTGCGAAAGGATATAAAGTTAGCGAGAGTGGATTGACAGAGGTAGGACAGTTCGCGTTCGAACGTATGGATTGTTTCGGTGAAGGCACAGACGGCACTGCCATCGCCATTGGCGCTCCTTGGGGAGGTGGCTCATACGATTGTAAGATCCAGATCGTCGACGGTGAAAGCGTTTCCATTACCAAAAGCGTAACCACACCCATTTACGACAAAGCCTTCGATGCGGGCGTACAGCTTAATGCATGGCCCACCGCTACGTGGGTTGACGGAAATAAGTTATATGTATCGTTCTACCCGGTACTGGGCGGCGAAGACTGGCTAACACCGACAACCGACACTGCCTACGTAAGCGTGTACTCATATCCGGCACTGCAATACGAGTCAACCTTTAAAGATACTCGTACAGGCCCTATCGGCTACTATAGCAGTCAGCCGTGCGTATTAAAAGACGAGAACGGCGACCGCTATACGTTCTCAAGCGCTTCCATTGCAGCAGGGTTCACTCAATCAACGAAACCGTCGGGTATCCTGAAAATCAACAAGGGCGAACAGGCTTTCGATGACGATTACTTCTTCAACGTGGAAGCCCTGGGGTATCGCCTGATGGGCGGCGCCTATGTCGGAAATGGCATCGTCGTGGCGCGTGTTGTTTCGGCAGCACTTGACGCTACGTTGCCCCCGTGGGCTGCATTTTCCGTGGCCGCGGCACCAATCCATAACATCGTCGTACTGGACCTGAATGCTAAAACCCTGAAAGTAGTAGCGGAAATTCCGTTGCACGGAGGTCAATACCTCACGCCGTTCCTCGTCGAAGACGGTAAAGTATGGGCTTCTGTCACCGTCGATACAAATAACGCATTTGTATACCAGATCGACCCCCAAACGGCGACCGCTACCAAAGGTGCACGCATCGAGGGCTCCGAAATTCAAGCGTTCTATATACGCTAATCGCAGTCGACCGGAAAACACACTAAAGCAGGCTTTCACAAAAAAGCCTGCTTTTTTTGTTCCGGGGCCGCAGCATCGGCGGCAGCCACGTTCGTGTGGCACCCGCCAACGTTAGAAAAAAGTCGATCGGCCTCACCGGGCGGCGTGCTCCGTTAATCGCCATCAAATGCTGCAGCGTTTCTAATACATTTCTAAGGATTTTCTTATCGATTTTTAAGATCCGGGGCCAATTTTTGTGCGTAAAATACACGGTAATCCGGGCATAAAATTTTATGCCGGGATGGACGCCGAAAAGCCCGATAACTATCGGCAGGTCAGGTGGATAATCACCTGGAGCTGACGATCGGAATTTCCAGAACATGATGACGAACAATTCAATCATACGGATCCTCCGCGAGGGAGGACTGTTACTGAAGCATGACTTCGATCCCGCCGTTCTTCGGTTTGTGGAGATCAATAACCGGCCGTATACCCGCGATCAGTTTGCAGAATTTCGCAACGACCTGATCGAGGCCGGCAGCAAGGTCCGGATGTTATTCCTCGAACAAACACAGCCGGCCGAGGCATTGCCCGCATTTGTGAAGGAAAACCGGTTGCCGACATTGGTGTTTGTCGAGCAGCCGCAGGGCCTGGTGCCTATGTTATTGTACTATGAACAAAAGCGCCTGCGGTTTGCGTTACTGCCCGCCGACGAAAAACGGGCCGTAACAGGTGAGTCTCCCGACCTGCAGCATCTGTTCCAGGACGAACAAGGATGCGCCGTGGCCTTTGTGCTCTACTCGTATCGCAGCCTGGTGAGCGAATATGCCTACGACAGCGATGCCATTCCCACACCCATGCATCCCGTGCGACGGTTTGTGCGGCTGTTGTCAACCGAACGAAAGAATATCCTGTATATATTGTTCTATTCGGTCGTCATCGGGCTGACCAGCCTGATCCTGCCGGTCGGAATTCAGAACACGGTCCAACTCGTGTCCGGCGGCGTGTTCTTCAGCTCGATCTATGTGCTGATCGCCGCTGTGATCCTCGGCATTTTATTTACCGGTGTCCTCCAGATCATCCAGATCACACTCGTGGAATACCTGCAACGGCGGGTATTTACCAAAGCGGCGCTGGAATTTGCGTTTCGCATTCCGCGCATCCGCCTGGAGTCGATCATGAAGAGCTACGCCCCAGAGCTGGTCAACCGGTTCTTCGATGTCATCACGCTGCAGAAGGGACTGCCCAAGCTGCTCATCGACCTGACGTCGGCCGTTGTACAGATCGTGTTCGGGCTCATCCTGCTGTCGTTGTACCACCCATTCTTCGTGTTCTTCAGCTTCATGCTCGTGCTGATCCTGTTCCTGATCTTCCGGTTCACGGGGCCGAGCGGCCTGCGATCGTCGATCGACGAATCCAAGTATAAATATAAAGTGGCGCAGTGGCTCGAAGAGCTCGCGCGCGCGTTAAATTCGTTCAAGCTGGCGGGCAATACCGATCTGCCTATGCGCAAGACCGACACCAATGTAAGTGCGTACCTCAAATACCGCAAGGCGCACTTCCAGGTGCTGATCACGCAGTTTTCGTTCATTGTGGTCTTCAAGACGGCAATCACGGCCGCACTGCTCATCATGGGCGCCTTGCTGGTGGTCGACCGCCAGATCACGCTCGGCCAGTTTGTCGCCTCGGAGGTAATCATCATCATGCTCCTCAACTCTGTGGAGAAGGTAATCACCTACATGGACGTAGTCTACGACCTGCTCACAGCCGTAGACAAGGTCGCGCAGATCACAGACCTGCCGCTGGAGAAAGTGGGCGGGCTTGATTTCCCACGCCTGGCCAGCCAGGGGTATCTTGTACAGATCAAAGGACTGAAATATAAATACCCGGACAAGTCCACGTATGCCCTGCACGGCGTGGATCTGACGGTACAGCCAGGCGAACGCATCTGTATCGCCGGCCCCGGCAATGCAGGCAAAACAACGCTGACCAACCTGATGGCAGGGATTCACACCGACTACGAGGGGATCATCACCATCAACCATTACTCACTGCGCGACCTCGACATCCGTCACCTGCGCGACAGCATCGCCAAGAACATCTCGCCGGAAGATATCTTCGACGGCACCATCCTCGAAAATATAACGCTGGGAAGCCAGACCCGTACCGTCGAAGACGCCATCGCGGCCATCCGTTCCGTGCACCTGGAAGATGAGATCAACCGGTTGCCCGAGGGCCTGAGCACGCACGTCGTGAGCGGAGGCAAGGGCTTCTCGAGCTCGTTTATTCATAAGCTGATCCTGGCACGCTGCCTGGCCAAGAAGCCGTCGCTCATCATCCTGAACGACTTCTTCTCCGGCCTCAAACGGCAGCAGAAACTGGAAGTGCTCCAGTCCGTCATCAACGAACGGGCACCGTGGACGCTCATCGCAGTGTCCAACGATCCGCTGGTGATGGCAGCCTGCGACCGCGTCATTCTACTCTACGACGGCCGCATTTCCGAAGAAGGATCCTTTACCGAGCTGCAAAAAAAAGGTACGATCAACCAATACATCGAATAACAGAAGTATGATGAAACTATCCGATCAGGATGTAGGGCCACTCATCCAGACTGAAAACCGATACTCGCTGCGCGCGCTGGAAACACCACGCGCCGGCGTCATACTGGCGCGTTGTCTGCTGGCGATGGCAATTGTGCTGTTGCTGTTTATGTTCCTGCCCTGGCAACAGAATATTCGCGGCTCGGGCAAGGTGACCGCGCTCAACCCTGCGCACCGCCCGCAGACCGTGCAGGCCGTCATTGCAGGCCAGATACAAAAATGGCACGTACAGGAAGGCCAGTACGTGCGTGCAGGCGATACGATCGTCACCATCCGCGAGGTAAAAGAAAAGTACTTCGACCCGCAGCTGCTCGAGCGCCTGCAGGAGCAACTGGCCGCCAAGAAGAGCAGCCTGGTGGCGAAACGCGAAAAAGCCGACGCCCTGCGGCGACAGATCGTCGCGTTGCAGCAGGGCCGCGACCGTAAGATCGAACAATCGAAAGCAAAGCTCGAGGCCGAACGGGTAAAGTTCCGGAACGCCGAAAACCAATATCAGCGGAATAAAAAGCTCTACGAAGCCGGCAATATTCCGCTTACGAAATTCCAGGAGATCACCTACAAATACGAAGGCAGCGTAGCCGATTACCAGAACGCACAGGTAGAGATCGAACGCCTTCGCGCGGAGTACGAAGAGAAGATCAGCAAGTCTCATTCCGATCTCAACGCTACCGAATCGGATGTCTTCGACAGCGAAGGCGACATCGCCAAGCTGACCAACGAGTATGCCAACACGCGCATCCGCAACGACCAGTACCAGATCACCACGGCGCAGTCGGGCTACGTCGTGCGGGCAATGAAAGCCGGCATTGGCGAAACCATCAAAGAAGGCGACGCCGTCTGCACGGTTATGCCCGAGGCGCGCGACCTGGCCGTGGAGATGTATGTCAAAGCCATGGACATGCCGTTGATCAGCAAAGGCCGCCATGTGCGCATCGAGTTCGATGGCTGGCCCGCCTTGCAATTCTCCGGATGGCCGAGCGTCTCCGTAGGTACCTTTGGCGGCACCGTCCAGGTGATTGACTACTTCAGTGCCGAACCCGGTACGTTCCGTATCCTGGTGACCCCCGACAATAACCGTCGCGAGCCCTGGCCGCAACAACTGCGCGTCGGTTCCGGCGTGCGGGGATGGGTCATGCTCGACGATGTACCCGTATGGTACGAGATCTGGCGGCAGCTCAACGGCTTTCCGCCGAGCCTGTATAAAGCTCCTCTTGAACAAGCGCTCCCCGGCCAGGGCACCACCGATACGAAAGAAAAAAAATAACGGCTATACTATGCGAAGCATCGCTTGTCTGTTTCTTTCTCTCATCCTGCACACCGCCGCGGCCCAGGTGCCACGCGACTCGCTCTTTCACCTGCCCGACACCGCCCGGCCGTTTACGCTGGAGAATTTCTACGAGGTCATCCTGCGCTATCATCCCGTGGCCCGTCAGGCCAACCTGCTCCCGGAGGTCGCCCGTCAGGAAATCCGCCTCGCCCGCGGCCAGTTCGACCCCAAGCTGGAAGCACAATATTTACTCAAGCAATACAAAGGCACCGAATATTACCGCCTCTTCGACGCTGCGCTGAAAGCGTCCACGCGATCGCCTGTTACACCTTTCGTCGGCCTCGAACGCAACACCGGTCAGTATCTCAACCCCGAGCACTATATCTCCGGGGAATATGACTATAAGCAACTCTACGCCGGCATCACGGTTCCGTTAGGGCAGGGGTTGCTCACCGACGAACGTCGCACGGCGCTGCGCCAGGCGGAGCTTTACCGCACACTGTTGGAGGCCGAGCAAGTAAAGATGATGAATAAACTTCTGCTGGAAGCCGCCAAAGCTTACTGGAGCTGGTACCACAGCTATTACAATTACCGCCTGGCAACGAACACCCTCTCCGTTGCGGGGGAAATTTTCCGCCGCACGAAGAGCAACTTCGAAGGCGGCGAGGCCGCGCCGATCGACACCGTGCAGGCGAAAATTACCTACCTCGAGCGCGCCGTCAGCCGCCAGGAAGCGTATACCGACTACCGCAACAACGGGCTGGCGGTGTCGACCTTTCTCTGGGATAGTCTGGGTAACCCCGTCGAGCTCCTGCCGCACCATGTACCGGTGCAGGAGACTGCCGTCTTCACCCTGACCCCGGCTGCATTACAAGCGCTCCTCGATCAGGCAAAAGCCAATCACCCCGAACTGCGCAAGCTCAACGTCAAGTTGCAGCAGCTCGTATACGACCAGCGTCTCGCCGCCGAGTTTCTCAAGCCGAAGCTGAATGCATCGTACTATATGCTCAATCAACCATTCTCTCCCGAGGGTTCTTCGGGCGCCTTTACATGGGATGATAACATGAAGCTCGGCGTCGACTTCTCGTTCCCCATTTTCCTACGCAAGGAACGCTCCAAGGTAGCGCAGTTGAAACTCAAGGTAGCCAACACCGAATATGACCGCGAGCTCACGTCGCGACAAATTATAAACGACCTGCAGGCCGCGTATAACCAGCTCCTCAATAACGGCATCGTGCTGCAACAGCAGCAACAGATGGTCGAGCATTATCACCGCCTGATGAGCGCCGAATTGACGAACCTCGAAAATGGTGAAAGCGATCTGTTCAAGATCAACGTCCAGCAGGAAAAGCTCTTTCAGGCCGAGTCAAAACTCATCAAGATCATGGCCGAATACGAAAAACAAAAAGCCGTCCTTTACTGGTCGGCGGGCGTACGCCCGTTGGGAGCAGAGTGAGTGTCGAATGTCAGGGATGAATAAAAACCATATTAAAAAGACTTATTTAAGCTTCTTTTAAGCGCTCCTTTAAGCCCCTCTAAAGTTCACGCCCGTTCTTTTGTATTAAACACAACAAAAGAAAAAGATGCGTGTATTGCTGGTGTCCTTGATCTGTTGGCTAACCGTTACGAATCTTCACGGGCAGGACACCCTGCGAATCTCCTTGCAGCAGGCCGACAGCCTGCTGATGGTCCGTAACCTGTCGCTCATAGCCTCCAAATATGAAGTGGATATGGCCGACGCCCGTAAAGTGCAGGAAAAGCTCTTTACCAACCCCGAGTTGTCCACCGAGTGGAGCCTCTACAACCCGTCCTTCGGAAAATGGTTTGACGTAGGTTCTAATGGTCAGAAAATTATCCAGCTCGAAAAAGTGTTTCGCATCGCCGGCCAGCGCAAAGCATCTATTCGCCTGGCTGAAGAAGAAAAGAAGCTTACACAGTGGCAGTACTACGAGCTGGCCCGCAGTCTCAAATACGAGCTGCACGTCAGCTACTACCGCTACTACTTTCTGAACAACGCCGTCACCAATATTATCGCGCGCCTCACACTGCTCAAGAACCTCATTTCGATCTACGAAGAGCAATACGCCAAAGGCAACATCTCGCTGCAGGAATTGACCCGCCTCAAGTCGGTATACTTCGAGATCAACAACCAGGTAAACGAAACCCGTACCGAGCTGGTCCGCCTCGAACAAACACTGCAGCTGCTGCTGGCAGATGACCGTCCCGTGGTGCCGGTGCCGGCGGTAACGGAGAGTATACTGGGCGTATTGCCCACTGTGACATTGCCCGAGCTGGTGAACCGTTCGTTGGAAAACCGCCCCGAGATCCAGGCGGCCAGGAGTGTGGAGAACCAGCGGGCGTTGCAATATTCACTCGAACGTAAGAACGGCATACCCAACCTGACGGCCGGTGGTGTATACGATCAGTCGGGCAGTTATGTAAATAACTATACCGCCTTGCAGCTCGGGTTACAGATACCACTCTTTAATCGCAACCAGGGGCGCATACAAGAAGCCAGGCTGGGTATAGCCCAGTCCAAAGTATTGCTGCAATCCAAACAGCAGGAAGTCACACGTGAAGTAGAGTCGGCGTGGAAGATCTTTCAACTGCTCGACGCCCAGTATAAAGCTGTAGGCACCGACTTCGAAGGACAGCTTGATTTATTAAGCAAGGGCCTGGTCAGCAACTATAGCAAAAACAACCTGTCGCTGTTGGAGTTTACCGACATGTTTGAGTCCTACAACTCCAGCATCATCGAACTGAATCAATTAAAAGCAGATTTAACCAAATCGTATGAAGAACTTAACTATGCTGTCGGTGAGGACCTGCAACGGTAAATCCGCACCTGCCGGCCGGAGGCGGAGCACAGCCCTGGCGTCGCTGACGCTGATGGCGGTACTGGTGGCAGGCTGCCACAAAGAAAGTGTGCAAGGTCCCGAAAGCAAGACCTTCGTGCTAAGCGAGACCATGCTCAAGACCATCACCCTCGACACCGTGCAACAACGACCCGTAAACGGTGCGTTGAACCTCAACGGTAAGATCGTGGCCGACGAAAACCGCCTGGTAGAGATCTTCCCGATCGTAGGAGGGAACGTCATCGAGGTCGATGCAGAGCTCGGCGACCAGGTGAAAAAGGGACAGGTGCTGGCCACCATCAAAAGTAGTGAGGTGGCCGAATACGATCGTCAGCTCATCGACGCCCAGTCCGACGTGCTGGTAGCACAAAAGAACCTTGCCGTAAAACAAGATCTGTATAACTCCAAGCTCTCGTCCGACCGTGAATTGATCTCCGCGCAAAAGGAACTGGAGAAAGCCGACGCGGGGTTGAAGCGCATCACCGAGACATTCTCAATCTACAACTTTAACAAACAATCCGAATACCGTCTCAAAGCGCCGATCAATGGCTTTATCACCAGTAAAAATATTACGCGCGACATGACCTTGCCGTCGGGCCACAGTGAAAGCGTATTCGCCGTTGCCGAGCTGGACGAAGTATGGGCGATTGCCAATGTGTACGAAAGCGACATCGCCCGCATCCGCGAAGGCATGGACGTAATCGTGACAACCATCAGCTATCCCGGCGACCAGATTCGGGGCAAGATCGACAAGATCTTCAGCGTGCTCGATCCCGAGACCCGGACCATGCGCGTCCGCGTTCGCATACCCAACAAAGACTTCCGTCTGAAGCCCGAAATGCTCGCCTCGGTAAAAGCCATGTACCATGAAAACAAAGAACTGCCCGCCGTGCCGGCATCGGCGATTATCTTCGACAACAGCCGCCAGTTCGTCATGATCTTTAAAGACCGCTATAACATCGAGACACGCGAAGTCGAAGTATATAAAACAACCGACGACACGGCCTGGCTCAGCGCTGGCGTGAAGCCGGGTGAAGTCGTCATCAGCCACGACCAGCTGTTTATCTACGATGCGCTAAACGACTAGGAGGGAAGCATGAACAAGCTCATCAAGAACATCGTTGCGTTTTCGCTCAAGAACCGGTTCTTCACCTTCTTCTGGGTGGGGATCATGATCGTAGCCGGCATCGTGAGCTACCGCAACACGCCGATCGAGGCCTTTCCCGACGTCACCAACACGCAGATCATCATCGTGACCGAGTGGCAGGGGCGCAGCGCGCAAGAGATCGAACGCTTCGTGTCCATCCCCATCGAAGTAGCCATGAACTCCGTGCAGCGTAAAACCAACGTGCGGTCTATCTCCATGTTCGGCCTGTCCGTCATCAAGATCATCTTCGACGACGACGTGGAAGACTTCTTCGCCCGTCAGCAGGTCAACAACCAGCTGGTCAACGTCAGCCTGCCCGAGGGTGTCGAACCCGAAGTACAACCGCCGTATGGCCCTACCGGGGAAATCTTCCGCTACGTGCTGACATCCAAAGTAAAAGACACCCGCGAGCTGCTCACCATTCAGAACTGGACCATCGACCGCCAGCTGCGCGCCGTACCCGGCGTAGCGGACGTCGTAGCCTTTGGTGGCCGCGAAAAGATCTACGAGATCCAGGTAAACCCCGCGTTACTGCAGCGCTACGACATCACCCCGCTGGATGTATACGAAGCCGTCAATAAAAGCAACATCAACGTCGGCGGCGACGTGATTGAAAAGAATGGACAAGCATACGTCGTGCGCGGCATGGGCCTGCTCAACTCCGACGAAGACATTGAGAACATCATCATCGAAGCCCGTGCCGGTGTACCCGTGCTCGTCAAGAACGTCGCCACCGTACTGCAGTCGGACTTGCCGCGCGTAGGCCAGGTCGGCCTGAATGGTAACGACGACGTAGTAGAAGGCATCGTGGTGATGCGCAAAGGCGAAAATCCGAGCGATGTATTGAGCCGCGTCAAAGCCAAGATTGAAGACCTCAACACCCACATTCTGCCTGGCGACGTGCGCATGCAAACCTTCTACGACCGCGATGTGCTCATGACCTATACCACGCACACCGTCATGCACAACCTGGTAGAGGGTATCATCTTTGTCACCGCCATTGTATTGCTCTTCATGGCCGACTGGCGCACGACGATCATTGTATCGATCATCATTCCGCTGTCGCTGCTGTTTGCCTTCTTCTGCTTGCGCATGAAAGGCATGAGCGCCAACCTGCTTTCGTTGGGGGCGATCGACTTCGGTATCATCATCGACGGCGCCGTGGTAATGGTCGAGGGACTCTTTGTGGCCCTGGATCACACCGCGCAACACTACGGCATGGAACGCTTTAACAAGATCAGCAAACTGGGCCTGATCAAGCGGACCGCCGCCAAGACGGGTAAAGCCGTATTCTTCTCCAAGCTGATCATCATCACGGCCCTGCTACCCATCTTCTCCTTCGAGAAAGTAGAAGGCAAGATGTTCTCGCCCCTGGCCTATACGCTTGGCTTCGCCCTGCTGGGCGCGTTGATCTTCACGCTCACGCTGGTGCCTGTGCTTAGCTCCGTGCTGCTGAAAAAGAATGTAAAAGAGAAACATACGTTCATCGTCACCTTCTTCGACCGCATCGTGTCAAGAGGATTCCGGTGGACGTTCTCCCATAAAAAAATCAGCCTCAGCGTAGCGGCCCTGATAGTAGCCCTCACACTCTTCTCGACCAAATGGATGGGAACGGAGTTCCTGCCCCAGCTCAACGAAGGCGCCTTGTGGGTAGAAGCCAAAATGCCCATGAGCATGTCGCTGAACGAAACCGTCAAGATGGTACACACGTTACGCGACGAGCTGAACACCTTTCCGGAAGTAAACGGCGTATTGTCACAGACCGGCCGCTCCAACGACGGTACCGACCCCAGCGGATTCTATTACGTGCAGATGCAGGTAAACCTCAAACCCAAAGAGGAATGGGAGCGTAAGATCACCATGGACGATCTCGTCGAAGAGATGGACAAGAAGCTCAAGAAACACCAGGGCATCAACTACAATTACTCACAGCCCATCATCGACAACGTGGCCGAGGCGGTAGCCGGTATGAACGCCAACAATGCGGTCAAGATCTTCGGTCCCGACCTCGACAAGCTCGACGAGCTGGCCAGTCAGGTACTGGAACAGATCGAAGATGTGCCGGGTATAAAAGACGCAGGTATATTACGAAACGTAGGCCAGCCCGAGATCCAGATCCGCCTGCACGATCACAAGATGGCGCTCTACGGCGTCACCACAGCCGATGCCCAGGCCGTCATCGAGATGGCGATCGGCGGCAAGACAGCATCTGTCATGTATGAAGGTGAGCGCAAGTTCGACATCCGCCTGCGCTTCCCATACGAATACCGTCGCTCCGAAGACGAGATCCGGGACATCCTCGTGCCGACACTCAGCGGCAGCAAAGTCGCGCTGAGCGAGATCGCCACGATTACCTCCATCACCGGTCCGGCCTTTATTTACCGCGACAACAACAGCCGCTTCATCGGCGTGAAGTTCACCGTGCGCGAACGTGACCTGGGCAGCACCATTGCCGAAGCACAAAAGAAAGTGATCGACAAAGTAAAAATACCCCAGGGCTATTCGGTCCAGTGGACGGGTGAGTTCGAAAACCAGGTACGTGCCACGGCCCGCCTGGGGCAAGTGGTGCCCATCAGCCTCATCGGTATCTTCATCCTGCTGTTCATCATGTTCGGTAACGCCCGCGATGCCGGCCTGGTATTGATCAACGTGCCCTTCGCCGTCATCGGCGGCATCCTCGCGCTGCACATCACGGGCATGAACTTTGGCATCTCCGCCGGAGTAGGCTTTATCGCACTCTTTGGAATTTGTGTACAGAACGGCGTGATCCTCATCACCGAGTTCAATGAAAATATGCAACGCAACATGCGTTTATCGGAGGCCATCGCACTTGGCGTCAAGCACCGTACCCGTCCCGTGGTGATGACCGCGATGATGGCGTCCATCGGTCTGATGCCCGCCGCCCTGTCCACCGGTATAGGATCTGAGAGTCAGAAACCGTTGGCCATTGTGATAATCGGGGGGTTATTTACAGCCACGGTTCTGATTCTCTTAGTATTCCCGATCATCTACGAGCGCGTATACCGCCACACAGAAACAGTGTGACCCGATAGCCATCGGGTGTGGAGAGCGGGAGCGAATTTGGTTTAGGTTAAGTGGGGTTTTGTTTAGAGGGGTTGGTTGCCGCGGGTACTTCGGTACTTGCGGCAACTTTTTTTATAGGAAAAGGCATGCGTCTGGCGCAAGTCTTAGCCCGCTTCGGGCGGAGATCCCGATAGCTATCGGGAGTGCCTGGCCCTGATGCCAGTCTTCAGACTGGCGTAATGCAAACGTCGCACAGAACGACATTGCAAAATGCCCTCCTCACGCGTATCTTCCCGTCATGAAACTCTTACTCCCCGCACTCACCCTGACTTTTTTCCTCGGAAATATACACGCCCATGCCCAACTCTCCACGGTCGAGAAGAAGATCGTCACCAACGTCGACAAACACCAGTCGGAAGCCCTGGCCCTCTGGAAAGAAGTAGTAAACATCAACAGCGGCACGATGAACTTCGCAGGCGTCAGGAAAGTAGCCAACGTCTTTCAAGCCAAGCTAGACGCACTCGGCCTCACCACACGCTGGATCGACGGCGCACCCTTCCAACGCGCCGGCCATCTCGTCGCCGAGCACAAAGGCAAAGCCGGCAAAAAGACAATCCTGCTCATCGGCCACATGGACACCGTGTTCGAGCCGTCCAGCCCATTCCAGGAATTTAAACAACTGAACGATTCGACCGTAAGAGGCCCCGGCGTAGCCGACATGAAAGGCGGCGACGTCATCATCATACAAGCACTACAAGCGTTAAAAGACGCCGGCGTGTTAAAAGACATGAACATCATCGTCTACCTCTGCGGCGACGAGGAGAATTCCGGCGAGCCGCTCGCCCTGGCACGACACGACCTCATCGAAGCCGCCAAGACGGCCGACATCGCGCTGGGCTTTGAAGACGGCGACGGCCGTTTCGAAACCGCCACCATTGCCCGCCGCAGCTCCACGGACTGGCAACTAAACGTAAAAGGTATCCCGTCACACTCCTCACAGATCTTCACCGAAAAGATCGGCGCCGGCGCGATCTACGAAGCCAGCCGCATACTATATACTTTCTACGAGACCCTGGCCAAAGAACCCAACCTCACGTTCAATGCCGGCATGATCCTCGGTGGCACTGACGTAAAACATACCCCCGACCAAAACCTCGGCACTGCCTTTGGCAAAAGCAACGTGGTAGCACAAGACGCCATCGTCACCGGCGACATCCGCGCCATGTCTCCCGAGCAACTGAAGAAAGCGCAGGAAACCATGCAAGCCATTGTCGCCAAACACCTGCCACAGACACAAGCCACACTCGTCTTCGGCGAAGGCTACCCGCCGCTGGCACCCACGCCCGGCAACTATAAACTTCTGGAAACCTTCAACAAAGTAAGCCTCGACCTGAACCTCGGCCCCGTCCGTGCTGTCAACCCCCGCGACGCGGGCGCCGCCGACATCTCCTTTACGTCCGGCTACGTAGACGCCGCCATGGATGGCATCAAAGTGCGCAGCGCTGGCGGCCACACCATTCACGAAACTGCCGACCCGCGCACCCTGCCGCTGCAAACAAAACGCGCCGCGGTGTTGTTGTACCGACTCGGCAAATAGCCAGTAAATCTGCCTATGCAATACGTGACGTCGCATATATCCTCAAGGATGTAGGGGCATCGCCCCTACAAAAATGCGCGAACTGGTTCGTGTCTTAGCACCGCCTCGGGGCAGAGACTCGGACCCAGCATGTTAAGTGCTTCCATGGAGGGGTTTCCTGATCCCGGCCGCCCCTCAAATTACCATCGTGCCCCGAGTTACCAACATCCCACGCAGCGGGTTCGCACTAAATGCAATAGCCGCCTCACGCACTGTTTCAAGGAAATCAATTTCCCACATTGCAACTATCGGTTATCCTTCTTATTTTACTATAGCCTATGCACCAAAACATTGCGAGCACCAGAAACCAAATCGAACGATGCCACCCGACAACCTGTAGCAACCCCTGCGTCCCAGGAGTACAGTAACGATGCAGGCTCTTATCAGTTTATCGATAACCGCCCCGAGGCGATCGCACAAAGAAAGTTTCAGGAAATTGCGAACCACAGTCAGCAATCCCGGCAGGCGGCGCAACGCATTCAGCAGATTCAGTCTTCAGGTCCTGCGATTGAAACAGGCCCTCCCGCGTTACAGCTCTTACCCTGCGGTCATCGAAGCGAGGGCGGTGTTATTCAACGACTTATTACCGAGCCCCCGCCATCAAAACCTGGCATCGAGCTGCTGGAAACCTATGTATTCGGTACGCCGGTGAATAAAAGAAGGCAAACTTTTGAGCAAGCGGCCACCGCCGAAAATAATAGCAAAACGTTGTTCGAGCAGTTGGTGGCCCTCCTGGATAAAGGAGACGCTGAATCTGCGCTTGACAAAATCCATCAGATTATAGAAAGGGTAAACACAAGCGAAACAAACGAGACACACCATCCCAATCCGCAAACCCGGATCAGGGATAAGGTACGCGCGGTGGAATTTGCCAAGGAACGGGAGGCTCCCTATACGATCAGTGAAACCACGGAGAGCGTGGAGTACGCCAACCGGGCCAGGAAGTTAATTCTGGAATCCGATCTCCGGAAGCAATCGTTGCTGTTTATGCTCGGTGTACTGGTCTTGCCCAATGGACAACGTATTGTAGCGCTGTCGGGCAATCGATCGGATGTGATCGCGCCGCTGGCAAAATTGTTACTGGAAGCTAAATTCCCGTTATGGGGAGATATGGTATATGATAAACAGTCGATTTCGGGCGAGGATGACGACACATACAAAGCGAGCGCGAGGGAAGCTGTAGAGACCGACAAAACCGGGCACTTTACTTTCGACAAGAATAAACTCGTACGCACAACTGTAAAGGACCGGGAACAAGATTTAGGTTCCTATCCGGCAACCTGTGCGGCGGCTGTAGCCCTTTCTGTAGCAAAATCAGTAGCCCCGACTGCGTTCGCCGCGGGAGGAAGAATGGGCCTTACCGAAGTCCTGATTTCTACCAACGAGAATTCTGAAGTCACGATCTACAATAAAGAAACTGGCGACGGCGAGCGGTTCGGAATGAAAGCGCCAGATGTTCCTTCCTGTCATGTTTGCCAAATGCAACTTAACTCCGTGGCCCGGCAGGTTGTTGCCCTCGAGCGGGCGGGCATCGCGCAAAGTTTGCAAAAGGCTGTGGTGGACCAATCCGAAGGCATCGAAGGCATGAACAAGAAGCTCAAGGACCTGTACACGCAGCTTGAAAAGGAGAGAAGTGTAGAATCGCAAGGAGAAGGCCTACAGAAAACCCTTCAGACGTTGGACGTAACCCAACACGAACTGAATGAACAAGGTAAAGTCATACGGGCCGGAATCAAGAGCTTGGAAAGAGAGCGTAGTTCGATTGTAACGCAACTGGATGACTTGGATAGAAAAATTGCCGATTCGCTGGCAGAGACCAAAAAGCTTACCACCAAGCAGAATGAGCTACGGAACCTACAGCGGCAGAAAGAAGAAATCGAGTCTATCATAGCGGGACTGCAAAATACAATCCAGACACTTCAGGCCGACCAGACAACCTTATCCACCACAAGTGGGTGGGGGCACGCTCCAATGTATAGCGCGTGGTACGGACACTTAGCGACCATGCAAAGCCGAAAAGGGCAAACGTTCAGCAACTCGACAAAAGACACCATTACTGCCGATCTGGCACAAGATCTTGCGCAACAACAAAGTAATTTAAAAATAGGTCAGCAAAGTCTGGGAAAAGAATCTTCTACCGATGTTCAAAACAAAATCGATGCGCTTCAGGATAAACGCAGCGATGAGCATAAAGCGAGAGAGGACTGGGAAAGCGATAAACGTAAGCTAAAACCATCGAAAGAGGGGCTCGATGGACAGATCGATGATAAAAATAAAGAGCTTGATACCCACGGGCTGAAAAAGAAACAGCTTGATGAACAGATGGGCCAGGTAAAACAAAAGTTGGAAGAAGTAGAAAGGGCCGGCCGGTCGGCCAGAAGTATAGAATCGAAAATAGAAAAACTCAAAACGGATATTGCACGAGCCTCAACCCAATTGAAAAGAACGAAAATGAGCCATGACGTGTACAAAGATTAATGAACACGTCTGGCGCAAGTGTCTGACACCTGGCGCTGGCGCGGGGCGGTCACTTGTGCCCATCAGGTTGCCGTCTGTGACTGGCGTAGACACACGCATACGCTCTTTACTTAAATCGATATACCTCCCCGGGCAACAAAATCGTCAATCTCAAATCCTTCGCACCCAACTTCCCATTGCGCAGACTCTTCGACTTCTTCGGATTTTCTAACACAACCACCTGCGACTCGCCAACAACCTCGAACGTATTCCCATCCACTAAAATAGCAGTAGCCTCATCAATACCAATCCCCGTCAACTGCGGAAACTCGATCACAGCACTAATCAACCGATTATACCGACTGCGCCGCACAAAATGCTGATCCACAATCGTCTGCTGCATAAGACCCAACCCCGGCTTAGTCTCGATATTCTCCGCTTCAATATTCCGAAAGGTCGAAGCATAGTCAGGATGCTTCAGCTCATTTCCCGTGATCATTACCTTACTCATCACCGCCGCGCCCGCGCTCGTACCGCTCACCACAGCACCACGATTCCGCGCGTCAAGTATAGCTTTCTCAATTTCCGTCCCCCGCACGACATCCATAAAACGATTCTGATCGCCGCCGGAGATATAGATCAGGTTCGCCCGACGCACCGAGTCCAACCGCGCAGGCGTAGGCGCTTCGCCCTTTATAAAGTTGATGCCATACACATGCGGTACCCCCAGCTTGACTAACTGAGTTTTGACATAATATACAGCCGAATCCGGCTCAGCACTGGACATCGGCAAGACCAGGGCGTAACCACCTTGCCGAAGTCCCGCCTCGGCAATCAAACGTTCCACCAAAGCATCCGGCCGGGCACCGCCACCGATGATAAAAAGCTTCCCTGCGTGTCCCGGTTGCGCCCATACGCATCTCGCAGAGAATAATAAAATAAACAGTGTTATACTGTAATGTTTCATAGAGCGATATAAAAATGAATGTTCACGCCCGCAGAGCAGGCGTGAACATATTAAGAGTGAATTATTTAATCTTTCCGATAGCAAGGCCACGAGAAGTAACGCCGGTATACCAGGGCTCAGGAGATGTTCCGTCGGCATTCGCGCGCATGATGCGGTCATTGCCTCGATCATTCCAATAGACCTTGTCTTCCGATCCGTCGTAGGCTATGCCATACACGATGTTCGGCATGGCTGACACAATCGCAAGGGGAGTTGTTGTGCGGCCTAAGTCGACTGTCATCATGTCCGCAGTTTCGCTGACAAGATTATACGTGTCGTAATATAAACGGTCTCCGACTACCAGCACACCGCCGCCGCCGGCGCCTGGTATAAATTCCTCCTGGCTTGTGCCGTCCACGTTCTTGCGCCAAACGCCACCATCATAGGTATTCCAGTATAGGCGTTTATTTACAGGATCGACTGACATGCCGGTTGGGTCTATGGCTTGGCCCGTCACAAAGTCTTCATAAGCAGTAACGTTGTCGTTGTCGAGCTTTGTGCGACGGATGCCGGTGTCAGTATCCCAATACAACATGTTGTTTGCATAGTCGATTGCCACTGCATTGGTGGTGCCGATGCCCGTCCGGAATTCAGCCAGGCCGGTGCCATCGATGTTCGCCACCAGTATTTTATTCGTGCCATTCTCAGCGATATAAAGCTTGTCGTGCGCCGTATCGACCGCGATGCCGTAGCCGTCGCTGAGTGATTTGATGCCAGTGCTGGAAGGCAGGGGAGCTTGTTCATTGATCAATGCCGTGAGTACCTCGCTACCGTCAGTGAAATATATTGGTATGCCGGTAGCATTTGGGTCTTTAATAACAAGCCTCATCTCAGATTCAATAATCTCGTTTGAGTTGCTTGTGACAATGACCAAATTGACGTCATATGCACCAGGCCGCTTATAGAGGTGTACCGGATCTTTTTCCGTGGACGACGTGCCGTCACCAAAGCTCCAGGAATACACCACTGCGCCGGCTCGATCCGGAATGATCGAAACGTTCGCGAACGTCGCCTGCGCAGGCGCAAACTCGTTATTGTCAATTGCGACCGTGAACTTCGGTACGGTACTCGCTGGCGGTACCGGGTAATCTTCCTCTCCGCATCCATGGATCATGACAAGCACGAAGCCGGTCATTAGAATATATAGTTTTCGTATCATAGATTACCCGTTATTTCTTTAAGAATATACCCCGCGGGCTACCCAGACCCGTTTTAAGTACGGATTTATGCGTGCCGTCCAGGTTCGCCTGGAAGATTTCGCCCGTGTCACGGTTCGACCAGTATAACCGGCCTTCGGCGTTGTCAACGACAATACCATAAATGCGGCCGCCGCCGTCGTTTATAGGCTCGACGTTGCTCCCGTCGAGATTGGCCCGGTACAGCGTCTCCGCATTCTCGAAGTAAATTTTGTCGTTCCCGGTATCTACCTGAATGCCGTAACCTGACACATCGGAAAGAATGGAAGTCGCATCGCTTCCGTCGAGGTTCGCGCGGTACAGTTCCTCGGTATCTTCATCGATGTAATATATTTTGTCGTGCTTGGTGTCCACGGCCAAAGCATAGAACCAACCATCACCAGTAACAACGTATTCCTGATCTGTACCGTCCAGGTTTGCCCGGCCGATATGGCCCAATTCATCGCCGTCCCAGTCTTGCGCCCAGTAAATCTTTCCGTTTTCTACATCCAGGGAAATTTGATACGGATCATAAAGACCGTCGACAATAACCTTTAAGTCCGTGCCGTCAAGATTCACGCTCCAGATTTTCCCCTCGCCTGTCACTTCGAAATCACCGAAGTATACTTTTTGGTGCTCCGGATCGTACGCGAGCCCAGGCCCCGCCATACCGGAAACATCAAGGAAGTCGGTCACGTCACCAGGCGTGGTGATGCCAAATTTTGCAATGAGCGAAGCATCGACATCTACGTAGTATAACTCCGGATCAGGCAACACCGTAATTTCCGAGCTCGAGATCGTCGAACCGCCCGCACCTGTCGATAGTAAACTCACGGTATACGTACCGCCCGCAGCGTAGCTTTTCGTAGGAGAAATATCTTTCGAAGTCGTGCCGTCGCCAAAGCTCCATTTAAACGCCGTGGCATTCGCCGATGTATTCGTGAAGGTAATTTCATCGCCGATCTTCACCGTGGTCTTGTCGGCCGTAAAACCCGACGTAGCCTGTGGGGGAGTAGAGTCGTCGTCGCCACAAGAAACAACAACGATCAGCAGAAAGAGGAAGGTCAGGGATCTATAAAGTTTTGTATTCATAATGCAAAGGATATAGGTCAGGATTAATAGCCGTGATTTTGTTCCATGTCAGGATGCCGGTTGGTCAGAATCTCCTCCAGCGGTATCGGAAAGAGCGTCTGGTCAACGTCATTCACCAGGGGCAATACGTCGAGTGCCCGGTTCGTGCGCACCAGGTCGAACCAACGATGGCCTTCGAACGCAAACTCGATACGCCGCTCGTATTCGATGGCCGTCAGCAGCGTGGTATAGCTTGCCGCTTCGGTATCTTCCAATCCCGCGCGGTGACGAATAACGTTGATGTCCGCCCGGATCGAGTCGATATTGCCTTGTGAACGGGCGTCGGCTTCGGCACGGATCAGGTACATCTCTGCCAGGCGAAGTACAATGACATTCTCTGCGCCGGTAGCCAGGTCGTCATACTTGGCAGGGTAGTAGACGTTGGACGTGTCGTGAAGGCTTGCCTGCTTCCGCAGCGTGTCGGCGGGCTCATAGGCCGCCAGCATCTCCGCCGGCGGGGCCACTTCCCGGCGGCCGTTTAACGCGACGGGCAAGGCATATTCGGCAATCCGGTTTCGATTGATGGTCGTAAAGTCTATTTCGAAAATGGACTCGTTTGACTGGTCGACAAAGATCTTGTCGTACGCCAGCAGGGCATAGGCCTTGCTGTCGATCACCTGCTTGGCTTTCGCGCGGGCCAGCGCATAATCACCTTTGTAAAGATAGACACGTGCCAGCAACGCCGTGGCGGCATGTTTGGATGCCCGCGCTTTCTGCGACGACACCGGTAGTTTTGCTTCGGCAAATATCAGGTCGGCAATGACCTGTTCGTACACCGCGTCGACGCTGGAGCGGGGCACGTCGACACCATCCGATCCCACCGTCGCGGTAAGCTTGATGGGAATGGCCCCGAAGAAGTTCAGCAGGTTAAAATGGTTGAGTGCGCGGATAAATTGTAGCTCAGCCAGCGCCAGCGTTTTCTCCTCTTCGGTCATGTCGGCAATCGTAGTGATCTTCGCGATCACATTGTTGGCAATATTGATGCCCTGATACGCCGATGTCCAGATGCCATCGATCGATCCGTTCTCGGGGAGAATGGCATTGTTATCGACCTGGGCGTATTCTTGCGCTGTCGCATCACTCGGGTGATACAGGTTGTCGGCCGCCAGGTCGGAAAAGAGCAGGTACGTGCGACCGTAGTAGCCGAGGTTAGTAAAAGATGCATACGCGCCGAGAATTCCTTTCTCGATACCGTTCTTGTCTTTAAATGCTGCGTCGACTGAAATGCTGTCGGTCGGCTTCACGTCGAGCACATCGCAGGCCGAGACAACGGCCAGGAGCAGCGTGAAATAGAGTATCTTCTTCATGATTGTCAGAATTTGAGGTTAACACCAAACGTAACCGTACGGGCCTGCGGGAACGTAAAGAAATCGGTACCGACCACCTGCGTGTCGTTGCCGCTATAGTTTACTTCCGGATCGAGGCCGGTGTACCGGGTGAAGGTGAACAGGTTCTGCACGCCGGCATATACGCGCAGGCTCGACAGCCGAACTTTGTTGGTCAGGTCGCCCGGCAACGTATAGCCCAGTGTTACGTTCTTGATTCGCATATACGAACCGTCTTCGATAAAGCGGGAGGACGTTCGTTTGTTCTCCACGGCCTTTACCGGGTCCGAGGTGGCCCGCGGAATGTCGGTAATATCGCCCGGCTTCCGCCACCGCCGCGTAACATCTTCCAGCTGGTTATCGCCGCCCTGCAGAGACTCCAGGAACAGGCGTGAACCGTGAAAGACGTCGTTGCCATACGAGAACTGGAGGAACACGCTCAGGTCGAAATGGCCGTACGTAAAGTTGTTCGTAAAGCCCCCGGTAAACTTCGGGTTCGGATTGCCCACGATCGTGCGGTCTTCGGTCGTGATCTCGCCGTCGATGTTTGTATCGGCGTAGACAATGTCGCCCGTGGATGGGTCGACACCGAGGGACTTGAAGCTATAGAAAATGCCCAGCGGCTGACCTTCCATCACGCGGTTGCCACCACGGCCGAGATCGTCGATCGGTTGTCCGTTATACAGCTTCAACACCTTGTTCCGGTTGATCGACAGGTTCAGCTGCGGTCTCCACCGCACCTGACCAAAAGACTGCTCACCCGACAAGGATATCTCTACACCTTTGTTCTCCATCTTGCCGATGTTCTCAACCACCGTCGAGAAACCCGACGATCCCGGCAACGGGCGACCTAACAGCAGGTCTTTGGTTTGCTTGTTATAATAATCCACGGTCAGCATCAGGCGATCGCTGAACAAACCGATGTCCACACCCAGGTCCAGCTGAGCCGTGGTCTCCCATTTCAGGTCGGGATTGGGTACGTTGGTGGGATAGATCGCAGGCTTGCTGAGGTAAGAGGTAGCGCGGTACAGCTCGGCATATTGAAAGGCGGATATGTTATCGTTGCCCAGCAAGCCATAACTGCCGCGCAGCTTCAGCTCGGAAATAACAGGAACATTGTCGTGGAAGAAATCCTCCTGGCTGATGCGCCAGGCGGCCGAAGCGGCCGGGAAGAAACCATTCCGGTTGTTGGGGCCAAAGCTCGTCGACGCATCCACGCGACCGGTGAGCGACACCAAATACTTATCGGCATAGTTATAGTTCGCTTTGGCAAAGTACGAGCGCACGCCTGACGTAACCGCGCCGGCGCTTGCCTGCGTAATGGTCGCCGCCGAGTTGATGTACTGCATATTCTCGTCCGCATAATCCTGGCCGCGGATAAACGAAGAAGTCCGCTCGCGTTTTTCAAAGCTATAGCCGGCCAGCACATCCACCACATGGCGACCAAAGGTCTTTTCATACTTCAGCGTATTGTTGCTCACCAGGTTACGCACATTGGTATAGGTTTCAAAGCCAAGGCCATTGTACTTCTGCCCCTGCTGCGTCTTAAACTCAAATGCGTGCTCGCGCAGGTTGTAAAAGTCGATACCCCACTTGGAAGTAAGCGTCAGCCCCGGCAGGAGCTCATACTCACCAAACATGTTGGCGATGACGCGGTAGGTAAAGTTCTCATTGGTAGCATCGTTGGCTATCGACACCGGGTTGGCGTAGGGGCCACTCTGGTTGTAACTGCCGTCTTCGTCATACACCGGGAAGATCGCAGGCGTAGAGATGCCGTTGGGCAGCGGACCGTTTAGCGACTGGTCGCCTTCCACGCGGTTGGATGTAGAGTAGGTCAACCCGATGCTGGTTCCGATTCGGAACTTATCATTAATGGAATGGTCCACGTTCACACGCGTATTCATCCGTTGAAACCGCGTGCCGATCAAAATACCCTTCTGGTCAAAGTAGCTCCCCGAAATAAAGAAACGAGTCTTATCGTTACCGCCCGTGGCCGACAGCTCATAGCTGGCGATCGGTGCCGAACGGAAGATGACATCCTGCCAGTCTGTATTCGTCGTGTCGCCGGCGCGGGCTTTCGCAATATCGGCTTCGCTGAAAATCGCCGATCCCGCGAGGTCGTTCCGATACTCCATCCACTGCTCCGTATCGAGCATATCAAGCGTGCGCCAGGCCTGTTGCACACCATAATACGCATTGAAGCCGATCACCGACTTGCCGCTCTTACCGCGTTTGGTGGTGATCAGCACCACACCGTTGGAAGCGCGCGCACCGTATATAGCAGCCGTGGCAGCATCTTTCAGCACGCTCATCGACTCGATATCGTTCGGGTTCAGGTCCGACAGGGCGTTGATGCCCTGGCCTTCATACCCAACCTGCGCATAGTCGCCTGTCGTAAGCGGAATACCATCGATGACGTATAAAGGCTGTCCGGAGCCGCTGATCGATGTCGTACCGCGCACGCGCACCGACATCCCACCACCCGGGGTACCCGAGTTCTGTAATACTTGAACCCCGGCGGCTTGTCCTTGCAACATACCATCGACGGTAGAAACAGGCAGGTCCTTAATGGCATCGGACTTCACTACGCCGATCGACCCCGTGATGAGCTTCTGCTGCTCCGTACCATATCCCACCACCACGACTTCCGACAGCTGCTTGGAGTCGGGCGTGAGCTGCACATCGATGGTTTCGCGGTTGCCGATGGTTTGCTCTTGCGACAACATCCCGATAAATGAAAATACCAGCACCGCATCGCCGTCGGCCACGGGCAACCGGTACTGTCCTTCGACATCCGTAACGGTACCCCTGTTTGTTCCCTGCACCACGACGCTAACGCCCGGTAGGGGCGAACCGTCTTCAGCATTCGTAATTTTTCCGCGTATGGTCCGTTCCTGCGCCCACGCGATCTGCGACAGGAAGGCAAAGATTAAAAACAGTAAAGTTTTCCTCATATAGAATATAGGTTAGAGTAGTAATAAAAGCACGACGCTCCGGTGGTCGAAAACGACCACTTGCCATGCGTGTTCACCGTAAGGGTAACGGGGGAATTCTAAATTCGGAATATTAACAGACATTTAAAAGGCAGGGCTTGGTATAATTATAAATTATGGATAGCCGGTGCTGCCAACGTTATCATCGGTTGAAGTAATGAAGAGAGGGAGACCGTAAGCGGGTTGATCATTTTCGTTGTATGTAGCGCATATGCCGACCGTTAACATCGGATTGGAGCGATCGGAAAGCACACCGGGTGCGTGTCCTGGTCCATCTGTTTGCTGCCGGCTTGTCGGAGCGGGCGGAGACTCGCGTTAAGGCCCGATCTTATCGGGATGCGTACGCTGCCCTGGCGGGAATCATTAGACTCACAAGCCGAATGCCAACAGAATATGAAGAAAGCCGTCCCCGTGATCAAATTGCACCAAAAAACGACCTTTTCACCAAATCCCCGGATATCCACTCATCATCTGCTCATGTAAGATTAACTCCAAAATCAACCTTTCGTCGTCACTTCCAGCGATTATCTTTACAAGGCAAAGTGCACATTAACCTACTTGCATGAAAAATCCCCGTTTGCCACTGATCCTGGCGCTTTTACTGGGCTGGATCGCTGTATTCTCACAATCTTCCAAAGTCGTTGTTCAGCCTCCCAGGGCCTGGGTGGAAACCATCACATTCAATGCTGCCGCCGTGCCACCGGCAGGGCAGGAGCGGTCCGTTTATTACCTGTTGCTCGACGAACAAGAAAACTTTCAGTCCCAGGAATCTTTTACGCACTACGCTTACAAGATTCTCAGCAGCGAAGGGTTACAAGAGATGTCGGACCTGAGCATTTCGTTTGATCCGACATACCAGCAGCTGATCATGCACACGTTGCGCATCCATCGCAGCGGGCAGGTCATCGACCAAATGCCCAGGACCTTTCAAACTATCCAGCGTGAGCAAAGCATGGACCGCTATGTCTACGACGGCGCGCTGACGACCGTTGTCAACATGAGCGACGTGCGCGTCGGCGATGTGATCGAATACGCCTTCACGCGCAAAGGCTACAACCCCGTGCACCGCGACAACATCGACCGCAGTTTCAGCCTGAACTATAGCCAGGGCGTCGCTAAAAACTTTCAACGCATCACCTTGCCCGCTTCCCGTACGGTGGCGCTCAAGAACATCAACACCGAGCAAAAGCCCGTCATTACCGAAGCCAACGGCACCCGCACGTATACCTGGACCGTCGAGAACATCCCGGCCGTCGTAACCGACGACAACGTACCGGAATGGTATAACCCATACCAGGTCGTGTTCATGTCGGGCTTTGCCGATTGGACTGCCGTCGGCCAGTGGGCCGCCCGTTTGTTTACGGTAGCAGAATCAGACAAAAAAGCGCTATACAAAGCCGCCCGGGAACAATTTACCGGTGCCACAAACGAAGAATACGCGCAGCAGGTGATTCGTTTTGTACAGGACGAAGTGCGCTACCTCGGTTTTGAGACGGGCCTCAACACACACCAGCCATACCCGCCGCTGAAAGTATATACCCGCCGCTTTGGCGATTGCAAGGATAAGTCGCTGTTGCTGGTCACCCTACTCGCAGCCAAAGGCATCGAAGCACATCCCGTACTGGTCAACACCCGGCTGCGCGGCCATGTGCGCGAACAAATTGTTGCCGTCGGCCTACGGCTTCGACCATTGTGTTGTAGAGATCAACCTGGAGGGCAAGCGGTTCTACATCGACCCTACCCGTAGCGGCCAGGGCGGTAAGCTTAAAGCACAGTATTTTCCGGCCTTTGGCGAAGGCCTCGTTCTCAATGGCCAGGGTGGCGCTTTTGCACTGTTTGGTGCTGCCGGCGAAGCGTCCATTACGGAGATTCATACGTATACGCTACCCGCCGTCGGCGGCGAGGCGACTTTTGACGTGAAAACGGTATACCAGGGCGCCGAAGCGGACCTTGCCCGCGCCCAATTTGCCGGCAACGCCGTGGATGAGATTCAAAAGAACTACCTGAAGTTCTATGGCAACCTGTATCCGTCGATCGAAAAGGTCGAGCCCTTAAAATATACCGACGACCGCGGAGAAAATACGTTCACAGTAGAAGAGCGATATCGCGTAGCCGAATTCTGGAAGGCAAAAGAAGACGACGCCGATGTTTTCACCTGTACCGTCTACGCCCAATCGCTGGAGCAATACCTGAGCGTAAACAAGTTCGCGCAGCGCACCGCGCCCTATGCGCTCAACTACCCGGTGGACTATTCGCACGTCATGCATATTCAGCTGCCCGAAGAGTGGAACGTCGAAGAAGACCGGGTGGACATGGAGCGCAAAGAGTATACCTTCTTTCACGCCACGAAATATTCCGAGAATACGCTGTCGCTGACCACAAACTACACCGTTCAGGCACCGTACATCGAGGCGGCGGAATACGAACGCTTTGTTCAGGATCATCAGAAGATGGCTGAAAACACGTCGTACACGCTGACGTATGACAAGAAAATCGTGTCGGCAGCCTCACGCACCTGGCCGGGAATGCTGGTTGGATTGCTGGCTGTGGGCGGCAGCATAGCGCTCGTATTGTGGCTATACTATCGCTACGATCCCAAGCCCGCCTATACCACCGACTATGCTGAGCAGATCAGCGGCTGGTTGGTGCTGGTATCCATTGGGTTGATGATCTCACCCTTCCTGCTGGCGAATTCTATGGTTGAGCAGCCCGAGCTGATGAGTGGTGAGCTGTGGATGTCGCTGTTTGCCATGGGCAGGCCGGGGCTGGCGACATTTATTCTTTTTGAACAAGTCTATAACATCGTTCAGATCGTGTTTTTAATACTCGCCCTGGTATTATTTTTTCAACGTCGCTCGTCGGCGCCGCGCATTGTTTCCATTTTTTACGGTGTGTCGTGCTTCGCCACGATTTTAGATGCGTTCGTGGCGAATTTCCTGATAGAGGGTGCCGCCGCAGAACCCGGTGACAATAACGACCTGATCCGCGCAATCATCGCGGCGGCCGTTTGGATTCCGTATTTTAACATGTCGGACCACGTCAAGCGCACATTCGTTTTCACGCTGCGCGAGCACGACATCGAGACACCGTCTGAGACAACTGCGCTGAGCGATGGTACCTCGGAAGACCCGGCAATCCGGGCCGAAGAACCAGGCACGACGCAAGCCTGACCTGGTCGATTTAGACCTTTTAGTCGCTGAAAAATTTTATACTTTGGGGGTGTTGCGGCGAGATTTCGGTACAAAAGGCCGGTTCTCTAAGCAAGGCTTGTAGAAGTCAGCAGAACGCTGTAGTAGAGTATGGCATCTTCCTATTTTAGCAATAGTTAACAAATATTATATTAATAGATATTTAAGAGATATTCAAGAGTATAAAAGTATTGAACATCTACTAGTATAATCTATTTCCCCAAAATTTAAATAGTTCTAACGATTGACAGATGATTGGCGTCTGCTATATTCGTCTTCGGCCGGTGCGACCCCTACTGGTTGTCTGTAAATGATTCGTTGAACGAAACCTGATGTAGTATGCCATTTTTGGAAGGAGGAGTACTCTTCACCGGTAAGCTCGATATGCTGAGCGCTTACCGCATGCGCGGATGCTCGAAAATTGTCGTACGCCGTAAGGGCGGACCAAATCCGGATCACATTAAAAAAGGCGCTAACTTCGCCAATACACGCCATACCATGTCGGAGTTTGGCGGCTGTTCGCGCATGGGCAAGCATGTGCGCATGACTATGTACTCCATTCGCATGCTGTCGGATAACAACTTCGGCAGCGATATCAACAGCGTCATGCGCCAGGTACAGCTGCAAGACGGCACCAGCGAAAAAGGACGACGCGATATACTTCTTTCCGAGCACGCCCGCATCCTGGAAGGATACCCCTTAAATAAAGAACATCCGACGTTCGACTCTGTCATTCGCAACCCGGTATACTACACGCTGGATCGCGCCACGCGCACCGCGCAGGTTGATATTCCGGCGTTGGTCCGGGGCATCAACTACTTTCCGCAAAACAACCATGCGTTGTTCCGCATCACGCTTACGCTCGGTATCGCACCCGACATGCGGTATGATATACCCTCTAAGGAATATTTGCCGCCCAAGTGGTTTGGTGTCGGATTTAATACCGTAACCGCTTCCACCGGGTGGTGTCCATCGCTGGAAGGGGTGGATGCGACAACGCTGTCCCTGGCCGTAGACGACATGCCGCCCGAGGAAGGTTGGACGCTGATATTGTCGATCGGCATTCAATACGGCGCGCTGCACGCAGGCGGCAGCGTGAAAGAGGTAAAGCGTTTTGGCGCGGCGAAAATTTTAGCACTGCGCGGCAAAGCGTTGCCGGCAGAAGGGGGGACACCCGACGATGAGCGCGAAGTAACAAAGATAAACGCTGTTATCGAAGACGTCGTGTCGGAAGATCCGCCGGCGGAAAACACATGCGCCGCGGACGTTTACAAAGTGCCCGCGGCGAGCTATGTATATATCGCGAAGGAACAGCCAGCATCGACGTCCCCACCGGCAGCTAAAAGCTATACATACGCCTATACGAAGCCGGTCGCAACCATCACGGAGGAGCCGCCACCGCGCGAAGCAAAAAATGACTATCTTCCCGGGCCCTTAGCGACCCCCGACCATGATTCCGTACATTACCTGGAACATAGACCCCGTCATCTTCACTATTCCTGGAACACACTGGCCACTACGTTGGTATGGACTTATGTGGGTGCTGGGGTTTGTCATCAGCCAGCAAGTCATGTATTACATCTTTCAGCGGGAGAACCGCCCACGCAAGGATGTGGACACGTTGACGATGTATATCCTGATCAGCACGGTCCTGGGCGCCCGCCTGGGGCACTTCCTGTTCTATGAGCCCAGCCGCTTCCTCACCGACCCGCTGGACATCCTGATGCCGCCATACTCCGGCCTTGCCAGCCACGGTGCCGCCATCGGCATCCTGATCGGTCTGTGGCTCTTTTGCCGGAAGCTGAAGTATAACTACCTCTGGATGGTCGACCGCCTGGTCATTGTCGTGTGTATCACCGGCGCCGGCATCCGCCTGGGTAACCTGATCAACTCCGAAATGATCGGCCTGCCCACCGACCTGCCGTGGGCCTTTATTTTCACCCGTATTGACAACATTCCGCGCCATCCCGCGCAGCTATACGAGGCGTTGTATTGCATCGCATTATTTTTTGTGTTGTTCTATCTCTGGAAGACTCGCGCTGCCCGCCTCGGCAATGGCTTTATCTTTGGCCTCTTCCTGATCGTGCTCTGGACACTACGTTTCATAGATGAGTTCTTTAAAGTGAACCAGGTAGCATTTGAAGATCACCAGCTGCTGAACATGGGGCAGGTGCTGAGCATTCCGTTTATTCTGGTGGGGATATTTTTGTTGTTCTGGAGCTCAAAGCAGATGAAACAAAGCAAAGCTGCGACGCCGTATTGATGCCCCCGAAGTATCCGGATATACTGTCGTATACTCTCCATGACCATGAGCTTTGTAATTCACAATTCTTAAAGTGAGTAAAGATTGCTTTGTAATAAAATGTGTAATATCTTGCCCAGGATTTCAATTCGTCGATTATAAACTGCGTTGGTTGCCTAATTTAACGGTTTGGCGCATTTCAGTTGTATGTTAACGATTGCGATTCTCCCCCTCCCTAAATAAAATAAAAACCATTGTAATATGTTGCAGCATATACTCTCGGGCTATTGCATGCCCAATTTTCGAGCCCATCTTCTATGCGATCGTTCTGCGCGTAGCCCAAGCTTGTATAATTAATTAGTCAAGAGCGTGTGGCTTTTGCCACGGTGCTCCATTAAAGAGCTCATCACCGAATAACTATATCTCTCTATCCTAACCGGGCGTCTGTGGGCGTCATCTGAGTATGAAGCTGATCCGAAACCGAATCTTGCTGAAGGCATTTGTTGTGTTCTTTTTGTTAGAGATGCTAACGAGCATCGTAGCACCTGCGGTGTCGTGGGCATTAACGGCCGGTCCAAGCGCACCGGAGTTCTCAAGCTTTGAGCCCGTCGATACGACCGACATGGTCAACCTCGCCACGGGCGAGCTTGTATACAATATGCCGCTTTTGGAAGTGCCGGGTCCTGCCGGTGGTTATCCCATGTCATTATCGTACCACGCAGGAATCAAGCCTGGGCAGGAGGCTTCGTGGGTAGGCTTAGGCTTTACGTTGAACCCCGGCGCGATCAATCGTACAGTGAACGGCTTCGCGGATGATAATTACAATACCCGGCGGGAGATGCACGATTATTGGGATGGAGGAGAAACGACAGTAAAGAGCAAGACATTGGGACTTAGCGTCCCTGCGGCCGGGGTAGGTATATATTATACGTTTGACCGAACCCAGGATACGTTTAAGGGCTTTAGTTCAAGCCACTATGGAGGCTTATCCTACAATTTTAATGTCGCAAACGTCGCTGCCAGTATTGCATCCGCGGCATATCCTGTATCGGCAGCAGATCAAGCAAACATTCCCCCGGGACCACAACTAACAATGATCCGCGACGCATTTAGTGGTGGAAGTTTGCCTTCCGCGGCCAGCATGGACGTTTCTATCGGAGCATCGGGCGTGAAGACTTCGATGACAGTTGCCGGCTTGCCGGTAGGCGGCGGAAGTAATAGTGCGGGTGGAATGTCGCAGTTTGTAAACAGTTCAACCAATACGGCGCTGTATATTCCATTCGCTAAGTTCGCGGGCAGTCTTACCTTGCGGGATTTCTATTGTCGCTATTGGTCGGATCAGTCCGACGCCCTTTATAGCTATGGAAGCTTGTATCCTGAAGGAAGCGTGGCCCATAGTGATCGATACATGTATGAAGGCGTTGAGCAACCTGCGAATGGCGACTCTCGTTTTGGTGAGTTTCGCTCCTTTACTGGCGATATCTACGATTTGCCTGCGACACCGAATGTCACTTTAACGCCATCGAGAGAAGTAACGGTTTGGGATCAGGCGGACCCAACTCGCCAGGCAGCGGGAACCCTGCCAGCAACAGACCAATATGTTGTTACCGGACAAGGTATTGGTGGGGTGATTGAGCCTCAAAGTTTTGAAAACGCTACGCTGCATGGTCAGAATTCCTATTTTAAAGTCCCGGTACCGGCACTTCCTGGCCCCCTCATTGATTACAAAATAATAGACTATAAATCACTACATAATCCTACGCCAGGTAAGCGGCTCGACTTCCGGTTTAAGAACGACTTCAGTAACTCGATGCAGATGGATATGGGAAGCTTCTCCTCCGGCACCGGGAGCGCAGATATATCCTTGACTGTAGGAAGCGCCCATGCCGACAACACAGGTTACGACGAAACGCCTACCCGTCAAAAGTTAGCGGGCTCGCGGGATATTCAGTGGTTCACGACAGCGGAGCTTCGCAATGGCGCGGCGCAAGCAAAGGGCTTTATCGACTGCTATCTGACGAAAATAGAACGGCGCAATACGATGGATATTTACAATGATTACCTGCAGCCGGAGGCGTGCCTTGCCGTGCCCGAAAGTAACACGCGAAGCAATGGGAGAGGGCTGTTTAAGGATGGATCATATCCAGTCAAACCGGCTGATAGTTATAAGGCCACAGACCGTTATCCCTCATTAAAACCATATACCATCCATCTGGATGAGAAGATCGGTGGTTTTATGATTACCAATGAAAGTGGTGTGACGTATCACTACGGTCTTCCGGTCTATAGTTACAATGAATACACGCGCATCAGACGAAAAAAGCCGTTGAAGGGTGCGGCAACAATAAACGAAATCAAAAATAATGAGCCGTATGCTTATACCTGGTTGCTGACTGCCATTACCGGACCGGATTTTGTTGATCGGGGCGGAGCGAACGGAAACCCCAATGGCGTACTTGACGATCAGGACTTTGGCTATTGGGTTAAGTTTGAGTATGGAAGATGGGCAAATGCGTATCAATGGCGTACACCTCATACGGGTTATATGTCGGATTTTGAAAGTGAGTTTGAGTCATTTTCCCATGGCATAAAAGAGCTCTATTACCTGGATGCGATCGAAACGAAATCACATAAAGCTTTTTTTGTTAAGTCAAAAAGAAACGACGGCCGTGGTGTTACGTCACGACTGGAGGGAGGGAGCAACCCTCGGAAATATAACATGCGCTATAAATTCAACGGAACGAAAACCGACCCGCAGACATCCGATGGTTCTGAGGTCAATGATTTTAGAGAGCGCGGTTCGCTGACGTTTTCGGTAAGCCCCGTCAGTACGCTTAAGTTGGATGCTATCTATCTGTATGATAAAAAAGATTTGGAGAGTATTCCGATAAGGAAAGATGGCGGCGATAAATACGACAATGCGCCAAGCTACGATCCACATGTATATCACTATGCAGGTCAATCATATAAGTATGATAACGCTAAAAAGCCCGGTCTGGATCTCTCTGTCAGTATTTCAACGCAGGATTATATTCCGGTCACCTATCACAATGGGGATCTGGTACTGGATGATGAAGATATAAGCCTGTTGGAAAGTCAACATTCTGAATTCAAGGCTAAGGCACTGAAGGTTATCGAATTTAAAACGGACTATTCATTATCTACACATGTTGCCAATAACATCGCATATGTCAGTGATATGAGTAGTCCATACATGTGCTCAGACGGAAATACATGTTCTTCTGAAGGTTTTGACTTTGAATGGCCTTCCAACGTTCCACAAGGTTGTACAAGCTGGGCAAGCTGTTGTAATGTTAATGATCAACAGGCTTTTTATTCCATTGATCCTTATGCGAAATTCTATCAAGCAAGTACGGGTACCTGTCAGGAATTAGGCTACGATATTGCCGGACGTGACGCGATAAAATTTGAGCGTACAGGAAGGCTTACACTGAAGGAACTTCACGTACTGGGGCTGGGAGGTGAAAATTTACTTCCTGCAACGACCTTTGCGTATGCTAATAATCCCCAGTCCGATGCGGGCAAGTACGACGACTGGGGGTACCATAAAAGCGACTACGTATCCGGCACCGGGATGCGTCGAATTACCGCATTGTCCGCTGCGGATGTCGATGCGTGGTCGCTTTCAGAAATAACATTGCCCACGGGTGGAAAAGTTAGCGTGGAATACGAGGCGAATACATTCCGAAAGTCGGTTTATAATAACGATGAAATTTTAAGCATTGAAAATATTGAACGGATCAGTACGGATCGGATAAAGGTTACGTTTAAAGAAAAAGGCATTAACCTGGCAGACTTTTTCTCGGTTAATCAAAATATTAATCTGAATGTCTTGATCATGAGTAATACGACCTCTTATGAAGACGGTGCATTTTCAGATTTCTACAAATCTTCGGGTATCTCAGACCGTGTAAGCGAGGTCAACCAGGATAATATTGTTGTACAGGGAGGCACCCTCAATCAGTTTTTGGCTCCGAATAGGATCATGCTGATTCCCGGAACGAATCTGTTACAGGCGGTTACGCCACATTTTGTCGCAGGGTGTGTCGTTGTTGACGAAGACGAGAGTACCCCAAAGTATGCCGGCGGTGTGCGTGTAAGTGCTGTCCATTCGGATGAATTTGATGGGCATCGCCGGACCACACGCTACGGCTACGCCGGTATCTCTTCAGCTTCGTCGGGTGTTACCAGCTATAAACCGTTTCAGGCTGTATCGATTAACTTTCCTGAAGGAAACGAGTTTTTTGATTACCTGACTTCACGTTTTGACTGGCAGCCAGAGAAAGTAGCAGCCATGAGTGATCGTGCGAAGTTTCAGAACCGGTTAAACGCTTTGTACTTCCCGGTTCTCTTATTTTCCCGTGAAGCGCCGGCCCCAGGAGCGATATACGAGTACGTGACGGTGACGAACGAGTATGATGGGATGGCCGCCGACAATTATACCCGTCATCAATTTAGAGTTTTTCAAGACGATATGATCACACGTGAGGGGACAGGTGTTTATGCTTATACGATTACAAACGATGCGGTTAACGTCGGTAATTTGCTTGCGGTCGAGCGATTTGCGAAAGATGGGAAACTTCTGGAAGAGACCCGGTATGGTTATCTGTACGATGAAGTGAACGAGCCATTTGAGGAGGTGATGCGAAATAGAAGACAAGGGACAGTCGAGCAGGTATTTAATAAATATATGGTAGTAAAAGACTGGGATTTCGAGAGCATAGAAGATGGCGCTCATGAGCTCTCCAATACACAGCAATATGCTATAACAAGGCACATTGATAGGTCAAACGCAGTGTCGAAAGTGACACACCGGAACTATAAGCTCGACATCGGATCAGCGACGGAAAATCACGATTTCGACTACTACAGCGGTCAGCCAATTAAGACGGTGACACGGGATGGCGCTGGCAATCGCATCATGACTGTTATTAAGCCTGCCTATACGGTGGGTGAATATTCTGGAATGACGGCAACCCAGCTGGCAGCGGGCACGGTGGGGATGGGACTCAAACTAAAAAATTCCGGGAACAAGAACATGCTAACGCAATTGGCGGGCAGCACGTCATACAAGGTTGATGCGAACAACAACTATCTGGGAGTTCTTTCTGCGACGGCTCAAACATGGACAGATCAGATCGACGCCATCAACACGACGCTCAGCAGACAGAAGCAGCCGGGCGTCTGGCGTAAGCAAGCCGGGTATGTATTTGTTGGCGATCCCTCGGTAGCGCATCAGCAAGGCAATTATCCGGTGGCGAATTTTACGGCGTTTACCAGCTGGACGGCGAATATCATTCCGACGGTTTGGCAGCTCGGGGATTCGACTTCACTGTTTGATGTGTATTCGCATGAGTTGGAGAGCAAGGATATGAATGGCGATTATCAGGCCATACGGTTCACATCAGACTTGCAACGCCCCACGGCGATGGTGGCGAACGCCCGGTATGATGAGTTTGTGTATACCGGATTCGAAGCTCCGACGGTAGCGACCGATGGTGGTGTTTCTTATGATCAAAGTGCTTTGGATGCTTCCCGTGCACATAGTGGAAAAGCAAGCCTGGCTATTGCTGCGGCGGGGAATGGACCATTAACCGAGCTTAAGATTTTCAATGCCGGCAAAGATGCGCGCGGCGTAGATCGCGGGGCTATCGTTAGCTTCTGGGTATACGCTAAAAACACGCCTTCCCTGGAATTGTGGCACCTTCTGCCGGGAAGTATTGACAAACACCCAATAACTATCGATGTTTGGCGGCGGGCGGGTGATTGGTACCTTTGCGAATTCACGATGGCCCGGACGGTTATCCCGGCGCTGAATAACACGACGTTGAAGTTGCAACTTGCTAACGTGGGACAAACGACGGCCTATATCGACGACTTCCGGATTCACCCGGCCGATGCTTCGATGGTGAGTTATGTGTATGACAACCGCGGTATGGTATCCCATATTCTGGATGATAATAATCTATACATGCACTACGAGTACGACGCCATGGGAAGATTGACCTCTACCTGGCGTGAGTCCTTTCGGCATGGAAAGGACCGGGCAGCAGTGAAACTTCAGGAGGTCGACTATCACTACAAAGGACATACAGATAAATGATATCGGATATGGTTAGATTGCTTATGAAGTTTATTCGAATCGTTTTCAATGTCGTGCTGGTGATAGGATACATGACGTTCGTGACGCCGCATTGTTATGGTCAAACCGAATTTAAGATCAACGGCAATAGACATCCATGTGTCGGCACCGTGGAGACGTACATAGCTGACGGTACGCATGGATGTGGAGCGGTCGAGATACAGTTTCTTATTGCTTCGGAGGGCTTTCATTATGAGGTACTGAACGCGACAGCGAATTCAAAAACCGTTCGTTGGTTAAATCCGACGGGGTTCATTTTGAGGGGATTATTTAAAATATGTCCGAACGGTAACGTGAGTTATAGTGACCCGACACCGGGGTCTGCGAAACCACTTCCAGCCTCTCTTCCTGTATCTTCAGACTCGCTTTCCATTGATGAATCCCATAGCATTGTTTTGAGAGTGCCGGGTTATACTGGAGATCTTAAGTGGTATGAAGGGGATCAGCTGGCAACCCCATATTTTGATAATATCTTACCTGCAAGGCCGGCCGGTATTTACGAATTTGAAGGGAGAGTAGTCAATCCCGATAATTGCCCTATAGCTATTCCGTCCATGACGCTAACGGTAACCGTAGCGCCGGTCGTGGTGGATATGAACTGGGTTGAGACGAGAGGCTTTGACGATAGTACGTTGGTTAGTCATGGCATAGCATACTTCGGGCCGGCCGGTGAGGCGTTGCAAAGCCAGGCAAAGTCGCTTGAATACAACCAGGTGCTGACATCCGTAGTTGTAAAAGACAGTATTGGACGACCTGTGGCAAGCACATTGACAGCGCCAACGGGGATTAATTCCTTTTCCTACAGGCGGCGCTTTTTTGTAGATATCGCTGGCAATACGTTCAATCACAATGATCTTATAAGTGGTAAGGCGGGTAACCAACAGGGATCGGTAGGATGGTATTACAGCAGCAGCAATACGATGGAAAAGCATGTGCCGGCAACACAGTATCCGTATGCACGCAACGATTACTACTACGATGGGACAAACGAAGTGCGATTTTCCGCCGGTCCCGGTGAAACTCACCGGTTTCGTAATGGATCAGGTAATGAAACACTTACGGGACGTTTCCCGGTCGTGCACGAGCTGGATGATTATGTTGCTAAACGCAACTCCTCCGTTGTGCCTGGAGGAACGATGACGGTGCGGGGGCTTCAGGGAACTGTGCTGGTGGGCCGTGATGCCAACCATCATTACACGATCAGTATTGTCGATGGAGCCGGAAGGACGCTGATGACCGCCAATCAGGGCTCACCGACGGATTATGACCTTGCTGTGGACAATACGCTTACGTCGAACATCTCGAACTCGTCTTCGCCATACTATAATCGTTCTACATACTTTTATTTGTTGAATACCTCGCTTGTGACCTTTAATGCCGATCAATCGTATGCCAGCATTTATTATAATGATCTCTGTGCGACCTCGGCTGAGTATAATTATGCGCAGCCAGGAGTACCCATACAAATGAAGGACGGGTTTTACCGGGTAAAGATTATTGTGTCGGGCTACGAGGTCTCTGTTGTGCATACGCACTATCTAAAGGATATTACGTATTTCTTTTATGACGATGCGGGACGGCTGATTTCGTCTGTTTCGCCGAATGGGTTTAAACAATGGCGAGCCGGCACGCCCTATAGCCAGATCGATAAGAAATGGCAAGTCTATGATTTTAAAGGACAGGTTACATCTTCGCATGATCCGGATGCAGGGTCTGTGAATTATTTATACCGCAAGGATGGCGCCATCCGGTTTTCGCAAAACGACAAACAGGCCGCGGAGGGACATTTCTCCTATACACTCTATGACCGGCTGGGAAGGCCCGTGGAGTCCGGTGAGTATATTGGCTCGACGTATAAATTTGGTTCCGGTCTGTCTGACCAGCTGGAGTTTGCTAAACAAGTGAGCTTTCCGACAGATAGCACCCGTGACTGGCTGAAAACTCGATACGACTATGCTGACGACGATACGGTTGCGGGGTTTATTGCGGTGACACATCTGTCTGCCGATGATTATGCGCAACGTTTTGTCCGCGGCGGGGTGTCGACTACAGAGAATGCGCATATCCGAACTTGGTACAGTTACGATGAGTTTGGTCGGGTTACCTGGATGGCCCAAAAGCCAATAGCATTGGATCGGGTGTTTGTGGTGACATATAGCTATGATTACCTCGGTAATGTGCTGCATACGGGAAGCTTTGCCTATAAGGCAACAACCGGCGCTATACTGAAGGAATTCTACCATCACTACGAATACGACAAAGACAAGCGTCTGAGCAAGGCCTACACAAGCGAGCAGGAGAGTGGCACGCGCAAACTGCGTGCAACCTACGAATATTATATCCATGGCCCGCTAAAGCGCATTGTGTTGGGAAGTAAAACGCAAGGGATCGACTTTGTATACAATATCCAGGGTTGGCTGACACAGATTAACCACCCCGATCCGATGCAAGACCCGGGTAATGATGGTAATGACGCGTTCGGCATGGTGCTCGACTACTATGAGAGCGATATGAACAATCTGTTCCCGTCGGTAGCCGTGGTGGACCCTTACCGAAGCCATACCACGTTTGGACAGCAGTCTGTGGCGGCCAATAATCATGCACCGCTAATCCGATTTGCGCCGGAGCCTCAGCCATCGATGCAGCCTGCGGGGTCTTCGATGAAGGATTTTAGCGCGAACAATCCCCGGTATAAGAAAATGCTTAATTCGCTCATGACGCCCTCTAACTGAAAACCTATGCGTTATTTATATACCCTCTTATTGGTGGCCACCCTGGGGATAACCTGCGCGGCCCAGGACATCGCCACGCATACGATCCGGTGGAGCTCGGATCGTGCCTTTGATACCTCGCAGGGAGAGGCCATTGAAGAAGCGACGACATTGATAAGCTATGCGGATCGCCTGGAATGGCGTAATGCGGATGGCACCGTGCGTAAAGTATATACGGTAATATCGGTCGTGCAGGGCTGGGACAACGTTAGCCTTCCGGGAAAGGCCCGGTATAGAATCACCGCGGAGGGATTTGGAGGCGTGGCGGTGTTCGAGCGGACGACGGCCGGTATCCGGATCACGTTGACGGTGGCCAAAGAGGCGCCGGAGTCTTTTGAAATCCTTGTAAGTAATTATCAGGCGTTATGATGGGTACAATGACACGCTTACTTTCTCTTATTCCCCGGCTTGTTTTTCTGATAGGCCTGTTTTTTTACATTCCTTCCATGGCACAGACCAACGTCGTGCCCGATGCTGTTGAGCTGGCGGTATTAAAGAAGTTATATACAGACCTGGGCGGTGACAGTTGGACCAAACGTACAAACTGGCCGACAGTGGGTACCTGGCCGGCCACTGCTACAAGCGCCGTAATGGGAACATGGCAGGGAGTTACGGTCCAGAACGGCGATATCATTGGTCTTTCGTTTCCGGCGGCCAACCTGGTGGGGACGTTGCCGGCTGAAGTCGGCGACCTGGCCCGGTTGCGGACGCTCCGGATGGATGGCAACAAGCTTACCGGGAGTATACCCGTCTCGTTGGGCGATTTGTCGGCGTTGACATCGTTGAACCTTGCCAACAACCAGTTGAGCGGCACGCTGCCGTCTTCGCTGGGGAATTTGACGAACCTCGTCCAGTTTATCGTGTGGCGCAACAAACTGTCCGGTGAGATTCCGGCCTCGTTTTCGACCTGGACGCAGCTGACGTCGTTGTATCTCTATGAGAATCAATTCAGCGGAACCCTTCCCGCCCTGGTCGGATGTACCAAGCTGCGGTACATTCATGCGCACTATAATTATTTCCAGGGCGGTATACCGGCTTCGTACAGTGCCTTCACAGCACTGATAGAGCTTGTCGTATACAACAACGACTTGTCGGGCGAGCTTCCTTCCTTCGTGGGCAACTGGGTAAATCTAACGCAGCTTCTCCTGCATGACAATGACTTCCGGGGTGCATTTCCCTCGACCATCGGTAACTGCACGGCGTTGGCAAACCTGCAGGCGGATAACAACGCATTTACTTCATTGCCACAGGAAGTCTTGAATAGTCCGGTGCTTGCGGCAGCGGATTTTCGAAACAACGCGCTGACAACGATTCCCGATTTTACCGGCTACTCCAATAACGGGCAACTGGTATTGTCGGTGCAAAATAATTACCTGGGGTTTGATAAGCTCGAGCGACTGTTTGATCCCAATAATGTTTCAACCCTGGTCCCGATCGTAAAAACGTTGCAATATAAACCACAGAAGGTATATGACCTGGTACGCCGGGCCGATACCCCCGAGAATGGCACATTGCAACTTATGGCATTATCCAAGGGTGTTAATGGTAATATCACCTGGGAAAAGAAAAGCCCGGCGGGTACATGGATAAACATCACGACCAGCAATGCCGATGCTTCTCAACAGACGTATCGCATACCGAATGTCACACGTGACGCGGCGGCTGTCTACCGCTGGAAAAATGAGAATACGCGGCTGGGGATGACGTTGCAAAGCGATGAGACCGACGTACGCATTACCGATGTGGAGCGGTCCGGCAACCAGGCAACACCGATGTACAATGGATTGGCGACATCGGTACGCTGGCGTACTGCCAAAGCGCAGGGCACAGAAGGTACGGATCTGACGGGTATGTATTTATATGAATACGACGATCGATACCAGATCCGCGACGCCAGTTGGGCCGAAGTAAACAATACCTTGAATACTTACTCGATGGGCGGCAACAAGTTCCGGCTCACGGGCATGTCGTATGATGCCAACGGCAATATCAAGTCGCTGCACCGCTATGACGATGCAGGCTTGGAACAACATCGGTTTACATACACGTACGCACCGAACAAAAACCAGCTCACGTCGGTAAGCGGCTACACGAACGCTTACAAATATGACAAAGTAGGCCGGATGGTCGGTGAAGATAAGGCAGCAGGGGATGATCAATATGTCGACTACGATGTTTCCGGTAAAGTTGTTGCTGTGTATTCCGACTCCCTTAAAAGATCCGGGGATAAGAAAGTCGAGTATCAATACGATGATCGCGGTTTTCGTCTGACGAAGATCAACTATCTGGAGAACCGCACAACGTGGTACATTCGTGATGCTTCGGGAAATGTGCTGAGCGTTTACGAACAGGAGGGCATTCCAGCCCTGGGTAACACGCATGACGTTGTAGAAACGGAAACACCGGTGTATGGATCGGGCAAGCTTGGTACATACTATCCGCAGCAGGAAGGTAGCGTAGCGTACGAGGTCACCGATCATCTGGGTAACGTCCGGGCATTGGTACGTGAAAATGCTACGACCTATACGGCAACGATGGAAGATAGCGGGGTGGAAAGCATTCAGAATCCGCGGGTCGAAGAGCTACAATATTTCCTTAACCTGCAGGAGACCGCAAAAGACGATCATTGGATGAATCATACGTCGCCCACCGCCACGGCTGTGAGCGATCCTTCGATGTCGGCTTATTTGTATTGGAACGACACGCAGGGGACACAGGCTTCCGACAAAGCTACCGGGCCGGCCATTGTGTTGGAGGTATCGCCCGGCGACACCGTTACGGCGGAAGCATACGTGCGTTATAAAGAAAAGGAGGACTATAACCACGGCAACTTTGACCTGACGGTGCTGTCCATGCTGCTGGGCAATAACTTTTCTTTTATCGGCGGCTTTGATGGAATGACTACGTCACAGGCGACGCAGTCATTCGGTCAGGCCCTGCTGGGCAGCACCTTCTTTAGTGATGAAGCAGTGAATGGACTGCCGTACGCGTACCTCAGCTATATTGTGTTTGACGCGGAAATGACAGCCGTGGCGTCCAAGCGGGTACGCATACCGGTAGAGGCCGGTTTCGGAATGAACGAGGAGACTATCCCCAACAGTCATGAACGTGTATTTCTAAAAGATCCTGTAGTTGTTCCAACGGCTGGGAAATACATCTACGTCTGGGTATCCAATGAAAGTCCGGAGACGGAGGTATGGTTTGACGACTTCCGTGTAGCGCACACGACAACGTTTGTCTCGCAGTCGACCGACTATGGCGTCTGGGGCGATATCTTACGGACAACGTCCACCGATGCGGGGCTTGAAAGGCAGAGCATCCGCAAGGGGCTGAAAGGGCAATATGCATTTGCCGGCGACGCACAGAATCAGGCCGGCGGCATGAACGGTACAGTTACCGGCGCTACACTGACAGCAGACAGAGACGGCAACGCCAGCCAGGCCTATAATTTTGATGGTACGGACGATTATATTACGCTTCCGGGCTCGGCCGATGGCCTCTCGTTCATTCAGAACACGGGCGTTTTTACGATCACGGCGTTTATTAAGCTGAGCGACCTGAGCGCTCGGAGTGTGATCATCGGCAGCTCAGGAACCGCCACGCGAAAAGGATTTTCCTTTGCCTACGACACCTACGGCAATGAGTATGGAACCCATACGCTGCGGTTTAGCTCGACGACAGGCGACGCGGGCATTGTAAACGTCGGTGCGGGCAACGATTATGCCATCAATGACCTGAACTGGCACCACGTGGCCGTGGTGGGTGACGGGAAGTCGGTCCGTTTCTACCTGGACGGTGTTGCAAACGGTTATAGTACCACCATTACAAATCTGAGTACGGGGCCTTCGGCCAACGACGTCGTGATCGGTGCGACCAGGAATTCGGCGACCGGTGTGGTGCTGCCGATGCATGGCGCTATCGACGAACTTCATATCTTTGACAAGGCCTTGAGCGATTCGGAGATCCGCCTGCTGGCGGCAGGGGCATCAACCGAAGACATCGACCAGGTGCTAAAGCCAGTGGATCGGTCGTACCGGTATGCCTATCAGGGGCAGTTCGCGGAGTTGGACAAGGAGACGGGGTGGAGTCATTTTGAGTCCCGGGAGTATGACGCCGTTATCGGCCGGTGGCTAGTGCCTGATCCTGCGGGGCAACATTGGAGCCCCTATCTGGCCATGAGTAATAGCCCCGTGGTATCTGTGGACCCCAATGGCGAGATCGCCGGTACGATTATAGGAGCAGCGATTGGCGCGGGCATCGCTGCCTGGAATGGTGAGAATGTTTGGAGGGGAGCACTATCAGGAGCTGTTGCCGGAGCTACATTTGATTTGATTGTCGGTTCTGCAATAGCCACCGGAGGTGCATCACTCCCTTTTATCATTGGCGCGGGGGCAGTTTCAGGAGCAGCGGGCGCTTTGACCGAGCAGGTTTGGGACGCTACTATTGAGGGAAAAGGTGGAACAGCGTTTAGTGCGCAAAAGACTTTGACGGGTGCTGTTTGGGGGGCTGCAGCTCCTATCGCGGGGAAGTTGATTGGAGCAGGTATCAGCAAACTTTGGTCACGTATACAACTGCCAAAGGGTATTGTTGAACCAGAGCCGACAATTAGGCTGAAAAATGGTCATTTAGCAGGGCAAACTCACCCTAGAACAGGTGTTCCATTTGACGATACCGGATTTCCAGACTTCTCAAGAAACCTGTACAGAGGGGGACCAAATGATGTTATTATAAGACCAACTGGCTCTCGAAGTGGTGATTTTGCTGCAGCCAATAGCTTAGCGGGATATTCTTCTACTCCTAAGGGCTATACCTGGCATCACCATCAGTCAACGGGTAGAATGCAATTGGTTGAAACAAGTATCCATTCACAAACGGGTCACACGGGAGGTTTTGCATTGTGGCGACCTTAGACATTAAAACTTAAATAAAATATACGATGACAGTATTCTCACAGACGGAAAGAAAGTTAAGTCTATTGCAAATAGAAGAAATTGAAAGATTTGTAGAGTTAAATTTCCCCAATGACTACAAAAACCACTTGCTTGAGTTTAATGGGGGACAGTGCGATCCGAATATATTCGTTTTTGATGAGGACGGAAAGATGTCGGAATCTTCTATTGATTGGTTTCTGGCGATATATGAAGGGGAATATGACAATCTTAGAAACTATATTGAAGTATATAAAATCCAAGAGAAGAGGATGCCATCAAACATGTTGCCGATAGCCCATGATCCGGGTGGGAACTTGATTTGTATATCTTGCGCTGGGGATGATTTTGGTCGAGTTTATTTTTGGGATCACGAAAAAGAAGTCGATTATGGAAAGGCAAGTGATCAAGATTACTCGAATTTGTATCTGGTTGCCGATAATTTTAGAGGATTTATTGAAGGTTTGAAATAGATTGTACTTTTGTATCATGCTATGAATTTTTTTTGAATTAGATTTTAAGTATAAAGCCAAAGATCCGGTTGCTTCTGCATTTGCTCCTGAAGCGTATTCTGCGGCACATGAGAATATTGCATTAGTAGCAGGGAAATCTGAACTTCCTTTTGATTTTTCTCTTATAAAGCTTGAATCAAGTAAATCGGGATTGGTGAAAAGTGATGATCTTACCGGGTTGGATCTTTGGCGTGATTATTTGTTGAATGGCTTGCGTTGGCCACTAATGTCGCCTAAAATGCGCAACGTCATCGAACATAATCTTACAGGTTCTGAAAAAATCGATTGGATAGCAGCAAACGTATATGGCGGCGATGAAAAAAGAACGTATTATGTTTTACGTTTCAAAGAAGAAAACGATGTTTTGGATCGCGTGAAAACAATGTTTGTTGAAGGTAGCGATATCATGATTCTTTCTCATTATTCGATTGCCAAAGTGAAAGGGTTGGCTTTGTTTGGTGTGCCGGGAATGTTTTGGGAAATTACTGCTTCAATTTATGTTAATGAAAATATGAAGAATGCTCTTCATGCAGCTAAGCTCACCGGTGTGAAGTTTGAGAAGATCGCGAATATTAGTTAACACGGGTTCTTAAAATTCCCAACTGGAACGAACTGAGTCTGATATGGTAGCAATATTTCAACCTGAGGCGAAATTGGATGTTTTGCAGATAGAGGAGATTGAGAAAATTGTTGGTTTGCGATTTCCTGATGACTATAAAGAGCACTTGCTTGAGTTTAATGGGGGACAGTGCGATCTGAATATATTCGTTTTTGATGAGGACGGAAAGATGTCGGAATCTTCTATTGATTGGTTTCTGGCGATATATGAAGGGGAATATGATAATCTCAGAAGCTATATTGAAGTATATAAAGTCCTAGAGAAGAGGATGCCATCAAATATGTTGCCGATAGCCCATGACCCGGTTGGGAATTTGATTTGTATATCTTGCGATGGGGATGATTTCGGTCGAGTTTATTTTTGGGATCACGAAAAAGAAGTCGATTATGGGAAGGCAAGTGGTTAGTTTATGAGTCTGGACTTGATCTCACTAAGTTGGAATTCAAAGTGCATTCCGCAAACCCCGTTGCCGCTGAGCAAATTAAAGGGCTGCTGACTAACTACATTAAATACTTAAATGGATGATGTCAACTTGAGCTTGACTCCCATGTATGGGATCGGTTAGAAAGCTGTGATATGAATAATGTTTCTTTAAAAGGAGAGGATTTATTTTTGAGCCTAAATACTGAGTATCTTGTCATAGATGCTTTGTATTTAAATGATATCAGAAAATCACTAAATGAGGTGGATATACATAGTTTACAGGATATTCAGCAAAAAGTCTTTCCTTATAATGATTTTCCATTTGGAGTTGTGAACACAGGTGAAGATCGCAGACGGATAATTATGATTAAGAATATTAAAAAAGAGACATACAGTAATATGGGTAAAACAAAGGGCGTATGTTATTTTTCGTCCGATACTGGCCTACTGGTTGTGGTAGCTATGACTGCTTTTGTTGAATTTACTAAGAGTTTTGACTACGACCAGTTATTGTATACACTTACTGAGAATTTTAATGCGGAATATTGGATGAAGATTAACAGCCATCTTAAAGAAGGTGATGTTGGTTTAATTTTTTCCCCGGGTTTGCGATCGGGTTTCGAGTTTGATGGTGGTGGTACATATTCGTTGAGAGTTGAGGCATAGCAGAAAGGAAAATTGGAGCTGCGATATTGATGCTATAAAAAAATGAAAGACCTGGAGTGGTTTAAGAAAAACATATCGCCTGGTCTGAAGGGGTATGAATTGATTTATAAATCCTTTGAAGAAAAAGGAGATTTCGGATTCTTATCAAGAGTTGAGTTCATTTCTAACGTATTAGAGGGTAATGTTGACTTTTGGAGTTCGGGATGGTTAGACGTCTTCGTTTGGAGTAATGAAGTTAGGGATGTCGTTCTTAATGTTATGTTAGAGCCGCAGCAGGAAACGGAAAAAGACGATCTGTTTAAAACGTTGGAAAAGATGTTGACTGCGGTGGATTAACTATTTAATTGTAGACTCGGGAGATAAACGAAAGCTTGAATTGGCGGTGTCTTTTCTCGAGACTAAACGAGTTCGTTGTGCAACATCTCGACAAGCCCTTCCTTCACTGAAATGATCGGGTGATACCCCAATAGCTTTTTCGCTTTATCATCGGAAACAATAAAGGGTAGCCCCAGCGTATTGACCATACCGGGATAGAGGGGCGGGGTGCTTTTAAACCCGAAGGTAGTCCAGATGAATGCGAAGATGTTCGCCATAGTCCGTGCCATGCCCAGGGATACCGTTTTGTTGGGTGCCTCCATGTTTTGGGTTTTCAGGATATCGGTGATGAACTGACGGAATTGGAGCTTCTCGCCGTCGGTTACAAAGAAGGCTTCTCCTCCGATTTTTGACTTTGCTGCCAGCGTCAGCGCGTGACATACATTTTGTACGTGGCAGGTAACAATCAGATGTGTGCCTCCATTGATAAAGGAAAGGTTTCCTTTTTCAGAGGCGGCCTTGATCTGCGGAAGGGCAGAGGTGTCGCCTTTGCCCCAGATGAGTGGCGGGCGAACGGCGATCGTTCGGAGTGTGGGACTGTTTGCTTTTAGGATCATCTGCTCGGCTTCGAGCTTTGTTCGTGAATAGCCGTCAATCAGATTATCGGACTGCGTTCGTTCATCGCCGTTCAGAATAGGCTTTCCGTTCATGATCACGGAGGCAGCACCGAGGTAAACGAAATTGGGTACGTTGTTTTTCGTGGCGGCTTCCAGCAAAACCTTTGTTCCGCCAACGTGGTCGTGCCACAGTTGTTTGCGCGACTTCCAGAAATCAACGGCGGCGGCCAGGTGGAATACGGTGTCGATACCCGCCAGGGCTGTGCGCAGCACGTCGGCGTTGTGAATGTCGCCCCGTATGGGTGTGGCACCGGCTTCGATGATCCGTTGGTCGGATTCAGGCGAGCGACTCAGGCCGAATACTTCGATGTTTTCTGACGTTAGTTTTTTGATGAGATTCCGCCCGACAAAGCCCGATCCGCCTGTTACAAATACGCTTTTCATTTCCTTTGGTTTCTACAAAGGAGCAAGGTCGGCGGAAACTAATTTTTGCTATTTCGCAAAAAGTCGGCCTGCATAAGCTGCTTTTTGATGTGGCTGAGGGTGTATTGGGATATTCCTAAAAAGGAGGCGATGTCAGCAGCCTTGACGTGATTGGCAATGTTAGGGAAGTATTCGAGAAACGCCAGATAGCGGTCCTTTGCTTCGCGTTGGAATAAGTCAGATCGAATCTTTACTTTTTCGAATAGCGCTTTTTCCGTGATTCTTCTAAAAAGGTCGCTCCACTCCGCGATCTCTTTCTCAAATCTTTCCAGGATAGATCTGGAAAAAACAATGACTTCGGTGTCACGCTCGGCCACGGCGGTGACCAATGACGGGATTCCACTGTTATAGCTGTCAACGTCGGCCAGGAAGTTTCCTGTGTCTGAGAAGTGCACGGTGATCTCGTCGCCTTGATCATTACTGGAGTATAAACGGATAAGACCGTCCAGGAGAAAGTACTTCTCTTCAGGTTTTCCGCCTTCATCCCAAAGTGTACTCCCTCTTTCATACGTTTGGAACTGAAGTGAGTCCCGAAGCAACGAAACAGATGGCGCGCCCAGGTGGCAGAACTGGTCGATGTAGGAAAGTAGTTTCTGCTCTTTCATTTAGGTGTAATTTAAGAATACCTGGTAACTTTTACGACGATGTAATAATAGTCGCATTTTTCCAGGCGCGATAAATGCCCGGCGTTTATCTTTGTTATTCGCAATTTCCTAACCTGCGTTGCGACCTGCCTGACATGAAAACGTCCTTTTTTGGCCTGTTTTGCCTGATTTTTATTCCCGTGGCCAGTTCGCTGGCGCAATCTTCCAACGTGATGGTCCGGCCACCCAGTAGCTGGGTGGAGCCACAATCTTTCGATGCTGCTGCCGTTCCGCCGGAGGGACAGGGAGCCGGATATTATTACCTGTTGGTAGACCAACAGGATCATGCTCACTTGGAGGAAGGGTACCGTCACTATGCCTACAAAATACTCACGAGCCAAGGGTTACAAGATATGTCGGATGTCAGCTTTTCGTTTGATCCAACGTACGAACAACTGACGATACACACGCTTCGCATTCACCGCAACGGTCAGGTGCTGGAGCAGATGCCGAACACCTTCCGTACCATACAGCGCGAGCAGAGCATGGATCGGTTTATATACGACGGTACGCTTACAACCGTTGTGAACCTAAACGACGTACGGGTGGGGGATGTCATCGAATATGCATACACCCGAAAGGGCGACAATCCCGTCAACCACGGACATGGTGTATGGTACGTGTCGCTAACCTACAGCGATCCCACAGAGTCCATTTTTCAGCGCATTGTTATTCCGGAAAAGCTTCCGGTATTCCTGCACTATGCGAACACAGATCAAAAACCGACGATCACCACACAACCGGACCAGCGAACTTATACCTGGTCTGCTGCGAAGGTGCCGGGGGTGGTGACGGAAGATCGGACTCCGACATGGTACACCGCTTTCTCGTCGGTAACCATGACAACTTTTGCCAACTGGGGTGAGGTTGTGGACTGGGCCAAACCTTTATATACGGTAAAAGATGCCGACCGAAAGAAGCTGGCCGCCATAGCGTCAGCGCAATTCCGCGCAACAACTCCCGAGGCTTATGCAGAAGAAGTGATCCGGTTTGTACAGGACGAGGTACGCTACCTCGGTTTCGAAACAGGATTGAACTCGCATATGCCGCACTCGCCGCTAGAGGTGTACAACCAGCGTTTTGGTGATTGTAAGGATAAGGCGCTGCTGCTAACGACCTTGTTAAACGCACGCGGAATCGAGGCTTATCCCATGCTAGTCCATACATCCGAACTGGGGCAAGTGTCGGCGTCAGCACCTTCCATGTATGCCTTCGACCACTGTGTGGCGCAAATCAAGCTGAAGGACTCCACGTTTTACATCGACGCGACCATCCGCGGTCAGGGGGGTACTTTTGGGCAACACTACTTTCCGAAGTACGGCAAAGGCCTGGTGATTGATGGCCAAAGCCGTGACTTTGTGCCACTGGATAAGCCGCAGCCTTACGCCATCGCTGAAACACAGACCATTGACCTGGACAGCATTGGTGGATCTGCGAATTTTACCATCCGTACGGTCTATACCGGTGGTGAGGCCGATGACGCCCGGTCACAGTTTTACAGCAGCAGCCGGGATGAAATACAGAAGCGATATCTGAAATTCTATGGCGATACGTATCCGGATATCGAGGTACGTCAGGCGCTGGGATTCACCGACCAACGTGATAGCAATATTGTGGTAATCGAGGAGTATTATAAGATTCCGAAGTTTTGGAAGCCTGATGAAAACAATCCAACAGTACTGCAGTGTGATGTCTCGGCACAGTCCATCGATAGTCGGATCAGTGTGTCGAAGTTTGCCCAGCGGACGTCGCCGTATCGGTTGACCTATCCGCTGAACTATACGCATACGATCGTAATCAATGTGCCGGAGGATTGGTCCATTGAACACAAAGGCGAGCGCATTGATCGCGACCAGTATGCTTACCAATATTCACGTCGGTACGCGGACCGGAAGGTTGTTATCACGACGCACTATGAGACAAAAGCAGCGTCTGTTCCGGCGGATCAATATCAGCAATATATAGACGACCATAAAGAAATTCGAGATAATCTGTGGTATAGCCTGACATACGATACGAATTATACAGGTCAATCTGTATCGTCACCTACAGCAGCCGGGGTGGCCTGGCTGGCGATGGCGGTGGCGATTTCGCTATTGCTGTCAGTATGGATATACCGTCGGTACGACCCGGTACCTGCCTATTCGTCAGCCTGGACGCGACCGATTGACGGTAATTTGGTGTATGCACGGTATGCGTTATTCGTCACGTGTATCTTGCTGGTCGTACAGGTCTTTACGCATCCGTATTTGTTCTCGGGGCTCCTTTGGTTGCCGGCGTTAGAGGATGGACAATATGGTGAAGCCGCGCTGTATGCGCTATACCAGGTATATGGCGCAATATTGATACCCGTTGCCGGAATGTCGATGATATTGTTTCAGCGAAACCGGTCCTCGACACCCCGCGTAACGTCGGTTTTTTATGCGGCACTGGCGGGCATGCCGTTGCTTACTGCTGTCATAAGTTTTGATCAGGATCCCAATGGCGGTGGTTGGTCTCCTGGATCGCTCATCTTTATGTTGCTTTTAGCGGGCATCTGGATTGGGTACTTTCGCCAATCGACACAGGTGAAGCGCACGTTTGTGAATTGCTTACGAGAGGAATGATATGAGAATACGCTCATGTTAGGAATATGGAACCACTTTGGATTTTACAAAGCCGCCATTTGTATGTGAAATAAATGACCTGAACGGGCAGCCTGCGTGGAAGCATAATCGATAGTACTATGGGCTTATTTTATACGGCCTCTCCCAAGGAGATGACCGACATTCGGAAGAAGATTTTTTTAGAGGCTGGCTTGCCTGCGCTCGAGAAACAGGGCTTTGTTCGGTCTCCCTTTTCGACAGATTGGTTTGGCTGGTATCCAAATACAGGTTATAGCTATCAGCTATGCAGGTTAACCGAAGGGAGTGTACTGGAGAGTGTTTCAGTCGATATTATTAGGGGCGACTGTTGGATACAGGTTCACTTGAATATTTTTAAGTTACAGCCGCACATAGCGTCGCTGGAGCAGCTCGCAAATTTGGATGGGCTTAAATTCCATCTTCCGCCCAACAGCATTTCGAGCATGCGTTTAAGATCGGACGACGTTGTCGGGCCTCCGATACTGGATTACCATTACATGTTTAGGAATCACAAGATAGGGTCATATTACACGAAACGTGGACTGGCGAGGAATGGCGAACGGTTGCGGGAGATCATCGGGAGTGATCTGGCGGATATTGATTATTTTGTAAAGCGTTGGCATCAAAAGCATCGTGTGGTAGCGACAACGTGGGAGGGAGCTCCTATACCCGGCTAGAAAATACAGCAAAGGTCAAAAGTATGGCTATCCGTGACAGAAATTTCAATATCTGGAAGCGAACGCCTGGCCGATCGCACAGGCTGTGAGTCGCACCTTGCTTGCCTACGATAATTGGAGTGAAAGACGGAAGAACTATTTATAGTAATTCCGATAAACGTAAGAAACAATGGAAATATTAAAGGGATACTTTGAGAGCAATCTAACGGTTGCATATTCGCAGATTTATGTGGGAGATCGCGCATTCGGATTTTACTATCCCGAAGTATTGTGGAATGAAGAAGAGCTAGCGTCAATGTTGTGTGTCGCGGAAGGTCTTTTTGTCATTGGTACGGCGAGGAGCTATGAGGCGAAGATTTGTGTTAAAATCCAAAGCGATGAACCTGAAATCGATATGAGGGACTGGGATCATATCAATGCGTGTTCAATCGCGATCAGGTCTGGAATAGTTGTGTCAGGAGATTTTGATTTAGAAGGAGAGACGCTGAATATCGATCTTCCGTCGGGCTTGTATGGCGTCTATATTTGCTACAAAAGCTTGGGTACCATCAGTAGCGATAAACTCGATGGTGATGATTCTTATCATGTCTGGATGTGGCCCATTTCGGATCGTATCCAAAAGACTGTGATAAAGCAGTGGAGAAATTGATGTTTCTTCCGGGTGACTATGATTCGGAAAAAATCTAGGTTGTGGTTAGTCGGTGTGCAATATGAGGCAGCTGCGTTTAGGTGACCTTTTATTTCACTAGCGGCCCCACAACCTTCAATACATTCTCCGCGACAATCTTATGTCCCGCCGGATTCGGGTGAATGCCATCCGGGATATTCAATTTCTCATCACCCGCTACACCCTGTAGCAAGAAAGGTATCAGAGACGCATTATTTTTCTTCGCCAGCTCCGGGTAGATCTTCTGGAAGCTGGAGGTATAGTCTGCTCCAAGATTCGGCGGTACCATCATGCCGGCGATGACCAGCTTTACATTCGGGTTCTTGATTTTTACTTTGTCAATGATAGCCTGCAGGTTCTTGCGGGTCTGGTCGAGCGGAAGGCCCCGGAGGCCGTCGTTGGCACCCAATTCTAATATAAAGATGTCAACGGGTTGACGGAGAACCCAGTCCAGGCGGGAGAGGCCACCGGCGGATGTTTCGCCGCTGAGACCGGAGTTGATGACTTTGACCTGCTTTCCCTGGGCGATGAGCTTTTTCTCCACCAGGGTGGGGAAGGCCTGGTCGGGGGAGTCAAGGCCGTGGCCGGCGGTGAGACTGTCGCCGTAGAAAAGGATCGTTACCGGGGCCGTGGTGGCCTGAAATAACAGGAGGCATGAAATAAACAGGGCAATTCTTCCGACCATATGGTAAATCTTGACGTTTTTAAGGATTCTGAAACAATTTTAAACGTTTAACGCTTAATTGCTACTAATCGATATTCAAAACTATGCCGAACGTAGTGCTCCGGGCCGAAAATCTTACAAAGACTTACCGCACCGCCTCAACTTCCCTCACCGTACTAGACGACGTATCCTTTACCGTGGAGCAGGGCGATTCCCTGGCCATCATCGGGCCGTCGGGTAGCGGCAAGACCACGTTGCTGGGGCTGTGCGCCGGTCTGGACGTCGCCACATCGGGTACGATCTCGCTGATGGACTTTAAGTTACAGGCCATGAGCGAAGACGACCGCGCCTACCTGCGTAACCAGTATGTGGGTTTTGTGTTCCAGAACTTTCAGCTGCTGTCGACGCTGACGGCGCTGGAAAATGTCATGGTGCCGCTGGAGCTGCGCGGCGAACGCAACGTGGCCCCAAAGGCAAAAGCCTTACTGGACCGCGTGGGCCTGTCCAAGCGCCTCAACCACTACCCGTCGCAGTTGTCGGGTGGGGAGCAGCAGCGGGTCGCGATTGCGCGGGCGTTTATGACCGACCCCAAGATCCTCTTTGCCGACGAGCCCACGGGCAACCTGGACGAGGAGAATGCGAAGCATGTCACATCGCTGATCTTCGGCATGAACCAGGAACAAAATACCACGCTGGTGCTGGTGACGCATAACCTGGAGCTCGCCGCTATGACGCAACGGGTGATCAAGATGCGGGGAGGGCGCATGGTGGTATGATGGAATACTATATCAAGTTAAAACGCACGGTGCGGCCGGTGTTCCGCGACCGGTGGGTATGGTCCATGGCCTGGCGCGATGCGCGGCATAATTTCTCGCGTCTGTTCCTGTTCGCGGCTTCGCTTATTGCCGGTATCACGGCCGTGGTAGCGCTGGATTCGCTAAACCAGACGTTGCAGGGCGACATCGATCGCAACGCGAAGGAGTTGTTGGGAGCCGACTTTGCGGTGAGTGGTGATAAGAAATTTGGGAGCGAGCTGCAGGCGTTGTTTGACTCGACGAAACTGCCGCAGGCGTCGGAGGCCGACATGGCGTCGATGGTATTGTTTAAGCGGTCCAATGAATCGCGGTTGATCCGCCTGGTGGCGGTGACCGAGGGGTTTCCGTTTTACGGAAAGATAGAGACGCTACCCGTGGATGCGGCTGCCAAGCTGCAGGGAGGACGTTATGCGATGTTGGATGCTTCGCTGGCCACGCAATTTGAAGTGAGCTCGGGGGATTCGATTCGCCTCGGAAATAGTGTATTTGCCGTCGCCGGTGTCGTGGAGAAGATTCCCGGCGGGGGCGGGGTGATGAGTACGTTTACGCCGTCGGTATACATTCCGTTGCGTGAGCTGGACTCGACAGGCCTGGTACAGTATGGTAGCCGGGTGACCTATAAACGCTATTTTAAAACGGCGGACGATGCGGGCACGAAGGTGTTGGAGGAGTCGCTGGGGCCGGTCGTGAAGCAGCGGGGGTACTCATTCGATACCGTGCAATCGCGGAAGGAAGGATTGGGCGAGGGCTTTATGTCTATCTACCGGTTCTTTTCGTTGCTGGGCTTTTTGGCGTTAGTGCTCGGCTGTATTGGTGTCGCCAGCTCGGTACATATCTATGCAGGCGAGAAGCGCGAGGAAGTGGCGGTGCTGCGGTGTATCGGTTCGTCGGGATGGCAGGCGTTCAATATATACTTCATTCAGATCTTTGTGCTGGGAGTGATTAGCAGCGTGATCGGCTCGTTGCTGGGGATTGGGATTACCCAGGTGCTGCCGCTGCTGTTGAAAGATCTCATTCCTTTTGAGGTGGGCTTTACTTTTTCGTGGAGTCCGTTGATCCTGGGACTTTTACTGGGAACGCTCGTGTCGTTCTTATTCTCATTGTTGCCACTGGTGGCGGTGCGCTTTGTTCCGCCGTTGACAGTGCTTCGCGCGCAGTCAGGTACGGCGCAACGGCGCTCCAAGACGCAGCTCGTGGCCCTGGCGCTGATCGGATTCTTTCCGTTGGCGTTCGCGGCCTGGCAGACCCGCAGCTGGCTCACAGGCACGTTCTTTTTCCTGGGGCTATTGGGTGCGCTGCTCGCCCTGACGGGTGTTGCGATGGGGTTGCTTTGGGCGGTGCGTCGGTTCTTCCCGACCAACGCGGGCTTTGTGCTGCGGCATTCGCTGTCGAGCTTGTTTCGGCCGAACAACCAGACGCGTGTGCTGCTGGTCACGATCGGGCTGGGCGCCTTTATTATCTCGACGTTGAACGTGATCCAGGAGAGTATGCTGTCGCAGGTGGAGTTTACCGGCCAGGAGAATCAATCGAATACCATTCTTTTTGATATTCAACGCGAGCAGCGGGACGGCGTGATCAAGCTGATGGAAGATCACCAGTTGAAGGTGAACCAGGTGGTCCCGATCATAACCTGTCGCTTGCGGGAGGTGAAGGGCAAGACGATCGAAAGCCTGACGGCCGACACCACGAAAGAACGGTCGAACTGGGCGCTGACGCGCGAGTACCGTATCACCTATCGCGACACGCTGACACGGTCCGAGGAATTATTGAAAGGAGAGGTACAGCACAAGAAGGCCGGCAAGGACTCTGTATGGGTAACGGTGTCGGAAGACGTTGCCGAGCGGCTGGACATCACCATGGGCGATTCATTGGTATTTGACATGCAAGGCGTTCCTATGACGGTATACCTCGCAGGTGTACGTAAGATCGACTGGCCCAAGGATCCGCCCAACTTCATCTTTGTGTTTCCAACGGGCGTGCTGGAAAATGCGCCGCAGATTTACGTCACGTCGACGCGCATCACCGACAGGCAACAGGCCGGTCGTTTCCAGCAGCAGCTGGTGCAGCAGTATCCGAACGTGTCGCTGATTGACCTGCAACTGATCCTGGGAACCATCAATAAGCTCTTTAGCGATCTCGGACTGGTGATCCGGTTCCTGGCCTTGTTCAGTATCCTGACGGGGTTGATTGTATTGGCCGGTGCTGTGATCAACAGCAAGTTTGTGCGGAAGAAAGAGAACGTGCTGCTGCGCACGATCGGGGCGCGGACACGTCAGATCACGATGATCACGTTGATCGAGTATGCGTGGCTCGGCTTGTTCTCGGCATTGACGGGCATGATCCTGTCGTTGGGTGGGGGCTGGTTGCTGACACGGTTTTTCTTTGAGATCACCTTTGCTTTTGATTGGGTGGAGCTGTTGTTGATCGGTGGGGGTGTAGTGCTGCTGACTATGGTGATTGGTTGGTGGAACTCGCGTGATGTGATCAGTGCGCCGCCGCTGCAGATTTTGCGTGGAGAAGGATAGAGAATCAGCGTGAGTGTGAGTGTGAGAGCGAAGTGAAAGAGTGTTCGCTCTCGCTCACACACTTATTTTATTGTGGCGTCGAGACCTGATTGCAGGCAGTCCTTAGTCTGCGCCTTGCGGTGATACCAGTGGTGACTGCGTTGTGGGTCCCGTCCTGTGCCAGCATTGCCATGCTATTTTCCGCTGGCTTGAACGAGCGCTTCGGACAGTAGCTTGATATACTCCTCGAACTTACGCTCTTTCGCTACCTGGATGCCTGCTTCGGCGGCTGCTACAGCGCTGGTCTTATCGCCTTTGCGCAGCAGGAAGCGCGACTCAAAGAGGTGATATGCCGGGTTAGTAGGGACATCGGCTTTGGCTTTTTTTATCCAGGCCAGGGCTTTGTCGGCGTCTTTGTTGTTGTTATAGTAATACTGGATTGCATTGAAATATACCAGGTTGCTGTTGTGGTCGGCTTTCATCAGTTCTTCGATGGTGGCGGTGATCTTTGCATCGTCATCGACGGTTACCCGGATGGAGACGGCAGTATAGTCCCACACGATTTGCAGGTCTGCTGAGCTGGTGGTCGAGTTTGCAAACTGGATGGCGAGGGTTTCATGCTTGTCGTTGATATGTGCCGGCTTTACGGTGAACCGGAGCAGATCGTTTTCGGGCTTGTAACTATAGGCGCCCCATTCTTTCACGGCTTTGTTCAAAATGATTGTCCACTGATTTTTGTCGGGTATGGTGAACAGGGAATATGTTCCGGCCGGTACGGTGTGGCCTTCCAGTTTTACGTCTTCTGAAAATGTGATTTCGGTGGCGGTGTTTGCGCCGGTGCGCCACACGGTGCCAAAGGGCACAAGGCCGCCGAAGATCTTCCGGTCTTTTACGTTCGGCCGGGAATAGGTGACAAGGACATGGCCGAGGCCGATTTCCTGGTCGATCGTTTGTGTAGGGCTGGGGTTGGGTAGTCCCGGCACCTGGGCATGTGTGTGGTGGCTGGCGACAGCGAGCAGGAGGATGGTCAGGACCATGAAGTGGTTCGTTTTCATATAGCTTGTTTTTGAGTATGTTTAGTTATTCAAGAGGATCCTTGTTGCCGCGGTAACGGCACCGTTGTTTGTATTTTGTAAGAAGCCTACAATCTCCCACCCGTTGCCGGTGAAATCCGATGGTGCCTCGATAACGTTGGTACCTTGTTGGCCGGCTTTCAGGCTGACGGTGACCAGTTTCCGTACGATCTGGGCGTGGGTTAATGTTCTTCCTTCGTTCTCGCCCCGGCTTATTTTATGGATGGCATGTTTTTGCACCAATGCGATCAGTAGCTGATCGGCGTCTGTCTTTCCCGTTGCCTGGTATTTTACAGTGAGCGAGCGATTGGTTTGCGTCACGTCAAGATCGAGTGTTGCCTCGGTGGCGTTTGTCAGTGCGTGTGTAATGTCTTCTTGTAACGTCGAGGCATTCCAGTTCAGGCATTCCTTATTGCCGTTGATAACGATCTGGGGTGTATAGATGGAGCCGCTCTGCAGGTGGCCGGCATATGTGCGCTGGCGTTCCGAGAATAGGGCGTTGCTGTATTTATCTTTCCATCCCAGGCGATCCCAATAGTCGACGTGATAGGCGAGCACATAGATCGGTTGGTCTTTTGCGTCGGTTTGAACTTTGGCCAGCAAGTCATCCGCACGGGGGCAGCTGGAGCATCCTTCGGAGGTAAAAAGCTCCAGCAAGGCGAACCCCCTGGCGCCGGTCGCCGGTAGGGTATGTTTTATGGTGGTGATCGGTGGTGCGGTGAATGCGGCGAGGAAGGCGATGAGGGCAATTCCGACACCTATTGTGATTACGCTCGTGGATTTCATATACGTTATTTATTGCTTTCTGATCCAAAAATACGGGCTTGCCGATGGCGGGTTTGGCGGAAACGGGTCAGGTGGACAAAACCGTGCGTGAGTTAGACATTCCTGCCTGCCGGCAGGTAGTCGACCGATTGCCGTCACACGTCTATCAGGCGGCAGGCCTGCCTGCCAGTAGGCAGGGGATATGACTGATATTTGTTACCTTGGCCAATGGCCGGGTATGCAGGTCAATCGTGCGTATGAGAAGATTTTTCCGTGGGTTGGCGATTATGTGTGTGTGCCGAAGGGTACAACGGTGGGGGATAGTGGTCTTGTTATTCGTAATGACGCATGCAGCTGCCTGGGCTACAGATCCGCATCCGAAGGCTGGCACCAGCGTACACTTTATCGAGAACAAACACCAATGGCAAGCAGACATTCTCTTTGGTACGCCCGTGAAGCAGGGGTATGTCACCTTTCAGCGCGATAAGCTACAATTTCTTTTTCAGGGACATCGCCCACGGCCGGTGAAGGGGACCGCCGCCAAACAGGGCGTGCCGACAGTCGCTGTCGCAGACGACGGGCACCACCTGCAACCTTCCACGGATGGACATGTCGTCGACGTGGCCTTTGTAGGAGCCAACCCGTTGGTATACATCGCGGGGGAAGCGCCGGTGGCAACGCAGTATAATTTCTTCCTGGGTAACGATCCGTCGCAATGGGCTTCCGGCGCTGCTGCGTATAGCCGTGTGCGGTATCACGATTTGTATTGTGGTATTGACCTGGTATATGGTTCGCAGGAAGGGCGTATGAAATACGAATGGATTGTTTCTCCCATGCAAGACCCCTCCGCGATTGCGTTGCGGTACACCGGGGCCGACGAAGTCTCGATCGTCCACGACAGCTTGTACATTCGCACCTCCGTCAATGAAGTATGGGAGCTCAAGCCTTATGCATATCAGGAAATAAACGGCCGGCGTATACCCGTGTCGTGCCGGTATACTTTGCGTGACCAGACGGTGGGATATGATTTTCCAGAAGGGTACGACCCGGCCTACACGCTGGTGATCGACCCGGTGCTCGTCTTCTCGGGCTATTCGGGCTCGACAGCTGACAACTGGGGTTTTACAGCAACGTACGATGCGCAGAGTAATGCATATTCTGGTGGCATTGTGGAAGGCGTTCCGGGCTTGCGTTATCCGGTAACACCGGGTGCGTATACCCTGGCGCACCAGGGCGGCCTCTGGGATGTTGGTATCATGAAGTTTGACTCGGCAGGCACGACAATGTTGTATGCTACCTACCTGGGGGGAGACGGTACGGAGACGCCCCAGAGCCTGGTGGTCAACCATGCAGGAGAGCTGCTGGTGCTCGGTGTGACGAGCTCGCCCCATTTCCCGGTTACCAATGGGTCGACCTTCCATCCCGGAGCAGGAGTAATGCCGATCAACGGCATTGAGTTTACGGACGGCGCTGATTTGTTTGTCGCCAAGCTAAGCAGTGATGGTCGCAGACTGTTGGGCGGGACCTATATTGGCGGCACGAACCTCGACGGTATCAACGACAACGTGCTGAACCAAAATTACGGTGATGCGTTGCGGGGAGACATTATTGTGGACGCCCAGGATTTTGTCTATCTGGCTTCCAGTACCTATTCAACCGATTTTCCGATAGTGAATACGGGGACGACGCATCGTGGTGGAATACAGGATGCTGTGTTGGTAAAGCTGCAGCCCGACCTGTCTGCCATTGCCTGGAGCCGCTTCATTGGGAGTACCGGCACCGACGTGGCGTATTCGCTCGAGCTGGATCTTGCGGGTAACGTCTTCGTGGCGGGCGGTACAAACGGAAGTTTACCTGGATTGACTGGTTTTCGCAAGACTCCGTGGGGCGGCATTGATGGCTGGGTGATGTCCTTTACGCCGTCCGGAGCGGCGGCCAACGGCACGTATGTGGGCACATCGGCTACCGACCAGTGTTACTTCGTAGACCTGGATGAAGACGGTCATGTATACCTCTTTGGCCAGACGGCGGGGCGTTTCCCGGTCAGCAAACGACAGCAAGTCTATCACAACGCCGACGGCGGGCAATTTGTGCAGAAGTTTTCCAACAACCTGCGCGACACGCTGCTGTCTACGGTGATCGGGAAAGGTAGCTTTACACCCGATATTTCGCCGACGGCTTTTCTCGTCAGCGACTGTGGTTTTATCTACCTCAGTGGTTGGGGGGGAGAGATCAACCGTAGCGGGAGTACTACGCGGGGATTGCATACAACACCGGACGCGTATGATCCCGTTGGGAATGGTCATGATTTCTACCTGATGGTATTGAGCGGCGATGTACGCACATTGTTATACGCGACCTTCCTGGGTGCCAGCGTGTCGGAGACGCACGTGGATGGTGGCACCAGCCGATTTGATAAACAGGGGGTGGTATACCACGCGGTGTGTGCGGGCTGTGGCGGTCGGTCGGACTTCCCGGCGGAGAACGTGCCCCAGGCGAACCGGTTCAATCAAAGCGAGAATTGTAACAACGCCGTCTTTAAATTTGATTTGTCGCAGCTGCGGGCTGCCGTGCGGACCAACACGCCAGACTTTGACTATCCGGGCGTGAACAAGATTTGCCTGCCGGATAAGATCGTGTTCGAGAACTTCAGCTATGGTGGCAAGGTCTATGAATGGGACTTTGGTGATGGTACAACCTTAACGACGACCAATACCGACCCGATCGTCCATGAGTATAAAGAGTCCAACCGACGCTATACAGTTTGGTTAAAGGCCATTGCGCCAGAGACTTGTAAAGGAGTTGACTCGATGTCGGTCTATGTGGATGTGTTCGATGCACTGGCCCAAATCCAGGACGATGACGCGCTTTGCGCCGGGAGCGAGTATACTCTTCAGGCCAGTGGCGCAGCGATCTATTCCTGGCGCAGTGCCGACGGTGCTTTTACATCGGGACTTCCGTCGCCGGTCGTAACGCCGGCCGATACCACGGTATATTACCTGACGTATACTGAAGTAAGCGGATGCATGGGCAAAGACACGGTGCAGTTAAACGTAGTGCCGTTAATTCGTACTGAATTTACGCTGGAGCGGATCGCGGATTGTTTTTCACGCCCTACGCTACACGTCGTCAACCTGACAGATAGCCTGGTAGCGACAGACGAAATGTTCTTCTACTTAGGGGAGGATAACACCACCCGGTACGACGAATCCGAGATCGTCCATCAGTATAAAAAGGATGGTACGTACATCGTGAAGCTCGTGGCGAGCCGGCAAGCAGGCAGCACAACGTGCGTCAGCGAACAGTCCACACCGGTGGATATTTTTACCTTGAAGGTGCCCAACGTCATCACGCCCGATGCCACGCCGGGGCAGAACGACACGTTTGTAATCCAGTACGGCGATACGCCGGGGCAAGCGCCGAATGATCTGGGCTACCCGGTGGCCGTAAAGATTTTTAATCGATGGGGTAATCTCCTCTACGAATCGACCGACTATAAGAACGATTGGAGTGGCGGTGGCCTGGCTTCCGGTACTTATTTCTTTGAAGTGACCGTGCAACGTCACGCCACCTGCAAAGGGTGGGTGCAACTACTCCGTTAATTCCAGTACCAGTAAGTAATATTCCGGCAGGGATACATTGTCCAGGGTGTATTTTTTGCCTGTGGTGATCTCTGTGCCGCCGGTATGCTGTCCGATGCTTTCGGCAAAGCGTTGTGTGTTTACGGTCGCAGGCTTGTCGTTGGTATTAAAGATGCACATGACCGTTTGTTGTCCTTCCTGGCGGAAGTATACATAGATGCCGTCTTCCGGCACGTACTGGGTGAGCTTACCGGTGGTCAGCGCCGGGGAATTCTTGCGGAAGGTGGCAAGCTTACGGGTCCATTCAAATACTTCATTTTCTTTCTCCGTGCGGCCGGCCGTCGTGAATTTGTTTGCCGTGTCACCGGGCCAGCCACCCGGGAAGTCGAGGCGTACCCACCCGTCGGGATTGGCAAATCCTTTCATCAGAATCTCGGTACCATAGTATAGCTGCGGTACACCGCGGCTGGTCAGCAGCCAGGCAATGCCGGCTTTGTGTTTTCGGATGTCTTCGCCCACGACGGAGTAAAAGCGGCTCATGTCGTGGTTGTCGAGGAAGATGACGTTGCGCGTTGGGTCTTCGTAGACAAAGTCGTTGGCCAGCGTGTAGTACAATCGGTTGACGCCATTGGTCCAGCCAAAGGTCTCATTGAGTGCGGAGACAATACCGTAGAGGTAGGCCTGGAAGTCGGTGACGCCGGGCAGGTTGCTCTTGAAGGGTATATCAAATTTGTTGCGGGCGAAGTATGCCTGGTTGGGTACGCCGTGTACCCAGGTCTCGCCAAAGAGGGAGAGGCGGGGATACTGGTCGAGCAGGGCCTGGTTGCAGCGGTTCATGAAGTCCAGGTCATTGTAGATATAGGTATCGATGCGCCAGCCGTCGAGACGAAATTCCTCTACAGACCAGAGGGCGTGCTGGATCAGGAAGTTGGCCACGTAGGGGTTTTGCTGGTTGAGGTCCGGCATTTGGGGCGTGAACCAGCCGTTGCTCATACGCTCGCGGTCGCTGCGGGTAGCGTGGGGGTCGAGCAGGGGCTGGTCTTTATACGTGGTGTTGGTATAGGCAGGCCATTCGTGCAGCCAGTCGCGTGTTGGTTTTTCCTGAACGAAGAAGTGGTACAGGCCGACGTGGTTGTAGACGGCGTCCTGGATGAGCTTCATGTTACGACGGTGCAGCTCGTCGCTGAGGCGCGTGTACAAGGCGTTGTTGCCCAGGCGCGGGTCGACCGTATAGTGGTCGGTAATGGCATAGCCATGCTCGGTTCGATGGGGCATGTCGTTCTTCAGGACAGGCATCAGCCAGAGGGCAGTGACGCCCAGGTCCTGTAAGTAGTCGAGGTGGTTGATGATGCCTTGCAGGTCGCCGCCGTGGCGGAGAAAGATCGAGTCGCGGTGGAGGGACTGGTCCCGCAGGCCTTTGATGCGATCGTTGGTAGGGTCACCGTTGCTGAAGCGGTCGGCCATGGCCAGGTAGATCAGATCTTTATTGGTGACACCCTGCGCAAACGGCCCGTCCGTTGTGCGGGCTTTCAGGGGCCAATCCACGCGCGTGTTTTTTTTGCCGGTGGTGAACACCAGCGGTACCGTGCCCGGCCTGGCGTCAGGAGCGATGATAAGGTCGAGTGCGACATATTTGCCATGCTCCAGCGGGTGCACCTGCCGGAGGGTTACGCCCGGGTAGTTGACGGTGACAGTACGTTTGTTAAAGGCGGGGTCGTCGGACCGTACCAACAGCTGGAGGGTTGGAGACTTCATGCCGGTCCACCAATGCGGGGGATACACGGTGATGTTTTGGGCGTGAAGGGACAGCAGAAAGGTCAGGAAAAACAGGGCGGTGAGGCCTGCGCGGTGTCGGTGCATACGATAGAATTTAAGGGTCTTGACGTCTAAGTTCGGATGTTCCCGTGGAGCTGCAAGAATAGTAAAAACCTCCATTTTGCCGCCCCGGTTTTGCAGTTTACGTTTTCGGAAACGTTTGTGCATTCGATTCCTGTTAATTTTTTTGGAATTTCTTACACTATTAATCACGGGAATTACCTACTTTCAGAGTAGACTTCAAACGTGTGCACTGAGCCGCCGCGTTTGAGGTGCGTAGAATTAACCCAAACTCAACAACGTATGACGAAGTTTTATCTGTATCTAAGCAGGTATCTCATGGTGGGGCTATTGTTCGGCACCACGATGGCCTGGTCGCAGGGGCGGACCGTTACCGGAAAGGTAAGTTCATCTGACGATGGCGGCATTATTCCGGGCGCCAACATCCTGGAAAAAGGAACAAGCAATGGTACCATTACCGGTACCGACGGGGTGTACACCATCACCGTACAAGAGGGAGCAACGCTGGTATTTAGCTTTGTGGGCTACCAATCGCAAGAAATAGCGGTGGGCACACAATCGAACATCGAAGTGGTGCTTCAGGCCGACGTGACCGCGCTGAACGAGGTGGTCGTGATCGGGTATGGTGAAATTAGGAAACGCGATGCTACCGGAGCCGTAGCATCGGTAAAATCCGAAGATTTTAACACGGGGGTGATCGCATCGCCCGAGCAGCTCATTCAAGGTAAGTCAGCCGGTGTGCAGATCACGTCGGCGAGTGGCGAGCCGGGGGCGGGCGCTAATATCCGTATTCGCGGTACGTCATCTGTGCGCGGGGGTAACAACCCGCTGTACGTAGTGGACGGTGTGCCGCTTGCGGGGGACGATATTTCGGGTGGTGGTCTCGACATTGGTCGGGGCAATGCTTCTGCCAAAAATCCGCTGAACTTCCTGAACCCAAATGACATCGAAAGCATCGATATCCTTAAGGATGCGTCTGCAACCGCTATCTATGGTTCACGCGGTGCAAACGGCGTGGTGTTGATTACAACCAAGAGCGGTAAAGGCAAACGCCGTCAGCTGGAATATGGTGCAACATTGAGTTTTGCGCGTATTGCACGTAAATATGACCTTCTGAATCGGGACCAGTTTCTGAATGGCGCAGCGCGGCTGGGGTCAAACCTGGAGGAGCTTGACTACGGCGGCGATACGGATTGGCAGGATGCGGTGTTTCGCACAGCCATTTCGAACCGTCACGACCTGTCGTTTTCTGACAACTACAAGACATTGAACTACCGAGCCTCCTTCAGCTATGACAACCAGGAAGGTATTGTTGAGCGTACGGGGCTGAAGCGCTACACCGGTCGTTTGAACCTGAACAAGTCGTTCCTGAATGATAAGCTGAAACTCGGCACGCAAATGATCTTCTCACGCGTGGATGACCAGGCGGCTGCGATTACCGAAAATTCGGGCTTTGAAGGCGATCTGATCGGCTCCGTCATTATGGCGAACCCTACCTGGCCACGATTTGCCGACTCGCAATTTTCCAATACCAACATCAACCCGCTGGCGTACCTGAAGTACCACCAGGATAAAACACAGACGGACCGTCACCTGATCAACGTATCGGGTTCTTACGACATCCTTCCCTCGCTGAGCTTTAAAGTGAGTGCGGGTTTTGACCGTTCAGAGTCAACGCGGGACAAAGTGTTCTCACCGAAACTACGTTTGAGCAACGGTGTGGAAGGCAATGGCCGCGGTGGTTTTGCTGAAATCGAGACCAGCAGTGACCTGCTGGAAGCATACTTTAACTATAACAAAACAATCGGCAAAGGAACCCTGAATGCCGTGTTAGGGTATTCGTATCAGGAGTTTAACCGCAAGGGCCTTACGGCACTGGGCTGGGGCTTTGCCGGCGAGGACATGGATCGCATGGTAAACGACCTGCATGCCGGTGTGGGTGTTGTGCAAGGCATGATCGACCAACCTTATCAGCAGTTTGGGTATTACACCGTAATCAGCAATGACGGCAACTACGAGCGTATGTATATCAACACGCTGTCGCCGGAGCCGACTACCGTCGATTTGGATAATCTCCCAACCAATATGCCAGTGCGTACGGTAACGGGTGACATCTTCAATTCCACCGACGAGTTACAGTCATTCTTCGGTCGGGTGAACTACTCGTTGTCTGACAAATACCTGGCCACGGTAACATTTCGTGCCGACGGTTCCACCCGTTTCGGCGGCAATAACAAGTACGGTTACTTCCCGTCGGGTTCCCTGGCGTGGCGCTTGTCGGAAGAGGAATTTATTCCGGAAGCCTTTAGTGATTTGAAGTTCCGCGTAGGCTACGGTGTCACGGGTAACCAGGAGATTCCGCACAACCTGCACCAGGCGCGTATCAAGTACAACAACGGTACGTCCAACCGCTTTGGAGCGCCGACCATTGGTAACGACGGTCAGGCTCCGCCTCCGGGCACTTCAAACGTAGCGTTTGAGAACCCCGACCTCAAGTGGGAGCAAACCTCACAGATTAACATCGGTCTCGACTTCGGGTTCGTACAAAATAAGATAACCGGTAGCGTTGATGTATACCGCAAGAATACCACAGACTTGCTGATCCAGGTAACGTCGGCTCAGCCGGCGCCACAGCCTTTTACCTGGCGCAACCTGGATGCCGACGTGATCAACCAGGGTGTTGAATTAACGCTGAACGCCATTGCAGTAGAAAGCGAAAACGTAGGGTTGACCTTTGGGTTTAACATTTCGTTCAACAAGAACAAAGTGACTAACTATGATGGCGCACCGTTGAACACGGGTGAGATCAACGGTCAGGGCCTGTCGGGCGCGTTCGCACAGCGGATTGCTAACGACCAGCCACTATTTACCTACTATATCCGCGAGTTCCAGGGCTTTGACCAGGATGGCATCGCGATCTACAACGGTGACTTCCAGCGTTACCTGGATAAGAACCCCATTCCGAAATACAACCTGGGCTTTTCCGTAAACTTCCGTTACAAGAAGTGGGACATATCTACCTTCCTGACGGGCCAGTACGGTCACTGGGTGTACAACAACACGGCTAATGCTTACTTCTCACTGGGCTCGCTCGCCACAGGCAAGAACATCATTTCCAGCTCGCTGTATACTGGCGAGGCGGCGGCCAACGCACCTGACGCGTCTACCCGCTACCTGGAGAAGGGCGACTTCCTGCGTATGCAGAATTTGAACCTGGGATATAACTTCAACTTCGAGCAGACCTCGCTGATTAAAAAACTGCGGTTGTATGCCAGCGGTCAGAACCTGTTCCTGATCACCGGCTACTCGGGTCTGGACCCGGAAGTGAATACGAATAAGGCACGTGACGGCGTTCCTTCGTTGGGTATCGACTATACGTCGTATCCGCGTGCGAGAACATTGACTTTTGGCCTGAACGCAACTTTTTAATTGACCCATGAGTATGAACGTACATAAAGTAAAAATAACCTCAGGCATCCTGGCAGCGATCTTGATTGCAGGATGTACTGATCTGGAAGTAAAAGAGAAGGATTCTTACCTGATCGAGGCAGAAGGTGTATTTGCCGGTGTTCCGCCGGATGCTACGCTGAACTCTGCCTACCTCGACCTGCGCGATTGGGGCAACCAGGAGAACCTGTATGCGCTGTCGGAAGTAGCCTCGGACGAATTGCTGGTGCCTACCCGCGGTGTCGACTGGGGAGATAACGGTATCTGGCGGAGCTTGCGCCAGCACGAGTGGGATGATTCGCATCAGTACATTCTTAATACCTGGAACAACCTGAACCGTAACGTATACAAGCTGAACCAGCTCCTGGCCAGCGAATCGGAAGCGGATGCGCAACAAACAGCAGAGGGTAAATTCCTGCGTGCGTTTAACATGTGGTACGTGCTTGACTTATATCGTCAGGTGCCGTTCCGTGACGTGCATGACGCTGTAACGTCTGATCCGAAAGTGTTTTCGATACAGGAAGCAATGGACTTTATTATCAAGGATCTGACCGAAGCATTGCCTAACCTGCCGACAACCGGCCCGGGAGGTAATACGATCAAAGCTTCAAAGGCTGCTGCACACTTCCTGCTGGCTAAACTTTATCTGAATAAACACATCTATCTGAATACAGAACCGGCTGCGGCCGATATGAATCAGGTGATCCAGCATGTTGATGCGATTACGGAAGACGGCTTTTCGCTGAACGAAGATTACTTTGATACCTTCGCCGACGCCAACAACCCGGAAACAATTTTGTGGACGGATGCCGAGTGGGGCAACCGTATTTGGAACGGCCTGCACTACAACCAGGGTATTAAAACAAACACAGGTGGTGGCTGGAACGGTTTCTCGACTACCGCGGAATTCTATGCACTGTTTGAAGGTCCGGATGACAGCAATGAGAAAGGGCTGGGGCAGGAAGAACGTCGCGGCTATGTGCCGAAAGAACGCAATCCTGTTATCCAGGGTATTGGTTATGGCTTCCTGGTAGGCCAGCAATACGATTCACTCGGTGCTCCGTTGAAAGACCGTCCGGGCAACCCGCTGATCTTTTTGCCCGAGTTTGCCAGCAAGACAACGTTGACAGGTAACAACGAGCGAAACGGCATTCGTATCATCAAATATCACCCGAGCCATGGTAGCTACAACCGCTATTATGTATTGGCGCGTTATGCCGATGCTTACCTGATGAAGGTTGAAGCGATTCTGCGCGGGGGCACCTCCGGTGATGCTGCGCTGACGTTATACAACCAGTTGCGTTCCGTTCGGGAGGCTTCTGAAGCGACGAGTGTTACACTCAACGATGTACTGAAAGAGCGTGGTCGCGAATTGTACATTGAGGGCTGGCGCCGTAATGACCAGGTGCGTTTTGGTACGTTCACCTCGCCGTTCCCGTATATGAATAATTCGGATGCGTTCCGCAATGTATACCCGATCCCAGCCAATGCGTTGACGACCAATCCGAATCTGAAACCGACCGAAGGCTACTAATAACCGGTCGTCACACCGGATAAATTAAAGAAGGCACGTCGTAGTTTACAGCGTGCCTTCTTTTTTTATTTTTAGGATCGTATGCGTATAATGTTCATGTGGAGATATTTCCTGCTGTGTTTATTTGTTGTCAGCGCCTGTAAGAAAGACGATGTGTCGGCTCCGGCCGTCAACCGGAATACGTTGTTTACCCGGTTGACCGCGGAACAGACGGGTATCGATTTTACGAATGACCTGAAGATCGATCCCGACTTCGACGTTTTTCGCTATCGCAATTTTTATAACGGTGGGGGTGTAGGCATTGGCGACATCAACAACGACGGGCTGCCCGATGTATACCTCACCTCCAATATGGGCGACAACAAGCTCTTCCTCAACAAAGGCAGCTGGAAGTTTGAAGACATTACGGAAAAGGCCGGCGTGAAGGGGATGAAGGTGTGGTCCACAGGCGTCAGCATGGTCGACATCAACAACGATGGGCTGCTGGATATTTATGTCTGCAATGCGGGCGACGTGAAAGGAGGCAACCGCGACAACGAGCTTTTTATCAACAACGGCGACCTGACCTTTACCGAGCGGGCGGCGGCCTACGGCCTGGCGGACCGCGGGTTTTCCACGCACGCTGCGTTTTTTGACTACGACAAAGATGGAGATCTCGACTGTTATGTGTTGAACAATTCTTATCGCCCTGTATCGACGCTAGGCTATCGCAACCTGCGGCACGAGCGCGACGAGTTTGGTGGGCACAAGCTCTACCGGAACGACGATGGCCACTATACCGACGTGAGTGAAGCCGCGGGTATTTACGGCAGTGTGATTGGCTTCGGGCTGGGTGTGACGGTAGGAGACGTCAATCAGGATAACTGGCCCGACCTGTATATCTCCAACGACTTTTACGAACGGGACTACCTGTACATCAACAACCACGACGGTACGTTTACCGAGTCGCTGGAATCGTACATGGGACACATCAGTATGTTTTCGATGGGCGCGGACTTTGCCGACCTGAACAACGACGGTTATCCCGAGATCTTTTCCACGGACATGCTACCGGAAGACGATGCCCGGGTGAAGACTATTTCGTCGTTCGAGACCTACGACGTATACAAGCTGCGCCTGAAGAACGGCTACTACCACCAGTATATGCGCAACATGTTGCATCTCAACAACCAGGATGGCACTTTTAGCGAGATCGGCCAGTTGGCCGGCGTCGCGGCAACCGACTGGAGCTGGGGCGCGCTGATCGTAGACTTCGACAACGACCGGCACAAGGAGATTTACGTCAGCAACGGGATTTACCGTGATCTGACCAACCTGGACTTTATCGACTTCCTGGGCAGCAGCGAACAGATGCAGGCGGCGATCGAAGGCAAGAAGGTGGACTTCAATGCTTTTATCGAACGAATGCCCTCGGTGCCGCAGCCCAACTATATGTTTACATTGACCGACACGGCGTGGCAATACAAGAATGTGTCGCATGCGTGGGGGCTGGACGACCCCGGGTTTTCCAACGGGGCGGCGTATGGCGACCTCGACAACGACGGTGACCTGGACCTGGTCGTCAACAACGTCAACGCGCCGGTGTTTGTGTATCGCAACCAAACCCATGAACGTGGTAAGACGCATTCTTTGTCGCTCTCCTTTAAGGGTACGGAAAAGAATACGTTTGGGCTGGGTGCGTGTGTGAAAGCTTTTCAGGGTGGCGAAGTGCTATTATTGGACCATATGCCCATTCGGGGCTTTCAGTCGAGTATGGATTATCGCCTGGTGTTGGGAGTCGGAGAGGCGAAGCAGGTGGATAGCCTGGTGGTGATGTGGCCGGATGGGTTGGTGGAGATCCGTACGGATGTCCCCGTGGATCAACACCTGGTATTCGATCATGCGCAGGCTAAGCCTTTGGCCGTAAGACCGGCTGCACCGCTCAGGCCGCTGCTGCAGCCGGTTACGCGCACGATGATCGCGCATCAGGAAAATGACTACAACGACTTTGATCGCGACCGTTTACTGTATCACATGCTTTCCACGCAAGGGCCGGCCTTTGCCGCGGCAGATCTTACCGGCGACGGACTGGATGATATCTTTGTAGGCGGTTCGGTGGGGAGCCCTTCGGCGCTCTACATCCAACGGCCGGGGCAGACGTTCACATCGGTGCCTGGGAGATTGTTCGATGCGGATTCGCTGGCCGAGTGTGTCGACGCCGTGTTCTTCGATGCGGACGGCGATCGCGACCTGGACCTGTACATGGTGACGGGCGGCGCAGAGCATACTACACAATCGGCTGAAAGTACGGATCGTCTTTATGAGAACAAGGGCGTACGCGGCGGTATGCCCGTATTTGAAAGGACGACAGGCCGGATCCCGATGGCATACCAGAGCGGCAGCTGTGTGCGTCCGGCCGATGTAGATGGTGATGGTGATCTTGACCTCTTTGTTGGCACCCGGGTGATGCCGACGTATTATGGCATGCCCTGTGATCAGTTCCTGTTGATGAACGACGGCAAGGGTACCTTTACCGATGCCACGGCAGCCTACGCGCCGGCACTGAAGCACCTGGGCATGGTCACGGACGCGGTATGGTTTGACGATGACAAAGATGGTTTTCCGGACTTGCTCGTAACAGGCGAGTGGATGCCGGTCACCCTCTTCCGGAATAACGGCAAACAACTGACGCGGGTGACGAACGCGCCTGGCCTTGCCAACACACAAGGATGGTGGAACCGGGTGGAAGCCGCCGACCTGGATGGCGACGGTGATACCGATTTTGTGTTGGGCAACCTGGGCCTGAACTCCAAATTTAAACCGACGGCAACGTCGCCCATTACCCTTTACGTAAACGACTTTGATCAGAACGGTTCGGTGGAGCCTGTGTTTGCGTTCCGGCGTGAAGGCGAAGACTTCCCGATGGCGATGCGCCAGGATCTGATCAAACAAATGAGCTCGCTCAAAAAGAAATTCCTATACTACCAGGACTATGCCGGCAAGTCTGTGTCCGACATCTTTGATGCCAAATTGCTGGAGCGGTCCACGGTGCTGAAGTTTTATGAACCGCGCACCAGCGTGTTGCTGAACGACGGAGCGAAAGGCTTCCGGTTACAGGCACTGCCGGTAGCGGCACAGGTGTCGCCGGTATACGGTATCGCGGTGACTGATGTGAACGGTGACGGTACACGGGATATCGTGCTGGGCGGGAACCTGTTTGCCGTAAAGCCTGAGGCGGGTCGATACGATGCGTTGCACGGGTTGGTGTTGACGGGGGATGGCAAGGGCGGCTTTACAGCACTATCATCCGTTGCGTCGGGATTAAACATGCCGGGCGAAGTGCGGCATGTGCGTGTGCTGAACGCGCGTGGTAAAAAGCTTCTGGTCTTTGCCCGCAACAACGATACCCTTCAATTTTATACGCTACGTTAATTTCCGATGAAACGATTCTATATCCCTTATTTGTTTTTGTTTGGCCTCTGCCTTTTGGCGGGATGCTCGTCGGACGGTAACAAACGCTTTCGCCAGGTGCCGTCGGGCGAATCGGGCATTACCTTCCGGAACACGCTGACCGAAAGCGTGGAGTTCAACATCTTTAACTACATGTACTTTTACAATGGCGGCGGGGTGGCCACGGGCGATCTGAACGGAGACTCGCTGCCGGATATATACTTTACGTCGAACCAGGAGTCTAATAAGCTGTACCTCAACAAAGGTAATTTGAAGTTTGACGATATTACCGACGTGGCCGGTGTGGCGGGTTTCCAGGGATGGACAACGGGCGTGACCATGGCCGATGTAAACGGCGACGGCCGGCTGGATATCTATGTCAGCAACCTGGGCGATTACCTGATCTACAAAGGCAAGAACCAGCTGTTTATCAACGAAGGCAACGACGAAAACGGCGTGCCGGTCTTTCAGGATCGCGCGATGGAGTATGGTCTTGACCTGGTGGGCTTTTCCACACAGGCATCCTTTTTTGATTATGATCGCGACGGCGATCTGGATATGTTTATGCTCAACCACTCGCTGCACCAGAATGGTACGTTTGGTAAGTCTGCCTTGCGACAGGTGCCCCATCCGCTGGCAGGCGACAAGCTGCTGCGCAATGAGCAAGGACATTTTGTGGACGTAACGCAAGCGAGTGGCATCTATAGTTCGGTGTTAGGCTATGGATTAGGGGTGGTGGTGAGTGACGTTAACCTCGACGGCTGGCCGGATATCTATGTGGGCAATGACTTTCACGAGAACGATTACCTGTATATTAACCAGGGGGACGGCACCTTCCGGGAGACATTGGAAGCTTCGATGGCGCATACCAGCCGGTATACCATGGGCGTTGACTTTGCAGACTTTAATGACGACGGCTTTCCGGATCTGATTGCCATGGATATGTTAGCGGAAGATCCGAAGATATTAAAATCTTCGCAGGCGGAAGATACCTATGACGTGTATAATTTCAAGATCAACTTTGGGTATAATCATCAGTTTTCGCGGAACACGTTGCAGCTGAATAACCAGGATGGCACGTTTAGCGAGATGGCGTTGCTGGCCGGCGTGGCAGCGACGGATTGGAGCTGGTCGTCGCTGTTTGCGGACTTCGACCTGGACGGGCGTAAGGACATCTTTATCTCCAATGGCATTTACCGACGCTCCAACGACCTGGACTATATCAATTTTATCTCGGCGGATACGGTGCAGCGGAAGATTGGGACGGAGACGATGACCGAAAAAGAGATGGTATACATCGACAAGATGCCCAAGATCAAGCTGGCGAACTACCTCTTTCAGAACAACGGTGACTCGACCTTTACCAACCGTGCGCCAGAGTGGGGATTGGAAGTGCCATCCTATGGCAACGGTGCCGCGTATGTCGACCTGGACAACGATGGCGACCTGGACATCGTCGTGAATAATCTGGAAGACGAAGCTTCGGTGTATGAGAACCGGACGTTGAGCGCAAAGCCCTCGGACAACGCGGTGAAGCTGCCGGGGTATTTACAATTTATACTGAAGGGGCGTGGGGGCAACACGCACGGGGTAGGCGCCCGGGTATTTGTGTATCGTCCCGGGGGGCTGCAAGTGCAGGAGTGTATGCCTACGCGTGGTTATCAGAGCGCTGTAGATCCGCGGATTACGTTCGGGTTGGGCGACGCTGCACGGGTGGACTCGGTTACGGTGGTTTGGAACAGCGGCGCTTTTCAGACGCTGCGGCAGGTACATGCCAACCAACGCATCATCGTGGAGGAGCAGCAGGCAACGGGCACATTTGATTATGGACCCTTCCATCGTCCCGCGCCCGTATTTCAGCGTTCGACGGATACGCTGGCGCTGTCGTACCGACATAAGGAGAATAAGTTTGTCGAGTTTAACCGCGAAGCATTGATTCCGCACATGCAGTCGGCCGAGGGGCCGGCCGTAGCGGTAGGTGATCTGGATGGTGACGGCCGCGAAGACATTTTTCTGGGTGGCGCCAAGTGGGTCGCCGGGCAGACGTTTCTACAAACGCCCAACGGCACATTCCGGGAGCTGGCGCAACCCGCGCTGGCCGTAGATAGTACGAGTGAGGATGTCGATGCGATTATGTTTGATGCCGATGGCGATGGCGATCGTGACCTGTTGGTCGTGAGCGGTGGTAATGAATTTGCCAACAACTCGCCTCACCGGTGCCCCCGCTTGTATCTGAACGATGGGAAAGGGAATCTGGTGCGGTCGAAAGGTTTGCCCGCGCTGTTTCTTACCGGCGCGTGTGCGCGTGCGTCGGATATAGACGGCGATGGTGATCAGGATCTCTTTATCGGGGCCCGCACAACGGTGTGGCACTACGGTATTCGCCCCGACAGCTATCTGCTGCGCAACGATGGTAAAGGTAACTTTACGGATGTTACAGACGCCGTCGCGCCGTCGTTGAAGGCGTTCGGATTTGTGAAGCAGGCCGCGTGGGCGGATATGAATGGCGATGGTACACAAGACCTCGTCGTAGCCGCCGAGTGGGCGCCGGTGACGATTCTCCTGAACCGGGGTGGAAAGCTGGCCCCGTTGGCGCTGGAAGGCTCCGGGTTAGAGCATACCGCGGGATGGTGGAATATTTTACAACCGGCGGACTTTGACGGCGACGGCGATCTTGACCTGGTCGGCGGCAATTTGGGATTAAACTCCCGGCTGCATGCTTCCGTGCAGGAGCCGGTTCAGCTATACGTGGCGGACTTTGACAAGAACGACAGCACGGACCAGGTGTTGACGCACTATATACATGGTAAAGAATATTCATTCCACACGCGCGACGAGATGACCAAGCAGATGCCTTATCTGAAGAAGCGGTATCTCTCGTACCATCGTTTCGCAGACGCTTCGATCGAAGAGATGTTTGGCCGGGAGGCGCTGGACAAAGCGGAGCATTATACCGCCTATACCTTTACCAGCTCCTATATTGAAAACATCGGGCAAGGTAAGTTCCGTGTACGGGCCTTGCCGACGGCGGCACAGCTCTCGCCTGTTGAGGCGATCTTGCCGGGCGACTATACGGGGGATGGCAAGCTGGATATTTTGCTGGCGGGTAATTTTTATCCCATCAACATTCAGATGGGGCGGTACGACGCGAGCTATGGTTTGCTGCTGAAGGGCGATGGTAAGGGCAACTTTACGGCCATGCCTTCGTGCCAGTCGGGCTTTTGTGTAAAAGGGGAGACCCGGCAGTTGCGGGCGTTGCAGGTAGGGCGCACGGTGTATTATCTGGCGGTGCGGAACAACGATACAGCGGAAGCGTTTACCGTAAAGGGCCACCCCTGATCGTGGGAGTTGAGTCTCAGGAAACGATTGAATCTCCTGTTTTGGGCTGAATAACCTGATTTTAATTCCAGTGATCATTGGGTTGCTGGAATTTTATTTTAAAAAACTTCAGAATTCTTTAGTGGGGTGGGGTTGGTTTATTTGTCTTAGGGGGCAAATATCTAACCATGCGTGTTGACGAGGAGTATCTCCGCGCGATCGTGCAGTATCTGAACGATCCCGAGAACGTTGTGGCCAGGGAAGCAATGGAGTCTATGCGTGGGCAATCGCCCGGGCACGAAGCCTTTTATCAGGAAATATACTTTTTATGGACCTCGTCAACGGAGGTGCGCGCACTGGACGTGTTGCCGGTGCGTGAGGCTACGGCGCGTCTATCGGCACGGTTGAAGGCGCACCCGCGTTACACGCCGTCTGCGCGGCAAGTGTCGATGTGGGGCTGGGCCCTGCGGGCTGCGGCGGTGCTGGCGGTCGGTGTTGGCGCCTGGTGGTGGTACGCGTCTACGCGCGTGTCGTACATCACACGTGTGACAACGGTGGGTATGACAGACTCGGTACGCCTGGCGGACGCCTCGCGGATCTTTCTCGATGCGAATACGACGGTGCGGTATCCCGACCGCATTACAGGCGATGCCCGCACGGTATACCTCGACCGGGGCAATGCTTTCTTTTCCGTGTCACATGACCCCGAGCGGCCGTTCACGGTGCAACTGGACGGCTCCAGTGTGACTGTTCTGGGCACGAGCTTTAACATTGAAGCGACGGCCGAGCAGGTATATGTCAGCGTGCGCACCGGTACCGTACGATTTACCGCCGGCAACGCGGCGTCTATTTTGCAAGCAGGCGACGGTGCGATCTACCACCGGGGGACGCGAACGCTGCAAGCCGTGGATGCCACCAACCGCAATGCCGACGCGTGGATTACCCACGAGCTTCGCTTTGTCGATGCCTCGCTGCAAGAGGTGCTCACCTCACTCGAAGACTACTATCACGTGCAGATCAGCCTGAAAGATTCCATTGCCAATTTCCGCAAGTTCAATGCGAGCTTCCGGAACAACCGGCTGGACGAAGTGCTCGATGTGTTGGAGGCAACCTACCCGATTGCCGTCGAATATACCGAGGCGCGCGTCGTCATTCGGAATCTTCCCTGATGCTGCCCTACGACTTTACAGAGCCCATCCAAATCTTTAATCTCTTTCACTATGTATGAAAATCTCTACCGGAGAAAGTCACACCCATTCTACTTACTCCTGCTGCTGACAGTCCTTTGGCTGCCGGCTCCGTTGCAGGCCAGCCTGGGCCAGCCCCGGGTGGAAACGCTGGAGGCGTTTCTCAAACGCCTGGAAGCGCAACACCACGTCAGTTTTGTATACGACGCCAGCGAGATCAATCGCGGGCTGCAAATTGAAAGCGACCCCGCGGGGTCGTTGGAGACATCGTTGCGTGCGCTGTATAGCAAAGGCATTATCTATAAGATCGTGGGCGACCAGGTAATTCTGCAACGCTCGAAGGCGGTGGAAGATCAGTCCGTGCGCGGCACGATCACCGAGGTGATGGGCGGCAAACGCTCGGTAATGGTGGGCGTGTCGGTTGTGGAAAAAGGTACTACAAACGGTACGATCACAGACGTGAACGGGGCGTTTCAACTGCTGGTGAAAGACGATGCCGTGCTCGTGATCTCCATGATTGGTTATACCACGCAGGAGATACCCGTTGCGGGCCGCACCACGGTGGATGTCACGCTGCAAGAGGATGTGAACGTGCTGGGCGAAGTAGTGGTGACCGGCTACCAGGATGTCGACAAGAAGCTCTTTACGGGCTCCACGGTAAACCTGAAGGGCGCTGATGTGAAGCAGGACGGTATCAATGACGTGAGCCGGATGCTGGCGGGGCGTGCGGCGGGTGTATCGGTGCAGAACGTATCGGGTACTTTTGGTACGGCGCCCAAAATTCGGATCCGCGGCGCCACGTCCATTACAGGCGACAATAAGCCGCTGTGGGTGGTGGACGGTGTGATCCTGGAGGATGTTGTGAACATCTCGAACGAACAGCTCTCGACCGGTGATACCAAGACGCTGATCGGCTCCTCGGTGGCGGGGTTGAACCCGGACGATATTGAAAGCTTTCAGATCCTCAAAGACGCCTCGGCCACGGCCATGTACGGCGCACGGGCGATGAACGGTGTGATCGTGATCACCACCAAGAAAGGTCGCATCGGCAAGCCGCTGGTATCGTATACCGGTAACTTCTCGACCTACCTCAAGCCGTCGTATAACACCTTTAACATTATGAACTCGGCCGACCAGATGGCGATGTATGCCGAGCTGGAGGATAAAGGCTGGGAGCTGTTTGGTAACAGCAAACGCATGGCGAGCGGCGGGGTATACGTGAAGATGTATGACCTGATCGACTCGTATAATGCCGAAGCGGGCGCGTTTGGCCTGGCCAATACACCGGAGGCGAAAGCTGCGTTTCTGAAACGTTACGGTCGTGAGAACACCGACTGGTTTGATGTGCTGTTCCGCAACTCGTTTATGCAGGAGCATTCGCTGAGTATCTCGTCGGGTACGGAGAAGTCGCAGCTGTACTTCTCGTCATCCTTTCTGAAAGATGAAGGATGGACGATTGGCGATAACGTAAAACGTTTTACGGGAAACGCGCGTGCGAATTTTAATATTACCGATCGCCTGAGCATCGGGCTGATCACGCAGGGCTCCATCCGCGACCAACGGGCACCCGGTACCGTGACGCGTCGCAGCAACCCCGTAGAAGGTAAATACGACCGCGACTTTGATATCAACCCCTTCAGCTATGCGCTGAATACCAGCCGTACGCTGACCCCGGTGGATGAGAATGGCAACCTGGAGTTCTTTAAACGCAATTTTGCGCCCTTCAACATCATTCACGAGCTGGCTAACAATACGCTCGACTTATCGATGATCGATTTGAAGCTGCAAGGCGATGTGGCGTATAAGATCACACCTTCTCTGAAATATACTTTCCTTGGAGCGTTGCGGTATGCAAAGACGAACCAGGAGCACAAGGTATACGAGCATTCCAACATGGCAGAAGCCTATCGGGCCGATGGCGATGCGACGATCCGTGCAAGCAATCGCTTCTTGTATACGAACCCGGATGATCCGGAGGCGGAGCCGGTTGTGGTGTTGCCCTACGGTGGTTTTTACAATACCGTCGATGACTTCCTGGTGAGCTATAATCTGCGCAACACACTCGAGTGGAATAAGACCCTTCACGATACACACATCGTGCGTTTGTTTGCCTCACAGGAATTGCGGTATGCGGACCGGCAGAACAAGTTCTTTTATGGGTACGGCTACCAGTTCGACAAGGGTGGTGTGCCGTATGTCGATCCGAATATCATCAAGCAGGTGGTGGAAGGGAATTTTGACTTCTACGGCATGAGCATGAACTACGACCGCTTCCTGGCGGGCATGATCAACGGTGCCTATTCGTACCGGGGTAAGTATAATGCTAACGCGACATTGCGCTATGACGGTTCCAACCGTTTGGGTAAGGCCCGCAATGCGCGTTGGCTGCCTACCTGGAACATCAGCGGGTCGTGGAACGTCGACACGGAAAACTTTATGCAGCAACAGCGGCTGATCGACCGGCTCACGGTGCGCGCGACGTATGGCCTGACGGCCAGTATGGGCGCGGCGACAAACTCGAGCCTCGTGTTGCTGACCAATAAAGCCACGCGGCCGTATTTGCCGGAGCTGGAATCCGTTACGAACATTCAATACCTCGAAAACAAAGACCTGACGTGGGAGAAACAATACGAGACGAACATCGGCGTCGACGCCGGGTTGTTGAACGAGCGGCTTACTGTTACGGTCGACTGGTATAACCGCGACGGCTTCGACCTGATCAGCCCGATGCGCACGGCGGGGATTGGCGGCGAGTTTATCAAGCTGGCCAACTATGCGGACATGCGTTCGCGCGGGATCGAGCTTACCGTAGGCGCTACGCTCGTGAATCATGATCGCTGGGGCTGGAAGACGCAGGTGACCTATGCACACAATACCAATCGCGTGACCAACCTGAAGAGCAATCCGAGCATTTGGGAGCTGGTGTCTTCGGACGGTGGTCCGAAGGAAGGTTATCCATACCGCGGCTTATTCTCGGTGGACTTCCGGGGGCTGGATGCAGAGACCGGTAGCCCGTACTTCATCAATGAAACAGGCGAACAGGGTGGGCAGGTGTTTCTGCAAAGTGATAAGACCGGGCACCTGGTGTACGCGGGACCCGTTGATCCGACGACGACCGGTGGTTTTTACAACGCCTTCCGCTATGGCAACTTCACTTTGTCGGCGCTGGTGACCTTTAGCGCCGGGAACAAGATCCGGCTTAATCCAGCCTTCAATAGCAGCTATACCGACCTGGATGCTACTCCCAAGGAATTCCTGAACCGGTGGATGACGAGCGGTGATGAGCAGTATACGCAGATCCCGTCCATCCTGGATAGCCGTACGGCGGGTACGTTGGGTGGCTTTAATCCGTACGCGGTGTATAACTATTCGGATGTACGCATTGCCGATGGTGGCTTTGTGCGGCTCAAGCAGGTGTCGCTGAGCTATACCGTGCCGGCGCCGTGGGTCTCGGCGATGCGCGCGACCAACGTGTCGGTCAGCCTGGTCGCGAACAATCCCTTGCTGCTGTATTCCGATAAGCGCCTGAAAGGGCAGGACCCCGAGTTCTTTTCCTCGGGGGGTGTGGCGCTGCCGATCCCGCAACAATATACTTTATCTCTGAAAGCCGGTTTTTAACACAACGATATCATGAAGACGAAGCTCTTTTTTATTCTGCCGGTGCTCGCCCTGATGGCGGGTTGCAGCGATTACCTCGAACACTTGCCCGACCAGCGCACGGAGCTCAATACACCGGAGAAGGTGGCGGAGCTGGTAGCGACGGCCTATCCAAGGGCCAATTATATTACTTTCCTGGAAGCGATGTCCGACAATGCCGAAGACAAAGCGTTGAGCGGGGGCGAGCTTATTAACCGCGAGCCCTGGTTCTTTAACGATGTGCCCGACCGGAACGAGGATACACCCGACTTCTATTGGTTTGCAGCCTATACGGCGATTGCCGCGGCGAACCACGCGCTGGAAGCGATTGCGCAAGCTTCGAATCCGGAAGATTATCAGGCCTCCAAAGGCGAGGCCCTGGTGGCGCGGGCCTATACACACTTTATGCTGGTGACATTCTTCTCGCGTGCGTATGCTCCGGCCACGGCGACTACCGACCCGGGCATACCGTACGTAACAACGCCGGAGAAGGAAGTAAACAAACCTTATGTGCGTGGCACCGTGGCATCGGTGTATGAACAGATCGAGCAAGACCTGCTGGCCGGGATACCGCTGCTGGACAATATGTCCTACAAGGAAGGTGCGGGCAAGTATCACTTCACCACGTCGGCGGCACACGCTTTTGCCACACGGTTCTACCTGTTTAAGCAGGACTATGCGAAGGTGGTGGAGCATGCGAACCTCGCGTTCCCCGGCGGGGCGATCGTGCCGAGTCTGCGTCCGATTAATTCGGCTGCGTACCGTGCGTTGGAGCCTGCGGTGAAGCTGGCCGAGTATACCAAGGCGGATGTACCGGCAAACCTGTTGCTGGTGGAGACACCATCGCTTTGGGGGCGAAGCCTGCGCGGCTACCGGTATGGGTTTAGCTCACACATGCTGCGCACTTTTGTCTGGGATGGAAACGTCACGGGGGGTCTGTGGGGCTATATGTTTTATGGGACCGAAGAGACCCTGTTTACCCCGAAGTTCCGCGAGCACTTTGTCAAGGAAGATCCGAATGCCGACTTCGGTAGCCCGTACAACATGGTGCCCCTGTTGACAGCGGAAGAAGTACTTTTCAACCGGGCGGAAGCCAATGCACGCCTGGGGCAATACGATGCGGTGCTGCAAGACCTGAACGACTTTGCCAGTACCCGCATTATCGTGAACGATTATGATGCGCCGTATTACGATCCCGCGCGGCACGTCATTACGCGGCCGCGTGTGATGAGCTTTTACGCGACACAAGATTTGGAGGCGGCCCTGATCCATACCATCCTTGATTTTAAACGGGTGGAATTCCTCTGCGAGGGATTGCGCTGGTTTGATATTCTGCGGCACAGGCTGCCGGTGGTGCATACACCCTACAACCGCGAGAATATTGTCACCCTGGGGCCGAACGATCCGCGTCGCGTGATCCAGATCCCGCAGGAAGCGCAGATGGCCGGTCTTGAATTAAACCCCCGCTAAATCCTATGAATACGATCATGAATTATACTGCTATACAATGCGCATTCACACGCGGTGCCCGGGTGCTATGCCTGGCGCTGGTGTTTACGGTAGTGGGTTGCCAGGAAGAAGATGAAGACCTGGATGTTTCTTTTCTGGATCCGGCGCAGACCGAGCGCACGGCGATAGACCTGTGGCTACAAGATAATTATACGACACCGTACAACATTGCGGTGGATTATAAATGGACGCCGTTTGAGTTGCCGAACAACAAGGTGCTGGTGCCGGTGAAGGAGGACAAGGTGATCCCGGTGATGGACGTGATCCGCAAGACGTGGATCGAGCCGTATGTGGTCAAGGCCGGGGAAGTGTTTATGAAGACGCATGCCCCCAAGCAGTTTGTGCTGGTGGGAAGCGCCGAATACAACAACGACGGTACGATGGTGCTGGGAGAGGCCGAGTCGGGCCGCAAGGTGACACTCTTTGTGATCAACGATTTTCAGAAGACCAACGTGCCGGCTGTGAAACAAATGCTGCATACGATCCACCATGAGTTTGCTCACATTCTGCACCAGACCATTTTGTACCCGCGCGAGTTTAAGCAGGTGACACCGTCGGGCTATACGGCTACGTGGTACAACACGCCGGATGCAACGGCCTGGTCGCTGGGCTTTATTACGCCGTATGCGCGGGCGAGCACCGATGAGGACTTTGTGGAGATGATCTCGACGATGCTGGTGGAAGGTAAAGAAGGGTATGAGGCGATTGTAGGCAAGGCCTCGCCGGGTGCACAAGCGTTGCTGCGTCGGAAGGAAGCCTTTGTGGTGGCCTATTTCAAGGAGTCGTGGAATATCGATTTCTATGCGCTGCAGACGGCTACGCAGCAGGCCATTGCCGAGGCGACAAAATGATCAAACGGAGAGACGATATAAGACTATATATGAAAAAGATATTTTACTTCTTATTGGTTTTGTCGCTGACGGCCGGTTGCCGCGACGAAGACGACACCGCGTTGCTGGGGCGCCCGGAGGACCGGACGCGGGAAATGCTGGCGGCGTACCGTGCCCAGTTACTGGCCAGCCCGTATGGCTGGAAGGGGTATGTTTTCCCAGGGATGGGCGGCGGCTTTAGCTTCCTGTTCGAGTTCACGAACGAAGGACGGGTGACCATGCTGGCCGACATTAACCGCGACTGCGCTACGGAGCCATACGAGAGCTCGTTCCGCCTGGAAGCCGTGCAACGGCCTTCACTGTTTTTTGATACCTATTCGTATTTGCACATCCTGTCCGATCCGAATCCCGATACGTTGGGCGGTGTGTTAGGGCAGGGGCTGCTGTCGGATTTTGAGTTTGCATTTGAATCGACGCACGGCGATACGCTCTACCTGAAAGGCAATCAGCATGGCACGCCCCTGGTAATGATCAAAGCCACGCAAGCAGAGTCGGAAGAGTTTCACAACGGAGCGCTGGAGACGACGGCCAGCGCTGTGAACCAGTACAGCGAAGCCAACCCCTTTGTGTATATCCAATCCAACGATGGCAAACGGATCAATACGAGCTTTAACCTCGAGGCGAAGAAGTTCTCCCTGTCGTTTAAGCAAGGTGACACGCTCAACATCAGCACGGCGCCGTTTGGGTATACGCCCAGAGGCCTGTATTTACAGCGACCGCTGCAGTACCGGAATATTGTCTTTCAGGAAGTGTTTTTTGACGCTGTACAGCGTAGTTACTACATCCTTGTCAACGGCACGCGCACGGACCTGCGCGCATCGGCTGATCCCGTGTTGCCGCTGCATCTTTTCCTGGGAGTGGACTTCTCGGTGATCTCGGTACCGCCGAAACAGATCGACGGCTGGTCGCAGGCGTTTAAAACGATTGGCGATGCCATGGCCAACGCGTTGTTGAATGCGGGGCTGGGACTGAGCTATATGGAGCTTGCCTTTAATGCCGAGAATCACACTATGGCCTTTAATGTATACTTCAGGGACATGTCCACGGGAGACTACTACGTGGCGCAATATCCCTATGCTTACACCAAGTCCGCAGATGGTGTATTTAAGTTCACGCCGTATGACGAGGCCAACGGCAATGCCGAATATCTCCGGCCCGTGACAACACCGTTGCTGTTTTATTTTGAGAACTATCGCTTCCGCATGGAGTATCTCAAGACCGAAAAGGGTTACGTAGGGCAGCTGAAATGCCTGGAGAACCCTTCGATGTATTTCTCTGGAAACTTTGGAAGCGCCTTTAATTAACGAACCTCTATGTACACGGATATGAATTTTATTTTCTCCATTCTCCGGACGCCGGCGCGCCGCCTGGCTGTTGGATTGTTGGTGGCCGCCTCACTGGCGTCGTGTCACAACGATGAGGAACTGACGATTCCGGTGACACCGTCGTATAGCGACCCGAATGAAAGCCTGACGGCGTTCAAACAACAGCTGGAGGCTGCACCTCAGGGCTGGGAGGCCACGTTGCGACCACAGACTGGTAAAGTATATACGCTGTTTATGACCCTTCGCGGGGGTGAAGTGACGCTGTATGCTGACACGGATACGACGGCTGCGCAAACGCCGAGCCGTACGCCCTACGTGGTGGAGCTTACGCAGACCGTAAATCCCACGTTGGTATTTGCCGACGGCTCAAACCTGGCCCGTGTGCCCGGCGGTGGAACAAACCCCGGGGTAGACAAGGCCTACAGCTATACATTTATGAGAGGGGATACGCTCTACCTGCGCGGCAATCAATATGGTGATGAGCTGCGCCTGGTGAAAGCCAGCACCGAGACGCGTGCCGCGTATGAAGGACGGGCGCTGCGTAATGCCATGAAGGCGGTGTCGGGGTATTTGGCTACGGTGCATTACTTGTACCTGCAGCCTTCGCCTGACCTGCTGATTCAGTTCGCCGTGAATCCGGCGACGCGTGGCCTATATATCACGTATCTGAACGACGGCGTGAAGTTCTTTGGGAGCGACTATGCGTATGCGCCCGAAGGGATGCGCTTGAAGAGTCCGTTGCACGTGGCGGGTAACACCCTGCAAGAAATTACGTGGCATGTGGACACCAAGCAATTGTCGGTAGTGTACAATGGTGTGGAACAGAACTTGCAAAAAGCCAATATTCCGGTGATTCCGTTGCATTACCTGTTGGGCACGGAATATCCTCCCGGTGCTGCCTTTCCCTCGCCGGAGGTGCGATCGCTGCCGGGCTGGTCGTCTAAGTTCCGTGCTTTGTGGATGAAGGACGATAGTGGTGCTTTAGAACATGATTACAGTTTGATCTATGTCGTGCCGGACATTCACATCGAAAACAACACCATGGAATTGTATGTGTACTATGTAAACCCGGAGGGCGGCTACCTCTATGGTAAGATGCAATATGCCTATACTAAAACGACTGACGGCGTATTCGACTTCACATTTACAGGCATACGCGATGACGAGGATGGTGATGCCGCGCGTGCGATCCAGCCGTACATCCCGACAATCCTGGGCGTGTTGGAGAACAATCGCTTTCGCATCGAGTTTTTTGACGCGACGGCATATGTAGAACTGGGCGGCGCGATTCCGCAGTTTATCAGCGTAGACGATCCGGAGCTGTATTTCACAGGGCTCTGGTTTACACGATAAAAACCCATATACAAACCTATAACCTATATCCTTATTGTCTTATGAAGAAGCTGGATTGGATTACACAGACCGTCGAACGGAATGCCTACCGGATCGGGCTCATTATCATCACCCTCTCGCTGCTGGTCATTGTATCGGTGTTGTCGGGGTGCAGTGACGATGACGACAAAAAAGCAATAGACCCCCGCGAGACGCTACCCGGTACCTGGACGCTGGGTGCGAACGGCTCGGTAGTAAAAGATGGCAGTGACGTAACGGACGATTATGCCGGGTTGCAGATCGCCTTTGCTGCTAACAGTACCTACACCGGTACCAACAGCGAACCCCTGTGGAACAACGCGGGCACATGGGCCTGGGCAACTACCAGCACGACAGCGTTGACACTGGATGGTGACTTTGCCGTGTTCGTGACAACACTCGACAGTGAAGCCCTGGTACTCCGCTTTACGCTGGCAGCCGACGACCTGGAAGGTGGTCGCGTGTCATCCCTGGCGGGTGAGTATACGGTGACCCTTGAACGTAATTGAGTTTATCGACCTAAGTAATAAATCAGTAGTATGAAAAGAAATTTACCCTTAAAGAGTTTCCTGACAGCGGTGTTGCTCACGGTGCTTTGCCTGGGCGCAGGTGCGCAGTCGTTCTGGACGCAAAGTGATGGTCCCTACGGGATCTCCTTGTGGAACTTCTTCATTACCGAAGACGGTACGTATTATGGCGGTGCTTCTGACGGGAAGCTTTACCGTAAGCTGCCGCACAGCACGCGGTGGGAAATTGTCTGGTCGGAGTATGGCACCATTCTGTCTATTTATGAGAAGGACGACGTGATGTTTGTCGGCAATGCCGATGGTATTCTTGTGTCCTCGACCGATAACGGTGATACCTGGGAGGTTATGAACAACGGTCTGGAGGAGGCACCGCAGGTACGGGACTTTGCAGAGAATAGCAAAGGCGAACTCTTCGCGGCGACCAGCAGCGGCATTTATAAGATGATACCCGGGGCAAAGCCCGGTGTGTTTTCCTGGCAAAAGAAACCATATTCATCACAGTACGGTTCGTTTATCTTTACCCTGTGCACCGATAAGCTCGGTACGATGTACGCCGGCACGGGCCGCGGCATCTACCGCTCAGACGACGGTGGTGAGACCTGGCAGGTCTCGGCGTTGGCAGAGGAAGCCAATTCCATTTTTAGTATTGCAACGTCTGCGAATGGCGATGTATACGCGGGTACCTCGGATGATGGCCTTTACATTAACTATGCAGACGACGGGCAGCCCGATACCTGGAAGCCGCTGGCAGAGGAGATTATGGGCGGCACCCAGGCCCGCAAGGTGTCGATATTAAACAGCAACCAGGTTTTTGTGAGCATCAGCGGCGACGGTGTGTATTACTCCGAAAATAATACCGACTGGGAAAAGCTTGTGTCGGGCAGCAGTCACGGCGGCACGCAATACGATCCGATCGAACATGAGTATGTCGTGTCTTCCTTTAACGGCCTCTGGACGTCGTCAGACACAAAGCCATACAGTTTTACGCAGACCGGTATTCCGCAGAGCATTGGGTTCATTACCGCGCGTCATTCGACTGTGTCGGTGATTGCTGAGACGAATACCGTGTTTACATCACCCGACCAGGGTACTTCGTGGACGCCGGTGATTGGCAACAGTGAAGGTATCATTACCAGCTATGAGACCAAAGACAATGGCGACCGGCTGGTGGGCATGTTTGGTGGTGTGACAGGCTCACCCTGGGTGCAGGCGTACCGGTATATCGACTTTACCAACGGTTGGGGCTGGTGGTCGATTGGGTTTGACGAGTCGGTAAAACGTATATCGGATATCCTGGTGACGGCGAACGACTCGATCTTTGTGGCGACGGACCAGGGTTTGTATCGGATTGATTCTAAGACGTATGAGAGCAGCCGCTGGTTGAAGATCGGTCCCAGCTTCGCATTACGTGTGCTGGCCGAGGATGGCAAGGGCAATCTGTACATGGGCTCAGACGATGGTCTTTACATTTCGCAGGACGGCGGCAAGACTGCCGGCATACACCTGCTAAATAATGTCGTGATCAACAGCGTGACGACTACAGTAGAAGGAACAGCATACCTGGCAACAGAAGAAGGGATCTATTACCTGGCCGGCCCGGAAAGCGAACCTTTGCTGGTCGACGTGCCCCATGGCAAGGTTACGTCATTTAACGACGTCGCGATTGACGCGCAAGGGCATTTGTATGCGGCCACGCGCGGCGCGGTGTTCTATGCCGAAAATAAAGATGCTGTATGGGAAGAGCAGCTGAGTGGCATCGAAGGATATGAGTATTACGGACTGCAGGTAGCCGACAATGTGGTATATGTAGCTACCAACGTAGGCTTATATAAACATGTGTACGCGCAGCAAGCCGTTATTACATTGTCAGGCACCGGTTCGTTCGAGTATAGTGGTCAGGCGCGCAAGGCGACGGCCCAAACAACACCGGCGGGATTGGACGTGGAGATATTGTACAACGGTGTGGCCGATGTGCCGGTGGCAGGCGGAACGTACCTGGTGACGGCGCGGGTGAACGACGGCGTGTTTGCGGGTACGGCAACAGGCAGGATCAAGATCGGCAAGGCGCCTGCTACGATTACGTTGAATGGCTTGGGTACACACAGCTACACGGGGGAACAACAGCCGGTAACGGCCACCACGGAGCCTGCGGGCCTGCCGGTAGTCTTTACCTACAACAATACATCGGACGTGCCGGTAGAGATCGGTGAATATTACGTGATCGCCACGATCGAGCACCCGTCCTACCACGGACAAGCTGCCGGCGACATGATCATCCGCGATGCCGTGCTTGGCGTGGAAGATCCACACAATAAGCTGGTGTCGGTACATCCTGTGCCGGCGCGCAATACCCTGACCGTGGAGAGCATGCAGGGGCGCATGCGCACGATCGTGCTGCTCGATGCCATGGGACGTGTAGTCGACCGGCGCGAGTTTACGAAACCCGTGGAGAAGCACAGTTTTGACGCAACGCGGTATGCGCCGGGCATGGTGCTGATCCAGATCACCACGGATACGGCTAAACGCATTGTGAAACGCGCCCAGGTGATCCGGTAATCCTTTGAATCATTCATCCTAAATCCTACTAAATACTTTTCTACTATGGTAAAAATTTTCAGACTCTTTGTGTTCGCCTTTCTGGCGGCATCCTTTCTAACGGCCTGCTCCGGTGAAGACGGCGATCCGGGCGCTGCCGGTGCTAAAGGCGATAAAGGTGATGCCGGTGCGGACGGCGCCGCTGGTGAAGACGGCGAAGACGCGGCGGCGAAGACCGGTTACTTACAAGGCACGATCAAAGGCGCACGCCGCGATGGTACGGCGTTTGAAGAGCCGTTCAACTTTGCATATGTATACGGTGAGCAGAAATATGATCCGTTTCAGTTATTTGTGCAGCGTTTTGAAACAGCGGCCGGCTCGATTATCGATGCGTTAGCGAATGGCGCAGATGTGCCGCTTGACAAGGGTTTTATGAAACTCTGGTTGTACAACGAAGAGGGCGGTTTGGTACCGGGTGATTTTCAGGTATATTTCACGAAAGGGCTGAACGCTACTCAAGTGTTTACGCTGGACGCAAAGCCCTACCTGGAGGATGCATTCTATGATCGTGTGATCGAGATCTCACCCGAATACAACGGTATTTACAATTTTGAACATAATAACCTGGGCCGGGTAGGGTATCAGGAATACTACGATGAGAGCGGTAAAAACCTGGTGAGCTATGCTTTTCAAACGCAACTGTCTAATGTGTATCACACATTTGTATACGATGCTGAAACCGGGGAGCTGCAATACGTGGATATTGAAGGAGAGGTTTTTACAGACGGCGCTATCTTTACTAAATATCATGACATCAAGTTTGTATACAACGATGAGTTTGAGATGATGGTGTTTGAGAAAGCCGATGGAACACCGCTATACGAATACGTGGATGAGGTGCCGGCCGATGCGTTTACAATTACCAATTTCAGCGACGCCAACGGCATCGTTACCTTCGACTATTCGTTGCAGATCAGCAAATACCGCGGTTTTATGGGCGCCCGCAGCCCGATGGGCCCGGTACTGATACACGGCCGGAACACGACAGGCCACGACCTGACCATTACAGGCAAGTTCAATTCCGGTACACCGGTATACCAGGAGGCGGTAGGACGGAAAGCAGAGTGAGTGTGAGCGCGAGCGCGGGGAAAATGGTGTCTTCGCTCTCGCGAGAATAATACCAGTTGCCCGATTAAATATGCAAGGGAAAGGTGTCCACCGACACCTTTTCTTCTTTTGGGGACACCCGCGCTCACACTCACGCTGTTTGCATAAGCCCGCATGAATCTTTACATTAGTGGATGTTTCCGAAGCAAACAGGATGAAGGGGCGGGAGAGGTCGATCGATCAATATACGGCGGAACAGCTCCTGGCTGGCATCAAGAACGCTGATCACGACGTCTTCACCACGCTTTATTCGCATTATTTTCAAGGGTTGCTGCTGGCGTCCCTGAAGTATGTGAAAGACGCGGCCGTGGCGGAAGAAGTTGTGCAAGATGTTTTCCTGAAGCTCTGGGAGTCGCCGGCAGCCATTGCCGAGGCCCGGGCCCTGAAGGCCTACCTGTACCGGGCCGTGATCAATCAATCCATCAACCACATAAACCGGCAAAAGAATATTGCTCAGCACCATCTGCGGATGGCCGAGGAGATTAGTGAAACGTACATAGAAACGCTCGTGGAAGACCACGCCTTAAAAGAACTATTGTATCAGGAGATTGAGCGCCTGCCCGAGCAATGCCGGAAGGTCTTTAAGATGAGCCGTTTTGAGAATCTGAAATACCGCGAGATTGCCGAGCAGCTCGGCGTCGCGGAGAAAACGGTGGAGAACCACATCGTGTATGCCCTCAAGCTGCTGCGTACCAATTTGCTGCACAAAGCCACGGATTATACTGATGGCCCAACCGGAGCGCGGCTGTGGCTATTTGCTTTACTGGTGTAGCGCACCTCCATTCCCTTTATTATTTTTTGCCATCGGTGACAAACAACCGTTGCAGATGCCCGGATTTCGACTAAATTGTCGTATCGATAGAGTATGGCGAAAAAGAAGCAGCATCCGGATCCGGGCGCGGGAAATCTGTGGGGAATAGACCTGGGAGGGACCAAGATCGAAGGCGTTGTTTTGCGATCGGCGCAAGATCCGGAAGTTTTATTCCGCGACCGCGTTCCGACAGAAGCGGACCAGGGATACGAGCACATCCTGGAGCAAATACACAAGCTGGTAGAAATGATGAAAGCGGCACTGGGGACGGTGCCGACCATGATAGGATTTGCCACGCCGGGTACAGTGGATCCGCGGCGTGGTACGATGAAGAACTGCAACACGGTGGTCATGAACGGTAAGCCCATGCAGGCCGACATCGCACGCGTGCTCGGTGTGCCGGTGCGACTGGCCAACGACGCGAACTGCTTTGCGCTGGCAGAGACACGCTGGGGTATCGTCAAGCAAGAGTATCCCGATGCGCGGATTGTGTTTGGCGTGATCATCGGCACGGGCGTTGGTGGCGGCGTCGTCATTGACGGTCGTTCGATTGCCGGCCTGCAAGGTATAGGCGGTGAGTGGGGGCATAATTTTTTAGATGAGTCAGGCGGCCCTTGCTACTGCGGAAAGTCAGGCTGTGTGGAACGGGTTATCTCAGGTCCTATGTTGCAGCAGTATTATTTTAAGGAGACAGGAAACAACAAGCCCTTAAAGGACATCGTAGCGCTGGCGGAATCCAAGGTGGATCCGACGGCCCAGAAAACCATGATCAGGCTCGTGCATTTCTTTGGAAAGGCCATGAGCGTGATCATTAACATTCTCGACCCCGATGTGATCGTCATTGGCGGCGGTGTGGGAAACATCGCCCTGCTGTACGACCGGGGCCGGGATGCCGTAAAACAAAACGTGTTCAACGACCGGCTCGATACGCCGATCGTACGCCCTATGCTGGGCGACAGCGCGGGTGTTTTCGGAGCGGCGTTTCTGGTGGATGATGCCGTATAGCAAGGTGCCCAGACTATACAACCGGTATGAAAAAAATAGCGATCCTCGGTCCGATACCCCGCGACCACATTGTCACGCATCAGGGACACCTTATTCAAAAGTGGGGCTGTGTCACCCACCCGGTCATTGCACTTTCGATCATGGCCGGTGATCAGATAGAGATTGTGCCGGTAAGCCACCTGCGCCAGGTTGACCTCGACAATGTACGCGAAGTCTTCAACGGCTATAAAGGTATAAATCTGAAACACATCGGCACACGCAACGACCAGGGCGATATCATCAGCCTGCGATTTCTCGACATGAACAATCGCCTGGAACGCCAGACGGGATTTATGGATCCTATTGTTCCTGACGATGTCAAGAAGCTGGTGGACTGCGACGTGTTTGTTTTTATTCCCATCAGCGACTACGAGATTTCGCTGGACACGCTGAAGTTTCTGCACAAGAAAAGTAAGGGCATTGTCATCTTCGACGCGCATGGCCCCACAACGGCCTGCCTGACCAACGGCGAGCGCCAGCGTAAGTTCTGGATCGATCGCGACCAATGGTTGCCCTATATTGATGTCTTAAAAATGAATTTGGAGGAAGCACATGCGTCGTGCTTTAAGAAAGAATACGAAACGCAGGATTTCTCCTGCCCGCCGGAAGAAGAAGTAGACCGCGTTGCGTTACGGGAGTTTGCGACCCATTGCATCAGCAAGGGCGTGAAGTGTGTTTACATTACGGTCGATTCGCGCGGGTGCCTGGTATACTACAAGGTACGCGGCGAGGTGCGCGAGGAAATGGTGCCCGCCGTGCCGGTAAATAATGTGGTGGACACCACGGGCTGCGGCGATTCGTTTGCCGGCGGGGTGGGCTTCGGCCTGCTGCAAAAACCACGCGACTACATCGGCGCCGCACAGTATGGCAATGCCCTGGGGGCGTTGCGTACGCAAGGCAAAACCTTTACAGTGTTTAAGTCCCTGGAAGAGACTGACGCGCTCATCCGGAGTACCTATGCTTCATCCATTTAAACGAGTACACATAGTTGATCAAGGCTTGTATTTTTGACCTGGACGGCGTGATTGTCGACACGGCACGCTATCATTTTTTAGCCTGGAAGCGGCTTGCCGCCGAGCTGGGAATTCCCTTTACCGAGGCTGACAACGAGCGCCTCAAAGGCGTAAGCCGTCTGCGTTCCATGGAGATCTTGCTGGAGCTGGGGCATATTACCATGGCCCGCGATGAGCAGGAGCGACTGGCCAACAAAAAGAATGGCTGGTTTGTGGAATATGTCGAACGTATGACACCGGCCGAAATCTTCCCGGGCGTGCCCGCGCTGTTGAAAGACCTGCGTCAGCGGGGTCAGCGTGTTGGCCTCGCTTCCAGCAGCAAGAACGCACCGCGCGTGCTTGCGCTGCTGGGCCTGGCCGATGCGTTTGACGCGATGGTAGACGGTACCATGATTGTACACACGAAGCCCGACCCCGAGATCTTTCTGCTCGCTGCGCGTAAGCTGAACGTTGCGCCGCACCAATGCGTGGTGTTTGAAGATGCCGAAGCCGGCGTTGACGCAGCGCTGGCGGCAGGCATGGCGTGTGTCGGTATTGGCTCGGAGGAACAACTGCATCGTGCGGACCTGGTGTTACCTACCACGGGTGAGTTCGACCCGGCGACCCTGGCGACACTGGACGTGCGGCAACCGCGTCCAACCCCTTAATCCTATACTTTCCAAACAACCTCAGCTGTATTTATGAAAGAGTTTTTGAAGCATCATCCCTGGCAGATCATCGAAGAAGGTTTTGATCCGCATTATCATACGATCTCCGAAAGTGTCTTTAGCATCGGCAATGGCCAAATGGGCCAACGGGCCAATTTCGAGGAGACCTATACCGGCGAGACGCTCCGCGGCAGCTACGTGGCCGGCGTATATTATCCGGACAAAACACGGGTAGGCTGGTGGAAGAATGGCTATCCCGAGTATTTTGCCAAGGTGCTGAACGCCCCCAACTGGATCGGGCTTGACCTGCGCGTGGGCAAGCATGTGCTGGACCTGGCGGCATGCAAGGTGGAAGACTTTCGCCGCGTGCTCGACATGCAGGCGGGTACCTTGTCGCGCAGCTTTGTAGCAACGTTGGCCGATGGCAAGAAACTGCGCGTATCGGCGCAGCGTTTTTGCAGCATGGCCCGGGGCGAGGTGGGAGCGATCCGATATGCAATCACGCCACTGAACTTTTCCGACCAGGTGACAGTGTCGCTTTTTGTGGATGCCGATGTGGTCAACAAAGACTCTAACTACGACGAGAAATTTTGGGAAGAAGTATACAAAGAAGCAGCGGCGGGATCGGCCATCGTGACGGCACAAACGAAAAAGACGCTCTTTCATGTCACGACCGGTATGCGGTACGTGATCACGTCGGGAGGGCAGCCTGTGAAGATCGACCGAACCGACATTGTGGAGCGGGAGAAGTTTGCCGGCAACGCGGTGGTGTTTAATGTCGAACAGGAAAAGGAAGTTGTTATCTATAAATATGCGGCCGTGCTTTCGTCGGAGAATCATGCGAAGAACGCGTTGGTGACGGCGGGCAAGGAAGTATTGGATAACGCCGTGCGGACAGGGTATGATGCGTTATTGGAAGAGCACCAGAAGGTATGGAAGCATACCTGGGACGTCTGCGATATCACGATTGAAGGCGACATCGCCGCGCAGCAGGGCATACGGTTCAATATCTTTCAACTGATGCAGACCTATACCGGCAAGGATGAGCGCCTCAACATCGGTCCGAAAGGATTTACCGGTGAAAAATATGGCGGCGTGACCTATTGGGATACCGAAGCGTACTGTTTGCCGTTCTTCCTGAGCACGGCCGAGCCCAAGGTGGCGCGCAACCTGCTGGTGTATCGCTATAAACATTTGCCGAAGGCGATCGAGAATGCACACAAGCTCGGCTTTGTCCAGGGTGCAGCGTTCTATCCGTTTGTGACCATGAACGGCGAGGAGTGTCACAACGAGTGGGAGATCACGTTTGAGGAGATTCACCGCACCAGTGCCATGGCCTATGCCATGCGGGATTATATTGCGTATACGGGAGACAAGGCTTACCTGGCGGAATACGGCCTGGAGGTGCTGATCGGCATCGCGCGATTCTGGGCACAACGGGTGAACTGGTCGTCGGACAAGAACAAGTATGTGATCCTGGGCGTGACCGGCCCGAACGAATACGAGAACAACGTTAACAACAACTGGTATACCAACTACCTTGGCGCCTGGACCCTGCGGTTTACACTGGACGCCATCGACTACGTCAAGAGTGCGTTCGCCATCCGGTTCGGCGAGATCGCCAGCCACATTCACTTTAAGGAAACCGAAGAAACCACGAAGTGGCGCGAGATCGTGGAGAAGATGTATTATCCGGAAGACAGCCGGCGCGGTATATTTTTACAACAAGACGGCTTCCTCGACAAGGAGCTGAAGCGCGTAAGCGATTTGCGTCCGGAGGACCGGCCGTTGAATCAGAAGTGGTCATGGGACCGTATTCTGCGTTCGTGTTTTATCAAGCAGGCTGACGTGCTGCAGGGCATTTTCTTGTTTGAAGATGACTTCGAAATAGAGGCCATCCGCCGCAACTTTGACTTCTACGAGCCGATGACGGTGCACGAGTCTTCGTTGTCGCCTTGCGTACACGTGATCCTGGCGTCGAAGCTGGGCTATAAATCCATGGCCTATGATCTCTACCTGCGTACGGCCCGCCTCGACCTGGATGATTACAACAACGATACCGAAGACGGCTGTCACATCACGTCCATGGCCGGCACGTGGATGAGCGTTGTAAAAGGCTTTGGCGGCATGCGCGCGAAGAACGATACGCTATACTTCACGCCGTTTATTCCCGACCAGTGGACGTCGTATTCGTTCCGGGTTGAGTTCCGCGGACGCGTGATAAAAGTGAAGGTCAGCAAGGACGGTGTTGAGACGAAGCTGGAAAGTGGTGCGCCGCTGGAGATACTGGTGAACGATGCAGCGGTGTCGCTGAAATAACGGTTAGAGAAATAGTTTCTGAATATACTTATGCGAGTTGGTGTTGCGTCCGTACGGTGGATGCGTTGGATTTTTTTGGTGCTTTTGCTGGGATCGGTCATGCCCGTTGCTTATGGGCAATTGGCCGATAATTACGCGCCGCGAGGCACGTATGACAGGACTGCCACGGATTTGATCACTCGGATCAACAATCAAGCGCGACGGCAATACACGGTATTGGAAGGAAGCGGCAAGCCGCCGGCGATCATCAAAGACGCGAAGGCCGAAATGTCAAAAGGTACCCGGATGTTGGTCTCGCTGGTGGAGCACCATATGGTCATCCTTGACGACACGCTGCACCGGTGGGTGGACGATATTGTAAACACGATCGTGGCCGCGAATGCGTTAAAGCGCAAGCCACAGACGGTGCTGGTCATGAAGAGTACGACGTGCAACGCGTATTCGGTAGGGGAGGGCACCATCGTCGTCACGACGGCATTGCTCGCCAACATGCGTACAGACAGCGAGCTTGCGTTTACACTTGCACACGAGATGGCGCACGAAGAATTGGAGCATGCCAGCCAACGCCTCTTTTATAAGGTCGAGCAGCGCCGTCAGCAAAAATCGAATAAGGTGATCCGGCAGGCAGCGCTGGGCGAAGTTACCACCGAGGCGATGGATACGCTCCGAAGCCTCGCATATGCCGCGCAGCGCTATTCACGCGAGCATGAGATGCAGGCGGACTCCTTGGGATTGATCCTGATGCACCGCGCAGGGTATGACACGTGGGCGAGCTTCGGCGCACTGTCGGCGATCGACTCGGGCGATTATACGAAGGAGCGATTGGGCCGGCGACTGTTTAAACCGTTCGAGTTTGCCACGTATCCATTTCAGGAGTATTGGCTCAGTCCGCCGCTGACCATGTATACCCGCCGGCCGCAAGATACCTACTTTTTTTCGGTCGACTCCCTGCAATCGCACCCTGACATGCTGCTCCGCCAAAAAACATTACTGGAATACCTGCCTTCCAATGCGCCGCAGGACGAATACCCGAGTCCGGAAGTGAAACATACGATCGCCCTGGCAGCGTTTGCATCGCTGGAAGCGGGCTATGATTTTAAACGGATGGACCAGGCGTTGCTGCGCGCCCTGGAACTAAAACACCGGTACCCCCGAAATGTATTTGTCACGAGCTCGATCGCGCGGATACTCATCAAACTGTACCGTTGGAAGGACTATAGCGAACAGCTCTTCCGCGCCCATGTGCCACTTTATGTTGCCTTCTATGGGGAAGAGCTAAAGTCGGTCAATACATTTCTCAATAACCTGACGTTGCAAGAGCTCGGGGAGCTCGGGTTTCAATTTCTCAACAACAAAGAAAACTTCAATCCGGCATGCCGTGACCACTACATCCTTTTGTGGCACATCTGCGACCAGACGTGTCGCTACCCGGTGGCGGCCAAAGTAAAGGAAAACTACGAGAAACGGTTTGGCCGCGACTTGCGGTACGCCGAGATGAAAAGCGGGGCTGCGAAGATCGCTGCGCTCGAACCTTCGCTTTTTCTTCCCTCGGGCAAACCTCGGCCGCAGCACTGATTCGTTGCGCTCCGGCGCTCCGGTTAAACGCTTTGACAGTCTATCCACCCGGGCTTACAGTTCAGTCACATAAATTACAATCCGGAGGGGTCAACGGCTACTTTTCGGATGTATTCATCAAACATCGACTATGAACTTCGAATTGTTTCTCCGGGCGACACTGATCGTTCACATTGCAGGCGGTACGGCAGCCCTGGTAAGCGGCCTGGTAGCGATGCTTACCCAGAAAGGCGGACGGGCACACCGTCGTGCGGGTATTGTGTATTTTGCCGGAATGTCGGCTGTCTTTGTCAGTGCGGTGATCCTTTCCATTGCCGGGAATAACATCTTCTTATTGCTGGTCGGCTTCTTCAGTTACTACCTGACCGTGCGCGGTTATCGCATCCTCTACCTGAAAAACCTGCCGGCAGGTCAAAAGCCTACCACGGTGGACTGGCTGATCACCGGCGTGGCGAGCCTCTTTATTCTGACGCTGGTGGGGTGGGGTGTAACGCTGCTGACGGTGGGTGAGCGCATGGGGATTGTTGCCCTGGTGTTTGGTGGTATCGGCGCAACTTTTGTACGCAAAGACATTGTACAGTTCTTTCGTCGCCCGCAAGAGAAGATGCACTGGTGGTACGGCCACATCAGCAGCATGGGTGGCAGCTATATATCGGCCGTGACAGCCTTTATTGTGGTGAACATCCGGCTGGCGGAGTTTCAGTGGGTGTTGTGGATCGTGCCGTCGATCGTCGGTACCGTGCTGATCACCCGTACCGTACGGTTCTACCAGGCGAAGTTTAACAGTAAGGCTGCGTAAGCGCTTCGCGCCCACACTCACCCTCACTCTTCTTTTACACCCGCGCGTGACGATCCCTGGAGAAGCGCCAGATAAAACCATCGAGCACATAGTGCGTTACCTGGGGCAGCACTAGCAGGGGGACGAGGAGCGAGAGTATAAGCGGGTCTTCTAACGGTGCAGCGTCCACCAGGAACGGGAAGATGGCGGCGTGGTCTTTCCAAACGAGCACGTCCCAGACGGTCTCCTCCAGGTAGGCCAATAACAACAGTACACCGGCGAAGACAGCGACGCCTTTCCAGGAGAACGAGAACGAGCCGGCGGCCTTCTTCTCGCCGTGGATCCAGATCAGTCCCATGTATGGAATGCCATGCGCCACAACATTGAGCAGCGTAAAGATCAGGTCGCCTTCAAACCATACAATGCCTGCGTACCACGAACAATAGGTGCCATAGACGATCAGGTTCTTGGGGATGTTAAAGAACCGGTGTCGGATGGAGACGGTGATCTCCCGCACGGTATAGGCCAGCAAGATCGCTACGAACAAGTACCACAGATAGGGGCCTGCCGCGACCAGCGGCGGCAGTGGTATAAAGTCGCCGGCGACAAACCAGCTGAGCGATTCGGTTAGGTGAATGTGCCAGTATACCAGCGGGTAGAGGGTGGCGTTGTAAATCGCGATCGTTTCGATCAGGCGCCCGGTGCGGGAAGATTGTTCCTGGCGGGAGTAGAGCCGCATAAAACCATATTGCTGCCGGATGAAGTGATAGACGGCGATGTATGCCAGGATACGCCAGAATAGTCCTGCACTATAGAAGTGCAACAGAAAACCGACGACGAATGCCGCCACCGGAATGATAATCAGCAAACGTTTATACTGCTGAAATGTAGGCCGGTCCCAATACAGCCGGAACAAGGTGCTATAGACGTGGCTCACGTCGATGCCGAGCACCAGCACAACCCACCATACAGTAGAGACCTCGTGGTTTGCCTGGAAATAATCGTGAAACAAAACAATGACCGCCACGGGCAGGAAGGCCGGCGCGAGGATGAGCAGGCTTTCGCGCAGCGGGTCTGCGAGCCAGGGTTGACGATATTGTTTTAAAGTTTCTGCCATGCTTGCCGGGCGGCGGTGTGGCCCTGGTAAAATGCTTCTTCAAAGATGGACAAACCGCTGAGGTCTGAATGCGCAAAGTATACGGTGTCCTGGAGTGGCCTGGCAGCTTGCAGTCGGTCGGTACCCCAGATAAAGCCGGGTTCGGGGCGGATCATGCCGTGGCCCCAGATCCAAAGGTCAACGGATGAAATGTATTGTTCTATGGTAGGGTGCGGGCGTCGCAGGTCGGCCAGGATGATGTCGGTCCAGGCATCGGCCGTGGTACGTTGTGCCAGCTGGCGGCGGGCGAGGGCATCCGTACCGAGCAACGGCAGATAGTACGTTAAGACGCGTTCCGCACCCGTCAGGCCGGCCTTTTGGTGTACGGCGTTGACATAGCCCAGGGACTCGCTACCGTAAAGTACATTATCCCAGCAAACAGGCTCGCCACGTTTTTCGGTCAGGCCGGCAGTAGTGGTGACGTTGGCCACCATCCAGGGGGCGTATTGAAAAGCTTCGGGCCGGAATGCACGCGGGGCGTCGGGTAGGAGCCGCCGCGCGATAAACTGCGGTGTGGCGACAATGGCGGCGCGTGCCCGGATGCGGCGCGAGACGCCGGCGGTGGCATCGAAATATGTAACGGCTACCTGCCCGTGGCTCCACTGAATGTTGTGGACCATGCTGCGTGTGTGAATGTGTTCCCGCAGCGGTGTCTGCAATTGGTTGGTCAGCCAGCCGTTTCCTTCCGGCCAGGTCAGTACGGTATCCGATGGCGCATTGGCCGCCTTGCCTTTACGGGATGCAAAGTAGTGAATGCCCGCCCAGGCGGACGTATCGGCCGGCGCAGAACCGAAGTCGTCGGCACAGCAGTACTGTACATACCATCGCAGGAAGGGCGATGTAAAGTTGTGCTGGGTGAGGAACGTTTCCATAGAGATACTATCCAGTTGCCGCAGCACGAGGTCTTGCGAGCTGTTGGCCACGGGAATAGCAAAGGCTTCGCGGCCGTCGCTGCCACGCATCTCTTTGTATTCGTGCATCAGTGCCAGGAAGCGCTCAATCTCGTCACGGTCGCTGGCCGGTATCCCTGCGCGAGGTATCACCCCGGCTTGCCAGTAGCCGTTGATGTATAGTCGTTCCTGTGGGTCGAAGCAGAGGTGGTATTCGTTGTATACCGGCAGGCCGTCGGTATAGCCGGTAATGACGCGGGTCTCTTGTAAGAACGCCACAAGCTCGGGGTCCTGGTCGTTGGGCAGGGGCAGGTAGTGCGCGCCCCAGGGATATTGTGATACGGCGTTCTGGCCTCCAATAGCGTTGCCACCCGGCTCGGCGGCCAGCTCAAGCAAGGTAAAGTCCGATGTATAGCGTTTTAAGTAGCGTGCGGCGGAGAGGCCGGCTACGCCACCGCCGATAATGACGATGCCGGTCGTGGTGTCAGAGACTGGTGGACCAAAATCCATGGTACGCAGGCGATGGCCCAGCGCGGCATCCGGGCCGCCCAGCTGCGCGTGCATCGTTTCTGCCGGACGGCAATGTTGCAGCGCCGGTAGCAGGAGGGAGGCTCCGGCGCCCTGTACCAGGCGCGTCACAAATTTCCGGCGTGAGATCATCGTGTATAGTCAGCCCATTCTTTTTCAAAGGTATTGACCAGCACCTGGTTGTTCAAGGTGTTGGCTTCGCTCGCCACGCGGTCCATATCGGGCGGAAAGGAATAGAGCGGCGGCAAGGTTGCTGCGCTGATAAACCGCAGGCCTGCCGGCAATGTATAGTCTTCCGGCAGTTCGCCCTGAAAGCCCATCACAAAGCCCCATTCGCCGAACGACGGCACGTAGCAATGATACGGCAGTGTGGCAAAGCCGGTCTTTCGCAGGGTTTCGTCTACTATCCAGAACGATTTGCGGGCGACGAACGGTGACGTGGATTGAATGACCAAACAGCCACCGGGTGCCAGCAGGCGTCGTAGCTCGCGATAAAAGGTAGTGGTATAAAGTTTCCCCAGTGAATAATTCGAGGGATCGGGAAAGTCGATGGTAATAAAGTCGTAGGTGTTTTTCTGCTCGCGGATCCAGACAAAAGCATCCTGATTGACGACGGTCACGGCGGGTGACATGAGCGAGCGCTGGTTGAGCTTCATCAGCGCCTCGTTAGACTTAAATAGCGTGGTGATGCTGTTGTCGAGGTCTACCAGTGTGATTTTTCTGACGGAAGGGTATTTGAGTATTTCGCGTACAGCCATGCCGTCGCCGCCACCCAATACGAGGATATTTTGTGGATGGTGCACACGGGAGAGTCCCGGGTGAATGAGGGCTTCGTGGTAGCGGTATTCGTCCAGGGAGCTGAACTGCAGGTTGCCGTTGAGGAACAACCGCCAGTCGTTGCCGCCGCGTGTTAATACAATACGTTGATAGGGGCTTGACTTGGCGTATACAATCTTGTCGGGATACGTAAGTGACTCGGATAGGCGCGTCAGGTGCTCCGACAAGGCAAAGCCGGCGGCCAGTAGCACGAGGCAGACGATGGCCGACCACCGCAGCGATCGATAGCCCCGCAGGTCGTGTCGGAAACGATAGGCGACGATCCAGGCCACGCCCACGTTGAGGAACCCAAAGAAGAACGACGTACGGAGTAGTCCCAGATACGGTATAAAGATCAGGGGGAAGAGGAGCGAGGCGAACAGGGCGCCGATATAGTCGAACGTAAAAATGCGCGACACCAGGTCGCTGAATTCAACGCGGTCTTTTAGGATACGCATCAGCAGGGGCAGCTCAAGGCCCACGAGCGTCCCGGTCAGTACGACCAACGCGTAGAGGATGATGCGAAAGTAAACGACCTGCTCGAAGAGTATAAACAGCACGCCGGCGCTGAAGCCGCCGACCATGCCGACCATCAGCTCGATGCTGATAAACCAGCCCAGCAGGTTGTCTTTCAGAAACCGCGACAGGTACGACCCGATGCCCATGGCAAAGAGGTATGTGCCGATGATGGTAGAAAACTGCGTAACGGAATCGCCCAGCAGGTAGCTGGCCAGCGTGCCGGCCACAAGCTCGTAGATCAGCCCGCACGTGGCAACGACAAAGACCGAAAACAGCAGCAGCCACTGGAAACCGGCGGCATTACGTTCGTCCCGAATCATTTGTTAACTGTGGATAGCCGAACCGATGATGATGCCCATGGCGATCATAAAGGCCCCGGCCATAATGGCGAGTGCAATGTTGTTCTTTTCCAGGATTTCCTTCCATAGATTTTCCGGCGTGATTCTTTCCACCACCCAGAAAGCGAGTCCCAGGATGATGATGCCGATGAGGGAGAATACAATCGATGCCCAAACGTATTTTAATTCCATAGTATGATGTGTTAATGTGATGCGTGGTATTGATTATTTGTGATAAATATAGCTTCGTCCGTGGGTGCCGTTCGCTCGTTCGCTGCGCTCGCGTTCGGTCTTGGTGGGGTTAAACCACTTCCAGCCGACCATACCCGAATAGGTAAAGAACGCCAGCAAAGCCAGCGCATAGATCAGGTAATATTTTAATCCTTTGAGATCGTTCAGGTTCATAGTGCTGTGTATTTATTCGTAAGGTGAATAGTCGCTATCCGCCCAGCGTCCTTTTTCCCGGGACTTCGCCCAGATGATGTAAATGACGGGGAAAATGGCGAGTCCGATGATCGTCCAAAGGACGTTCAGCCGGGAAGGAACGTCGCGCCAGATGGCTATGTCGAAGCCTGTTACCGTGGTGCCGAACGCCGGGTATATATTGACGTGGTAGGTGCCGTCGGGCAGGCGCGAGATGTAGGCCTCGGCGGTGGTGCCGCCTTCCGACCAGTAGTAGGAGCCCCCGTCTTCATAGTCGTAGCCATGGTAGTATTCGACCTCTTTTGTAAAGTTATACTCTTCGCCCGTGGTTTCGTTCACCAGCGCGAATTCAGAAAAGAACCAATCGTTGTCGACGGGCACGTGAATGTTGATCTGTATACTCTGCGGCCCACCGTTTAAGTGGAACGGCGTCGTCGCCACAAATTTTTGATCTTTAAAATCGGCGGAGGTAAAATCCCGATGAAAAATGTTTTCGTCGGCGGAGCGGGCGCTGATTATGTACTGGATCACAAATGTCGCCAGGATCAGCACGATCAAACTAATGACCAACGAAGAGATACTAAAGGAGCCTGAGGCGGGTTGAGTGTAACCCAATCCGACGGAACGGGGCAGCTTCTCGAGCGGTACGGAAAAGATGTCGGCGATCGCGTTGCGCTGAATATATTCGCCTTTGCACCACAGCATGCTGTCGTCGCTCGATTCCAATGCAAAGAAATGCGGTGGATTGATATACTCTTCATTGCGTGTCGAAGCCGTCATGTCAACAACATCAAAGAAGAATTCGCCACGGGCATAGGCCACGTCGGCGCTGTATTTCTGATAAAGCTGGAAGCGTTGTCCGTCTTCATAGAAGCCGCCCGGGAAGAGCGAAGCCCGCGGATCGCTGTCGACCGGCCAAACCATATTCCAGTGGCCATCGTACTCCGACAGAAATGCGTAGCCACGGTGGCGGTTAAAGATCAGGTACTCGCGCCAGGAATATTTATACTTTCGCTCCTTCTTGATGACGACCCCCATCACCTCATAAATAAAACCCCCGATCTCGCCTTTGGCGCCGATGGGAAGCGCCGGCTCGAAGGTATAGGGAATCTGGAATTTCTCCTGCTCCTTGTTCCAACTGCCGGTACGGAAATAAACACCACAGTTTTTACAGGTCAGGGCCCGTGTCAGGGCCTTGCCGCGTAGCGTGAGGGAAGTGTTGCAGGCCGGGCAGCTGATGATATTGTTAGTTCCACTCATTCCACGGAAGGGTATTGGCCAATTTCAGATTTTCTACCGGGACCTTTTTGCCCAGCAGGTAGTGTATACCGCCGACGTTGGGTTTGGTCATAAAAAAAGCGGTGCGCGCGCCCTTGCTCCCCTGTACGACAAACCACCCCGGCTCGACAATGCTCCAGGGCAACAGCTCGCCCAACAAGGCAAGGCCTTCACAACGCTCCACATACTGGCCCGTGACAGGGCCGTCCGGGAGGGGGATGGTTTGGTTCGACCGTAATTTGGAAGCGAGGTCGGTATAAGGTTGCCAGGCGCCGTTGTAGACGGCAAAGCTCCCGAATGACTCGACCATCCAGAAACCACTGCCTTCCTTGCGCACGGCGCACCAGAAGTTTTTATAGTCGTTTCGCAACTGCAGGCGTATGCGGCCGATCACCTCGAACGGTGCACCGTCCAGTACCCCGGTGGTGCCGATCTGTACAAAACTCAGGTCATCGGGCATGGGCGCTGCCGTAATCAGCGGCCTGGAGGCGTCTTGCGCGATGCCGTCTACGACGGCTTGCGCCCGGCAATAAGGGCATATAAAGCGGCCGGTAAGGCGCAGGCGAAGTGTATGCTGGGCCTGACAGCCCGGACAGGTGATACGGGTATGTAGACTCATAACTTAACGGTCAAGGCTTTGTTCCCACAGCACCGTGGCATCGAAGAATATCCGCACGGCGTCGTATAGGCGGTGCGTCACGGCCCGGTTGTCTTTCAAGTAGTTGGATAAAAACACGTCGAAGGTTAAGTAACGCTGCTCGGGCCACGTGTGCACCGACAGGTGCGACTCTGTCAGGCAAACGACACCCGTAAAGCCACCGCCGGGGAAATTGTGGTAGACATCGCCCACGCGACATAGGCCAAGGGCGTTTATCTGCGCTTCAATAAAAGTACGAAAGCGTTGAAATTCAACCAGCTTATCCAGGTCCCGTACAGCGAAGTTGGCGACGATGTGCAGGCCGGAGATAGGTTGGACGGGCTGTTCGGAGGTTGTGGTAGAGGTCCTTAAAGGATTCAAATGACAAGCATTGAGTGCTAAAACTACTAATTTTCCGGCAGGAATATCTCAGCGATCATACACCGGGCGCTACCGCCGCCGTTGCGTTCTATGGTATCTAACGGGGAGTGCAGGATTGGGTTGTGTTGTTCAATTTGGGAAATTTGTGCCGGAGTGAGGGAGCGGTAGGCCTGTGACGACATCACCAGGAAATATTCGCCAGCGGGGTTGTTGACCTGGAGCATGTTGCCGGCAAAGTGATTCATCTGCTCAAGGGTAATCGGAATAATTTCCCGTCCTGTGCTGGTCAATTCCGTTTCTATACTCGGCCGCTCCGCGGGAGCGATTGCGTCAAGACAGATCACAACGTACGTATCGGCTATGCACATCATCACATTGGTGTGATAGATCGGGTAGCCATTGGCGTCGGTGGCCGTGAAGACGGACTCCGCATAGTTCATGGCAAGGCAAAATTCGCTGAGTACCTCCAGATCGGTACGTGGAGAAATGCAGGCATATGCCTTTCTGTTCGTTCGGTCCAGTACCATACTGCCAGTGCCCTCGAGAAATTTGTCCTGGCGTTCGTAATACGAAAGGTCTATGGGGGTAGTAAGCTCGAAATGGGGGCGCAGCGCTTCCACCACCTCAGGCCTGCGTTCCAGCCTGCGGTTAGTGGCATACATAGGATATAATACCCAGCTGCCGTCATCATGGAAGGAAACCCAGTTGTTGGGAAAGATCGCGTCAGGGGTATGCGGCGACGGCGTATCTTCCACCACGGTTACGTCGATGCCGTGTTGGCGTAGCAACGCAACGAAGGTATCAAACTCGTGCAAGGCCTTTTCCTGGGCGTCCTGGTCTTCGGTGGACTGGAATGCATTGTTCACCGCCGTCTGCGCATTGTAGCCGAAGCGTACCGGGCGGATCATGAGTATGTGCGAAGTTGTCTGATAGTGCAAAGCCATGGAGGTTCAGTTTCAGAGGGTGATGTCGTCCCGCCACAAGGGCAGGCTCATGCAGTGAAAGCCGCCGCGGGCGCGCGACAGCTCGGCGGAAGGCATGACAATCAGCGTGTCGCGGAGTGTCTCCGTTTGCAGTATGCCGGCCTCGAGGCCCGCTAATAGCTCTTCCGCTGTGATGACGGAAAAACCTGCCGCGCGAAAGGCTTCGGTAGTCTTGTCGTTGCGGTCATAGCCCAGCACCACGCCTTCGCGCAGGGCGAGCACGTTACAGGAATCTGTCCACTGCTCGCGCACGTCGTATGGAAACTCGTTGTTGCCCGAGTATATAAATACCGTTTTTTCGGGACTCTTCAATTCGCTCTCGCTGATGTTGATGAGCAGGTCTTCCAGGCTGTCGAACGACACGGGACTCTCCGGGTCGTGCCGGTGAAACTGTGTGATCCTGACAGGATCGTCCTTCTTTTTGCTTTCGAGAATGCGTTCGATCGGGTCGGCGTTTTCTTTGCGGATGTTGGTGCGCGAGAAGTTGCCCAGCATGACCCACACGTTGCGTTTCACTTGCGTGAAGACTGTGTCGATGTGCATGTAGTCCCGTTTCTTCGGAATGCGAATGACGGTGATGGTATCGACGATCTGTCGGGCAAAGAGCAAGTTGATCACCTGGTGGGCGGCTTCCACCGTGGTGCGTTCGCTGATGCCCAGTAACAGATGTTTCGGGGTGATCATCATCACATCGCCACCCTCCAACGTCACTTTCTTTTCATCGGTGTCCTTGGGCATGAGGAAGTGATAGGAGGTATCTTCGATTTCCAGGATCTTGTCGTGAAACGTTGTGAACAGGGGATGATTAAAGAATATATACTTGGTCAGCAGGGCTTCGCGCGTACGCGCTTTTTTTGCCGGCCGGTTTAAGAGTATATGGTCGTTAATGACTACGCCGATGTCGCGTGTGAAGATAAAGTTAGGAATGGGCGGAAAGAGCATGCGCCCATCGTTCAGGATGCCGCTGATGAGTACTTTCGAAAGCTCGCGCGGTTCCAGGGCGAAGAGGTTGTTCTGCGTTTCATACGAACAGAACTCGATGGCGCAGACCGAGGCCACCAGTCGCAGGCGTATGCTGGTGTCGGCCAGGATATCGGCCAGCAGCCACTGCAGCTCGATGACATTTTCGGAACGGTGAAAGTTGTCGTGGCAAGGCTTAAAGAAGGCCCGGTCGTTGCTGGGATCGTTGATGGTGACCAGCTTTCCCTGAATGCGTGCAGGATCCAGGAAATACAGCAGGATACGGGTATAAAAATCGTACTCTTTGCGGCGTATAGTGTCGAGGTGGACAATGTCTTCGAAGAGCCAGTCCTGCGCTTTGGACGGCACGACTTTGCCCAGGCTACTGTCGGGGCTGTGCACCAAAAGTCTGCGCAAGGTGCCGATCTCAGAGGTGACGCGTAAGGTTGCGGAGTTCATAAACTACTTTCCGTCAAGAAACGAATAGCCCGCCGGAAAAGCAAGAGTGCGTGTGAGCGCGGGAGCGAACAGACTCGCGCTGGTGCTGCTTCGCTCTCACGCTCACACGCACGCTGTTTCTGTGTGCGGCCACGGTTTCTGGCAATGCTTATTGCTTCACAATCGGCTCGCGCAGCACTTCGGTGTCCTGGTCGCGCAATAACAGAAAGTATGTGCCGACGGCGAGGTCGGCAGTGGGAATCAGGATCGTGCCCTGTGTGTCAAGCTTAATATTTTTAACGGTCTCGCCGGTGCTGGTCAACAAGCTTAACCGCCGGTTGGGTGACGGTGCCGCGTGGCTTTGGACCTGGAGGATGTCGTGGAATGGATTGGGGTATACTTTCAAACTATAGCGTGCATCGCGAATGCCGTTTTCAGGTGTTGTGGATGTGTTGTTGCCTTCGTCTGCCGGCCTGGCGATTTTCAGATGTTCCAGGATAAGCGCAGTCCACGCGGTATACATTTTGCCGGAGGGATGCAGGCCGTCGCCGGCTACTAAATCCGCGTCAGCAAGTCCGCGGCGTGAGATTTCTGTAATGTCGATGTATGGCACGCCCATGCGAATGGCGATGGCTTTGTTGGCCGCGTTAAACCGGTCGATGCCCAGCGTGATGGTGGTTTGTTTGTCTTTGCCAAAGGGTGTGTAGCCGTAGTCGGGGATGGAGACAACAAATACATGCGCACGCTGGCCGCCCGCCAGGGCAATGGCTGTGCTGAGCAATCCTTCAAACTCGGGACCATAGGCTTCCACCGACTTGCCCTGGTAATAATTGTTGACGCCGATCAGGAGTGACACCAGCGTATACTCCGGCTTGAGATGGGCCTGCTGGATGGCGTCTTTCAGGTTGTCTGTGCGCCAGCCGGTGGTGGCAATAATCGTCGGGTCGGGGCACGCGAGGCCCTTCTGGCGGAACGCCTCGGCCAGCTGCACCGGCCACCGCTCGGCGGGAGCGACGCTTTCACCAATGGTATACGAGTCGCCCAGGGCGAGGAATTTAACCGGATCGACGACGTTCAGTTTCTGTGCCATACTGTCATTCACGGATGCTACCAGTAATATCAGGATAAGTTTCTTCATACTCAAGAGAAGGTGTATTTACCCGATATACGAGAAAAAGAAAAAGGATGGTTTTGGACCATCCTTTTCGTGCAGTATGCCGGTATGCCTTAGGCGACGGCCGCATTTTTGCGGCTGCGCATGTATAGCACCAGGCCCGTAAATGCGACGGTTAAAATGATCGGGATGACAAGTGTCACGTTGATAATTTCAGGACCGGCGGCTTTGCGCGCCTCGGCCAGCAGGTTAACGGTTTCAGCTTCCGAGACGCCTGCGGGGATCTTGCTTTTCACCAGGTTATCGTAGTAGCCGCCCATAAAGATGAGGTACAGCGACACGGCAAACATGCCGGCGCCGCCCATGAAGTTCAGGCCGACAGCGCCCGTGCGGGGAAGGTTTTCAGCTACAAAGCCGATCATGGTGGGCCAGAAGTAGCATACACCCATGCCGAACGCAAGCGCGCCGATAAAGATCATGTTGCCGCTGGTATGCCCCAGCAGGTAGAGACCCAATACCGAAAGCACGGCCGACATCAACAGCACACCTTGCGGCGAAAACCGGTGTACGACGGGCTCTGCCAGGCCACGGCCTATCACCATGATGCCGGTGGTCAGCGTCAGCACGAGCAGGGCATTATCGGTTACGCTGCGCAACAGCACGTCGATCCATTGGCCGGTAAACAGCTCGGTGATTGCGGTGCCAAACATGCAGATAATCATAAAAATGAAAAGCGGGCTAAGCAATGCCTTGTACATATCACCGGTAGAAACACCCTTGGCGACACGTTCTGTTACCGGGAAAGTGAGGCGTGAGAAGAAGTAGCCATACAGCAGCGTAGGGATCAGCATGGTGGCTACCTGCACCTGCCAGCCGAGGCCGAGTTTGCTAAAGAAGAATACGATGAGCGTGCCGATAAAAATGCCACCGGGGAACCACAAGTGAAAGTGGTTGAGCTTGGTGGTTTTGTTGTCGGGGTAAATGGTTGCCACCAGCGGGTTACACGCCGCTTCGACTGTACCGTTGGCAATGCCGATCAGCAACGTGGACAGGAAGAGCGACCAATAGCCGGAAGCAAAGATCGTAAAGATGATGCCCACCAGGTGGAACAGGAAGGCGGCCAGCAGCAGACGCTTCATGCCGATGATATCGACCACCATGCCGCCGATGATTACCGCCAGCGGAAAGCCCCAGAAGGCTGTCGCGGTGATGACACCCAGCTCGGTGGCTGAAAGTTGAAAAGTAGTACCCAGCTCGTTGAGGATACCGGCGCGGATGCCGAATGACAGGGATGTAACCAGCAGCGCCAGGCAGCTGGCCCAAAACAGGCGTGAGCGGTCAATGGTTTGTTCCATAGGATAATAGATGTTCGATTTAGGTTTAGCGGCCGGAATATGGATGTATTTTTGCTGCTTTCCAACGATTGCAAGCTACAATTATTCCAGTGGGGTTATGGTCGTTTAGACTATTATAATAGATCACCGGCATAGCCACACGCCGTTAGAGCTCGAATGTAAAGCCCTTCTCGGTCAGTTTATCATAGGTCTTTTTGTCAAAGCGATACAGGCTGGCAGCGCGGTGCGACACATCGGTCTGTTTTTCTTTACAGGGGATGAGCAGGTTCATTTTCATCAGCTTACGCCGGAAGTTGGGCTTGTCGAGCTTTTGACCCAACAACGCTTCATACAGCTCTTGTAGCTGCAGCAGTGTAAACTTCTTAGGCAGCAGGTTGAAACCAATCGGCTCGTGGCGTACCTTGTGCTTGAGGTGCCGCAGGCCGGCGTGGAGAATGGCGCTGTGATCGTAGGGCAGGGAGGGCACGTCACCCAGCTTAAACCACTTCACGTCCGACGCTGTAAAGCCCGCGCCCAGCGTATAGGCTTCGGGCTTGACCAGCGCGTAGTACGCAATGGTGATTACACGCTTGGTAGGGTAACGGTGCACATCGCCAAAGGCCCGGAGTTGCTCCAGGTAGATCTTCGATACGCCGGTAAGGTCTTGCAGAATGCGGGCTGCGGCGGCGTCGGCACTTTCGTTGTATTTGATCCAGCCGCCAGGTAGCGCCCACTTGCCCTTGCTGATGCCTTCGCCGTGCTGTACGAGCAAGATGTCGAGCTCGTTCTTTTGGAAGCCAAAGATCAGACAGTCGATCGACAGGGCGTCAATAATCGCGTCGGGCGTTTCGTGGGGCATAGGCATAGGTGCTGTGGAGCCCAAGATAGAAAATAATTCCGGACACCTTGTAGTCAAATGTACTATAAGTTATATCTTTACCGACATCATCAACCGATTGAACCATTGTGAATATGAAGAAATACCTCCTGGGGTACGATGTTGGAAGCTCTTCCGTGAAAGCCTCGCTGGTCGATGCCGACACGGGTCTGACCGTTGGCGCAGCGCATTCGCCTGCCGAAGAAATGGGTATGCTGGCCGTGCAGCCGGGCTGGGCCGAGCAAGATCCCGCGCTGTGGTGGGAGCACGCTGTCAAAGCGCTGCAAGGCGCGCTGAAACAATCTGGCGTCGATCCGGGGGCCATTGCCGCCATTGGTATTTCCTATCAAATGCACGGTCTGGTCTGTGTCGATAAGAACCAGGATGTGCTGCGGCCGTCGATCATCTGGTGCGACAGCCGCGCCGTGGAGATCGGCAAGGACGCGTCGAAGGCGCTCGGCGAAGGCTATGCCCTGCAACACTTGCTGAACTCTCCCGGTAACTTTACAGCCTCCAAGCTGCGCTGGGTGAAGTTGAACGAGCCCGCGGTCTTTGACCGGATAGACAAGGTCATGTTGCCCGGCGATTACCTGGCGATGAAGCTTACCGGCGAAGTCGTGACCACTGCGTCGGGCCTTTCTGAAGGTATGTTCTGGGACTACCAGGACGAGGCACCTTCTAAACGCTTGCTGGAGCAGTACGGCGTCCCTGCCAGCATGCTGGCCCGGCAGGAGCCCACCTTCTCTATTCAGGGAAAAGTACGTCCCGCGATAGCCGCGCAATTGGGCCTGACAGCGGGCATTCCAGTAAGCTATCGCGCGGGCGATCAACCCAACAATGCGTTTTCCCTCAATGTACTCAACCCCGGCGAGACCGCTGCCACGGCGGGCACCTCGGGTGTGATCTATAGCGTGACCGACAAGAATGCATACGACACCCGCTCGCGGGTCAATACGTTCATTCACGTCAATGATAAGCACCCGGCGAAACGGAACGGTGTGCTACTCTGCATCAACGGTACGGGAATTCTCAACAGCTGGCTGCGCAAGATGGCGCGGGGCGAGGGCGATTTGTACGGCTATGACCGCATCAACAGTATCGCGGCGGGCGCACCCATTGGTGCGGAAGGCCTGACGGTGCTGCCTTTTGGCAATGGCGCTGAGCGCGTGCTGGAAGACAAAAACATCAATAGCTCATTCTTTGGCCTGGACTTTAATCAACATAGTCAGGCGCATCTCTTCCGCGCGGCGCAGGAGGGTATTGTGTTTGCGCTGAAGTATGGCTTTGATGTATTACAAGAAATGGGGCTCAAGACACAGGTGATCCGTGCCGGCAATGCCAACATGTTCCTGAGCCCGCTGTTCCGCGAGGCGTTTGTGAACACGATTGGCGCCCGGCTGGAGCTGTATGATACTGACGGCTCGAAAGGTGCTGCGTTGGGCGCGGGTGTAGGCGCGGGGATCTATGGCGCGTTTGAGGATGCCTTCCGCGGGCTGAAGCTTATTCGCTCGGAAGATCCGGTGGCCGGCAAGGCCGATGCGTATGCCGCGGCGTATGACCGCTGGCTTAAACAATTACAGAAACAAATCAATTAAGGCTATACTATGAAACTTTCACTTGGAGACAAAGAGTACTTCAAAGGCGTAGGCCAGATCAAGTACGAAGGCAAGGATTCCGACAACCCGCTCGCGTTTAAATTCTATGACGCCAAACGCAAGATCGGTAAGAAGACCATGGAAGAACACTTCCGCTTCGCCATTGCCTATTGGCATACCTTCTGCGGTACCGGCGGTGATCCGTTCGGCCCGGGCACCAAGAACTTTCCCTGGAATCAACGCGAAGATGCCGTTGAGCGCGCCTTCGACAAGATGGATGCAGCCTTTGAATTCATTACCAAGATCGGTTCCCCTTTCTACTGCTTTCACGACTACGACCTGGTAGACGAAGGGTCTACCTTGAAAGAGTCCGAAGCACGCCTGGCGAAGGTGGTGGAGTATGCCAAGAAAAAACAAAAGGCCTCCGGCGTAAAGCTGCTGTGGGGTACAGCCAACCTGTTCTCGCACCCGCGCTATATGAACGGTGCGGCGACGAACCCCGACTTTAACGTCGTGGCTTATGCCGGCGCACAAGTAAAGAACGCCCTGGACGCGACCATCGAGCTGGGCGGTACAAACTACGTATTCTGGGGTGGCCGCGAAGGTTATATGTCGCTGCTGAACACCGACATGAAGCGTGAGCAAGAACACATGGCGCGCTTCCTGCATGTAGCAAAAGACTACGCCCGTGCGCAAGGCTTTAAAGGCACCTTCCTGCTCGAGCCCAAGCCCATGGAGCCGTCTAAACACCAGTACGACTTTGATGCGGCAACTTGTATCGCCTTCCTGCGGGAGTTCGACCTGATGGACGATTTCAAGCTAAACATCGAAGTAAACCACGCCACCCTGGCCCAACATACCTTCGACCACGAGCTGCAAGTAGCGGCCAGCGCCGGCGTGCTCGGCAGCATCGACGCCAACCGCGGTGACTACCAGAACGGCTGGGACACAGACCAGTTCCCGAACAACCTGTTTGAGCTGACGGAAGCCATGCTGGTAATCTTACAATCCGGCGGCTTTAAGAACGGCGGTGTAAACTTCGACGCCAAAACGCGCCGCAACTCAACCGACCTGGTCGACATCTTCCACGCACACATTGGCGGTATGGACACGTTTGCCCGCGCCCTGCTGACGGCCCAGGCCGTCCTCGACGACGGCACGTACCTGAAGCTGCGTAAAGACCGGTATGCTTCGTTCGATAGTGGCAAAGGCAGACAGTTCGAACAAGGCAAAGTGACCCTGGAAGAGCTGCGTACGCTGGCCCACAAGACGGGCGAGCCGCAACAGATCAGTGGCAAGCAAGAATACTACGAGAACCTGCTTAGCAAGTTCATCTAGCCCTTACATGCGAAGGTCGTTCGACACCCTACCCGGTCGAACGGCCTTTGTTTTGGTCCGGCCGAATAGGTGATTGCCACCTGTTTGTTACCTTTGGGGAAACTTAACATCCCCATGAGAGGTATTTTTTGCTTTTTGATCCTGGCTTCTGTTTCTTTTTTTGCGCAAGCCCAACCACCTACCACGGCCTACGGCAACTTCAAAGTCGTCGATCAGGAGATTATTTATCAAAAGGTCTTTGTACAAGATTCCGTCACCGCCGAAAAGATGGCGGCATTCTATAAAGCATTGCCCTACGTTGCCAACGTCACCGTCAGTGGCGACGAAGTGTCATTCGATGTAAATGACATCACAGTCGACTACAAGAAATTCCAATTCGCGCAGGTAGCCACGCCCCCCATCATCCAAACCGGCAAGTATAGCGGCAAAGTAACCGCCGCCGTAAAGGATGGAAAGTACCGCCTCACGTTCCGCACGTTGATGGTAACAGGCAACATTGGCTACAAGAATATCAGTGAAAAAGATCGCCTCACGAACTACGCTACAAAGAACAGCGCGACGATCCTCTCACCGGATTGGTGCAAGCCGAATACATTAGGATTATTGGATAAAGCTTTCACCGATAAGCTTCAATATACCGAGCTTCAGAAGAAAAAAGATAGCGACGACTGGTAAGGAACCAGTGTGAGTGTGGGAGCGAGAGTGAAGAAAATACAGCGCTTTGGGTGGATAAAGCCAGGATAAGCTAGACTTAAGCTAGTGTTGTCCTGGACTTAAGCTAGAGATAAGCTAGTATAGAAAGGACCAGGATAAGTCCCGGTTTATTCCCGCTGACCTTCAGGTGTTGTCCCGTTTAAGTTACCCAATGCAAGGTTTTCTTCGGAATGGGATTTTCAAACGGCTTCCCTTCCTGCTGCGACAAATCCCACTGGCGTTTCAATTCATGATACCAGCGGGCCTGCGCATCGGGTTCACCCAGCAGCATCAGCGTAGGCTTCGTTTCCAATCCCTTCCGCAACTTGCGGAATACGCCGAGGTCCTGATGAATAAATTGCTTACCCAGATAGCGCAGCGGCCACCACAGGTATTTCACAAAACCGAAGGAAGCATAGAAGATATGATTCAGCTCAGTCTCATTTTCGTTGATCGGCGTGAGGCATGTAATCGAAACAATTTCATGCTTCCCTACACGAATGTGCTCAAAGCGATTGCCCGGCAACTGGAAGTTGATCTCCGTGGAAGTCTCGCCCTTCAAAATTGAATAGCCCTTGGAGTTTGACGATGGCTTATGCCGCACCATCTTAAAGCCCAGACCGTCAGGCTCGAAGTGTTTCTCTTTTTGCTTCAGTTTCTTAGCCGACCGCCAGTACCACGATTGGTGTACAAACGTCACATGGGCCGGATCAATGAGGCCGATTACGGCATGATCGACATCGGCAGGCATCGTTACCTTTTCTACAAATCTGAACGTCAGCTCAGGTTTTATGAGGAGGTCGGGCAACCGGCTTTCGGCGCCTTCGAGTTGGGTCTTGTTGCGCGGAATGTAAATCCAGATGGTGCCGTTCAGCTCGCGGCACGGGTATTTGAAGACCTTGATCTTGGAGCGGTCGAACTTGTCGTCGGCCAGCGCCGGAATCTCTGTACAGGTACCGGCATGGTTGAACTTCCATCCATGGTAGCAACACTGGATTTCCTTGCCGTCGTACCACCCCATGGACAGGGGCACGCCGCGGTGGGGGCAGTTGTCTTTCAACGCGAAAGGCTCACCCTGTTCGTTGCGTCCGAAGACGATCCGTTCGCCTAAAATCTCTTTGGAAATAAGTTTACCCGGTTTCAAAAACTCGCCGTGCATGGCGAAATACCAAAGATTTCGAAGAAAGAGCGATTCGGTCATGAGTATCGGTTACGTACTACGATGGCCAAAGGTAACGGGAATTTCCCGAAGATTTTGGTGACAGAAATCAGATCGGCGAGAATTCACAAAACGCTGCATGGAGTTCCTGGCGCGATTCTTCCGACCGAAGGGAGGGCGACTCGCGATAGTCCCGATCTTATCGGGGTGCCCGCCTTGCCACCGACAGCGAACACCGTCGCCGGCAGACCTGGGGTGGAGTTGTGCCAAATTGGAAGACGGCCAGGGTACTTTATGTATGCTGTAAGTATACTCTAAGTATACTTTATGTATACTTTATCCCCGGTGGTTGATTACGGGGGTGACGCAGCATGGGCACGCGTCTCCGCGCCGGGGCGGAGCTAAGAAATCGCCCGTCGTTGAGGCAAGATTCCCGCAATTAGTGTAAAAATTTGCGGTCGCGGAAGGCTTTGCAATCGTTTCCGGTAATTTTATTTGTTTACTTTTCAGGCTGAGAATACTTTATTGCAACAAAATACAAACGTATGAAATATCCGACCGGTAAAGACAGGGTAGGCGTCTGGCCGGTGGTGGGATAGGATCTTCTTAAACCTTAAAAACCAATCATTAACACTCATGAAAAGAAAATTACGCATGGGGATGGTAGGAGGGGGACTCACCTCTTTTATCGGCCCTGTACACCGCAAAGCTGTGGGAATTGATGGCGAGATTGAATTAGTATGCGGTGCTTTCAGTGTTGTACCCGGCGAGTCCAAAGCGACCGGGCAAGCGTTATACCTCGATCCGAAACGGGTGTATGAAACCTACCAGGAGATGTTCGAGAAGGAATCACAGCTGCCCGCCGACCAGCGGATGGACTTTGTTTCGGTCGTCACTCCCAACCACGTACACTTCGGCCCTGCCAAAATGGCCCTCGAGTATGGCTTCCACGTGATCGTGGAGAAGCCCATCGCCTTTTCTGTAGACGAAGCCAAAGTACTTCGTAAGCTGGTCGACAAGACTGGCCTTATTCTCGGCCTTACGCACACCTATACAGGCTATCCGCTGGTGAAAGAAGCACGCCAGATGGTGCGCGCTGGTAAGCTCGGCAAAATCCGCAAGGTATTTGTTGAATATCCCCAGGGCTGGTTGTCGACCGCTGCTGAGAAGAGTGGCAATGCGCAGGCCTCCTGGCGTACAGATCCCAAACAATCAGGCATGGGTGGTGCGATCGGCGACATCGGCACACATGCTGCCAACCTGGCCGAGTATATCACCGGCAACAAGATCACGGAAGTTTGCGCGATGCTGAACACGGTCGTAAAGGGGCGTAACCTCGACGACGATTCTTCTATGCTGCTGCGCTTCGATAACGGCGCCTCGGGTATTTTGATGGCCACACAAGTAGCGGCCGGTGAAGAGAACGACCTCAACATTCGTATCTACGGCGAGCATGGCGGCCTGGAATGGCGCCAGATGGAGCCCAACACCCTCAAGATAAAATGGCTCAATAAGCCTCAGGAAATAATCCGTGCCGGTCAGGGCTACCTGTCCGACCACACCAAGTCGTTTACCCGTACACCGGCCGGTCACCCGGAAGGCTACCTGGAAGCGTTTGCCAACATCTATCGCGCCTTTAGCCGCGCCTTGCGCGACTACAAGCCGGGCAAGAAGGTCAACTACGAGAAGTATGACTTTCCCGATGTGGAGGATGGCGTACGTGGCATGAACTTCGTACAGACCGTCGTGAAGTCGGCAACGTCTAACAAGAAGTGGGTGCCGCTGAAAGACATCTAGCCCTTCCGTAACACGACAGACATGAAACAGATACAAGGACCGGCTATATTCCTGGCGCAGTTTCTCGGCGACCAGGCTCCGTTCGATAACCTGAAGACGCTCTGCAAATGGGCCGCTTCATTGGGGTATAAAGGCGTGCAGATTCCCACGTGGGACAGCCGCTGCATCGACCTGCAAAAAGCAGCGGAAAGCAAAGACTACTGCGACGAGTGGAAGGGCATTGTCGAGTCGGCGGGCCTGCAGGTCACCGAGCTTTCGACACACCTGCAAGGGCAGCTCGTGGCGGTAAATCCCGCCTACGATGAGCTGTTCGACGGCTTTGCGCCGAAGGCTGTGCGGGGCAATCCCAAAGAGCGCCAGGCATGGGCCACGGAGCAGTTGAAGTTCGCTGCCAAAGCGAGCCGCAACCTGGGCCTGAATGCGCACGCTACCTTTTCGGGCGCGCTGATGTGGCACACCATGTACCCGTGGCCACAGCGCCCGGCAGGCCTGGTGGAAGACGCCTTTGCCGCCCTGGCGAAACGCTGGCTGCCCATTCTGAATGCCTTTGATAAAGCAGGTGTCGACCTGTGCTATGAAATTCACCCGGGGGAGGACCTGCACGACGGTATTACCTTCGAGCGTTTCTGGGAGGCTACCGGTCAGCATACGCGCTGCAACATGCTGTATGATCCCAGCCACTTGCTGTTGCAACAGCTGGACTACCTGCAGTATATCGACTTCTATCACACCTTCATTAAGATGTTCCACGTCAAGGACGCTGAATTTAACCCCACCGGTAAATCGGGCGTGTATGGCGGCTATCAGGACTGGGTGAACCGTCCCGGTCGTTTCCGCTCCCTGGGCGACGGGCAGGTGGATTTCAGCGCGATCTTCAGCAAGCTGACTCAATACGATTACAGCGGTTGGGCCGTGCTGGAGTGGGAGTGCTGCATTAAACACCCCGAGCAGGGCGCGGCGGAAGGAGCACCCTTTATCCAGGACCACATCATTCGCGTGACGGAACGTGCCTTTGACGACTTTGCGTCGGCCGGCAAAGACCAGAAGCTCAACAAGCGAATCCTGGGTATCTAATTTTACACATTACACAGACACTACAACTATTAAAATCGACTAACAGACATGAAAAAATTATTCGTCATCGTGGCCCTTGCAGGGGTAGCCAGTTTTGCGCTTACATCGTGCGGAGGATCGAAAAAGGAAGAAGAGAAGAAAGAGGAAGGTGATGCGTATAGCGACTACGAGACGGCCGAGCCTAAAGCGGCATCGGCCGACGACCTGATCAAAGAAGGTCAGGCGCTTGTCGACAACAGCGATTGCAAAACCTGTCACCATCCCACGAACAAGATCATTGGCCCTGCACACGCAGAAGTGGCTAAGAAATACGAGTTCACAAAAGCAAACGTAAGCATGCTGGCCGGCAAGATCATTGCGGGTGGTGCAGGCAACTGGGGTGAGATACCGATGACGGCACATCCTGATCTGTCGCAAGCCGATGCCGAGAAGATGGCCATGTATGTGCTGTCGCTCGACGGCGAGAAACTGAAAGATTGATCGTTTTATCCATCATCGCTAAACAATCCTGAACATGAAAAAAGTCATTGTATTGCTGACGGCCATTGCCCTGGTTATGAGCGCTCCGACACAAGCCCAAAATAAGCTGACCGCCGCCGAGACGAAGGCCGGTTGGAAACTGCTTTTCGACGGAACCAGCACCAAAGGCTGGAAAATATTTAACGGCAAGTCTGACGGCACGGCCTGGAAAGTAGCCGACGGTGCCCTGTACCTCGATGCCTCTACCAAAGAAGGTCGTGGTGATCTGATCACCGCCGGTGAATATGAAAACTACGAGTTTTCCTATGACTGGAAGATCGCCGCGAATGGCAACAGCGGTCTGCTGTTCAACGTAGTAGAAGACCCCAAGTACAGCGCAGTATATGTTACCGGTCCGGAAATGCAAGTGCTCGACAACAACGGTCACCCCGATGCGAAAATTCACAAGCACCGCGCCGGCGACCTGTATGATCTGATCGCCTGCTCGGAAGAAACCGTAAAGCCCGCCGGCGAATGGAACGAAGCCCGGATCATTTCGAACAAAGGCAAGTATGAGTTCTGGCTGAACGGCAAGAAGGTCGTGACCTTCACCATGCACGATGCTGCCTGGGACGAAATGGTGGCGGCCAGCAAGTTCAAGAGCATGCCTGATTTCGGCAAGGCCAAGAAAGGACACTTTGCGCTACAAGATCACGGTGACCAGGTCTGGTTCCGCAACATCAAAATCAAGGAATTGAAATAACATGAAAAACCTGGGAGCTGTGGCTTCCAGGTTTTTTTATGCTCATCCTAACCTCCTATGAAAAATCTGAGCTTTATAGTGCCAGTGTTATTGCTGTGCCTACTCTTTTCGTGCCAGGAGCGGCCACGCATCCTGGTATTCTCTAAAACCGCCGGTTACCGGCATGCCTCCATCGGCGCGGGCAAAAAAGCGCTGCTGGAACTTGGCCAGGAACACGGCTTTGATGTCGACACAACCGAAGACGCATCGGTGTTCAACGAAGACAACCTGCGCCGCTACAACACGGTGATATTCCTGAGCACTACGGGTAACGTACTCGACCTGGAGCAGCAGGGCGCCTTCCGCCGCTATATCCAGGCGGGCGGCGGCTTTGTAGGTGTGCACGCTGCCTCCGATACCGAGTATGAATGGCCGTGGTTCGGCCGCCTGACTGGTGCGTATTTTAAAAGTCACCCGAAGATCCAGGAGGCCCGCATCGTGGCACTGAAACCGACGTTCGAAGGGGACTCGCTGCAACAGTCGGTGTTGCGTACTGACGAATGGTATAATTACCGCAGCATCGGCAGCGACCTCGAGGTGCTGTACAACCTCGACGAAGCGTCCTATCAGGGCGGCATCAATGGCAAAGACCACCCCATCGCCTGGTATCATGAGTTTGACGGCGGTCGGGCATTTTATACCGGCATGGGCCACACCGACGAAAGCTATGCGGATCCCTTCTTCCGGAATCATTTGTGGCAGGGTATCCGCTATGCCCTGGGCGAAGGCGACAAGCCGGACTTCACGAAGGCTACGGCCAAGATTGCCCCGGATGAAAGCCGCTTCACCAAAACAGTATTAGACTTCAACCTGAACGAGCCCACCGAAATGGTGATCCTGCCCGACAGCCGCATCATTTTCCTCGAACGTAAAGGCGATGTAAAGCTGTACGATCCCAAGAGCGGCAAAGTACGTGTTGTGAATACTTTCCACATCGGCACCAAGTTTGAAGACGGTATGCTCGGTATTGCCGCCGACCCGGGCTTTGATAAAAATCACTGGCTGTATATCTTCTACTCACACGCCGAAAAGTCGGCCAACATCCTGTCGCGTTTTACCTTTGTGAACGACCAAATCGACAGTACCTCGGAAAAGGTCATGTTGGAAGTGCCTACGCAACGGGAGAGCTGCTGCCACACCGCGGGCTCGCTGGCCTTTGGCCCCGATGGCAACTTGTTCCTGTCAACGGGTGACAACACCAATCCCTGGGAGTCGCGCGGCTTTAGTCCGTCGGATGAACGGCCGGACCGCGGTCCGTATGATGCCCAGAAGTCGTCCTCCAACACCAATGACTTACGCGGCAAGGTGCTGCGCATCAAGCCCCAACCGGATGGTACGTATACCATTCCCGCCGGCAACCTCTTTGACGAACAGGAACCAAACACGCGTCCCGAAATCTACGTCATGGGCTGTCGCAACCCCTATCGTATTTCGGTCGACGCCAAGACGGGGGCGCTGTATTGGGGTGAAGTAGGACCCGACGCCGGCGAAGGTGACTCGCTGCGCGGGCCACGCTCGTACGATGAGATCAACCTGGCGCGCCGCCCCGGCAACTATGGCTGGCCGTACTTTGTCGGCAAGAACGAAGCATACTCCCGTTATGACTATGCTACCGGCGAGATCAAAGGCTGGTGGGACCCTGCGCTGCCGGTAAACGAGTCGATCAATAACACGGGTAAGCATGACCTGCCGCCGGCGACACCGGCGCTGATCTACTACCCGTATGCACATTCAGACGAGTTTCCGATGCTGAAAGAGGGTGGACGAAACGCCATGGCGGGGCCTGTGTATCATAGCGACCTGTATAAAGGCGTGTCGACAGCTTTCCCGGACTACTTCGACGATAAGCTTATTGCGTACGACTGGATGCGCAACTGGATTTTCCTCGTAAGCCTGGACGGCCAGGATAAGATCATGGACATGGAGCCCTTCATGCCCAACATCAACTTCAATAACATTATCGACATGGCCTTTGGTCCCGATGGACGGTTATACATGCTGGAATATGGCACCAAGTGGTTTGCGCAGAACCTCGATGCGCGGCTGGTACGCATCGACTACAACCCCGGCAACCGCGCACCGGTGGCCAGGCTGAAGGCCAGCCAGATCAACGGCGGCGTACCCCTGCAAGTACAGTTCTCGGCGGCCGGTACGTTCGACCACGACAAAGGCGACAAGCTTACACTCACGCTAAAGGCAGCGGGGAAGGACTATGAGGCAAAGGACAGCGTCTTTACCGTGACGTTCGACAAGCCCGGCGTCTACCCGGTGCAGCTCAAGGTAGTAGACGACAAAGGCCTGGAATCCACCGCCACCGTGCAAGTGGCCGCGGGCAACGCACCGCCCGTGGTGAAGGCATCACTGGCAAGTGGCAATAAAACTTTCTTCTTCCCCGGCACGCCCGTGGCGTACGTCGTGGAGGCTACAGACGCGGAAGACGGCAGCACGGTTGATGGTAAGATCGAGCCGACGGCAGTAACCGTGACATTCGACTATGTGAAAGGCTTTGACATGGCGCAGGTTGCCCAGGGGCACCAGATGCCGACGGCAGAGCTACCCGGCAAGGCGCTGCTGGCGAAGAGCGATTGCAAGTCGTGTCACACGATCGACCAACGCTCGGCCGGCCCCAGCTACCAGCAGGTGGCCGAGCGCTACAAAGGCAACGGTGATGCTCCGGGACAACTGGCCGCGAAGGTCATTAAAGGCGGCGCGGGCATTTGGGGTGGTACCGAAATGGCGGCGCACCCGCAGCTGAGCGTGGACGATGCCAAGAAGATGGTGGAATACATTTTGTCACTGGCCGATGCGAAGGTGCCCGCGAAGTTGCCACTACAAGGCAAGGTTACGCCCGGCAAAGAGACCGACGGTGTTTATATGCTGACGGCGTCCTACCAGGATAAGGGTGGCGCGGGCAACGTACCGGCCCTGTCGGCAAACCAGGTGGTAGTGTTGCGCAGCGCTGTGCTCACCGCACGCGAGGCCACGGAGATAGATGGGGCGCAACGCCGGAAAGAGAACGATCAGTCGGTGCTGGCTGATGTAAAGAACAATGCACGGGCGGCATTCAAGCATTTGGACCTGACCGGAGTCCGCCAGGCCAAGGTGACGTTGATCATACCGGCCGATCAGGCGGGGGGCGAAGTAGAATTGCATCTCGACAAGCCCGACGGTGCCTTGTTTGGAAAAGGCCGGACTACCGGCAAAGGGGCACAGACAATCGGCATTACGGCGACCGCAACCACCGGTTATCACGATTTGTATCTGGTATTTAAAAATTCAGGTGCAGGTGATCAATCTTTGTTTTATTTTAGAAGTGTGCAACTCGTGAACTAAGACGGGCGGCATATACCATAACAACCCTAAACGACCATGAAAAGACGAGAATTTGTACAGACTGCGACGTTCGCCGCTGCCAGCTTGCTGGCGCTGCCGGCGATTGCCGCAGCTGGTAAACGCCAGAAAGGCGTGGGACTACAACTCTACACCTTGCGCGACACGATTGGCAAAGATCCCAAAGGTGTACTGACCCGCGTGGCCAGCTTTGGCTACAAAGAGCTGGAAGCCTATAGCTACAAAGACGGCCAGATTTTTGGCATGGCCTATGCCGAATTCAACACCTTTGTAAAAGGATTGGGCATGCAGGTGACCAGCGGTCACTACGGCCTTGACCTGATCAAAGGCGATACGTGGAAGAAAGCCGTAGAGGATGCCAAAAAGAACGGCCAGAAGTACATGGTTGTGCCCTATATCGTTGCGGAGCAACGCAAGACGCTGGACGACTATAAACGCATCATTGCCGACCTCAACGCCGCCGGCGAAGTTTGCAACCAGTCCGGTATACGCTTTGGCTACCACAACCACGCGTTTGAGTTCGACAAGATCGACGGCCAGGTGCCCTACGACCTGATGTTGAAAGAGCTCGACCCTAAGAAGGTGAGCATGGAAATGGACATCTTCTGGGTAGTGAACGCCGGCTATGATCCGATTCAATACTTCGAAAAGTACCCGGGCCGGTTCGAGCAGTGGCACGTGAAGGACATGGACAAGACAGACCGTAACAAAAATGCTGATGTAGGTACCGGTTCCATTGATTGGAAGTCGATCTTTGCCAAGGCAAAAGTGTCGGGTCTGCAATACTACTACGTGGAGCAGGAGTCGTACCCCGGTGCGCCGATCGACAGTGCTGCCGCGAGTGCTAAATACCTGAAGACGATCTTATAAGTTTGTTTTTGTTGACAGCAAGATGCCGGGCATGTTATGTCCGGCATCTTTTGTTTATTTATGTGGTGTAAACTGTATTCTTCGTATGCGTATTCTCAACTTCGTGCTGGCGGTGATGTTTCTGATATTTGCTTTTCTGCAAGTCAATGATCCTGACCCGGTTCTCTGGATCCTGATCTACGGGGTGATGGCGGTGTTTTGCGTCATGGCCATGTTTTCTTTCTACCCGCGCAAGGTGCTTTGGGGGGCATTGGTGGCTTTGCTGGCGTATAGCATCGTCTATGTTCCCGGCGTGCGCGAGTGGTGGGGAATATCAGACCGCTCGGCGCTCTTTGACAATGTCGCCAAGATGGAGCACTTGTACATCGAGGAGGCGCGCGAGTTCCTCGGACTGATGATCTGCGTGATCGTAGTTGTCCTCCACCTGATGGTGTCGCGCCGCAGGACGGGGTAAGATTAGTTTTCATACGATTTTTCTTTCTATCTTCCAGTCGTATGAGAATGGTTTTACTGTACCTTGTAACGGCTTGTTTGGCGCTGGTGTGCTGTACAACGCCGAAAGAGAAAATCCCACCCGTCATGCCCATGGAAGAAGCTTCCGGAAAGGTTATTTTATACCAGTTACTGCCCCGCCTGTTTGGCAACAAACAAACCGCCAACACCCCGTTTGGCACGATGGAAGAAAATGGTACCGGCAAGTTTGCCGATATCAATGACGCGGCGCTGACAGCCTTTCAGCAACTGGGCATTACGCACGTGTGGTATACCGGTATCATTGAACACGCGGTACTCACGGACTATACCCGCTTCGGCATTCCCCTCGACGACGCCGACGTCGTAAAGGGCCGCGCCGGCTCACCCTATGCCATCAAAGATTATTACGACGTTAACCCCGACCTGGCAACCGACGTGACGAAACGCATGCAGGAGTTTGAAGAGCTTGTGGCGCGTACGCACCGGCATGGGCTGCAGGTGGTGATTGACTTTGTGCCCAACCACGTCGCGCGTGCCTATCATTCAGACGTGAAGCCTGCCGGAATAAAAGACCTCGGAGCGGACGACGACAAGACCGTGGTTTTTAGCCCCAGCAATAACTTTTATTATCTGCCGGGGCAGTCGTTCCAGGTACCCGACGGCTATGCGCCATTGGGCAAAAATACGTTCCCGACCCTCGACGGTAAATTCGAAGAGACGCCGGCTAAGGCCACGGGAAACGATCAGTTCACGGCACACCCCGGTGTGAACGAATGGTTTGAAACGGTAAAGCTCAACTACGGCGTAGACATTCAGCAGGGCAGAAGCAAACACTTCGAGCCGGTACCCGATACGTGGAATAAAATGCGCGACATCCTGGTGTACTGGGCGGGCAAGAATGTAGACGGCTTCCGCTGTGACATGGCGGAGATGGTGCCTGTCGAGTTCTGGGCCTGGGTCATACCGCAGGTAAAAGCGCTACGGCCCGGGATCATGTTCATTGCCGAGATCTACAATCCCGATCAATACCACAGTTATATCGAGACAGGTAAGTTCGACTTCCTCTACGACAAGGTATTGTTATACGATACATTGCGAGCGTTGACAACCGCATCTGACCGCAGCACCGCCGAGATTGCCAACGTGCAAGCGCGGCTGAACGGCATCAACCACAACATGCTGCACTTTATCGAGAACCACGACGAGCAACGCGCGGCCTCCCGGTTTTTTGCCGGCGACCCCTGGCGCGCCATTCCCGCCATGGTGGTGAGTGCAACGATTGACAAAGGACCGGTTATGATCTACTTCGGCCAGGAGAGTGGCGAGCCTGCCTTGGGGACAGAAGGATTTCAGGGGGAGGATGGTCGCACGACGATCTTTGATTATTGGGGCGTGCCCGAGCATCAAAAATGGATGAACGGTGGTCTGTTTGATGGTGGCCTGCTTTCGCCCGAGCAGAAGCAATTGCGCCAGGTATATACCGAACTGCTAAACCTGGCGGGACACAGCCCGGCGTTGTATGCGGGGGAATATCTCGACATCACGGGCGCCAATGTCACGGCGGGGAATTTTGGCACCAACGCACACGCCTTTCTGCGGTTTGCCGGCGAGGAACGTTTATTGATCATTACCAGCTTTAATGCGGCCGCGCCCATGCCCGTCACGATACAGATACCAGCCGAGGCCTTTACGAAGATGGGGCTTGACCCCGCGAAGGGCTATATAGCCCGTGATATGCTGTGGCACGAGACGGAAGTGGGCATTGACGAGACCGGCAAATTTGCGCTCACGTTAAAGCCGTTTAGTGCCTATATTTTTAAAATCAAGTAGCGATGCGTACCAAGAAAGTCCCTGCCAATATTCCGACAACCCAACGCTTGCCCGAAACAGCGCAAAACGGGCAGGCGCGTGTTATGATTGAAAATGTTCAGCCCCAGGTAGACGGTGGCCGTTACCCGGCCAAACGCACGCCCGGCGAGCGTGTAGACGTTACCGCCGACATCTTTGGCGACGGTCATGATCACATCCGCGCACAGGTATGGCACCGCATGGACGCCGAAGAATCCTGGCAGACTGTCGAAATGGTCCACACCGGCAACGACAGCTGGCATGCCGCTTTTACGGTGCGTCAACAAGGTCTGCACTTGTTTACCGTGGTGGCGTGGGTAGATCACCTCGAGACCTGGTACGATGGTTTCCGCAAGAAAGTGGCTGCGCGTGTAGACGTTACGCTCGAGCTGCGGGAGGGCGCGCAGATGCTCGGCTCGCTGATCGTCGAGAATCCGTATGAAGTGAAACAGGCTGCCGCGCAGCTGGCGCTTCCCTATGAGCAAGCAATTGAATACGCCATGGGCGATGCCTTTGCGCGGATCATACACCACTATCCGCTGGTGGCCTTTGAAACACTCTACCAGCAGGTGCTGCCGGTGGTGGTGGAGCATCCGAAAGCAAGCTATAGCACCTGGTATGAGCTGTTCCCGCGTTCCGCGGGTGATGGCATCCACCATGGCACATTCCACGATGTAGTGCGTTTGCTGCCGCGCGTGGCGGCGATGGGCTTTGACGTACTGTATCTGCCGCCGATACACCCGATCGGCAAGGTCAATCGAAAAGGAAAGAACAACGCGACAACCGCCCAGCCCGGCGAGCCGGGTTCCCCGTGGGCCATCGGTAGCGATGAAGGCGGACACAAGGCCATACACTCGCCGCTGGGCACGCTGGAAGACTATCGTACGCTGATCAAAGAGGCGCATAAACTTGGTATCGACATCGCGCTCGACCTGGCTTTTCAATGCGCGCCGGATCACCCGTATGTAAAAGAAAACCCCCAATGGTTTAAGCAGCGTCCGGATGGGTCGATCCAGTATGCAGAGAACCCGCCGAAGAAATACCAGGATATATACCCCTTCAACTTCGAGACAGAAGACTGGATGGCCTTGTGGGAAGAATTAAAATCAGTCATCACCTACTGGATCGATCAGGGTGTGCAGATCTTTCGCGTGGATAACCCGCACACCAAGCCTATTCGCTTCTGGCAATGGGCGATTGGTGAGGTTAATAAACAATATCCCGGCATTACGTTCTTGTCGGAGGCGTTTACAAGACCGAAAGTGATGGCGTCGCTGGCCAAGATCGGATTTACGCAGTCGTATACCTATTTCACCTGGCGGGTGGGTAAGCAAGAGATCATCGACTACATGCATGAGCTGGTGCACGGACCGTCACGGCAATATTTCCGCCCCAACTTCTGGCCCAACACCCCCGACATCCTGCCATGGCACCTGCAACATCAGGGCGAGAATATCTTTATCCTGCGGGTAGCGCTGGCCGCGACGCTGTCGTCTAACTACGGTATATACGGCCCGGTATACGAGTTCTACGAGAACAAGCCGGTGGAAGGCAAAGAAGAATATTACAATTCGGAGAAATACGAGATCAAACAATACGACTGGAACAAGATCAATCGTATGACCGATATCATTACCGTATTGAATAGAGCCCGCAAAGAGCATCCGGCACTACAGACAACCTGGAATCTGCATTTTTGCACCGTTGAGAACCAACACCTGCTGGCGTACGTCAAAGCCACCGAAGACCTGCGCGACATCGTGCTGGTAGTGGTTAACCTCGACCCGCATGCCACGCAGACCGGATATGTACAATTGCCCAAGGCGTTGCTGGGGCTTGGCGAGCAGATCAACGTCAAGCTGCACGACCTGATGACGGGCGAGCATTATACCTGGACACAGGAGTGGAATTATGTAGGCATAGACCCGCATAAAATTCCCTTCCATTTATTTCACCTAGCCATCCACGAATCCTATCAATGAGTACGCCTGTAAAAGCCGGAGAACCGCTGTGGTTTAAAGACGCCATCTTCTACGAAGTTTCTGTACGCGCCTTCTACGACAGCAATGGCGACGGTATTGGCGACTTTCCAGGACTGATCCAACGCCTGGACTACCTGGAGGATCTGGGTATTAACACGTTGTGGCTGCTGCCGTTCTACCCGTCGCCGCTCAAGGACGACGGCTTTGATGTGACCGACCACACCGATGTGCACCCCGACTATGGCACATTGTCTGACTTCAAGCTTTTCCTGAAGGAAGCACACCGTCGCGGCATCCGGGTAATCATTGAGCTCATTCTGAATCATACTTCCGATCAGCATCCCTGGTTCAAACGCTCACGCAAGGCGCGCAGTGGCTCCCGCTATCGCGACCTGTATGTCTGGAGCGACAGTCCGGATAAATACAAGGAGGCACGGGTGATCTTTACCGATGCCGAAGTTTCAAACTGGACCTGGGACACGGAAGCACGTGGCTACTATTGGCATCGTTTCTACCGTCATCAACCCGAGCTGAATTACGAAAATGCCGAAGTGCAGATGGAGATGATCAAGGTCGTCGACTTCTGGATGAAACTGGGTGTAGATGGCTTCAGGTTGGGCTCGGTCGCCTTCTTGTATGAAGAGGAGGGAACCAACAGCGAGAACCTGCCGCAGACACACGTCTTTTTGAAAAAGCTGCGTGCGCACATCGACAAGAACTATAAAGACAAAGTCCTCATTTCCGAAGCCAACCTCTGGCCGGAAGATGCCGCCACGTATTTCGGCGATGGCGACGAATGTCACATGAACTTCAACTTCCCGCTGATGCCACGTATGTTCCTGGCGTTGCGTACGGAAGACAGCTATCCCATTGTCGACATTATTGACCAGACGCCCGATACTCCGGCAAACTGTCAGTGGGTGATTTTCTTGCGCAACCACGACGAGCTGGGGTTGGAGATGGTGACAGAGGAGGAGAAAGACTATTTATTAAAGGCCTACGCGAGCGATGTCAGCTCGAAGGTCAATACGGGCATCCGCCGCCGGCTGGCGCCGATGCTGAACAACGATCGCCGCAAGATTGAGCTGCTGTATACCATCATGTTTTCCCTGCCCGGTACCCCCGTGATCTATTATGGTGACGAGATCGGCATGGGTGACAATATTTACCTGGGCGACCGCTATGGGGTGCGTACACCCATGCAGTGGAATATGAACCTCAATGCGGGATTTTCAACGGCGAACCCGCAACGGCTGTTTTTGCCCATTATTACCGACCCGATCTATCGATATGAATCGGTCAATGTCTCGACGCAAGAGGAAAGCCCGTCGTCGTTGCTATGGTGGCTAAAACACGTCATGGCGATGCGCAAGCGCCTGAATATTTTCGGGCGGGGTGAAATGAAGTTTATTGATAGCAGCAATGCAAAAGTATTGGCCTTTGCACGGACGTATGATAAGCAGCGGGTCATTGTAGTAGCCAACCTGTCGCAGTTCTCGCAGGCCACGACGCTGAACCTGTCAGCGTACCGCGATTGTGATATGACCGAGGCTTTTAGCCAGAACCGTTTTATGAACGTAGGCGAGGGTGACTACCCCATTACAATCGGCCCGTACGGTTATTTCTGGTTCCAGGTCGATGCGGCGGAGAAAAAAGAAAAAGCCGACGCAAGCGGTGAGCTGCCGCTGGTGCGTACGGACATATCGTGGGAACGCCTCTTTGACAACTACAACGAAGTGCGCAACCTGGAGCGCAAGATACTGCCACCGTTCATGAAGAAGTGCCGGTGGTTTGGTGGTAAGGCCAAGGTGTTGAATAAGATCGGTATTCATAAAACGATCCCCTTAAAAGTAGAGGGCGACACACACTACCTCACCATTCTGGAAGTGCACTATGTGCAGCGATTGCCGGAACTATACTTCCTCCCCCTGACGTTTGTGCCGTCGGACAATATCCTGGAACGCGTAGAGTACACCGTGCAGAGTGTCGTGTGCCGCGCGGAGATACAAGGTAAAGCGGGCTTTATCATGGATAGCAGCTATGATAAAGTATTCCGCGACTTCTTGTTTACGGGCATGGAGAAAGAACTGCATCTGCGCGACGACAGTGGTGGTGAGCTGGAATTCTGTTCCAGTGTATTTGCCCGGTTGGATAAAAATCGCCAGGTTGACTCCAAGATCCTGAAGGCGGATCAAAGCAATACGGCGATCATTTATAATGATAAGTACTTCTTTAAATTCTACCGCAAGCTCGAGAAGGAGATCAACCCCGATTTGGAGGTTGTTCGCTTTCTGTCGGAGCACACGTCGTTTCAGAACAGTCCCAAATATGCGGGCAGCATTGAATACCACGATGCAGAGGGCAAGACCATCGTATTCGGCCTTTTACAAGAAAAGGTAGAGAACCAGGGCGAGGCCTGGACCATGTCGATGGACTCCGTCGGGCGCTTTTTTGAGCGCGTCATGGCGAAGGGTAAGGGTATGAAATTGCCGAAGCTGTTGAGCAAGTCGGCCATCAAATTTGAGGAGTCGCCGGAGATCATCCAGGAGTTTATCGGGCGTGGTTTCTACGAGCGTATGGTGCGCCTGGGACAGCGTACGGCGGAAATGCACCTGGCCCTGGCATCCGATGTCTCGAACCCGGCCTTTACGCCGGAGAGCTTCACCAGCAACTACCAACGCTCTATCTATTCGTCTATGCGCAAAATGGTGCGTGACCAGTTTAGCCTGCTGGAAAGTACGCTGACCAAGCTGCCGGCCGAAGCGCAAGACATTGCCCGCAAGGTGTTGGCGCTGGAAGATCAGGTGCTGGAGTGCTTTAGTGAAATATACCAGGTGAAGATCAGCGCGGTGCGTACCCGTATTCACGGCGACTATCACCTGGGGCAAGTGCTCTTTACCGGTAAAGATTTTGTGATCATCGACTTTGAAGGAGAGCCAGGACTGGCGTTTAGTGAGCGACGGTTGAAGCGCAGTCCGTTGAAAGATGTGGCCGGTATGATGCGCTCGATCCACTACGCGGCGTTTGGTAAAATCCTGTTGAATGAGAACTACCGCGATCGCGACCTTGATTTCCTGGAGTCGTGGGCAGAGCAGTGGCAGCACTATGTGGCGCGCTACTACCTGGGCGCGTACATGGAGCGTATGGGAATGGGCAATGTCCTGACCCCCGAGTACGACGTTTTATTACGCACCTTCCTGTTAGAGAAGGCTATTTACGAGCTGGGATATGAGCTGAATGGACGGCCCGACTGGACAATTATCCCCCTGCGCGGTATCTATTACATCATGAAGCGTTTCCAGGAAGAAAAGGACGAACGCAAGAAAAGTTGATTACCGGGTGTTGGCACGCTCTTTTCGGGCTGTCATTGCACCCTTTAAGGAACCCCACAATGGCCAAACAAGCAATTCAGAAGAATCAGGGCACGGAAGAGTTTTTCACCCTGTTGACAGATTTCGATATTCACCTGTTTAACACGGGTAAACACTTCAAGCTGTATGAAAAACTGGGCGCGCACCCTGCCGCCTTTGATGGTCAGAAAGGCACCTACTTTGCGGTATGGGCCCCCAACGCCGTAGAAGTGTCCGTGATCGGCAACTTTAATCACTGGAAAGGTAAATCACACCCGTTGTCGCCGCGATGGGATGGCTCGGGCATCTGGGAAGGCTTCCACGCAGGAATTCAACATGGCGAAGCGTACAAATATGCCATTCAATCCGTTACAGGCCAGTGCCTGGAAAAGGCGGATCCCTTCGGGAGGTTTTTTGAAACGCCGCCTCGCACGGCGTCAGTAGTGTGGAGTGAATCTTACGAATGGAAGGACGCAGAGTGGTTGCAAGCCCGCAAAAAGCTGGAGGGCAAACCGCAGCCTTATTCCGTTTACGAAGTCCACCTCGGCTCGTGGCGCCGAACGGTAGAAGAGAACCGGTCGCTGTCATACGTCGAAGCGGCCGACCAGCTCGTGGCGTATGTCACGGATATGGGGTTTACACACGTCGAATTTCTGCCGTTGATGGAGCACCCCTTTTACGGTTCGTGGGGCTACCAACTGACGGGCTATTTTGCTCCGACAAGCCGCTACGGCACGCCCGAAGACTTCAAATACATGATCGATCGTTTTCACCAGGCGGGTATTGGCGTCATCCTCGACTGGGTGCCGTCCCACTTCCCCGGCGACGCGCATGGTCTGTATGAATTCGATGGTACGCACCTGTATGAGCATGCCGATCCCCGGAAGGGATTTCATCCGGACTGGCAGAGCTATATCTATAACTACGGCCGTAACGAAGTGCGTTCGTTTCTAATCAGTAACGCACTTTTCTGGCTCGATGAATTTCACATTGACGGCCTGCGCGTCGACGCCGTTGCGTCGATGTTATACCTGGACTACTCGCGCAAGGCGGGAGAGTGGATTCCCAACCAGTATGGGAGCAATGAGAATCTGGAGGCGATCACATTCCTCAAAGAAATGAATGAGGTCGTTTACAGCAGCTTTCCGGACACGATCACGATTGCGGAAGAGTCGACATCGTGGACGGGTGTGTCGCGGCCCACGTTCATTGGTGGCCTTGGCTTTGGGCAGAAGTGGATGATGGGCTGGATGCACGACTCGTTGAATTACTTTCAACTGGATCCCGTGCACCGTAAGCATCATCAGAACGCCATCACCTTTAGCATCATGTACGCCTTTACCGAGAACTTTATGCTACCGCTATCGCACGACGAGGTGGTACACGGCAAAGGATCTTTGCTGGGAAAGATGCCAGGCGATGAATGGAGGAAGTTCGCAAACCTGCGCCTGCTGTATAGCTACATGTTTACGCATCCGGGCACCAAGTTGCTCTTTATGGGTGCTGAAATAGCACAGTCGGCAGAGTGGAATCATGAGCGCAGCCTGGACTGGCACTTGCTGCAATACCCGCTACACGCGGGCGTACAGCAACTTGTGCGCGACCTCAACAAGCTCTACAAGTCAGAGCCGGCGTTATACCGTCACGCATTCGAAGCCAAGGGATTTCGCTGGCTGGATTACGGCGACCGCGACAATAGCGTCATGGCGTACTTACGCATAGGTGATAACAAGGAAGAGCTATTACTGGTGGCTTGCAACTTTACGCCCGAAGTACGCTATCAGTATCGGTTAGGCGTGCCCTATCGCGGACAGTGGCAAGAAATCTTCACGTCGGATGCAACCGAATACGCCGGCAGCGGTGTACGAAATGAAGGTATTGCGTCGACTTCGCCGGTAAAATACCATGGCTATGATAATTCGATTTCGTTAACTTTACCTCCGCTCGGTATCACGATCTGGAAGCTCGTGAAACAAGAACAAGGGTTCGGGCTGGGCAGTTAATGATCATCGGAGGAAAAGACCATGGAGGAAGAAGTAGAAGAAGTAAAGGCACCTGCCGAGCGCTATATCTGTATTCACGGACATTTCTATCAACCGCCGCGCGAGAATGCATGGCTGGAAGTGATTGAAGTACAAGACTCGGCGCATCCCTACCACGACTGGAACGAGCGCATCTCGGCAGAATGTTATGGGCCCAATACAGCCTCGCGCATTCTGAATGAAAAAGGGGTGATCAAAAATATCATCAACAACTATTCGCGCATCAGTTTCAACTTCGGCCCGACGCTGTTGTCCTGGATGGAGGTGTACGACCGCATAACCTATGCGGCCATTCTCGAAGCCGACCGCGAGAGCGTAAAGAATTTCAGCGGGCATGGTTCTGCCATCGCCCAGGTATATAACCACATCATCCTGCCACTGGCCAATCGCCGCGACAAACAAACGCAGATCGTGTGGGGCATCCGTGATTTCGTGCACCGCTTCAACCGCATGCCCGAGGGCATGTGGCTGGCGGAGACCGCTGTGGATACAGAATCGCTGGAGCTGCTGGCCAGCCACGGCATTGCCTTCACCATTCTGGCACCGCGTCAGGCCAAGTCGATTCGCAAGATCGGCGAGCTGTTGTGGACCGGTGTGACGACGGAGAGCATTGACACACGCCGGCCCTATCTATGTAGATTGCCGTCGGGGCGGACGATTACATTGTTTTTCTATGACGGGCGTATTGCACAGGGCGTAGCCTTCAGCGGATTGTTGAACGACGGTGCCAAGTTCTGCACGCACCTGCAGGCATCGTTTGAGGCCACAAGTGACGAGCCGCAACTGGTACACATAGCTACAGATGGCGAAACCTATGGCCACCACCATAAACATGGTGATATGGCGTTGGCATTCTGTCTGGATAATATTGATCGGGACTCGACGTGTAAGCTCACCAATTACGCGGAATACCTGGCAAAGTTTCCGCCGGTATACGAAGCCGAGATTCACGAGAACAGCTCGTGGAGCTGTGTGCATGGTATAGAGCGCTGGCGCAACAACTGTGGCTGCCACTCCGGCGGTAACTCCGGCTGGCATCAGCGTTGGCGCAAACCGCTACGCGAAGCGCTGGACTGGCTGCGCGATGAATTGGTCGTGATCTATGAGCGCGAGGCATCGGCCATCCTGAAAGATCCCTGGAAGGCGCGCGACGAATATATCAATGTGATCCTCGATCGCACGGACGATACCATTCGCAAGTTCATGGCCACACACTGCACGCGGCCGGTGGAGATGAACCTTGTGCTACGGCTGATGGAGATTCAGCGGAATGCGCAGCTGATGTATACCAGTTGCGGGTGGTTCTTTGACGAGATCTCGGGTATCGAAACCACGCAGATTATGCAGTACGCCTGCCGCGCCATGCAGCTGGTCACGCAGATCAGTGAGGTGAAGCTCGAAGAAGAGTTTATGAAACGCCTCGAGCTGGCGCCGAGCAATGTGCCGGTGCTGGACAACGGAGCCATTATCTACCGCAAATACGTGCTTCCCGCCAAGACCAACCTGCAACGGGTGGGTGTACATTATGCTGTAGCCTCGATCTTTGAAGAAGACCCTGAGTCGTTCCCGGTCTTTAATTATACCACACGCAACGAGATCTTCATTCGCAAAGAAGCCGGCGATCATCGGTTAGTATTGGGGGTCACACAAGTACGGTCGAATGTAACACGGTCGGAAAAGAAATTTGCCTTTGCTGTGCTTTACATGGGGCAGCACAACATTATCGGCAACATCTCGCTCGACATGGAGGAAGACAAGTTTGCCGCCCTGCAGGGGCGGATTGTAAACGCGTTTGAAGAAGGACGCCTGGGCGATATTATCGGGTTTATGCAGATGTACTTTGGCTCGGAGAAGTACACCATCTGGCAGCTCTTCCAGGATGAGAAACGCAAAGTGTTCAACCTCATAACCGAGCAGAGCATGAACGACCTGGAGGCATCCCTGCGGCGCATATACAACCGTGACTATCCACTGGTGAACGCGCTGGCGCAGAACGACACGCCCATTCCGAACGCGTATCGCACCACCTTCGAATACATTCTCAATGCCGACCTGGTGCGTTGTTTCCTGACGGACAAGATTAATATCCGCGAAGTGGAGCGCATTCTGAGCGAGCTGGTGAAGTGGAAGCTGAACATCGACGACCGCGAGAAAGTGGAGCGCCTGGCAGGGGAGAGTATCTTCAAAGAGTTGAAACGGATCAGTGGCGAAGGCGAGCGTAGCGCGCGGCGCATCGAGCGTTTGAACCGGTTGTTCCCGCTGCTGCGAAACTTCCGCATCAACCCCAACCTATATAAGACCCAGAACCTGTATTTCGAGATCACCCAGCAGCAGGCAAACGAACAACGTTCAGACAGCTGGATTGGCCAGTTTAATGTGCTGGGTGATAACCTCGGCGTGAAGGTAGAGTAGTTTGCCGCGTGATGGCGAGCCGGTAATAAAAAAGCCTCATGATGATCATGAGGCTTAAGTCGTTCACTTGGCGTAAGGTGTGTCTGGTTAGTACACTTCTTCCTGGAGCTGTGTCTTATTATTATCGAGGTAGTTCCAGACCAGGCTGCTGGCGCCGATGATCGGCGCGGCCTGGTTTTGGAGACCGGAGGGGAGAACCTTCACTTTGCCACGGAACAGCGGCATGAGGTTAGCCTCCATGTGTTTGATCGTCGGCTTGAAGATCAGGTCGCCGGCCAGTGACAAACCGCCAAACAGGAAGATCGCTTCCGGGTCGGTATGCACCACGGTTTCCGCGAGTTTCATACCCAGGATGCGCCCGGTATATTCGAACGCCGCCAGGGCCACTACATCGCCGCGTACGGCCGACTCGGTGATCATCTTGGTCGTAAGATTGTCGAAGCTGATGCCGCGCAATTCGCTGGGCTCAAGGTGGTCTGCCAGGAGCTTGTAAACGGTGCGTTTAATGCCGGTGGCCGACACATATGTCTCCAGGCAGCCGCGTTTACCGCAATTACAGAAACGGCCGGCCGGGTTTACCGACGTATGGCCTACTTCACCGGCGATACCATGCTTGCCATTCAGGAGAATGCCGTTGCAGACAAAGCCGCTGCCCAAACCTGTGCCCAGGGTAATCACGACAAAGTCCTTCATGCCCTTTGCAGCCCCGTAAACCATTTCGCCCACAGCCGCAGCGTTGGCGTCGTTGGTAATGATCGCCGGAATGCCGAATTCTTCCCGGAACATGTCGGCCAGGGGAATAATGCCTTTCCACTTGAGGTTGGTCGCTCGCTCGATGGTGCCTTTGTAATAGTTGCCGTTCGCGGCGCCTACACCAACACCGATGATCTTGTGCGCAAACGGTATGCTTTCGGTTGCCTTGCGCAAGGCTATGGCCAGCCCGTTGAAGTAGTCGCGAAACTCTTCGTACTCAGCTGTAGAAATGCTGCCCTGGAAAACAACATTACCATCGCGGTCGACAATGCCATACTTTGTGTTCGTGCCCCCGATGTCAATACCAATGGTTAATTCTTTCATAGATAAAATTTGGGTTACGGATTGGTTTGGATTGGTTTGGTAGAGTGGTTGGTTTTATCAGATAGAAAGGATCTTCGCGATACGCATCGACTCGGCGTCGATCTCATGGTGTTTCCCGATAACAGTCTCAAAAGAGCTGTACACCATGTTGTTATCCTTGACCCCGACCATCACGCCGTTCTCGCCTTTCAGCAGGCCTTCTATAGCAGCCACGCCCATGCGACTCGCGAGCACGCGATCGAAGTAAGTAGGAGAGCCCCCGCGCTGCAGGTGCCCCAGTACAGTCACTTTTATATCGAAGTAAGAAGAACGCTCGGCTACCTTTCTGGCGAGCGCGTGCGCATCGCCGATCTTCGAGCCTTCTGCTACAACAACAAGATTTGACTTCTTGCTGGTGTCTTCGCCTTCGCCCAGGATCTTATACAGATCTTCGAACGACATGGTTTCTTCCGGAATGACCACCGAGGCGGCACCGCCGGCAATGCCCGCATGGATGGCAATGTAGCCTGAATGGCGGCCCATCACCTCGATAAAGAAAAGCCGGTTGTGCGACATGGCTGTGTCACGGATTTTGTCAATGGCTTCCACCGCCGTATTGGTAGCCGTGTCGTAGCCAATGGTATAATCTGTGCCCGTGAGATCGTTGTCGATCGTGCCGGGGATAAGGATGGAGGGCACCTTATACTCTTCGTAGAATTTGTGCAGGCCGGTAAAGGTACCGTCGCCACCAATGGCCACAAGGGCATCGATGTTGTGTTTCTGTAAGTGATCGTATGCTTTCTTGCGTCCCTCGGGCGTACGGAATTCTTTGCTGCGGGCAGACTTCAGAACAGTACCACCCCGTTGTAAAATGTTACCCACGGCGCGTGCATCGAGTGGTGCAATATCACCTTCGATCATACCTTCATAACCCCGCATAATCCCCACGCACTCCAGTTTGTAATATGCACACGAACGCGCCACGGCACGGATGGCTGCATTCATACCGGGGGCATCGCCGCCCGATGTGAACACTCCAACCTTCAGAATTTTATTGCTCATTTGTCGAAAAAATCCATCAAAAATAATGGACGAGTTTAGTTTTACAATCAGTTATTTAATCAAAGAGATTTCAAACGTTTGAAATAGTTGATTAACCCATTCGTCGAAGCATCGTGCGAGGTGATTTCTTCCGTCGACGTCAGTTCGGGGAGTATTTTTTTGGCTAACACCTTGCCCAATTCAACACCCCATTGATCGAAGCTGAAGATGTTCCAGATCACACCCTGCACAAAGATCTTGTGTTCGTAGATCGCGAGCAGGGAACCCAATGTCTCCGGGGTAAGCTTGTGAAAAAGTATACTATTGCTTGGACGGTTGCCTTCGAACACGCGGAAGGGCGCATGGTGGGCAATGCCTTCGGCATCCATACCCGCTTGCTTCAGCTCGGCTTTTACTTCGTCCAGGGTCCTGCCCTGCATGAGCGCTTCGGTCTGCGCGAAGTAATTAGAGAGAAGCTTCACGTGATGATCGCCTACCGGGTTGTGGCTTACAGCCGGTGCGATAAAGTCGCAGGGAATAAGTTTGGTGCCCTGGTGGATGAGCTGGTAGAATGCGTGCTGACCGTTGGTGCCGGGCTCGCCCCAGATGACCGGTCCGGTCTGGTACATCACCGGTTGACCATCGCGGTCCACCTGCTTGCCGTTGCTTTCCATATTGCCCTGCTGGAAGTACGCAGCAAAGCGGTGCATATACTGGTCGTACGGCAGGATCGCCTCCGAGGCAGCGCCAAAGAAGTTGTTATACCAAACGCCGATGAGTGCCAGCACTACCGGAATGTTCTTCTCAAAGGGCTCACTGCGGAAGTGGTTATCGATCGCATGCGCGCCCGAAAGCAGTTTCTCGAAGTTGTTGTAGCCAATCGTGGCAGCAATCGACAGGCCGATGGACGACCATAACGAATAACGACCACCGACCCAATCCCAAAACACAAACATGTTCTCCGGGGCAATGCCAAAGGCAGTGACAGCCTTCTCGTTGGTCGAGACCGCGACGAAGTGTTTGGCTACATCGCCTTTGCCGCCGGTCTTTTCAAGGAACCAATCCCGGGCCGTGGTCGCGTTGGTCATTGTCTCTTGTGTGGTGAAGGTTTTAGAGGCAATGATAAAGATCGTTGTTTCGGGATCTACGCGCTTGAGCACTTCCGTAATGTGGGTACCGTCTACATTGGACACGAAGTGCGGCGTGACGGTCGTCCAGTAGGGCCGAAGGGCCTCTGTGACCATATAAGGACCGAGGTCCGAACCGCCAATGCCAATGTTGACAATGGCCGTTACCGGCTTGCCGGAGTATCCTTTCCATGCACCGCTGAGCAGGCTGTCGGAGAACTTCTTTACCTGGGCCAGCACCTGGTTCACCTTGGGCATGACGTCTTCGCCATCCGACATCATGGGGCTGCCCGAGCGATTACGCAATGCCACGTGCAGTACGGCGCGGTCTTCGGTTTGGTTGATGGCCTCGCCACGGAACATGGCGTCGATGGCATCCTTCAGCTCCACCTCGTTGGCCAGGTTGAAAAGCTCTTGGAGGACTTCCTTGTTCAGGATGTTCTTGGAGTAGTCGACCAGGATGTCTTCGAATTGCAGGTGGAACTTGGTAAAGCGTTCCGGGTCCTCTTCAAAGAGCTCGCGCATGTGCGTGGCCTGCATGGTGAGGAAAAGCGTTTCAAGCTTTTGCCATGCAGCGGTCTCGGTCGGATTGTGGTTTGGCAGCATAGATTTACGGTTGAGGATGCGAATATAAAAGGTTTGCGGATTTGGCAACGGCTACTCTTTTAGGAATGAGTAGGTGACAAAAGTCAAGGCTTATTAAGACTTGAGTAAATTGATATTAATATATTGATAATCTTTTAATTATGATAATTAAGTGAAGTGAAACTAAAAGATTAGAGAAAGATTAAAAGTGTACGTGAAAGAGATTAAAAACGTAATAAAAAAGCGCAAGCCAGAAGGTCAACCTACCAGCTTGCGCTTGAACGTTCCCCGAAAGGGGACAACTATTTCTTAAACTTGCTCACCAGCATTGCCAGCTTCTCTTCCATGGACACTTCTTTCTCTTTCTCCTTGGGTTTGGAATCGCCACGATTATTATCGCGGCGTGGCCCTTGCCCTTTATCGTCGCGTTTGCCCTTGTTACTGCCGTCTTGCGCCGGCACACCCTGATCAGCAAATGGATCGCTCTTCATCGACAAACCAATACGCTTGCGAGGCGCGTCCACTTCCACCACCGTTACCTTTACCTTCTGAGCGACGGTAACAACCTCTTTCGGGTCCTTCACAAACTTATCGGCCAGGTGGCTGATGTGCACGAGGCCATCCTGGTGCACGCCGATGTCGACGAAAGCACCGAAGTTCGTCACGTTAGTAACGATTCCCGGCATGGCCATGCCGATCTTCAAATCGCCGATGGTATTAACGCCTTCTGTAAAGCTAAAGATCTCAAACGTCGAGCGCGGGTCGCGGCCCGGCTTCTCGAGCTCGGCCATGATATCGGTGAGTGTCGGCAGACCGACCTTATCGGTTACATATTTCTTAAGATCCAACTGACGGCGTAGCTCCGCGCTGCTCATCAGCTCGCGCACCGAGCAACCCAGGTCGGCTGCCATCTGTTTGACGATAGAGTAGCTCTCTGGGTGCACCGCGCTGGAATCCAGTGGGTTCTCGGCAGCATGGATGCGCAGGAAGCCCGCCGCCTGTTCGAAAACCTTTTCCCCCAGCCGCGATACCTTCATGAGCGACTCGCGGTCTTTAAACGGGCCGTTCTGGTTGCGATACTCGACAATGTTGCGGGCAAGCGCAGGCGTCAAACCGGATACATAGGAGAGGAGCTCCTTGCTGGCGGTGTTTACTTCCACACCCACCTGGTTTACGCAGCTCATCACGACGTCATCCAGTCCTTGCTTGAGCTTTGTTTGCTCGACATCGTGCTGGTATTGGCCTACCCCGATCGATTTAGGGTCGATCTTTACCAGTTCCGCCAGCGGGTCCATCAGGCGACGGCCGATGGAAACGGCTCCACGCACGGTAATATCTTTGTCCGGAAATTCCTCGCGGGCAACTTCCGAGGCTGAATACACCGAGGCACCGCTCTCATTCACCATCACGACCAAAATCTTATGCGGCAGGCCGATGGCTTTTACAAAGGCTTCTGTTTCACGGCCGGCCGTACCATTGCCGATGGCGACGGCTTCGATCTCGTATTGCTCGCACAATGCCTTGATGAGGGCTGCGGCCTTTGCAGTCTGACGCTGAGGCTCATGCGGGTAGATTACGTCGTCGTAGAGCAGCTTGCCCTGGCGGTCAAGACAGGTCACTTTACAGCCCGTACGGAAGCCTGGATCGAGTGCCAACACGTTGCGCTGGCCAAGCGGCGCCTGCAGCAACAGCTCCTTGAGGTTAGACGCAAACACCTTGATGGCTTCTTCATCGGCCTTCATCTTGGACTCCATGCGCACTTCCGTTTCCAGGGAGGGGCGCAGCAGTCGTTTGTAGCTATCCTTGATCGCTAACCGCACTTGATCGGCAGCAGCGTTTTCTTCTTTCACGTGTTGACGCTCCATCGAGCTGATCGCCAGCTCTTCAGGGGGGTAGATATCAAGGGCGAGAACACCTTCTTTCTCTGCGCGGCGCATCGCCAGCAGGCGGTGTGAGGGCGTCCTGGAAATGGGCTCGCTCCATTCAAAATAGTCCTTGTATTTCTGACCGTCGTTTTCTTTGCCTTTCAGCACGTGCGACTCCACCTGGCCTTCGGTCCAGAAGATCTCGCGGACGTTCTTACGCGTGTCCGGGTTTTCACTGACCCACTCCGCGATGATATCGCGGGCGCCATCGAGCGCTTCGGTCAGATCGGCTACGCCTTTTTCACTGTCAACAAACGTGGCGGCAAATTCATCGAGGTTAAATTTCTCCTGGTTGAAGAGACGCTGGGCGAGGGGCTCGAGGCCTTTCTCTTTGGCCACGCTGGCGCGGGTCTTACGTTTGGGTTTATACGGCAGGTAAATGTCTTCCAGCTCGGCCAGGGTCTCGGCGGTTACGATCGAAGACATCAGCTCGGGCGTAAGCTTGCCTTGCTTCTCGATGGAGCTGATCACGGCTTCACGTCGCTTGTCGAGCTCGCGCAGTTGTTCAATGCGGTCGCGCACGGTGGTGATTGCCACTTCGTCCATGCTGCCGGTCAATTCCTTTCGGTAGCGTGCAATGAATGGAATCGTCGCGCCCTCCGCCAACAATTCGCCTACGGCTTTAACATATTTAAGGGGCTGCGCGAGCTCCTTTGCAATCAGATCTACCCAGCGGTTGAGATTCTCTTGTTCCATCATAGCGTTTCAAAAACAGGCTGGCAAAAATAGAAGAAGGATTGTAACCTGCAATGTGTATTTTTAGACGGATTTGACTTTCTCCATGAGCAAAAAACACATAGCCCTTGTGGCTCACGACAATAAGAAGAAAGAATTAATTGAATGGTCGAAGTCGCATCGCGAAAGTATGCTGGCCTGCGAGCTCTACGCCACCGGCACCACCGGCCGCCTGGTATCAGAAGCCCTCGGTATGCCCGTGCACCGTTTGCAGAGCGGCCCCCTCGGTGGCGACCAGCAGATCGGTGCTTTAATCGCCGAAGGACGCATCGACGCCCTGATCTTCTTCTGGGACCCTCTGGCCCCGTTACCCCACGACCCCGACATCAAAGCGCTGCTACGCCTGGCCGTCGTGTGGAACATCCCCATGGCTTGCAACCGCGCCACCGCCGACCTGCTGTTCTCATCACCCATATTTTTGGACGGTTACACCCGGGGCGTTCCGGACTTCACGGAGTACAACAACCGGCCGCTGTAGGGTTGGTTGCGATCTGTTCCGGCCAGGATAATCGATCCGGGAATGCTTCATGGTAAAGCCCTACTAAAGCCGTACTAAAGCCCTACTTAACTCCTATCGGAGTGCTGTCGTTCCGACGGGGTGATGCTGGGTTTCTTGAAACAAAATCATTCAAATAATTGGAATTTGGAGACTACTTTGTATGTTTGCGCTCCCAAAAAATGGAACAGGGCACTCCTGAGCCATCAGAAGGGAAAAAATGGCGCGGTAGCTCAGGTGGTTAGAGCGTTGGATTCATAACCCAAAGGTCGGGGGTTCAACTCTCCCCCGCGCTACAAAAACAGAGTGAGTGTGAGAGCGACTGCGAGCATACTCACTCTGTTTTTCTTCACCCTCACTCTCACGTGGAGCTTGAGAGAATGTCAAACGAACACGGTCCGTTCGTCTAGGGGTTAGGACACCAGATTTTCATTCTGGTAACACGGGTTCGATTCCCGTACGGACTACATTTTCGATTAAGAGCAAACTTTTCGGAGTTTGCTTTTTTATTTTGGATCCTTCTCTTTTTTTGCGGTTTTCGTTTACACCCCTGCGTCGGGGTTAGTACATATCCAACATCATATTGGAACGTAGCTACTCAGAGAAAGCTTACGAGCTAACCAGGTGTCGCGGATTCACAGTTGTTCGGTCATTTTCGCTGTGAGCGATTTTTGCACCATCTCCGGCAATGTAGCAATGGCCCGATTAATACCTTCGAGGTTACGCTGGTAGGCAGGCGTCTTCATTGATTCTCGGTTATAGAAGATAAGAAGCTGTGCCATGGCGGTGCGGTTATAGAGATCGAGTCGCTTGTCTTCAATCATTGCCAGCAGCAGGGTTACTGCGCTGGTTTGGTTTGCCGATTCCGTCAAGCCCCGTGCCATGACGGCGGTTGACCCCTGGTAGTGAACTATGTTTACGTCGCGGGAGGAGAGGCAAGCGCCGATCGACAATTTCATGCTGTTCACTCCCATTTGATCTAGCTCCCGGACATAGGTTTTTCTTCTCGTTGACGTGTCGGAAGGCTCGTATTGATAGAAGTGGTCATTCATAACATCCAGGTGAGCACGTAAAAAAATCTCCCACTGGTTTGCTCGTACGGCAAGCTTGCAAATCTCTCGCGTGTAGCGCGTGGGCCACATGTCCGCGCCACAAGTGCGGAGAGGGCGAGAACTCCGCTCCAGGGACAATGCCCGCTCAGGGGAAAGATACCGCACGGCATACTCGTCAAGAGAAAAATCGTGACGATGGGTGATGGCTTCTGCTACAGCATCGTCCAGTAATTTCATATTAACTGGGTTTTGCATTTTTCGGTCGAGCGCTGCCAGACGACGGTTGTACCAGCCTTCCACAGCCGCGGCATACTCGTCCCACCGCCGGCGTCGCTCTTCCTCATCGGCAGATTCCTTCGTTTCTTCGGGGGCAGGTTCGAAATCCGAAACCAAGTCTACGTATTCCTTGATTTTAGACAGACTGTCGGGGATTGCATCAAGCCTAGGAGTGTCTGCTGGCGAAAAAATGGTGGTAGTGGTGTCGATTATGCAATCGACGTACCGGATGAGTGTCGCGTATTCAGCAGGAATTTGCATCGATGTTAGCTTTTTAAGATATATCCCTCTCAGAAAGGGATAATGATAGCTGAATACCCAGCCGGTTGACTTATCATGGATAGCCACATCCGGAACCCTGAGCCAGGCCGGTGCTATATTGGAAGCGTAGCGTATGGTCTTTTCGCCGAAGAGATTCATGCGCTCCTTGGCGATCCAGACATTTCGTAACACCTTCGCCGAAGGGAACATCTTCTGTAACTTCTCAATCGTCATGGGATGCGCCATGACCTCGTGTGCTTCAGCGGAGTCAGCAAATGTATCTATATAGTCGCCATAGCCTTGGTCCAACGATCGGAATTGCTTCGGTGGGGACGTTTCACAGCGCAGGTGCAGGGAATCGATGACCTTCTTCAATTTCACCATCGTCGCGCTGTCATAGACCAGGCCATTGTCGCAGAGCTTAAAATCACCGAACCGTTCTCGATTAACGGAATCTACGGCGGGGTTACAACAAATGAGAAAGGCAAGGGTAGCGAGCAGCGGAAAATTCTTCATAGGCACCCTCATAATTGAACAAGGCGGAATAAGTCACAAACATAACCTTTCATCCACCAGTAACGAGTGGAGTAATTTCATCGAACCGGCAATTCTTGAAATTTTGCGAAATTTTCAAGAATTTGGTTCGATAACCGTACCTCACAGTCTACTACTACAAAGCCTTCTAATATCGAAAATTGAAAGGCTTTTTTATGTCTGACTGGAGAGGAATCGAAGCCCGCGGGCGGTACCTACGCACCCTCTCATCGTAGTTAACATTAATAGACAAAGTGTCAGGGCGCTGCTTATTCGTTTCATCAGGGAATATTGTGCAGCAGTTCCGCCTGATTACTCACACGATTCGTGTAAAGCGCGTATTAGTGTTAATGCGTAAAGTAGGTTGCCGATGAGCCCCAGCGGCATTTAGTTTTTTAGTAGCTTTACTTGGACCGCCAAGTTTATATCATGAAACTCTCTGGGGATTTCAGACACTGTTTGAGACATTTTGCATTCTACTACACTAACGGCACGTTGCCATTTGTTATTGGTGACAATAGCATTCTAAAGGACATCGACTACCGCGAGCTCTTAAAAGATGAAGCATCCTTGGTTGAGCAGGCCTATGCAATTTATAGTAACAACATTGAAATGGACGATACAGGTAAAGTGATTAACAACGGCTATGCAATGAAAAGAGCCGCGCAGTGGATACGCTTTGTTTGTAGAGAGCATGGTGAAGAATATGAAGTCGTCCCGCCGTTTGACGACTGGGAAACCTACTTGTACTGATAACATCACTATTAGGTGATAAAATAAAGCAGTTCTGGGAGTAAATAGTTGGTCGGATAATCACGGACTGTCGATCGTTAGATCGTCGCTCTCAGGAAAGTCGCGTATGCTTCCGCTTAGTGCCTCCATTCGAATGTAGCAATTATCATCGTATGAGTTCCAGTTTAGCCGGTCCGTGGATTTCGGTCAAAATGGCCGATTCCCCTGCTTTTATCAGTCAGTCTTTGAAGCATTTGAAGATGAGGATTCAGCAAGCACGAATGCAGCACCCTTCGGTCTACTACTGAAAAGCCTTCTAATTGTGGAAATTAGAAGGCTTTTTTGTGTCCGACTGAACGAGAATCGAAACGCCGGTAAGTATTTGCTGATCGAGGTTCAGCGAGCATAAATGCAGCGCCGTCCGGTCTACAAAAAACAGCGTGAGTGTGAGGAGCGATAGCGAAAACATACTCAACCATCTCGGCAGTTACGTATCCCCGTGTGCCTTTGCAGAGACATAAGCCTTATATGCAATTGCCGGCCGGTTATTTAAACTTACTAACAAGCATGTGGGAATTAGATTGACGCGTTGCCCGATCTGATTATTTGAATCCACCAGTTACGTCGATTTCTTGTCCTGTTACCAAACGAGCTTCATCACTTGAGAGGAATACCGCTACACTACCGATATCTTCTGCCGTCGCTAGCTGACCTAAAGCAGTACGGGTTATCATTGCGTTCACGTACGGGTTATCCGTATTCGGAAGCAATCCCAGGCTTGCGAGGCCTTCGGTCAAAATCATGCTAGGAATCAAAGAGTTTACACGAATTTTTTTAGGCCCTAATTCCTGCGAGAGTGACCAGGTCAATAAACTCATCGCTGCTTTGGTCGCACCATAAACAGATAGTGTAGTTTCTGGTTTGGTAGCGGCAACCGAACTGATATTGATAATGCTGCCGCCTTTTTCATCAAAAAAATTAAGTGCTGCTTGCGAGGTTAATAACGTACCCAGGACATTGACATCGAACATCTTACGATATGCGTCCTTTGTAAAATCGCCGAGAGGCGTTGTCCAGTAAACTCCAGCATTATTCACCAAAATATCCAAGCCTCCGAATGTTTTTTTTGTTTCTTCGAAAAGTCGTGTTACATCCTTTGATTTAGAGACATCACCTTGGACAGCTATCGCAGTTCCTCCATTACCTGTAATTTCTTTAACCACCTTATCAGCGTCAGTTTTACTTGATGCATAGTTTACGACAACTTTGGCACCTGCAGCTCCGAGTTGTTTGGCAATACCTGCACCTATTCCTTTAGACGCTCCCGTTACAATTGCCACTTTGTTAGCCAATTTTTTACTCATAGTTTTTTTTGTTTTTATTTATTTACCAATTGTTGATCATCTGATATTAGTGTCTAGCCTTTTTAGGCTACAACACATTGTTAATGCGCGTGTGTTGCGCTCGGTTTATGCTTGGGATTTGTCGGAAAGAGTGAACGGATAGTATCCAGCATCTCCTGATGCGAGGGTGGCGTAGTTCTAGTCATGAGGTTGTCTGTAGTCAGATCTCTGAGTTTACCTGCTCTTTCCCTGATGTTTTCGTTATCCGCCAGTGCTCGCTTCAGCTCGGTGGCGTTTAGCTCAGTACAGTATGAGGGCATACCGGGTTGATGTCTCCATGATTCCGACAGGCTGCCTGCATCGAGAGTATCAAAACCAATTTTGTTGACTAACCTGGAGATAATTGCTTTTGCCTTTTCATCATCCCCTGAAATCGCCATCGCGATCCGACCAGATTCGCCCTTTTGTTTCGCGCGATTCTCTAGCGTATAGGATAACAGGTTATTGAAAGCCTTAACGACTGGTCTTCCTAATTGCTGCGAAACCCAAACGCTTTCTAGCTTTTCTGCAAAACCATTTTCCATATTGCCGTCGCGATACGGATAGTAGTTGGTCGTGTCAATGACGATCACATGATCGGGGACACCTGCGAATAATTTTTCAGGTAGGTGTGGTATTGCGTTTGTTGGAATTGATATGACGATGATTTCTACATCTCGAACCACGTCGTTGATGCTTGCGGGAGCGACTCCTAATTGTGCAGCAGTACCCCTCAATTCATTCATCGGCATAGCGTTTGCTACTTTAACTTTATGGCCAGCGGCAGCCGACTTCTTTGCAATGGTTCCTCCTAGAGCACCGGTGCCAATTATTCCTATTTTCATATAGTTGTTTTTATCACTTCGTTGCGTTAGCGTTGTTATCACGTTGTACTCCCGCTTTAAAGGCTGAAGTCGGCTTGAGAACGATGTGGTGAGCTTAACCGAAAGGCATGGATTTTCCTTTGCGAATATTTCGCGCACCAATATTCTCCCATATTTAGAGGATGATCAGAATATCCCCCGTCCTGATTTGGAGCGGGAAATAGATGAAATTTATCCGTCGTCTTTGAAAACATCGTAGGGCAAAGCTATGCCCTACCTATCAAAGAGAGGTTTTTAGATCAAATGAAAAAGTATTCGATTCAACTATTTTGAGGTTTAAAGACGGGGATGCTTTCGTTGTTTCGAAATGACTTGGGTGTTTCTTTCGCATGCCGTTTAAAAAATGTAATGAAGTTATTGGGGTAGTCAAAGCCAAGCATATAAGCGATCTCAGCAACGTCGGCGTTACTGTGTTTTAGAAGGGCTTTTGCTTCTGTTACCACTCTTGAGGCAATAATTTCAGAGGTCTTTTTTCCCGTCAGCTCCTTTACTGCGGCGTTTAGATAATTAACATGGATCGCCAACTCTTGTGCAAAATCATTCGGCGTTTTCAGCCGGATGGGATGCTCCACTGAGTCAATGGGGAATTGCTTTTCAAGTAGGTTGAAAAAGTTGGACAGGATGCGTATAGATGCGGACTTATTAGCGGACGTCCTTCGAGAACTGTTCTGAAACTTGAATGCTTTCTGGAGAAGCAATTGAAGGTAAGTCGCAAGTATATCGTACTTATGGTGATAGTCCCCTTGGATCTCCTCGTGCATGTCTTCAAAAATCCCACGTATCTCCTCGGTAAGTTCGTCCGTGAGTGAAAAAACAGGGATAGATCCAGGGGTGAACAAAGCTGATTGTTGGAAGTAGTCCTTGTTCAGTAGTTTTGATTGAAAGTAGCTGTCGAAGTAGCAATAATAAGACGGTCTTTCTTCGGACAATGACTGCCAGTAATAAGGAATAGTGGGGTTAAAGAAGATCAAGACATTTCCGTCTATCTTAATATATTCATCCTTTATCTGCAGGATGCCGGTGCCCCTGATCAGTGAAATCTTGTAAAAATCGCTCCTGTGCATGGGTCTCGTCCGTTCACAGATTTCGGACTGATTAAAAACGTTGAAATGGTTCACTTCCGCCAATAGTCGATATTCTGCTAAGCAGGCGGTGTTGGTAGCCACTAAATCCTTTAAGCCAGTTATTTCTTGCATTTTGCAAAGGTATTCAAATCAAAGTATCGGCAGAATCGTTGATATTAAAAAGTCGGGTGAATTCTCTATTGTAGATATCGCATACCATTGTTTCAAATTCCTTGTCGTTGCCGGGTAGTGGAAAGCCATGCTGCCAGCTTCGCATTGCTTGTTTATGTTTCGTCCTGGATCAAGTGTTATTACCCGGACGTGTTCGCGGGTGCATTACTCAACAGCATGCCGCTTGGATTTTATTTTCGATTTAGAAGCAAGCTTTTCGGAGTTTGCTTTCATATTTTTGATCCTTTCGAATTTTTCAATTCTATTCGCTGGACGGTCGAGACGAATTCATGTTGTTAGTAGACATTCTGCCGCTTACCTCGACTGTTTTAATGCAGATGTAAGAAATCTGATTCCGCTACTTTGGCCGCAGCGTCTTCTTTTTTATCTTTCGCTATACTCCACAATGCCTATGTTTCATTTTTTCTATCAGCACTTTAGGTTTATTCTCCTACTTGCCATGATGTTGTTGCAGGGTTCCAAGTGTGTTTTTGCGCAAAGCAGAAGTATTGAGTCGTGTCTTGCAATAGTCGACACACTAACCCAAATGGAAGTATTCACGACCGACAAAATGCCCACCGTGGCGGGCGGAATGGAAGCGTTGGGGAAGGAGGTATCGAAAAGGATTAAATATCCGCATTTACCCCATTATCCAATAGACTCAAAAGTGATCATTGCCTTTGTTATAGATAAAGACGGACACATGAAAGGAAAGAGGATTCTTAAAGATATCGAAGGAACCGATTTGGGAAAACAACTATTGGACATCATCGATGACATGACCTGGCATCCGGCAACGTGTGGGGGGAAGGTAGTGCCAACGATCCAGATCATACCGATGATTGTGGACATCGCCCCATAAAGATATATGCTTGTCTTTGATTCCGGTCAGTCAACGCACCGGGTTTTCGTCTGCCATAAAATTATTGAAAATCGTAGTTAGCACGCATGCAGAACCCTAGGCTACAAAAAAAAGCATAGGGTCTCGCTTACGGCTGTGAGGCAAACACCTTGGTTTGAATAATGCGGATGTCTTATATTAGCTCGCTAACAGTGACCTTATTAAGATACAATGGGATACAATTTAAATGCGTTTCTGGGTCGACCAGATGAACTGAAAATTATTGAAACAAGATTTCGAACTTCTAAAGTTATCCAGCTGACATCTGACATTGCTTTAATCCCAATGACTGAAGAATTATTTGATGAGATAAATAACTATCGCACGGGCAATGACATCGGTAGGTGGCAATTTCTTACGGGTAATGTTGAAAAGGAGATACTAGCGTTGGTTGGTAATGATATGGTCGCATACTTTGAAGTTGATTACTTTGGTGGAGTAGGAGGACAGAGCGGCATCATTTGGAAGGAACGGACAAGGATTTTCGAAATGGAATCCCAGCAAGATGTTGTTAATGCAATTCTCAGACAATTTGGCGTGGTAAAAGAAAAAGGAAAGAGAGACGAATTCGATACAGTTGGCCTCGGCCGACAAAGAAAGACAGAAGACTGGATTTCAGAAACAGAGTAAGGTGAGACAGCTACCAACAATAAATATAATCCGTGTTGGCCAAATGCGTTAGTACCAAAGCATGTTGACAGCTCCAGGAGGCTGGGATGATTCCCAGTAGGGAGGGGCAAAAGATACCAGCATAGGTGGGCTAATGATCGTTAGAGCGGTAAGCGAAGAGAATTCATCGAACCGTAATTCCATGAATTTGACAAGATTTTTAAAAGACAAATTCATTATAGATTTTGTTCGCGGTTATGCCTCTGGCAATATTGAAGGGGTGAAGCGAATTCATCGAACTGGTAGGTCGCTGAATTTTGTGAAGTTTTCGATCATTGGTTCGATAATGGTAGCACACCCTCTACTCATCATAAAAAGCCTGAAATCTTAACTGATTTCAGGTTTTTTTGTGTTCGATAATTCCCGTTCAATATATTATTTGCCGGTATCGACCTATACCTCGCCGTAGAGTAATTCGAAGAATGGTCTGGTCTTTTATTTCTGTCGGAATGATAAGAGTTCGGCAACTTCTAAGGGATCAATTCGCTGGTAATAGTTTTGTTACGTGCAGGTACCACTGCGTTAGTTTTAATCCTGTCGGGTGCCGTCATTATCTAATCTTCTCGTCTTCCGGTCATTCTACACATGGTATGCCTGTTCGTCCGAGGTCCCATTAGGGGATTGCAACTAAATTAGATATATTCAATAATACCCAGACGGTATGTAGCGTCAAACTGGAATTTTAGGCCGAAGCCGATTAAAGTTAGAAAACTTAGAAGCAATTCAGAATATACTAGTTTTTCTCGATTGACGAGCGGCTTGAATAGAATGACGGTGAAAAAGCTTGTAAGGCTGTAGCAAACGAAAGCAATTGAGATGTTTGAGTCTCTCGGGCAACATTTGACGGATGTACGTTTTCGGAAACATATCGAGCCTTTGCGCTCCGCATTCAAAGGCCGTCCTTTCTTATGACTGCGGTCTCCAAAAGCGAAGGACTACTCGCTCCTCAAATTCCTGGCAGGATCTTCAAGCGCGGCACGCCACGTTTGTGAGAGAATCGTAACCAGGCCAATCGTTAGAAGGAACGCAAAGCATAGCGTCAGGTCTGCCGCTCCGACCGATACACGGTTAGCAAAGTTCGCCAGGAATATGGTGCTAAGGAGGTAGCCGACAGGCAAGGCAATAGCGCCTGAAACGATTAGCAACCTAAAGAAGCTTGTTGATAAAAGGCTGACGACGTTACCAACGCTAGCACCCAGAATTTTGTGTACGCTCACTTCCTTCCGGCGAGTTTCTACCGTATAAACTACCAGTCCGAGCAGGCCGAGCGATGCGATGGTTACCGTCATAAAGCCAAGGAAGCCCAGCAAGGAAATTTCGGCCGACTGGTCATTGCCCTTTCTCATTTCTTCGTCCAGCCAGATGGGTTCAAATGAAGCTGACGGGTTTAGCTTCTTCCATTCTTCCTTAAGTTTGGCGGTCAGGGCAGGGCTGGCCTGCTCGGTCTTAAGTGCGATGAATTGAAGCTTGTCACGATTGTTCTGAAGCACAAGAGGCGGTATCGGATTTCCGTAACCATGTATATAGAAATCTTTTACAACACCAGCGATCGTTACAGGAATGGAATCCTGGAGATAAATAACGGATCCTATGGCGGCGTCCGGTCCATTAAATTCAAACGCTGCGACAGCTTTCTGGTTGACGACGACCGTCTGCGCATGATCCGGTAGTGCAGATCCTGCAACGATCTCAAGTTCCATCATTTTCATCCATTCCGCGGTGCTGGAATGGTATTCCATAGAGAGGCCCTGCTCATCACGGTTGCTTCGCGAAACCTTTACTTGGTTGGTTGCGCCAACCGACCCGGACGTTAGCGCGGTGCCTCTCACGCCGGGCAACGTACGAAACGCTGTTTCAGCCGCTTCCGGATGACTGCCTGCGGGGACGAGCGCCACGCCAGCCGTTGTAAAACCTACATCGGCATTGGCCATGTAGTCGAACTGCCTGTAAAATGTCGCAAGGAACACCAGAATCACGAGCGATAATGAGAACTGAAATACTGTTAGCGCCTTCCGTAGCGAAATACCACCCATGAGCTTATGATTGCCAACGCCCCGGAGAACACGGGCAGGCTGGAAAGCCGACAATATCCAGGCGGGCAGTGCCCCGGCCAGCATGCCGACGAATACTGCAAATCCTACGAACATCAGGAGTAACCTCAGGCTGATGGTTACGTCGGGCACCATTTCGTAGCCGTCGTTAAATGGCTTGTACTGCAGAATAGGAGCGAGAATAACATTTGCCAGGAACAGGGCTATAAAGGCGAGAAGAATGGCTTCGGTTACGTACTGCGCAACAATCTGCCAGCGTTGGGCGCCCGAGAGCTTACGAATACCAACTTCTTTACCGCGCGTTAGAGCCCGTGCAACAGAAAGATTTGTATAGTTGAAGCACGCCGCAAGCAGAATGATGAGCACAATGCCGCCTTCGGCAAGCAACGACCCCCGTGATGGCCCGCGGCTGATCTCTCGCTGCAGATCAGATGCCTGGGGAGTAATGGACGATAACGCCTGCAGATCAAAGCTTAGTCTGCCGCCGGAAAGGTCCTTGTTCAACGCTGCGGCAATACCGGAGAGCTTGTTCGACAGTCCCCGCTTCGCAAGGTCAGTATCGAGCCGTACGTAGGTATAACCGTACTCAAATGAATCCCATGAGTCCAGCTTCTTTGGAAGTGCTCCCATATGCTCCAGCCCAGGCACTGTGGTCATGGAAACCAGCATGTCATATTGAATGTGCGACTTAGACGGAGCGGCATCTATTACACCCGCTACTGAAAATTCACCCCAGCCCGTGAGGGTCAGTGTCTTTCCCGTTGGATCGGCGGTGCCAAAGAATCGTTCGGCCTGCGACGGGCTTAAGAACAGGGATCGAGGCTCGGCAAGCGCCGATGTCTTACCATACTTTAGGGTAAATGCGAATAATTCAAAAAACGAAGGATCAGTGAATGCTACGTTCACATCAAATTCATGGTGTGACGCGTCCATTGCTGTTGTGGAAGCCGGGTAAAAATGCGTGACAGGTCGTCGAAGGCTGTCATCCTGTAAAGTTTGTTTGAGTGGTAGCGGTGAGCTGGCCAGTTTCCAGCTGTTTCCCTGTTGGTCCTCAACATCCGAAATGATCCTGTAGAGCGTTCCAGGATCGCGATGAAAGTTATCGTATCGCAAGGCATCGTCTATCCGGATCAATACGATCATACACACGGACATGCTAAGCGCAAGCCCAAAGATGTTGATCGAAGAGAAGAGTTTATTCTTGAGCAGGCTTCGCCAAGCCATTACGACGTAATTCTTAAGCATATGTGAGCGTTCTTCAAGTTTCAAAAAAGCTTTTTTTGACATGGAGAAACGGATTTGAAGTTCCGATTCAATACGTTAACGGACAGTGACGATCGAACGCGGACGGAAGGTTCAACGGAAAATCATGACATTTGGGGATTTCCCTGGAAACGAGAATTTTCAATCATAACCGCCAATTCACGCAAATTTTGGCACTCTTGAAGGAATTTCGGTTCGATATTTGGCTCGTAGGGTCTATATTTTCGATTTAAGAGCAAACTTTTCGGAGTTTGCTTTTTTATTTTGGATCCTTCTCGAATTTTGCGATGTTAATATACTCAACGAATTGTGAAGAACAAGGCCATCACCCATGCATGAAGGAGACCCTGTAACCGGTGAGACGTTGAGAATGGAGTGGGAAGCGATTCTCTCCACATTTAGCGCTGACGGTATGCCTCGTCCAATCAGGACACTGATACGTCACATGATCAGTCACGGGTATGATCAAATATTTGTACCCGGTAGCTCACTATTTACACTACTCGTTTCTGTTCCAGTTAGCAACAAGGTAGATTACTCATACACACTACGTGTGGATTATGACGAACGGATACAAATTATGAAATTTAATTTTCTTGAAAGGGCGGATTTTAAACAAGAGCATTCGGATGGTGCAAGACCGGCTACGTGGGAAGAAACCTGCCAGGCATCCGAAGGAACTATTATTCTTGAAGAATTTCTGAATAGTGGCAATATTTTTAATGAGGCGATCATTCAACACATGAGGCGCCGGTAGGTGCGGTGACATTATGAACATTACCTTTGCTCGCATGAAGCAAGTAGCGTGACCGAGACTCTGCGGGATGCGACATCGGTGAGCGCATTAAGATGGATAAGGTGAATGGAACTCATCGAACCGGTAATTCTTTGAATTGGTCAAATTTCCAATAACTTCGTTCGATAATAGTAGCTCACGGTCTACTACTAAAAAGCCTTCTAATTGTTAAAATTGGAAGGCTGAGGCTGATAGCGTCACTATCTTTCTGTTCGATAAGAATTTCAACTTCCTAGACGCTACCTGGGATCAGATCGCCGTTGATTACGGATGGGTACTCTATATCGCGGTGATAGACGCGTTTGATTTTTGACCACTAAAAGTTACTGTCTACTCGAAGAAGGCTACGCCTACGTTACCTGAGCAACGAAAGTCCTGCGTAAGTCGGTCTATATGACCTTTTCCCTCATTGTTTTTGAAATTGATGATGGCGATTACTTCTGATGGTCAGTGGTTTTTGGTGTCATTGCACTATCTTCAAATTCGCCAAATCAGGTAAAAGCGAGCAGCCGCTTATTGCGGGCTAGGTCGCTACGATCTTTTGAACATGTATTCTTCAAGCGCCCCTTTGTTAAATGCTTTAATCCCATTTTTCAATTTCTTGTTTGGCTTTTCGCCTTGAACCCCGACTTGAGTAGATACATTCAAAAGGAATAGGACGGCAGCGATAACTTTTGCATATTCCACTTCTAGTCATTCTCACACACCGGACTTTCCATATGTTCGAAGCGCCTTTCAATACTTAAATAATTTATATATGTTCTGCCTGGTCAACTGCCATCTGAAGTGGATTTCAATGTTTGCCGGCCTTGCGCTGCTTGTTCATTCAAATGTTTATTCTCAACGTCCAAATATTATTTACATAATGACGGACGACATGGGTTATGGGGATATGGCTGGCTATGGTCGTAAAGATTACCAGACGCCCAATCTTGATAAACTGGCATCGCAGGGAATCAAGTTTGTCAATGCCTATTCAGCCGGGCCGCTCTGCACGCCCACACGCGCAGGATTTATAACGGGCCGGTATCCCGCCAGAACACCTGTTGGATTAATAGAACCACTTACGGGCGAAAAAAAAGACAGTGCCGTCGGATTAACGCCAGCATTCCCATCCATCGCTACGTTAATGAAGGCAAGTGGATATGAAACTGCATTGATTGGAAAATGGCATTTGGGTGCGCGTCCCCAGCATCGCCCGGGTAAAAATGGATTTGATTATTTTTTCGGTATTCACAGCGGCGCTGCCGACTATATATCACACAAAGGTACCAGTCGACTGCCAGACCTTTATGAAAATGATATATCAGTAGATAAAGAGGGTTATCTTACCGATTTGTTTTCTCAGAAGGCTGCAGCATTCATTAAACAGAAACACGATAAGCCGTTCTTTTTAACTGTAACATTTACGGCTCCCCATTGGCCGTGGCAAGGTCCCGATGATAAACCCTATGCAGATTCGGTAGATTTCAGAGACGGAGGATCTCCAGCTGTGTATGCGGCCATGATGAAAAGCCTGGACGATGGCGTCGGAATACTAATGAAGTCTTTGGATGATGCCCAGCTATCGAATGAAACTATTGTCATATTCACCAATGACAATGGTGGAGAAAGATATTCAGATAATGGAGGTCTAACTAAATCTAAAGGCTCTCTATGGGAAGGTGGAATAAGGGTGCCAGCTTTTGTCCGGTGGCCTGGTAAAATTAGCCGTGGTACCATGACGCAACAGGTGGCTGTTACAATGGATTGGACTGCTACGATCCTGTCTGCGGCAGGTGCAAAAGCACATGTCGATTTTCCTTTGGATGGGATAGACCTGATGCCAGTCATGAGAGCAAGTAACAAAAATATAGAGCGTACACTCTATTGGCGAACATTTCAACGTGTCAGGCAAAAGGCCGTCAGAATGGGAGATTGGAAATACTTAAAGGATGCCGAGGGAGAATATCTTTTTAATATTGTTAACGATCAACAGGAAAAAAACAATCTCAGGGAAAAGCATCCGGATATTTTTGACAAGCTTAAAAAAAAGCATGCGGATTGGGAAAAGACTGTATTGCAACCCATTCCATTATAAATTTCAAAAGGAGAGGTGCCTGGAATTGCCACGCTTAGTAGATTGATTCTTATCGAACTGGCAAATCTTGGGATTTCGTAATTTGCCACTGCCAGTTTATACCTTAAGCATCCGCGCATTTAAGGCAACCACAATGGTGCTTACGCTCATGAGCACCGCACCCATGGCTGGGCTCAACATAATTCCCGCGTTATAGAGTACTCCGGCAGCGAGTGGCAACGCGATAACGTTGTAACCAGTGGCCCACACGAGATTTTGTATCATCTTCCGGTATGTTGCCTTTCCAAACAAAATAAGATTGGCAACATCTTTTGGGTTGCTGTTCACCAGAACGATGTCGGCGGTTTCTGCAGCAATGTCTGAACCTGAACCTACAGCAATCCCAACATCGGCCTGGGCAAGGGCAGGAGCATCGTTAACACCATCTCCCGTCATCGCTACGAAATTTCCTTGCTGTTGAAGTTCCTTGATCTTTTCGAGCTTCTGATGCGGGAGCACTTCAGCAATGAAGCCGTCCATGCCGAGAGATTCAGATACTACTTTTGCTACCTCCTTATTATCACCTGTTAGTAAAAGCGACTTTATATTTTGTGAATGGAGCACGGTGATTGCTTCGGCTGACTCAGGCCTGATCTCATCTGCCAGGGCAATGATCCCCATCACTGTATTATTGAACAATACAAACACTACTGTCTCCGCGTTTGATGATGGGGCTTGCTCAACGGCAATATTGTTTTCTTTCAAGTATCCGGGACTAACTACGCGTATGCTATTACCATCAACTGTCGCTTCTATTCCCTTTCCGGTAATGGCTTTGAAATCTGACATTTTTGGCGATGGAAGATTAAGTCCTTTTGCTTTTCGCACGATCCCTGTAGCAATAGGATGCTCCGAGTTTTGTTCAAGCACGGCAGCAAGTTGAAGTACTTGCTCTTTGTTTGACTTGCCGTCAAGACTTTCGTACCGCACTACATTGAATTCGCCTTTTGTGAGCGTACCAGTTTTGTCAAAAACAACCATGGAGATTTTTCTCGAATTCTCAAATGCCGTCCGATCCTTAATTAATAATCCGCTTTGCGCTGAGATGGCTGTTGATCTTGCCACTACTAATGGGACAGCGAGTCCCAAGGCGTGAGGACAACAAATCACAATGACCGTTACCATCCGTTCCATGGCAAAAGCGAGATCCTTACCAAGCAAAAGCCAGACGATGAAAGTAGCTGTTCCCGACAGGAGAGCGATTATCGTTAACCATTTCGCAGCCTGGTCAGCGAGCAATTGCGTTTTTGATTTTGCATCCTGTGCATCCTGAACCAGCTTGATAACTTGTGATAGGTAAGAATCTTTGGTACCATGAGATACCTGAATTTTCAGTGACCCTTCACCGTTTATAGAACCGGCAATGACTTTATCACCTTTATCTTTCTCCGTTGGCTTTGATTCACCGGTAAGCATGGATTCGTTAAGAAAGCTTTTGCCCTCGTTAATAATCCCATCGGCTGCGATCTTTTCGCCAGGCTTTACAAGGATAATATCACCCGCTTTGAGCGAATCAGTTTTCACGTCCATAATATGATCTCCGTGAACGAGGTGTGCCTCCGAAGGCATAAGCTGGACAAGAAGTTCAAGTTCTTTTGAGGCACTCATGATCGATTTCATTTCGATCCAGTGGCCGAGAAGCATGATGAGGATAAGTGTCGCTAGCTCCCAGAAGAAGTCCATGCCCTCAAGACCCAGTACGATAGCCACACTGTATACGTAAGCGACGGTGATTGCTACCGCAACCAACGTCATCATTCCAAGTGATTTAGATTTTACTTCTGTAATGAGACCTTGAAGAAAAGGCCACCCACCATAAAAGAACACAACAGTTGAGAGCGCCAATAGAATATAACCAGACCCAGGGAATGCCCAATCGACACCAAGCCAATGTTGAATCATAGGTGAGAGTGCCATGATCGGTATAGCCAGGATAAGGGTAACGTAAAATCGCCTTTTGAAATCATCAATCATTCCTGCATGATGCGCGTGCCCGCCAGCAGCCTTGTGATCATGCTCCGACATAGTATGTTTTGGCGCATGTGCTGAATGTACATGCGCTTCTTGTTCATGTTTCGGCTCGCCTTTCGTTGCCGGCTCTACAGGTACGAGATTCATTCCACACTTTGGGCATTGGCCGGGAGCATCCTTAATTACCTCTGGATGCATCGGGCAAGTGAATTGTTGATGTTGTTCCATTGTCTTGAATGTTATTTTGGCTCTTCCCGTTTTAGTGTCAAGGTGATGGATATATCGACATCATCATACACCAGTTTGTCTCCAAGATTTTCGTAGAATGACTGTGAGCCGAACTTCACATCGTACTTACTTCTGTCGAATGTCATTATTGCTTTGGCTACGATCTTATCGTTCTCTCTTTTCAGTTTCACAGGAAAGGTTAAAGAATTCGTTTTGTCTTTAATTGTCAAATTTCCGGTGATATCACATTCATTTTCCGACTTGCAGCTGACTGAAGTTATGGTGAAGCGCGAAAGTGGGTAACGTTTTACGGAGAAAAAGTCTTCTGATTTTAGATGGTCAATAAGTCTCTTGTTCGATTTTGCGTCGGTGATGTCGGTACAGTTTATACTGGCCATGTCCATTTCAAATGATCCCTCTGATATCTTTTCTTTTGAAAAGATCAAATTACCAGAGGCAAGCTTAATCTCACCGTAATGCTCACCCGTAAGTTTCTTGCCAGTCCACTCAATCTTGCTCGTTGCTGGATCAGCAGCGTACTTTTTCTTTATGTCTTGTGACGAAACAACGAATGAGTAGATGATACCGATGACTAGCAATATTGATCTCATCATTTTTTGGATTTTTTGTTGCTCCAATCTTGCGCTAGCTTTTCATTTGCCTTTAGGATGGGCTCTAGTTTTTTCGCTTTTGCCAGCTCGGTAGATTTAGATAGCGTAACCAATGCTTCACTGGCCCGGCGCTGCGCTGCCTCCAGTTTTGCTTGAAGCTGGAGGTACGCGGCATCCTGTGTTTTTCCGTTTGCGACCTTGACCCATTCATATGCCTGATTGAGATCTTTATTGTTATTGAAGTAGTAAAGACTTGCCTGATAATATAGACTTGCCTTTTCCTCTTTCTTAATATTGATTCTATCGGCTATCTCTGCCATGACCTTATGATCCGCATAACTTTGGATCGGGAATTTTACTAGTGTGTTCTCCCAAAGCAAATAAACGAATGCTCCGTCTTTCGTCAAATCATTGATCTCTATCGTAAACGTTTCGTAAAACCTGGGTGCCTTTTCAGATTTAACCTTGAAGCGCAATTGGTCATTGGCTTCTGCATAGCCCGAGGTTCCGTGCATTTCGGGAACCTTGTTGAAAATGATTGTCCATTCATTTTTACCGGGAATTGTAAAAAGGCTAAAAGTGTCTGAAGGAATATTTACACCATTGATCATGATTGAATCGGACAACCAGATGGTGGTTGCATCGTGCGCTCCGGTTCGCCACAGTTGATCATATGGCACAAGGTCACCGAAAATAGTTCTGTCTCGGACGCTTGGCCTTGAATACTTGATCTGAACTTCAGTAAAACCGAGGTGCTGCGTGAGCTCTTGATCGGGACTTGCATTCGGAAGGTTGAGTTGTCCGAATGCAATGGATGTGACGCAGGCAAAGAATAAAATGTGTATGAGTTTCATGGCTTATCAGTTAATTGCAGCTCATTGTATCGCTTTGTGGCGGTAGCGAAGCAAGGTCATTGCACCGACGTTTACCTATTATTGAATTGTTTCCTTCACGGACCCACACTTAAGCATGGCGTCACCGAAATATGGATTTTTGATTTGTTTTTCATTTGAAAGCCAATAAGCGCCTTCGTTATTATTTGCCATAGGGCAGTACTCCACATAGATCGAACCCGTCGAAAGCTTTGAGGCTTTCACTAGTGATGTCATTTCGTTGCTAAGTGTTGAGAATTCTTTGCGTTGCTCCTCGAGATCAGTAGTCGCTGAAATCCTGGATGCGGATTCAGTGGCTTTTTTAGCGTTGCCCAGCGAGGTCAAAGACTTCTGTAATTCTGATGCGGCCTTCTTTGCTTCGTCAGCTTTGGAAGCGACAAGTGCGTCTTTTAGATGCACATAGTGGGCATATGCCGTTCCGATTTTGTCGTCTTTGAACGTTGCGTGTCCTTGTGCCTGATCTTTGCTGTCACCGTGTGCAGCATGATCGTGTTGTGCATAAGCTCCGAAGCTCACCAGCGCAACAAGAGCAATCATTATTGTTTTTTTCATAGCTATTGTGTTTTGTCGTCGTTAGATTATTTTATAATTGAGCATCATACCATCGTCTTCATGCTCAAGGTTGTGGCAATGGAATACGAAGACACCGGTGTAGTTCGGGAATGTCATAATTACTCGGACTTTCTCGCCAGGCATTAGAAGAATAGTATCCTTCCAACCTTTCTCGGAAGCAATCACTTTGTTCCGGGCACCCATTCTTTCCAATACCTGGAACTGAACGCCATGGATGTGCATGGGATGAATTTCATCACCCGCTAAGTTGTCGAACTCCCATATTTCTGTTGTTCCGGCTGAAACGGTTTCATCTACACGGTCCATTTCAAAAATCTTTCCGTTGATGGAGTGTCTACCCATTCCGCCATGTCCACCTTCTCCACCGATGGTCTGTGCGATGTCGATAGTTCTTGTTTTGACCGAAAGGCTCTCACTAAGTGCGCTTATATTGGATAGGGTTGAAGGGAGTGTGAAGTCCGAAGTTCCTTCGCGATCAACCTTGAACTTCAGCAAACTGAAAGCCTGCCTTCCCTGCACATTGAATTCACTGAATTTATTGCTGACAAGATAGATTTCTTTGCCAACTGCCAGGTCAGAGAAATCAATGAGTACGTCCAGTCGTTCACCGGGTCCAAGCATAATATTTGAAACTGTTTCGGGAGTACGCAGCAAACCACCATCTGACCCGATGACGATCAGATTCGCTCCGCCGGTAAGACCAAGGTTGTAGACCCTAGCCGTTGAACCATTTAGTACTCGTAAGCGATACCACCGCGATGCAACATTGACAAATGGGGCATGTTGTCCGTTCACGAGGATTTGTTCTCCAAGATAGCCAGTCATGATCTCGTCATCATTGGGAGAATATTCAAGATTGTTTCCTTCGAAATGTTTGTCCTGAATAATGACTGGAATCTCGAATTCGCCCGAAGGCAAGTTCAATGCAGATTCTTCTGCATCGTTTATAATGAACATTCCTGCAAGCCCGAGAAAGACTTGTTTTGCAGTCAGTCCATGTGGATGAGGGTGATACCAATAGGTCCCGGCACGCTGAATGACCGGCAGTGAATAATTCAGGCTTCCTCCGGGCGATGCCACATCTCTTGGATGTCCGTCCATGTTTTCCGGCAGGATTAATCCATGCCAGTGAATATTGGTTTCTTCTGAAAGACTATTTTGCAGGGATACGTTTACGGTTTCGCCGGTATTAGCCCTTATCGTTGGACCTAGTAATCCATTCGCGTACGAAAGGGTTGTACTTGATTTGCCTTTTAGCAACTCGCTAACGCTAAATTGCGCATTAAGTGAAGCGCTTCCGTTGCTGACGTAAGGTATTGTCAAAGGTCTATCAAAGGAGCCTTCGACAATCCAATTTGATTCTCCAATCATATCTTCTTCGGTATGACATGCGTTAAGAACTAGGGACGATCCCATCCATGCTGTGAGAGCCGACAGGCTTGACCGTTTTATGAAATCTCTGCGTTTCATTTATTATTTTAATTTCTCTTTTACAGATCCACAGGTGAGCATCTTGTCTCCGAAGTATGGATTCTTAATCTGTGCCTGATCACTCAGCCAGTATGCGCCTTCGTTATTGAAAGCCATAGGACAGAATTCGTAGAACGCTTCTTTTCCCCCCAGGCCAAAGGCCTTGATACTTTTATATAAGTTGTCTGATAGATTGCTGAAGGCTTTTCTTTGGGTTTCAATGTCGCTGCTCGACTGAATTTCTTTCAATGCGCTTTGGATAGGAGACAGGTAGTTCATCCAATCATTGTGCGCGGCGCCCGACACAAGTTTCATGTCAACTTTTGCCAATGCTTCACCAGTTTTCTTCGCTTCGTCTTTAACGTTGCTTACGTCAGAGGCAACAAAGGCGTCCTTTAGTTCAACATAGGAAATGAAGACACTTGCAAGCTGATTCTGAAAGCTCGCGTCAACCTGGACCTGGGGCTCACTGGCTTCCGCAGCTGCGGTAGGTCCCGAAGCATATTCCGCACTATCTTTCACCGCACCTTCCTCATGGCCAGCGTGATTATCATCTTTTTTGTTTCCCGAACAATTTGCCAGGAGCGTGAATGCTGCTGCACTTACCAGCAGCGAGTAGAACATTGATTTGATTTTTATTGTATTCATGTTTTTAAGGTTATTACTGGTTAAATGGCTTTTCAAAAGCATCTTTACAGCACTTTTTCATATTATTAATGAGAATGACCGGCCATCGGATCTGTTCCCTTTTTTAAAATTATTTCACTATACAGCAGGTATGCACCGGTTACAGCCACCGTGTCACCTTCGGTTAATCCTTCGGTGATTTCAACTTTCTCAAAATCTTCCATGCCGGTTTTCACCATTTGTGGCTTGAATGTGTTACGCCCTCGTTGCACATAGACATGAGTTCCCCTGGCATCGCGGATCACTGCGTCAACCGGTAGGGATAAAGCTTTCTTGTTAGCATGGCTGAAGAACACTTGTGCTTGCATGCCCGGCTTGAATGACAGGGTCGGGTTTGATATCGATGCTCTCATTGACATAATCTGTGTGTTGGCGCGAAACTCGGGACTGAAAAAAGTAACCGTTGCTTCAATCGGTTGATTTTCGAACCCACTTACTCTCACGGTTATTTTATCACCAACCTTCGCTACCTTGGCTTCATTTGGATATAATTCCGCTTCAAGCCAGAGATGGGTTATGTTCTCAATCCGAAATAATGCCCCGCCCTCTGAAACATATTGTCCTTCGGATACTGAAATCTCTGTTACTATCCCCGAGCCAGGAGAAAGGAATGTGATTCTATTCTGGGCGTTCTTATTTTTTGCCAAATGTTCAACCTGGGATTCGGAGAGCCCGTATAGCAGTAGCTTTCTCTTCGCAGCATCGAGAAATGATTTGTAGCGCGTTTCGGACGAACCAAGTGCATCATATTGCTCTTTGGCTAGCAGGAATTCCCGTTGAAGAGTAAGTAATGTCTCACTGTACAATTCATAGAGCGGTTCACCCTTTTGAATTGTACGCCCCGTTTCTTTTATAAATAGTTTTTCGACTCGTCCGGCTGCCCTGCTGCTAATGACTTGCGACAGGTCCTCATTTTCTACAAGCTTACCATTGACAACAACCGATTCACCGATGGATTGAACGGAAACTTTTTGCGTAGTGATATTAGCAAGTTTTATCTGGCTATCCGTTAGCATCAAGTCACCAGTAGCTTCGGTTGTATTGGCATTTTTAGGCACGAGGTCCATTCCGCATACTGGACATTTACCTGGGCCATCCTGCACCACATTAGGGTGCATTGGACAAGTATATTTTGTCGCAGAACTTTCTTTCTTTGCACGATCATGGCTTGCATGTTCATCTGCTTGCTTTTCCTGCGAGCAAGCGAAGAATATGAATGCGATTGTTATGAATAAAATGTGTTTCATCTTATTTATTCGTTTTGATGAAGCTTTCACTATCGACCAGGTATTGCCCGTTGCTGGCGATTTCATCCGATGACGAAAGCCCTTGTTTGATTTCTATGTGCTTTTCTGTACGAATGCCAGTCACCACTTTCTTAGGTCTGAAGACATTTTTCTCTTTTACAAAGACTACGTCATCAACACCAAGGTGAAGTACAGCTTCCTTTGGCACCCATAGTGCCTCAACTGCGCTACTTTCGATCACCGCTTTTACCAAATGTCCGATATGGAGACGTTCCGTGTTTTTGGTATAAACTCTTACTGTGAGAAATTCCTGACCTTCGTTGAAAAAAGGTTGGACGAAATCAATTGTTCCATCGTCACGGTGCTCATCACCGAAGTCAAGTTTTACTTTACTGCCTTTCTTTACCGTTGCAGTAAGCGTTGAAGCGATGTTCAATTCAACTCGTAATGCGGAAGGATTAACAACCTTAAATAGAGTCTGCCCCGATGTTACATAACTTCCCTCGCGAATGAGTTGGTCACTTTTGCTTACAGCTGAGCTCGCGGATGTAGATGGCGATGTGCTCGCATTTCCACTCATTCCATCAGTCATTCCTCCGGCGGATGTTGACGCTCTTGGTGATGTCATTGGCGCAATCGGTGTCTGTTGCCCGTCAGCAAGAACATAACCGTCATAAGTACTGTAGATCGCGAACGTATTCTTTGGGTTTTTGCTTTGAATGAGATCGTTGATTTGTGCATCTGTTGCGCCAAGAAGTTTTAGACGTTCTTTCGCACTCTGTATAAGTGCCTCGTTCTTCGAATCGTTCTCAATTACGAATAACAGTTCTCGCTGTGCTGTCAGTAGCTCTGGACTGTAAATCTCTGCGACCTTTTGTCCCTTACGTACTTGCTGAAAGGCATATTTGAGAAATACTTTTTCAAGTCGTCCACCGATTCGTGTTGGGATTGTATAGACGTTCCTTGTGTCGTAGGTTACTACGCCCTGCGCTTCTGTAGAAACAGGCATTGACATGTATTCGCCCTTGATCGTTTTAATAGAGGCAATGACGGTTTCACTTGGGGACTTAATCAGTTTCGAAAGATCCTCTGTAATTTCAACTTCTTCGCCGGGACGAGCTTTCCGAACGAGATCCATGCCGCATACCGGACACGTTCCTGGTTTATCAGAAATGGCCGTGGGGTGCATTGGGCATGTATAGGTGTCCGCATGCTCTGCGTGCTCTCCGCCTTTGTTGCAAGATGCTACCAACACGAGTAACGGCAGGAGCATAATTGGGAGTGACAATTTATTTCTCCAATTGTTTTTCATAGCTTACGATCATGTTAAAGTATTCCTGAGTCTTTTCGATGTAGTCCATTTGCGCCATGTTTAATGCTTCCCATGCATCGATTACAATGGGGAGCTGTTCACGATTTTCCTCGTAAGCCAACATTAAGGTCTGGTAGTTTTTCCGCAACGCTGGAATGATCTTAGAGTCATAATTCGCCAGTTGCTGCTTCATCCGCGCTAACTGAGACGCCATGCCCGTTAGCATGCCCCGTGTTTCGATTAAAATTGCCTGACGGCCTTTTTTCATCGCCTCGATGTCATATTGCATTCCCTTCACTTCCGACTTGTACATTTTGGAAGACCACGGTGCGATCGGAATTGAAACCATTGCCATCCCAGTGAACTGGGTTGGCATATTTCCAATTGGCTGCATGTGGTCAAATCGGATCTTGAAATCCGGCCTTGATTGATAGCGCTGTAGCTGTTGATTCAAACGCATTACTTCAATTGTCTTGTCGATCTGTTTGATATCGCTCCGTTGTGTGCTGAGCGCTGCTGTGTCGTAAATCACCTGGTTCGGTTCATATGTGATGTGGGTTGCTGTATCAATCATGATGAGCGTTTCGACCGGAAGGTTCATCAGGCTTTTTAATCTATATGAACTTTCCTCTATAGACCCATTCGTCATCTGGATCATATTCTGCACTTCACTCAGCCTTCCCTCTGCTTTATAGATATTTCCAAGGCTTCCCTGATTGTAGGGGTATCTGATTCTTGCGAGTTTCAGCATCAGGTCCATGATGCGTTCATTCTCTTTTAAAACCGTGAGTTTCTGTTCGGCCACTAACCATTGGTAATACATCGTTTTTGCTTCGCTTCGTAATTGATTGAACTGAGCGGAGCGATTTTCACTTTCAACCGCGGCCCTTGATGAAAGGTATCTGCGATTCGCATTGAGCTTGGACGGATTGGTAATTTCTTGCTCGATGGAGAACATCCAGGCACCTTTGTCTCGTTCATCCATCAACATTTGGTTGGGATAGGGAGTCATGAAAGTCCCCGCGCCGATCATCGGGGCCATAAGGCTTCTCGCGCCCCCGGCGTATGTATTCAGGGCTTTGACTTTGCTGTCGTACTCCTGCAACATTGGGTTTTGCTTATCGATAAGATGCAGAACACTGTCGAGCGTGATCACTTGAGCAGTTGCAATAGCATTCAGGCCTATCCAAAATGCTGCAAACAAGAAAGATATCTTAATGCTTAACTTCATATACTTCAAGTTTTCCAAATTTCCGTAGTTCATATTCTTTCGTCATCAGGAAGATGAGTGGCGTCACGAGAAGAATGTGTGTTGATGATGTAAGAACTCCGCCAATCATGGGAAGCACAATTGGTTTCATTACATCGCTTCCAACACCGGTAGCCCACAACACCGGGATCAGACCAAACAGTGCCACGCAGACCGTCATCAATTTTGGGCGCAGTCGTTTAGCCGCGCCGGCGATTACATATTCCCGAAGCTCTTCGCGCGTAATTGTTTCGCTTGAATTGCCTCTGAGTTTGACGAGCTGCTGCATAGCATCGTTCAGATAGATCACCATTACTACGCCTGTCTCTACAGCGATTCCAAACAGGGCAATGAAACCAACGGCCACGGCAACGGAGAGATTAACGCCATAGAAGTATACCATGTATGCTCCACCGATCAGAGCAAAGGGAACTGTAATCAAGCTAAAGAATGCCTCGCGGATGGAATGAAATGCCAGGTATAGCGATACGAAAATGATCAACAATACAACCGGTAGAATGACTATGAGCGTTTGTTTTCCGCGGATGAGATTTTCGTATTGGCCACTCCATTCGAGATAATATCCGTTGGGAAGGGCATCCAGATTTTTATTCAGCGTCTCCATTGCTTCCTGAACTGTGCTTCCAAGATCGCGATCTCTTACGTTGAACAACACGGCACCTCGTAACAGGGCATTTTCAGACACAATCATTGGCGGTCCATTTTCGAATTTGATGTCCGCCACGGCGGAGAGAGGTACTGTTCCAAGTGCAGGTGTCTGAATAGGAATTCGCTTTAACTGCTCTACGCTGTTTCTATAATCTTGCGATAACCGCACACTGATGGTAAAGCGTTGACGCCCTTCGATGGTTTGGCCGATAGGACTACCACCAATGGCGGATTCTACAATCATGTTAACGTCATTCACACTTAATCCATATCTGCCGAGTGCGTCTCTGTTGATATCAATCGTCAGGTATTTTCCTCCGGTAATCGGATCTACATACAGGTCTTTCACTCCCGGAACATTTGCAAGCGCGGCTTTTACTTTTGTAGAGAGTACCGCGATGCTGTCGAGGTTCTGGCCGTATACTTTTATCCCAACATCCGTTCGGATGCCGGTAGCCAGCATGTTTATTCTGTTGATGATGGGTTGAGTCCAGCCGTTCACAACTCCCGGAATCTGCATTTTAGCATCAAGCTCATTAATGATGTCATTCTTGGTGATTCCTTCTCTCCATTCTGATTTTGGTTTCAGCATAATGATCGTTTCAATCATACTGATAGGAGAGTTGTCCGTTGCTGTGCTCGCCCGGCCTGCCTTGCCCAATACTTTGTCAACTTCGGGGACAGACTTAATGATCTTGTCCTGGACTTGAAGAATTCTTTTCGCCTCTTCATTTGATACATCCGGAAGTGTTACAGGCATGAAAAGGATAGACTGCTCATCCAGTGGCGGCATAAATTCACTTCCAAGGCCGATCATCAACGGGACGCTGACCGCCAATGCGAGGATGTTGACACCAATCGTTGTTTTACGCCACTTCATGCAGGTGCGGATGATTGGCTCGTAGATCTTTTCAAGAAACCGATTGATAGGATTGTGCTTTTCGTCCCTGAATCTTCCTTTCATAAAAAAGGAGATTATAACGGGCGCGAGCGTTACAACGAGTATCGCATCAACCAGCATGATGAATGTCTTTGTGTAGGCAAGTGGGTGAAATAACTTTCCTTCCTGACCTGTGAGCATAAACACAGGAAGGAATGATGTTATGATGATGATGGTTGAATAGAAGACACCCCGTGAAACCTGCTTAGAGGATTTCTCGATGATCGCAAGCCTTTCGGCATCATCTATTTTGTTATATGGTTTTCGAGAGAAGAGTTTCATACGTTAATTGTTACTTGTCCTCGGGGTTTAGTTCTGAGTACCGATGGGACAGGTTTTTATAAGAGTTCTCGGCCATGATAATTCCGTTATCAACGATGACCCCAATGGCAAGTGCTATTCCTGTCAGCGACATAATATTGGATGTAATACCAAACGCATTCAGAAAAATGAAGCTTGTTGCAATCGTGATGGGGATCTGAATGATGATGCTAGCCGCGCTCCTCCAGTGGAACAGGAACACAATGACCACCAAAGACACCACGATCATTTCTTCGATCAATGTTGTCTTGATAGAGGATACGGATTCCTCGATCAGGTAGCTACGATCATATACGATATCGAATTTCATTCCCTGCGGAAACCCTTTCGCTACTTCAGTCATTTTCTTCTTCACCGCTTTGATCACTTCATCCGCGTTCTCGCCATAGCGCATCACCACAATTCCACCGACCACTTCACCTTCTCCGTCCTGATCAAAAATTCCGAGGCGTGTTTCGCCCGTCATCTGAACGGTTGCGATGTCACGAACCCGGACTGAAACAGTATTCACGGTCCTTACAGAAATGTTTTCGATCTCCTCTATTGATTTAAGGTAGCCAGTGGTCTTAATGATGTATCCGATGTCGCTTTGTTCGAACTTTCTTCCACCTGCCTCATTATTATTGGCGCGTACGGACTGAATGACCTCTTGTGCAGAAAGCCCGTAATAGCTAAGCTTGTTCGGATCAACCGTGATTTGATATTGTTTTTGAAAGCCCCCGAACGATGCAAGCTCACTTACTCCCTGTACATTCTGCAGCGCGAATTTTACATACCAGTCCTGGATGGCGCGTTGTTCGCCAAGGTCCATTCCGGGTGCATCGAGGGTATACCATAAAATATGGCCAACGCCTGTTCCATCCGGGCCGAGGGTAGGAGTGACCCCCTCCGGCAAGAGACGGGTAGCATAATTGAGTCGTTCGAGAACACGCTCGCGGGCCCAGTATACGTCGGTGTCATCGTTGAAGATGACATAGACGAAGCTCATTCCAAACATAGAAGCGCCGCGTACATATTTAACCTGAGGGAGGCCCTGAAGGTTTGTTACGAGTGGGTATGTTACCTGATCCTCAATGATCTGAGGGCTACGGCCCATCCATTCCGTAAAGACGATCACCTGATTTTCCGACAAGTCTGGTATCGCGTCTATTTTATTTACTTTCACCGAATAGACTCCCCAGGCAAATAGTCCAACTGCAACAAGCAGTACTAAGAATCTATTTCGAAGAGAGAAAGATATTAAGCTTTCAATCATGACTTAAAATGAAGAATGTAAAAAGAGGAGTATTGTGATCGCGTTAGAGCAAAGCGATTACACGAAGAGCGGGTTGCCCTTCAAAATGGATGAAAATAAATCAGATTAGGAAAACTTGATGCTCGACCGTAAGGTCACAAGATCGCAATGGAGGATCGTAGTTGTAGTATTTGAACTGCGCGAGCGGTGAAGCTGGAATAACTTCTGATATAAGAATAACAGGTTGCTCGATGTCCATCGGAGCGGGAGCAACGAAATGAATATGCTCGATTGAACCTTTAAAATCGGTGCCTTCGTGATAAACAAGCTCATCCTGGCAACAGGCAGGTTTCATGTGCTTGTGACAAGCTGGTAAAGCTTTTTCTTTCTGGCAGCTGTCAGCTTTTCCAAAGAGGGCAATGTTTTGAACTTCACCCATACAGATGTGCATGCCGACCGTAAAACTGGTAGCTGAAACCAGCACCAGGACGGCTAACAAAACGGCTGATATGGAACGGATTGCCTTCATTTGATCTCCAAATCTAACGTAATTCTTTGACTTTGGATTTATACTTTACGATTAATGCGTTATAGAATTCGTTGAAATCGCCCAAAAAATGGGTTTTTCGGGCTAATCTTCCAATAATTTGTGTTCAATCCGACCGCTTTTTGCCAATTCCTGCTCTCTGACGTAAGCATAGATAACCGGAAGCACGATAAGCACAAAGATCGTGGAGGTCAACAGGCCAAACACAAAGGGAATAGTAATTGGCTTCATCACATCGCTTCCGGTCCCGGTGGCAAATAGTACTGGCATTAAGCCAATGACGTCCACTAGCACGGTCATGAGTTTAGGGCGAAGTCGTTGAACAGCACCTTCATATACCGCGTCTTCAATGATTTCGTTTGTCACCTGGCCGGAAGAATGATTTTTTATTTTGAAGTATAGTGCGTTGTTGAGATAGACAAGCATTAAAACACCAGTCTCCACCGCGATACCAAACAATGCTATAAAGCCAACGGCCACAGCAACCGAGAAATTGACATCAAAGAAGTGCAAAGAGTATGCTCCACCAACCAGTGCGACTGGAATGCTGCTTAACACAATCAGTACCTCTCTCATGCTATTAAACGTGAGGTATAACACTCCAAGGATGATGATCAGCACGATCGGAATGATCACCATCAACCTGTTCTGTGCCCGAACCTGATTTTCGTACTGGCCGCTCCAATTCAAATAGTAGCCTTTGGGCAGGTTCTTCATGGCTTTCTCCAGGCGTTCCTTGGCTTCTGAAACCGTGCTTCCCATGTCTCTGCCCCTGACGTTGAAAAGAAGCGTACCACGAAGCATAGCGTTCTCTGAGTTAATCATTGGCGGCCCTTCGGTAACAATAACATCTGCGACTGCCGAAAGTGGAATAGGACCGAGATTGGTTGTCTGCACCTGAAGATTTTTGATTTGATTGATGGTGTTGCGGTAGTCTTGTGCAAAGCGCACATTTACCGGAAAGCGCTGACGAGCTTCAATCGTGGTTGTCGCGTTCATGCCGCCAAGTGCAGTTTCGATGAACATGTTAACGTCATCTACAGTAAGTTCATATCGCCCTATTTCTTCTTTTCGAATCTTTATATCGATGTATTTGCCACCGACAATTGGTTCCACATACAGGTCCGCAACTCCCGCAAGGCCTTCGAGCTGTTTTTTAAATTCATGTGCAAGCACATTGATCGAGTCGAGATTCTGACCATAGATTTTGATTCCAACATCTGTCCTTATGCCGGTTGATAGCATGTTGATTCGGTTGATGATTGGCTGGGTGTAGCTGTTAATCACGCCCGGTATTGCCAGTTTACTGTTTAATTCACGGATGATTTCTTCCTTTGTAATCCCATCCCGCCATTCTCGTTGAGGCTTGAGAATGATTATTGTTTCAATCATACTGATGGGAGCATTGTCCGTAGCGGTGTTAGCACGACCGGCCTTTCCTAAAACATTTTCCACTTCTGGTATTGACTTGATTATTCTATCCTGTACTTGAAGGAGGCGCTTTACTTCGTTGTTCGAAATATCCGGCAAGGTGACAGGCATGAATAGCAATGAGCCTTCATCCAGGGACGGCATGAACTCCGTTCCAAGGCTGATAACGAGTGGGACACTGCCTAGCACCAGGGCAAGCGCCAGTCCAAGCGTGACCTTCTTCCATCTCAGGCACCATCGTATGATCGGCCCGTAGATCCGTGTGAGAAACTTGCTGATAGGGTGTCTGCTTTCGGGTCTGACTTTTCCTTTTAAGAACAATGCCATCAGCACCGGCACCAGCATGATTGCGACAAAGCCTGAACCGATCATGGCAAATGTCTTTGTCCATACGAGCGGGGAGAAGAGTTTGTGTTCCTGACCGGTTAAAAAAAGGATCGGACTGAACGAGATGAGCGTAATGAGAATAGAACTCACAACAGCTTTGCCGATCAGCTGCGAGGACTTTTCAATCTTATCTATGCGTGTTTCTTCCATCATCAATTCGTTTCGGCTTCACCACCAATTGTCTTCATTGCATTCTCCACCATTACAATGCCTGCATCGACTAAATCACCTACTGCCAATGCCACGCCAGCCAAAGACATTATGTTTGACGTAATCCCGAACCACTTCATGAGTATGAAAGCAAAAAGAACGGAGACAGGTATTGTAATCACAACGATCAGGGCGCTCCTGACGTGTAATAAAAAGATGAACAGCACGATGGCAACTACTATGATTTCTTCGGTAACCGCTTCCTTCAACGTGTCGATGGTAGCATTGATGAGATCAGACCGATCATAGGCGGGTTTAATATTTATTCCTGCAGGCAGACCTTTTTTTATTTCCTCAATTTTTGTCTTGACGCGATCGATAACCTGTTTTGCATTTTCGCCATAGCGCATAATCACTATTCCGCCTACCTTTTCACCCTCACCATTTTCATCAACAATCCCTAAGCGCAAGTCGCCTCCCATTTGTACGGTGCCGATGTCTCTTACTCTTATGGGTGTGGTGTTTTCTGTTCTAAGCGGGATGTTCTCAATCTCCTCTATGTTTTTGATGTAACCTGTTGTTTTGACAATGTATCCGATGTCTGACAATTCAAACTTTCGACCGCCGACTTCATTGTTGTTCTCTTTGATTTTGTTCACAACTTCCATCAATGGTATTCCATGGTAACGAAGTTTCATCGGATCAACCACAACCTGATATTGCTTCTGATATCCTCCGAAGGATGCCACTTCACTCACACCTTCGACTGTTTGAAGGCCAAAACGCACATACCAATCTTGTAACGCTCTTAGTTCTCCAAGATCATAGCCAGGAGCATCAAGAGTGTACCAATAGACATGCCCAAGGCCCGTGCCATCAGGGCCAAGGGTAGGAGTAACATTTTGTGGAAGTAATCTTGTTGCATAGTTCAGCCGTTCCAGCACGCGTGCTCGTGCCCAATAGATATCGGCATCGTCTTCGAAAATGATAAAGACGAAACTCATTCCGAACATACTTGAACCACGAATGTTCTTGACTTTAGGAATGCCCTGGAGGTTTGATGTTAGGGGATAGGTAATCTGGTCTTCGATGATCTGGGGATTTCGCCCCATCCACTCGGTATAAATGATAACCTGATTTTCCGACAGATCCGGGATTGCATCGACGGGCGTGTTATAAACGGAATACATCCCGTAGATGATCATGATGGAATACATCCCGTAGATGATCATGATGGAATACATGATGATCACCATCCATTTGTTTTTGATCGACCAGCTTATCAGTTTCTTAATCATGATCTCAGTGCTTCTATGATTAGCGGACGTATATCGATACAATTACGGCTAAGGGAAACTGTGTTGCTGGTTGCAATCTTAAACACTCCGGCTCCGGTCAACTCTCGGAATGAATTGTCAGTAAATATTACATGAACGCCAACGCAGTGAATTTAAAAAGGTGCGCCTGGTTGTAGGCAGCCATTTTAGTTCTTTATCTCCGTGTCAATTTCTTTTGCATCTTCATTTTCCGAGCTGAAAAAACAATGGAGCGCGCAGCCGTGAGATTTGTCTTTATAGCCAGCTTCGACTTTGGCAATATCCTTTCCAGCCACTTTTACGACTCCGTCAGGATCGGTGGTTACTACATGACCTTTCATAGACTTGTAGCTTCCGTCTTTCTGGATCTTTCCAATCATCTTTCCACTCGCAGTTGACACATCGCCATGGCCGGAGATTACCCCGATTACTTTGCCGGTGACGTCACATGCTTTGCCATTTTTAATGGAACCCAGTGGTTTACCATCATCATCGACTACGGTACCATCTGTCTGAAGCCGCGGATGCATTCCTCTGTGCTTGGGCGGCATTTCCCTTTTCTGCGCATCTTGAGCGTGGATAAATGAAAATGCAAAAAGCATCAGCATCATCGTTAAAATTGATTTTGTTTTCATAGAATTTTTTGTTTAAAGTTTATGCAAACTGTAAAAAGAGAAGTTTTTATCTGCTGATCTTCGTTGTGATAAAAGATGATTTTCATCAGTTCCGGCCCAATGAATCCAGAGTAGCAATGGATCTACACTTGATAATTCTGGATGGTTGTATTAGTTGTTCGACGATACCTTTAGCGTCCAAATCATCAGATCCAGACTTGTTTGATATGCAAGGGAAGAATGAGTTATGGCTGGTAAGAATTTACTTTAATCAAAAGGTGTAATTTTCATGCCATCATCTCCATGGTAGCCGATTCATCCAAGGATTTAATGATATTCATTACGATACTTTAGATTCTCTATATTTCTGATTGACCCGTCACCTTCTTTTTGTGGTTAATTCCCCAATCCTTAAGCGAATAGATAATGGGCGTTAACGTGTCGGCATACGGCTCCAACTGGTAAAAGATTTTCACGGGGTACTCGTCCAAAACAATGCGCTTAATCAATTTATGCTGCTCCAGATCTTTGAGCTCCTTGGCTAACACTTTTGGTGTAACACCGGGAATACTGTCCTGTATGTCCGTGAAGCGGTCGTTGCCAACTCCGACAGATATAATAATAGGTAATTTCCACTTACCGCTGATGACGTCAAGCGCGTCTCGAACGGGTTTCACTGTATCGAGACAATTACAATGTGCCTTTTTCTGCGCCATAAATGCTGATTTAAGAAATAGTACTTTCCTTTAGGAAAGCACTATACAAAGGAAAGTGCATATTTCTAACTTTGCAAAGAAATGAAGCCGCAAAGAGATGAAGGGCGAAAATAAGAGTAAACAAATACACATTATCGCCTAGTTGGCAATTCGGCAGAGGGAATAGAACACGGAGGTTGGCGCTAGCCAACGGAAGGCCAGGCATCATGCGCGTACCCTGGAGGTGTGTGAAGCGGTATAAAAATTATGGGGAAGCTGGCCCGAAGGCGCTTTAAAACTTGACGTCGAGTCGGGTGTATATAATCAGATAATACTAAAATTTAGAAAAATGAAAATTGGAATAATTGGAACGGGTGCCATAGGCGGTACTGTTGCAAAAAAGTTAGTAAATGCCGGACACCGAGTAAAGGTGTACAGTGCAGATGGCTCTAAATTAAAAACCCGAGCTCGGGAATTAGGTGCTTCACCATCCACACTTAATGATGTTGTCAGGGACGTAGAGGTAGTGATCTTGTCTGTTCCGACCACAGTAATTCCAAGTTTTCCCAAAGATTTGTTTGCTGGAATTGCAAAGGATGTAATCGTAGTGGATACATCTAACTATTATCCATTCCGCGATGGAGATATTCCGGAACTCCAGGATGGTAAAGTCGAAGGCGAATGGGTGGCTGAGCAAATAGGACGCCCTGTTACTAAGGCATTCAACAACTTATTAGCTCATACCCTTGAACATGGCGGCAATCCCCAAGGTGCGGAAGGACGAATAGCGATGGCAATCTCTGGAGATGACGAAAAGGCGAAAGCCACCATATCTGGATTAATTAATGAAGTGGGTTTTGATGTTGTTGACGCTGGGTCTTTATCTGATTCATGGAGACACCAGCCGGGCACACCTGCTTATTGTACTGAACTCAATACAACCGAGCTTAAAGACGCCCTTGATGCGGGAGAAAAAGAGAAGGCAGCTCACATCAGGGACTCTGCTATCGCTCAACTCATAGAACGCGTAACGCAGCCCTCCCATGAAGAAATCGTAGTGTTCAATCGTGCTTTGTTCCCCACAAATCCTAAAACAGCCTGACGTCATTGTTCGGTAAGGAGAATTGTAGGCCCTGCATATCTACTTCACTGGGAATGCTCCTTGCGTACTTGTGGTTGTGCGCTCCAGATGGGTGCTCGTCTACCGTAATATCTGATCGAGTAACACGTCCTTTGATTCCATGGAGCCTTCCATGATGATACGTCCATCGGGTTCAACCACCGGGACCGGCTTTACATTAAAATCAAGCAGCTGCAAGTCAATGATCGTATTGAATTTTCTTCTTTTCTGTTTGACTAGATCGTGCAACTGGCGACGCTCGCGATATGAAAGCTCATAAATGCCCCTATCTCTATAACCATTTCCGCGCGGAATAAAGGGCAAAAAGCTAATGCTTTTTATCTTGTTTTGCAGGCCATATCCGATCATCCAATCCATCACTTCCAGGTGCTCGTGGACGATCGTTGTTTGTATCGAGGTCCGTACTCCCGAAGCGATGAGTCTGCGTATTGTATTGGTAGTGGCATCAAAAGCTTCACGGCCCACCATTCGGTCGTGAAAAGCCAAGGGGCCATGGAGGCTCACCTTGACTTTTGTATCGGTAGCTTTAAGCACTGTAGTTAACTTGTCAGAAAGCGAAATTCCATTGGTGGTCAGCATTGGTTTTCCTCCTTTAGCATAAACATATTCGACGAGTTCCGGAAGTGCATGATGTATTGTCGGCTCACCGCCACAAAAATGAATACGTCTGACACCTCTTTCGATCAACCAATCTATGTATTGTTTCAGTTGTCCGGCGGGTGGATGAATCCCACCGTCCGGCGGGGCCAGGCAGAAGCCGCAACGCGCATTGCAAAACCGCGTAACGCGAAAACAAACGCTCAACGGCAGCGGCTTTGCGTATGTACGGATTGCGCTTGCCTCGTAATCGCTGTGAGTAACGTTGACCATGATGAATTAATTTTTTATGTTATTCTTTTTCAACCACAGCTCAATGCCATGTTGACCGTGTTTCATGAGCGCCGTGTTCCAGTCTTTGCTCCGTCCAGGGGGTGTGATCCGATAGCAACGCGCGCCCTTTAGAAATGCTTTGTAGAAATTTGCCTCGGTTTCGCCCGGACGGTTGCTATCAAACGCTAAGATTACCAGACGGTCTCTGCAAACTTCTGGCAACCACGGCGCATGTCTGCCCACAGTCGCCACCGCACTATAGCCGCACATAGCCAATGACAACGCATCAAAAAGACCTTCGACCAAAATAACAGGCTCGGCATTCCACCCGTGACCGACATACAGGGCTCCTCCGCCTGGTCCGATAGTAAACATTTTGTTCTGCTTGCCCGTGACGCTCAGATAGCGCCCATGAACAGAGCACAACGTGTGATCGGAATTCACCATCGGCACGATCAGGGCCGGTCGGCCGTTCCAGTTGGCATCGAAACGCACGGATGCCGTATGTGCAATCTCCGGGGAAATACCACGCTTTTCAATATATGGAAGACCGGGCGTATTAAACAAGGGGACACTTTGCTTTAGCCGTTCCTCCGCTGTTTCATTTGTAACCGGCATCACGGGAGGATCTATGAATGGCTTCATAATCCCAGATCCGTTAAAATGAAAACTTGAGTCCTTCCTTTTTTAGTGCCAACAACGCTTCTGCGTTTCCTCTTGCATCGTCGACCGGGTGGTGCGTGTGTTTTGTCTTTCTCAAATGTTTAAAATTCACATACATATCTTTTTGCATGCCTTTATACAAGCTGCCGAGATTCTGCGAGCTGAAACCAAACGGATTTCGATCTAAAAAATGGTGAAAATACCAGCATATAAACATCCAGTCGAATCCGTTATTGTCACTTATAAAAATGGGTCTGTCGTTACTATTGGACAGGATCCATTTTTCAAAATCGACCATTACGGACTGGGGCTCCGGAAAAGTCAACGTCTCCTCTCTCGAATGACCTGAAACTCGTAAAGCTTCCGGGACGAATTTTTCCGAGATGGGCTTCAGACGCCCGTAAAAAGTTTTGTCAAGTTTGTCATCTACCAAAACAGCTCCAAATGAAATCATGGAATAATCACCCGGTATAGATCCGTCGGTTTCCACATCGACCATAATCAACGACATATTAAATCTATTTATGGAAATGAAATTACAAAATAAATTCAAGATGAGAGATCGTAGAGCCCCAGTACCGGTGACTCAGGTAACTACTTAATAATTACAGCCTCAAAAATATACCTGTAATAAAAGAATCAGGAAAAGGCCCGAGGTTATCAAGACTATTCAAAAAAGCGTAACACAGGCCACGTGGCCAAGGACCTCGAGGAAGGGGAGTTTGTTGCCACTCCGGCAAACTAAAAGTACTATTCCTTCGGGCTATGCAAGTATCGGGCTGCTTCGACGCTTCATGGCGGTTACCATGAGCGTGCCGTTATTTTACAGTGATCAGCTCTACTTCAAAGATCAGGGTGGCAAAAGGCGGAATGTCACCACCCGCGCCACCTGCACCATAGGCCAGATTATAAGGAATGTAAAGTAGCCACTTGTCGCCTTCGCGCATGAGCTGCAGGGCCTCAGTCCAGCCGGGAATAACCTGGCTGACACCAAAAGTTGTTGGCTGCCCACGCTGGACGGAGCTATCGAACACCTTTCCATTAATCAGTTTCCCGGTATAATGTACCGTTACCTTTGACGTGGCGGTTGGGGTTTTGCCGTTGCCGAGCTTTAGTGCGCGGTATTGCAGGCCGCTGGCGGTAGTGGTAACACCTTGCTTGAGCTTGTTATCGGCGAGAAATTTCTCACCTTCCTCTTTGGCACCCGCATGTTTCCTGTCAGCAGCAGCCTGCATATATGCCTGTACGGTGCTGTTAGCATCTTGCAGGCTAATTTTAAGATCGTTGTTTTCGAACACATCGCGGAAGGCTGCCGCGACTGCATCTATATCCAGGGCATCAGCTCCCTGCGAGCGTACGCTGGAGGCCATCAGCACGCCCAGGCTATAACTTATTTTTTGCAATTCTGTGGTCAGTTCCATAGTCTTTTGGTTGTTTATTGATGACAGCACACGGCGGCTGGCGTCTTGTCGCTCCAGGCCATCCGTTACAACAAAGTTTTGCCGGAGGGCATGGTGAACCCGGAAGCGACGGCAAAATTATGTTTTTTTGGAGTCTTTCAAAGACGGTATGAGGACGGGCACACGCGGCAGGCGTATCTTCATGTTAAACAGGTGACTACCGAGGGTGGGTCCGGCACAGCGATTCAATCAGAAAATGTGTATTTTATTTCCCTACAAGTGGATAAGCAGTCAACATACATCGTACAATAGAGGCATGGATTTTTATGAAGAGTAAGAAAACGGCACAGGAGTTATGAACATCAAAAGAATATTTGGCTCAATACTAACAGTTCTGGGAATGGTCGGCCTTATTTACGGCGCTATACTTTTTGTGAATACGACAGGAGGAACGCGGGATATAAGAGCATTGATCATCTATGGTGTTCTTGGCTTTATTTTTCTTATATCCGGGCTTAGCCTGGTTCGAACGATTAAGGATGAGTCCTGATCAGGGTGAATTCTCACGCATGGAGCTGCTGACATAGGGTTGTCACTGTGATAGAATTTATTTGCTTTCTGTACTATCAAAACAGATGAACGAATGAATTTATCCTCAATCCGCATTATCACGGGTGACATTAAGCGCCTGGTTCAATTTTATGAGAACGTCACAGGAATGCCCTTTACATGGTATACGGACGACTTTGCTGAACTCCGAACCCCTCTTGGGGGCCTGGCGATCGGAAGCACGCGTACCCTGGCTCTTTTTGGAGGGAGTGATGTTGCCAGTGCCGCGAACAACCGTTCCGTTATCATAGAATTTATGGTGGATGACGTCGACGACAAGTACCGGCAGTTGACGGATATACTGGGTAGCCAGGTAGTGCAAAAGCCAACAACCATGCCCTGGGGCAACCGTTCGTTGCTGTTCCGGGACACCGACGGCAATTTGGTTAACTTTTTTACGCCGTTGAGTCAGGAAGCGAAGGAAAGATCGAAAACAAAAATATAAGAGTCGTGAACCCCTGGTTTGTGAACAGGCGATCAAAAACCGGGACTCGTACGCGTTGTCGATGTTAGTCAATCAGTTATGTTCGATTTTAAGAAGGTCGATGTATCTTACCACCCCAATACACCGGACTGATCTAATCTAACATTGACAACGTATTTCAGATGATTGCTTCTTCCATAAACGAGATAAAAAGAGAATTGAGCACCCTTGAGCCGGAGACGCTGCTTGCGCTTTGCATGCGTATGGCAAAATATAAAAAGGAAAACAAAGAATTGCTCACGTATCTTTTGTTTGAGTCTCACCATGAGCAAGCGTATATTGAAAATATAAAGGAAGAAATTACGGAACAGTTCAAGACCTTGCCGAGCAATATCTATCTCCTTAAAAAAACACTCCGGAAGATTTTGCGCATTGCCAATAAGCAGATTAAATACTCCGGCGCAAAACAGACTGAGCTTGAAGTACGCATTTTTTTCTGTACAAAAATGAAAGAAGCACACGTTCCTCGGCAACAGGGTTCTGTGCTTTTTAATATGTACCAGCAACAGCTAAAAAAAATCAATGCCGTTCTCGGAAAACTTCACGAAGACATTCAGGGAGATTACCTGCGTGAGATCAGCGATATCTCACGTTAACGAAAGGGATGAAACAGAACGCTAATCACGCGTTCCCTCAACCCCAAGGGTAGGGTAGGGCCACCCACAGTCAGGAACTACTGTTTGAGGTGGGTAATCGGCGGGCCTACGACTTCCAATCCATGTTCCTTACGAAAGGCTTTGCGTTCTGCCTCTGTCATGTTTGCTGTAACACCTTGGCTGATAGCGAGGAAATTAGCCTCCATTTTTCCCGCAGGCTGAAAGAACATAAGCATACGTGCTTCTCCCTCGCCCACTTTGGCGAAGGCGTGGGGAACACGACGTGGACCGAACACGCTATCGCCCGCTTTGGCGCGAAAAGTCTCGTCGCCCACCCGAAACAGAAACTCGCCCTGAAGGATATACCACCACTCATCCTGCTCGTAGTGAAAATGCAACGGCGGGCCACCCTCTTTCAGGCGGGTCGATTCGAAAACAAAGATGTCGCCGTCTGTATCCTGGGTAGAAACTTTGGTATAGAATATATCACCCTCAAAAAGACTAATACTTTTACCCGAGCGATCTTTTCCCGCCTCTACCCGGAAGCCTTTGACCTCGCGGGAGCCTATCCAGGAACGGGCACGCGCCCATACTGGCGTTATCAGTAAAGCCAACGGGGCGATCAGCGCCTGGAGAAAAGAATTTCGTTTCATAGCCGTAAAGTAGCACTGCCCCGGGGGGGGGTCAATTCCCTTTTAAGGGTACGTAAAAAAACGGCGTCTTTTAAGGGATCACAAGCGACCTGAGCTGTCAACGAGATCACGTTAAGACTTCGGCGAAAGTACTTGTGAAAGCAAACCGGAGGAGAGCCAACCTTCTATTGAGTGAAGAACCGGCAGGTGTTGATGGCGAACAAATACCGCCCGATTCAGGGCGTTTCAACGTTCATTTTACTATTTTTACCCGAGGAAATTTTTTGTAAGCCCTATGGCTGATTTTTTTAACCTTCATCGTGGCCTTCAACAACAACATACGTGATCCGCTAAGACTTTGCCTGTGGGTCGTCGGTCTGTTATTCCTTTTTTCACTGCTGCCCAGGTTTTCGATTGGCACCTGGACGTTCCGGAAGGTCGATCCCGTCGCCGACATCCGCACGGATGGGCATGCCCCGTCCAACAACCCACAAATCTCCCTGGATTCTATAAAAACGGAGTCGTCGCAAAAGAACATGGACTCCGCCACCCATATCGCTAAAACCGGTTGCCCTCCGGGCCTCACCTGCATCGAAAATTACAGCCCGGACGGTGTCGCGTTGAAGCACTTTATTCGGGCGCTGAACGAAATGCACGAAAAGCATAAAGCTGTGCGGGTGGCATTTTATGGCGATTCATTTGTAGAAGGAGACGTGTTTTGCGGCAGCCTGCGGGATACGTTGCAGCAGATCTTCGGGGGCGAAGGCGTCGGCTACGTTCCTATCACGTCCGAAGTAGCCGCATTCCGCTCAACCATCCGGCATACATTCGAGCATTGGAAAACCTATTCGCTGCTCGGTAAAACAGACTCTTCCGCGCTGCCCGGCCCCTCGGGATTCTGCTTTCTCCCACAGGAAGGAAACCAGGTCGAGTACAAACCGTCACGCCAGCGGTTTTTGCGCGACTTCAACACCGTAAAATTGTATTACAAGAATACAGGGCATGCCGTCATCGACTACACGGTCAATGACACCATCAACCACACCGAAAATCTCAAAACATCTGGCAAGCTGCAGGAGTGGTCGCACCGGGGCAAAAAGATGAGCGCCATCCGCTTTCAGTTTCAACAGCCGGACAGCCTGGAAATGTATGGCGCCAGTTTTGAAAACGGTGAAGGTATTTATGTCGACAACTTTTCCATCCGTGGAAACTCAGGCATGGGCCTGGCCAAAATTCCCGATGCGACACTCGCGGAATTCAATAAACATCGTAATTACAAGTTGATTGTTCTTCAATACGGACTCAACAGCGTGCTCGAAGATTCGCTGAACTATGGCTGGTACGTAGAGCGTATGATTAACGTGGTCAATAAGCTCAAACGTCTGTTTCCGAAAACGAGTATTTTGCTCATGAGCGTAAGCGACCGAAGTTCAAACACGACCGGCGAATTCAAGACCATGAAAGCCATTCCCGCCATGCGAGACGCCCAACGACTCATTGCAGAACGCACCGGCATCGCCTTCTGGGACCTGTACGAGGCCATGGGCGGAGAAAACAGCATGGTAAAACTGGCAGAAGCAAAACCACCCCTGGCGGCGAAAGACTACACCCACCTGAACTTTAAAGGAGGCAGGAAACTCTCGAGCCTGATGGCCAAGAGCCTGCTGCACGAGCAAAAATCCTATAACGAAAAACAGGTGCAAACGCAAAAACCGAAGTCGAAGCAAAAGCCGAGACAAAAATCGAAGGGCAAACCAAAGCCCAAAACCAAAACCAAAAAGACATAGCGAAAGATAGGATGCCGGCATTGCCTGCAAGCCCCAATCATTAACTTTTCCATGCGCGTGATTCATAAAATGAAATTGACATACGTTACGGCCTTTCTTCTCCTGGTCCACATCGGTGGATACGGACAGGCTATTGTCGATTTTACGTACAAGACGTTTAGTCTGGAGAATGAGGAAGCGAACACCATTCAAAATGCAGCCCACCTCGAGGAATTTTTTGAGGAGCTGATCCGGCTGAAAGTAGCGGGGAAAGGTAAGATCAACATCGTCCACATCGGCGATTCTCATATCCAGGGAGATTTTCTCACCGATGTCGTACGCAGAAATTTCCAACATGATTTTGGTAATGCTGGCCGAGGATTAATCGTTCCCTACAGAGTTGCCGGAACAAACGAGCCTGCAAATTTCCACACGTCATCATCGTCCCTCTGGCAATCCAAACGCTGCGTTCACCCCACGCAGCCGCTTCCCATTGGCATCGGTGGCGTAACGATCAGCACAGGCCAACCTCAAACAGACCTTACCATTCGGGTAAACAGCAGTGAGCAGCGCGACTACAGCTTTAATGCAGTAACCGTATTCTTTCAAAAAGACAGTGCCAGTTTTCACTTTTCTGTACGCGATACCGCCAATGCTGAGCTGGCATACATCGGACCCTATCCGGATGGGCCGTTTGTGAATTCCTCCAGGGTTATACTGCCCCGCGCCGTAGAGCAGACAAGCATTTATACGGTAAATCCAAACGAGGGACAGCGACAGGCAACTATTTTCGGTGTTAACCTTGAAAATGGACGTCATGGCATTTTGTATCACGCCATCGGTGTGAATGGAGCAAAGTATGCGCACTATAATGCCGCAATTCATTTTGCCCGGCAAACGCAAGCCTTGCATCCTGCCCTCATTATAATTTCCCTTGGCACGAACGAAGCCGCCGATTACCCTGCCCTCGATCTATCGATACCACAACATATTGATAAACTGGTGCAATCCCTGAGAGAATATAATCCCCAGGCAAAATTTATCCTGGTCACACCTCCCGATTCTTTCCGCAAAAAGATAAAACCCAACCCGGGCGTAGAAACAATGCGTAACCATATCATTCAATATGCAGTCGAAAACGGGCTGGCCTTTTGGGATATGTACAAAGCTACCGGCGGAAAAGATTCAGCCATGCAATGGAAAAACAAAGGCTTACTTCGCCCCGATGGCATACATTTCTCCAGAGACGGATATGCATATCAGGGCGATCTTTTTTATCAGGCCATCATGAAGCGCTACAACAACTATGTTTCCCTTCGACATCCATAAACTCGCGCAACAATTTGTTTACCATGCTGACCAGCCCTTGCTTTTCAACAGTGGCTTCTTTCTGCTCTTGTTTACCGTGTTCTTATGGGTCTATAATGCGTTAAGCCACACACAACGGCCTAAGCTCATATTCGTAACACTATTCTCCCTGTACTTCTATTACAAGTCCAGTGGGATCTATTTTGTCTTACTGATTTTTGCCGCAATCGTGGACTTTACCCTGGCAAAATTGATTTACAATACCGACGAACAATGGAAGAAGAAATTCTTCATAGCACTCACCCTGGTGATCAACCTGGGACTGCTGGGGTATTTTAAGTACACCAATTTATTATACGAAGCATTTTGCTCGGTTTCAGGCAATGAGTTCAAGCCCCTTGATATTTTCCTTCCCGTAGGGGTTTCATTTTTTACATTTCAATCCCTCAGCTATACGCTCGATATCTATCGGGGCACACTAAAACCTGTCGATCATATTCTTGACTACGCTTTTTTTGTTTCGTTCTTCCCGCAATTGGTCGCGGGCCCCATTGTTCGCGCGGCCGATTTTATTCCTCAAATTTACAAGCCTACGATCGTAACCCGCGAAATGTTTGGCCGCGCCGTGTTTCTGATCGGTTGCGGATTATTCAAAAAGGCGATTATCTCAGACTACATCAGCATCAACTTTGTCGACCGTGTTTTCGATGCGCCCACGCTTTACACGGGACTTGAGAATCTTTTCGCGGTCTATGGCTACGCCCTGCAAATCTATTGCGATTTCTCCGGATACTCCGACATGGCCATTGGAATCGCCTTGCTCCTGGGCTTTCACTTCAACATCAATTTCGATTCGCCCTATCAATCGGAAAGCATCACCGAGTTCTGGCGACGCTGGCATATCTCCTTGTCCACGTGGCTTCGTGACTATTTGTACATTTCGCTGGGAGGTAATCGCCGTGGCAGGATCAGAACCTATCTGAATTTAATGATCACCATGTTGCTGGGTGGGCTATGGCACGGCGCATCCTGGCGCTTTATGATCTGGGGCGGTCTTCATGGTGGCGCCCTGGCGTTTCATAAATGGGTCAGTGAGAAGATCACGATTCCCGATACAACGCCCTGGCGGTGCGCCGGCTGGCTGCTCACGTTCCACTTCGTTTGCTTCTGCTGGATTTTCTTCCGTGCTAACGACCTCGAAATCGCTGGCCAGGTGCTCACGCAAATTACCAGCCATTTTAATGCCGGAGTGTTAAGTGAATTTATCTCGGGCTATAAAATGGTGCTTATACTAATGCTGATTGGATATCTCTTGCATTTCACTCCTAAAACAATCGAGCAGCAGGCAGAAGAATTTGTTATTAAAATGCCGCTGATGGCAAAAGCCATTTGCCTGACGACCGTGATCATTATTATGCTTCAGATAAAATCCGCCGGCGTACAGCCCTTCATCTATTTTCAGTTCTAATAACGAGGGCCGGCCCTTCAAAAGCGATCCCTGGCCAGCCATGGATCATAAATTGCCTGATATTCTGATGATCCGTTCCCGTTGGATTCTCTAATACGGACTGATAATGTTCTGCAAATAAATAAAGGGTGTCTTCTTTGTCCAGCGTATTTAGTTGCGCGAAGGTAAAAACCTTTGCACTCCCCTGATTTTGAGTTGCTTCATTATGCAACGCTCCATTTTTAAAGGCCGTTGGCTGATGTTGATAATACGTTTCTATAAACTCAATCACCTCTTTAAACGGGAGTGAATTCTCTTTTAACTTTTTTAATAAGGTTGGCAGATGCTCTTTCATTCGGGATATTTTATCCAAAATTAAATAACCTACCTTAAAACTCAAGAGTGACCATCTACTTTTGGTCACGCGGTTCCCCGATCTGCGGGCTGATAGAACATGCTATTCACGGCCGCATGGGCAGCGACGTGAATAGCATGCTGTTTTTTTATATGGGATGTCAGCTCACCTTACAATCCGATCTTCGAATAGGGTATGCGCAAGCCGCGTATCCGGTAATAATTCGGGTCGATGAAGTTGTTGACACAGTCACTCACGCCGCAGGCCGACTGATTAACGGAATAGGTGATGAGCAACTCGTTACGCCCGTTCGTGAACGTAGGATGAACGTTAGGCGTATAGTAACGCGTGTATTGACCCTGGAAATAGTCGTTGATCTTATACACTTCTACGGCCGCGGAGAATGGTCCTGTCGGGCTTGTCGACGTTGCCGTGTAGATGTTTCTCGGAGCGTCGCAGTTGAAACCCTGGTCCATGGTGATCATAACATATTTTCCATTGACGTAATTGATCGCCACGGTACCTTTTCCTTCCGCGATGCGGGCCCCGTTTCCGGTGGTCGGCGTGCTGGTCCAGCTGGAGCCGTTCCAGAACGTCCACGAATTCGGACTGCTGGTAGCGAATCGCGCCACATGTACATTGTTCAAATAGCCGAAGCTGGTGGCCTGCGTGCCGTAAACGTACACGTAGCCGTCGCTGGCCTTGACCATGCCCGCGGCGTAACCAATGTCGGTCTGGCCCGACATGCCGGCGGGAGTAGTGCGTTGCACGGTCCATAATGTACCGGTGCTTTGGGTCAGCACGTAGATCGACTGATTGGTCATGTTCAAGCCGTTGCCCTCACCACAGTGCATATACACCTTATCGCCGATCTCCACGCCGTTGCCTGGCCAGCTCCAGCTGGTACCAGCCTGATTGCTGCAGATCTGCTTGGGCCTGCCCATAGGGCTATTGATGGTCATGTTGGGGTCGTCGGGAAGCCAGTTGGTCTTGTCCTGCTGAATGATGATGGAATTGTTATAGTCGAAAAAATCAGTACAGTTGAACATGCCGTTCGACTGAAGCTTGGCGCCGTCCCAGGCGTCTTGCGTTACCCAAAGCACTTTTCCATTGTTGCCGCTCCACGTCAACGGAATGCTGCTTCCCTGGTCCCAGGCCACCGATCCCAGCGACGTGCTGTTCCGCTGAAAGTACCGGGTCACCTCGTCGTCGAGGTAGGAATCGGCGGCAAGCGCCGTGAGGATCCAGCGTTGGTTGGCCGCTCCCGCGGAATAGGTTTGTTGCACGATGGCGGTACCATTCGCGGTAGAGCTGTTCAGATTGGTGACAGCCAGTCCGTTACCCTTGTTGATAATGGCATATCCGCCGGTCACTTCGCGGAACTCCCAAAGCTGCGCGTTCGTGCCGTTGTACCGGTATTGCTGTAACTGTAACCCGCTGGCCGTGCCGCTGTTGGGAACGTCCAGCACTTTGCCGCTATGAAGGTTCATGAGGGCATAGTAAGGAATGCTGTTGACAGTCTGTTTATAAATGACCTGCCACTTCTGCCAGAGGTCGCCGGCGCTCGTGGCGCTCCACTGAACGATCTTGGTGCCGTCTTTGAACTTCTCGTTGATCCCTGGATTTCCGGTTACTTCCATAAATAAATTTCCGGCGGCGTTTTTGATCGTATACGTGCCGTACTGACTCGGCGCAGCGGCCGCAGTGCCGAACACCGTCTCGTCGGGAGTGTTGGGTTGAATGGAATCCTGTTGACAGGAGGGAAGGGTGAGCGCTATGCACAGCGCATAGGGCAAGACACGGGTGATTTTCATATGAGTTGGTTGTTTAAGAGTAATTCAAAACGGCAGCGTAATGCACATCATACAATCACACTCAATATGAGCACAGTCCCCCGCACCGCCAATAGGCAGGACACGAGGTTTGCTATACTGATCACGTTCAGCATTACAATTCTTCAGGACAGGACAAAGGAATAACCGTAAACCGCATTACTGCGATTTTTCAAATCTCACCAGACAAAATTCCAGAAATAAAAACGGATACCGTATATCCAGACACTAAGTTAATCGTTTTAGCAAAAACGCGAACATTTTAATAAACTTTATTTAACCCCCTGCTTGGGGTGAGGGTCGATCGGGTATAGCATCTTTCTTGCGGTCTGGCATATTTGTCGTTTTATATGTAGCTATGCGAAAGTTATGTATGATGTTGTCATTGTAGGCGGTGGGATGGCCGGCATGTCGTGTGCCTTGCGTTTGCAGGCAAAGGGCTTTTCAACGTTGGTATTAGAAGCGCACGGCCAGCTAGGAGGGTGCGCTGGCTTTTTTACTAAACAAGGTTTCTCTTTCGATGTGGGGGCAACGACCCTTGTTGATTTTCAGGAGAACGGTATCGGTGGATTGTTCTGCGCGGAAGTGGGCCTCGAACTACCGGGCGGTGAGTACATCGACTACGTTGCGTGGTTGCCCGACCGGCAGGTTACGCTTTACCACGATCAGCGCAAATGGGTGCGAGAACGGGCAGAAAAACTTGGCGACAGCGACGCACACCGGGCATTCTGGAAATTGTCGGATAAGGTTTCGTCCGTATTCTGGAAGGCCAGTCGGAAGGGGATCGTTCTTCCGTTTACCAGTCTCGCGGATATTATTCGCGCTGTGAAATGTATCGGTGTCTCGAATCTATACCTGGCGCGGTACCTGAACAAAACCATGCTGGACGTACTGAAAGAACTTAAGCTGGAGAATGACCTGCCGCTGCGCGGGCTGTTGGCAATGTTGATCGAAGATACGCTGCATACGACCATCGAAGAAGCGCCCTTCATCAATGCAGCTTTGGGGATCACGATACGAGGATCAGGACTGATGCGTCCCGTCGGCGGCATGCGCGGCTATTTTAATTATATAGAAGCACATTATAAGAAAATAGGCGGCACGGTTAAAAAGGGACATACCGTGACGGTATTGCAGCAACGGGAACAATGGGAAATTACGACATCCAAAGCAACCTTTGCTGCCAGGAAGGCCGTTGTAACGCTGCCGTTGGAGAACTTGTATGCAATCGTTTCTCCGTCCGTCCAGGTAAAATTGGATCGGTACCGGACGCCAGGCATAGACTTATACGGCGGGGCTATCGTTGTCTTTCTGGGTGTGCCCGAAGAGAACGTTGCCACACATGCCATCTGCCACCATCAGCTGTTAATCGACTATGATCGGCCGCTCGGAAACGGCAACAACATGTTTATCTCTATTTCGGCCGCCGGTGACCATGCAAGTGCGCCGCCGGGTTTCCGCGCGGTTATGCTATCCACGCATTGCAGTATCGCGCCGTGGATAGACTTGCCGGACGCAGAATATCACGAGAAAAAGGCGGCCATTGCCTCCGTACTCATCGACCACGCGACACGTGTGTACCCGTCGCTCATGCTTCATCACCGTATTTTAGAGGTCGGTACTCCCGTGACGTATCAAAAGTACACCCGACGGTATTTGGGCGCAGTTGGGGGCCATAAGCTTAACAGGAAAAATGCAAACCTGCATGCAATCCCGCACGATATCGGTGTAAAACACCTGCTGCTGGCGGGCGACGCTACCTGGCCGGGATTAGGGACCGTGGCCAGTGTAATGGTTAGCAAGATCGTCAGCGACAGGCTATACAGAACGCTCATGCGGTGACATATAGCGTGAAGACTTCTCACGCATAGTCTTTGGCACGCCAGCGAATAAAGAACTTTTTCGTATACTCGTGCTCAAATTAGTGTGAAAAGATAGTAACATCACGGTAAAAAAAGACGGTTACTTCACAAAGTTGGAGTGGTGACTGCGCAGGATGGTCAGGTACTAGGCCTGAAGCTTTGAAAGGGCAGACACTGCTTCGGTATTTATCAAAATGTAAATTATAAATAAACTATAAAATCATGGGAGCTTGGGACTACGGGATATTTGACGATGATACTGCCTACGAATTCACGGACGAGATTAAAGACGATCCGAGGGAATTCTTTAAGTCATCCTTTGAGCATGCCATCGGCCAGGAGTATTTAGATTATGACGAATGTCACGCCGTTACGGTATCGGCTGCTTACATGGACAATTTGCTTAACGGAACGCAGTTCAGGACGGATAGCGATGAAGACACCGACGAAAGTAATGTGAATTTGTTCGGTACGCTGCATAAAGATTTAGATGTTTCCGATTTGAAGCCCCTGGCAGTACGCGCTTTAAAGAGGGTCTTGGCCGAGAATGCCGAGCTAAATGAACTCTGGTCTGAAAACGAGGAGCTCTACCCGAAATGGAAGCAAGGTATCATTGATGTCATGGAAAGGCTTCAGTGAGAAGGCATACGTTAATGGTCCCGGGCTCCGTCACCTTTCGGCACCGTAATCGGAGTGCCCTCTATTCCGGCATAAAATACAATAAGCTCGACAGGCTCATTGCCGTCGTTTTTACCAGAATGCCAGATATTAACCAGCTCAACAATTGGTTCCCCCGCTTTAATAAGCATTGACTCTCCCGTCTCTGTGCTAACCGTCAGCTCGCCTTTCAAAACCACTCCTGCATTGATAACGGGGTGCTTATGCGTTTTTAAAGCCGTGTGTGGTGGGATCGTTATTTTTAGAATTGTAACCTGCGGCGTTCCGGCAGGATAGCCCGGCAGCGCCGCGCCGTTCCAGCTCTTCGAGCTTTCTACCAACTTCACCACCTCCGTCTTTGGTACATTTTGACCGTACGCCGCAGCCATCACTATTAAAAAAAGCCCCAGGATTATGCTTACCCTTTTCATTTCTATATGAGTTTAAGTACAATTACGCATCATTTACCGCCAAAATCGCCTGTAGTTGGTTCCATACCCCAACTGGATTTTGTAGCCTCTAGTGTATATAAAAATCCCGGCTCAGAAGAGCCGGGATTTGATTTTCTCGGCAACCAGCCGTTTGCAACGGCCTATTGTTACAGAATTCCAGTAATTACGCTTTTTTCGGAATTGAATATAGTTGCCTATCTTCGGATACACCAAATCCATCTGCTATGACAACATCAACTAAACCTGCCACCTGGTTCTGGATCGTTAGCAGTATTGCATTGCTCTGGAATTTATTGGGCGTTATGGCCTATATCATGCACGTTACCATGACTCCGGAAGCGCTCGCTGCATTGCCCGAGCAGGAGCGTGCTTTATACACCAATGTGCCGCTGTGGGCAACGGCGGCGTTTGCCATTGCCGTGTGGGGAAGCACGCTGGCCTGTGTTTTATTGCTGATTCGAAAGAAACTCGCGACGCATGTTTTTGTGATCGCGTTTATCGCGATACTGATTCAAATGGTTCACTCACTTTTTATCAGTAATTCAATTGCGGTATATGGTCCTGGCGGCATGGTTATGCCTCTTATGATCATTGTTATTGGATTGTATATGATTTTGTTTTCCCGGCAGGCAACTTCAAAGGGTTGGCTGCACTGATCAAGCGCAATCATTTAAAGACCTTTTTCCATCCAGGGCACTTTGGGAGATTTATAGTAATCAATTTCCAGGGCGTCGAAACGTGGCGCGTGTTTGCCGAGACGCACTTTGTATTCATCCCAGGATCTGGCTCCAAGGGTCCAGCCTAGCTCGGCATAACCAAGCAGACGGGGAAAGACAAGATATTCTATGTCATCCATGTTGGCGACGGTTTCTGTCCAGAGGGGGGCTTCTACACCCAGCACCTGCCCGGATTCAGCATACGCAGCCGGGTCCCAAATGTAGGCGGAGTCCACTTCGATGTAGGCCGCCCAATGCAGACCAATGCGGGAGGTAGAATCATACTGCATGTCGAGGTATGCTTTCTTCGCGGGCGACATAATGATCTGCGCATTTTTTTCCAGCGCATTCAGCGCATGCTGTTCTTTGTTCCAGTATTGGACAACAACGTTGCTATCGATATCAGCTTGCGCAATTTCTTCCCATCCGATCATTTTCTTGCCGTTGGCTTTCACAATTTCGGTGAAACGGTTTACGAATTTGATATACTCCTCTTTTTTGGTCACGTGCGCTTCGTCGCCGCCGACGTGGAAATACGGGCCGGGGGTAATAGCGGACAGCTCACGAACGACGTCGTTTATAAATTTGAACGTCTCTTCTTTTTCATAGCGAAGCGTACTAAAGCCTACTTCAGTACCGGTATACAACTGGGTGGGTTGCGTCTTTCCATTCAATGCGCCGGGCGTTGACAGGTCGAGCTCGATGCGCCCTTCTTTCGGCACCTGAATGCCACCGTTCAGCTCGCCGTAAGATGCCAGGGCCGAGTTGATGTGGCCGGGCATGTCGATCTCGGGTACGACAGTAATAAAACGCTCGGCCGCATATGCGACAAGCTCCTTATATTGTTCCTGCGTAAAGAATCCGCCTTTTCCGCCGCCTACCTCGGTACTGCCGCCGTGCTCGGTGAGCTTCGGCCATGATTTGATCTCGATGCGCCAGCCCTGGTCATCGCTTAGATGCAGGTGAAGGATGTTCATTTTGTAGAGACTCATGAGGTCGATGTAACGCTTAACATCGTCCATGCCGAAGAAGTGGCGGGCGACGTCTAGCATCGATCCTCGCCACGAGAATTGGGGGCGATCGACGATTTGGCCGGAAGCTATTTCCCAGGAGGTAGTATCAATACCTGGCGTAGCAGCTTTTTCAATCACGGGCGGCAGTAGCTGGCGCAGCGTCTGTGTGGCATAAAACACACCGGCTGGTTTTCCGGTAATCGTCAGGAGGTCGCCTGCTGTCGAGATGCTATAGCCCTCGCGGCCCTGGTTGTGGTCGAAAAGTTTGGTGGTAATGAAGATGCCTGAAGCCGGAGCTTCTTGACTGACCTTTACAGCGATAGTATAACCGGTGCCTTTGTTGAGCACGCCGGCCAGGTATTGCGCTACCGGTTGAAGGCTGTCGTTGGCAATGGTGATGGTGGTGGCGCTGGTTATCAAAAATGCTTTGCCATCGGATTTTGCTTCCACGGAGGGCCTGGGGATGACGTTCTGAAACCTGGAAATGGCGTAGGGGGAAGCTTCTCTTGGCGCCTTTGTGCACGAGGTCACAGAGGCCACCAGCACGATGAAAAAGGATGTAAGTCGTAAGATTTGAAACAGGCTCATAGTGGTATTACGTTCAAACGTTAATGATAATACCATCGCAGCCAGGAATCCAAACCGCCGGCGGATTTTGTTGCGTGTGTTTTAAGACACACTTCGACATGCAGACCTCTTACGCATGCCCTGGAAACATTATTGTAAGCAAGGAGGGAAGATCGTAGATTTCATTGGCAGGCATATTCATACGTCAGACGATACGTGCGTTGGCCGGCTTCGTTCTTATTCGCCACAGTACGCACAAGCGGGAACCCTTGTTCATTGTATTCATATTCTATGGATATCTTCATCGATTCCACTTCGTTAACGATCAACCGATAGCTCGTCGGGTTGTTCTTACTCAAGGCTGTTATAATGGGCCACGAGTCGGAATTGTCCCAATTGAGAGTTAGGAATTTATATCCTTTGACGCCGGCATAGGGCGTCTGATGGTGATCATGCCCATCCACCACAATCACCGTGCTGACGTTAAGCGTGCCCGTAGTTAGTCGGTAAACCATTTTTATGACATTGTCTTGTTCATTGTACGTAATCAACAGCTCCCATTCGTCATCGCCTTGAACGTTCTCCGTTTCCTCGCCGACTCGGACGAGTCTGCCCCTAAAATCGTAATGGAAAAAGTACGTCTTCCAGTTTACCTGCGTTACACTATCCATTGTTACGGAGATAAGTGCGACGTCCGGCAGGGCTGTAAGAAACCCCACGCCATAGTAGGTAGTGAAAGTCATGGGATGCAATTTGTTCACTTCCGCGATAGACATTCCGTTACTGAGTACATTAAGCACATGTGTCATGTAATAGGGATTGTAGCTTTCGATCTTCGTTGGGTTTCCATCGTCATCGTAGCTATAGAGTAAAGAATGTCCGTCGTCAGTCATCTCTTTTTGAATGCGGCAAGCAGCAACAACAACGGCAACCGGACTGGAGTCGTCATCTTTCTGGCAGGCAAACAATGTTAAAAATAAAATGAATAGGGTAAGATAGCGTCGCATCGACATTGTAATTTGGATTGGTTATCGTATAAGAAATTGCCTGGATCTACCTACAGCCATCGCCTGACCTTACTTTTATAGCGGCTGAACTCTTCGCCAAATGCACGTTGGAGGTATTGTTCTTCTTTCCTGATCACATAGGTCTGTACCACGAACATCAGAGGGGCGATCATCAGAAATGTCCAGGAGTTGCCCTTAAAAAATGCGATTGCCGTAAATATTATCAGCAACGCCAGATACATGGGGTTGCGTGTGAAAGCGTATACTCCCGTGGTCTGTAATGACTTTGCCGGTTTAACTGTGATTAAGGTATTTCGTGAGATAGCAAAGCGCCAGAGCGCAGAGAGAAGGAGAAGTAGGCCGACCGCTACGATGCCCCATCGCATAGCATGTGCTGTGCCAGTGTCGAGCCATCCCGAGGGTAGCGGGACAACGCGTTGTAAACCTATGGAAAGGAAGAATGTAGCCACGTAAATCATGGGTGGCGGGAGAAACACACCCGCATGATCCCGCCCCGCAATATGTAATGAGTTGTTTTCCATACTGAAGCAATTATGGAAACAAACGTAGGGTATCGGCCCGGGAACGCCTTAGTAAAAAAACGACATTCGTTATCCTGTCGGAAAATCACTGTACCCGCTCGTCGGTTGAAGATAAAAACGGCTTGGCGGAAACTCGGCAAACTCTTTGAATTCTCGCAGCAAATGGGACGAGTCCGTGTAGCCACATTCTTCGGCAATCTGAGACCAGCTTTTCTGTGGATGATCGTTCTTGATTTTCATCGCGTGTTCAAAGCGCACAATGCGGATAAAAAGTTTCGGCGTGATGCCTATCCGTGTCATAAAATTGCGCTCGAACTGTCGCAGGCTGAGGCAAGCCATGGCGGCCCATTCTTCTTGGGAATGATCAGTCAACGGATTAAGCATCTTCATGGCCACCAGATCGATAGGCTCCTGTGGACGGCATCGGGCATCAAACTTCGCTTCGATAAAAGCACTAATAATCTGTATCATACTTTCATACGAGTCTGCCCCACGGAGTTGATAAAGAATGTCGTGGAGCGACTCGCCCCAAAAACGAGTTGCATCCAGCCCGTTGTTTACCGTCTCTTTCATATTGAGTCCGAGCAGGCGATACGTGCCGGTAGGATGGAAGATCACCTTGACCATCAAGTGGTCTTTTCCGAACAATAGTCCCACTGGTTTGTTCTTCGGTCCGGTGATTACCACGGGAGGAACAGGAACTTCGACGTGTGCTTCGGGAACAATTCGGATCGTATCATTTACATAGAAGTAAAGGCACTGCTCGGTATTCGCAAGGCAGGTAATAAATGGCTCCGGAAGATTCTCCCCGGAATTCCAATCGACCCGGTATATTTCAAGCGCGCGGATCAATCCCGCGAGCGCGGTTGGGGGCATGAACTGCTTGTAGAAACTCATTGGGTCTGGCGGAAGGGTATTCGAATCTATTCCTGGATCCGATTCAACGGATGAAAGGCAGGGTGACGGATGTCATGGCACCCTACAAAAGCAAGTAGCCGCTGCTCTCACAGCGACCACAATCAATATACGACAAATCTCAAATATTGCTTACAAAATTTCTGCGGAGGCTATCTGCCGGGTGATTTCTGTTCCATGGACAATTCCATCGCCTCATAGTTCTACCTCCGGGAGCTGTGTCAGAGGATACGCGTAATTGACTTCGCCCTGCCTGTTTTCCTCGGATGGCTTAGACTTCTGCCAGTTGCTCTGCCGACCGCTGCTCGTTCAACGTGCTGCGCAGACGGCCCCATTCAGCCATCGCGTGTAGCATGGGGCCCATCGTACGTCCAAGCTGAGTGATCTCATACTCGACCCTCGGCGGGACCTCGGGGTATACGACCCTGCGTACAATGCCTTCCCGCTCGAGCTCGCGCAGCTGGGCTACCAGCATGCGTTCAGAAATGCCCTCAATCGATTTTTTTAGTTCACTATAACGCATTGTGCTATCCGCCAACCGACATAAAATAGCGGGTTTCCACCGGCCACCGATTACCCGTAACGCCACGGCCATGCCGCAGGTATCAATGATGCGTTTTTCATTCAAAGCGTTTGTAGAAGTCTGCTTTCTCATTTCTTACTATTTTGTTAGTATCTAACAATCAGATGCTTACTTGCAAAGGTAAAGCTGCTCGAGGTAGGTTTGTGCCATACTTTGAAACACAAACAAAAATGGGAATGAAAAAGTTAGAAAATAAAGTAGCCCTGGTCACCGGCGGTAGCCGTGGTATCGGAGCCGCGACCGTGCGGCGTTTGGCGGCGGAAGGGGCGCGTGTAGCCTTTACCTACACCCGGTCTGCCGAGAAAGCAAATGCGTTGGCCGCAGAAGTCAACACGGCCGGAGGTCGTGCCATCGCTATTGGCGCAGACAACGCCAACGCGCACGATATCATTAACGCCGTGAACAAAACCGTAGCCGAGTTTGGCCGCCTGGACGTATTGGTGAACAACGCCGGCATCTACATTGGTAAAGATTTTCATGAACATACGATGGAGGAATATGATCAGGTAATGACCGTGAACGTCAAGGCGGTATATGTCGCCACGCTGGAAGCTGTAAAACACCTTAAGGCGGGCGGGCGGATCATTACGATTGGCAGCAACATGGCCGACAATGCTATCGGGAACCAAACTACGCTATATACCATGAGCAAGTCGGCCCTGCAAGGCTTTACCCGTGGGCTGGCCCGCGACCTCGGTCCGAAAGGCATATCTGTAACATTGGTGCAACCCGGCCCAACCGAAACCGATATGAACCCAGCCGAAGGCGCGCACGCCGACCATGCACGTAGCCGGATGGCGCTGGGCCATTATGGCAACGCCGAGGACGTTGCCGGCTTGGTATCATACCTGGCAAGTGACGAGGCACGGCAGATCACCGGGTCGTGGGTGACCATTGACGGAGGGTTTAACGCATAACAAAAACAAAGAGCTGCCACCAGCAAGGCAGCTCTTTACCCGTGAGTCTGCTAAGCAGTTGATACAATTCGGCAAACCTTTCATTGCTAATCCTGATCTGCCAGAACGTTTCCGGCAAACACCTGCAGAGGGAGACTCTAAAAGAAGGGTGTCCTGATAATTTGTTTTTAGTAATTTGTGGTTATGAACAGCTCCAACACACACGATCAGCGCATTGCAAAGATGATCTTCGCCTCCGTCTATCCTATGTATGTCGCTAAGGTGGAGAAAAAAGGACGCACAAAAGATGAACTGGATCAGGTCATCAAGTGGTTGACCGGCTTTAGCGATAAAAAGCTCAGGCAGCTTATCGAGGATAAAGTCACCTTTGAGACTTTCTTTCAGCAGGCCACACTGAACCCCCATGCGAGCCTGATCACCGGCGTGATCTGCGGGTATCGCGTGGAAGAAATTACAAATCCGTTGACACAGCAGGCCAGGTATTTAGACAAGCTGGTGGACGAGTTGGCGAAAGGCCGGAAAATGGATAAGATCCTGCGAAATACAAACGGTTAACAGGAAGTGTCCGCATGGCTCGTGGCATACGAAAAGAGGCGATCGTCTCGAATCGCCTCTTCCTTTACGCGTATACCGGCTTTCGGTTAATGTCAGTACCTTCCGAATTTCACACATGGATACTTCTACCAACGGAGCAATTTTCTTCCTATTGTTTTGGTGACAAAGTTGTCAACAGATTTTCCAAATTGATCATGGACGCCTTAAATCCTTCAGTGAAGCCCATTTCAATCATCTTCTCCATGCGGGCAAGGGATTCGTTGTAAATAGTAATATTCACTTTTGTCTTTTCGTCTTGCTCGCTAAAGGTGTAATCCCAATCAGAACCCGGCAACTCAGGGTTCTCGTCTTTGTCTGCAAAAGCATTAAACATTTTGAAATTGGTTTCCGGGCTGATAGAAGTGTATCGCTGAATTGCCCAACGCTCTTGTCCCTCCGGGCTTACCATGGCATAAAATCTTCGCCCGCCAACTTTGAAATCCATAAATTTTGTTCTTGATATCCAGGGTTTAGGCGCTACCCATTGATCCAGGATCTCGGCCTTGGTAAATGCCTCCCACACCAACGATCGGTCAGCATCAAACTCTCTTGTTATGAATACCGTTTTCGCTGCTTTGTCAACAGTAAAATCAAATAGCAAGCTGTTTTTCATTTTCTTTGTTTTTTTAGGGTTAATAATACTTTATCTAATTGATTGAATTGAGTTTCCTGGATGGCCTTGAATTGTTCAACCCATTCACTGATTTCATTCACTTTCTTTGCATTGATGTGATAATAAATCTCTCTTCCCTTTTTTTCTTGTTTTACCAATTCACATTCTGTAAGAATTTGAATGTGTTTGGAGACAGCTTGCCTGCTGGATTGAAATTCTTCCGCGATGGCATTGGGCGTCATTGCCTGGGCTGCAATCAATAATAAAATTGCCCTGCGTGTCGGGTCAGCGATTGCCTGAAAAACATCCCGCCTGGCTTCCATTTGTGTTTATGTGCAATTAAGTAGTTGCAAGTATAAGGGCAATTATTCGGTTGCACAATTCTTTGCTGAAATTTATTTTCAACCTGAGACCTGGAAGGCTCGAATTGTATTCAGGGGAAGCGCTACGGGAGCTGCGGCAGGCAAAGGAACGACATCACATTCCGTACGTTATCCCAACGGAGACAAACGGGCTCGGCGCGAAATGGGGCAGATCATCTTTCCCGAGGTACGAAAAGAAATCCTGAACGGTACGATCGTTAACATACATGTTGCGTGAAGCACTGACTCCCAGCGTCACCGGTATCGAGAAATATTTACCGACCTTGAACTCCGGCGTGACGCCGACTGCATAGTACATGTGCGTAAACATCTCATCTTTATACAGCGCCGACGCGCCAAACACATCGACGTTCATATACAGCTGAAATTTGTCACTGTACTTAATGCCCGCTTTAATCTCGTTGGAGTTCAGCCTGGCGAAGTACTTTCCGCCTTTACCATCGATAGCCCAGTCTACGATAAGCCCGGGATAGACCATGGGAAATCCGAACGTATTATCGAACGCCAGCCCGGCACCTACTTTGAGGTTGGGCGTAATGTTTCTGACAAAGATTACCGCCGCCTCGCCAATCACCTGCCGAATGCCGATGTTTGCCGACGACGTATATACCCCTGCACCGACGGTCGACCAGAGCGTCCACTTTTTATTTAAGGTATGCAGGTAGACCACCCCCAGCCGGTAATTGTAAACGTTCGTCGGAAATCCATGCTCCTCCATGTGCTGATGGTCAAAGCGGGTATGCGAACCGTCGAACCGTATGGCCCAGACGGACTGGATGGGTACCGTGTCTGCGCCGTCCAACAGAGTATCTGTTTTTACGGACAGTGGCAACTGAAGGCCGCCCCGCAGCACATACGCCGATCCTTTTTCGTTTGCGTCGGCCGCGTGGTCGTCTTTATAGTCGGATGGTCCGATCCACGCCGATTTCAGGTAGACTTGTGCCTGTACGTGTTTCAGGCCAGGGGAGGTCATCAGCAAGCAAAACATGATAATCGCCCGGATTAAAAAATTTGTTTTCATAATCTGTTTCTTTGAGTGAAAATACGGGCTGCCTTTCGGTCGGGATTTTTATTTTTGATCAACTGTCGGGATTTGTTGACGGACCGTGTCTCTTCCCTGGAATTATCTGGCGTACTTTGTCGGGCATATGGTGACATCTAGAGATAAGCTAACGTGGTTCTTTTGGGTATTCCTTTTCCTAACGGTGATGTTACAGCTTTTAGCCAACAAGGGAATCCCGTTCACTACCGCATCGGGCTATGCCGGATGTCTGGTTATTACCTTCAGGATATACCTGCGATACACCTCTACAAAAAAGGTGAAGCGCTTTCTCGCACGTTTGAACATGGCGACCATGCTCGTCGTGATCGGGGCTTTTTGTCTGAGTGTAACGTTGCTGCTGCTGGCAGAAGGGTATTGCATCGTTCAGCTCACCGTGCCGGACAGTGTTGCAGGGCTCATTATCGAAGACTGGCGGTCCGCTTTTTTTGGTTTGTTTATGGCCAGCGTTTTCATCTCGGGGTTGAGCTACTCGTTTGAAAAATACAAAGACTACCTGGTACAGGAGAAGGAGCTGGAGAGGCTCAAACGAAAATCGCTGGAAATGGAGATCAGTCTTCTGCGGAGCCAGCTGAGCCCGCATTTTACGTTTAACACACTGAACAACCTGCAGTTCCTGATCCGCAAGGACAAAGACGAAGCGCTGCGGTTGTTGGAACGTTATAGCAAGGTCTTGCGCTACTATGTGTACGAGTCGCAGAAGGAACGGATCCCCCTTGATCGGGAGGTGGCTTTTCTGAAAGAATATTTCGATCTGGAGATAGACCGGCACGTAGCAGACTTGCAAATCTCTTGCCACTGGAACATGCCGTCGGGCAACGTTCACATTGCGCCCTTTATCCTGTCTGCCTTCGTTGAAAATGCCTTCAAGCATGTACTGCCGAATCGGGACAACGCGTATTTTATACGGCAGTCCTGCGAGCTGAACGCACACGGCGAGCTGGTGTTTGAGATTGCGAATACGTTCGATGAAAGCGAAACAGCCGGCAGGCCCAGGGGAGTGGGGCTGAAGCACGTACAGGAACGGCTGGCCCTGGCTTACCCAGGCCGATACCAGCTTACACTCACCCATGAAAACGAGCTGTTTGTGGCCAGGATTGAACTGAAATTATAAAAGGATGATACGGTGCATCGTTATAGATGATGAACGGATAGCCCGCGACGGCTTGCTGGAGTTTATCAAGACGTTCGACTTTCTCGAATGTATAGGCGACTATTCCAATCCGCTCCAGGCCGTCGATTTGATCCGGAATAAGCAGGTGGACCTGGTATTCCTGGACATCGAGATGCCACGGATGAAGGGTATCCCGTTTGCCGAGATGGTTAACAATAATGCTACGATGATCGTCTTTACCACGGCGTATCCTGAATATGCGTTGAAAGGGTATAAAGTAAATGCGATCGACTATCTGTTGAAGCCCATTTTTTTTGATGATTTTAAACGCGCGGTAGTAAAAGCCAGGGACCTGTTCAATATGCGGTTTCCTGCAAGCGACGGTCCCCAATTTGTTTTCTTTCGGGAAGATGGTGTCGACCACCGGGTCATTATCGACGACATCGTTTATATCAGCGGCCTGCAAAACTACGTACAGGTGCACCTCGTGGATAAGCGTAGCATTGTCGTTCACAAAACGCTCAAGAGCATGCAGGAGATGTTGCCGGAGGAGAAGTTCATCCAGCCACACCGATCATACCTTGTGCAAAAACGGTATATCCGCGCGATCGACGGCCTTACCGTGATGGTCCATGACACTTCATTGCCGATTGCACGGGAGCGTAAGCAGGTACTCCTGGACCTGATCACAAAGAACGAATGATTATCAACGGAAGCGGATAACCCAAGCGTTAAACTTCGGTTATCCGCTTTTTCTGTTTTTCAATGCCTCGGATCCGTTTATGTCGTTTCTAACGTAAACTTAATGGGGAGCGTCAAAACACAGCTGACAGGTTTTCCATTTTTCTGCGCAGGAATGAACGCACCCAGGCCTTCAACAGCCTGAACCGCCGCCGCCTTCAGCGCATCATCGATTCCTTTTGCTTCTTCTGTTGTTTGGTGATACCCCACAACCACCATTTCCTTCAGCAGATATCCATCCTTTCGCATCTCTGCCCGGATGTTCTCGACATGACCCTTTTCGTTAACCGTGAAAGAGACCTGTACTAAACCCGAACGGTTCTCGTGGCGGGCCGTGGCGGGGTACATGATTCGCTTCGTAAGAATTTGATACATCGCCGCTTCACCTTGTTTGTAGGTTGCGATCTTATCAAATGGCTGTTCTTCGGTCCGACCCGAGAAAGCGCCGAGGAATACGATTACAGACATCAACGCTAAATAAAGAGAAACTCTCCAATAGCTGTGTTGGGGGTTTGTTCTTGCTTTTGTCATCATATTAAATCGTTTAATTAAACTGGTTTTGCTACTCAGATGATTACCGAATTCTATCGGTACGCCCGTTCTTGCCTTAAACAATATGTACTGATAGTCCTCCCGGTCGATCCCATTCTCCAACACGCGCTCGTCCGCGTAATACTCATGCTCCGCCTTGATATCCCGCCTGAAAAGCCACGCCACAGGATTAAACCAAAACAGCACGGTCACAACCTCCAGGAATATATTATCGACGGAATGATATTGATCGCGATGAACCCGCTCATGCAACAGCATCGTCGCCCTTACAGTGTCATCCATATTCTCTTTTCCCATAAACAAAATGTTGAAAAAAGTAAACGGAGATACAGGCTGTTGAAGGTCGACAACCGTAAATCCCCACTGGTGCCGTCTGGGCGAATGCATATAAAGCCTCAGTAAAGCCGCCAGCCCGAAGACACAACGGAATAAACATACACCTGCTCCCAGTATATAGAGAGCTAAAACAATATCGATGGTACTCGCCGATAGTGCAGACGAAACAGTTTCCTGAAAATCGGCTGTACCGCTGGTCACCACCGAGAACATACCCGGAAACCGACCCGCTTGCGAGACATGTTTAAATTGTATAAAAGGAATGGCGATCGAGAAAACTATACAGGCTAATCCAATAAATCTATTCAACTGGTGATTGCGCTCATACCGAAGCATTACTCCGTACAAAGCATAGAGTACGACCAATGAAAAGCCGGACTTCCATAAATAACTTTCCATCACTTTTTCTTTTTTTGTTCGATCTGTTTCCGAAAATGCTCCATAAGCTCCTGCATATCTTTGGTGCTGAGGTTTTCCGCACTGCTGAACTCCGACACCATATTCTTGAATGAGCTCGAGAAATAGTTTTCCACCAGAGATTTCACGGACTGAGTAGTGTAGTCCTTTCGCGCTACCAGCGGATAATATTCATGGGAATTCGCGACAGGCGTTCTTCCCACAAACCCTTTCTTTTCCAGAATCTTGAATATGGTCGCCACCGTTGTATAGGCAGGCTTGGGGTCTTCGTATTCGTTAACAATATCCCGGAGCAGGCCCTTCTCGATCGACCAAAGGATCTTCATAGCCTTTTCTTCCGCTTTGGTAAGGTTTAAATCCATCGCGCTATTTTTTGTTGATGTATTCAAAACTACTAAATAATTAGTAGATCTACTATCTTCTTAGTAGTTTATTTCTTCGTCCGCGATAAAACACGGCAGAGGGCCGTAAACTTTTGGTGGGCGGTAGTATTTATGCACAGCAGCTCATTATTTTAGAGCAGCGCTTAAATAATGAAGATCGCCACCTATAACATCAACGGTATCAACGGACGACTTCCCGTTTTGCTGCGCTGGTTGAGTGAAGCAAAGCCAGACGTTGTATGCCTGCAGGAGCTAAAGACGCCTGAGGGACAATTCCCCATAGCGGCGATCAACGCCGCCGGGTATCAGGCCATCTGGCATGGACAAAAATCCTGGAATGGCGTAGCCATTCTTTCCCGTAAACTACCTATTCAGGAACTGGGCCGGGCTTTGCCCGGTGACCCTGCGGACGAACACAGCCGATACATAGAGGCGATTGTGGGCAAGATGGTGATCGCATGCCTCTATCTGCCCAACGGCAACCCTTACCCGGGACCAAAATTCGACTACAAGCTCAAATGGATGAAACGACTCTCCGCGCATGCCAGGAAGCTGCTGGCACACGACGTACCCGTTGCGCTGGTGGGCGATTTCAACGTGATGCCGACGGAGCTGGATGTCTACAAACCGGAGAAGTACCTCAACAACGCTCTGTTCCGCAAAGAAGCCCGGGCTGCATACGCCCGCCTGCTGAAGCAGGGTTGGGTGGATGCTGCCCGTCACCTGCACCCGGATGAACGAATCTACACCTTCTGGGATTACTTGTACAAGGCCTGGGAACGCAATGCAGGCCTCAGACTGGATCATTTCCTCGTAAGCCCGCACCTGGTACCCAGGCTTCGTAAAGCTGGCGTAGATACCGCCGTAAGGGGCTGGGACAAAGCCAGTGACCATGCCCCGGCGTGGATCATCCTCAAATAGCCCGGGGATATCCGGCCGTATTAGTCGATGTGTATACTTTCGATCCCTTTTGTCAGGGCATACTCCTTAACACGCGGAACCTTGACGCCTTCTGCACGAAAAACTGTCAGGTCCGTCATGCCTAAAAAACCTAGAAAAGCTTTCAGATAGGGCGCTACAAAATCGTTCGCTTTTGCGGGGCCGTCGGAATAGATGCCGCCCGAAGACGTAGCGACATAGACCTTTTTACCAGTAACCATGCCAATAGGGCCGTTCTCGCCATAGCCAAAGGTTATTCCTGCCCTTGTGATATGGTCGATCCAGGATTTCAGCGCGGTGTGTATGGTGAAGTTGTAAAGGGGCGCACCGATGACAATGATATCAGCGGCCATCAGCTGCCTGACCATGCTATCGGAAAATTGGATAGATTCTTTGTCCTCGGCCGTAAGTTGATCTCCGGGGACAAAGAACGTCCGCAGGACAGCAGGTGTTAAATGCGGGATGTTTAATTCAACCAGATTAACTTCCTCCAGCGTACTGCCCGGATACTTTTCGATTACCTTTTCGACGATAGCCTTGCCAAGCTTGATGCTGTAAGACTCATTATTCTGGATGCTCGACATGATGTGAAGTATACGTTTCATGGGATTTTTATTTAAGTACTACTTTTGACAGCGGGTGTGTTTCGCTTTTGTCTGTACAAAAGTAGCTGCACGGGCGATCGGAAAAACGGGACTTACATAAAGGAAAGCGGTTACTTTTAGGAAAGTGCTTATCTTTGGGTATGACAATGATGATAAAGGATACGCTTCCCGACAAAGCAGAATGTGCCAGTTCGCTCAGGAATGTCGTGGACGCACTATACGTTCTCAATGGTAAGTGGAAACTTCCTGTTGTCCTCAATCTGATGCACTCCCCCAAGCGCTTTAATGAATTACAAAACGAGCTCAGGGGTATATCTCCGAAAGTTCTGGCGAGCGAGCTAAAACATCTCGACCTGAATGGGTTTATTAAACGTAATGTGTCTGCCGGTTCGCCGGAAACCATCGTTTATGAAGTAACAGAATACAGCTGGACATTAAAGAATGTACTGCGTGAGCTCAGTGCCTGGGGCGGCCAACATCGGGAGAAAATCAAACAAAGCATGCGGGAGTGACCCTGCCATGATCAATAGAAATAATACCATCATGCGAAATAATGGCTTTATAAAATACATACTGGTGCTTACGCTAACGCTGGTGAGCACAGCGTTAACGGCACAGAACAATGGTATTGCAAAGGACAAGTGGCACTGGGGTAATACGATCCGGCAGGATACAACCGCCGGATACGTGCAGGTAATAAAGGTGGACAACATCCTGTACATTTCGGGAGCCGTTGCAACCGACGTGACCCCCGAGGGGATCACAAGTGTTTATCGTGCATTGGAGCAATCGTTAAAGAGTTTCGGCGCGACATTTCAAAATGTGGTCAAAGAAAATTTATATACAACGGACATAGACGCGATGAAGAAATTCAATCATGCGCGAAAAGTGTTTTACAAAAATGATTTTCCGGCAGCGACCTGGGTTCAGGTCTCACGATTGTATATGCCCGAGGCCAGGTTAGAGGTTGAATTGGTCGCACATCTCCCGAAGAAGTGACCGTAACTAGTACTACTTTGTCATTGTAAGTTTAGGTGAAATCAAGTAGTTGGTTATTGTTTGTTGCTAACGGCTATGAGACATTGGTTGGCGTCAAGGCCAGCCTGTCTTCGTACTTACAGCACTTCCAAAGTGTAAGGTACCATGCCCGCTACCGAACACCAAACCTCACAACCGAACGGTAAATCTTCAAAATACCTTAATAAACCTCAGTAATTGCAAGGTGTACACACTGGCTCGAAAATGGCAAAGGCATCGGAACCCTTAACCTGACGACTTATGATTATCAATTATTTAAAGATCTCGCTTCGCAATCTGCTCAAGAACAAATATTACAGTCTCATCAACATTCTGGGGCTTGCTTTGGGTATCACATGCGTGTTCCTCATCATCCAATATCTTAGCAGAGAGCTTGCGTACGATAAATTTCATGAAGGTTCAGAAAATATCTATCGCGTTATCTGGGAAAACGATAATCCACAAACACGAACGCCTCATCCGCTCGCACAGGCGATGGTGCACGACTTTCCTGAAGTAGAAAATGCCGTAAGTCTTTCCCCTCTCTGGGGCCCTGGCCTTACACGCGAAACGTTCTCCATCCGCAACCCACAGAAAAATATTCAATACGATGAAACCGGTGTGCTCGCAGTTGATACCACATTCTTCAAAGTTTTTTCATTTCCGATCGTAAAAGGTGATCCCGACAAGGCACTGAAAAAAATGGGGGGCTTGCTGATATCCGAAAAAGCCGCATACAAATACTTCGGTGATGAAAGTCCTATTGGGAAATTTCTCTCGGTCAATGACGACAAAACGCTTATCGAAGTAGTAGCGGTATTCAAAGACGTTCCGGAGCTTTCGCATTTTCATTTCGACTTCCTCGTTTCCTATGTCCTTGAAAAAGCACTCGAAGACCCGCAAAGTCAGTACTACACCTGGGCAGATTTCGGACACTATAATTATGTAAGACTGAAACCAGGAGCAGATGCAAAAAAACTTGAAAGCCAGTTAATGCCCTGGCTCAAAAATTATGTGGATTGGTCACCTGAAGATTTCAAATACTTTGAGGACAATCATAGTGGACTGAAACTTCAACCTATTACTGATATTCACCTCAAATCAAATGTTCGCTGGGAACTGGAGGGCAACGGCAACATCGATTATGTTTATATGATGATTGCTGCTGCTATTCTGATTCTTGTCATCGCGTGCATCAACTTCATTAATCTTACGACCGCACAATCAGCAGAGCGCGCAAAAGAGATTGGTATACGCAAATCACTTGGCGCTTTAAAAAGACAACTCATCATTCAGTTCACGGGTGAATCTGTGCTGGTGGCTTTGGCAGCGATGCTGGTGTCGCTTGCGATGATTCAGACACTGGTTCCAATGTTCAACTTTATCACGGAAAGTGCAGTTCAGTTTTCGATGATCTCATTGATCGCGATTTTGGCAGCGATCGGAATAGTGGTTGGACTTGTTGCCGGTATTTATCCGTCACTTTACTTATCGTCGGTAAAACCAACCGCCGTGCTGAAAGGCAAATTTCTGCAAAGTCCAAAGGGAACTTCAGTACGCAAGGCCTTTACTGTTTTTCAGTTCAGTGCATCGATGGTACTGATTTGTGTTGCAGTCGTAATCTTCAATCAGCTTCAGGCAGTTCAAAACAGATCTGTTGGTTTTAGCAAAGAAGAAGTGATCGTAATACCCGTAAAGAATCAGGATGCATGGAGAGATCGCTTCGCAGAGGTGGAGACAGAACTCAGGCAACTTGCCGGTGTGAAAGAAGTTTCAGCAGCATCGAACATTCCGGGTCGATCATTCAATCAAAATGAAATTTTTGAATCGACTCATCCTGAAAATGACATTGATGTTTCTGAGCTCGTCGTTGATCACGATTTTCTTAAAGTATTAAACATTTCGCTGGCGGAAGGACGTGATTTCCTACGGGAGAATCCTGCGGATGCAGACAATGCATTTCTGATTAACGAAACTACTGCGCGCAATCTTCAGCTCGATCAGCCGATTGGAAAGCAAATTACCTGGGAACGAGATGGCGATGCCCTGAAGGCTACTGTGATCGGCGTTGTGAAAGATTTCAATTTTCAATCCCTGCATCACACAGTGAAACCACTGTTGATCAAATTGGGAAATAATGGTTTCAATTACATCGTTCTAAAACTCAACACCAATGATTTCAACAAAACGATTAAGAAAATAGAAGGAACCTGGAAAAAATTCGACAACAGGTTTACGTTCGAATTCTTTTTCCTGGCTGATAATCTTAACCAACAATATCGCAATGAGCAAAATATCAATCGCGTTATCATTACATTCTCCGGAGTAGCTATTTTGATTGCTTGCTTTGGACTGCTGGGAATCGCAGCGCTCACATTCCGCAACAGGACTAAAGAAATCAGTGTAAGAAAAGTTCTCGGTGCTGAATTCGGTAATCTCGTGGTTTTGTTACTTAAAGATTTTACTATTCTGATTTTGATTGCCGTAATCATCGCTACACCGGTTGTAATCTGGATCATGCAAAACTGGCTTGAGAATTTTGCTTATCGCGTTACGTTAAATCCAATCATTTTCATTGGCGCGGGAATGTTTTTGATTTTACTATCGTGGATTACATTAGGCTACCTAACGCTGACAATGACAAGAATCAACCCAGCCACTACGTTGAAGAGTGAGTAGTCTTTAAGGTGATATAGAACTGGCTAGGGGAGAGCCTCCTGATAACGTCAGTAGAAATAGTTCCTCGTGCTTTCGGTTATGGACAAATCAAATGGATACGAATCAATAGCCGCGACGTTTATGAAATACCGGGGACAGAGCGTCTCCGGTATTGGAACATCCGCCATCCGCCAATGGGCCGGGGCACTGCCTCCAGGCGCTGCCGTATTGGACCTGGGGTGTGGAACAGGACTCCCGGTCACCCATGTGTTGGTGGAGGAAAGCCTGACCGCTTACGGAATCGACGCATCGCCTACATTGGTAGCGGCTTTTCGACAAAACTTTCCAGGTACTCCCGTTGCTTGCGAGGCAGCCGAGGAATCAGCGTTCTTCAACCGGCAGTTTGATGCCGTCATCGCCGTGGGGCTGTTGTTTCTTCTGCCGGCGCACGTGCAGGAAATGCTTATCCGAAAAGTAAGTCACGGGCTGAATCGCGGCGGAAAATTCCTGTTCACGTCTCCGGCTGTAAAAACGGACTGGGTCGATATACTCACAGGGCAAAGCTCCACATCGCCTGGTGCGGCAATGTATCAGACCTGGTTGTCCGCCGCGGGATTAACCCTACGCGAGGAATTTGAGGATGAAGGCAATAATCATTACTACCATGCCGTTAAACACGAAGAGTAACTATACAAATTCTTTACAGTGAGAATACGGCTGACAATTAGAGACGATCGAAGGTTTCAGTAGTTTTTCGGTGGAATTTCATACTCCGCGCCTCCGTTGTTGACGATCTATAGCGTAAATTATCGCGCCGAATGCGAATGAATTCCGAATTTATTGAGCGGCGCCCCGGCTTTGTCAGAAAGCTGAATATCAAAACTTTTCAGGTATTGTATTTGGCCGGTTATTCCGTTCTTTTGTAAGAAAGAAGCTGGTAATGTTTGAAGTTTTTGCGCAATATCTAAGAAAGAATGCCCTCCTTACCGACACCGAAATAGAACAATTCCATGCCCGGGCTGCAGTTAAAAAGCTTCGTAAACGGCAATATTTGCTACAGGAAGGTGATGTTTGCCACCACAATTGTTTTGTCGCTGCAGGCTGTCTGCGTTTGTACCGCGTAGGGGATCGCGGCACCGAACATATTTTAAAGTTTGCCGTAGAGAACTGGTGGATAGGGGACTACGAAAGTTATAATGCAGGCACGCCGGCAAAGAACAACATCGATGCGTTGGAAGACAGTGAATTAATCCTGATTAAAAAGACCGATCTGGATGAGTTGGTGAGCACGATCCCGAACTTTCGGAATTTCAAGGAAAGACTGGATACCAGAAGCTTTGATGCAAGTCAAAATCGTATCCTAAGTAGTATCAGTGATAGCGCGGAAAAGCGTTACGAAAATTTCGTTAAAACATATCCGAATGTTTTTAACCGCGTACTGCTTCACATGATTGCATCCTACCTGGGTGTGACACGAGAAACCTTAAGCCGGGTCAGAAACAACTATGCGTAATCCGAAAACGCATTGATAAGGAAGTCGCCGATCACACACGGCGCAAAGACCATTCGCTCGGTGCCTTGCCAAATTTGTTCTTAAAAGAATTTGAAAAATGAGAGAGGCTTTCAAACCCTAAGTCAAGATATATTTCCGAAGGTTTCTTTTGTTTTTCGATCAACGCGCGAGCCTCCGTCAGTCGTTTTTCTTGCAGCCAATGCCTCGGTGCCATTCCGAATACCTTTTGAAAATCACGCTTGAATCCCGCCAGGCTTCTGCCTGTTAATTCCGCAAATTCTGTAATGGGAATATTATATTGGAAATGGTTGATCATGAATTTTTCCAGATCGATCTTGTAGGGCGCTGAAAAATCAAACAACAAGCCGCCGAGCCGGGGCATGGCATGCAGCAGTAGCTTCACGGCTTCCTTTACCTTCAAAAGCGCTACTTCGTTCGTGATGGTTTCCGTTGGATTGCGCACATACGGCATGACAGATTGAAAATATCCCCTCAGAAAATCATTTGCCGGAATGAGCACATTGGGTGGCCCGACGTATTTCGGTGGCGTCTCCATGTGCTCCTCCAGCGCGATCTTCCGAAGTAAATCCTCTTGCAGCGAAATGACGATCGTCTCATAATCCTCGCCGGGCAGGGGAGTTTTGGTAATTTGCCCGAGTTGATTTTTTCCAATCAGCAGCATCTCACCTTTGGTCAAGGTGACTTTCTGCACAGAAGTTTCCAACGTAAAATGTCCCGATACCACTAACACCAGCGTATTATGTGACAGGAAGCCCACTCTTGCTTTTCGCAGGGTGGAGAGATAGGAGTAGAAAATAACCCCCGGGACCGGTTCAGCTGGATTCGTCATAGCCTAAAGTTATAAAACAAAAAGGGGAAGGGGGGATAAGCCCCCAACCCGTTACCGTTGCAGGTACGTACCGCCCAGGATCGCCCCCGGAGCGAAATGAGTATTAAGCGCATTCAGCTCGTCCGGCGTGAACGTAATCCCCATCGCCTGCGTGTTTTCCGGTAGACGCGATCGACGGCTCATGCTGACCAATGGCATGATATGATCACCTTGCGCATTCACCCAGGCAATGGCCAGCTGTGTTGGCGTAAATCCTTTCGCCTTGGCCAGTTGTTTTAATAGCTCGACCTTCTCCAGGTTCCTGACCAGATTCTCCCCTTGAAAACGCGGGAAGTGGTTTTGATAGCTGTCCGCGGCGAGTGGCGCGCTCATTTCGCCCGTGAGTAGTCCTTCGGCCGTATTGGCGAACGCCACCACGCCGATACCTAACGCTTTCGCCGTAGGTAGCAGGTCGCTTTCAATCTGGCGATCGGCCAACGAATAGCCTATCTCCAACGCCGTAACCGGGTAAACGCTATTGGCCTTGCGCAGTTGATCGGCGGTGATTTCCGAAACCCCCAGATAGCGAACCTTCCCTTCTTTGATCAGATCGGCTATCGTGCCGATCACGTCTTCCACCGGCACACTGTTGTCCAGTCGGCACGGCTGGTATAGATCAATCGTGTCGATCCCCAAACGCACCAACGAGTAGTTGATAAAGTTCTTAATAGCCATCGGGCGTAGGTCCAATCCCAGCCAGTGTGCGCCGTAGAAAATGGCGCCGAACTTAACGCTTATAAACGCATCATCCCGTCTGCCCTTAATGGCTTTTCCGACCAGCAGCTCGTTGTGGCCGCTGCCATAAAAGTCACCGGTGTTCAAAAAGTTAATGCCGTTGTCTAATGCCGCCTGAATGGTGGCAATACTCTCATTTTCGTCCCTCACAGGCCCGCCCCAGACGGGCGACATGCGCATACACCCCAATCCAAGCTTGGATACAAGGGGGCCATTGTTGCCCAGGGCCATCTTCTTAATAGCTGTCATAGCTGATGTTTTTTGTTGACTCATGACAACAAAGGTCAGCGTTTATGCCAGGTGACTGTTTTCGTGCACGGCTCAATTTACTTGCCTGGACGGCTCAATCCAGACCGTGCCGGCGTCCATACTTAATTCGTCAGAATGAAATCCATCTTGGGTTGGTCCATAGAGTGGTCGATTACCTGGCGCTCGATCTCCAGGATAGACTGCAGGGCGTTGTAGTCAATTTTCTCGGCATCGTCACCCGGCTTGTGATAGTCTGCGTGACCACCCGTATGGAAAAAAAGAACGGGAATGTCCTTCTTGTAAAAGGATGTCTGGTCGGAGCCGCCGCTCCCGTCTTTACCGGTATAGAACTTAATGTCGCTTTTGACTCCCTCAAAGATCAAGGGGAACTTCGAGCTTGTTCCATACCCGATCACAGCAACACCGTTCTCGGGATTGTAGCGGCCAATCATATCCATGTTCAGCATCCATTGGATGTCTGCCAACGGAAGGGTAGGGTGATTGGTAAAATATTTGGAGCCTACGAGCCCCAGCTCTTCTGCGCCAAACGCGATGAAAAGCAAATTGTATTTTTCTGTAGCACCATTGGTGGCGTAATACCGGGCAAGCTCCAGCAACCCGGCAACACCGGAAGCATTATCATCCGCACCATTGTGGATCTTCCCAACACCCAGCGAGTCCTTCGAGCTACCCTGGCGGCCTTCGCCCAGGTGATCGTAGTGTGCTCCCACAACAACCGTATAGCGGCCGCCGTTGTCCAGAAACCCGATGATGTTATCCGCCTGGCGAATGCTATCCTTCACCACGACCCGTTTTACCCTCGCCTCGAATGTCTGACGATAGCCCTTTTCGCCCTTCGGCGCCAGGCCATACTTTCTGAACTCCTTTTCGACATAGTCCGCAGCCTTTTTTGCCTGCCGGGAGCCCGTGCCCCGGCCTTTCATCTTGTCATCCGCGAGATAATAGATGTGTTTCTTCAGCTGATCCTGGTCGATCTGTGCCTGGGAAAAATGGCTGAAGACAATAAGAGACAATACCAGAAAGGCTTGAATTTTTCTCATGTTACGTGCATCGTGTTTCCGATGTGTGGTGTGTGCTTTGAAACACGGCCGCCAAAGATAAGCGCCCGGCAGTAAACTGAATATGCGAGGGCGGAAAAGTTTGCACGGGAGTAGGAGACAATCGTTTGTTTAAGTATACTGGTAGCATGTTTTTTACCCCCGATAACCATGACCCGCATCCCCCTCGGAAGTCTTTTCCTGATAACCCTTGTGTGGCTAACCACACAATGCACCCGCGAACAGCGACACGAGGCGTTCATCCTTGATAGCCCGCATTACCCCCAACCGTTGCCGGACTCCGCAGCCTTACGATTTCTTCCCGGTATTGTCAGTAGCGACTCACTGGATTTTAATGCAGCTTTTTCGCGCGACGGAAAACGGTTTTATTTCTCGCGGTCCTACCAGGGCAAGTGGATGATCTACGTAACGGAGTTTCTGAACGGTGCGTGGAGCAAACCGCTGCTGGCCCCTTTTACCGAAGCGGCCTATTCACAGGCCGACCCGTTCATTACGCCCGACGAAACAATATATTACATTTCCAACAGACCGACCCATGCGACCGACACGCTGCCGGATTATAACATCTGGTTCGTGCGTCCGCTGGGCAATGGTACGTGGACAGCGCCGAAGACCCCCGAGGGTATAAACTCCGACAGCACCGAATACTATGTGTCACTGGCAGCAAACGGTAATATGTACTTTGCTTCCGATCGCGCCGGAACGCTGGGATCGCATGACATCTACGTTAGCCAATACATCCATGGAGCTTATACCACGCCTGAAAACCTGGGAGCGGCCATCAATTCCCCCAAAATGGAACACGACCCGGTAGTCACCCCCGACGAGCAATACCTTATTTTTACCGCGGTCGATCGCTCCGACGCGTATGGCAGCGCCGACCTTTACTACTCCCGGTACAGCGACGGCACGTGGGCGCCCGCGAAGAACCTGGGACGCAAATTTAATACCGCCACCTATGAATATTGCACCTACCTCACCCCCGACGGCCAGTACCTTTTTTATAGTACCGACTACGATGTAAAATGGATCAGCACCCGGCACCTGCCGTGGATGGCACAAACAGATGTTGTAAAATAAGCACCATGCAGAAAAAGTTTAACCTGAAGTCGTTCAACCTGTACGAATTCCTGAAACACCAAAACGCGCACAGCCCCAGCCTGCCGTTTTTCTTAGCCGACAGCCACACCTACCGAAACGCCCATGTCAATTTCCCGTTCAGAACATTTTCGTACGGTCTCGGAGTGACCTATACCGGCGTCAGCAAAGACGACATCTTCAGGATCGGCAGCACAGATTATAACCTGAAAGCAGGCTGCCTCACAACCGTGGGCCCCGGCCTCGTATGCCAGTGGACCGGCAACTACACGGCAGAACATGACACCGTATACTTTACAGAGGAGCTGTTTGCGGGCATGCAGGGGAAGCTGTTCTTACAAGCCATGACATTCTTTTTCCACGGCGGCAATCATGTCATACAGCTTACAGCCGAGCAGGTAAAGAAAATGAAGTCCGCGTTTGCGTTGCTCAAAGCGTTGAAGGATGAGAAAGAAGCTATACCGGGCATCGTGCATACCATTTTGATGCTGGCCAATACATATCATTCCATTCAAAACCACAAACCCAAAAGCGCCGGGGTGTCCCGGCGGGAAGAGATCACGCAAAAGTTCAGAAAGCTGGTGGCACAGGACTTTAGCCGGCATAAAGAAGTAGCCTACTATGCCACGAGCCTGAGCATCACCCCCAAATACCTGAGCGAAGTCCTGCAAGCAGAGCTGGGCAAATCGGCAAAAACGTTCATCGACGAGTTTGTGATGATGGAAGCGAAAAGTTTACTCAAGCAAACAACCATGTCCATACAGGAAATCTGCCACTGGCTCGGCTTTGATGATGCCTCGCATTTTACCAAGGCCTTCAAGAAGTTGGTAAAAATCACACCTTCGGAGTACCGCAAAGGATAGATACCGAAATTTGTACCATTTCTTCCGGCATGTCGACTAACGGCGAAGCTATCAGACCGGTAGCTTTGTTCTATGTAACCCCCTAAAACGTATGAATAAATTGTATGTAATCATGTTTGTGCTGCTCTTGTCGGGCAGCGCCTCTTATTCACAAACAAAAAAAACACCGGTCATGAAAAATGTAACAGAATTTAAAGTAGCCGTCGCGCAACCCGTAGTAGACGATCTGAAACACCGCTTACAAAACACCCGTTGGCCCGGCGAAGCAGAAGGCTCTGGTTGGAACTTCGGTACCAGCGAAAAGTACCTGCGCGAGCTCGTGCAGTATTGGCTCACCAAATATGACTGGCGCAAGCAAGAGGCACAACTAAACCAATACCCGCAATATATTGCCGATGTGCACGGCACGAAGGTCCACTTCCAATACATCAAAGGAAAAGGTAAAAATCCCAAGCCGCTGATCCTGACGCACGGCTGGCCTGACAGCTACTATCGCTTTCACAAGATCATACCCCTGCTGACACAAGGCGAGCAAAGCTTCGACCTCGTCATTCCCTCTATACCCGGGTTCGGTTTTTCTGATAAGGTTGCCGTGACCAGCGAGGCCGTAGCCGACCTGTGGAAAGCCCTGATGACCGAAAACCTGGGCTATGACAAGTTCTACGCTGCCGGTGGCGATGTGGGCATGGGCGTGACCAAAGCGCTCGCGTCAAAATATGCAGGCGTGGTAGCCGGTGTCCATTTTACCGACATAGGCTATCCCATGGGCCAGGAAGATCCCGCGACTATGACCGAAGCTGAAAAACAATTCGCACAGTTTGTACAGCAGTGGTGGTATTCCGAAGGAGCTTATGCCATGGTCCATGCCACCAAGCCGCAATCGCTGGCCTACGGCCTGAACGATTCCCCTGCGGCCCTTGCCGCCTGGATGTTGAGCTTCACCAATGCCGGCGCAACGCCCGAGCTGATCGAAGCCGCATGGGGCGGGAGAGATGCGCTGCTCACCAACATCATGATCTACTGGGCAAGCCAAACAGTAGCCACCTCCGTCAGAATGTATAAGGCCGATGCGATCGCCCAATGGAGCGGCGCACAACCGCTACAAAAAAGCAATGTCCCAGCCGGCCTGGCCGTATTCCCAAGAGAAGCGCAATTCCCCAAAGAATGGGCAGAGCGATTTGTAAACGTAGTGAGCTTTAGAAAGATGAAAGAAGGCGGCCACTTCGCCGCCCTGGAAGTACCCGATGCCTTCGCCGGCGAGCTCCGGACATTCTTCTATAGCATTGACTAAATCAACAGGGTGCCGATACGTCGGCACCCTTTCTATGACAAACAGTAAATTGATGCAACCCTTGTGGGTATATCCTCCGGCGCGATGTGTGCAACATCCTGCCATTTGTCGCCGATAGCAGATAAATATACAGGAGTATATTTATTTTGTATTATGAATAGGCGACATCCAGGTAATATAGGCTGCGATCGATTTGGTATATAGTGTGTTTTTGTTACATTGGTAGTAGAATTAATTGTTAGGCGTCAGCTGAATTTCTATATCAGGTTATAGGTTAATTTAATCAATATGTTATGCGGCACGCCCTACAGTCAGTTAAAACGTTAATAAAAACAAATCTCCTACCATTATGAAAACAAACTTTTCCATCCTGGTCTTTATGCTGGCCATTGCCGGCGTAGCCCAGGCACAAGTCACCACGTACGGCACGGGCGCTGGCACCGTGGGCACCCGCAGTGCTTATTACGGCATTGATGCTGGCCGCATATGTCTCCCGGCGAGCGTAGAAAATACTGCCTTAGGTTATCAATCATTGTACTCCAATACGTCGGGTGGCAAAAACACCGCGATCGGTACCGAGGCCCTATACTTTACTACCACGGGGACTGAAAACACCGCCGTGGGTTATCGCGCCGGATACAAGCACACGACGGGAGCCTTTAATACCGCCGTCGGTTCGAATTGCATGGTCAACTTGACCGATGGGGGTGGTAACAGTGCATTTGGAAACGGCACACTATACTATGCCACAAGCGCCTTCCATAATACCGCCCTGGGTGCTAATGCCATGTCCCAGAATACTACAGGAAGCCATAATACCGCTACAGGGGCAGGTGCATTGTATCGGAACACGACGGGCGGGCATAATACCGCGATCGGAATAAATTCCATGTTTGATAATATCTTTGGAACAGCCAATACCGCGGGCGGGAGCCAATCGCTCTCGAAAAACACTTCAGGCAATGAGAATACAGCGCAAGGCTACCAGGCCATGTATACCAACACCACAGGAAGCTATAATACGGCCGTAGGGCGCTCTGCACTCTACAACAACCTAACCGGCAGTGACAATACTGCGGTAGGCTCCCAGGCGGGCCCCTCCAGCGCAAACACAAACCTCAGCAATACCACCGCCATCGGCAGCGGTACCGCCGTTACCGCGTCCAATCAGGTACGCATCGGCAACTCCGCCGTCACCAGCATCGGCGGCCAGGTATCCTGGTCGACATTGTCGGACGGGCGATTTAAAAAAGACCTTCAGGAAAATGTAGCCGGCCTCGATTTTATCAACAAGCTACATCCCGTAAGCTATGTGCTCGATTACGATCGTATTGATAAGTTTCTGGGAATACCCGATAGCGTTAGTGCCAAAAATAGGCTTAATCGCAAAGCTGCTGTCAGACAGGCAGGCTTCATTGCACAGGAGGTAAACACGTTGGTCAAGGAAACGGGTTACACATTCAGCGGCGTGGAGACTCCTCAAAACGATAATGATGCCTACGCCATCCGCTATTCCGATTTTGTGGTACCCCTGGTGAAAGCCGTACAGGAACTGTCAGCCCGTGTGGACAAGCTCACGGCAGAGCTGCTGGAAAAAAAGCAATCAAGCGTATTGTCTACAACTGCCGCGGGTGCCGCGCTTTTTCAAAATGGCCCCAATCCGTTCTCACAGACCACCGCCATAGACATGATCGTTCCAGATGCTGCGCAGCAACCCAACCTGATCATCTATTCGCTTGACGGCAAACAAGTGAGCTCGATTCCTGTGTCGGGTCGCGGTAAAACATCCGTGCAGATACAAGGCAACCAGCTGCCGGCGGGAATCTATTACTACGCACTAACAATCGATGGTCAATTGATCGATGTAAAGAAAATGGTCATAACAGATCGTTAGCGCTAAGGCCGAAAGTCTACGCTTAGTCACCAGATCAAAGAGGTGCCGATACGTCGGTACCTCTTTTTATTTGATACTCTTTTTAGCTTTTCTAATTGTATCCCATGTATACTAATTACCCATCTGATTGACCACCTGTGCCATTTTGCCCAGTAGTTCGCGACGCCTTGCATCATAGCGCGCGTCGAACACCTCCATCATTTCGTCTGTTAACTGACGCTGGATGGCGCATTGAGTCCAGGATTGCAGTTCGATGTCAATCTTTCCTTCCAGGGCAAATTGAGCGAAACCCACGGCGATAACCGCGCTGTCATGCCTGACGATCATCTCTGCATCGAATGCTTCTGCCAGCGCTCGAATCCCCGACTCGCTGGTTTCAAGTGGATTGAATACCGGGTACCCCCAATCTTCGAACAATTCCAGCAGGAACACGGATGGTTTTTCGTCGGCGTGATCCCTTCGCCACTTCGCAAATGTATAGGAAGCATCAGCCCCGTCGTCGCTGCCGAACGGGCCGGCCTCTTCGACAGGGCTCCAATAAAAGTCTTCGTTTAATAAAGCCTGCGCTTTCGGATGCGCGTGCTCGGGCGAAAATTCAAAGTCTTCGTTCATAACTATCGGTGTGAAAAAGCGCTTTAACTGAATCATAAAATTATCATATTTGCCTCGTTTTTCAATCACCAGGCTATGAAGAGACCACCTATCGATGAATTGTTTTTTGAGCTCTACGGGTATTATCCGGAGAAGGCAGGGCAGGGGTTCGAAATGTTGGTGGCCGCTGCACTAAAACTATTAGCGGGGCGGGACATGCCCTATGGCAATGCAGGAGATGAACAGCTGGGCTCACGCGACGGTATGCGGACATCGACGGAAGAGAACGACCAGGGCGGAATCTCAAAGATCACCTTGAGAATGCTCATGCATGTAGCCGAATATGAGCAAGGTGAATTTTCGATTGTCTTTACCGACGATGGCTATGCCCAGTTGGCGCAGCAGGAACCGGAGGGGATAGAAATAACCTCTGAAATGGAGGAGTTCTATGACGCCGGGGGCAACGTGGCCGCCACGCTGGATGAGCTGGGCGATCTGGTAGCGGCAGGCACCACCGGCGAAGACGATTTTATGGCCATCGGCACCTGGATGCTGATCGGTAAGTATTTTAAATACAAAGGCCGGCTCTATGGCGTCCGCGGCGTCGAATATAGCGTTCCCGTGAGAGCCATTAAGTATGTGGTCGTCATTGAAGGTACCGGACGCGCCAACCTGTTCGTGAAATCGGAGTCCGGCGAAATGGACAAACTTGTAAAATACGTCGATCTAAGAACAGCGGCATTTACGGGCGGTAAAGTGATTCAAGTTTAATAGTGCTTATTCACTTTTCAGATTATCCACAGGCTTCACCAATGCCGCTCTACTCGTCTGCGATCCAATCGTGATCACGCCGAATACTATCAGCAACCCTACACCCAGCAAGATCGTTGGCAGATCTACACTCACGTGGTAGGGCAGAAGCTCCAGCCACAGCGCATTTAGAAAATACGCTGCCGGTACGGCAATGACGACCGCCATGAGCAGGATCACAACAAACCCCTTCGACAATAAATAGATCAGCGCTCCGTCACTGCTGCCCAGAATCTTGCGGATGGAGATTTCCTTAAGGCGCGTTTCGGTAGTATAGGTCGCCATGCCCAGCAGACCAAGACAGGAGATCAGGATGGCCAGGGAGGCTACGGTCATGAGGATGTGTACAGCGTCACCGAAGATAAGCTCGTAAAACTTCAACACTTCACCTTCTACGTCTTTACAATCGATCTTCAGACCGGGATTTACGGCGGCCCAGGATTTTTCGATAGAAGCGATTGCCGCCTCGCGGGTGCCACTATACTTTACCTGCACCAAACCATAGCGTGTCGGGTCAACCAGCAGCGCCAGCGGAGCAATTTCGTCCAGCATCGGTGCGTGGTTATAGTCTTTCAGCACACCGATAATCGTCTTGGTCGTGGAATCACGACGGTAGATGACCGTTTCGCCCAGCGCGTCGAGGGGTGTTTTGAATTGCAGGGCCTCGGCGGCTTTTTCGTTGATCACGATAAAGTTCTTATTAGAGGCGCCTCCGTTTGGTGGAAAGAATTTGCCCGCCACCAGCGTCAGGCGCAGGTTGGCCATATAGTCTTCATCTACAATAAATTGGTGGATATAGGTTCCCTCGGCATCTTCCGGTCCACGTCGGAAGCTGTCGCCATCATCAAAACCCGAAGCCAGTATATTGGACGCCGCGGAGACATTCGTGAGGTTATTGTATTTGAGTAGCTCTGCTTTGAGTGCAGCGGCGGAGCTCCCGTTCAAGCGTACCGCGATGTTGTTGTGCATGTCGAAGCCGTGGTCCCTGTACATAAAAAGACCGAGCTGGTTGTACGTTACAATTACACTCAGAATAAAGATCAGTGACACCGTGAACTGCAAGACAAGCAGCACCTTACGCATTCCCACCCGTGACAGCAACTTCACGTTGCTCAGACTCTTGAGTACCTTGACCGGCTCAAAGCCCGAAAGCACCACCGCCGGGAAGAACCCCGCGAGTACGCCCACCGTGGCAGCGAATGCCACAAACAAAGCATATACCATCGAGCCCCCCTGCAGGTCCCAATGGAACAGGCGGGCAAAGTTAAGCTGGAGCAACAGGGGTTTAAGGGCCACCAGGAGTAACAGGGCCAGCACCAGGGCAAACAATGCCACCACTATCGACTCTGTTAAAAACTGCGTGAAGATCTGTACCCGCGCGGCGCCGGTTGCTTTACGGACACCGATCTCGCGTGCCCGCGTCAGGGAGCGTGCGATCGACAGGTTGGTAAAGTTGAAGCACGAAGTGAGTAGAATGATGGCCGCCAATCCCGAGAAAGCATATACGAAGATCCAGGGTATGGAAGGGCCGATGGGGTTGTTAAACAAGTCGCTGGGCGTGATGTCCAGGAGGTGTTGCAAATGGAAGCACATGCGTGCGTCGTCGGGCTTGGCCGGATGCTGGATGTGGTCCCGATAAATACGGTCAAGTGATGCTTGAATCTCCGTGACGTCCTTACCTTCTTCCAGGCGAATATAGGTCCACGTATTCCAAAAATTAGCCCATTGGGTTAGGTCCTGCCCGAGTCCCTGAGCGTGAAGACTTTCCACGGTAGACATACTGGCCAGGGCTTCAAACGCAATGTGCGTCTTGCGCGTCATCTTCTTCAGCACACCCGTTACCGTGTAGGTCCCGAGATTGCCTACTTTAATAGTAAGGCCGAGCGGGTTCTCCTCTTTGAAGAGCTTATCGGCCGCGTGTCGGGTGAGCACCACGGAGTACGGCTTCTTCAGGGCCGTGGCGGCATCGCCATACTCCAGCGCGTATTCAAAGAATGTCAGTGCTTCCGGGTCGGCAAAGTACCCGCCCAGGGGAACGTTGACGTTGTAGTCTACTACTTCCAGCCAGGAGTTTCCAAAGCCGCGCGTAAACCGCACGACTTCTTCTATACCGGTATATTTCTCCAGCAGCTCCTGCCGCAACGGGGGCGCCGAGGTGGACGTTGTTACCCCGTCGCCCGGACTGCCGTCCTCGTTTACATAACCGCTGACGATGCGATAGATGCGGTCGCGCCGGGTATTGAACCGGTCGTAGCTCATCTGGTCTGCCACCAGCATAATGACGGCCATCGCGATCGTCATGCTCACCGCCAACCCAACGATATTGATCGCCGAAAAGAACTTATGCCGCATCAAATTGCGTATGGCTATTATAATGTAATTTTTAAGCATAGGGTAAGCGGTTGAATATAGGGGTTAGAGGCATTATCCCATTGGATGCCGATAGGCAGAAAAATGTTGCAGGTTTTACGAATTAATTCCGAAACCCTGCGTACCGGGTGCCGTTTCCAGGTGTGGAACGGTTTTAAACGATATAGCGATGACGCATGCTGAAGTACTCAAAAAGGTTGAATGGCGCGACCTGCGGTCGTCGGCGAATTCCTGATGGCGTTCTTTGCCGTTTGGACCGTCCACCACGATACCCACGACCACCCGGAGCTTGCCCGCACGCAACGCACAGGCTGGAAAAACAAAATTACATTCAGTATGTTCTACCATCTGGAACATCACCTGTTCCCGGCCGTGCCGACAATCAAGCTACCCGAGCTCGCCCGGCGGATTGATGAAGCGCTGCCGGAGATGGTGAAGAAAAGTACATTCTAAAGAAAATTGCCAACAAGCTCCAGCACTTCGTCAAAATCTATTTCATTGCACCATATGCCCGCGATCCAGGATATGGATTCGGGCGTGGGGTAAATCTCGCGTGTAACACGGCGCCTTTTCCACACTGAAAAACACATCATCGCGCCAAACAACATTGTCACTGCGCAAAAAGACTGCGTACTTCCACTTTATTTTTGCTGGACATTATTTTACAACCTATGGCATACTTATCGCGAGGAGATGGATTTGAAGACTTAAAACCACACGAAATAACCGCGGCTTTGAAGTGGGCACTTCCGAATGCGTTCTGTAACAGCTTCCGGTACTACCCAGGCGTTATTCAAATCAATCTTTCCAATCAGAAGGAAGATCTCACCATCAGGATGGATGCTTCTGAGTTCAGATTGAATGATCAAGAGACGTGGACGAAGTGGATTTCGTCCTATCCATTGAACGCTGAATGTATAAACGGTCCGGAAGAACTTGCAAAAGGAGTTTTGTTGACGGTATTAACGGAACGCATGATCGAGCAGATCGAAATTCTTGACAATGGCGGTCTTATCTTTCAATTTGAAAAGGGATATGAGGTGAAATTTGAAGGAGATGATGACCCGCTGTGCGATCATTCATGGTCAATCGAGATTTTTGATACCCGGAAAGGAATTAAGATAGCAGGGATCATGTGTACAGGAAATGTCATTTATGGAGATGCCTTCGACGGCTTGGCACAGATGATGGCGAAAGACGTGAGGAATCCTTAACGGATACTCTTTCAACGTTTTCGCCCGGTCTATACGTGCCGCTCGGGCAATCATCCACCCGGGCTTAGGTTACAAAATTTCTTTTTTCGAACAGGGATATTATTACTTATTTTTACAGACTAACCACCCTCTATGGATGTAGAATCAAGTAGCCGGCGCCCGATCGCGTCACGGGATTCGGGATGGGCCAGGCGTACCGCGGCGTGGCTTGCCGCAAAGAATGTCTCCCCGAATTTCATTTCCATTCTCAGCATCGTCTTTGCCGGCGTCTCGCTGCTTGCCTTTTTTCTGGCGTACCGCGCCGGTCATCCGGGTATCGGGATGATGCTCCTCGCCATTGTCGGAATACAGGGCCGATTGATCATGAATCTCCTGGACGGCATGGTGGCCGTCGAGCACAACAAAAAATCTGCCGTCGGCGGCATCTTCAATGAGGTGCCCGATCGTGTGAGCGACACGCTCACCCTCTTTGGCGTGGGGCTTATGGCGAAAACAATGCCCTACGGAATGGACCTGGCGTATCTGGCGATTGCGCTTTCTATTGCCACCGCGTACATTCGCACCTTAGGCGCCTCGTTGGGCTGCGGCCATCATTTCCTCGGCCCGATGGCCAAACAACACCGCATGGCATTGATTTCGGTGGGATGTATCATGGCTATTTTTTATGCACCGGTATTCTATTACCTCCTGATCCTGATGAATGTGGGCCTGGTCATCACGTGCTATAGACGGCTGGCAAAAGTCTACTCCCTGCTTCTCACTAACCCCAAACCATGAACAAATTTTTTCACCTCGATTTCCCGGAACAACGGGATATAATGATGGTGGTGATCCTGATCTTCGGGATCCTGATCTTTGCCTCATTACTATTTTTTATTATCGGTAAGCTCAAGCCGCAAGCAAATCTGTCGGAGCTCAAGTCCCGAACGCGCTCCTGGTGGATCATGGCTTCCCTGGTACTGGCCGCCGTATTGATCAACACTACGCTATCCTATGTGGCAATGGCCATGCTGTCGTTCATTGCGTTCCGCGAATTATACTCGGTGCTCGGATTCCGCGAGTCCGACCGCCGCGCCATCTTCTGGGCATACGTATCAATACCGGTTCAATACTACCTGGCCTATATCGGATGGTACGGGGCATTCATCATTTTTATTCCGGTTGTCATGTTCCTGTGCCTGCCGATGCGCATGGTGCTGAAAGGAGACACGGTAGGGATCATCAAATCGATGTCGTCGTTACATTGGATCTTGATGCTCACCGTGTTCGGCCTGAGCCACATGGCGTACCTCTTGTCATTACCGGACCTGCCAGGGTTTACCAGCGGTGGGCGCGGGCTGTTGCTCTTCCTGGTTTTCCTGACAGAGATCAATGACGTCATGCAGTTTACCTGGGGTAAATTGTTGGGACGGCACAAGATCATTCCAAAGGTCAGCCCCAATAAGACCTGGGAAGGTTTTATCGGCGGGGTGATCAGCACCACGCTAATCGGCTATGGCCTGGGCTTTCTCACACCGCTGTCTGATCTACAAGTGCTCTTTGTCAGCTTTATGATCTCCGTGTCGGGATTTGTCGGGGACGTAGTGATGTCGTCGGTAAAAAGAGACATCGGCATCAAAGACATGGGCGCCACTATACCGGGCCATGGCGGCATCCTGGATCGCATCGATTCACTGGCCTACACCACGCCGGTATTTTTTCACCTCATATACTATATCGCGTACTGATGCAGCGGATTATTTTGTGGTTTACACACAGTGTCGTCGGGTGGGTATTCCTTCGTTTTTTTGTCGGTGTCCGTTTTGATCAGTGCAAATTTCTCTTACAAGAAAAGCAGTTCATCATCGTGGCCAACCACAACAGCCACCTGGATACCATGACCATCCTGGCGTCGCTACCCTGGAAGCTGATCGGCAAAGTAAAGCCGGTCGCGGCGGCAGACCATTTCGGAAAGACAAAGACGAAAGCGAAACTGAGCAACTACTTTATCAACACGCTGCTCATACAACGCAAACGGGATAAAGAAAATCCCGGAAATGACCCGATCCATACCATGATAAAGGCGCTCGACGAAGGATATTCGCTGATCCTTTTTCCCGAAGGAACGCGCGGAGAGGCGGAAGTACAGCAACCCCTGAAGCCAGGCGTAGCGCTCGTGTTATCGAAACGTCCTTCTGTAAAATACGTACCTGCCTACATGAAGGGCATGGGAAAAGCCATGCCCAAGAGTGACAGCCTGATTGTGCCGCATGCTTCTTCTATTCTCTATGGCCGGCCGGCGCTAATCCGGAGTAATGACGTGACGGATATTCTGCAACAGATCGAGGCGGACATGAATACGCTGAAAGATAAACACTGAGACATCTTCTTTTAATTCATACCCGATATTGTAAAGTAGGGGATGGATCCTTAATTTTGTGTCAAACGATACAAAAATATGCGCGGCAGGCCTTCTACATTGGATCACGGTCAGGTTTTAGAAAAAGCCCAGCGTGTATTTTGGGAGAAAGGATTTGCCGCGACCTCGCTGGATGATTTGCTTACCGCCACCAACATGGGCAGCGGTAGCTTTTACAACGCCTTCAAAGGCGGTAAAAAAGAGCTGTTCAGCAAGGCTATTCAGCAACGCCGGCAAGCCTTCCAGGCGTTTAAAAACAAATTGAAGACAAGCGATTCGCCCATCGACGAGATCAAAGATTTCTTCCGAAGCATTGCCAAAGCCGATCGCGACACCCACCTGCGGGGCTGTATCATCGCCAACACCGTCGTGGAAATGACGTTCCTGGACGAAGATCTCGAGAAAGAAGCGGTAACAATATTAAAAGAAGTAGAAGCCATGTTCACGGCCGCCATCCGGCAAGGGCAGGAGCAGGGCGTCCTGAGAAACAGGACCGAGCCCGAACTGCTGGGACGTTATCTGATCACGCTCTGGAATGGCTTGAACGTCAGCCGGCGCATGTACCCCAGCAAAAAAGGCCTTGAAGAGCTTATCAATCTTCAGCTATCCGTGATCAGCTGATATTTTTTTCATGAATTTTGTAATGAACGATACAAAAATAGTCTAATCAATCATCTATGGATTTACAACTCAAGCAAAAGACGGCCTTTATCAGCGGGTCGACACAAGGCATTGGATTCGCCATTGCCCAAAAACTGGCAGAAGAAGGCGCAATGGTCATCATCAATGGCAAAGCGGAAGATAGAACCCAGCAAGCGGTACATCGTCTTCGCAGTGCTGTTCCCGGTGCACAGATCTCCGGCGTAGCGGCTGACTTTGCCAACGTCCATGAAATAGAAGCAATGTTGAAGCAACTCCCGACCATTGATATATTGATAAACAACGTGGGCATCTTCGAGCTAAAACCTTTTGCCGACATCGATGATGCTACCTGGACGAAAATCCTCGAAGTCAATCTCCTGAGTGGTGTAAGGGTATCGCGGGCGTTGTTTCCGGCCATGCTGAAGAAAGGCTGGGGAAGAATTCTATTTATCAGCAGCGAGTCCGGCGTGAATGTTCCAGCCGACATGATTCACTACGGCGTAACCAAAACCGCCATGCTCTCGCTGAGCAACGGGCTCTCCAAACTGACGAAAGGCACCGCCGTGACGGTCAATTCTATTTTGGGTGGTCCCACGTATTCCGACGGCGTTGCGCAGACGGTGGAGCAACTGGCAACGGCACAAAACATCTCTGCCGATCAGATGAAAGCGGCGATCATTCAACACACCAATCCCAACGGGTTGCTGCAGCGCTTTATCACCCCGGAAGAAATCGCAAATGTCGCGGCATACCTGTCCAGCCCGTTAGCGGCAGCTATTAACGGCGCATCGGTTCGTGCGGACGGCGGAACATTGCAGGTGCTGTAATAGCCGGAATTGTATCCACGTGAGACACAATGGTTGCTGGCACAGGTCTAGCCCCGAGACGGGGCTAGACCTGTGCCAGGTGTGCTGTAGCCAAGGAGTTGTATTCATGTTGGAATGTGAGCACCTGTGCCGGATGTGTAACGACAACTGGCGCAAGTCTCTGACCTGGACACAGTCTCCAGCTAATGGACTACATGTGCTTCCACCGTAACCGCCACAATATTACCAGTAATGAGACTTTCCTCACCCAACCCAAAGTCCAGACGATTGACTGTAAACGCTCCCTGGTAAACCAACGTATCGCCCTGTTGTTTTCGCGTAAAGGGAATAGTAACCGATCGTGTTATAGACTTTATGATAAGGTCAAAATCTCCCGTATACCGGTTGCGTCCCGTCTTTTTGATCGTACGCGACTGTAACCGCACCAGCGGATAACGGCCGGCATCGAAGTAATCGCGCCGGGTCAGATGCTCATCGCGTATCGTTATTCCCGTGCGTACCGAAGCAGCCTGCGCGGTAACCACGATCCTGCTGGTTTTCAGATTCTCCGGATCGAAGTGAATCGCAGCATCCGCTACCGCCATCGTTCCGCTAACATCAATGCCTGCATTCTGAATCGTAAACCGGATGCTATACGCGGGCACCAACACGGAAGGCTCATCCGCGGTATACCCCAGGAGGAAGCTGACAATAAAGATGATCATCATCGCGTGTAGCGTTATAAGGTTTTCATAAAGGCAACAAGGGCTTTCTTATCGGCGTCGCTCAACGCCAATCCGAAGGGATGTCCTTTCACAGCCATGGTCTTTACGTGCGGTGGTTTAAAACCGGTAGGCACGTAGTCTGGCTGCAGGCGCCGGGGGTCCAGTATATCTTCCAGCGCGGCCAGGGGGCCGTTGTGGAAAAAAGCTTCCCGGTACCACACGCCCCGCAGCGAAGGGATCTTATAGTATCCTGTTCCGCGCCGGGTATACAAGGTCGAGACAGAATCGGTGTGGACGGAGACATTGAAGATGTCATACTTCGCATAGTGATCTTCCGGTGGCTCGAAGCCACCGGCGGGCGTGAGTTTGTTGTTTGTATACAGCGGAGGTGTATGGCAGGTAACACAGCCGGCGTTTTTGAAGACCTGCTCGCCGCGTTGCAGTATGGCGCGCGGAAATGTATTCGGATTTTTGGGAGGTTTCAGAGAATACAGGTACTGCGTCAGCGCATAGAGCTGGGCATCCGAATAACGTTTCCCTACGTACCCGAACGGATGGCTCCATTCGGCAGGCGCCGGTAACGTTGCGTTGTTCTTTCCCCCCGGCATAAAGCCGTCGTAAGACGTGAGCATATCCATACCCTGGTTGAAGGCGGCATACCGCATCATATCGCCCGGTCCGTCGTGGCGCATCAGCCCCGTGTGATCCAGGTACCGTATGTCCCGGATACCGACCAGGCTGGGCACGGCGAAGGGATATAGGTGCCCACCACCTTGCCGGTCGATAATGCCCTTGGTTTCCTGCCGTACATAGTCGGCCATATCTTTTCCCGACACCGGGCTGACGGGCAATGTCTCCGGTGCCCAGGGGGCATAGTTCAGCTGCCGCGAGGCATGCTCCAGGTAAGGAAAAGGAATGTCACCGCGTTCCAGCGCGCGGGCGAACCCTTCACCATTAAAAACATTTCCCTGCCCGCCTGGAACAACAGTACCATCCGGCAGGATGTGTGTATGGCAAGTCGCACACGACATCGATCCCAGCATCAGCGCGCCGTTGCCATCAATGACATATTGCAGCGCCGGATAGACACCTTCTTTGGTAAGCCTGCCCCTTCCCGCGCTAAAACGATCGAGATCCAGCGCAGAAACACTGTCCTTTACAGGCGTGTAGGCCATGGGCCAGTGGAATACCAATGCACCGGCGTTGATCCAATCTTCCGGTGTCTTCAACCGGGCCGGGTCAAAGACAATCTCCGGTTTGCATGCACGAAGAGAATCCAGGTATCCACGCTTCTCGAACTCCCGCACATAGACTGGAAACGCGCGATAAATTTTGTGCTCCGGCAGGCCATAATAGTATTCCTCCGGAGCGTATTGAACGCGCACACTGCTATCGGGCGGCGGCAAATGGAATCTGTGAATAGCGGGCATGTCCCACGTTCTCGGAATAATTTCCGGTGGCCCGTGAAAAGCCATGATCCAAAACAACACGAGTATACCAATGCCTGCCATCAACGTTTGCTTCATAAGAATTGAGTTTTTTTTGCAAAGTTTTCTCGAATCGCGTTTCCAGCCAATAGTACCAAAGGATCAATTCCGGAAAAATCCGGTCGACCATCCACGGAATAAAAGGCGCAGCGGAAAGCTGGTAACAAATAGGTGACAATAAAGCACGGATGCACGGGCTGATTTTCCGTTAGAGGAAATTATCTATGAAAAAAGACCCACGTTCAGCAGCATCCGCCTTTGTAAATCTATTTCCACCGCAAGAATCCTCCCGTCCGCAATACACACAATTCCGGGCGGAAATGGATAAGGAAGTCATTTTACGCCACTTGCATTTTACCGAGCAGATATTTCCACACTGTGCCATCATGCTCTGCCCGGTATCGCATTCCACGATCAAGTATATGAGCCCGAATTGTGATTCTGTCATCGGGCAATCGCATCAGTTGTTGGAGAAATTGGACCTGCCCGACTTCTTCGCCATGATCCATCCCGACGATCTGCCCGCGGTAACGCAGTGCTTTGAGTTCATCCACGGATGTGAGCCATACGATCCGGCAGCCCATCGGTTCACGCTCTACTACCGGTTCAAAAACCAGCTGGGTGAATACATCTATATTAAGAATGAGAACATCGCCGTCAAGACGGATCACGACAGCTACCTCTACCTCATCCTGATCGAAAGCCTGGAAGGGCAGGAGAAATTCCACCAGGTGAAGCTCGATATTTTCAAAAAAATAAAGACCGCGTTTGTGAAAGTGCATACGTACAATCCCCGGCAGAAGCATGAGATCACGCCTCGGCAAAATGATATTGCGCACTATATCGTAAAAGGCTTCTCCAACAAAGAGATCGCCGATAAATTAAAAGTCAGTGTCTTCACCGTCTAGAACCACAAGCAGCTCCTGTTCAAAAAAATGAACGTAAAGAACAGCATGGAGCTCGCCAGCCAGGTACGGGCGGGCAACCCCGACAACGTGTAGCGCACCGCTGCGCTAGAGCACCGAAGCTTGCTTTTGAACCGTAGCTTTCTGCCTGCAGTATTTTTCCAGTAGCATTTGTTCCACCTTGTTACGTTTTCCATACCAGGCAAGAGCTTTGAGCAGGGGAGAGATTAGGGAAAGAATACCCGGTAACTTCGAGTTGCCCATCTCTCCGCAAAGCGCCAGGTGAACGATGCTTTTGGGAATGCCGTTCTTGTTGGTTTCTCCATCGCGCGCCAGACCATACAGAATGCGCAGCATATTCTCTGCGCCCGTATGCCCCGGTGTAAACAACAGGCGGAACGTTACGTCCTCGTTCGTCGGGTTAAAAAAGCGGTGTATATCGCCCGGTTCAACGGTAACCGATTCTCCCGGTAACAGGATGCGGTCCATACCCTGCAGCGAGACACCCAGCTGCCCTTCCAGCACTGTAAAGGTTTCGCAAAAGGCCGTATGCTTGTGAAGAGGATTGCCGCCGAGTGGCCCCAGCGTTATCTCCAATTCGGAATATTCTCCCTGCGTCTCCGCTGACGTTTTAACAAATGTACAGGTGTCTTTGAATATCGGATTATAGATTGCGTCCATGAGCGTATGTTGATTGAGATTGATCATGTCGCAAAGTTTAGCGATCGTTGCATCGTAATAAATAGTACGAAAGAACTAATTTAGGTCAAAGAGTGACTGGTTCAATTCTCTGACTTGGACATGTCTAAAAACCGCCTTGCCAGTCTAAGACTGGCAACAGTTTTAGCCACAAGTGCCACACCTGCGCTAACGCTTGGTGTTTATACTTGCGCCAGGTCGGAACACAATGGCAATGGTTGCTGGCGCAGGTGTTAAGTGCCGAGCGTTAGCGCGGGCGCGTCACCTGTGCCCAGTATGGTGGCGGTCTCCTGACCGCCGTGGGCAATAGTGATAAAAGAAACAATGGCAAACGCTGTTGTCAAAGATGTTAGCAGGAATACATAACTCCTGTGGGTGCAGCCTCCGGAATTGTATCCACGTGGAACGTAAATTAACGAGACAGGAGGCAGGACACGGGACGATGATGTTTCCAGGACAGAGGACCGGACTGAGTACACGACAGAGCACCGGACAGAACGCAAGACACATTATATAAACGGTATAAACAAATACAAACATTGAAAACATTTTAAATGCTAACATGCATCCCATCCAATTTTTAATTTTTTTTTGCCGATCTTACAACCTCCGGCCACAAAAAAAATGACATCCGGGCGGGCGACGATACATCAACGTAACAACTATGCGATACAAACTTCTTTTGCTACTCGTTCTTTCCGGCTCGGCACTGCATGCGCAGGTAGGCGTAGATATGAAAGGCTTCAACAGGAAGAACGGCGCATCGGCCGTAGCCAAAGGCGACCTGTTGATAGTATCATGGCCCGCAGGGGAAAAGAAGACAGGCAAGCTGGTGGTCGATCTTTCCGCCGGGCGCCCCGTCTTCAAGAGCATCGAGCTGCAGGAGGGAGACAAGAGCCACCCGATCGCCACCGGCCTCGACGCTGCATTTCTGCTGACCGTCGGCAAGCGGGACCTGGTGTCGCAGAATGGCTGGAACATCTTCTTCGATAAAGTCCCGAACAAGCCTTTCCGCTCGTATAACATCGAGCTCCAGAAGCTTTCCGCTGCCGTGAGCAGTGTGGGAGCGAGAACAATGATCAGCATTGGTTCTCTAAAAGCACCCGGGTTCACGGGCACGCTGGAGGTCACGTTGTACAACGGAAGTCCCCTGATGAACATCGCCGCTGTGATGTCGACAGAAATAGATTCAACGGCCATCCTGTATGACGCCGGGCTGGTGTCGAAGACGGCCTGGGAGAAAATCGGGTGGAGCGATGTCGACGAGCAGATGAAGTCCATGCACGCCAGCCCCAACGATAGTGCTACGCTCCTGAAGGTGAAATACCGGACCATCATCGGCGAGAACAGCCAGGGAAGCCTCGCGGTATTTCCGGCGCCGCACCAATATTTCTACCCATTGGATGAAGCCTTCAACCTGAAATTCGCCTGGGCCGGAAATCACTACCGACGTATGGTCAAGGGTTACGGCATTGGCATCCGGCAGGACTTGTTTGGCGACCGGCGGTTTGTGCCCTGGTTCAACGCCCCGCCGGGCACAAAGCAACGACTGAATTTCTTCGTGCTGCTCAGCAGCGGAAACTCGTCGGCCGCCCTCACGGAAGTCAAGAAGTTTACCAACAACGACCGCTACGTGGCGCTGCCCGGATACAAAACCATGGCAAGTCATTTCCACAATGAGTTTATCATGAAGGTGGTCCTGGCGAACAAACCCATTCCCGAATCACCGACCTTCGTCGACGTCTTCAAACGTACCGGTGTCGACATCGTCCACCTCGGTGAGTTTCACTACACGGCCCATCCCAAAGGCCCGGACAGCCTTCGCTTGAAAGAGCTGCGGGCATTGTTCCAGCAATGCGAGCGGCTTTCGACAAAAGATTTTCTGCTGCTGCCCGGAGAAGAACCGAATGAGTTCCTCGGCGGACACTGGCTGCAGCTATTCCCAAAGCCCGTATACTGGATCATGTCGCGAAAAGAAGGAATGCCCTTCGTCACGGGCGAGGCCGGCTACGGCAAAGTATATCGTATCGCGAACGAAGCCGAAATGCTGGCGCTGTTGAAAAGCGAAAAAGGCCTCGCATGGACCGCTCATCCGCGCACGAAAGGCTCCACGGGATACCCGGACAAGTATAAGGACGCACCTTTCTTTAAGGATGAACGCTTCCTGGGCGCCGCCTGGAAAGCGATGCCCGCCGATCTTTCCCTTCCCAACCTCGGCAAGCGTGTGCTCGATCTCATGGACGATATGAACAACTGGGGCGACCGCAAGAAGGTACTGGCGGAAGCAGACCTCTTTACCATCGAGCCCGAGAACGAGATGTATGCGCACCTGAACGTTAACTACCTGAAGCTCGACAAGCTGCCGGAATATAAAACCGGCTGGCAACCCATCGTAGATGCACTCGATCAAGGCAAGTTCTTTTCATCCACCGGCGAAGTACTAATCCCCGAATTTACCGTCGACGGAAAAAGCACCGGCGACGAGATTGCCGTCACGGGCCGCAAATCAGCGATCACGTTCAAACTAACCTGGACGTTCCCCATGCACTATGCAGAGATCGTCTCCGGCGACGGTACGAAGGTTTATCGCGAGCGAGTTGTATTGAATGATACGCGCAGCTTTGGTCAGCAAACGATTAGCAAGTCCGTTGATCTCACCGGCAGAAAGTGGGTTCGGCTGGAGGCGTGGGATGTCGCGGCGAACGGCGCGTTTACGCAGACGGTGTGGATTAAGTAGTGATCTCGTATAAACGGTGTTATACACTATTGGGCGGCTCTTACACACTATGAAAATTACTATAACTATTGTTCTTTTCTTTTCACTCGTTACGTTTGGGGAGACGCAAGCCCAAAGCGTTATTTTAGAAGATTCCATCGGTGGCAGGATGGCACAGGGAAAGTTCTTTTACAACAGAACAAACGTGGCAGCGAATTTTTATGAGAAACCTACTTACCTGGTCGACTCCGTTAAATTCTTTTATCAGAGGTCCGGTGATACGCTGATTTATTGGACGACATCGGGAAGTACACCCTATGAAAAGAATGAACTAAAAAAAATTAAGAAAAGTAAAGACTTTGGAACGCGCTTGCAGCAGGGTTTAACATTAACGGATGGGAGAGTCGTTATCCATGAACTAAGGGCTGTGCGATTCCTGATCCGGAATGACTCTCTTTTTGAGGAAGGGGAAATTTATGATATCGATGCGCGCGAGATGGCAGCAATACGAGACCGTTATGATAAAATGCGAAGCGCTGAAGCAACCGAGCAATTTTTAGAGATTATGCGTCAGCATAGGCATAAAACGTTTGTTGCAATTTTTTGCCCACGGTTCTTTGACGATGGATCTCGTTTGCAGGAGGTGAAGGACTCAAGAACGAAATGTCCGAATGCCGTTAGGCTCTCTAATTATTGGGTAGTAGATTCGGTCAGGTACTATGAGTTCGTGGTGTCGAATAATTGCGGTCTTTCGGGTGAATCCAAATGGGGTTATACCGTATCCGAAAATTTTGACTTCATTCGATTTGGCGGGTACAGTAGCAAAGAAATCAGGTTTTTGACAAAAGAGCAGAGCAAGCTCCAGGAATTGGTAAAGGATTGAGAGCAGAAACTTGTGCCTGGGGAGTCCGGTCACACGTGCCATACCTACGCTAACGCTTGATCCTGCCTGCCGGTAGGCAGGGTTTACACGTGCGCCAGCAAGTCGTACGCGACGACCCATGTCAATAATTTATCCTTATTTTTTTTGAATACAATGTACAGGGCGATGCTGTATATACCGGTATATAACGATCAATAATTTCCCCAATCCTCATGGATATACCTTCAGTTGTAAACATTCTGTACAACTATCCACAAATTTATGTTGATAGCTCTCGCTGAGAGTCGTTCAATAGCCAGCTAATGGAGTGGATATCCTACTGATAACATAATTTTAAGCCATTTATACACCAGTCATGACCGTGATCTATATACGTCTTGGTCATTTGATGGTCCGGTGGAAAAACTAAAAAGTATAGATGTACAATTGATAGTCTTCTGGCTGACACTCCCTATATTGTACGCGGAAACAGTTGCGCCTCTCGCGACCGTTTTAAAAACCGATCGTTTTATTAACAAATAGTAGCCTATGGCCTTTTTAGAAGAACTTAAAATTACCGGCAGTCTCGGTAACCTCAGCTTTTATAAAATGCGCGGCGTAGACAAGATCGTCGTGCGGCGGAAGGGTGGCGCCCCCAGGGAATACGTCAAAAATTCACCCACCTTTAAAGTGCCGCGGCTCAATATGAGTGAATTTGGCGGATGCTCGAAGATGGGCAAAGAGGTGCGCTTTATGATGCACCCCGTGCGTGTCTTATCCGACTATAACTTTAGTGGTTTTATTAATAAGGCGCTCAAGATCGTGCAGAAACAGGATGGCATCGGCGAATTGGGTCAGCGCTCCATTATGCTATCGAGGCATCCAGGCTTGCTGGCGGGCTTTCAGCTGAATAAAAATACGATGTTCGACTCGGTGCTCCGTACGCCCATTACCTATGTACTGGATCGTAAGACTTTGTCGGCCCGCGTGAATATACCGGCCTTGCTGCGCGACATCAACTTTCATCCCAATAATAGACATGCACGGTTCTGCATCGACGTCAGCCTGGGCATTGTACCGGACTTTAATTTTGATCCCAAGGAGGGTGCCTATAAACCTTCCGCGTGGTATACGACCATGTTTGCGCCAAAGAGCGTATCCTCACCGTGGTTTCCCGCCCTGAAGGGATCGCCTGCGACATCGCTGGAAATAGCACTCACCGACCAGGTGCCGGCGGATGACTCATATAGCCTGATGCTGACGGTGGGTGTACGGTACGGTTCGCCGATGGAAGACGATGTCGTAAAGGATGTGAAACGTGCCGGCGTTGCTAAGGTTATTGCTGTAGCGGGGCGTCCGGAGGGTGAAGGGTCGGAGAATAAACAACCTGGAACAGTAAGTAAGGTAGAAGGTGTTGGGTATGATGGAGAAAAGCAACCTATAACATCGGTACAATCGGTGGCAGCATGTACGTTTGGGTGGCGTTCTGCTACAGCGAATCAGCTTGTAGAATCCGCAGCGTATGCTGACGATCGGGTGAAGGCCGAAGTATTGCCCCTGCCGGAAAACAATCCAGCGGACTATACATATACTCCAGACCAGCCGGAGACAAGCCCCGCGCCAGGTATCTCGACTTGTCAGGACCCCAAGGCGGGTCTAAGACTCTTGCCAGGCGCGGTGAGCGATACGGCTACTCAAACGCCCTGCGAGACTACTGCGATCCCTCCGTTTCAGGAGGCTCACGACGCACGTAGCGACGACGAGGATGGCTAGTCAAAGGGTAATAGCTCTGGCGCGAGGAACGTGGCTTTCGCGTGTGCGGATTGGAAGATGTTCGTTTGATAATGTGTGTTGAGCAGATCTTTGAAGTTTGTCTTTAGCTGGCTGTTTTCCGAGAGGAAAGTGACAAAGTCAGAGCTGGACGATCGTATCTTGAAGTGCTGGACGGCATAGACGGCGGCTATAGTGACAGTCTCATTGTATTTATCGGCCGCGCCGACAGCCTTTGTATAGTGCTTTAGTTGCTGAACGACATGCTCGATGGCGGTTTCCAGTCCGTACTGGTTCAGATGGTTCCAGGCAAGCCGAAGATGGGCTTCATGGGTGAAGACAGCCGGGTCGAGCACGGCGTTGGCGAATTGTTGCTCGAATTGGGCGTCGGTCAGGGAATAATGACTTTTCATAGGAACTATATGTACGAAAGAAGCCGTGCCGGGGTTTTCTTTTCGGCGAAGCATAGTATTATTGTCTCATGAAAATCAACTTAGAGGAGATCGCGATACGGATACACTTCCGGCCGACTGATCTCGGATACGTCATTTATCTCCATGGTAAGCTATATCGCGAGGAATATGGCTATGGCGAGGCGTTCGAAGCCTACGTCAGCGACGGTCTCTTTGAGTTTTATAAAAATTATGATCCTCGCATTGATCGCGTGTGGATCTGTGAGCATCAGGGCAGGATCGTTGGCTTTCTGCTATTGATGCATCGCGCGCACAATACTGCCCAGCTTCGTTATTTCCTGCTCGACCGTGAGTATAGAGGCATCGGCCTGGGTAGGAGGCTGATGGACCTGTATATGAGCTTCCTGCAGGAGGTCGGCTACAGCGCCGCGTATCTTTGGACGACAGATGACCTTCCCGCCGCCGCGCACCTCTACATGTCGTATGGATTCAAGCTGACGGAAGAGAGAGATTCGACCGCTTTTGGCATCCCGCTAAAGGAACGACGCTACGACCTTGCGCTCGCTTCCAAAAACTGATATAAACCCCACGTCTTATTGAACAGCAAACTCGATCGTATCCTGCGTTCGCACGTTCCCCAGGAAATCAACCGCTTTGATCTTCAGTGAGTGCACGCCTTTTGTCATGAGCTTTACCGGTTGGGTGTATAGAACTTCCGGTTGCTGGTTCAATGAAAAGTAGATGGCCTTTGTGCCCACAGCTTTGTCGGTAGCGGCCATGTATAAGCTTGTGCCGGCGGCATAGATCGGAATCTCCTGTTCTTTGGCCACCAGCTTTTGGGTGCCTATTTTTTCGAGGCTTGTGTGGAAGAAAATCTCGGGCGCGGTATTATCCACGACGAAAAATGCTGTCTTTACTGCGGAGTTGTTGACAAGGTCTGTGCCGCTATAGGAGAGGGCGTGCTTTCCTTCCGTAAATACCGAGAACGGAGCTTCATACGTTGTTTCTACGCTGTTGTCTACTTTGTAGTCAACGATCGCGCCACCCGATTCTGCGTCAAAGCTTTTTATCGTGAACAGTGTTTTTTCGGTCACAAAAAGCGTGTCGCGTGTGTAGACCTTGGGTATGCTGACGCTGTGCGTAACAACGGGCGGGGTATCATCAATATAGATGGCGGCGACTTGCTTGTCGGTCACGGTAGCGCCAACGTTGCCTACCTGGTCGACCGCCCGGTAGCGGATCGAATAGGTGCCTTGCTTCGAGGGCAATGCAAACGGGGCGGTGTAAACTTTCTCCGGCGCACCGTTGATGCTATAGAAGAGCTGTTTCACACCTGCTTTGTTGTCGGTGGCTTCCAGTGCGATCAATGTGCTGGTGCTGGCATACGAGCGCCCCTCGGACACCGCAAAGTCGGCATCGAACGAAGACTTTACTTCCGGACCTTTTGAATCCAGGTAAAAGGTAAACTGACGCGGTGATTCTGTATTGCCTACGTTGTCGGAGGAATAATAGGTGAGGGTGTGCTCACCGTCGGCCAGGCCGGCCGGTGAAATCCTCGTGGTATAGGCCAGTGGCTTGCCGCTGTCAAAATAGTATTCGGTCTTCTTCACACCCGACGCTTCGTCGCGGGGGACCAGCGCGATCACAGCACGGGGCGAAAGGATTTGGCCATCCAGGTGGCCGCCGCTCACTTCGTGGGTCGAGGCAGGCGCCGTGAGGTCTACGGTAAAGGTTGCCCACCTGGGTTCTTCAACATTGCCGACGTTGTCGACTCCGAAGTATTTGACAGTATACTCTTTCTCATCGGACAATGCCACCGGCGAGGAAAGCTTGGTGTACGACGCCTGGTTGATCGACAGGTACGCGCCCTCCAATCCGGACATCTCGTCTTTGCCTTTTACAGAAATGGTGAGACCTTTCCCAAAGTAAACCTTCGCGGCCGCATGGCGTGTGGCTCCCAGCAGCTCCAATCCGGATACCGGCGCGATACCATCCGCGTTTACAGCAAAAGCAACCGTACTTTCTTTGGAGTGGTGATTGTCATCGTGTTTGATCAGGTGCTTGCCGTGGCCATCCCATTTCATGGCGTGGGCAGTTTCTTTGCCTTCCGTGAGCATGACCGCATCCGCTGAACCGGGGGACGGCGACAACTGGAGATACACCGGCAAGGACAACGGCCAGTAGAGATTTCCCGCGGAGTCTTTATAAGGTTTCTTGTCGAAAGCAGGTAGATCTTGAGAGAATGCAGACACTACGAGACAGACAGCCAGCGTAGAGAAGATTAAGCGCATATAGATTTAAGGTTCTGGTTGTGTTAGGCAGAGTCAAAATAAAAAAATATTGTCTAAAATGTCATCTTCACTCGTTTCCGCCCACGGGCCGGGTATACATGATAGGCCTCAACAACCACCCCGGCAGGCGAAAATCTACAAATGTCAGCCAAAAAGTACTTTTACTATTGCCCAACGTCAACGGCAAATTCTTACGCCCAAGTCCCTCATTCCCACCGGCAACGCGGGAGAAGTCAGCGGCCGGTCCGATCTGCGCTCCAAGAGGCTGCATAGGAAGGGGACATAAATCGAGCAGATTACGTTCGTTTCCAACAGGTGTCACAAATAGTAAATCTGTATCCCCCGGAGCGACCTCAAACCGCTACCGGCGGAAGCCAGCCACCAGGTTTTACTGCCGAAAGAAATTAATTTTAAGGCGCCTCGTTTGGGGAGAGTGTATCGTTGTGTTACTTATTGCCAAACGCTTCAACCAAGCCCCTCATGAGAAAAATAAGGACTCTTTTCTGCTGTTTGCTGCTGGGTATCGTTGCCCTGGAAATCTCCAACGCCCAGGTGGCAAAATTGCCAACCCAGTGGACCAAAACGGCCATGAAAGCAGAGGTTCCCTTTCCGGAATATCCCCGCCCGCAGCTGCGCCGAAACGATTGGATGTGTTTGAATGGCCCATGGGACTATGCCGGTGGCCCCCACGTAGCAAGCGCGCAGGATCCCCAGCAGCCGATTGCTTTCGGCGGCAAAGTCGAGCAGATATTGGTGCCGTACTGTCCGGAGTCGATACTTTCCGGAATCGAACGGAAGCAGGAGATCAATATGTGGTATCGCAGGAGCGTTGAAATTCCGTCGTCGTGGAGTGGCAAGCTGGTCATCCTGCACTTCGATGCCGTCGACCACCACGCGACGGTGTTTGTAAACGGGCAAAGGGTTGGAACGCACGCCGGGGGGTACGATGCGTTTAGCATCAACATTACGCCATTCTTAAAAGCAGGGGCAAACACCCTGGTCGTGGCAGCGCATGATCCGAACGATGGACGCACACCCAGCGGGAAGAACGGACCACGGGGTGATTATACGTTTACATCGGGCATCTGGCAAACCGTTTGGCTGGAGCCGGTCAACAAAAACTATATCAGCAACATCCGGGTAACCCCCGAGCTGGCAAACAGCCGCCTGAAAGTACAGGTAAACGCGGGCACTGCAAAAGTATCCGCGGTGGCACGCATAGGCAAAAAGGCAATTGCCACCGCGGCAGGCGAGACCGGAGTGGCCTTTTACATTCCTATCAAGAATCCCAGGCTGTGGTCACCCGACGATCCATTTTTATATGACCTGACACTCTCCTTACAGGATGAGACAGGCAAGATTACGGATGAGGTCACCAGCTATTTTGGAATGCGCGACATCCGGTTGGGCGAGGTGAACGGTGTCATCCGGCCGCTGCTAAACAATGAATTTGTCATGCAGGTCGGGCTCCTGGACCAGGGCTACTGGCCGGATGGTATTCTGACGGCACCCACGGATGCAGCATTAAAATACGATGTGGAGTTTACCAAACGGGCAGGGTATAATCTGATCCGAAAGCACATGAAGACCGAGCCCCAGCGGTTTTACTATTGGGCGGACAAGCTGGGATTATTGGTATGGCAGGATATGCCGGCCATCTGGTATCAGCACGAAGATACGGCCCGGGTACGCGCAAACTTTCGAAGAGAATTCAAAAATATCATCGACGATCATTACAATTCCCCGAGCATTGTTGCCTGGGTACCCTTCAACGAAAACTGGGGAGCGTTTGACGTGCGGGAGATCACGGACTGGACAAAACGCTATGATCCGTCACGACTGGTAAACGGTAACTCCGGTTTCAATAATAATCCCGGATATCAGCAGGCCTATGGTGATCCCGGGAATGGGGACTTTGTCGATACACATATTTACATCGGTCCGAACGATGCGTCCGTGCCCGATGCGAAACGGGCAGCCTCTTTGGGCGAGTTCGGCGGCCTGGGATTGTACGTCCGGGGGCATATGTGGCCGGTGGAGAATAACGCCTACGATTATGAGCCAACAAAGGCTGCACTTACGGACCGGTATATACTCCTGATGAATCAGGTCGAGCAATTAATGAAGTACAAAGGGCTCAGCGTTGCCATCTATACCCAAACCACCGATGTGGAGCATGAGGTGAATGGTTTATTGACCTATGACCGCGCGTTCGAGAAAATGGAGGTGAAACGGATACAGGAGGTGAATCAGGCCGTGATTCAGGAAAGCAAAAAGATGAACACGGGCAAGGTCGTTCCGCTACGGTAACGAGTCTGGGGCTCTAACCCCAGGCCTGGCAGGTACGGTTTTTTTCTTCGCTCACGGTAAAACCGTGTGTTATGAATCTCCATGCCATAAAAACGATCTGTAGTAAAATCTACCACACCTTTTCGACAGAGGGTGCCCAGGAAATACCGGCATCCGACCTCTCGCTGCTGATCGCTTATCTGAACGTATCGCCCACCACGGTGTATTGCATGGAGGTGGATGAAGCCGGCTTTATTTTCTCGACCCGGACTGCGTCGTTCCGGTATCATCACGACGAGAAGCCCGAGGAGCGCCTAATTGATGTTGTTTAGTTTCGCACGAATTTCGTCGAGCCAGTCATCCAGCCCGCCGGCATCTAATACGTTACCTTGAAGAAACCGGCTAAGGTATTCGTGTAGTGACGATGTTAGTATAAGTCCCGGGTAAGCGTCATTAAATATCTCGTATCGACCATCTCCCGCAAGCCGCATGCCCCACATGTCTGCATAAACCAGGTACTCGGCAAAGTAAAACCAATTAGGCCCAAAGTGCTTTTGATCTTGTACGATTCCGGAAAGGGGTATAAAATAAAAAAAAACAACTCTTCGTTACATTGAAAGCCGTTGCATACGGTGTAGAACGTTTTAAAGTCTGCCGGCAGTGAAAAGCCTATTTGTCTTTCAAAAATTGCGATCTGGTCGGGCGTTGCCGGTGGATTAACCTCAATTTCGCTGGCGCGATGTTTTAAAACGATAGCATCAATTAATTCCTTCATTTCTGGTGCTGCTGCTTTTTGCTGTACTTCTGTCAGGGAGTTGCTAAGATAATGATTCAGGATAATAGTCAGCGTAGTGGTCATCCCTTAAACGCCCAAACGACACCGGTCGATAGCCCAACCGCGAACAGATATTCTTTTGTGTGATCGTCTGTTGAGATCGATTTAAAGTAATGTTCAAAAAAAGGCTCTGCCCGGACGGAGAATTTCCTGCCCAGGGCATATTCCAACCCGGCGCCCAGGGTAGCCGACCAGGTAAATTTGGCGAAGCCTACGGTCTTGGCTGAGGCGTGGTGATCACCACCCAGGTCGACCTTTGTCTTGCGCGAAAGGAATACGCTCGTGGTGACGCCACCCACTGCGTATACGCGCAGGTTATCATGGGTCTTGAGGGTATAATTTATATGCAGGGGAATCGCCAGGAATTTATAGCGATAGATGGTGCGGCTCTTTTCGGGCAGACCTGCCGCATCTCCTGACCAGGTAAGATCTTCATAACGCGTTTTGATGCTGTGGTTGGCATACTCCACGCCGCCCAGTAAGTCGATACGATTGTTGATATGATAGCGCACTTGCGCGCGTGCCTTAAAACCAGTGCCGGGCACTTCATTGTCGCGCAGGGATTCCAACCATCGACCGTCGGCATCGTACTGCAGCGAGCGATAGCTGTATTGTGGTGAGAAGGTAAGCACCAATCCCGTAAACCGGCGGACCTTTGTAGTGTCCTGTGCGATGGCTGCTATCGGAAAAGTCAGTATGATCAGTACAATGAAATATTTCATGCTACAGGCTTTTGATATAGGACCGGATGAGCTCAAGCGCTTCTTCGTGCACCACGGAGGTGCCAATCAGGGGCATACGTCCTTCCGACAACTGGTCAATGATCTCGTCACGCTTTCCGGATATACCTGTATTCGACAAGGAAGCGGTATACTCCAGCTGCAGCCGGTCGCCGTCTTCAAAGCCACCGCTGCGATGGCAATGCGCGCAATTCACATCCAGGTAAGCGCGGGCCCGTTCTTCCAGGCTATACGTTGTATTCTGCCATGGGGGTAGTGCCATGATTTGTGTAGGATCTACCGTGTCCAGGATACCTTGCTGCTGGAAGTAGGAGAGTTGGTTTATGTTAGCACCATCACGTGATACATCCTTATTCAGATTTCGGAGCTTGGGGCCGATCGGTATAATGGCGTCGTCGGATGAATGGCAAGTGGCACACTCGTGGTTGGAGGGTACGCGATAGGAAATGACTTTTCCTGTGCCGCGCTCGTCTATCCAGTTCACGGTTTTGTTAAGCCCCGAAGTCACCAGCCGGGCGTCGGTCTGCGCGTCGTTCCAGAGGTAGGTGCCCACGTTCCAGGTTTCTCCGGATTTAATCTCCAGGCGCGTCTCAATCAGTTGTCGCCCTTTAGACGTGTCGCGTTTGTCACGATAATAGTAAAATGTCTTTACCAGGATGGTTCCGTCGGGAAAGTTCGGCAAGCCATCTTGTTGCGGCCCGAGGACCTGTCCGGACGGAACCTTCACGAGGCGCTGTTTTTCGGAGTAGTCGGAGAAGAGCTCTGTCGATAACTCATATAAGTGAAAACCTGCTGTGGGCTGGAGTGCCGCCGGATTTCCCTCGAAGATGTGGTAGTCCGACAGGACTGGTTGCAGGGCCACGGTATTTTCGATGTGGGCCAGACCGTCTTCGTCGCATGCGGTCACGATAAACGCCAGCAGTGCTGTCGCGATCAGACCGTTTAATGCGAAGTACTTCCAGGAGAACAGTGGTTGTCGTGCGTCCATGGCTTTCTCGGTTATCATGTACAAGCCTAGGACAACCGAAAAAACATTTACCCTCTGGATCTGCGAAAATATTCTGACGTGAGTTCCGTGTGTTAAAATCTCCACATTTTTCTTTTCTTTGTTCTCTACGCAAGCCGACCAGTGATCCACCCGATAACCATCAACGATTTTATGTGTCTACAAGCGTCGGTCCCGCTGGCGGATGTACGCACTCCCGCGGAGTTTGCGCAAGGCCATGTACCGGGCGCCTTTAATCTGCCGCTGTTTAGTAATGAAGAACGGATAACGGTTGGCACCACCTATAAGCAGGTGGGAAAGGAGGCAGCGATCTTACTGGGGTTCGATCTGACCGGACCAAAATGGTCGGGGTTTATCCGGCAGGCACTGGCGGCAGCGCCGCAAAAGAAGATCGCCGTGCATTGCTGGCGCGGTGGTATGCGAAGCGGAGCCATGGCCTGGGCACTGGATCTATATGGTTTTGAAGTTTATCTGCTACAGGGTGGATATAAGCAATACAGGCGGTGGGTGCTTGACCAATTCGAGGTAACGTATGCACTGGTTGTATTGGGCGGTATGACGGGCTCTGGAAAGACCCGCATCCTGCACGAGCTCCAAACGTTGGGGGAGCAGGTGATTGATTTAGAAGCGCTCGCGCAACACCAGGGCTCATCCTACGGCAGCCTCAATAAACTGGTGCAGCCTACACAAGAGCAGTTTGAGAATAACCTTGCCCGGCAGCTGCGCAGGCTCGACCGGCAACGGTATACATGGGTCGAGGATGAAAGCTCGACAATTGGAAAATGTATGATTCCCAGGCCGGTCTGGAACCAACTGACGGGGGCCTTCCTGGTGGATATACAGATGAACGCCACGCAGCGTATCGAGGCACTGGTGCGGGAGTATGGGGCGTTGGATCGGGATTTTTTGATCGCCGGCACCGAACGCATCCGCAAACGGCTGGGCCACGACCACGCCAGGAATGCGATCACGGCAATACAGGAAGGCCGGATGGAAGACTTCATCCGGGAAGTACTAACGTACTATGACAAGACCTATCGCACCAGCCTGGCGCAGCGCACGGCCGATCGGATTCTGACCGTGGTGCTGAAAGATCAGGCCAACCATCACGACAATGCCCGGGTGGTGCGACAAGCCTTTGAGGCCGTGCCTCCGGTAAACAAATGATTTGACCGAAACGATGGACATACAGAAATTTAAGCTCACACAATATTCCCACGGTGCAGGCTGTGGTTGCAAGATCAGTCCCGCGATACTCGACAGGATCTTACACAGCAATATCACCACGGCGGCCGACCCGCGTTTGCTGGTAGGCAACGATACGCGCGACGATGCCGCTGTGCTGGACCTCGGCAACGGTACCGCATTGATCTCTACGACCGACTTCTTTATGCCCATCGTCGACGACCCGTACGACTTTGGCAGAATCGCCTCGGCCAACGCGATCAGCGACGTGTATGCCATGGGTGGCAAGCCCATATTGGCCATTGCCATCCTGGGCTGGCCCATCGACAAGTTGCCGCCGGAAGTAGCGCAGCGCGTGCTGGAAGGTTCACGGGCCATTTGCGCCGAAGCGGGTATAACGCTGGCCGGTGGACATAGTATCGATTGCCCCGAACCTGTCTTTGGGCTGGCCGTAAACGGCCTGGTGAATACCAACCAGGTGAAAAAAAACTCAACGGCCACAGCGGGATGTCGGTTGTATCTGACCAAGGCGCTCGGGGTTGGTATACTCTCCACTGCGCAGAAGCGTGGATTATTGCTTCGCGAGGATGCGGCCATAGCGTTGCAAAGCATGACGACGCTCAACAGGCTTGGCGAGCAGTTGGGTAAACTCGATTATGTAAAGGCCATGACGGATGTGACAGGCTTCGGGCTGCTGGGTCACCTGGCGGAGATGTGCGAGGGGAGTGGTTTGTCAGCGGAGATTGAATACGACAAGGTGCCGGTCATTGCGTCGCTGCCGCATTATCTGGAACAGAAATGTTTTCCGGGTGGTACAACGCGGAATTGGAATAGCTATGGGCAGAAGGTGGGGTCACTGTCGGATACGCAACGGTATGTATTAGCGGACCCGCAGACGAGCGGGGGGTTGCTGGTAGCCGTGGCGGCAGACGGGGTTGGTGAATTTGAAGCGCTTCTGAGGGAGAGTGGTTTTCCGGAAGATCGAGCCCGGCCCTTTGGGGTGTTGAAGCCCCGGAGCGGTCAGAGCCTGATTAGCGTGGTGTAACGTCAGGGGCACCCTACTGTGGGCTGGAGTTCCGCCGGATTGCCCTTGATCCATCCTCCTATATTATTTTGTCTTTGCCAGGATAGGGGTAGATTTGATTTCAGTAGTCATACCATTAAATTCGGATACCCCATGGCATGTATGAAGAACTCCCTGATTATTTTGTTATGCTTTTTGGCTGTTTCATGTAAGGAGGACGCTGAAAACGATGATTTGGCGGGCACCATCCAATTTGTAAAGCGCGAAACGCCTGTCTGGCAAGGGCAGTGGACTGCTGCGGATCCATCGGTTATCAGGGATGGTGATACGCTTCGCCTCTACTATTCCAGCTACATTCTTGACACAAACGAAAAGCTTGTTATTGCCGGGGCGAAATCTGTAGATGGCATTCATTGGATACCTGCTAAGAATAATTCCGGAGAGAGTATTGCGCTTGACGCGAATCCCGGCCAATGGGATAATCATCTTGAGGCAATAAGCGTTATACAGGATGGTGATGGTCTATCCATGTACTACTGCGGTTATGCGGTTGAGGCTGATGTCGGTGGAACCATCGTGGCAAAAGGGCAAATAGGTTTGGCAAGAAGCACAGACAAAATAAACTTTGTGCGGAACGCAGCAACCCCGATACTATCACTTGGCAGCGCCAATCAAAGAGATGCGAACGCACTTTTTTCTCCTACGGTAATCAAAGAAGGAGATACATACTACATGCTTTATGTAGGGTATTGTATTGAAAATTGTAGTCCCGCTTTTATTGGAATCCTTGGCGCCACCTCGACGGATGGGATAAACTGGCAAAAGAGACAAGAGCCTGTTATCGCAGGCGTTGATTTTGATTTGTCCTGGGCAAAAGTGATTAAAGAGCCGGCGATTGTTAAAGGCCCGGACAACATGTATTACCTGTTCATTTCAGGAGATGAAACAATTGGTGTTGCCCGAAGCAAAGACATCTTTGGTCCGTATGAAGTCTTTCCCCAACCGGTCTTAAAGAAGGAGTATAGTTGGGAGTCTACAGCATCGATCGCACCAGCCGTGCTGATCGAAAACGGAAAGGCGAGGATGTGGTATATGGGTGTGGATGCATCCGATACGGGAGCGGACTTTGTCATTGGCTATGGAGAAGCAGATTTTCCATTCAACTGGTGATTTCCCGTTTGTAAACTGGATAAATTTATTAGGCGTCTCCGTTCACGACGAAGTCACTGAACGTCTTTTTCGTTGGATTGATCTGGAAATTAAAAAAACAGGTGCCCCCGTCATGAACAAAAACAATCCTGGTTTTCCATTCGCCCATGGGGGCGCAAAAACAATTTACCCACACGACCTTTTCGCCCTTTTTATTTTCAACAGCTACCAGTTGTCGCCTATAGTTCCGTTTAATTAAATCAATCCCACTATATACATTGGTCGGGGCTTGATCTTGATTGTAGATCTTGACACTAGCGAGGAATAAACTGTCTATAACTTCTAAATCCCGCTGTGTGAGCTCCGCCTGTTTGAAGCCACTCCCTCGAAACGGATAGGACCGGTCGATCCACGGGAGAATTGCAATTTGGGAAGTATCATACTGTAGTCCAGTGGTTTGAAGAGGGCGTTGGTTTTTGGAAGACTCGCATCCGATTAAGATACAAAGTGCGGATAAAATGAAAGCCAGGGATTTTTTCATGAGGTGTGTTGATAAAAATTAATCGGCGCACAAGATGTCGCGATTAGTAAGGAACAGAAAATGAAATATTTCATAGGTATGGTTTGCGAGTTCTGGAAAAAATAGAAGTCCATCTATCTATTCTTCATCGGAGGAAGCATTGATAGATGGCCCCTCTTACGAATGTAGGAATAGAATGTTGTTTTCCTGCTAAGATGTTCTCAAACCACCAAAAAGTTTCCGAACGCATCAGGGTAATCTCCAGTCGATGGATTGTGTTTGTGTTTTAGGTGAGTTTTTATTTATACTTTTGCCAGGATTTCGATGCACCATGATTCATAGCCCTCCCGAATTTACGAAGCACAGCTTTATTCCTCCGTTTAGGATATCCGAAGGAGAGTACCAGGAGATAAAATCCACACCGGACTATGTCAAATCCGTGGTTAAACCAGATTGGAAGTTTTTTCATGCAAACTATACTCGACAGTTATTGCTTTGGTCAGTGCCGCTGGTAGTCGCATGGGCAAATGTAAATTTTCTCTTAGCATCGCTTTCGGAATTTAGCGTTATTGTATTGGGACTCTTTGCCCTTGTTGCTTTTAAAAAGTCACTTCAGTACGGCTTGAGCGCATATTCGCTTTGGGAGGTAATACAAAAGAAACAAAAATTTTACAAAATGGTGAAGAGCTTTGTAGATAGGACAGGCACTTATCAGACGTTTACAGAGCGGTTTAACAACCGGAACGTACGATAGGGAATAAGGCTCGGATTTTAGTTCCAGCGCAGCCGCGACGACCTTCGCTCGCTTTTTTTATGGCCATGAGGTATTCTTTCTGATGCGTAGCAAATTGGGGGTTAGTATTTTGAAAGTTAGATACCAATTGGTATCTTCGCGATATGCGGGATCCGGAGGCTACGAAAGAGACTATTTTGAAGAAATCGGGTGTATTGTTTAATACGCAGGGGTATAAGGCGACGTCGATCAGTCAGATCACGGATGCTACGGGCTTTACAAAGGGCGCGATCTACCGGCACTTCGGAAGCAAGGACGATTTGGAGAAGGAGACACTGGCGTTTTTATCCAACATTCTCTTCGGGAAGCTGCGTGTGATCATTGTCAATGAAAGCAATGCGGTGGACAAGCTTCGCGGTATTTTTAAGTTCTTTGAATCGTATATCTCCAATCCGCCGCTGAAGGGCGGGTGTCCGTTGTTGAATGCGGCGATTGAGGTGGACGATGCGCATCCGGCGTTGCGGAAGGAGGCTGTGAAGACATTGACTGTTTTGAAGAAGTCCTTGATGACGATTCTTCAAAACGGAATTGACCACAAACAGTTGAAACCCGATACGGATGTGGTGTTTTTTTCAACCCTGATTATCGCTGTGCTGGAAGGGGGGATCATGATGAGCAAGCTGGAAGGAAACAACAATGACATTCGGAAGATGATCAACCATTTGAATGATCAATTAAAGACCATTACACTTTGATTTTTTTTGTTCTGATAGATACCGATTGGTATCTACGAACGTCAATGATAAATTGCAACTGCCATGAAAAAACTAATTACCAGAACGATCGGACAATGGATTAATTTCCTGGCCTGGGTGGCGCCCCGCCAGGCGGCACGTGTCGGGTTTGAGCTGTTTTGCAGGCCGTTTCGGGGTAAGATGACGGACAAGCACATGGAGTTTCTTCGTTCCGGCGAACGGTTCGCCTTTACGCATGCGGGGGAAACTATTCAGGCCTATAAGTGGGGGAGTGGAAACCGGAAGATCCTGTTATTGCATGGTTGGCAAAGCCATACGTTTCGGTGGAAGAGTTATGTCGATGCGTTGGATAAAGAAAAATATACAGTCTATTCCCTGGATGCACCCGGGCACGGTTTGAGCAGCGGTAAGTTTATGACGATGCCGTTGTATAGTGAGGTGGTCGAGAAGTTCATCGGACAAATAGGAAGTTTGGATACAGTTTTGTCGCACTCCATCGGGGGATTCACAGCCATTTATACATTTTACCGGTTGCCGGAACTGGCCCCGGAACGATTGGTCGTCCTGGCACCGCCGGGCGAGGCACAGGATTTTGTCTCGTTCTATGCCGGCGAGCTTAAACTTTCGCCGAGGGCAGTCAGGCTGATTGTTGATTATTTTGAAACACGGGTAAAACAGGCGCCGGCATATTTTTCTGCACCCAAGTTTGCGACAAAGTTGAATAGTAGGGGACTATTGATCCATGACGAAGAGGATGGTGAGGCCTCGGTTGAACATTCCAGGCGGATCAATAGCGCGTGGAGTAATTCACAGCTAATTATCACGAAAGGCTACGGACATAACCTGCGGTCAGCGAAAGTGATTGATTATGTTATGGATTTTGTTGAGCACGATGCTGTAGAAAAATAATCGTTGCTTATATTCGGGCGTTGCGGCCAATTTCTATCATGATGCGGCCTTTTTAGTTTTACCCCAACGCCATGCATACGGTTTCTATTCAATCGGATCAGATCATCATCGGTCAACACGTCGTCACCTTTCCGCTGCCGCTCGATACGGTAAAAGGTATTTTCGGTCCCGACGCCGTCGCCAACAAAGCCAAGTTTAATACGATTTACACCTGGCACGCACTGGGCGTTTATGCCTATTCCAAGGACGAAACTGTGGTGGACGGAATCGCCTTTGAGATCAAGAAAGAAAAGACTTACAAATTTCTCCCTACTTCCATTTTTCAGGGCGCTATTACGCTCGCGGGCGTACCGCTGCCGGCCTATACGCTGATCAAAAAGAAACCCACGGATACACATGCCCAATGGATTGCCGGCGACACGACGGTATTCCTCGACCTGAACGATCAGGACGAGATCCTTACTGTCGAGATTTCCAGGTACGTGCCCGAGGTCATTCCCGAGCCCGATCGCTATGCGTTTAAGGCCATCGACGGCAAGCCCCTGCAGTTCAAAGATCTCAATTTCAAGCTGGCGGTGATCCAGGTGTTGATGTACGAAAAAGAGTTGATCCAACCCGCTTTCGACATCTTTGAGTTCGCCAAGCGGTACAAAGCACGCACCATCGACGTGGACTCGGAAGGGTATGACATCATACCCGAGGCGCTGCAGTACTTTGAGCAGCTACAAATAGACGAACGGCTGGCGTCGGAAGTGGATGAGCTCACGCAGGACGGCGGTAATGATATCTACATGAACATCATTCCGTTTTGGAGCGGCTCTACGGATGACTTTAACATCCAGTCTTTCGAAGATGTCGACCAGTTCCCTAACCTGAAGAACATCATATTGTTCTATGATCCCCGCCTGGAGCAAATACAGGCGGAGATGAAGAAGAAGGGAATTGACGTTGAGCCGCTTTGAGCCCACTGGATTCCTCGCCAGTCTAAGACTGGCTGCAGTTGTAGTCACAAGAGACGCCCCGACAAGTCGGGACTACTCTTGCGCCAGCTATTCCCACTTGATGGCTGTCATTTGTTTGACAAGGCCATCTTTAAGATAACGGGTTTCTGTAACTGGTTTTCCTCTTTTAGGTTGTGCCGCTCGTCGTACCCAGACCACTGGCTGTTGGCGATGTAAAAGAATGTATCGTTCGTGATGCAGCCATTGGTAGGTTCATTGAAGGCCGGATGTCCGCGGTCAATGATCGTAAAGCTGGTTATTGCTGTAAGCGCTGTATTGAGATAATATCGGGTGGCCCGCATCGGGTTTGTTCCGTTTTGGATGGCGATCAGGCTGTTCCTATACCACAGCAGTCCGTCGATGGATTTTAGTGAGACATCTTGTGTGTTTTCGAGGAGAATCAGCTCTTTTGTTTTTACGTCGAGCCGGAAGATTCCCTTGATGTAGTCGGCGATGAATACGTAGCGCTCATCGGTAGAGAAAGTAATGCCTTGCAGGCTCCAAAGCTCAGACGAGGTAAACCACGGAACAAGTTTCTGTGTGGTCTCTTCCAATGTAAAAATAGTATTGTTACGACTGTCTGAAATGAATACAGCTCCCGTAGCGGAGATCAGCAAATCGCCAAAGACAGCGTTGGTCTTTTCGGCCATCTGGTATTTACCAAGAAGCTTCCCTGTAGAAAGATCGTACTTGAACAGCGCTGAGGTTTGGGTACTGTCGAAGTTCTTCATTTCAGGCAATGGCGAAGAACAGGCCCAGAGTATATTTCGCTTTTCGTCTAGTCTGACGCCGAGCACGGCAGTCAACCCATCCTGTGCTTCCGATGTTAAATCGGTCAACACGCCGTTGCGCAGGTGTACGATCTTGCGCTGGTGGACGGCGGCACCGTACAGGCCGCGTTTGCCAACAACAATAGATTCAAGATGAAGCCGGCGATCGGGGAGGACGAAGGCGGTGTCGGATTGTATTATGGGAATGCTTAATGACTTTTGCAGCGCCAGTAGTTTTTTGAAATCGTCCCGGGGCTGTAGTCCTGCTAACGCTTCAATCTGAAGATCAAAGGCGGCGTTTGTGAGGATCGCGCGCTTGAGAAAACTAATCGCTTCTTCGGGTCTGTTTGTCAACGCGCAGGCTATGCCGCGTTCATATTGTATACCCTGGTGATAGGGGTGGAGTGTACTTGCCTGGACGATCATCTCATAAAACCGCGGATTGTCTCCGGCTTTCCTGGCTTCCTGGGCTTGACTACGGTAGTAGGAAAGATCTTTCTCTTGCGCGGTTGCCCCTGACCAGCCGACCATGAATACAAGCGGAACAAGAATGGCTTTCATTAGGGAATCCAGTTTATAGACCGTCTTTGTTGATCCAGGCTTTAAATGTTCGCCCGTAGGCATAGATGAATGTAAGTAAGACGAACAACGAGAATAGTTGTATTTTAAGCGCAACTTCAGTATTGTATGCTACAAACTTAAGTCCGGCTCCGACGGTATATACCATTGGCGTAAAAGCGATTACATTGAGCAATCCCAGGACGAGTGTAAGTCCCAGGACGATGGCGGAAATGGTTCTATCTAAAAAATACATTACAAGCGCGATTGCTGTTAATCCATACGCGATCTTAAACCGCAGTGTTAGCATGGTGTCGGTTGTCATGATAACAATCCCTGTATAAATCAGCGCTACTACGATAAGCGCGAGTGGGATCAGCTCCTTATTTCTCTGACTGTTCATTTACTTTTAAATCTTCCGTTTACTTTAATCGCTCCAACTTGCCTTTTCGTTTGACCAGGTTTTTGTAGTCCCATTGTATTTCACGGGCTTTCTTGAGCCAGCGGGCGAGGTCCCGTTTTTTGACCTGGTCTACGGCGGTATAACGCATTTCGGCGGCTTTGAAGGTGCCTTCTATTTGCAGCGCGTCTTCGTCAAACGACTGGCCGCTCCAGAACAACAGTCGTATGCCACCCTTCAATTTACTATAGCCAACGATGGGGTTACCGTCCAGGAACCAAACGGGGTGGGCATGCCAGATCTTGTTCTCGGCCTCGGGCAGGTGGCGGGAGATCTCCTCTGCCAATACGTTGCAGACTTCCTGTTCTTCCGGCGTTTGGCCGTCGTTATAGGCCTGAATATCTTTATTCATAATGCGGGGGGATTGCTTGTTCCCGTATAGGTAAGTTTTTAGAAAGACTTTTCACTAAGATAATGCCGAAATTCGAGTAAATAATAGATTTTTGGAGGTGAATAAAGAGGGGATAATGAAACCAACCATCGGACTACTTACTTGTGAACGGCTGCCGGAGCTCAATCCGGCGGACCAGGCGTTAATACCACTTTTTGCAGAGCAGAACATCACGGCCGTTCCGGTCATCTGGAAAGCTTCGGATGTTCGCTGGGAGGATTTCTCAGCATTGGTCATTCGGAACACCTGGGATTATTACAAAGAAGCCGATGCCTTTCGCGACTGGTTGGATGCCGTGGAAAAGACCGGTGTGCCCATGTTTAATCCCGTGCAGGTTGTGAAAGACAACATGCATAAGTTCTACCTGAAGCGATTCCAGGAAAAAGGCATTACCATTATTCCGACGTTATTTTCTTCGGCCACCGCTCCCGTAAAATGGGAGACGCTCCTGGCACAGGTCTGGGACCAGGTGGTCATCAAGCCGGCGATCTCGGCGGGGTCTTTTCTTACTCAGACCTATACGACCAATACCCTAACTTCCGAGGCCTATGACGAAGTCGTTTCTCACGGAGATTGGCTTATCCAGCCCTATCTTCCGGAGATCGCGACGGAAGGCGAGCTGTCGATGATATTCTTTAACGGCGCCTTCTCACATGCAGTGTTAAAGAAGCCCAAAGAGGGCGACTTCCGGGTGCAGCGGCAATATGGTGGGCTGTATCAACGGGTTGACCCCACACCCGAGCTTTTGCGGCTGGCGCAACAGATTGCCACATTGGAGAGTGAGCTGCTATACGCCCGGGTAGATGGGGTGATGATTCAAGGCAAGTTCCACTTGATGGAGCTTGAGCTGATCGAGCCCGACTTGTATTTTGAGTTCGGTGAAGATATCCGGCAGCGGTTTGTCGAAAGTGTGATCGAGAAAATGCATAGATCCCGGGCATGAACATCGTCATTGTATATAGTCACCCCAGTCAAAATTCGTATACCTATCAGATCCTGGAACAGTTAAAAAAGGCTTTGCTGCAAAAGGCATGGTCGGTCGAGGTCTCGGATTTGTACGCGATGAATTTCAAGAGCGACATGACGGAACAAGAGTACGACCGGGAGGCCTTCGCTAAAGTTGATTTACCGGTTGCGCACGACGTTTTGGAAGAGCATAAAAAGATTCAACGCGCGGACTGCATAATTTTCCTGTATCCCGTTTGGTGGAGCGATTGTCCAGCTAAATTAAAGGGCTGGTTTGATCGGGTTTATACTGTTGGATTTGCCTATAAACAATCAGGCCGGCTCCCCGGGATGAAGATTGTAAAATATGGCGTTGCGCTTTGTACCGCCGGTTATCCGAACGATGTTTTGAAAGAGATGGGGATCGCGCAGAGCATGGAAACCGTCATGCTCGACGATCGATTCGGTAAACGGTTTGAGCATAAGGAAATGATTATCCTCGGAGGCACTCTGAACCCGGCAGAGCTCAAACAATCACACACCGATCAAATTAGTGAGCTCGTACGTAAAATCGAGCGTTTGAATTGGTGATGAGATTGTTCGCACCTCGTTTAGCGTGCGTGCGAGCTGTTGCGCCCTTTCAGGGCTACTATTTTGGACGCATTGTTTCCCCAGGCCTACGCTGTCGCTACAGCCTGGGCTATTCTATCGCGCCCGCTTCGGGGCTTGTGAATCGTTGTGTTGTCTGTTAGGACTCTGAGCTGGGGTCGATCTATTCTAATCTATTATTTTTAGGTTGGTTATACATTCGGAAGTGCATTGTTTCAGCCCTGAAGGGGCGAGACAGAATAGCCCAGGCTGAAGGCCTGTGGGTAGACAGTTCAGTCGAAACGGACAGCCCTGAAAGGGCGCAACAATTCGCACACTCGTATAGAATTGACTATAGTAGGAGCGTATGAGGATACATTGGATCGGCGTCGACCAACGGTGTGCCGAATGTGAATGCCTAGTCTATTCCCAAATCGTAGCAAATTTCGTGTTCCAGTTTGATTTCGGTCGCAGGAATTCCCGAAGAGTCGCTAACAATTTTTAGTATTGTTTTTTCGACATCGCCTTTATCGAAAAGGCGCTGGGAGCTCGCGGTCACGTTGGCATAAACACAGTCGGCAAGATCTTGCACGGTTGTAATCCTGGCCGCCTCGTTGGCGGAAATCGCGATATCAAAATGTCGCTCGACATGAATTATAAGTTCTACGCTATCAAGTCCCATATTAGATTGTCGATTAAGATGTTTGTTGATGCTTGAGCTACTTCGATGCTTGTCGGCGCATAGCATATACCATCATCTGTTCCGGGAAAAGGAACGTTGCGAACATGATACCCGAGAACCCCAGGCAGATCCAAATATTGACAAACGAAAGTATAAAAATAGTAAGCGACATGGCCGTTGCCAGGAAGTAATAGCGGGTGATCAATTTTAGCAGGGCCTCGGACTCGTGTTTCATTAAATCCATGCGGACGGCATATAGCCAAATAAAGAACATGGCCGTGCCCATCAGGGCGAAGTTGAATGCGTAAACGCCTACAGCCGTACTTTGCTGAGGAGTATTGATATATTTCGATAACAGGGCGGTGGCGAAGGGAGTAAATGTCACTACCAGCAGCTTGAAGCCGTTCAGCAATAAAAGCTTGCTGTTGTTTTTATAGATATGGTCGAACATGTAGTGGTGATTGATCCAGCATATCAAGATCGTGAAAAAGCCGATCAGAAAGGAGAGGTATGTGGCCCAGTCGGCCATCAGGAGATCCAATAAGTCTTGCCCTTCGGAAACAGTTGGTACGTGAATATCCAGAACAAGCAGGGTGATGGCGAATCCAAATACCCCATCGCTGAAAGATTCCAGCCGGGATGTCTCTTTAACAGTCGTCATAAAATAAACTCGGGTTTAAAAATAGGAAAACCCTTGTTTTTACATAGCGTTCTTGCGAAAGAAATATAGAAAGGTTGTCGCGCTGCGGGCACGTAGTATAACGGTTGCCATGCCGAAGCTATTACGCCTGCAACCGGAATTCCTTCGGCGCCACGCCCACCTTGTTTTTAAACATCTTGGTGAAATGGAGGGATGCTCGAACCCCAGGTCGTAGGCAATTTCACTAATCGATTTCGGCGTCCCCCAAAGCATCGATTTTGCTTTTTCTACCAGCTGTAGGTGAATATGTTCCTGTGTGGTCTTGCCGGTATATTTGTTCAGCAGGTCTGACAGGTAGTTGGGGGATAGGTTCAGCTGCGTGGCAAAATACTTTACATCCGGGAGCCCCTCGTCAATCAACGTGTCTTTGGAGAAATAGTCGAGCAGCGCCGCTTCAAATTGCTGGACAATGTCGTGATTGGCTTTTGCACGAATCAGGAACTGCCGGTCGTAGAAGCGTGTGCAATAATTCAGGAGCAATTCAATGTTGCTCACGATCAGGTCTTGTGTATGCTTATCGATGTTCTGTTCGTACTCGCGTCGGATATTTGCACCGCATTCGCGTAGGATCTTTTTCTCCGTGTCGGATACATGCAGCGCTTCGTGTGTGTCGTAATGGAAATAAGAATAACCCTGTATCTTCCTGGCCAGCGCCGTGCGGTAAAGCAAGTCAGGATGAAAGAACAGCCCCCAGCCTTCGTTGTAAGCGATCTTACGTTGCGTATGGATCGCCTGGCCGGGGGCGGTAAACACCAGCGTGCCCTCGTCGAAGTCGTATTGTGAGCGGCCGTATTTCATCGAGCCTTTGACCTGTTTGAGGTATATCGAGTAGAACCCGAGCCGGTACGCAGTTTCGTCTTCGCTGAAGTTGTCGCGGGTTATTTCATCCAACGAAATGAACGACACCAGCGGATGTTTGGGTGCCGGGATACTGTACAGGCGGTGCAGGTCGCTGATGGTTGCTATGTCAACAAAGGAGCCGGTCATGGGCGTTGATTTAATAAAGATACAGATTTCTTACAGATACATGCCGCCCGAAACTTCGATGCGTTGTCCGCTGATCCACTTCGCATCGTCTGAACAGAGGAATGCCACGACGCTGCCGATATCGTCCGCCTGACCGAAGCGCGGAAGCGCGGTAATGGCTTTGATCATATCCTGTACCTGTGTGCTGCTGCGCAGCCTGCCGCCGTTGAAGTCTGTGGCGATGGCGCCCGGGGCCACTACGTTGGCGCGGATAAAACGTGGCCCGAATTCCTTGGCCATATATTTCGTGAGCGTTTCCACGCCTGCCTTGACACTGGCGTATGCGCCGCTACCCGGGTGGGTGAACCGTGTAAGCCCTGTCGAGATGTTTACAATGGCACCGCCATCGTTCAGGAGGGGAAGTACTTTTGTCGTCAGGAATAGCGGTGCTTTCAGGTGCACACGTACCAACTCGTCAAACTGTTCTTCCGTCGTGTCGGCCATGGAGGGTACGGTGACGCCGTGCCCCGCATTATTCACCAGGTAGTCGAAGCGCTCGCGCTGAAAGGTCTTCAGGAGGGTGACTTGCAAGGTGGTTGTGAAGGCATCGAAGCTTTGGGTGTTGCCCACGTTGAGATGTAGGGCGGCGGCGCGGCGGCCGGTTTGTAGGATGGCTTCTACCACGGCCTGGGCCTCGTCTTTCTGACTGTTGTAGGTAATGATTACGTCGTTGCCGCGTTCGGCCAGGCGTAGCGCTGTGTCTTTGCCCAGGCCGCGGCTGCCGCCGGTTACAAGGGCGATTTTTGTTGTTGATTCCATGCTTTTTTATGTTTTGATGGATCAAAGGTCTGCACATGGCGGCCGGGCCACTTATATCTATTCCTGAAGTGCTTATACATTTCAAGGGTAGCCCTGTCGACCATCGCTCCACACCAGTCTGCGCCAGCTGCCGGTCTTAAAGCCTCAGATTACCTCCTAAACCCAATAAATCCGGTTAACGATGGGCTAAACCGCCTAAAAGCCTCCGAAAGGCCAATTCTTACAAATTCTATCTTATTTAACTTTCTAATATTTACTATTTCACTATTTAGAATAAAAAGAAAGTAAATGAAGATATAAAATAACGCTTATATTTATTAAAGCCTTCTTTTACCCACTTTAATATCGATAAGCTTATGAGAAAGTGTTTTACTGTCGTTTTTATGGCGCTGCTCCTGGTCAGTGCCGGTTTTGCGCAAAGCGTTACGTACACCGAGTCTACGGCCGAGATCCAAAATCCCGACCGTGGTTTTTACACGCCCATTAACGGCGTGGCCAGTTCATTCACACCGCTGACGGCCACGCAGCTGGCCGCCCTGCGGAACAACCCTTTTACTCCCTGGCAAGGAAATTATACTGTAAGTCCCACGATCATCTTCCGGCACTATGTATTGGACATCTTCAAGTCCTCGGCGTTGTCGGCTTCGTTCCTGAGCGGTGTGCAGGCCGACTTTGATGCCGCCAGGACGGCGGGGGTGCGTTTGATGATCCGGTTCTCGTATACTGTCACGGCGCCGTCGGGGGCCTGCGGAAGCTGGATTTGTCCGCCATACGGCGATGCGCCAAAGTCTGTGGTGCTGGGACATATCGCCCAGTTGAAGCCGTATTTTCAAAACAATAGCGATGTCATCCTCGCTGTGCAGAGTGGCTTTATCGGCGTGTGGGGTGAGCAGTATTATACTGACTACTTTGGCGACGCTTCGGTACAAGGTAAGCTGACCGATCAAAACTGGCAGGACCGGCTGGATGTGATAACGGCTTTGCTCGATGCTGTTCCGGCGAACAGAACGGTGCAGGTGCGGTATCCGCAGATGAAACAGAAATTTATATACGGTATCAATGCACCGGTGACGTCTGCCGCGATCACGGCAGCGCAGGCGTATAACGGTACCAACATTTCCCGGATCGGGTTTCACAACGATTGCTTCCTCTCCGCGACGGATGATCAAGGTACCTATTGGGACTATGGCACGTCGGCCACGTCTGCATCCGATCAGACGACCATTCTGAAAGCCTATGCCGCCAACGACAGCAAGTACGGCGCCGTTGGCGGAGAGACGTGCAGCGATGCATTCAGCCCGCAAAACGATTGCAGCGGGCAGGCGGTCACGGACCTGGACTTGCTTAATTACTCGTATCTGAATTCTGATTATAACAATGAAGTGAACAGCGACTGGCAGGATGGCGGCTGCATGGCAGAGATCAAGCGCCGATTTGGATACCGGTTTGTGATGCTCAATGGTACCTATTCGACATCTGCCACGGTTGGCGGTACGATCAGCTTTGCGTTGAATGCAAAGAACGTCGGGTTTGCGGCGCCCTTCAATGCGAGAACGCTCAAGCTTGTGCTTCGTAACACGAGTACCTCGACCGTGTACAAGGTTGATATAACGGGGACCGACGCCGATACCCGCTTCTGGTTGTCAGGCCAGAGCGTTGCGTTAAACAAGACGCTGACGCTACCGGCAAGTGTTCCCGCGGGCACGTATGAGCTGTTGTTACACCTCAGCGATATGAGCAATAACGGGGCCGTTGCGACCCGACCGGAGTACAGCGTCCAGTTTGCCAACACCGGCACATGGGAGTCTGCGACCGGCTTTAACAAGTTGAACGCAACGCTGACGGTGAGTGCCACGTCGAGCGCTCCGGCAGCCCCGACCAATCTGACAGCCAGTGCGGCTTCGGCTTCGCAGATCAATTTGTCGTGGACCGCGTCGGCTGGCGCAACGAGCTACAGTGTACACCGGGCGACTGTGAACGGCGGGCCGTACACACAGGTGACCAGCGGGCTAACCGCCACGACGTATAGCAATACCGGACTTTCGGCAAGCACCACGTACTATTATATCGTGAAGGCAACGAACGCCGCAGGCACTTCGCCGAACTCCAGCCAGGCCAGCGCCACCACTACTGCCGGTGGGGGAACCACAACGATTGTGGTAGACGGCAGTGCCAGTGAGTGGAGCTCAGTTCCCACTATTGCCACCGGTGGCACCGGAGGACTGACAAGCCTGAAAGTGGCTAATAGCGCAAACAATGTCTACATCCTGGCGCAGGGTACTTCGATCGGTGCAAACTACCAGGTCTTCATCGATACCGACAACAATACCTCGGGAACCAATGAATATACCGGCAGCAGCTGGTCGTCCACCGGGTTTAACTTTATGGTTGAAAACGGAACGCTGTATCAATACACCGGCACGGGCACCGGCTGGACGTGGAGCTCCGTGGGCACGGTTACTGCCGTGAAGAATACGACGGTTTTGGAAGCCTCTGTCCCGCGGGCGTCGCTGGGTACACTGGCGACAACGATACGGGTCGCCGTGGGTTCTATAAACGCCAGCTGGACAACGGTTGGCTATGTGCCGGCGTCGGGAAGCGCGGGTGCGCCGTATGTAGTAGGAGGGGCGCCTGCTGCCCGGACGGGTGCACCGGAGCGTGCGATAGCGGATGAGGCGCAAGACGAGGAATCGTCATCGCTTGTGGTATATCCGAACCCGGCGAAGTCTACTTTGCATGTGCAGTATAAACTTGCTCGTAAAGGTGCCGTGTCGGTGGAGCTGATCAATGTACTGGGGCAGAAGGCCCGTGCGGTTGATCTCGGCATTCAAGAGGCGGGGGCGCATGAGGCTACGGTGGACGTTCATGCGTTGCAGGGATATTATGTAGTGAAATTGAGGACGCCGGGGGGGATGGAAACCCAACGGGTGAAGATTAACAACTAACGGCCGTATAAAACAAAAAAGCCCAACGGTGACGTTGGGCTTTTTTATAGACAGACGTCTGTCTACTTTGTTAAGAATTTTTCGATGAATTCCTCACTCAACACGTCAGCATCCTTCAATTTAGATTTCGTGATCCTGGTCATCACTTTTTCAAAGTCCTTTTGATACGACTGGTCGAAACTCATGGCTTTGTGTAAAAGCCGTGCATGCGTTTCGTAGTAAGGATTCAGCACGTTCTTATCTTCGATGGGAGCGACCGTCTTCATCGTTATTTTAATGTGGTTGAGTCCTTCCTTGATACCACTCAAGTCGATAGCCGTTTCGTAACAATGATACGCCAGGCTGTTGTGCGCGCTGCGCAGCGCTCCACGAATCGGGTTGAACTCTTCGAGGTAATCCCACAGTGTGATCTTACCGATCTCGGCAATGATGTGACGGCAAACAGCAAACGATTCTTCTTTTTTACCGGCCTCATACAGGGCATACCGTTGATGATCCCAGACATACGCCCACAACCGCATTTCGCTATGCTGCGAGTCTTTAAGTTGTTGTTCCGCCTGCGTGAGCTCGTCAAGCGCCTGGGTATAGTCTTTGTTTTGTACCAGCACCGTTACCTCGCGCATGCGTTGGTCGAATTCGTCCTTGCCGAAGTCGTAGACTCCGGTCACTTCCGGCAGCTGGAACTCCGCATAGGGAAAGGTCAACCATTGCTCGTCGTCGATCTTTTCCTGCCTGGCCATGTCTTGCGCTTTGCGCCAGTATTCTTGCGCCGTTTTCGTATCATCTTCCAGGAAGTAACTCCAACCGGTGTAATACAATGCATGGTGCACCTGGATCCTATCGGCTTTCTTAGAGGACTCGACGGCCGCTAATTTCTTGCGGGCGCCCGCATGATCTTTTTGGAAGATCAGGCCCAATCCCCAGTTCAATTGCAGGTATTCGGCATCAAATCTGTTTTTGAATTTGCTCGAGAGTATTTCAAAAACCGGCGCGTAGTGTTCATGCGGGATATATTTGCTCAGGTGCGTATGGCCCAACAATACGCCTGCACAAAGCATCGGCGTACGAAGCGCCAGCGGCACAAATTTTATATTCTCCGTATCCCGGCCGAGGGCCAGCTCGCATACTTTCTGCGTACGCATCGCCACGGGTACATACTCCAGCGCGCTGCCGTAGTCTTTCGAGCACGCCTCTTCACACATCGTCGGCGTGATCCACTGTTTGGGCACGAATTGAAAATCGTAGGAATTTCTTTTTACAGCAACTTCACAAATCTTCGGTGTCAGGTGTTGGGGCATGACATTGTAAATTCGCTCGCTCTCATTTCGTTCACCCGCGGTGAGCGCCTTGATCATAAACTCTTCATCCCAGAAACAGGGCCACACCTTGCTGAAGGTGTTGTAATCGAACTCGGGCTCGGCAACATATTCATCTTTTTCGTTGCGGCGCTCGTGCCAGCCGTAGGCTTTCGCCTTCTCATCAAACTCCGGCAGATGCCCGAGGTGTTTTTTATAGTAGCCGTAGCTGTGTTTGTTGATCCGGTCGACATCGACATGATCGAAAATGCCGATACCATGTTTCCGCACCAATTCGCCCATGGATTGTATCAGGGATGTCGAGCCCCACCGCCAGCGCTGGCGGTCGTATTGCTCCACAATGAACGGCCAGGCCGGATCCTGCCCATACTTTTCGGTCGCATAGGCATAAATCTCCTGGTCTATTAATTTAACCGGAATCCTCTTGATACTATCAATGCCCAGGTCAAGTGCCTGTTTGATATACGAGGGCGTGTAATACCGGGAGGGCAATTGTTTGACGGGATACTCTTGCAGACCGCCGCCGGCAATAAGCGCAATGTTCATGCGTTCATTCTGAAAGTTGGTCGGCACATGCTTATAGTTATACTGGCTTTGCGTCACCGCCAGGAAGCAGAGGTCGTACGTCAATTGCTCCGCCGGGATAAACGACAGATCGATGCCACGCGGGTGTGCCCGATAGACCTCGGGCGTCAGGAACGACACCGGAATCATATCGTACGGGCAAGGGGCCTGGCGTTGGATCGCCAGCAGGATAATCTCGCGTGTGTACAACGCTGGATCAAAGAAGGCAAGGATTTCGCCTTTGACATCATATTCTCCTTTCGTTTGGTGTTCCAGGAGTGACAGGAGCATCTCTTTGGATCGATACTGTGCGGGAACATCCGGAACCTTGCCATGCAGCCACTGCGGGCCATATTGCTGGAGGGCATTGGCCAGGTATTGATCCCAGTATGTCTGATCTTTTACTTTTACGGCCGGTCGATTCGTATCCCAATCGATCGTAACGTTATCACCGTATATGTACTCCAGTGTAGTGTGTTTCTCATACGGTAGTGCTTTGCTGTTCTTATTAACGGCAGCTTTGTAGTATGACTCCGCTTTCTTTTTGTCGCCCTGCAGGTGATAGATCAATCCCAGCAGCCAGTTGTTGCTAAACATCTCTTCGATCTCCAGCGATTGCTCCAGGTAGTCCTTAGCCTCGCCCAGTTTCTGTTGAAAGATCAGCGCTTCGCCAATGACACGCAGCGTGAAGCTCGCCTTCGGATACTTTTCTACAGCAGTTTTGCCCCATGCGATTGCCTGATCATATTCACCCATACGAACCGCGCAGAGCGCGCCTTGCTCGAGGCAATCAATTTCATAGGCAAGTCTATCCGGTGTCAGGGGGATGCCTTTTGCAAATAGCACCATCGCCTGGCCATAGGCCTTTCCGCTCACCAGGCATTTGCCCGCCAGGTAATAGGGCAGGTAGTAGCCGGGTGATTTTGCGATAGCCTCCTGATACAACAGATATGCACCGGCGTTGTCGTCTTCCTTCGCCAGCTGCGTCCCCGCAAGCGTCAGGATGATACCCTCGGGGCTCACACCTTCGCGGAAAATCGGCTGATCTGCTTTGAGTGTTTCGTAGATCGTTCGGACGTTGATGTTCAATGCATCGTAATGCGACTCTTCCACCCTGTAGCAAAGCTCGGGGCGAAGCGCATATGCATAGTTATGCCAGGGTAAATAGGCATTGCTGGTTTTGTACGAAAACACCTTGTCATAGTTATACAATGCCACGATGACGGTTTGCGGTGAATACTCAAAGCACGCAGGGTCATAGAACCATGCGAAAAAGTAGGGTGCGTTGATGTGTCGGAACGGCAAGGTGTGCGTAACTTCATCATCTTCTGCCCAGACAGAAGCCACATAGCGAACTGTCTCCGTACCCACTGTTTTCTGAAAGTATGCCAGTTCGAGATAGTCAACCGTGGCATTGCCGGCGACGTAGTATGCCGAGGATGCTTTGCCATGCACTGTCATGTTACCGCGCACCACGAGCAGGTCAATACGCGCGTTCGGGATCTTCAGGTCGCCGTCGACGTTTAGATCGCCGTCACAATAATAGATGGAATCGTAGTATTCAAAGTAGTCGTGCTCGCTTTCGTAGTCATCTGCCAGGCTGTTTTCAGAATCGGCATTCCAGTATTCAAAAAACTCGTCTACGCCCATCGCCTCCCGCACTTCTTCATACGACACAGCGCGAATATTATACTTGTCAAGGAAGGCTTGTGTCTCTGCTTTTTCCGCTATGTCTGACGCTTCCGGGTTATCTTCCTTTTCTTCTTCCACGTCGTTATCTTCCTCGTTCTCTGCCGCGGCATTGTCAAGCATCGTATAATCAACAGGTTTGATAAACCGGCTGAGGGCAACTTTCAGCGACAGCAACGGCGCGATAGCTTGCTCGAAAGCGTCGATACTGATGTCGCGCAGCGTTTGCTTAAAATGAACCGTGTGTACGACGGTGTTCGGATCTCCCACGAAAAGCCGCATTTCATCGTCGTCGATGATCATGCCCAATAACCAGAAGCATTGCGTCAGCATGGCTCGCTCTTCTTCGATCAGCGGAAATTCACGCCGGTGGAATCCCTGGTAAAATGACAGGAGGCCGTAGAGTGTATTGGCATTGGTACCCTGGGCATTGTACGCGTTGACCGTGCAGATAAAACCATCCTTCATAAAAAATAGCGTACCGTTTCGAAGCCAGTACATGCCAAAGACTTCGGGCATTTCAAAACCGGCCGCAGCTTCCATGGCATCGATGTTCTCGGCGACAACGGGAACAACTTCGACTTCAGCCCCCTCCGGAGGGTTTTGCTTCAGGTGATCGGCAAGGGCCAGCAGGTCGTGGTATAAATGGCGCGGTGGGAAGCTGCCCGGTTGTGTCGCCACCGTTGAAACAGGCGCGGGGGCAGCAACGGCTTCCGCGGACGCAGGGTCTTCCGTCACGGCAACATATCCTTTTTTGGTCTTCTCGGCAATAAGCTTCCCGGCGGCCTTTTTACATTCCGCTTCCGAGGCGTGTTCCTTCGTTTGGGTTTGCCCCTGTGTGCCGGCCTTTCCAAAATAGATCGTGAACGAGTTACCGATAATCTCGATGTCCCAGAACTTGTGTGACTTGTGGTCCTGGTAGATGAATTTTTGTCTCATGATGAGTAGAGGGTCCGTTGGAGGGCAAAATAAATGATCTCCCCGGTTTCAGACGGGGCGCGTAATGAAAAATGTTGTTTTGTATGTAAATAAGCCCGAGGAGCTGCAAACAGCCGTTAGCCGTGTGCCCGTTGTTTTTTTGGATAATTCTCTGTAACTAGTATTTGCCTTAACCAACCTTGACCCTGAAAAGATCATTAGCGATATTCTTCTTGCTAATATTCCTGTTTCATGCAGGGGGATACTACGGCGTTTTTCTGGTGTCCTTTTATCAGGCAGAAAAAGTGCTGACCCAGCGGGCGAATGCCGGTCATTACACAGCCGACGACGAACTGATCCTGTCATTATCCTTTTCTCTTCCGTATCCCGTGCACGCGGGCGAATATAAACCGTCGTCACCCACGTCCTTTGAATACCAGGGTGAGCAGTATACGGTTGTGAGGCAAAAGGTGGACGGGGACCTGGTGCAATTGGTGTGTGTGCGGAACGTCCGGCAAAGCGAGCTCGTTCTGGCAATGACCGACTATTCGAAGATCGTCAACAACCTGCCCAGTGGACGAGCCCTGCAAGTCATCGCTAAATTCTTTAAAGACTATCAACCCACTACCGGGCTCGTCATTTCTGATACCCTGGCGAGTCTATCTACAACACATCCACCATGCCGGGTTTGCCTGATGTTACAGGAAGCCGATTACCCGGTCATTTCTCCCCCGCCGGAAAAGCTATCGTGATCTGTTTTATTCCAGCCCGCGCGTAGGTCGCTATGACCTGCATGAATCCTGCTGGCTATTTTATTCATTCACGTTAAAAGCTTTTTTCTATGAACAACAAATTTTACATTTTAGTATTGATCGTATTGGTTTCGCTTGCTTGTATGGATGCCCGGGCGCAAGGCTGTGTGGCTGTTCGCCAGATGGGGGGACTTAATCCACTATCGTCGAATGGGTATACGCTGCCCAAGAATGAATTTCAGGTTGGGCTGAATTATCGTTACTTTCATTCGTGGCGCCACTTTGTCGGCACCGAGGAGCAAAAGGAACGTCAGACCACGGGTGGGGGACATGATGCCAACGGCAAAGAGCGCGGCAACGCTGTCAATATTTACTCGCACGCAGTCGATATCAATGTATCGTACGGTCTTTCCGACCGTATCCAATTAAACCTGGCGATTCCCTATGTGCATAACGAACGCTCCCAGGTATTGAGAACAACTGCGGGTGATACTTCGCGGTATAGTGTATACGCAAAAGGTCTGGGTGACATCCGGCTGAGCGCCAGCTATTGGGTGCTCGATCCCGCGCACGCCGACAAAGGAAACCTGTCCATAGGACTTGGGGTGAAGCTGAACACCGGCAGCCACTCGGTAAAGGATGACGCGCCACAGGCAGATGGTACCACGCAGCGTGTAGTCATGGATCAGGCCATACAGCCCGGTGACGGCGGCGTGGGTATTTCCGTCGAGCTACAGGGATTCCGCCAGCTGTACGGAAGAATTTACGGCTTTGCGAATGGATACTATCTATTCAACCCGCGCGAAACAAATGGTACATTTAAGTCGGCCCCGACGGTGGTGAAAGATGCGAACGGTAATACATTGGGCACACTCACTGGCTATAACGAATACGCTTCACCCGATCAGTATTTTGCCCGCGCAGGCTTTATGGCCGCTGTCGGCAAGACGAGAAATGTTACCCTGTCGCTGGCGGGTCGCTGGGAAGGTATTCCGGCCTACGATGCGTTCGGTGGCCAGGTAGCATACCGCCGTCCGGGCTATGTGGTAGCGGTCGAGTCGGGCGTTTCGTATCGCACGGGTAAACACAGCATCGCCTTGTTTGTACCCTATAACTTTATCAAGAACCGCATTAAGAGCGCCGCCGACATTGCCCGGCAGAACCTGCAAAATTCTGTGATTACCAATGAGTCTGAAAAGGTGTCGGTCCAGGGTGATGCGGCCTTTGCCGATTATTCGATCAACATCAACTATGCCTTCCGGCTCGGACAATTATTTTAATATAGTCTGTGCTGCAAAAAAAGGAGAGAGCCGATCTCTCCTTTTTTTATGCGCTTGATTCAGCCGTGACAGCAGGCATTATTATTGCCCCAAATTTTTCATATTAATCCTGTGTCATGAATACAACAACTTCTAAACGAACCGATTCTGCTGCCCGCGTCATTCACGCAACACCCGAGGTGATCTATGCAGCATACCTGGATGCGAAGGCGATTGCAGCCTGGCGTCCGCCCAAGGGCATGCACTGCGAAATCTATGAATTTGATCCGCGGCCGGGAGGAACCTTTCGCATGTCGTTTGGCTATGATGAATCAGAACAGGATGTGGTGGGCAAGACCTCTGCGCATGCTGATGTCTTCCATGGGCATTTTGCGGAACTGATTCCACATCAGCGGATTGTCGAGGTAGTGGAGTTTGAATCGGATGATCCTGCCTTTGCCGGCGAAATGAAAGTGATTACCACACTGGTGCGGGAGCGACACGGCACGAACGTCAATGTAGTCTGTGAGAATGTGCCGGTGGGCATTAAGGCTGACGATCACCGGCAAGGCATCCAATCGTCGCTGGCGAGCCTTGCCCAATATGTTGAGCGGTAAGCCTATTCGGCTACACCGATCATTACCCCGAAGTTGCCATCCAGTTGTTTCCAGTCCTGCGCGGGGAGATAGGTGCGTGACACAAAGCCGTCCAGGTACAAGGCATTGCTGCAGCCTTTGCTGAGAAAGAACTGCGCGAAGTCATAGAAGTTAACGGGTTCTTTCGACATCGCGAACAGTACCTTTCCGTCAGGAAGTATTCCTACGCCGTTTCGGATGTTCAGGTTCGCGGAGCCTTTCTTAAAGGCCGGATGTATAGCGCCGTCAATCAGCAGCATAGGTCCTGACTGCGTGGCGAAGGTAATGGTATCGTGTGGCGTGAAGCGCGGTGTTGTCCGTACACCCGCGTGGTGGCCTGTCGTCGTGTAGAACACGCCGTTGGGTTTCATGTAGAAGTTGCCGCCGCCGGAAAGGGTGTCCAGCGGTTGTCGGATGGTGCCGTTGTCGATGAACAGGCCCTGCGGCGAGCTGTCCGGCCGGTACATGCCGGCGTTCATGCCGAAAGCCAACTTTTTTCCCTTCTTCTCGATATATTGCTTGAGGTTCTGCAGGCTCCGGAGGGGCAGGCCCTTGTCATCTTTCCAGTATAATGCAACAGCGCCGGGTGTGGTGACGTAGCTGATAAAACGGTCGTCTGTCTGCTGGGCCACTATGGTCAGGTGGCAGAATAGGAGACACGTCGTCAGGAAAAAAGTACGCATAGGTATATAACGTTAACAAAGTACAAATAAAACGGCACCTGCAAAATCCCGGGCAGTTGTTAGCTTTGATGTCATATGAAGACGGCGGAGTTTATTGCATTGTCGGCCAGTACCATGATGTTGACAGCCCTGGGAATTGATATTATGTTACCGGCGTTTGGCGAGCTGCGCGAACATTTCGGCCTCGCGCCGGAATCCACGGCCACGGCACAGATTATTGTCTTCTTTTTTATGGGCCAGGTTGCCCAGATTATATTTGGCGTACTGTCAGACCGTTTTGGCCGACTGGCCATTCTGCGCATTGGCTTCCCGCTGTACATCGCCGGCGGCCTGGCAGCGGCCTTCGCGCCAACGCTGGCGCTGATGTACATGGCGCGGTTTGTGGCGGGTATGGGAGCATCGGCAGTCTTCATGACGACCATTGCGGGTGTCCGCGACCGTTTTGTCGGCGACCGGATGGCGCACACCATGTCGCTGATCTTAACGATCTTTTTGTTTACGCCGATCTTTGCCCCGTTTTTAGGAATAGCCATTATGTCGGTAGCGTCGTGGCAAATGGTTTTTCTAACGCCGCCGTTGTTTGCCGTTGTGGTGTTTCTGTGGTCATTCCGGCTAGAGGAGTCTTTACCCCCCGAGCGTCGTACACCACTGGCGTGGACAACGATTCGTAAAAACGTCTGGGCGGTGGTTGGCAACCGGGTCTTCCTCCGGTATATGGCCACGACCACGATTCTCTTTGCGGCCCTCAGCTCGTATGTCGCCAGCTCGGAGCGTATCATCGGAGAGATTTACGGCAAGCCCGAGTTGTTTGCCTGGATCTTTGCAGGCATCGGATTACTGATGTCGCTTTGTGCCTTTACAAACTCACGTCTCTCGTCACGCTATGGCGCCCGGCGCACGGTAAAGGGGCTGCTTGTCGTCTATACCATCGTCGGTTCGTTGCTGTTGATCGTCACGGTGGTGGCGGGCGATCCGCCGGATATGCTGGTATTCTTTATCGCTCTGGCGATTATGTTGGCCATCAACCTCGCCGTAGAGCCCAACAGCAGCGCGTTGGCGTTGGAGCCCATGGGGGAGATGGCCGGCATGGCGGCTTCCGTCTATGGTACGTTGTTCTTCTTTGTAGGCTCTTCCCTCGGCGCCCTCATCAGTCACTTCATGGTACACGGCGTGTTCCCATTGGTCATCAGCTTTTTTGCCATCGGCGTTGTTACCCTGGTCCTGGTATTTACCGACCGCCGCGTGGTTGCCTAGCGTTTTTCAATCCACTCCTTCAGCATCGTTAACGTAGTTCGCCAATAAAACTCCAAATGCTGCTGAATACTCTCCGTCGGGAAGTTCCGGATCTCCAGCCAAAGCTGCGTACGGCCGTTGTCAGGCGCTAACGAAAATGTAAGGACGGAATAACTCTCCGGCCTATCTGCCAATTGCGATATCGAACTACGATGTGTATAGCGTAGTAGTTTTTCCTGCTCATACCGAAGTACAACACCGTTGTTCTCAAACGGCACATGATGAATGCCCCGTATGGCGATCGGCGACGCTACTTGCCAATCCGTGACAACACGAATCTTCATTTCCGGCTCACCCATCCACTGCGCCATGTGTGAGGGAAGCGTGAGCGCGTCCCAAACAACCCCGGGAGTAGCATGGATTGTGACGGATGCTGAGAATACATCATTCATGGTAATAAGGGTTGGGGTTAGCCTGAGATCAGCCCTGTGGAAAGTAGCGCATAATGGAGAAAAAATACAAATGCCGACTATGGAATAGGCATTGGAGATGGAGTGCATTTTCGTTTACTTGAACGTATCTAAAACGTATGTTATGAAAACAACCAGAATCTTTACGCTGTTATTTCTGATCGTGCTGACCGCTACCGCGGCCAACGCCCAGGTAGGTGTAGGCACCAAGCCTGCGGCAAAGGCCGAAGTGCTTTTTGACGGTTCACGCGCCATGCTCGACGCCAAGTGGACCTATTGGAAAGGCCCCCGCCTCGCTGCCACACTGCCGATTAAATGGCAGATCGTGAAAGATCCTGTAGACAACGGCACTGTCGTGAACACCAACGACCCTGCCAGCGCCGGTGGTAAATATGGCGCCGCGGATATTGTGACCAAGAAAGAATATCGCGACTTCCGCCTGCACATCGAGTTCCTGATCGAGAAGCCCGGCGGCAACAGCGGCGTATATCTCCAAAACCGCTACGAGATCCAGGTACTCGACGGCGACTCCACTACCCACGGCCTGGCTGCGGTAATCAACGAAGCGGCAGCCCCTTACAGCGCGTATAACGGCACCGGTAAGTGGAATGCCTATGACATCACTTTCCGCGCCGCCCGTTTCGTCAACGGCAAGCGCACCGAGCAACCGCTGGTGACCATCTACTTCAATGGCAAGAAGATCCACACCAATCACGCCATTACCCAGGTGTGGGGCGGACCCAACTCGGGGATCGACGGAGGAAATGACGGAGGCAAAGGAATAACGGACGTGCCGGGAGGCTTGAAGCTTCAGGCAGAAGGACATGACGTGCTCTATCGAAATATCTGGATTAAAGAGCTGGATCTGAAGAAAGCGGATACCAACTTTTAAAGAAGAAAATATGCCATAAAAAAAAGTTGCAGGGACACAGTCTCTGCAACTTTTTTTATGCCTTGATACGGGTGGACTATTGTACCTCTTCTACCGATTCGGCTACAACTTCCTCGACTGCCGAAGCATCGCCTCCGTTATCTTTTGCAGGTTTAACCTTCTTAACAGATTTGTCGATGATCTTTTCCAGCGCACCGATTGCCTCTTGTAAAGGCTTCAGTTTGGAAACCAATTCTGCTTCCTCTTCTTTGAGTTTTTTTAATGCGTCTACCACTGGGTTTTCTTTTGCTGCAATTTCCTTGGCCATAGATTGATTTTGTTTAACTGTAAGGATTTTTCCAGCGCCGTGGCAACAAGGCTTGCTAAGCATCTGGAAAAATCGGGTCGCTAAAATACACGCAAAATTGTTATGTCAAAGCCTCCTGTCGATGACTTTACGCCGGTCGCGAAACTTCAAAAAATACGATGTGATCGGCTGACAATGCGCAGGTTAAGGATGCCGATCTATTTTGGACGTGTGTTGCTAACTGGTTGTTAGCCAGTTTATTTATTAGCAGCTGTTGAATCTGCAAAAATCGTCGAATTGTTTGCAACCTTCCGTCGGACCGCCGGTATTGGACACATCGGGTAAGGCACCCGGGATTTAATTCAATCAAACAATGATCATGCGTAGAAAAATTGTGGCCGTGCTTTTGGTCTCCACCCTGATTCACCTGGCGGCGCAGGCCCAGTCTCAAACACCCGCCGTCGGGTTTCTTCCTTCGGATAGCATTCGAAATTATCCTGCACCGGTGTTTATCATGAAAGACCTGACAGGGAAGGATGTGTCGTTAACCGACTACCGGGGCAAGGTGCTTGTCCTTGATTTCTGGGCTACCTGGTGTGGCCCCTGTCACGAGACAGTGCCGTTTGTGGTGGAAACCATGAAGCACTATAAAGACGATGCGAATGTTCGATTCCTCTTTGTAAACACGCGCGAGCGATCGGCCAACAGCCGCGACCTCGTATCAAAATATATAGCCAGGAACCAGTATGACTTTACGGTGGTATTGGACGAACTGGATGCGGACGGAAAACAAGAACGTTTTTACCGGGCATTTCACGTGGCCGGCCTGCCCACCAGAATGGTAATCGATGGCAATGGTATCGTTCGTTTTGAGAGCATCGGTTATCCAACGGGTAAAACAAACGAAGAGCTTTCGGCGATTCTATCGAGTATGATTGAAGCAGCAAAAGTTACGCAATAGACTAGGGTATTATAGCGGTAATTGTATAAATCGGAGCGGCATTTTCTATATCAGTCATACTAAAATACGCGATATATTACATCGGTCATGTTACGCACAGCCTGGTTGCCGTGGGCCGTAAGCATAGTGGTACTTTTAGGGCCATCAAGCCCAAGGCAAACATGAAAAAGAACACATTGTATTTCGTCGCGGCCATGACCCTGGCGTCGGCACAAGGCTTCGCACAAGAAGCAAAAGAGTATCACGATATCGATGTAAAAAAAGATGTCATTGTAAGAGACAAAGCGCCATACGCCAGGTTCGCCGGCAAGGTCGGTATGTCTAAAACCGATTGCGCGGTGCTGTCGCTCAATGGCGACACGCTGATCTCGATCAAAGGATGGGACTATAATTCGGAAAATCCGCAGTTCTCGCTGATGCACGGCTACAAAGTAGTGTTTAAGCCGTCGGGCAAGTCTATGATCAAGCTGCTGCCCAACGTATCGCTCATTTCCAAAAACCACGTAGTCGACTTTATTTTACAAAACCGCAGCTTCAGCTCCTCCAGGCGCGACAGCGAATTCAAAAAGGACCTGATCGCAGGCAACGCCCTTGACGAAGCGGTAGTAGACGAGTATATCGCCCTGTACAGTGGTGAGGCAGAAATCAAAAACGCCGACGAATATCAGGCCAAAGAAAAAGAAGTGATCAAGACCCTTTACCCGGTCAAGCGCGATCTGAACATGCCGCTAAGCTATAAATACGAAGGGGGTGTAACAAACGTATACCAGGACGGCACCAAACTGGTCACCATTAAAAAAGAACAAAAGGCCAACTCCATGAGCGAGGAATGGATCTATACCTTCTCCAAAGAACTGGTAGAACCTTTCCACGTAGGGGACAAGAAGTTTTACAGCATTACCATCGCCACGGCTACGCTCAATAGCTTTCCGAAGCTGTACGTAAATGCGCAAGGAAAAGCGCAAAGCGTAAAGGTGGCCTCAATGGGCAATGCTGAAAGCGCGCTGGTGGATATTCTGGTAGCCAACAAGGATCTGTAAACCGACGGCTGGTATGCTCTTGACAAGGGTCGCTCCGATACATCGGGGCGACCTTTTTTTATGCCGTCGGGGATGGTTAACTTTTGCGGGAATTACTGAAATGAAAAAAACCATCCTTTGGTACAGCCTGGCCGCCGCTGCGCTTATTCTGCTGCTCAAGCTGTTGGAGTATCAGTTGTTTGTACGCTCGCTGTCGCTGGAATTTTACCTGGCGGTGATCGCCGCGTTGTGCACGACCCTGGGTGTTTGGGCAGGAATCCGGTTGACGCACCGGCGCAAAGCGGTGGAAGTGCGGGCCGTGGCGATGTTCCAACGCGACAACAAAGTGGTTGACGCAAGCGGACTGAGCAAGCGGGAGCTTGAAGTACTTGAACTCATGGCGCGCGGGTTGTCCAACCAGGAGATCGCCGATGCGTTGTTCGTTTCTCTGAATACTGTCAAGACCCATGCGGCCAACCTGTTTGTGAAGCTGGACGTCCGCCGCCGCACCCAGGCGATCGAGCGTGGCAAAATGAGGGGCCTGATCCCATAGTGTCGCGGCGGCCTCACGTTTTCGGGTGATTTCCGTACTTTCAGGAAGGATCATCCTTTCGGGTGAAGGAGAAAACCGGCTTTGTGTCGTGTTTTCGCGGAAAATAAAATCTATGAAAAAGATCGTACTTATTTATGGCGCCATCGCCGGGGCCATTGCCGGCGGGATGCTTTTTATTTCTACGCCTTTGCTCCTGAAGGGAGTGCTGAACTTCGACTCGGGCACACTGGTCGGCTACACGACCATGGTCGTGGCGTTGTCCTTGATTTTCTTCGGTGTGAAATCGTACCGTGACCAATGCCTGGGCGGCGTCATCACCTTTGGAAAAGCCCTGGTCGTGGGAGCGTTGATCACCCTGGTAGCTTCCTGCGTGTATGCCCTGGCGTGGGAAGTGTGTTACCGCACCGTAGCAACCGGTTTTGTGGATGACATGACGAGGTACTACATGCAAGAGAAACGCGAGCAGGGAGCCACGGCGGCCGAACTCGAAGAGTACGCCGGGGAAATGAACGACTTCGCGGTTACGTATCAGAATCCGTTCATACGTTTTGGCATGACCATCATGGAAATCCTACCCGTGGGCGCGGTGTTGACGTTGCTCAGTGCTGCGTTGCTGCGCAAAAAGGCGTTCCTGCCGGCGACGGAGTGATCGCCACACTTAACGTTGCTGGGTTTCGAGCAGGTCTCCGTCCTGGTAATATTCGATGGCGATCAGCTGCCCGGCATCGTTATATAGTTTCAAGGAACCAGTGCCGTTTTTGAGCGTCCCCTTCTTTTTCTCTTTGCCTTGCATGTCGAAGCAGGATAGCGCTGTCCACGGCTTGTCGTCCCGGATCAGCACCTCGTCGGCGATTTGGCCGTTGCGATGGTAGCGTATACGCTTGCCGTTGGATTGTCCCTTGACGAAAGTCTCGGTCATCATGCGTTTGCCATCATCATAAAAGTAATGAGACGGGCCTTCGAGCACGCCGAGCTCGTATGTCCGTTCCAACACAACGATGCCTGCTTCGTTATACGACCGGAAGATGCCGTGCGGATTGTAATCGATCAGCAGCCCGCGAGACGCTACGTTGCCATTCCGGTGGTAATAGATCGTCTCCAGCTGCCGGCCATTGTCATACACCCGGTCGAAGCGGCCTGTTGCCATCGTGTCGTATCGATAGTGAAAGAGTCCTTGCTCGCGGCCGTTGACGAGCTGGCCTGCTACAACCGTGTCGCCGGATTCATTGAACTCAAACATCGGCCCACGCGCGATGCCGTTTTCGAGGTATCGCTTGCCGGATATATACTGTCGTGGTGTGAGAAGTCCCAACACAGAGTCGGGCGGTACATAGCCGTACGTTATTTGCCAGCCGTCTTGTTTGTCGTTTTTGTATGTAACCTCCTGCACCAGCGACCAACCGAACGGTGGGCTTACCCGGTAGGATTGATATTGGTGCCAAACGCCTTCGCGTTTACCTTGTAGGTATAAACCTGTTTCTTTTAGCAAGAGCACGCTGCCGGGATCATGCGTGTTCCATTTGACAAGCGAGTCATACTGCAACGGCCTGACGGGGCATGTACTGCACGGTTGACAATGATATTGATTCCATCGTCCTGTCTTCTGCTGGTTCTTGCTGGCGCCACTGTCGGCCAGCAGTGTCATGATGCCGGGGTGAAGGGTGCCGAAAGCCTGGATAAGGAATGTCTGCGCAAGAGAGTCACGTACATCGATGGTGGCGTGTTTGGTGGCGGGGGCCGTGGCCACAGTTCGCTGGCCAAAGGCCGGGAAAGTCAGGAGCAGGCCGATGGCCCAAACAAATACACGGTTGTATAGCATCATTGTCAAAGGTCTTTACACGAGAGAGGGGGCAAAGCTACGAAAGTTGATGTTTTCTTTATGTTTGATATTCAGCTATTTATATTTTTTGCTCACAGATTTTTATTCTGTTTTGCCTGGTGAATCTATTTACCGTAATATTACGTTATAAGAGCAGTATGGGTATTACAAAATCAGAACTCTTCGAAAAACGCCAGAATCGCATGGCCCTGTTGGCAAAGGCTTTTGACCATCCGGCCCGTGTAGCGATCATGGAATACCTGCTGGACAACCAGACGTGCATCTGCAACGACCTGGTGACAGAGCTGCCGTTGTCGCAGTCGACTATCAACCAGCACTTAAAGGAATTGAAGCAGATCGGGATTATCAAGGGCGAAATAGAAGGCCCGAAGGTGAACTATTGCATCGACGTGACGGTATGGGAAGAAGCCCGTGACATATTTGTGAATATGTTCTCCAAGCCGGTAACGCCCAATCTATGTGACTAATTTTTCTTTGTATATAACCTAACGAAATATTACAATAAGACAGTATGGAAACGATTAAGACGCTGATCATTGGCTCAGGCCCCGCCGGATATACGGCTGCCATCTATGCCGCCCGCGCCAACCTGAAGCCCGTAATGTATCAGGGCATGGAACCTGGCGGTCAGCTGATGACGACAAACGACGTCGAAAACTTCCCGGGGTATCCCCAGGGTATCATGGGCCCCCATATGATGGAAGATCTGAAGAAACAGGCCGAGCGTTTTGGTACAGACATTCGCATGGGCATGGCCACCAGTGTCGACTTTTCGGGCTATCCGTTTAAAGTCACCATCGACGAGCAAACCGAGCTGCTGGCTGAGAGCGTGATTATCTCTACGGGGGCGACGGCCAAGTGGCTGGGCATTCCCTCCGAGAAGCGCCTGAACGGCGGTGGCGTGTCCGCCTGTGCCGTATGCGACGGATTCTTTTACCGCGGTCGTGAGGTAGCCATTGTAGGCGCTGGCGACACGGCATGCGAAGAAGCACTTTATCTTTCCAAGCTGGCGACCCAGGTGCACATGATCGTACGCAAAGACCGCATGCGCGCGTCGAAGATCATGCAAGACCGCGTAGCGAAAACGCCGAACATCCACATATACTATAATTCTGAAACGGAAGAAATACTGGGCGACGCCGTAGTAACCGGCGTGCGGATTAAGAACAGTGCCACCAGTGAAGTGAAAGAGATTCCCATTGAAGGTTTCTTTGTCGCCATCGGTCACAAACCCAACGCTGACATCTTCAAAGATTACATCACGCTGGACGATCAGGGATATATTCTCACCGTTCCCGGAACGGCCAAAACAAACATCGAGGGTGTATTTGCCTGCGGCGACGTACAGGATAAAAACTATCGCCAGGCCATCACGGCTGCCGGTACCGGCTGTATGGCGGCACTGGAGGCGGAGCGCTTCCTGGCAGCGAAAGAGCTGGAGGTCGTTTCGTAATACGTTCTTGTAGCGTAATAACTATACCTAAAAGTGCTTCGTGATTATTCTCACGAAGCACTTTTTTTTAGCGTAGAAAGGAATAACCGGTTTCATCTTTGCGCGGCTTACATTTCTTCGAGCAACGAAAGAATATTGCCGGAAGGATCTTTGAACCAGGCAATGACCGGGCCGCCGTTGTCGCGGGAGATGCCTTTGGCATCGGTCTTATACGAGGGGTCGTCATAGCGCTCAAATTGAACGCCGTTTTGGGTGAGCGCATCGACGGTCTTTTCAACGTCGTCTACCGGGAAGTTGAGCACAGTATAGGTAGCAGGCTGGTGGTTGTCTTTGGGGTAGAGGAGTACGTCACTTCGGTCGGCCAGGTGCAGGAACAACATGCCGTTCTCTTCGGATACATTCAGACCGAGCGTCTGCTGATAGAACTTTCTGGCTTGTGGAATGTCTTTTACAGAAAAGCCGCTAAAGGCTTTCGCGTCTTTTAAGGTCACCATAGTAAAAGGGTTTTGGTAAGACCTACAGACGGTAAAAAATCATTCCGCAACAGCGGCATGACCTGCGGTCACAGATCATGTCGCGTGCGTTATCTGATGATTATTTCTTTGCCTTTGCTTCCGGAAAGCGGGCACGTTTTACGTTGTCAATTACATCCAACAGGCCGTCTTTCGGAGCATCACACGTCCACTCCCAGAACATGATGCCGTCGAGTTTTTGATCGATGGCGTATTCGGTCTTGAGCTTCATGGATTGCTTGTCGTCAAACGTGACAAAGAGCTTGTCTTTGGCATTGTAGAGGTAAGGCGCTTTAGCCGTCGCATCCCAATAAGCTTTAAACCCTTTGGCAGGCGTCAGCTCGCTGGCAAACCGGCGATGGTCGATAAAGGACTTGAACTTGCCCGATTGGAACAGGCCGTTGTTGACATCCTCAACATTCTCCCACATGCGGCCGTAGAACGCGGCGCCGATCACCATTTTGTTGCGGGGTATGCCGAGCTTGATAAGATACTGCACGGCATTGTCGGTCGATTCATGTTGATCGGGGTGTGAGTATAGCGGCGTATGATGGCCTGTGCGGGTAGAGTAACCGTGTACAAGGTCGTAGGTCATCAGGTTGACGCGATCGGCGATCGCCATGACGGCTTTCCAGTCCACTGACTCGTCCAGGTATTTTTGGAAACCACCGGCGGCAAAACTCAATTCATACGACGGGCCTGTGGTCTTGCGCAGCACGCGCAGCAGCTCGGTAAAGTGTTCCTTATCGGAGGCGGCATACGCATGCCCGGGAGGGCCCTGGATAGAAGGATATTCCCAGTCGAGGTCGAGGCCGTCGGCATGGAAGTACTGGCTCAGCTGATGTACGGACTGTGCAAACTCGGTACGACCGGCGTCTGTGGAAAATACATCGGAGCAGGTGGGGCAGCCTTCCCATCCACCGAGAGAAAGAATGATCTTGAGGTTCGGGTTCTGTTTCTTTAAACCTACCAGCGCGCGGATCGTAGCCGAGTCGCGGGCGTTGTCGACGTTGAGTCGGTTGCCCTTTAAATGGCAAAAGCTGTAGATGATGTGGGTGAGCTTTTTCGCCGGGATGCTATCGACTTTCTCCGGACCAGCGGAGTAATAGGCGATAACAGAGAATCGGGGAGGAGCTTTCTGAGCGTGAAGACTGGCGCTGACCACGAGTGCCAGCACTACTAATAGCGTGCGAAAAATTGTCATGAATACTTGGGTTGAGGGTGACAAGGTCGCAGATTACCGTGATCGCTGGATGATTTTTCGTATGAGTGGATATTTGACCGGGTGAGGCCGGGGTTGTGCTGTGTGTGTATAAATGAAAAAGCCCCGGTCCCGATAGCCATCGGGAGGCCGGAGCTCTTCTGCATAGCACAATTAAAAATAATTGTTTAAACTTTTTGTCGGCATGATTAGTGCGCCACTTCGACCTGGCCGCGGTAATATCCTTTCACCCGTCGCTGGTTCAGCGCCAGATCAAACGATATGGCATAGTCGCGGCGGGCTTCGTCCAGCAGCCTGATGGTCACGGTGCCCCCTTCCAGCTCTTTGTACACCTGGCCGCCTTCTTGTCGTTCCCTGTCATAATTCACTGTCGCGTCCGCTTGGTGAAAGGTCTGCGCGGTTTGCACGTGTTCAGGGTCAAATGTGTAGGTTCCTTCCGGAAGCACTTCAGCACCGTCGGTATACAAGTCAAACGACACGCTGTGTATTTTACGCGCCTTGCCGGGGGAGTCGAGGGTCACGGACCACACTTGTACGGGATTTCCTTCTGCCGGCGGATCCTGCTGCGCGGTCGTAACGGCCGAGGCCAGCGCATACGATTTTCCGTCCACGATAAACTGATTGTTGAATCGCGATGCGTCGTCGAACGTGCACGACCAAAGGGTTACGGTCGAGGCCATCAGCCAGGCAGCGGGTAGATATGGATTGCGCATGCGCAGCACAGTAATTCAGGCTTTGTTACGATGCAAGGATAGCGGATCGGAAGAGTGTATTTTTTTGAATCGTCCCGGAAATATTACACATGAAGGGCGGTCGACGAAAACATTAATTACTCGCCCACCCGGATACGCTGCCGGGATTTGCGTACTTTTGCTCCTTAATTTTTCAGATCTTGAATTACTTATCCGCTGAAAACGTCGGCAAGACGTTCTCCGATCGCTGGCTCTTCAAAGACATTACGTTGGGCATTTCACAGGGCGAGAAATTAGCCCTGGTTGGCAATAATGGTGTCGGAAAATCAACCTTGTTAAAGATTCTTACAGGCGAGCTTGCGCCCGATGCTGGAAAAGTCAGCGTTCGGCAGGGCAAACGGTTGGGGTACCTTACGCAGCAACCGGTCGTGGCCAAAGGCCTGACGGTGAAAGATGTGCTGTTTAGCGACGACAACGAGATTGCCAAAGTCGTCAAAGAATATGAAGACTGTATTCACCACCCTGATACCTCGCCGGAAAAAATGCAGGCTGTGCTGGAGCGGATGGAAGAGCTGAAAGCCTGGGACTATGAAGCCAAGGTACATGAGGTGATCGAGAAGCTGGGCGTGCCCGACTTCGATAAGAAATTCAGTGAGCTCTCGGGCGGTCAGAAGAAACGTATCTTCCTGGCGCAGTTGCTATTACAGGAGCCTGACCTTATCATCATGGATGAACCGACCAACCACCTGGACCTGTCGGCCATCGAGTGGTTGGAGAACTACCTGGCGGGTGCCAACATCACGCTGATCATGGTGACCCACGACCGCTACTTCCTCGACAGTGTCGCGACCGAGATCATCGAGATCGACCGGGGGCAGCTGTTCCGTTATAAGGGCAACTACGCATACTTCCTGGAGAAGAAAGAACAGCGCGAGGAGATCTTGAAGGCAGAGGTTTCCAAGGCGCGGAACCTGCTCAAAAAAGAGCTTGACTGGATGCGCCGTCAACCGAAAGCGCGCGGTACCAAAGCGAAATATCGCGTGGAAGCGTTTTATGACCTGCAAGAAAAGGCCTCACAGGACCTGCGCAAAGACAAGATGGAGCTGGACATCAACTCGTCACGTCAAGGCGGCAAGATCCTGGAGGTTGAGCATATCAATAAGAATTTCGGGTCGCTGCCCATCGTGACAGACTTCTCGTTTGTATTTAAAAAGAATGACCGGATCGGCATCGTCGGCAAGAACGGCATTGGTAAGTCTACTTTCCTCGACATGCTCACGGGCAAACAGAAGCCCGATAGTGGCGAGATCAATCCCGGTGTTACGACGAAGTATGGATACTTCACCCAGGAGTCCATTACGCTGAATCTCGAAAACCGGCTGATTGAAGAGGTGAAGGAGATTGCCGAGTTCATCACACTGTCGGACGGCTCGCAGGTATCGGCTTCGAAGTTTCTCGATTCCTTTCTGTTTCCCCCCGACAAACAATACAACTATATCAATAAGCTGAGCGGTGGTGAGCGGAAGCGTCTGCAGCTGCTCAAGTTGTTGGTGACCAATCCAAACTTCCTCATCCTCGATGAGCCTACCAACGATTTTGATATCGATACGCTCAACGTGCTGGAAGACTTCCTGGACAAATTCTCCGGATGCCTGTTGCTGGTATCACACGACCGCTATTTCATGGACCACCTTGTAAACCAGCTGTTTGTGTTTGAGGGCAACGGCGTGATACGGCTCTTTAACGGAAACTACTCCGACTACCGCGACTGGGTAGAAGAGCAGGAGGCACTTGGTGCTGCGCCGGAGCCAAAGAAGGCCGCGGCACCTGAACCCGTCAAGCCCCCCGACACCAAAGAGAAAAAGAAAGCCTCGTTTAAGGAGAAGCAGGAGTACGAAAAACTACAAGCCGAAATCGATAAGCTTGAAGAGGAGAAAAACGAAATCTCCGGCAAAATGACTTCGGGCGCCATTGATCACAAACAACTGCAGGAGTGGTCGGCGCGCATTCAGGTGATCACAAAAGCTGTGGACGAAAAAACGCTGCGTTGGCTGGAATTAGCCGAGCTGATGTAAACGAATCCGCGAACCTGTGCATTATTTAAAAACATTCTAAACACGCGTAATAATATTCTACCGTTGGAATAAAATTCAGCTTAGTTCAATCGAATGATATAACTTTAAGCAAACTTTATTTCGAACATGAACCTAAACACAGACGCGGAGAAGAAGAACACCTATGATGCTATTGTCGTGGGGACGGGTATCAGCGGTGGATGGGCAGCTAAAGAGCTCACCGAAAAAGGATTAAAGACGCTCGTGCTGGAGCGTGGTCGGATGGTAAAGCATCCCGATTACCCAACAGCGACGAAAGACCCGTGGGATTTTCCCAACGCGGGCAAGCCCACCCAGGAAGATTTGAAGCAACAGGGTGTACAAGCCCGCACCGGATATACTGTTCAGCAAGCCACCAAGCATTGGTTTGTAAACGACCTTGAAAACCCCTATACCGAAGTACGCCGCTTTGACTGGATGCGTGGTTACCACGTAGGTGGCCGCTCCATCATGTGGGGCCGCCAAAGTTATCGTTGGAGCCCGATGGACTTCGAAGCCAATGCCAAAGACGGTATCGGCGTCGACTGGCCGGTCCGTTACAACGACCTGGCTCCGTGGTACGACTACGTTGAAAAATACATCGGTGTCAGCGGCAGTGTTGATGGTCTCGCACAACTCCCTGACGGCCAGTTCCTGCCGGCCATGGAACTGAACTGCGTCGAGATCGACCTGAAAGATAAAGTTAAAACGAAATTCGACCGGGCACTGACTATCGGCCGTGTAGCCCACGCTACTGCGCCCGTGCCACACAGCCCACAACGGGGCACCTGTCAGTACCGGAACCTGTGCAGCCGCGGTTGTCCGTACGGTGGCTATTTCAGCAGCGTATCCTCTACGTTGCCGGCCGCCGAGAAGACCGGTAATATGACCCTGCGTCCGAATTCCATTGTATACGAACTGGTTTACGACGAACAGAAGAAAAAAGCCACCGGCGTGAAAGTGCTGGACGCAGAGAGCGGTGAGCAGACGGAATTCCATGCGAAAGTGATCTTCCTGTGTGCTTCTACTTTCGGTTCAACCTTCATTATGCAGAACTCTATCTCCAACCGTTTCCCCAACGGTTTTGGAAACGACAGCGGCGAGCTGGGCCATAACATTATGGACCACCACTTGAGTGTGGGTGCCGGCGCGTCTGTAGAAGGCTATGAAGACAAATATTACTTTGGCCGCAGAGCCAACGGCTTCTATATCCCACGTTACCGGAACATCGGCAGCGACAAGCGCGACTACCTGCGCGGCTTTGGCTACCAGGGTGGTGCGAGCCGTCAGGGGTGGTCAAGCCTGGTGTCGGAGCTCAGCCTCGGCGCGGGCCTGAAAGAAGCGGCTGCCAAGCCCGGTGGATGGACCATCGGTATGGGTGGCTTTGGCGAGATCCTGCCGTACCACGACAACAAGGTATACATCAACAAAGACAAGAAAGACAAATACGGTCTGCCTACGCTCACATTCGATGCCGACCTGCACGACAACGAATACAAAATGCGTAAGGACATGGCCGCCGATGCTGCCGAAATGCTGGAGGCCGCCGGCTATAAGAATGTGCATACGTTCGACAACAAGATCGGTGTCGGCCTGGGCATTCACGAAATGGGCACTGCCCGTATGGGCAAAGATCCCAAGACGTCGGTACTGAACAAATTCAACCAGGTACACGCCTGTAAGAACGTGTTCGTAACAGACGGCTCGGCCATGACCTCTTCTGCCTGCCAGAACCCGTCGCTGACGTATATGGCGCTGACGGCCCGCGCAGTAGATTTCGCAGTAAATGAATTGAAGAAACAAAACCTGTAATCATTACGATATGGATCGCAGAGAAGCATTACGACGCACCGCCTGGATCATGGGGGGCGTTATATCCGCGCCGGCGCTGGCAGGCTTGCTGAAAGGCTGTGCCGCCAAACCGACAATCGACTGGAAACCGTCGTTCTTTAACGACCAGCAAGGCATCCTGGTAACGCAGGTAGCCGAAATCATCATCCCGAAGACCGATACCCCCGGCGCCAAAGAAATCGGCGTTCCGGGATTCATCGATCAGATGCTGAAGGAAGTATATACCAAAGAAGATCAGGACAAGTACCTGGCCAGCCTGAAAGCCTTCGACGAAGAAGCCAAAAAAGAACACGGCGACGCTTTCATCGACCTGGACCCCGAGAAACAAACCGCGTTCGTGAACAAGATCCACAGCGCTGTGTTAAACGATACTACCGAGAAGGCACCGGCGTACCGCGACTTTTTGATGAAGACGAAGGAGCTTACCCTGCTGGGATTCTTTACTTCGAAAGTGGGTGCCTCGGAAGTGCTGCAGTATGTGGCCGTGCCCGGTTCGTATAAAGGTTGTATACCCGTATCAGAAGCCGGTAATGGTAAGACCTGGGCGACATAAATCAGTGTGAGGGTGAGTGTGGAGAGCGGGTAAATTCTTGCTCTAAACTAAAAAGTATATCGTGTGGCTGCCGGCCTGTTGTCTGATAGACAGCAGGCCGGTGGTGTTACGGGTGTTTCAAATCCGCCGCGTCCCGGCTTTCTGTTGATATTCTTTCGGTGTAACTCCAAACTCGGCCTTAAAACATTTGGAGAAGTACGATAGGTTTGAAAAACCCACAGCGTACATTATCTCCGAAATATTACCTTCTTTATTCGCCAACAACAATGAGGCTTTCTTAATCCGATACTTCCGGATAATATCGTTCGGCGACAGCCTGGTGGTGGACTTCAGCTTCCGGTATAAATGTGTCGAGCTCATTCCCACTTCATCACTCAACATCTCCACACTGAAGTCAGGATTCGCAATGTTCGCTTCGATAATGCTCATAACCTTCTTGATGAACTTATCATCCACATTCTCTCCCGAGCCTTCTTCAGGCTGCAGTATTAGTTCGTGCCGGAAGTAATCAGCCAATTCCTGTTTTCGCTGTAACAAGTGATCGATGTGCGCTTCCAGCAGATCAATGTCAAAGGGTTTAGTGAGGTAACTATCTGCCCCCGTGCGAAGCCCTTCTACCTGCTGAGACGTAAGCGTGCGCGCCGTCAGCATGATGACAGCGATGTGACTGGTCTTCGGGTTGCTTTTAATCTGACGGCACATGGTTAGCCCATCCATGACCGGCATCATGATGTCGCTGATGATCAGCTCGGGCAGGAAGGTGGTGGTTTTATCCAGGCCTTCCTCGCCGTTGGATGCCGTGATGAAATTATACTTGTCGTGCAGGCTGGCCTGTATGAAGGTAATAATGTCAGCGTTGTCTTCAATGATCAGGATCAGCGGTTTGTCAGACGCGAGCCCTAAATGATATGTATTCTCTTCTGCGCCGGCATGGTCTGCTTTCACCGCGACAAGGTCGATCTCTTGCTGTGCCGGCGAGTCGACGGGCAAGTGCCCGCTGCCCAGCGGCAGTGTGAGTGTGAAGGTGGCTCCCTGACCGGGTGTGCTGGTCACCTGGATATCGCCCTGGTGAAGCCGTGCGTACTCGGCCACGAGCGTCAGGCCAATGCCTGAGCCAATCTCCATCTTCTGTGCGGCGTCGGTCTGATAGAAACGATCAAAGATGCGCGGAAGCTCTTCGGTCGCAATGCCGATGCCCGTGTCGGCTACACCGAGCTGTACCGCGCCATCGCGGTAGCCGGGCAGCCCGGTGGCTAACGTCAACGTAACGGTAATGCTACCGCCACGCGGTGTAAACTTGAACGCGTTGGAGAGCAAGTTGAATAGAATGGTTTCCACTTTCTCCTGGTCGGCCCAGAGGCGACAGGTTTCTGTCGACGATACAAAACTAAAACGGATATCGTGACGGCCGGCTTTGTCCGAGAAAAGCGCGCATAGCTCACGGCAGAAGGGCACAAGATCGAACGCCGTCATGCGCAGGCTGAGGGCTTCGTCTTCCAGCTTACGGAAGTCCAGGATCTGGTTTACCAACCGCAGCAGGCGCTGGGCATTCTTCTCGGCCAGCCCGATCAGTAACAGACCTTCGCTGGGCAGATCACCGCGTTTGAGCAACTGCTGCATGGGCGGTAGAATGAGGCTGATGGGGGTGCGCAGCTCGTGCGAGATATTCGTAAAGAACTGCTGCTTGGTTTGGACAATCTCCTCGGCGTGTTCTTTTTCCAGTCGGGTAATACGCAGCTCATTGCGCAGGTTTAAGCGCGAGGTATACGTGCGCAGGGCGAGGAGGATCAGCGCGACGACCAGGACCGCATACAGTACCAGGAAGGCCGGGCTGAGCAACAATGGCGGATGTACGCGTATCCGCACCGTGGCAACATGCGGACTCCAGAGGCCGTAGTTGTTGGTGCCTTTTACCTGGAAGGTATACGTGCCGGGTGTGAGGTTGGAATAGACGGCAAAGTTCTTTTCACCCGATACATAATTCCAGTCGTTGTCAAAACCGTCCAGCTTGTAAGCGTAGACACTGGCCGCGGGTTTCCAGTAATGTAATGCAGAGAACTCAAAAGCGATCGAACGATGGGCATACTCCAATTCCAGCGAGGGGGTGATGGCAATATCGTGTGTGAGCAAGGTTTCGCCGTCCAGGGTCTGGCCGGGCAGGAGCGGGTGGTGGTTTACTTCCAGCGAGGTGATGTATACCTGTGGTGCAAAGCTGTTGGGTTTTACCTGGGGTGATACGGTGACGTAGCCGTTGTCACCGCCAAAGATGATCTCGCCGGCGGGCGTACGGGTAACGCAGCCATCGAAGAAGCTCTTGAGGGGAATCTCATCATCCAGGGGTAATAACTCAACGCGGGCATTTTGGGCCGAGAGCTTGAGCAGGAGGTTGCCGGCGGCGCACCAGATGTTACCGGTGGCGTCTTCGGTAATACTGGCCGGCAGAATGTCTTTGCCCATGACCAGCGGATGGCGTATTGCAGTATCCGTCGCCGGATTGTACTCGATCAGGGCGTTGGTGGTGCCGGCCCAGAGACGGCCGTTGCGGGAGAAATAAAAACAGTTGATGTCCTGGCGTCCGGCCACCCGGTTGAAGGCCGGTACGGACGTACTTTTGTGTGTTTGCAGGTCGATGCGCAGCAGCCCGGTGTACGGTGTGGTCCAGATGGCGTTGGCGCCGCACACGGTTTTGGGCGAACCAAATTCTCCGGCGCGCTCGAACCGCAGGGCCTGCAGCTCGCGGAAGTTCCCGACGACTTTAAACAAACCACCTTCCCACGCGCTAACCCAAAACGAGCCGTCCGTACCTTTCGTGAAGCGGGCGATGTAGTTCGAAGTGAGACCATTCGTAGCATTGGCGGAAATGGCATACATCTTCTGCTGCGCCTCATCCCATACATTGATGCCCCCGGCGGTACCGATCCAGATGCGACCATAGTCGTCTTCTTCCAGGGCGTACGTATTGTTGAGCTGGATGCGGTTGTTCTCCGGTGACCCGGCTTCAAATACGCGCCGCGTGTTTTTCTCCGGGTCGATGCGAATCACCCCGTGCAGCGTGGCCAGCCACAGTACATTGTTGCGTGTTACCAATACGGCCTTTACCTGGTTGCCCACCGTTTGGTCTGCCAACGGATAGGATACCTCCTGGTAGCGGTAAAACGGTTGAAAACCGTTCATGCGACTCAGGCCGTTAGACGTTACAAACCAGGTGATGCCGGCATTGTCTTCAAAGATCTGCCAGATGACGTTGTTGGCAATGGAGTAGGGCAGGCGTGGATTGTGAAAGTAGGCGTGGGCCTCGCCGGTGCCCGGGGTGAATACATTCAATCCAAAGTCGGTGCCCAGCCACAGGTTGCCGCGGGCGTCGGGGTATATACATTTGATCACCTCGTTGCTGAAGCGGGTGTTGCGCTCGGTATACTGTTGGTAGTTGCCGGTATGCGTATTAAATAGACAGAGGCCGGTCTCGGTACCCACCCAGAGCAGCGAGTCGGAAGTGGATGAATACGGACGTATATCGCCGCAGATCAGGTTATTCTTGAGCGCCGGCTTATAAGGCTTTTTCAGATCGAAGGTTGTGAACGTACTTTGCCCTGCAGGTAGTTTGTTGAAACCATCGTATGTGCCCACCCACACGGTGCCGGCAGCGTCTTCATAAACAGCGCGGACCGTGTTATGGCTCAGGTGATTGGCCTCGGCTGTCAGGACGCTGTGCGTGCCGGTATGTGTATCATAGCGAATCAAGCCGGTAGCCGTTCCAACCCAAAGTATACCCCGGCGGCCGGGGGCGAGTGTGCGCACGATACGGTCTTCGCCGAGGGAGATGCGCGTTACTTGAAATGTGCCGGTGTGGATACGGCAGAGGCCCTTCCATGTACCGATCCAGAGGTAGTCGCCAAGGGCCACGAGCGAGCTGATCTCGTTGGTGGTGAGGGAATGTTCGGATTCCGTTTGCTTAAAGGTGAGGAACCGGTGGCCGTCGTACCGGCACAGGCCGTTGGCGGTACCCACCCACATGAAGTTGCGCGTATCCTGGGCGACGGCACTGATGATGTTGGACGGCAAGCCGTCGTGCATGGACAGGGTCGAGAACAGCGGCGAATCTTGCGCAGCGATGGGAAACGTGCCCGCCCACAGGCAGCAGGCGATCGCTACTATCCGCCGGCAGTCGTTTCGCCGTGGGAATAGGTTCAGGAATGATCGCAATACGTGTCTCGCCATACGGCACCAGCTTGCACAGGTAAATATAGAGACGCTTTTTAGCACGTCAGGAATCGATTTCCGGAAACCGTTTTCGGTCCTGCTGGAAACCTTGTCGAAAAGTACTTCGAAAGGTAGGATTATTCTCTAAAATGGTTGGATTTTGTTGCTTCCTGTAGGATTTGTGGCAGTGTCCGCAACGGGTTGCATAATAACTTGCAAACGGTTGAATAAACATAACCAGTTCGTATGAGCAAAAAATTACTCTTCATTTTTTCGTTCCTGATAACGGGATGCTGCAGCCTGCTGGCGCAGCAGATCGTGAAGGGAAAGGTGACAGATGAGAACGGGGCGGAGCTGCCGGGCGTAAATGTCCTTATTAAAGGGACCGCCGTCGGCACCGCAACGGACGCTGAGGGGAGCTACTCGTTAACAGTGCCCGCCGAGCAGGCGACAGGAGGCGTGATTGTCTTTTCGTTTATCGGGTACCTTTCAGAAGAAGTGGCCATTAACGGCCAGACCACCGTCGATATGCGGATGATCCCGGATATCCTTACACTGGGCGAGGTGGTCGTGGTGGGCTATGGTACGCAGACTAAGAAAGATGTGACAGGATCCATGGTGGCCGTAACCAACAAAGAGTTTAATAAAGGACAGAATGTAACGGCCGACCAGCTCATCATGGGTAAGGTCGCCGGCGTACAAATTACCTCCAACGGTGGCGCACCCGGCTCCGGCAGCCAGATCCGCATCCGCGGAGGATCATCGCTCAATGCGAGCAACGACCCACTCGTCGTGATTGACGGTGTACCGCTGGATAACGACCGCACGGCCGGTTCGCCCAACCCGCTGTCGCTCATCAATCCCGACGACATCGAGAGCTTTAACATTTTAAAAGATGCTTCAGCCACCGCCATCTATGGATCGCGTGCTTCCAACGGTGTCATCATTATTACGACTAAAAAAGGTAAGGCTGGCGACAAGATGCAGGTGCACTTTAGCTCGCAGGCGTCGGTCTCCAAAGTGGTAAAGACACTTGACGTGTTAAGCGCCGACGAGTTTCGCGAGGTGGTAGCCCAATATGCGAACGCGGGTGACAAAACTCGTCTCGGTACGGCCAATACCGACTGGCAGGACGCAATCTTCCGCGATGCCTATACCTATGACAATAACCTGAGTCTGAGCGGCGCCTTTAAAAAAATACCGTACCGGCTATCGGTTGGTCGCTTGAGCCAGGAAGGGATTCTGTTGTCATCGAAGCTCGAAAGAACGTCGGCTGCGTTGAACCTCAATCCTACATTCCTGGACGATCACCTGAAAGTGAACATGAGCCTGAAAGGCTTGATGACCGAAAGCCAGTTCGCCGACGAGGCAGCGATCGGCACAGCAGCATCCTTCGATCCGACGCAACCCATCCGCGCCGACTACCCGGCCTACGACGGTTACTTCGAATGGATTCAGGGAAACGGTAATCCTACTGGTCTTGCTCCGCGCAACCCCGTGAGCATTCTGCGCCAGCAAGATGGTCATGCCGATGTTAAACGTAGCATTGGCAATCTGCAGCTGGATTACAAGCTGCACTTCCTGCCCGCGCTACGCGCCAACCTTAACATGGGCTATGATATTTCGGAAAGCGATGGCACGACGACATTACCGGCGACGATGGCGTCGGTGATGCTCCAGGGCGGCACGCACAATGTGTATTCACAGAAGAAGCAGAACAACCTGTTGGATTTTTACCTGAACTATGTGAAAGAGTTGCCCGGCCTGCACAGCAAGGTGGATCTTACCGCGGGGTATTCATATCAAAGCTTCACGACCAAGAACCCGGCCAGCTATACCCTCAGCATTCAGAACGAGGGAGACACGCTAAACCGCGTTGAGCCGGTAGAGCTGAAAAATGTATTGGTGTCGTTCTTCGGTCGTTTGAACTATAGCTTTAAAGACCGTTACCTGTTGACGGCAACGCTGCGTCGCGATGGATCATCGCGGTTTAGCCCCGACAGCCGCTGGGGCACGTTCCCGTCGGTGGCCCTGGCGTGGCGCATTATGGACGAGCCTTTTATGCAGGAGGTGAAAGGCCTCACCGATCTAAAGCTCCGGGCTGGCTATGGTGTAACGGGTCAACAGGACCTGGGCGCGACATCGCAAGGATACTATCCGTACCTGGCGCGCTATGTACGCAGCAACGCAGAGGCTAGCTACCTGTTTGGTGATACCTACATCCGCACGTTGCGCGCACAAGGATATGATTTTAATATCAAATGGGAAGAGACCCAATCGTATAATGTGGGTATCGACTACGAGTTCCTGACCGGCAAGGTCTATGGTAGTATCGATTATTATCAAAAGAAGACAAAAGATCTGTTGGCCGAGATTCCGCTGCCGGCCGGCTCTAACCTGACAAACCGCCTGTTTACCAATGTAGGCGAAGTGGAGAACCGCGGCGTGGAAGCATCGGTGAATGTGAAGGCCGTGGAGCGCGGCAAGTTTACCTGGGACATCGGCATCAACGCGACCTATAATAAAAACGAAGTATTACGCCTCAGTAAAACCGCCAATGAAAGCTCCGCGGGAATTGAAGTAGGGGATATCGGTGGGGGCGTGGGCAACCGCATCCAGATCCACACGGTAGGATATGCGCCCTATTCTTTTTATGTATACAAGCAGGTGTACAACGAGCAAGGTGCTCCGCTGGAAGGGGTGTACGAGGATTTGACTGGCGATGGCGAAATCACCGCCGATGACAAATACCGCTATCACAACCCTGCACCGAATGTATTTCTGGGTTTTAATACCCGGCTTTCGTACGACCGCTTTACCCTATCCATGGTGGCGCGGGCTTCCTTCAAGAACTATGTGTATAACAATAGCGCCGCCAATGCCTATTTCTCCAACGTGTCGCAAAGCGGTTACCTGATCAATATACCCGCGGCGGTATACGATACCCGGTTCGTGGGGCCGAACGATGCGAACCGTCAATACTCGGATCATTTCGTCGAGAACGCATCGTTCCTGCGCATGGATAACATCAATCTGAGCTACCACGTGGGGAAGGTGGCCAAAGAGAAGCTCGACGTGAACGTCTCGGCTACCTGTCAGAACGTGTTTGTGATCACAAACTACAGTGGTCTCGATCCGGAGACTTCTACCGGTCTGACCAACTCGTTCTATCCGCGTCCGCGCGTATTTACACTGGGTCTGACCCTTGATTTTTAATCTTAACGGAGCGAAACACATGAAGACAACATTCATCAAAAATATAGCCTTCACCGCCACGCTGGCGTTGGGCATGCTCGGCTGTACCGACGATCTGGACCAGGTGCCTAAATACGAAGATACTTCGGCTAATATTTACAAAGACTTTGGCAACTACAAGTCTATCCTCGCGAAAGCGTATTCGGGTCTGGCACTGACGGGCTCGCAAGGACCGGAGGGAAATCCGGATATCAAGGGTGGAAACGAGGGCTTCTCATCTTATCTACGCCAATACTGGCAATTACAGGAGCTCTCGACCGATGAGGCCGTGATCAGCTGGACCGATGCTGGCTTGCCGAACCTGCATTCCATGAATTGGACAAGTACCAACCAGTTTGTAGAAGCGCTGTACTACCGCATATTTTATCAGGTAGCGATCTGCAACGAGTTTATTCGCGAAACGACCGACGGCAACCTGAGTGAGCGCGGCATTACCGGTGCGAATCTCGAAGAGGCCAGGCATTACCGGGCAGAGGTGCGCTTTCTGCGCGCCTTGAGCTACTGGCATGCGATCGACCTGTACGGCAGCGTTCCGTTCGTAACCGAAACAGACGAAGTAGGTTCTTTCTTCCCTAAACAGATCTCACGTGCAGACCTGTTTGCCTACCTGGAAAGTGAGCTGAAGGCGATCGAGACCGAGCTTGTCCCCGCCCGGCAGAATGAATACGCCCGGGCGGATCAGGCTGCAGCCTGGACGTTGTTGACCAAGCTTTACATCAATGCCGAAGTGTACACCGGTCAGGCGCGCTATACGGACGCCATTACCTATGCCAAGAAGGTGATCGATGCCGGCTACACGCTGGAAGAGAATTTTGAACACAACTTCCTGGCTGACAATGATCAGTCCACCGAAGTTATTTTTCCGGTGGCGTTTGACGGCTTGCGCATTCAGAGCTATGGCGGCATGAACTACATTTTAAAAGGGCCCATTCCGAGAGGCAAGAATGTGGAATACGGCATTGATGCCGGCTGGTCTGGTCCGCGCGCTACGAAAAACATGGTAGACTTGTTTCCTCCGATTGGGAGCGGCATCGATGAGCGTGAGATGTTCTTTACCGAAGGGTATACCCTGGAGATAAACAGCGTTGCGTCGGAGACCGATGGTTACCCGATCATTAAATTCAAGAACATTACCTCTACGGGCCAACCTGGTTCACACGTCATCTTTGTGGATACCGACTTCCCGATGTTTCGATTGGCGGACGTATACCTCCTGTATGCCGAGGCCGTCCTGCGCAACGGGCAGGGTGGAAGCCGCGGCGAGGCGTTGGGGTATGTGAATGACCTGCGCGAGCGTGCTTACAACAATACCAACGGTAACATTACCGACGGGCAGCTTACACTGGACTTTATCATCGACGAGCGTGGGCGCGAGCTGGCGAGTGAAGCCGTGCGGCGTACAGACCTGATCCGCTTTGGTCGCTTTACCGAGGATAGCTACCTGTGGCCCTGGAAGGGTGGTGTACAAGAGGGGCGTGGAGTAGAGTCTTACCGCAAGCTGTACCCGATTCCACAGTCGGATCTGATCGCCAACCCGAATCTTGATCCGAAGGTAAACGGTTATTAATCATGTCGCGGATGTTTTTAAAACAGACAATTATGAAGAAATTACTAAGCTATACTATAGGCGTATGCCTGCTGACCCTGGCTGCCTGTGACGAAGACGGCACGAATACGGTGCTGAAGCCGGGCGAAGATTCGCAGCTCACGGCCTCGAAGTCCGAGATTGTGCTGACGATGGAGACGGCTGCGGAAACGGCGGTGGTATTTGAGCGTACCGATGCAGAATATGGTTTTTCTGCGGCGGTAACCTATACCTTGGAGCTTGATAAAAAGAGCGACAACTTCGCGTCGCCCCGCACGATGATCCTGGACGCAACGCCGGAGGTAGCGTTGACAGTGACACAGCTGAACGACATGATGCTGGCGGAAGAGCTGCCGGGCGAAGAGACGGCCGACGTGGTCGTGCGCATTCGCTCGGATGTGTCGATGTCTGTCGCCTCGCGCTATTCCAATACTGTTGAATTGAAGGTGACGCCCTATATCGCCGAGCCTCCGTATCTGACCATATTCCAGGTAGGTGACGCTGCCGAATTTGGATGGGATGCCAATGCGGCCAGCCCGATGTTCCGCAGCGAGGCGGACAACTTTACTTACACATTCACCGGCCATTTTAATGCCGGTCAACTCAAGATCCTGGCATACCAGGGTCTCTGGGCACCGATGTGGGGCCTAAATGACTCGGATGTATTCTTCCGCGAAACAGATGCAGATCCAGACCCGGGCGCCTTTATGGTCGGCAGTGCCGGTTATTATACCTTCTCGCTGGACATTCTGAAAATGCAGTTTACCCTGGACAGCTATGACGAGGCAAGCGCACCGGACTACACGGGTGTTAATATCACCGGTGATTTTAGCGGCTGGGCATTGATCCCCATGGCCAATACTGCGGCGAATCCGCACGTGTGGACGCTTGACTATACGTTTGATGCCGATGTCGCCATTAAATTGGCAGCAGACGGCTGGACGGCCCAATGGGGCACCGTCGGTGTAGGCGACAAGCTCTACGGCACGGCTGTGCCGGCGGGTAACGACGACAAAATTGAAATTGTCGCGGGTAGCTATACCATCATCTTCAATGACCTTACCAAGCAGTTTCTGCTGATTCCTCAAGAATAACGTCCCGAACCCCACAGGCACGGAGCCGGCATACGCCTTCGGTTCCGTTGCCTGGCGGGGTGAGGATGTTTTAAAACAAAACCATGAGCTTTCATTATATACGAATATACGTGGCGATTGCGCTGACCTCGGTAGCGTTGATAGCCTGTCAGGACGACGACGGGGCCACAGCCCAAACAGAACAGACGCTGACCTATTACGGTGCAGACCTTTCCTACGTCAATCAGATCGAAGAGCACGGCGGCGTCTATAAAGACGATGGCGAGCCACAGTCTCCCTACGTGATCTTTAAGAATAACGGTACCAACCTGGTCCGGCTGCGGCTATGGCATAATCCTACCTGGACGAAGGAGGTATACGGTGCCGACGGTAAGAAGATGTATAGTGATTTGAAGGACGTAGAGGTGTCCATTCGCCGTGCCCGAGAGCAGGGCATGGAAGTGCTGCTCGACTTTCATTACTCCGACACGTGGGCTGATCCGGCCGCGCAGGATGTTCCGGCGGCGTGGGCAAACATTACAGCGGCCGATGTACTGGAAGATTCTATCTACAACTATACGCTCAAGACGCTGCGTTATCTGAATGGTGAAGGGCTTATGCCCGAGCTGGTGCAGATCGGTAACGAGACAAACTGCGGCCTGCTGTTTACGAATGCACCTGAGGGTTTTCCGACGTGCAACGTATGCGAGGGAAAATGGGTAGAGACGGGGGCGGTCATCAACCGCGCCATTGACGCCGTGCGTGATGCGGCCGACGAGTCGACGATCAAGACCAAGGTGATCCTGCATATTGCCGATCCGAAGAACGTCAAATGGTTCTTTGACAACCTGACCACTACGGGCGGTGTGACCGATTTTGATATTGTGGGGTTTTCATACTATCCACTCTGGCATACGACCGTTGCGCCCGACAAGCTTTCGGAGACCATTGCCGGGTTTAAGAGTGCGTATAACAAGGATGTGATGATCCTGGAAACGGCCTACCCGTGGACGATGGAAGCGCAGGACAGCTACACCAACCTGTTTGGAAGCGATCCCATATTGCCCGGCTATTCGTATACCCGTCAGGGACTCGAGAAACTGCTGCGCGATATGGCGCAGGAAGTGCACGATGGTGGTGGACTTGGTATGATCTACTGGGAGCCAGCCTATATCAGCTCCAACATGAAGGATACCTGGGGCACGGGGTCGTCGTGGGAGAACTGTGCGCTCTTCGATTTTTCGGGTAATACGATCCCGGCGATCCACTACATGGAAGAATAGCCTCTTTACTTTTTTAACGGTATATGTTTTGAAACGAACTGCCTTACTGATACTGGCAGCCGTGCTCGCTACGGCCACGCTGTCTGCTCAAACGCCTCGAAAGCATCTGTTGCTGGACGAAGGGTGGAGGTTCCATCTGGGCCACGCCGCCGATGCGACGAAGGATTTTAATTTCACCATCGCCAACCTGTTCTCGAAAACAGGCAAAGCCGGTGGCACGGCTGTAGACCCCAAGTTTGACGACCAGGCGTGGGCAACTATAACGCTGCCGCATGACTGGGCAGTAGCCCTGCCGTTTGAAAATTCGGACAATGCCGATGTCATGGGGCATGGATACAAGCCGGTGGGAGGGTTGTATCCGCAGAATAGCATTGGCTGGTATCGTAAGACGTTTGCCATCGTGCCGGCGGATTCGGGCAAGCGGTTCTCCATTCAATTTGACGGTGTCTTTCGTGATTGCCAGGTATGGCTAAATGGCTTTTACCTGGGGCGTAACGAAAGTGGCTATGTCGGGTTTGAATATGACATTACCGACTATATTCAGTTTAAGCAGGAGAATGTGTTGGTCGTGCGGGTGGATGCTTCGCAGTATGAAGGATGGTTCTATGAGGGGGCAGGGATCTACCGCCATGTGTGGCTGAATCAGTATGAGAACCTGCACGTAGCGCCGAACGGCGTATTCTTTCAGAGCACGGTCGCAGGGCGTGATGCCACGATTGCTGTGCAGACTTCCGTGATGAATGATGGATTGGCTGCCGGGCAGGGTAGTGTCCTGACATATATCACCGATCGCAATGGTAAGGTATTGGTACAGGCTGCTGAAAAGCCGGTTGCATTGCCTGGCCGGGCTGCAGCGGTCGTGCAACAGGAGCTGACGATCAACGATGCGCGGTTGTGGTCCTTGCAAGATCCGTACTTATATAAGGTAGTGAGTGTTGTTAAGCAGAACGGTCGTGTAGTCGATCAGGTCCGTCAGCGCTTGGGAGTCCGCATGGTGACGATCGAAGCGGCTACCGGGCTATCGCTTAACGATAAGCGAATAAAGATTCAGGGTGTAAACTGCCACCAGGATCATGCGGGCGTTGGATCGGCACTGCCGGACTACCTGCACTATTACCGCATTCGACGCTTGCAAGAGCTTGGCGTCAATGCTTATCGTACAAGCCACCATGCACCGACGCCGGAGCTGCTCGATGCCTGCGACTCATTGGGCATGTTGGTGCTGGACGAGGCCCGGTTGTTAAGCAGCTCGGCCGAGTACCAGGATCAATTCCGCCGACTGATCGAGCGCGACCGGAATCACCCGTCGGTATTCCTATGGTCTATTGGCAACGAAGAAGGCTATGCGCAAACCAACAGCTTTGGCAAACGGATTGCATTGTCGATGCTGGCCTTGCAGCGCCGGCTCGATCCAACGCGTACCAGCACGTACGCGGCCGATCTGGGCAATGTATTTCCGGGGGTAAACGAAGTCATTCCCATTCGTGGCTTCAACTACCGCGAAAAGCATGTTGTGGCGTATCATCATGATCACCCGGAACAGCCAATCCTCGGCACCGAAATGGGGAGCACCGTGACGACGCGGGGTATCTATGCGGTGGACTCAGTCAAGGGCTATGTGCCCGATCAGGACATCACCGCTCCCTGGTGGGCTTCCACCGCGGAAGCGTGGTGGCCGTTGGCAGCAGAGAATGATTGGTTTATGGGTGGCTTCGTCTGGACGGGATTTGACTATCGCGGCGAGCCGACACCGTTTCAATGGCCGAACGTCAGCTCACATTTCGGCATTATGGACATGTGTGGCTTCCCCAAGAACATTTATTACTACTATCAATCGTGGTGGACCGATAAAGACGTGCTCCACATCTCACCGCATTGGAATTGGAAAGGGCAAGAGGGTAAGAACATCGACGTATGGGTGAACTCCAACGCTGACCAGGTAGAACTATTCCTCAACGGTAAGAGCCTGGGTAAAAAGGCGATGCCGCGTAACCGGCACTTGCAATGGAGTGTGCCATACCGCGCCGGTATATTGTCAGCGGTGGGTACAAAGCAAGGACGCACGATCCGCACACAGGTGCAGACAACGGATGCGCCGGATGTGATTGAGCTTTCGACAGAGCGAAAAATAGTATTAGCGGATGGACGTGACGCTGCGGTGATAAACGTGACGGTAAAAGATACGCGCGGGAGGGAAGTGCCGGATGCGGGCAACCTTGTGCGCTTTCGTGTGCAAGGTGACGCCCGGATTATCGGTGTGGGCAATGGCGATCCCAGCAGCCACGAAGCAGATCAATGTGCACCCGGTGCCTGGCAACGATCATTGTTTAATGGCAAATGCCAGGTAATTATACAGGCGGGTAAGACGGCAGGCACGATTCGACTGGAAGCAACGGGCGAAGGAGTTCGCCCGGCGATTGTAACGATCCAGGCAACAGCCGCAAAGTGAAATTGAGAAACGGAAAAGTATAGAAGCATGAAGGTAAGAGTATTATTGTTGATTGTAACGTGCATGATCAACGTTGCCAGCTGGGCGCAAAAGGGAACCGATGTGTATGTCGACAAAGACGGCATCATGCGGTGGGGCAAAACCAATGATGAAGTCCATGCCTTTGGTGTAAACTACACCGCGCCGTTTGCCTTTGCGTACCGTACGGCGAAGCAACAAGGTGTTGATTTGAAGAAAGCCATCGACGACGATGTCTACCATTTTGCCCGCCTGGGCTTTGACTTATACCGTGTGCATGTGTGGGATTGCGAGATCAGCGATAGCGTCGGCAACCTGTTACACAACGAACACCTGGAACTCTTTGACTACATGCTCAAGAAGATGAAAGATCGCGGCATGAAGTTCATGATCACCCCCATTGCCTACTGGCAGAACGGATGGCCCGCACCCGATGAAAAAACACCGGGCTTCTCGTCGAAGTATGGCAAGGGCGACTGCCTGACCAATGAAGGCGCCATTCGCGCACAGGAAAATTACCTGTACCAGTTCCTGAACCACGTCAACCCGCATACCGGACTGGCGTATAAGAACGATCCGGACATTATTGCCTTCGAAGTATCGAACGAGCCGCACCACGGTGAGCCTGCACCCAAGGTGACCGCGTTCATCAAACGTATGGTATCGGCCATGAAAAAGACCGGGAACAAGAAACCGGTGGTTTATAACATCAGCCATAGCATTCATTTGGCCGATGCGTATTTTAATGCCGGCATTCAGGGCGGAACATTTCAATGGTATCCCACGGGCCTCGGCTCCAATCATGAGCTCAGCGGCAACCTGCTGCCCAACGTAGACAACTACGTCATACCCTTCGCGGCACATCCGGGCTTTAAGAAGATCGCCAAGCTGGTATACGAATTCGATGCCGCCGATGTGGGCCGGTCGTATATATACCCCGCGATGGCGCGCAGCTTCCGCACGGCGGGTATGCAGATTGCCACGCAGTTTGCCTACGACCCGACCTATATGGCCGACGTCAATACAGAATACGGCACACACTACATGAATTTGGTGTATGCCCCGCAGAAAGCCCTTAGCCTCAAGATTGCCGGTGAAGTATTCCGCACGGTGCCGCTGTACAAAAGCTATGGTCGCTATCCGGCCAACGCAACCTTCGGGGACTTTAGTGTAAGCTATGAGCAGGACCTTGCGCAGATGGCGACGACGCAGAAGTTCTTTTATACGAATCATACCCGCACAATGCCCCCTGCAGTGGAGAAGTTGGAAGAGATCGCCGGGTGGGGTAACTCGCCCGTGGTGCAGTACAACGGTTCGGGGGCTTATTTTCTCGATCGCGTAACGCCGGGCGTATGGCGATTGGAAGTTATGCCCGACGCGGTGTGGGTGGATGATCCGTTTAGTAAAGCTAGTCCTTCTAAAAAGATGGCTGTCGTGCAGTCGCGTGCGCGGTCAATCAATATCCAATTACCGGATTTGAAAGATGCGTATGCCGTGCAGGGTATGAACGCGGGGAATGTTTTATCGGCTATCGCTGATGGAACTTCGTTTATCGTTTCGCCGGGAACGTACTTGCTAACGCGGAAGGGCGTGACGGCGGGGGATTTGAACGTTCGGCTTCACAACAACATCGGTCTACGGGAATTTGCAGCACCGGCGTTGGGGGTATCGCAACCGTATGTACTCCACAAGCCGCTCGGAGCGGCGACAGCAGGTGATGCCCATACTGTTGAAGCCACTGTTGTCACAGCGACCGTACCGGACGCTGTCGAGCTTTATGTATACGGAAAGCATTGGAAGCCCGAAGTGATCCAGATGGGAGCGGGAAGTGGCTTTACATATCGCGCCACGATTTCATCCTCATTTCTGCAACCGGGCACTCTTCGATACTACATCACTGTGCGCGCAGGGGGTAAAGCAACAACGTATCCCGGCGCGATTCCGAGCGGCGCGACCGACTGGGATTTTTATGGGACTCCCTATACCGTATCAGTATTGCCAGCAAAAAGCGGAGTATACCTGTTTACGGCCGCAGAGGAAGCAACCCTCTCACGTAACTGGACGCCGGGTACCAGCTTGCTACCGCTGGCGGAGCCGGGACGGGTTGAATTGGCAGTGCCGGTGAAGAAGCTGTTCGAGGTCGATCCGGAAAATCGCGAGGGCAAGCCAATACACGACTACTCCATGCGGTATTTCTTTGGCCGCCAGGTGGCGGGAAGACAAGGCGATATAGAAAAGGCGACACGTATGGTATTTCACGGACGTACTAAAGACGCCACACCGCTACCGGTACAGCTGGCGCTGATTATGCGTGATGGCTCGGCTTACGGTGGCATCGTCACTGTAGACGTTCGCACCGGCGACTATAGCGTTGCCCTCGCAGACCTGAAGCCCGTGTCGGTTGTAACATTACCACGACCGTATCCATCGTTCTTACCGTATTACTTCGTGCCTTCAGCCGTGTCTGGTTTCGCCCTGGACCAAGCCGAAACATTACAGATCTCCATCGGACCGGGCTTAATGGGCGCCGCGTTGGACAGTGCGCACGAGCTCGTGATCGAGAGCGTGCGGTTGGAGTAAATGTTACCACCCAATTCCATAGTCCTCCCCATGATTCCCCGACCCGCCCCAAAACGTGCCGTGCTCACGATCGAAATATATAGCGTTGATCGGCCCCGCGGTACGTTCTTCCACACCGATATTATAGCCCATCTTCTTGAGTTCCCTTAAGACATAATCCGGTGTTTTGGTATTGACGGTAATCGCACCGGGTTTACGTTCATGATTTCCAAACGACGATCGCATCTGATAGCTTACAATGTTCGGCGCTTCCACCGCCTCCTGAATCGTCATGCCAAACTCCACAACGTTCAAAAAGCACTGTAGCAGATCCTGGTCCTGGCTGTCGCCGCCTTGTACGGCAAAGGACAGGAATGGTTTGCCGTCTTTCATAGCCAGGCCGGGCGTGAGTGTTACGCGGGGGCGCTTGCCAGGCTCTAATACGTTGAAGGGGTTTTGCCGCTCGTCTAATACAAAGGACTGCATGCGTTGGCTCATGCCGACGCCCGTTTTGCCGGCGATGCAGGCGGGGATCCAGCCGCCACTGGGGGTGACGGATACAACCCAGCCGGATTCATCGGAGGCTTCGATGGAGGTGGTGCCCCGGTGGAAGTCGGCCAGGTAGGCCTCGTCTAACGGTGATGCTACGGGTGTGCGGCTGGCCTGGTTCCACTGGCGCAGGAGTGTTTGGTAGGGATTGACTTTTTGTTCGAAGGGGTAGGGGTCGCCTGGACCAGCCGTGGCGTGATTGCGGTCGGGGTTGATTTCTTTGGCGCGCGTTTTGGCGTATTCTTTCGAGAGCAAGCCTTTCAACGGTTCGTCTGGAGCAACCGCCGGATCGCCATAGTAGAAATCGCGATCGGCGAAAGCCAGGTTCATCGCCTGGTAAAGCGTGTGCATGTAGCGGGCGGAGTTGTAACCCATGGCTTTCAGGTCGAAGTTTTCAAGGATGTTCAGGGTCTGCAACATGGCCGGGCCCTGGGTCCAGGAAGAGAGTTTATAGACGTCGATGCCTTTATAGCGCACAGAGACAGGTTCTTCGATCTTTACCTTCCAGTTGGCGAGGTCTGACTGGGTGATCAGCCCGCCTTGTTCCTGGCTGCCGCGGGCAAACTCGGCGGCGATGTCGCCTTTGTAGAAACGATCGTAGGCGGCGTAGATAGCTTCTTTGCGACTCTTACCTTTCTTGAGGGCCTGTTGCTCAGCCTCTACCAATTTACGCAACGTTTGAAGTAAGTCTTCTTGTTTAAATATTTCGCCCGCGGCGGGAGCTTCACGTTCCTGACCGGCGTGCGGTAAAAAAACGGCCCTGGAATACGGCCACTGTTTGATCATGTCTTTATTGCGTTCGATACTATTGGCGGCCTGGGCTTCGATGGGATATCCTTCCGCCATCTGCATGGCCGGGGCCAGTACATCGCGTAAGCTAAGCGTGCCCCACTCGGCAAGCATGGTGCAAAGTCCACCGGGCGTGCCGGGAGTAACCGCCGCCAGCGGACCGTACTCCGGCGGAAAGTCCATGCCTTTTCCTTTATAGAAGGCCGGTGTGGCGCCGGTAGGAGCAACCCCGAGGGCGTTGAGGGCAATGACTTTGCCCGTCTTGGGATTGTATATCAGCGCTTGTGTTTCACCGCCCCAGCTCAGCACGTCCCACATGGTGCAGGTTGCTGCCAGCATGGCACACGCGGCATCCACGGCATTGCCGCCACGCTGGAAGACCATGGCACCGGCTGTTGCCGCGAGCGGCTTGCCCGTCACGGCCATCCAATGGCGGCCGTGTAGCGGTGGTTTTTGTGTGCCTTGAATACGGGCGTTAAAGGTTTGACTACAAACGCCGGTGGTAACAAGTATACCGGTCAGGATCAGAAGTAGGTTTCGGGTACATGCCATGACAGGAATATACAGATAGAGAAAACGGGATCATAGGATATTTATACTACCGGTGCTGATCGTAGACCAGCTGCGGAACGGACTGCTGTAATGCTTGTAACGATGACTCGCTCAACGTAGCGTGACGCACGGCCTCAGCGACGTTGGCCAACTGTGCGTCCGTGCGAATACCGACTACAGCGCTCGTCACGGCAGGATGATGGAGTACATATCCTAACGCCACGGACGTTTTTGATGCATCGCCCGTAGCCACTTGCTGTACTTTGGACGATGCTTTTTCTACCGCTTCCGCGCTGTGCGTCAGGTAAGTCTTCGCCGGTTTGTTGATCAATAATCCACTTGCCAGGCTGCCCCGCACCAGCACACTGATCTGATGCTCGTGCAGTAACGCCAAACACGATTCCTCCGGACGGCGGTCCAACACGCTGTATTGCATCATCACACTCACCATATGCGATCGGCGGCAATATTCACGAATCACATTCGGTCGAATGGACGAGATGCCATAGTGCCGGATTTTTCCTTGCTGTTGCAGGAGCTCAAATGCTTCGATTGTTTCGTCGATGGGATCATCTATTGTACCGCCGTGCAGCTGGTATAGATCGATATGATCGGTTTGCAATCGCCGTAAACTGGCTTCGACGGCTTGCAAAATATACTCCTTGCGCGGATTCCAATCCCAGCCACTGCCATCGGCACGTAGTTGATTGCCAACCTTTGTCGCGATAATGACCTTCTCGCGCATGCCGGCAAACGCACGGCCAACGGTCTCTTCATTGAAGCCCGCCTGATAAAGATCGGCGGTATCGAAGTAGTTGATGCCGCGATCGAAGGCTTGGTGTAGCAATGTCTTGTTCGTAGCGTGATCGTTGCCGAGCGACATGCAGCCGAAGCTGATCTCGCTTATGCGAAGCGACGTTTTAGCGATTGGGCGATAGTTCATGGTAGTTCTTACTTCTCCAGTTTCTTCAGCTCCTGATCCAGGTAGGCACGCGACAGCCAGTAACCATGCATCATCACACCGTCGATCTTCCGCGTCTGTGTGATGTCGGTTAGCGGGTTGCCATTTAGTAATACCAGGTCAGCTACATTGCCGGCCTTCACTACGCCGGCATCGGCGTGATGCAGGTAGGTAGCAACGTTGACGGTACCCGTCCGCAGAGCCTGGTAGGGGGTAAGACCTGAACGCACGAGATATTCTAATTCCTGGTGGGCGGAGAAGCCTGGCACATTAAATACCTGCGGCGCGTCGGACCCCAACAACAACCCAACACCTTGTTGCTGGCACGCCAGGATGAGCCGGCGGCGCAGCTTGACGTAGCGTACCACTGCCTCTGGATTATAGAGCGGGTTTGATGCCAGGTTTGTTTTGGCTTCGCACCATTGATTGACGGTTTCTTTTTTCATGTAGCGGGTGGGCGCTTCGGCGCGGAAAGCTTCGGGTGTCATGCCGGGGGCGATCCAACGCTCGGCCAGGGCTTGTGTGGGTACCACCCAGGTGTTGCCGGCTTTCAATCCCTGGATCAAGGCGGTAATCTTGTTGGTGTCGGCCTGGTCGGCTACGAAGACACCAAAGAGACCAATCTGCTGGTCGCTCATACGTTCGATACCGGGCACCAATCCTTCGACAAAGCCGTCGAGGTGATCTATAGAAGAGTAGCCCGATGTGATGGCATGCCAGATGCCGACTCCCGACGATACGTGGCCGATAAACGGGATGCCTACCCGCTTGGCGGTAGAGGCGATGGTATCAAACTTCTCGCGTGTCAGTCCGGGATGGAGCTTTAGAAAATCATAGCCCGCTGCTTTTTGCTTGCGCACCAGGTCGGCGCCCGCCGCAGGAGAGGTAATGCTCATACCGTTGAACGAAGGGCCCGCGGTGTAAAGATCGGGGCCGATGATCTCGTGGCGCTGCAGCATGCCGCGTAGCTCGAGGTGGCGCGGATGGCCCAGCATGCCGCGGATGGTGGTGATGCCGTTCGCGGCGAAGAGTGTGATCACTTCTTTGGCGGGTTCAAGCTCGTCGACTGGCGGCACGTGTGCGTGCATCTCGGCAAGGCCCGGAATCAAATACTTTCCTTTGCCGTCAATCACCAGGGCGTTCTTGCCATAGCTCACCTTCGTTCCGATCGCTTTGATCTTGCCTTGTTCGATCACCACTGTCTGATCGGGCAGTACCCGTTCCACATCCATGGGGATTACATTGACGTGCGTAATGACCAGAGGCCGTTGACGTGAATCCACCGGTGTTTGCGCCCACAACCCAACCGGGAGAAGCAACACGAAAGCGATAACGATTTTCATCTGGATGTAAGGGGTTATAGAACCAAGATAAGAAAATGTTTGTGGCACTCTGTGAAAATCCTGATAAGAGGTAAAAAACAGAGCGAGTGTGGGAATGAGAGCGGAGATAAAAAAACACCCCGTCTACTATCTAACGATAATGGACGGGGTGACTATTTAGGAGTGGCGCGTACACCGCACCAAACATCGAAGATTATTTCATCGACTTGATCAAGTCTTCGTTCATCATTTGGTAGTCGCGGTTGCCGGCAGTTTTCGCTTTGGCCAAAGAGGCGTTAGCAGTTTCTGTAGCACCTTTCTTGTCGCCTAATGCTTTTTGGATCTTCGCTTTTTGATGCAGGATCCAGAAGGCGTCAGGGTTTGATTTGGCGGCTTCGTTGATCCAGGTCAGGGCCTGGTTCAGGTCACGGCCAGTCTCTAAATAATATACGGCCGCCTGGAAGTAGTTGTTCGGGCTCACCTTGGTGTTTTGCTCGATCGACTTCATCACTTGTGCGTCGTAGTCCACGGTTACGGTGAATTTCACCGAGGTGTTTTCCCATGCTATCTGAACCTTGGCACTCTTGTTGTCGGCGGCGATGTCGCCAATGTTGATGGTCAATGTCTCGATTTTTTCGGCGAGCGTCGTAGCTTTTACTTTGAAGTTCGCCGCATCTTTTGCCTTGTCGTAGGCGCCGGTGTTGCCACCCATGGTTAAATCTTTATAGAGGGATACGGTCCACTCAGTTTCGCCGGGCCAGGTCAGCAGCAGGTAATCGCCTTTCGGTACGGATACACCTTCTACCTTCACATCGTCGGAGAACGATATGACAGTACCTTGGTTAGCGCCGGTGCGCCAGATCTTTCCATAGGGAACAAGGGCGGCAGCGTCGGTGCTGAAAATCTTGCGGCCTTTGATGCTGGGGCGGTAGTAGCTCACTTTAACGTCCGTCAGTCCGACGGTGGTGGATACGGATCCTGCCGTGCTGGGAGCCGGCGTCTTTACTTGTGCGCCGGCGGAAAGGCTGGCGGCAAAAAGCAATGCGATCCAAAACGTTCTTTTCATGGTGGTTAAATATTTTGGTGGTTTTAAAGCGTGCAAGTTAAACAAGGTTTTGAATGGTTATCTTTCAATATTTGTTAAATAACCTGTTAAATGTTGAACGTGCCCCTGCACAGGGCCGATACCCGTATGCGATTGACACAAGAGTTTTATGAGCGCGACAACGTCGTCAAGATCGCGCGCGAGCTGCTGGGGAAAGTATTGTACACCAAACAGAACAGCATTCTCACCGCCGGGATAATTGTCGAGACCGAGGCTTATTCATGGAAGGAGCGCGGCTGCCATGCATATGAGGGGAGAAAGACGGCCCGTAATGCCATTATGTTCGAACCCGGTGGGTATGCGTATGTCTATTTGTGCTACGGCATGCACCATCTCTTTAACGTGACCACCAACAAAGCGGGCACCGCCGAAGCGGTTTTGGTGCGGGCGTTGGAGCCTGTTGTCGGCTTGCCCGAGATGCAAATTCGCCGGGGTGCGCTGAAGAATCCTTTTCACCTAACCTCCGGCCCGGGCAAATTAACCAAAGCCATGGGCATTGATAGAAAGTTAAATGGAAAATCGTTGCTTGAGCACGAAGTTTGGTTGGAGGATAGTGGCGAGAGGATGACGGCGGCCCGGATCGAGGCCAGTCCCCGTATCGGGATTGACTACGCAGGCGAAGATGCCAGGCTCCCCTGGCGATTTACCATCAAAGGCAATCGCTGGGTGAGCAAGTGAGCCGCGAAATTTATATCTTTGAAATTAGTTAGTTTGTTCGGCATGAGAGTCTTTGTATTTTTTACCCTCCTTAGCATCGCAGTTCTTTCCACAGCGCAGCCGTTGGAAAGCGGAACACTTGAATTTCTCAATTCGCCCTACGACGAATTGAATCCGGTACTCGGTCCGGATGGGAAGACCCTCTATTTCACCATTGCCAACCACCCCAACAACACTGGCGGTCTGAAAGACCCTGGTGATATCTGGTACGCTGTTTTGAAAGACCACGCCTGGTCCGAACCTATCCACGCCGGCCCGTTGCTGAACAACCGCAGCTTTAACGGTGTGGCCGGATTCGCGGAAGATGGCAACAGCGTGTACCTGTTGAGTCACTATGCTGCCGGTGGCGCCTCTCCGCGCACGCAGGGCATTGCCCAGGCCCAGCGCACAGGTGCCGGCTGGGGAGAGCCTGTCAACATTACGATCCCGTATTTTCAGAATAAAGCTGGTGTGCTATATGGCACGATGATGCCTGCCGGCGACGTGTTTGTCTTCTCGGCAGAGACCTATGGCACCCGTGGCGTGGAAGACCTGTACGTGACCCGCAAGGACGTGTCCGGCCATTGGACCGAACCGCGCAACCTCGGTTCTGTTATTAATACGCAGTTCCAGGAGCTCTGCCCGGCGTTGAGCAGCGACGGCCGCACCATGTATTTCTCGACCAACGGTCGCAAAGGCCGCGGCAGCTTCGATATCTATAAGGCCACACGCCTGGATGACACCTGGACGAACTGGACCGAGCCCGAAAACCTCGGAGACATCAACACGGAAGGCCGCGACCTTTTCTATCGTCCATATGCCGCACAAGACCTGGCACTATTCACCAGCACCAAAAACAGCGATGGTTACGGCGATATTAAGTTCCAGGGACGTAACGAGCCCCTGCAGCAACCTGTCGTCGTGAAAGTCGACACGGCTGCCACGATCCCGACACCAGTCGCGACCGATGACAAACACGTACGCGTTTACGGCCGTGTAACGAATTCCAAAACAGGCGAGTCGATTCCGGCAAGCATTACCTTTACGGTCAGCACGGCTACAAAGGAAGCAAAGGCATCTGAAACGGCCGGTTATACGGTGCAGGTAGACGCCGCGCAAGAATATCAAGTGCGCATTGAGGCCGTCGGATACATCAGCACACTGGAAAAGCTCAACATTCGTACGTACGAAATGTCGGCATTGGAGATGAACTTTAAACTACAGCCGCTGGAAGTAGGAGCGACCGTAGCGTTGCGTAATGTGTTGTTTGAGCAAGGCCGCACCAACCTGTTGTCGGGCTCGTCCTCGGAACTTGACATTATAGTAGGTTTTCTGAAAGCTAACCCAAGCGTTAAGATTGAATTGGCCGGACACACCGATAATCGCGGTATACCGGCACAAAACGTGAAGCTTTCGCAGGCACGTGTCGACAAAGTGCGCGATTACTTAATAGAGCATGGTATTAGTAAAAACCGCATTACCGGAAAGGGATATGGTGGCGCCATGCCCATTGCGAGCAATGATTCGGAAGAAACACGGCAGCTGAACAGACGTGTGGAATTCACTATTAAAAAAATGTAAACGCTCCGTTTGCTTTTTTCTCGAAATTTACCTTGATTAGGTATGTCGTTAGGCCGATAAAAACAATAAAGACGCCGTTGTAAAATTGTAATTTACTGTGTTGCTGCTACTGTATCGAATGACGCACGTCGTTATAACGATTCGTAGGACAGGTATATCATCGCGCATATTATGCCAGTAATATAGTGAAGAGGTCCGTTCCGGGATCTCAGGAGCCCATCCGGGTGATCTATCCTGTTTCAATACGCATACACTCGTAGACGTAGCAAGTGGTTTTAGAAGCACAGACGTTTGTTCTGTGCACTGAGAATGACCTGACAGTGTGGTATTTGGACTTGGATTGGTAGCGACCAGGATGAAGCTTTATGTCAAAAAAAAAGTGTTAGGCGGATTTATCATTACGATATCGATCCTGATAAGCCTTGGTGTTTATGCATACATCAGCCACCGCGCGCTGCTTTCAGCGAGCCGGGAGGTGTCGCACCTGAATCATCGCGAAGCTGAACTGAGCCGGCGCATATGGCACGCCGATGTGGCATTTATTTCCCTTCTGGGTACCACGGTCCTCATATTGGCCGCGGTGTTCGGTATACTTCAGGTGCACCTGGCCGGACGCAGCCGTGCCGAGGAAAACGCCGGGCAGCTGCACCGCGAACTGGAAGGGTTCACATATTCTGTGTCACACGATCTACGCGCACCGTTGCGGTCGATTCACGGTTACTCACAGATTTTACAGGATGAGTATGGAGAAAAGCTTGACGCCAACGGCCGGCGTATAGTCGATACGATTATGAAAAACGCACGGAAAGTGGGCCGATTGATTGACGATCTGCTCGATTTTTCGCGTGTGGGCCGAAGCACACTGACCCTGGAAAGGTAAATATGCATGATCTTGTCAATACTTTACTGGCCGGCAGCGTCGATCGAAAAAAGCACGAAACGCTGCGAGTTCACGTACACACACTGCCGTCGGCGGTGGCGAATATAGGCCTCATCCGGCAGGTTTGGACGAACCTGATTTCTAACGCTATTAAATACAGCAGCACGAAAGAATTTTCCCAAGTATGGATTAACGCTTTTGAGACAGGCACAGAGGTCGTATATTCAATTCGTGATAATGGCGTAGGATTTGATATGCAGTATGTACACAAGTTATTCAGTGTTTTTCAACGGCTGCACCGGGAAGATGAATTTGAGGGGACAGGCATGGGGTTGGCATTGGTATATCGCATTGTAGCCCTTCATGGTGGGAGGGTCTGGGCTGAAGCAGTACCGGATCAAGGGGCTACCTTTTTTTTCTCACTGCCGCGTACGGTAACCCCAAATGACCGATAACCTATATGGAATCAACCGCCGTAGAAATACTGCTTGTAGAAGACAACGCCGACGATGCGGAGCTCACCATTCGCGCGCTGCGGAAACACCACCTGGCTAACAACCTGCTCCATTTGCAGGACGGCGAAGAGGCATTGAATTTTCTGTTCTCAGAAAAACAAAGCAACATGCCGAAGCTTATCTTGCTCGACCTCAAGATGCCCAAGGTAGACGGCCTCGAGGTATTGCGGAAGATTAAAGCAGATCAGGACAAACGAATCATACCCGTGGTCATGCTGACATCTTCCAAAGAAGAACGTGATATACTGGAAACCTACAAATTGGGAATCAACGCCTACATCGTGAAGCCTGTCGAATTCGACAAATTCGTACGTGCTGTTTCCGAGATAGGTTTTTTCTGGATGATTCTCAACCAGGCGCCAACATAGATTAAAAAGAACCGCTGTATGAAATCCGCTTTTACAAGGGAACTGAAGATTTTGATGTTAGAAGACCTGCAGGACGATGTGGGGCTGATCGAGCACGCGCTCTCACGAGACGGTGTTCACTTTACGTCGATACAGGTCGATTCGCGCGATGAGTTTGTGCAGGCCTTACAGACATTTTTGCCTGATGTGATCCTGTCCGATCACTCGTTGCCTCAATTCAACTCCATCGAGGCGCTCAAGATCTGTAAGGAGCACGGCCACAACGTACCGTTTATACTCGTGACGGGCACCGTGTCGGAAGAGTTCGCCGTAAGCTGCTTGAAGCAGGGGGCAGACGACTACGTCCTCAAGTCAAATCTCGCGCGGTTGTCGTCGGCTATCGCCAACTCGATGCGCCAACGACAGGTGGAGACCCGTCGTCGCCAGGCAGAAACAGCCCTGCGTAAGCAGAACGAAGAGCTGACCAAAATTAACAAAGAGCTCGATAGCTTTGTCTACAGCGTGTCGCACAACCTGCGCGCACCGTTGATGTCGGTATTGGGCCTGGTACAATTGGCCAAGATGGACGACGACAATCATCAAAAGCTTTTTCACGAATACTTCAGCCGTATCGAGCACAGCATTCACAAGCTGGACGAGACGCTTAAAGAGATCCTGGATTATTCGCGCAATGCCCGCAGCGAGGTATGCATCGAGCGTGTTAACCTGCGCGGCCTGATTGAAGAAACCTTTGATCGTATGCGTTACCTCTCGGGCTCAGACTGCATGGATAAAGAGATCGTGGTAGAAGAAGACGTGCCGCTGTTTTCGGACGCGCACCGACTGATCGTGATCTTTAACAACCTGATATCAAACTCCATTAAATACCGCGCAGCAACCAAAGAGCGGCAGTTCATCCGCATACATGCGCGGATTACGCGCACCGACGCCTTTATTCATTTTGAAGACAACGGCATCGGTATTTCCCCCGATCTGATTACCAAGATATTCGACATGTTCTTCCGCGCCACCGCCAAAAGCGAAGGGGCAGGGCTCGGGCTTTATATCGTGAAGGAAGCAATCGACAAACTCGGCGGCGCGATCCAGGTACGATCGAATTTTGGTGAGGGAACAACCTTCGAGATCAGACTTCCCAATAAACAAGAGATCGTGCCGCTGATCACGACGCAGCAACAAGCTTCCTGACCGTTAGAATACGTTCTTCGACAGGGCATCTAAAACTTCCTGCTTGTAGTTACGCCCGATCGGAAGACTGTGTTTGCCTATCTCGATTTCGGTGGCCGAATACGCATCGACGCGATCGACGTTGATGATGAACGACCGGTGTATACGCAAGAATGTTTCGCGTGGGAGGCTTTCTTCCAGGTAACTAATTTTTTGCTGGGTAATAATCTCTTTGTCAGGTGTGCGCACCTTCACATAGTCTTTGATACTCTCGATATAGAGTATATCGGCAATACGCGTTTTGATCATCTTCTTGTCCACTTTAAAATAGACATAGCTGTCGCGTGGCTCGGCGGGGGGTGGGGGCGACGTCATCTGCGGCGACTGCACCTTGCTTACAGCCTTTAGGAAGCGTTCAAACGAGATCGGCTTCAATAAATAATCGGTTACCTCCAGATCAAAGCCTTCCAGCGCATATTCACGAAAAGCGGTTGTGAAGATGACCTTCGGTGGATTCTTTAACGTCTTCAGGAAATCGATGCCCGACAGGCGGGGCATTTGGATGTCGAGGAAAATAACATCCACTGTGTTCTCTTGTAAAAAGGTGAACGCAGCCAGGGCGTTGCGAAAGGTGCCGGCAATCTCTAAGTTGTCGAGCTTGGCGGCATACGATTCGAGGATCTCGATCGCCAGGGGTTCGTCGTCAACGATGATACATTTCATAACAGGATATAGCTAAGCCGCAGAATTTATTTTCTCCCGAAGAGACGCCGTGTCGTGTACTGTCAGCACTACCAGGAATGTAGCCGCCTCGTTGGCAATCTTCAGGGTATAGCGATCAGGGAACAACAAGTCGAGGCGTCGGGTCACGTTTTGGATACCGATGCCTTCCTTACGGCCATGGCCGTTTTCAGCCTTGCTATTCTCGACCTTTACGATGATCGTTGCGGGCTGCACATCAATGCGGATCTTTACCCACGACTGTACCAGCGATTCGCTCGCGCCGTGCTTGAAGCAGTTCTCTACAAACGGCAATATGATCAGCGGCGCGATGGCACGCTCCTGGATATCGCCCGTCACCCGCAGGTCCACGTCAAGCTTGTCGCCGTAGCGCATCTTTTCGATGTCGATATAGTTTTGAATAAACTTAATCTCTTTCTCCAATGACACGGCGTCGCCCGAGCACTCATAAAGCATATAGTCGATCAGCTCGGAAAGTTTGAGCACCATGTCGGGGGCGCGCTCCGATTTCTTTAGCGTGAGCGCATAGAGGTTGTTGAGCGTATTGAACAGAAAGTGCGGATGGATCTGTGTCTTCAGGAACTTCAGCTCGGCTTGCAGCTTTTCTTCCTTCAATATCTGCTGTGCCTTTTGGTTGGTATACCAATGCTTCAGCAGCTTGATGGTGACTGCGGTAAATGTAATGGGGTAGATGCCGACGACCATTTTAATGATCTTCCCGAAATGGATGAAGGGATCGTTCAGCCATTGCGGGTAATACATGGGATAATGCACTTCGTACGCGATGTAGCGCTGCCACAGCCCCACCAGCAATGACGATGTCACGAACCACAGGATAAACATGCCGTAACGGCCGATCAGCAGGAAGCGGGGCAGCAGGAAGTAGAGCGTGAAGTAGGTGAAGACGAGCTTGCCGGGCAGATACATGAGTTCTTCCGAGAACGTCTGGCGATACTTATCTTCGAAGCTGCCATACAGCGTGCCGTAAAAGACAAGATGTACGAGCCAGAACATGACATGCTGGAATACCCTGTTTTTAAAGATGCCTGGTATGCGGTTTTTCAACGTTCTTCAGAAGTTAATCTCGTAAAGGTAACACCGGCGCCGATGAAATGCACGGGCCGTCGGTGGCAGGCCTGCTGCACCCATCCGAAAACCCTTATCTCCCCCTGAAATAACGGTGTGTTAGAAGCCCACCGCGGTATCGTCGCCGCGTGGGTCGGCGCCGCCTTCCAGTGTGCTGTCTGGCCGCACCAAAATGGCATCCACACGACAGAACGCGCGGTATCCTTCAAAGGCATGGCCCATTTCCGTCAGCGCCGTGCTGTCGTCACGCGAGAAGGCCCCGTATTCAAACGCGATGGTGTCGGGCAGCCACTGGTGATGCACGCGTTTGGCGGCGACGGCTTCCTGCATGGTCATATGATGATCCAATACGTTCACGATCGTTTGGAATACGGCGGTAATGATCATTGAGCCGCCGGGCGTGCCAACGACCATCACCAGCCGGCCGTTCTTTTCGATGATAGTGGGCGTCATCGAGCTCAACATGCGTTTGCCGGGTTCGATCTTGTTGGCTTCGCCGCCGACCACGCCGTACATGTTGGGCGAACCAGGCTTGGCGCTGAAGTCATCCATTTCGTCGTTCAGGAAAAAGCCCGAGCCGGCTACGATCACTTTCGATCCATAGGAGTCGTTGAGCGTTGTCGTAACGGCTACGGCGTTGCCTTCGGGATCCACGATCGACAGGTGCGTCGTCTGCGATGACTCATGCATCGCAAGGGCGCCTTCTTTGATCGTGTTGCTCGGGGTGGCCCTGCGCGGGTCAAAGGTCTTCATGCGCTCGTCGGTATATAATGCGCTCGTCAATGCGCGTACGGGCACGCGGTAGAAATCGGGGTCGCCCAAATAAGCCGCGCGGTCGGCATATACGCGGCGCTCCGCTTCTGTCATGAGGTGAATGGCTTTGGCCGAGTTCCAGCCCCAGTCGCCGATGGGATAAGACTCCACCGAGCGCAGCAGTTGAAGCAGCGCTATGCCGCCACTGGAAGGCGGCGCCATCGAGATGATCTTGTATCCTCTATACTGGCCGACGATCGGGTCGCGCCACAGGGCTTTGTAAGCCTTCAGATCTTCGTGAGTAATGAGCCCGTGACCGCGCTTCATTTCGGCAACGATGTCGTCGGCTGTTTTGCCTTCGTAGAAGCCCGCCTGTCCGTGGTCGCGTATGCGTTCCAGGGTGTGGCCCAGATCTTCCCAGCGAATGGTGTCGCCCGCCTGCCAGGCCTCCCGTATCAGGAAGGAGGGAGGGACTGAATTCAGCAGGATGAGCTGTTCTTGCAGGGCGTTCAGCCCGCGAGCTTCGCGCTTCGTCATGACAAAGCCGTTTAGCGCCAGGTCGATGGCCGGCTGTACGAGGTCTTTCCACGGCAGGCGTCCATATTTAGCATGTGCTTCTGCGAGGCCGGCAACCGATCCCGGTACACCGCTCGATAAATGGCCTTCGGAACTCAGGGTGTCGACCGCATTGCCGACGCTGTCCAGATACATATCGCGTGTCGCGGCGAGGGGTGCTTTTTCGCGGTAGTCCAGGGTGGCGAGGTTGCCGTTCGCCTGGCGTAATACCATAAAGCCACCGCCGCCAATATTGCCAGCGTTAGGATATACCACGGCCAGGGCCAGCTGTGTTGCTACCGCAGCATCGACCGCGTTGCCCCCACGCCGCAGGATGGCGACGCCGATCTGCGACGCTAACGGGTGTGCCGACACGACCATGGCCGAGTCAGCCAGGACGCCAGTAACACGCTCGCGTACTTTTTGTTGCTGACAGGCAACTGTACTTATGGCAAGTAAAAGCAGATAAAGGCGTTTCGGCATGCGGACATTGGTTAAGTCAGGTTAAAAGTATTACTTCCCACGCTGTTTAGAAAGTGACAAGACCAAAACCATGAGCCTGAGAAAAGAAAAGGCCGCGCGCCTGAAAGTGCAAGTGCTGGAAACTACCCTCAAGTTAATTGGGAGAAAGTCGTTCGGAGATTTATACGTCGACGACATCTGTGACAAAGTAAAAATCTCCAAGGTCACGTTGTTCAAGTACTTCCCGCAGAAGGAAGATATCCTGCTATATTATTTTCGTGCGTGGTGCCTGGCACGTTCAGTCGAATTTGCACTCAAGCCCCGCGAAGGCTTGCAAGGAATATACTATTTATTCGATCGTCTTAGCGACGAGTTCGAAGAGCACCCCGGATTGTTGTTAAGCCTGGCCGGTTATCTGGCTGACTTAAATCGTTCGCCCAAACCATTTCCTATCAAGCCGGAAGAGAAGCGAATGTTTCATCCTTCTATTGATGGCATCACCAATATCGAGATCATGTCGATCGATCAAATGCTCGAGAAGTGCATACTCGAGGCGATCTTCCGCAAGGAGATCACCAAGACGATCTCGACGCGTGATATTACCAACCTGATCAACGCCGTATTTGTCGGAGGTGTGGTGACGGCGCATGTAAACCAGTTGAGTCCACCGAAAAACTATTTCCGGAAGAACATCGACCTTGTCGTCAAGGGGCTGGGATAAGCGGGCGGTAACGTTAGTTTCGAACCCGCAACTTCTTTATGCGCGGTGTATGGCGGTCCTTCTTACGATCGTACCAGCGATGGTGGTATTTTGGCTTCACAGTAGTGATAGTTGTGCCTTTTTTGCTGCAGGCGGGAAGGAGCAGGGCAATCAGAATCAAATAAAACAGTGGTCTTCTCATGCGGCAGAGGCCATAAAATTAACATTTTTTGCTTTCAAGACTGTTCCAGGGTAAAACGGTTCCGTAATTTTTCCCGTATACGTATCTTTAAGGATATTTTGCCCCTCCCTATGAAAAAGTCCCTATCGGTTCTCGCCGCCTGGCTATTGCTGTGGCCAGTGGCGTTTGCGCAAGATGCTGCCACTTACGACGATGGTATCGCAAAATTCAGGTCCGCCAATTATGCCGGTGTCATTGACCTCTTCTCCGGCGCAATTGCGAACCCCGAACGGAACAAGCGCTACGATGAAGATTTGTACTTCTACCGTGGTCAATCCTATTATTTCACCAACGAACCCGACAAGGCCCTGGCTGATCTGGATAAGTGCCTGGAACTGAATCACTACAATAAAGGGCAGATCCATTGGTTTAAAGCCCGTTGTTACGACAAACTGGGCAAGCCGGCCGAATCCGAATACCAGGAAGCCCTCACCAGCGCCGAGCACAACACAAAGCTCACTGCCCAGATTCTGGCCGACCGCGCACAGTACTATAATCGTCATGGCAACCGCGAGGCTGCGAACAAAGACCTGGCCGCCGCCAAAGAGCTGGACCCATCTCAAACTGCCGTGGTTCGCAACGAGCCTGCCGGCAACACAACCGACAAAAAGACGACTCAGGTAATCGTCAAAAAGAATACAAATCAGCCTACCCGGAAGCCTACCACTACCGTCCAAGTGGCAAGCACCCAGATTGTTACAACGCCCCCGGTAGAGCCTGCGCCGCAGCCTGCCGAGGAAACATCGTCCAGCGCCAGCCTGGTGGCTTCGCTGGCGGCAGCATATAAAGATGAAAAACGCTATGCCCTGGTGATCGGCAATGGCACGTACCCTAAAACCATGGGCACGTTAAAGAACCCGGTGAACGATGCGACGGATGTAACGACGGAGCTTCGCAAATCCAACTTCGAAGTGCAGCTGCTCACCAATGCCACCTATGTGCAAATGCGGGAGGCAATGCGCAAGTTTCAGCAGAACCTGGCGAACGGTCCCAAAGACCAAACGGTGGGGCTATTTTACTACGCGGGCCACGGCGTACAGTTCCAGGACGAAAATTACCTGGTGCCGATCGACGCCAACGTGGAGTTTGATGACGACATCGTGCGCATGTGCTTCCCGGTGCAAAAAATGGTGCTGGCCAACATGGAGCAGACCAATTCACGTATGAACATCGTAATCTTGGATGCCTGCCGCAACAACCCATTCCCGGCCACTACCCGGTCGATTGGCGGCGGCCTTGGTGAAATGAAACGTGCCCGCGGCTCATTCATTGCATACGCCACAGCGCCCGGCTCTGTGGCAGCCGACGGTGGTGGCCGCAACGGGCTCTATACGCAGGAGCTGCTCAAGGCGATACGCAAACAGGGTCTTACGATCGAGCAGGTCTTTAAGGAAGTGCGGATGAACGTGCTGCGCCTCTCGGGCGACAGACAATTTACGTGGGATAGCTCCAACATCATCGGAGAGTTCTACTTCAAGATTCCGCAGTAGCGCCACCTGGCCCCATGAACATGGGGATGACGCGGTCGTCCCCCGGGGATATAGTATATTTCCAGCCATGTCTTTTCCCTCTATATGAAAAAATCTCTATGTCTCGTAGGCTTACTCATTACAGGCGTCGTATTTCAGGCCACCGCGCAGGATGAAGGCGTCATTGCCAAGAAAGAACGCATTGATCGCAGTAAAGGAATCTTTATTGACATCGGTCCATCGTGGACCCTCGGCAAGAACATCGGCGACTATAAAGCCGGTGCAAACTTTGAGATTGGATTCCAGCAACGCCTGAACCGCGTGCTCACCATCGGGCCGTCGATATCGTACCTCAGCTTTGACTACGACCCCAAAGAAACGGGCCTTAACAATGCCTTTATCGGTGGGCCCTATCAGGACCAGGGAGTAACCTACTACGACGGGTTGTATATTGATCTGAAGGGCGGCGACCTGAGTTTGCTGTCGCTGGCCATGAATGTAAAGTTAAACTTTATACCGGTACGCGATAATTCGATCATATCGGTATATGCTTTTGCCAAGCCGTTTATTACGTATGCTACCCGCACGGAAGTAACGGGCACCGCTACCGTGTTACAAAATGCCGGCGACATCGAAAACGGCGACGACTGGCAAACCCTGGGGGAAGTCCCGTGGGAACCCGGTACGGAGTTGATCGAAGACGAAGTTTACGTATCCGACGAGCTCAAGGAGCAGAGCCAGGTGACCGGTGGAATCTTTGTTGGCCCGGGGATAGAGCTTTTTCCTGCCCGTAAATTCACCGCGTTTCTGCAGGTTTCGATCGGCTACACGTTTCCGGTGTCGTTCGTCAGTACCGAGTCGTATAACGACAACCAATATTACGGCACGGACTTCGAGTCGTTTATCCGGGGAATGGAAAAATACCCGGTAAAAAAAGAGGGCTTCCCGTCGGTAAACCTTCAGCTCGGCGTTTCGTATAACTTTTAGCATTACGCTTGGATATGCCTGCATACTTCTTTCGGTTTGTATGGTTCTTGTGTCTGTTGCCGCTGGGCGTCAGTGCGCAGTTTAAATACTACGAGAAGGGCTACGATCAATACACGGCGGGGAAATACACCGCTGCCATCGAGAACTTTTCGTTGTACCTCACCAAGAACACCCGTGACAAGGCCCTTGACCCGGAAGTGTTTTACTTGCGCGCATTAGCCTACTACAAAACCAATGACTTCGCGCACGCCATACCCGACTTTGAAGAGACCATCCTGCGCGACCACGCCAACAAAGGCAACATCTATTGGTTCAAAGCCAAGGCCCACGACAAGCTGGGGGCATCGGCAGACGCCATCGATGCGTATAGCGCCGCGTTGCGTTTGCTGGGTACTCAGTCTGAGCCCAAGGCCAAGCTGCTGTATGAACGCAGTCAGTTGTATGTGCGTACCGGCCAGCTACCCCTGGCGTATGACGATTTGAAAGAAGGCAGCCTGGCAGCGCCGGGCAACGCCGACATTAAGCGGGAGCTCGACAAGCTGGAGAAGCAAGGTGTGGCCTCGCGTAGCAGCACACCGGACGCCGGCACGTCTAAGACTACCACCGCTGGCAATACGACAACCGTCTCAACCAAGAACACCAAACCTGCCGGTACACAATCTCTGCCCCGTACAGAAACAAAAACGCCGGCTGCACGCAAGGATACTGCCCCTACAAAAAAGGAACCGGATACAACGCCGGTTGTCGCCACGACACTACCTGTAGTACCGACGCAGCCGAGCCTGGCGGATGAATACAAGAATGAGAAGCGGTACGCCCTTGTCATTGGCAACAGTGCATATCCCAAGGCTGTGGGGGTGTTAAAGAATCCAGTGAACGACGCCAGTGACATGGCGAAGGAGCTCCAAGCATCCAACTTCGATGTAACGTTGTTAACCAACGCCACGTATGGTCAGATTCGGGCGGCGTTGCTTCGATTCAAAGACAAGATTGATGCCGGAGACAAAGACAATACCGTTGCCTTGTTTTACTTCGCCGGCCACGGCGTGCGCCACGAAGAGGAAAATTACCTGGTGCCCGTCGATGCCAGTGTGGAGTTTGAAGACGACATTGCCCGGTATTGCTTTCCGACACAGCGCATGGTGCTGGGCAACATGGAGCGCTCGAACGCTCGCATGAACATCGTCATACTCGACGCCTGCCGAAACAACCCGTTCCCCGCCGTCAACCGATCCCTATCGGGTGGGCTAGGGGAGATGCGCCGGGCGCGCGGCTCTTTCATTGCCTATGCCACCGCCCCCGGCTCCGTAGCAGCCGACGGGGGAGGTCGTAATGGTCTCTACACGCAAGAGTTACTCAAAGCCATGCGTAAGCCGGGACTCACGATTGAGCAGGTATTCAAAGAAGTACGGGCCAACGTGCTCCGCCTCTCCGCCAACAAACAGAACACCTGGGACAGCTCGAACATCGTCGGCGAGTTCTATTTCAAATTCAACTAGCCGCAGTGGCGTCGGGCATCGCAAAAAAATGTTTTCTGAATATTTGGAGAACATGACGTCCGCGCTATATTTGCACTCCCTTTCGACGGAATATCTTTCGAAAAGGTGAAACGGACCGGTAGTTCAGCTGGTTAGAATGCCGCCCTGTCACGGCGGAGGTCGCGGGTTCGAGTCCCGTCCGGTCCGCAGTCTTACTTCGTAAGCTCAAAGAGCTGGTGTATGCACCAGCTCTTATTTTTTATGTCTATCGCACGAAGTTTTTTGACCGTTGTCAGGGTAGGAGCCGTTCTGCCTGTATTAGGAGATTGATGGGCAGCGTAACGGAGCATGCGTTTGGGTATGCTCGTTTTTACTTGCCCGCCATCACGACAAACATACTGACCAAATTTCAACTCAATGAAAAAAATTCACGCCGCGCTTCTCCTCGCTTCAATGGCTTTGCCCGGATGTACGAATCAATCCAACCCTGTGGAGTCAAAACCTGCCGATGCTGCCACGGCCCTCGTTGCGCGCATCGTGAAAGATAAGGCGGAGGCATTCGAGATCGAATATATCGCCCAGGAAAATGGCAAAGACGTTTTCGAGTTGGAAAGCAAAGGTGATAAGATCGTACTGCGCGGCAATAATGGTGTATCCGTCGCTTCTGCCCTGGGGCACTACCTGAAAAAATTCTGTTTCCGCGATATTTCATGGAACAATACAGCAGTCACGCTGCCTGATCCGCTTCCGGTGGTGCAAAGCAAGGTTCGAAAGGTTTCGCCTTACAAGCATCGCTATTATCTCAATTATTGCACGTTCAACTATACCATGGCCTGGTGGGATTGGGCGCGCTGGCAGCAAGAAATAGACTGGATGGCACTGAACGGTATCAACATGCCTTTGGCGCTGACCGGTGAAGAAGCGATATGGCAGGACGTTTATCATTCACTGGGATTCAGCGACAAAGAGCTGGCAACCTTTTTTACAGGGCCTTCTTATTTTTCATGGTTCTGGATGGGCAACATCGACCATTGGGGTGGCCCGTTGCCGCAGCATTGGATGGACACACACAAAGCGCTCCAAAAGCAGATCCTTGAAAAAGAACGTTCCCTGGGTATGACACCGGTGTTGCCTGCTTTTACCGGGCACGTGCCTCCGTCATTCAAGGATAAATATCCGGAAGCGAAACTGAAGAAGACGAACTGGGAGCAGGGATTTGACGATGTGTATATTCTGGATGCAGAAGATCCCTCCTTTGAAAAGATCGGCGCGCTGTTCCTGGAAACACAAACGAAAGAATACGGCACTGATCATTTTTATTCTGCCGATACGTTCAACGAGAATGAACCGCCCAGCGGCGATACCGTTTTTCTCCGGCAGATCAGCGGTAAGATATATTCCTCCATGTCTAAAATCGATCCTGACGCTTCCTGGCTCATGCAAGGCTGGATGTTTCATTACAATGCGGACTTCTGGAAGCCAGCGCAAATCAGGGCTATCCTGGCAGGTGTGCCTGAAGACCGCATGATCGTGCTGGACCTCTATAGCGAAAGCCACCCCGTGTGGACGAAGACCGGCGCCTACTATGGCACTCCTTGGATCTGGAATATGCTGCAGAACTTCGGTGGTAACGTCGGCATGTTCGGAAGAATGTCGCACGTGGCCGCCGAGCCGTCAGCCGCTTTGAAAGACCCGCAGTCGGGCAAATTGTGGGGCATAGGTCTTACGCCCGAAGGCATCGAGCAAAACCCGGCGTTATTCGAGCTCATGCTGGAAAATGTGTGGCAGGATGGACCGGTAGACGTAGCGGAGTGGTTGAAAGGCTATGCAAAAAAAAGGTATGGCGCCGAAAATGCGTCAGTCAACGAAGCGTGGCAGATCCTGGAGCGGACGGTGTATAACGGTGGGCTTGGCGAAGGCACGCCGGAGTCGATCGTCGTGGCCCGCCCCACATTGTCGAAACAAGGGCACCGGGTACTGACCAAGCTGGATTACGATCCGCGCGAGCTCGTTCGGGCCTGGGAAATCTTCGTCGACCAGGCGCCACAGTTCAGCAGCAGCCAGGGTTACCAGTATGACCTGGTCGATATCACCCGGCAGGTATTGGCCAATTATGCTTTGCCACTGCAGCAACAGATCGCGGCAGACTATGAGAAGAAAGATACAGCAGCATTTAAACAGCATAGCCTGGAGTTCATCGCACTTATCGACGATCTCGATACGCTGCTGGGCACACGCCAGGAATTCCTGTTGGGCAAGTGGATCGCCGATGCCCGCAGGTGGGGAACAACGCCCGAAGAGCAGGACTTGTATGAATTTAACGCCAGGGACCTGGTAACGCTCTGGGGTGATAAAGAAAGCGAGCTTCATGAATATTCCAACCGGCAATGGTCTGGGTTATTGAGGGCCTTTTATATGCCCCGGTGGGAGCAGTTCTTTACGTATGTCGCACAGCGCATGCGTGAAGGCAAACCGGTAGATACAAAGGCATTTGAAAAACAGATAAAAGATTGGGAGTGGCAATGGGTCAATTCTACTTCCGAAAAATATCCGGCCGTGCCGGTGGGCAATTCCGCTGCGGTGGCAAAAGCACTCCACGCGAAGTATAAAGACAGGCTGGCTGCGAAGTGACGAGGGTAAGCCATAGATCTGTTTGAAGGAAATTGCTCAGGAAGAGTATATGTCTTTGCGAAATAATCGAAAGGGACCTCAATACTACTCTCTGTACAGCGTGGCTATCCGCAGCAACTTGGAGCTGACCTCGAGACCGGATTTCTGGGAGGCTTCCTGGTTGATCTCGATTCTGAGTTTGCCGCCTTCGATGTAGAATCGCAGCATGCCGGCGTGACGCATGAAGTTTTCGCTATCACTCACGGTCAGCACGGGTTTGCCTTTGAGGCTTTCGATGGCCTGCTTGACGGCTGGGAAGGATTTGTCGATAAACAGGATCTGGCATTCGTCTACGTCGTGTGTGATGCTCTTGTAGTGCCGGACAACAATGGGATGCCCGTCAACGCCTTCGCTTTCGATGACCTCATTCAGGTAGGGGCCAAACGTATTTTCTCCGAGCACGCCGATCACGAAGGGTGAGGTTTTGCTGTTGAATATACGCTGCGGCCATACCACGAATTGTGTGAAGTTATAGAGAAAGACTGCTTTTACCTGGTTGGCCTTGCTTTCTGACGTCTCCTGAAAAGGGGCACGCATACCGGGCAGGGCCATGAGGATCACAATGGCCATGCACGGTATTGCTGCGGAGCCGGTTTTTGTAGACCGGCTGATAAAAGGTTTTTTCAGAATCTGCATATCAATTTTCCATATACCCCCCGCTCTATGTCTTTCGGCTCGGGGGAGTTCGGGATGAACTCCGTATGATGATCTTGCAGGAGGTTCTGCCCGGTTACGGTCAGCTCGATCCTGCGGGTCACTTTCAAGGCGATGCTCACGTTGAGGTCGGCATGCTCAGATATATAGGGCTCGGGTAACCTGCCGACATAGCGCAGCACGGTGCCTAACCGCAGTCCTTTAAACAATTGAACAGTGGATTGAAGCAAGGCCTGATGGTTGGGATCATTGCTTTCGGCCGTACCATTGTTCATATCGGCGCTGCCGGGTTTGAGCTTGAGATCTTTGTTCAGATACGTATAGCCGAGCCGAAGTTTCCACGACGACGTAACAGGATACGTCAGCGATAACTCGACACCATGCGTATCGCCTTTCACACCGTTGCCGAACGTAACAGGTATGCCGAACGGCGGCGGCCCGGGTTCGACACTGCGAATGTTGTCATACCGGTTGTAAAAAGCCGACACAGACAAGGTAAGGTTGTGGTGGGTTTGTCCTTTCCACCCCAGCTCATAGGCGATCAGCTTCTCGGATTGAAAATCGCTGCCGGCAATGAAGGGAAGCTCGGGAGCGAAGTAGAGAAAAAACTCGGCGTCTATGCGCGCGGGGTTTCTCACGGCCCTGGACACGGCGGACCAGACGGTTTGGCTGGGTGACGCCATCCAGGTAAGCCGTACATTGGGCTGATACTGAAAGCCGGTATAGGTATTTCGCTCGACTTTCATTCCCAGGGTAAGACGGAGCTTCTCTTTGGCCAGGGAGATCTCGTCCTGAATAAAAGCGTTATAAAGATACAATGACTTTTGTGCCGGTTTAAAAGCGAATAGCTCCAGATTTCTCACATTGTGGTCCATCATCCGGAAGCCAAGTCCGTACATCAGGATGTGTCTTTTCCCAAGGGCAAGCCGTGATACACCTTCGATATCGTACGTATGGAGTTTCTCGGCAAAGCCATTCCGGAAGTCGCGCCATGTTTTATCGTAGAACAGTTGCAGTTGAAAATCCGAGCGTTCTGAAACAGAGTGATTCCACCGCGCGAGGGCATTGGATCCACGGGCCACCACGGGATGATCGCCGTCCGGATCGGGGCGATCGTCATAGAAATTGGACTGAAAGGTTACCGCGTCATTGTCAGTAGGTTCCCAATCCAGCCGCAGCCCGGTTTGCGCTATCTGCCAGTCGTCGGTCGCTTCTATGCTATCGCGGAAGATGGTGTTGTCGCGTCTGAATGTTGTGCCATATACCCGATAGGATAATTTATTTGAAACCTTTCCGCCATAACGCAGGCTGCCCAGGCCGCGAAGCTCTGTTCCTGCGGCTGCTTCCGCATAGAGGCCCTGGGTTTCGCGGGTGTTTTTGGTGATGATGTTGATTACACCATTGACGGCATTGGCACCCCACATCGTACCTCCGGGCCCGCTGATTACTTCAATCCGTTCGATATCCTCGAGCACGAGGTTCTGCACATCCCAGAACACGCCGGCATACATCGGTGTATACACTACCCGGCCGTCGATCAGTACCAGTAGCTTGTTGGCGAGCACATTATTAAAACCGCGCGCGCTGATGGCCCATTGGCTGGCATTGACCTGGGCTACCTGCAGGTTTGTGGCTAACGTCAGCGCTTCGGGCAAACTCGTTACGCCGGAATTGCGAATATCCTCATAGGTGATCACCTGAACGGCAGAGGCGGCCTCGAGAATCTTTTCTTTGCGTTTGGAAACAGAGATCACCTCTATTTCCATCAACTCTTCCATGCTCAATGCCTTGAGCTTTTTCACTTCCAGGTCCTGGCTCCTAACGGTATGGGCATTGAAGCAGAAAATGCACATCAGGAGCGGCGTGGCGGTCCTGACCCATCTGATGCTGCACATATCGGGTTGTCGTTTCATGTCTTATCTCGAGGACTGGTTGACCAATAGCCAAAACATACCCAACTCGGCCACGGCTTTTGAAAAATTATCGAAGCCCACTGGCTTGACGACATAGGCGTTTACCCCGGAGTTGTAAGTATTCACGATATCTTTTTCCTCCGCGGAAGAGGTCATGATAACCACGGGTATGACCCTGGTCCGGGGGTCTTCGCGGACGGCCTTCAACACCTCCAGTCCGTCCACTTTTGGCATTTTCAGATCGAGCAGGATTACGCGCGGTTTATCTTCTTCAACCTCGCGTTCCGAGAACTCACCTTTGCCGAACAGGAAATTCAGGGCTTGCTCGCCGTCGGACAAATGGATAAGCTTATTGCCGAGGTTGCATTTTTTTAATGCGCGAATCACCAGCGCGGCGTCGTCGGGATTGTCTTCGACCAGGAGAATGTCTACATCATGAATTGAGTCATGCATATGTTATTGGGTATGTTTTTAAGTTACCGGCAGAGAGAAGTAGAAGGTTGCGCCTTCGTTTTCCTTTCCCTCTGCCCAGATCCTTCCGTCGTGTTTGAGGATGATGCGGTGCACGAGGGCCAACCCCACGCCTGTACCCTCGAAATCGGTGGCGCTGTGTAGTCGCTGAAAGACCCCGAAGAGCTTGTCATAGTATTGCATATTGAAGCCGGCGCCGTTGTCTTTTACATAATAGATGTTCTCTCCATTTTCTCTGTAGGCTCCTATTTCGACAAGGGGGTTGTCTTTTTTCATGGAGTACTTCAGCGCGTTGGAGATAAGGTTTTGCATAACCTGCCGTAGCATGCTGCGGTCTCCTTTGATCTCGGGCAGGGGGTTGATCACGACCTCGCCTTTATTTCCATATTGTTCTTTGAGGTCGTCATATACGGTCTTTGTCAGGGTCGTCATATTGAGGTTGAGCTTGGCCACGTGTTGTTTGCCCAGCCTGGAGAAAGCGAGCAGATCGTCGATTAATTGACCCATCCGGGTGCCATTTCGCATAATAGATTTCAGCGTCTGGATGCCTTCTTCGCCGAGGAGATGGCCGTAGTCTTCCATCAGGATACCGGAGAAACCGTTTATGGATCTAAGTGGCGCGCGCAGATCGTGTGAGACCGAGTAAGAGAATGCCTCCAGCTCTTTGTTGGCGATCTCCAGGTCGTGTGTTCTCTGCTCGATGGTTAGCTCGAGCTTTTGATTGAATCGTTGGATCTGGGCGTTTTGCATCTGGATCTCAGACAGCATTTGATTGAAGGCGTCGGTCAGATACCCGATCTCGTCATTACCTGTTTTGGTAGCCCTTACCGAATAGTCTTTTTTCTCCGAAACTGTCTTCGCCGTGCGTGTCAGGGCATGCACGGGCTCGGAGATGCTTCGCTGGAGCATGTTGGATAAAAAATAGGCCACCACAAACGATACGGCGATCACCGCTGCGGCAATCGAGGCATACAGACGGATCCTGTCATACATGGCGTCCATATCCGATTTCAGATAGAGCACTCCCAGGATTTTGTCGTTCTGAACGACAGGCTCGAATATGATCAAATGTGATTTTTCGAACCGGTGGTTTTCCTCGAATTGGACCTGGTCCCTGGGGATAGTTTGCAGCGGATAGTCCTGGGGATATTTTGAGAACAGGTTGCCCTGCTTGTCGTAAAGCGCCGCAGCCACAATGTGCTTTTCTGCCTTCAACGCCCTGAGCACCTCGCCGGCATCGTCCGGATTGTCGAAGGCAAGCGCGGCGGTACAATTGGCTGAGATGATCCTGCTCAGGGTATACAATTGCCGCACGTAGGTTTGGCGGAAAGTAACGACTTCATAAACAAGATAGGATAAAAATGTAAACAGGAGCACCACGGCGCTGGTGAGCATAATGACCCAACGAATTTTTTTTCTGACAGGGAAATTACTGAATACCATTCCTTAGCCTAGCTTACAGGTTGTATTATTTGAAAAGGTCAAAAAACACGAAAAGCCTAATGCACTGTTCACTGCAGTACCTTGGGCTTCATAGCTAATATAATATTTTAATGTGGTATTCCGAGTGTCGCCTTTTGAAAGATCGATGGAAAAAGTTCTGCAACTTTGCGCGATGATTATAAAATACGGGTGGCCTAGCCGGATCGAAAATATGTCTCTTTGACAATTATACCCTTGACATCAAGAATATCGAGGGAGCTGTCGACTCTTCAGCCTGACGAAAGATCAGCGTTATTGAGGCACTGTTACCAGAATGTAGAATAAAGCCCTGTTAAAATCCCGACAATAACAACAGCTCCTACGATAAATGCGGGTGAAACTTTGAACATGCGGTGATCGATCTCTACCGGTATGCTTTTGTTTTCGTGCTTTGGTGTAAGAAGGCTGATGATGATCATCACCGCTACGATGAAGCAGAAGGTGATCGTCATGCGATCGAGGAAGGGGTAATCGGGGAACGCACCGTGGGTCCACTGTGGCAGGAATTTTAATATCGTAGACACGGGTATGGTGAGTAACGTGCCGGCCAACGCAGCGGCAGCTGTGGTTCTTTTCCAGAACAAGCCCATCAGGAAGATGGCGAGCACGCCGGGGGAGATGAAGCCTACATATTCCTGTATAAATTGATACGCCTGGTCGAGCGAGCGTAGTGACGGGGCGACTATGCCGGCAATGACGAGCGACAGGATGACAGCCCACCTGCCGGTACTGACCACCGTTTTTTCACTGGCGTTCTTATTGAAAAACTTTTTATAGATATCCAGCGAGAAGATGGTGGCGATGCTGTTGGCTTTGCCGGCGAGAGAAGCTACTATCGCGGCCGTAAGCGCGGCAAACGCGACACCTTTGAGGCCTGGTGGCAACAGGTTCATAAGCGTTGGGTAGGCGTGGTCGGGTTTGAGGACGCCGAGCTCGTTGGTCATTTCCTGCTGGAAGAGTCCTTGCTGATGCAGCACATACATGGCGATGCCGGGTAATACGGCGATGACAGGAATGAGGAGCTTGATGAAGGCGGCAAAGAGAATACCGCTGCGCGCTGTTTTGAGGTCGGCGCCGAGTGCGCGTTGAATGATATATTGATTGCATCCCCAATAGGCGAGGTTGTTGATCCACATGCCGCCGATGAGCACGGACAAGCCCGGAAGGTCTTTGTGATAGGGGTGATCTTCTGTGAAGATCATATGAAAGTGTGTCGCCGCCTTTTCGCGCAGCAGGGTGAGTCCGGTGAATACGTTGGCGGCATAGCCTGATTTTTCCGCCAGCAGCGTTAGTGCGAGGTAGGTGGTAACGAGCCCGCCGATGAGCAGCACGGCGACCTGTACGACATCGGTATAGCCGATGACCTTCATGCCGCCGAGTGTAACGACAATTGAGAAGATGATAAGACCGGCGATGCACCAGTTAAAACCGATCGTGGAGATAGATGTAATAGCAATGGCACCCAGGTAGAGAATGGACGTGAGATTCACAAATACATACACGAGTATCCAGAACACCGCCATAATGGTGCTGACCGTGTCGTTATACCGCCGCGCCAGAAACTGCGGCATGGTATAGATCTTATTCTTGAGATAGATCGGAATGAAGAACACAGCCACAATAATCAGCGTGGCGGCAGCCATCCATTCATAGGTAGAGATGGCGAGGCCGAGGGCAAATCCGGAGCCTGACATGCCGATAAAATGCTCTGCGGAAATGTTGGAAGCGATGAGCGATGCGCCGATGGCCCACCAGGTGAGCGACCCTTCTGCCAGGAAGAAATCTTTGGAATCGCCAGTGGCGTTACGGGTTTTACGCTTGTATACGTAGTAGCCATAGGCCGACACGCAGACGAAATAAATTAGAAAGACAATATAGTCCGCTGGGTGTAGCCGGTTCATAGGGTTGGGTAAGGAAACATCAGGCTCAAAGTTTAAAGCTTAATGTGAATAAAAAAAATAAAGATGGCAAATTCCAGCAAGAGGTCGTCAGCGCCTGGAGCTGAAATTTACCATCCCTACGTTTTCTGTTTTAAGCTCTGAGCTTTAAAACGTTGGCTCAAAATTTCAGCGTTGCCGGCAGATATTTGGCAACAAGGTCTTCATAATATGGTTTGAGCTCCTTCCAGTCGGGCGGGTTGGGGTTCTTGGAATACAGGTCGTAAGGGTTAAAGAGGTCCACCCATTTGAACATTTCGCGGTCGTGGTCGTCGAGCAGATGTTCATAGGCGTGTTCGCGATGCTGTGCATAGAAGGAATGGTAACGCAGCATATAGAGGCCGGGTTCGGGAATGTAGTCTTTCATCATCTGGTAGACATATTCATCGTGGCCCCACGACATGTCCACGTTGCGTAAGCCGCAGCCGGGCGTATAGATGCCGTGTTTGGTGTTGTATTGTGGGTTGGTGTGATCGGGGTTGGCCGAGAAGAACTCGGGAAACACGATCTTGTCAGAATGCGCGCAGCCAACCGGGAAGGTATCGCCTACGACAGCCCACTGGGGCTCGCCAAAGAGGCAAAGCACTTTGCCCATGTCGTGCACCAGGCCCACGAGCACAAACCAATCGGGATGCCCATCGCGACGGATGGCTTCTGAGGTTTGTAGCAGGTGCTGGAGCTGGTCCAGGTCGGTATCGGGATCGGAATCATCGACCAACTGGTTGAGAAAGGTAAAGGCGTCCCAGATGGGCATTTCCTTTCTGTTGAACGCGAGGTAGTCCTTTTGCTTTTGCTTGACGAAGTCGTAGGTCTGGTACGTATGGTTGAGCCGGTAGAATTCCTTTACCGTGTCGCGTTGCGGGTTATCGTAGTTGCGATACTCCTCGACGGATTTTTCGTTGGCAATAGCTTCGGGATCCGGATACCGGCGGAGCAGGTCATCTTCCCATTCATCCAGATTTGCGAGGGGATTGATTTCGGCTTGAGGTTTCATGTGTTGCAAAGTTTAATGGAATTGCGTAACCATACTCAACTTGGCAAATAATACCGCCGGGATCAACCATTTGACCGGGCTTATTTACGAAACCGTTTTCGTGGTAAAGCCGAAAAACGCCATATTGTGATTGAATATGGGTGTAACCATTAAGAAAATAGCCGCCGATCTCAACCTGGCCGTGTCTACGGTGTCAAAGGCGCTGCGCGACAGCTATGAGATCAGCCCGGAAACCAAGATGCGTGTTTTTGAATATGCGGCGCGGCTCAACTACGTGCCCAACCTGTATGCGAGCAGCCTGAAGCGGCGCCGCAGCGGCAATATAGCAGTGGTGCTTCCCGAGGTGGCCGATAGTTTTTTCTCCAGCGCGATAGATGGCATCGAAGAAGTAGCGCAATCCCGGGGTTATCACGTCATGGTATACCTCACGCATGAAGATGTGGGGCGTGAGCAATCCATTGTTCACGAGTTTCGCAATGGCAGGGTGGACGGTGTGCTGATGTCTGTAGTCGCCAACGAGGCCACGTATGATCACCTGGTCGAGCTCGGTGGCCGCGATATGCCCCTGGTATTCTTCGACCGGGTGTGTGAAGGGATACATTCTGCCCAGGTGGTTACCGACGATTTTGAGTCGGCGCGCAAAGCCACGCAGCACCTGATAGACCGCGGCAGTAAGCGCCTGGCATTTTTATCACTGGCCGGCGATCTGGCCATTATCCGCCTTCGGCAGGAAGGCTACCAGCAGGCGTTGCGCGACAACGGGTTGGACGAGCAGAAGAACCCTGTGGTATACTGCACACATACCGAGGCTGACAACCTGCCGCTGATCCGGAAGCTGCTGCAGGGTGAGCACCGCCCCGACGGTATCGTGGGATCTGTTGAAAAAGTCGCTACCCAAACGTACACCGTATGCCACGAATTGAATCTATCCATACCGACGCAAGTACGCGTAGTGGGATTCTCACATCTGCAAATCGCAGGCCTGCTCAATCCGTCGCTGACGACCATTACTCAGCCGGCGTTCGAGATGGGCAAGGCCGCCGCTACGCTGCTCTTTCGCGGCCTCGAAGAAAAGGCGGACGTTCGCAGCGAGAAGATCATTATTCCCTCGGTACTGGTTGCTCGCCAGTCGACGGCTTAACGTTCAGGTTAAATTAATAATTACTGATTTATCCTGCCGTAAGCAATACAAGCATGACACACTTACTAGACAATCCAGTTTGGAGCGCACTCCAAACTGGAAATAAAGACATCTCTCTGGGAACCGACAAAGTGAAGTTTTATCGTTTAGATATTTCACTCTTTGCAGGGTTGGCCGAAAACTCAGGTGCTAATTTATTGGAACTTCATAAGCTGACTCCTCGCGGCGACGGTGTATTTGCGGTGGTCTGCGTTGAGAATATTGATATACCCCAGCCATGGACGGTTGTACTTCGCATTCCTGTATTTCAAATGGTTTGTGAGCAGCCCGTATTTCGCTCAGCCATTACCGTACCGGTGATAAATCTTTCGGATGAGCATATTCCGCAAATGCTGGCGCTAACAGATCTTACGAAGCCAGGTCCATTCATCGAACGGACGATTGATTTTGGTCACTATCAAGGTATATTTGATGGCGATCGTTTAGTAGCGATGGCAGGACAACGCATGCACGCGACTCCCTACGCTGAAATAAGTGCCGTCTGTACGCATCCTGACTATGTCGGACGTGGCTATGCGGCGCAGCTCATGCTCAGCCAAATGAAACGTATTACCGATGGCGGCGAAATTCCTTTCCTGCATGTAACAAAAACGAATGAGCGTGCTATCACGCTATACGATTCGCTCGGGTTTGTAAAGCGAAGAGAATTATTGGTTTGTTTGATTCGGAAATAGTATGTTATCTGGCGCGTATACTAAGCCATGGGGCAAAGGATTAAAATAGTTTAATAGTCTTTCTTAAAATAATTGAACTATTAACGGGAGGGGGCGCGCTACCTTTGTTCTATTAAATTCATACAACCATGGAAGTAGAACATGCTGGAAAAATAGACATTTCACAGATAAAAGTAACACCCGATACTTATGCCCCGTTTCGCCTGGCCCAGGGCTACCGTGTGGGCCATCTCCTGTTTATTTCGGGGCAAACGGCCCTCGATGAGGATGGCCAATTGATTGGCATCGGCGATTTTGATATACAAGCACACAAAACTTTTGAAAATTTGCAGAAGGTGCTGATAGCCGGTGGATCCAGTTTGAAGAATGTCGTTAAAGTAACGATACTATTACGGGACATGGCAAACTTTGGAAAGATTGTGACGCTTAGAGAAAAATACTTTACAGCCCCATATCCTGCCGATACAATTCTCGAAGTATCTTCTTTGTTCTCCCCGGATGCGCTTATCGAGATCGAGGCCATCGCTGTTGCGAACCATGCGGCGGAATGGAAAAGTAGTGAATAAAAATAGTGGGAGGCCTGCTTGCCTCCCTTTACTTTTTTAAAAGCTCTTTTCGTATTTGACTGAGAAAGACAGGCGTCATTCCTAAGAACGAAGCGATGTGTTTTTGCGGCAAGCGTTGTTCAATGTCAGGGTACTTTTTTACTAAAGCCTGGTATCGTTCTACTCCCGACAGGCTAATATTGTTCAATATCCGCTCGTCTTGCGCCATGCTCGCATGCTCGTTGAGGATACGCCAGAAGCGCTCCATTTTTGGAACGCGGAGCAACAGTTCCTCCCGCTTTTCTATGTCGATTTGCAGGACCACCGTTTTTTCAAGCGCGATAATGTTGCGGCTGGCGGGTACCTGGCGTATGAAACTATTCAGATCTGATATCCACCAGTCTTCCCGGGCGAAATGTAAAGTATGCTCATCACCGCGGCCATCGACATGAAAGGAACGCAAGAAGCCCTGGCATACATAACTTTCGTATCGGCATATCTCGCCCTGAGTCAACAGGTATTGACGAGGAAGCAGACTCCGAATACTAAATGCGGATTGAACAAAGCGCTGTTCTTCTTCGTTAAGACTGGTCCGGCGTTCAATATGTTGTAGTATAGTTTTAAAGTAGTTGTCCGTGCCGGATTCCTTGATCATGATATTTCCACTTTTTTGCACAATGTAAAAAAATATGGCATGCTTTGTGGTTCCGGAAGACATTTGATTTTGGGTGTGAGCATGATCGTCCACGGGTGACAGGGTAGGGTTGGAATTGTAAATTCCGGAAGCCTGTCATGTGCAGGCTTCCTTTTTTATATGGGTAGTTGTGTGGATAAAACCCCACACCCGTCTTTTTTGATCGTAGTATAAAAATTTTGTTGAGGAGATTCGCGCGATCGAATACAATTATACCTTAACTTTCGTTTAGTATTATGTTGACGGGTTAGTGTGAGTTGTATAAAGTCTTTTGTTTTCTACCAGCACAACGTTAAGGGCGATATACACCGGGGCGAGATCAATACTATCATTTTAATGAGTTTTTTTAACGGGACGTTTTAACTAATCCTGAATGGCTATGCTTTAATCTTTTTTTTACCCTTAAATATCACTGTCTATGAAAAAACAATGCTTGCTTTTGGCAATGCTCCTGGCATTGCTATGTCTCAATCAATCGTGTAATGACGAGCCGGACCACGTCAAGGGGCCTCGGGCTGTCAGCTTTTCCCTCGGGCTGGCGCGAGGCGGAGATGCCCCGGGGCGCATAGCGGCCACGATACCTGACGGCTCGTCTGTCCTGATTACGCTGACCAAACCCGATGGCACGCCGGTGCTGACGCGTGAACGGGTGAGCATCCTGACCCTGGGCAATGGCTATGTTACAGCCCCGTTAAGCCTTGAACCAGGTGATTATACCCTGACCGACTTTTGGATTGTACAAGATTCCTCGGCGGTGTTGTTCCTCACGCCGAAGGCCGGTTCGCCGATGGCGGAGTATGTTTCGCGCCCGCTGCCATTTGACTTCCCGGTAGCGCACAACACTACGACCAACGTGCCGATCGAAGTGGTGCCGACCGGCACACACGCACCGGAAGACTTTGGTTATGCTTCGTTTGCAATTACTGTGGTCGATGTACCACAGGATACGATCGATTTCCGGATCTCCGTCTTTGTCGAAAACGAAAGTGGTGGATTGGAATTAACCCATGCGGAAGCAGTGTTGATCCGGGATTGGGAGAGCTCGTTTGAGCATTATGACCTGTCGGCAGGCATCAACACGTTAAACTTTACACGCAGCGACATGGAGTCGGGGTTCCGGCTGCACATCAACAAGCCCGGGTATATTTCCGCGGCACGTGATATTTCTGCTGCGGCCATTGATGACTATGCAAACGTGCCTCTCACCGTGGTGCTACAGCGTTCAGCCCCCGACAATAGTCCGTCCATCACGTTTGGTGGGTCGACCTGGGCAACTGGGGGTGGATACCACATCGTCTTCGATTTCGAAGAATCCGCGACCCTGTATGTAGACTGGGGGGATGGCTTTATTGAAAAGTTTACCCCGGGCCCGGGCACCTTTGTACAGCGACATCCATACGAAACCGGTAATGAACGGGAGATTACCGTTCGCGGCGATCTGGATAAGATCGTGTCGTTTAACACGGCCTACTCGCTGACATCGTTGAACGTCGCCGCGTTGGTGAACCTGAAACGCTTTTCCGCTGCCAATTCCAGCGTGAACAGCATAGACCTTTCCACCATGCCGAGGCTGGAATCGCTTTGGCTGGCCCTCGGTGGCGGCCCGACCATTTTGCCGGCCGAACACAACATCCGCGAAGTCTTTTTAACCTATTGGGGCGAAGACTATACTGCCTTCGTGAATAACATTTTCACTAACGCCGTCAATAAAAACATCCGCGATGGCGTATTTCAATATGCTTACTACGCCGATGACCAATTGCCGGCAGCAGTAATTGATAAGCTGATAATCCTGCGCGTAGACTACGGCTGGAATGTATCGTATCATTAATCTATTTTCTCCCATGTGTGAGAGCCCGGTGCGTATGCCCGGGCTCTTGTTGTTTTTGGATGATTACGGGTGATCGCCCCGTATACGACAACGCATACACCAAGGGTTAATTATCGACATATTGCCCCACCGGCCGTAAATGGGCTTGATTTTGTCGTGGTTAGCTCCAATATTGCCAGGCCATACAAAAACCCCATCTCATGCTCACAAAAACGCCCCTGCTGGACGCTATCAACAGCGCGAATTTTTCTACCGCCGAGGAGCTCATCCGTAACGGCGAGCGCATTCCCGACGGACTGCAATCGTACAATCTCACGCAACTATACGAAACCCTAATCGCGAAGAAAGGCTTTGCGATATTGAAAGCCCTGGCAGCGGATGGCCAGATTGCTACCGATGTATATGAGCTGGAGAGGTTCGACCACAGTATCTTCCACCCGCTGATCAAGCGCCTGCCACAGGACGAAGAATCACTCACGTTCCTGCGCGAATTTGTTGCCAGCGCGCAAAACATCAACGACGAAGTGGACGGCAAAACACTCCTGGCCTATGCATTCGAGTCGCAGGCGGAACCGGCCGTCATCAAGGCCCTGATCGACGCCGGTTGTCGCACGGACTTTAAGAACAACGCCGAAGACAACCTGATCAGCCAGGTTGTACGTATAAACCTCATGCCCGAGCCAAAACAGCTGGCCTATATTGAAATGCTTATCCAGGAAGGCGTGGATGTAAACGAAACCAATGTCGTGAAGCAGACAGCGTTACACATTGCGGTGGAGCGCGATAAAAGGCACCTGGTGGACATCCTGCTGCAGCATGGAGCGCAGCCAAATGACCAGGATAAAGACGGCAATTCCGCTTACTTTTATGCGCTGGCACATAAGTTCGATCGCGTGGTATACGAAAAACTGTCGGCCAACACGCCTGCGGACTTTTCCTTGCTGAACAAGAACGGCCAGACCCCCCTTTCGGAATTCCTGCGCATGATGCAGGGCGGCGCAAACGACACGGCGTTGCTGGAGCAACTGCTGGCTGACGGCGCAGACCTCGATCATGCTACACCGTACTATAGCACGCCCAAGTCAGGGTGGGACTGGATCATTGAAAAGTCCACCGAAGTAATGCAGATGGCTCTTCTAAAAACCAGGACGGACGTCAATCACCAGGATAATGAAGGCAATACACTGCTACACAAGGTATGTGCCATCAATCCAAATTATGAGCAGAACAAGGCGCGTGAGATCTACAAAAAAGCCAAGATGCTGCTCGACGCCGGTGCCGATCCGACGATTACCAACACGCAAGACAAAAAACCTATTGACCTGGCAACGAACGACAATCTAAAAGCCAAGACAGTAGAAATACTTTTAGCAGCTGAAAAGAAATAATAAAAACCCCATTCATACATGTCTCAATCCTTTATCATTGCCTGTGAAGAAGGCAAACGCAAGATTGCCGAGCTTTTACTGGCCAACAAAGAGGTAGATGTAAAATATACTGACGAAAAGGGGCGTACAGCGTTACACTACGCTGCTCACCGCGGATATCTGGATATCGTCAAGCTGCTGATTGCCTCCGGCGCAGACCTCGACTACGAAGATCACCAGGGCGAGACACCGTTGTTCTTTGCCAGCCTGCAAAAACAGAAACAAACGGCGGTATACTTACTGGAACAAGGCGCGCGCACCGACATCAATGACCTGAATGGCAACAGCCTGCTACACCTGACAGCGCAGACAGGTCAAACCGAAGTAGTCAGGCAATTACTGGAAAGGGGAGTGGCCGTCGACGCTGAGAACAATCAGGCTGAGACACCCCTGCTCATCGCTGCCTCCTGGCGTAACACAGAGATCGTCACGTTGCTGCTCCAGCATGGCGCGAACGTCAACACCACGAATAAACAAGGCGACTCGCCATTATTGTTTGCCGTCCGGTCGAAGCACATGCCGATGGTGGAGCTGTTGCTGACCAACGGCGCCAATATCGATCACATCAACCACGCAGGCGAAAACGCGCTGCTGCTGGCGTGCTACGAAACGAACCGCATGCTGGTGAACTTGTTGGTCTCGAAAGGAGCCAGTCTGTTTGTGTCGTCTAAGAATGGTGTATCACCGATCTGGTATGCATGCGCGAATAATCAAAAAGAAATTGTAGCACTCTTCCTGGACCACGGCCTTGATGTAAATCACAGCCGTCCCATGACCGGCGCGACCACGTCGATGAATACCTATCTTGATTGGGTTGAGACCGCCAACAACCTATCAATACAAAGCAGCTTCACGCTCAACACGACGTACGAATACGGCGGCGAAAGCCTGCTGCACCTGGCGGTGAAAAGCGGCCACATGAGCATGATTAAGCTGTTGCTGGAACGCGGTGCCACGCTCAACATACAAGACGAGTCTGGTAATACAGCGTTGCACTACGCCGCCGCGAACGGTAAGAAGGATGCCGTTAAATACCTGCTCGAACAAGGTGCGGATTCCACGGTGGTAAATGTGAAGGAGCAGAAGGCAATTGATTACTCGAATATTAAAGGGTTTAACGAGATTACAGCGTTATTGCTCCAATACGGCCCAGGCCCTAAACAGACGCAGGCTGCGGCCACGCCGGCTGTTAACAACGGCGCCCCCGCGGTAAATAAAAAGCAGGCATTACTGGATTTGAAAGATTTGTTGGACGCAGGTGTACTTACACAGGCTGAGTTTGATGCTGAGAAGAGTAAGATTTTAAATGGATGAACTGCCGGGCGCAAGGATACGTCTGAAGACTGGCGCCATGGTATGAGCAGTAGGAAAAAACTATGCCCGGCGGAAATAGCGCGAGTGTAAGCGCGAGAGCGGATACGGGTATTTTTTCCCTTCGCTCTCACGCTTTGCTCATGAAGACCGACGTTACGGCTTTTCGGATGCTAATGCCGTTGCCGGTATGGCTTGTTTTGTGATGCCTGGGCCTTCGTATAATAACGTCAGGCTCTTACCGCCACCGCCGTCGAAGTACCGTAGGGTAATGGGATGCCAGCCTTTATCAAGCGCAACCTGGCCACCGATCTCCCGGTCGCCATGTTCGCCGTCATTGTTCACCACCAGGCGATCGCCTATTTTCAATACACTGCCATCATCAGAGGAAAGATAGAAGGTATAGATGCCTTTTTCGGCTACGTTGATATATCCTGTAAAGGCCAATCCAAATCCATCTGTCGCCGTCGCGATGTCGGGTATGAGGACAGAAGGTACTCGCACCGTTGTCTTCAGATCGGTCGGCACAAACTTCTCCACCGAGCGATAGGAGCGATGGCTGGGGTAATACGCACACGCTAAGCCGGGCTTTGTATTCGCGGGCGAAACGCCTGTCAGGTAAGTTTGCTTTTCATACCGGATGGTATACGCGTTGCCCGCACGTCCGTGTGCGCCATAGCTAACCATCTTCAGGGTGGCTGTGGTGTCGAGTGTAAAGGCATTGTTGTATAGAGCAGCGGTACTATCGGGCAGCGTTCCGTCGGTAGTATAACGCAAGGCAGTGATGCCGTTCGGGATGGTCAACGCAATGTGTGCCGTGTCGGTAAAGACAACGTGCTGCGGCAGGTCCGGGATGTCGGGCAGGCGGTAGTGCACGCCAAGGGCATCCAGACGTCCGTAGTGTATGCCCATGCGCTCCTGGAAGCTGTCCCAATCCTTTTGCCGGCTCCAGGCTACTTCCGCCAGGGCTACCATGCGTGGCATAGTCATGAAATCGAGGCGGTCCTCCGTCGGGATATATTCCGTCCAGATGTTGGCCTGAATACCTTTGAGCCTTTTCTCAGATTCAGGTGTCAGGCCTTCCGGTACGGGGTTGAAGAAGTAGGTGTGCTTCAACGAAGTTTGGTCGGGCTGGTAATCGAAGTAACAGTGCGAGGTGGGACTCATGATGAGTTCATGGCCTTTGGTAACTGCCTTCGCCGGCGCATCCTTTACCCAGCCACGCCAGTACATCACGGTCAATGCCGTATCGGCGTTGCTGTCCAACACTTCGTCCCATCCAATCGCTTTTTTACCAAGCTTCTCCACAATCTGGCGGGCGCGGTTGACAAAATAACCGTGCAGGTCGCGGGCACTCTTCATGCCTTCGCGTTTCATCATACCGGCGCAGGTGCCCGAGGTGATCCACGTGGCTTCGTCCACTTCGTCGGCGCCAATGTGCAGATAAGGCCCCGGGAAAAGGCCTGCTACTTCGCTCAACACCTCTTCGATAAATTTATAGGTAGTCTCTTCGCACGGGCACAAGGGCGTTGTAAAGAGTTTGCCCCAGCTGCTTTCGTCTGTGCACGTCAGGGTAGGTACCGCCTGGATCGCAGCCAGCATGTGGCCCGGCATATCAATCTCGGGTACGATCGTAATCATGCGCTGTTGTGCGTAGGCAATGATGTCGCGGACTTCCTCCTGGGTATAAAATCCACCGTACTGTCGCTGGCCTTCCGACGTGCGGAAGAACTTCTCGGGCAACGCATAGGAGGGATCGGTTTCCGCCTTCTCCAGGCAGACAGAGTCCTGGTTGTTCAATGTACGCCATGCACCTGCTTGCGTGAGCCGCGGATAGCGCTTAATCTCGAGGCGCCAGCCCTGATCATCGGTCAGGTGCCAATGCAGGGTATTGAACTTATACAGCGCCATGCGGTCGATGAACGTCCGGATAAAGTCGGGGGAGAAGAAGTGACGCGACACATCCAGGTGCATGCCGCGCCACGCGTAGCGCGGTGCATCCTGCAGCGTAACGGCCGGCACTGTCCACCGGCTGGTCTGGTGGTTTTTGGTTTCAACGGCAGCGGGCAGCAGCTGCCGTAAGCTTTGTACGGCGTAAAAGAGCCCTGCGGCGTCCGACGCTTCCAGGTTGATAACATCCGGGCTTACCGTGACACTATAGCTTTCGGCCGGCTGACCTTGAATCAGGCGCAAGTGGATGGCGTGACCGGTGGTAAAGGTGTCGACCTTCTTTATGGGAATTTCAAACGACGAAGGGCCATGCAGCAGCTCGCTCAGGTAACGTGCTACACCCGCAACGTTGCCGGTGTCGGTCGCCAGTTGAATAACAGTTTGTGCATTGATCTCAAAATAGCCATTGCCGGTCTGTAGTTGGGCCGGCTCGGGTATAATCGCGACGGGACCCGGTAGGGCTACCTTTTCGCGTGGAGTGCACTGCGCCAGCAAAACGACGCAGGCTATTAGAAACAATTGTATTCTCATGTTCACGTTAAGACAGGGTGGATGATGTTACTCCGCGGGGATTGATTCCAGGATCGGTGCCTCGACGGTCTTGAGCACCGTATGCTCTGTGTCGTGCTGTTGCTCAAAAATAACAAATTCGTTTTTGCCTTTTTGGAGCCAGCATCCCGGGATGTATAGCGTTTGCTGCGGTCCGACTTTCCAATAGCGACCGGCATGGTGTCCATTGACAAAGACAATGCCTTTGCCCCAGCCCTGCATGTCGAGGAAAACGTCACCCGGCTGGTTCGTCTCCAACGTGCCGCGGTAGATGGCAGGCAGCCCCGCCGTAGGCTTCGCAGGCACGTTGTCGGTTACCGGTGCGTGCAGGAAGGGGAGTGAGTACATTTTCCAGTCGCCGGTAATCTCGTAGTCGTTGATGCGTACGGGCGCCACGATGCCTTTAGCGCTTTCTGTGATCCTGGCGCCGTAGTTCACGCGACCCATATTTTCTACAAGCAGGTCCAGCCGGCCGTTGAATGGAATGTCGACGTTGAGTGTATAGACATTGGCCTGACGGTTCAGTTCGCCCACCTTGCGTCCGTTGACATATACCAGTGCATAGTCGCGAAGACCTTCCACACGCAAGGTGCCCTGAATGGGCTGATTAAACTTCTTACTATAAAGCACGTAGCCACTACCTTGATTCAAATCCTCAAACGACAACGGTGCATGGCTGGTGACTGGTTTAATGCTGTTCTTCCATTCAAAGAAGCTCACGGCTTTTGATAACGCGATGTCCTGTGCTTTGAGCACGGGCATACGCGCTGGAATTTCGGGTACCGGGTAGGACACGTACTTCTTCATCATGTCCCGTAACGCCATATACTTCGGCGTAGCCCATCCTGCCTCGCTGATGGGGGCGTCATAATCGTAACTGGTAATGTCGGGTTGGATGTCGTGCTCGTCGTTGTAGTTCGCGCCGGATGTAAAACCAAAATTGGTCCCGCCGTGCACCATGTAAAGATTGAAGTGCACCTGGTTTTGCAGATACTTCTCCGTTTGCTGCGCGATTGACTCCGTGCCGATACGCACGAACGGTTCTCCCCAATGGTCGAGCCAACCGGGATAAAATTCAGCTACCATGTACGGTCCCTGGTTCTGATGATATTGGTTAACAGCCTTCTTTAAGTTCTCAATACTGCCCTCGCCATTGGCCGTTGGCAATACGCCCGGCAAGCTGCCGCCTTCAAATAACCAGGTGCCATCCGAAGTAAAGAAGGGAACGTTAAATCCGGCCTGCTGCAGGTATTGATAAATAGTTTGGTTATACGCACGATGTTCTGCGAGGGCAATATCCTTGCGTTGCGACACATATGAGCCAAACTCATTTTCAACCTGCACCATGATGATCGGGCCACCCTGCGTGATCTGAAGTGATTTCACCTGGCCGGCAAGCTTGTTGATATACTGCCGGCAGGAGTCGAGAAAAGCTTTGTTATTAGTACGAATGACGAGGTCTTTGTTTTTCACCAACCACCACGGGTAGCCACCAAACTCCCATTCGGCACAGGCATACGGTCCGGGACGCAAAATTACAAAGAGTCCTTCCTGTTGTGCGAGCTTAATGAACTCCGTCAGGTTTCGATTCTCAGATTGGAAGTCCCATACGCCGGGTGCGGTGTTGTGATAGTTCCAGAAGACGTATGTGGCAATGGTGTTGAGGCCCATCGCTTTTACCATGCGCAGGCGGTGCAGCCAATATTCTTTCGGAATGCGGGCATAGTGTATTTCTCCTGAGTGAATTTGTACACTCTTGCCGTTATACAAGAATTTGCCGTCGTTAATCTCAAAAGAAGTTGTCTTGCGTTGGGCGTACGTTGTTACCACCAGCACCAACGCTACCAAACAACAAAAAAAGCGTGTCATGAAAAATGTTCGTTCAGTGAAAATAAAAAATTGATAGGATCAGTACAGACCGATCTGTGAGATCAACGGACAGGCTTTTGCCGCGATGATCTTCACGCGCACCTTCGAGGTCTCCACTGGCTCCAGTTTTACAATACGTTTGTAGCCGATGGTCGTGGCCGATGCCACTTTCTTCCAGGCATTGTCTTGCCACACTTCGACCTCAAATTGTTCCACCCGTTGTCCCAGCGCGATATACTCTTGTAACAAGATATACTGCACGCGTTGCGGCTTATCCAGGGTAATTTCCAGATCTGCTGCCGTGACACCGTCATCGGTCGCCCAGTACGTGTCTTTCTGGCCGTCAATGGCCTTGGTCGCGTCATAGGCCTCCGATTCGCCGCGGTACTGGCTGGCGGTAGCAGTAGCGCCAAGGGCAAGATTATGCGCAAAGGTACTGTCGATCAGGCGACGCCAGCCTTGCAATGACTTCACATCGTTTTCATGGATCAGACCGCGACCGTCGGGCGGAACATTCAACAGCAGGGTAGAGCCCCGACCGACAGACGAGAGGTAAATTTCGAACAGTCGCTCGGGCGTTTTGACCAGTGAATCTTCTTTGGTATGGTAGAACCATCCGGGCCGGATCGATACATCCACCTCGGCGGGTATCCACCGTGTGCCTTGCGCATTGCCGGCTTGCAGTAAGTTTTCGATGTCCGCCTTTCCGGCGTACAACGTATCGGGCGTGATGGAATTCCAGTTGGTCTCGCCGGCTTCGCCGCGCTCGTTACCGACCCAGCGAATATCCGGACCGGCATCGCTAAAGAACAATATGTTGGGCTCCATCGCACGCACCATGTTGAGTGTGCCCGGCCAGTCGTAGTATTTCTGCCGGTCTATCTGGCGTTTTTCGTTGGCACCGCCATAGAAGCCGTCGCCGCCGTTGGCGCCGTCAAACCACATTTCAAACACCGGACCGTATTGAGAGAATAGTTCTTTCAATTGATCGCGGTAATACGTGATGTATTCGGGCTTCCCATAACCCGCATGGTTGCGGTCCCAGGGCGAAGCATAGACACCAAACTTCAAGCCATGTGCTTTGCAGGCGTCAGATACTTCTTTGACGAGGTCGCCCTTGCCGTCTTTGTATGGGCTGTTTTTGATGGAGTGTTCGGTATAGGCAGATGGCCACAGACAAAAACCATCGTGATGCTTACATGTAAGAATGACGCCTTTAAAGCCGGCTTCTTTCAATGTACTGATCCATTGATCGGTATTGGCCGATGTCGGCGCAAAGCGGGCCGGCTGCTCGTCGCCATATCCCCATTCCTTGTCTGTAAAGGTATTGATGGTAAAATGAATAAAGGCGTTGGTTTCCATCTCGTGCCAGGCAAGCTGCGCAGCGGTGGGAACGGGTGCTACCGGCGCCGGGGGCGTGGCCACGGGCTTCTGGCAGGCCGCCAAAAGCAGTACGAGGAAAAGGCTGAGAATACGGTTCATGCGGTAAAAGTAAGTAACGTAAGGAAAGCTTAAAATTCAGTGTACTATTTTATTAGCGTGTGTCCGTGCGTGGTGTAAGTGTGTACAGTGAAGCGTAGTCGTTATTTCGCGATACAACCAGCCGCTGGCCGCTCTTCTGGAAATGCATCATGGCCAGGTCGCGGATGTCGCCGGTGAGCCACAACGGACGGTCTGGTGCATACAGCGAAGCCACACCGCGTTCAAACTTGAGCAAGCATCCCATAAACGCGTCGCAGCGTCCAAACTGTGCACGATACGGATAAAAGTTTCCCGCAGCCAGCACTTCGGCAACGCCGTCGCCATCGAAATCGGCAACGTGGAAATCCTGGATCGACGAGAGCTGGGTCATCGCGGGTAGAGGCTTCAATATCAGTTCGCCGTTACCGGTATTTTCCAGCCACGACGATGCCAGTGTTTCTGCTTGCAACACGCGCGATGCAGGCAGCCTGTCTGCTCCCACAATATCTTCAATCGTGGCATCGGCATAGTCGGTATAGCGTATAAACTTCTTGCGCAGTGGTGTGACCTGATCTAATAGCTCGTCACGTGTAGGATGCGGGTAGCGCTTGCCTTGAATGTAACTGCACACGATGGGGTCGATGGCACCGTCGCCGTTGATGTCCTGCATAAAACACTCGATGGGCTCTTCCGTAGATGCCTGCAGCGCCATATTCAGCCCGGCATTGCCCAGCAGAAAGTCGACATCGCCATCGCCGTCCACGTCGGCATCAGTGATTGCACACCACCAGCCCTGGCTGTGCTTAGGATTGGAAATCTGCGTGGAAGGAGCCAGCGTGCCTTGTCGATTGATAAATATGCTTACGGGCATCCACTCGCCAACCACGATCAGATCGACCCAGCCGTCGCGGTTGATATCGGTCCAGCGTGCATCGGTCACCATACCCACACGTGACAAGTCGTGCGCGGCGGTCTCGGTTGCATCGGTAAATTTTACCTGGCCGTTGCGCGTATCGTTTCGCAGCAGATAGCTTTTCGGAAACAATGGATACTGTTGTGCGGCCAACCGGCCGCCCACAAACAGGTCCAGGTCGCCGTCGTGATCATAGTCGGAGGCAATGACGCAACTGCCACTGGTTTGTTCGGAGGGCAGCGCCGTGGGTGTGGCCTGGAATACACCCTTGCCGTCGTTCAGGTATAAACGATCCTGATAAAAAGGGTCACCACTGGAAAATTCATTGCCGCCGCTGACAAGGTAAAGATCGGTATCGCCGTCGCTATCGGCATCAAAAAAGGTCATGCCCGTGTCTTCATAAGGCATCGGGCCTTTATCCCAGGGTTGCGGTGGCGCATCGGTCAGGTGGCCGACGTCCGTTCCCAGGTATAGCTTACGCGGTTGGCCGGAGGCGCCGCCGAAGAACACGTCGTCGTTGCCATCGCCATTCACATCGGCAACAGCCAGTTTTCCACCGAGGCGTGACAGCTGTGCCAGCAGCAGGCGTTGGTATTTAAAATCGATGTGTGCATTCTCACGATGTCTGAATCGAAGCCCCGCAGGGGTGGCAACGTCTTTTAACAAGGCTGGACGAGGCATAGCCACGTCGGCATCCACAGGCGCCGACGTTGCCTGATCGATCACTACCAGTCGGTCGGCAGTGACCAGCGCCTGGCTGGATTGCGTACCGTCTGGCCAACGCACATCGATCTGTTGTGCGAACGTCGCGTCGCCAATGCCAATGGTCATGACAGGCTCGACCGAAGATTGATACCCCCGGCTGAAATGCGCTTCCTGGAATAATCGCCGACCGTCCGATAGCGTGATAGTAATGGCCGCGCCTATGCCGTGTGTGTTGGGCTTGCGTCCATCCAACCGCAGCTTGATATAATGATGTTGTTGAATAGACTCCGCGTGATTTTGGAGCAGTGTCACTTCGTCATTTAGATTGTTTACCACTAAGTCAAGGTCGCCGTCGTTGTCAAAATCCGCATGGGCCGTGCCGTTGGAAATGGTCTCCTGTGTCAGACCCCAGGCTTCCGTCATGTTTTGAAAGTGAATACCGTCGGTGTTTCGGAAAATATACTTCTTTAACTTCGTGGCAGGCATGGTCTGGATCAGGTTCATGACATTGATCGCCTGCTTGTCTTTGGATGTCTTCTGAAGGGCGTCGTTTACTTTGTATTTCAGAAAGTCCTGGTTGGTGTAGTCGCGTAGATAACCATTGGTCGTAAACAGGTCGCGCAGCCCATCGTTGTCGAAGTCGGCCAGGAGGGGAGCCCAGCTCCAATCGGTATTTGAGATGCCGGAGAGTTGCGCAATCTCACTAAAACGGGGCAGGCTGTCGGGAGCCAGACCACGGTTGAGCTGCAGCGTGTTGCGCATGTATTGAAAATGATAACCGCTATCGGCCGCCAGCATCACCTTGTCATATTCGTCCGCACCTTTCAACAACTTCTGGCGGTGATTGTCTTCGGGGAGCATATCCACCACGTATACATCGGGTCTGCCGTCGTTGTTGATATCGGCAATGTCCGAGCCCATGCCGTACTTGGATAAGTGACCAAACAGTGTATGTGACACTTCACGGAAGGTGCCGTCGCCGTTGTTGAGATAACAAAAGTCCTGCTCGTCGTAGTCGTTGGTGACGTACAGGTCGGGCCAATGGTCGCCATTGAGATCGCTGATGGCGGCGCTAAGCCCAAAATTGAGGCCGCTGCCGTGGATGCCGGCGGCTTCACTCACTTCTACGAAGCGCTGACCGTCGTTCCGGTATAATTTATTTCCAAAGTAAGGGTGTCGCAGGGCGCGAAGCTTTTTTACGTTGTAGAAGGGCGCGTAAAACATGTTGGCATGGTTGAGCAAAAACATATCGAGGTCGCCGTCGCGATCGTAGTCAAAGAAATAGGATTGTGTAGAAAATGTGCCAATCGCATCGAGGCCGTAATCTTTGGCCGATTCGGTAAACGTGGGGATACCGCCGGGCTCACAACCCTTGTTGATAAAAAGTTGGTTGGCGCGTCCGGGATGGTCGCGAATAACGGGTTTGTCCAGGCGCTCGCCGGTGGTATTACCCGAGTAGCAAAGATAAAGATCCAACCAACCGTCGCCGTTTACATCAGCCATGGTGATGCCGGTCTTCCAGTCCGGGCGGCCGCCGGTGCCGGAGGCCTCGGTAATATCTTCGAACTTCCACTGGCCCTTGTTTACGTATAACTTGTTAGGCATGGAGTTGCCCACGAGGTATAGATCGGGCAGGCCGTCCTTGTTCAGGTCACCTGTCGCGACACCAGCCCCGTTATACATATACTCGTAGGTCATAATGTTGTTGTGCTCCGTCTCCGTAATCTGGTTGCGGAATTGGATGCCCGTTTCAGACGCACTCATTTCGGTAAACTGTTTCTTCGGACTGCACTGCTGAAACAGTATGAGCACGATGCCAATACAAATAGAGGGCCTTTGAGGCATGGTCGTTCAGGTAAGTGTAAAGAATGTCTGGCGAAAGAAAAGCAGCGGGGCTATGGTCCCCGCTGCTTGTAAAGGTCAAATCAACTTAGTTTGTTTCGTAACCCGGATTCTGTGTGAGTGTGTTGTGACTCCGCTGAATTTCCGAGTACGGTATTGGGAAGAAATACATCTTGTCGTCCCAGTTGCGGTTGGGGTCCGCCACCCAACTGTAGTCGTAGGTAATGTTGCCGGCGTCTTTGATGATTTTTACACCCATAGCCGGTTTATCCAGTGCTTCCGGGCCGATCGCCCAACGACGGATGTCGAAGAAGCGATGGTTCTCCAGGGCCAGCTCGACACGGCGTTCATTGCGATAGCGCGCTACCAGAGCATCGCCGCTTTCGTTCACGTCAGGCATGCCTACACGATCGCGCACAGCGTTAATGGCCGTGCGGGCAGCGTCGTCGTTGTTCAACTCGATTTGTGCTTCGGCATAGTTGAGGTAGAACTCGGTAATGCGGAAATAGATCCATGGGCTCAGGTTCTCATCGGCACCGGCGGCATCTGCTTTTTTCCCTTCGTCCAGAAACTTGCGAAAATTATAGCCGGTGCGCGATGCATTGGGACCAGAAGGGCCCATGGGCGAATCCTTGCCTTGCAATGTTCCGTCCGGCGATCCGTCCGGTGCGGTCCAGAATTGCATGTCGCGCGTGCCGCCATTGATGGGGTCGGCAATGACAGCACCATTGTATAGAATAGATTCGCCAAAGCGCGGGTCACGGTCGACATAGGGATTTTGAGGATCATATCCGGAACCATTGTCTGCGGGAAGTAAACCATTGGTCATTTCATAGCTATCCACCAGATTTTGTGTCGGCGTGATATTGCTCCATCCACCCAGACCGTTGGAATACAGCCAGAGGTTCACACCCCACGAGCCACCCCCGTGTGCATTGTTTACCGTAAACCGGCGGGCGAAGATAATCTCCGCTGTGCTTTTTCCATTAAACATCTCGCCGTATTGGTCCCCCGAACCAATCACCGGGAACCCGGGCAGGTCCATTACAGCTTTGTTGGCGTCGCGGGCTGCGATCCAACGCGCATCGTCGTGGTTGGGATTATATAACGGACTGGCAATATACAACAGCGTTCGCGCTTTCACCGCCAGCGCAGCTTCTTTGGTGGCGCGGCCAACCTGCGTCGTTGTAACGTCACCTAACTTCTCTATCGCGGCGTCGCACTCTGCCACGATGAATGCCGCTACTTCTTCCGCGGAATTACGCGCGACATCATAATCGGCTTGTCCCAGGTCGAAAGTTGTGGTAATGATCGGCACACCACCGTACCAGCTCAACAGTTCCATGTACAGGTATGCACGAATGAACTGCATTTCACCCGACAGCTGTGTAAGCGCGGCGGCTTCCACCGGTGAGTTCACGGTCTTTTCATTGAACAGGTTTACCCGGCGGATATAGGTATAGGCGTTGTTCCAGGTGCCAAGGTTGGCGCTCTCGCCGTTGTCGCGCGTAATGAGTCCCTGTGTGTAGTTTCGTAGTGCTGTCTGACCGCCGTGCTGCGAATAGGCGTTGTCGGTCATGGCATCGAGCAGGAGGAAGGTATTCTCTTCGGCAAACGGATGACGAATGCCGCGGTAAGTACCGTTGACGAAATCCGTCAGCAACGCTTTGTCTACAAACACGTCTACTTCGCTGAACGAGTCCAGTGGTTTCTGATCCAGGATGTCGTCGGAGCAGGATGCGACGCCTATCCACACAAGGGCCGCAAGGGATATGTATAGTAATTTCTTGATCTTCATACAGGGCATCCGTTAGAGAGTTAAGTTTAAACCGAAGTTGATGCTCTTGGTCTGGGGAAATACCCATCCCTGAATGTTCGTGCTTTCCGGGTCGGGCAGGCCGTCCTTTTTCAGGGAGTCAAACGTCAGCAGGTTAAAGCCGTTGACATAGAACCGCAGGTTCTGGATGCCGGCACGTGATACCAGCGCGTGTGGCAAAGTATAACCAAGCTCGATCGATTTCAATCGCAGGAAGTTGATATTTCGCAGCCATACATCGTTGGTCTGCTTACTATAGGTCGAGTTGATGCGCGCCATCGGGGCATCGGTGAAGTCCGGGCGCCAGGCGTTTTCCAGGAAGTATGCCGCCGCATTGCTGGACGCACCAAAGTTATAGGTGATCTCCTGCGTAGCGCGGGCCTGGCCCTGGAACAGCAGGCTGAAATCAAATCCTTTCCACTGTGCACCAAGGTTAATGCCGTACTGCAACTGGGGTGTGGAAGTCCGGTTCTGCCGTACGCGGTCGTCAGTATCGATCACGTCGTCGCCGTTCACATCGCGGTATATAAAGTCGCCAATCTGCGCGCCGGGGCTCGGATGTTGCGCCAGGTCTTCTTCAGTCTGGTATATGCCGACGACCTCATACGCAAGCTTGGTTCCATTAACACCTTCTTCGCCGATCGGCTTGCCTTCGCGCTTTTGATAAGCTTCTGTAAAGATGTTGCCGTCGTCGATGAATACGATCTTGTTGCGGGCAAAGGTCATGTTGGCGCCTACGGTAAAGTTCAGGTCACCTACGTTGCCGCGGTACGTCACCTGGCCATCGATACCTTTGTTATCAACCTTTCCAATGTTTTCCGATGGCAGGAGCAAGCCGGTATACTGCGGCACGGTAACGTTACGCTGTGCGAGGATGTCCTTTCGTTTACTCAGGAAGAAATCAGCTTCGAATAGCAGGTGATTATCCAGGAAGCCCGCTTCTAAACCGATATCCAGCGTGGTCTGCTTCTCCCAGGTAATGTTGGGATTTGCGATCACTTTTGGATTCAATACTTGTACGTCGTTCCCTCCGATCACATAATTGCCACCCGACCGCGTGTTGAACGTAAAGACATCCAGGTATTGAAACTGATTTACCCGGTCATTTCCCAACTTGCCCCACGAGCCGCGGAACTTCAGGTTGCTTAGGATCGTTTGATTCTGCATAAAAGCTTCTTCGGAAATACGCCAGCCCAACGATACTCCGGGAAAGAAACCAAAGCGCTCGCCCGGAGGGAAGATCTGCGACCCGTCATAGCGGAAGTGCGCTTGCACAAAATACTTGTCTTCAAAGTCGTACGTCAGGCGGCCGAAGTAGTTCTGGCGTGCGCCTTTACGCGCCGTGCCGTTAGCCGTTTGGTTGGACTGGTTGCCGGCAAAGAGCTGATCGATCTGGCCCGACTCAAAACCCGTGCGACGTGCCGAGAGACTGTCCATACGGTTCTTATTTTGCTCATAGGCTACGAAGCCGGTAAAATGGTGCGCGCCAAAAGTGCGTTCGTATTTCAGCTTGGCGTTGAGCGTAACGGACTCCTGCCGTTGATAGTTCTCGGTAAGCTGTGGTGTTTCGGGCGATTGTACCGGCACCGGGTTGCCATCCGTGTCAGCGTCATAGAATGTATAGGGCTGCTGCCATATCTTACGGAAGTCGTTGACGATGTCGAGCGCGGCAAAGCCGTCGACGGACAGGCCTTCGACAAACGGAAGCTTCAGGTCAAACTTAAAGGTGCTGTTCAATACCGTGCGCTCGAGCTTATCATATCCGTTGCCGGCGGCAATTGCCAGTGGATTTTGTCCGAGACGTCCACGTGTAGGCAATCCTTGTATTGTAGCAGGCAGCGTGGGCGGTGTCAACAGCGCTGCCTGGTATGTAGTGTTGGGGTCGGTCTGCAGGAAGTTCCGGTTCTCACGACGCCCTGCGAGGTCGAGCCCAATGGTCAGAATCTTTGACATTTGCGCGTCAATGTTCGAGCGAAGGTTGTACTGACGGTATTTGGTAGTCTCATCGCCCGTCAGCAGCGGACCTTGATAGGCGGTACCACCGGAGATAAAGTACTTCACCGCCTCGGTGCCACCGGTCAACGTCAGGTTGTGCCGGTTTTGCAGGTAGTGGCCATCAAACGACTCCTTCATCCAGTTGGTACTGGGACGTGTGCCATTTTGATATTGCGCTATTTGCTCGTCGGTATAGGAGTTTGGTAAGATATCATTCACACTGCGTGCAAACGTGGCGGCATCCGACATCTCCATAAACCGGGTGGGACTGACAAAACCCTGGTTAAAACTATAGTTTAGTGTCGGCTTACCCGTCTTGCCGCGCTTGGTCGTAATCAACACCACGCCGTTGGCAGCCTGCGCGCCGTAGATCGCGGCCGAGGCATCTTTCAACACTGTCAGCGTTTCAATGTCATTGGGATCCAGACGCGAAATGCCGTCGCGGTTGGCCACACCGTCGATGACGATCAGGGCCTGGCTGCTACCGGTCGTGGCAATACCGCGAATGAAAATGCTGGCATCGTCGCGTCCGGGCTCGGCGTTGCGCTGGTTGACGATCAGGCCGGGCATGCGCCCGGCGAGGGAGTTGGAGATCGAGATAGCCGAGCTCTTGCGTATGTCGTCACCCGACACTTGCGAGATCGCACTCGTAACTTCCTTCTTCTCCTGCGTGCCGTAGCCTACTACAATCACCTCGCCGAGGGACTGAATGTCTTCCTCCAGCGTAACATCCACGGTGGTGCGGCCAGAGGTTAATACTTCCTGCGTGGCATAGCCAATGAAGGAGAATACCAGTATTGCATCGCCCCCCGGTATTTCCAATGTATACTCGCCGTTGGCATTTGCTGTGGTTCCGATCGTCGTTCCTTTTACAATTACGTTTACGCCCGGCAAAGGTGCGCCGGTAGCGTCGGTAATCTTACCGGTAATGATCGGACCATACACGGCATCTGTCGTCGAGGCCACGGGCTGCTCCGTTGTTGTCAGCGAAGGTTGCTGGGGCTTCAAGGCGATCTGCTTGCCGATAACTTTATAGTCTATATTTTCATGCAGCACATTCGTCAGCACATCCGATAGCTTCTGGTCTATCACGTGCATGGTAATGCGGTTGTGAATCGGTATCTGACTTGGGTTATAGGTGAATTTGACTTTTGCTTGTTTGCCGAGCAGTGTCAGCACGTCCTGTACTTCGACGGCGTCGACATCAAGCGTCACCCGCCGGTCCAGCACTTCCTGGGCTTCGGCGTCAATAGCATACACCATGGATATGGTGAATGAGACGATCAATAGGTTAATTAGTGTCACTCGCATAAGAAACAATAACAGCCCATATTGAACAGGTCTGGATTTATTCATAGATTTAGATGTTTTTGTTTGTGAAAAGGGCAAAAACCGGCCAGGCTGATTTCTCAGCAGGGCTTGATGGAGGTGGGGGATGGTCACGACATCACCTGCCTCTTTTTGTTTTTAAAGAATATGGGGAGTGTAGTGCTATTTTTGCATAGGCAGCAAGGGTTTAGGGTTTAGGTTAGTTCGTATCATTTCAACAGGCTCAATTCGCAGTACATCCGGGGGACTCCACCCGGATATGCCCATCCTCTACATAATACGTGGCATTGATGACGTGGCAGATGACTTCCATCCGCTCAAAGAGGCCTTCGTCGGTCAGCTCGGTCGTAATGCGGCACTGCTCGATACTGTGTTCATCAAAGTCAATCGGTACGCCGTACATCGTCTCCAGCGTTCGGAACAGCTTCGCTACGGGCTCGTTAGTATAGACCAGCGTGGTACTCGGCACCGGCACCAATACGGCCGGGCTTTCTACCAGTTGCTTCTCTGCTATACCTTCCTGACGTTTGTATACCACCTGCTGGTTGGGTGTAAGAATGATTTCCCGCGACGATGTGATGCTCCCCGGCAATGCCGTCGGGAAGACGGACACTTTACCCGTGTGTACCGACACGACAATCTCCTTCCGGTCGGCATATGCCTTGATCACGAAGCTCGTCCCCAATACCCGTGTAGTGAGCTCGTTGGCATGGACCAGGAAGGGGTGCGCGGGGTCGCGTGCTATATCAAAGAAGGCTTCGCCCGAAAGGAATACCTCGCGTTGGTTGCCAAAGGTCTCCGGGTATCGCAGCTCGCCTCCTGGTTGTACGACAATGGTACTTCCGTCTTTGAGGGGCACCCGCACGGGTTCACGCGTAGTGTTGATGAAGCGTATAAGGTCGCCCTCCGCCAGGCGCATCGGCGCATCACCGGTTGCCGCGGGTGTGAAGTACTGGTATAGCAGAAAGCTGCAACTAATCAGCAGCGCCACCGCCGCCGCCACTTTCCAGTAAACGAAACCAGGTTTGGCAGATGACTCCGCCAAAACCTGATTATCAATCTTAACCCAAAGATTGTTTTTTATAGCGTCCCGGGCATGTTCCGGGATCTCAATGTCTTGCGATTGGAGGTTGTTCATCCAATGTTCGACAAGCCGTTTTTCCGCAGCCGTGCAGGTGTTGGTGTTGTAACGTTCCAATAGGGAATCAAATTCTTTAGCGTCCATCGCGTCGGTTCGGTTTATTTGGCCTTATCTGGAATAGAAGTCGGATAAGTCGGGATTTACCGTAAACCGCGGACGAAAATTTTTTACGAGGCCGGATCTAGCTGATTTTCTTCGTTTTAGCGCAATCGTTTGAGAATTCCATGGGCAAATTGGCTGGGATAAACCGACAGGAGTGTTAGCCGAGCGTGGGAGAAGCCCCTCATATCTCCGTCCTTCTACACGGGCTTATCTCGGGCTATACTCGGAGAATACACGGGCTAAACACGGAGACATCCCCGCCGTTGACGGTGTATCCGTGGCAGGCCTTGTCAAAAGAGAAAAACCCAAAGCAGAAGGGAGATGATATAGTCTTTCAGATGCGCGCGAAGCTGCTTTAAGGATTGTGTGAGATGGTACTCGATGGCACGCTCAGACAATTTCAGGAATTGCGCAATCTCCGATATGGAGCGCCCTTCGAGGCGGTTCAGGCGAAACACCTGTTGCGATTTCTCGGGCAACTGTTTAATGGCTTGTTGTATTTCAGCATTGAGCTCGTCAAATGCCACGGCGCTGTCGGTTTCGTTAGCGCTGGTGGGAATAAAAGCGCGGTAGTGGTCCCAGTATTTTTGGTGGACGATCTTCGAGCGGATCTTATCGATCAATTGTTTCCGGACGGAACCCAGCAGGTAGTGGGAGAGGTTCACGACCTTGAGCTCCTCGCGTCGTTTCCACAGTTTCAAAAACAGCTCCTGTACGATCTCTTCCGCCTCTTCGTGCTCGCCCGTGCTCTTGAATACCATCCTATATAAGCGATACCAATACCGGTGAAAGATCTCCTCATACGCCGCCTTATCGGACGCGCGGATCAGCTTCAAAAGCTCTTCATCGCTATGGTGGCGGAGTGGTTGCAAGGTCTGCTCAGGTAAAAACTCGTTTATAAGTTTAGTGTAAAATGAGATGAAAATCAATCCGCCGTCCGGGGTCGCGACCTGCAAATCTGGGTTTGTCCGTGCAAATCAAGGGAATATCAAACGATTTCGGAATAAGTGTACCTCAGTTTTTTTATGAGATCGAATACCACAGATTGTTGAATTTCGCAACAGGTGTGTGGAACCACCTTTCTAAGATTTTCCCCATTTGTTACCTGTTACAACGCCATTTGACCACTAAATAGGGCTTTTACCCGCCTTTTGCGGTGTGGCATGAGTTTACCTTACGTCCAAGCGACTTTACAAACACTTTAATTATGAGGATTTTTTTTTACGCTAGTTGTCTTTGCATTCTATCCGCCACCGCGGGCTGGGCGCAAGACCGACAACCGGGTGACACTACAAACACACAACCTCCGGTAACAGACACCACCAAAATCTCCGAAGAGGACAAAGCCTTTATGGCACAAACCGATTCGTTGATTCAAGTCGACTCGACAAAGGCCAGGATTGCAGTCGACAGTACCCGCACCGATAGTACCAGAACGGATAGCACGCGTGTAGCCGCGCAAGACACATCCACAGTATCGACCGGCGCATTTCGCGTAACGGGTACTGTATCCTCGCCGGACGATGGCGTTGTTCCCGGCGCCAGTATAATGGTAAAGGGTACTACCAAGGGCGTTGTAACAGATGCAGCCGGTAAATATACCCTGATGGTCGAAACCGGTCAGGAGACGCTGGTCGTATCATTCGTCGGCCTCGCAGATAAAGAAGTTCCCATCAAAGGGCAAAAGAGTATCGATATATCATTGGAACCTGAGCAGAAAGTCCTGAAAGAAGTGGTCGTCGTGGGCTACGGCACAATGGACCGCGCCACGTTGACAAGCTCCGTATCCACCATTGGCGGTGAGCAGATCGAAAACGACCTGCTGCCCAGCGTGAGCCAGGCCATACAAGGTAAGGCTGGTGGCGTGCAGGTGACACAGCGGGGTGGTTCACCGGGCGGTGGCGTCAGCATCCGTATCCGCGGAACAACCTCTATCAACGCCGGTTCTGACCCGCTCTATGTCGTGGACGGTATTCCGGTCAACAGCACCACGAATTTCGTCGGTGGAAGTGACTTTAACTTTGGCGGCGGCACTTCGGGCATCAACATCCTGTCCTCCATTAACCCAAGCGATATCGAATCTGTTGAGGTGTTGAAAGATGCCGCGTCATCCTCTATCTATGGTGCCCGTGCAGCCAACGGTGTAGTGCTGATCACTACCAAACGTGGCAAGCCCAGCACTAATCAGATTATGGTAAACGCGTATGCCGGGGTGTCAGAAATGCCGAAAGAGCGGAAGTATGAAATGATGAATACCGCCCAGTACGTCGATTACATGGCCGACTACTACAAGTACCTGGGCACTGCGCCGAACCCGGCGGTCATGTCTACAGATGTAGACACCGACTGGCAGGACGAAATATTCCGCACAGCACCTATGCAAAACTATGAGCTTGCTGCTTCGGGAGGATCTGAATCCACCCAATATTATACTTCACTCGGCTATTACAAACAGGAGGGGATCCTGTTAAACTCATCCTTCGAGCGCATCAGCGGCCGCATGAACGTAGACCATCAATTCAGCAAACGCTTTAAGCTCACGTCGAATATCAACCTCACGCGCGCGATCAACAACCGCGTACAGGAGGAAAACTCGAAAGAAGGTGCTACCAAGAACGGGTTTGTGACACCGCCGAATATACCGGTGCACAATGCAGACGGATCGTGGGGACTTGACAAGGTCGTATTATCACGCGAGAACCCCGTGGCCATGCTGGAGCTGCCGGTAAATATTGCCGAGACCTTCCGCATTCTGGCCAACACGGCGCTGGAGTACCAGATCGTCCCAGGCCTGAGCATCAAGACCAACTTCGGCGCTGACATGAGTTACATTGATGAGCGCTTCTTTATGCCCGGCACAGGCATCCGCGCCTTTGTAGTAGACAAAGGCCTTGGCGCAAGCCGCAGTACACGTGATCAACTGTGGGTAAATGAAAATACCCTCACGTTTGATAAGCGTCTGAACGATCTGCACCATATCAACTTACTCGGTGGTGTTTCCTTTCAGGGATCGAAGCTGACCTGGGTTGATGCTCGTCGTTCAAACTATAACCGTACCGACATCGAGTGGATTTCGGCGGGCGGTACGGTCACGGGCGCATCCGCCGGTGCACAGGAGTGGGCCATCGCATCCTACTTTGCACGTGCTAACTACGGGTTCAAAGATCGTTATCTGTTGACTGCCAACTTCCGTGTAGACGGTTCGTCACGCTTTGGCGCGGACAATCGCTACGGTTTCTTCCCGGCAGTAGCCGCCGCGTGGCGGATCTCGCAGGAGCCGTTCCTCGCCGGAAATAAAAACATCAGCAACCTGAAGCTGCGTGCCAGCTGGGGTATTACCGGCAACCAGGACATTGGCAACTACGCCAGCTATTCCCTGTACTCAGGCGGTCGCAACTACCTCGGTCAGCCGGGTTATATTCCATCAACCCTGGGTGATCCGAACCTGGGGTGGGAGACCACCGAGCAGATCGACATCGGAATGGATGCAGGTTTCCTCGATGACCGTATCACGCTGTTGGCGGATTACTATATAAAGAACACATCGGATCTCTTGATTGGCGTACAAATACCGCGCACCTCCGGTTTTGCCACTGCCCTCCGGAACGTAGGGGAGATCCAAAACAAAGGTCTTGAATTTGAGATCACCTCGCGCAACCTGATCGGTGCATTCCGGTGGACAACCTCCCTCAACATGACCTTCAACCGTAACAAAGTTGTGTCGCTGCCCAATGGAGACATCCTCGGCGGGTTGGGTAACTACCTGAATATTGCCCGCGAAGGCGAACCGCTCGGTTCCTTCTTTGGCTACAAAATGGTGGGTGTCAACACCACGACAGGCATGATCGACTTCGAGCACAACGATGGCACCGTCGGCCCGCCGACCTTCCCGGAAGACCGCAAAATCATCGGCGATCCTAATCCTGATTTCTTTGGCGGCATCACGAACACGTTCTTCTTCAAGAACTTCGACCTGAGCGTCATGGGCCAGTTCTCCTACGGCAATGACATCTTCAACTACAACCTGTTCAGTGTACTTTCCGGCAGCGGTACTTCCAACGGTCTGGTAGACTGGACACGCCGCTGGCGCCAGGAGGGTGACGTGACAGACGTGCCACGCCCCGCGCCGGCCAGTTTTGACAACGCCACCATCTCCACTCGCTTCATCGAAGATGGATCGTTCTTCCGCCTGCGCAACATCACGTTAGGATATACACTGCCTACGGCCATCACCGACAAATGGCACATCAAAGCCCTGCGCGTATATGCTACCGTGCAGAACGCCCATGTATTTACCAAGTACCGTGGTTACGATCCGGAAGTAGGTACATCGCAGGGAGGCGCATCAAACCCCGGCTTGATCTACGGGTATGACTATGGCAGCTATCCGCAGCCGCGCATCTTCACCGGCGGTTTTACCATGACTTTCTAATTTGACGCTACCATGAAAAAATTCAGTTACTATATCCTTTTAGGAATCGCATCGCTGACAGCAGTTTCCTGCAGCGACTTTCTGGACAAAGAGCCCATTGACCAAATCTCGTCCGAGCAGTATTTCACTGACGAAAAGAGTGTTACCTCGGCGATGATTGCGCTTTACAACTCCCTGGTGAATGCGAACTACTACGGGCGGGCAATGATCATCATCCCCGAGTTCGCCGCAGGCCAGGTGGTTAGTATTCAACAGTATCCGGAGTACATGGTGTTCACCAGCAATACCGTGAACATCGACAACCCCTGGACACTTAACATCTGGGCGAACTCGTATGCCACGATCAATGCAGCCAACAACATCCTGGCGTTGGAATCCGAAGATCGCGCAGGCGAGGTAACCTTCGCAAACGACTCCACCCGTGCGGGACTGCTGCGTGAAGCCAAGTTTATTCGTGCGCTCACGTACTTCAACCTGGTGCGGAGTTTTGGTGACGTGCCCTTGATCACAACACCTACTACGTCCAGCTCGACAGACCTGAGAGTGACACGCGCACCGGCCGCAGAAGTATACGATCAAATTGTCTCCGACCTCAGCGGCTACGAAGAAGTGCCGAGCCGTTACACCGCCGCGGCAGATTTGGGGCGCGCCACCCGATGGGCGGCAGAAGCGCTGCTGGCAAAAGTAAACCTGTATCGCGGCGATTACCTGCAGGCGGCAAACCTCGCGGGCGATGTGATTATGAACGGCGGCTACTCACTGCCGGGAACCTATGGTGACGTGTGGACGAAAGAAAACAGCACGGAATCTATCTTTGAGATCCAATATGACGCGCAGGTGCAAAACGAGCTGGCGAAGAATGTTGCACAGACCGGCGGGATTTTCTCTACCAGCAAGGCCATCTATGACGAATATGATGTATCCGACGTGCGCCGGGACTTTAATATCCTGCCAGTGGGGGACCAGTACTACATTGGCAAATATCCGGCGGGTCCGGCTGCGCAAAACCTCCCGATCATCCGCCTGGCCGAGGTATACCTGATCTATGCTGAAGCAGAAGCGCGCAACGCCCAAAGCGTTACCAACGACGCATACACCTACTACAAAGCTGTGCGCGACCGCGCCGGCCTGGAGACGGAAGACATTAGCACCTTTACTGACTGGCAAGCCTTTGTAACCGACGTGCAGCATGAGAAGCGGTTCGAGATGATGTTTGAAGGCGAAGCGTGGTTCGATTACACCCGCACGGAGCTCGCCTTAACAGAAATGATGGTGAATCCCAATGCCGGACGTTTTGTATTCCCGATTCCGCAGGCAGAGCGTGACCTCAATCCCAACCTGGGGCAGAACGACGCATACCTCGCACAATAAAAATACAGATCCGCATAAACAAAGAGGCCGTCTCAAATACATGAGGCGGCCTCTTTTTGATAAAAAGCGTTACGTCATCGAAGTTGTATAGTGGCAATAAATTCATGCTCAGTCGTTTGTTGCGAGATGATAAACGGATCTTCTTTGCGAACCGTGTCCCCCTTGTTAATGATGGCGCCATTATACAGTAGCGGAACATTTGCATTCCAGCGTAGAAACACGACCTGATCGAAACCTTTTACCTCGCTTGTCAGATCGTTGTCACCCTTCCTGATCTTGATCTCTTTTTCTTCCATAACAGGCTGTTTGATGGGAAGTAAAGTAGAAAAATTCGATCGCGCGAACAAATTATGACACGTTAAAGACGAGGGCTGTGGAAAAAATTCCTCGTGCAGGAGTGGCATCTGTCTGGAAAACGTGGCACAACATTTCACGTATACAATCTTAAAGGACACGATTATGCAGCGTATCACATACCTCTCCACACCGTACGACCGCCAGGCGCTCGACGAGCTCCGGCAATGGCAACACGACATGCAGCGCAGACCATCGCTGCTCAATATGCTATCCCGCGGTATGCAGCAACGCGTGAACCGCATCATACCGGAGAAAGTGCATCGCGCCCTGACGACAGCCATCAAGCAAATGACGCGTGCCATGATCTTTGGCGCGAAGATCTCGAATCGTCCCGCCGTGCGTGAGGGATCACTTCAAGATCGTGAACGCGTAGTGATGGAGCGGATACGTGTCTACACGAATACCGCCGCAACTGAAGGCGCCATCACCGGTGCAGGAGGCTTCTTATTAGGACTTGCCGACTTTCCACTTTGGCTCAGTATCAAAATGAAAATGTTGTTTGAGATCGCGGCCGCATACGGATTCGAAACCCGCGATTACAAAGAACGCGTCTACCTGCTGCACATCTTTCAGCTTGCGTTCTCCAGCCAGAAACACCGCAATAACACATATGCAACGATGGCGCGCTGGTCAGAAGAAAAAAAGAACTTGCCCGACGACATTCATCAATTCGACTGGCGCAGTTTTCAACAAGAGTACCGTGACTATATCGATCTTGCAAAGTTGTTACAACTCATACCCGGCATCGGTGCGGTAGTCGGTGCATACGTCAATCATCGGCTTACAAACAAGCTCGGTAAATTTGCCATGAATGCATACCGCATGCGGTGGCAGGAGATCAATGTATTACCATTGCAATCCGAAAGCGGCGATGCTCATCTCATGACCCCATCCTACGCGTAGGTACCATCAGAAGTATACCTGTAAAATAAGGTATTGAATTAGGGTGTTTTTCCGGAGAATGCAAGGAGCGGGTACATATCGAAGCCGCGCATAGTACCTTGCATGCACTTCCCTGACCCGGACCCCTCTATGCGCAGTAGAAATGTATTTCTGGCTGTTATCGTGCTGTGGTGCTTCTTCGCGAACGCCAATGCGGTCGCGTCACAGCAAGAGTCTATCCAGCATCTATTAACCCGAGCGAATCAAGTATACCAGCGCGGCGCATATGATAGTGCGTTGTTTCTATACCAAACCGTCGCGCAACGAGGGTTGCTCGCCAATGCTGTCCAACAGCACATGGCAGCTTGTACGGGCATCGGCAATGTCTTCATGAAGCGCAGGGACTATGATCACGCTACGTTATACCTGGATAGTGCTCGTTCCATGGCCACCCATGCGGATATTGGCAGTAAGGAAGGAGCGGATGCTCTCTACACGTCAGGGGTGTTGTACGACCTCATTAACCAACCGGAGAAGGCAATACAATTTCACCGGAAGGCGTTGTCGATGCGTCGTGAATTGCTCGGCAACGAGCATGTGCTTGTCGCTGAAAGTTACAACGGCCTGGGTGAAGTTTACCGGTACACCTTGCGGGACTATGCTTCGTCGGAAGAGAATTTCCTGCATGCGGTTGAAATTCTGACAAGATCCGTGACGATTGACCTCAAGCAGCTCTACCGCAGCTATTATAACCTGGCGACGACGAACCGGATCAAGAACGATTTTGAAAAGGCAAGTGGCTATGCCTTCCAGGCCATTGGCGCCCTGGAGCGTATGCGTCCGGTCGACACGCCTGCATTGATCCGTTGTTATGGTATGTTGGCTAATATTTACAACAATCAGGGGGCGCATGATAAGTCTATTGTGTACTACCGAAAGGCAATTGGTCTGCGTCGTGCCAATGGTACCTTGTATACAACCGAGATGGCCAATGATTACCGAAACTTATCGATTGCCTACACCGACTCCAAACGGATCTCACCGGCGCTGATCTGTATAGACAGCGCACGTCATATATTGATGACACGCAATGCAAATGACTCTGTGGAGATCGCCAATGTATTGACCATCCGGGGCAAGGCATTACACGCCGACGGCCGATACGAGCAGGCCCTGCAGCAATTCAGCCAGGCACTCGCGATGCTGGAGCATTATGCCGATGCCAATCCCTTGGACATGACCAATGTCTGCCGGCACATCAGCGAGGTGTTGGAAGAAGAAGGGAAATATAAGGAGGGGTTACTCTATCTACAACGAGGTATTTGTATTGCCGTAAATGAAGAAATGCGGGCGCCGGACGATATGCGCAATCCTTCGTTTGAGCGTCTGAAGAATATTCCACAGTGCTATCGGGAACTATCACAAAAAGGTGACCTTCTCATGAAACTTGCCGCCGAGCACGGCCAGCCGTATACTTACTGGCGTTTGGCCCTGGACTGTTTTAAACTCGCGGACAGGCTGATGGATCTGCATTGGGAAGCACAGGACCGCGAGAGCTCACGCTTGCGGTTTGTCGGTACCAACTACACCGTTTATGAGAATGCGCTGGCATGTGCTTATCACCTCTATGGCCGCACGGGCGACGCCCGGTATATTGGCGAAGCCTTTAACCTGATCGATAAAAGCAAAGGCCGCATTTTGCGTGTACGGTTGGAAGAGGTAGGCCGGCAGTTGCAACGACAAATTCCCGACAGCATTATACAGCAGGAACGTACCATCCGGCATGCCATCGCCACGTTACAACAGCGACTAAGCAAACAACAGGCTCTTTCGGACTCTCTTGAACGTGCCATCAACACTTCCCTGGTGACGGAGGAAGAAAAGCTCCGACTGTGGCAAGAACGGATTGGCACAAAATATCCCGGGGCCGTCGTGGTCGATCAGCCCTCCGGCCACCTGGAGCTTAGCTTGTTGAAGAGCAAACTGGGCGATAATGCTGTCTTTGTCGAATATTTTACGGGGAGAACGTATATCTATGCTGTTGTTGTTTTTGCCGGCAAAGAGCACTTGCTACGGCTACCAATCGGAACGATCGAAGAGGATGTGCGCACCCTGGGCGAGCTGTTCGCGGCAGGTATTCGGGAGACGTTGCTCCAAGATGACTATGCTGTATATACTCACCTGGCCAGCCAATTGGGAGAAACGCTGCTGGCTCCTATTTTCCGTGCTTGTAATCTAAAAACAAATAAGGCATTGCCACCGGTATTTATTGTCCCGGATGGTATTTTGAATCTGCTACCGTTCCAGGCGTTGTTGTTGACGCCGCCCCGTCAGGAAGGGGGCGTCGATTATCGTCAGCTGGATTACTTGGTGCGTCACACGTCTGTGGCGTATTCATACGACGCTGCTTCGCTCTTTGCTAATCCGGTGGAACGCATGCAGCGCCGCAACCTATTGGCTTATGGGTGGTCAGACGGTACAGAGCAAACTCCCGGGAGCCTACCCGGAGCACACCAGGAACTAAAGGCAATTTCCGACATTATGCGGGGCACGTTTATGGCAGGTAAAACAGCCGGTAAACGCTCGTTCCTGGAGCAAGCACCGGACTATGCCATTCTGCATCTCGCCCTGCACGGTAAAGCCGACGCGCAAGACATCTATAATTGTTATTTACAGTTTCAGGATGACAAGCTCTTTGCCCATGAATTATACAACTTGCGGTTACAGGCGGACCTAACCGTATTAAGCGCTTGCGAGACCGGCTATGGCAAATCTTTTCAGGCAGAGGGTGTCTACAGCGTGGCGCGCGGCTTTTTCCATGCAGGTGCGCGCAATGTAGTCATGTCGTTGTGGCGTATCGATGACGGTACCACGGCATCGCTCATGCAAAAGTTTTATGCAGGCTTGGGCCAGGAGACAATTGGTAGGGCATTGGCGCTGGCGCAGCGCGAATATCTACAGGAGGCTGATCAGTATACGTCGCATCCTGCTTATTGGGCTGGGATGGTGTCGTGGGGCAATACCCACCGGATTATACCGGGAGAGGATGATCCGTTTTTATACAGTGTCGTGACCGGCATGATCTTTCTGGTCGTAACAGGAACCCTGCTTCTCACCTGGAAAAAGGTGAGAAACAGAGTATCTATACCGGGGTTATCGGCACCCGCAGTGAAGTATTTGAAAGAGAACGTATAACAGCAATGATAGCGCGCCAGTCGCTGCGGACGCCGTGCGGATCATCATCATCGGGCGGCTGTCGTTAATGTCGTTAGTACTATCCTTTTCGTTTCGTGCTGCCATGGCGTGTAATGGTTGATTTGGTATTGCTTAGCGTAGCGACTATTTTTTTTGTCGGCTTTTTCATCGCCGGCCGCGTGTCATTAATGTCACGGGTACTGTCGGTTGTGTTGAGGGGTTTTGTTTTTGGCATAAAAGTGGGATTAAAGGGTTTTATATAAAATAGACTATTCTATTTTCTGCAGTATCTCACGTGCCCGGTCTGCATAGCTGCCGCCTTCGTCCACCAACGTATGCAGTACACTCTTTGCACGATCGGCGGTTCCAGCCTTGAGGTATGTCATGGCGAGGTACCATTTTGCCTGGCTGGCAATGTGGCTATCCGCGCCGATGGATAAAAAGGCCTTGCCCGCAGCGTCCAACGAATCCAGGGCCAGGTAACAATTTCCGAGGTATAGCCGGATGTTGTCTTGTTCCTGACGATTATCACCGGTCAACGCGTGAAAGAGTTGAAGCGCTTCTTCATAACGGCCCGCACGGTACGCGGCAAAAGCCTTCTCCCGTGTTGAGGTTGTCGATGTACTGGATTCGCCGCGCACCGAAGGGTTAAAGACGTCGGGATATGGTTTATAGTATGTTTCGTATAAAGCCAACGTCTCTGTTGGGGTGGGGCGTAACAACAATACCGAGCCTACAATCAGTATCAATACCGCGGCGGCCGCCCAATAGACATACGAGCGGTACAGCGGTACGATTTTCTTATCGGGCACAGTATTATCAGCCGTGTTTGTCTGATTCGCGGTAAGCGTGCCTGCTCCCGCCTGTGTTTTGATCTCCTGCTCCCAGCCGCGAATGGTCTCGGCAAAGGGCTGTTGTTTACCGTAGTAAGCAATGCCGTCCATGATCTCGCGGTAAGAGCGTACTTTGCCCGCAAAGGCGGTGTCGGCCTGTTGCCGGTCCAGAAATGCCTGACGCTCGTCCAGGCTCAGCTGGCCCTTGTGATAATTTTCAATCCATTCAAATTCCAGTTCCTCGTCCATCTCGCAAAATTTTATACCCCTCTTATGCCAGGCTGTCGCGCACAATATTGTGCTTGTCGACAAGTTCCTTCAGCTTTTTCATACAAAGATGTTTCTTCTTTTTCGCCACCGATTCACTCTTGAAGTTCAGTTCCGTGGCGATGGATTCCATCGAAAAGTCCCGGTAGAAACTGAGTACCAGTACATTTCGACAGGTCTCGTCGAGCTGATTGAGCAATCGCACGATCACCTCCTTGCGGTAGGCGTCTTCCATGTCATAGTCAATACTGACGTGCTCCATCGATCGCTCGTGCACATCTTCCAGCGACGTTCTGTTCTTTGGCTCTTTATTAAGCACCTGCAGCATGATGTTGCGGCCGATGGAGAAGAGGTAGGTACTGGCTTTAATCTCCTGCATCGCAACCTTGTCTTCCCGCACGTTGAAATAGAAGATGTTGAAAGACCGCTGGTAGGCGTCTTCCACGTCTTCTATCCGGCAGTAATAGCGCCGGCTAAACCACGCCAGGAATTCAGGCCTCATATAGTTATACAGCGCTTTCAAAACCAGGTGATTGTCTTCCTTTATATCTTTTATCAAAGACCGAATCCGCAAGTCCATTATAATATTCCTTTGTCCATCAAAATAACAAAAGGTTCTCCTAAAAACCATTTTTATTTTCTGTCGCCTGGCGATCGGAAAGATAGTTGAAAGAAGTAAAAAAAATATTTCCTGTTTCTGGTAACCACTTGCTTTCCCACCGGACAAAGCCTTGAAATATAAAAAGGAATTCCCTTAACCCCTTTGTATATGATTAGATTACTGGTATGTGTCGCGGTGTATTGTCTCCTTCCGGTGCTCACGGCATCGGCCATCGTCAAGTACGACGAAGGCCGGATCGAGGTCAATGGCATCCAACTGTTGCAAGACAGTGAGAATAGCAACGCATACTATTACATACCACCTTACCCACGGGTGTCGGTACTCGAGAACGGCGACTTTGAGTTTTCGTGTATCAAATACACCGGCGGAACACGCGAGAGCTCAGGTGGGCTGTTTCATGTACTGGTACAATTCTCCCTTTCTCCGAACGAGGCGCGTTTGCTAGAAAAAAAATTACGGGAGAGATTCCCCAAGGCATCGCTAATGGGCGCGGTGCCGATGCAGGAATACGATGATCGTGAAACAGCCCCGGGCTTCCGTATTGTATCAACAATACTCAATCCCAACGGCGAAAGTCCGTTTACCGCGCGGGTCATTACCTCTGGTAGTGCACCCTTTTTACCCGGCTCGAAGGCCGCTATCGCCGCGCACCTGCCACCCGAAGGGGCGACGTTGCTGTGGGAGTCCTTTAGCAGCGCTACCTCGGATGTATCTGTCGTCGTGGAAGGCTACTTTCGCGCCAAGATCAAAGCGTATAAAGCACGGGTGAACGCAGACCTGGAGCTGGTATACAATCACTTCAGCTCGTTTAAAAACAAACAGTCGGGCTTCAGCCGCCAACAGGCCTCGCACGTGCTCGATAGCTTGTGCCAGACGGGTGCCATTACCATCGACGTGGCGGATATGACCGCCGGCCTGGACGTCAAAAGCGAAGTATACCAGAATATTCTCAATATTATTACCGAGCGGGTACTCGACACCATGTTCGATGTCAATACCGGCTGGGCGAAAGCACCGGCGACTACCACGGCTGCACAACCCTCAGACCTCAAGGAACGGTACCAACGCGGCGCCTTTGTTCGCTTTTTCGTTGGTGACGGCACACAACAATATATCCCGGACGACCAGCTGGTCTTAAAGTCTAAGAAGGAGATCCGCAGTTTTCACTTCACCCTGGATATGACCCAGTCCACGGTCATTAAAGTACCGGTATATTCCGCGGGAAACATTCGCGGCTTCTACGATGCCTTTAAGGACGACAAGCGTTACTTCCGCATTGTCGATATGAACGATCCCGACTTCCAACAGCGCGATATCCACTTTCAGATTGACGGCGCCTTTACCCATGCCTTTGGCGACATCATCGACCAGGCTTCCATACTGGTGCAGAAGGACTATCCGGATACCAGCGCCAATAGCTACAGCGGCGTGCTACAGTTCAACAAGATGGCCATCGACTCGGGCAACATTGTAAAATCCCTGACTTACCAGCGCCTCGGCGATCGCACCAACGGATGGCTGCACTATAAATACAAAGTAGGGTGGAAGTTCATCGGCGTCGACAGTATGGTAACAACACCGGCCACGGGCTGGCTTTCAACCGATCTGCCATCAGTATCGATACAGCCGCCGTTGAAAAAGACCATCATCGAGCTGGGCGTCGACAAGCAACTCCTGGACGACCAGAAGATTCAGACAATTAGTGTCCGGTTCGCATCCATCTTATTCGGACGGCCCTATAAAGGAAAGATGCTGTTGCTGCGGAACAGCGACACCGAGCCGCCCAAAGCAACGATATACCACGACGCCGGGCAACCGATTGTCTACCAGGTAAGCTGGTACTCCGGCAAAAAAAAGGTAGAGGATGACCTCAAAGTCCTGGCCGACGACTACCTCTTTCTGATACCTCCAGACATGAAATAAATACCATGAAAAAGATTGGCTTTATACTCTTACTGGCAGGTCTGACGTCCCTGCAACTGGCTGCCCAGCCGGTGTTGACCGAAGAATATGTCGAAGCCGCGGGGCTGATCTGCTTCCCGGTATATGGCGACACCCTCACGTTCAAATACCTGCCGTCGCGCGGGCGGCTGGCCACCGGCGCCAACGACCTGCCTGAATTTTCCTTCATGCAATACGCCATGGTCAAAACAGACGGTGCTGCGAGTAGTAGTGCGATCACCGAGGCCAACGGTGGCGGCCTGATCCATTTCCTGGTGCTGTACGATACCCCGGAAGAACAAGTGCGCAAAGCGGAGAATGAGCTACGCCGAAAATTGAAACGCCGCGACCTCAAGCTAACGAGCCCGGTGGAAATCACCGCCGGCAAGTTCATGCTGGTGTCGAGCCTGCTCATTGACGGTAAGGAACAGAAAGAGCTGATTGGCACGGGCATCGCCCCGGTATTTCAAAACTCGAAGGTGGCGTTCTCCTTCCTCGTAGAGCCCCTCAAAGCACAGCTGCTGATGGAGAGCTTTAAGATGAACACCCCCGATATCTCCATTACATTCGACCTCGAGTTCTCCGGGCTGACCAGTGCGTATAACGGCCAACTAGTCGTAGACTGGTCGCAGGTGCAACAAAGTGAATATTCGCACGAGAGTGTTGACGCGATCTTTTACAGCCGCGATGTCGAAAAGACCTTTGGTTCGTTGGTGCAGAATGGCGCTATCCGCATGGAGTCATATGGCAAAGACAGCATCGCCTCCGACCTGCTCACCGTTGCCTACGACCGGCTGTTGAAGCTCATGTTCGACCCCGTTCGCCCTGACTCGATTCCCCCGGAAAAGACCCGCGGCGTGCTGGACGAGATCTTTGGCAACCGCGGCCTGCTGGGCAGCCTTGTCGGCGGATCGGATGTCTATAAGAAACAAACCGTTCGCACGAGTGGCAAGACCGTGGTACAGATCAACAGCCGAAAGCTGGTGTCGCGCCACCACCTCCTGACATTCAATATCGGCGACCTGCACAAGCGGTATGGAGCCGACCAACGCATCTTCCGCAAGGTGGCCATCGACGACCCCACGTACCAACAGCGCGAGGTGCTCGTGAATCTCGACGGCAGCATCCGCGACGAGTTTGAGAATATGATCAACAGCGTAAGCGTGACACTGCGCAAGCGCCATCAGAATGGCGACGAGACCCTGCGGGAAATGTTCCTCAGCCAGGCATCGCTGAAAGATTATACCGGCAATTCCAAAATGATCTACCTCAACAAGAACGATGCTAACCGCACCGACTGGTTGCAATACGACTATAACACGCAGTGGCACTTCAAACGCGACGGCAGTTACAGCACAGGATGGGTATCCGCCAATACGCCCGTCATTAATCTACATACACCCTATAAGTATCGCCGCATAGACCTGATGGGCGATATGGGCGCCCTGCAAAAAGCCGGTATCATCGCCGTAGCCGTGGATATTGAATACCCTTTCTTCGGCAACACCCGCAAAGATCGGGTGACCATCAAGCCTGGTAAGCCGGGTAAAGAAGGCGAAGATTATAGCCTCGAAGCGATCCTGCCCCTCGGCACAGACAAAGTAAACTACAAGGTCACGTGGATCTATAAAGAAGGTAAGAAGGTCGCCGTCAGTGGCGAGGACGAATACGGTGTTATTCTCATCGACGAAATCCCTGTAAACAACTAATCGCTATGAAGACCGGCCTTGCCCTGTTCCTGCTCTTGCCCTTGCCGCTGTTCGGTCAGCTGTTGGAGGAGTCCTCCCGCGTGGCCATACCGGTAAAAGGAACCACCGTGGTGGTATATGCCATGGTCGATTGTGCGCACTGCTACTATTACCTGCCGCCGGCGCTACACATTTCACAACGCCAGGACACGCAAGTGTTGGAAGCTTCCTTCATATCCTGGGAACCGGAGGGAGGCTCGCCGGCGGGCGGTATCTTCCATGTACTTACCGACTGGGGCTTACCGGCCCGGGGCGAGGACAGTGTGCAGAGAAAGCTCCGCGCACGGTACGACTCCCTGGCTGTATTGTCTGGCCCGGCCGTGGTACGCGCGGCAGACGAAGGCGTACGCATTGTAGGCAAAGACAATCTGACCACGATTCTGACACGCAGTGTACAGCGGGCACAAGTGCCGCCGTCTACGCCTGGTGCGCGTATGGCGCTATCGTTCCGGTTTGATGCCGATGGCGTGCAAGAGTTCAAACGCTGCCTGCGCGACCCCGATAGCGTTACCGCCACGCTGGCCGTCACCTACTACTATAGACTGCGGTCGGCACACGGGGCGGTGCTCGATCGCCCGGTAACGCTACAATTGCCCTTTAAGACCATTCTCAAACAATTAAACGTAACGCCATGAATACGATGCGCTTTTTGCTCTGCATGCTGTTTGTCGTAAACATCAGCCACGTGGCTGCCAGGCCCACGGACATTTACCTCGTGATCTATACCACGCACGATGGCCATACGGGCCACGTGGGCCTGGCCGTTGACAACTATACGATTGCCGTGCGCGACACCATTATCAACCGCGTAAAAACCACGTACAATGATACCATCCGTACGTTGTCGCTGACCTACTTCGACCTGTGGGGGCCTGCCGAGATTCGGTGGGACGAACACGACGACAACCTGGCATCACGCTACTTTACGTTGCCGCGCTCGTCAGCAGAGACCCGCATCACAGCAGACTATCTCCTTACCCGGGGCCTGCCGCACAGCTACGACTATCCGTGCGACGCGCTCGTACGCCTGCGCACCAGTCCCATGATGGATGCGCGCCTGAAAGAGATCGTAGCCGGCATTCAGGAGGAACGGCCGTACTTTAACTCGCGGGAGTACAACTGTACGGACTTCGTTCTGCTGTGCCTGAACCGCTTGCTGCATACAAGCCTGGATGCAAAAGAATATATACCGTTTACCTGGTCGTCCACCCCCAACGAGTTTTACAAGACCGTCGTCGCACAACTGCCGGTGCAGATCATCAAGGCTGCCGGCGACGAGGTCGAAAAATCCTTCGTCCAGGAACGCCTCATCAACTCTGTATTATTTAATCAATCTACACACCATGAAAAGACCAATGATTAATCGTTTCGTGCTGATCGGATTTTTCCTGTCAGCATGCCTGACTGGCTTCTGTCAGGTTCTCGATTCTGAGAACAAGGTAGGCATTACCTTATCTGACGGACTCCAGGTAATTGCCTACGGCCGTGCCAACACGGCCTCCAGCTCATCCTACAACTATTTCTCCAACGAGTATTATTACTTGCCCACCAACCTGCGGCTCTCTAAAAAGGAAGACGGCACGCCGGAGTTCATCTTCGTAAAGTATACGACAGAAGAGACCGTAGCGGCTGGGGGTGTACAAGGCGCCCTGATGCACTTCCTGATGGAGTGGGGCTTAACCCCCGCGCAAGAAAAGGAGCTACAGCAGAAGATTACCCAAAAGATTGGCGATCTGAAGAGCGTTAACCCAAAATATGCGCAAGTAAAAAATCCCAAAGTCGTCGGCCCTGTTACACTGAAGTCGGACATCGAAGGAGAGACCTTTCGCATTATATCGGGCACGCTGACCAACGAGAAGTTTACTCCCAATATGGTTACCTCGGGTAAAGCCGCGTTGGTACCGGGCGCCAAGATGGCCGTAGCCGCCATATTGGAAAAGAACGGTGCGCAATTGCTGGCCGCTACGTTTGAGAAGGCCCGTTCGATCACCGACGTGTCGCTCAGCCTGCGCTTTGCATACGAGGTACTAACCCCTGCCGTAGATGGCGTCATCACCGTGAACTGGACGGAAATCAGCCGGATTTACCAGGAATATAGCCGCGAGTATTCGCACACCGATAAAGATGACGACACCATGCCATTCAGCAACAGCTTAAAGGATGATGAGATTACCGATACAGAAAAAGATTCGCTCGTCAGCTTCCTCATGAAGAGTAAAGCCGTTGTGATCAAGCTTGACCAGTTGAAGCCCGATAACCCGATTGCCAAAGAAGTAACGGACGCTTTTATGGAATACTTCCTGTCGTCTGTAGCAGAAAAGGATTTTGCAGAGCCGGAAGAAGGCAAGCCGGTTAGCCCGGCGCCGGGTGAACGTTACCAGCCGTCAGAAGACCTGTATAAATATACATTCAACACCAAGCGGATTGAAAGCAAAACGAAGATAGGGATCGAGACCTATAGCCTGAAGCTGCGTATTCCCGTGGTACACGAATCAACGCTGACGGAAAACCTGGCCTCCTGGTACGACGGCGTGAAGCACAACGCGAAGTGCGTCACGTCGGTAAACCTAAACGACCCTTTCTTCCAACACCGCGAAATACACCTGATCCTCGACGGTCAGGCCGAGCAGATGTTTGGTGATGAAGTCAACGCCGTATCGGTCGATATTCGCAAGAAACGCAGCAACGGCAACAGCTTCCAGGACGCTATCACCATCGACAAGACCACGCTGGCAAAAGGTACACTGGCAAGCCTGACGTATGCTCGCGGCGAAGACAAAAACCCGGACGTATATGAATACCGCACCAGCTGGAACCTGAAAGGCAACATCTATCCGCCCGACCCGAAGTGGGAGAAAGGCGACTGGAAAGGCATCAACCTGACCGCACCGGTGGTGCCCCGCACGATTCAATTCGAGGGTGACCTGACGCAAATGCAGGAGATGGGTATTCCCCGTGCTACGCTGCAGCTGCGCTACCAGAAGTTCGGCAAAGAAGTGGAAACCAACATTCCGCTGACTGTATCAAAAGGGCAGGGGCTAATCGAAAAGACGATCTACACCGACAAAGATACCCGCGGCTATGTATACCGCCTGATCCTCACGCCGAAGACCGGCGAGAAATGTGTATTGCCCTGGGAAGCCAAGATCAACGACGACTATGTGTTTGCTGTGATCCCCGAACAGCTCCGTGACAAAGAATCTGAAATATTCAAGCAAGCCGTAGAGCTGGGCAAGACCATTATTGCGCCCAAAGACGGCGAAGTAAACAAAGTCGACAAAGTACTGGACGGTTTCAAGGAAATATTCGATACCGTTAAGAACTGATCGGACAAACAGGCGTTGGCTGTGGGCAGCGCCTGTGCATCAACCCAAAACCCAAGTATATATGAAAAAGATCCTCTGTGTATGTATAACCATCCTCACCGTGTTGGGCGTCCAAACCGTCTATAGCCAAAAGGTGATGCTGGACGAACCGGTAAAAGCCGGGCCGCTGACAGTATTCCCGGATGTATCGGATAAAAACGCTTATTACTACGTTACGGATAAGCCACGCATCGCCACCGCAGCGAACGGTAAGCCTAAATTCTCGTTCCTGAAATATGTCGACAATAATGCCGCGAACAAGGAAGGCGACGGAGGCGGTCTGGTGCACGCTGTCGTGGTGCTCGAAGTAACGGATGAGCACCGCAAGCTGGCGGAGCGCGAGCTGCAACGCATCAAGCCCGGCGCCATACTAAAAGGCCCCATTCTGTTTACGGATGGAACGATCGCATTGATCTCCTCCATTGCGAACAAAGATGGTGAGTTTACCAAGCAGGTACTCGGCATTGGCAAGGCGCCTATTCTCGATGGCCACCAGGCAGCCATTTCCGTTTTGTTGAACAAGCAGGGAGCCAAGATCCTGTGGGAATCTTTCAAGACACCGACGCCCGACATGAGCGTGTCGTTCGAGATGACGATGCAGGGGTACCGTTCGCCCAAGCGTGTGAAGATTGAAGCCAACTTCGAGCAAATCTATGAAAGTACAGTCTTTCAGGCAGCTGCCGCGGTCAACGGCCCGGTACTGCTATCAGGTGAGATCAATTCTACTTTTGAAGACATGCGCAAAAGCGGTGCAATCAAAGTAGAACAATATGGAGAAGATGAAGATCTCGAGAAGGCATTAGAGACCGCTTATAGCAAACTTACTTCGATGATGTTTGATCCTGCCTCGGGTACCGGTTCTCCCAACCTCGGCCAGCTAGGTGCATCGGCAGGGGTAGGCGGCACGAGCCTGCTGGACCGCGCCACCACCCGGCTGAACGAAGAACGCAACAGTGCCCGTACCCAGAACGCGGCCATCCGTGCGGAGAACCGTACGGCTGCTGACCGTCGGAGCGCTGCTGCGACCACAACCTCTACGGCAGGTACAACGTCTACCGCGGGTACGAGCACGACATCGACCACTGGCAGTACCACCACGGGAGGAACGGATGCCTCGTTGCGCGACGACGTACGCATCGGCCCCCGCCGGGCGATGGATGTGAGCGCCGGTTATACCGGGGGTAGCAACGTCAGCGGGCCGGCCGAAATACCACAGGTAGACGTTCCCTCGATTTCGATCGTGGCCAGTTACCAGATGAAGAAGGTTCGCCAATCAGGTAAGTTCAGCATAGACCTGAACAAATATACCGTCGACAATCTGGTGATGCGTTTCGATGAAAACTTCGGTCAGATCAAATGCACCGACTGTTTCCGTGAAGCTAACCTGGAAGATCCGCTCTATGTACAACGCGATGTTTTTGCCTACCTCGACGGCTTTAATTCCGAAGACTTTGGTAAGTATATCAATTTTGCCAACGTCACAGTTCGCAAGAAGCACGAAGGCGGCGATGTGACCAATCAGGAGATCCGTATTGATAAAACAAACTTTAACACCACCGGCAATACCTTTAAGGTGATCTATGGTTGGAAAAACGACGCCGACCGTGCCAAGTGGCTGGACTATGACTATAAAGTAGCCTGGAATTACTTCGGCGGCTTTACCGAAGAATCTCCGTGGATCACTACCAGTATGGGCTCTGTACCTGTCTCGTCGCCGTATGTGCGGAAGATGCTCGACATAGAAGCTGATCCGGCCGTGTTCGAAGAGAAAGGCGTGCGCTCGGCCGAGGTAAAAGTTACCTATACGCTGGGGGGTAAAGAACAGGTGCGCAACTTCCGCCTCGATCCAAAGAAGACACTCTCCGGGCAGATCGACCTGCTCATGCCGGCACAGGCACTGGCCTATGAATACGAAATCAACTGGATACTCAAGACCGGTAAGACCATTAGCACCGGCAAGCTCCCGGGCACAAGCTCTCTCATCTTTGCCGACAATTTATAACGCTCCACTATGAAAAAGCATATCAGAAATATAGTCCTGGCGCTTGCTGTGACAGCCGGCATCATCCCGGCGCTGCGGGCGCAGCAAATCATTGTTTATTTTCACGGGCCTACAGCCGCGATGACAACAAACTTCACCGGCGCAACAGCTTCGTATATACAACCGTCGAATTGTGGTGCGACTTCGTATGGGTTCTCGCACGTTGTACTGGATAACCAAACGGCGCCGGTCTTCCGGAGCGCCTTCGCCGGCCTGAAGATCGTGCAGACCTACGACTCGCTGACCAACGCCAGCTCCATCCTCCGTCGCCGGCTGATGCAGCTTCGTAGTATGTCCAACGGTCTGGTCGACACGGTCGAGATCAATCTTTATGACGACCGTGCCGGTATAGCGGCACCAGGCCCTTGCAAATGCCGCGATAAGATCGGCGGCGTGTTCGGCGTCTGGCCGTGTGCCAGCAGCGAGCGCAACCATACCACCCGCGTGTACAAAGGCTGGGTAATGTTGGGCGAACTCGCCGCCAATCACATTATGGGCACCAGCTCCCCGGATTGGTGGGCCTGGTATAAAACGGTTGTACACGAATTCTCGCACACGCAGTTCGCGCTCGAGTACGATGCATCCAACCGGATTGTTCGCAATAAGTGGGGTAACAATGGCCTCGCGATATCGTACGGCGGCGACAAGGGCCACTGGGGGGACGAGTTGCAGGCCGACGAGCAGTCGGCGCTGGACGAGGGGCTCGCCACTTTCTGGGGCTTGGAGCGCCACACCAATGGCCGCAACTACCTGTTGAATTGGTTGAACCGGAACGACTCACGACTTTTCCTGGGCAGCCATTCCTTCCTGACCGGTGTGCCGGAAATGTGGAACCGGCCGCACGTAATGGAGTTTACAACGACAATTCCCGCGAGTCGCGAAGTGACGCCGCCGCATCGCAGCACCATTACGCTGGTGAACGACTATATCGATACGGGTGCACGCTATGAGTTAAGAAGTTACCGCTGGCTGGATGTACCCGGTAGATATGTGTTCTATAACGAAATGATGTTTCAGGCCTACGCTTGGTTCTTCTTTGACCAGGCGCTGCCCAGCCGCACCGAGGCGTTCGATGTAATGATGCGTGCCTGCCAGGTACTGACACCGCCCAACAACAGGCTGCGCTATCCGGGGATACTGGCTACAGCGCTGGCCAGCGAACTGGAAGCCTATGCACGGACGGCCGCGGGCAGAGCCGCCGAAACAAACCACCGCCTGGTGTCCAGCATGTTTGCGTATGCTCTGTATGACATCGTAACGCACTTCGATATAAGCGATGCCGAACTCACCCAGCGATTTAGTATCAGTCGGTCGCTGTCGACCGCTACGCCGCCACAGGCCCTTACGCAATACTTCACACACCGCGCGGCCGTCAAACAATTGGCCTGTCCGCATCTGGGCGGTCCCAACTGTGTGGGTACCGGTACGATCAACTTTGCCCGCGCAGTCACCGAAGTGAAGAATTACTTCACCGATTCCAGTCGCATACTCCGCTAGCCACATACGCACATCCCATCGTCACGCATAAACGACACTCCTATGAAAACGAATATTATATACTGTCTGTTCCTGCTGGCGGGGTGGCTCGGCGCTCACTCCTCACTGGCACAGCCGGTCTTTATTGATCAACCCATTCAATGTGGTGAGTTACTGGTCTTCCCACATATCACAGACTCGACCAAGTATTATTACCTGCCGAACAAGCTCCGGCTGGGAGAAACACTATCGGGTCTGCCGCAGTTCTCCTTCCTGCGCTATGTCCAAAACGTCAAGACCAAGCCCGGCACCGACCAGGTGGTCGAGGGCGACGGTGGCGGTATTGTACACGCGCTGGTTCAGCTCAGTGTGCCGGAATCTGAGCTCTCACGCGCACAGAGTATGCTGCGCAGCAAAACCAAAAACAAAGAAGCTGTAATCGTTGGTCCGATTGTCTATAAAGGTGGAACCTTCGCGTTAATCTCCTCCTTCGCCGAAGAAGGATCAGACTTTACAAAGAAGGTCGTCGGTGTCGGGCGGGCGCCTGTATTTGTGGGCAACAAGGCAGCCTGCTCGATCCGACTGACGAAGCTCGGTGCCAAAATCCTGTGGGAGTCGTGTAAGACGCCCACACCTGATCTGAGCTTCTCTTTTGTCATGGACTTTGCCGGCTACCGCTCACCCATGCAGGCACGTGTAGAGGTAGACTGGGACAAAGTATATAAACATGAGGAGTTCAGTGCAGGCGTGCGGATCGGTACTCCGTATGTCAGCCTGGGAGCCGACATCAAGGCCGCCTTTGACGAGCTACGCGAAGATGGTACGATCAAGGTAATCAACTTTGGCGCCGACGATAAGATGGAATCCATGTTGGATGTGGCCTATAAGAAGATCCTGGACATGATGTTTGCTCCCTTCTCCATGCCGCCGGGCAGCGAAGAATCTACAGTCGAGCAGATCGCAAATGGAATTAACACCATCGCCAAAGGCATTCAACAAAGCGCCAGCGCCGTCAGTTTTAATTTTGCCTATGAAATGAAACAGCAAAAGAAGTCGGGTCATTACGTCATCGACTTGAGCAAAGCTACGATGGAGACCATCAACTTCCGTTTCGACGAAAACCTGGGCAGCGATGTCGCGCAATGCAAAGACTGCTTCCGTTCGGTGAACCTCGACGATCCATTCTACAAGCAACGCGAGCTGCTGGTGTCAGTCGATGGCTTGAATTCCGACCAGTTTAGCAAGTATATCAACTTCGTCACGGTCAGCATGAAAAAAACGCATGCCAATGGCGCTGTCACCTACGATGAGCTACGCATTGCGGAAAAAGAATTTAAAGATGCACAAGGCAATCCATTCCGCCTGTTGTATGGTTGGAAAGACCAGGGCGACAATGACCGCGACAAGTGGCTCACCTACGAGTATCAAACCAAGTGGAGCTTCTTTGGCGATCATACCGTGCAGCAAGACTGGACCAAGTCCGATCAGTTGGGACTAAACGTGGCGCCGCCATTCCACCCGGTAGCGGTGAGTGTCGAAGCGGACCCGAAGCTGTTGCAAGAAGCCCAGATCCGCCTGGCCACCGTCAAGTTCTACTACGACTACGGTGCCGGCCTGAAAGAAGAACAGGTAACGATCAAAGGCACACAACAAGTGCCGGCTGCGCTCGCGGAGTTTATGCTCAAGCGTGGTAACTACGACTATGAATACGAGATCGTTTGGCGCCTGATGGGCAGCAAGACGTTGTCCTCCGGTCGCAAGAAGTCATCGGATGCGTTGATCTATGTAGATGAAATTCCTGCCGATGCAAAAGTATTGTAACCCCCTTATGCGTGTACTTGGGTTGTTCCTGGTGTTTAGCACAATGGCCATGCACGCAGCCATGGCCCAGGAGCAGGAGCTAAAGCCCGTGGACGATTCGTCCACGGCGCTTGGCTCTCTGTTCGGCGGCAATGCGTCCGGCATCACCGCCGTCAAGGTGGTGGCCAATACCGAGCAGAGTATAACCCTGCAGGTAAGCGTCAAAGGCATTCAGGGCGACGCCACGGCGCTGAGCGGTGCCGTGCTTAACAAGCTCAAGAAACCGCTGGCGGACGTGGTCTGTGAAAGCCGCAAGCTCTCTGCCGGCGACGGCACGGCCGAGTTGAAGTTCCAGTTCAAACAAGGCAACGGTACCTATAAAAGCGGCTTCCTGGAATCGTATTTTGTCTCGCTGACGCTTACCAAAAAAGAAGGTATACTCGGCAGCCTCGACCTGGGCGACGACGTGTTGGGTGACAACACAGTCTACGCCTTTCAAAAGAAATGGCGTGTGAGTGGCAGTGCGTCCATGATCATCCCGGTGGTACTCATGCCCTTTAAATCGGCCGCCACCCTTAAACCGTAAAGTCATGAAACGATATGCAACGATACGCTTCCGATCCTTGCTGGCCTTGTTGCTGCTCACAGCGACGCTACAGGTCCAGGCACAGGTAAAGGCTGAGCGCTCTGTGTCCAAAAAAGTTGTCGTAGCCCCAAAACGAGCGCTAAAAGAAACCGGCCCCGTGATCAAGACGCTGCCCGGCAACCAGACGCCGCCGTCGCAACAACCTTCGACACCGCCCAACCCGTCCACGCAGCCACCGCCGCCGACACAGCCGCAGGGACAACCCACCGTGCCCTCGAAGGAACGTCGTGGCGCGGCCAATATACCGTTCTTCCTCACGAGCCAGATCGATGCCGACCGTGAATTCAACGCGCCCGACGTGCTGCACGTATTTAACACGGTATACCGCGATGCGAACATGCAGGCTGGGTACTATTACTTCTTACCAGCATCGTATAACCTTAGCTGGACTGCCGGCACAGGCAAGTACGACTTCAACGCCACCTACAGCGCGGCCAATGCCAACGGCAGGGGTGAGACCACGGTCACCGCGATACTCAAGCCCAAGACCGGTAGCCGCGAGCTGAAGTTTGTGCGCGAGCTCGTAGAAGGAAACATCAAGGGCAAACCGGAGGCATCCTACGGTGTGACCGACCTGATCGCAATGCCCATGGCTCAGGCGCCGGAAATCGCATTCTCCAACCTCGGCCAGTTTGGCGTAGAATCCAAAGACATCTCCATCCGCGCGCCGTCCGACCTGATGGATCCCATCTATATCTCGTTTACCACGGGCCGCATAGACGACCTCATGGGCATGTTCTTCAACAACATCGGTCTGTATGGTGATGTGATCGTCTACCCGGCAGGCGAGGGTATGCCGGCTTCCATTCGTATACCGTTCAACCTCAAGATCGACGACGCGGGCACCTTTGGACGCTTTGAGCTTTTACCGGAGAACTGGCGCACCGGCTGGCAGAACAAAACCGACTTTCCCGTGGTGCTCACGCATTTCAACGTGCTGAAGAAAGAACCGACCGGAAACTTCAAGATCTATACCTGGCAAACGGGAGATCCGGAGGTACCGGAGCAAGCCCGCGTGAAGTTTGACGCATCACGTGTGCCCACGTGGATCGATCAGGATGCCGGTGTCGTCAAAATGTGGATGGACTATACGGTCAAGCCGTGCGTCGCCTGTAACAACACGGTGAAAGAAAAGATCATAAAAGGCACCAGCGGCAGCCGCGTACGCAACATCGACGTGACAATACTGACACCGCTCGAGTTCACAGCCGGCCAGATGCTCAAAGTTCGGATTCGTTCGTTCCAGGCAGACCCCAACGGTCTTTCAAAGGCAGATCTGCCCACGCTGACGATCACGAAAGACAATACCACCCTGTCGGGTGGCCAGCTCTTTGTGCCCGATGGAGCATCACCAGACTTTGAATATATGCTGCAGGTATTTATGCCCGACGGCACGCGCTATGAGTCCGACCAGTGGAAGAAAGCCAGCGACCTCGACATTGTAGTCGGCACGAGCCAGGTAAAAGAAATGATCAGCCACTTTAAATAACCCCAACCGGATACTCCCATGAATCGAATATATAGGACCTTCCTTTCCGGCTTGTTGCTCCTGACAGTCACCGCCGCGACAGGACAGCAGATGAACCGGGTAAAAATCATACGCAAGACAACACCCGTCAAAACGGTCCCGGCAACAACGGCCGATACCACGCGTAGAAAACCCTATCACATCATCCGCGCCACGCCGGCGACAAAGACGGCTGTGAAAGACAGCCGAAAGCAATGGGCCACCGATACCAAGCTCAAGACCAGCGGCATGTTCATCTTGCCCTACAAACCGCTAAAACCGCAAACCGGCACAACGGCCCCGACGAACACCGATGTGCAAGGCCCTAACCTGACCTTGGGCAAAGACGTATCGATCTTGCTGGGGGGGAACGGCTTTGAATACTTCCTCGACAAGCTCAATATCTTCCGTGAAGTATATGAAGATAAAAATCCCAACGCAGGGTATTTCTATTATTTGCCGAAAAGCTATAACATGAAATGGGACCGCAGTACCGGACAGTATTCGTTTTATGTATACTACCTGTCCGCGGACGCCGAGGGTCGGGGAGAGGTTATCGTTACAGCCGAGCTCACCCCCGGCGTGAGCCAGGATGACATTGCCCTGGCGGAAACATTGCTGAGCAAAAAGATGAAGCGGGAAATCCGCTTGCGTCCATTGCCGCTGAGGGATACACCAAAAGTCTCGTTTGGCAGCGCGCTCACCAACTTTGATGTAAAGCCTGAGAGTGTCAGCACCAACGTGCCCACGGACTTTCTTGAACCCATCATTGTGTCGTGGAAGATGGAGCGCCGGGTAGACGACCTGGTCGGCGCGATGATGAACAACATCGGCCTCTCCGGCAATGTCGACTTCTTACCACACGCGGAAGGTGATCAGGCCATTTCTGTGCCGGTGCGCCTCAAGGTCAACGACGCCATGACCTTTGGTAAAATGGAGTATGCCCAGGCCGATGGTCTGCTCAACGGATTCCTGAACCCCATCGACTACCCGGTCGTATTGCGCGACCTGGTGGTCATGCGAACAAAGGCATCCAAAGAATTGACCATCGAACGTATCGCGCTGGCTTCGTATGAAGTAGCGCCGCAGGAAACTTTTTCCTCTTTTACACCCGAAGAAAAAGACCGGGTACTAAGCGGGAACAACATCACCAAGCTTTGGGCAGAGTATAGCATAAAGCCGTGCAGCCCGTGCAACGAACAGGTCACACAGAAAATACTCGGGGGGACTTCTACCAGCCGCGTGAAGGGTCTTGAAGTGCAGGTATTAACGCCCCTCGGGTATTCTGGTGCCAACAGCCTCAAGCTGATGATTCGTTCCAAACAAGGTGACCCCAAAGGTACCTCGGACGTCATGTTGCCGATTCTCACGGTGACCAAAGACAACCAGACCCTGGCCGGTGGCGAGCTGTTTGTAGCCGAAGGCGAAGACTTACAGTATCAATACCAGCTGGCCCTCATTCAGCCTGACGGTGAAACGCTGATGAGCGAATGGGTAGAAGCTTCCGATCCTTTTATCATCGTGGGTGAGGATATGATCCGTAAACATTTTGACGTGGAAACATCGGCCGACGAGCCGGTACAACCCGAAGCAACCGATGGCCAATAAAATGCGAATGATCGTAGCAACACTCCTGGCATGCTGGCTCACCACCACGGCATGGGCGCAGCCTGTAGCCACCCCGAAGCGTACCATCGGCGATCTGGAGATATACCCGGACTTCAAAAACCGAAATCTGTTCTACTACGCTCCCGGCAACCTCACGCTGGCACAGGAGCAAAACGGCAAGCCCCGCTTTCAGCTACTGGAGATGCGTTATACCGGCACCTCGGCTACGGGCAACCAGGGCGAGAAACGATTTGCCAACGTTGTACAGTTTACGGTACAGATGGAAGAAGCCTCGCGCGAGGCGTTGCAACAGGCGCGTCAACAACTTGGCGGTACACGTATTGATCTGCGGCCGCTGCCGATACGCGATGTCGAGGCGTTTGTCGTGGCACCGGTCGGTGGCCAGCAGGAGAAGAGTGGCTATCGGCGTATCGGCAAAGACGGCAGCTTTCAGGCGGAGAGCGATAAAGGATCGTCCGGGCGAAGTAGTTATTGGACCGAGCGCACCTTCACCCTGAAACTCGAGAACCACGAGGCGGAGTTGCTGTGGGACCAGGTACAGCAGGATCAACTGGCGTTGAGCCTCGGGTATGCATTCTATGCAGACCTGCTGCCCGCCAAGACCGGCGATGTCGAGGTGAAACACAACGGCGACGTGTCGGAAGCCTTTGAAGAAACCGTTACGCCGTTACTCACAACGGATACACTACCAACGTCGTCGGTCGTACGGGCTGATGCCTTTGCCATCCGGATCAATACCAAACAATGGCCGGACGTTCTAAAGAAGATTGACCTGAACGAAGGCGTGCCGCCGGCCTATGCCGCCCTGGAAGTTCGCTGCTTTGACTTCACCGAAGACTTGCGTCCCGACCTGGCCATTAAAGCGATAGACATTGTTGCCACCGGGGTAGGGGGACAACAGGTTACACTGCCGGCACAAAAGTTTCTCAGCAGCGAGCCCGACTTGTGGGCGCGCCAGATCCGTTTTCCTTATGCCGTGAAGCTCACCGCGCCGTACAAGTATCGTATTGTAGAATATACCCGTGAAGGCACCAAACAAATATCTGAATGGATCACCGCACCGTCGTGGAGTACGCACCTGGATATTACCACGCCGGCCGCTACGAATGCCTTTGCGCGTCGCGCGGTAGACCTGGAAGTACCGCTGCAAGACTTTGAATCACAAGGCATCAGTCGTGCCGACGTCATCGTGCGGTATACATTCCGCAAGAAGCCAACCGCAACACTTGTTACTTTTCAGGCCGGCGATGAGCTCCCGTTAAAACAAGCGATCTTTAAATACGATCGCGACCAGCCAATAGCGTGTGTCATCCGGTGGACTTTTTCCGATGGAAAGACATTAACCGGGAATAACCCCGTTGTGGGAGCGGACGATTACCTGTACTTTGATATACCCAAGGAATAGTCCTGGAAAAAATAAAACCCTAACCCCATATGTTCTGGAAAGACCCCTCTCTTTCTCCTGTCACAAAGACGGGAATCGTTATGGTACTTTTGATACTTTTATCCGTATGGTGCAAACCTGCTCTTGCGCAATGCGATAACGACATTACTACTACGCCTGCCATGCCGCCCGCGGGGGAGCTCTGTAATCCGTATTCGCTGACCCTCACGGTGAGCGGTCCCGGTGTACAAAATACAGACTCCTTCAATTGGATCGTAAACGTTCCGGAAGTACCGATGGGTACACTGGCGAGCATCGGACTGACCGGCACCGCGATGGGCACAAGCTACAAGATCACAGGCGAGCCCACAGCCTTCGGTAATTTTACACTACAGGTAACAACCCAGTGCACCGCGGGGAATTGTTTCGATTGCGGCGCTGGAAACGACTGCTCCGGCTGTCGCGATCATATCACAAAAAATATTCCGATACAGATCACCAATGGTGCCGTCCGGGTTCCCGTCGATGTTGTGCTGGTATTGGATATGTCGGGCAGTATGATGCAAACTGTGCCGGGCAGCAGTAGCCTGAGCAAATGGGCGGTACTGAAAGAATCGGTGCAAGCCTTCCTCGAAGCCTATCGCGCCTGGGGCGAATGCAGCGATCGCATTGGCGTTACCTACTTCGACGATGCGCGTCATGACTTTAAGACGCCTCGCGGTATGTACGTGTTTAACCATGAAACAACGCCCATGCCGCTCACCGGAACAGGGTCGATACAAGAAGATATGAATGCCAAAGGTCCTGCGGGCCTGACATGCCTTGGCGGTGGTATCTTGGAAGGGTATAGCTTTTTTGATGCCATGCACCCGAAGCGCAACATGATCGTTTTTACCGATGGCATGCAGAACACAGACCCCATGGTGAGTGAGGCACCCGGCACAAACATGGTCATCAACGACTACGGTATGCGTCCGGATGGTACAGGCTTTCCTGCCACGCTTCCCCTGGACCTAAAAGCCCCGGCCATCAAGTTCCGCACCTATACCGTCGGCATCGGCGACAACGCCCTGAACGGCCTGCTCGGCAACATCGCACAAGCCCCGACAGACAACGACTTTGATGGTGAGTCCTTTCCCATCAACACGACGACGAACCTCCCTGCCAACCTCGACATGTCCTTCAGTCAAACCTTTGTCGAAAACCTGGCACAGTTCAGTCCCCAGCTACTCGACATCCGCCGGATCCAGCTTGTGCAAGAAGCCTCGACGATCTTTGTGGCAAATCCCTCTGCCGACAAAATCATGCTTCGCATAGTAGCCGATCCAGCCATTCTCGCGAAGGCGCGCATACAAATTGAAAAGGATGGCAAAGACTTTTCTTCCCTGGTGCGGACTACGGGCTCAATGTATCGCACCTTTGTCATGGATACCATCCGGATCAGGCGCTATGAAACAACACTTCCCGGAAAATGGACCGTACGCATTACCGGCCCCTCGGGTCTTTACCAGGTGACGGGGATTGTCAACGACGAAAAGATAGACGTCACAGCGTCCCTCGGACATAGGTCGTATGCTCCCGGCGACGCCGTATCACTCGAAGCACTACTGCAATACAAAGATCAGCCGCTCAATGGCGCACACGCCCGCGTATGGGTAGCGCGCCCCGGACAAGACGTAAACGATCTCTTTGCGCAGACAGGGGCCGTAAACCCGCGCGACTTCCCGAGCGAAAAAGGAAACGACCCTGGCCAAACCAAATACGAAGCCCTGCTCGCCTTCGACAAAGCGTTCACGGCCGCCTTGCAACCGACGATAGACTCAGTATCCCTGACGGGCGCCGCCGGCAAGTATACCGGCAGCTACAACAATACACAAGCCTCCGGCATCTATACCTTTATCTTCCGCCTGCAAGGCAACGACCCGCAGGCCGGCCAGTACGAGCGCTTTGTGCTTCGCACAGCCGTGATCGACTTTGGTGAAGCAGATCGCCAAAAGACCGTAATTCGTACCGTCAACGCCAATGCACAAACCGTTCTTCAGTTTATTCCCAAAAACAAATTCGGCAGCCTGCTCGGCCCCAATCGCCTCACCCAGGTACACATACTCCTCGGTGGTAAACCTCTCGCCCTGACCGACAAGCTAGACGGCAGCTACGAAGCCATCATCCCCGATTCGCAGCTAGACGGCGACCCCAAAGTAACGATCACCATTAAAGGCCAATCGTACTACGAAGGCCCTTATTCCGACCTCGCCGGCACCGGACACAAAAAACACAAGTGGTTGCTCTTTATCGGAGTTCCACTCTTGATCCTTATAATAATTTGGCTGGCCCGGCGCAGACGCAAGCGGTAAAACAGCGTGAGTGTGAGAGCGAGAGCGAATAAGGATGTTCTGTTTTTTCTCGCTCTCACGTATGCCAGAGCCGACAACAAAAATATTTTTTCACAATCCGGTAACCACTTTCAAACGATCCTGACAAAGGGGTGAGTTCATTAAAAACCCAAGACCCATGAACACACTCACCTGTTTTAGTAACACTTACCGGAGGCTGCAACTGCTCCGGAATTATTTGCTCTGGACCGCATGGCTGCTCGTATCCGGCTGTGACCTTGCCGTCATTGAACCTTCCGACGGCAAGTTGAAAAGCGACTTCACGTTCCATGTACAAGACCCCCTCTGTAATGCGAACTGTTCAGTCAGCTTCACCAACACCTCCAAAAACGCCGCCACCTATGAATGGGACTTTGGCGACGAAAGCGCCGTATCAACGTTACCCAACCCCGTGCACGTATACGCTACCTCAGGGGCGTTTCCGGTCACGCTGCGTGCCTTTAATGATAGTATTCAGCACGACACCACGCTGACGGTATATATCAATAAAACTCCGACCCCGGGCGGATTGAAAGCATTCCAGCATGTAATAGACATCGGAATGACTGTACCGGAGTCACCCCAGCTCACTATGATCGACAACGTACTGACCAACGGCAAGCCCGACAAGATCGTTGTGGTCACCCCTGTCATGGGCAAACGCAATACCTCGGCCCTTGGAGTCTATTATTGGGGCGGCAAGTGGGGAATCTTCAATGAGGACCTGACTAGCTTACAAGAAGGGGAGAAGTTCAACGTTGTCACCGCCGACGCAGGATCAGAAAATGCCTTCGTCCACGAAATCACGCCCGCGAATAAACGATTGATACACGTCTCCACGATGGATCATCCTAAGCTTAACAATCATCCCAACGCCCGTGTGTTTGTCACCCCTATCTGGATAAAGTCCAGCGATTATATCACCTGGCCTCTGGGCGTGGTGTATGTCAATAATCGGTGGGAGATCATGAACCTGGCCCAAAGCGAATTGCCGGCCGGGCTCAAAGTCGGTGTCATCATTAGCGAAGACGCGAGCTCCTATGTCCATACGTGCACATTCGAGTCCATCGTCGGTGACTATACCAAGCTCAACAATGCTTTAACGAACAACAAGCCGTCGGCGCTGGTCATTACTACCTTTAACCAGGGGGCGGAAATCACCTGGCCGGTTGCCAACGATCAGGTTACAGGCCTATGGTACGGTCCGAATGCCAACTGGAGTATCTTCAACCAGAGTGGACAGGCGATGCTGCAAGATCGCAAGTACAACGTCCTCGTCGTCGAGTGATCTGACTTCTTACCTTATGAAATACACTACATGCTATCGCATGCTGGCATTGGCCATCATGCTTGGAGCGACCATGGCTACCTACGCCCAGGAAGGATCGGAAGGAGGGAAGAAGAGGGTTGGCTTGTTTGGTAAAAAGAAAAAGAACAAAGAAGAGGCTGTCGACACCGGTGTATCGACAAGCAAGAGTCCGGCGATGACGATCAATCTCGGCGGTAAAAAAAAGGACTATATACTGATCGACTGGAGTAACGCCGCGGGCGAGAACATCCCGCTCAAAGACGGTCAGTTCGATTTACAGGCCAAGATTTTCTCTACCATCGCTATTAAACCCGGTAATGTCGTGCTCTATCATAATCGTCAGCGATCGGGCGCACGCATGGATGTCAGCGGCCTGTACGGCCAGCAACAGGAGTTTAATTACACCAACCGCGTGGCGCTGACCGAAGGTGCCAATGAGATTGTGCTGGAAGTAACGACCGAAAAACAAAGCAAGAAGAGCGAACCGCTCATGGTCTTCCGAAAGGGTCGCACGGTCACGATCCAACCCCTGGGCACTGCCCGGGAAACACCGCGAGGCGTTGCCAGTGTATACTGGTGGACTGCCTACGACCCCATACTGCTGAATGGCCAACCCTATACCACCAAAGAGAAATCGCTGCCACTCAAGTTCCGGATACTGACGCCGAATACCATTACACTCGACCAGGTACGGGTTATGCACAACGGCAAAGCACTGCCCGCGGGTAGCCAGTCTAAGCTGGAAAAGGACTCACAAGGCAATTTCATCTTTACCGGGCAAGTGGATCTGGTGGAGCAAGCCGGTACAAACGAAGTATACCTCGAAGTGCAAACAAACCCCGTAGCCCGTTCGGAGCGGTTGCAAGTAGCGTATAGTCCGTTTCGCCCCAACCTGCATATCCTCTGTGTAGGCACCGAAACCAACCTGGCGTATACCCGCAAGGATGCGCGTGACTTTGCCGGCGTGTTTAAGAACCAGGCCATGGCGGGCGGCAATCGCTTGTTCAGCAAGGTCATGATCGATACACTCGTGGGTGATCAAGCCTCGGCACAGGAGATCCGTGGTACGCTGGAAGAATTTAAGGTGCGTTACTACACGGGCAGCATTGGTCCCGACGATGTCATCCTGGCGTTTATCTCGTCGCACGGCTTTATGCTCGACGGCGACTTCCGCATCCAGGGCGACGACTATGCGCCCACACGGCAGCGCAGCACATCGGTATCCTTCCGGCAGGAGATCGTCGGCATACTCGAAGATGTGCCCTGCAAGAAGATCATCTTCATCGATGCCTGCCACAGTGGTGGTGCGCGCGCCAATCCAGCCGACATAAACTTCGAGATCAGCAAGCTCAACGCTGTCAAGAAGGGGCTGACCGTCTTTGCCTCCAGCCGCGGTGAAGAACAATCGTACGAAGATCCTCAGTGGAAGAATGGTGCCTTTACAAAAGCCATCATACAAGGACTGACACTGGGCCGGGCTGATGCCGATAAAAATCATATCGTCACGTTACACGAGCTGCACAGCTTCGTAAGCAAGGAAGTGGCGACCATCGTCAAGAAAGTAAAAAACCGCGCGCAGAACCCCGTGCTTGTTAAAGACGACCTGGGCGACGTAGCGCTGTTTGTAACCGAATAGCATTTGAAATAAGATAATAACAACCCTCACGATCATGAAACTCTTTGTAACACTTCTCACATTAATCTCCCTGGCGTGGCAGGCCTCCGGGCAGGCTGTGTCCAATGTAAAATGGGAACTGGAAAATGACGAACGCATCGTTATTACATACGACCTCGCCAAGCAGGGCAACGCCATATACTTTGACGTTGCGCTGAAAGTCATCATCGACAACAAAGCCATTGTACCCAAGTCCGTCTCAGGCGACGTGGGGAACTATGTTCGCATGGGCACGGGCAAGAAGGTGATCTGGAATATATTCGACGACCTGGCAGAGCTCAACGGAGAGCTGTCGGTAGAAGTATCCGCCACCAGCCCGGTGCCCACCAATACCGCGACCAACGCCAAGAAGCCTGAAGAAACTGTAAAGGCTCCCGACCTGATGAAAAACCTGCCGTCGGGCGCGTCCGGTAATAGTGTGCCGTTCTGGGTAGGCCTGGGTGGCATCGGAGCCACAGGCGTCGGACTCATCACCAGCGGCATGAAGAGCAGCTCAGACTCCAAAGACCTGTACAATGTCTACAAGCAGAACATGGTAGAAACGGCCGCGGTATACGAAGAAATGGGCACTACCCGCAATGATGTATACGACGAAGCCAACAAAAAACACAAGACCGGAACATTCCTGAAAGTCGCCGGTGGCGCCGTACTGCTCACGGCGGGCATCATCATGGTCAACCGGTTGATCCAACTGAAGAAACTGGAGCAACGCACCGTGTCGTTCGCGCCCTATCTGAACATCGATCGAAAATCAATTCCAGGTAAAGTATACACGGCAGGGGGCTTAACGCTCACGTGCCGTTTGTCGAATTGAGTATGTGTAACCCCTAACATTGAATAGTATGAAATATTTCATCATAACGATATTCCTGTTGATCGCCACGCTGTCTACCCGGGCACAGTCCAGTACGGTCGTGGCCCTCAAGAGCCTGCAAAATACACCCTTCTTTACGGAGTTCGCCGAATTGCAAGAGCGGTCGCAATCCGCCGTTCGAAACTTTAAGGTCATTCAGGATCGCTACTCCAAAGAGGAAGTCGAGAACGTGATCTATGCCTATAATTCGTCGGCCGAATATTTTAATGCCGCCCTGCGCAACATCAAAGCCGACCTGATGCACAAAGAGAAACGTAAATACCTTATTCGCTACCCGGACGCCTATTCAAAACAAGTAGAAGCCGATCTATACCGCGCGAAGGAATACTATTCCAACACGTTCCAGAAAGAAGTGACCACACTCACCAACGGACAGATTACAGGCAATGCGCTCATCGCCATGCTGCCACAGATTCTGAAGTACGCCAAGCTGGCCGTAGAAGTGATCAAACAGGTAGACAGCGAGATCAAAAAGATGAATGATGCCATACTCGAGCAATACCTGGTAACGCCGTACCGCTTTAAGAACTGGGATGAGATCTAATATTGTATTGGTATTGATCGCCTGGCTCGCGGTATACAACGGACTGGCGCAAGGCCTTGTGCTGAACGACACAGCGTACGCCAGAGCCCCACAACGGGTCTACGACAGCCTGGGCGCAAAGGACGGCACCGTATTACGTAATACGTTTAAGGTCGACCTCAAACCTTATTGCCCCACCGTACGCGACCAGGGCAAGATCAGCTCCTGTGTGGGCTGGTCGGTGGGGTATGCCGCCATGACGATCGAGAAAGCAATTGCCAATCGATGGTCCGGTAAACGGAGCCAGATCGACGCCGAGGCCTACTCCGCGATGTTCCTGTACAACCAGATCAAGCTCGGCACCTGCGACTATGGCGCCGAGCTGCACCAGGCCTTCACCTTTGTGCAAGAGAAGGGCAACGTATTATACCGCGACTTCGCCGTCAGCAACGCCTGCGACTCGGTGCCCGCCATAGCGCTTCGTAACAAAGCCTCCTTAAACCGGATGAAAAGCTTTGTCGCCTTGTTCACACCCGATGCGGCCCCCGAGACCAAGGTCGACCGGGTCAAGCTGGCCCTGGCGGGTAACAAGCCCGTGGTGGTAGGCATGCTCGTGCTCGAGAACTTCCTGACGCTGAAATCCACCGATGCCGTGTGGTACCCCAGCATCGGCAAGACCAACGTCTTCGGCGGCCACGCCATGGTCGTCATCGGCTTCGACGACACGCGCAAAGCCTTTGAAGTCATGAACAGCTGGGGCACCGGGTGGGCCAACAGTGGCTTCGCCTGGATTCGCTACGACGACTTTGCCTCGTATTGCAAATACGCATACCAGTTTGTCCTGGCACGCGGCGATCAACACTATATTGAAGGCAACCTGCAGGTATTACGCCCCGTGTTAAAAGTCATCGGCGAAGAGGACGTCTCCGCCACCTTCGCCCCGGTACCTTTTACGTATACCAACGACCGCTTTCGCGTGCGCCATGGCGGCACACTGCCGCTGGAGTTTCAGCTGATCGCCGAAGGCCTCTTACCCGACAGCTATATATACGTGCTCAGCCTCGATCACAATCTTCAACCCACGGTTCACTGGCCGCGGGACGAACGACTGAACCGTCAATTCGCTGCAGAGTATAACAACGCAGTCGTCACGACCGCTCAGCCGCGCATCGTACTGCCCGGCAAGTACAATGTATTCTCCTTAACACAACCCGGCACGGAGTATCTGTGGGTGCTGCACGCACACCAGGCGATCAAAGATTTGCCCGCACGTCTGGAACAATTCGCTTCGCTGCGCGGCGATGTAAACACCCGCGTCCAGAAAATCTTCGGTAACCAACTGATCCGTAGCTGCGAAGCCTCCTATACCGGTGACCGGATACACTATTTCGCTCCAAGTCAGGGGAAGGGGACGGTGTCGTTGTTATTGGAATTTGATGTAAAGAAATGATAAAAAGACACCGAAGGAAAATGAAAGCGCCCGGTTGTAGGGCCGGGCGCTCTTGTCTTTATACCATTCTGATTATTTCACATTCACCCGTATCCCCGCCGAGTGACTCGAAAACTCCGGCGCATACATGCATTGAATTGTAGTGACACCATTCGAAAAGTCCCCCTGCTGCGACACGCGCAAATCATACTCAAACACATACATGCCCTTCGGCAAATACCCCATAAAGAAGTTCGTCGCCAAATCCCGCGGACTTTCATAATAGTAAAGCCCGTCCTGATAACGATTGGTCGACAGTGTAGACACCGGCTCAAAGCCCGCTGCCCGCATGTCTTTCAAATGCACATACTCCATCGTCCGATCCGTCCGCAGCTCGATACGAACCTTCACCAGGTCACCTACCTGTAACGGCGTCTGCTCCGTAATCGGCGTAATCACCGGACCACGATCCGTACGCACTTCCTTAAACAGCTCTTTCTTCAATTTCAACGGCGTCTCCGCCGGCGTGATCTTGTCGAGCTGCTCAAAGTACTGCCAATAAACAGCGCCCCAGGCAACGCCATCGTCGCGCTTCGTGACATGGATATTACCAAACTTACTGTTGATCTCATTCGCTTGCCACGCGGTCTTGAAATATCCCGTGCCTGCTTCAACAGAAGCGTCCGGACGTTTCGCCGGATCAACCACCTGATCGCCGACCTTGATGTCCACCAGGGCAGTGCTTGCCAGCTGACTCACACCACGACGCAGCAAGGCATAACACGCTTCGGTCGTGGCCTTAGTGGTTTTCCAGTCTTGCGTTTGCTTCTGCTTCAGCAGCCACACCTTCAGGTTTTCCACAGCTTCTATATCGTTGGCAACCTCATCATATACCTCGATCATCAGCGCCTGCGTTTCGATCGGCGCCTGGTACCAGTAATAACCATGCTCAGACCTCCAATACATCCCCATCTCTTCGCTGTGCAGTGCGCGTTCGTTAAACGACTTGATCATCGCAGCCGTAGTGACCTTGTCGCCTGTGCGGTGCAGTGTTAAGCAAAGCATGCCTTCCAGGTACAGGTTGTAATCCAACCAGTACTTTTTAGACTGCCCAACGTAATAGTTATATGCTTCCTGGGTTTGCGCAGGCACTGCGATGTCTTTGAAATAGGTGCGCGCATACAGGTATTGAATCTGTCCATAGCCCAGGTTGTTGTCTTCGAGTTTGGCTTGCTTACGCCGCACACGGTCTTTCAGGTCCTCGTATTCCTTCCGCAACTGGGCGTCCATATACCGCAGGGCGTTTTGAACCATCGACCAGGTGCGGTCTTCATCACGCACCGACCGTACGCCCATCACGTCGAGGTGGCCCATACCCGTCACAATATGCTGTGTCATATACAGATCCTCCGGGCACCCCGGGAACCAGCTAAAGCCACCGCTGGCCGTCTGTGCCTTCACAATCTTGTCGACCGCGCGCCCTTGCTCGTTGGCCATGCGGTTCAGGTCGAACAACAAACCTACCGCGCGTTTGCGCTGGGTTTCATCTTGTGCCTGCAGTACCCACGGCGTTTCTTCCAGCAACGCCGACTTCAGCTCCTGGTTCTTCTCCAGATTCGATACCAATGCGTTAGGCTGTATATTCTTCCAGGTATCAAATACCTGTTTGATTCGAGGATTGGAATTCGCCACATGCGAAGCAATGCTGTTGGCATAGAAGCGGCTGAACGTCTGCTCCACACATTCATACGGATATTCCATCAGGTACGGCAGCGCTTGAATAGCGTACCATGCCGGGTTGGATGTAAACTCCAACGTAAAGCGCTGGTGGCGCAACGTGGTAGACTTATTCGTCAGCAACTTCTCGAACCGGAAGTCTTTGCTTTGCTTACCACGAATGGGCAGCGGCAGTGTTTCCGTTACCAGCATGCGGTTGGTCACAACGGGCAGCGTCATCTCTTCGCCGTCCGAGAAATTACCAGCCTTGGCCACCACACGGTAGGTGAGGGCTTGCAAGCCTTCCGGGATGGTGATATTCCAGGTCAGGTTGGTGCTCTGCTGTGCCGCTACCGAAAAGTCGCGTACCGCTCCTGTGGCAAGTACGCCGGTGGCGGGCTTCATGGTCAACGCATCAAAGAATTCCAGCTGTGCTTGCCCTTGCAGCGGCTTGTCGGCCAGGCTGGTCACCTTCACCTGGAAGACCATCTTGTCATTCTCCCGGAAGAACCGTGGTTGATTCGGCACTACCATCAGGTCCTTTTGTGTCACGAGCTGGTTTGTGACCAGGCCCGACTTCAGGTCTTGTGTATGCGCAAAACCAAGCATCTTCCAGCGTGTCAACGCTTCGGGTATGGTAAAACCAACGATGATTTCTCCCTCGGCATTGGTCTGCAGGTGCGGGTAGAAGAATGCTGTTTCATTAAAGTTGCTACGGGCTTGTACTGCGCTGAAGTCTTCGCGGGGTGCTGCCGGTTCATCGGCTTTGCCGCCCGGTTTTGGTACGCCACCAAAACCGCCAACGCTATCCTCTGCTTTTGATTCTTTTTCAGCCATCGGAGCAGCCGCAACCGGCGCGGCTGCGTCGAGCGACATCGTTGCTTCCTCCATGACGATACCCGCGCTGACACCGCGTGCCGACTTCTTTAACATCCGGCGGTCATCGTAATAGTAGAAGTTGAAACCATACCAGTTCAGCGCGTCGTATCGAGGCGACTCCGGAGAAAAATGGGGGTAGCGATTCCAATCATGATCGTAAACATTCAGCGACTCCACGTCAAACCCCCTGGCGCTGCTCCAATTCAACTGCGCATAAAAGGATTCAAAGAAGCTGGCCGACCAGCCATGCGTGCGGAAAGCATCGAGCGACGCATCGTAGAGCGTGGCGACCATCTCTGCCGCCACTTTATCAGCCCCTTTGCCTTTAATGCGGATCTTCCATTGTTCCTGTTGTCCCGGCAGCAGTTTGTCGCGGAAGCTTTCAAACGTGATGTCCAGTGCTTTATTAGTATAGGGCACGTTTACAATTTCCGATTGATGATAAAGTCGGTTATCATAAACAAAAGTATAGTGTATCGCCAGATTGCCGCGGTGCGATTCCTCGACGGAGATCTTGAACAACCGTTGCTCGTCACCCAGTGTTACCCATTCTTTGCTCAGGATTGTACCGTCACGCTCCACTTCGTAGAGAACATGGATCCGTCGCGCGCTGGTACCGGCCATAAACGTAGCTGTTTCACCGGGCTCTGCTGTAAGCTTGACCGGCTGGAACGTGTGTACCGCCGGTGTCGCCAGTGTCCTGGCCTGCAGTGAGTAGACAGTAAAGTATGTTAGCTCCTTTACAGGTTGACCATCCTTATCGTTGGCGGTAACCTCTAAGACATACTCACCGGTTTCCCATTTTGCGAGGTCGTCGAGGGCAAACGTGGTTTTCTCTGCGGTGTTAAAAGAAAGCGTCAATACAGCTTTTTCTTTCTCCCACGTAAACTTGTTGCCTTCGTCGGCATATAGGTCTGCCGGGAACAAGCTGTAATACTCGTTCTGCGTATAGAGGTGGCGGTCGGGCTGCTCCCAGAGGCGCGCACGAAAGGGTTTAGCCGGTGCTTTCAATGGATAGATCGTGATCGTACCTTGTGCCGTTTGCGGTTCGCCGGCCAGGTTAGTCGCACGGATCGTAAGCTCGGGCACCTTCGCCACATCCTTGTCCAGGTTCGTCACGGGAACTTGCAGCACAAGCGATTTATAGCCAACCGTCACGGTAGTAGTGGCACTGTGGGTCTCGCCGTTCACATCCGTTACATCAGCATAGACCGTATAGCTGAACGTAGGATCTGACGTACGATCTACCGTCAGGTCGGGAATAGCAGTAAAGTCTACAGCAAATTTACCGGAGGCATCCGTGGCCGTTTCTCCATGAGCAATCTCCATCTCCGGTGATTGCGGATAGTAGCCCCAGCGGTAATACCACCAGTACGGGAAGTGCGCCACACGCACCACCCGGTATTGCACTTTGGCGCCATCGATCACTGCGCCGGAATAAGCCTGCGCTTTTCCCTCGGTGTGGATCGACTCATTCAATCGGAAGGAAGCCTTGACAGGTTCGAACGTAGCTTCAAACTTGGGTCGTTTATATTCTTCCACTGAGAACGAAGCCTCGCCCGCGTTTTCGTCTGTATGCAGCCTCATCTCACCGGTTAGTCCCGAGGTAGGTACCTGAAACGTACCGCTAAACGTGCCGTAGTCGTTGGTCGTTACCTCAACCTGTCCGCGAGGCTGGGAGTTGACATCCAGCAACGTAACGGTCGTGCGATGCTTCGGGACGATCTCCGACTTCTCGCCGTTGGTACGGATTACCAATCCTTTAAAATAGATCGTCTGCCCCGGACGATAGATCGCGCGGTCCAGGAAAAACATAACCTGTACATATTCCGCACGCGGCGGCTCCTTATACTGGTGCAACGAGCCATAATAATACGACTGTTGATCAATCGGCACCGTGCTGGTAAAGTCCTTGTGGTAGGTAAAGTTCGTATACAGGCCGCTCAGGTGCTCATTCCGCACATACGGCACGCGTATATAGCCGCGGGGATCGGTGGTATAACTACCGACCAATACGGGCTCGTAGGTGCTTTTGTTATAATTGTACTTCGATCCATACACATCCGCCTTGGCGCTCGTCAGAGGCTCACCCGTCTGACGGTTCAGTACATGGAATTCGATCGTACCATCCGGCAGGTTCCGGTGGATATAACTGATTAGCGTCACGCGCGTAAAGGCATACGACAGCGCATTCTCGCCGCCCGAGAAATCCGCACGGTTGCTTAGAATGACCATGTATTCACCTTCGGGCACAGCGTCGAGCTTTACCTCCAGGCTGTGATCCTGGTAGTCGCCGTCGTCGGGCAAGGTAAAGCGACCTGTCTTCACCGGAGCCTTGGCCAGGAAGTAACGCAGGAATTCCAGCTCCCGGTCGTTGGTCGAGCTGCGTTCCTGGCGCTTGCGTTGCGCGCGCACTTCGTCAGACGTAACGCGTATCAGGCGGTAATGCAGGTCCTGGAAGTTGCGATAGTGAACCAGGCAACGGAAGGGCTGTCCGGGAAGATTATTCTCTTCCAGTTTGACGCTGACGGAATGTTGTTTGATCTGCGCCTGCAAGTTTTCGCAGTACTGCGCGCCGTCTGAGCCCGGAAAACGTTTCTTGACAGCTTCGCAGCGCTCGTATGCAATCTTCAGATCATCCTTATGGGTGTCCGACACCAGCGGCTTATACCGCGTGGCCGTCTCCACATACGTCTGCGCAATGTAATAGCTCACCAGCGCCGACACCGGCTGAGCCTCGTGTTTCTTTTCCAGCTTCTCCAACGCGGCACGGTATAGCTCCAGCTTGTTGGTTAAGGTCGCATGGCCGCGGACAAATTGCAGACGCTCCAGGTCTACATCGATAAGCGCCGCAGGGTCGCGATCGTTCAGGTGGAAATGCGTGAGGGATTGCAGCAGCGTCAGCGCCTGGAACTTCAGCGAGCTCGTATCGCGTGTGGTCAGCGGGAGGGAGGCAAACGCCTGGGCGTCGCTAAAGTATGCTTCCTGATCAAGCGTAAAGGCATAGGCCGGCCGTGATATCGAAGGCTCTTCCGAGCCAAAGAAGTCGATGGCGCGGTGTGCCAGGAAGTCGTAGAGGGTAGGGCGGGCCGCACGGCCCTTGGCGTTACCGGCGTAGACCATGTCCTGATACAGGTCAATGGGCGTGCCCTGGCTCCGGGCGGCATCCTCCAGCGAAAGCCTGTATTGCTCGCTCGTCTCGCGAATGATCCGTTCGAGTCCCCAGGTCTCTACGTCCCGGCCTTCTTCTGCATTAGCCGTAATGTCGCTGCGCTGGCGAAAGCGGTACCGGTTGTTTTGATAATAACGCCAGTACATCTCCGCCAGCATCGAGTGCAGGAGCGGTTTCGCTGGAAACGTAGCCTGCTCCGCTTCTGCGCGAATGGATTCGAGGTTTTTAGTATAAGCGTCTTCTTCGTGTTCGATCAACTTTACGCGAAAGAGAATAGCCTTCACCAACTGCGGCGCGTTGCTTTCTTTCTTCGCTTGCGCATAAATCGTCTCGACCGTCGTGAGGGCCGACTTCGGCAGACCTTTCTGCTCAAAATCGGCGACCTCTTTCCAGGCCTTTGCATAATCCCAGGGAGTCATCTTTTTTGTGTTTTGTGCAAGGTTAATGTGAGCGATACCGCTCAGTACAAGTATCAGCCAGAAATTCTTCATCGCAACAAGTGTTTGATTTTGTCTTCACCACAGTCAGGATGCGTAAGCATCCGGAAATCCATACAGAAGGACACTGATTTTTTCAGTCCGGAAGATACCAGATGTTCCACGTTATCAAAATACCCGGACGCTATCCTTTCAGGCTCAATTCGTTACAATAATTATAACAGAACGGGCCCCGAGCCGTCGAATAGTCTTCCCATACCGTCGACCGTCAGCTGGCTACTGCCGACCGCTCCCGTAGTACCTGCTGGCGATTGGCCCGACTTTCTTTATTTTTCGACTCCAAACCGAAAAAATGGTACGATTTTTTGATTGTGGGCCCAGTATGGTAATCCGGTACATTTGCATCTTCGTCTTCCTGACCGGTACCTCCACCTATCAGGCAATAGCCCAGGAGCGCCGCCTGACCGGCATTATCGCCGACAGTACGGATAACACTACGCTGATCGGCGTGAGCGTGGTACTGCAGCAAGCGAACGACTCCACCCAGCGCAAAGGTACTGTCACCGATGTTGACGGCCGATTTACGTTTACCAACGTAGTCCCCGGCCGGTATGTTTTACAATATTCGTATATCGGTTACACTACACGCCAGCGCACCGTGGCCGTACGCGGGCCCGATACGGACCTGGGCACCATCACCCTGGCGCCCGGCGTAACAACGTTAAAGGGCGTCGAAATCAAAGGCGCCGCCATCCAGGTCGAGCAGAAGGGCGACACCTTACAATATAACGCCAACGCGTTTAAGGTAAACCGTGACGCCGTCGCCGAAGACCTCATTGGCAAGATGCCCGGCATTACCGTTGACAACACCGGCGTCAAGGCGCAAGGCGAAGCCGTACAACAAGTATTGGTGGACGGTAAAGTGTTCTTTGGAGACGACGCCAACCTTGCCCTCAAGAATCTTCCGGCAGAGATCATCGATAAGATTGAAGTATTTGATCGCCTCAGCGAACAATCGCAATTCACAGGCTTCGACGATGGTAATACACGCAAGACAATCAACATTGTCACCAGAAAGGGCCGCAACAACGGCCAGTTTGGACGCGTCTATGCAGGCATCGGCGAAGACGGCCGGTATACTGCCGGCGGAAACATCAACTCCTTTAAAGGTGACAGCAAGCTGTCATTCGTAGGGCTCTCCAACAACATCAACCAGCAAAACTTCAGCAACGAAGATCTCCTGGGCGTCACCAGTAGTGGTGGTGGCGGAGGGGGTGGACGCGGCGGCCGGGGTGGTGGTGGCGGGGGAAACAACTTCTCCGTCGGTCAGCAGAGCGGCATCTCGACAACACATTCTGCCGGTCTCAACTATGCCGACCGCTGGGGCAAAAAGACTGAATTTACCGGCAGCTATTTTTTTAATACCGCCGACAACGAAAGCCTGACCGACCTCAATCGCGCGTATATCACCGAGCAAGACAGTGGCTTGGTGTACCGTGAAATGAGCCGTTCCAACAGCCGCAACTACAACCATCGCATCAATGCCCGCATTGAACACACCATCGATACAGCCAACTCGCTCGTCATCACACCGCGTCTAAGCTTTCAGACGAACGACGCGCGATCATCCCTGCAAGGCGATTATACCGGCAACAACACCGCGCTCGAAAGCCACCTGACCAATAGCAACCGGTCGGATAACAGCGGCTACAACCTGGGGAACAGCATTCTATTCCGTCACCGCTTTGCAAAACGGGGTCGTTCATTCTCCGTCAACCTCAACACGGAATCCAGCAACCGCGACGGCGACTCCGAGCTGTATTCCTTAAACGAATACACATCCGGTGAAGAATCCCAACTCGTCGACCAACATTCGGATCAGCACACGCGCAGCTACACCGTGTCGTCCGACCTTTCGTATACCGAACCGTTGACCCGCTTTAGCCAGCTACAGATCAACTATACTCCGTCGTATACCCGCAGCAACACCGAAAAAGAAACCTACAACGTGGGCGACGGCGGTGAATACAATGACCTGGATACGACGCTGACCAATACCTTCGAGAACGCTTACATAGCACATCGGGGAGGGGCCAGTTATCGGTTCAACAATCGGAAGCTCAGTGCTATGGGCGGAGTAAACTTTCAATATTCTCACTTACAAAGCGACCAGGAATTTCCGTATGCCTTTTCGGTCGACCGCTCCTTTCAGCGGCTCTTGCCACGTGCCATGCTAAACTACAAATTCTCACAAACCGAAAATATCCGCATCATGTACCGCACGTCCACCAATGCGCCCTCGGTATCGCAGTTACAGAATGTAATCGACAATCGCAACCCACTGTTCCTCAAGACCGGTAATCCCGACCTTGCCCAGGATTTTAACCATAGCCTCACCGTGCGCTACAGCCGCAGCAACACCGAAAAATCCACCAGCCTGCTCTTCTTATTGAGCGGCAGTTTTATCACGGACTACATCACCAATGCCGCCTATATTGCAAGAGAAGATGAAACCGTAAATGGAGTTTTTCTATCCCGCGGCACTCAGTTAAGCTACCCGGTAAACATCAGCGGCTACCGCAACGCAAGAGCCTTGTTTACCTACGGCACGCCGCTGTCGACGCTGAAAGTAAACCTGAATATCAACACGGGCGTGAACTACAACCGCATTCCGGCGCTGATCAACCAGGCAAAAAATCTCGCCAATAATTACGCCCTTAGCCAGGGAGTAGTGTTGAGCAGCAACATCAGCGAAGACTTCGACTTCACGCTCTCCTACAACGCCAACTATACCATCGTCAAAAACACCCTGCAAAAACAATCCGACAACAACTACTTCAACCAGGTAACATCCTTGCGCATGAACTGGATCTTCCTCAAACACTTCGTCTTCACCACAACCGCCAACAACACACTCTACCGCGGCCTCTCTGCCGAATACGACCAAAGCATCTGGTTCTGGAACGCCGGCCTGGGCTACAAATTCCTCAAGAACGACGCCCTAGAAGTAAAAGTCAACGCCTACGACATACTAAACAACAACAACAGCATCTCCCGCGACGTCACAGAGACATATATAGAGGACCGCCAAACCAACGTGCTAAACCGCTATTTCCTATTAACGCTGACATACACCTTGCGAAACTTCAAAGCATAGGATAGAAGGTGAAGGAATAATAAGAATGTTGAACTGGCGCAAGTCTTCCGACCGAAGGGAGGGTGACTTGTGCCTGTCTAATGGGAGTCTTCAGACTCCCGAGGCCTGGTTGTTAGCACCTAAATCAAAATAACATCGATCAAGGTCTCCTTTAATCCCGCATAACTCGCAGCGCTGCTATACAGATAATACTCCGGAGAAAGCACAATACCGGCCTCGACAGGATTGTAATGAATATAGTCCATTCGCTGATAAAGCTTTTCCTCTGTATCCAATTCGACTGGATGACTATGTTGCTGCCAGAATTGATAGGTCTTATTATTGCTATTCCCTCTGCCTTCTGCTTCAAATATCGACAACAAATCCTTCCTTCTACTCTCCTGCGAGTTAGCTTTAATAGCATCAATAATTAGCACAGAGGTATATTTCTTAATATCTCGAATAATACCCTCCAGGTTCGAACTCCGATGGCGACTAATAATGAGATGCACGTGACTACTCATGATACAATAAGCATACAGCACCAATCCCTTGTTCTTTTGGCAGTACCGTAGACTTTCCATTAGAATATCTCTATATTCTCTTCGAATAAAAACATCCAGCCAACGAACGACAGTGAAGGTTACAAAATAGACAGCTTCCTGATCTCGGATTTTATATTTGCGACTCATTTGATAACGGGATAGCAGTTAACGTTGTTTGTGAAGATAGGGAACATTTGAGTCTATTCAAAATCCCTTGGGGGTTCCTCGGGAGTCTGAAGACTCCCATTAGGCAGGCACAAGTGACACGCCTCCGCTTACGCTTGGCGCAACACTTGCGCCAGATTCACATTGCTGGATGCCACATACGAACTACTAATTACCATCGTTATAGCTAAATGTTCATTAAATGGGACCTATGCCTAAGTACTTTACGATTATAGTAGTAACCCTACTAACCCTCGCTCTCCACGCTCAAACCCGCCCCTTCACCATCACCGGTAACCTCCAGGGCAACTACACCGGCACCATCAGCCTACGCTACACCCTCAACACCCAGGAACCCATCACTCTCCAAACGCGGGTAGAAAACAAGACCTTCCAGTTCACCGGCCAGGTCCCACACCCCGTACAAGCTACACTGGCGCTCGAAGGCCTGTCCACCGCCCTCTGGCTTTACCTTGACTCCGGCAACATTCAGGTTAACGCACGCACCCACACGTTCATCGATACCGAAGGCCGCCTGGTCAATAGTCTCCAGGCAACCTCTATCGCCGGCTCCTACAGCGAAACGCTGAAGAGCGACTTCTTCACCTTTTGGCGCACCCTAATAGAAACCGACCAACCCGACTCCGCCAAAGCCGAAACCCTCTTTCGCCACATGCTCGCCCTTGTAGACGCCCAGCCCGCCAGCAACATCGGCTCCGAGCTACTCCGCGACGCCGACCTGCTCACCTACGCCCAAGCCGACACCATCTTTCACCATCTCTCTAAAGAACAACAAGCGCTTGCCGGCAGCAACGGCGTAGCGAAGCTCCTGCAACGCCTGGCCCACACGGATCGTGGAACACCCTTTAAATTCTTCATGTTAACGGACAAGAACGGAAAACCCATGAGCGGCGAACACCTCCCGCATAAATACATGCTCATAGACTTCTGGGCCAGCTGGTGCGGCCCCTGCCGTCGCGAGCATCCCAACCTGGTGTCACTCCATAGCAAATACCATCCAGCCGGTTTCGAAATCGTCAGCATTTCCCTCGACGAAGAACGGCCTAAGTGGTTAAGTGCCATTGCCAACGACGAGCTTACGTGGCCTCAGCTATCAGACCTCAAAGGGATGTCGAGCCCAGCCGCGCAATACTATGCGTTGTCATTTATACCCTTCAATTTGCTGCTGGATACCCACGGAAGAATCATTGCTAAAGATATAAAAGGAGAGAGGTTGCAGAAGCTCCTGGCTTCATTGTTACCAGAATAGTATATGCAGAGAAGTTAAAGAGGACACGCCAGTTTAAGACTGGCCGCAGTTTCAGTCGCAAACAAAAAGCCCCGACAAAAAACAGCGTGAGCGTGAAGGTGAGAGCGAAAAGGTATTCTTTCTTCTCGCTCCCGCTTTCACACTCACGCTGTCTCAAAGGCCTGTTGCAGAGACCGGATTTTCGTCATTCATTAACCTAAACTTATGAGGAAACACAATCTACGCCTTAGAAGTGTGGGGTTATCCGGTCCTGCAGTGGCAGTTCTTGTTACGGGCGCAAGAGAGGGGTGGCTAAGTAACAAGAATTATAACGGGACAAACAGTTCCCTGCGGGCATCTCCCGCAGGGAAAACTGTATGATATTAATATCCGAATATTTCCGGCAGCGTCAGTTTCTTCACCGCACCGAACTTCTTCAAATCGTCTTCTTTAACATTCTTCGACGAAGCCAACACGCAATACGTGTACGACTTGTGACGAAGGTTGTCATCGTGGAACTTCGCAATGTCATCGTACGTCAGCGCGTCCACCGCGCGGTACACTTCTTTGCGGTAGTCAATATCAAGGCCCAGTTTCCGGGCGGCCAGGTAGCTAAAGATAATACCATCCTGGTTAATACGCTCGGTTTCGATGTCTTGTTTAATGCCATCGCGTGCTGTGGTAAAGATCTTGTCCGTATGCGGCATATCGTCCAGCAGTTCATTCATGCTGGTAACGGCTTCACCGATCTTGTCAGCCTGGCTGCCTACATACGCGATCGCTGTATAACGACCGTCTTTCTTGTCGGGCGACGCATACGTTGCGTATGTCGAGTAGGCGAGGGCCTTCGACTCGCGAATGGTCTGGAACACAATCGTACCCATGCCACCGCCAAAGTAGGAGTTGAACAGCATGATGCGCGCCGTGTTCGCAGGATCGTATGTCGTGGTATTACGGACCCAATTTACTTCCACCTGCACCATATCGTAGTCGGTAAAGAGCACGGTGTTGGCCGTTTGGTCAACCTTTGTAAACTTCACCGGGGCCGGCGCTTCCAGGAAAGTAGTAGGCAAGGCATGTGCCTTCTGGAACAATGGTGTCAGCGTTGCCAGCGGCTCAGGACCGTAGTACAAAATGCTATGCTTGTGACGCATCAGTCCATGGAGCAAATCCGTAAGCTCCTTCGCCGTAACAGCCGTTAGCTCCTGGTCGCTCAACTGAAAGTTGAACGGGTTCTTCTCACCGTACATCGCGTACTGCATCATACCCCGCATGATCGAGCTCTTATTCAGTTTATTATCGGCACGGCTTTTCCGCAAGCGATCTTTTAACGCTGCCAGTGCTGCGTCGTCCGCTTTGCACGTGGTGATCAGCGATTCAAAGAGACGAACGGCTTCGCCAAAATTCTCTTGCAATCCGGAGATCGCAATGGTTGTCTCTTCAGACGATGCCGACACGGAGAAGTTACAGGCGATGTTGTAAAAAGCTTTGCTGATTTGCTCAGCTGAAGCTTTATCGGTACCAAGGAATTGGAGGTACTGCGCGGCGATGCCCAGGCGCTTGTCGCTCCAGCTGCCCATCTCAAAGCGATAATACGCGCGGAACAAACCGTTTTCTTTGTTCTGCACATACAGCACATCGGCCGGGCCGATCTTGCTCTGCTGAATGTCTTTCTTGTAGTCCAACCACTGCGGCTCGACCGGCGTGACCGGGATTTTCGCCATGCTCTCCAGGAAAGGAGAGCGCGCATCGCGGTTTACCTCCACCGGCGTAATAGCAGGCTTATCTACTTTTGTAATGCTCTTATCTTCGCCTTTACGTTTATACACCAGCACATAGTTCTCGCCCAGGTATTGGTTGGCAAAATCAATGATCTGCTTCTTCGTCACTTTACTCATCTCATCGAGATAAGCAACGTCGCTTGTCCACTGCAGACCTTTGTGTTTGATATAAGCATCCATCAACGACTCGGCACGGCTGCCGTTGTCTTCCAGGCCTTGCAGCTCGGACAGCTTGGCGTTGTTGACAATCGCTTTCACCAACGACTCGTCAAACGAGCCTTTCTTCAATAGGTCCAGTTGTTCGAGCAGCAGCTTTTTAACATCTTCCAGGCTTTGATCCTGTTTGGCTTTGCCGCCCAGCAGGAACACGCTATAGTCTTTAAAGCCCCAAACACCCGCGCTCGCGCCGAGGATCTTTTGTTGCTTGTTCAGGTTCAGGTCGATCAGGCCGGCCTTGCCATTGCTGAGCACCATCGACATCACCGTCAGCAGGACCGACGAGCGGGTGTCCAGCGCTCCCGGCATCCGGAAGGCGACATTTACACTCTCTGCATCGGGGCCAAACACTTCCTTCACGATGGGTGCTTTGATCGGCTTCTCCGGCGCCGGTGCATATTCTTTTACCGGCGCAGGCTTCATATACGCAAAGGCAGCGTCAACCTTCTTGATCACATACGACGGGTTAAAATCGCCCGCCATGATCAAGGCCATGTTGTTCGGCACGTAGTACTGGTTATAGAAGTCGCGGATGGCCTTCAGCGACGGGTTCTTCAGGTGATCGATTGTACCAATCGTCGACTGCTGGCCATAGTTGTGTGTCGGGAAAAGCGTATTCAGCAATGTCTCGTACATCTTACGGCCGTCATTGTCCAGGCCACGGTTCTTCTCTTCATACACCGCCTCCAATTCCGTATGGAACAGGCGGAATACCGGGTAGCGGAACCGCTCGGCCTGCACCGCCAGAAAACGATCTAGCGCATTTGACGGGATATTCTCCTCGTACACCGTCTCTTCCACAGAGGTGTGTGCGTTGGTACCCTGTGCGCCCAGCGAAGCCATCATGTTGTCATATTCATTGGCAATAGCCTGCTTGGCGGCAACACCCGATACGCTGTCGATGATGTGATAGATTACCTTGCGCCGGTTGGCGTCCGTCGTTTGATTGTATACCGTATACAGACTGTCGATCCGGTCAATGTACGCGCGTTCTTTATTCCAATCCAGGCTGCCGAACTTGTCGGTGCCTTTAAACAACAAGTGTTCGAGATAGTGGGCGAGGCCGGTATGGTCGGCAGGGTCGCTGTTACTGCCGGCGCGGACGCCAATCAGCGTTTGAATGCGCGGCTCTTTCTTGTTGACGCTTAAAACAACTGTTAGGCCATTCTTCAATTGATAAAAACGGGCGCCCATCGGGTCGTTTGTGACATACTTATACGTATAACCATCTTCCGTCTTCTCCTTCCACTGGTATTGCTTTTGGCCATAGCCCTCAAAAGACATGCAGAGGATAAGGCACAAAAGCACTACGAGACTTCGTTTCAGCATAAAGTTTGGTGAATTTTTGATTTGCAGAATTATTTAAGCCGCATCGGTTTTCAAAACGGCGGCATGATATTAAGTATAAATTACGGCATCCGAAAACAACTTCGATAGAATACATACCGGAGATGTCCGGTCACGGGCCGTGACCGCCAACAGAAAGTCTATCCGTATGATATAGTATATATATTTAAGATCCGCTGCATGCAGCGTAGTATGGGGAGTAACCACTACCAATACCCGCGAATGGGTACACCTGCTGACCGCAAGCCTGACCGTTGTGCCCTAGGTAGCCGGCGTTTCCGTTACCGGCGGCCCCACCAGGAACTGCACAGCGCCGGCCTGCAGCTCGACCTTGATCTCGGTCGGCTCGTCCAGCTTAAGGTAAGCATCGTCTACATGCAGGTGCACGCCGTCCCAGGCGATCCGAAGCTTCTTTGCCTTTAAAATATTGAAGAACGCAGGCTCCTCCTTGCCCAGGATCTTGCTGAGAATATAGTTGGCGAATTGCTCGCGCTGGGACTCGGTAATGAGCACTACCTCGAATTCGCCGTCACCCGGGTCGGAAAACGGTACGAGATTCAGGTTGGGGCCGATCGAACGGGTATTCATGATCTCGGCCATGAGGTAATTCCCGGAGTATTCGGCGTCGTCAATTTGGATCGAGCACGCCCGTGCTTTATAATTCAGCACGATGTCGTGAAAAATCTCCAGCACGGTCTTGATGCTCTTATCGTAATTGTCGCTTTTGCGTTTTTGCTTGTCCATCTCTTTCATCAGACGGGGAAAGAGCCCGAAGCCAATGCCTTCCAGGAAGAACTTCTCATCCGTCAGGTTGTAAATACGACCGATATCGAACAATTTTAAATTCCGATCACCCCAGGTGGCCATGATTTCCCGCGGCTCGCCCGTCACATCCAGCGTCTTGGCAATGTTGTTGGCCGTGCCCATGGGAATCAGTCCGATGGGGAGTCGTTTGTCCAAAAACGCGAGCACGGTCTTGCGGATGGTGCCGTCGCCGCCGGCCACAACCAGAAAGTCGGTTTGCTTTGTATCTATTTTTTCCCAGCCGTCCTCCTTTGTAGACGAATAGCTACAGGTGTAGCCCGCGTCTTCTATAGCTTCTATGAGATGTTCTGTTACGTCTTCGGCCTCTCCGGCACTGGGGTTGTGAATCAGCTTGGCAAATTTCATTAGGGTCATGTATAGGGGGTGGCCTGTGTGCCTGCATCTGCACAGGATAAACCCATGCCAGGGTAGGAATGATATTATTAGCCCGTTCGGTATGCGTATACTGATCACAAATGACGATGGCATCTACAGTCCTGGGATTGCCTCGCTCGCCAAAATAGCCTCACGCTTCGGAGAAGTACGCGTGGTGGCACCCGATGTTGAACAATCCTCCATGGGGCACGCCATTACGGCGTCACGCCCGTTGTTCTATCGCAAGTCTCCCATCGCCTTTGGCGACCTGGAAGCCTATCGCGTCAACGGTACGCCTGCAGATTGTGTGGCCCTTGGCTCACACCTCGGCCAGACAGACGTGGTACTCTCCGGTATTAACATGGGCCTGAACCTGGGCAACTCCATGTGGCACTCGGGTACCCTTGCCGGCGCCAAGCAAGCCGTACTCCTGGGCATGAAGGGCATTGCGTTGAGCGCTCCTGTGGGCAAAACTGAACCGGACTTCAGCAAGCTCGAACCCTTTGTCGAAAAAGCGCTGGCGTTACTCCTGGAAAACCCTAATCTTTCATTGGTCAATGTAAACTTCCCGGAAAATCCGGCCGGAGTAAAATGGACGCGCCAATCCGTGCGGCAATACGACGGCAAGATCGTTCCGGGAACCGACCCCTACGGCCGTAAGCACTATTGGTTCACCGTCATTCCACTGGAACCTGCGGAAGAAGGAACAGATCGCTGGGCGGTAGAAAACAACTATGTCTCCATCACCCCGCTTCGCCTTGACCTCACAAATGAGGCAGAGCTGATGGCGGTGTTGCAAAAAACGCCCGCAGAAAATGTGTCGGCATAATTGCGGACAGGTTGGCCCTTGAATACCCCAACGTGTAGGGCAAAAGGTATATTTTTTTGCAATCCCGATAGATTATATAGTATTTTTTCGTATATTTTCCCGTGGCACAGTATTTAATCTTTTTTTGCAGAGTTTCAACTTTAACAAAAAAAGATTATGGAAAAGATTAAAAACGGCGACCCGATTATTTACCAGAACCAGGAAGGTGTTGTATATGGACGACCGCGGGAAGTGAAGTCTTTAGGGCTGGTGTATACCATTCGGATCGGCAATGACTATGTAAAACTTTCATCGTGGGAAATAGCCCAGGCGATGAAGATACAATAACCTCAAAACCCTTCTACGTATGCGCGCGATTTGGACAGGTGCAATCGGCTTCGGCCTGGTCAACATTCCCATCAAGATGTACAGTGCTGTACAGAATAGTGATCTCGATCTCGATATGTTAGATAAGAAAGATCACGCTAACATCCGGTTCAAACGCGTCAACGGCACCACCGGCAAGGAAGTGGAATATGCCAACATCGTAAAGGGTTATAAGCTGGACGGCGAATATGTCGTACTCGACGACAAAGACTTTGAACGGGCCAGCCCCCAAAAAAGCAAAACCATCGACATTTCTGACTTCGTACGCGAAAGCGAGATCGACTCGATCTACTACGAAACGCCGTATTACCTCGAGCCGGAAAAATCGGGCGTACGGGCCTACGCCTTGTTACACGAGGCACTGGTCAAAAGCGAGAAGGCAGCCATCGGAAGCTTTGTACTGCGCAGCAAGGAACACCTCTGCGTTCTGAAGCCCCGCGGCAAAGCGATTGTATTAAACCGCATACGCTTTGCCGAGGAGATCCGTAGTACCGAGGAGCTGAACCTGCCGGACGTAAAACCAAAACCCGCCGAGCTCAAGATGGCCCTTTCGCTGATCGACCAGCTCACCGGTGAATTTGACATCGACAAGTTTAAAGATACCTATGCGTCCGAGCTGTTGAAGATCATCAAGGCAAAGGCCAGTGGCAAGAAACCGGCCGCGACGAAAATGAAGGTAACACACCGGAAGTCGACCGACCTGATCTCCCAGCTTAAAGCCAGTCTTAAAAAGGCATCCTGATGAGCCTGACCCGGTACAAGAAAAAGCGCGACTTCACACAGACCTCCGAGCCGAAAGGCGAGAAAAAGAAAAAAGGTGTCGCGCCCCTTACCTTTGTCATTCAACGTCACGATGCCAGTCGACTACACTATGACTTCCGCCTGGAGCTGGACGGTGTCCTGAAAAGTTGGGCCATTCCCAAAGGGCCGTCGCTGGACCCCGCCGACAAACGACTGGCGATGATGGTCGAAGATCACCCCCTCGAATACGGCAAGTTCTCCGGCTCCATTCCCAAAGGAAACTACGGCGCCGGTACCGTTGACATCTGGGACTATGGCACCTATACGCCCGACGGTGTCACCAAACGTGCCGACTACGAAAAACACTTGCGCGAGCACCTCAAAAAAGGCGACCTGAAGTTTACCCTGAAAGGGAAAAAACTACAGGGCTCTTTTGCGCTCGTCCAAATGAAGCGCGCCGAGGAAGGCAATGCCTGGCTGCTGATTAAACACCGCGACGAACATGCCACCAAAGGGTATGACATCGAATCGGTAAAGCCAGCCAAGCCGCACGGCAAAAAGGTATGGGGCAAAGCTGACCCCGAAGCACCGAAGGAGAAGGAAAAAGAAAAAGAAAAAGCAAAAAAGCCTGAGCCCTCGGCATTAAAATCTGTTCGCAGCGGCAAAGCCCATAAGTATAAAGAATTTATCGAGCCCATGGCCGCGCAAACCCGCGAACAGCCGTTTGATGATCCGGCATGGGTGTTTGAGATCAAATGGGACGGCTACCGCGCTGTCGCTGAAATCGGAAAGAAAGAAAAACGTCTATATTCACGCAACGGCCTGTCGTTCGAATCTCTATACCCGGATGTCGTTGATGCACTCGACGAGATCAAAGAGCCCGCTATACTGGACGGTGAGATTGTCGTGCTCGACGAAAACGATCGCCCCAGCTTTCAAAAGCTGCAGCAGTACGGCGAGAATCCAACGCTGCCGATTATCTACTATGTATTCGACATCCTATCGCACAAAGGTAAAAGCCTGACAAGCGTTCCGCTATTGGAACGGAAGGAAATCCTGACGAAGCTGTTGCCGAAGGATCATGCGATTATCCGGTACTCCGATCACGTAGAAGAACATGGCAAACGGGTATTCCAACATGCCGTCGAGCTGGGCGTAGAAGGGGTCATCGCCAAAAAGGCCGACAGTCTATACAACCCGGGCCGCCGTACGTACGACTGGCTCAAGATCAAAAATCTTAATACACAAGAAGCTGTCATCGCGGGTTATACCGCGCCACGCAAAAGCCGGAAACATCTCGGTGCACTGATCCTCGGCATGTACAAACGCGGCAAGCTGACATACATCGGCCACACCGGCACGGGATTTACCGACAAGCTACTGAAAGAAGTATACAGCGAATTGCAGCCGTTGGTGCGCGAGACGTCTCCGTTCCAGGAGAAAATACCCTTTAACGCCCCCGTAACCTGGGTGGAGCCCAGGTTGGTATGCGAAATCAAATTCGCGGAGCTTACAGATGAAGGAATATTACGCCAGGCAGTGTTTATGGGTATGCGTATAGACAAAACACCAAAAGAAGTGGATCACCTCGATGTAGAAGAAGCGGCCGCTAAAGAGAAAGCCACAAAAGGTAAAAAAAACAGCCGCACCAGCAAAGCGGCAAAAGCCACCGCCAAGCTGGCATCGAAGCAAGCCACAAAGACGGCAAAGACATCACGAAAGAAAGCAACGGAAGATATTCACGAGGGCATCATACGGGTCGATGGCCACGACGTAAAGCTGACCAATCAAAACAAACTATACTTCCCAAAAGATGGCATCACCAAGGGGCAAGTGGTGGTGTATTACAATAGCATCAGCAAATACATCCTGCCATACCTGAAGGATCGCCCGGAATCACTCAAGCGAAACCCCAACGGCATCGAAGACAAGGGCTTCTACCACAAAGACGCCGCCGAAGACGCTCCGTCCTTTGTCGATAGTATCACCTTGTACTCCGAAGGCGCCCGCAAAGACATCGACTATATCCTCTGCAACAACAAAGCCACGCTGTTGTACATGAACAACCTGGGCTGCATCGAAGTCAACCCCTGGTGCTCGCGCACCAAAAGCCTTGATAACCCTGACTACCTCGTACTCGACCTGGACCCATCCGACAAGAATACCTTCAACCAGGTGATTGACACCGCGCTGGCTGTGAAAGAAATCCTCGACAAGGCCGGCGCTGTAGGCTATTGCAAGACCTCCGGGGCTTCCGGCCTTCACATCTACGTACCCCTTGCCGCGAAATATGACTACGACCAGGCACGCATGTTCGCCGAGCTGGTGGCGCATCACGCACAGGAATTGGTTCCCAAGTTTACCACCCTCGAGCGTTCCCTCAACCAACGCAAGGGCCGACTGTACATCGATTATTTACAGAACAAGCGGGGCCAAACGCTGGCCTCGGTATACAGCATGCGCCCCGTACCCGGCGCCACCATCTCCACACCGCTCGAGTGGAAAGAAGTAAAACACGGCCTGCACCCCAGTGACTTCACGATGGAAACCCTACCGAAACGCCTGGAGAAGAAAGGCGACCTGTTCAAGCCTGTGCTGGGTAAGGGCATTGACATGGTGAAGTGCCTGAAGAAGATGGAAGAGTAGTATATTTGTCCACATGCAGGACTACGACGTTATCGTCATCGGCCTGGGCGCCACCGGCAGCCAGGCACTATATCAGCTAGCCAAAGCTGGCCAACGCGTGCTCGGCATAGACCGCTATACACCGCCCCATATATACGGTTCCTCACATGGCCAAAGCCGCATCATTCGCCAGGCGTACTATGAAAGCCCGGTGTATGTACCGTTGGTGCAGGAAGCATATCGGCTGTGGCAGGAGCAAGAACGTCTGTCCAATCGAACGCTATTTACTCAAACGGGCGGCCTGATGCTCGGTGCTCCGGACTCAATCCTGGTAAAAGGTTCACGCCGGAGTGCCGAAACCCACGGCCTGACATACGAATACATGAATGCAGACACCATCCACGCACGATTTCCAGTATTCCATCCCACACCCGACACGGTAGGCGTATTTGAAGCTGCCGCGGGCATACTTTTTCCCGAAGCCTGTATTGAGACTGCTCTTCAACTAGCGCAAGCCCACGGCGCCGTGTGCAAGCTGGGAGAGGCGGTAACATCCCTGACGCCACAGCGGAATTACGTTGAGGTCCATACCTCCAACGGCACCTATACGGCCCGACAGGTGATCGTGAGTGCCGGCGCCTGGCTGGATCAACTGGTGCCCGAGTTAGCCTTGCCGTTGACCGTAGCACGCCAGGTCGTGTTCTGGTTCGACCACGCCGGCGGCCGGTTGCAAAGCTTCCACCCCGACCAATTCCCGATCTACATCTGGGAGACCGAAGACACCATGTTCTACGGCTTTCCCGACCTTGGAAACGGCCTAAAAGTTGCCTTCCATCATTACGGTCAACCCGCCGACCCCGATAACCTAAACCGCCAGGTTGCCCCCCAGGAGGTTTCAGCCATCGAAGGTGTCATTCGCAAACATTTCGGCGTCGACCCCATATTCCGCGAAGCCGCCGTATGCATGTACACCAACACCCCCGATATGGACTTTATCATTGACCGGCATCCCTTACATAACAATGTTATTATCGCCAGTCCCTGCTCAGGCCACGGTTTCAAATTCGCCAGCGCCACCGGCAAAATCCTGACAAACATGGCAATGAACCAGCCAACGGGATTCGATTTGACGCCATTCACGATGGATCGGTTTGACGCTGGAAGAAAACGTGCGTGATCGTCATCAGACTTTTAGATATACTTCTGCGCATAGCCGCATTGTCGACATGTCTTTTTTCTGTCCTGGCCCTACAGTACGTCACAGGATAGTCCGAAATAAAAATAGAATACAGCGCAAACGTTACAGATGGGACGGGCCGACAACCCGTTTTCTACCATACCGTTAGTAAGAATAGGATATGATCCGATTAGCATAAATATGACCTCAGGAGAAGACGAGGAATCAACAAACCCGGGATGTGGCCTTTTTATTTTTACATTGTTTTTAGCGGGCGGCGCTATATCGCACTACAACAAGGCCTATATAAACAAGTATGAAGATTATTCAGAATTTGCCGTAGTCTTACGGGCCTCACCGATATATGATCGATCGGGCGGAGAAGCACCCAAAAATTTCATTGATTTTAAACTGACAAACGACAAGACCTTCTCGATCATGGGCTGCGAATGTGAGGCCACCAGGAAGTCCGTTCCAACACGCCTTACGCCGGGTGACACAATTGTCATACGGGCGAAAGAATGGCTCAATGGCGAGAAGTATGACGTATATTCTGTTCGTTCTCCTCGCTATGGCACGATCCTCGATCCGGGTGACATAAGATCGTGCTCCAGCTCTCAGGCGAGGTGGTTTTTGGGAGCGACCATTGTCTGCGCCATCGGGGCTATCATCGCGTTTTTCTATGCGCTGCGAAAGGAAAATAAACTGGTAAAAATGGACAATCCAACATGGAACGAATTCGTGCGTCGATATCAGCAAGTATTGGCGGGCACGATCAGTATACCTCAATTTGCCAAGGGCGCACGTGAGTTACTCCTCGGTGAAAATGGGAATCACCACCTCAATGTTTTGTTAGGGCGGGAATATGACAATAGAAACTATGACGGCGTCCAGGTTTTAGTAATAGCAGCCTTACAAGCTCCCAGCAAAAAGTATACAACTACTTTGTGTCTGATACTAGATGCCCGGTTAGCCTCAGTCAACAACGATGACATAGTCGATCTCCTGTGCGATATTGGAGATCCTGCAGCCGTGCCGTCGTTGATACGAGCTGCAAAGACCGAATGGCCCCTGGATGAGCACATGCATATCAATAAAAAATGCATTTGGACACTCCGGAAGATTTGTACAGACGAGGCTATACGCGGATTACAGGAATTAACACAACATACGTCCGTTGTAATAAACCACGAAGCCCAAAAAGAACTTGAAAGAATAAACAATGCATGACAGGGCTGTTCCCGTTTTACCATGTGGTTTCTTATCGTATTTGGTGTTTCTTTGGCATTTGGAAACCGTTGCCCGCGTAGCCAGGCGTCAGGGTAGGCGCGGAGCGGGACCTACAAATACGAAAAGAAAACAGACACATCTTGATAGCATTTAGAAGAATATCCATTGTACTCGCAAACGCAGTAATTCTTTCACTACTGGCGAGAATCGTCTTTTTCGGAGACAACAGCAGCGACCTCGGTGCCTTTGGTATAGCATCTTTCATTGCCCTGTTCATTTTCAACATCTACGCCCTGATGCTCTATAAGTTCTTCTGGGAGAATCCACAGAAGACCTGGTACCTGGAAGTAGCCTATCTGGTGCTGTTGATGCTGCCTATGTTATTATTGATCCAGGTGATCTCATAATATCCCGGGAACCATCCTCCCGAAAAGCATGTTACAACACCAATCAAGGAGGAACCTATGGAAATTGGAATAGACAGCTTTGCCGCTACCATCGGAAGCAATCAAAGTAACATGGATTCGATGGCGCAGCTGCTGCAACGTATCGAGACGGCCGACCGGGTCGGGCTCGATGTCTTTGGCATCGGCGAACATCACCGTCGCGAATTTCTCGACTCGGCACCGGCCGTCATCCTGGCCGCCGCCGCTGCCCGCACAAAAAATATCAAATTAACCAGTGCCGTAACCGTGCTCAGCGCGGCCGATCCGGTGCGCGTATTTCAGGAATTTGCCACCCTCGACCTCATTTCGCAGGGACGGGCAGAATTGGTGGTGGGCCGGGGATCCTTCACGGACTCATTTCCGCTGTTCGGCTTCAAGCTACAAGATTACGACGACCTCTTTGCCGAAAAACTGGACCTGCTCTTAAAGATCCGTGACCAGGAGGTTATTACATGGTCGGGCCGTTTCCGGCCGGCATTAAAAGAACAGGCTATTTATCCACGGCCCGTACAATCGCCGATACCGGTATGGCTGGGCGTAGGAGGGACGCCGGCATCGTTCGCCCGTGCCGGCACATTAGGGCTACCGTTGATGGTCGCCATCATCGGTGGCGAGACACACCGCTTCCGTCCCCTGATCGACCTGTATCGCGAGGCAGGCGCCAAAGCCGGTCATGCTCCGGAGAAACTAAAGGTCGGCCTGCATTCGCTGGGCTTCGTGGCCGCGACCACGCAGGAGGCACACGACGAATTTTTCCCAGGCTATGCCACGACCTTTACGAAGATCGGTCGCGAGCGTGGTTGGCCGCCCGTAACCCGCCCGCACTTTGATGCCCAGGTCGGGCCGCGCGGCGCCCTGGTGATCGGCAGCCCGGAAGAAGTAGCGGAGAAAATCCTGCGCCACAGTGAAGCCCTGGGCGGGGTCAGTCGCTTTACCTTCCAGATGGACAACGCGCATTTGCAGCAGGAAAAACTGCTGCATTCGATTGAGCTGATCGGAACGAAGGTAATCCCGCTGGTAGCCAAAGGCTGAAGCTCGGGAATCGCCTTACTGTTCTTTTAATGGTCATTGGAGGTGGTCTGCAGTAGGAAACTACTATATAGAAAAAGCCCAACCGTAAACCGGTCGGGCTTTTTCATCTATTGATGAGTTGTGATAACTATACGTGATTGGACCCCGCGCGCGTCTGATCCACCAATTCCCCCTGTTGTATCGGCAGCGAGATCGTAAATGTAGACCCTTCACCCGCTGTACTCAACGCCGAGATAAAACCCTTGTGGTGCTCCACAATCTTCTTACACAGCGCGAGCCCAATACCCGTTCCCTTAAACTCACTGTTGTGATGCAGCCGCTTAAACATACCGAAGATCTCCTCGGCATACTTCTGATCAAAGCCCAGCCCATTATCTTTGATAGAGATACGGAGGTATTCCTTCCCATTCACCGGCAACACTTCCGTATTCGGAAAGATGGTAGTGATCTGAATAGTCGGTCGCAATTCCTTCTTACGATACTTGAGCGCATTGGTGATGAGATTGTGAAACAACAACTTGATCAGCCCCGCGTTTACACGGTATACCGGCAGGTTTTCGATGACGATGTCTGCCTCCTTAATATCAAACTCATCATCCATCTCCGATAGCACTTCATTAAGCAGCACCGAGAGATCCGTGGAAATAAACTCCCCGGCGTCGTCGGAAATACGGGAGAAGGTGAGGATGTCCCGAATCAACGTCTGCATACGTTCAGCCGACCGTTGAATACGGTTAAAGTCGTCAATACCGCTATCATCCAGCATGTCCTTATAACGAATGAAGAGCTTGTTACAGAACAAGCGAATCTTGCGCAGCGGCTCCTGCAGGTCGTGCGACGCCATAAAGGCAAACCGGTCCAGCTCTTTGTTGACGGCCTCCAGGCGCTCGATATTTTCCAACAACTGGCTGTTGAGCTGGCGCACGCGCTCTTCCGACGCTATGCGTTCTTTGATTTCCAGTTGCAGGCTTTGGTTGATCGAGATCAGCTTTTGCTCCTGGATCTTCAGTTGGTGGTTCTTACGGTAAAGGTCCACCAGCACGGATACTTTGGCCCGCAACACATCAGCATTGATGGGCTTAAAGATATAATCCACCGCGCCGGCCTGATAGCCGCGAAACATGTTCTCGTCTCCGAAGTTGTTGGCCGTGATGAATATGATCGGAATGTGCTTGAGCTTGTCGCGCTCGTAGATCAACGAGGCGGTCTCAAAGCCATTCAGGTTCGGCATCTTCACGTCCATGAGGATCATGGCGAAGTCGTACTCGGTTAGCAGAATCTTCAGTGCCTGCCGTCCCGACTGGGCTTTCACGAACTGGTAGCCACTGGGTTCCAGAATGGTCTCGATAGAAAGGAGGTTATCCTCGCGGTCATCCACTAATAAAATCTTAGGTCGCATCCAAAAAACAGTTTATTTACAGAACCAGAAGCGCATCAGCGACAACAGTTGATCTATTTTAACAGGTTTAGTGATATAATCCGAAGCACCGGCTTCAATGCATTTCTGGCGGTCGCCCTTCATGGCCTTTGCCGTCACGGCAATGATCGGCAACAAGCTGTTCTTATGCTCACGGCGGATCTTCTGCGTCGTTTCATACCCGTCCATCTCGGGCATCATGATATCCATCAATACCATATCGATCTTCGGATCGTCGTTCAGGATCTGAATAGCATCCCGTCCGCTTTCTGCGGTAATGACGTTGATATTATACCGCTCAAACACCGTCGTTAATGCAAACAGGTTTCGCACGTCGTCATCCACCACCAGGATGTTCTTACCACTCAGGATATCCTCCTTGCTACGAATCGTCTCGATAATGCGACGCTTCTGCTGCGAGAGATCCTTATGATTGATGTGCAGGTGGGAGATTGTCTCTTCCAGCAGCTGTTCAATAGAGTTTGCATTTTTGAGGATCACCGCGCTCGAACTCTGGCCGAGGTGCGCCAGCTCGCCCTTGTCAAAGTCACGTGCCGAATATACAATCACCGGCGTAAGCTTCTTCTTGAGCAAGCTCACCTTGGTCACCAGGTCCGATCCCGAAATATCGGGCAGGGTGTAATCGAGGATAATACAATCCGGATCTTCCACCTCCAAATAATCGAAGGCCTCTTTACCCGTGGAGACAATCGATATCGACACATGCGTATCTTCCATCACCTTGGCGATCTGCGACGAGTCAATCTCGTTGTCTTCCACGATCAGTACCGTACGCGAAGGACGCTGGTTGTAGGAGAGGACATCGCGGAACAGCTCGTCTAACGCCGCGTTGTCGATCGGCTTCAGCAGGAAGTCGCGGGCACCCCGGCGTATCGCCAGCGCGCGGTTCTCTTCACCCGAGATCACATAGATCGGAATGTGGCGATAGTTGAGGTCGTTGCGCAGCAGGTCGAGCACTTTCCAGCCGCTCGTCGACGGCAACTTCACATCCAGCGTGATCGCGACAGGAGCGAAGCGGTTGATGAACTCGAACACTTCCACATAGGTCGAAGCAATAACCACTTTCAGTCCATGGGAGTGTGCTTTCTCCAAAATGATCTTACCAAAGCGATAATCATCTTCGACAACAACGATCACCTTGTCGGTAGCCGATATATTGGTGCGGTCGTCGCCTGCGTCGTTCGTCAGCTCGTTCACAATCTCCAGGCCCCGGGCCTCGACGCCGTCCTTCGTTACGCGCAGCGTGTTCAGGAGTGAGTCGATCGCGCCCGTATCGTCGGTCAGCTGCAGTTGATCGATGGCTTTGATGCTCTCCGGCTTCTCGCGCGGAATGGCATTCGACACAGCATTCACCGGCAGGTACAGCGTAAACGTGCTGCCCCGGCCCGGCTCGCTCTCGAGCTCAATCGTACCGCCCAGCAGTTCCGCCAAACCGCGGCTGATGGAGAGGCCGAGGCCCGTGCCTCCATACTTCCGGCTGGTCGAACCTTCCGCCTGCTGGAAGGCTTCAAAGATGATAAGTTGTTTCTCTTGCGGGATACCAATCCCTGTATCGGTAATGGAGAAGCCGATCACTCTGCGTGCGGCCTCCAGTCCCGGGTTGCCGGTCTTCCACGTTTTCTTCGCTTCGAAGATGTTCAGGCTTACTTCGCCCTTCTCTGTAAACTTGAAAGCGTTCGACAACAGGTTCTTGAGGATCTGGTTGAGACGCTGAATATCGGTGTCCATAGACGCCGGCAGCGAAGCTTCCGTTTCGATCCGGAACTTGAGATTGCGGGCCTCCGAGATCGGCTTGAACGTAGTCTCCACAAACGACGCGATCTCCGAAATGGACACCAGTGAAATGTTGGTCGAGATAAAACCCGACTCGATCTTCGACAGGTCGAGGATGTCGTTGATCAGCTGGATCAAGTCGTCACCACACGAGTGGATCGTCTTGGCATACCGGATTTGCTTGTCGTTGAGGTTACCTTCCGCATTCTCATACAGCTGTTGCGCGAGAATGAGCAAGCTGTTGAGTGGCGTACGCAACTCGTGCGACATGTTCGCCAGGAACTCCGATTTATACTTCGAGGTAAGGGTCAGCTGCTCGGCTTTTTCTTCGAGCGAACGACGCGCTTCTTCCACCTCGTTGTTCTTGGCTTCCACTTCATCCTTCTGCTTCACCAGCAGCAGCGCCTTGTCTTGCAGCTCATCGTTGGTACGACGCAACTCTTCTTGCTGGCTCTTGAGCTCGCCCGCCAGCGACTGCGACTGCGACAGCAGCTCCTCTGTACGGGTGTTGGCCTCGATCGTGTTCAACACTATACCGATACTTTCTGTCACCTGGTTGAGGAAGTCAAGGTGAGTCTCGCTAAAGATCTCGAGCGACGCAAGCTCGATTACGGCCTTCACGTCGTTCTCAAACAACACCGGCAGTATGATCAGGTTCGCCGGACGGATCTTGCCGAGTGCCGAGTTGATCTTGATATACCCCTGCGGCACATTGGTTAGCAAGATGCGTTCTTTCTCCAGCGCGCATTGCCCCACCAGTCCTTCGCCAATGGAAAACTCGCGTGGTATATTCTTCTCTTCTTTATACGCGTATGCTGCAAACAACTGCAGGCTGACGTGCGACGTCTCTTCATTGTGCTTGAGGATATAAAACGCACCATAGTGCGCCTTGACCACCTGGGCAAGCTCGGACAGAATGCGCCGGCTTACGGTATCGAGGTCACGTTGCCCCTGAAGCATTTGCGTAAACTTCGCAAAGTTCGACTTCAGCCAGTCTTGCTCCTGGTTCCGCAGCGTCGTCGCGCGCAGGTTGGAGATCATCTGGTTGATCGTATCTTTCAAGGCTTCCACCTCACCCTGCGCTTCTACGCGAATCGTACGGGTAAGGTCACCCTTCGTTACCGCCGACGCCACCTCCGAGATCGCACGCACCTGCGTGGTCAGATTCTGCGCCAGCTGGTTCACGTTCTCCGTCAGGTTCTTCCAGATACCCGAAGCACCCGGCACGTTCGCCTGGCCCCCGAGTCGCCCATCGACACCTACTTCGCGCGCCACGTTTGTTACCTGGTCGGCAAACACCGCCAGCGTCTCGATCATCTCGTTGATCGTATCCGTCAGCTGCGCCACTTCGCCTTTCGCGTTGATCGACAGCTTTTGGCGCAGGTTACCTGTCGCCACCGACGTCACAACCTTTGCAATGCCGCGTACCTGGCTGGTCAGGTTAGAGGCCATCATGTTTACGGAGTCCGTCAAATCTTTCCACGTACCGGCTACACCCCGTACCTCGGCCTGGCCCCCGAGCTTACCTTCCGTACCCACTTCCCGTGCCACACGCGTTACTTCGAAGGCGAAGGAGTTAAGCTGCTCCACCATCGTGTTAATTGTATTCTTTAAGTCCAGGATCTCGCCCTTCACGTCGATGGCCACCGTTTTCGAAAGGTCACCAGACGCCACCGCCTTCGTCACCTGGGCAATGTTCCGTACCTGCGCCGTGAGGTTACCCGTCATCTGGTTCACCGAGTCCGTCAAGTCCTTCCACGTACCGGCTACACCGGGCACGAAGGCCTGACCCCCGAGTTTACCGTCCGTACCCACTTCCCGCGCCACACGCGTTACCTCCGACGCAAACGCGCGCAACTGATCCACCATGGTGTTGAGGGTCTCCTTCAGCTGGAGAATTTCTCCGCGCACGTCCACCGTGATCTTCTTCGACATATCGCCGTTCGCTACGGCAATCGCCACCTCGGCAATGTTCCGCACCTGGCCCGTCAGGTTGGACGCCATCTGGTTTACCGAGTCCGTCAAATCTTTCCAGGTTCCACCTACGCCGGGCACGTTCGCCTGGCCACCGAGCTTACCGTCGGTACCCACTTCGCGTGCCACACGCGTTACTTCCGACGCAAAGCCCCGCAGCTGGTCCACCATCGTGTTGATCGTATTCTTCAGCTCCAGGATCTCACCCTTCACGTCCACGTCGATCTTACGCGACAAGTCTCCGTTCGCCACCGCCGTTGTTACTTCGGCGATGTTCCGCACCTGGCTCGTCAGGTTCGACGCCATCAGGTTTACGGAGCTTGTCAAATCTTTCCATGTACCACCCACACCCTGTACGTCGGCCTGGCCGCCAAGCTTACCTTCCGAACCTACCTCCAGCGCCACACGCGTTACTTCCGACGCAAAGCCCCGCAGCTGATCCACCATCGTATTGATCGTGTTCTTCAACTCGAGGATCTCACCCTTTACATCCACCGTGATCTTCCACGACAAGTCTCCCTTCGCCACGGCCGTTGTTACTTCGGCAATGTTCCGCACCTGACCCGTGAGGTTCGACGCCATCTGGTTTACCGAGTCGGTCAGATCTTTCCATACACCACCGACACCTTCCACCGTCGCCTGGCCGCCGAGCTTACCTTCCGAGCCCACTTCCCGCGCCACGCGCGTTACTTCCGAGCCGAACGAGTTCAGCTGATCCACCATCGTATTGATCGTATTCTTCAGCTCGAGAATCTCGCCCTTCACGTCCACCGTGATCTTACGCGACAAGTCTCCGTTCGCCACGGCCGTTGTTACTTCCGCAATATTCCGCACCTGGCTGGTAAGGTTACCCGCCATTTTATTTACAGAGTCTGTTAAATCTTTCCACGTACCGCCTACACCGGGCACGTCCGCCTGGCCACCAAGCATACCTTCCGAGCCCACTTCCCGCGCCACACGTGTTACTTCCGAGGCAAACGAGTTGAGCTGATCCACCATCGTGTTGATCGTATCTTTCAATTCGAGGATTTCACCCTTCACATCCACCGTGATCTTACGCGACAAGTCGCCCTTCGCCACAGCCGTTGTTACCTGCGCAATGTTCCGCACCTGGCCCGTCAGGTTCGACGCCATCTGGTTTACGGAGTCCGTCAAATCTTTCCATACACCACCGACACCTTCCACCGTCGCCTGGCCACCGAGCTTCCCTTCGGAACCTACTTCCCGCGCCACGCGCGTTACTTCAGAACCAAAGGAGTTGAGCTGATCCACCATGGTGTTGATCGTATCTTTCAGCTCGCGGATCTCACCCCGCACATCCACCGTGATCTTACGCGACAAGTCTCCCTTCGCCACGGCCGTTGTCACCTGCGCAATGTTCCGCACCTGGCCCGTGAGGTTCGACGCCATCTGGTTTACCGAGTCGGTCAAATCTTTCCATACACCACCAACACCTTTCACCGTCGCCTGCCCACCGAGCTTACCTTCCGAGCCCACTTCCAGCGCCACACGCGTTACTTCTGAAGAGAAGGAGTTCAGCTGATCCACCATCGTGTTGATGGTATTCTTCAGCTCCAGAATTTCGCCTTTCACGTCCACCGTGATCTGGCGCGAAAGGTCGCCCTTCGCCACGGCCGTTGTTACTTCCGCGATATTACGTACCTGCCCCGTGAGGTTCGAGGCCATCTGGTTTACGGAGTCAGTCAAATCTTTCCACGTGCCGGCGACACCTTTTACCTGCGCCTGGCCACCGAGCTTACCCTCCGTACCCACTTCGAGCGCCACCCGCGTTACTTCCGACGAGAAGGAGTTCAGCTGATCCACCATCGTGTTGATCGTATTCTTCAGCTCGAGGATTTCACCCTTCACATCCACCGTAATTTTCTTCGAAAGGTCACCCTTTGCCACAGCCGTTGTTACTTCGGCGATGTTCCGCACCTGGGCCGTTAGGTTACTACCCATCTGGTTTACCGAATCGGTGAGATCTTTCCACACACCGGCCACGCCTTTTACTTTTGCCTGGCCACCAAGCTTCCCTTCCGATCCCACTTCCCGCGCCACGCGCGTTACTTCCATAGAGAACAGGTTCAGCTGTTTCACCATGTCATTTACCTCGCGGGCAATACGCGCAAACTCACCTTGCAACGTGTAGCCCCCAATCTCCAGTGGCATCTCTTGCGAAAGATTACCCTTCGCCACCGAGCTGATCACGTGCGCGATCTCGATCGTCGGGTGTACCAGATCGGAGATCAGCGCGTTCAACGAAGAAACGCCCTTCGCCCATGAGCCTTGCGCGCTTGGTACCTCAATGCGTTGTGTCAGCTTACCCTGCTTACCGATGGTATTACCGGCGCGGGTAAACTCCTGCATCATCTTCTCGTTTAACGCTATAATTTCATTAAGGGTATCACAGACCTTACCCGGCAGCCCTACCTTATCAAAAGGCATCCGAACAGAAAAGTTACCGTTGCGCATCTCGGTTAAGACACGCAACAACTCACGGTTGTCAAGCATATCGTCAGCGCTACCCGCCACAGTCGTTGCGTTCGGAGTAGTGACATCAGGCATGGGTGGGTTCTTCGACTTCCTGGCCGGGATCTTAGTCTTAGGGCGTGCGAGGGTAACGGCTTCGGTGGAAGCTTTGGCAGTACGAATCTTTTTAGCCATGATTAGAGTTTATGTGTTCAAGGTAGCGAGAAGGTGGGATAAAATAATACAGCGAAAACCGGAAAAATGCCGTTAAAAACAAGATTTCTATAAATGGAAAAACCCTGAGGAAAATACTCCACAGGGCCGATATCCCGCACGAACAAGGTATATAATAAAAAACTATGCCAACCGTATTAACGCCTGCATTAACCCGTTAAATATTGCTCCCATCACCTTTCTCTTGCTTTTTTGCCTCGCGCTTCTCCTCACGCTCCCGTTTCTTTTCATCACGTTTCTTTTTTCGCTCGGCCTTTTTCTCGTCCCTGGATTTGTCCTTCTTATCAGGCTTGTCTGAATCAAATGCTTTTGCCAGGAAGCCTTTTTTCTCTTCCTTTTCCGACGAATCCACCGATGCCAGATTAATCTCATAGTCGATCGAAGGCTGAATGGCCTGGATAAAGGCGTTTTGCAATACATTAATAATCGCTGACCAGGTATTGGTGCGCGGTTTTTTTAAGTTGCCCTGGAATTGGATCTTGGTCGCCACCTGGTCCTTGCGTTGATTCTCGAAGATCTCACCGACGCCGCCCGCGACCGCCTCCCACATTTTGCGGAAGACATTATCATCGCGATCTTCTTTGCCCAATACGTCGAGGTCTTGAATCAACGGTTTTACATAGCCATTAAACTGTCCTTCTTTCGCGGCCACTTCGGTATAGAGTCCAAACCGCCCTTTGTTCACATCGATCTTCGCATACGCCTGAAAGAACTCGTTTAGTTTCACCAGATTGGTATTCTTTACTTCGGCATTCATATCAAAGGTGGGATTGTCCGCCAGGGGATTAATCTTCATATTAAAATCCAGCGACCCTTCATATATATCGGCGCTGGCCTTGATAGTCGCAGGCAGTAAGGCGGCGGAGTCGTAGCTGTTACGCAGGTTCAGCGCCAGAATATTGGTGTTGGTCATCGCAATGTCCACCGGAGGGCTGGAGTGTTGATCTATGTAGCGAATACGCCCGTTGTTTACCTCAAAACGGTTCACCTGCAGCGGCATGAAGTCGTCCAACAGTTGCCGGAAATCCGTGGAGTCGTTCCGCACATCCGTAGGTTCCACCTTGTCTTTAGTAAATCGTATCACCGGATTCTCAAAAACCAGCTCGCCTACAACCGATCCATGCAGCAGCGCTTTCCACTCAATGGATAAGTCGATAGCGGAGGCTGCGAAGAACTCCGTTTGCTTTTGGGTAACGGTATCTACCTGGTTGAGGTAAATACTATCCATCCGGTACGCTCCGCGGATCAGCGCCAGGTCAATGTCGGTAATATGACCATAATAGCCTTTCATATTGGCGAGCGTCTTGTTGGCATAGCGCAACACGACGTAGGGGAGAATAAGCCGTACCACCACCAGCACGATCACAACCGCTAGCAGAATTTTCCAGATGCGGCGACTTTTTCCGGGAGGAACACGTTTCGTTTTCATGATTTAATGAGAGTTGTCTGATACAGTAGAAAAAAAATGGTGCCCGTATACCATCGCCCGGGTTTTGCAATGGGTGGTTCCACGATATTGTTTATATTGATTAGGAATCCCCGGTTAGCCTATGCTTTTAATGAAATTAGAGAATTGGTCTCGCTTGTTGGTTGTGATCATGGGTGTTGTGTCCGCCCTGGTGCTTGCTGCGTGGCAGCTCGATGCCGAATGGTTAAAACGGCCGGTGGCCAGCACACTGAGCATGAATCCGCTCACAGCCCTTTGTTTTCTGTTCACCAGCCTGGCTTTGGGGCTTCGCTCGCCCGGGCATTCGCCGGTGGCACACAAAACCGCAACGGCAGCTACGGTTATCGTCCTGGTTATCGGCGCATACCGATTGGCCGAAATCTTCGGAGGCCTGCCCTCGGAAATTGATGAAGTGTTATATCACAAAAAGCTGGCGCTGGATGCTGCTGCGCAACGCTTCAGTGGAATGTCACTTAACGTCACGCTGAACTTTATATTGGCCGGCGTTGCCTGCTTCCTGGTGTATAGCCGACAGTATGCACAGCTGGTCGTCGCGCAGATGCTGGCCGTGGTCATTGCCCTGTTAGCCCTCTTCGCCTGGCTGGGCTACCTGTACCGCGTGCCGGAGTTCGACCACTCGATACCTTACCTGCCCATGGCCGTACACACCGCAGGTTGCTTTTTGTTGTTAGCCGGCGCGCTATTATTTGCTACTCCACGCCGGGGCATTATGCGACAGCTCACAAGCCCGTATGCCGGCAGCCTGGTGGCAAAGGTATTGATACCCCTGCTGATCCTGTTACCCATTCTTATCGGCTACATACGCCTGTGGGGACATCGAAAAGGTCTGATCTCGACAGAGCTGGGCGTTGCGCTTATCGTCATCAGTTTTATGGTGATCTTTATACTGCTCATCCTCTACAATACCAATTCACTCAACCGTCGCGATGCACGACAAAAAGCCGACGCCTGGCGCCTCAAGTTCGTTAACCAGCAATTGCAAACCGCTAACCTCGAGTCTGCCGCCGTCAACGAAGAGCTCAGCGCCACCCTGGAAGAGCTGGCCACCACCAATGAAGAAATGGTCACCTCCAACGAAAACCTCAGTGTGCTCAACGATCGGCTGGAGCTTGCCAAAGAAACCATCCGCCTGCAAGCCGAAGAGATCATCCGGCAGAAGGACGATCAGCTAACCGAATACCGCAAGAACCTCGACATCATCTTCACCAACACGCAGGAAGGTATACTTTTGTTAAATGCTGCGGGTGAAGTCGTACTGTTTAATAAAACCTTTGAATCGTTTATCCGTGGCACCGCAGGCATCCACCCCCGGACCGGCATGCCATTCTTGGACGTGGTGGTGCGTACACGACGCGACGTCGCCCGCGCCCTGTTCACCAAAGCAGTGGCCGGCGAGACCAGCCAGGTGGAAGCACACATCGATATGCCTACGGGCCCTGTGGTACTCCTGTTGCGCTATGAGCCCGTGCGGCAATTTGGCCGGGTCACCCACGTCATCATCGTATCCTCCGACATCACCGACAAGAAGGCCCAGGAAAACCGCATTCTGCAATCGGAAGCAAACCTGAAAGCTATCTTTGACAATACGCTTGATGCCTTCGTGCTGTTAGACCAGGAGCTGCGCGTCGTAGCCTTCAACGAAGCCTACTCACGCAATGCCTTTAACCTGAATGGAAAACGCATCGACATGGGGGAGGACATCCGTACGTTTATACGTCCCGAGCGGGTGCCCATATTCGAAAAGATGATCGTACAGGTGCGCGGCGGCGAGACCATACAGTACGAGACCCAGGTGCGCGAAGATTCCAGCCCGGTGTGGTTCCGCATCGCCATCACCCGCGTCAACAATCCCGACGGCAGTTTGCGGGGATATTGTATCAGCTCCCGCGAGATCAGCCAGCAAAAAGAATACGAGAACAACCTCACTACCATTGCCAACGAGCTCTCCGGCCTGATCGACAATTCCAACGTCCCGATCTTCGGTCTTGACCAGAAAGGATATGTAAACGAATGGAACCAGGTTACCTCACAGGTCACACAGTATAGCAAACAAGAGGTGCTTGGCCACCATTGGGTGACCGACTTCATTGAACCGCCGTACCGCGACAGCGTGGGTGAAATATTCAAACGTGTCATTGCCGGCGACTCCATCAATAACTTCGAGCTGCCCATCCAGACAAAGACGGGCGAGCGCATTATCTTATTATTGGCAGCCTCACCACGCTACGACACCGAAAACCACATCAAAGGCGTGATCATGGTGGCACAGAATATCACAGAGCTGATCGACTACCGCAAAGGTCTCGAACGCATGGTACAGGAGCGTACGCGCGAGCTGAACGAAGCACTGCAAAAAGAAAAAGAACTGGTCGACCTCAAGACCAAGTTTGTAGCAATGGCCTCGCACGAATTCCGGACACCGCTGTCGACTATATCCCTGGCCACAGGCTTTCTGCGACGCTACAAAGATCGCATCGCCGGCGAAGAGATCGACCGCAAGCTCGATGACATCGTACGCCAGATCGAACATATGAACTATCTGCTCGAAGATGTACTCACCGTCGGCAAGACCGAGGCGGGCAAGGTAAACGTCAACGTGCAGGTCATCGAAGTCGAGCGTTTCTTCGAAGTACTCGCGCGCGAAGTATACCAAAGCTCTGAAAAGACGCACCGCATCCGTCTCTCGGTAGCCTGCGATCACGCCGTCATCGCCACCGACCCGCGCATGTTGCGCATCATTGTCGTCAACCTGTTGACCAATGCTATCAAATTCTCGCCGGGACAGCCTTCCGTAGGGCTGCACGTCACCGATACAAATCGCACGCTGCGGGTGCAAGTATCAGACGCCGGCATTGGTATACCCGATGACGACCGCGAAAATCTCTTTAACTCTTTTCACCGCGGCTCCAACACCCTGGCCATCCAGGGAACCGGGCTGGGATTGTCCATTGTCAGAAAAACGGTAGATTTACTAGGAGGATCCATTCACGTAGAAAGCAGCGTAAACCAAGGCACGACGTTTATCATTGCTATACCTTTACATGAAAACAAAGACGATATTAGTCATTGACGATACACCGGACCTGCAACGAAGCATCATCCAATTTCTCAATATGGAAGGATACGAAACTGTCGGTGCTGCGAACGGCCAGGAGGCCCTCGACACGCTGGCCCATACGATACCCGACCTGGTCATTACGGATTTGCTGATGCCGGTCATGGATGGATACTCCTTTATTGAACATATCAAAGCTGATGCCCAGCTGCGCGATATACCGGTAGTCGTATTCTCCGCCAAACCGGACGACGACAGCCAGGACAAAGCGTTAGCATTGGGCGCGGTCCGGTTTATTCGCAAGCCCGGCAGCATTGACCAGATATTAGATACCGTTAATGAAATCATACAACCATGAGCACACGCATAACAGTAGCCATTGCCGACGACCACGGCCTCATGCGCCAGGGCATTGCCTCCATGCTAGCGCATATACCCGACATTGAAGTGATCGGAGAGGTGCAAGGCGGTGAAGAAGCCATCAACTTTACCAATACCACGCAACCAGACGTATTTCTGATGGACATCAAGATGCGCGGCATGACCGGCATTGAAGCTGCCCGCTGGATCACTGACATCAACCCCAAGATCCGCGTGATCTTAATCTCCGCCGAAGCTAACCGCGACTATATCTCCGCCGGCATAAAAGCCGGCATTGCCGGCTACGTGCTGAAAGATATAGACAAAGACGAACTCATCACCGCCATCCGTACCGTTGTCAAAGGCGAGCGCTATTTCAGTCCCGAAGTCATGACGATCGTATTTCAAGACTTCTACAGCCAGGAAAAAGGCGCGGCAACACCCAACGCAGTGCGCGAAACCCGCAACGACCTGACCCGCCGGGAAGTCGAAGTATTAAAATTGATAGGCGAAGGCAAAAGCCTCAAAGAGATTGCCGACCAGCTCTTCATCAACATCAAAACCGTCGAGACCCACAAGCTCAATATCCAAACCAAGCTCCATCTCACCAACGTCGCCCAACTCGTCCGCTTCGCCATCGAAAACAATTACGTCGCGGTCGGCAAAGGCAAGTAGTATAACATACGAGAGAGGTTGATTAATTGTAACAACTTCAACCTAAGTCAATCCCCTAGAAAAAATCTAAGTAATTCCGTTAGATTTCCCCACTTCGCCCCCAAAATCACACACCCCAGCATTTCACAACACACTACACTTATTCATTCTAAGGCCCACCCTGATTTCCCAAAATCCTCCTTTCACTAAAGGATCACAGGCCCGACTTCCTCAGCTTTGGACTATCAGTTGACTATGAGCACACACGACGACATGTACATGAAGATTCCAAAAGTGGTCACGACCGAAGGGGTAGAGCTGGAAAGGCTGAAGCACGTCGTCGGCCAGTTTATCAACAGCTGCTCGCATTCCATGCGGGGGCCGTTGAAGTCGATCGAAGGCCTTGTTAATCTGCTGCAAAACAAACGGCAGTACTCAGAGGAAGAAACTGCCATACTTTACAAATCGATTACCGACAGCACGCGCAAAATGGAATCCATGCTGGATGACCTCGAACAGTTCCTGGAAAATTCGCGCCGGGAAGTATTCTCTCACGAAGTGGACCTCGCCGAAGTGATCCACGATGTGTTGAAAGGGTACGACGGACAGTTACTAGCCAAAGGCATCGTTACTTCCGTCAAGATCGAACAGCTCGTCAAATTCAACACCGATGCCAACCGTTTGCGCATTGTACTGTCCAACATCATCGAAAATGCCATCCTGTTTAGTGACGCCAACAAAGAGCTCCGCTGGCTCGATATCCAGGGCCACGTGAGCTTCAGCAATTGCTCCATCAACATCATGGACAACGGCATTGGTATGAAAAGCGGCAGCGAATCAAAAGTGTTCGACTTATTCTTCCGTGGGTCGGAAAAATCGCAGGGACTGGGCGTGGGGTTATACGTTGTACGCGAGATACTCGAAAAGATGGGCGGCAGCATCACCGTCTACTCCAAGCTGGACATCGGTTCTAAATTTTTTATATGGCTGCCTAACCACATCAAGGCGAACTGATTGCAATCCGCATGATTCAACTATACTTAACCAGCATTCATTTCTTTTTGCATTCGTTAAATTGGAGCCCAATCCAGTGCCGTGACCGTTGTATACCTGCCCGCCATCTAACTTTAGGGCAGTATACACGGTCCGGCGAATTTTACTATACGAAACTGCATCGGCGCTAAAAAGACCACACCTCACATACTCGCCATTTTCAAATTTCCCCAATCCTCACGAGTACACCCTCAGTTGTAAACAATCAACCCCAGCTATCCACAAATTTATGTTGATAACTCTTTCGGAGATCATTCAATAGCCAATCAATAGATAAGATATCCCACTGATAACGTAATTTTAATCCATTTATACACCACTCATGACCATGATCTATATACATCTTGGTCATTTGATGGTCCGGTAGAAAAACTAAAAAGTATATATGTACAATTGACAGTCTTCTGGCTGACACTCCCTATATTGTACGCGGAAACAGTTGCGCCTCTCGCGACCGTTTTAAAAACCGATCGTTTTATTAACAAATACTAGCCTATGGCCTTTTTAGAAGAACTTAAAATTACCGGCAGTCTCGGTAACCTCAGCTTTTACAAGATGCGCGGCGTAGACAAGATCGTCGTGCGGCGGAAGGGTGGCGCACCCAGGGAATACGTCAAAAATTCGCCCACCTTTAAAGTGCCGCGACTCAATATGAGTGAATTTGGCGGATGCTCGAAGATGGGCAAAGAGGTGCGCCTTATGATGCACCCCGTGCGTGTCTTATCCGACTATAACTTTAGTGGCTTTATTAATAAGGCGCTCAAGATCGTGCAGAAACAGGATGGCATCGGCGAATTGGGTCAACGCTCCATTATGCTATCGAAGCATCCAGGCTTGCTGGCGGGCTTTCAGCTGAATAAAAATACGATGTTCGACTCGGTTCTCCGTACGCCCATTACCTATGTGCTGGATCGTGAGACTTTGTCCGCCCGCGTGAATATACCGGCGCTGCTACGCGACATCAACTTTCATCCCAATAATAGACATGCACGGTTCTGTATCGACGTCAGCCTGGGCATTGTACCGGACTTTAATTTTGATCCCAAGGAGGGTGCCTATAAACCTTCCGCCTGGTATACGACCATGTTTGCGCCAAAGAGCGTATCCTCACCGTGGTTTCCTGCCCTGAAGGGATCGCCTGCGACATCGATGGAAATAGCACTCACCGACCAGGTGCCGGCGGATGAATCGTATAGTCTGATGCTGACGGTGGGTGTACGGTATGGCTCACCGATGGAAGACGATATAGTGAAAGATGTGAAACGGGCGGGTGTTGCTAAAGTCATCGCTGTTGCAGGACGCCCGGAGGGTGAGATATCGGAAGAAAAACCGCCTTTAAAGGCGATGACGTTAGAAGAGTTTAGGGGGGAAGAGGAAAGGCAGGCGACAGCATCCATTCAGTCCGCGGCAGCGTGTATCTATGGCTGGCGTTCTACTACGCCTCATCAGACCGTTGAATCTACTGAGCCATCGGATCATCTGCCAAAAGCCGGGCCCGTATCACCAACACAAGTCGAAATAAAAAGCTCTCCCGAAAAATCGGAAGAGCTTATAATAACGGAAGTCTCGTCTTTCGTTGAACACAATCCCGAGGCGAGGCTAAGACTCACGCCAGATAATCGAACGTCAGAAACTCACGCGTCCCTTCCGTTTCAGGAACATCACGATGCCGGTGGCGGTAGCCACGACGAGCAACAAGGGCCAGATATAGACAAGTCCCAACAGCAGTTTGGCGACACCTTGCAGTCCGGTTGAGAAGGCGTCGGAGAAGCGATCGCCCCAGGCGGGTGTTTCTTCGACGACAACAGTGGGTTGGATGTGCTGGTACAATTCCAGCTTGAGCGTGCTATAATTTACCTGTTCGCGAAGATAGTTGACGCGGCTGATGGTGGCTTCGATCTCTTCGTGTAAGATGCCGATCTGCTTTTCGGTCTCAAGCAGCTCTTCGATCGTGCCCGCTTTTTTGCGCAGAATGTCGCGGTAGCGCTCTTCGACTTCGCGTTTGGTGCGCAAACGCGACTCCAGGTCGACGAAATCTTTGGCGACGTCTTCAGTGCTTACATTCCGGAATTCCACCGCAAGGGCCTGGGCATCGATGTCGGTGAGCAGTTCGTGGAAGTACTCGTTTTGTACGCGCAGGACCACATGGTTCTCCACCAACTGATACTCTGTACGCAGGTTGGAAGACTCCATATAGGCAGGGTACTTCTTGAGCGCCGCTTCGATGGCTTCTGTGCTCCTTTTTATGTTGGCCACTTCGAAACGGTAATGCAGCGTTTTGATCAGCTTGGTATTTCCCTGGTACGGGTCTTTGAACGCCATCGCGGGTGAAGCTTGCTGTTGATTCGCGCCCTTGCCTGCGGAAGCGGCAGTCTCGGTCAGGGCTGCTTCTGCAACCGATTCGACGCCAACGGCATCGGCGCTGGACATTTCGGAATTTTTAGACGCGCAGGAGCATAGTCCCGCGACGCAAAGGACGATGATGAGCTTTTGCATGGTTACAGATATAATAAAGTGAAGCGATCGTTACCGCCCCGGACAGACTTATTCACTCCCAATCTGTACACGATCAGCGTTTATAAGGAGCTAGTACGACTTCTGTAGGGGCGGGGAGAGAAAAAAGGAGAGAGGGAAACCTTTGTGAGTTGGACAGGGTCCATGATGCTCACAAAGGTTTAGTTTACAGGATAATAGTTGTTTCGAATTAGTGTGCTGGAGCAGCAGTCGCTGTTGTGTCAGTAGCAGTTGTGTCAGTAGCAGCAGGTGCCACCGGCTCAGGAGCAACAGATTCAGTTGCTGTAGTGTCTACGTCAGTTGCAGTTTCAGCAGGTTTTGAAGAGCAAGCAGCGGCTACAACTACTGCAGCTACTGCGAAAAATGATGCGATGTTGATTTTCATAGTCAAATGTTTAAATTTTCCCTTCATACAAAAAGGTCCCCCCGGTAACCCAATATTTTTCAGGTTTGAAAAGTTTTTTTCATGGGTTACCTTGGGGGTTCGTTTGTATAAAGTCCACCTTATTAGCATAAGCAGTGTATTATTTTGATGAGCTGATTGTCTCGGAGATCAGAAAGAATAACCGGATCGTGCTGCAGGAGCTGTACAAGGCGCATTACCCGATGGTTTTACACCTTATTTGTTCAAATAGCGGCACGGAGCAGGAGGCGAAGGACATTTACCAGGAGGCGGTGATCGCATTCTACGAAAAGGTTCAGCAACCGGACTTTGTCCTACACTGCAAGGTAAAGACCTTTCTTTATGCTGTAAGCCGCAGGCTGTGGCTGAAGCGCCTGTGGGAGAAAAAACGGTACCGTGGGCAAATTGAAGAAGGAGAGCTCCTGGCAGGAATTGACGAGGAGATGATCGACATCGAAGCCAAAGAGCAGATCTTTTACAAGATGGCAGCTTCCCTGGACGAGCTCGGCGACCCCTGCAAGAGTCTTCTGGAGGCCTTCTACCTGCAGGAGAGCTCGATGGAGAGTATCCGCGATACCTTTGGGTATAGTAACACGGACACGGCTAAGAACCAGAAATACAAATGTTTACAACGCTTAAAAAAGCTTTTTTTCACGCTGCACAACCCACCCTCTCATGAATCCTGACCGCGCTTTGATCGATTTGCTGGACCGCTACGCCAAGAACACGCTGCCTCCCGACGAAAAGGCGGCACTGGAAGAGCGCATGGAAGGCGACCCGGTACTTTCGCAACAGGTCCAGGAACACCTGAATCTGATCGAATCCATGCGTTTTTACGGCGGGCGCCGCGACCTGAAAGCCTCATTGAACGAGATACACGACACCATGACGACCTTTGCCCAGCACGAGCAACGGCCACCGGTGATGACCGTAACCCGCACCAACCTGTGGCGCAAGTATTGGCCAATGACGGCCGTGGCAGCTTCCGTCGCCCTGATCAGTATTCTGGGTACCCTGCAAATGACCCAGTCGCTGGAGACCAAACAAACCGCCTATTATAAAGAGCTGCGCCGGAACGTGGAGCAAATCCGCAAGTCGCAGAGCCGCATTATGGCCGACATTGCCGAGTCCAAAGAAAAGACAGGTCCGGCACCTGAGACCTATGCCGGTACGGGCTTCATGATCTCCGCCAACGGCTACGTCGCCACCAGCTACCACGTCATTAAAGATGCCGACTCGGTTTACATTGAAAATGAGGCTTTTGGCCGTCTGAAAGTAGACATTCTCTTCAGTGACAAAGAAAATGATATTTCGATCCTCAAGATCGCGCCCGAATTGCTGACGCCGGTCAAGTCGCTGCCATACACGGTGAGCCCGTCCGAAGCCAATCTCGGCGAAGAGGTCTTTACGCTGGGCTTCCCGCGCGAAGACATCGTCTTTGGCGAAGGCTCCGTGAGCGCCGCCACCGGCTACAAACAAAACCCCAATGCCTACCAGGTATCCGTGCCGGTAAACCCCGGCAACAGCGGTGGCCCGCTGTTCAATGCCAAAGGCGAGCTGGTAGGTATCATTAGCGGTTTGCAGACCGAAACATCGGGCGCAGCCTTTGCCACCAAGTCGACGATCCTGCTACACGCCATCACCGACATGCCGATCGATACCGTGAATGTACCCCTGGCCTTACCGCGCATCAATACGCTCAAGAACCTGGGCAAGGTGCAACAAGTGAAGAAGTGGCGGGAATATGTCTTTATGGTGCGCGTTTATAACGCCCCGAAATAGAAGTCTTTGTTATTTGGACCGAAAGCGCGGGTATACGAGAGTATGCTAGCGCTTTCGCGTTTTACGGGGTTTGGCGCCGGATTCCAGGAATTCGCCCAGGGCGTCCAACCGGGCGGACCAGAATTTTTGGTATTGAGTCGACCACTCCGATACCTCGCGGAGGGAGTTGAGGCGAGCCTCGCAGTACCGCTCGCGTCCCTGCTGATGTACGACAATCAGCCCACATTCTGACAGAATGCGAATATGTTTTGATATCGCCGGGCGGCTGATCTTGAAGTTCTCGGCAACGCCGTTTAAGGTCAGGGTTTTGTTGGCTAGCAAGTGAATAATCTCGCGGCGGGTCGGGTCGGCAATTGCTTGAAAAACGTCTCTGCGAAGGGTTATGCTCATAACGACAAATATAATTTATGCCAGCTGATATAGGAAACCTGTTGGTTACGCTGACAGGCGATAGCGCGATATGCCATTACATGCGACCCACTGACTTGTAATCAGTAAGTCGTTGGTTCGATTCCGTCAGGTGGCTCTTGATAATCGTCGTGTTATGAGATGGTGTTATGAAAATCGAAAAGTCCTTTAGCAAACGGACGTCTTGAATCTAGTTCCATTTTAATACACTTTATTTGAAGTGTATGGTCTGAACGCAGAAAGAATCCGTTGCGATTTCGTTTCTAAATGATTAGCTTTTAGTATGACAAAGCTTAGCCAATGAAAATCCCATCCAAGGAAAATGAGCTAAGGTTCACAGGCATCGATATAATTGGCAACATTCCCTGGGGTACACATTTCTGCAATTTCTTTTATTCGAAGCAAGATTTGCTGGCAACGCTGGTGCCCTACTTTAAGGCTGGTTTGGAAAACAATGAATTTTGTCTTTGGATAACCAGCGATCCGGTATCTGTGGAGGACGCTATGGCAAGTCTGCGCAATGGGATTCCACTTCTTGACCAATATCTTACCTCCAACGCTATCGAAGTGTCGTCGCATGCTGACTGGTATTTGAAAGATGGTTTGTTCAACCCCAAACGTGTCATTGACGGGTGGAATGAAAAACTAAATGATGCTTTAGTAAGAGGGCACGAAGGGATGCGCGTTAACGGCAACGAAGCTTGGGTTGAGCGTCAGGTCTGGAAAGATTTCATTGAGTACGAACGTGAACTTAACAATTCAATACTTGACAAGCGTATGATTGTGATGTGCACGTACCCGCTTGACAAATGTAATGGGGCGGATGTGCTTGATGTTGCACATGTACATGAGATGGCAGTTGCTATGAGAAGTGGTGAATGGGAAATAGTTGAAAAACCACAATTAAAACGAAGTAAGGCAGAGATTAATAAACTGAAAGATCAGGTGGAAAAACTTGCGGAGGCCCGAAACACGCAACTCATACAAGCCCTCCAGGAGGTAAAGCTTTCTGCGGAACGCTTTTCAAGGTTATTTCATCTTAATCCATTCCTTCCGATGGTTCTCTCCGAATGGGATGATGGAAGGTACATCGAAGTGAATGCTTCGTTCACAGATCTCTTCGGGTTTACGCCTGGTGAAGTGATTGGCAAAACATCCAGAGAATTGGATTTCTGGGTTGATCTGGCCCAAAGAGACGCATTCCTGGCAAATATTAAGGAAGGCGGAATGGTAAAGAATGCCGAAGTCGAACTTAAGGCTAAGAATGGAACGATACTGGACGTCCGCTTCTCGATGATCGCACTCCCCATGAACGATGGTCCCAAAGTGCTGTCCATGGCACTTGACTGTACGGAACAAAAGGCGGCTGAAAAAATGCTGAGTGAAAGCGAGCAAAATTTAGATGTTCTGATCAACAGCTCACCCGGGGAGATATGGCTCGCTAGTAAGGATCTAAAACTGGTAAAAGCGAACAAAGCGTTCTTTAAAAGCTTAAAGAAATTTATCGGCGCTGAAATTACCGAAGGCGATACGTTGATTGCACCCGGTTTCCCTGAAGAAATAAAAGAGCTCTGGGAGCGGCTTTATCGACAGGCACTCATGGGAGAAAATATTGTGCATATCAACCGTGTTGAGGAACCGGACGGTTCAGAAATTTATCTTGAAGTAAGATTAAACCCCGTTAGAAGTGAAGACAATGCCATAATTGGAATCGGATGTTTTTCAAATGACATCACGGAGTTGATTCAGTTCAGAAAATCCCTTGAACTGAAAGTATCTCTTCGAACGCAGGAGCTGCAGAAGGCATTGGAAAAGGAAAAGGAACTGACTATCTGGAAAGCGAGGTTCGCTTCGATGGTATCGCATGAATTCAGAATGCCATTGGCGACAATAAAAAATACCGCAAACTACGTTCGAAAGTATAAAAATCGCCTGGCGCCGGAATCTTTAGGTAACAAGATCGGAATCGTACTTGAACAGGTCGATCTCATGACTCGAATGATGGGAGATTTGTTAGTGCTCGGCAGTGCAGATGAAAACAAAATTGCAGTAGTCAAGCGAAAAGTCGAAATCAGATCCTTCTTTGAGTCTCTAAAAAAAGATATTGAAGAAATCAACAATGGTTCTCACACCATCGTGTTCCAGTTTGGGTTTGAACATAAGCATATTGATGCTGACGATGATTTGCTCCGCAATATATTTGTCAATCTCATGAGCAACGCAATCAAATTTTCTCCGGGCACACCTCGGGTTTGGGTGCATGTTCACGATCTTGGGGAAAACTTACGAGTTGAGATTAAAGATAAAGGCATCGGTATAAGTGAAGAGGATTTAACGAAAATATTTGAGCCCTTTGAGCGGGGAAAAAACACAAAGGGAATTCAGGGAACGGGGTTGGGCCTCTCCATCGTTAAAAAGGCAGTCGATCTAATGGGCGGTACTATCGATGTATCCAGTAAGCCGGGAGAGGGTTCAGTGTTTACAGTTACGATACCCGTGAAGTGACAACTTAATAATTGAATAGAAACTCGTGGAGAGAATCAAAATTTTACTGGTCGATGATCACACTGTCGTTCGCGATTCAATCGCCATCATGTTGGCGCAGTTCAATGATATACAAATTGTTGGGTCGCTCTCAAGCGGTGAAGAACTGATCAGTAAAATGAGAGATCTCAACCCCGACATGATTATTATGGATATACACATGAAAGGCATGAGTGGAATTGAAGCTACGCGCTGGGTAAAAGAACGCAACAGCAAAATAAAGGTGGTTTTGCTTTCAATGGAAGTAAAGAAGGAGCTTGTATCTGCCGGAATACAATCTGGCATTGATGGCTACCTTCCCAAAGAGGTAGAAAAGTCTACGCTTATACAAGCCATTCGCGCTATCAGTAAAGGAGAGAAATATTTTAATGAAGCGATCACGAACCTGGTTTTCGAAGATTTCTATAACAAGGAAGTTTCAGAACGCCAGACCAAGCAACATCTTCAACTCAAGGAACTCAGCAAACGTGAAATGGAAGTACTTCAACTGGTCGCCTCAGGAAAATCCGACAGGGAAGTGGCCGAGCAATTATTCATTAGTACAAAGACAGTGAATACGCATAAAATGCACATCCTTGACAAGCTGGGATTAAAAAACACCGCTGAACTTGTCAGGTATGCAATCAAGAATGAACTGATTACTTTTTAATTGCAGCGTTTAGTCTGGGTCTTTTATCTCAAATCAGATTTATCTGATGCCTCCGCCAGTCTTGACGGATATCTTTCGCTCCGCGAATTTCACTTTCCTGAAAGAATTACACGTTCAAGTAAGAAATTAGTCATTGTATTTCCGTTTGTCTGATTTTTTGCAATCAGCTATAGCTGATTTATTCTGCACTTCTGAGTTGCACTTTAGTCATACTAAACAGCAATGGTATGACGGCAAAAAAAAGACTCGAAGAGAACAGCATTTGGCGATGGCTGTTTGTCATTTTGTTCTTGTTTCTATCGCTCAAATCGCGCAAGGCACAATGTGAAACCTTAAAGTTTCATACCCAGGAATATGGCCACGCTGCAGAAGGTCGGCATCCGCTGGCGGATACCGTTGGCGTGAAAAGTGACAAGCCCCTTTACCTGGGCTATGAGTTTGTCCTGGGCACCTCTGTCTACACCTTAAAAAGTGATCTTAGCAAACTTAATCGTCTCCGTGTAACGAACCTGGGCGTTGCTGTTGGTGGTGTTCTCGCCAATAAGTTTGGAAAAATCAGGGGTAGTGCAGGACTCTACTATTCCGATCCGTCTCTTTCCTACAGCTTCGACCTGTTTACAGGGGCCTTGTCTACTAATGTGTATTTGCTCCGGATGGGTAAGGCCAGGTATCATACCGTAGAGCCATACTTTTTAGGTGGTATCTCCCAGCAGCACATTAAATTCTATGGCAACCTTGATCGGAACAGCACACGCAACCATAGTAAATCCGAAGAACAGTTTCTGGGGAAAGAAGTTACTACTCAATTCAATCTCGGGCTGGGTGCCGAATATCAGCTAGAGAACGATCAGGGAGATTTCATCCACCTGTTTGCAGAAGTTGCCTGGGGTGTTCCCGTGGCGACGCGATGCACCCGCCAAATATTCGATCGCACCCATATCATAAACCCAGTGAACATTAGTATTGGAATCAATTTTGGAAAAACTAAGCAACGCAGCAAATGAAACGGAAAGATGAAAATACACTCAAAGAAGAACTGGCACAAAGTAAAATGATCATTGACCGGTTCGTTCATAGTTGTTCCCATGATCTCCGCGGACCATTGGCTTCGATACAAGGATTAACAGAGGTAGCCCGTCATGCAAATGCAGATGAGTTGAGCGGTTGTCTTGACCTTATTCAATGCTGCGCGAAAAATATGAAGGGGATGATTAGCAATCTGGAGGCTTACATTACGCACGCACAGCGCGATCTGAGTTGTGATGAACTGGATGCCAGCGAGATGGTAGGTATTATTCTCAATCAGTACGAACCGGTAATCAAAGACAACGGCCTTCGGATAATAACAACCATTGATCAAAGTCATCGATGGATTTCCGATCACGAATGCAATTTTCTTATTCTTAAACATGTGATCGAAAACGCCATTCAATTTTCTGACCATGAAAAAGAGGTAAGGCAGATTGATATCAACGCAAGATCGAGTAAAAAAGGAATGCTGATCAACATTCGAGACAATGGAATTGGTATTGGGATGATACAGCAAAAATTGATTTGCCAGCCATTCTTTCGCGGGTCGATGCAGTCACATGGCGGTTTGGGATTATTCCTCGTAAAGACGTTAACAAAAAAACTGGGTGCTGAATTTTCCATTCATTCACAAGAACAGGAAGGGACAACCTGTTCCATCGTTATACCTAATCTAAAAAAAGCAGCATGAAGAGGAAAGACGTTTTTATGATTCTTTTCGTGACGTCAATATTATTTTCAGCCGGGGTTTCGGTTTCGATGGTGTTTCAATCCCTATGGTGGTTTGGAGGTTTCCAGGCATTGTTAACAAATACTTCCTGGTTGTGTACCCGGCAGTTGATACCGAATTGAAAATCTCAAAACGATTCAATATAAACGTGGGGCTTGAGTATCCGGAAAGGATACCTGTCAGCGTAAACATCATTGAGCATCAAAATATAGAGTATGAACAAGTTAAATGATATGGTTGATCCTTATTATCCGGAGCTAAATAAAGCGTGTTTTTCACAACGCATGAATCATTACTCAAGAATGATCAGATGGCTCGTGGTTGTGAACATTGTTACGTGGTCGGCTGTGACCTATATCCTAATTAAATCCATGCTAATATGAAGCATAAAGGGTTGAGAACGTCGACTTCAATTACGATTCTACTCGTACAAGTCTAAGGAGTATAGTGATTAAAAACGAAAAAGAAACGGCCCTTATACTGTCGGAATTTGCAATACATGGCTATATTCTGGATAAAAATGCGGGAGACCTTGCATTTGGTGCAAAAAATCCGTGGTATTTTTGAATTGACGTAGGTCAGTCAAAAGATCAGCTTGCGATATTCCGGTAAGTCGACCTTCGTCTGAATTTTCAGTGCATGCTGTTGCCATACAGCTGTCACTCGTTGACGTATATTTGCACAGCCGTGCGAAAGATCATTCACATCGACATGGACGCCTTTTATGCGTCGATCGAGCAACGCGACCATCCGGAGTTGTGGGGGAAGCCCCTCGTGGTGGGCGGGCCGCCCGAGGGTCGGGGGGTGGTGGCGACGGCGAGTTATGAGGCGCGGAAGTTTGGGGTGCGGTCGGCGATGTCGTCGCGGCAGGCGCGGCAGCTTTGTCCGGAGGCGATCTTTGTGTTCCCACGGTTTGACGTTTACCGCAGCGTGTCGGCGCACCTGCGGGAAATCTTTTCGCGCTATACCGACCTGATCGAGCCGCTATCTCTGGACGAGGCATACCTGGATGTGACAGAGGATAAGCAGGGCATCGGCTCGGCATTGGATATTGCGCAGCGGATTAAAGATGCCATCCGGGACGAGCTGCACCTAACAGCGTCGGCGGGGGTGTCGGTGAATAAGTTTGTGGCCAAGATCGCGTCGGACATGCAGAAACCCGACGGGCTGACGTTTATCGGGCCATCGCGGATCGAGCGGTTTATGGAGAATTTGCCGGTGGAAAAATTCTTTGGCGTGGGACGTGTGACGGCGACGAAGATGAAAAATATGGGCCTGCATACGGGCGCCGACCTCAAGAAACTGACGGAGGCACAGCTGGTGCAACACTTTGGCAAGACTGGCCGTTTCTTTTACCAGATCGTGCGCGGCCGCGACGAGCGGCGCGTACAGCCCGACCGGGAGATCAAGTCGGTGGGCGCGGAAGATACTTTCGCGGAAGACCTGGCCGTAGTAGACGACATGTATGTTGAGCTGGAGCATCTTGCCAAGGTCGTACACGCCCGGCTGTATAAACGCAACCTGCGGGGCAGAACGGTAACGCTCAAAATAAAATACCACGATTTTAAGCAGATCACGCGTAGCCAATCGTTTGTGCTGGGGGTGAACGAAAAGGAGACACTGTTTACAGTAGCCTGCCAGTTGCTCGACACGGTGGACCGGCAAGAGAAGCGTGTCCGGCTGCTGGGCATCTCAGTCTCAAATTTCGGAACGGCAGAGCCTGATGATCCAGCGGATCAGTTGACGTTGTTTTAGTGTTATTTCTCATTTTCTCAAAACGGCACGAAGTCGGTTTTAGCAAAACCAAAGAAAGTTAGCGTGCATCCCATAAATGCACCGTTGTACAGAAGGAACTATGGCATAAGAGCCTTGTTCAAGACGAAGATTGGCGTTCAGACCGTATTTTATAAGATTCCAGAATTGAGACAATAAAATGGTGTTTAGGAAACACTTGTGTCCATTTTAAACGATTGAAGTGGAATTTTGCCTGGAAATCGATTTACTTTTTGTGCAGCACTAAACAATCCGCTCATGGCATTGTTTTTTGATTAGCCCATGCATACTTCTGAAGGTAAAATCCTAAACCAGAAGTTTAGTCGTATCTACGTTTATAATATTTAACTCCTGAGCAGGTGAGAAAAGTGTTGGTTGGTTTGCTGCTTGCGGCAGCGTCAGTGTCTATCGCGTTATTGTTCTGGTCCCAAGAGCTGAAGTACGTAATGCCTACTCCCGTTCCGGCAAATTTCGTATCGAATAGTGTAAACAGTAAAGTAGACGTATCCTGGCTCGAAGGCTACCGCGCTGGCAAGCCCGCGTATATACACTTCTTCAACCCCGACTGTCCATGCTCTCGCTTCAACCTCAAACACTTTCGTTCGCTGGCCAGCCAGTTCGGTAACCAGGTGCAGGTGGTTGCCGTTATACCGGCGTACGCCGACCTGGCGCGCGCACAGGACATGATCGGAACAGATAACCCTTCCGTAGTAATCTTACAGGATCATGCCGACTCGATAGCCTCGGCCTGCGGCGTATACGCAACTCCCCAAGCGGTGGTACTCGACGCTGATCGCCGACTGTTCTACCGCGGCAATTATAACAAATCCCGCTACTGCACAACGAAAGACAGTAACTATGCCGAGATCGCATTAACCGCGCTCGTAGCCGGCAAGGCTGCACCACCGTTCGGAGTACTGGCCACGCAACCCTATGGCTGCCAGTTTCCGGACGCGGAAAAGCCCAACCTCTTTGTCAGCCTCTTCCAGTAATACTCTTGAACTCGTCAAACCTCTTATACTAAAAATGAATTCGTCTGAAAAACCGTTCATGAAGTCTAGCCAAGCCTTTACGGACATTAATGCAAAGTCCGACGTCAAGATGAACATCGCCCTGCCGGTGTACTTCCTGGTCGGCATCGCACTGGCATTCTTTTATGACACCTACCTGATCGCGATTGGTGTTGGTACGATCTGTCTGGTCAGTTACTACGGCACCAAGCTGCTGCTGCCGCACTCACCACTATACCGCTATGTCCTGGCGGTAGTTGTCGGTGTGTTCTCGGCGCAGTACATTTATCAGATGCATGGCATGTTTGAAATGCATTTTATGTTCTTTGTAGGCTCCGCCCTGCTGATCACCTATCAGGACTGGCGCCTGCAAATACCGTTGCTGGCCTTTATTGTACTGCACCACGGCACATTTGCCTATTTGCAGTTTACAGGCACGAAAGACATATACTTCACACAGCTGGAGTTTATGGACCTGCAGACCTTTTTGTTTCACGCCATCATTGCTACGCTTATTCTTTATATCAATGCCCTTTGGGGCTATAGCCTGGGCAAACGTACCCGGGAAACGGCGGCGGTTGCCGACCAATTAGGTGATCAGCTTAAACACATAGGCCGCAACATTGCCTTCGCAGACGAGATCAGCAAAGGCAACCTGAATACGCAATATGATGTGACCGAAAACGACGATGAACTGGGCAAGTCGTTACTCAAGATGCAACAGAACATCGTCCAGGCAACAGCGCGCGAGCGCGCTGACAAATACGTCACACAAGGTGTCGCGTCGATCGGCGAGATTCTGCGTCGCCACGCCGACAACATGCAGACGCTGTCGGATGAGCTGGTGGGGGAACTGAGCCGCTATACACAATCGAATCAGGGTTGTATGTTTCTGCGCGAAGAAGATGAAAATGGTGAGCCGTACCTCAAGATGTCTGCCACCTATGCTTATGACCGTAAAAAATTCAAGGAAGGCCGCGTCGAGATCGGCGACTCGCTGGTGGGACAGTGTTTCCTCGAGAAAGAGGTAATCGTGCTGACGCAAGTGCCGAAAGATTATGTGAAGATCACGTCCGGCCTCGGCCTGGCCACGCCGTCGAGTGTAATCATCATCCCGCTGCTGGCCAACGAAGAAGTAACGGGCGTGCTGGAGTTCGCTTCCTTCACGAAATACAATGAAGGACACGTGGAGTTCTTCAAGAAGGCTAGTGAGGCCATTGCAACCTCACTGCTGTCGGTAAAAACCACGGAACGCATCAAGAGCCTGCTGACCGATTCGCAGCAGCGTGAAGAGGAGATGCGCGCACAGGAAGAAGAGATGCGCCAGAACATGGAAGAGCTGTCGGCGACGCAGGAAGAAATGCGCCGCAACTCCGTCGAGATGGAAAGCCGCGTCAATGCGATCAATAACAGTGGCATTGCGGCCATCGAGTTCGAGCTGGACGGCACCATCTTAACGGCGAACAACACCTTCCTGAAGCTCATGGGCTATACACTGGAAGAGATTCAAGGTAAACACCACCGCATCTTTGTCGACAAGGAATATGCCCTGACAACTGAGTATCGTAAGTTCTGGGAATTGCTCGGGGCCGGTATACCGCAGCCCGGCGAGTATGAGCGTGTGAAAAAGAACGGCGCCAAGATCTACATCAACGGTAGCTATTCGGCCTTTACCGACCAAAATGGTAACATCGTTAAGATCCTGAAACTGGCCACCGACATTACCTTGGCAAAAGTTCAAATGCAGATGGCCAGTCAGCAGGAAGAGGAAATGCGCAGACGTGCCACCGAGTTAGAGAATCGCATCCAGGCTGTCGCCGACTGTGGTATCGGTTCGATCGAGTTCGCGCTGGATGGCACCATCCTCGATGCCAACGTGCCTTTCCTCGAAATGATGGGCTACGCATTGCACGAAATCCGGGGCAAGCACCACCGCATCTTTGTCAAGCCCGAATATGCCATGAGCAATGCCTACCGTAAATTCTGGGATGACCTACGCCAGGGAATTGCACAACCCGGCGACTACGAGCGCGTATCGAAGTCGGGCGAGGAAGTATTGCTGCGCGGTAGTTACGCGGTCATCCGAGACAGTAAACACAATCCGCTACGGATCCTAAAAATGGCCACGCAGCTGACACACAAAGAGGTCGGTTCCTACCAGCTCTAATACACTGTGGAGAAAGAAAAGAGGGGATAAAAAACAGCGTGAGTGTGAGCGCGAGAGCGAACATACTCCGCTGTTTTTTTTTGCTCTCACGCTAATTTTTTACCTGCTCGCGAAATTTCTCCAGGGTAATCGGTTTATAGATAATGTCGGCAAAACCCGCGCTGCGCAGCTCGCGCGCCTGCTGGTCGTCCACATAATTGGATAGCACAAATGCCTTGAATGTATCGCCTTTAATGGCCCGCAGATCTTTCAGTACATGGTGGGCCAGTATGGTGGGGGTGAGGTAATAGTCGATCAGCACCACGTCGAAATGATTATCCCCGGCCCAGCGCAGCGCCTCCTCCACGGAAGTAAAACCTTCCGCCTCGAATTCCAGGCCTAGCAGCTTTTTGGTTACAAACAGGTCCAGCTGTTCATCGTCGACGACCAATATCTTCACGGGCAATTTTTTCTGCAAATAAAGCCTTCGATTGAATAATTGCTAAAAACTGCCGCTAAATTATTAAGCGCCGATTGGTTTCCACACTTATGTTAGCACAGGCTGTTTAAGCTGGTCGCCGAGCAGACGCATGCCAAAGGACGGCGTGTCAAGCTGCACAACATCGCTGGTATCGCCAAGCACTTCGTCGATCAGACCAAAATCCCGTGCTTCCGGAGCGGTTAAGTATCGGTCACGTAAAAAATATTCTTCGATCTCCTGCCACGTGTGCCCGGAATGTTTTCCCATGAGATGAAAGAGTTGTGTCTGAATGCGCTCTTGTTCACGGGTGGCAATGCGTACGTCTTCGGTATAGCCCTGCGCGCCGGCGCTGGTGGGATGCATGTGAATGGTGGCGTGAGGCAGCGCATAACGCTTGCCCTTGGCGCCCGAGGCAAGCAGGGCGGTGCCCATACTGGCCGACACGCCTACCGCCACCGTCGACACCGGCGCCTGGATCATCTGCATGGCATCGTAAATGGCCAGGCCGGCATAGACACTGCCGCCGGGGCTGTTGATGTATAGGCTGATGGGCTGCCGCTGGTCCAGGCTGTTGAGGTACAACAGCTGCGCCACGATCACATTGGCCACAGCGTCGTTGATGCCTGTGCCCAGGAAGACAATGCGCTCCTTCAGCAGGAGACTATAAATGTCATAGGCCCGTTCGCCACGGCCGTCGATGACCATGGGGATAAGATTTGCTTGTACCATACTGCTAGTGAAAAAGTTGATGAATTGATTGTTGAAAGTCGGCATGTACCGGGTCGGTAAACAATTGCCGGTGTATTGCCTCGGCCTGCTGCAATACCTGCTTGCGATGGTATAGCCGTACCAGGTCGTATACCCGCTGTTGGGCACGCACGTTGGTGCGGAGCGTGACGTTGGTCAGCATGCGCGCTTCAAACAACAGCCGCTCGCCCGTCGACAACTGCCGGTGCAGATAGCGCTCAATTTGCTGTGTGTCCGTGTAGGAAGTCATCATAATCCATCGATTTTTGTTTGACCACAGTGCGTACCTTCTCCAGGCACTTATACTTCTGCACGGCGGCAGCGTGCTCGTTGGCATAGCCCAGGGTTTCGGCCAGGCGCTTGCCCTTGAGGCCGTCGTAATACCAGGCGCGCAACAAGTCCATGCATTTTTTACCCGTCACTTCCAGGAAGCGTAGCAGCCGGGTGGCGTCGGGCACAGCGGTGGTATGCTCGGCAATGGACAGGCCGGTCTCGAATGTATCGAGTGACAGCTCGTGCAGCTCTTGCCTGACGGTGCGCAGCCAGAGGTGCTTGGCGATCCCTACCACGTAGGCCTCGGGGGTATTTGCCACCTGTAACGTGCCGGCGGCGCGTTTTTCAAGATAGATCACCAGGGCGTCGTGAAAGATATCTTTCGCACCCTGGAAGGTGCCGCGTGTGCGGCTCACAAAGCTGGCAACGACGGGAAAAGCCTGCCGGTACATCTGTTCGAAGAATACCTCATCGGCGGCCGTGTCGGGTACACACAGGACGGGTTCCATTGCGATCATACAGTGTTGTTTAGCAGTATGTGTCTTTAACTGGCATAAGATCACCCTTTTTAGCGGATTTTTTTTGCCGAAGACGCCACCAGGCGGGCGGGCGCATATTAAACCAGTGTTAAATAAACACTAGTGCGCATAAAAAGCGACAAACGACCGCACCGTGCTGCCTTGTTTTTCCGTACCTTATACAAGCGAATCTAACCCTCATGAATACCATCGTTTTTGACGCCCCCTATGCCACGGTGACCTATTTTCCGGAGAAACGCTCCATGATCCTGATCTGGAATGGCAGCCCTAACACCGAAGAATACAAAAAGCCATTTCTGACGATGATCGAATTTGGTCGTAAGGTTCCGGTCGACGGTATGCTATCAGACATCTCCAACCAGGGGGTGATCAACCCCGACAACCGGAAGTGGTTTGAGAAAGAGATGATGCCCCTGGCGGTTGCGGCGGGGCTCAAGCGAGGGGCCATTGTCACCAACGGCAATGCCTTCAAGCTTTACTACATCAACCTGATCCTTTCCACTGTTAATAAGTTTCCTATACAGACCAAGCTGTTCAACAACCGACAGGAGGCGATCGCCTGGCTCGACAGCTTTTTGGTCGAAGTACCGGCCACTCTTTAAACCATGGATATAGCTTGCAACGGCGCGGCCAGGGCAACGTTGGTCGGGTGCGGCGAGCGTTGACCGACTACGTAAGTTTTAAGGCAAACTTCTATTGAATATCTCACTGCTTTTTCTCCACTTTTGAGGAAATTTGAGGGATGTCAATCCGGGGGAAGTATTTTTTAATCGTATCCATTTTTTTGCTATTCTGCTTTACGAAGGCCCACAGTCAGGAGGATATCAATGCCGACCTGACCTGGTACGACAGCTTTCCGGAAGCCGGAGAGAAAGTACAGGCAGAGCGATTACTCAAAGAAGCAGACACAAGACTTCAGCGAGCCCGGCAGACAGGCGATGCTGCTGGACAAGCGAAGGCGCTGACGGAGACCGGGCTGATCTTTTTATCGATCTACAACTTTACCGCATTCGACTTTTTTGAACAGGCCCTGACGCTCGAAGATTCACTCGGCCTGGAGCAACGCAAGTTGTTTACGTACCTGGCAATGGCCAGGGCGTCGGAAATGACGGGCGACTACCAGAATAGCCTCGAACGTCTGATGCTCGTGCTGCAGATGAGCACCGCATTTAACAACCCGCACCTGGAAGCGCGCATCCGTATCGAGCTGGGTAAAGTATATACTGCCATGGGGAATCACGACCAGGCGTCGCAAAACTTCGAACAGGTGATACACAAGGCTGATGACCTGGGGCAGACCAAAGTAATAGCACAGGCGATGTTTTACCTCGGCCGGTTGTATGCCTCCATGAAGAATTACACGGAGGCGTTGACGCGGCACAAGAGCGCATTGGCGGTATGGCGTGCCTTGCATGACCGAAAGAACGAAGCCATCTCGCTCAATGACATTGGGGAATTATATACCTTAACGAAAAACGACGAGCGCACACTGGCCAATCATATGGCGGCGCTTAAGATTCGGCAGGGCCTGAAAGATAAGAGCGGGATCGCGCAGTCTTATAACAACATTGGTGCACTCTATCTCCGTCAGCAACAATACGAGAAGGCAATTGCTAATCTGTTGCCGGCACTTGACGCTGCGCTCGAGGTGCAAGCCCAGCATGAGCAGGCCCGGAGCTATGAATACCTGCGGGACTGTTATACTGCGTTGGGCGACCATCAACGGGCGCTCCAGTCCAGCAATTCGCTGTTGGCACTGAATGAAATGGTGCAGGCGGAGAAGAGTGACCGACGCCCATCGGAAACCGACACGAAGTTGCGGAAAGAGCAGATCAAGAACCTCAAACAAGAATCGCTCCTCCGTGCGCAGCAGATTCAGCAACAGGAGGAGCGGCAACTATACCTCTATGCCTTCATTGCGCTGGCCGGTGTCATTATTCTGCTGGTGTTATACCAATACATGATAAAGCGCCGCACCAACCGCATGTTGGAGCAAACAAATACTACCATTCAACAACAGAATCTGGCGTTGCAAGACCTGAACGCCACCAAAGACAAATTCTTCTCTATCATCAGCCACGACTTAAAAGGACCACTGAATTCGCTGACGTCGTTTTCAGGGCTGCTGATCAATCATACCGACAGCCTCAGCAAGGACGAGATCCGCATGCTGGCGCAAGACCTCGACAAGTCGGTGAAGAACCTCTTTGCCCTATTGGAAAACCTGCTGGAATGGTCACGCTCGCAGACGGGCAATATCGAATTTAAGCCGGAGGTGTTTGACATCGCCACGGTAATGGAAGAAAACAAAGCCCTGCTGACCGCGCAGGCGCAGACCAAAAAGATCGAGATTGCCTACAAAAGTGAAGGTACGCGCATCGTGAACGCACATAAGAACTCCGTGACGACGGTGGTGCGCAACCTGTTATCAAATGCTATCAAATTTACACCCGAAGGGGGCAGCATCTGGCTGACGGCAGAAGTGCGGCAAGGCCAGGTGCACGTGGCCATTGCAGACAACGGGGTGGGCATGAGCCCCGAAGTAGTGCAAAAGCTCTTCCGGATCGACACCAAACACTCGACCAAAGGAACGGCCAACGAAAAAGGCACGGGCCTGGGCCTGATCCTGTGCAAGGACTTCATTGAAAAGAACGGCGGGCGCCTCTGGGTTGAAAGCGAGCCCGGCAAAGGGTCAGTTTTTGTGTTTACGCTACCACAGCCACTGGGAAGCGTCGTTTAGCGAAAATCTTACAGTCCGTTCACATTCAATGATTTAGGTTTTGACTGGCGCCTTTCCATCCGCGCCGAATTTCCTATCTTGCACGATTTTTCAACCGGGCCGCGACATCCCGGAACAAAACGACAGCAAGACCCTGTTTTTTGTCCCTGGCATCGACCGATAACCACCGAACAGACGTACGTGAAGAACCCACTAAGCATTAAAGACCTTGTCAACCTCTTGTACCAAAACAAAGAGGTGATCGAGATGCTTTTTGGCAACAAGGACTCCGTCAACAAGTCGGAGATCCTGGCCCGGGAGGATATGACGGACGAGAAGCTCGAGAAGCTGGTGGTCAACGAGCTGATCCACGAGAACAACAACATCATCAGCCTCGACGACCGGATCATGACCTTCATTGAAGAGTTTCTCGAGATCGGCGAGGTAACGACCAGCTTCATCAATGACAATATCCAGGCGCTGAACGAAGGCCTGCGGTATTACCACATTGACAACAATATCAAATTTCTCCGAAACATCAAGCGGTCGTTGAAGAGGATCAACTCCACCACCTCACGCGAGGTGATGAAGCTGCACAAGAACATTGACGACACCTATAAGAACCAGGATAACTATGTCATCAAGCTGCAGGAGCTCGAGAAGTATAAACGCAAGCGCGACGACATTATCAACCTGATCCGCGAATCGGAACAGATCGTTTCCGACGCCCAGGGATTCTTTAATACCATTGTCGATGCGGAGCTGAGCTCGATCGTGCTGGAGCTGCGGTATACGCTGGTGCGCAATCGCGACTACCTAAACGAGATTCAATCGCAGATCATCGACTACATCAACCGGATCCAGCACCAGTCAGCGATCTATAAAAAGATCCAGCGTCTCAAAGAATTGAAAGATTACGAAGAGCTGAAGTACAAAACGAATTATGTCGACGTCGTGGCCGACATCAAAGCGATGTTCTTCCACAAGCGTATACCGCTCAAGTCGCGGTTGTCGCTCGACTTCCTGCATACCGACCACGGCTATCAGTTGACGCAAAAAGTTGCCGGTAAACTGCACCTGCTACGCAACTCGCATCGCAAGCCGGCCGGCCGGATGGTGGCCGGCTTTGACGACCTGAACCAGGAGGAGTCGTCGAGCCTGAACATTGCGGGCCTGGTGGAAAAGTTTATGGAAAGCCAAACCGATCTGTTTCAATTTGTCCTGGACTACAAATTTCCGGAGAAAGCCGGCGATCTTACATTCGAGAAACGCATATCGCTCTATGTGGGCATTACCATCGACTATGACACGCAGCTGACCTTCTCGGGCAAGTTCGGGTCGATGAATTTTATCAACGAGAAGAAACAAAAGCAGCGGGTAGGCTACGCGATCGTGAAAGCGAACACGAAACAACGCACGGCGAAACAACCGTCGAAGGAGGAGGCAGCAACATCATGAACATTCCCAAGCAGACACCGGAGATTTTCAGCATCCTGAGCAAGGGCAACTTTATCAGCTCAAACGGCAGCCGGGGCAAGTTGTTTGATGTCATCAACTTCGAAGACAACTTTCAAACATTAAAAGAATTCTTTGCCCACACCGGCTACCACCTGGAGAAGGGACATAATTACTATTACTTCAGCCAGCAGGAAGAGACAAACACGATCATGGAAAAGAAGCTGGAGCAATTTGCCTATTACATTGACGTGATGGACTTCTTCTCGTCCATGGACGCAAAGCCCGTGGTGGGCACGCGGTATCGCGTGACACAGATTGCCGAGGAATGTTATGCCAACGAGCGGCTGAAGCAAAAGCTCTATGCGTTGTCGCGCCGGGAGAAGATGGTGGACAAGGTGGCCGAGATCGCCAACGACCTGACGGCAGGAGGTTTTTTTGAACAAGAAGACGAGGACACGTATAAGGTCATGGACGCAATCCATTACCTGGAGCAAGTGATCACGCTCATAACAATTGAGGAAGAAGATGGAGAACAGGCGGATTCTTAACCGGATTATATTTATCAACATCGGTAATACCGATTATGCCAGCATTGAAATTGCGGGCAATACCTGCTTTGTGGGCACCAACAACATGGGCAAGACTACGCTGCAACGCGCGATCCTGTTCTTTTACAGCGCCAATACACGGGGACTGGGTATCTCCAGCTCGCAGAAGTCATTTGAAGATTATTACTTTCAATATCCCAACTCGTATATCGTATACGAAATTGCAACGGAGGAGGGATTCTTTCACGTGATGCTCTATCGCCGGGAGAAGATTTTTTACCGGTTTGTTGACCATGCGTTCGACCAGGATCACTACATCGTCGACAGCGAAGCGCTGTTGCCAAAGGCACTCCTGACGCGGCTGAACGAGCATAAGATTAACTACAGCGACCAGATCGAGACCTTTGAGCGGTACCGGAATATCATCTACGGTGCCGACCCGGATAAACGGTATAAAAAGTTTTCCCTGATGAAGGGCAACGCGAATTATCACAATATCCCGCTGGCCATTACGTCGATTTTCCTCAGCTCGGAGTCAGTGATCCGCGCGGAGTTTGTAAAAGAATGTATTGCCAACTCCATCGGCACGAAACATACCAACATCGAGCTCAAAACGGTGGAACGCCAGTTGCGTCAGTTCAGCGAGCGGTACCAGGATATAGAGATGTTCTTCCGTAAGGAAAACTCCACGCGGGGCGACCTGATCAAAGACAACTTTACACAGATCAAAAACCTGAAGCTGAAGCAACGCGCACTGGCTACGGAACTGGGGGGCGCACTAAAATATGCCACCGAGCAACAACAGGTATTAGGACAGCAAGTAGCACGTTACCGCGAAGAGATCGAATGGCAGGAGAGCGAATTCCGGAAACAGGAACAAGGCCAACAAGAGGCTAACCGCGAAATCAACCAGGAGATCGGAGCTTTCAAATCAAAAATCCGCGAGGCGGATAAGAAGCAGCGCGAGTACGAGGAGCGCGGCATTGCCGATGCGCTTAAGCAGATGGACGAGCGTGCCCAGCTGGCATTGGAAGTACAGGCCCGCGAAAACGAATACGCCACACTGACAGCGGGCTTTAGCGATGTGGAGCTCCAGTTCAAGACATTGTTTGATGGCCTGGAAAATGAACGCCGTGAGTTTGAGAACGTATTGCGTGCCGAAGGCCTGCAACTGGACCGTAAATACCAGGATGACCGGAATGTGTTGCGCGACGATTTCCGCAAGGAAGAAAGCGAGCTAAAAGAACAGCACCAGGCAGAAGTAGGCCGGCTGCGACAAGCGTTGAATCAAAAGGAGCTGGAGAAGAAAGACGAAGACTTTCGCGAGAAAGAAACCCATCGCAAGCGCTATTTTGAAAAGGAGTCGGCACAACTGCGGGCTAACCTGGAAGAGATCAGCCGGCGGAAGCTGGAGCGATCGTCGGCGTTCACCGTCAAAAACAACCAGATCGAGTCGCTGAAAAAAGAAGGCGACCACATTCGCGAGAAGAACAAGCTCACGTCTGAGCAGTACATCGCACGCAACAACGACGAGGTATCGGCACTGGAAGAGAAGATCAAGGCAATCGAACAGAAGCTGTCGGTGCACCAACATACACTGTTCGGTTTTTTACAAGAGAACTACCCGGACTGGTATAACACCATCGGCAAGGTGTGTAACGAAGAGATTCTCTTTAACAAAGCACTCAACCCAAAGGTCATCAAGAAAAACCTGGACACGCTTTACGGCATCCAACTCGACCTCAGTCAGGTGCAGGTACTCTCCAAAACCCTGGAGCAGTACGAATTGGAGAAGCAGGGATATATCGACAAGATCGCCGCGCTGAACCTGGCCTTTTTAGAATTCCGGGAAACACAGGCTCGCGATGAACAGAATAAGCTGGCATCGATCAGCAAGAAGTCAGCGCACCTGAAGAACGAGCTGTCGCAACTGGAATACGAAGCCGGGCAGGACGAGCACAAAGAGAAACAATACACCCTCGACCTGAACGAGTGGAAAGCAAAAGGCGAAGCCCTGCGCGAGAAAGATTTGCTGGAGAGCTATCAGTTGCAAGACGCCATCAAAAAGGAGATTGCCGGACTGACTGAGAGCATGGCCAACCTGGATGCTGTCTTTGCCAGGAACCGGAAGAAGCTCGAGGGCCGTTTTAACGAGCGACATGCCGTCCTCACGGCCACGTTTGAGCAAGAGTCTACACGCTTGAAGGACGTACGCGACGAAAAACTCTCGTCGTATGCCGACCACAAAGCGAAGCTACAAAAAGAGAAAAGTAAGGTGCTCAAGAATAAGGGTATCGACGACAGCCGTATTAAAAAGCTTAAAGACGAGATCGAGGCAGCACGCAAGGCGGTACAAACCATCGACAAACACGCGGAGCTGGTCAACGACTACCGCAAAGACAAACGCGAGCTATTTGACAAAGTAGACGAGTTTAAACGGGAGAAGGAGCGTTTCGAAGATCGTGTACAGCAATCCGAGAAAGAGTTCGCCGCGGTCAAGCAAGCTTTTGCGAAAAAGAAAAGCCAGCTGGAATTGGACATCCGTTCCTTGGCCGAAGAGTTGAAACGGTATACAGAAGGAATGGAGCACTTTGAGCGACACTTCCGCGAGCGGGCGCTCTTCGACAGGCTACGCCACATCGTCGAGCCTGCACCGGCAGCGCACTCGGACGCCGGCATTGTTGGACTGTGCTCACAGCTGCTGGCCAACGACACCGAGTATCACAACCAGTTTGAGAAATTCCGGAACAACGTGACCGAATTTGCGGGCCGTTTCCGCCCGGACAACCACTTGAACTTTAAGGTCAACCCCCAGGCGGGTGAAGGTGAGTACGAGCGCTTTGCAGCCTACCTGCAGGAGTTTTACAACGAGAATAAAATCCAGACTTCCATTGCCGAGGTGGCCAAGAGTCACGGTATGTTGATCGATGCCATCTCGAGCAAGATGAAGGCATTGGCAGAGCACAAGGGCCGGATCACAAAAATGATCAGCAAGATGGAAGCGGACTTCGGACGCGCGTCGTTCGAAAGCTCGAAGCTGATCGAATATATCAAGCTCAAATCGGAGGATAGCGAGAACAAGGTATTGCGCAAGCTCCAGAAGATTGCAGAATTCCGTGAGCAGAACCCGTTCCTGTATGGTGAAGTAAACCTGTTCAACCAGTCGAACAAAGCCAAGGCAGAGATCGATAAGCGCTCGGTGGAGCTGCTGAACGATCTGCAACGAACTATCAGCGAGGAAAAATACGAAGAGATACGCGTGCAAGACCTGTTCGAGCTGCGCTTTCGGATCAAGGAGGGTAAGAACGACACCGGCTGGATCGAAAAGATCGACAAGGTGGGTTCTACCGGTACGGATATGCTCGTAAAAGCGGTAATCTATATCACGCTGCTAAATGTGTTTATCAAGGAATCGACTGAGAAGACAGCCCGGAATTTCTCTGTGCACTGTATCATCGACGAAGTAGGGCAGATCTCCGCGGCCTACCTCAAGGAACTGATCAACTTTGCCGAAGAGCGTAACATCTGCCTGATCAACGGTCTGCCGAACGAGAGCAAGCTGGAGACGCACTACAACTACACGTATAAATTCCGGAAGGACCAGCATGGGTATGTGAAGGTTATTCCGTTGCTGACGATGACAATTGAACCCTAGCACATAGCCCGTTATTTATTCGTGGCGCACAGTGTCTGCGGGGTTGGCACGTGCAGCGCGCCAGGTTTGCGACAGCGTGGTGACTAAACCCAGGAGAAGCAGGAGCACGATGCTGATGACGATCTCGGCTACGCCAATATCTATGTGGTAATATTGAATGCGTAGAAACACCTTATCAAACAGCAGGTAGGTGATGGGCACAGCAATCATGATGGCAACCGCCAGCAGGCGAAAGTACGACTTCGACAACAGCACTACCAGCTGTGCCGTGGATGCGCCCATGATCTTGCGGACGCCTACTTCTTTGGTCCGGTTTTCGGTTGCATAGACCACCATGCCCAGCAACCCTAAGCAAGAAATGGAAATGGCCAGTATGCCCAATGCCGAGCAGATCTTTACCATCGAGAAATACCCGACGTAGCTGTCCTCGATTTCATCTTCAAAGAACCGGGCTTCGAACGGGGCATCGGTGCCTAGTTGTTTCCAGGTGCTTTCCATGTCGGTAAAAGTCTGGAAGATATCGTTCGAGGCGATTTTAAGATTCGCATACGAAACGTCTTGCATACTATAGCGAAAGAAGAAGCTCTGAACGCGTTCCGTTAACAGCAGGTAATAAAAGTCCTTCACCACGCCGCGTATGGATACCATGCCCTGGCCCGGCAGGATCAGCGTTTTGCCTACCGCCCCGGTGGCGGTGCCGAGCTTAAATACGCGCAGGAACTCTTCGTTGACCAGGATGTGATGCGCCTGCTCGCCGGGGGCCTCACCAAAGTTCTCGCCCGCGAGAAGGGTTAGCCCCAGGTTGCCGAGGTAATGTTGATCGATTGACATCGCAAACACCTGCGTCGAGTCGATCTGGTCAGGTTGTTTGACCCAGGTCTCTTCCGGGTAGGAGGTGCCGAGCACGTTCGACGACAGGGATATCGTTTGTACGGCCGATAGCTTCGAGAACTCGTTGCGAAAACGCTGCGGGTCGACGCCTTGCAGGTTTACATCGACAATGTTGGCTTTGTCGAATCCGAAATCAAAGGTTAGCGCCGACCGGTATTGTTTCAGCACAATGGCCACGCTCATGATAAAGCCCAGCGACAGCGCGAACTGAAATACCATGAGGCACTTTCGTATCCACATACTACCCCAGGCGCCGTGGGGTATGGTGTTGCGCAAGGCTTGCACCGGATTGAGCCTGGAGAAATACGCAGCGGGGAATATACCCGCTACGAACCCGACACTGGTCGCAAAGATCAGGAAGCATAGGATTGTGGGTAGATCGGCGTTCAGCTCGAGGGCGTCGGAGGACACCAGCATCGAAAGGAACTCCTGGCGCATGAGCAGAAAAAGTCCGAAAGCGCCTATCAGCGCCAACAACGTGATGAGTACAGTTTCGGTAATGAACTGCTGGAAGATCTGTGCGCGCTGACCGCCCATGGCTTTGCGCAACCCGATCTCCTTGGCGCGCTTCAACGCACGGGAGATGGACAGGTTGGTATAATTAAAGCAGGCGGGCAGCAAGATCAGGAGGCACAGGGCACCAAAAATATAGAGCGAGGCGTATCCCCACTCCGGGCCGATCTCGTTGGCGTGCTCCGACCCCGGTACGATGTCGTTCAGCGCCTGCAGGTGGAACGCTGCCTGAAATTTATCAGGTTGAGTATAGATAGACGGTGTTGCCTTTTGAAAATACGCCTCGACGTCGGTGGCGGGTGCATGGTCGGCCAGCAGAAAATATATATAGCTGCCGCGAAACTCCTGCCAGGCGTCGGTGGCCTGCGGATGTGCCCTCTGCCAGGCGAGCAGGGTTTCATACGAGGTGATGACTTCAAACTGCATATGCGAGTTCTTGGGGTGATCTTTTAGTACACCGGTGATCTCGAAGTCACCGTATTCTTTCAAGGTAATGATCTTGCCAAGTGGGTCTTCGTCGCGAAAAAGCTTATGCGCGGCTTTTTCGGTAATCAGCAGGCTATTGGGCTTCAGCAGTGCCGTGGCCGGATTTCCCTTGAGCAGCGGGAAGGTAAACACCTGCAGGAATGTTGGATCGGCAAAGTATCCTGCGAGGGGCACTTCGTTCTCTTTATAGCGTGCGTTACTGGCCAGACGGTTTTGAATGCGCACGATGGTACCCGCCGCGGCGCACTCGTGCTGAAGCATTTCAGCCAGGGGTGCGGGCGCGGATGCATACGTGCGGTTGTTGTCGCCGTCCAGCACCTGCGTAGTAACACGATAAATACGGTCGCGGCGTACATGAAAGGTATCGTACCCGCTGACATACGTCAGCAGGGCAATAAATAATAAGCTGATGGACATGCCAATGGCGAGGCCGGCTACGTTCAGTATCGTAAAGAATCGTTGCTGCGCCAGGCTGCGCACCGCGATGGTAAAATAACTTTTTAACATCATAAAAGGGTAAGCGTTTGACGATAGGGGATGATGGGCCGCATGTTGTTTACGCCGCTTGACAGCGTAGGAGAATAACAACACCAGGGCATTGCGCCAATACAAGCGCCGGGCCTTTCGTACGGGCATCCGTGTGAGGTGCTGCTGGTATATTTCCTCGAGGTCGCCCAGCAGGTCTTCTACCTGGGCACCGGAACTATACCACCGGAAGATACGCTCCGGCAAACGCGGTGGGCGTGGGAGAGTCTTCATTTGGGGAGGGCCAGGTTGACTTTGGAAATACGCCAGAGCTCGTCGCGTAGCGCCTTGACATGGTGCAGCGCTACCTTGCCTTCTGCTGTCAGCCGGAAGAATCGCTTGCGGCGGCCGCCGCGTTCGAGCGTAGGGTCGCCCAGCCACGATTCAATAAAACCTTTCTCTTCCAACCGCGTGATCGTTGCATGCAACGCGCCGATGCTGATATCCCGGTCCGTGCGCTGTTCGATGTCTTCTTTAATACCGACGCCGTAGGCGCCCTCTTGTAAGGCAGCGATGGTCAGCAAAACCAGCTCTTCAAATTCTCCCAGATAGCCTTTCATATATGCGGTGTACGTGTGGAAGCAAAGATATGTTTCTATTTTTAAGAAGAAATAAAAAAATGTGTTATATTTGTGGGGTAGGATGGCTGGGCCGATTACATCATCGGCAGGGGCGTATACTCTTTGGCGATGGGCAGTCGTACTTGTACTTGTGTGCCTTTGCCTTCCTGCGCACTGACAGTGAGCTGCCCGTTGTGCAGGCGAATGATGTTGCGCGAAAGCGGCAAACCGATACCATATCCTTTATAGTTGCGTGTATTCGATGCGCGAAAGAAGGGATCGTAGATATACTTCAATTCACTTTCTGGAATGCCAATGCCCTGGTCGGCAACCGATACGATCACGTCGCGGTCGCTGGCGCCGATCGCTACGGAGACGGGGCGATTGTCTGAATATTTGCAAGCATTCATAATAATGTTGCCAAACGCCATGTGCAGCAGTTGTTGGTTGCCTTCGATGGTCAGTAACGACTCATCTTCCGGAAATAACTTGTGATCAATGTATATCTGGCTATCGGCATGAATATTATGGATAGTATTAAAAACCGTGAAGAGAAGCTCGTCGATACGGATACGCTCCCAGTTGACTTTCTTGCCATCAAAGCCTGTTTGCGCCAGGCTGAGCAGGCTGACGGTGATGTGTTTAAGCCGGTTGGCTTCGTCGAGCATGACCTTGATCGAATTGCGATAGGCCTCTTCGTCGCGTGACTTGCGCAGCGCGTATTCGGCTTCGCCAATGATCGCAGTAAGCGGTGTACCCAGCTCATGCGAGGCGTTGCTGATAAAGTTCTTTTGCGACTCAAACGACGTTTCGAGGCGGTCGAGCATATTGTTGAAGGTACTCGACAGCTGCGCAATCTCATCGGTGCCGTCATGGTCGTCGAGACGCATGTGAAGATTGGTAGAGCTGATGTTTTGCACCTTGGTGGTGATGCGGCGGATGGGTGCCAGCACTTGTTTGGAGAACAACATGCCGACGGTGAAGGCCACCAGCACGGATAGCGATGTGCCGATAAAAAAAATGTTGCGCAGGTTGTGTGTGTAGGCCTCGCTGTATTCGTTGGTCGCCGATACGATCACGACGTAGCGGCCAGCGTGGCCGGTATAAAGTATGCCGGTATAGAAACGATTGCCATGCCGGAATGTACCATACCGATCCTGGATGACATCGCGGTAAAAATCAGAGGATAGGGGCAAGGTATATTTCGAATTGGGAATAACCATCCCTTCGTCGTCTACCTGCAGAAAATATTCTTCTTCGGTGGGAAATTTCTCCAGATGTTTTTGCCGGATTTCTTCGTAGGTACGGGTGTCGGACTCGCTCTCTTCAAAGGCGGCCTTTGCAGCGATAATGGCACGGATGTCGAGGCGGCGGTAAAAGTCCTGGAATGCATGCTGGCTGGCAAAGTAATAGGCAAGCAAGCTGAGCAGGGCGATAAAAGATGCCGTCAACAAGCTGAACAGCAGTGCGATCTTAGTTTGTATTTTCATGCGCCTCTTTCAATACATAGCCCATGCCGATAACGGTATGAATAAGCTTGGGCTCAAATTCCTTATCAACCTTTTTTCGCAGGTAGTTGACGTATACATCTACGACGTTGGTGCCCAGGTTAAAGGTAATATCCCACACATTCTCGAGTATATCGACACGTGACAATACACGCCGGCGATTGCGCAACAAGTATTCCAACAGACGGAACTCGGTTGCGGTGAGCTGGATGGGAATGCCCTGGCGCGTTACGGTTTTACTTTCGATGTCAACAGAAAGATCTGCCAGCGAGAGGACCCGGCTGTCGGATGCCCGGGGGTTCGCCCGCCGCGAAACGGACCGTATACGTGCCATGAGCTCGTTGAAGTTAAACGGCTTTACAATGTAGTCGTCCGCACCACTATCCAAGCCGGTCACGGTGTTTTCAGCTGAGCCCAGCGCCGTGAGCATAATCACCGGCATGGTTTTACCTTCCTGGCGCAGTTCCTTGCAAATCTCGATGCCGCTTTTACCGGGCAGCATGATATCGAGCAGCACCAGATCGAAGACGTTCTGCTTGAGCATCTCAGACGCGGAGAGGCCATCCATGGCGACACTGACGACATGGTTTTCTTCCTCCAACCCACGTTTGATGAACGACACCACATTCAGCTCATCCTCAACCAAAAGAATCTTCATACCTGCAAAGTTAGTCACCTTCTACGGATAGTTTCAAGCGAAGCGTTTGCCAGGAGCGGGAAGCCCGACTACATAATGTAGTAGTCGTGCTCCTTGCCTTGGGCGGCCAAAGATTGATGGTGGTCGGAGTGCAGGTCGTTCAGCGCCTGCCGCAGATCCCGTTCGATGGTAGCCGCAATCGCGGTGACGGGCGTGTCGGTGGGTCGGTTCTCAAACGGATCCTGGAGGTGGATAGCCATCTTTTCGATCAGCAGATACGAAGAGGCAATCCCCACGACCATGGGAATCTCCATCAGTCCGAACATCTCGATCAAGGCAAACGGAAGCAATATAATGAAAAAGTACATGGCAAAGCGTATGTACAAACTGTACGTAGAAGGGAATACCGTGTTCTTGATCCGCTCACATTGGCCCATGGCATTGCACAACCGCGTAACGGTACCGTCGATCTCTACCTGCTGGTATTTGTTCAGCCACTTCTTCCGCATGGCAAAATTCAGGTCGCGACCGTGTAGTTCCAACAGGGCGAAGGACTTGTTATCGTAGCGTTCAATGTAATTGCGCTCTGTGTCAACGAGCAAGTCTTCTAATCCTTTAAAGGTACGCGCACCCCGTAAGGATTGTCCCAGCACATACGCCCAGGCAATCTGTCGTTTGATGAAACGATCGCGAAAGGTGTCGAGCGCTTCTGTATCGTATTCGGTATACGTCATAGTGGCAATCTGTCGTGCCAGCGTACGCGATTCGTTTACAATCGCGCCCCAGATGGTGCGGGCTTCCCACCAGCGATCGTAGGCCTGGTTGGATTTGAAAGCCAACAACAACGACAGTACGGTGACCATAACCATTGGCACCGACAGGGGTATGGAAATACGTGTGAAGTGAAACTTGTCGTATACCAGTGCAATCAGTACGGCGTATGCTGTGACGAGAATGATCTCTTTGCGGATCTTCCCAAGGGCATACGTTAACGGTATTTTATTCTTAAGCAGCATCTGATCCTGTTTTCGTTAGAATAATGTTCAATCGCACGGGTATAGGCTACGTGCCAGACAAAATGGTGAACAGATCCACCTGCCCTTCCTGTTGCGTGGCCGTATGGCTAATGTCCATAAGCGGCTTGCGACAGCGGCGGATCAGTGCATACGGATCCACGCTACGGGCATCGATCTTTTTCAGTATCAGTGACTTATTATACATGATGACATCCACGTTGCGGGCGTCTACATAGTTTTCAAAGACCGCCGCGGTGCTGCCATAAAAGACCTCGCATTGGATATCAGCAACCGATGATGCGTATTTATTCCGGAGTACCGCGCAGGCGTCTTTAAAATCCTGGTTGATGAGCTTTTTCCGAAGCTGCTCTTTGGAAAAGAATAGCAGATCCGTAATCGAATGCGGAATGTCGACCATGTGGAACAAAAGAATGTTCAGCTTTGCTGTCCCGGCGTCTTCCAACGCGTAGCGGACTACTTGTAAGGACTTTACGGTAAAGTCGGTGGGGATGAGAACATGCTTGATCATCTTCTTTTCTGTTAAAGTGAAAATACTTTCTACCTCGTTGTCTTCCCCAAAGCTGAGGTGACCCGATTAAAACAGTTTAAGAAGCGGATTAAAATGCGATTAGAGTGGCTAGACGCCCGTCAGGGGCGAATCTCTACTGCCGCCCACGAGCATTTCCAGGGTGGCAGAGCGCATGCGCTCGCAGCGCAGGAGCTCTTCGTAGAGCCGTTTGTTTTCATGGACCATAGCCATGCAGTGATCTAAGAAGGAGCGCAGCGAGGCGTTTGTTACGGTATCGCCGGGGACGGAGGCCGGCGCGACGGACGGTCCTTCGGGCCGTTGCTCAAACGACTGAAGGACACACTCGCGCGCAACCCGCTCGCTAAACAGCCGGATGATCTCGGGAGAAACTTTTAACTTGTCTGACACCTCGCGCAGGGTGGGATCGTCAATGAGCTCTTTCCCTTCTAACAACGATATTCTTTTCTGAGACCAACCCGGCCCAAGCTGCTCGGCCAGGGATTCTTGTTTGACTCCTACCATCTCGCGAAAGCGCTTTAAATTTCTGCCGTGGTGAATGGGTTCTTCTTTTTCAGACGCCATAAATTGTACATAAATTGCTAACAGTGATGGTAAAAATCTGTTGTTTTTATCAGTCTCACAACGAATGCCCGGAATATAGTATACCCACGTGAGCGTCAGCAGAATACCTTAAAAATACATTTTCATAAAACTTGCATCGTAGCAATTATGCAAGTACTTTGGTTAACCGTTAATCGCCATTGGTATGATTCCCGTAGAAAAACTTCCCGCTGTTTTATCCGGTATATGGGCCGGCTATTCCTTCCGTAACAAGCTTTCACAAACGCCCGGCGGCAATCTGCACGTGCTGCAAATGAAAGACCTGGAAGAACACTATACCGCCATCGGCTCGTCGCTCACCTGTATCAGCTTTGATACTATGCCGAAGAAATTCCTGCTGCAGGCCGGGGATGTACTGTTCCTGGCGAAGGGTGCTAACAACTATGCGACGGCGTATACCCCGGTTTTGCCCCGCGTGGTACCGGCCTCGGCGTTTTTTATTCTCCGCCCCAATGTACAAAAGATCGATCCCGGCTACCTGGCCTGGTATATCAACCAGCCGCCCGTACAACACTACCTGAAAACGCACGCTTCGGGAAAGCGTACACCGAATATCAACAAAGATGTCATCGAACGGATCACGCTGCCGGTGCCACCCCTGGCACGGCAACAAGCTATCGCCACCATCGACCGGCTGCGCCGGGAGGAAATGCGTTTGCTGCGTACAATCCAGGAGCGACGCACCGAGCTTATCGCCCGGCAATTATTAACCGTTGTGTCAACCCCCGCCCTGTATGACCCTTGCGCATGAGCTTACGCCCGATACTGTGACGCGCCACCAGCTACTCTGGCGCGTGTATAAAATGATGGCGCGAACCTACACCTTCGCAGACAGCCTGCAATATACAGCAGGGCTCTTGCTGCTGCGTACGATCAGCACCGGCTGGCGTACACAACGAGCGATCTATGAGAAGCGGTACGGTGCCGGAAACCCCCAGGTGGCACGCATGATGATGTTCTACCGTTTTCAGCTGCCTGAGAAATCTTCGTTTGAATACCTGTTGCTGCACCGCGAAAGAGACGACATCCCTGCGCGGGTAATCCAGGCATTGCAACAACTGGATGCGTGTAACCCCGATACGTTGCAGGGTATATTTCGAGACGTTGATTTTAACAATTGTAAACCTGGTGCGACGGGCGGCGCGTCCGAGACGATCCGGCAGTCGTTGAAATACCTGTCGCGTGCGGCGTTCGACACCGCGGCCGGTGAGGCATTTCACTATCTGTTGGAGAAGCTGGCGCACGCACGTGAGAACCACTATAAGGCATTGTTCGTGCCATCGGCAGTCAGCCATCTGGTAGCGTTGTTGGCCGCGCCGCGGGCCGGAGAACGCATCGGCGACCCCGTATGCGGCTGTGGCTCACTGCTGGTTCCTACCATTCAGCATACCCGCGCCCGGAATGCACGTCTATCGCCCGACTTCTCGGCGTTTGGCCAGGAGCATCACGACGGCGGCTTTCGGCTGGCACGTATACACACGCATCTCTACGGGCTGGCGGGCGTTCGGCTGGAAGGCGCCAGCAGTATTTCCGATCCGCGCTTTCTGGAAGAAGACGGCACGCTGATGAAGTTTGACGTGGTCGTGGCCAACCTGATGATATCCCTGAAACATTGGGGCTATCCCGAAGCACGGGCAGATCAACACCAACGGTTCCGGCACGGGCTTCCACCCCGGGGCAAAGGTGACTACGCCTATGTACAGCATATACTGGCCACGCTGGCGCCCGGCGGCCGGGCCGTGATCCTGATAACACTAAACGCGCTGTCGCGGCAGGGCGCTGAGGCGAAAATTCGGCGGGCACTGATAGACGCCAACGTGATCGATGCGGTGATTGCCTTGCCGGTCAATCTTTTCTCTGACACGGCGGCCTCGACAGCAGTCCTGATCCTTCGGCCATCACGAACACGTAACGAGGTACTTTTTATCGACGCCCGGCAACATTATCAAGCGGGACGAAAGCAACATGTGTTACGTCCGCAAGATATCACACGCATTACCGCTGCCTATGCCCGCTACGAAAACCAGGAGGAACTGGCGGTTTGTGTTCCCCGGGAAGAGATTGCCCGGAACACCTTCAGCCTCTCCGTCGTGCCTTATATTCACCGCGTCACGCCGACGGGGCATGCTGACGTGTCATCGTTACGACAAGAAATCGACCAGTTGGATCACACCTTGCACCAAACACGTGTCACCCTGGATACGCTTCTGCAGGCGCTACAGGATGTTAACAACGAAACCGATATACGAACATTGCCCTACACATACCCACCCACGACTGACGTCTTTGAAGACGCTCTTGCCGCATATGATGCAACGCTGGAACATTCCTTTATTGTGGCAGTACATCACGCAATACCACATATTTCAGACGTCTTTGCCGCGGCTGCCGGAGCGGGGATCCAGGCCGTATACCGGCGTCGCATCATCCGGGATTGGAAAACAAATACCGACTGGCAACGCGAAACGGACCGCGATGTAGAGGATTTACTATACAGGTTAACCTCGGATAAAAGTTTGCCTGTAACCGAGGCCATGCGCGACGCTATCCGGTTCACCTGCCGGGAAGCAGCGACGCGAATATTTCAGTAGTGGCATAGTTTTTTACTTATCCTATTCGTCACCCGACTGTCCTTAAAAATCCATGAAAATACTTTTTGTAATCAATCCTGCCTCCGGAAACAAAAATATTGACAAGGCCATCTTGCGCATCCATGCGCTGGCCGTGGAAACGGGGTTCGACTTTAAATTTATGTATACCACCGGTGTGGACGACGACAATGCTATTCAGGAGCAACTCCACACGTATAAACCTGACCGGATCATAGCGGGCGGCGGTGACGGCACCTTGCAGATGGTCGCGCGCAACATACTCAACCGGAAGATTCCGTTTGGGGTACTTCCGTTTGGATCGGCTAACGGTTTCGCCACGGCGATCGGCATTCCGGCGAACCCCGTCGAGGCAGTCGAGGCGGTCGTTCGCGCCGAGCGCACACATCCCCTGGACTTGTTGAAGTTCAACGACAAACACCTGTGTATACATTTAGGTGATATCGGCATCAATGCGCTGATGGTAAAAGAATACTCCGAGGATGAATCGCGTGGCATGTTGGGATATGCCAAACATTTGATCGCCTCTACGCAGGCCACACCGCTGCTGCACTATACCATTAAAACACCCGAGCAGGAATACAAGAAGGAGGGATATATGTTGGCCTTTGCCAACGCACACAAATATGGTACAGGTATTCACATCTCCGAAGGATCGGTATCAGACGGTAAGTTTGAGATCTGCAATGTAGAACATATCGCACTGGACTCCGCGATCAAAGCCGGGCTCACAGCCCTGAACGTCTTTATCGATAAGAATATGTTTGCCGATGTCATCTGTTGCCGCGAGGCCGAGATACACATTAGTGAAAAGGTTCATTTTCAGATCGATGGCGAGTATATGGGCATGACGGATCATTTGACCGTCCGGATACTTGCCGCCGCTATTCCCCTGCTGATTCCATCATGAGTATTAAAAAGATACCTGTACTGCTAAGCTTTTATGCGCTCTCCAATGGAAAGGAAGCACTGATGTTTGGTCAAATCGCCACAACACGGTTAAACGACCTGAGCTTTACGGCGTACAGCCCACGACGCACATTCCGCACATTGTTTGCCTTATACCGCACGCGCCCGGTAGCGCATACTTCTGTCACGTTACACTTCGGCCCGGTCTCGATGTCGGCAAAAACCGATGCTACGGGCGCATTTTTCTTCAAACATCCTGTCGAACAAATATCAAGCGCGTTGCAACGCGTTACACTGAACGCAGGGGGAGAAGTGACACTGTTAGAAGGCTTATACCTGCTCACCGTACATCATGTCGTCAGTCCCATGGTGATGGTGTCCGACATTGATGATACGCTGCTACACTCGTTCATTCGCAACAAGTTCCGAAAGCTTCGGACATTGCTCTTTACGCCAGTTGAAAAACGTGGGGCGGTTAAAAACATGCGTGAGCTGATGTCAGATGCGGCGCAACAAGGAGGAACGGTTTTATACCTCTCTAACAGCGAACAAAATTTATATCCGTTGATATACAGGTTCCTGCTACACAACAAATTCCCGACGGGGCCACTATTCCTAAAACAGTTACGCAAGCTCCGGGATGTGTTTTTGTACCGGAAGGTAGGTGTGCCCGGCATTCACAAGTTAAAGATGCTGGATCAAATCCTGGCATTGTTTCCCGATAAACGATTTGCATTAGTCGGTGACAACACGCAACAGGATCTCCCGATCTATCTGACTGCTTCGGAGAAATACCCGGATAACATCCGGTATATATTAATTCGGAAGGCGCGGCGATCCTCCTCAGCGCAAGCCTTGATTAAAAAGACAGAAGCCCGGCTACGGGAACAAAATATCACCCTATACTATGAAGAAAATTTACCGACGTCGTTGAACTGGTGATATTCATTGCGTCTCGTGGCGCAACGCGACAATATTCTGCAGGCATTCGTAAATAAGCGTCTTGAGCTGAGCGAAATACACAGGCTTCTGAATGTACTGAAAAGCTCCGCCTTCGAGTGTTGCCCGGCTTACGCTGTTTTCAGACGAAGTGGAAATCATGACTACCGGAATGTCTTTTAGACGTGGGTGCTGTTTAATTTCTTTCAAACATTGAAAGCCATTCTTAACAGGCATGTTCCAGTCGAGAAAAATAACATCCGGAAGCGTTGGTGTCGTGCGTAAAGTATCGAGCAATGCATGTCCACTGTCGGCCAGTGTAAGTTGTAGTGACACATCGATCTCACTGACTACTTCCTGGAAAAGAAAACGATCGTCAGGATCGTCATCGGCATAGTAAACATGTCTGATACTATAGAACGATTTCATGACATGTATTGTTGACGTATACGTGCGCTGTGGTGGTGCTTCGGACAAGCTCGGTGGATGGCACAATTTTTACATATAAAAAACGATAGCACTACTATTCTATAATTCAATGCACGAACAATTTATGTATGCTGTGAAGTCGTCGGTAAATACCTTCAATATTAGACGGTTACCCTCTGACATTCTATCAGGGATTTCCCTGATTTTTACAACTATTTGATCTATCACTTGATCCAATTATCCCCACGATTCTACCTTTAAGGTTGTAACAAACAGTACGATGCCCGAAAAGATCAAAGTATTCCATCTAGAAGATTATAAAATTATCCGGGACGGTGTCCGGTTTTTGTTAAATCAAGATAACGAGCTGGAGGTAGTAGGAGAAGCAAAACAAGGAGAAGAGCTCCTGAAAGTAATTGACGAAAGAGATATCGACATCCTGCTTCTGGATATTTACCTGGATGGGATGCAAGAAGTAAGAACCATCGACGGATTTGAGATTTGCGAAATCGTCAGCAAGAAGTACCCCAAGATCAGGATCGTGGCGCACTCTGTGTATGACGATGCCGACCGGGTGGCCAAAATCATGAAAGCCGGCGCCATGGGGTTTGTATCGAAGAAGGCCGGATATGAAGAGCTGATCAAGGCAATCAAAGTCGTGCATGCCGACAAGAAATATATTTGCACTGAAACCTCCCGGAAGCTCAAAAATATTAATAAATTCCTAGCGGGTATCGAAGATACCCTGCGCGGTGAGGACGAGTTCTTCTCCAAACGCGAGCGTGAGGTGCTGGAATTGATCGCAAAAGGCCTTTCGTCCCGGCGAATTGCTGAGCAGCTTTTCATCACCGAGAAGACGGTGGAATCGCACCGGAAGAATATGGTGTTGAAAGCCAAAGTAAAAAATACAGCAGAGCTCATTGCGCACGCTTCTGCCCGCGGTTTTTTAAAAGTGTAATGAACTAATTCTATGCAGGTATCACACGAGACACAACAGGCGGAGCGGTTTTATGACATTAAACGCATCGGAGGTCTTTCACAGGATGGGGTTTTTGTTTACAAGCTGCCAGAGGGTTCATTCGACTATCTTAACGCGGCGTTCACCGGCATTTTTGGTGTAACACGTGAGAATGTATTGGCGCAATCGCGATTGCTGCTGGACTTTATCATGTCGGAGGACCGGCACTACCTGCAACAGCGCTTTGCCGACCTCATCTCGACAGGCTGCATTACCAACACTGAGTTCCGCATCCGCCTTTCTAGTGGCGTGGTTAAACACATATCGTGTGATGCGTATTTACTGGAGGAAGGCGAATATGTGGCTGGTTTTGTGAAAGACATGAGCCATATGAAAGAGCACGAGAACTACATGATAAACTACGGGGCCAAGAAGGACACGTTGCTGGATATGATTACACACAACCTGTACGGACCGCTGACCCTGTCGGAGAATCTCATTCAAAACGCACAGAAATCCTATCAGGGCGAACAATATGACGCGATACACAACCACCTGCGTATGATTCAGGATGTTACCCGCGAGTGTATCGAGATCGTCAACAACCTGCTGCGGGAGGAACACCTGGAATCGGAGCACATTTTTGTAAAAAAAGGCCGCTTCGACATCCTGGAAAAGATCAGTTCCACATTAGAAAAGCTGGTCGAAACGAATAAAGACAAACAATTCCGCCTGATCACCAAGTTGGAGAACCTTTACATCAACATCGATGGCGTAAAGTTCTTTCAGGCGCTGCACAACCTGGTCTCTAATGCGATTAAGTTCACACCCGAAGGTGGACAAATCGATATCATGGTAGAAGAATTGGAAGATCACTTCACGATTACTGTAAAAGACAGCGGCATCGGCATACCTGACGATCTGAAGGCTTTCCTGTTCCAAAAGAACACCGGCAAGGGCCGGATCGGATTGAAAGGCGAGAGGTCGGTCGGGATGGGACTGCCCGTAGCGAAGAAGCTTGTCGAGCTCATGGACGGCGAACTATGGTTTGAAAGCGTCGAGAACCGGGGCGCTTCTTTTTTTGTCAGACTTCCCAAAGAATAAGGCTGACAGGTACACCACTACCAATTTGCGCCTTACCGGCGGGTGTGCGATAATTGCACCCGTATGAATACCACGCCCGTCCATCCAGTTCGCTTTGGAACGCCCCATGCTCCCGCTGCCATTAAAGTCATGCTCCTCGGCTCTGGCGAACTGGGCAAAGAAGTTGTGATTGAGTTGCAACGCTATGGTGTTGAGGTAGTTGCCGTGGACCGATACGAACACGCCCCAGCCATGCAAGTGGCTCACCGGGCGTATGTCATCTCCATGCTGGACGGCCAGGCGCTGCGTACTATCATCGAGCAGGAGAAACCCGACTTTATAGTACCCGAAGTGGAAGCAATTGCTACCGGGACGCTAGTAGAACTTGAGCATCAAGGCTTTAACGTTGTACCCACCGCCCAGGCGGCACGGCTCACCATGAATCGCGAAGGTATTCGGACCCTCGCAGCCAAGACTTTACAGGTAAAAACCTCTCCGTATGTGTTTGCTGAAACAAAGGAAGAATTCCTGGCGGCGATACAAACATTGAATTTTCCATGTGTCGTGAAGCCAATCATGAGCTCGTCGGGTAAAGGGCAAAGCATTGTACGACAAGCGGATCAGGTAGAAAAGGCCTGGCAATATGCGCAGGAGGGTGGTCGCGCCGGTAAAGGCAAAGTGATCGTAGAAGGGTTCGTCGACTTCGATTATGAGATTACTCTGCTAACGATTCGCCACAAGGATGGTGTTTCGTTCTGTGCACCTATTGGCCACCGGCAGGAACACGGCGACTACCAGGAGTCGTGGCAGCCGCATCCGGTGTCAGCCACGGCATTGGAGCAATCACAAACCATCGCGCGCCAGGTTGTTGATGCCCTTGGCGGGTATGGCCTGTTCGGCGTAGAGTTCTTTATCAAAGGAGACACCGTATACTTTAGCGAGGTATCGCCGCGCCCGCATGATACAGGCATGGTAACGATGATCTCGCAAGATCTGTCGGAGTTTGCTTTACACGTACGCGCCATCCTCGGGCTTCCCATTCCCGTGATCCGTCAGCTAGGACCGTCGGCGTCACGCGTGTTGCTGGTGCAAGGTCACTCCGCAAATGTTGTATTCTCGGGCATTGCTGAAGCGTTGGCCGAACCCGACACACAACTGCGCCTCTTTGGTAAACCAGAAGTACAAGGCGAGCGCCGCATGGGTGTATGTTTAGCCAAAGCCGATAGCATCGAGGCAGCGCGCGCGAAGGCCAACGCCATGGCGGAAAAGATTCACTACAGCCTGTAATGCCGGGCCCTGTGCCCACCGGCATAAAAAGATCGTATATCGTTGTAAGAAATTACCGTCCTTCCTGACTAATCCGATTATGGGGACTGGCTTAGAAAATGCCTTTATACAACACCTTCAGGATCACCGCGGTGTGGTCCTGAAGGTGTGCCGGATCTATAGCGATGATCGCGACGACTTCGATGATCTGTTTCAGGAGATCATCCTACAACTGTGGAAGTCATATTCATCTTTCCGCGGCGAGTCGTTGGTCAGTACGTGGATGTACCGCGTGGCGTTAAACACCGCTATCACCAGCCTGCGGAAGCGCAAGCGACGTCCCGATCAACATTCCTTACAGGCCTTTCATCATAACCAGGCAGAGGTTCCCGACGACCGTATCGATCGCGTGTATGCCCAGGAACTACAACGGGCCATCCAGGCGCTGAACAAGTTCGACCGCGCGGTGCTGATGCTTTACCTGGAAGAAAAGAGCTATGGCGAGATGGCACAAATCCTGGACATCTCGGAAAATTATATCGGTGTCAAGCTGACCCGTATCCGAAACAAACTCAAAGAACTTTTAACACCTTGATTATGGACATAGATGCATTAAAAGCCGGCTGGAAAAAGAACAGCGGCCTTTCGGCGGAAGAGCAGTCCCACTTCGATCGCCTGCCTGCGTTGCTGCAAGGCAAGACGACGGATATGATTACCGTTACCAAGCGGCAATACGAACGTGTCATTACCGTGCTGCTGGGCAGCATGGTGGTCGCCACCCTGGCCATGCCCCTGCTGACCGATGGCTTTACCTATCCGGGGTCGCCGCAGGGTTTTGTGAAGATGATGTTCCTTTATCAACTGATCGTCCTGTTTTATTGGGCCAAACTACAAACTGTCAACCACCTGACGTTGAGCGATAGTATTCCCGAACGGCTGGAACAGCTCCTGACAATGTTCCGCCGGGGCTTGCGGACGGAGATCACATTTATTGTGTCTTTGTTGCTGGGCATTGTGTTTGTCGGCCGGTTCTTTTTCGGCAAGGGCCTGTCGGGGCTCTGGGCGCCGGATGTACTCACGGCATTTGCACTCAGCGTTGTCTTTACCGGTGCCATGCTGTGGTTCGTTCGCAAGCGTTACCGGGCCAAGATCGAAGAGCTGAAAACCTACCTGCAGGAATACCGGCAGGCACAGGTGTATGGTGTTGTGCTGATCGTTAGTACATTTGCCTGGATCTATGGAACATACCTGTGAGCAGAGTACTAATCATTGACGACGAAGAAAACCTGCGCAAGCTCATCGCGCGTGTTATCAGCCTGGAAGGATATACCGTGCAGCAGGCCGCCACGGTGAAAGAAGGCCTACAAGTGATGGAGCGCGAGCCCATTAACGTCGTGATATCGGACGTTAAACTGCCCGATGGGAACGGCATCGAACTGACGGCGATGTTGAAGAAACAGTACCCTGCAGTGGAAGTCATTGTTCTCACGGCCTATGGAACGATCCAGGATGGTGTAACGGCGATTAAGAACGGGGCATTTGACTACCTGACCAAGGGCGATCACCAGGAGAAGATCATTCCTTTACTTAGCAAAGCATCGGAGAAAGCCCTGCTTCAGCAGAAGGTGCAACACCTGGAAGCCCGGTTACAAGACCGCTTCGGTTTTGGCCACATTCTGGGTCAAAGCAAACGCATCCAGGAAAGCATCGCATTGGCCAGAAAAGTAGCGTCCACAGATACTACGATACTGCTCCTGGGCGAGACCGGCACGGGTAAAGAGATATTTTCACAGGCCATTCACTACGAAAGTGATCGGAGGGCTAAGCCCTTTGTAGCCGTCAACTGCAGTGCCTTTCCAAAGGACCTGCTCGAGAGCGAGCTCTTTGGGCATGCAGAAGGTGCGTTTACCGGTGCGACAAAAGCCAAGAAAGGCTACCTGGAAGAAGCCCAGGAGGGAACGCTGTTCCTGGATGAAATCGGCGAGATGCCCATCGACTTGCAGGCAAAACTGTTGCGGGTCCTGGAAACCGGCGAATTTTACCGGGTGGGCGAGAGCAAGGCGCGGCGGGTGAACGTGCGTTTTATTGCTGCCACCAACCGTAACCCAGAAAAAGAGTCGGAGGCCGGTAATTTCCGCAAGGATCTTTTTTACCGGCTATCGGTATTCAGCATTCCCCTGCCACCGCTGCGGGAGAGGAGAGAGGACATTCAAGCGCTCGCCGAATACTTTGTGCGTCAGTTTTCGCAGAAGACTAAAAAACCCGTGGCCGCCATGTCGCCCACCTTTCTGCAAGCGTTGCGCGTACATCCCTGGAAAGGAAACATCCGCGAGTTGAAGAATGTCGTGGAGCGTTGTGTCATCCTGAACGACCTGGACATCCTCGAAGCCGACATGCTACCCTACGACTTTAACGCCAATGATTCGGCTACCGGCCTGGAAGAAGGCGTTTGGACGCTGGCGGCGGCAGAGAAAAAACACATCCGGCAGGTGCTGGCGTTTGCCCGGGGAAACAAAACGCAGGCGGCAAAACTGTTAGGTATCGGGTTGACTACGCTGTATCAGAAAATCAAGGACTACGCTTTACAAGCCGACACACCGGAGAGCAAGGAATAAATTGTTTCTTTTACAAGTACTTACCGTCTATTTTCTGCGTGATTCTAGTATCTTTAAAAGACTTGTCATCCTGCCTGAACCCCTAGACCTATGTTAGACCACATCAAATTGGCGCATTTCCGGAACCTCATTTCGTTGAGTGCGGCCGACGGCAAAATCGAGGAATTGGAGCGTGTTGCCCTGGCTAAGATCGCCTATGAAAAAGGGATTCCACTTGACCGGCTTAATCTTATGCTCGACCGTGCGGACGAGTATAAATATCTGATTCCGCTGGACGACTCTGAAAAGGAAAAGCAGCTCGAAGACATGATCGAGCTGGCCCTGGCAGACGGCGAGTTTGCCCCTGCGGAACGCGAGCTCATCAACATTGTCGCGGACAAGCTGGGCGTCTCCAGATCCACACTCGATACGCTGATTGAAACCGCGACGTCAACATCCCGGCAAGCGAACAGCCAATAAGTACAGGCAAAAATCTTCGTATAGTCAGATGTTCGATAAAAAGACAGTTCTCATCCTCGGCGCAAATTCGGATGTCGCTAAGGAGATGATCATATTATATATTCAACAAGGGTATGATGTCGTGGCGGCGTCGCGAAGCACGTCCGCGCTGCAAGATTTTCTACGCGCGCACAACATCGGTGGTGATCGCGTGAAGGTGGTATACTTCGATGCTACAGCCTTTGCCACACACCGGAGCTTTTATGAATCGCTGCCCATGAAGCCGGCGATCGTGGTATATGCTGCTGGATTTCTGAAGAACAATGAAGAAGCTTTGCGGGACTGGGAGGGGGCATACCAGATGATGAATGTTCATTACTGCGGCGCCGTGTCAATCCTTAACATCATTGTGACGGACACCAACAACAAAGCGTTGGAACGTGTCATCGGACTATCTTCGCTTTCGGGTGTACGGGGTCGAAAAAGCAATTTCATCTATGGCAGTACAAAGTCTGCCTTTACACAATATCTGGCCGGCCTGCGGCAGTATCTTTTTAGCCGGGGCGTACGCGTGCACGTTGTCGTTGCTGGTTACATCCGTAGTAAAATGACTGTCGGGTTGGACTTACCCGAGTCGCTGATGCTGGAGCCTTCCTTTATCGCCCGGGCAGCCGTTGGCGTACGTCGTGCGTTTATCATCGTGCCGGGATTCAAGTGGAAGATGATCTACCACATCCTCCGGCTGCTGCCTGAACAACTTGTAGCCAGGCTTCCCTAATCGTAATCGTCGAGAAGTTCATCCACTTTTCGTATTCCCCGGCATCCTGGCTTCCGTACGCATGTAACCGGCGTGCAAACGTTGTATCTTCGGATATAACCCTGAGCCAACGTATGTCACGCGTTACCCGTCTGTTCTCTCTGCTATGTTGTTGTCTGGCCGGCGTAAACTGGTGCGGGGCGCAGGAGCGTGATGTCAAGTTTCACCATCTGACGGCTGAAGAGGGATTACCCAGCAATACGGTGAATGGTGTGATTCGCGACAGCCGGGGGTTTATCTGGATTGCCACGGAGAATGGCGTAGCGCGTTACGATGCCTATTCCTTTGTTAGCTTCCGTGCGAGGGAAAACGACACCATTAGCATCAGTAGTAATATCACCTATACATTGCTGGAAGACACCCGGCAGCGTCTTTGGATCGGCTCAGAAAAAGGATTAGACCTTTACAACCGCGAACTGGACCGATTTGACAAACATTTCTTTAAGGGCATTCCCGTCCGCGCCATTTACCAGGACCACAAAGGCAGGCTGTGGGTCGGCAGTGACCAGGGGCTGTACCTGTACCAGGAAAAAAGCGGCACGTTTATCAAGCCGTATGCGCGAATCTTCGACGTACACGAGATGGTGTATAATACGATTCCCTCGATTCTGGAAGACCGGCACGGAAATCTGTGGGTAGGTACCTCCAATGGTATCCATGTATTGGAAGATAGCACCGGTAACTTCCTGCACTTCGTATACCGAAAAAATCAGGTAGGATCATTAAGCGGGAACAATGTCCGGAAGATCGTGGAGGACCCGTCTGGACGTATCTGGATCGCCACGTATGGTGGCGGGCTCAATCTATATCAACCGAAAGAGAAGACCTTTAAAAATTTTCGCCACGTATTCGGCAGCACGGAAGGCATCTCAAGCGATTTATTACCTACGCTGTGGGTACAGGACAATGGCAAGATCTGGATCGGTACTGACGGACGGGGCATCGATATTTTTAATCCGGAGACCAATGAATTTCAGCACATTGTACACTCGCCGTATAACTCCAAGAGTCTCAATAACAACGTGGTGCGGTCCATTAGCAGCGATCAGCGAGGGGGCATCTGGGTGGGAACCTATAATGGTGGCGTAAACTTTTTTAACCAGAATGCCGAATCGTTCTTCCATTACAAAGTGCCGACCCTCAACGGCAACAGCTCGGTCACATCGTTTGCCGAAGAAAAGAACGGCAACCTGTGGATTGGCACCGATGGTGGCGGACTGTGTTATTTCGACCGGGCCACCGGACAGTTTGCAAACTACTACAACGACGAGCGAAACACCAACAGCATTAGCGACAACCGCATCCTCTCCCTGATGCTTGATCATCAAGGTCAACTTTGGATCGGCACGTACCTGGGCGGGCTCTGTCGGTATGACCCCGTCAGCAAGAAGTTCACACGGTATACGTATGGCGATGGCTCAGGCCTGAGCGACAATGTGGTGTGGGTGTTACTGGAAGACAGTCAGCGGCGAATTTGGGTGGGCACCAATAACGGTATCAGCCGGTATGATCCGCGCACGAATATGTTTACCTGCATTAACATCAATAACTCGAACCTCAGCAACAACATGATTCGCTGCCTGTACGAGGACACCAAACGACGTCTTTGGATTGGGACGCAAGAAGGGCTCAATCTGTTGGAGGAACCGTATACCCATTTCACTGTGATCAAGAGCGATCAGCAAAACAAAAACAGTCTGAGTAACCATTGGATACGCTGCATCAACCAGGATCATGAAGGTAACTTATGGATTGGTACGTTTGCGGGCGGGCTCAACTTATACAATGAAGCCTCCGGTACGTTTACATCCTTCCATGAATCGGACGGCTTGCCCGACAACATCGTTTCAGGTATTCTGTCTGATAAACAGGGACACGTATGGATGAGCACGGGACGCGGGCTTGCGTATCTGAGCCTGAAGAACCGTGTCTTTAAAAGTTATTCGACACATGACGGTCTGCAAGATTATCAGTTCAACATCAACGCCAGTTATGAGACGCGACGGGGTGAGTTTTTGTTTGGTGGTACCAACGGCTTCACGTCGTTTATGCCCGCGGTGATACGGGATGTGAAGAACAATCAATTTCCACCACCGATTGCCTTTACCAGCTTGAAGATCCTCAACAAGGAAGTACTGCCGCATCCGCGCAATGCGCTGCTCAAGGCGCAACTGAACGAGACAAAGACGGTGGTGTTATCGTACGATCAATCGGTGATCACCCTGGAGTTTGCAGCGTTGAATTTTATCCAGCCGGAGAAGAACGAGTATTCTTATCGGTTGGCCGGCTTTGAAGACGAATGGAACATGGTGAAAGGAAAGCGCTCCGCTACCTACACCAACCTGGAACCTGGGAAGTATACCTTTCAAGTGAAGGCGTCGAACAACGACGGAGTCTGGAACGAGCAGGGTGTTGCCTTAACGCTTGTTATCCTGCCCCCATTTTGGCGGACCTGGTGGTTCACGGCGATGCTGGCGGTGGCCGCAATCCTGTTTATCGGCCTGATAATGAACGTCGTACGCAATCGCTTCCGAGAGAAAATCCGGATCGCCAAGCTTATTGCCGAGCTTGAGCTCAAGGCGCTGATTGCCCAAATGAATCCGCATTTTATCTTCAACTGTCTGACCTCCATTCAGGAATTAATCATTGTGCATAAACAAGACGAGGCCATGCATTACCTGCATCAGTTCTCGAAGTTGCTGCGCACGGTGTTGCAGAGCTCTGAAAAGAACTTCATCTCGCTCGATCAGGAGCTCACGTTGCTGGAGCTATACCTCGAGTTAGAGTCCATGCGCTTTGACAAACAATTCCATTACGAGATTCATGTAGACAGCGACATCGATCCTGAGGAAGTGATTATTCCTTCATTTTTATTGCAGCCCTTTGTAGAGAACGCGTTGTGGCACGGGCTGATGCATAAGAAGGGCGAGCGCAACCTGCGCATTGCGTTTAACCTGGAATCGGAAGATGTGCTGCTGTGCAGCATTGCCGATGACGGCATTGGACGCAAGCAAGGCACACTGATCCGAAAGAGCCGCATTAAAAAGACATATCGCTCGATGGGCATGAAGATCATCCGTGAGCGCATGGCGTTGATGAAAAAACAGAACGAAGTATTCGACCTTCGCATCGTTGATCGCGTGCATCCGGACGGCACGGCTGCGGGCACTACGGTGATTGTTCGCGTGCCTCTCGGCAGGACAGAATTCATACCGGAAAAAACAGGTATGACTTCTATGCGGAGTGCGTTGGAACGCTAGAAGTGTAACATTTAAAGTTTCCTTTCTGCATCGTGCATATCGTGCGTCCTTCGCTCACAATTGATGTATAAAAGCGCTCTTTGTAGCAAGTCGGGTAAAAGGACAGGTTATCATATTAATCAGAGGGTTGGACCAGTAAGTATCTTTATTTTTTGTACTTTGTTATACCTTGACCGCGTGCTGCTATAGATGCAGGCAACGCTAATACCTGAAAAATAAGGTATTCCCGCTACCCACCGTTCTCATGGCAGCCCACACCAGCAGAGACGTTAATACTGGTTCACCGAAGTTTTAACAATGATTAGAGCGTTGATTATCGATGATGAAAGTAAAGCCCGGAACCTACTCAAGGTAACGATGGAGCGAATCTTTCCGGGTCAGTTTTTGCTGGAGACAGCAGACGACAGCGAAGACGGATTGTTAAAGATTCATTATTTCAAACCCGATCTGCTATTTCTCGATATCGAGATGCCGATGATGAACGGCTTCGATTTTCTGGCAGCCATCCCTGAAATAGATTGCAAGGTGATCTTCACCACCGCGCACGACCAGTATGCCATCCGTGCCATTCGGTACAACGCATTGGACTATCTGCTCAAGCCGATCAATCCCATCGAGTTGAAAGAAGCCGTGGAGCGTTATCAATCCCAACGGGGCAGAAAAGATACTTACAGTCGCCAGATCGAAAACTTCTTTGAACATAAAGAACGCACCCTCGCCATCACGACCTATGATGGTGTGGTGTTCCTGGAGGTCGATACGATCATCCGCTGTGAAGCTGATCTGAATTATACACGTTTTGTACTGACCGACAATAAAACATTTGTGTCGTCTAAAACGCTGAAAGAATATGAAGACCTGCTGACGGTCCACAACAATTTTCTACGCATACACCGTTCGCACCTGGTGAATCTGGACTATGTATTAAAATTCAAAAGCGAAGGGTTGTTAGTCCTGAAAGACGGCTCATCAGTGCCGATCTCGCGGCGGCGCAAAGAAGAAGTGGTGAGCAGGCTTTCCGTTCGATCAACGGCCGTACATTCCTAAACTTGCGAGCACACAAGGCACACGCCTCGTTCCTGCGCCTTTTAATAAGTGCACCCGGCCATTCAATAACTACTTTTCTTTTTCCTATCGGTTATCCCAACATTTACCCCGCGACGCAGTCAGCCATAGTTCTCAACGGCGCGGCTGCGGCAAATGTTCAAAACCAATAACCATTTACTATGTCAACCTTTACGCTAACTAGCATTAGCTTCGGCAACACATGCCGGCGGGTGTATACCCTGCTGCTGTTGTTGCTGGCTAACGTAGCGCTGTTCGGCCAGGTCAATACCGGCGGCAGTGCTACGACAGCAAATCACCAAAAGCAAATTGTGGGGTACATCACCAACTGGGATGCCTGGAAGAGCTCGGCACATGGCGTGCCCGGCGCGGGAGCCTACACCCACCTCAACATCGACTACTCCAAGTACACCATTCTGAACTTCTCGTTCTTTGGTGTCGCCAAAGACGGCTCGCTGCATAGCGGCGACTACCGTAACAAGCTTATCTACCAGCAAGGCGCTGTACAAGAACCCGCGCCCATCCTGCACGGTGGTGTATATGACAGCTGGGACATGCACCTGATCTTCGGTGAGCTTGAGTATAAATATGACTTCGCCGATGCGCGCGTGGCTGCCGCAGGTTTTGTGGCGGATGGTGCAGGTTGGAGAAATACCAAAACTACGCTGACCGGTCCTATGCCGGTGCCGCTGAAAAAAGAAGGTGGTGCGAAAGGCATTATCGAGATGGCCCACGAACGCAACGTAAAGGTCGTGGCCTCTATTGGCGGTTGGAGCATGTGTAAACACTTTCCGGAGATGGCTGCCGATGCTACCAAGCGTGCGCGTTTTGTTGCGGACTGCCAACGTCTGATCGGCTTAGGCTTTGACGGTATCGACCTTGACTGGGAATACCCGGGTCCGTATGCCGGCATGAACTTTACCGGAAGCCAGGCTGACTTTGCCAACTTTACCACGCTTGTGCAACAGATCCGCGCGGCCATCGGCCCCGATAAGCTGATCACGGCTGCATTTACGGCTGATCCCGCTAAGCTACAAGGTCTTCAATGGGCTACGCTGGCCAATGTGATGAGCTACTTCAACATGATGACGTATGACTATAACGGGGGCTGGTCAGGTAAAGCCGGACACAACTCGCCGTTGTATGACTATCCGAATCAAGAGTTTGCCAACTTTAGCTGGGACGCTTGCTACCGCGCCCTGACAACCCTGGGTGTACCGGCTCACAAGATCAACATGGGTGCCGCTTTCTACGGCCGTGGTGTTGTAACACAAGGCAACGCCGCGCTGAACGCACCCACGCAGAAGGTGCAACGCACGGTTGATCCTGACGGTCCGATCAGCTCGGCTGCGGACTTCACCAACTGGGCAGCACACGAAGGCACTCCTTATTACGAATACATCCGTCAGAACAAGTCCGGCTGGACTGAACATTGGGATGACAATGCGAAAGTGCCATACCTCACCAAAGGAAATTATTTCCTGAGCTACGACAATGAACAGTCTATTGGCTTGAAAGCCCAATACGTCGTGGACAAAGGGCTGAGCGGTGTGATCGTATGGACGGTGTATGAAGACCTGGAGATCGGCGGTTCGGCTACTACCTTTGGTCCGAAGCTGGCGCGTTACTCTTCTGTCAAGTCACCGTTGGTTAACAAAATCAACGAAGTCTTTGCGCTGGGTAACACCGGTATGCCGACGGTTTCCATCACAGCACCGGCGAACAACGCAGTGGTAGCCCCAGGTTCATCAGTAGTGGTTACCGCCACGGCGAATGATTCAAATGGTAGCATCACCAAAGTAGAGTTTCTGTTAGACGGTACAAAAGTAGGAGAAGACGCTACCTCACCGTACAGCTTTACGATTACCGCGTTGGCTGCGGGTACGCACGCCATCCAGGCAAAAGCAACAGACAACAGCGGAAATACAGCGACGACCTCCGTGAGTGTTATTGCGGGTACTGCCACTGCGCCGACGGTATCGATCCAATCGCCGACCGCAGGTGCCAGCTATACCGCGGGTGCATCGATTACAATCACAGCATCAGCAACCGATGCCGACGGTACGATCGCACGTGTTGAATTCTTCCAGGGAACAACCAAACTTGGCGAAGCCACGACACAGCCTTACAGCTATACCTGGGCCAGTGTTGGCGCCGGTACATATTCGCTAACGGCCAAGGCTACCGACAACAGCGGTCTTTCGACTACCTCAGCCGCCGTAAGCGTTGCCGTGACGGGTTCGAGCTGCTCTACGCCTGAATGGAAGGCTGCCGACGTTTACAATAATGGCGCGGAAGTATCACGCAATGGCAATAAATACCAGGCACGCTGGTGGACACAAGGGGAGGACCCTGCGCTGAAGAGCGGTCCGGATGATGTGTGGAAATTGATCGGCCCCTGCGGTGGCGGAACAACAAACGCCAACCCGGTCGCTACGCTCACAGCTCCGACCAACGGCGCATCGTATACCGCTCCTGCGTCGGTGACGCTGACGGCTACGGCTACTGACAGCGATGGTACGATCAGCAAAGTAGAGTTCTACAACGGTTCAAGCCTGGTCGGCACGGCTACTAACAGCCCGTATACTTTCACCTGGTCGAACGTTACTGCCGGCACCTATACGCTTTCGGCCAAGGCTACCGACAATGCTGGTGGTACAGGTACATCGTCGACAGTATCCGTTACGGTTACTGGCGGCACGAGTAACAATGGTTCATTCAAAGTGGTAGGGTACATGCCGTCATGGCAGGGTACCCCGGATGATATTCAATACGATAAGGTTACGCACATTAACTACTCATTTATTCGTCCGACGACGAGCGGTGGCTTGACGGCTCTCGACAACAGCAGCAAGCTGGCACAGATCGTATCGCGTGCCCATGCCGCGGGTGTGAAAGTAGGCATTGCTGTGGGTGGCTGGAGCGATCTGAACAACACCGACTTCCAGGTAATGGCCGCCAGCGCCGCTACACGCAGCACCTTTATCAATAACCTTCTTTCGTTCCTCAGCACACATCAACTCGATGGTGTAGACATCGACTGGGAATATCCTGCTGAAGGACAAGATCCTGCCAACTTTGCTACGCTGATGACTGAGCTGGGCAATGCCCTGCATGCACAAGGTAAGTTCCTGACCGCCGCCGTATCGGCACAAGGATACTATGCGAATGGCGTTCAACCCGCTGTGTTTACCGCAGTTGACTTCCTGAACATCATGGTATACGACGGTGGCAGCGGTGCTGATCACTCGCCATACAGCTACGCTATATCCTCACTTGACTACTGGGCTGGACGCGGGCTGCCTGCGGCAAAGACTGTACTCGGCGTGCCATTCTATGCTCGTCCTTCGTGGAAATCGTTCCGTACGCTGGTAAGCGAAGGCGCAAACCCGAATTCAGACACCTATAACGGCGACTACTTCAACGGCATCAATACCATCAAGCAAAAGACCAACCTGGCGTTCGATCGCAACCTGGGTGGTATTATGATCTGGGAATTGTCGCAAGACGCTACGGGTAACAACTCGCTGTTGACGGCCATCCGCCAGGTGATCGATATCCGCAACGGTGGCAACAACGGCAATACACCACCGACGGTAAACATCACGGCGCCGGCCAACGGCACGTCGACTGCTGCTCCGGCTACTGTAACCATCCAGGCTACTGCTTCGGATAATGGCTCTGTTAGCAAAGTGGAGTTCTTCCGCAATGGCACCAAGCTGGGCGAAGACACTTCATCGCCGTACGCTTACACCTGGAGCGGCATTGCCGCGGGCACTTATACCCTGACTGCAGTCGCTACCGACAACCAGGGTGCCTCTACAACTTCATCCGCCGTTAGCCTTACCGTTACCGGTGGCACATCAGGCTGCGGCGGGGTGCCGCAATATGTGGAGAACAGTGGTTATGTTGCCGGCAGCATTGTACAAAACCAAGGCAGCCAGTATGAATGTAAACCTTATCCATTCTCGGGCTGGTGTAACGGCGCGGCCTGGGCTTATGCTCCGGGCACCGGTACATATTGGACTGACGCCTGGGTGCTGAAAGGAAGCTGTGGCGCCGCGGCGCGTACCGCTGACGCTTCTGTAGCAACGTTGTCGATTGCCGAAGAAAAAGGACTGACGCTCTATCCGAACCCCGGTAAAGCGGGCGAAAGTACGACGGCTTCGTTCACCTTTGAGTCGACGCCGGGCGCAGTACAGGTTACGCTGAAGAATGTAAACGGCACCGACGTACACCGCCAGCACTTTGGCGACACCGGTAGCTCCCGGGTAACGGTGGCACTGCCGCCGCTACCCAAAGGCCTGTACATCTTCCACGTAAAGACAGGCCAGCGAGTCTGGACTAAAAAATACATCATCGAATAACAGTCACTATAAAAAAGAAGAGCGGAGCAATCCCTCTTCTTTTTTTTCCTATAAACACATAACCCTATAACATCTATGAAACGTAAACTTTTACTGGTATGTTGGTGCCTGCTGGTAACGGTGCTTGCCTACGGGCAGTACTCGTTCCCGAGCTGCTGGGCACCCTGGACGCCGAATGCCGCGGGTTATCCCGGCGGCACAAAGGTGTCGCACAAAAATGGTAACTATGAAGCGAAATGGTCAACCATTACCGAGCCTGGTACTACAGGCGACTGGACATTGGTAAGCAAGTGCGGCGATGGTGGTATCGGTGGAGATTATACCGGCCCGCAACGCATCATCGGTTATCTGCCGTATTGGGTACCTGACTTTGATTTCAAGACCTATGATCCAGGTACGGTCAACCACATTAACATCGCCTTCAACCTGTTTCAACAGAATAACAATAACTACAACAGCAGCAATTTTGCCTCCATTGCCTGGGGCTCGTTTCACAATCGTAAAGTAGACTCGATCCTGTTTGACAATGGAGTGCTGGCACGCGCGCATGCAAAAGGCACGACGGTATCTGTCGCCATTGGCGGTGCCACCGACTTTGCTTTTCTGTGGCTGTTGACGCAATACTATAACAACGATGCCAAGCTGGAAGAAATGGCAAGCTTTATTGCCAACTACGTAAATACCAAGGGCATCGACGGTGTCGACCTCGACCTGGAGTGCTGGTGGCCTGATGCTGCCATTTCCGGCACAACCGAACAAGGTGGTCGTGTACGTGGCGACAAATGGGGTGGGCCCGATCAGGGACCGCACCCGGCCGCTGTCGGCCTGACACGCCTGGCTCAGAAGCTGCGGCAGAAGATGCCCACTAAATTGCTGTCGGCCGCGGTGTTTGGTACCTCTTACTACGGCAACAACTACGACGATGCGCTGTCCCAATACGTTGACTGGCTGGGACTCATGACCTACGACTTCACCGGTTCCTGGAATACCTCACCGATTGGTCCGCACGCGGCCCTGTACAAGGTTCCATTGGGAACATACCAGGGCCAGACGGCTGACAACCCGATCTACTCGGCCGAAGACGCGCTCGAATATTGGATGGGCATGGCGCCCGCCGCCTGGAACCACGATGGCGGCTTCAACGTACTGAAGGCCAAGCTGTGTATCGGCGTGCCTTTCTACGGTTATGATCTTGCGACCCGTAAGCCCGACAACGCCAATGGCTTTGTGGCGCCCAAGTGGAAAGAGATTGTCGCTGCCTATCCGAATGCGGCCACCAGCTTCGACCCGCAGGACTCCCGTCAACTGGGTGGATACATCGGCGCCAACGGCAAAAAGATTTATTACGAAACACCAAAGGGTGCTGCGGAGAAAATCAAGTATACCAAGCGCTTCGGTCACCAGGGTGTGATCATCTGGGAGCTTACCGGCGACACCGGTTATAACAGTGGCACAAGCTTACTGAAGGCTATTAACGATGCGGGTGGCGTGGTCGTGGATCCGGCACCGACAGTCAGCATTACGAGCCCTGCAAACAATGCAACGTTTGCTCCCGGCGCAACCATTACCATCACGGCTGCCGCTGCTGACAATGGTACTGTTACGAAGGTTCAATTCTTTCAGGGGTCCACGCTGTTGGGGGAAGATGCTACCGCGCCATACTCCTATACCTGGAACGCCGTGCCGCAAGGTTCGTATACGCTGACGGCCAGGGCAACCGATAACAAAGGCGGCGTGGGCACATCTGCCACCGTACTGATCGGTGTCGGCAATGCCAACCCTACCGTTGGCATCACAGCACCGGCAAACAATGCCACCTACCCGGCGCCGGCTTCGGTGACCATTACCGCCACCGCGACGGATGCTGACGGTACGATCAGCAAAGTGGAGTTCTACCAGGGCACAACGCTGCTGGGTGAAGATGCCACATCGCCTTATGCGTACACCTGGGCAAATGTTGCGGCTGGAAGTTATGCGCTCACCGCAAAGGCTTACGACAACACAGGCGGAGTAGGGACTTCCGCTGGCATTAACATTACGGTGTCCGCCATTAATACTTGCACTGTGCCGGCATGGCTGGCCTCTACTGCCTATAGCGGTAACGCGGAAGTATCACGCAATGGCAACCGGTACCAGGCCCGTTGGTGGACACAAGGAGATGATCCCGCATTGAAAAGCGGACCGGATGATGTATGGAAACTGCTGGGCCCTTGTGGTTCGACCAACGTCAGCCCGACTATTGCCATTACCACTCCCGCGGCCAACGCCAGCTTTGCGGCACCCGCTACCGTGTCTATTGCTGCCTCGGCCAGTGATTCTGACGGTACCATTACGAACGTAGAGTTCTTCCAGGGTTCGGTAAAACTGGGTGAGGACGCATCTGCTCCGTATACATTCTCGTGGACAACCGTAGCGGCGGGTACTTACTCGCTTACGACACGCGCGACCGACAATGCCGGTGGTGTGACAACCTCTGCCGCCGTGAGTATTACTGTCAACGGGACACAGACCAATACTCCGCCCGTGACAGCGATCATGGCTCCGGCGCAAGGTGCATCGTTTACCGCTCCGGCATCGATCACCATTACGGCGACCGCCACAGATAACGATGGTACGATCAACCGCGTGGAGTTTTACAACGGCGTTACATTGCTCGGCACGGACAATAGCAGCCCGTATAGCTTTACGTGGACAAATGTCGCTTCAGGCTCCTACACGCTTTCGACGAAAGCTTTCGACAACGGCGGGGCCAGCGGAACATCCTCGCCGGTTACGGTGACAGTAACGGGTGGCACAGATAATTGTGCATCGCTCCCACAATACACGGAAAACGGCGGGTATGTGGCCGGCAGCAAAGTGAAGAATGCCGGCGCGCAATATGAGTGCAAGGAATACCCCTTCTCCGGCTGGTGTAACGGCGCGGCCTGGGCGTATGCCCCCGGCACCGGCACGTATTGGACTGACGCCTGGATTTTGAAAGGAAGCTGCAGTGCCAGTGCACGGACTGCGTCTGTTGCTAACGATGTATCGGTGGCCGTTTCCGACGCGGACGCAGCCGGGCTTATCCTGGCACCGAATCCGGCAGTGGAAGGCGAGCGTCAATCATTGACGCTAAGCTTTGACGCCATACCGGGGCGCACACGTGTAGCCTTAAAAGACATGAACGGCCGTGCGATGGCGAACCTCGATCTAGGCATAGTACGTCAGTATGTGCACACGGTTGAATTGCCAGCATTGCCCGCAGGTTTGTACGTGGTAAGTGTTCAGACCGAACAAAAGATCTGGCTAAGGAAATATCTGGTAAAGAAATAACAGGGATTTAGTCCCTGGGATAAAGGGCAAACGGCCATAGCCTCATCAAGGATACAGGCCGTTTGCCCTTCTTTTTGATCCACCCAGCCGACCAGGCTTATGAGGTGTGCATTAAATAAGAAAAAATTGTACCTTTGCTCGGAAAAGTTTTCAACACTCGGAACTTCTTGGGCCAATTATTCATTCTCATACTACCCACCTTTACCACACTACGGCCTATTCGACAGGTGTCGAACAATCCACGGAGTAAACCTTTTTATTGAACCACCGTTCTTAGGAACGAGTCATTTTATTTAAATTCAACGAAATAAACAACATACTACACAGGCTGCAATGAGACAATTAAAGATCAGCAAACAAATCACGAACCGTGAAAGCCAGTCGCTCGACAAGTATTTACAGGAAATTGGGAAGGTGGATCTGATCACATCAGACATGGAGGTAGAGCTTGCCAAAAGAATTCGCGAAGGCGATCCGTTGGCGCTGGAAAAGCTGACCAAAGCAAACCTCAGGTTTGTGGTCTCGGTGGCCAAACAATATCAAAACAACGGTTTGACGTTGGGTGACCTTATCAACGAAGGTAACCTGGGCCTGATCAAAGCCGCTCAGCGCTTTGATGAGACCCGTGGTTTTAAGTTCATTTCTTATGCTGTCTGGTGGATTCGTCAATCCATTATGCAAGCCCTGGCTGAGCAGTCGCGCATTGTGCGTCTGCCGTTGAACCGAGTTGGTTCCTTGAACAAAATTTCGAAGACTTTCTCAGACCTGGAGCAAAAGTTCCAGCGTGAGCCTTCCCCGGAAGAGCTGGCAGAAGTGCTCGAAATCAGCTCAGAAGAAGTTTCCGACACCCTGAAGATCTCCGGCCGTCACGTGTCAATGGATGCGCCGTTTGTACAAGGCGAAGAAAACAGCCTGTTGGACGTTTTGGCCAGCGACAGCGAAGAAACCCCGGATTCGGGGCTAATTGTTGATTCTCTGCGCCGCGAGGTACAACGTGCCCTGGCAACCTTGACACAACGCGAAGCCAACGTTATTGAGCTGTATTTCGGCCTGAACGGCGAGAACGCGCTGACGCTGGAAGAAATCGGCGAGAAATTTAATCTGACCCGCGAACGCGTACGGCAGATTAAAGAAAAGGCTACCCGTCGTTTGCAGCACCACGCTCGTAGCAAAACATTGAAAGGATACCTGGGCTAGTTTCCAGAAAATATAGAAAAGGCCGTTTCAAGTAATTGGAACGGCTTTTTTTGTTTCCCGCGTGGGAACGCTAACTTTCGTTTTATGAGACGCACGGCCGCGTTAAACGACACACCGCTTTACTGTTTAGATGCTTTTGGAGAAAGAGCCGAGCAGAGCCTGTTTTACATCGAGACTTTACAAGAACACCTGCAAAGACACCCTTTCGTTAGTAAATCTCACCGTCACGACTTCTACCTGGGTTTGTACGTTAGTCGAGGCATCGGCACGCATACGATCGATTTTGTCGATTATCCCGTCAAATCCAATTCTTTTTACCTAATGACACCCGGACAGGTGCACTCCTGGAATCTTTCACCGGAGACGGATGGCTATTTTTTCTTCTTTGTTCCGGCTTTTTACCAGATGGGCCAGCAGGAATCCGATTTGACGGCTTTTCCGTTCTTTCAATCGTTTCATCCGAGTCCTTACATACAACTCCCTGGTTGCGACTCGGTTATCGATCTGATCATCCAGGAAATGTTGAAGGAGTACAAAACGCCCCCTCAGGCCAGGCCCGACCTGCCGTTGCTGCGCAGCTACCTGGAAGTAGTCCTGCGCAAACTGGCCCGGGAACGCGATGTATCGGTACGAGGGGATGGCACACCGAACGCCACGCATAAGCTTCGCAAGCTGGAAGAGCTCATCAACCATCACTATCGCGAATTGAAACAGCCGCATGAATATGCGGAGCTGATGAACCTGTCAGCCTCTTATCTAAACAACGTATGCAAGGCCGTCGTTGGTAAAACCCTAAGTGATCTTATTCATGCGCGGATCATTCTTGAAGCCAAGCGCTTTTTCTCGTATGCCGATCTGACCATCAGCCAGGTGGCCGTAAAACTCAATTTTGCGGACCCATCGTACTTTATCCGCTTCTTTAAGAAACACACGGGCCTGACGCCGGAGCAATTTCGTGAACAGATAAATCGTCCGCTATAAAGCGCGAATTGTGCGCTATCGGGTGTGCCGTGAAGACCGTTATTAGCGGTATAAAACAGGCATCAGTATGTTACGAAAAGGAACAAAATTGTACAGTGTGGTCAATCTGAAATGTCCGCGCTGTCACGAAGGCGACATGTTTTCCCACCCCTTATGGAGCACCAAATTTGCGGAGATGAATAAGCAATGCGAGGCGTGTGGTTTTGACTTTATCCAGGAGCCCTCTTATTATTTCGGGGCAATGTACATCAGCTACGGTGTGCAGGTAGCGGTGTTCGTAGCGGTGTACCTGGGACTGCGGTACACCGTTAATCCGGATACCTGGACGTATGTATGGGCAATGATCGCTGCGTCTATCCTGATCCTCCCGTTTAACTTCCGTATATCCCGTGCCGGATGGATCAACTTGTTCTTCTCCTACCGGAAGAAGGAGGCGTCGTAATCTTTTGAACTTACTCTCAGATCGGGTAGTTTAGGGCAAAACAAGCTGTGATTTGACCTTAACCCATTACCCGTTAGAGACGAACCCCGAATTTCTGGATTATGAATTTTTGAGCATAGGTCCGAAAGGGGAGATTCGTAAACTCGTACGTTTTACCAGGATGGAAGTTGCCGATACATCATTGGACATCTACAACCTTGCTTTTGGAGACTACGACAAAGTCGGCAATACAATTGACGACGATATCATTACCGATAACAAGGACCCTAACCAGGTATTGCTTACCGTGGCGGCGGCCGTGCTGGCGTTTACAGCGCGCCATCCGGAGGCACTGGTTTTTGTTCAGGGAAATACACCGGTGCGCATGCGTTATTATACCATGGGCGTGGCCACACACCTGGATGGCACATTAAAGGGGTTTGACATCTGGGGAAACATTGAAGAGGAGTGGGAGCTGTTTCGGCCTAACCGGCGGTATATCGGACTGCTGGCGCGGCGCAAGGCAGAGGGGGTTTGAAATCCAAGAAATAATGGATATCTTTGGGTCAGCAATCAACCGAAATATGGCGATTCTTAGTAAAAAAGAAAGTACTAGCTATTCCGGCGTTAGCGTCAGCAAAAGGATAAAAAGCCGTGCGCAAGATCCTTTTATCCTCAAGAAGGTAAAAGAAGCCGAAGCCTTTCTCAATAAACACGGCCTGCCTGCTGCCTTGACAAGATAAGATAACTTCGATACAAAAGATTATAAAAACAAAGAAGCCAGTTTTCACTGGCTTCTTTGTTTTATGCTGTAGTCAATGACTTACATGTATGACAACCACCAATAGCCTTTCTCTTTCCGGTAACGGCCAAACCAACGACATGGGAAATACAATACGGCGACCACTAACACCCAAGCCAGATAAGCACGGAGTAAGTTAGGATGGTACCCCGGTGGGCATTCCGGCATCATGAACGACAAGTTAATGGGCTTCCCGAAGGCCAGGTACGTCCAGATGAGTGCACTGATGTTCATGAGCGGCAGATGAAGCAAGTAATAAAAGAACGGGACCTGACCATATACCTGGAAAAATGATGTTATGCGGTTTGTCCAATGATTAAACACATACAGCAGCAATAACCCGACGCCTACTGTAAGACTGATAAACAGCAACGACGGCGGATATTTAGAGACGTTTAAAAACGACAGTACCGTGTACACATCGCCACGGGGCTGTACGCTCCACGGCACAGGATCACCGTATAGATTTATTCCGCGTAATACAATAAACAATACCAGTGACACTGCGCCGGCCGTTACCAGCAACTTGTCGCGCCCGCCCGGTTCGTGTAAGAACCACGGGCCTATGAGGTATCCCGCCAGCATCACACCCACCCAGGGGAAAATAGTATAGGCCACTAGTACGGGTTGTTTGCCAAGCTGCAGCACAAAAGGGGTGTTATGCAGGACTGCAGCCAGCGCGTTTTGAGGCGTTATGGTAGTGATGTTGGGCACAGCGTCATGCCCGCCAATAATCACCACGGCCAGCGTTATCAATAACCACCGCGGCAGCCAGATCAAGGCAGCCATAAACACCATCGACCAACCGATCACCCAAAACACAGTGAGTAAAATGAGGTGATAGCCAAACTGCACAAAGAAAGTGATCACCACGACCTCCAATACGACAAGCCACAGGCCCCGTGTCAGGAGGAACACGCTCACCGCGCCCCGGCTGGACTTTCGTTGTTGGAATAAGAAAATGCTTATGCCTGACAAGAAGATAAACGTGGGTGCGCAAAAGTGTGTAATCCAACGGGTGAAGAACAACGGTACGGAAGTCTGCGTCAGATCTTCAGGGCGAAAAGGGGTGGCACTAAAGAAGTCGCGAACGTGATCGAGGGCCATCACTACCATGATCAGGCCGCGTAAGATATCAATCGACGGGATGCGATGTGGCGCGGATAGTGTCTTTTCCATAGAGCAATATGTTTGTTAATGCCTGTTTGGGAAAGGTGTTTATGCTGAATGACGAATTGAACGGGCTCAATCGGTCATTTCGATGCCCCAGCGCACGGCGAGACTGCTTATTTTCCCAACCATTCTTTAAAGGGAGTCACCCGGTCGCCACTGACAAATACCATTTCCTTCGGCGACGGCTGTAACTCGAGCTTAAGCTTCCCTGTGGAATAATGATGCGCCGCCTGGATTGCCCTGTGTGCAATGTAATACTGACGATTTACTCGAAAAAACTCGTGAGGATCAAGTACTTGTGATAGCAGATCCAAACTATAATTAATGGGCAGCCTGGCGCCTTTATCCGTCACAAGAAATGTCATCTTTTCTTCCAGGAAAAAGTAAGCGATGTCATTCGTGGGGATACTCTGGATCTTATTGCCGAGCGTTACCATAAAGCGATCTTTGTATTCTTTGACCTTCAGTTGGGCGAGCAAAGGCGCCATGTTGGCCGGCAACGTACGTGCGAAGTGTCTTTCAAATGTGTGGTACTTATCGAGCGCTGCTGCCAGCGCCTCGTATTGAATGGGCTTCAGTAGATAGTCGATGCTATTGACCTTAAATGCCTGAATGACATATTCATCATAAGCTGTGGTAAAGATAACCGGCACGGTCAGGTCGATCGAATCAAACAGGGCGAAGACGAGGTCGTCTTCCAGGTGAATGTCCATCAATATCAGGTCGGGCGACGGGTGTATTCTAAGCCAGTGCAGCGCTTCCTGCACGGAAGGTATGACCGACAACACTTCTACAGGCTGCGGACATTGTTTGACCAGCCCTTCTAAGTGGCGAGCGATAATCCCTTCATCTTCAAGAATAAGAATCTTCATATATGTACAGCAGGCTACCGGTTGTCACTCGGTTAAAAGTGGCACGTTTACACGAAAGATAGTATCAAAATCTTCAATTTGGACAAACTGCTCGGTCAGGAGGTGATACCGGGCGATGATGTTTTGCAAACCTGTTCCGCCGGCCTCTGATCGGCGGAGGCGTGTGTGCAGGGTATTGCTAACCCGTAGCTGACCAAGGTGGATGTCTACATGAATTTGCAAGGGAGCCTTATCGGACATCTGATTGTGCTTCACGGCATTCTCAATAAGCAGCTGGAGGGTCATGGGCACGATCCGGTACTTACGGGCCTCTTCGTCGGATATCGCGAGGGTGATGTGAAGCTTGCGCTGAAAACGGATAGTCAACAAAAAGATATACGATTCGAGAAAGACCAGCTCTTCTTTTAGCAGGATGGTATCGACCGCTTTCTGTTCGAGGATATAACGGTAAGTTTTTGCCAACTCCTGAATAAATTTTTCCGCTAATACAGGATCTTCTTGTACCAGTGAGGAGAGGATGCTGAGGCTGTTGAATAAAAAGTGTGGGTTCACCTGGCTTTTCAGCGCCGCGAGCTGTGCTTTTACATTCTCTTTCTCTAATGTCTCCGTGCGGGTAAAGATATCTTTCATACGGAGTGTCGCCTTACGATTGACAATGAGGTAGAAGGCCGAGAGCATCAGCAAAACAAAAAAGCCGGAGTTGGCGCGTTTGTATAAATCCCAGAGCGGCGTGGTGCGGTCTCCGCGGAAAGGAATAATCAGCGGGGTGTGAAAGAAATGAAGTGCCAGGTTGTTTAGTCCACCCATTACCCCGCCGATGACGACGATAAAAGCAAATGACAACAGTATGGCCAGAACGAAGGTCATCAATTGGACGGGGAGTTTAAACTCAAGAATAAAGTCGCTGCCAAAGTAATGCGCGAGCCCATCCAGGCACCACTCGGACACATTAATCCAGACGAAAAGAATAACCAATAATACGGTGCCGGTAATAACCTGGTAATATAGGATTGGAAGGGTGAATGCCAGATCGACGCTATAGACGGGGAAGTCCAGGTACAACAGTACAGGGTAATACAACACGAGCAAGCTGAATGCCAGCTGCCACCGTTGTTGGTGCGAGAGCTTATCGTTTTTGATCGGTATCACGATATGTGAAAATAGCAATCGCCCCTGAGTTCCTCAAGCATCCGGAGACATCCGTACATCGGCTGTATCCTACCGTTTGGAGAACCGGGGCGTACCGCGATCAAAAATGCCTGCATGACATGGTCAAATTTGATACCTTAGGATGCTTATTTCATCCGGTTATGGCACAATACACATTAAACATCAACGGCAAAAGCTATCAGGCCGATGTCGATGCGGACACCCCGCTACTGTGGGTACTGCGCGACACGCTGGGGCTGGTAGGGACAAAGTATGGTTGCGGCATTGCTCAGTGCGGTGCCTGCACGGTACACCTGAATGACAACGCCGCCAGGTCCTGTACACTGCCGGTGTCGGCGGTGCGGAACGGCAAAATCGTGACGATCGAGGGCTTGTCTGAGAAAGGTGACCATCCCGTGCAGACGGCGTGGAACGAGATAGACGTAGCACAATGTGGCTATTGCCAGGCCGGCCAAATTATGTCGGCCGCAGCATTTCTGACTAAAAATCCCAAGCCTACCGCTGAGCAGATTGATACTGCCATGCAAGGGAACATTTGCCGCTGTGGCACGTACCATCGCATTCGTGAAGCTGTTACGTTGGCTGCCTCTAAACTTAAATCGTAAGCCTATGTCGATCCTACCAAAAACGAGTCGCCGTGATTTCCTGAAGCTTGCCACGGCTGCCAGCGGTGGCCTGCTGTTGGGTTTCTATTGGAACGATACCGCTGCCGGTGCGCCCAACGTCGTGGGCAATATGTCGTTGACACCCGATGACATTACGTTTAACAGCTATCTGTCCATCGCGCCCGATGGTATTGTTACGATCCTTTCGCCCAACCCCGAGTTGGGTCAGAATATAAAGACCTCGTTCCCCATGATCGTAGCGGAAGAGCTCGATGCGGATTGGTCGAAAGTTAACGTGCTGCAAGCGGCGCTCGACACACAGAAATTTGAACGTCAGGTGACCGGTGGAAGCGGCGCCATTCCCCATTCATGGGAGCGCCTGCGCAAAGCAGGGGCCTCGGCGCGACAAATGTTATTGGAAGCTGCCGCCAAACGCTGGCAGGTTACAACGGACTCGCTAACAACATCACAAAGTGTAGTAACCCATGCGGCCAGCAAACGCAAGGCCACTTATGGTGAGCTGGCAGCCGAAGCCGGTACGTTGCCCGTACCCGCTACGGTAACGCTGAAGGATAAAAAGGATTTTAAACTGATCGGCCAGGCCATCCGCAACGTGGACAACCACGAGATTATCACTGGCAAGCCACTCTTTGGGCTTGACTTTTACCGGGAAGGAATGCTTTTTGCCGTGATTCAACGGCCGCAGGCTTTTGGTACGAAGATCAAATCGGTCGACAGTAGTGCGGCAAAAGCGATGCCCGGCATTGTAGACGTTGTTACATTTAAGAACAACGTGGCCGTGGTCGGTAAATCTACCTGGCAGGTAAACAAGGCCCGCAAAGCACTTAAGATCGAATACGAACAGGACGGGGCGTCCGAGAGCACACCAGATCACGATAAGCTTTTCAAGACATTACTTGACAGCCCGGAGGCAACTGTGCGCCGTAAGGACGGCGATGTAGACGCTGCATTCAAACAAGCCACCACTGTTATTACGCGTGAATATCAATGTCCGTTCCTGCCGCACGCGCCGCTGGAGCCAATGAATTTCTTTGCCCACGTGCGTGAGGACGGCGTGGAGCTTGTTGGCCCATCGCAGACGCCGGAGATGGCGCGTAACGAAACCGCGAAGCTATTGGGCGTTCCTGCCGAAAAGATAACACTTGAACTCACACGTCTGGGCGGAGGCTTTGGTCGCCGGCTGAAAGCCGACTATGTACTGGAGGCGGCCGAGCTCTCAAGCATTATCGAAGCTCCGGTAAAAGTCGTCTGGATGCGTGAAGACGATATGACGGGCGGAAGTTACCGGCCTGCCGTACGGTACCGTTTCAGCGCGGCCTTGAACAGCCAGGGTGAGATGATCGGCTACAAGCTGCGCGGTGTCGGCATCAACGCCGGCAACTGTACACGCGAGGATAACTTTCCTTCGGGCGCAGTGGATAACTTGCTGATCGATTCAATCGAACATAAATCACCTATTACGACAGGAGCCTGGCGGGCACCGATCACAAATTTCCTGGCGTTCGCCGAGCAGGCATTTATCGATGAAGTGGCGCATGCAGCAAAGAAAGACGTAGTACAGTTTCGTCTGGGCTTATTAGACAAAGCCAAACGTACGCCTACGGGTGCTGTTAAATATGATATAGACCGTATGAAGACCGTCATTCAACTGGCGGCAGAGAAGTCGGAGTGGGGCAAGAAACCAAAGGTATTTCAGGGTTTCAGTGTGTACTTTTCGCACCGCTCGTACGTAGCGCAAGTAGCGGAGGTCAGCATGAAGAGCGGCAAACCGGTGTTGCAAAAGATCCATGCTGCCGCCGACTGTGGTATTGTTGTTAACCTTAGTGGTGCATACCAGCAGGTACGGGGCGGTATTGTCGATGGGCTCGGGCATGCATTTTTTGGAAACCTGACCTTCAGCGGAGGAGCAGCAGACCAAAAGAATTTTAATACCTACAAGCTTATCCGCATGAAGGACGTGCCGGAGGTCGACGTTCACTTTGTCAATAACGGTATAGATCCGACGGGGTTAGGAGAACCGGCATTGCCGCCTACGGGTGGCGCTGTTGCCAACGCGTTCTTTGCTGCCACGGGCAAACGGTTCTATAACCAGCCGTTTGACAAGCAACAAGATGCAATCCCGCAAGCGAATATTGAACGTATGTAACGACTGGCTTAGCGCTGTTTGCTCAGCCAGTTGTCGTGGGCAGCGCGCGCATACTTCTTTTCATCCTTTTCCCACTTCAGGCGGTTGTTGCTGCCATTGAAGTTATAGAAAAGATAGAGCTTACCGTCTACTATCTTATAGGTAGATGGATCAATTTTTACGCGTTGACCATCGACGGCCATGGAGTATGCATCCCAACCGCCGCAAGCAGGTTCATATTTCTCGGGTGTTTTTTTAAACTCTTCCTGGTTCTCGGTGTTGGCGAAATAATAGGTAATGCCTTTATAGCTATACTTAAAGCTGTCGTTACCTTTGGCGGGGTGTCCCTTAAAATAGCTAACCGGGTCAAAGTCGCGTAATGCGACGCCGTTGTCGGTGAGGTTAAAGTTTCGAATGCGCTTCGCGCTGTTGTCGGTCTGAGCCTGCAGTGTGAGGCAGAACAGGAATGCAAAGAGTGTAAAACAACCTTTCATAGGACTATCGATCTTAGATGATTGATACCAAAGATACAGTCCTTGAGAACGGGCCACATTTCTTTCATCGAGGATTTACACCACAGGCAGAAAACAGCGCGAGGGTGAGTGTGGGAGCGAAGACGGTGTACGACGTTCTTTCTTCGCTCTCACATCCCACCCTCGCACTACATTGCAGTGGGAGGGGAGGCCCCTGCCATTTTATTTGGCCGTGCGCTCGATTTCGCGCAGGTTTTCCATTTTCTTATTGCGCAGGAAGCCGCTGATGTCTTCGAAGTGCTCGCGGATTCGCTTGTTCCCGAACTCAAACACTTTGGTAGCCAGGCCGTCTAGAAAATCACGGTCGTGCGATACAAGAATGAGTGTTCCGTCAAAGGCCCTTAGCGCGTCTTTCAAGATGTCTTTCGTCTTGATATCGAGGTGGTTGGTGGGCTCGTCAAGAATTAATAGATTAACCGGCTGAAGCAGCAACTTGATCATGGCCAGGCGGGTCTTTTCACCACCCGAAAGATTTTTTACCTTCTTATCAATGGCCTCGCCGCTAAACATAAAGGCACCGAGAATATCTTTAATCTTGGAACGGACGTCGCCTTCGGCAATCTGGTCGATCGTTTGGAAAACGGAAAGATCTTCGTCCAGAAGGGAGGCTTGGTTTTGCGCAAAGTACCCAATCAAGCTATTATGACCGACCTGGAGTTTGCCCTCAAAATCGATCTCACCCATAACGGCTTTTACAAACGTCGATTTACCTTCGCCGTTCTTACCTACCAGGGCTATGCGCTCGCCACGAGCAATTGTGACGTTCGCATCGTTAAAGACCACATGGTCGCCGTAGCGTTTGGTCAATCCTTCCGCAATCACGGGATAGTTACCCGAACGAGGCGCCGGCGGGAACTTGAGGTTCAAATGGGATGTGTCGACTTCATCAACTTCCACAATCTTGATTTTCTCCAGCATCTTCACACGCGACTGTACTTGCAGTGTCTTCGAGTACGTTCCTTTAAAACGCTCGATAAACTCCGTAATGTCAGCGATTTCCTTTTGCTGATCGTCAAATTGCTTTTGCTGTTGTTCGCGACGTTCCTTGCGCAGCTGTAAATACTGGGTGTAATTTACTTTATAGTCGTAAATGCGGCCCATGGTCACCTCGATCGTGCGGTTGGTGATGTTGTCTACAAATGCTTTGTCGTGGGAGATTACAATGACGGCCTTGGCACTGTTCACCAGGAAGTCTTCGAGCCACTGGATGGATTCGATGTCCATGTGGTTCGTCGGCTCATCAAGCAGGATCAGGTCGGGCTTTTGCAACAGGATCTTAGCCAGCTCGATGCGCATACGCCAGCCACCGCTGAACTCACCCGTCGGGCGCGTAAAGTCCGAACGCAGGAATCCCAGGCCCATGAGCGTCTTCTCAACCTCAGCATCAAAATTGATCTCTTCGATCGAGTAATACTTTTCGCTGAGTTCCGAAACTTCTTCAATAATCTTAGCATAAGCATCTGATTCATAGTCGGTACGAACTTCCAGCTCAACGTTTAGTTCATCCATACGCTTCTTCATATTCAGGATCTTGGAGAATGCCTTGGAGGCTTCCTCAAATACGGTAGCGTTGTCTTCGGTGAGCAAGTGCTGCGGCAAGTAAGCTATAACAGCATCTTTCGGCGCTGACACCTTTCCACGAGTCGGTTTGCTCACTCCAGCGATGATCTTGAGCAAAGTAGATTTACCTGCGCCGTTTTTGCCCATGAGGGCGATCCGATCGTTTTCGTTGATATTAAAGGTGACGTTACTAAACAGGGCTGAGCCATTAAACTCTACACTAACCGCGTCGACAGAAATCATGCTTCTTAAAAATAAGCCGCAAAGATACTCTAATTTTGCCGTCCCTGACATACATCACCTTGGGAGAATAAAAGTTAGGCGGTACGTTTGTGTATGACTTTCCTCCAGGTGTTCGGCGTACGCAAAGACAGCAACGAAGGCGCCGTACTACAGCCGATCAGTTTTTCACAACAAAAGCATGAAAAGATTGCCATCGCCGGCGAAACAGGCTCAGGCAAAAGCACACTACTCAAGATTGTAGCTGGACTGGTAGCTTCTGACGCAGGCGAAGTCATTTTTGAAGAATCGCGAATTAAGGATCCGCGTGACGTGTTGGTGCCCGGACAGGAGGGTATCGCGTATCTGTCGCAGCATTTTGAGCTGCCCAAATTTCTGCGGGTGGAACAAGTGCTGGGATACGCCAATATTCTCCCGGAAGATGATGCAAACGTTTTGTACGCGATTTGTCGCATCGAGCATCTGCTTAAGCGTCGGACAGATCAACTGTCAGGAGGGGAGCGTCAGCGCATTGCCCTGGCCAAGTTGCTGATTGCCAAGCCTCGCCTGCTCCTGCTGGATGAGCCGTTTTCCAACCTGGATCCGGGGCACAAAAACGTCCTGAAAAGCGTTATTCATGATCTCGGCGAACAGCTTGACATGACATTTATGATGGTATCCCACGATCCGGCAGATACGTTGCCGTGGGCGGATAAGATTCTCGTGCTGCGAGATGGTCAGCTTGTGCAACAAGGATCGCCTCAGACCGTTTATAAACAGCCGGTGGATGAATACGTGGCTGGATTGTTTGGTACGTATACGGCTGTGACAGTGCGGGATCAAACTGTGCACTTTTTGCGTCCAGAGGATTTTACGTTATCCGTTACTGAGACGCCAGGCGCCCAAAAGGGTTTTATTGTAAAGTCGTTGTTCTTCGGCGGCTTTTGCGAGTTGGAGATTGCCGCATCAGGAATGATGTATTTGGTTCGGTCTGAGCGACTTGACTGGAATCCTGGTCAATCTATCTGGGTGCAGCCAAAGGTTAGCTAGTAGATGCTATAGTGGCATAATATTGTAAATCAACAGGTTACATCCGTAGCCCAAGCAATCCCTATTAGCTTAGTTACATAATTTACATTATGTTAAATAATAAATCAAAGCTTTAAGACGGTACGTTGGCTTCCTTTCTACAGTTCGGCCCCTTTCATTCTGAGCAGTCCATACCCCCTCGAATCAACGCCGAAGTGTTTGGTTGCCCTTTTACAATTGGCTATTATTAGATTCCATTAACTCTAAACTTGAAACCTAGATAGCATGAATCGCTTATTATTTTTGTTGGCCATCCTAATGTTTAGCGGAATCGCTTCGGCCCAGTTGCATGATTCTGTGTACGTAAAGCAAAACTACGATAAACTGGAAGTACAGATACCGATGCGCGATGGCGTAAAGCTCTTTACATCCATTTATATTCCCAAAGACAAGTCCCGAACCTATCCATTTCTAATGCAGCGCACGTGTTACAGCGTGGCGCCTTACGGCAAGGATCGGTACCGGAAATCACTTGGCCCATCGAAATACGAATTGTATGACAAATACATCTTTGTGTACCAGGATGTACGCGGGCGTTGGATGTCCGAAGGCGTGTTTGACAACATGACACCCAACATTCCAGGCAACGACCGGAAAAATAAAACGGCCACAGACGAGGCATCCGACACCTGGGATACAATCGACTGGTTGCTCAAGAACATTAAAGGGAACAACGGCAAGGCTGGTCAATGGGGGATTTCTTACCCGGGCTATTATACCGCGGCCGGCATTCCGGATGCGCATCCCGCCCTGAAAGCATCGTCGCCGCAGGCCCCTATCGCCGACTTCTTCTTTGATGATTTCCACCACAACGGCGCGTTTCTACAAAGTTATCTGGCGGCGTTCGCCGTATTTGGTTATCAACACGATAAGCCCACCGACAAAGCGTGGTACGAAGAGCAACTGAACCGTTTCAGAAGCAAGCCGGTGGCGGATGGTTATGACTTTAACCTGGCGATCGGTCCGCTGAAAAATGCTACCGAAGCTTATCACAGTGACAATTTCTTCTGGAAACAGATCATTGATCATCCGAACTATGACGAATTCTGGAAAAAACGGAATATACTCCCCCACCTCAAAAACGTTAACCACGCGGTCATGACGGTTGGTGGCTGGTTTGATGCCGAAGATCTGTACGGTCCGCTAAACATCTATAAGTCAATCGAGAAATCCAGCCCGGCAGCACGCAACGTCATTGTAATGGGGCCTTGGGCACATGGTCAATGGTCACGCCCTGATCAAGGAGCCACGATCCATAACCATATCGACTTTGGCGATAGTATTAACACCTTCTACCAGCGCGATGTAGAGCGTCGATTCTTTGCCTATTACTTAAAAGGCGAAGGGGCTGGTACCTTTCCCGAGGCACTGATGTTTGACACCGGTAGAAAGGAATGGAGAAAATTTGACGCCTGGCCGCCAAAAGAGATCCCGCCTGTGCGTTTGTATTTTGGCGAGCATGGGCAACTGTCGATCAATAAGCCTTTGAAGGATAACGCTGTATTTGAGTATGTGAGCGACCCGGAAAAGCCGGTTCCCTATACGTCACAGACAGAAGGCATGGTCTTTACGCCGCGTTCGTTCATGAGCGATGACCAGCGGGCTGCAAGTCGCCGTCCTGATGTGCTGACGTTTCAAACAGAGCCGCTTACCGAAGATGTATTAGTCGGTGGTGAGATCATGGCCAGGTTGAAAGTTGCTATCAGTGGTACAGATGCAGACTTTATCGTAAAAGTAATTGATGTCTACCCGCCTGATCATCCACAGTATAAACACAATCCTGCGAACATCGTGATGGGCGGCTACCAGCAGCTGGTACGCCACGAAGTATTTCGCGGGAGATTCCGGAACAGCTTCGAAAAGCCGGCTCCCTTTAAATCGCAAGAGCCTACCGATGTGAATTTCCGGCTGCAGGATATCCTGCACACCTTTAAGAAAGGACATCGTGTTATGATCCAGATTCATAGCACGTGGTTCCCCTACATCGATCGGAATCCGCAGAAGTATGTTGACAACATCTATAAGGCTGAGGCCAGCGACTTTATTAAGTCGACTATCCAGGTGTTTGGTTCGTCTGTGGTGGAAATCGGAGGTGGAGAGAAGTTAGATACAAAGCTTGAGCTGTTACAGAAATAAAAAAGGGGACTAGTTCCCCTTTCCATAACTTACTTTCCAAATCGTATTGCTGACGTCGTCGGTTATCAATAACCCTCCCGATGGGGTAACCACGACCCCTACCGGGCGACCGTATACCTTTTCCTTCTCCAGGTCGGCAATAAAGCCGCCCAGGAATTCTTCGGGTTTGCCGTTTGGCTTTCCATTTTTAAATGGTACAAAAACTACGCAATAGCCCGCCAGTTGCGATCGATTCCACGAGCCGTGTTGTGCAACAAAGGCGCCTTCGTGGTATTTGCTGGGAAAAGCGTCTTTGTTATAGAAGGCCAATCCAAGTGATGCCGTGTGCGATCCCAAGTCTACGTCGGGTACACGTGTGTCTTTGACCTGGGCTGGATGCAGGAGTTTCACGCGGTCGTCACGATGCTGACCGTGATAGACGTAGGGCCATCCATAAAAGCCTCCCTCGGCCACGCTCGTGAGGTAATCGGGGACAAGGTCGTCTCCAAGTTCGTCGCGTTCATTAACAGAAGTCCATAATGTATTTGTACCCATAGCCCAGTCCATGCCTACTGGATTTCTCAATCCACTGGCATACACGCGCAGGCCTGAACCATCGGGGTTGATTTCGAGAATAGCCGCGCGCAAGAGTTCCTTCTCGATGCTCTTCTCTGCAATATTGCTCCCTGAGCCTACCGCTATAAAGATTTTTGTGCCCTCTTTATTGGCAATGATGTTGCGTGTCCAGTGGCGGTTTACTTTGCCGGCGGGCAAGTCGACAACCTTCTGCCCTTTCGATTTATCGATGTGTATTTGTCCCGGCTTGTAGGGATACCGCAGCAGCGCATCCGTGTTTGCTACATAAAACCACTCCCCCAGCACCAGCATGCCAAACGGCTGGTTTAATTCGTCAAGAAAGGTTTCGCGCATGTCCGGCGCGCCATCTTGATTGGTGTCTCGTAACAACGTGATGCGATCGGCGCTGTTGCGCATGCTGTTGGATTTTGACGCCCCAATAAAATGAGCGCCAAGTTTTTCCCACCAGGGATGGTAAGTATTACTCTCTGCTACGAGGATGTCGCCGTTGGGTGTGATATACATCCACCGCGGATTATCAAATTCCGTGGCGTAAGGCGCGACTGTAAAACCTTCCGGTGCTTTCGGGGTGCGGCCTCCCTCCCAACCTTGCACGTTGCTGAAGTTCATCGACGACTTCGTAGCATGTGGCGGCGGAAGAGAATCGTGCTGGCCAAACACAGCGGTATGATACATACCAGCCAGCAAGAAAAGTGTAAGGCGTGGCAATTGTTGCCACGCCTTTGGTGTTATGTCGCTCATCTCACTTTTTGAAGATGCTCGCACCAAATGCCAGCACAAGGACAAAAAGCACGATGAATACAAAGAACAATACTTGCGCGATGGTGGCGGCACCTTCCGCGATGCCTCCAAAGCCAAAGATTGCCGCCACAATGGCGATGATAAAGAAGATTGCAGCCCAGCGTAACATAAGATTAGTTGTTTTAATGTACCTCCAGTGTTTTAAATACTGTGCCCGATCCATTGACCGAAGGCGATTTTTCTGGCTGTATATCGTATTCACCGCGCATGTGCAAAATGCTCTACAACTCTATTGGATGCTTGTCAACGTCCTCGATTTTCGTCGGCTCTGCCTCCGCTTCATTCTTCTTCATCAGCATTTTGATACCGCGCAACGGAATGATCACCCAATCCGGACGATTGTTCAATTCGTAGTTCACCTCATAGATTGCTTTTTCCAGCAGGAACGTGGTCATCATGATTTCAAAGCTCTCGTTGTTTTGAGGAATGAAGGCAGCTCCTTGCGAATACTTGAGGTAAGCATCCATAAAGAAGCTACTCATGTAGTGATACCACTGCTCTACGTACGGGATGAGTCGCGGAAAATCCTCCTTCCGGATTTGGTTGTCGAGGAACAAGCTTGCGTATGCAGCATAGTGAAATGAGCGTATTATACCGGCCACATCCCGTAAGGGCGATCGTTTCAGCCGGCGTTCACTGTAACTCCGGGCGGGTTCACCTTCGAAGTCAGTAAGAATAAAGTCCTTGCCCGTATAGAGCACCTGCCCCAGGTGATAGTCTCCGTGAATGCGGATTTTAACTACGTCAATCTTATTCTTGTATATCCGTTTTAGTACTTGAAGAATCTCTCCTTTCATGGCCAATACGTCTTCGGCCTCCTGGCGAACTTCCGGATCTAGTTTATCCAAGGAACGGCTCAAGTTCTGGAAGGTGCTTCGCACAAGCGACTGGAGTCCTGAAAATAGCGAACGTTGATAATGCAACGAGTATTCTTCGAATCTAAAGTCCGGAATGTCAGGTCGCGATAGTAGGGCGAGGTGCATCTCCGACGTGCGCTTACCGAGCAAAGCTGCGTTGTCTGCCACAACACTTTCCAGCAAGTCTTTCATGACGGCCGGGATATGATCGTATGTGACGGGACGCAAAAGGGTTCCCATCGGCGGTGGCGGCTCGACGATGTCTGTATGCGTCAGAATACGTTCGTTGAAGTGATCCAGGCGGTCTAACATATACGACCAGGTGTCAGTGCTGCTTTCTACCATTTGCTGCATCATGCCCAACACGATGGAACCGCTGGCAGACTTCCATTCGATCGTTCCAATAAATCCCGGCACATGTGTAAAGTTTGTATGCTCCGTCAGGAAGTGTGTTATCTCTACATCGGGATTAATAGATCTATCGACTTTTCGAAAAAGCTTTAAAAAGAATTTGTTATCGAACGTGATGGAAGTATTACTTTGCTCTCCTCCCAATACTTTTGGCTTGATCTTCTCTTGCTGCTGTACATGCGCTGCCAGTGCTTCGTTGCCGGTAAATAAAAGTTCGCCGTGTGCCACTTTCACACGTTCTTGCCGCGACATTTTTAAGAATATCTCCTCCTGGAAAGCCAGGCCATAGATCGCATCATACAAGATGCCTTCGGTCCCTTCACTGGTTCGCACCTGGGCAATGACCGACTGGGGGCAATTCTCTTTTAGCTTGTTCGCGAAGGCATCTTCACCAAACGCGATCGGCAACTGGTACGTATCGGATAATCCACTGGCATAATTAATTTCCAGGAGCAGAATATACGCCGTCGTCTTGGCCGCTGTCAGTGGCACTGTGGCATGATCGATGATTTTTATGCTTTCGACTATGCGGCTCTTACCTCCAAACCAACGTAGCTTGCGTAAGTAGATTGGTAAGATATAATTCTCAAGCTCGGTTACCACGGCGCGTTGCGCAAACTTGTCCCATTGAGCAATGTTTAGCACGGGCAACGTTTTGTTTTCCGTCAGCATAGACTCCACTTTGTGCAGTACAAACCATTCGCAATCATACGCAGCCAGTGTAAAGAAATAGGGATTATTTTCCTTAATGGATGGAAATCGATTCTGGCTAAATACTTCTACGGGAACATAGCCCGCAAAAGAATCCAGGTTAAGCTCCGCTGCTTGCGTGTAGCGCGACAGGTTTACTATGACCAGCACAGTCTCCTCTTCATACGTTCTTGTGAACGCCAGGATTTTGGCATTCTCCACCGATACAAATTTCAAATCGCCACGCCCCAGCGCCTTGTATTGCTTACGCTTACTGAGTACGCGTTTCATCCACCATAGTAAGGAAGATGTATTGCGCGATTGCATATCCACATTAACCGATTCATAATGATATTCAGGATCGAGGATGATGGGCAAGTATAGCTTATGGGGGTGGGCTTCCGAAAAACCTGCATTACGGTCGGAGCTCCATTGCATGGGTGTACGAACCCCGTCGCGATCGCCCAGGTAGTAATTGTCGCCCATGCCTATCTCGTCTCCATAATACAATACCGGGGTGCCAGGCAATGAGAACAACAGGTAATTCAACAGCTCGATCTTCTGTCGGTTGTTGCTCATGAGCGGGGCCAGGCGGTGCCGGATGCCGAGGTTTATACGCGCGCGCGGATCTTTGACATAGGCCTTGTACATGTAGTCGCGTTCCTCGTCGGTTACCATCTCAAGCGTAAGCTCATCGTGGTTGCGCAGGAAAATGGCCCACTGGCAGTTTGCTGGAATTTCCGGGGTTTGATCAAAGATGTCAGTGAGCGGGTACCGATCTTCCATTTGCAGCGCCATATACATGCGCGGCATAACAGGAAAGTGATAATTCATGTGGCACTCATCACCATCGCCAAAATAAGACGCAGCGTCCTCAGGCCACATGTTGGCTTCGGCCAATAACATAGTGCCGGGATAATGATCGTCAACATGTTTCCGAAGCTTCTTCAAAAAGACATGCGTCTCAGGAAGATTTTCGCCGTTAGTCCCCTCGCGTTCGAACAAATAAGGCACGGCATCCAGACGGAAACCGTCCACACCCATGCTACACCAGAAGTCAAGTATTTTGAATATCTCCGCTTGCACCAGCGGGTTATCAAAGTTTAGATCGGGTTGATGGTGAAAGAACCGGTGCCAATAGTATTGGCCGGCGACTGGGTCCCACGTCCAGTTGGAAGTCTCGGTATCCTGAAAGATAATACGTACGTCACGGTATTTGTTTGCATCGTCGGTCCAGACGTAAAAGTCGCGTAAAGGCGAGCCGATCGGCTCCTTCCGGGCGCGCTGAAACCAGGGGTGTTGGTCGGACGTGTGGTTGATGACCAGTTCCGTAATAACTTTCAGGTTTCGGTTGTGGGCTTCGTCCAGGAATTCCTGGAAATCCGCCAGGGTGCCGTATGCCGGATTAACATTATAGTAGTCGGCGATGTCGTACCCGTCGTCGCGCAACGGCGACGGATAAAATGGTAAGATCCAAATGGCTGTTACGCCGAGGTCCTGGAGGTAGTCCAGTTTTTGAAGCAGTCCTTTGAAATCGCCTATGCCATCGCCATTTCCATCGCGAAAGGCTTTGATGTGTACTTCGTACAATACGGCGTCCTTGTACCAATGAAGTTTGTCGTCCGTGATACCTTGTTGCATACCTGAAAGGATTTTGAAATTTGAGCCTATCCAACGGCAACACGAAACGCATGGGGCGATTCGGGGAGCCTCATGGAGTCGTACTACAAAAGCGTACCAGCTCCTTTCTGGGCACCAGACTCCATGGTTTTAGAAAAAAATCAGAAAATCGCACTTAATTTTATCAGGGATGTTTGCGGAAATACATTCTTCCATTATTTTTGCAGCCTCGTTTAGCACTTGAACGAAGTCTAAACAGGCCTCCTTAGCTCAGCTGGTAGAGCAACTGACTTGTAATCAGTAGGTCGTTGGTTCGATTCCGACAGGGGGCTCTCCTACTAATCAGGCAGTTACATAAAATGTAGCTGCCTGTTTTGCTTTATAGAGGCCCTTAACATAGGCCATGAAAATCAAGAAAAACACTCGACACTCCTAACTTTTGGTCCGTCCATAAAGGAAGTAATAGTGCGCCCTAGTGCACCCGATCGGCAGAGAATTTTACCCAGATTCCGCAACGTAGACGCTAGAGTACTATGACGATTTTTTATGCGAATGATGACGCCGAGGATCAGGCAATGCGCAATCGCAGTCCTATCAAATACACCGGAAGTTTTCGACGCGATTCTGCTTGGCCTAAACAGCCCATGGAAATGGCCCGGAATGCCTAAGCAAGATAAAGATGGAAACTGGACTCACCCCTAAAAAAGATTAAACACTATGAAAAAGATACTTGAACTACTAATCCTTTTTTGTGCGGCAGTTTTTCTCGTTGGTTGTCGTGACCTTTATCGAGCCGGTAGCGGAATTCAGTATCTTCGTTACCCTATCGAGGACCGCTTGGATCCAACCTTGATAATGAATTATATCGATACGGCAAAGGCGTACCAGGTACCCAAAGAATGGGAAAGTTTTCATCTTCTGGATGACCTCGCACCAGAGGACAATAAAAGGGCTTATTTTTCGGATCCTCCGCGTGAGATGTACCTAATTTCGGTTGGAGGAATGACAAGACTATCTGCTGTATTTGATCCCAATCAAATTCAAAAAGGCGGTTGGATTGGAAATCCTGATGAGGTTTCAAAAGAAGAGAAGAACCGTATTATGAATCGACTGGCTGCATTTCTAGACAAAATTGAAACAGAGGCAAAACAGCAGGGACTACCCGACTCAGTGATCTATTTCCAGGATCCTTTCAGACATTTTAAAAAATGATGCTGGTTGCCAATTATACGAATCCTCACCTATTTTACGGGCAGATCACATTAGCATGACGGCCGATCAATTTCCACGTACCTTCCTGCTTCATCCAAATATTCGTGTAACGTCTTTTAACCGGCTGTTGAGTTTGCGAACCAGCTCCGGGCGCTACTACAGTTTCGCTTCCCATTGCCAACACAACATCTCCCTGAATGATAACATGCTCGACAGAACGGGTGAAAGAAATCCGCGGGCGTTTAAGAACAGGCCTGTCCAGTGTATTCCTACCGGCAAAATTCACCATGTTGTCGGGCGCGTTTACTACATAATCTTTGGCCCACAACTTTAGCAGCATCACTGTATCCTTGTTAAGAACAGCCTGAACTTCCAACTGCTCCAGATTTCTGATTTCAGATTCCGTATCACGAACCTGAGCAATCAAAAAATAGGCAGAAAATAAAAATATCGCGGTGAATAATGTTCTTTTCATGGTGATTTAGGTTTAGTGATTTAAGGTACGCTGGAAACAGTTTGTAAACCTTCCCGCTGCAAGATCAGCCGGGTTATTCGGGATGTGAACACAAAGTACTTGTCCATCTTTATGCGCATCCCGTATGCGTGAACGTCCATCACTAAAAAGCCGTTCGGGGTAATGCCGACGATAGTTGGAGAACACGCGCGGCCTATGAATTTGCGGGCGAGCAGAAACTGTTTGTTTCGGATCATATAACGCCCGCGATCCCGCTGTCGGCCATGCGTGGTGGTGAGATCGACGTGAACCTTCTTGTCTGTAAACTCGATGAATCCCACGGGTGCCTTTTGATCGTCCAGTATGCGGATATTCCGCAGAAATCTATCCATCGAAGCAGACGTGCTGTCCGATACCACGAAGGCCCCCGCTTTCACCACGGTCCATTTTCCTTGCAGGCGCTCAGGCGAGGCATTGTTGAAGAGCGTATCCAGCCGCACGTGCCCAAACGCCGTCTGAATGCAATGCGTGTCCCGCACCGAATCCTCGGTCTTGGTAAAACATGTCTCGCAGGCGCCAGCACCGTCGTAATTCGAATTTATCCGCTCCTGGTCGTGATGCCAATACGTGCTATCAAGCCTTGGAAAAATAAGGAAATCGGTCAGCGAAATGCTCTGCGCACACGCCGTGGTCAGTGTTAGGATATAACCAACGATTATACAAACGGTTTTCATATACACCAGGGGTTACCGAGTTGAATGTAGTATATAACTTATGTATATACAAACATTCAGAAGCGATGTTAAGGATTAACATAAACATTTCACCCTGAAATCTACTCGTCGCTTCGGAACGATCTTCATTGCCCTCGACAAATTCCATCCCAAATCCTAAAATGTAGCCAATTCCCGAGGTCACATCAAGCGACAAATAAGTGGGCCTCGAATTGCTGATAAGATCGAATTGTTTTGTATTCATTCAACGTCGCTCCCCAGGCACGAAACTCTCATTATTGGTGAACGCATCGGCACCCTGGTAAATTATGTTTTGCAGATCCTTATCCGATAAGCGGTATACGCAGGTCTCATAATCTTTAACATAGACATTGAATATCGCAAGGTGTTCCCAGTTGTCTTCGTCCATAAGATCGATCAGGAGATACGGATCATGTGTTGAAAGGAAATATTGATTCTGCGGGTTGTGAATCATTGCCGTGGCGAGGAGCACAAGGTGATTCTGAAGATATTTGCGTCCAAGTTGTCGAACACTAATACCTTGCCTTTGTTTGAAGCGCCGGCTGCGAGTGGTTCAATTGCCAAATCGTCCAAAAGGAAGTTATCACTACAATTAACAGCCCTAGAATTTTAACTTCCTTTCTCATTTAGATTATTTGACAATCTGCCCAAATGCATTGCTCGTAACGTTTGTGCATAAGCAGTGGCGGGAATTCGAAGCGCGTCACTGTCCAGGGCATCAAACGCTTTTTGAAAAAACTAAACTGCAAATTTACACTGAGCCCCGCCATTGATTCTCCGAGTTAAGCACGCGGCAGCAAATATGATCATTGCAGTTCGTATGCGAACACCTGTGCTGTTTCGAATCTATGTTATGCAAATATGTTATGAAATGCAGCGTTTTGCTGCACTATGTTATGCTACAAGGTCGTTTTTCAGCCAAAATTTGGCTGTTTTTGCAGCTCTCCCGTGGCCTTGTAATCAGTAGGTCGTTGGTCCGATTTCCAACACGGGGGTCTTCTCATAATCAGGCAGTTACATAAAATGTAGCAACCTGTTTCGCTTTATACAGACCGTTACGTTATGGAATCCGGGGTATGAAAATCGAAAAAATCCTCAACCGCAGTCCCTTCGCGCAAGAGAACGCCCAAGTATACCAACTCCCTAACCAGTAAGATATCAGGATATATTCCTTGCCTTCGTCAATCCAAAAATGAAAGACGAGTAAACCCGGTAACCACCCATTTGTTTTAAGAATGTAGCCAGGTGCCAGTTTCCCCCATGCTGCCAACAACCTGGATTCAGGCTTGATCCACCAATGTTCCACCCTATATAGTAGTAGATGATCCGTGGTTCAACCGTGGGACATCTATGGAGGAACCCTGTGGCAGACTCGGAGGAAGGGGGTCTTTGAGGGGCCTGCCGACGCCACTCTTCCGACCCGCCACGAAATTTTTTTTCCCACCTTCATCGCTTTAAAACAACGCAAAATTTTTCGCTCCATCCTGTCATATCCGATACATCATGTGACTTACATGTGATCTTGAAGTGATCCTTTACCCTCACGAACAATGCAATTATAACAGCTAATTTAATTAGTTTATAATATCTATTTTAATTAGTTTAAAGGAAATTTTGTAGGGATGTGGGAAAGAATTCAAGAGAAACTCGAAATTTTAGCCGACGCCGCTAAGTACGATGTGTCGTGCTCATCCAGTGGCAGCAAGCGGGCTAATGCCAACAAAGGCATCGGGAATACCACGGGCACGGGTATTTGTCATAGCTATACGGAAGACGGACGGTGCGTGTCGTTATTGAAGATTCTGCTGACCAATTACTGTCTGTATGACTGCGCCTACTGTGTGTCACGTCGGAGCAATGACATTCAACGCGCAGGTTTTACGGTGAACGAAGTGGTGGCAATCACCATCAACTTCTACCGTCGGAACTACATTGAGGGGCTCTTCCTCAGCTCGGGCATTTTCAAGAACCCCGATTACACCATGGAGCGTTTGGTACGCGTAGCGAAGACGCTCCGCACGCTCCATCGATTCAATGGATACATTCACCTGAAGACCATACCCGGGTGCAGCGAAGAGCTTATTCATGAGGCTGCGTTGTATGCCGATCGCTTGAGCGTGAACATCGAGTTGCCTTCGGAACAAAGCCTGCGTCACCTGGCACCGGAGAAGAGCAAGGAGTCGATCATTAAGCCTATGTCGTTTCTACACGACCGCATTACAGCGCTGGCGGATGAACGCAAGGTGATACGCCATACTCCTACCTTTGCCCCGGCAGGACAAAGCACGCAAATGGTAGTAGGAGCCTCTCCGGAAAACGACCTCCAGGTCATGACCATCGCGGATTCACTTTATAAGAAATTTGGATTACGACGTGTCTACTACTCTGGCTATGTCCCCGTTTTGTCCGACCATCGCCTGCCCGCACCTGGCACACCTGTTCCCATGATCCGGGAGAATCGTTTGTATCAGACTGACTGGCTGCTGCGATTTTACAAATTCTCATTGCACGAGGTGCTCAATCCTCAGAACCCTCAACTCGACCTCGACATCGATCCCAAGCTGAGCTGGGCATTTCGGAACCTCGACCAATTTCCAGTTGACATCAATAAAGCCGCTTATGAAATGATACTTCGTGTACCGGGCGTTGGTATCAGCTCTGCTCTGAAGATCGTCGAGGCACGGCGCTTTAAGAAATTAGATCTAACGGACTTGCGTACGTTGGGTGTCGCTTGCAGCCGGGCCAAGCACTTCATCTGTACATCCGACAACCGTCCGCGGGATGTTGTTGCCTCCGTACTTCGCCGGCAAATTCTGCAGCAGAGTAAATACCAGACAACACTTACATCTCAAATGGATTTGTTCTCATGAAAGACCTGTTGGTGTATGACGGAAGTTTTGGAGGTCTGCTGACTGTGATCTTCGAAGTTTACGAACGCAAGCTGGCAGATGTATCGATCGTTCGAGAGGATCTCTATCAACCTCACTTGTATGCTGCTGTCCAGACCATTACCCGCGATGCTCAGAAAGCCGCGCGCGTATGGCAAGGGCTTCAGAAAAAGCTCAACACAGAATCCTCAGAGCACTTTTATAAAAGCTTTCTCTCGGAAGAACGGGATGTTGAAGATACGCTCCTGGCTTTTACGCGCTATGTTCTATCCGCGCCATCGGGAGCAGAACGAAACTTCGCGCACCCTGCTGTGTTGACTGTCATGCAATTGAGCAAGAAAGTCCATCGCGAAAAGCACCGCATGGAAGCCTTCGTCCGGTTTCAGCAGACCACTGATGGTCTGTACGTTGCAACAGTCGAACCGGACTTTAATGTGCTCCCGCTTATCGCAGGGCATTTTAAAGACCGGTATGCCGATCAGTCCTGGCTCATCTACGATGACAAGCGCAGTTACGGAATTTTATATGATGAGAAAGCAGGGAGAGTAATGGAAGTGACCGAAGAATCCGGCGAACCTACGGTCTCTACCGATGATCAAGGCGTCGCATCCATCACTGTACACGATCATGAGGCTGCATACCAAACGCTTTGGAGAACATATTTCCAAACCATTTCGATTGCTGTGCGTAAAAATAAGAAACTACACCTGCGCCATGTGCCCACACGCTACTGGCGCTATCTAACCGAGAAACAATAGCGCCTACTCGTGGCGTTATACGGTCCTCAACAACTTCAACTGATCCTTCAGTTGTTTGAGGTGATCCGTCGCTTCTTTGATCTTCTCGTTAAATTCGCTGCGAACACTGTCCGCGTTTTGAGACCGCGAAAAGAATTCGAGGTTATTTTTCCAGAGTGAAATGTCGTTTTCGATCTTGCCGATCTTCTTGCGGATTGCCTGCTCCTTCTGGAAGATCTTGCGATCTGCCATCGGGTCATTTCTAAGGTCGCTTAACTCGTTCTCCAACAAGAGCTTATTCTTATCCTCCTCACTGAATCCCTGGATGGCTTCGACAAACTTATCAACAGCTTCGTGATAGCGATTCCGAATGGCCGTAATATCTTTCTTGGGAACAAAGCCTATCGCATTGAATTGATCTTGCAGCTCCTTCAACGCATCTGCCGACGCGGTGCCGTTGGCCGTATGTGCTTCTAATTGCTGACACACCTGTTCTTTGGCATGCAGGTTTTCGACCTGCTCGTTTTCCACCTTGCCGTGTTGCGTACGACGTTGCTCGAAGAAATAGTCACAGGCCTCTTTAAATTCGGCAAACACTTTCTCACGAAATTTCTCGGGCACCGGGCCGACTTCCTTCCACTTTTGCTGTAAGCTTTTCAGCTCGTTGGAGGTACGTTCCCAGTCGCTGCTTTCTTTCAACGCCAGGGCTTTTTGTACCAACTCGTTCTTCAGCTGCAGGTTGCGGTCACGCTCTTCATCCAGTTTCTTGAAGAAGGTATTCTTGTTATTAAAGAAGGCTTTAAACGCCGACCAAAACTTCCGGTTTACTTCTTTTGCTTTTGCACGGGGTAAACCACCCACGATTTCCCAACGTTTCTGGATGTCGAGTATTTCTTTAGTTTTCTGGTTCCACTCTTTGATCCTGTCCGACTGGTAATTAGCAAACTCCTGCACCTCGTCGCTCAACTTGGCTTTCTCGTCCAGGTTGACATTCAGCTCTTGTTGCAAGTTTTGCAGGTAGGCATCCCGTTTAGCATATACAGCGTCTGACGCTTTTTTAAAGCGCTGCCAAATGGCTTCCTTGTCGTCTTTGGGCACGGGCCCCACATGTTTGAACTCGTGGTGTAACTCGTTGAGCTCGCGGATAGCATCTTTGATGATCGGCACTTCCGCAAGCTTTTCAGCACGCTGGCAAAGCTCTGCTTTAGCCTCCAGGTTTCTTCTGCGATCGAGCTCTTTCAGCTCAAAATAGATACTTTGGTTATCGTAAAACCGATCCACCAGGGCATGGTAGTTTGCCCACAATGTCTTTGCTTGCGGCCCGGGCACCGGACCTATACTTTTCCACTCCTTCTGCAGCTCTTTAAATTGCTCGAACTGGTTGTCGGAGCTGTCCTGGTCAGCCAGTACACGTATTCTCTCCAACAGATCCTCCTTGCGCTTAAGGTTGTCGCCCTTGCGTTCCTCTTGTTGGCGAATGAATTGCGTCTTCCGGTCTCTGATGAGTTTAAAATTTGCATCAAAGATCATATCGGACTCATCGCCCTTGTAGTCAAAGTCTTCGTTTACACCGCCCGCACCAATAAAACGCACCAACGCTTCAGCCTTTTCCTTCTCACGCATATCGTCGTACAACGGCTTGATCTCACGAAGCACGGCATCAACGTGCTTGAAGTTTTCGTCTTTCGCAAGATCCTTTATCAGGGCCGCCAGTTGCGACTTGGTATGATGACTATAGTCAACATGTACATCTTCCAGAGAATCGTCGGTCGTCTCTTCATGATGATCTCCGAGGTCGATCTCAGAGTGTAGCGTATTACCATGGCTGTCAGTCAGTCCGGCATCCGATGTGTGTACTTGCTCGTCGTGTTTGTCTGTTCCCATGGTACTTCTATGCGTTACAGTAATGCGTTTAACGTAAAGTTACTAAAATTGGCTAATTCAATCGCGGGTCTACAGGATACTTGGCATATATGGAGAAACGTCCCCCCATGTTATCCAATGCCTTTTTCCAAATCATGGACGGATCGGTATCGAAGAGCAGCTCATCGTCTACATAGTCGCAAACTATCCATGAGTCTTCTTTCAACTCATCCTCCAACTGGCCCGGGCCCCACCCGCTATATCCCAGGAAAAAGCGTACATCGCGGGAGGCAATCTCCTCACGGTTAAGCTGGCGCACGACACTTTCAAAGTCCCCACCCCAATAGATTTCGTCCCGGATATTGACAGCATTCTCAATCGCTGTATTACGATGGATGAAATGTAGCGTATCTTGTTGTACCGGGCCGCCTACATATACCACCTCGTTCCATTGCTGCAGGTCTTCCATGACTTCGCTTAACTTCAGAATGGAAGGTTTATTTACTACAAAACCAAATGATCCCTCTTCGTTGTGCTCGCATAGTAAGACTACCGTTCGCTCGAAATTAGGATCAGCCAGGAAAGGCTCTGATATCAACAGCCTTCCCTTCTCTGGTTTAAAATGATTTTTATATTTAAAAAACTCCATCGGCTTTAGTCTCCGTAATAGGGAAATTACCCCGCAATCCATATATGAATAAAATACTTCGCCCCCACCTGTGCAAATTTTATTTCAGGTACCTGTCGACCGGGTTTTTATAGGGATGATTTTTATCACTAAAACGATTGCTTCTGGACGCATCTTTTGTGATTGGTAGTTTCTTTCATAAACTTTGGCGAAAAAAGCATGAAGTCAATCGCCGATTTGCGCCTGGATTACTCAAAATCCTCTCTGGACGTGACCAATGTCCTCCCCGACCCAATAGAACAATTTGAGAAGTGGTTTCAGGAAGCGCTGCAGGCGGGTGTGCCCGAACCCAATGCGATGAACCTGGCCACCGTCAACGAGCATGGGCAGCCCTCGGCGCGCATTGTGCTGCTAAAAGGCGTAGAGGCTAAGCAGTTCTTATTCTTCACTAATTATCAAAGTCATAAGGGGCTTCTCCTGGAGAAGAATCCGGCGTGCGCGTTAACGTTCTTTTGGCCTGAGCTCGAGCGTCAAGTTCGAATCGAAGGTATTACCCAACGATTGGATACCCAGGCGTCTGAAGCCTACTTTCAAAGCCGCCCGCGCGGTTCGCAGATTGGCGCATGGGCATCTCCGCAAAGTTCCATCATTGACAGTCGCACGATTTTGGAGGAACGTGTGCAAAAGCTCGAAAAACGATTTGATGGCGAGACCGTGCTTCCCAAGCCACACCAATGGGGCGGCTATGGCGTGATTCCGTCTATGATTGAATTCTGGCAGGGCCGGCCCAGCCGTCTGCACGACCGTATTGTATACACGCGAATAGATGGGCAATGGAAAATCCATCGCCTCGCACCATAGTACCAGGCATCTGACGGTATTAAATCAGATTAAACAGATTGTTGACACCAGGGTAACGTCGTACTGTAAACCCTTCGCCATGGCGGGCTCCAATGGCATGTCCGAACTCCAATGCACGTGATTCAATCATCTGTAAGAAGGCAGGATTGGAGATATAAGTCTCCGGCTCCTGACTACTGGGATCGTAGAATTGCGACTTAAACGCTTTAATGGCCTGCAGCTTGGTTTCCCAATATCCCGTGATATCCATAATAAAATCGGGCACGATAAACTGGCTCTGAATGTAATGGTACACCACCTTGGGCCGCCAGGCCGCTTGCTCACGGCCTTCCGTATCTTTTGTACGAATCTTGGCCAATCCCGACAAAAACGAAGCGTCAGCGCCTAAGGAAGCGCCCTTGCCATGGTCGATATGCCGATCCAGTATCGCATTGGCCAGAACAATTTCGGGTTGATAGCGACGTATGGCTTGAATGACCCGCAGTTGATGGTCAGGATCATTTTGGAAGAAGCCATCCTGAAGCGCGAGGTTTGTACGTACTGCAACACCAAGAACGTTTGCTGCGGTCGCGGCTTCTTCGGCGCGGGTCTCTGGTGTTCCGCGGGTGCCGAGCTCTCCTTTGGTAAAATCAACAATACCTACTTTATGCCCCAGTGCAACGTGCTTTGCAATAGTACCGCCGCACCCTAATTCGGCATCGTCGGGATGGGCCGCAAGAACAAGTATATCTAACTTCATAGATGTTTTAACAAGACAAAAATAAAAGGTCTCGGTTATCCGAGACCTTCAAATTGAAATCAAATGGCGTATTCCTAACCGAGGTAAGGCTTTAAAGCTTTACTTCTCGATGTATGCCGTAATCTCCTGATAGCCTTTTCCTTGATCTGGCGAACACGTTCGCGAGTCAGATTGAATTTCTCGCCGATCTCCTCCAGTGTCATGGAGTGCTCGCCGTTCAAACCGAAGTACAGCGTGATCACATCTGCCTCCCGCTGTGTCAGCGTCGACAGGGCGCGTTGCACCTCACGGCGCAACGAGTCGTTCATCAGGCCTGAGTCCGGCGTTTCTTCACTGTCATTCTCCAATACGTCCAGCAAACTGTTTTCTTCGCCCTGAACAAACGGGGCGTCCATGGATACATGCCGACCAGAGATCTTCATGGTATCGACAACCTCTGCTGTTGTAACATCTAAAACTTCTGCCAACTCTTCCGGAGAAGGTTCGCGTTCGTACTTCTGCTCGAGCTCGGAGAATGTCTTTGAGATCTTATTCAGTGAGCCAACACGGTTTAGCGGCAAGCGAACAATACGCGACTGTTCGGCCAGCGCCTGCAGTATCGACTGACGGATCCACCATACAGCATATGAAATAAATTTAAAACCACGGGTCTCATCAAAGCGCTGTGCTGCTTTGATCAGACCCAGGTTTCCTTCGTTAATCAGGTCCCCCAATGACAAGCCTTGATTCTGATATTGCTTCGCTACTGACACCACAAAACGGAGATTTGCCTTCGTCAACTTCTCCAACGCTATTTGATCGCCTTCTTTAATCCGCTTCGCCAGCTCCACCTCTTCGTCGGGAGTAAGCAAGTCAACCTTACCGATCTCCTGGAGATATTTGTCCAGGGACTGGCTCTCGCGGTTGGTGATTTGTTTGCTGATCTTAAGCTGTCTCATGTCCCTTTTTGTGCTCTGTTTACGTCAATATGATTGTTTAACAATATACTGTTTTAACTTAGTTCCTGTCAATGAAGGGTTAACGATTATTCGGCTGCTGTTGTTTCCTTTTTAGGTGGTCTAGGGATTAGAACTTTTCTGGAGAGACGGAATTTGCCCGTCTTTTTGTCTACTTCGATCAGCTTTACTTGAATTTCTTCTCCAACTTCAAGCACACCTTCCATGGTCTCGAGGCGGTCCCACTTGATCTCCGAAATGTGGAGCAAGCCGTCCTTACCAGGCATAAATTCAACGAACGCACCAAACGGCATGATCGACTTCACTTTACCGGTGTAAACCTCTCCGACTTCCGGCACAGCCACGATGGCTTTAATGCGGCGCAGCGCAGCGTCCATAACATCTTTGTTAGTAGCAAAGACGTTGACGATCCCTTTATTGTTGACTTCCTCGATCACAACGGTAGCGCCGGTTGTGTTCTGGATGTCTTGTACCACTTTTCCACCGGGGCCAATGATCGCTCCGATCATCTCTTTCTCGATGATCACAGTTTCGGCGCGTGGTGTATGAGGCTTGAGATCCGGGCGAGGTTCCGCCAGGGTCTTCTTCATTTCATTCAGGATGTGCAAACGACCTTCACGAGCTTGCAGCAATGCCTCGCTCAGCACGTCATAGGTAAGGCCGTCTACTTTCAAGTCCATCTGGCAGGCAGTAATGCCCTGCTCTGTACCGGTTACTTTAAAGTCCATATCGCCCAGGTGATCTTCATCGCCCAGGATGTCAGACAGGATCGCATATTTGCCCGTAGTGCTATCGGAGATCATGCCCATGGCGATACCCGATACAGGGCCTTTTACAGGCACACCAGCATCCATCAACGCCAGCGAGCCAGCACATACTGTCGCCATAGACGACGAGCCGTTCGACTCGAGAATATCCGATACAATACGGATGGTATATGGGTTCTTTTCATCGGGGGGCAACACTTGCTTTAGCGCACGGAACGCCAGGTTGCCGTGACCTACTTCACGACGACCAGGACCGCGGTTAGGCTTCACCTCACCCGTAGAGAAACCAGGGAAGTTATAATGCAAAATAAACTTGCTCGATCCTTCGATCATCGCACCGTCGATCATCTGCTCATCCAATTTCGTACCCAGCGTCACCGTCGTCAACGACTGTGTTTCACCACGGGTGAAAATAGCCGAGCCGTGGGTTCTTGGCAAGTAGTCGACCTCAGACCATATCGATCTCACTTCTTTTGTCTTACGACCATCTAAACGCAAGCTTTCTTTAAGCGACAAGTCACGTGCGGCTTTCTTCAGCACTTGCTTGTAATAGCGTTTTACCAGTGCCTTATTAACCGTAGAATCTTCCGGCAATGCCTCGAGATAATCCTTCAGCGGTTTGTCAAGGGCTGTTGAGCGCTCCTTCTTGTTGGTGATCAGCTGACGCGCGGTCGCATACAGGGTATCGTAATACTTGGCGTGGATCTCCTGCTGCAGTGCTTCGTCTTTTTCCTCATGGTTATAAACACGCTTCTCGGTCTTGCCCACAGCCTGGGTCAATTCGATCTGAAGCTTGCATTGTTCCTTAATCGCTTCGTGAGCAACTTTCAATGCTTCCAGCATTTCAGCTTCACTCACTTCTTTCATCTCACCTTCCACCATCAGGATGTTCTCGATAGAAGCACCTACCATCAGGTCGATGTCGGCGCGTTTCTTTTGCTCCATGGTTGGGTTGACGATCAATTTGCCATCCACACGTGCCACACGCACTTCCGAGATCGGGCCCTGGAAAGGTATATCCGATACCGACAGTGCCGCAGAAGCAGCAAATGCCGCCAAGGCATCAGGCAGTGCATTCTCATCACCCGAGATGAGGTACAACATGATTTGCGTATCAGCATGATAGTCGTCGGGGAACAGCGGACGAATCGCGCGGTCCACCAGGCGGCTGATGAGAACTTCGTAATCCGAAAGTTTGCTTTCGCGCTTCAGAAAGCCACCCGGCACCTTACCGGTTGAGGCAAATTTCTCCTGGTAGTCTACAGACAGCGGCAGGAAATCGGTGCCTTCTTTTGCTTCGGGAGACGATACCACCGTGGCCAGAATCATCGTATTTTCCATCTTCAGTACAACAGAGCCATCGGCCTGACGAGCAAGTTTACCGGTCTCGATTGTAATTTCGCGGCCATCGGGCAGCTTACATGTTTTTGTTATCGCAGTGGGTTTCATAATAGGGTACGATTGAAGATAACCCGGCCCGAATGAATGGTTCGGGCCGGGAAATCCAGGATTTTTTAAAATGCAAAAAGGGAACCTTTATCAGGGTTCCCTCTGGGGAATGTTGTTTGCTTACTTTCTCAGCGAGAGCTCAGCGATGATTGAGCGGTAACGCTCAATGTTAGTATTCTGCAGGTAGTTCAGAAGCTTCTTACGCTTACCTACCAGTTTCATCAGGCCTTGTTGTGTAGCAAAGTCCTTCTTGTTTTCTTTCAGGTGTGCGGTCAGATGGTTGATCCGATGCGTGAACAGGGCTATTTGAGCCTCTGCTGAACCGGTATCTTCTTTCTTTTTGGCGAACCCGTGTTTCGCGAAAAGGTCTTGTTTGATAGCTGTAGTTAAATACATCTCAAAAAATGTTTTATCTCTTTATTTCAGGGGGCAAAGGTAAGCCAAAATGGCCGAATTTTCCAAAAAATAGCGAAAACTTTCACTGACATTATGAAACTGCCGTAGCCGGGGCCTTGCGTTTTTGGAACCATTGCTTTACCTTATCGAGCACAACTCGGTAAAAATCAGCCTCAAATAAGCGGGCGTCGATACGCGCCTGCCGCAGAAAGAATAATCCCACAATTAACAGTAGAAAGTCTGCCATCCATACACCCGTCACAACCCCTATCTTCGCTTGCTTGGCTAATTTTTCACCTTGCATGGTCGTGATATAATAGATTATAAAGAACAGAATCGATACCAGGAACGGCACCCCCAGTCCTCCCCTCTTAATAATAGATCCCAGCGGTGCTCCTATTAAGAACATTGCCAGGCACGCCATCGAGCTGGAAAAGATCTTATGCCATTGGATCTCAAAGGTGCGCAACTCGACGCCGGAATTGTCTACACTCGTATTTACATTTTCAATCTGGCTTTTCACCTGGCGCGCCTGGTTGGCAGCGCCCTGCAATACGTTGTGGGGAGCAGGCATAGTGAAGATACTGTCCAGCTTGGCGCGACGGGCGGAATCTGTCAATACCTTTTTCTTGACCACAACCGGCGGCGGCACGGGCTTGACTATGGAAGGTCTTTTCTTCGCCGTGGATTTCTTTTTGGTCTTAGACTTCTGCGCTACAGTATTCAACCGGAGACGACGATCGGCGGCTCGTTTAGCCTCCAGTCCATTCGGCTTACGCTTTATATCAGGTTTTTTATTCGTGTCTGCCTTTGCCGTCAACGACGATGAAGCCTTCGTCTTGCCGGTGTCAATTTTTGTTATCGCCTTCGTGCCGTCGGCCTCAGCGGGCGGCGGGCTAACAGACGACACAGCCGGTTTTGCTTCCACCACAGGGTTAGTTTTAGGGATGTAGGGTAAGCGTGCTATCGAGTCGCGATATTGTTTATGATGATAGACTTCACGCGGCATGATCAGCGAATCTTTTCGAAACAGATAGGTAAAGTAGCTCGGCCGATACTGGTAGTAGTTTAACCGTTGGGTCAGGATCTCGCGGCGGGTGGAATCAATATCCTTATCCAGCTCATTCAGGTTCCGCATGATCCGGTTGCCCTGGAAGAACTTTTTGTCGGTCCGTTCCAGGTTAAATGACGACAAGTCAAACACCACCTGTGCCTTGGAGAATTGGCTACGGCTAAGCGACTCGGGGTTCCGTTTCTTTTGCCCGGTCATCTCCCGCTCACTGCTGGCTCCTTCCGTGTACTGGTAGCCATTGTACAGCTCAAACTTAAGGTAACGTTCGTTCAAGATGGTATACATCCGGCCGGAGTCGGCTACGGTCACTTCTTTGTTACCGTCATTCTTCCGGTGGTCGTACAGCACAACGTCGCGCAATGTCACGCCATCCGGGAATTTCTTATTTACCTTGATACTGATGTCACTGATGCCATTGTAAAACGCCCCCTCGCGCAGGTCAAGCGCAGGCTTCTTTTGTTTGATGTCGTATAATAGACTATACGCTTCCAGCGCAGCTTTGGGAACGAGGTTATTGTTCACATAAAACGCCACCCCCGTCAGTAACACCACAAAAACACAGATCGGCGCCATCGCTCTAATAAGGGATACGCCTGCCGCCTTTATAGCAGTGAGCTCAAAATGTTCCCCCAGGTTTCCGAATGCAATGAGCGAGGACAGCAGCACCGCCAAGGGCAATGCCACAGGTGTCATGAAGATGGCGAAGTAAAACAGCAGCTGCCCGATAACATCGGCGCCCAGCCCCTTTCCAATGATGTCGTCAAAATACTTCAGCATGTGCTGCGTCAGCAAAATGAAGACCACTACAAGAAAGGTCAGGACAAATGGGCCCAGGAACGCCCCTAAAACGAGCTTATCGATTTTCTTCATCGGTAGAACATGCTCAAAAATAAAGCCAATGCGGTAAAAAAAGCACTATCCACCGACGGTTTTGTGTAGTTTTTCCATCAGACCATTCCAAAGGTCGTGTAGCTCTTCAACATCGTCAAAGTCTGAATAGTCCAGCACCTTTAAAAATACGGACTGTGTTAACTCATTGAACTCGAGCCGCAGCTCGAAATACGAGGGGTCGTTTTGATCTTCGCCGTCTTCGGGAAGGAATTCGAAGCGCGCAAAATGATTGATTCGAAACGCTACCTGCCGGGCCTTGCGCTCTTCGTGGTCCCAGCAGAACATGAAGGTCTTGTCGTTGTTGTTGATACGTACGTCATCGGCAAACCACTCGGCGAGGCCACCCGCCGTTTGGATATAAGGATACAGCATCTTAATGGACGCATGAATCTCGTAGTCGCCAGAAAATAATTTCTTATTGACCATACTTTACCAGTGCCATGAGTACATCATCATGGCTGAATATAGAGCATTTTGAGATGAAGACAAAATTATGATCACGCCGGGCGGGCAGCTACTGCAGTCTTAGGCGAGAGAAGTGGAGAATGGCATCAGGCTTTCAGGCCGTCTTTCTTAATGAAGCAGAATACACAGATACCAATTTGAAGGAGGGCCGTAGACACGATTGTTAAAAATACCTCCATATTCGCATTGATTTAGGTTCGGATCAAATTTAGATGGAGTTACCAAAACAACTCGTTCTCAAAAGTTTATCCGCATCTGGCTGCGGTAATTGATCAAATATATCTTTCAATGGATTTACGTGTCGCTCTTAGTAAAAGCTTCGCAAAAGCTAACTCTCGTGAAATCGCTGATTATGTGGGAAATAGCGCCATTCGATTCAAAGCGTTAGTTGAAATATACAAGGGAGGCCCTTATCGAATTACACAGCGGGCTGCCCACGTTATCAGTCTATGCGTCGAAAAATATCCTGTCCTCATGGCACCTCACTTGCGCACGATAATCGTCATGCTCGATGCCGACGACGTACCCGACGCCATCCAACGTAACACCATGCGACTGCTACAATACTGCGAGATTCCCCGAAGGTTCCATGGCACGCTTATCGACCGCTGTTTTGGTTATCTCAAAGATCGCAGCACGCCGGTAGCTGTGCGGGTGTTCTCCATGACGGTCTTACATCGGTTAATCGAAAAAGAGCCAGACTTGAAAAAAGAGCTGCAGATCATACTCGAAGACGAACTACCTTATGCCTCTCCCGGTTTTGTATCCCGTGCCCGCAAGATCCTTCAGAAGACTGACTGCCAATAAGTTGATGATATTCAGCCGGGGCGCCCCATCCTGGAGGACATGTCTCCGAAAGTCCTGCCGGCACGAATCTTACTATCGTGATGTTTATCAAGTCCTGGAATCTGGAAATCCGGTCACAGGCTGTATTTTTGATAAGATTATTTTCTTTTAGCATGACGGATGGCAATATGATGTTGGAGCACATCTGTAAAAGCTGCGGTAACTCCTTTCATGGTCTGTATTGCAACCTGTGTGGTGAAAAGGTCATCCTTCCCAGAGACCGTCAGATCGGCTCAGCGATGAGCAAAATATTGATCGCGACGACCTTTAACGACAACAAGTTTATTCATTCACTCTGGCCAACCATCTCCAATCCCGGATTCCTTTCTCGTCAATATGTCGACGGACGTCGGGTGATGTATATGCGACCGTTGCAGATGTTCTTTATTCTTAACGTTGCGTACTTCTTCTTTCCCGTGCTCCAAATGTTTAATGCCTCGCTGTACACCCAGCTGAATGTGCTGCCCCATAGTAAACTGGCGCGCGAGATTGTGTTCAAAAAAATACAGCTGGAAGGAATGTCGATGAAAGGCTTCGAACTGATCTACAACAACAAGACGGTCGGCTTAGCCAAGCTTTTGATTGTAATCTTTGTCGTACTGGCGGCCTTGCCGTTGAGTCTGATTTTCCGACGCAGGAATCGCTATTTTTCCGATCATCTGGCGTTGTCGATCGAGCTTACGAGCTTCAACCTGGCCGTGAATGCGATCGGCCTGACATTGGTCTTCTGGGTTATCAGCAAGCTATTTCAAGTGAGCCACGCCGGTTCGGCCAGCTACCTGAATGATCTGACACTGACCATCATATTCGTCTCGACCAACCTGTATTTTATCATGTACGCCGGCCGTACATTTTATAATCAGAAGGGTAAGCGACTCGTCTTCAAAGCCCTGGGCGGCATTATTGGGCTTTTTCTGGCGCTGGAAGCCTACCGGCTTATTCTTTTCTTTATTACGATCTGGTTACTGTAGCCGCCGTGCGCATGTCGACCGTAGCGCGCAGGTCGTGCAAAATGTTATACAAACCGAAATAAGTACGGTTGATGTATACTGCATCGCGCACGCCGCGGGCCTTCTTAGACTCCCGCAGCTCTTTCATCGTCGTGAGACGCTCCCCGAATGCAAACAATTCCTGGAAATAAGCGTCGTCTGAAAAATCAAACTTGTCCGATCGGAATGGCCGCGCCAGCAGCTCGACCAATTGTGAGAATATGCCCGTAAAGAACTTCCGGTCTTTGGCACTATCATCGGCATAAATAAACCGAAGCTGTTCGAAGATTGCATCGCGTTTGTTTACATCGGTCAGAATATCACCCTCCAGCAATTGGAAATACACGTCGTAAAAGCTCTCGGGAATAACCTTCACGCATCCAAAGTCAATAATGCCCAAGGTGTCCTGGGGTGTAATAATGAAATTGCCGGGGTGCGGATCGGCGTGCACTGCCTTGAGGCGATGCATTTGAAAATGATAGAACTCCCACATCGCCTGCCCTAACCGGGTGCCTACTTCTGGCGTAATGCCGTAACGAAGTCTTTCGCCCAGCGGCATGCCTTCGATCCAGTCCATCGCCAGAATACGTGGACCCGATAATGCGGGATAATACTGCGGAAAGATAAGGTACTGAATATGTTTACATTGCGTCGATAGTTCCATGGAGCGCTGTAGCTCGAGGTGATAATCTGTTTCCTCTAACATGCGCTGTTCGACCTCGTAGATAAACTCGTCGTACTCCACGGGGTTCAGATTAAACATAGACAATGCGATGGGCTTTACCATGGCCAGGTCAGACTTAATACTGTCGCCCACGCCAGGGTATTGAATCTTTACCGCCAGGTTCTTGCCGTCCAGTGTAGCGCGGTGTACCTGCCCCATCGACGCAGCGTTAGAGGCTTTGTGACTGAAGGTCTCAAAAATCTCTTCCGGTCCTTTGCCAAAGTGTTGCTTAAACGTCTTAACCACGAGCGGGTACGATAGCGGCGGCGCACTGTACTGGGCCATGGCAAACTTTTGTTGGTAGGCCGTCGGCAGCAGGCTTTTATCGAGGCTCAGCATTTGTGCCACCTTTAATGCACCGCCTTTCAGCTCGCTGAGGGAATTATAGATGTCAGCGGCATTATCTTCGTGCAGCTTATCGCGGCTCATCGTCGGATCAATGAGCTTCTTGCTATAGTGCTTGATGTAGTTGGTGCCGATCTTGGCGCCGGTCGTAATAAACTTGGTCGCCCGCTCGACCTTGGATACGGGAATGCGCTCAAACTCTTTCATACTTTTTCCTTATCTCCCGTCTCTCCGTCCCGCTTAGAACTTATGCTGTTGGTATAAAAATTTGCCAAAGTCGAGAGCTGAATCCAATGCGCCCGTACCGATCAGATCAAAGGCCAGGTTCACGGACTTCTCGACGGCAGCGTCTGTCCGTTCAAACCCGGCGCTGTCGTCCTGTTTCCAGAACGTCAGGATAAACCCGAGGTGCAGCCAGAACAGACGCGGATATTGTTTTTCCAGATACGGCCGCGTGGCCACGTCGCCGCGTTGTTTTCCCTCCGCCAGTAACGTCGTAAAGAATGCGTCGAACGATTCCCGGAATGACCGTAGAAATGCCGGTGTTACTTCAAGCCGCTTCACGCCGTTCAGGTAGAGCAGTACCAGGCTCCTCTCAGGGCGCAGCGTTTCCAGCAGGGTAAAATAAAACGCCAGTACCCGCTCACGCGTATTGAAATTATTAAATGAATTATCGGCTTGTAATCTACTGATTGTCTGATCAATGAATTCCCTCCAAATAACCCGTTCCAGCCCTTCGAAAGAGCCAAAATGCTGGTAGAATTCGTCTTCTGTGAATCCGGCATCCAAACAGAACTTATATACAGACGGGGGTTGATGCCCGAGCGCGAGCACGTGCGCCTTATAAGCAGCCATGATTTTGGCTGGCTGGGTTTGTTTGGCAGCCGATTTGCGCGAGGAGGTTTTCTTGGCGGTATCCATAGTGACTTTAACAGTATTACATCGCAAAGGGTTTGCACGAAACCGGTGAATCTTTCGTTAATTTAGAACCGATGAGAAGCCTAGTAATGACTTCCTGCCTGTTGATCTCGTTCTTGGTCTGCAGTGGACAGGAAAAACGCCGCAGCGCTGAGGAGCTATACGAGTTGGGAGAAATTGCCAGCAACGAGGGCGACTATGCCCGCGCCGTCGATTGGCTTACGCAATGCCTCACATTAAAACCCGGCTTTACCGATGCCTACTTCGCCAGAGCCCACGCCCGCGAGCAGTTGAAAGATGTCGACGGTGCATTAACGGATTATAGTATCTACCTGGAGCGCACACCCGGCAGTCCCGAGGCACTTTTCAGCCGGGGACAGATCTTTTACCAACTCAAAAAGTACGACCAGGCTTACGACGATTTTGTTCGCTTCCTACATGCGCCACCGGGCGCGACCACAACCTTATACTTCAGTCAATCGGCACGTGTCGGTAGCAGCAACCCGGTCACTACAGCGCAGAGCGGAAACAAGCCGCTGATTTACAACTACCTTGGGGTTATTGAGCAAAAGCGCAACAAACCCGAGGTGGCTGTTGCCTGGCTCGACTCCGCCATCGCATTGAATAAGAACGAAGCAGACTTTTATGTAAACCGCGCACTTGCCCGGCAGCTATTGAAGGACTCGGTCGGGGCCAAAGCCGACCTGCAAAAAGCGCTGATGTTGCAACCCAACCATCCTGGCGCGCTCCATAATCTCGCTGTTACCAAACGCGCCCAGGGCTCCCGTCAGGAAGCGCAAAGCTCAGTCGACCAGGCTATAGACGCAGACTCCAGCATGCTGGCTCCCTATCTTGAGCGCGCCTACCAACGCATGGAAGGAGGCTACCTCAAGGGAGCGCTGGAGGACTACACGCAGGCTTTGGATATTGAGCGTCGTGACCCCGAAATATGGCTTAGCCGGGGCATCGTACGCGAACGGCTCAAAGACTATACCGGCGCTTTTGCTGACTATACACAAGCTATTGAACTCAAGGAAAGTTATGTCAAAGCCTGGATCAACCGCGCCAACGTCTTACTTAAGCTGGAACGTTACAAAGATGCCGTGGATGATTATACTGTCGCATTGGTCCATGTACCAGACGCCGGCGCAGCATACTATAACCGGGCCATTGCCCGTGAGCGCCTGAAACAACTGCCCGCCGCGTGCGAAGATTTGCGTAAAGCGGAATCCCTGGGTATGAAAATAGATGCCAAGCTTAAGAAAAAAATCTGCGGCGAATAAACCTTCAGGATATTACACCAATTCTTTCCGCCGGAAATCGATTAGTCCGGAAATAACACCGCCCAGGCACAGCCCGCTGATCAGCACTACGATACGTACGCCTTCGGTATCGTTCACCCGTGCATAAATCGTAAAGCGTATTACGATTACTATCACTGCAATGGTCAATAGTGTAAGCCAATAGGGAAATGCTGCAATATTGGGTGATGGTAAAGGTCGGCGTTCCTTCAGTAGAATATAAACCAGGATACACAGCAGCCCGATAAACGAGCTGATATACTGGAGCGCATAAAATAGCGGATAACGCACACCCTCATACGGCACAACAGTGCCCTGGTAAAAAGGCAGCTTGCTGGCAAAGTAGCCATCGGCATGAGTGAAACTATCCCAGAATAGATGCGAGGCTGTTCCAAGGGCTGCCGAGATGGCAAACGGCACCAGGTTGGCGCGTAGGTATGGCACAAACTCAAAATAATATGTGTCGTAAAAGCGGTCGCGGAAAAAAGCAGGCAGACAGGCCACCAAATTTTTCTTCACCACCTCATGGAACATCCACCCGAGAAAGATGGTCACGGGTATATTGAAGTACAAAATACTCAACAAGGTATGGCTGTACTTCCCCTCCGTACTGAGCGTAAAGAAATACGCAAAGTCTGGTGCCATACTGCCAATAATCAACCCTGTAGCCGATAGTTTTCGGTTCTTCAACAAGGGCAGAACAAGAGCAGCATGTGAAGGTGTAAACGGCATATGGTCGCAAAACTACAAACTATCAACGACCTGTTCATTCTTCTTATTCTTCAGAAAGATCATGCCGATGCAGAATGTAACGGCGGCCACCACAATAGGGTACCATAGGCCCGCGAGCGGGTCGCCCGCCGGATTCGCCGTAGTCTTGCTATTCTCGAAAAGTGAGGTTGCGACAAACGGTGTCAGCCCTCCAAAAATACCATTACCGATGTGGTACGGCAGCGACATGGACGTATATCGAATGTGCGTCGGGAAAAGCTCCACCAGAAAGGCCGCAATCGGGCCATACACCATGGTGACCAGCACAAGTTGCACTAATACCAGGCCTATCAGCGCCCAGTACGGTTCCCCACTTAGCTCCAGCTCTTCCTTGGGGTCGCCGGGAGCTCCGCCGTCGGGAAGGAGAACCGTTTTCGTCAGCCTGCTACCGTCGTCATACGCCACTATTGTTTTCTCCGAAGTCATCATCATGCCATCCGCGTTGACCTGGCTATCTTTCACAATCTTCTTTTCACTGGGAATTTCTGTTTTGTACTGCACATCTGTCAACAGATACATCTGCCGATACAACGGCCGGAATAATAATACAGCCAGGAGCATGCCTGTCATCATAATTACTTTTCGCCCGAATTTATCGGATAGCCAACCGAAGTATATAAACAGCGGTGTCCCGATCAGCAAGGCGATTGCCACAATATTCCGTGTCTGAACAAACTCCACGCGGCACGTCTTTTCGATAAAGGTCATGGCATAGAATTGTCCCGTATACCAGACTACACCCTGCCCTGCTGCTGCGCCAAACAATGCGATCAGCACCAGCTTCAGGTTTTCAGGTTTTGTAAAACTCTCCTTGATCGGGTTCTTTGAAATCTTTCCCGAAGCTTTGATCTGTTTAAATAACGGTGACTCGTCCATGCGCAAACGGATAAATACGGACACCGCCACGAGCACCGCGGAAAGGATAAATGGAACGCGCCATCCCCACTCACCAAACGCCTCACTACCGACGGCGCTACGCACCGCCAGAATTACGCCGATCGAAACAAACAAGCCCAGTGTTGCCGTTGTCTGAATAAAGCTCGTATAAAAACCACGCTTACCCTTGGGCGCATGTTCGGCCACATAGGTAGCGGCGCCACCGTATTCACCCCCCAGCGCAAGACCTTGCAAGAGGCGTAAGATCAATACAAGCGCCGGCGCAAACATACCGATATGTTTGTAGCCAGGAATTAAGCCGATGGCGAAAGTCGATCCCCCCATCAGCAATAACGTGATCATGAAAGTATACTTCCGGCCCACCATGTCGCCAAGCCGGCCAAACACCAGGGCGCCAAAAGGCCGCACAATAAAACCGGCAGCAAAGGTTGCCAGTGTCGCCAGAAAAGCCGCCGTGGGATTGCTCTGCGGAAAGAATTGTTCCGAAAGTATCGTGGCCAGACTGCCAAAGATGTAGAAGTCATACCATTCGATCAGCGTTCCTACGGAAGAGGCAGTGATCACAAACCAGAGCGTTTTCTTTTGCTCTGGGCTAACAGTTGGTTGGGGCGTCATGGGCTGTGTTTACAGTAACTACTTGTGGAGAAAGATACTATACAACATCAGATTTCCCAATGCAATCGGATACGGTTATCACCAGATCACGATAAATGGTCGGAATAGCAGTATACAAAAACGAGACAGGGGGCCATAAGCCCCCTGTTGCAAATATCGTTATGTGTTACCGACAATTAGTCGTCGGCACCGAGGGCCTTCAACTTAGCCGTTACACGCGCATCGTTCTTGTCGTCTGCGATGTAGTAATACAGTTGACGCAACTTGTTGAGCAGGTCGATCTCCATATCTTTTGACGGGATCTTCATCTTCTCTGCTTTTTCCAGGAACGGAATAGCCGCTTCACTTTGCTTCACACGCTTCTGCACCAGCTCTTGTTTTTTCTTGGCATTAGCAGCCGAGATACCGAGTTCGTTAATATCTTTTGAAGTCTTGTCGATCTCGATCAGGTAGAAGTTTGCCAGGTTATATTGCGCGTCGAAGTAATCCGGCGTGATCGCCAATGCGCTTTCGAAATTCTTCTTGGCATCTTCAAACTTCTGCAGTTCGTTGTTCAGTACGCCCAATAGGTAGAAGCTTTGCGCATCGTTCGGGTTTGCCTTTACAGCAGTTTCCAGCAGCTTGGCAGCTTCGTCATATTTCTTGAGTTGGATGAGCGAGTTCAGCTCAACAGCCTTCAGATCTTTGTGCGTGGGCAGAACTTTCAACACGTTGCGGGAAGCTGTCAGCGCAGCTTCGTAGTTCTGATCTTCGTACGCGATAAGGGCGGGCATGGTCATAGCCTGCGCTCTTCTACCACCCAACGTTACATATTGACCCAAATACTGTACGGCTTTTTCACGCGCTTCGCCATTGAAGGCTGCATACCCGGCGTACTCGTAGAAGGTGGTATCTGTCGGCTTGAAAGCAATGCCTTTTTCGAATTGCTTCAGGGCACCTTTAAAGTCTTCACCATTAAACAGCTTGTCACCTTTCATCAAGTAGCTGTTGGTGATAGCGGAAATCGCCATATCGTAAGGAACCAGTCCGCCTTTCTTGTCAGTCACGAAGTAAGCCGACGCCTTGCTACCGGCCAGCTCATTGGCTTTCTTAAACGATGCCGCAGCAACGCTCGCCAGATCTTCGGTTGAGCTGTAAGAAGATGTAGTATCCAGAGCACCGTAAATCACGCCGCGGTAAAACCAGGTCTTACCGTCGTTCATGGTCTTTTCGTAGGTCGTCGCCGCATCGATCATCGTTTTGGCTTCGTCGAGCTTACCATCTTTTAATGACGTCAGTGCTTTGTTAATATTCGGTTTGACTTCCTTCTGTGCCAATACAATCCCTGGAATGGCCAGGAAATACACAAGAGCTAATTTTTTCATTGTCAGTTGTTTATATAAGTGGGCAATATATTAAGATAGGTTTTCATCCGGTGTTTCGTCGGCCGGTGGAAGGCTATCCGGGTTTTCCGGTGCTATCTCCGAACCGTCTCCAGAATTTTCGTCCCCGCTGTTCTTATCTACCACAATTTGCTGAATTTTCTCCACAGACGATATCCGATCATCATCATTTAATTTAATGAGTCGTACCCCCTGTGTCGCGCGGCCCATAATGCGCAACTCGCTGACAGCGATGCGAATTGTAATGCCAGACCGGTTGATGATCATCAGCTCATCGTCGTCTACCACTTCTTTAATTGCAACTATTTTGCCAGTCTTCTCTGTAATGTTCAATGTCTTCACACCCAGACCGCCACGGCGCGTAATACGGTAATCGTCAATCGACGAACGCTTTCCGTAACCGTGTTCTGACACCACCAGCAGGTTGGCATCGTCGCGGGTTATGCAGACCATGCCGATTACCTTGTCGGTATCGCCTTCCAGCGTTACACCCCGCACACCGGCAGCCATCCGCCCCATCGGGCGTACGTCGGCTTCATTAAAGTGGACAGCCTTACCTTCGCTCTTCGCAATGATAATGTGGTTGCTACCATTGGTCAACGATGCGTTCAGCAGGCGGTCGCCTTCGTGAATGGTAATGGCGTTGATACCCCCCTGACGCGGCCGCGAGTATGCTTCCAGTGACGTCTTCTTAATTATACCGTTCTCTGTACAGAGAATGACATAGTTATTATTGATATAGGCGTCGTCCGTGAGGCTCTTGACCTTAATGATTGCGCGTACTGTATCCCCCGACTCAATGTTGATCAGATTTTGAATGGCACGTCCTTTCGAAATCTTATTCCCTTCCGGAATCTCGTAGGCCTTCTTCCAATACACCTTGCCCTGATCCGTAAAGATCAACAGGTAGTTATGCGCATGTGCGATGAAAAGATGCTCCGTGAAATCGTCTTCTTTGGTACTGACACCTTTTGAACCAACGCCACCGCGTCCTTGCGTACGATACTCGGAAAGCAACGTGCGCTTGATATATCCCTGGTTGGAAATGGTAATCACCATCTCTTCGTTCGGGATCATATCTTCAATTGAGATGTCGTCGTCGCTGTGAATCACTTCGGTACGCCGAGCGTCACCATAGCGTTCCCTGAGCTCCGTCAACTCATCTTTAACGATTTGCATTCGCAGACCTTCATCTGCCAGGATGGCATTGAGGCGATCAATGAGCGCCTTTACCTCTTTATATTCATCCTGGATCTTATCGCGTTCCAGGCCGGTGAGACGTTGCAGGCGCATGTCGAGAATAGCCTTGGCTTGAATCTCCGACAATCCAAAGCGTTGTATCAAACCTTCTTTCGCCGCTTCAGGATCTTTTGAATTCCGAATCAAGCTAATAACCTCGTCCAGGTGATCGAGCGCGATGAGATAACCTTCAAGAATATGCGCGCGGCGCTCCGCCTCCGCCAGCTCAAACTTCGTTCTCCGAATAATCACTTCGTGACGATGCTCCACGTAATGGTGGATCATGTCCTTCAGGTTCAGCGTCATCGGGCGTCCTTTTACCAACGCTACATTGTTGATACCGAACGTAGACTGTAACTGAGTGTATTTGAAGAGGTTATTCAATACCACATTCGGTACTGCATCACGCTTCAGATCGTATACAATGCGATAGCCTTCACGGTCAGATTCATCGCGAAGATCCGAAATACCTTCGATCTTCTTTTCGTTTATCAGCGCGGCCGTCTTCTCGATCATCATGGCCTTGTTGACCATGTACGGAATTTCCGTGACCACAATCTGATCCTTGCCGGAGGCGGATGTAACGATCTCTGCCTTGGCACGCATCACTACACGACCTCGCCCCGTCAGGAAAGCTTCTTGCACACCCGCATAGCCGTAGATCAACGCCCCGGTTGGGAAGTCCGGCGCAGTGACGAACTTCATCAGTTCCGGGATGGTAATGTCTCTATTGTCAATGTAGGCGTGAATACCGTCTACAACCTCGCGCAGGTTATGCGGCGCCATGTTTGTCGCCATACCTACGGCAATACCCGAAGAGCCATTCAACAGCAGGTTCGGAATCTTGCCGGGCAGCACAGAGGGTTCTTTCAGCGAGTCGTCAAAGTTAGGTTGGAAGTCAACCGTATCTTTGTTGATGTCCATCAGCATTTCTTCCGCGATGCGACGCAGACGAGCCTCCGTGTAACGCATGGCTGCCGGCGAGTCGCCGTCGATCGAACCAAAATTACCTTGTCCATCTACTAACATGTAGCGCAGGGACCAGTCCTGGGCCATCCGGACCATGGTATCGTACACGGACGCATCACCGTGCGGGTGATACTTACCGAGTACCTCCCCCACAATTCTGGCGGACTTCTTGTGCGGTTTGTTATAATTCACTCCCAGCTCAAGCATACCGAAAAGCACCCGGCGGTGCACTGGCTTGAGCCCATCACGCACGTCTGGAAGTGCGCGGGAGATGATCACCGACATCGAATAATCGATGTACGCACCACGCATTTCGTCTTCAATATTGATCGGAATTATACTTTGCCTGCCTGGGACCAGGCCGCTGGTTTCTTCTGCCATCTAAATGGGTTGTTTTAGCTTAAATTAAGCCTTTTTTTAGGCCTCGCAAGATAGCAAAAAGCATTAAAAATTAAGCGCTGAAGTGGAATAGTTGTGATAACAAAACGCTTGTTTTTGCAAGGCTGGCGCGCACACGGAAAGCAGGTCTAAAAACACCTGAAGGAAGCCTTCGCCTAGTAGGGATTCAGCTTCTTTTTGTTCTTGCCTTTGTACTTGATGAGTGTCGGATAGTTCTCGCCGTAGTGTGGATTTTGCTTCTTGTAGATCGGGTGTTTGCGACTGCGGTATTCCCGGTTGCCATGCGCGTGGTTCATCTGCGCGTGGCATGTCTTGAGGAAACAACGACGCAGCTCCGGAATGCGATATGTGGCGCCTACGTTAATGTAAAAGGCATTAAAGCGATGCTGGATAGACTGTCCTGTCTCGGGCACGTTGAGCTTGTAGCTTTTGATCTCGTAGGACGGGCGCACAAACAGGCGGAAATATTCCGACATCTCACGCTCCACGGTCACGCCCAGGTTCACAAAGACGCCTTTCTTCATCGCGTTCTTGTCAAACTTCTTGCCCATGGCATAGCCACCAATGTTGGCGTCTACCACCAGCAGGTAATCGTTGTAGCGATACACCGATGCGCCCAGCAGCACAAAATACTTCTTCAGGAAAAAGCTGGTCACTTCAGGCGAGTAGTTGCCGATCCGATCCTGGTAGCGCAACGGCCGAAAGTCGCCGACGCTCGTGTACTCAAACGAATATCCGCCACCAATGCGGTAGCGATTAAATTCTACATGCAGCGTCGCACGAATGGGGATGTTGAACGATTTGCTTTTGAAGCCGATGTCCGCGGTATCCGAGTTAACCTGAAAACCACCCGGTTGAAGCGTGTTGCCCTCGGGTTGTACCTTGTTAAACCAGTTGGAATAACCTTGCGCGGCGTTGTTGCCCTGAAACAACTTGGGCATCGAGTCCGGATTCTGCAAAATACCAAACCCATCCAGCTCGTGCTTAAAGGTTGTCGACCCATAGCCTGTGCTTAGACCGAACGTTACTTTGCTGAGAATACGGCGGAACAAACCAGTGCCCTGCCGCTTGATGTAAAAATACTCCAACGGTACGGATGCTTCCTGCTCCGTCTCATACTGGGCAAATGCTTCGGGCATTGCTGCCAGCGAGACCAGCACCAGGGCGGCTATGACGTAAGGCTTTCTAAAAGTGCGTGTTAAAGCCATTAAGCTAAAAAATGTAAGCCCTTCACAATCTGGCTATTGAAGGCTAAAGGTAAATGAAATTCAGCAATCATCCTAAGATTGTTTCCGGGTTGATTCGGCAAGCCGTTGATTTGACACCTTTGATGCGATCTGGTAGCCATGAGCATCCGTTAGTAGTACCGGGAGGGGGTGTACTGAGTCTCTAACGAGGAGAACGTATGAAAAAGTGTCTGCCCCTTCTTTGCCTGATAGGTAAATTTATAATCCGTTGTACGTGTTGCCTCCGAAGTCAACTGGAATACGATTTCATTCGCCCCTTCCTTTAACGGCACGCGGCTGTAATAAATACTATGCGGTAGTGTCTGCCAGTTCCGGGTGTCGGCCTTTTCAGTCATGGCATTTACCAGCCCGATCACCGCCCCCAGCCCTTCATCTTCCTTGCGAACACTATGCTCTGCGACTTTTTTCAAAGCAACCCGTAAAAGGCCCTTTCCAAACTCTTCCACCATACGCTTCTTCAAGCTGTAAAAAGCCACCTTACTGATATCTTCCCCCAGTTGCATAGGGTAACGCTCGCCGCCGATATCCACAGACGCCGAACTGAAATAGGGCGCCCGCTCCAGATACCGCGGAAAGGCTACCCGAAATACTTCCAGATCTGCCAGGTCCGCACGCTCCTTGTCCTCCTCCACGTGGAAAGGAAACTCCACCCCTACCGCATCGTTCTTAAACACCACCATATTGTCAGATCCACGATTGATGGCAAAGTTGATGCTCCACTCCGTCTTCACCGGACTAAGACCGTTGTGCCAAAAGAACACCAGCTCCGCTTCGGGTTCCGCCGGCTTATAAGCTTCCATCCCGAACTCCTCTTTGAACTTGTCGAATTCCTCGTAGAACCCGGTCCAGTATGCCGTGTTCAACAAATCAAGCTTAAGTTGCTCAGGCACCGTCATACCAAACATCTTCGCATATTCGCCCTGATAAATTTCCAGTGCATTGCGATAGGCAATAAAGGCGTTGTTATAGTCGCGCGTTGACTGGTAGATTATGCCCATCAGGTTGTGAATAAACGCATCCTTCTGATACTTCTCTTCTGCCTTATACTTATCACTAAGCTGATTCAGCCGGATGTTGAGGCGGCGACATTCTATCAATGCGTTGTCGGGCTGCCCTAACTTCAGATAGTTAATGGCCTTGAAGTACAGCAGCATGAGATGCTCATGGTCTTCACCCCGGTATACAGCAAAGTTGGGATTGGTCAGATACGAGGTAGCCTCGTTGATATAATTAATGTGAAGGTCTTCACCAAAAAGAAAGCCTTTCTCCAGGTATTCGTTGCTCTCTTCGTATTTGCCCAGAATAGAAAGTAACAACCCATTGTTCACAAAATATAGAAAACGAGCTTTGCCGTTCTCTTCACGGTTGTTCTTCTTCAGCGTCTCCAGCGCTTGCTGCAGGTCGCCGCGCTCGAACTCACGGTTAAAGTCGAAGTGCTTTTGATAGTACGTGGCACATGCTGTCAGGCAGCATGCCACAATTCCTACCAGCGCATACGAAAACGTGCGGCGCATAATACTTAGTTCTTCACCAGCTTCTTGATCTCCTGCTGGCCGTACCAAATACGTTTGTTAGTTTCGATATCGGTAAGGAACAAGGTCGTGATATAATTCACCACCCGTTTCTTGTTATAGGTGTCTGTCTCCGATGTCATCTCTCCTAACAGCATCAGGTCTGCACCTGTCTCCTTGCCAAATTGTTTGGCTGTCTCCGGCGAGGCAAAAGCCTGCTGATCGGTACGCTCTACGCGCAACTTGTCGCGAAACTCGTCCGACTCCACCAACTCGGCCACGGCTGAATTCAGCACCACCATTTCTATCTTCTTCACATAGTTGTCGGCGTCGATATGCTCGGAGGTCTTATTACGAATACTTCCAACGATAATCACCGGCTTGCGCCCAAGTTGCTTGGCATAGTTCTTAAATGACGCAGCGTCGAACAGGTCGTAGATCATCTTGTCGGCCACCATGCGCGAGTCGGTATCATTCCAGCGCCCGCTCAGGTCTATCTGTTCAGAAGGATCGACACGGGTAACGGAACGAGAACAAGAGATCAAAAGAAAAAAGACGGCAATAAAAGAGTATACCTTCAGCATAGCGGTTCGTTAGTTTGGTAGGTAGAACGTCAAAAATCCTGCCGAAGTTACGGCGCTGTCCGAGAATCTGTAACGACTGGTTACACCGCGGCCAGGGCGCGGATCATCGCCCTCGGGTCTGCCGCCTGGAAAACAAAGCTACCCGCCACCAGCACATCCGCCCCCGCATCCAACAGCCGCTTAGCATTCTGCAGGGTCACGCCGCCGTCAATTTCGATCAATGTATTCGCCCCGGCATCGTCTATCAACTGCTTTAGCATCTGCACCTTGCGGTAGGTGTGCTCGATAAACTTTTGACCACCAAAGCCCGGGTTTACCGACATAACACATACCAGGTCAATATCACCGATCACGTCGGCCAACCCTTGTATGGGAGTATGCGGATTGATCGCGACGCCCGTCTTGCATCCCAACGCCCTGATCTGCTGCAAGTTTCGATGCAGGTGTGGGCAAGCCTCGAAGTGTACCGAAATGTTGGCCGCACCCGCCGCCCGAAAAGCTTCCACATAACGCTCCGGCTGCACAATCATCAGGTGTACATCCAGGGGCTTCGTCGCATGGCGGTTGATGGCTTCCACTACGGGCAACCCCATGGAGATATTGGGCACGAACACACCGTCCATGATGTCGACATGAATCCAATGGGCTTCACTTTCGTTGAGCATGGTGATTTCCCGCTGCAGGTTGGCAAAGTCAGAGGCCAGCACAGAGGGCGCGATGATGGGAAGGGGCATAAGAGACAGGTAAGAAACTGGCTGCTAAAATACAGATTCGGCCCTAACGATCCCTAGCGTCGTACGAGTTTTTGCGTGACCATACCGCCTGGCCAGGTAATACGGCAGATATAAAGTCCAGTGCCCAGCACCGATAAGTCCACGACACGTTCGGGGGTCTGGGTTGAAAAATATAAGATCTTTTGTATCACCCGCTTGCCTTCCGGGGAAAGCAATTCGACGTGGCACGTATCAAACTCCTCCGGCAGGTACGAGCGCACCCGCAAGCTGTCATCATCTATCGGATTGGGATACACCCGAAATGGGTTTTCCCGACGCTGTGCAAAATAGGTCTCGATAGTTTTATAATTCGGAATACCGTATCCCAGCAGTGTATCGGGCTTACCCGCCTGCGAGCCCGACAGACGAATGGCCTCCAATAACTCAGCCGCTGTTAAATCGGGATAGCGTTGCCAGACACCGGCCACCAGGCTGGTGATAATCGGCGCGGCCAGTGATGTCCCCGTTACGGTACCCAGTCCGCCGTTGGCCCGGATCACACTGGTACTCACACCTTGCGCCGCTACGTCCGGCTTTATACGGCCGTCGGCGCTTGGGCCTTTCGAGCTGGAGCTCGCGCGTATCTTTTCACTGTTCACACTTGCCACGGCCAACACCCCTTTAGCATCCGCCGGAGCTGTAATGAGTTGCCAGCTTACGGCACCTTCATTGCCGGCGCTACAAATCACGGCAATGCCCCGATCGGCGGCCCACTGTGCCGCGCGGGTTATAACCGTTGTCTTTCCATCCAGGTCTGTCTTACGGTAGTTCATCGACGCATCGTCAAAATCATAATATCCAAGCGACGACTGAATGATGTCGGCTCCGGCACTGTCGGCCCGCTCGGCGGCAAACAGCCAATTGTATTCTTCAATGCGATGCTCGTTCGCCGCATCTTCTGTGACATACAGCTGATAACGAGCACCATAGGCGCCGCCGGTAAAGACTCCCTCCTGGTGTGCGGCAATCACCGAGAAAACCTCGGTACCATGCGTATCGTATTGAAAGACATTGTCGGTATTGTAAACAAAGTCGTGTGACGCCGCCAGGTCGATCCGATCTTGGGCAAACAACGCACCAAAGGCAGGCGCTGTATTGACACCCGGGAACCCGGCGTCCAACACGGCGATCGTCAGTCCCTCCCCCTGGAACCCATCCGCTTGCATGGCATCAATTCCTACCATCGACAATTGTGTGTCTGTGACTTCGGCACTCGTGGTCTTGATCCTGGCGTCGCCCCGCTTGCGACCATTCGGCGCAAGCCGTGCCTCGGGCGCCACAAACTCCACACGGTCCACCACTGCCAGACTGCGCAATGCCGGCAGCAACGAAGCGTCGCATTGTACTAACACGGCGTTCATCCATCGCGAACGGAAAAACACATCCGCCCCCGTGCTGCGTACAGTTGCTACGTTTGTTTCCAATACCGGTAAATCGCGTTCCTCTACTACGATACCCTGACGAACACGGCGATCAATCGCCCTTTGAGACAGAAATTGTGATGGTTCGGAAACCGTATACGGACTACCCTGCTTATTGTTAAACACAACAACATACCGGTTAACCTGCGCCTGCAACGGTACTGCCAGTACAATAACAAGCCACGCCGCCACCAGGCTATTCCACTTTGCCATATTCCTTAAGCCATTGTTTATAAATGACGCCTTGTTCCACTAATTGTTGCGCCAAACACCCGGGCTGCGTACAGTAGCTCAGTTGCGTCGTTTCTTTGTATATCAGTCCGATGTTAGCAGCATAAACCTCCTTGCGCTGGTCGAGAAAAACAATGAAGTCGTCGTTGTCATGCTGCAACACCGTCACACAATCGTCAAAGTGCTGCGCGCCACGGGTTTGCCCCTGCCCCAACGAGTCCAATTGGTAATCATCACGCTCGCCGGTGTTATACGCATTACCATTCCATATTTGCCCGTTGTAGGGTGGAAAGCGCAACTTAACATACGGCATGTTCTCCTCCTGTATCACCAACTCCTCGGAGGTGCGCCGTGCTGACCACGTTTCCAGGTATGTCCAGGCCACTTCGCCAGGCAAGCGCTTGCTGCGGTACACGACATACGTCGAGTCGCCGTCGGCATTGAGAAAGGCATCGGTCATCTCCACGTGCAGTTCATATCGGGCCGTGTCGGGGTCGCGCAGCGTATACCTAATTTCAACCACGTCGTAGAGCTGGTAATGACCGACGGCCAACGGAAAATAACGATACCCCCTGTCGGGAACGCCTGCATCATCGCCGGAGTCGCACGACACCAATGCCAAAAACACCGTTGACAACAGAAAACCGGCAAAAAATTTCACTGATTAATCAATTTTATCTAAATCCGCGCTTGAATCTGAACGTAAGCCGTTCAAAGTTATTTTTTCGCGGGCATTAAAGCTATGGCATTAAGAACATTCGTAAAAGTAGGGGGCATCACTAACCTGAGCGACGCACGGTACTGTGCTGGCATGGGCGCCGATTTATTGGGATTCAGGGCTGTATCCGGACAGGAAAATCACATTACACCGAAACAATTCCAGGAAATACGCGGTTGGGTTACCGGCCCCCAGATCGTAGCGGAACTTTACGGCATGTCAGACGCCGCCGAGTGGCCCGGCATCCAGGAGGAATACCGACCCGACATGATCGAACTGGGCCTGCAGGAATTAACGATTTTATCGCGCGAACCATCGCTGCCCTACATTCTAGCCCTGGCCCCGGGCGAGCAGATACCGGCGGGTAGCAATCCAACCTATGTGCTGATCGATCCGGACGACCCCGCCCTGCTGCAGCTCACAACAAAATATCCGGTACTGGTCATGGTGCAACAAACATCATTGGTACAAGCGCTACTGGACGGAGGAGGCATCCGGGGCCTGGCATTACAAGGCGGTCAGGAGGATCGTCCCGGCTTACGCGAATACAACGAGCTGGGCGAGATCCTGGAAATGCTCGATACCGATTGAGATAGACTACCGAATATGAAGCCGGTAGCGGTTATCGCCCATGCGGTGGATGATATCTAACCCCAGTTTCTTACGAAGGCTTTGGATATACACGTCAATAGATGTGTCAAAAAGATATATCTCCGAACCCCAGATATTTTGCAACAGGTTCTCTTGTGAGATAACCTTGCGAGGGTTCTGCGCAAAAAAGAACAAAAGCTCAAACTCCGGCCGGCTTAACGTAATCTCGTCGTTGTCAATCATAACCGACGTCGACTTTCGGTGAATTTTCAGGTTGCCGATCTTCAACTCCGGAATACTCTTACGGATAACAAAATTGCGCTTCAGCACGGTCGCCACCTTGTACGTCAGCGCCCGCAGGCCGATCACCTTTTCAATGTAATCATCACCTCCTGTGTCGAGAGCAGCTTCGTGGTAGTAGTGTTCCGACTTGGCTGAAAGAAAGAAAATGTAAATATCCTCAAAACGCTTGATGGAGCGCAGCTCCCGGCAGATCTCGATGCCGTTGGGGTGCGGCATCATGATGTCAAGAATAATCAGATCTGGGGAAAATGCCAACGCTGCCTTTACAGCATCCTGACTTTCATCAATACCCTTTACGTGGAAACCTTCTTTTTCGAGGTTGTACTCCAGCAGCTCCAGGATGTCCCTGTCATCGTCTACCACTAGTATCCGGAAACTTCTCTTGTCATTCTTATCACGCATATCATTTTCGCTTAGGAAAAATAGCATGACAAGGTTATCCCGTCATTACAGACACGTTATGAAGGCATGAAGTTTTGAAATATCAGCGACGAGCCGCGTCAATCGCGCGGGCTACAGCTTCGGCCGTCGTATTCGGGTAGTCTACCGTTATGCGATCCGAGGTCTCGATCCACTCAATAATCCTTTCAATATTCTTTTTCTTCACCTTCTTCAGGATCGGTACACCGAGTTTCTCCAGTGACGCTGCATTATAGTGCTGTTCGAGCTGCGACTTCATCGGCACCACCATCAACTTCTTGCCGAGATACAACGCTTCGGCTGGAGTCTCAAAGCCGGCACCACACAATACGCCTTTCGCGGATGTCATGCTGCGGGCGAAATCATCTTTGCTCACGGGATATACGGAAAGCTTACCTACGTGATAAGGCTTCCGTGCATGCTTGGAAAAGATATGCCACTCGATTTGTGGAATCCGTGCCAGGATCGGTACCAGCTTGCGGTCGTCGTACGATGGCAGGTATACTGTATAATGTTCCTTCTCCACCGGCTTCTGCTCGCGCACCGCCGATCGGATCACCGGCGTAAAGATGTTATCATCGTAACGTTCAAAGTGAAAGGAAACATACTGATCTACCGGCGCATAGTTGTGCAGCACCCACTCGCCGACAGGGTCAATCTTACGCGGCTTGGGTACCCGCGGCGACAGCAACGCCGATTGGTGGCTCAATCCTACACAAGGAATTTCGTACTTCCGCGCGGCCCAGGCTGAAATGGGTTCGAAGTCGTTAATCACCAGATCATACTTCTCAATGGGAAATTTCTTGATCTCCCGATACACGTCCTTCGAGCTATTTTGCTTAAAGGTTTTCAGAAAGTCGATACCGCCGTTTTTGCCAAAGAAAAAGCTCAAGCCTTTGGATTTATACTTCACCGGATAGCTCAGCTTGATGTCGGCCTGTGCGCCGCTTACAAAAAGGTCGAGCTCTCCATACTGCTGCAGGATCGGAACAACGTCTTCCGCACGAGCAATGTGCCCGTTGCCGGTGCCCTGGATGGCAAATAATATTCTCACTTCTTGACGGTTAAAAATTCATTGACAAGGTCGCGAAAAATTTCGTCGTTGTCGAGCTTGTCACCCCGAAAACGCTTCGGCAGCTTCACACTTTGGGCAACCTTGTCTTCTGCATACCGGTAAATGCGCCAGCCCGTGCGCAGATCGTATTCCAGACAGGACAGATTTTCGATCCAATCACCGGAGTTCAAGTACATAACCTCCCCCTTCTCCGTCTGAATCTTCCGGATCTCCGGCTGGTGAATATGGCCGCACACCACATAATCATAGCCATTGTCAATGGCTATCTCCGCTGCCGTTTCTTCAAATTTGTTGATGAACTTCACAGCAGACTTCACACTGTCTTTCACCCGCTTGGAGAGTGAGATCTTCTCCCGCCCCAACCGGTTAAGGCACCAGTTAACAAAGGTATTGATCAGAATAAGGGTGTCGTAGCCAATGGCTCCCAGTTTAGCAAGCCATTTGGAGTGCTGCATCGTTACGTCAAATACATCGCCATGAAACACCCAGGCACGTTTGCCCGCCAGCTTTAATACCACTTTGTTGCCTATGTGAAAAGAACCCAGGCGTAACCCCGCAAACTTGCGAAGCATTTCGTCATGATTCCCCGTGAGGTAGATCACCTTGGTATTCTTAGCTAACAGCCCCATAATGTGTCTGATCACCTGCATATGCGACGTTGGCCAATACCGCTTGCTAAACTGCCACATATCGATGATGTCGCCATTCAGGATGAGACGTTTCGGGCGTATAGTCTTGAGGTAGCGCAGGAGTTCTTGGGCGTGGCAGCCGTATGTGCCAAGATGTATATCGGACAGTATGACGAGCTCTACGTCACGCTTCTTTTTTTTGCCCATACCTCGTTTTCATGAACCCGGCGCACTAACGCGCACCGGTCTTCAAACCTAAAAGAAAAGTTAACAGTATAAAAATACCACGGGCGGATTAATTGACTATGCCCGGAATATTAAAAAATCATTATCCAGGCAATAAAAATACTGATTATCAAATAATTACAACATACTATCACTACTTCAATCGCAGCGTAAAAGCTAACGTAGAAAGACAAAAAAAGCGCGGATTTGGACAACCCGCGCCACATTTGTGTAAAGCTCCGGCCACGCCGGCGTATAAGTCATATTAATACGGTTCGCTACCGGTATTGGAGCCCATAAAACCGCCCCAGTAAGTACCCGCATTTTCCAGGCCATGATCGTTGGTTTCCGGCCAGTGGTCTTTGTCAAAACCGGGCGCATTCTTCAATGTCTCCTTGTCCTGGTTTAATACAAAGGCCTGATTCTTAGGATCGATTTGCAGCATTCGGAATGGAATGGCAAACAGCTTCTCGCCAATACCCAGGAAGCCCCCACACTCCAAAACCACGTATTGAATACTGCCCTCGCGAATGTCGAGCATTATATCTTTGATATCCCCTAGCTTTTCGCCGGCAGGGTTATACACGTCGTCGCCAATGACCGACGAAGCAGTAAGGTACTTCACTGGAAGGTTCGGATGCACCCCTTCGTGGTTGCGACCCGTAAGGTTATCTTGACTGTATGTGTTCATGACAGAATGTTTTGTCACGAACGGGTAAAAACCGTGCCCACGACCGGTTACACGGTCAGCTTCTTTTTGCGTTCACACCGACTGATGGATTCCACAGCAGAATCGATGGTTTTGGAATCAAAGGAATTCTGAATGTGCAGTCGGAAATAATGAATGGCGTCGTCATACCGCCCTTGTATTTCGCGCATCATACCGTACTCATTGTACAACGTCGCGTAGTTGATGCCCGGCACCTTTAACGCCAGACCAAGAATGATCTCCAGCTCATCGTGTTTGCGCAGCGCTGCCAGACAGTAGCAGTAATTGTAATAGGCCGCCGCGTAACCCGGCGCAAACTTCACGGCCAATCGATAGTGTTCTTCCGCACGATCGTAATTCTTGAATTTGGTTTCATACAGCCAGCCCAGGTGGTTGTGCGCCTTGCCAAAGTCAGGCGCCTCCGCCAGGATATCCTCCAGCGTTTGGGCCGCCTCCCGCAGCTGCCCTTCGCTGATCAATCGGTCGGCCGTCAGAAAGCGCTCTTCCAGCTCAAAATTTGTTTCGTCGTGCATATAGAGATGGGGTAATTAATTGTCTTTAAAAATGGAATCGCAGGTATTTGATTGTCTCGCCTTTGGCAGCAAACATCTCTTCAAACCGCGTCTTAATATCAAAACACTCCGGCCGCAACGGCGACTCATACACACGATCGGTATACTGCAGGTCGAGAATATCCGTACGCTGCTGCAACTCTTCCAGCGTATAGGTATACAACAACGTATTGTCGGTCTTCAATCGTACATAACCGCCCGGTTTCAGCAAACGCTGATACATTTCCAAAAACCGCGGACTTGTCAGCCGGCGCTTGATATCGCGCTTGCGCGGACGTGGATCCGGAAAGGTAAGCCAGATCTCATCCACCTCCCCCACCGCGAAGAAGTTCTCGATCAGCAATATCTGCGTGCGCAAGAACGCCACATTGGAAAGCCCTTGCTCAACAGCCAACGTGCTGCCCTTCCAAATGCGCTCGCCTTTCATGTCCACGCCAATAAAGTTTCGCTCGGGAAACAATTTGCCGAGCGCCACCGAGTATTCGCCCCGACCACAGGCCAGCTCGATCGTGATCGGATTGTTATTTTTAAAGTGGCTTTCCCGCCAGCTTCCCTTAATCGAGTTATAATTCGCCTTTGTTGGCTCTATGACATTATCCAGCCCCTCAATGATCCGGAATCTCTCTTGCTTGCGTTTCACTTCTTAATTATTAATGATCGATCAGATTCCTGCCAGGTCGGCCACGACAAAGGTACTGCCCCCAACAAAGATCATATCGTCGGGACCGGCATTCGCTTTTGCCTGCGCCAGTGCTTCGTTCACATCGCGTACCACCTCTCCATGCAATCCTTCAGCGCGCGCCTGCGCCGCCAAGGCTTCTGCGTCCAGCGCCCGTGGAACGCTGGCCTGGCAAAAATAATAGTTCGCGTCCTTTGGCAAAAGCTGTAATACAGAGTGAATATCCTTGTCCTTCACCACTCCAAACACTATCCACAGCCGGTTGTATTGCTGCAGGCGGATCTGTCGCACAACTTCGGCAATGCCGTCAGCATTGTGTCCAGTATCGCAAACAATCAGCGGATGCTGTCCAAGCATTTGCCAACGTCCCTTTAATCCTGTCAGCGACATCACTTGTCCCACACCGCCCCGGATATGCTCCTGGGTAATAGCCCACCCCTGCCGTTGCAGCTCTTCCACGGCAGCAAGCGCTCCCAGTATATTTTTCTGTTGATAAATGCCCTGCAGGTCCAGGGTGATACCTTCAAATAAACACACACCGTCGCGGTATATATCCAGCGACGTGGAAGCATCGGTCACACGTACACTATACCGGTCAGGCGCAAAGATCAAAGGCGCAGATTCACGCTGCGCTTTGATCATAAACACTTCATCCGTCTGCGGCTGGTGCTGACTGATAACTACCGGCACCGCGGGCTTAATGATTCCCGCTTTCTCCGCAGCGATCTTCGGCAGTGTATCTCCCAGAATGTCCTGATGGTCCCAGCCGATGTTGGTAATGATCGATAGCACCGGCGTGATAATATTTGTAGAGTCCAGACGGCCACCCAGGCCCACCTCGATTACCGCTACGTCTACTTGCTGTTGAGCAAAATAGTCGAAGGCCATGGCCACGGTAACCTCGAAGAAAGACGGTTCAATAGTATCTGCTGCCGTACGAATGCGATTTACGAAATCAACCACGAAGGCCTCTTCGACAGGCTGCCCCGACACGCGTATACGCTCGGTAAAAGATTTTAAATGCGGGGAAGTAAATAAGCCTGTTTTATATCCCGCTGTTTGTAAGACCGCCGCCAGCGTATGCGAGGTGCTGCCTTTACCGTTGGTACCGGCTACGTGAATCGTCTTGAATCGTTCTTGTGGATTACCCAATGCAGCGCATAGGGCAAGAGTGTTTGTTAAATCGGGTTTTAGCGCCGCGGCACCTATCCGATGAAACATCGGGAGGTTGGCGTATAGATACTCTAATACCTCAGCGTAAGAAACAAAGGTGGACATGGTGCTTATTACCGGGACCGCACCACAAAGGTAATTTTGCCACGTGAGGCCTGTGGTACATTGGCACCCGTACGGGAGAATGTCAGGTTCTCCACCGCCGCACGACACGCCTTCGCCGCTTCCGGGCTCAGGCTATTCTCAGCAACCGTGATCTTTTCCAACTCGCCCTCAGCATTCACCACAATATCAAATACAATGCGGCCGGTTTCGTTATTGGGTACGGTCGGGCGAGGTATCGCATCCCACACCCAACCGTCGAGCGACAGGCTTGAGCCGTCGCCGCCATTGCCGTTACCTTGTTTACCGTATAAAGCTTTTGCGTCCAGCGAGCCTTCCGGGTTTCCTTTGTCCCCCGTTTTGCCTTTGTCGTCACCATGGCTGCCTGGGCTTCCGGCACGGCCTTCCGTAGTTTTGTTGGTGCTGTTGGTTTGCCCGGCAGGGTTGTACACCGCGTTGGGGTTTACCTCCTGCTTGGGTTTCTGCTCCTCTCTCTTAGCCTCAGGCTTTTTCGTTTCCGTAGGTTGCTTTACCGGCGGGGTCTCTGCAGGGCGTTTTGTTTCCTTCTTTTCTTCTTTAACAATGGCCGGTGCGTCGTCTTCTTCCGAGGTCACCATCTTCTCCTCTACCTGCTCTTTCGGGGCAGCCGGAGGCGGTGTTGCCTGGGGTATTTCATTACGTTGCGGTTCTTCGGGCTGCGTGCCGCCTGAGCCTACCGGTGTTTGCGGTTGTACATCGCCACCCCCTTCAGTATCCAGGCCAAAATTCAATTCGACACCGGGCTCACCACCGTACGGCGGATCGGGCGTTCGCCAGGCCACAATAAAGAACATAGCCAGCAGGGCGACGGCGTGAATGCCGACCGACACCAAAAAGGCCACTTGTTCGTTCTTCTTTTCCTGTCGCGATGTCATACTTTATTGTATAGCAAAAATGGTGCTAGTAGCGCACCACCCAAATTTCGTTCCCGTAGTCGCCACCCTTCATGCCGTCGGCTGTCTCCTGTGCATCCGCATAGGTGTCTTTCGCGTCCACCGCCAGTCGGCTGAACTTCGTCTTTCCAAACGGTGGAATAATGCGGCACACTACGCCGTTTTTGCTCAGCTTCGTGGCATAATCCTTAATCAGATCGTCGTCGATCGCGCTGGCAATCACCACGTAATAACGACCGGTACGCTCTGTCAGGGCTTCTACGCTGCCTTCCTTCGGCGCCAGGTTCGCCAGGGAATCAGCGCGACGTTCATCGTCCCGACGCTTCTGCTCGGCGATCTCCAAATCCCGCTTCAGCTGCGCATCTTCTGCAACCTTATCATCCCGTTCCTTTTGCGCCGCCGCCTCTATCGCTTGCTTACGTGGCCGCTCGTAGCCAAAATACCACGCCGCACCACCCGCAACGGCCAGGAGCACAATAATGATCAATACCTTAGGCCATACCGACGCAGGCTCGTCCTCTTCGTACGTGTGAATAGGTGCATAAGCGGAATCTTCGTCCAATACTTCCTCATCATGGGCAGACACCGGCTCGACATACTCCGGCTCAACCGTTTCCTCGTGTTGCGAAGTATACGACGTATTCGTGCTGGCGGGCTCTTCAACAGGTGTTGAATCGTCCCGGTTCAGCGGCTCATACTCTACTTCCGGAAGGCCAAAGTTGTCGTCTGATTCCTGGTGGATATTGTCGGTATTTTCGGGGGATTGTTCGTCGCTTAGCTTCTTTCTTCTTGCCATGTTCTGGTAGTTAGAGGTGTAAGAAAATGGTCATTCAGACAAAAATAAGCGAAATTTCGACCATCGCAAAAATACCTTCAGGACTCAGACCATCTTACTTAAAAGCTCCACGTGATTCCGGCCAATGCCTGGAAGGCCCGCACCGGGTAATGCAGGTAGAGCGGGTACTTGTTAGAGGTGATATTGTTCAACTGAACGAATGCCGAGAAGGTCGGTGAGAACAGATATTCGACTTTTGCATTCAGGTCAAAAGCACCGTCGAGCTTTACCGTCTTATCCTGGGTGGCATCATAGGCCTTCATGCCGCCTTGTGCAATCAGGTCGGCCGACAAGATGATCTTCTGGTATATATTGTACGAAGCGTTGGCCGTCAGCTTGGTTGTCGGACGATGATACACTTCATCCAGGTCGCCGGCGTTGTAGCCATAGAAGTCGCCCCGCAACATAAACTTCACCTGCTCCGACTGGGCATAGCTCAATGCTGCATACAGGTTGGTGCGCTTCGTGGTACCTTCGTCATATACCGCGTAAAACTTCGACTGGTCTTCCAAACCATTCACGTAGGAGTACAGATTCTTCAACGTTGACAGCGATAAGCCGGCGTGCGCCGAGACCTTATTCCCCAGACGGGCATTAATGCCTACACCAAAATCAAGTGTCTTATTGGTATGAAAGATGGCGATGTCCGGGGCCAGCCATAAGTTCTCATATGACAAGGTCTGCAATGACACTTTCTCAATACCGCCGGTCAGGAACGCCACTGCATCTACGGTCGGGCTGAGCGGATAGGTCGCCCGCACGTCAGGATATACATGTAAATCTTTTGAATCGATAGAGTCGTTCTCGTATGCGACGACAAACCCCACGCTCAACTGGAGGTCCTCCGCTGCCGGAAAGTTATACGTTGGATTCACCACAAACAGGCTACGGGGTTTCGCATCGATGTGTGCATCCTTGCGCGTAATGACGGTATAGTCGGCTTTCAATGCGATCTTGGAGTCTTCGTCTATCTCGTAAGAGGAGCCGAAGTTCAGGCCCACCTCTGTCTCGCGTGCATCGAACTTATCGGATAGGTAACTAAATCCTGCCCCCAGTTTATACGCAAAGTCAGAGTTTTTTGCATTGGAGATCGTCCCCGCCAACCGAAAGATATTATAGGCTTGCTTCAGAGTGTCGCGGTCTACCGGCACCTCCTCGGGGTAACCATAAAAATGAGTCGTGCGGTTTTCAAAACCGACATTACCCGACAACGCGATGGCGTCACTAAAGGAGCTACCCGCCAGCGAGATTCCCGTCGTGCCACTGCCGGAGTTCTTGCCGTCGACCGGCCCCTTACCCGAGCTATGGTGATACAGATACGCGCCCAGCAGCTTGTTTTTATCCTTACGTGTATTGAGGTATGCCTCTAACAGCGGCGACGAATAGTTGCCATAGCCCAATCGTAAATATCCGCCGTGCACGTCTCGCGAAGTCTCTTGTTTAAGCTTGAGCGGGCGCATTTGCGTCGTTACTTGTGGCGCCTGGAAGCTGAACGATTGGAAGTCGTACGTCATAGGGGCCTTGATGTTCTCTGCAGGGCGCGGCGGAATCTTTTCAAAATTGCGGTTGGCCTTGCGCAGGGTGATCTCGCGCACCTTCTCGATCACAATTTCCCGCGACTCCAGTTCACCGGTTTCGTCCTGAGCCCGGGCGGCAAACGATACCCCCACCAGCAGTAGCATCAGGGCGGATATTTTTAGATTACGATATATCATTCCTTTCAAGGTCAGCAGATAATCAATTGTTTTCGAGCGTGTCGGCATCCAATGCCTTTTGTTTTGCAGCTTCGTTCTGCTCCAGCTGCCTGAGCTTTACTTTGGCCTCATCCTTCACGGCCTGCTGCGGAAACTTGTCAATCAGCGACTGCAACGTAGCCCGTGCCTGGAAGATATTATTCTGCGCAACAAAGTTATCTGCCATCAGCAGGAACGCCTTCCCTACCCATACCTCGTATGTGGCGAAGTCATTCGTCAAGCTGGTCAGTGTCTCATAGCTTTGTTTGTATTCTTTCTGTGTATAAAATACTTTCGCCAGCAGGTATTTTGCCTCCGCACCATACTCATCACGTGCCGCGTTAAGGGTGTTCAGAAACTCATCTTTCGCCGTATCGTAGTCGCCACGCGCCAGGGCAGTTTTACCCAGGTACAACGACGCCTTGTTCTGTGCACCGGCATTGATATTACCCCGCTCAATGATGGTCCGTGCATACACATCGGCCGAGTCATACTGTGCCTGCAGGTAAAACGATTCCATCAATCCGGACCAGGCGTTGTATTGCTCCTTTTTGTTCACGGCCATGCGCTCCAGGCGATGATAGGCCGTAATCGCCTCTGCATAACGACTCTGTGTAAAATTGATCTCTGCCATACGAGCCACTACCCGGCTCCCCATGGTAAAGGAGCGGTCATTGCTTAAGTTGGTGTAGATCGGCAGCGCCTTGTCAAATTCCCGCAGACGGAAATGTGACTCGGCCATGTAATAGCTGGCCTCCTGGGCATGCGATGTCTGCGGATACGACGATAAGAAATTTCGCAGGCTGACAATCGCCTTTTGGTATTGCTGATCAAAGTAGAGGTTCTTGGCCGCCTCGTATTCCACACTTTCCAGGCTGGTATTCGATGGGTTGGCTTTCTTGAATTGCGCCAGGTAAGTTTCGAAATCACCCGCGCGGCCGGCCAGATTCAGCGACTCTTGCAACGGCGTCAATGCCTCCTGCGCCGCCGGATGGGTCGGGAACTGCTGAATGACCGTACTGTAATCCTGAATAGCCTTGTCTGGTTGCTTCAGGTTAGAGTACGATGCCGCCCGGCGCATATACGCATACGGTAAATAGGGCGACGACGGGCTCTCCCGGATCAGAATTGACAAGCCATCCACCGAAGCGGTATAGTTTCCTTGTTCAATCTCGTATTGGGCGCGCTGGAAGATCGCCTCATCACGATATTGCGACTTGGGATAGTTCTTGATCAGCTCGGTAAACTGGTTACGGGCATCGGCATACTTCCGCTGAATGCCGTTCATAATGCCACCTTGCAACAATACATAGTCATGCTCCGACGAGCTCATGGACTTCGCCCGGTTGTAGGTGTTCAACGCCTCATCGTATTGTTTGCTCACGTAATAACAGTCTGCCAGCCGGATCATACCGTCGGCATAATTGGGCGTGTTTTTGCTGCCTTTGTTGACAAACTCCCGGAAATTCACCAGTGCCTTGTCATATCCCTTGGTATTGTAAAATGCGTAACCCAGACCATAGCGGGTCTTCAACGCCACATCGGCGTCCGCCGCCGTGCCCAGGGCGATCACTTTCTGATAATGCGGAATGGCTTGTTCATATTTCTCCCCGAGCGAGTAACTTTCGGCAATCCAGAAGCTGGCCAGCGCCGTATACTTCGGATCACTCGGGTATTCCAGCGATTTCGTAAAATACTGGATCGCGCCCGCGTAATCTTCCTTATTAAACAATTCAGAGCCCTTCAGGTACGCAGCCTTTTGATAGGCCTGGTTTACATAGTTATTCCGCGAGGGCAAAGCCTCGATATATTCGATGGCCTTGTTAAAGTTATTACCATTGATATACGCCTGCGCCAAAAGCTCTTTCGCCTCATTGGCGTGTACGCCTGTAGGGGAATTTTTCAGATACCGCTCAAACTCGGCAACAGCCTGGTCTTGCTTCCCTGCATCATACGAGATTTTGGCAAACTGAAATGCACTTTCTTCCGCCAGCGATGCGTCCTTGGGGTTCTTACGGGCATAATCAAAGGCGTTCAACGCCAGGGGCTTGTTGCCCTGTTTCAGGTGCAGAATCCCCAGGTAATACGAAGCATAATAGCTCACCGTATCTTTTGAGGCCGCGGACTTTTCCAGGAACTCGATGCCGCGGACGGTGTTGCCCGTGGCATAGTGCGCATAGCCCGCCCGGAACAGTAAACCGCTTTCAGCCTTGGCGTTGTTGGCAAAGTATTTTTCATAGGCCTCGATGGCCTTCTTAAAGTCGCCTTTGTAATAGTAGGCTTCCGCCACCAACATGGAGATTTCCTCCGCATTGGTCAGGTCGGTCCGTGACTTCAGTTGGTTAGCGTACTCAATCAAGGTGTCGTAACGCTTCTGCCGGTAATACACATTGGCGATCAACGTCGGCACGATGGGCGCATACGACGGACTGGCCTCTGCCTTCTTCAGGTCCGTTAGCGCTTCATCGAACTGACCTTTCGAGTATTCAATAAAGCCGGCATAGTAATTCGACGCGGCGGTATACGAATTGCTTTGACGCTTCACAAAGTTGAATTGCTCCAACGCTTCGTCGAGCTTCTTCTGGTTGAAATAGCTATAGCCCCACTTAAAGTGGCCTTCCGCTTGCTGGTCGGCCGTCAGCGCCGGGAAGTTCACCTTCTTAAAGTAGTTCGAGGATTTCGTAAAATTCCCCTCGGCGTAGAACGATACGGCCAGATCATAATAGGCGGTCGAAGCCTTGGGGCTCGACGGATAGCGGTCGATAAAATCGTCAATGAGCTTTTCGCCATCGCGGTGTCCCAGGTTCAGCGCGCTGAAGGCAACATAGTATTCCGCTTCCCCACGGCGGGGATCGCGGGGCGAAGCCTGCGCCAGGAATTCAGAGAATACCTGCCGGGCGGCGCCATAGTTCGAATGCTCCAGCAATTCGGTGCCCCGATGATACAGCTTCTCGACATTCTGCTGCGAGAGCTGATCCTGGGCCAGCACACTACTGGACGCGATACAAGCAAAGAACAAAAAGGCTATATACCTGTGCATGAGTTCGGGATACGATTTAAGATTAAACAGCGCTGCCAAAGTTTTATTGCAAATAAAGAACCAAAAAAGCGCCAAAAAAATAGTGTACGCTGTCGACATGGACTTAAATATAGTGCCACGCTATACGAATGTGCAACTATATAACAGATTTGCTTCGCCCGATCAATGCATCAGACGCCATACCAACTCCCGGAAGATCTGCCCGTCGTCGGCAGAACCCGTGTTGACACCTTTCAACTTCAAGTCTGCATCTTTGATGCTGGCAATGTTATCGATGATCTTGGAGACGGGATATTGACGTAAAGCCAAGCTGTAATCACGTACAGCATAGGGGCTCACTTTCAGTTCACTAGCTAAGCCTTTATCAGACTTGTCAGAAGCCTGGCTGGCCATCAACGTCTTGCTGAAGAATGAGAACAGGTAGGCTACCGCCGGTATCATCGGGCTCTTCTTCGTATTACTTTCAAAGTAGTTAACGATCTTATTGGCCAGTAACGTATCACGTTGCAGAATAGCTTTCTGCAATTCAAAAATGTTGTATTCTTTACTCACCCCAACCCCTGCCATGACACGCTCGGCGGTGATGCTCTCGCCTGGCGGCAGGGAAATAATCAGCTTATCGACCTCGTTGGCCAACCGGTTCAGATCATTGCCCACGAACTCACACAGGGCTTGCACGGCCCGGTCATCCATACCAATCTTTTTCTCCTTGGCATAGTCAGCGACAAACTCCGGCAGTTGGTTGTCGTATAGCTTCTTGGTGTTGATCGTCACAGCAAGCTGATCGATCTTCTTTCCGAGCTCTTTACGTTTATCGAGACTCTTGTGTTTGTGGCAAAATACAAGCACTGTCGTGGGCGCCGGTTTGGAGAGATAGTCGAGCAGCAGCTTCGCCCCAATGTCCTTGCCAAGGTCCTGAATGTCTTGCGCCTCTTTAACAATCACCACCTGTCGCTCCGACATCATCGGAAACCGCTTTGCGTGTGTTAGAATGGTGGCCATCGTCGCATCTTTGCCATACACCACCACTTGATTAAATCCTCGCTCGCCGTCCGACAATACATGCTTTTCAATGTAATCGGCCACAACATCGATGTAGAAGGTCTCCTCCCCTTGCAAAAAATACACCGGGGCATATTTCCGCCCTTTCAGGTCGGTCATGATCTTTTTGACAGCTGCATCCATACGCGTAGAAACCGCAAATATGACACAAAATGGCGATTTTGCCATAAAAGATTGATCGCGCGGGGTCGGTGATTTTTTACGTCTGCCGTGCAAACGAGAGGCTTGAACCCTGATTGGTTTTGGTCTGGGGTTGTTTTGAAACAGGTTTTTTATTGCCTTATAAGGGCTATTACAATTCTATTTCAATGGTATATCAATAACTATGTCAATACTATTATATATCCGAAGTATCGTCCGGGTCGCTCTGAATTTGTCAGATCCCGTGCTCAAACCTTTTTCTGCTTTGCAAACGTCACCGCCGTGACAATTCCTACCAATGCCCCTGCAAAATGGGATTCCCAGGAAATACGCGGATCGCTCGGCAATACGCCATAAAACACACCTCCATACAGCAACAGCACGATGATGCTGATAAACAACGACAGAAAATCACGCCGGAAGATCCCGAAGAAGATAAGAAAGAACGCCAGGCCGTACACCACGCCGCTTGCACCGATATGATTAGCCGGCCGCGCAAACAACCACACCAGCACGTTCGTCCAAAAATACGCCCGCAGGAAAACCACGCCGCCAATGCGTGGATAAAAGAAAAACAGCACCCACCCCAGAAATAACAATGGGATGGTATTTGAAACCAAATGCAATAAGTCACCGTGAATTAACGGTCCTGCGAGCACGCCAATCAGGCCGTGCAACGTACGCGGCTCGATGCCATACCAGCTCAACGGCAGCCCAAATATGAGCTCCAGATAAAACACCAGCCACATCAGGAATACAAACCGGATGGGGACTATTGAACTTCCAAAAAACGAGGATTCCGAAGCCATAGAGGTCACACGGGGCCAAACACCCCAGGTGCAAAGATGGAAATTGTACGGTCACCTGAAAACGTCAGGCCGTACAAAGACGTGCTAAATTGTGCCAGGGTCTTTGATCATTGAAAGGGCTGCGTAGCGCGCTTCCTCTGGTGTCACGGTCTTAATGCCCCACAAACCACCGGACGATGACGCAATGCGGCTGGCCAGGTTCTTCAGCATCTTATAATAGGCATCCGCAAAAGTGCGGTCGAGTTTCGGCCAAAGCTGGTTCAGGCTCTGCAGCTCTTCCACGATCAGCGGCGTACGCCGCGTTGACTCATACGGGTAGCTTTGAATCAGAATCTTGATCTTGTCCTCGAAGTCTTCCGCCATGATGGTGAAGAATCCCGAAAGCACCGAAGCGCTCTCCTTCTGTTTACGGGCCACGGCCATGGCTTCTTTAATCTCCTTTCGGTCAATGTGGCCATCGGCTCCTGCCACCAGAATGCACACCAGAATCGGTGCGCGCAAGATCAGCTCGCCTTCGGCATCGGTCAGTTTATCAAACTGCGGAATCATAGGGAATGTTAACGTACTCATATTCGTACCTACCCAAGCCCAATCTCCATGCCAGTACATCATACCGCCATTTGCAGGCCGTAGGCGCGTGCTGTACTCAGGTACAAGTACCCTTATTGGACGCTATCTCCCATAAAGGTAACTGTTGACGGGACACCTATCAAGCACCTTTCTTTAAGGTAAATGAAAAAACCAGGGTTTTCACACGCCCGATAACAATTTACGTCCTTGGCTGTTGCTATATTGGAGATTATATTTACTTTTTGAAATCGTAGCCCATGTACGACAAAGACCCCGTAAAAATTTTTGTAGTCGAAGACGATCCGGCTTACACCAAATTTCTCAAGTACGTCCTGGAATTAAACCCCGATTATGAAGTAGAGTTTTATACATCCGGCAAGGATTGCCTGGCCAACCTGTATAAAAACCCTGCGATCATAACCCTGGATTATTCCCTGCCCGACATACCCGGCGAAAAGGTGCTTAGCCAGATTCGGAGCCATGACCCTAACATCAACGTGATTATCGTCTCTGCCCAGGAGAAGATCCACACCGCTGTGGAACTGCTCAAATCCGGGGCCTATGACTATATTCCCAAAGATCATGAGACAAAGGACCGGCTGCTGAACTCCATCCACCACGCCCGGAACAAAACCTCGCTCATCCGTGAGATCGATCATCTCAAGAAAGAAATCTCCGAGAAGTACGAGTTTGAGAAAAGTATCATTGGCACCAGCCCCGCCATCAAACGTACCTTCAGTTTGCTCGAAAAGGCTGTTCAGACGAACATCTCGGTTAGCATCTCGGGCGAGACGGGTACCGGCAAAGAATTGGTGGCAAAAGCCATCCACTACAACTGCAAGCGAAAGAACAAACCGTTCGTTGCCGTCAACATCGCGGCCATTCCGCGCGACCTGATCGAGAGCGAGCTTTTTGGTCATGAAAAGGGCGCCTTTACCGGTGCCGTGACGCGCCGTATCGGCAAGTTTGAAGAGGCCGAAGGCGGTACCATCTTCCTGGACGAGATCGGCGAGATGGATCTCAACCTGCAAGCCAAGCTCCTGCGCGTGTTGCAAGAGCGCGAAGTGACCCGCATTGGCGCCAACCAGGTCATCAAGCTGGACGTCCGCATCATTGTTGCCACGCACAAAGACCTGGCAGAAGAAGTGAAAGCCAATCGTTTCCGTGAAGATTTGTATTACCGCTTGCTGGGCTTGCCCATCAACCTGCCGCCGCTCCGGGAACGCGGGCAGGACGTAATCCTCATTGCCAAACATTTCCTGGATCAGTTTGCGAACGACAACCAGATGCGCAAATTCAAGATCAGTCCCGAAGCCCAGGAAAAATTGTTGCAGTATCCCTTCCCGGGCAACATCCGCGAGTTGAAATCGATCATTGAGCTGTCAGCCGTCATGGCGGAAGAGCAGGACATTCGCCCGCAAGACATCAGCTTCAACAGCACTACCCGCATGGAGTCGTTCCTGTATCAGGAAATGACCATGCAGGAATTTATGTACCGCATCATTCGACACTACTTGAATAAATACGATAATAATGTGCTCGAGGTGGCACACAAGCTCGATATCGGGAAATCATCTTTATATCGATACCTCAAAGAGATGGAGACGAGCGGTATATAGATGAACATTCAGCAGTACGTCAACAAGGGTTCGTTTTACAAAGCCGTCGTAGAGGATGGTTCCGATGTGATCTTTATTGTAGATTTCACCGGTAACATCCAATACCACAATGCTTCAGCATCACAAACCCTGGGTTACCGGTCGAAGAGCCTCATCGGCAAGAACTTTTTTGAGTTCATCCGCCCCTCCACCCTGGCCGAGCTGCAACAGAAATTTAAAGAAAGCCAGAAGCGCGCATATACCGAAAAAGTAGAATTCCAATTCCTCTGCCGCGACCAAACCTACCGCTTCCTGGAATTCAACGCCATCAACCTTAAACACAAAGAAGGTCTCCCAGGCTTTATCCTCGACTGCCGCGACATCACGCAACGCAAAAAGGACGAGGCCGAACTGGTGCGACTACAAAAAGCCAAAGAGCAATTCCTGGCCAACATCAGCCACGAAATACGCACACCTATCAACGGCATCGCGGGCATGGTTAATTTATTAAGCCAAAATCCGAGCCCCGACGAGCACGAAACCTATCTCAACGCAATCAAGCACTCGGCGGAAAACCTGAAGGTGATCATCAATGACATTCTTGACCTGGCCGCCATCGAGTCTGGCAAACTGCGCTTTGAGAAAATCGCCTTTAACCTGACTGACCTGCTCCCCTCGCTGATCAGCACCTTTACCTATCAGGCCAGGGAAAAGAAGATTTCGCTGGCCTATGACATCGATGAGAAGCTGAACAAGATTCTGATGGGGGACCCCGTGCGGTTAAACCAGATCCTGATCAACCTCATTAGCAATGCCGTGAAGTTCACCCATACGGGTTCCATCCGCGTGCAATGCACCGTCGAGCGTGAACAGCGAAAAATTTGTTGGGTGCGTCTGGAAGTGTCGGATACCGGCGTGGGGATACCGGAAGAAAAACTGGCTACGATCTTTGAAAGCTTTAGCCAGGCCGACGAGAGCGTGACGCGTCGTTATGGCGGCACAGGCTTAGGTTTGACCATTGTGCGCCAGCTGGTGGAGCTCCAGGACGGAAAAATCCATGTTGTCAGCAAAGAACATCAAGGCTCGACATTTATCGTCACGATTCCCTACCCCATCGGGCAGGTGAACGACATCATGCCGCAGATGCCCCGCCTGGACAAAACACATTCTTTGGCTAACACCTCGCAACTGCGTGTTCTGCTGGTGGAAGACAATGACATCAACCGGCTGTATGCCAGAAGCATCCTCAAGAACTGGCAGTGTTATATCGACGTGGCCGAGAACGGTCTCGTGGCAATCGAAAAGATCAAAAACAACGCGTTCGATGTCGTGCTGATGGATGTGCAGATGCCCGTGATGGACGGCTATGAGGCCACAAAGGCCATTCGCCTGATGGAACTGGCTGCCGAGCTGCCCATTATTGCGCTCACGGCCAACGCTACGGTAAAGGATGTAGAGAAATGTTTTGCCGCCGGTATGAACGACTACTTGCCCAAACCATTCACCCCCGAAGATCTCTACCGAAAACTATTTGACGATCTCAAGATCAAACCCCTCAACGATGCGCAGCCGCGCCCCGCGCGGGTCACCGAACCTGAGGGAGTAATGTACAACCTCTCCTACCTACGCAACGTCTCCGGCAACAACGAAGACTTTATACGCGAAATGGTCTCTACGTTTGTCCAAACCGTGCCGCCTGTATTGACGGAGATGCAAAAGTGCCTTCAGGAGAAAGAATGGATGCGCCTCTCCCGCCTCATTCACCAGATTAAACCGTCGTTCATTCTCCTGGGTATCGATGCCCTGCGAGCCAACATCCTCTTCATTGAAGAGAACAGTAAAGCCGAAACAAGCCTTTCCAAGGTCACACAAACGACCAAAGAGTTCATTGCCCGCTGCAACACAATTCTACCGCAGCTCTCCCGCGACATTCTCATGACACAACCTTAGAAGACATAAAAAAGGGAAGGCGCTAACCTTCCCTCTCTAATTTCTTCCGCGCTGCGATTAATTCAACACAACAATTTTTGTATACAACACTGCTTTGCCGCTGGCCTGTATCGACAGCACATAGATACCGTTCGGCAACGAGCTGATGTCTACTGCCTGCGGCGCTGCGAGGTTGCGATTCACCTCGCCGTCCAATACAGTAATACCGCGTTGGTCCACCACCTTCCAGCTGTAATCTCTTTCCAGGCGTGTTCCGAGGAATAGGTTAATCTGCTTCGAAGCCGGGTTAGGATAAATCTTCAACTTGGCCAGCGCTGCCGTGGCCGGATCGTCGGGCAAGCCTACCGGGGTCATCGGCGTCTTCGTTTCTTCAATCTTCCGGATTTCCGTTTGCAAGATGCGGCGTGACGCTTTGTCTTGCGCAAAGGCCAGCAATGAAAGGTTGCTGCCATCAGTAATTGGAACCTGAATCGGATACTCAATTGTCCGCGTGTATACTTTGCCGATTTCCAGCGGCTCATTAATCAAAAACCCTTCTGGACCAAACAACAATTTACGCAGAGAATTATGATTATAGCGGCCGCTCGTTCCTATTTCAATGTTGTCTTCTACCAATGCCGCGTGCAAGATCATCGGCGGTGTAAAGGTCTGCTCCTGGTCAATAAAGGTATACTTAACCGTGGCCCGCAGCACGTTCGACGGGGCGGTCGGATCTATTTCAATCTCGATCCGGAAAGACGGCGCCTCCAACGATCTTCGATCCAGTTCGTCATCCGTGATTTTTTGATAGGCGCCTGTAAAGTTCATACCATAGTAATTGCCAAAGATACCATCCATAACAGCCAGGGGTGGCTGCGATACACCGTATAGTTGACTCCGTACGGCCGGGTCCTCTGTGTTGTCCACGGCAATTTGATCGAAGCCAGGCGTCGTAATATGATATTGAAGCTTGATGTGATCGGCCGGGTTCAACTGGTCGATATAGTCGTCGGCGGCCAGGCTGGGTTGACTGAAATTGTTTGTAAAGTGCTCTACCAATACGTTTCGTTCCTTTTCACCGATATAGATATCATCAAAAGCAAAGCCGTTCAGGATACGACCTGCATCATTGTCTTCGTTCGCGCCAAACGCAATCCGGAACACGACGGTATCTTTCGGCAGATCGTTCAGGTTAAAACGACCGTTACGCCAACCGTTGGTCATATCCGTCCAGGCGAAGTTGTCTTGCCCGCCCGGCTTGCCACTCAGGTTCGAGCCATTATACCAATCAATGCCCCGCTCACTGTCGGCGCCCACCACACGCCAGTTCTGACCACCATCGGACGAGTACTGTAACACAGCACCATCAAAGTTCTTTTGTGTATCGGACCAGTACCGGATCGATGCCATCGGACGCTCCAGCGCGCTTAGGTTTACACAAGGCCCCAGCACATACGAATCTTCGCTGCCATAATACGTACTGTAATAGGGTGCCGCGCCCGGATTGGGATTACCCCCAGTCCACCAGGCGCTATCGCCCGAGAAAGCCCCCCTGATCATATCACCGTTGGGAACACCAAACTCCCAACTGGACGGGTTTCCGTTTTCCACCTTGATCCAGGCCCCCTGACCGTCTTCAAAATCTGTCTGATAGCCGTTACTTGAAACCGGCAAGTGATAGTCCAGAATGTAAACCGCGATCGTTGTATCCTTTTCACATCCAACGTCCGTGCGTACACGCAAATTCACGCGGTATGTCTGGAAGGCCTGGTATTGGTGGCTCGGTTTTTCGTACGTTCCTTGCGTGCGGCCGCCGTGCGTACCCGCTGGAACGTTATCCGCCGCTTCTCCGAAGGGCAACACGTCGCCATCGTCAAAGTTCCAGGAATATTCCTGAATGGTGCCAAGGGCGATCTCTGATTTGCTTTGGAACTTCGTCGCCTCACCGCTACAAATTTTTGTCCAGGTAAAGTCCACTTTTGGCTTGGTGCCAATAAAGATCTGCTTCTCGGTCACCGCCGTACAATTTTGATCGGTCTTCACCGTCAGGGTCACATTGTAGTATCCTTCGCGGCTATACTTCCACTTTGGATTCTGAATCGTCTTCTTAACGTTGCCATCGTCGAAGTCCCACTCCCAACCATTGATATGACCGTCAAAGGTGTTGTTGGGAATGGTCGACAGATCGACAAACGACACCGAATCCGTCACACATGAATTATTGGCCCCGATCACCGCCTGCGGCGACGCATTGATCACAATACGTTTCAACATCTTACTGATAGCCCCCGAAGCGTTGGTATAGGTATATTCCACAAAATACTCACCGGCCAAAAGGCCGTCGGTATTAACGTATTGTCCAGCCCCGTCGGAGCCTAGAATGCCCGGCGTCAACGGACTGGCAAAACCTGTCGTCGGCGAACCGGTACTTACCGGCGGATCACCCACCAGGCGCGCCTTGCCAACGTTCGTACAAATGCGTGGCTCTGTGCTAAAGTCCGCCACACCGGTACCCGTCTGTACGCCAAAGTTGATGTCGGTCAGCGGGTTCACAATAACTGTCTGACTCACCGAGCCTACGCAGCTGTTAGCATCCGTAAACGTATAGGTGATAATGTTGATGCCGATGTTCGCATGCGTCGGATCAAACCACGACGTACCCGCTTGTATACCTGGGCCGGTAAACACACCGCCAGGGCCTTGGGGGAATCCTTGCAACACTTCGATCGGGTCGTTCTCCGCATAAGCAGGCTCCAGGCCGAAGATTGAAGGCTTAGGCAGACGGTTAATGGTCAGTTCGACCTGGTCGGATACTGCTGTACAAGGACCGCCCGCATCCGGGTCGTTGCTGGTCAACGTAAAAATAATATATCCCGCGACGCTGTCGACTGTCGTAGGCGTATACAAAGAATGGAGATCGTTCACGTCTGAATAGCGAACCGGATCGCCGTCGCCACCGGTCCATGTTGTCTGGGTGGTGGCGCCGCTCATGCTCCCGTTCAGGTGTACAACATCGTTTTCGCAGATCGCGAAGTCTGCGCCGGCAAATACCTTCGCCGACTCTTGTACAAGTATATTTACCTCATCAAACACGGCCGTACACGGCCCCGAACCGTCAGGGTCGTTGGCCGTCAGGCGGAAGATAAGTGTCTGGTTAATGTCCGCCGGGAGCGCCGTCGTGTAAGGCGCGTTCACACGCATATCGGTTGTCACGCTGCTAACTGACAGTGAGCCGGCAGCGCTGACAATGCTCCACGCACCGTTCACAGCGTTACCTGCCAGGGTGCCGGAAAGGTCAATACGATTCGGCTCGCAGACTACATAATCGACCAACGGCACAATGCGTGCGCGACGGTTGAAGAAGATCATCAGGGTATCGGTCTTCGTCGTACAGGGTCCCGTCAGGTCGGGGTCGTTGGTAATCAGGTACAGTTTCACAAATCCACGTGCCACGTCGGCATCCACCGCGGTGTACGTCGCAAGCACTTCCTTCAATGTTGTCGTGGTGCTGGCTGAAATCGAACCGTCGCCAGTCTTGATGAACCAGGTACCGTCTGATGCTCCCCCGCCGATTGTTCCGGTCAGCGGCACATTCATCGGCATCACATCCGCCTCGCAAACTGAAAAGTCGGCCCCCGCCGCCACCGTCACCGCCGGGTTCACCGTAACGGTTACGGTAGACAACGGCCCGGTACAACCATTGGCCGCAGGGTAAATGGTATATACCACCTGCCCCACGGAAGCGTTGGTAGTCGTCAGCAACTGGTCGATGACCGAGCCATCACCGCTCGCGGCACCCGCAATATTGGCATCTGCTGCGGCCGTCCAGGTAAAGGTTGTACCCGATACGTTCTGAGGGGCCGGCAAAATAGCGATCTGTGCACGTTCACCGCTACAAATAGTAACATCGCCGGCCTGAGCCGACGGCAGCGGCTTCACGTGAACAACCAGGTTCACGGTTGGTCCGGTACAGCCACCCACGCTGGGCGTAAATACATAGGTGATGATACCCACAGCGTTACCTGTATTGACCGGCATGTGCGACAGTGCACCGCTACCCGAAGCGGGCACACTCGCCGGATCAATGGGTCCGGTGAACGTGCGCACCCAGGCAAAATTCACACCGCTAATGGCTGAGGTTGGGGTGAAGCTGAGTAGCTCACCGCTACAAAGCTGTCGTGTCAGATCCGTAGGTGGGTTGTTAATCACCGGCACGGGCTTCACTGTCACGGTTACGTCAAACGGCACGCCGGGGCAGTCGCCGGAATAGGGTGTAATCTGGTACGTCACCGTCCCCGTGGTGAGGCCATCGGTGCTCGTTAATGCCTGGCGGATCACGTTACCGGCACCCGCAGCAGCACCACTAACGTTATTGGTACCCGCAGCCAGCACGGTCCACATGTACGTAGTACCCGCTACACTATTGGGATTCGAAATCGTTACGGTCGTTGACTCGCCCGAGCAAATAGTCTGACCATCGGCATATGCCGTCGGCTTCGGACGAACAGACACTACATAGTTCACCGGCGTTCCAGAACAGCTGCCGGCAGAAGGTGTGATCTTATAAATAATAACCCCGGTGGTATTAGCGGTGTTGATCGGCGAGTCAGTGATGGCTCCTGTGCCTGTTGAAGTGACACCGCTCAACGAGCCAATCACCGTCGACTCCCAGGTAAACGTCGTACCCGGTGTAATGGATGCCGTCGGCGAGAAGCTCAACGCCGTGCCACTGCAGATTTCCTGCACCAGGGTAGACGGCGGGTTTGTAATGCTGGGTTGTGGATTAACGGTTACCGTAACATCCACAACGTTACCGGTACAGCCGTTCACGTGTGGCGTGATGCGGTACGTCACGGTGCCGGGGTTCACACCATCCACGGTGGTCAACACCTGGCTGATCACGGATCCGTCACCCGCCGATTGTCCCGATACATTCGAGAAAGCCTGAACTACCCAGGTATAACCCGTGCCCGTAACACCATTGGTATTCGTAATGGTAACGCTAGTCGCAGTACCCGAACAGATTGACTGCGGCGATGCCGCGGCGATCGGCAGCGGCGTTACGGTTACGTGCACTGCAAAGCCCGGCCCGGTACATCCGGCCGCTGCCGGCTGAATCAGGTAGGTTACGGTGCCCATGCTAACGCCATCTGTCACAAACAGCTGCTGTGCGATGGTGGCTGTACCACCCCCCGCCGACGCACCCGTTACATTCACGGCACTTTGCACTGTCCAGGTAAAGGCCGTTCCCGAAACACTGTTCGGATTGGTAATGGCAATGTTGGTTGTCTGCCCCGTGCAGATAGATGCGTCCGCCGCAAAAGCCGTCGGCTTTGTGCGCAGGGTCAGGCTGGCGGTATTGCTGGTCAACGTCGAGCAAGCACCGGTAATCTCCACCGAGAATTGCTCGCCGTTCAAGGTCAGGGGAATATTCGAGAGTGTTAATGTCGGTGTCGTGGTACCGCTAAAGACTCCTCCGTCCGACAGGTATGCGGCGCCTTGCTTCCATTTATAGGTCAGGCCCGCACCGATAGCGGCTACGGTAAACTGTGTACTGCCGTCTTCGCAGACATCTGCATTGACAGGGTGAGACGTAATACTTACCTGATTCTGAATTGTCAGCACTGCGCTGTTGCTGACCGCGGGCGGCTCGCATGCGCCACGCACAATGGCGCGGTATAAATAGCCGTTATAAACGTATGGTGCGCTTGTCAGCGTCAGCACGGACGTGGTCGCGCCGCTGTAAACGCCACCGTTAGTTACGGCTGTATAGCTCACGCCGCCATTGGTGCTCACTTCCCAGCCATAGGTTGGTGCTGTGGTACCCGTCGCCACTACTGTAAACGAAGCATTGCCACCTTCACAAACCGGTGCACTGTTGGAAGGTTGCCCTACAATGACTGGCTTGTGCTGCACCGTCAGGGCAACCACTGTGCTGGTCGCGCCCACGCACGTACCACCGATCTCGACACTATACTGATTGCCGTTAAATCCGAACGGCACATTTGTCAAGGTCAGGGTCGGCGTGGTTGTGCCACTATAAACACCACCATCCGTAAGATAGGATGAGCCTTGCTTCCATTTATACGTAAGACCTGCGCCGGTAGCCGTCACCGAGAATTGTATTGTACCATCTTCGCAGATCGTCGCCGGCACTGGCTGTTGCGTCACCACTACATTGGCATTCAGTTGAAGCTGCGCGCTATTGCTAACCGCAGGCGGCGCACAGGTTCCCGACGCTACCGCGCGGTACAGATAACCTTGATAAGCTAATGGAATACCGGTTAAGGTCAATGTCGATGTCGTGGCGTTTGTATACACACCACCATTCACGATCGGGTTGTACTGAAGCCCGCCATCCGTGCTCACTTGCCAGGCATAGGTCAACCCTGTTCCCGTCGCCGCAACGGAGAAAGACGTGCTTCCCCCCTCGCATACCGGTGTATTGTTTACGGGGGATGCGGTAATAACCGGCTTGCTGTTCACACGCAGCAATACGACCGAGCTTGTAGCAGTGTTGCAAGTGCCAGTAACCACGACACTGAACTGACTATTGTCCATTCCCGCGGGTACATTCGTAAGCGTCAACGTAGAAGTTAACGCTCCACTGAAAACACCACCATCCGATAAGCTCGTGCTTCCTTGTTTCCATTGATACGTCAGTCCAGCACCTGTCGCTGTAACCGAAAACTGTGTCGAGCCGTCTTCACAAATGGTCGCTGTCGCCGGCTGTTGCGTAATCACGGGATTCGCTTGCACCGTTAACAACGCCGCATCACTGAACACCTGAGGTGCACAGGTGCCACTGATTCGGACCCGGTATAAATATCCCTGGTACGACAGGGGTACGTTGGTCAAGGTCAGTGTTTGCATGGCCACGCCACCGTATACGCCGCCATTGCTCAGCGCTGTATAGGATGTGCCGCCGTTGGTACTCACCTGCCACTGGTACGAGGGATTGGTCGTAACACCGGGATCTACTGTAAAGGTCGTGCTGCCGCCCTGACAAATAACCTGCGCCACCGGGTCTCCACTCACGGCCACTTCCGGTCCTTCATTGATCGACAGCGTCCCGTTGTTGCTGAGCAACGTACCACACGTGCCGGTAATCGTCACCGTATACTGACGGCCATGGAAGCTGCTCGTAACACCTGTCAGCATCAGCACCGCACTGTTGGCCCCGCTATATACACCACCGTTGGTAATCGGTACGCCGTTTTCATGCCATTGATAGCTGAGGCTGGTGCCTGTCGCCGTAACCGAAAACTGGGCCGTGCTCCCCTCGCAGACCGTAGTGGGTTGAGGTTGTGCTGTAATCGCCGGAGGCGTATTTACCTCCAGCAACCCACTATTGCTAAAAATACTGGGTGAACATGTCCCGGTAATGCGGGCTCTATATAAATAACCGTTATAAGACGCCGGCGTTCCCGCTAGCGTCAACGTGGCCGTCGTTGCTCCTGTATACACGCCCCCGTCGGTCACCGTGGAATAGCTCGAACCGCCATTGGTACTTACCTGCCACAGATACACCGCGTTGGTCGTCACACCAGCGTTAACCGTGAAGGTTGCTCCTCCACCGGCACAAATTACCTGATTGCCGGGATGGCCCGTCACCTCTGGTTTTTCAAGCACCGTAAGTGTACCCCCGGCACTCAAAACTGTCCCGCAGGTACCGTTCACCTCTACCGTATAGACACGATTATTTTGTATGCTCTGTGCCGCCAACACGGTCAGCGTAGCCGTCGTAACATTGCTGTAGCTGGCGTTGTTCACCAGGTTTACGCCATCTTCTTTCCATTGGTAGGTAAGCCCTGCCCCCGTTGCCACCACCTGGAACTGAGCATTGCTGTCCTCGCACACCACTACGGAAGCAGTGGGTTCTGTCGTAATCGCTGTGCTGGCATTCACGCCCAGAATAGCACCGTTACTAAATATCGGCGAACCACACGTGCCCGACACTTGCGCGCGGTAAACATGTGCGTTCAGGGTCGTTGTCGCGCCGGTAATTTGCAACGTATTGGTCGTTGCGCCGCTGTATACACCCCCGTCGGTTATATTTGAATACGTCGAGCCGCTGTTAGTACTCACCTGCCACTGAATAACCGGAGCGGTTGTCGCGCCCGGGTTGACCGTGAAGGTGGCGTCGCTCCCCGCACAAATGGTCTGCGCTATAGGATGGCCACCGGTGGCTACTTCGGCGTTCTCCTGAATGGTGAGCGGCACCGCGATGCTGGTCGCCGTATTGCAAGCACCGGAAACGACCAGGTTATACGTCCGACCGTTATAGGCACTGGTTGGCCCGATAATAGTCAGGGTCGGTGTCGTAACACCCGAAAATACTGCAGAGTTCGATATGTTTGAGCCATTCTGCCGCCATTGATAGGTCAAGCCGGAACCAGTGGCCGCAGCCGAAAACTGAATAAACCCGCCTTCACAGACCGCCTGGGCAACAGGCTCGGTCGTGATCGTCGCGGTGGCCTGTACACGCAGCAAAGCGCTGTTGCTCACCGCTGGCGGCGTACAGCTACCCGTTGCCACCGCCCGATACAGGTAGCCATCATAGCCCACGGGCACGGCCGTCAATACCAGCGATGACGTTGTCGCTCCGCTGTATACCCCACCGTTCGACACCGGGCCATAGGAAACACCACTGTCGGTACTCACCTGCCAGGTATAGGACACGCCGGTACCGCTCGCCGCTACCGTAATAGTAGTATTGGTTCCCTGACAGATTACCGGCGGCATAGCCACCGGGTGGCTGGTAATAACAGGTTTGGTATTAACCGTGAGCGCTACCGGTGTGCTGGTGGCATTCGCGCAGGCCGACGAAACTGCTACTGAATATTGGTTGTTGTTATACGAAGCCGGAACATTGCTCAACGTAAGCGTAGCGCTACTACTACCGCTATAGATGCTGTTATCTGAGATGGGACTGCCATTGGCAGTCCAGGCATATGTCAGGTTAGTGCCCGTAGCCGTTACTCGAAATTGCACGGTACCATCTTCACACACCGACGCAAGCGTCGGTGCAGTCGTGATCGACGCGCTGCTCTGAACCGTCAGCAAGGCTCCGTTGCTCGTAACACCCGGCGTACACAAGCCGCTGATCACGGCCCTGTATAAATTACCATTGTAACTGGCCGGCAGGTTCGAAAGGCTTAAGATGCCCGTGGTGTAGTCACTATAAATGCCACCACCGTCAGACACGATCGGACTATAGGTCAGGCCACCGTTCGTACTCACCTGCCATTGGTAAGACACCCCGGTCGTCACCCCCGCGTCTACCGTGAAGCTCACTGGCGCAGCATTTAATTGACACGTCGTCTGACTAACAGGTTGCCCGACAATCTCCGGACGCTCGTGTACTGTCAGCCGTGCGGGTGCCGAAATAGCATCGGGTAAACAACTTCCTTTTACGACCGCGCGATAGCGGTATCCGTCCATTGTCGAGGTGACCGCCGATACCGTCAACGACGGCGAAGTTGTTGCGCTTCCCAGGTTAACAAAACCGCCACCGTTGTCCACCTGCCACTGATAGGTCAGGTCAGCGCCTGTCGCCACCACGGTAAACGAAGCATCCAGTCCTTCGCATATGACCGCGTCTGTCGGTGGATTGGTCACGGCAGGTAGATCACTGTAGCGGATCTGTACATGGTCAACTGTCGATGGGCACGCGCCGTTTGTCACCGCCCACTGGAATATATATGTACCATAGGCACTTACCGTGGCTGTGCTATTGGCTTGTGTGTTGTCGCTAAGCAATACCGTACCAGGGCCGCTAACTTTCGTCCACGTTCCCGATCCAATCGCCGGTGTATTACCCGCCAGCGTGGCCACCGCGCCGCAGACATCCGCATCCGGACCGGCATTCGCCGCGGTAGCGGCTTGGGTTGTCACGTTTATTTTGTCTGTCAGATACGTGTCGCAGGTGGTTGTGGGATTACGCGCGTATACCTTCATGGTTGTGCCGGCGGCAATCGCGTTGCTGGTAATAACAATATCACCGCCCGTCCCCCCCACAAATCCACTGAGCACCGCACTGGTAGCATCGTCTTGCAATTGATACGAAACACCGCTCTGCGATCCTTGCACCGTCACCGCTACAGTACCACCCGCACAGATGGTTGTCGTAGCAGGCGAAACCGTTGGCGTTGTCAACGGCTCGGGATAGATCGTTACCGTACGAACATCAAGGCAGGATGGCACAAAAGCCACATAATCATTGGTCGCAGACCAGTTCGTATTGTTTCTGCCCGGCACAACATATGACACCGTGGAGGCTCCCACTTGCGGGCCTTCTATTCCTTGCGACGCCGAGCTGGAGGATAAGTTGATGGAGGGTGAGTGTATTTCAACAATGTTGGTAGTCTCGTGCAATTGAATCTGTGTCGTTACCAGCGTCAGCGCCGCTACCCGTCGGATGTTGGTATACCGTACGACAAACACCCTGTTCGGCGCCGTGCCCGTTAAGAAATAGTCAATCGTACCGCCAAGGGTTGGATCCAGGTCATCCCATGCTGCTGCAATAATATTATCAGGATCGGTCGCAGTCGTTAAGGCATCGTTATTCGAAGTTGCCACCGAGCTCGGACCAAATCCAATCAGTCCGTTTGAACCGATTCGCACAGCCGTTTGATCATTGCCGAAGAAGTTAAACGTAAAGCCGATGGGAATTGCGGCTGTCAGATCGTCGTTCGCCAGGCTTACCGTTGTCCCGGTGGCCGACAAAGGATTATAGGTACCCGTGGTAGAAACAGTATACGTGTTGGCATCGCCATTTGTCGCGATCAGCGTGTGTGTTCCAACACCTGCCGCCGCCGGATCAAACGTCGAGCCGGTGACACCAGGGCCATAATAGTAAGTCCCTCCTGTCAACGTAAAGGCTGGAGCATCGACGCAGTACGACGGATTGAGATTGGTAAAAGTACATTGTGCCGACGCGTCTAACGCCGGCATCAACAGTCCAATCCATCCAAAAATAAGCGCTGCTAAGAGGGGTCTTATTGGCATAAAAGGCAGATACTAAACTATTTATCGATTTCCGACGAAAAATGTAACCTCGTTTTACGTCCGCACGGGTCTTCCCCTCAATCCAATAACTCGCCCTGTGCGTTCAACTTGAATAAGGCGATCTTTCGCTGGGTTTCCAGCTCGATTGTTCCCAATACGAGAATGCGTCCATCCGGCAGCTCCGCTACCGCCGCACCCCGGCTGTTTTTATCAAAGGCACCAAAGGTCACCGACCAACGCGGCGCACTCGACAAGTCCACTTGCGTTAGTCGGATGGTCGATCCCAGGGTGGTCTTTTCATGACCCAACAGCAGAAATCCGCTAGAATATACAGCCGGCGCAACCGCATGCGCAAGGAAAGAACCAGACAGTCCCCTGACAATACCTTCATCGATCAACCCACGCGTGCTGTTGCGACGGCAATAATACAGGTCTCCCCAGGCATCCGGATTTACTACAATGCCATTATCAATAGCAGACGTGCCGAACTCGTAATACCCTCCGCCCAGTGCCGCCGGAACCTGAATGGCCGATGCCAGCCGCTCCTCCCTTGTGTTATCTCCTGAAAATGCTACTGAGGCAACGGAAAGACCATTGTCGTCCAGTACCCACGAATTGAAGTTTGATTCATATTGTGTATCGATACCTCGCAAACCATCTGAATATGTAAACCAGTAAAATTCTGACGGAGATTTTTCTAATACCTTGATCCCCGAACCGATATGCTCACCCAGCGACTGACCCCGTGGCTCGACATCTTCCACCGTCACCCAAGCGCGTGTAAAATCACGGTTGAAGCCAATCGCGAACAAATCTTCAAAATCCAAGTCAGACGCCCCAGACATCGGTTCCTCATAAATCGTTTCATCCGCTGAGCTTCCTGTTACAGCAAAGCCGCCGTTGGACAAGGCTGTGATGCCATACGCAAATTGCGTAGCCCACCTCCCGCCGTTTCTGCCAAAATACATGCTGTCGATTACCGAGCCATCGCCGCGAATACGCAGCACCTTAAAGTCATAAATGTTATCGTTGGTACTGGGATCTGTGCCATAAAGTGTATTGGACAGGATCAGAAAATTTCCGTCTGCCGTCGGTTCAAGGTCTTGCGCATTTTCGTCATTACCCCCAATGGCCCCAAATCGTTCTTCCCACAGCACCTCGCCACGCGCACCGACCTTTATCAGTACCATGCGTTTGTTCCGTCCCAACACTTGTGTATTCCCGAGCAGCAATGCCGTACCATCGGCGTTCACCACCATGTCGACCGCATCCTGGTTGCCGTCTTCACCATAATATTTAATGAAGTAATTCTGAAATTCTCCCTCAAAGTCTTGCTTGGTGTCGCAGGCAAACAGGACCATCAGCAGCCCCAGGAAGATATAGTTATTTCTCCGTAGTGACATGATCCTGCTTTTTAAGATTGCGCATGACAGATTTCGACCGGGCTTTTTTCAGCTTCCGCGGTTTGTAGAGCGGATGGATATATCCCACCGACAAGTACAGATGGTCCATCCGGAAGAGGTCGTCCACATAGCCCCACCGTAAAGCGGCTTCAGCATCGGACTGAAAGCCCTCCGACGTACGAGGACTGGAATCATCATAGTCATAAATACTGTTATTCGCATCCACCAGGTTGGTAAGCCCGAACGAATAGCGCAAGTCGACAAAGACATAGTCAAGGTTTACCTTGTATTTCACACCACCGCCAATGTGCCACGAACGATTCAGCATGTTACGCTTCGGTTTGAATTTTAATACCGGGCTTTCGCGGTCGATATTCTCCACACGGTCAGCCGTCGGGTTGTAGTTGCGATCGGAATACGTAATGGTTACGCGGTCTCCCAGCAGCACGTCTAGCGACGCTCCCAGGTATACATACGGTCTGTATTTTCCCTGGTCATCCGAATATTTGATCGACAGCGGCACCCGCGCCCAGCTTTGGCGATCGTATATGTCGGCAAGGTCGCGACCATAAATGCCGGACACGCGCTGCTTATAGGAAGAGAAGACATAGGTGCCTTCTAACATCAGGCTGAGGTGATCGTTGTAGTTCCACTCCACGCCGACACCTGCCTGGCCCCCCGGACGGAGCAAATTCTGCTGGTTTCCGTCCGCCGCCTGGCGGTCAAGAATCGTGTGGACAAAGGACACGTTCGCACCAGCCTTTGCAAACAAGGTAAAGATGGGCGTCGTGGTAAATTTCGAGCTCAGGTAAACCAGGTCGATCGGGTCGCGCTTTTCATCGGTGACAAACTCGGGATTGGCGCGCAACACTTCGAGGTAGCTGTTTTCGGCATTAAAGGGATCTTCCAGCAGCAGGTACGTTTCGGACAACAACAAGAATGCCCGCTGGCGCCATTCTTTGTTCTGGTTCTTTTGCAGACAGTCGCTGAGAATAGACGGTATGACATAGAGATGCCCGGCATTGAACTCATCGGTGGCGCGGTTCAATGCCACCTCACACTCATCCTGGGCCATCGCCCGGAAGCTTGCCAGGAGCAGCAGTACGATCCATAGAATTGATTGATACCGTAACATCCGTTGTTCTGTTTAGTGCGCGGCCGAAGGTCCCGGGCAAGTGCTTTCGTATGCGATCTGGTCACCCACGTACTTTTGCCATTCATCCTGCGTCATGTTTCGCGTCAGCGACGGGCAGATCCTGTTTGCCAGGTCCGTCGGCGACGTCGGCCACACCCGTATCTCCGACTCGCTACACGCCGCAATGAGCAAGGATGAACCTTTGGCAAAGGCAATATCCCATACAAAACCGTTATTGTTTTCCATTTCCACCGGCAGGTCTTCAGGATTGTTCAGCACGTATAATTGCAGGCGCTTATCCAGACCGGCACTGGCCAGCAGCTGTTCGTCCGGGCTGAATGCGACGTCGTTCACGCCCGCGCGGTGTCCTGTAAATTGTCGCGTTTCGCGGGTGGCGAAATCGTAGAGCCGTACCAGGCCCCGGCGGTTGGTCATATCGTCCAGACCATAGGCCAGGTAGTTGCCCGAGGGGCTAAAGTTTACGGACAATACACGTGTCGCGGCATCGTCTGCCAACATGGTGTAACTGTTCTTGACCAGGTCAACGAGTATCACTTGTCCTGACCACGCAGCCCCCGCCAATATCTTGCCGTCGGCTCGGATGTTAATGGATTTCAGTTCCATCGGCAGGGTGAGCAACACCCGCTTCTCTCCCGTCTGCGCATTTACGCGACTGAGGGTCTTCCCGCCGCTCGATACGATAAAGTCGCTGCTCCCCGGAATAAACTCTACGTCGTTTGTCGCGCCGGAGAATCCTTTTATCACCTGCGACTTCCCACCACCCTTCAAACCGTAGACCTGAAGGAAAGTTGAGTCACTGCCATTAACCAGGTACGTTTCATCCTGACTCATCGCAATCACTTTGCTGGGATAGGGCGTTACATACCCGGTTACCGCATTGGTAAGTTTGTCATAATCACACTTGTAAATCCGGCCGTCAGCGCCCGAGGTAAAGAACGAGTTGTTCTTCTCGGATACCACCAGCGAACGAAGGTGTACACGCGGCGGTCCCTGTATTTTCATGCCGTTGTAGCTGGCTCCCGCAAGTTTCGTCAACGCGCTATATAGCCCCCGGTAGATATACGGGTCATACACCTTACCGCGGTAACGACTATGGAAAATATACCCCTGCATGGCCTGCAAGCCGGCCAGGTCTTTATCGTCGTCTTCCTGCACCGATTTGGTGGCTAAGTTCTGCGCAATGGCCAGCATATACAGGCCATTGGCAAGTTGATAATTCAGCTCGGCTTCTTCCTTTTTTAATTCGGCCAGTTCAGCACTCTCCTTTGCGACTGTTCCGGCAGCGATCGCGCGCTGCTCTTCAACACGGGCCTTTTCCAACGCGGCTTCTGCCGCACGCTTGGCAATCTCGAGCTCTTGAATGCTGCTATGAAGTTCCTTGTTATAGTTATCGGCCAGCTCACGCGCAGAAATAGCATCCTGCTTTTGCCGGTCGGCCTCCGTCTTTTGCTTCAACGCCTCTTCCCGTTGCACTTGCGCTTCGTTTCGTTGCACCTCCGCATACCGGCGGTCAGCATCGGCCTGGAGCTTTTGCAGATAGGCGTAGACAAAAAACAGAATCGCCACGATAAACGCTATACCGAGAATAACCGCCGTGGCGCGCGTACGACGCAGTACCCGGCGTTGCATCATCTCCAGGTTCTTGAGCTCAGCCTCGTACGTGATGCGGCTGGTATCCAAAAATACAATTGCCCGCTCGAAGGCCTCGTCGTAACGCTGGCCCCACTCGCGGGTAGGCTTTTGCTTCTTCTGCCAGTTTAAGGCCAATTGCAAATCCGGCGGTCGCCACAAACCGGTCTTGCCGATCTGATACATGGCTGCTGCTTCCGACAAACGCTTGTACATGGCGGCCGACTCAAATTCATCTTCCACCCATACTTCCAACCGGTTCCAGATACGAATCAAGCTTTCGTGCGAAAGCTCGATCATCGAGTTTTCGGTCAAGAGTATATGGGCGGCGGGCATCAGGAACGAACGTCCCGGCTTGCGGAAGTGCTCCACCACGCGCATCGCTTCGGCTACACTACATTCTGCCAACTGGGCTATCAGACCCAACCGGGCCGGTCGGCGCATGCCGCGGTTTTCCTGATTCTTTTCGGTAATGTTCTTGAACAAAACTTCGGCGATGACCTTGTCGCGCAGCGACAACTCATCAAACGCCTCGTTGGCGTGTTGGGATAAGGCCTGTGCAATCCGGCCAATAGCGGTGTAGTGACGTATGTCCAGCGACTCACCCGGCTCGTGGTTCAACGCCCAGTAATCCCAGGTACGCATCAGGGCGTGCTGCAAGATGGGCAGCTGGTCCTGATCGTTGCCCATGTCGTTGAGCAGGCGTTTCACCAGGCGTTGCGAGATCTGTCCGCCGGCTACGGCTGTAGGTCCCTCGATGGCCATCTTCTTTTGTTCGCGGGTCAACTGCGGTACCAGGTAGTTGCTGCTGTTGATCAGCCGTGTAAGCCCGGGAAACGCTGCGCACTCGCCAATAAATTCAGAACGCATTGTAAAGGCAACATACACGGGTACCGTATCCTGTTTAACCGCCGTCAAAAACAGGTTTACGTAAAGCTGGGCATCGTTTTCCGTTGTTTCGCCATGGTCGTGACGATGCCGGAATATCTCCTCAAACTGATCGATGAGGAAGAAAATATTTTCTTGTTTGTCTGATTGCAAGTAACGCGCAATCTCCAGCAGTCCTTCCGGCCCGCTGCGCAACAGGGAGTTGACGATTGCCCGATGCAAGACCACCTCGTCGGTCGTGATGCGTTTGCTCTTGAGCATAAAGTCGATCACGGCATCCACCAATCCTTCAATCGGTGATGCCCCGGGTCGGGCAACAATGGCCCGCCAGGAAGGTCCCGAGTTGGCCACAAAACCACCGTACAACACTGGAATCAACCCACACGCCATCAACGACGACTTCCCGCTACCGGAATACCCCATCACCGTCACGAAACGGTTTTGCGCGAGCTGCTGTAGAATTTCATTAATCTGCCCCTCGCGTCCGAAAAAAAGGTGACAATCCTCGAGAGAAAAAGGCCGCAAGCCTGGAAACGGATTCTCTGCACGCATCCGCAGGTCGGAAACGACAGCGGGATCTGAGGCTAAGTCGGGGTCTTCGTTATGTAAGGGTCTGTTTGACATAGGAGGCTATCCCACCTGACTCGGTAAAAGCTCGTACATGGGATCGGGGACCTGGTATTTCACAGCTGGGAAAACTAGTCTATCTAAAAAAAAATGGGTGCAGTCGAAAAAATTCGATTCCGAATTAAAGCAATTTTCAGGGAATAAAAAAAGGGCCGGAGGGCCCCCTTTTCAATAACACATGTATGGTAAGTATAATTACTTGACTTTTTTTACGATGGCTTCAAAAGCCCCCGGGTGATTCATGGCTAAGTCTGCCAGAACCTTACGGTTCAGATCGATGCCACCTTTCTTGAGTTTACCCATGAGCTCGGAGTACGAGAGACCATGAATACGAGCTCCTGCGTTGATACGGGCAATCCATACGCCGCGGAATTCTCTCTTTTTCTGCTTGCGGTCACGGTACGCATACCCTAAACCTTTTTCAACGGCGTTTTTAGCTACCGTCCAAACATTCTTCTTACGACCGAAGAAGCCTTTTGCGAGCTTCAAAATGCGCTTACGTCGCGCGCGGGAAGCTACATTGTTTACTGATCTTGGCATTTTATTTTACAATTTTTTGGCTGATGGCGACTTTCTGTTCGAAAGCTCTTGAGGCCAGCATCCGGGTTAAACATTGAACCAATTAAAGAACGAGCATGGCTTTCACATTGGCCATATCCGCAGCTGTAACCAAAGATTTATTTCCCAGGCGTCTTTTCTGCTTGGTCTCCTTCTTGGTCAGGATATGGTTTTTGAAAGCACGCTTGTGCTTAATTTTACCAGAGCCAGTCACTTTAAAGCGCTTTTTGGCACCTGATTTTGTTTTTAATTTAGGCATTGTATATAAATTAAACTGTGTTATTTCTTTGCCTTCGGCATGAGCATCATGCTCATCCGCTTACCTTCCAGCCTTGGCATTTGCTCTACCTTGCCATTCTCCTCCAGTAACTGCGCGAATTTCAGCAACAGAATCTCGCCGCGCTCCTTGTAGACAATGGAACGACCGGCGAAAAACACCGTTGCCTTTACTTTGGCGCCTTCCTGTAAGAAGGTAACAGCATGTTTCAGCTTGAAGTTAAAATCGTGATCGTCAGTATTGGGACCAAATCGGATCTCCTTGATCACAACTTTCACGGTCTTTGCCTTGATCTCTTTCTGTTTCTTCTTCTGCTCGTACTTGAATTTGGAGTAGTCAACGACCTTACAAACCGGTGGGTCTGCGTTCGGAGAAATCTCCACCAGATCCAAATTCTGCTCTTGAGCAAGGCGAATGGCCTGTTGGATGGGATAAACATCTACTTTGATGTTTTCTCCTACCACGCGTACGCGCTGAGCAGTGATCCGCTCGTTGATACGATATGGTTCCTCAGGCTTTTGGGGGCCCCTACGCATAGGTCTGCCAAAACTTCCCCCGGGTCTGTTTGTGTTGGTGTTAATAATTAAAAATGTTTAAGTCCGAAAAAAACAGGGTGCAAATATCGCTATTATTTTATCTAATCAAAATATCAATTTGGAGCAGCACACTCCAACCTGAACCTGTCCACAAATTCACTTAGCAAAACACTGTCCTGGGCGCCTTGACCATGCATACGGATGGCCACTTTCTGCTCCGCTACCTCCTTCTCCCCCACGATTAACATATACGGGATTTTTTTGGTCTCCGCATCGCGAATCTTACGGCCGATCTTCTCGTCACGATCATCCAATAAGCCTCTGATATCCTGACCTTTAAGCGTGTCGTAGACAAGCTTTGCATAATCATTAAAACGCTCCGAGATGGGTAGCACAGCGATCTGATCCGGCGCCAGCCACAGCGGGAAATTGCCGGCACAGTGTTCTATCAGCACGGCAATGAAACGCTCCAGCGACCCAAAAGGTGCGCGGTGCAACATCACCGGGCGATGTTTTTGATTATCCGAGCCGACATACTCCAACTCAAAACGTTCCGGCAGGTTATAATCCACCTGGATCGTACCGAGTTGCCAGCTGCGACCAAGGGCATCTTTCACCATGAAGTCCAGCTTTGGACCATAAAAGGCAGCTTCGCCCTGTACCGCCACCGTCCGGAGTCCGCGTTCGTCCGCTGCCTCCTGAATCTGACGTTCCGCCTGGTCCCACAAATGGTCGTGACCGATGTACTTTGCTTTATTGTTCTGGTCGCGTAGCGACACCTGGGCCGTGTAGTTTTCAAAGCCCAGGGATTTAAACACATGCAGCACGAGGTCGATCACTTTTACGAACTCTTCCTTCACCTGTTCCGGGCGGCAGAAGATGTGCGCGTCATCTTGTGTAAACCCGCGCACACGGGTCAGGCCGTGCAGCTCACCGCTTTGTTCATACCGGTATACCGTACCGAATTCCGCCAGGCGGATCGGCAGGTCGCGATACGACCGCGGCTTGGTTTTATAAATCTCGCAGTGATGCGGGCAGTTCATGGGTTTGAGCAAAAACTCCTCTCCTTCGTCCGGTGTGCGAATGGGCTGGAAAGAATCTTTACCATATTTCTCATAGTGGCCTGAAGTCACATAAAGCGACTTGCTACCGATGTGCGGTGTCACGACCGGATCATAACCGGCTTTAATCTGCGCGCGGCGCATAAACTGCTCAAGACGCTCGCGCAGGATGGTGCCCTTCGGCAACCACAACGGTAGGCCCATGCCTACACGCTCGGAGAAGGCAAAGAGCTCGAGCTCCCGGCCTAATTTCCGGTGATCCCGTTTCTTGGCTTCCTCCAACAGGTGCAGGTATTCTTCCAGCTCCTTTTGTTTCGGGAAGGTTATGCCATAGATGCGAGTCAGCATCTTATTGTTCTCATTATTACGCCAGTAGGCACCCGCGACGTTTGTCAGCTTCACCGCCTTGATCAGGCCTGTGCCGGGAATATGCGGACCTTTACAGAGATCGGTAAAAGTGCCTTGCTGATAAAAAGTGATGGAGCCATCTTGTAAACCGTCGATCAGCTCAATCTTATACGGATCGCCTTTCTTGGTAAAGAATTCCAGCGCTTCAGCTTTGGGCACGTCACGACGATTAAAGGTGCTGTTGTTCTTTGCCAGCTCCTTCATCTTGCTCTCAACCGCCGCCAGTTGCTCTTCCCCAAACGGAACGCCGCCCAGGTCTACGTCGTAATAGAAGCCATTCGTCACCGCAGGACCGGTACCAAACTTCACGCCGGGATACAACGCTTCCAGTGCTTCTGCCAGCAAGTGTGCCGACGAGTGCCAGAACGCCATTTTCCCATTGGCATCGTTCCACGTCAGAATTTTTACAGCGGCATCTTTCTTGATCGGGCGCGAAAGGTCCCAGACCTCGCCATCCACTTCGATTGCCAGGGCAACGCGCGCGAGCCCCTCGCTGATCGAGGTAGCGATGGCTGTTCCGTTAACACCTTGTGGGTAAGTCTTTACTGTGCCGTCTGGCAGGGTAATTCGTATATCACTCATATCGGTTGCAAATATGCGATTTTTACAGGCTCGTTAATAAAACATACGATAACAAAATCACAATTGGAACTGAGCTGTAAATAAAACTCCAAATTTACGCGCATCCTTGTTGTCAAGGTAGGAAACGCGGTGAACAAAATCAACCCGCAAAAATCGGAAGATGTTCTCTATTCCATAGCCAAGCTCGACGTACGGGCGACGATCGACAAAACCACCGGGTCGCAATTCTTCGTCCGTCGTAGAGGTATTGATGAGCTCCTGGTTAGACGTACGCAAGCCGCCCATGATTACGTTGGCCGTACCCAATAACCGCCACCGTAACTTCTGAATCAACGGTATGCGGTTTAGCAGGAAACCTTCCAGGTATTGACGGTATTGCAGAGACGCATAGTGGTCACTTACGAATTCCCCATAATTCATAAGGTTATAGGTAACTGCCGAATACAACGGCGATTGGTTACCCAAATGCAATACCAGCAACGGATACGGTAGGGTATTAAAGATATATTCGCCCTGCACGGTGACAAGGGCTACACCCAGCGGCCCGGTCTTAATCCGTTTGGCCACGCTCAATCGCAGCTTATCATAAGAAAAATCACTTCCCCAAAGTCCCTGGAACCCGCGGGTATAACGCGCTGTGATAATAGGCCATTTGGTTGTACCGAGGCTAACGCGCTCATTGTCATTCTGAATGAACAATTCGTCGCGGGCAAAACGCGTTTCCAGGATCACTTCCGACGCCTGAAAATTCTGGTTAAACGCGACCGATACGTCGGGGTCATCAAAGTAGCCGAAGTCAAATGTAGGCTCAAAGGTCCAGTACTTAAACATTACCTTTTGCGTAAAGCCCTTGAACAATTCGCGCTGGAAGGCGACCTTGTATTCATCGCTGTAGAAGCCCCGTCGGAAATACCCCCAACGGGAAGCCACGAGGAACAACGGGTTGTCCTCCAGATCTTCTTCCTCTACTCCCAACCGACGCAAGTCACTCCGTGCGCGGACGGTAACTGTCGTCCACCGATGCCGCGACAGAATGGTTTGGACAGAGGCCATGTATTTCACACGTGAATCGTTAAACCCGTAGCCCAGCTGGCCGGCATAGATCCACTTCTTGCTGAAGTCAGCATTGGTGCGGAATCCGCCCTGCACACGCACACCTTCAATGTCGTTCCAGGCAACCAGTCCCAGGTAAGGACCAATGTCTACCTTGCCCACATCGTAGTACCCATCGATAAACACCTTAATAATATCCGTATAGGTTTTTACCACCGGGATGTTCTGCAGCGTGTCGATCATCTTGTAGACGTTTTTCTCCGTCTCACTCAGTGGTTCATGCCGCAGCGTGTCCCAATACACCTCGTCGTCATACATCCGCGAGTCTTCGGCTAACACAATCGGACGTTCATAGAATTTCAGGTCGTAGGGTTTGTTAACAACAATGTTTTTGTTGCTGGTGTAGAACTTCGCCAACATACCGGCAGAGTTGTTGGTCACCTCTCCTACGTCGATCAGCACGCGGTTTTTGACGGGCACCCAGGGGCCCAGTGACGTTGCTTCCAGCTCTTGCTGGATGCGGATCTTCTCAATAAAGTTCAGGTTTGCTGCACGCCCCACGGAAGCATCGATCTGCCGCAGCGCATACTCATTTTTGGTGATCCACATGGTCCCGGTAAACGCCAGCTCCTGCGGACTGCGCGGATTAAAGTCGAGCCGGTAACAATAGTCGTCACCAATGTACACGCTATCGGTCAAATCGTAGTCATAATACAATCGCCAGCCGTCGGCAATAGGCGACACAAACTCTTTCGTAACGATTGTCAGCCAGTTCTGGTAGAAGTTATACTCCTGGAATGAAGACCCGACAAATTGCGTCACCACCGAACCATCTTCCACCCCCACCCCGTTGATCTTGGTTTTGAGGATATTCTCCTTGCGCAAAGAGGGATCGTCGCGGTAGTACAGTTTGGAAACACTTTCGGAAATAAACAGCGGTAAGATTGGCTTACCATCGTCGCCTGCAATCCGCTGCACACTGTCCAGCACCTGCGTGATCTTCTTCATCACCTTCTTCTGACGAAACTTATCCGAAATATTATCGACGTCAATCTCAATCTTGGTGTAGGTATCGTATTCGTATGCCGTAAGCTTGCGTTTGTCGTTCTTACTTTTGTTGCGTACCACCTCGCGCAGAATGGCATACGCTGGATTTTCGCCCGCGTTGATCACCACTTCTTGTAAGCTCGTCGCATCTTCTTCGAGTTGCAGGTTGATGGTTTGTGTACCGCCTTTCGCTACGGCCTTCTTTTTGGGTTTATACCCGATATAGGATGCCACGAGGGTATCACCGGGCGTCGCCGTTTTGATCGTAAAGTTTCCATCGAAGTCGGTTGTCGTTCCGATGGTGGTGCCCTGATAGATCACGTTGACAAAGGGAATTGGATCGCCCGTATTGACATCGGTTATCTTTCCCTTCAAAACAGTTTCTTGCGCGCGAACGAAGCCGGCGGTAAACAATGCTACTATTACAAAAAAAATAAATCGCTTTAAAAACATGCAGTTCAGCGCGTTACGCACAAATGGCGGTTTCACAAAATTAGCGAATTATACGAAGACGGATGCTCTTGTACAAACGGGACCTTTCAGCTGTTCAGTTCCTCTTTGCGCCCCATAAAACGAGGCTCTGTTTTTAACACATAAAGATCCAGCACGGCCTTGGTACGGGCCAGGTATTCCCGGAGTCGAACCTTAAAGGAATACTCGAAGTCCGGCTCTTCAGCTACCATAGCCACAGCGTCGATATCATAATATTGGCTAATGAACAATGCCCGGTAGCTATGAAACGGCTGCGTAATAATCGTAATCTTATCCTGTCCAAATATCTTTTGACACCGCACAACAGAATCCAGCGTGCGGAGCCCAGCATAGTCCAGGGTGATGGCGGTTTCGGGCACGCCGAGCTTCATCAACGCCTTGCGCATGGCCACCGGTTCGTTGTAAAACCGCGAGCGGTTGTCACCACTCAAAATAAAATGATCGATTTTACCCATGCGGTAGAGCTCCGCAGCGGTCTCCATCCGTTTTTCAAAAAACGGATTGGCTTTGCCGCCGGCGAGCTTATGGCTGGTGCCTAACACCAGGGCCACCCGGTGGGCGGGCAGCTCTTGCAGGTCTTCATATACCCGGCTCTCCGTACTTTTGACAATCCAAACGTTGCACACAATCAGGAAAACCAAAAACAGGCAGCACAAACCAATAATAATTCTCTTCAGCCACCGCATTGCTTTATAGACATTCGTAAACAAAACTACTGAATTGTGCGCAAAAACTCGCGTTCAATGACATCGGACTTGCGTACCATTTTTCGGAACCACTGCAATCGTATGATCTGCTTCTCCTCTTCGGAAAGACGGAAGGTGAAATTGGATTGATGTAACTTCGCAATCAATATATTCAGGCAAATGGCCACACTAACGGAGATATTGAGACTTTCCGTAAACCCGTACATCGGTATACGGATGCGCTGGTCAGCATGCTCCCGTGCATAGGGGGAAATTCCCCGCAACTCGTTACCAAACAACAAGGCTATTTTCCCGGCGGTAATATCTACATCGTGTATCGATATACCGTCTTCGTCGGGGTCCGCCACCATAATGCGGTAACCCGCCGCCTTGAGTCGCTTAAAACATACCTCGGTGTTGTTCTCCTCACCCGATCTATAGCGTTCCAGGTTCAGCCACTTGTAAGAGCCTTTTAATACCCTGACGTTCAACTGGTACTTGGCCAGGTTCTCGACAATGTGCACATCCTGTAACCCCATACACTCGGCAGTACGAATGACGGCGCTGGCATTCTGCGACTGGAAGATATCTTCCAGCATTACCGTTACATGGCGGGTACGGTCGTTCAAGACCTTTTCCATGACTTGTTTTTTGTGGTCCGAAACAAACTGCTCCAGGTGGTGCAATACACGATTGTCGGCGTCAGTCATGAAGTATGATAATAAAGGAAATATAAAACAAGGTTAGAAAAGTGCCCCGGCAATGGTAGCAGTCATCATGGTTGCGAGCGTGGCGGCAATCATAGCACGCATGCCTAAACGCGAGATGTCTGCCTGCCGTGTTGGCGCCATACCGCCCGTACCGCCAATTTGAATGGCAATCGAGCTGAAGTTGGCAAAACCACACAGGGCATAGGTTGCAATCAGAATGGATTTGTCGCTCAGTGTACCGGCGGCTTTCATGGTGCCCAGATCAAAGTAGGCAATAAACTCGTTAATCACCATTTTCTCGCCCAACAAACTACCAATGGCCAGGCTCTCCTCCCAGTTCACGCCAATGGCGAAGGCAAAGATACGAAACACCTGACCGAGTATATACTGTAACGAAAAGGCTTTAAACGTGCCGTTAGTGCTTTGCTGGATAAGCTCATTCAGGCCGGTATAGTGGCCAATAAAATCTTCCAATACCCAGTTGACCGCATAGATCACGGCTATAAATGCCAGCAGCATCGCCCCAATATTCAACGCAAGCTTCAGGCCGTCGGCCGCGCCGGTAGCAATAGCGTCGATCAGGTTTACGCTGGCTGTTTCTTTGGTAAGCTTCAGCGATTGATCGACCGACTCGCGTTCTGGTAAAAAGAGCTTGGCCATAACCACGGCTGCGGGCGCGCTCATCAATGAGGCGGTTAGCAAGTACGTTGCAAACCGGGTTTGTTCGGCAGGGCTACTGCCGCCCAGGAACGAGACATACGCACCAAAGACACTCCCGGCAATCGTCGCCATGCCCCCTACCATGAGGCAGTGCAGCTCGGATTGAGTCATGCCGGGGATAAACGGTTTTACCAGCAGCGGCGCTTCGGTCTGGCCCATAAAAACGTCGCCGGCAATGGACAGGCTTTCGGCTCCCGACATCCGCATCGTACGGGTCATTACCCATGCAAATGCGTACACGATCTTCTGTAGAATACCCAGGTGGTATAATCCGGCTGTAAAGGCTGAAAAGAAAATGACTGTGGGCAATGTTTGGAATGCAAACAAAAAACCAAGGGAGTGGCGTACGCCGGGTGTGGTGTCCGAGTTTTTAGAAAGGTCGCCATAGAGAAACTCTGCTCCTTTCTGGGCGAAGCTCAAAAATCTTATAAACTGTGCGCTGATATATTCGAAGCCACTCTGTACAAATGGCACCTTGGCGATCACGAGGGCGAATACCACTTGTAACGCAATGCCGGCGCCAACGAGGCGCCAGTTGATGGCCTTTCTATCGGCCGAAAAGGTGTAGGCTATTCCTACAATAAAAACCAGGCCTCCCAGGGCACGCAAATAATCCTCCATAACGTTGGGTAAGAATTTCTGTTTATATAAAAAGCTTAAGGCCGAATCTGTCTTTTTTCAGCCTTAAGCTTTCTTCTAAACTGGTAATTCTTAGAAGTTTAGGTGTGTAATATAGGTCTCAAGACACTTCGCGGCACCGCGCCTGGTTGATTGTGATGCCGATAAAGTGTTCTGCTCTACTGCTAGTTACGTTTGCTCAGCTCGTCGCGAATCTTGGCGGCGCGCTCATAGTCTTCCTTGTCGATTGCTTCCTTCAACAGCTCGTTGAGCTTGTCTATGGTGTAATTCTTAAAGTCATCCTTCCGCGCAGGCTCTTTCTTAACCTTGGCCTTTTCTACCTTAGGTTCCGGCTTGTCTTCTTCTGCCTCGTCGGTCAGAACAATACCCGCCTCGGCCAGAATGTTCTCATAGGTGTAAATGGGGGAATCAAAACGCAGGCCGATAGCAATCGCATCGGAAGGACGTGCGTCGACTTCTGTTTTCTTCAGACCGTCCGAGCAAATGATCTTGCCAAAGAATACACCTTCCTTCAGATCGGAGATAATGATCTCTTCGACTGTAAAATGGAAGTTGTTGGCAAAGGCTTTGAACAGGTCGTGTGTCATGGGGCGGTTCGGGATGATCTTTTCGATCTCAATGGCAATGGCCTGGGCCTCAAACATACCAATGATGATCGGAAGTCGACGGTTGCCTTCAGTTTCCCCCAGCACCAACGCAAACGAACCGGCCTGGGACTGACTGGACGAAAGCCCTAATATTTCGAGTTTGATTTTTTTCACTTCTACTTAAATCTCTCCTGTACTGCGATTCCTCTTACAACTTACGTAAATCGGCCGATTAGGCACAAATCCTCTATCATTATTTTGCGGCCTTCAGGGCCTCGGTCAGCTTGGGGATGACCTCAAAAGCGTCGCCCACGATGCCGTAATCAGCAGCCTTGAAAAACGGTGCCTCGGCATCCTTGTTAATGACCACGATGTATTTAGAGGAGTTGACACCGGCCAGGTGTTGAATGGCACCTGAAATACCCACTGCCACATATAGTTGAGGTGCAACTTTCACACCGGTCTGTCCTACGTGCTCGTGGTGCGGGCGCCAGCCCAGATCTGAAACAGGCTTGCTACAGCCGGTGGCGGCGTGCAGTACTTTGGCCAGGTCTTCCAGCATACCCCAATGCTCAGGGCCTTTCATACCACGGCCGCCAGACACTACAATGTTGGCTTCTGGCAACAGCACCTCACCGGTGGCTTTTTCAGAAGAAAGTATTTTGACAGCAAAATCCGCATCGGGTACCGACACGGTATACGGTGTAACGGATGCTGCACCGCCCACCTCTTTTGCTTCGGCTGCATTCTTTTTCAGGCTGATGACTTTTTTCGCATTATTCAAGGCCACGTTGGCAAAAGCCTTACCGGTATAGATGCTGCGCTTCACGACAAATCCTGTCGATGTATCGGGCAATGCCACCACGTTTGAGGCCAGGCTGGAACCCGTGCGCGCGGCAACGCGTGCCGCTATGGGAGTTCCCAGGGATGAATCGGCCAGCACCAGAATGTCCGCTTTCTCATCGGCCAGGGCCTGCGTTAAAACCGAGGCATACGCCTGGATCACGCCTTGGTTAAACTTGCTATCGGCTACATGCAACACCTTTTGCGCACCATACTTTCCAAGCGACTCCAGCTCCGCTGTGTCTACTGCTCCCAGTGCGATGGCCGTTACCGGTGTACCCAATGCGTGCGCATAGGCTACCGCTTCCAGGGATGTCTTCTTTATTTTACCTTCTGCACTCTCTACAAAAACAAGTGTTGGCATACTGTATTGCGTTTACAAGTAATGGATAAAATCAAATAACTTTTGCTTCGTTCTTCAGCAGGTTGACCAGCTCGGCTACGTTGTCCGCCGCGATCATTTTCACCGCGCCCTTCGGCGGCGGCAGTTCGAACTTCTGAAGTTTCACGCCACTGTCAACCGTCTTAGGCTCAACAACTTTCAGTGGTTTTGTGCGGGCAGACATGATACCGCGCATGTTGGGGATCTTCCATTCGGCGATCGGTTCCTGGCATCCGGCCACGAGCGGCAGCGACACCTCTACTTCTTCTTTACCACCTTCGATCTCGCGGGTAAGCTTGGCAACATTACCCGAAAGCTCCAACTTCATCACAGGTGACACCGACGGGATGCCGAGCATCTCCCCCACCAGGCTGTGTACCACACCGCCGTTGAAGTCGATCGACTCGCGTCCCATTAAAATAAGTGTATAGTTTCCTGCCTTGGCTTCTTGGGCAATCTGCGTAGCAACAAAGAACGAATCAGTAGGCTCTGCATTTATGCGGATGGCGTCGTCGGCACCGATGGCCAGCGCTTTGCGGATGGTAGGCTCGGTGTCGGCTGGTCCAACGTTCAATACCGTCACGGTAGCGCCCGCGGTGGCCTCCTTTAACTCGATGGCACGTGCCAACGCGTAGTCGTCGTACGGACCGATAATAAATTGAACTCCTGACGGATCAAATTTTGTATTGCCCTCTATAAAGTTGATTTTGGATGTGGTATCAGGCACATGTGTAATACAGACTAAAATCTTCATCTTGCTCTAAATCAGGATGTTCAAAACTATTTTTTGAGAAACAGGGCCAAGATACAAAAAACCACTTTCCCAACGCTAAACCGCCCGCAAATTTCAAAATGCCACTGACCATCCCGTAAACATTTTGGCCGAAAGATTTTATTCCTGGATTTTGTTTGTTACTTGGCACCTACGTTTACTTCATATGACCCGTCTCGAACAACTTCGGAAATTTTTAGAGGACGATCCTGCCGATCCGTTCAATGTCTATGCGTTGGCGTTGGAATATCAAAAGACAGACCACAGCATCGCCCTGCGCCTGTTCAAACAACTTGTGCTCGAACACCCCAATTACCTGGCAACATATTATCACCTGGGCAAACTTTACCAAACATTGGAGCAGAAGGATCACGCCATTAAGATCTTTAACGCCGGAGTCGAAAAAGCTCGTGCACAACGGGACGCCAAAAGCGTTCAGGAGCTGCAGAATGCCCTACAAGAAATACTTTTTGAATAACGCTTAGTTGTTGGGAGCGCCGTCGTCTACCCAGCAAGTAATCTTATCGATGTCGCTCTGTTTCAAGGGGCTACCATCATAGGGCATGCTCCGGTCCTGCGTCATGGACTTGATCTCGTGGGCATAGCTCCTGGCATTCGTATAGTTGCGCAGGTCCACGCGTGCGGATCCATTGTGGCAACCGCTTAATGCACAATAGGTTTCCATGACCGGACGGATGTCCGTGGACCAACTGGTACCCGTGATCCCACGCGGTACGGTTACATGGAGCGACACCATACAATCGAGACCGTCGCGTATGGTCACCGTGTGGTCGCCATGGCTCACCGCCATGAAGGTATTGCTGGCTGCAAAGACGCCGTCGTCTAACCGGTAGGCATAGGGTGGTTTAACCTCTTCCACAGACAGTATGATGATGCCGCTATTCGCTTCGCACAAACTATCCTTGGTCACCTCGGCAGTAAAGGTAAAATCCCGGGCAGTGACGGTTACGTTGGTAACAATGGTATCGCAACCATTCACATCCATTACCCCCACGGAGTAGATGCCCGCGGCCAGGTCTTGAAAATCGCCCGAGCTTTGGGCCGTGTTATTCAACAAATACGTATAGGGTTGTTCGCCACCGGCAGCCACTACCCGTATGCGTCCGTCAAGCGAACCGCAGGTGCTTGCCGGGGTAACAGACTCCAACGCTAGCGATGGACCGGCTATCGTACAGTCAATCACAGGCTTATCCAGGTCGTGGTATACGCAGCTCGTCAGTAGAAAAAGGGAATAAGAGAAGTAAAACAGCCTCCGCATATACCACCAAAGGTACTGCGAATAACGCTACCGGCATAATGCACTGGTAGCAGCGGGTCCTGGCATTAGCGCTTAAAATGGCGTCTCGTCATCGTTGGCCGATGGCGGCGGCATGTGCGGCATATCGTCGCCCAGCGTATTGAGACGACTTTCGCGCGTCACCATACCCGAACCGGAGAATGGATTATCGTAAGACGCCGGACCGTCGAGGTCGGCGAATTTGGTATACTTACCGATAAATTTCAGCTTGACGTTGTCGGTCGAACCGTTCCGGTGCTTGGCGATGATTACCTCGCCGGTACCTTGTGTCGGCATACCGTCTTCGTCCACGGTGATCTTATAGTATTCCGGACGATACAAGAACATTACGATGTCGGCATCCTGCTCGATGGAACCCGATTCACGTAAGTCAGACAGCTGCGGCCGTTTATCACCGCCCCGGGTTTCCACACTACGACTCAACTGCGACAGCGCCAGTACGGGTACGCTCAATTCTTTGGCGATACCTTTTAAGGATCGCGAGATGGACGCGATCTCCTGTTCACGGTTGCCACTCTGCTCGCCTTTCATGAGCTGCAGGTAGTCGATCACGACGAGCTGTACACCGTGCTCTGCTTTCAAGCGGCGGCACTTGGCACGAAGCTCGAGGATCGAGAGTGCGGGCGTGTCGTCGATAAAGATCGGTGCGGTTGTGAGCTTTGTAGTCTTGTGTACGAGTTGTTTCCACTCGTGGTCTTCCAGATTACCTTTCTTAATCTTTTCGCTTTCAAGCTCGGCCTCGGCCGCGATAAGACGATTCACCAGCTGAATCGACGCCATTTCCAATGAGAAGATGGCCACCGGTATTTTAAAGTCTACCGCCGCATTTCGCAAGGCGGATACTACAAACGCCGTCTTACCCATACCGGGACGTGCCGCGATAATAACAAGGTCGGAACGTTGCCAGCCGGAAGTGAGGCGGTCGAGCGCTGTGAAGCCGCTCGGTATACCGGTCAGTCCGTCTTTATGCTCACGCAGCATCTGAAGCTCCTGAATGGCCTGGGCCATCAGGTTTCGCATACTGTCATAGTTCTTGCGCAAGTTCGCGTCGGAGATTTCGAAGATGGCACTCTCCGTTTTGTCGAGCAGCTGGAATACGTCTGTCGTATCTTCGTACGCGTCGCTCTGAATCTGTGAAGCGACTTCGATCAGCTCGCGCTTGATGGCCATTTCCAGGATAACCCGGGCATGGTATTCGATGTTGGCCGCAGAGCTCACTTTAGAGGTTAGCTCGGCGATATAAAAGGTGCCCTCGATCTTATCCAGGTTGCCGGATTTGCGCAGTTGGTTTACCACGGTACGCATATCCACTGGCTCGGAAGCCTTAAACAACTCAAGAACAGCCGTGTAGATCACTTTATGTTTTTCCACATAGAAGTGCTCGGGCTTTAAGAACTCAACCACAGCATTGAGCGCATTTTTCTCCAGCATCACGGCACCGAGCACTGCTTCCTCCAGATCAAGTACCTGAGGTGGCAACTTGCCCAAGCCAGCAGAGATATCTCTCTGAATCAACTTATTAGCTCTATTGCCAAACCTCAGGGACGTCGATCTGTCTTGCTCCATACAGTGGTTGTTGCGTGTTTACTTTTTTAGGGGGGACAAACGTACGATACGCGCGGCGCACTATCTACACAACTTATAAACAAGTTACCAACAAGTTAACGTCAGACATGTTAATAAAGTGCAACCGCCCGCGCATCCGGGCCAAATTTGTATGCCATCAACATTTTGATTTATTTTAAAACCGGATTTAGTTTTTTCCATGCACCCGAAAAAGCAGAAGATACATTTTATCGCGATTGGCGGAAGCGTCATGCACAGTCTGGCCATCGCGCTCAAAGAGGCGGGACATCACGTTACCGGATCAGACGACGAGGCCTTCGAACCTTCGCGCAGTGCTTTAGCAAAGCACGGCTTATTACCTGAAAAAGAGGGATGGACACCGGAGAAGCTCGACGCTTCTATCGACCTGGTCATCCTCGGTATGCACGCCCGTCCAGACAACCCCGAACTGCTCCAGGCAAAAAAACTCGGTCTAACCATTAAATCCTTCCCCGAATACATCTACGAGCAATCCATTGATAAGCAACGTATCGTCGTTGCGGGCAGTCATGGTAAAACCACCATCACCGCCATTATCGTGCACGTATTAAAATACTTCAACCGCGACTTCGACTATGTTCTCGGGGCACGCATCGACGGACTGGACTACACTGTCAGGCTTTCCCATGCCCCGATCATCGTGATCGAAGGCGACGAATATCCGTCTTCTGCCCTGGACCCCACGCCAAAGTTCCTGCGCTACCAGCATCACCTCGGTGTGATCAGTGGCATCTCGTGGGACCACGTTAACGCATTCCCGTCGGAGGAAGACTATGTAAAACAATTCGACATCTTTGCCGACAATACACCCAAGGGTGGCATCCTGGTATATTCCGAACAGGACTCTCTTGCGCTGATGATTGGTAAAAAAGAGCGCGAAGGCATCGTGCAAGTGGTGTATAAAACTCATGCGCATACACAAGATGCCAATGGCAACTGCTTCCTGACCAACGGTAAGGAGCGGCATCTCATTCAACTTTTTGGCAACCACAATTTCCAGAATCTCAGTGCTGCCAAAGAGGTATTGAAAAAGATCGGCATCACTCCCGAGCAATTCTTCGAGGCCATTCCGAGCTTCAAAGGCGCCGAAGGGCGTCTTGAAAAGATCCGCGAGAATGGTTCGACTGCCGTTTATAAAGACTTTGCCCATGCACCCTCAAAAGCAAAAGCGACGGTCAAGGCACTCAAAGAGATCTTCCCGGCACGCGACCTTGTTGCCTGCCTGGAACTGCATACGTATAGCAGCCTGAATAAAGATTTTCTTCCCCACTATAAAGACAGCCTGAAGGCGGCTCAGCTTCCCGTCGTGTATGTAAATCCCGAGAAGACAAAAGCCAAAGGGCTGGAGGCCATTCCCGAAACAGCTATACGATCGGCGTTTGGACTGCCGTCGCTGCAGGTATTTACCGACGCAGCAGCGCTGGAACAGTTCCTGCTACAACAGTCGTGGAAGAACAAGAACTTATTGATTATGAGCTCGGGCAACCTGGGGGGAATTGACGTCCACACGCTTGCTGAAAAAATAGTGGCCTAGCGTTGATTTAGCTGGTATTGCTTCGTTCCTGACTAACGTTATTGTATTTGTATGAAACTCAATCTCCGAACCCCCCTTTGTTTCTTCGATTTGGAAACTACGGGCATCAACATCACCCAGGACCGAATCCTGGAAATCGCTGTTATCAAGATGATGCCCAACGGTGAGATACACCGTAAGTCCAACGTCCTGAATCCTACAATTCCCATTCCACCCGAGTCATCGGCCATCCACGGCATACGCGAAGAAGATGTTGTGGGCAAACCTACCTTCAAAGAAGTGGCAAAAGAATATGCCAAATTTTTAGAGGGTGCCGACCTGGCCGGGTTCAATGTATTAAAGTTCGACGTACCTGTACTCGTGGAAGAGTTTTTGCGGGCCGGCGTCGAGTTTGACTATAGCCGCAAAAAGATCATCGACGCGCAGAAGATCTTCCACCTCATGGAAAAGCGTACGCTGTCGGCGGCCTATAAATTCTATGTAGGCAAAGAGCTCGTCGACTCGCACACAGCCGAGGCTGACACAGAGGCCACGATGGAAGTGTTCCTCGCGCAAGTAGAACGTTACGAAGGCCAGCCCGTGACAGATGGTCTGAGCCGTCCACTGGGTGAGATTAAAAACGACATGGAGGTGCTGGGCAAGCTCACCTGCGTCGACATGGTTGACCTCGCCGGCCGCATGATCATGAACAACAAAGGCCAGGAGCTCTTCAACTTTGGCAAGCATAAGAACAAACCTGTTACCACTGTTTTTAAAGAGGAGCCTGCGTATTACGACTGGATGATGAACGGCGACTTTCCGCTGGACACGAAGCGCAAGCTGACGGAGATCAAGCTGCGCAGCTTCAAAAAATAACCAATAGCAACCCCACATAAAAAAGGCTGATGCTGTCCACGACAACATCAGCCTTTTTTATAGTATTACCTGCTATTACTGTTTTTTATAATATTTCATGGCTTCGGGAATCCAGCCTTGCAAATCCTTAATACGCGTGCCGTGCGAAGGGTGGGTCGACAGAAATTCCGGAGGCTCTGAACCGCCACCCTGGCCCATGCGCTGCCAGAAGGTCGGCGCGGCAGCGGGATCATAGCCGGCCATGGCCATAAAGATCAGACCGATGTGGTCAGCTTCTGACTCGTGCTCGCGGCTGAACTTCAACATACCGACGTTTGTACCGGCACCGACAGCTTGCATCAGCAATTCTTTACCCGCGGTTGGATTCTGGCCCATCAACGCACCTACGGTGCTCAGGCCGTATTGGGCAATCATCTGCTGGCTCATCCGTTCACGACCGTGGTTGGCAATCGCGTGCGCTACTTCATGGCCCATGACGACCGCCACACCAGTCTCGTCCTTACAGATCGGCATGATGCCTGTATAAAACGCCACTTTACCCCCCGGCATACACCAGGCGTTTACCATCTTGGGATCGTCGATCAGGTTAAACTCCCAGGCGAAACCCGCCAGCTCGGACGACGCGCCTTTCTGCGCCATATATTGCTCTACTGCCTTTTGAATTTTCACTCCTACCCGTTTCACCATTTGGATTTGTTCCTGGTTTGTGGAGAGTGGTCCCTTTTTGATGACTTCTGCATATTCTTTATCGGCCATCGGTATAATCTCACCATTTGAAACAAGGCTCAACTGGCTCCTTCCGGTTACTGCCACCTTGCTACAGGCGTACAGCACACTAAGGACAGCGGCAAAAACGATTACTTTTTTCCACATAAGGGTTAAATTTATTTTGAACAAAAATACAAATCCCCACCATGATTGTTTCATAAATTGAGGGCGAAAGTTAGTCGCCCGTATGGCCGATGTCCATCGGCATACCCGGGTAATGTCTTTCCGAATGTATTGACCATCAACTAAAACCGTACCATGAGAATCTTCGCGATCGGCCGGAACTATGCCGAACACATTAAGGAACTGAACAACGAGCGCCCCGACGAACCGGTTATTTTTACCAAGCCTGATACGGCCGTTCTTCGAAACAACGCCCCATTCTATTACCCCGATTTTTCTACAGACATTCACTATGAAGTAGAGCTTGTGCTACGTATCTGCAAAGAGGGCAAGAATATTGAACCCAAGTTCGCGGGTAAGTATTACGACGCCATCGGCATCGGCATCGATTTTACGGCGCGCGATCTGCAGCAGAAGGCGAAAGAGAAAGGCCTGCCGTGGGATATTGCTAAAGGATTTAACGGTTCTGCTCCGATCAGCGATACATTTCTTCCGGTGAGTAATTTTGATGTCAACAATATCAACTTCAGTCTCACCATCGATGGAGAATTAAAACAACAAGGCAATACAAGCCTTATGCTTTTTAACTTCGATTTTATAATTTCGTACGTATCGAAATTTTTTACACTGCGCACAGGAGATTTGATTTTTACGGGCACTCCCAAGGGTGTAGGTCCGGTGAAGGTTGGGAATGTGCTATCCGCATCTATTGAGAATGAGAAACTATTGGAGTTCAGCATTAAATAAAATTACCACGACAACTGTTGTTGCTGTGGCCTTGTCGTATTATGCCCAGGCCCAGACCGAGTCGTTTATCTACCCGGTACACCCCGGTCAGCCGGGCGCTCTCACGGGTACGATGGGCGAGCTACGAACAACGCATTTCCACTCCGGTATCGACATTCGTACCAACAATATGACGGGATACCCCGTCGTCGCCTCCAAGAGCGGCTATATTTCACGCGCTTCCATGGGATCGTCGGGATATGGCAACGTGTTATACATCACACATCCCGACGGATACACGACGTTGTATGCGCACCTGGAAAAATTCCTGGGCGCAGTCGCACCACACGTGTTGGCGGAACAATATAAACTCAAGTCAGGCGAAATAGACCTCTTTTTTCAACCGGGTCAGTTTCCTGTCAAGCAGGGTGAGCTCATCGCCCTATCCGGTAACACGGGCTCTTCGGGTGGCCCGCACGTGCACTTTGATATTCGCGATCCCAACAATTACGCACTCGATCCCATAAAGGTCGCGGGCTTTAAGGAAATTGCCGACAACCTCCCCCCTGTACCCGAGAAGATTGCGCTGGTAACGCTTGATAAAAATGCCCGTATCAACGACAAGTTCGGCCGGTTCGAGTTTTATGGTAACAAGATCGGCAACAGCTATGTCATTGCCAGCCCTATCCTGGCCAGCGGACTGATTGGTGTAGAGCTCCTGGCGAAAGACAAGCTGGCTCCAGGAAGCCCTTTCTACGGCGGCGTAAATTACCTGGAGATGTGGGTCGACAGTGCCCTGGTCTTCAGTCAGGCAATCGACAAGATTGACCTGAATGAAACACGTGCCATTTATACGCTCATGGACTTTAAGACTATGCGCACCAAGGGCACACGTTTCTATAAGCTTTACATCGAAGACGGCAATACACTCAAGTTCTACGGCAGCTCCCCCTCCTCTGGCAAGATCACCGTTAATCCGAACAAGCTTTCGACTGTGCGGATCCGCATGAAAGACAGTCGTGAAAACACCAGTGTGATTTCTTTTAAACTTCAACCCAACCCCGTCACACGCGAGGTGCCTACGCTGGAGCCGCTGCCGGCAACCACGGATGTAGCCTACGAAATTACAGGGAATACCCTGCAGGTGACGGCCCGCGGCGGCAAAGAATTTGCCTCTAAAGCGAAAGTATACGTGCACGGCGCGGTAACCGAAGTTGAACCCGACTATGCCAATATCGGTCGTAAAGTGTACCTGGTGGACTTACGTCGCGGCCTGCCCGATTCGGTTGTAGTGAACAACAAGACGGTGTTACCCGGATTGACGGCAACGATACCTTCCGGTACAGAATACAAGTACTACGGCGACGGAATGGACCTGCAGTTTCCGCTGGGGGCTTTGTACGATACCGTGTACCTCAACACGGCGCATTCCCTGCGTGCCGGCGGTGAGGTATTCACGATCGGCACCCGTATGATTCCGCTGCACAAAAGCATCACGGTATTGCTCAAGACGAACAATACCTATTCACTCAACGACCGTTGGGCGGTGTATCGCATCTCCGGAAAATCGTACGCGTATATTGGCGGGGAGTGGGTCAACGACCGCATTCAATTTACAACGCGTGAGCTGGGCGATTTCACCCTGTTGCGCGATGTCGTACCGCCCTCGATCCGGGCTATTTCCATCAACAACCAAACGGTTCGATTTAAGATCCGCGATGAGCTGTCGGGTATTGCTTCCTTCCAGGCCAGCATCAATGGACAGTGGTTGCTGATGCATTACGACAGCAAGATCGCGACCATCTGGTCTGAACGTCCCGACAAGGCGCCCCTGAAGGGGACGTTGGAGCTGGTGGTCACGGACAATGCGGGTAACAAAAGCACTTTCAAACAAACAATCCCCTAAAGCATATGGCGTTGAAAATTGGCGACAAAGCCCCTGACTTCGAAGTGAACGACCAGGATGGCGTGCCCGTAAAGCTTTCTGACCTCCAAGGCCAGAAAGTTGTTTTGTATTTCTATCCGAAGGATATGACTCCCGGTTGCACTGCCGAATCATGTAATCTGCGGGACAACTACGAGCGCCTGCAGAAGCAAGGCTACGAGGTGCTCGGTATCAGCTCCGATGACGAGCAGTCACACCGTAAATTCATCGAACAACAAAATCTTCCCTTCCGCCTGCTGGCAGACACTGACCGTAAAGTACACGATGCCTACGGCACATGGGTAGAGAAGCAGATGTACGGCCGTAACTACATGGGCACCGCACGTGTGACGTTCGTCATCGATGAACAAGGCGTGCTCGAAGACATCATCGACAAGGTAGACACCGAAAATCACACACGCCAGATCTTAAAAACGGTTGCTGAGGATGCCCGTGGCGAGCAACAGGAAGCGATACAAAACACACCCGGCAAACGGGCTTCTGCTCCGGCGCCTGTCAAGAAGGCAGTGGCAAAAAAGGCAGCTAAGAAGACCCCTGCGAAAGCACCGGTGGCCGTAAAGAAATCAGCGCCCAAAAAAGTAGCTAAGAAGATAGCGAAAAAAGCTGCGAAGAAAGTGGCTAAGAAAGCTGCTCCGAAAAAGGCCGCGAAGAAAATTGCCAGAAAAGTTGCAAAGGCAGCTCCGAAAAAGAGCGTTAGAGCCGCGAAGGCAGTAAAGAAATCAGCCAAAAAGGTGACAAAAGCACCTAAGAAGACTAAAAAGAAGTCTCGATAATAATATCGTAATGGCTAACAAGTGAAAGACCGTTTCGGCATGTCCTGATGTACTGCCGAAACGGTCTTTTTATTATCAGAATAAACTTAAGCCTTATTCTTAATATCTTGAACCTCAGAGCGGATGGTTTGTGCGAGATTTTTCAGGTCTTGCATACCCTTTCTAACGCGGGTACCAGCAGCGCTATTGCCTTTGTTATAAAACTTGTCAATATCACCTTCTAAGGAAGCGATCAGGTCTTTGAGCTCTTGAAACTTTTGCATTGTCTTTGGAGTTTTAGGATTAAAATTTAGTTTCTACTGCCAATTTAAGTAAAAAGGCCGAAAAACAACCCCTAAGGCGGTTTTTTTTAGATTGCCTTCGTTACCGACACTAAAGCTTCCTCCTTGTAAAACCCGCTGTCAAGCTTGGTTTTGAGCTTCGAGAATGCACTCAAAGTCCGCTCTACATCCTCCAGGGTATGCACCGCCGTCGGAATGATCCGGAACATGATAACGTCCTTAGGGACAACAGGATAGATCACCACAGAGCAAAAAATTCCGTAGTTTTCGCGCAGGTCCATTGCCATGTTGGCAGCCTCGCCTACCCCACCCTTGAACAGCACCGGTGTTACCGGCGACGTCGTTGTACCGATGTTGAAGCCGCGCTCTTTCAAGCCATTTTGCATGGCATTCACGATCTTCCACAGGTTATCTTTCATCGAAGGATTGGTCTTCAACAGCTCCAGTCGCTTCAAAGCACCCACTACCAATGGCATCGGCAGGCTCTTCGCATAGATTTGTGAGCGCACGCTGTACCGCAGGTACTTGATGACGTTCTTCGAACCTGCGACAAATGCACCAATGCTGGCCATCGATTTGGCAAACGTAGAGAAGTACAGATCGACTTGATCCTGAACACCTTGCTCCTCGCCTGTGCCGGCACCGGTCTTACCCATAGTACCGAAACCGTGCGCGTCGTCTACAAACAAACGGAAATTATATTTGCTCTTCAACGCTACAACGCCTCTCAGGTCGCCTTGCTTGCCTGACATACCAAACACACCTTCGGTAATCACAAGTATACCACCGCCTGTCTCGTCGGCCAGTTTCGTGGCACGCTGCAGTTGCTTTTCGAGGCTTTCCATGTCGTTATGGGTGTATACAAAACGCTTACCCATGTGCAGACGCACGCCGTCGATGATACACGCGTGTGATTCTGCATCATACACGATCACATCTTTGCGGTCTACGAGCGCGTCGATGATCGACACCACACCCTGGTACCCAAAGTTGAGCAGCATGACGTCTTCTTTTTTCTCGAACTCAGCGAGTTGACGTTCAAGCTCCAGGTGATTTACTGAGTTCCCTGACATCATCCGCGCGCCCATTGGCAAGCCCATGCCGTATTGGGCAGCAGCCTCACCATCGGTCTTCCGTACTTCCGGATGGTTCGCCAGACCCAGGTAGTTATTTAAACTCCAGTTTAAAACATCCTTGCCATTGAACTTCATGTGAGGTCCTATTTCACCTTCCAGTTTGGGAAAGAAGAAATAGTCATCCGGGAGATGCGAATACTTGGCCAGAGGACCGGCCTCCATTTTAAGCTTGTCAAATAAATCTACCATTTCGGGATTAGTTATTGGCCGCAAAAATAAGGAAAAATCGTGTTTATACATGCCTCTCCTGGCTTTGCCTATGCAGAAATTATCGCTAGCATTGTATTCAGGCCCTTAACCCATGAGAAAAATCAAAAAAATATTGGTCGCCAACCGCGGTGAGATCGCCCTTCGCATCATGCGCTCTGCCCGGGAAGCCGGCATACAGACTGTTGCGGTGTTCAGCGAAGCCGATCGACAATCGCTGCACGTGCGTTATGCCGACGAAGCCATCTGCATTGGCCCACCCCCTTCCTCCGAATCCTATTTACGCATTGATAAGATCCTGGACGCTGCCCGGCAAACCGGCGCCGATGCCATTCACCCGGGATACGGCTTCCTTTCTGAGAACGAAACATTTGCCCAGCGCGTCGAAGACGCCGGGTTGATCTTCATCGGGCCGTCGGCCAAAGCCATTGAGCTCATGGGCAGCAAGCTGGCAGCGAAAGCCGCGGTAGCCGCATTCAATGTGCCGCTTGTACCGGGCACGGCGGAGCCTATTACAGATGTCGCCAAGGCCAAGGAAATCGCGGCCACTATCGGCTACCCCATACTGATCAAGGCCAGCGCCGGTGGCGGTGGTAAAGGCATGCGCGTGGTGGAGAATGAAGCCAGCTTTGCCGAGCAAATGGAACGCGCCACCAGTGAGGCAACCTCCGCGTTCGGTGATGGCTCTGTCTTCATCGAAAAATATGTTACCAGTCCGCGTCACATCGAGTTTCAAATCTTTGGCGACAAACACGGAAACGTGGTGCACCTCTTTGAACGTGAGTGCTCTATTCAACGTCGTCACCAAAAGGTCGTGGAAGAAGCGCCCTCGTCTGTGTTAACGCCGGAGAAGCGCAAACTGATGGGTGAAGCTGCCATCAACGCCGCCAGGGCGTGTGGCTATTACGGTGCCGGCACAATTGAGTTTATCCTGGATGACAAACTGAATTTCTACTTCCTGGAAATGAACACCCGGTTACAGGTAGAGCACCCGGTAACCGAAGCTATCACGGGTCTGGACCTGGTGCAGTTACAAATCAAAATTGCCGAAGGCGAGAAGATTCCGTTCAAACAGGAAGACTTACAGATGCACGGCCACGCCGTCGAGATACGCGTCTATGCCGAAGATCCCACCAACAACTTCTTACCCGATATCGGCACGCTAAAAACCTATAAGCGTCCGCAGGGTCACGGCATTCGTGTCGATGACGGCTTTGAGCAGGGCATGGCCATCCCCTTCTATTACGACCCGATGATCGCCAAGTTGATCTGTCATGCCGAAAGCCGCGAGGCGGCAATCGAGAAAATGATCCGCGCCATTCAGGATTATGAGATTACCGGGCTGGAAACAACCCTGGGCTTTTGCGAGTTTGTGATGAAGCACGAGGCCTTTCGCTCGGGTAATTTCGACACGCGCTTTGTGGAGAAATATTTTACCCCTGCAGGACTGCAGCCTGAGCACACGCACACCGAAGAAGCCCTTGTCGCTATTCTGGCAGGCACATTGCTAAAAAATAACGGCCACCGTGTAGCCGAAGGCGCGCTTGCCACGGCCGGCACGACGGCGAGCAAGTGGAGAAAAAACAGATCTTAATACGACACTCCCAGTATGCCCGAAATTTTACCGATCCGCCCCTGGCGTTATAACCCCTCACTTTCGCAATCCATCGACTCCCTGACTTCCCCCCTGTTCGACGTCGTCTCGGAGAAACAACGCAAGGCACTCTATCAACATCCCTATAATAGTATTCATATGTCGGTGCCGCAGGAAACACCGGCGGCGGCCGGCAAGCGCCTGGCGCAATGGAAACATCAGGGCATACTGGCACAAGACCGGCTGCCGGGGATCTATGTATACTATCAATATTTCACGTTAGCAGGGTCGCCGAAGGAGTATTGCCGGAAAGGTTTTATGTGCCACATACGCGTATACGATTGGGACGAGCAAGTCATTCTGCGGCATGAGAATACAATTCCCCAGGCGGTTAACGACCGCATCGAGCTACTGGAAAATACGCAGTTGCACGCCAGCGCAACCCACGGACTCTATACCGACCCTACGTTTGAGTTGGAGCGGTATATGGACGAGGCCATTCAGCAGCCACTCTACGAAACGGAAGATTACCAGGGTGTGCGCGATGTCATGGCTTGCATCCAGGACTATGCCATCGTGCAGCGCTTTATAGAGGTTTTACAGCCAGGCAATGTCATCCTGGCCGACGGCCACCACCGTTATGAGGGATCGTTGGTCTACAAACACAGACAACAGGCGGCCAACCCCGCCCATACCGGCCGGGAAGGGTATAATTATCACCTGATGTACCTGACCAATACAGAGGCGGACGACCTGCGTATTCTGCCTACGCACCGGCTCATCCACGGACTGAAAGACTTTGACGAAGAGACTATTTTGCGGCGACTGGAGCAGGATTTTACTATTACGCCGCTGGAAGATGTTGATATTCTTCCGGAGGTGATTGTCGGCAAACGGTGGGCGTTTGGGCTGATGTTCCGGGACAACGCCTATAAAGTGCGGCTGAAGCCCGAGGCACTGAATACAATGCCCTGGCCTTTCCCCCCTGTGGTCAAAGCGCTTGACCTGACGGTGATGCATTACTTCATTATCGAGAAAGTGTTGGGCATACCGGGACGCGAGCAACGCAGTGCTACCAATGTCAGCTTTGACCGCAGCTTCGCAGATTGTCTAAAGAAGGTGTTGCAGCAAGATGCACAGCTCGCCATCATCACCAATGAAGTTTCGATCGACGAAGTGAAGACTGTATGCCATAGCGGGTATACCATGCCGCAAAAATCGACGTATTTTTACCCCAAGGTTATCGGCGGCTACCTGTTCAGCTCGATCAGCGAACCGGAATTTGCCCTGCCGGTCTATGCCCCTTTTTAACAACCAATATGACCATACCCCTAACGCGATCGATCATACTCGCTTCCAGCTCTCCGCGCAGACAATACCTGATGAAGGAAGCGGGCTTTACGTTTACCGTGGAGAAGCCCGATGTAGAAGAAGACTTTCCGCAGGATTTACCGACGGAACAGGTGGCGCGCTACCTGGCGGCTAAGAAAGCGGAGTATTTCCGTCCGCGTATGGGCCACGAGATCATCATCACAGCAGACACCGTCGTGATCCTGGGCAACCGCATTTTGAATAAGCCTCAGGACCGTGCCGACGCCGTCGCCATGCTGAGCGACCTGTCCGGACGTACGCATCGCGTGATGACGGGCGTGTGCATACTTTCGCAGGAACGCGAAGAGACCTTTGACGATATTACCGATGTGACGTTTGTCAGGCTGTCGCCAAAAGAGATCGACTTTTATGTCGATACGTATAAGCCCTACGACAAGGCGGGCGCCTATGGCGCACAGGACTGGATAGGCCTGGTTGCCATTGAAAAGATCGCCGGTTCATACTTTAACGTGATGGGCCTCCCCATTCACAAAGTGTATCAGCACCTGGCAACGTGGTAGCAATGGAGAAAATGGCAAAACTTTCCGCGGTCATCATTACGTTCAACGAAGCGAAAAACATCGGCCGGTGTATCGAGTCGCTCAAGCCCGTGGTCGATGAGTTTATTATTCTGGACTCACTCTCCACCGACGACACCTGTGATATTATTAAACGCCACGGCCTAACCCCTGTGCAGCGCGCCTGGACCGGCTACTCGGAGTCGAAGAACTACGCCAACAGCCTGACTACCGGCGACTATATTCTATCGATCGACGCCGACGAAGCGCTATCGCCTGCATTGCAACAAGCGATCTTACAGGTAAAAGCCGCTCCCAGAGCCGAGGTATACGAAGTAAACCGTTTGACAAATTACTGCGGACATTGGATCCGTCACAGCGGCTGGTACCCGGAGTATAAAATACGGCTCTTCAAAAAAGGCCTTACGCAATGGGCCGGCCTGATTCACGAAGAACTGGTGTTTAACCAGACCTCCTATACCACGCAACGGCTGGAGGGCGACCTGTATCACTATTCATACCCCACGATCGAAAGCCATATTCGCAAGATCATCCCCTACTCTGCGCTGGCGGCGGAAAAGGATTTTAAAGCGGGCAAGCGTTATAGACTCCTGACGCACGGGCTGATCAAGCCCTGGTTTATGTTCATGAAGAAGTATTTCCTGCAAGCAGGCTTCCTGGATGGCTTCTATGGTTTTGTCATCGCCGTTAACTCGGCGTATGAGCGCTACCTACGGTATCTCCGGTTTCACGAGCTGCGCAAAAATCAGTCTACCCGTTAGCATTTTATGATGGCGGCATCACTTTCCATATTACACTTAAGCTCGGAAAAGACCTGGCGTGGTGGCGAGCAGCAAATTGCTTACCTGCTGGAAGAGCTAAAGAAGCAAGGTGTCCGAAACCATGTGGCCGCTCGTCAAGGTTCGGCGTTTGAGGCGCATTGCCGCAAAGAAGGTATACCGGTCATCGCCTTGCCATTCAAGAATGCTGTCGACATCGGCACGGCACTGGCCATTAAGCGTTATTGCCGGGAGCATGCCATCGATCTGGTACACATGCACAGTGCCAAGTCGCATGGTCTCGGGGTCATATCGCATGTGTTTGGCAACCCGACGCCGCTGGTACTGAGCCGGCGCGTGATGTTTACCCCCAAGCGCTCGTGGTTCACCCGCTGGAAATACAACCACCCGGCTATTGCCCGGATACTCTGCGTATCGGATAAGACCCGGGAGGTTATGCAGGCATACCTGAAACATCCGGAGAAGGCCGTGACGGTCTACAGTGGTGTCGACCTGCACAAGTTTGATCCGGCCAACCGAGGCAATATCCTCCTCCGTGAGGGCATTCGCCGGCCGGGGCTCACCGTCGTCGGCAATACCGCCGCGCTGGAGTACGAAAAAGACTATACCACGTTTATTGATACAGTTCATACGCTGGTGGAAAAGAAGCTGCCTGTACAGGCCGTAATCATTGGAAAAGGCTCGCTGGAGGAATCGTTGAAAATGTATGTACAAAATAAGCAGTTACAAGACATCATTACGTTTACCGGTTTCCGGAAGGATCTTGTTGCCTTGTTGCCTGAGCTGGATGTATTCCTAATGCCTTCGATATTGGAAGGCCTGGGCACTTCCGTGCTTGACGCTTTTCTGGCGCATGTGCCGGTCGTGGCTACCCAGGCCGGCGGCATACCGGAGATGGTCATTTCGGGACAGACCGGATTATTAGCGCCTGCGGGCGACAGCACGGCGCTGGCCGAACACATCGAGGCGATCATGGCCAACCCCGCGTTACGCGAGACGCTGATCAAGGGGGCACAAGAAAAGGTAAAGGAATTTTCAAAAGAACAGATGGCGGCGCGCACGCTGGCAATCTATCATCAAGTTGTCGGGAATACCCCCTGATCGTCAGCCTATCCCCTGTACACTTCCTGCAGGCGCTGTGCGATGACAGCGGGCTGAAATTGCTGTATATACCGGCGGCCGGCTTCGACTAGTTGACTGCGCAGGGTAGCATCTTGCAACGTACGGGCCAGCTGGTGTGCCAGCGCTTCCGCACTGTGCGGATCGGCATACAACGCTCCGTCGCCGGCAGCTTCCTGGAAACACGAGCCTGTAGAGGTTATTACCGGCACACCCGACTCAATCGCTTCTACGAGGGGTATGCCAAAGCCTTCAAACAACGAGGGGTATACAAATACCTCCGCCCCCTGGTATAAGGCGGGAAAGTCCTGAAATGAAGCCTGGTGCACAAAGATCAGCTGGTCTTCGATGCCACTTTCCCGTGCGGTACGCACGACCTCTTCTTTATAGGCCGTGGCCCGGCCCACCAACACCAGGGGTATACGTGCTTCCTGCGGCAGGAGCGCGAGGGCCTTTACCAGTTGGTGCGCATTCTTACGCGACTCGAGGGTGCCGACATTCAGAATATACCGGTCGGGCAGGTCGTACTTCTGGCGTACCTGCGCCCGGACGTCCACGGAAACAGGTTGCTTAAAAATGGGGTGACAACCCTGATACACGACGTCGATCTTCCGGGGATCGACGTGCAGGAAGTCAACAATATCCTGGGCAGTTTGCTGGCTGATGGCAATTACCCGATCTGCCCGGGTACAGGCAGCCTTGGCCTTTGCTTTGTAGATGGCGACATCTACGGGTTTATAAAACTGCGGGTATCGTATATAGATCAGATCGTGTACCGTCACTACCTTTTTTACGCCGGCAGGTAGGCCTGCCGGTAGCTCCTGGCTCAGGCCGTGGTATACATCCAATGTTTTGACGGTATCGTGGCGGCTCACGCCCCACGATCGCCACAGTCCTTTGAGGAACCGGTACCCTCCCGTGGGCGCAACGACCTGTACGTTTGAACGGCGTACGATCGGGTCGATCTCGGGATGCGCCCTTGTCGTGGGAGAATACAGCGTGTAGTGATCGTGGGGATAGAACTCGCTCAGGGCGTCGACGACAAAGCGCGCGTAGTTACCGAGACCGGTAAAGTTGGTAAAGAACCGCTTTGCCTCGAAGCCTATGTGCATTACTTCTTGGCGTAGGTCTCCTGATAACGCTTCATGCTGGCTTGCAGGATGGCCTCTGCCTTATCTTTGGAGAGAAACTCGTCTACGACAACTTTTTTGTTCTCCAGTTGCTTGTAGCTTTCGAAGAAGTGTTTCAGCTCGGCACGCAAGTGCTGGGGCAGGTCTTTCACGTCCAGAATATGGCTTACGCTCGGGTCTTGTTCGGCTACGGCAATGATCTTGTCGTCGGCCTCTCCCTGGTCAATCATTTGCATCACACCGATGATCTTGCAGGGAATCAGACAGCCTGGCACCACGCTTACCTGCGTCAACACAACGATGTCGAGAGGATCATGGTCTTCGCCCAGGGTCTGGGGAATAAAACCATAGTTCAGCGGGTAGTACATGGACGCGTATATAACACGGTCCAGCTTGATCAGGCCGCTCTCTTTGTCGATCTCGTATTTTGCGCGGGAACCTTTGGGAATCTCGATGATTGCGTTGACTTGGTCCGGGGGATGAACACCAACCGAAACCTCGTGCCAGGGATGTAATGACATGTTCTTTTTTAGATTTTAACGGCAATATTAAACAAAAAAGCCCCGATTACGATCAGGGCTTTTCTGCGACCTCGCAGGTTTATTTTTTGGGAGACGTGTCCTTTTCCATTAGCCGGACCTTGTCGCCGTCTTTCAAACGTTTGGATACCGCCAAAAACGGCCCTGTGATTACTTCGGTACTATCGCCCACACCCGAGATTATTTCTATATTATCGTAATCGCTTATACCGGTTTTTACCTCCACCATCTTGGCCGTGCCTTTATCGTTGACGAACACAACGGTTTTTACCACCTCTTTCTTTGCAGACTTGTTTTTGTCGTCCGTAGACTGATTGTTTTGCGGCGGGCCATTTTGCTCCTTTTTCTCGCTGTCATCTGGTCCCCGCGTTGTAACGGCTGCCAGGGGTACAGACAGCGCGCCGATCTTGCGTCGCGTTAAAATGTCCACACTGGCGGTCATGCCGGGCAGGAACGGGTATCGTTTACCATCTTGTATCAGGTCCTTATACGACGAGTTCAGAATGAGAATACGCACTTCGAATTCGGTGATGGCATCGGCAGAAGTCTTCTCTTTGGCTGTATTGGCAATGAGTGTTACAACGCCCTTAAACTCTTTTTCCTGGTTTGAATATGCGTCTACATCAATGTTGGCAGTATCACCAATGTGCACACGTACGATGTCGTTTTCATTTACCTCCACGCGTACTTCCATGGCGTTCAGGTCGGCAATACGCAGCATCTCCGTTCCGGCCATGGTTTGTGTTCCCACCACACGCTCGCCTTTCTTTACACTGAGCTTTGAAACGATGCCATCCATGGGTGCCAGCACGCTGGTAAGACGCACGTTCTCGCGTGCTTCCCGCACCGAGGCTTCGCTGCTGCGCACCACAAACTTCGAGGCTTGCAGCGACTGCTTTGCCGACTTCAGATCGTTCTCGGCCACCTTGAAATTCTGCTGTGCCAGTTGCCAGTCGGCTTCTGCAATGACTTTCTCATTCCACAGTCGTTCGTTACGCTTATATTCCTGTTCAGCACGAAGGTAAGTAGCTTCCGCGCGCGCCAGCGATGCTTCCGATGCTACTTCGTTCGCGCGTTGCTGGTTCATAGAAGCTTCCGCCCGCTCGAGCTGTGACACCCAGGTGTCGGGACGTATTTTTACCAACAGGTCACCACGGCTGACCGAGTCCCCTTCTTCGATCAGCAGCTCGCGAATTTCACCCGACACTTCGGGGGCGAGCTTGACCTCTGTTACAGGTTGTATGGTGCCCGAGGCACTGACTTTTTCAATGATGGTAGCGCGTTTGGCTTTTGCCAATTCTACCTCGATCTCGTTCGGTTTACCGATCCATCCGGCCGATTTACCAACGATTACGAATACCAGGAGAACGCCCACGATGATTACGAGCCAAAGGATGAGCTTATTGGATTGTTGCTTTTTTGCCATTGCGGTCAATATGTTAATATGCTAAAGGCTTGCCCTGATAGAAGTCGAGCACTTTCTTCTTAAAGATAAAATCGTATTTAGCGCGTACCAGGTCGGACTTGGCCTGGAAGAGATCGTTCTCTGCAACCTGGTACTCTACGTAGTTGGTCGCCCCGGCTTCGAAGCGTTGTTTGGTCATGCGGAAAGCTTCGTCGCGCGCCTGCACCTGGCGCAGGGAAGAGTTGTAGGTCTTCGAGGCGGCCACGGCGTCGTTATACGCTGTCTCGACGCTTTGGCGAAGAGTGTTGGAGGTTTCTTTCGCATCGACCTCGGCCAGCTTTCGTGTGACTTTGGCACGCTGTAAGGCCACGCGTGACTGCAAGCCGTTCAGGATCGGAACGGTGAGCGTAAACCCCAGGGAGTGACCACGGTTATTCTTCAACTGATCAACGTACCCCAACCCCGTCAGTGTTTCGAACTCGCTGTTGTATACGGTACTGTATGATCCCCCCAGGGAGAGGCGCGGCATTAAACCACCCCGCGCTGCCTTTACGCCGAAGTACGAACTCTCTACTTTCAGGTCGGCACTTTTTATCTCCGGCATGACCAAGCGGGCCACATCGTAGATTTGATCGCGCGACTGCTCCAGGACCAGGTCTTCGACGTCGATCTGCGGCACTTCTATATCCAGCGTCGACCCGGCCGGCAGTTGCAACGCTTGCTTCAGGCGCAGCAGGGAGAGGTTAAGATTGTTCTCGCGGGTGATGAGGTTCACCTCATTGGTGGCCACCTGCGCGTCGAGGTTCAGCTCGTTTGACCGGGGCAGTGCCCCTGCCGCTACTTGCTTTTTGGTACGTTCGTATTGCTGTTGGCTGGAAGCCAGTTGCGACTTGGCATTCTCCAACTGCTCTTTGTCGAACACTACCGTTATATAAAGTGATGCGACATTCAGGACCACATCGTTCTTTGCCTTTTGCAGGTCGTAGTTGGCAGCTTCATAACTCCGGGAATATTGCTTCACCTGGTTCTGAAGGCGAAGACCGTTAAAGAGCGGAACGCTGGCACTCACACCTGGCGACAGCGTACGCTGTTCGCTGGTAGTAACTTCGTTGTCTGCCTGGTTGATGTTGCGGCCCCACCCAAAATTATACGTCGCCGACCCATTGATCTGCGGAAGCATGCCCCCCCAGGTCTGGTTATAGTCCAGCTTGCTATTCTCGACCGTGTAGCCGCTGCGCTCCACCTGCAGGCTGTTGGCCAGGGCGTAGTCTATACATTGTTTCAACGTCCAGGCAGTGCCGGGTTGTACCGTGTCAGCCGCCGGCTGTGTCTGCTGTGCTTGCAGCAGGAATGGCGCACATAAAAGGAAAAAAGTCCAGCGTAGTGTTCTCATCATTACTCTAACAATCAATATCGGGGATATAAATGACCTGTTTTACCCAGCTAAGACTCCGGAGGTACGCCAATGTTACAGGCTTGATGCCCGAATCCATTTCGATTACCAGGCACGCCACGTCGTTCCGGCCCTTGCGGGACACCGACATGGTGGCAATGTTACAATCGTCGTGTGCCACGACGTCGGCAATAAAGGCGATGCTTCCTTTGACGTCGTCGGCCGTGATAATGACAGTGTGGGCGTTGGCACCAAAGTCGGCTTTAAAGCCGTTTACTTCGGCAATGTTGATCAGACCGCCGCCGCGGCTTTCTCCGACCACTTCCAGGGTCTCCTCCCCTTTCCGCAGCACCAGTTTGATGGTGTTGGGATGGAGCGTTGAGGCGTTGCCGACGGATTTAAAGCGGTATTCCAGGCCGGCCTCTTTGGCCAGGTCCAGTGCTTCTTTGATGCGTTTATCGTCGGTTTTGAAGTCCAGCAGGCCGGCGATGATGGCCCGGTCGCTGCCGTGGCCCTCGTAAGTGCGGGCGAACGAGTTGTAAAAGGTGATCTCGGCTTCCTCGGGGCGACTGCCCAACAGTCTGTAGGCTGTCCGGGCGATGCGCACAACACCGGCGGTGTGCGAGCTGGAGGGACCGATCATAACCGGCCCTATCATATCAAAAACACTGCTTTTTTCTGCCATATGGGTTACAATACGCAATATGTCGCCAAAAAGATGGCGACGTTACAGATTTTTTAAGGAATTAATCGTGCGCAGTGCCCGAGACGGTTTTGGGGTAAGTAGTCCGGGTACTGCTGGGATGTCTCAGAGTTGAGTCTGAGTATAGCCTGTGTTTAGTCAGACATGAGTCAGTGCTTAGAGGACTGAGATAAGTCGGGGTTAGATCGATGTTAGCTCAATGTGATATTAGATACACTGCGCCCCTCCGGGGCGAGATGGTTCAGGCACCCCGATAATATCGGGACAAACGCAAGTTCCGTACCTCCGCTAACCCTTAGTCCTGCTGGCAAGCAGGACTAAAACCTTGCGCCAGCGGTGGCTTCAGCGTAGCCGGGTCAGAGCTCGTCGGGCTTTCCCAGGGATAAAGTACGGTGGCAGCGAGAATATCGCAGGAATAGACCAGCGATAAAGCATCGATAAAGCAATGCTGCCTATAGTGGCTTATCTGTGCTTTAAGTTTGCTTCATCTATGCGACATCTATGCTTTATCCCTGCCTTTGCCTTGGCGCTGCCTGCCTCGATCTAGTGCTCGTGATCATGGCCGTGGCCGCCGTACCACATTTCCTGGATGTGGTGGAATTCGTCGTGGAGCTTGTTGAGGGATTCGCCGGTGGCTTTGTCGTCGCCGCTTTTGGCGGTGGCGGCAAAGGCGGCGGCATCGGTTGACAATTGAGCCAGGGCGGCTTTAACTTCGTCGTTATTTACTTTTTCGGGGAGCGGAGTGCTTTTCCATTGCTCGGCGCTGCTGGCCAACGCGTCGGCTTTTTCTTTGGCCGGGGCCAGGTTGGCGGAGTCCTTATAGGGGTGAAACGCTTCCGCCATCAGCATGTGGAAGTCGTCCATTTCTTTCCATTCGTCGGCGGCGGTGTCGTGCTCGTGTGTTTCTTGTTTTTTGCCGGAACACGCCAGCGCTACGGCGGCGATCACACACATCATGCAGAAAAGGTTAAGCTGTTTCATAGGGGGCGTGGTTATTTGTCTCTTCGTTTATACTTACGGTTTCCTTCCAACACCTTGATGATCCCTTTCAAGGCATCGAAATACAAGGTCAAAAATAACACAAGTGTCATACTCCAGATCACGCCGAGGTTAAAATATAACGTGTCAAACTCTGCTCCCAGGAGGTGCTTGGTGGGTTGGTATAAATTTGCGGAGAAGTCCAGCGGGTTGCTGGGTTGGTGATCGTCCTGGTAGATGGGATAGATCTTTTGCACCAGCTTTCCACCGTACTCTACAATCCGGTCGGGTGAGCCGGTATTTTTAACGGCGTCGGTTACCGCCTTGTTTACGTACCGGGCTTTGCTGGCCTCATACTCCTGGGATTTAGCGGGTGTGTTTGTATGGCTGGCAATCAACGCTTCTTTCTCTTTCGTTGCGCGGTCCATCTTGCGGGCATAATACTTCTTCAGCGAATTCAAAAAACGCGAAGTTTTAAGGTAGACCGTCGAGTCGAATTTGCCGATGGCCAGGCGGTCGACTTCGGGCAGCCGCGCGTCGCCCACAAACTTCAACTCGTTTTTGATTTCGGTTTGCAGCAGGTTGAGCGACGCTTCTACGTCGTCGTTGCGTTTTACGCGCCAGCTATTGGGGTGATTCAGGCAGTAGGCTAACCGCGATTCCAGTTGTGGTATATAGTATACCCGTTTGTAGTCCGATTCGGCGGTCACTTTGTCGAGGTCGTAGAACTCGCGCTCGAAGGGGTTATCTTTGAACTGGGTCACCATGTACGCCTCAAAGGCCCAGCGCGAGGCCATGGTCTCGCCCATGAAGGGCACGCCTACGGGCTTGCCTACCCGGGGATTGAATTTATCAAAGCTGATTACCACACCGCTCAGCAACAATTGCGGTATGACCAGTACCGGGATCAGGATATAGATCGTTACCGCGGAGTTAAACGATGCTGAAATATTGAGCCCGAGCATGTTGGCAAAACATGAGCAGCTGAACAGGATTACCCAGTAGCGAACTTCCGTGAGCGGTATTTCCAGGATCAAATTACCGATCAGGGTGAAGAGCAGGGTTTGGATCGCGGAAGAGGCAAACATGACGGCCACCTTCGACACGAGGTAGCTGCTGCGGCTCAAGTGTAAAAATTGCTCGCGTTTCAGTATAATCCGGTCGCGAAAGATTTCCTCTGCGCTCATGGTCAGGCCGAGGAACAACGCCACGACCACACTCATAAAGAAGTATACGGGCACGTTGTAGTTGTTGTAGAAGCTATAGTCCGCCTCACCGTCGAGTACGTTGTGGTACTTGACCATAAACGCGATAAAGAATGCCAGCACGGGCGCCTCCAGCACGTTGATGAGCATGTACTGGCGGTTGGCCAGCTTCGACAGGACATCGCGGGTAATAAATACTTTCCATTGTTTGAACCAATGGGGTATTTCCTGTACCACCGGCAGCTCGTTGCGTAAATGTTCGAGCCGCGGGATTTTGATCTTTTGCTTAAAGTATTGGTACCATTGCCCCGGCGATACTTTGCGGGTATTGGTCAGGCGGCCATATTCGTTTACGACCTTGGTCTCGATGATGCTGAAGATCTGTTCGGGGTTGATATTACCGCATTCCGGGCAGGCCCCCTGCATTTTGTTGGCGGCATTGATGATATCACGGAAATAGATGACGGCTTCCACGGGGTTGCCATAGTATATCTGGAAGCCCCCGACGTCCATGATGATGAGCGTATCAAACATCTTGAAGATGTCGGACGAGGGTTGGTGGATAACCACAAATACCATCTTGCCCCGCAACGACAATTCCTTGAGCAAGTCCATGATGTTTTCGGAATCGCGCGACGAAAGGCCCGATGTAGGTTCATCGACAAACAGGATGGTCGGTTCGCGCAGCAGCTCCAACGCAATGTTCAGCCGTTTGCGTTGGCCTCCGCTGATGGTCTTGTTCAACGGTGAGCCTACCTTTAGGTCACGAATCTCGGTCAGGCCCAGGTTGATCAGCGTACGCATGACGAGGTCGATGATCTGTTTATCGGCGTAGTGATTGAAGCACAGCTTGGCGGCGTAATACAGATTTTGAAATACCGTCAGCTCGTCTATCAGCAGGTCATCCTGGGGTACATAGCCAATGATGCCGTTTACCTGGTCGGAATTTTCGTGTATGTCGATCCCGTTGACGAGTACGCGACCGCTGGATGGTTTTTCAGAGCCGTTCAGTACGTTGAGGAGCGTAGACTTGCCCGAGCCACTGGCGCCCATGATGCCGATGAGCTTGCCGCCCTGTTCGGCCAGGTTGAGGTTTTGGATGCCGGCACGACCACTCTTAAAGTGGTAAAAGATGTGGTCGGCCGTGAATGTTATACCGGTACGACTATCCCCGGTCAAAAATTTACCGATGATGTCGCTATAATAAATGGGCCCTACCTTGTCACCGCGAATCGTACTGCCTGTCGGAAAGACGTCTATCTTCCGGCTTTTCAGCAAAATACTATTGAGGTACAGCGTGGTGATGCCGAGGTATTTGATGAAATACGTTTCCGCATCGGGCAGCCGAAGAATGGCGATGAGGCCAGTCAGGTCTTTCTCGATAATGCGGGGGCCGTCGTAGTGGCCGGAGCCTTCATCGATGACCAGTACCTGTTTGGACGACAGCTCGTCTATGTCCTGACCAATGATAAATTGCTGCAGGGCGTGGACATCGCCCTGGGGTATTCTGAGGGCCTGGCCGATGTAGAAGATCAGGTTCTCCTGACGGTCGGAGATCGAGGTACGGTCGATGTAGACTAACTCGATGATCTTGACCACCATGACAAGCTTTTGCTGCATGGTGAGGGCCTGGTTCACCTGTTTGATGATGTGCATGATCTTGGACCAGTCGTCCACAAACTGCTGGGTATCGGCATCGAGGTTATCGAGCTCCTGGCGGGCATTGATCTGGTTTGCCTGGCAGAATTCATCAAAGAGCTTAAGATAGTAGTTGGTGGCCTCCCGGTTGAGGTGAAGGCCCAGGAACTCCTTTATCTTGTTCCGCTCGTCTTCCGTAATGCGCTCGCGTACAACAATGGCAAAAAGTTGAATAATCGCCTTGAGTAATTCTTCACTCATAGAAAAAGTCTAGGTCGTCCAAAATAGCAATTAAAATGTAAAAGCATGCAGTTTGGAGGGCTTGCAAAAACAAAAAGAGCGGAAATTCCGCTCTTCTGGTTTTATCGGGATGTTCGGGCTTAGCCGATCTTGGTGGTGATCAGGTCGCTCAGTACAAACAGGCCTTCGCGCAGGTACTCGTCGTCCAGGTCGTCGAGGGTCTTCGGCTCCGGTATTTCCTTAGACGGAATGTGTCCTTGCAACTTGGTGTTTGAAGCTTTTTTCTGTTCAGCATCGTCCATCTCTTTTTTCCGCACGACCTCGTTCAAGGACACGCGGGTGTCTCGGTAGCTCTTTCGGATCTCATTGGTCTCTATTACAAACTGGCTCAACGACTTATCGGTTTTCAGACGTTCCTGGTAAGCTTTGTTGATGTTGCTCAGCACCTTCTCGTTGATCACGGGTGTCTTCTGGAAGAGTGTTCCGTTGATCTCGTCCCACGGCATGGCGCTGGGGCTGGCGCTTTCGCCAAATTGTTCAGGATCCAGCGGGGTCGGCAACAAGACGTCGGGTGTTACACCCTTGTTCTGGGTGCTGCTACCGGTTACGCGGTAGAATTTTTGGAACGTCAGCTTCAACTCGCCTACCTGGTTAGCCGGGTCGTTGATGAAACGATTCAGGTCGATTACGGTTTGTACAGTGCCTTTTCCAAAGGTCGACTCTCCCACTACTACGCCGCGGTGGTAATCCTGAATCGCACCGGCGAAGATCTCCGATGCCGAAGCACTGAAGCGGTTGGTCAGCACTACGAGCGGCCCGTTGTAACCGATGGCCGGGTTGTTATCCGTCATGACTTCGGTCTTGTTGACGGTGTTTCGCACCTGCACAACCGGACCATTTTTAATAAACAGGCCGGTCAGGTCGATCGCTTCTGTGAGCGAGCCACCACCGTTGTTGCGTAAGTCAAGCGCCAGACCACTGATGTTCTCGGCCTGTAGCTCTTTAATGAGACGCTGTACATCGCGGGTTGTGCTGGTATAGTTGGGATCGCCTTTTTGATAGGCTTCAAAGTCCATGTAGAAGCTCGGCAGGGTGATGACGCCCAGGCTCATGTCTTTACCATCCTTCTGGTAATGGATGATACTTTTTTTGGCCTGTTGGTCTTCCAGCTTGATCTTATCACGTACAATCTGGATTATTTTGGGCGCGCCATTCAACCCGGTTTCCGCGGGTAATATCTGCAGACGTACCGTGGTGCCTTTGGGGCCTTTGATAAGTTTTACGACGTCATCAATGCGCCATCCGATCACGTCTACCATTTCGCCGTCACCCTGGGCTACGCCGATGATGCGGTCGTTGTTGTGTACGAGCTTGCTCTTGTCAGCCGGGCCACCGGGAATAACCTCGGCAATCTTGGTATAGTCGTTCTCGGTTTGCAGTTTGGCACCGATACCTTCCAGCGACAGACTCATCTGTTGTTTGAATAGGTCGGCGGCACGCGGCGAAAAATAGTTCGTGTGGGGATCGTATGACTCGGTGATGCTGTTCATGTACATACTGAACACGTCTTCCGAATTGAATTGAAGAATGGATTTGCTAAAGCGCTCGTAACGCTCACGCAACATGCGCTCTATGTCTTCGGGGGTTTTGCCGGCCAGTTTCAGGCTGAGCGCCTGGCTTTTGACAATCTTACGCCACACTTCGTTGAGCTCTTGTTCATCTCTGGCCCACGGCTCTTTGTCACGATCGGATTCATAATACTCGTCGGATGTGTACGTGAACTGCTGTTTGAGCAGTGTTTTGAAAATATAGTCCATACGCGTGTTGAACCGCTTCCGGAACACGGCGTAGATATCGTACGCCAGGTCTACATTTTCGGCGCGGGTCAGATCGTCGATCTTATAACGAAAGGCTTCGAAGCTCTTCAGATCGGACTGTGTGAAGTACGTCTTATTATTGTCAAGGCTCTTAATAAACTCATCCAGGATGACCGAGGACATGGAATCGTTGAGCGACAGCTTACGATAGTGATTGTTGTCCAGGATGTAGGTGATTACCTTGGCTTCTTTTCCGTATACCGGTTTGGGCTTTAGGCGGGTTGTGTCCGCCACCGTCGCGGCCAGGGTCGTTGCAAACAAAGCCATGCTTGCCAATCCCGCAAAAATCATTTTCTTCATCATCACTCCCTAAATTTTTGGTAATACAAAGGGGCAAATCCCATGCCCCGATTTCTTTAACGTAAAAAGTCAGATTTATGATCCTTTTTCGGCGTCATATTCGTCCAAAAACTTTTGTGCCTGCTCCATGTTCTGGAATTCAAAAAATTTCTTTCCTGAAATGCTGGAGTGGATCTCGATCCGAACCATGTCGATGTTCTTATTACGCTTAAAGGTGTGCATGCCTGCCTTGCGGTAGTCATCTGCCTCTTTGGTGGAGATGTTGTACGCCGTTGCGCGCACGGATTTGCAATAGGAACACTGAAAATGTTTAATTAATTCGCCCGCGGCGTCTTTGCTGGGATGACGGGTGATCTCTTCTTTGACGATTTTCATTGTGTAAAACCCACAGCTGTTGCAGCGAAGGGCTTGCAGGTGGCCAGGATATTTGTCGACTTTTACCTCACCTGATTTCTCATCCATCCACACATCGTAGTCAATTGAGAACACATTCTCCTCTGCCTGCATGCCTTCTTCCAGGTGTACGTCTTCCTCTTCCTCGCTCAGCAGACGCATGGTGTTGCCATCTTTGCTGATGCGGGGCATGTACCGCCATTTGCGCAGTTTTTTATTCAGGACGGTGGGGTAATAGTAGTCGAGTACCAGGAACGCCACGTACGCTACCAGCGTACCGCCGGCAATGGACATAAACAACCGTACAAAGAACCATATCTCCACCGTGTTGAGCTTGCCCATACCATAGAGGTTAATGAACATGGTCGCCGCCACAGCAAAGCAGACAAACATTTTCTTATAGTTCCGAATCTCTTTCTTGTTGATGTAATCGTATTTGGCTTTGTAGTCCTTGATGGTGGAGACACGCAGCTTGTGTAAGAGATAGATGATGATCCCGGCAATGATCATGAGTATCGCGCCCGTTATCATCGAGGAGTGCCAAATATCAAGAAAGGGATTAGCAGTAGATTCCATAGAGGTTGTTAGTGTTTTAAATATACTGATTTAAACGAATTGCTATCTGTCAAACGTTTGTTGCTGCTCATTATTTCGGCAACGGTCATGTTCGCATGCAGCTGGTATAACGAGCATGCTTATGGACGGAGGTAGCTGGAGAGCTTTGCCTCGCCAATCACCCCCGCCCGCCTGCACATCTCCAGATTACTTATAATTAAGTGACAATCAAACACTTAAATACACCTCCACGTTCTTTATCCAGCCGGTGGGCCTGTTTGGGGCACTGAAAGAATTGTGCATTTTTACACACAAAACGTATCCACTAGTGCTCTTTTTTCGTAACATTGTGTAATAATGCACAAAATTCATGAGCGAGCATCTCCGTACCCAGATCGACCAAGAGTTCGAGCTTTTTACGCGCCGGAACTTTGAAAGCCCCACGTCCTGCAGGAATCTGGATCAGATCCGGTTCTATGTACACGAGCTTTGTCTGAAGATCGATGAGCTCGAGTCGCGGTTCCACTATGTGCCGCACGGTGCCTTCACATTGCTGGCACAATACAATGCATGCCAGAACAATATGTCGCACGTTGATTTCAGAGATCTTTAGCCATGACGCATTATGCGGTATATTCCGTCCCCTATTCCGCTGCAATACAGCTATATTTTTAGTGCCACGGCGAACGGCTCAGGCCGTATGCAGTACCATCGCATCAAGCCGGGCTTCAGCAAGCTGCGCATCAGCCGGCAGGAGTTCATAAAAGCATATAATGAGTCGCAAATCCTGGCCATCAATCCGTTACAGCTGGGCGGGCAGGATACGGTGTTTCAGTTCGAGTTTTATACGTGAGATTCTACGATGCCCGCGAGATTGGCTGGGCTATATTCGATTGATTTGATCGTTTTGTTATCCGATTTACGGTATACTAACCACTTGCCGTTCTCTTCGGTATAATAACATTCTGTACCATCTTTCTTTTTATAGTGCTCTACGGTGGCTTTTGCTTCGTCTTCTGAGCGGCAGGCTTTGCTCATGTTAGAGCGCTGCACTTCTTCGAAGAGGGCTTTGAACTTGTCGCCCAGACCAAACTCGAGAATGGCACCGGCCAATACATATTGCAAGTCGCACAGCGCGTCGGCTACTTCCACGATGTCCTTTTCCAGGATAGCGACCTCTAATTCTTTTAATTCTTCGGCCAACAGGGCTACACGCAGTTTGCAGCGGTCTTCTGAAGGGATGGTCGGTTTTTCCAGGACGGGGTGCTTAAAGGTGTTGTGGAATTCTGCTACAAGCGTCAGGGCGTCAGGTTGTTTCATAAAAAAAGTGTGGATTCAGATCGTTTTAATGTCGATTTAATGTTCCAATAAAGCGAAAGGAAAACAATTTTAAAAAAAACACGTACCTTTGGGGTAATGAAGGTTTTTAGAAACAGAGTCGTCCTTACGCTAACAACCCTGGTCACGGGTGTTCTGTTTTTGAACATGAGCTTCTTTTTAGCTGAAGTATCTGCCCTGAAGCTTACGCAAAACAAAAAAATGGTTGAGAACATCGCCAAGCTTGTCGCGGGGGCCGCTTCGGAAGAAGAGAAAGATGCATTTGGAGGCAGCGGCAGCGAAGATTTAAAAGGCGTTACCGAATTAGACCTCCTTCTCCACCACAGAACACCTCTCAGCGATTATACCGTTCTGCCTCAACAACTCACGTACATGGCCAGCCATGGCCAAAAGACATTAGCGGGTACGCGCAATACCGTGATACAACCTCCCGAGGCCTAACACGCACACTCCTATATTTTACAGATACCGCATTCACCGCCGTATCGCCACAACATTTAAGTAACGTACTAACTTACCGTCTACTGTACGCTGGCACAAGCTATTGTTATGCTTTGTGCGGCCGGCAGGAAGGTATATTCATTAACAGTTTTATTTTTTTTAACGCAATCAACGTATGGACATATATAAGTCATTATTGGAAGGCAACCGTCAGTGGGTACAAGAGAAGCTTGACGAGGATTCAGAATTCTTCACACGCCTGGCACAAGGTCAAAGCCCGCAGGTACTATGGATCGGCTGTTCTGACAGCCGCGTACCTGCGAACGAAATTACGCGCACACAGCCAGGCGACATCTTTGTTCACCGCAATATTGCGAACATGGTGGTCCATTCCGATATGAACATGCTGAGTGTGCTCGACTATTCGGTCAACATTTTGAAAGTACGACACGTCATCGTCTGCGGCCACTACGGTTGCGGTGGTGTAAAAGCCGCTATGGGCGAAGAGCAATACGGCCTGGTGGACAACTGGCTGCGTCACATCAAGGACGTGCGCGGTACGCATGCGCAAGAATTAACCGATATCAAAGACCCGGAGGCCCGCGTCAACCGGCTCGTCGAGCTGAATGTGATTGAACAAGTTCAGCACGTCGCGAAAACCTCCATTATTCAAAATGCCTGGAAAGAACGGAGCCTTCCTTTTGTACACGGTTGGGTGTACGAGCTGAAGACGGGATTGATCAAGGACCTGGACATCACCATGGATGGCCGGACTTATCATTCCCCTGTCTTCCGCATGGACGGAAAAGTAGTTACAGGTCAGGAAGCATAAACCGATTTTAGAACGTCTGCGACACATGAAATCAGAATTTTCTTTTCAGAATCTCAAGTACGATATGTCCGCCAGCCTGGTGGTCTTTTTAGTAGCCCTGCCCCTTTGTCTGGGGCTGGGGTTAGCTTCCACAGGCCGGACAGATCTCGTTTTCTCAGGCATTATTGCCGGTATAGTAGGAGGCATTATTGTAGGCGGCCTAAGCGGCTCATCCCTGGGTGTTTCCGGGCCTGCCGCCGGGCTTGTCGTGATTGTGCTGGGTGCCATTAAATTGCTGGGCAGCTTTGAGGCGCTGCTGATGGCGGTGGTCCTGGCCGGTGCACTACAACTTCTGGCGGGTTTTCTCCGGGCGGGGATCATCGCCTATTATTTTCCTTCGTCAGTTATCAAGGGCATGTTGGCGGCAATCGGCCTGACCCTGATCCTGAAAGAAATTCCCCATGCGCTGGGATACGACAAAGACTTTGTCGGCGACTTTGCCTTCACGCAGGCGGATAGCCACAATACCTTTAGTGAAATCTATTACGCAATCCGATTCAATGCCCCGGGCGCTATCCTAATTAGTATCGTTTCGCTGGCGCTGCTGATCCTGTTTGAACGGCCGTTTATGCGCAAAGTGGGACTCTTCCGGTTTCTGCCGGGTGCATTGTTTGTCGTACTGACGGGCATTCTGCTAAACGCCACGATGTCGACCATCAATCCGGCATGGATCCTTCGAGATGACCACCTGGTGCAATTACCGATGGCGTCGAATGCGAGCGAGTTCATCAGCTTTTTCAGGCTACCGGACTTTAGCGCGTTGAGCAATCCACAGGTATATGTCACAGCGTTAACCCTGGCTATTGTCGCCAGCGTGGAGACGCTGCTGTGCGTCGATGCGACTGACAAGCTCGATCCGTACAAACGCAATACGCCCACGAACCGTGAGCTGAAAGCGCAAGGCATTGGCAATATGATCTCAGGAATGATTGGCGGTTTGCCGATTACCCAGGTGATCGTGCGCAGCTCGGCCAACATCAATGCGGGTGGCCGATCGAAACTGTCGGCGATGCTGCACGGGGTTATCCTCCTGCTGTCCGCGATCTTCATTCCGCGGTTCCTGAATCTCATTCCGCTGGCGTCGCTGGCAGCCATCCTGCTGATGGTGGGGTACAAGCTTTCTAAAATATCGCTATACCGTACCATGTATAGGCTGGGTTGGGAGCAGTTCCTCCCCTTCTTCATTACGGTTGTTGCCATTCTGGCCACTGACCTGCTGAAGGGTATTGCGATCGGGATGGTCTTTGCGATCTTCTTCATTCTGCGCAAGAACTACCGGCACGCCTATCACTACGTCAAGGAGAAGAACCATGACGGCGATGTCATCAAGATCCGCCTGTCGGAAGAGGTGACGTTTTTGAATAAGGCCAGTATCCAGCTAAGCCTGGACGACCTGCCGGAGAACTCAAAAGTGATCATTGACGGGTCTCATTCCGTGGCTATCGACCACGACGTGCTGGAGATTATTCAGGACTTTAAGATGCAGACGGCCCCGAACCGAAACATCAAGGTGGAGACCATCGGCATCCGCGACGTCGAACTATCGAGCCATTAACCTAAACTTTGGAGTTGAATTCGGGGGCTGGCCGCCTGGGCCGCCCCTGGATTCTTTTCTTTTCCCTATCTTCGCCCCAAAATTTGGCGATGAAGAATTTTGTAGAAGAGCTTCGCTGGCGCGGCATGGTACACGACGTGATGCCGGGTACGGAAGAGCAGCTTAACAAAGAAGTTACAGCGGGGTATATCGGCTTTGACCCCACGGCAGATTCCCTTCACATCGGGCATCTGGTGCAGATCATGACGCTGGTGCACTTCCAACGGTGCGGGCATAAGCCTGTTGCCCTGGTTGGTGGCGCTACTGGTATGGTGGGCGACCCCTCCGGCAAATCTGCCGAGCGTAACCTCCTTTCGGAAGACGTGTTGCGTCACAACGTGGCGTGCGTACGCAAACAGCTGGAGAAGTTCCTGGATTTTACCGGTGGTGCCAGTGGTGCCGAAATGGTCAATAACTACGACTGGTTTAAGGAATTCCGCTTCCTGGATTTTATCCGTGACGTCGGTAAACACATTACAGTGAACTACATGATGGCTAAGGACTCTGTGCGGAAACGCCTGGAGGGTGAAAACGGGCTGTCGTTTACGGAATTTACGTACCAGCTGGTGCAGGGGTACGATTTCCTGTGGCTATACGAGAATAAGAATTGCAAGATCCAGATGGGTGGCTCCGATCAGTGGGGCAATATTGTGACGGGTACAGAATTGATCCGTCGGAAGTCGGATGGCAATGCGTTTGCCATGACGACCAAGCTGATCACAAAGGCTGACGGCACTAAATTTGGTAAGAGCGAAGGTGGTAACGTGTGGCTTGATCCGGCGAAGACTTCGCCGTATAAGTTCTACCAGTACTGGCTTAACGTATCGGATGAAGATGCCAAGAACTTCATTCGCATTTTTACCTTAAAAGAGCAGCAAGAGATTGAGGCTTTGATTGCTGAGCATGCTTTGGCGCCGCAAGAACGCAAGCTGCAGAAGGCGTTAGCACAGGACATCACGATCCGGGTACACTCGGAAGAGGAATATATAAAAGCCATTCAGGCGTCTAACGTGTTGTTTGGTAACTCTACGAAGGAAGACTTACAAAGCCTGGACGAAGGCACGCTACTTTCGGCTCTTGAGGGCGTAGAGCAGACGAGCATCAGCCGCGCCGATTACAACGCCACTGCTACTGTTACCGATCTGCTTTCGGTTGCCACGGGTTGCCTGGTGTTTCCCTCCAAAGGTGAGGCCCGTAAGATGATCCAAGCGGGTGGCGTGAGTATCAACAAAGTGAAGCTGACCGATCCCAACCAGAATCCCTCGTTCGATCTGTTACAGAACAAGTACCTGATTGCGCAAAAGGGTAAGAAGAATTATTATCTGATTACTATACAATAGCCACTCCTGTAACGTTGATAATAGAAAGACCGCCTCTTGAGAGACGGTCTTTTTTATTAATCCTTTTTAATCCTCCGAAAGACGTTAGTATTAGTCGCCGCCGAAGATCTTATAGCCCAGTGAGATCTGGATGACACCGTTCTTGACATCCGCATCATCATCGTCGGCAATGTTTGACAGACCAAGGGTATAGCGGGCTGTGGCATTCAGTTTTCCGAAGTTGCCACCAATGCCTACGTTGAAGCCAAGATCAGAGCTTTTGTAGAAGTCTTTTACATCCTCGCCGTCCAACTCGTCTACATCGGATGATTTAAGCTTGGCGCTCATGAGCAGACCGAGTTGCGGGCCTGCATGAACGTTAAATGCTCCGAAGGAGTACATCAGGTTTACCGGGATGGACAGGTAATTCAAATTGGTTGTAACATCATAATCATCGCCGGCAATCTCTTCGGAGGTCTTGTAGCCTACGGAGTTGAACAGCAGTTCAGGCTGCAGGGAGAGTGCGTCGGAGAACGCGACATTCAAGTACCCGCCTACGTGGAAGCCTATGCGCATGTCTGCTTCATCTACATCATCGCCGTTTACATTGGCCAGGTTTACACCGGCCTTTGCACCAATGCTGATCTGAGCAAAAAGTGTCGCAGTGCACAAAGCCACTGCCGCAACCGTTAAGAATAGTTTTTTCATAAAGGGAGTTTTATGGTTTAAAAAATAATGAACGAAGTTCTATAGAACCTCGCATTAATGCAAACGTTTGAACATCAATTTAACGTACATTCTTGTTCGTACAACTACTAAACTGGAAACAAAAAGGCCTTCCCGTATAACCGGAAAGGCCCTTTAATGCCGATATTATTTATAGACTACTTGCCTAACTTGATAAGTTTATAGCCCACGGAAATCTGCCATACCTGGTTCTTAATTTTGCTCAATGTAGGGTCATCTTCATCGATCTTGCTCAAGCCCAGATTGTAGCGAGCGTCAAGCGTCAAGCCAAAGGGAAGATCCCAACCGGCACCCATCGCCAGGCTAATATCGGAGCTTTTCACTGCATCTTTAACATCCTGATCTTCAATCTCAGCACGCGAGAGGAACCCGAACTGAGGGCCTGCTTGGAGGTTGATACCAGCGATTGTATATAATTTAATAATGATGGGAATGTTGATGTAACTGAAGTTCGCATCAAAATCGCCAGTGTTTGTTTTGATCTTGCTGCCTTGCTGTGAAAAGAGGATCTCGGGTTGTATACCGATCTTGGTCAGTTTGATCAAGCCAAAGGCGCCGAAGTGATAGCCGGTACGATTCTCGAACGTTCCCTCTGCGCTGGTACCGTCGAGTTTTGCAAAGTTGGGACCGGCTTTAATACCGATGGCCAGCTGGGCTTGTGCAAAAGTGTACATTGTGGCCAGCAGGAAAAATGAGGTAATAATGATTTTTTTCATAATCAGTTGTTTAAACAAGTCTCTCACAACAAAGATAGTGCCTTATACACTAAAAAACCTCTCCCGGTGGGGAGAGGTCTTCTAATTGTTTAATAATTCGTTAGTTACCAATGATATAGCGGAAGCCGAGGGTCGGGTTGAACGAATCCACGCCGAAAACGAACTCAGATTGCTTGTCATCGTCCGAGTCAGAATCTTTGTCGGGGTCGACAGATGTGTAGGATATTCCACTTAATTCGAAGTCCAACGACCATTTATCGCTGATGAAATATGCGAATCCAGGAGATGCGCGGAAGCGGAACATGCCTGATTTCGTTTCGTCGAAATCCTCCGGATCTACTTTCCGGGAGCCAAAACCAAGAGCACCTTCTACAAAGAAAGCAAACTTGTCGTTGGGGGTGAACATATAGTAGCGTGCGAAGGGCTCGAACAAAAAATCTGTTACTTTATATTCGCCATTGAATTCGTCCCAATTCTCGCGGTTGCTGCTAGCGAAGTCCAGGTTAAGGCCGACGGCAAAATTATCGGCAACAAAATAACCAAAGGACGGGGTAAAAGAGAATGTGTTGTTTGTTGCATCGTCGCCTGCCGTCTCTTGTTTCTGAGAAGTGTACCCGATGCCACCACCCAGTAACATGTTACCGGCTGTTGTTTGTGCCTGGGCATAGCCCGCAACGCCTACAGCGAGCACGCAAATCGAGAGAAGTTTTTTCATACGTGTTGTTTGTTGTTTAGATGTGTTTAATTTATTACATCAACTATACGGAAAACAATCGTATTGGTTACTTATATAATTCGATAAACCTGCATCTCGCTTCATCAGGAAGCATCATGTATAGTCGGTTCGTCTTCTCTTGCCGGCTGTTAATCGAGAATATTGTATGTTTATTATCTTCCCACCTCCCCCAGCTTATACCTTATTTATGTAAAAAAATTAACATAAAAGCAACAACGGCGGGCTTCGACATTGCTATTCTGCAATAATCTGACACCGCCGTTGATCCGTTGATTTCGCTCAACGATACCGTTGTGAATTGATACCCCATAACAATGGGGCTACCCGTTATTTACCAATAAAATGGCGAAAACCCAGGTAAGGATTTAGCGACGATACGCCAAACATGAAACTGGAGGTTTTGCCGTTTCCTGCATCAGCATCTGTCCGCTGATCACTGGAGGAATAGGAAATGCCGCTCAACTGCAAATCCAGTGCCCATTTATCACTAAGGAAATAACTAAAACCGGGTGAAAGACGCGCCGTGAAGATATTCGTTTTAAATTCGTCATCATTTGTACCTCTGAACTTTGCAACACCAAAACCCACCGCGGCTTCAGCATTGAATGCAAATTTTGCGTTCGAAGTAAACATGTAGTAGCGGACGAATGGCGCTATGGTTGTATTGGTATTTTTTGCATCTGTATCGATCGCATCCAGGTAATCAAAGTTGGACTTGATTTGTGAGAAGTTCGTCTCCAACCCAACCGCCAGATTGTCGACCACGAAATAACCGAATTGCTGATTGGCATTGAACGTCTTATGCTTTGACTCCCCATACACAGACTCGCTCGTCTGCGTTGAATATCCAACATTACCGCCGATCATCATCTTGCCGGCTGTTACCTGTGCCTGTACATACCCCGCCATGAGCGCCAGTGCGCAAAATGCTAAAAGCTTTCTCATAACCACTACTTACCGATAAAGTAGCGAAAACCTAAAGAAGGATTCAGTGACGATGCGCCGAATTTGAAAGACGAGCTTTTATCGTTTTCCGCGTCATCATCTGTATTTGGATCATTCGAGGAGTAGGCTATACCACTCAACTGCAGGTCAAGCGCCCATTTCTCGTTAAAGAAGTAATTGAAGCCCGGCGATAAGCGCGTATTGAAGCTTTTACCCTTAATATCCTCGTCGCTGTAATAGGGATCAGTCCTGGAAAAGCCTATGCCTACCGAGGCCTCTGCATAAAAGGCAAACTTTTCGTTTGGTGTGAACACATAGTAGCGGACAAACGGCGCCAGGATTGTTTCACTCGATGTAGCTTCATCGTCGACATTATACGGGATATTATCGCTATTTTTTTGATGGGTATAATTCACCGAAAGTCCAATACCCAGGTTGTCCGCAACAAAATAACCGAACTGCGGATTGATGGTAAGTGTTTTCGACTCTATTTCGCGATCTACCCCCCAATTACTTTTTTGAGACTGATACCCAATATTACCGCCGAACATCATTCCTCCCGCATTGGTCTGTGCTTGTACATATCCCACGGTCAGCGCCAGCGCGCAAAGTGCTAAAAGTTTTTTCATACGTGTTTTTTCTGGTTAGATAGTTATAGTATAGATATACTGCCTAACTCGAAAAACCGTGCCAAAAACATTTATTGCAAAAATCGGAGCAACTCGGGATCAACGGCATGGGGAAGCGTGACTTGCATTGCGCTACTTTGCTTCACCCGATTAATGGAAAATATAGCGTGTTCATTACCCGCCCATGCTCTTCGGGCAATGCCATTATTGACATCAAAAAATAGCATAGACCGCAAGCGGCGTTCGGCTTCTATGCTGCCGTCCAGCAACATGCCAAAGCCGCCGTTGATCACTTCGCCCCACCCCACACCGCCACCATTGTGGATCGACACCCAGGTGGCGCCCCGGAAAGAGTCGCCAATGACGTTATGTACGGCCATGTCGGCAGTGAAACGTGAGCCGTCGTAAATATTGGAAGTTTCGCGGTATGGACTGTCCGTGCCGGAGACGTCATGATGATCGCGCCCCAATACTATTGCACCGACGCGCCCCACGCGAATAGCATTGTTGAGGGCCAGTGCCAGGGCAATACGGCCGGCGGCATCGGCATAGAGTATACGCGCTTTGGATCCTACCACCAGCTTATTCTGTTGGGCCTGGCGAATCCATTGGATGTTATCCTGGAGTTGCGGATGTATCTCCGGAGGCGCCTCGCGTAGCATCGACTCCAACACTTCTGCGGCCAGCCTGTCCGTGACGGCCAGGTCTTCGTCTTTACCGGAGGTACATACCCAGCGGAAGGGGCCAAAACCGTAGTCAAAACATAGCGGTCCCATGATGTCTTGTACATAGGAAGGATATCGGAAGTTGATACCGTCGGCGGCCATAACGTCGGCGCCGGCGCGGGAGGCCTCGAGCAGGAATGCATTGCCGTAGTCGAAGAAATAGGTGCCACGTGTCGTGTGCTTATGGATCGCTCGGGCGTGTCGGCGTAAGGATTCCTGCACCTGATCACGAAATGCTGCGGGATCTTCGGCCATGAGCTTGTTGGCATCGTCAAAGCTCATGCCCGCAGGATAATAACCACCGGCCCATGGGTTGTGCAACGAGGTCTGGTCAGAGCCCAGATCAATGTATAGCTGCTCCTGGTCGAACTTCTCCCATACATCTACGATATTGCCCTGGTAGGCAATTGATACAACCTCTTTCTTTGCTTGCGCCGCGCGTACGCGCACGCATAGTTTATCCAGATCGTCTGTGATCTCGTCTACCCAGCCCTGGGCATGCCGTTTTTCGGTAGCCTGGCGGTTTACGTCTGCGACTACCGATATACATCCGGCGATATTGCCGGCCTTGGGTTGTGCGCCGCTCATGCCGCCGAGGCCTGATGTAACAAACAGCTTGCCTGCGAGGCCCTCTCCTGCCCGACTGATCATACGGCCGGCATTAAGTATCGTGATGGTTGTGCCGTGTACTATGCCTTGCGGGCCGATGTACATGTACGACCCTGCGGTCATCTGTCCGTATTGTGTTACGCCGAGCGCATTGAATCGCTCCCAATCATCTTGCTTTGAATAGTTGGGGATCATCATGCCGTTGGTGACCACTACACGCGGTGCTTCGGGCGACGACGGAAATAACCCCATGGGGTGCCCCGAGTACATATGTAGCGTTTGGTCGTTGGTGATCCTCGACAAGTATTGCATGGTAAGCCGGTATTGGGCCCAGTTCTGAAATACTGCACCGTTGCCACCGTAGGTAATCAACTCGTGGGCGTGTTGGGCAACGGCAGGATCCAGATTGTTCTGGATCATGAGCATGATTGCGGCGGCCTGCGGGGACTGCGCGGGGTATTCGTGCAGCGGTCGGGCATGCATGGCATAGTCGGGCCGGAAGCGGTGCATATAGATCCGTCCATGGGTGATCAGCTCCTGGTAAAATTCCGGCGCGAGCACGGCATGGTGCTGCGGATGGAAGTAACGCAACGCGTTTTGTACCGCCAGCTTTTTCTCCGCGGGTGTGAGTATGTCTTTCCGCCGGGGCGCGTGGCTCACGGTAGGGTCATACGCTTTTGCCGGTGGCAGTACATCGGGAATGCCTTCGCGTATCTGCTCCTGGAAGGAACGTGTGGTCATATTGCTTTTTTCTGTTGGAAGTCGGCTGCTGTGAAGTGTTCCCTGGTAAACTCGTACCCAATGGTAAACAGCTCGCGCGCCCGTCCCAACTCAAAACCACTCACCTTCCCCACTTCGGGCGGCTCGATCAGTATATCACAAAGTCCTTTGCTTTCGGTTGTATTGCCGTTGATTGCAATGAGTAAGCTTCGCTCGATCACGTTTTTGAAATTCTTCACATCGAATTCTGTTCCGATGTGATTACAGTGCGAGCCGATCAAGAGGTCGCATTCCTTGCGGATCTGCGCGGCGGGCATGTTGTCCGCGAGGCCGCCATCGACGTAGGTCTTACCGTTTACGTGTACGGGGTTGAAGACAGCCGGTACACAACATGATGCAATAATGGCAGGGATCAGCTCGCCGGAGCGGAAGTAGTCGGCGCTGCCGCGGCGAATGTCGGTCGCGGCAATGACGAGCGGGATCTTTAGCGCTTCGAACGAGTTCTCCGGTATAAATTTTGCCAGCACGCTGCTTAACCCTTCGAGGTTTAGTAGCCCCGTCATGGCCCAGGCCGGCCGTATCGAACGGAAGAAGCTCGTTGCCAATATTGCTTCGAGAATCTTATCGGGTGAATAACCGTACGCATAGAGCGCGCCGACGATCGACCCTGCGCTCGTACCGGCCATACAGCTGACCTCGACCCCCATTTCTTCCAATGCCTTTAATACGCCGATGTGAGAAATGCCTCTGGCGCCTCCCCCGGAAAGAACAACTCCGATTTTCATGCTGAAATTATTTTAGCGGATGTCCGCTAGCGAAAATGTTTGATCTACCCGCACACCCTTCTCGGTACGTTTTACTGTACAACATTCATGCACAGGGTCGTGCTCAAAAAAAAGTATATAGCCCTGGTCGGCGGCTTCGTTGAGAAACGCCTCTTTTTCCTCCAATGTCAGGAGTGGCCGTGTATCGTAGCCCATCACATACGGTAATGGTATGTGGCCAATGGATGGCAACAGGTCTGCCATGTATACCAATGTCTTGCCTTTATACCGGATCTTGGGAATCATCATTTTTTCGGTATGGCCGGAGACTGACAAGATGTCGAACTGCGGAAAGGTCGCGGCCACTGGCTCCACAAACTTCAGGTGGCCACTTTGCTGCATCGGTTCAATATTCTCGCGAATAAAGCTTGCTTTCTCGCGCGGGTTGGGCCGTGTGGCCCACGTCCAATGGTCGGCGTTTGACCAATACGTCGCGTTTTTGAACGTCAGCTCCAATTTGGCGTTTTCATACCGCACACCACCGCCGCAGTGGTCGAAGTGCAGGTGCGTCAGGAACATATCGGTTACATCACCTTCCGAGAAGCCCGCTTTTTGCAGCGACCCGATGAGCGAGTCGCCGCCATGCAGGTGGTAATGGCTAAAGAATTTTTCGTCTTGTTTGGTGCCTATGCCGTTGTCAATCAGGATCAGCTTGTTGCCGTCTTCGATCAGCAGGCAACGCATGGCCCAGGTGCAGAGATTACTTTCGTCTGCAGGGTTGGTCTTTTGCCAGAGGCTCTTGGGTACGACGCCAAACATGGCGCCGCCGTCGAGTTTAAATAAACCGGTATTGATTACGTGGAGCCTCATGCCTGGCTATTCGCGCACAACGCCCATAGAACAGAACTTATCAATGCGTTGCTCGATGAGTGTTTCAGGGTTAATCTTCTGCAGCTCGGCCGTTGTTTCAAGGATTACCCGCTTTACTTCGTGGGCCATCCATTTCACATCGGTATGGGCACCGCCCAGGGGCTCGCGGATGATGCCATCTACCAGCTTGAGCGTCGACATGTCTTTAGCGGTGAGCTTCAGGAGCTCGGCAGCCTGTTCTTTATAGTCCCAGCTGCGCCACAGGATGGTGGAGCAATTTTCGGGTGAAATCACTGAATACCAGGAGTTTTCAAGCATCAATACACGGTCGCCGATGCCGATACCCAGCGCGCCGCCGGAAGCACCCTCACCGATCACGATACAGATCACGGGCACTTTCAGACCAAACATCTCCTTCAGGTTGCGGGCAATGGCTTCACCCTGGCCACGCTCTTCTGCCTCCAGGCCGGGAAAGGCACCTGGGGTATCGATGAAGGTGACGATGGGCTTGTTGAACTTCTCGGCCATTTTCATGAGCCGGAGTGCCTTGCGGTAACCTTCCGGATTTGCCATGCCGAAGTTACGGAGCTGGCGTTGCTTGGTGTTGCGGCCCTTTTGCTGACCAATCAGCATAAAGGTTTGCCCTTCAATGGTGCCGAAGCCGCCTACCATGGCCTTGTCGTCCGCAACCGTACGGTCGCCGTGAATTTCTATAAAATCAGATGTGATCTCGTAGATGTAATCCAAGGTGTACGGGCGGTCTGGATGCCTGGAAAGCTGTACCCGTTGCCAACCTGTCAAATTTTGAAAGGTCTCTTTCTTCAGGTCGAGAATTTTCTTTTCGAGTGCTTTCACAGCTGCTTGTACTTCCTTGTCGCTGTCGCTGGCCAAGCTCTGCATATCTCCTAATTTCGCCTCCAAGGCAGCGATCGGCTTTTCAAAATCCAATAGCATATAGTGGTTTTTGTCGGCACAAAGTTAAAAGGATTGTGAAATATCGGTAATGAATCTCCGGAAAAGTGCGGATTTATCAAAAAAGGTGCCGTCTGGGGGAAAAGAAAAGTGGAAGCGCTCCTGGCTGAGCTGCTTCCACCTTTAATAAGCTAACGGTTATTGCGGTTATCGGTTATTGTTTAATGAATTTCCGGATCTCGCGTTTTCCAACACCATACTGGATCTGTACAAAGTATACTCCTGTTGTGAGGCCCAGCTTATTGGTGCTGATGCTGTAGTCGCGGAATTTGTCGGCACCACCTTGTTCGTGGAATTGCGCTACACCGCGCGGATCGAGGATCGAAAGTCCTACAGGTCCTTCAATCTCCGCCGACAGGCGAATGTTCAATACATCTTCTACTGGTACCGGATATACAGACCATTTACCTGCAGCGCTTGTCTCTTCAACAATCGCCAGGGTTTCCGGTGATGCACCGCGTGCACTAGCCGCCGCCGGCGCTGCACCGTTGACGACGGTGAAATTCACTGTTAAAGGCTCGCCGTCTACGCCCAGGCCATTCCAGTTGGTGTAAGGCGTTGCAGTCAGGGTATAGGATCCTGGTGTTGCTGGCCACGGTACGTCAATTCCGTTGCCATTGTAGTTACCATTCAGGACGAACGCTTCTGCATTGTCTACGCGGAAGAATGCGCCGTTCAAGGTAAACACAATACTGCGTGGCAGTGGACCGCTGAAGTTCGCACGGATGTTGATCCCTTTATACTGCTGTCTGTTGATGTCGATCACGCCACCTTCGACCAGATTAGATACCTTGGGGCCGTTGTTCTTCACCACGTCGAAGCTGGTCACGTTGGTGGGGTTGTGCAGATGCAGGAACACTTCCTTCACCGGGCTGGCATAGCCACGGCCACCGCTGCGCGCGTACGCCCGCGCCTTGATGCTGTGCTCCTGGCCGTCGAGGTAGAAGATCAGCGGATAGAGGTCATACGGTGCGGTGTTGTCCAACTTGTATTGGTTGGTGACATCGTTGTCCCAGAAGCGCACACTGCCTACTGTCGCCGGGTTGGTGTTGGCACGCAGGGCGTAGAGCTTGAACTCCGGTCGCGATGCGTCCAGCCACAGGCTATCGGTAAAGGTCGTTACAACCTGACCGGTACGGGTGTTGATTACACTAAAGCTTTGCACACCATACGCTACCACCGACAGGTGGAAGATGGCGGAGTCGCTTGCGCCACGGGCATCGGTAGCCAGTACCCACAGGCTATACTCACCCTCCTGCCCTACGGCCGGGCTGATGGTATAGGTAGCGGTGCCGTTACCTGAGCTCTTCAACGTTACGAAGGAAGGAGCATCGAGCAGCTGCACTGTTACCACAGAGTCGTCAGCATCGGTTGCTGTGAAGGTCACGTCTTTTGATGTCAGCGTGGCTACCACGGCGGTGTCGATCGGCGCCAGTACGGGCGGTACATTTTGGATTACCGTCAGCTCAACCGGTATAAAGATCAGTGAGTTGTCAGGGTCGTTGCTGGCCAGTCGCAGGCTATCGCGGTATATACCGGCAGTCAGGTCTTCCGCATTAAACGTTACCGTTACGGTAGCGCTGCTACCGGGAGGTACTGAGCCCGAAGTCGGTGACGTTGTGAGCCAGGGCGTTTCAGCCGGGCCGTCGAAGATCGCGATGTCGTCGACATCCCACGATGTACCGGTTGTCTCGGCGAGCGAGAGCAATACTACCTGCTCGATGTCGCCGGCAAAGCCCAGTCCGGAGAATATCGCGGTACCGTCAATGTAGATAGTGAAGTTGTCGGTCGCACGTTCTACGTCGATGCGCAGCTCAAAGTATCCTGCCGGAAGCGTTGTGGCGATCGGCTGGAAGGATCCGTTGCCTGCACCGTCGTTTATGAGGGCGTAGACGCTACCATCGGACAATACGCGGAAGCGTGTGTTCACAAATTCAGCGGTCGGCGATTGCGGGATCACTTCCCATGTTGTGCCGGCGCTATTGTCAAAGTTCAACTGAACGGACGTCGATGAGATCGGATCGGAACCTATCGCCACTTCCGGCGTAAAGGCCAATACCTGACCATTGCCGTCTGCCTCAGCATGGATGTGGTTGGTGCCTTCATAGGCATTGCCCGTACCTACATTCCATACGTCGCGTTGTGAGAACCAGCCCTGTTGACCATTTACGGTACCGATGTTGAAGTCTTCAAAGCCGGTGCTGTATTGAATGATCGATGCTTTTGTTGCGGGGCCACCTTGTGATAGTGCGCGCAGGTCGGCGGCTGACGCTGTCAGGGACTGCAGTGCTTCTTTGCCTGTCGTGATTGCTTTCACGGCAGCGGGTGCACGGGCCGGCAGCGGTGTATTACCGAAGGCGTAACGCAAGGTGCTGGCGCCACTGTTGCTGATCGTGAGTGTTTGCGTGGCTTGTTCCCCGACATACAGTTCTTCGACGAGCGAATCGGGTGTTACCGAAATCTCGGCCGGTTCACGTACGGTCAACGAGGCGACAATGCCTGTCAGCGGGTCGGATGGTGCGTTGCTTGTTACCAGGATACCGGCAACATAGAAGCCAGGTCCGACGGCCGTGCCATCGAAGTGTGCGGCTACGTCAACAGCCTCGCCTACCGGAATGGTTCCAGCGGCAGGGGCTACGGTGAGCCAAGGACGAGAGTCGCGTAAGATGACGACGTCGTCTATTTGTGCATACCAGTCGAAGTCGTCGGTGTTGGGGTCATAGTAGTGCCAACGCAGACGGAAGGTAGACGCATTTTGCAGGTAGTCTTGCAGCAACACCGTTACAAATTCACCGGGCAGGTCGAGCAGTGTGCCGTGATCTTCGTTCCAGTGCAGAACGTTTGTCCATGCTCCACCGTCGACTTGTATATCGAGGTCGAGGAAATCGAGGTTCAGGAAGTTCTGATAGTTGACATTGTATTGTACGGCAATGTCTTTATAGCCAGGGACAGTAATGGTCGGCGTGAGTAGTTCCGTATCGAACTCAGCAAAGCCGGCAGCATCACTGCTGACTGTGGCGGCCTCGCCAGTGCCCGCATAGTTGCCTTCACCATAGTCGGCGGCAAACTTCCAGACTACATCCGTACCGGCGTTGTCCACTACCGTCCAGCCAGACGGTGGGAAGCTGGCACCCTCGAAGTGTTCTTCCAGGAGCGCTGTACCCGCCAGCAACGTGATATCATTACGTTGTTGTTTTACTTCGACGCGAGAGGCTTGTTTATCGCGCGCGGTTTTGTCGACGATACGTTTGTCGGTATCGCGATCTTTAAACCGGGTTGCTTTTGTTGCGACTGGCGCCTTATCGTCTTCTACCACAGCACCGATCACTTGCAGTCCGTATTCGAGCGGATTACCGCCCGTGTTGGCAATGTGTATGTACTGCGTTGTGTCTCCACGATAGTCTACTACTGCTTGCAGCACAGTCGGATCTACCTCGATGGCCGGATCGCCGACTATGGTCAGTGTAGCGGGCACCACCAGGCGTGATTCACCGGCAGCAATAGTAATGCTGGCCGTATGTTCGCCATACGGCAGGTTGTCAGACGCGAAGGTTACGTTGATGGTTGCTGTGCCACCGGCGGGAATGACACCCGATACCGGCGATACTGTGATAAAGGTGGGAGCGTCTACTTTCTCACCATCGAAGATCTGTAGATCGTCTACGTCCAATACCGGGCCGGCAGTTTCCATGAAGGACAGGATCGCTACTTCTTCGGCGTTGCCGGTGAAGCCCTGGCCAGTAAAGATCTTCTCGTCGTTGATGTACAGATCGAAGTATGCAGAGTCGCGGTCTACCTGGATGGTCACATCGAAGTAGCCTGTCGGGTACGACGGTGCGGCTTGCACGTAGCCACTGGTTGTCAGGGCATAGATCGCCCCATCGGCGCTAAACTCTACGCGGGTGTTTACCAGGGCCGCGGTCGGCGACTGCGGAATGATCTGCCAGGAGGTACCCACGCCGTCGATGCTTATTCTCGCGGCTACGGTCGATTTCTCTTCGATTCCGATGCCTGCGTTCGGGCTGATGGACAGTGACTGTCCTAAGCCATCGGCCAGACCACGGAGGTGTTTCGCACCGCTGAAGGGATTTGCTTCTTCGACGGTCCAGTTTCCAAACTGGGCGCGCCAGCCTTGCTGGTTGTGTATATCTCCTACTGTGAAGCTTTCAAAGTCGGTAGCATATACTTGTTCGGAAGCCAGTCCCACCGCAGCCGAACGCGCTGCTACGGCACCAGCCACTGTCAACGCCTGCGTTCCTGTACGATCGGGCTTTTGTTTTGAGACCGATGCTTGCTTGAGCTTGTCGGCTTTGCCCTGGCCTTCTGCCCTGGCGACTGCCGCTGCCGGCTGTTCGGATTTTTGTACAACTACTTCTGTCGAAGCACTGAGGCCGGAGACACTTACCCGGAAGGTATGGTTGTCGGGGCCGTTGTTCTTCAGCGTGAGCGTGCGTGTAACGGTCTGCTCACGTTCCAATTCTTCTTCCAGTGAGGTCGGGTCCACGGTAAACTCGGGACCAGTCGATGTCAATGTCACCGGAACGGCCACAAGTTCCCGGCCGGGTACATTTGTATGAATGTTGATCGAAGCGGTATATACACCGGCTTCCAGATCGGTAGCATCAAATTCAACTTGCAGGTTGAGTTGCGCACCCGGGGCTACAGTACCTTGCTTGGGTGTTATGTCTACGAACGTAGGACCCGCCAGGTACGTGATAGCGTTCTGATAGAGTGTCGGGAGGTCACCAGACCAGCTGATACCACTGCCGTCGCCATAGGTCGGGAGCATGTTCAGCGCTACGACGTTGTCGTTCGCTGCTACGAGCAGATCGCCATTGTCCCAGTAGGCAACGGCGGTTGCGCCCGGCGTCAGGCCAACGTTTTGTACATAGCCGGTATAGTCCAGCGTGCTGACTCCTGCCAGCAGCGGATGGCCCGGCGCAGCGATGTCGCCTAACGATACATCCAGGACTGCGTCGGTTGTTGACGGTGTGAACGGTCCGTAGTTTTCGGTAATGAACCGACCTGTCATTTGCCATGCGTCATAGGAATAGGCGAATTGGTTTACGATCACGTGACCACCACCGTCGACATAGTCGGCCAACAGGTCACCAATGACGGAAGGTTCTACCCCACCGGCGGCGAGCCACTGTGTGTTGTTGGTTGTGAACACTACATCGTAGCCTTGCAGGTCGGCCAGTGTAATTGATGCCAGGTCTGCAGCAGGATATACATCTGCTTCTACACCCGGGAAATTGTCAAACAACGTTTCGATGTCTGTAACATCCAGATCGGGTGTAACGATCAACACGCTCTTTGATACGGCGAGTGGCTGTATGGCGCGTGATCGCAGGGTTACCTGTTGTGAATATTTACCGGGTGTCGTGGCACGCTGCTTTTGAGCGGCAGACGACCGGCTTGCTGATTTTGCAGGCAGCATAATGGTCTTCACAGTCCGTGCCGTGTCCGGTGCTGACCCAGTGACTTCGATCGCGAAGATCAGATCGCTGGCGCCGGTGTTGGTCACGGTCAGTGTTTGTGTCGACGTTTTATCTGTATTAAGTGTTTCGCTCAGGGATGTAGGCGCTACGGCAATGCCGGGGGCCTCTACGCCTTCACCGAATAACCACACGGTAAATGTTGCATGTGCCGGGTCATTTGTGACGATCGTCAATTCGCCCGCTGCAGGGCCCAAGCCACTGGGCTCATAGGTGATGGTGACGGTATACGAACGGAACGGCGGCACGATGACGGAGTCGCCGGCCGATACGGTGAAGTCAGGATTGCTCGACGTGATCGATGTGATGATCAACGGCTCAGAACCAGCATTGGTAATCTCTACTGTACGCTGGGCGGAGCCAGTTTCGAACACCTGGCCAAAGTCCACACTGTCAGGCTCCACGGCCGCGATGGGCGCACCGTTGTTTGTGACATTCAGTGTAAGCGATACCGTGACGGTATCTTCATCGGGGTCGTTGCTCAATACCAGCAGCGACTCCTGGTAGGTGCCGGTCAGCAGGTTTGCTGCGTTAAATCCTACGGTAACAAATGTGCTATCACCCGGTGCGACGGAGCCTGCCAGCGGCGACGCTGATGCAAATCCCGGGGCGTCGGGCAGTGCTATCGTAAATTCCAGCGGGCCAGATCCCTGGTTGAAGACGACAAGGGTTCGTTCCGCGGTGCCGGCGGTTTGCAGATCAACCGTGATTGCTGTCGAGGCAACAAATATATCCGGCGGCAGATTGGTCGTGCCCTCCACCACATTGGAGAGCGGTGAGGTGTTACCAAAGAAGTCTTCTGATTTGATGGCAAAGTAATAGTGTGTGCCCGGCTGCAGGCCTGTTACGGTAAAGACTTCAGTACTATCGGTCAGTGCCGGCGTCGGCGGATTGGAGACGGCCGTGGCGGCATCGAAGTTTGCTTCTGTGATAGGTGCTGTGGAGTAACGGATATCATACAGTGTAGCGGAATGATTTCCGGAGTCGGCCGGGGCCGTCCATGTTAATGTTATGCTGGTGATGGCCGTGGACTGTACTGCCAGGTCGTCGATAGCTTCGGGTGCCACGTCATCACTGAACTGCAACGCCAACAGCGCGTTGAGGCGGCCGGAGCCGAGCAAGCCGGCGAAGTTGGGATTGAGTTGATCGATGGGGTCGACAAATTGTGTGAGCCGATCGCGTACGATCTGCGGCGTAAAGCCGGGCCCGCCAAATTTTGATACCAGCAACGCTGCCACACCCGCTACGTGCGGACAGGCCATGGATGTACCCTGGAAGAAGGCATAGCCACCTCCTGATATGGTACTCAATACACCTTTGGGGTCGTTGTCGACAAACGTCTCACCACCCGGGGCGGCAATGTCTACCCATGCGCCGAAATTGGTATACCAGGATTTTTTATCCTGATTATTCAAGCCGGAGACGGCCAGTGTCGGTGCATAGAAGCCGGGATACCAGTTTTGGTTTTGGTTGTCGTTACCGGCAGCAAAGATTACGATACCGCCGTTCATCGGGCCTACCTGGTTGCCGTTTTCGTCTTTGCCGGCTTCTGCTATAAAATAGTCGATGCCGTCGAGCACTACTTGGTCAAACGCATTGGGCTGAGTATACCCCCAGCTATTTTGAGAGATCACTGCGCCGTTGTCGGCACCGTATACGTAGGTATCTTCGAAACCACCGGTGCCGTTGGCACCAAACGCCGCCAGGCTCATGATGCGTACACCATCGCCTGTACCACTACCACCGGCAACACCTGCCACACCAACGCCGTTATTTGTTACCGCTGCAATCGTACCGCTGGTATGGGTACCGTGATCGCTTGGGGCTATTGTTCCTGTATTATCTCCAAAGCCATAGCCATTGATGTCGTCTACGTAACCGTTATTGTCATCATCGAGACCGTTGCCTGGGACTTCGTCTGCGTTTACCCACATGTTTGCCGCCAGGTCGGGGTGGTTTACTTGTGCACCGCCGTCTGTCACGGCTACGATTACATTGCTCGAGCCGGTTTCAATGCCCCAGGCTTCGAACAAGCTGATATCAGCGCCTGGCGTTCCTCCTGCCTGGCCTGTATTATTGTAATGCCATTGGCTGGCCAGTAATGGGTCGTTAGAAGGCCCCGGAAGTGTAGCACGCGCCAATGTATTGGGGTCTACCCGCACCGGACCGAAGTTCGGTTTGTCAGAACCGATGATCTGCTTCTTGTGTACTGCTTCCGCGTACTCAATCTTCTCGATGCCCCGATACGCCGCTATTGCGGTTTGTACGGGCACTGTTTTGTCAAGTTGTACTTCGTACCAGCGGTGCAGGCCATAGCGACGGTGCTTGGCTTCGAATTTACCGGCAGCACGGAATACACGCTTGATGCCGGTTGCCCGGAATTGCAGGGCCGCGCGGTCAAGCGACTGAATACCTGTAATTACTACATTTGCGGAGCTCTTTCGAATCTGCGCTCGTTCCAGCGCTTGTGCCAGGTCTTCCGTGACTTTAATACGGAGTACACCTGTTTCAACAGCGGCCCCTTGCTGGGCCAGGACGGAAAGGTTGGAAAAGAATACCAACCCTAACACGATCATGTATAGCCATACAGATCGATAATGAAAAGCGTACATGTGCTTCATCGAGATAGGTTATTTAGAGTTATACAATAAAGTCTACTCCAGACCGGTCCCTTCGGACTCTCTGATCTCGCCGCACATTCCCTGACACATCTTAATAAAGACCGGTGTGTTGTGATTCAAGAAGATCTAATTACAGCTGGTGGTTACCTTAACGATCAAATCACGTTCGTGAAGTAATAAAAAATAAACTATATATCCCGCACAACGCGGCACTTATTTTTCGATTCTACACGTATGCGTTTGAAAACTATACAAGTGGTTCTACAGAAACCTTACTTTTCAGGTATCCGATCGGGTACAGTATACATTTATAGAGAATTCACATTACACACAACCTACACACCCGGCTACTAAGCCGAATGTGTACGTTTGGTGAATACCTGAAAAATAAGGGCAAGAATGATCACGACGCCGCAGCCGATCACATTGTATAATAGAAAGGCAATGTCTTCGCGGAAGCTATAATAACAGAACAATACCACGGCCTCGGCAATGATCGCCGCCCAAAAGACTGCATTGGACTGCACGCGTTTTAAATAGAATGCTGTGAGGAAGATTCCCAGGATGGTACCGTAGAATAATGACCCGACGATGTTCACAAACTGGATCAGGTTTTCCGCAAAGGTTGCCAGCATGGCAAAAACCATGGCCAGGAGTGCCCACAATACGGTAAAGCCCTGCGATGCGCGCAGGTAGTGTTTCTCGCTGGCTTCGGCCTTAAATGATCGTTTATAAATATCGACCGTCGTTGTTGATGCCAGCGCGTTTAGCTCGCCGGCCATGGAAGACATGGCTGCTGAAAAGATGACCGCAAGCAAAAGGCCGATGATGCCGTTGGGCAGATGTTGCAACACAAAGTTTAGAAAGATGTAGTCGCGGTCTTGCACCTTGGCGCCGGGCACCGCGGTTGCTATAGTAGCGCGCACCGAATCGCGCAGTACGCGCTCGCGCGCTTCAAGTCCTTTGACTTCTTCTTTGAGCACATTCACCTGCGTGGCATCGTCGTGTTGGATCGCATCTACCAGGCGGTCGACTGATTGACGTTTTTCCAAAAAGAGCGCATCGTATTGTTGCTCGTAGGCGCGTAGCTGCTGACCTTGGGGTGTCTGTTGTGCCCGCTCTTTTAATACCACGTTGTGAAATACGGGCGGCTGGTTAAAGAGATAAAATACGAATACCAATACACCGATAAAGAGAATCATGAACTGCATGGGGATTTTTAGCAGGCCGTTAAAGATCAACCCCAGGCGGCTTTCGGTGATGGAGGTTCCGGTCAGGTACCGCGATACTTGTGACTGGTCTGTACCGAAGTACGAAAGGAACAAAAAGGTGCCGGCAATGAGACCAGACCAGATGTTGTAGCGATCGTTTAAGTTGAACTCTGTATTGATGATATTCATTCGTCCCAACGAGCCAGCCAGTTTTACGGTGTCGGTAAAAGAGACGTTTTTTGGCAGCATGGTATATGCGAGGATGCCCGCGAGAATCATGCCGCCCATAATTACCGCCATCTGTTGACGCTGGGTCAGGCTGACGGCTTTTGTGCCGCCGACGGTTACGTAAATGATCACAAATCCGCCGATCAGGATTGTTGTGACCGGTGTGGACCATCCGAGAATGGTCGACAGGACCAATGCCGGGGCGAATAACGTGATGCCTGCGGAGAGTCCGCGTAAGATCAAAAACAGGATGGCTGCAAGCAGGCGTGTCTTTAGATCAAACCGGCTTTCGAGATACTCGTAGGCTGTGAATACTTTTAGCTTGTAGTAGATCGGCACCATGGTGACGGAAATGATCACCATGGCAATGGGCAATCCAAAGTAGAACTGGAGAAAGCGCATGCCATCTTCGATGGCCTGCCCCGGGGTGGACAGGAACGTAACGGCGCTGGCTTGCGTGGCCATGATGGACACACCCATCATCCACCAGCGCATGCTGTTGTCACCCTTCAGGTATCCCTCGATGTTTTTATTACCCCGGGTCTTCCAGGTGCCATAGAGCACAATGAATACCAGCGTGCCGAACAGGATGCACCAGTCAAGTGTATTCATAGGAATAGCCGGGTTAACCAGGAATATAGCAGAATCTGTACGGCCAGTACACCCAGTACAAGCCAGTACCAGGTTCGCCAGTGTTTAAATACCGGCGGTCTATCGGGCGTGGTGGAGCTCATGATAGTACCAGGTTATTTTTGCTTTTTCCGTTTAGAGCCTTTGCGGGCCACGGGGGCCGCAGGCCTCTTTCCCATTGAGACCAGGTTGGCAAACAAGCGGTATGCACCGGGCACTCCCTCGGGCAGCTCGCGAAAGAACGACAGGCCGGTATAGACAAAATAACCGCTACCATACTGCGCCACGAGCAGGCTGCCGTTTTTCGCGGGTGACTCGCCGGTATCGTTCATGGACAGAATTGCTTCATAACGCGGATCCCACGGGTTGGGGAAGTACAGGCCCCGCTCCTGCACCCATCCGGCAAAGTCCGCCTGGGTGATCTTGTTGGGTGTCTGCATCACGCGATGGTCAGGTTTGAGGATGGTGACCGCGGCATCTTCTTCGGTTACGCGGTCGCGCGAGATCGTCAGTGGATAGGGTGCCAGTAAGCTGGCGTCTACATCACCCGGCGTATTGTATTGCGTGATCAAGGCTCCTCCCTGCTCTACGTACTGTAAGAGTATGGGCATGTAGAACTTGATGCGTTCTTGTGTGTTCCACGCTCGAATGCCCAGGACTACGGCATCCAGGCGACGCAGGTTGTCGGGCGTGATCTCTTCGTGTTTTAGCTCAAGCACATCGTAGCCCATAACGCGCAAGGCTGTCGGTATGTCGTCGCCCGCGCCTTTGATATAACCTACGACCGATCCACTTTTCTTTAACGCTACGCGCACCAGGCGGGCCTCTGCGCGTGGCAGTAGTGTTTGTGTTGGGATATGATCGTACTGGATTGTTTGCATGCTGCGATCAAACGTACCTGCTTTGTCAACTACGGCAAAGGCTTTCAGCGTTTGTGTTTCTTCGACGGATGACGGCGATACGCGGAATGATACTACCTGCTCTTCACCACGGAAGGTGAGCTTAAAAGGAATGCTATTGGGCGTGATCTTCCAACCGGTGGGTGCCTCCAGGCGTAGGCCACCTTGTACCGCGCCGTTACCCGTTGCTACCAGCGTGACATTTACAGTACGCGATGTTGTGTCGGGAAAGATCAGCACGGAGCTACTCAACGTTACAACTACCGGTGGTACGACCTGGAATGGACGTGATAGCTCACCCCGCGAGGGGTCGGTCCACTTGTAGATCAGCGGACGTGTGATCGTGATCACCTGTCCACCAACATTGTATAAGACGGACACGCTGATAGCCGGCGGATTTTCGGCTTGCCCGATCAGACGCGGATCCTGCACGGTAAACCTGCCGATGCCGTGCGGCTCGGACAACCAGTATGGCGACGAGAACTCGCGCGTTTTTATGGTCTTTGTTGTTTTGATGTTCACCAGTATATTGTTCTTTAGCGGGACCGAACACGTGGAGTCAAAGCCGAGGCCACGCGCCACGATGCGTACGATCGATACTGTCGTCGAGGAACGATTTACTAATTCCAACGTCGTGCGCACGGATTGGCCGGCAGCTGATTGATAGGTATTGGCGGTCGCTTCGACATAGAGACCGAGGCAGTCCTGCACAAGCTGTTCCACTTCGTCTAACTTACGGTCTCGCCATACGCTGGGCGACAGCTTGAGCATTTCCTGACGGATCTGCAACAGGGCTGGGACACTCTCGGCCGGTGCTTCGTGACGGAAGCTTGCAATGGCTTTATCGACCAACGGTTGAATGCGTTCTCCTCCTTGCAGGCGAGTCCAGGTAGTATTAATTCCTTCGAACAAATCTTTCTCGGCGCGTTGGCCCCGCACGTATTCCAGGAACTCGGGTTGGTCGCCGCGGGTACCGGCGGAGCCGAAGCCCTGGCTGCGGTGTTGGCTGCGGCTGATGGCCGCGATCTCGGTATACGACATGCCCAGGAGCGGACTATACCCCCCTACCGGGAGCGTGACCACGCCGGGTGTATTTTCGTTTATGGATGTATTCCACCAACGGCCGGTATTGGTATATAACCGTTTTACTTGCCAGGGGCCGAGCTCACGTGCCTGGTCTGGGTATTGATCCGCACGGGCAGCTGCTTCAAAACCTTTCTCGGCAAGCATGGCCGAAGCAGTATGGTGGCCGTGGCCGGCACGTTCGTCGGGTGGGAAACGAGTGATGATGACGTCGGGCTGATATTGCCGGATGATCGTTACTACGTCCGAAAGAATCTCTTCCTCGCCCCAGATTTTAAAGGTCTCTTTGGGCGACTTGGAAAAACCGAAGTCGTTGGCACGTGTAAAGAATTGCTGCCCACCGTCTATGCGACGTGCGGCTAATAATTCCTGCGTACGCAATACACCCAACTGGTCGCGTATTTCGGAACCGATCAGGTTTTGCCCGCCATCACCGCGTGTCAGTGAAAGATACGCCGTGGTGGCCAGGCGGTCGTTGGCGAAGTAGGTAATTACGCGGGTGTTTTCGTCGTCGGGGTGTGCTGCCATGTACAACACGGATGTGAGCACGCCCAGTTTTTTAAGACGCTGGTGTATGCGGGATGCATCGGGCTGTTGTTGGGAGAATACGTAGACCGGTACGAGGAAAAAGATAACTATGAGTCGCTTCATTCGGTGGAATATGATTGGACCAAAAGCTCAAAAATACGAAAGCAAGATGCTACGATCCACGCGGAAGCGTTGTTAATGAAATGTTATTTATAGAAGCGGTTATATTTTACCCCGGGGCTCGCCGTTAATCCGAAAAATGCCATTCTCTTCGAAGAAGATAACAACCCGACTGGTGACTTCGCGATCCTGGGTCATGAAGTAGATTGAATAAGCATAGCCCTCAGGGTGGCCTTTTAGATCATCGGTAAATCCCAATGTCAGTGGTAGTGCCATCCCTTCTGTTACTTTGCGCGACAAGACGGTCTCGCCCATGCCATCTTCTATGCGTACGCGTACTTCGCCGGGATAGAGCCGGAGTACTTTAAAGTCTATTGTTAAGAAAGGCAATAACGGCGGTGTCTGGTGGATATCAGGTCGAAGGCTGCTGTAGCCCTGGGCGACCGGCGCCGCGTGACGCGGTTTGAGCTCGAACTTTAACCTGGCTTCAAAATCATCGCCGGCCCTGTAGGGTGCGTCCTCAGGTGTTAAAAATACGAGCAGGGCAATGCATAGCCACTTCATTTCCGCAATCGTTTCCGGTTACAGTCTATAACGTGGGATGCGAACAAAAAGGTTCGGATTAATTTCTGGATTTACATCCGATGTAAGGTAAGGACATCAAATGCCTTACACGGCTACTGGGGCCTTGATGGCAGGGTGCGCCTGGTAGTCGACGATCTCGAAATCTTCGAAGACGTAGTCGAAAATCGATGCCGGTTTGCGGGCGATCTTTAGTTTGGGCAGCGGCAGTGGCGTGCGTGTGAGCTGCAACTGAGCCTGTTCCAGGTGGTTGGTGTATAAGTGTACGTCACCGCCAGTCCAAACAAAGTCGCCCGGCAGCAGGTCGCACTGCTGGGCAATCATTTCGGTGAGCAACGCATAAGAGGCGATGTTAAAGGGTACGCCCAGGAAGAAGTCAGCACTGCGCTGGTACAGTTGGCAGGAGAGCTTGCCGTCGGCTACGTAGAACTGAAAAAGGGCGTGGCAGGGCGGCAAGGCCATTTGGTCGACCTCGGCAGGGTTCCAGGCACTTACGATGTGCCGGCGTGAATCGGGTTTTTGCTTAAGCTGCTGCATGAGCAGTGAAATCTGGTCGATTCGACGGCCGTCGGGCGCCGGCCAGCTGCGCCATTGTTGACCATAGACAGGACCAAGCTCGCCGTTTTCATCGGCCCACTCATCCCAGATGGTTACTTTGTTGTCGTTCAGGTACTTGATGTTGGTCTCGCCCTTCAAAAACCACAACAGTTCGTGGATGATGGAGCGGAGGTGGAGCTTTTTGGTCGTTACCAATGGAAATCCCTCTGAAAGGTCAAACCGCAGTTGTCGGCCAAATACTGATAATGTGCCTGTGCCCGTTCTATCTGTCTTCTTCGCGCCATTTTCCAAAATATCGCGCATCAGGTCGAGGTATTGCTTCATGGGAATTGTCTTGTCAAGATGGCGCAATATACGACCGCGTGCATGCGGGAGAAAGTCCAGACGGGCAAATTTCGGGAATGGGTGTTAGTATGTATGGTCGCGTTAATTGGGCTTTTATGACTAGTAAACTTTCACGCCCTTGGTTACGCGATTGGCGGTGATGCTTACGTGTTGGCAGTCTTCGTAGCCGTAGTCGACGGATATGTCTTTGGTGTTGTTGATTATGTAATCTTTTACGCCGTCTACTGCGATCAGGCAGGTGCGTTGGTATACCAGGTCTTCATCGACTGATACGGAATAGGCTATGCCCGTGCGGGTGGTGCCGCTGGCGGTGCTACCGGCGGAGACGATACGTTCGTCATTCAGGGGGTTTTCGTTGCGTTTCCAGGTCCAGGTGATGTCGGACGTGCGGGTCATGGTGGTGCCGTCTGGGAATGTGGCACGGCCGTTGGTCAGGGTGACGTGGAAGGACGGCGCGGCTTCTGTACTGGTCGAAACATTTACAGACGTGCGGACGCCTTCGATCTTCACGGCGCTGACAGAATAATTCTCTGGGGTGATGATGATGCGGGAGTTGGGCATGAACCGGCGACCGGAATAGGCTATGTGCAATTTCCCCTGCCGGAGGACGTTGCGCGGGTCGGCACAGCCGGTTGTGCCAAAATCGATGGTGATAACGCCTTGCGGGTTTTGTAAGGTCGAGCCCGTGGCGGGTTGTACCGTGACAACGACATTGTTGCAGTCAAACCGATCGTCGTCGACGGTGATGGTTGCAGCCGTGCGGCCGCCGGCATACTGGTTGTCGGTAGGCTCCTGCAGGGCTACGTTGCTGAGGTCGTCCAAATCCTGGTAGAAAGATTCGGTTAGGGCCTCTTCTGGTACGGCTTCGAGATCGGCCCGACCTACTATTTCGTCTTTACAAGCTTCGAGAAAGCTGGCACCGGTCAGAAGGCTACAGACCAGAAAAAATTGATGAATCTTGAAGGGTCTTTTGGTCATATCGCGTAGTTGCTTAGTTTTAAACGCTTGAAAGGTAAAAAGTAACCTGGGAACAGGTATACGAAAAGCGTACCCATGATAAAACGTAGTGTAAGATATAGTGTTTTTTTGTATTTCCTGCTGGCGATGCCGTTGAATGCCAGCAGTCAGCTTTTGGTAAAGATAGCCAAGCTGAAATATCCTGGTGGCGGTGACTGGTATGCCAATAAAACGGCCTTGCCCAACCTCATTAAATTCTGTAATCAGGAATTAGGCACGAGTCTGGCGCCGGAGGAAGATGTGGTAGAAGCGGGCAGTCGTGATATTTTTTTGTATCCATACGTCTACATGACGGGGCACGGCAATGTGGTTTTTTCGGACGCCGACGCTGCCAACCTACGTAAATATCTTACGGGCGGTGGGTTTCTGCACATCGATGACAATTATGGGCTCGATAAGTTTATACGGCTCGAACTAAAAAAAGTGTTTCCCGAACTGGAATTGATAGAGCTTCCCTTTGATCATGCCATCTATCATCAGAAGTTTGATTTTCCCCGGGGGTTGCCGAAGATCCATGAGCACGACGCAAAGCCAGCACAAGGCTTTGGCTTAATCTACGAAGGCCGGTTGGTCGTGTTTTATTCGTACGAGTGTGATTTGGGCAACGGTTGGGAAGACCGTCGAATTCATAACGATCCTGAAGAAAAGCGGCAACAGGCTCTGCGTATGGGCGCCAACCTGATCGCCTATAGTTTTACCAGCGCGCGCTAGTGTCCTTGCGTTTTATCACCCGATTCCTACCCGCCGCTGTGATCGTCATAGGGTGTGGTTTGCTACCCCTGAGTTGCGAAACGACCGACCACCGGGACGAGCGACTGGCACGCCAGTACTGCGGGAGTTGCCACGCTTATCCTGAACCCGGGCTATTACCAAAAGCGTTTTGGGCGGCGCGTATCATGCCTGCCATGGCCCTACGAATGGGCTTCGAAGGTATGGATCAGCTCGTTCAAATGGATGAAGATGAGCGGAACGCCCTGATGCGCATTTTGCCCGACAAACCTATGCTTTCAGAGGAAGAATTCGAGCATATCAAAGCATATTATCAACGGCACGCTCCCGATACACTTACACTACCTACCGCCCTGGTGACACAGCCGTTACATCAGTTTGATGCGATGCCTTATTACCTACCGACGCCACCGCTTATTACGATGATTCAGGCGGACACACTCCATCGTCAGCTTTTCGTGGGCACGCGCCTGTCCAAGGTATATACCATGACCGAAAATCTGGTTGAAAAGGACTCGCTCACATTACCAGGTCCACCTTCAGCCATGATCGTAGGTGATCATCAACGTATATTTCTTTCCATGGGCATTATGGATCCTAACGACGCTACGCGCGGGCAGGTTTGGGTTCAGCCTGACACCGGCACTGCGTTTGGTCTGATCGATTCATTGCAGCGCCCGGTACATTTTCAGCAGACAGATTTGAATGCTGACGGGCACCGGGATTACCTGGTGTGTGCTTTTGGAAACCACACGGGCTCCTTGCTCGCGTATGAAGGCCAGGCCGATGGTACTTTTAAAAAACACGTATTGGCTACTGGCGCCGGTGCGCGGAAGACTATTCTACATGACTTCGACAATAACGGATTACCCGACATCGCGGCGTTGCTTACGCAAGGAGACGAACGCGTTATACTCTTGCTTAATTATGGCCAGTTTAAGTTTCGCGTAACAACGCTGCTTCGTTTTCCGCCGGTATATGGCAGCAGTTTCTTCGAGCTGATTGATTTTAATCACGATCAACATCCCGATATTGTATACAGCAATGGTGACAATGCCGACTACTCCCCTATTCTCAAACCTTATCACGGTGTGCGCCTATTTCTGAATGACGGCACTAACCGGTTTACAGAATCTTTCTTTTTACCACTTCATGGAGCGTTTCAAACCAGTACCCAGGACTTTGATCGCGACGGCGACCTGGACATCGCTGCCATTTCTTTTTTTCCTGACTTCCGGGAGCACGCCGAGCAAGGATTTGTGTATTATGAAAATACAGATGGGATCTTTCATGCCTATACCACTCCCCTCGCTGCCGGGGGGCGATGGATTACAATGGAAACAACTGATCTAAACCATGATCATTACCCGGATCTGTTGATCGGTGCATTGGACTTTGATACGGGTGTACCCCGACCATTAATTCAACAATGGGCTTCCGGAAAAACGTCGTTGCTGGTGCTCAAGAATACCGCGGGCCTGGCTTCTACTTCCGCCAGGCCGTGAGTGCTGCATACGGTATATGAATCTCCGTGGGCCCAGCAGCGTAGGAGGCCACCTCGTAGCTATTGTAATAAAACGTAATGCCGTCTTGTGTAAACCCGTAGTTTTTGTTTAGCTGAAACTTGTTGTCGGGAAACTCGAAGGCCTGCTGTTGAAGCGAAGTCGTGTCGGCCATTTCCCGTGCCTTGCGGAAGGCCTGCTCGCCTTGTGACGTCAGCGCAGCCTCATAGCCAGGCTTAAAGAAATCATCAAGTGTAATATCGCGACCGTTGCGTGGATCGATATTGATGAAATATTTACCGCCACCCCCGTGGGCACCGCCAGTGAAGTATTCATCCTGCGTGGCGAGTGTCAATAAGGTATCGTTTAGCAGCACGACCGATACGGTGGCGCCATAATACCATCCCCCCGAAGGATCGGGGAATTCTTTTGTGAATTTCTCGAAGTCTTGAATAAAATCGTGGGCGACCTCCTCCATGGTCTTACCGCGTTGTTCGGGGTTACCCATGTCGGCGGTTAGAAGAATGCGTTTGGAGATGATGACGTTTACCATCGAGTCTAACCCCGTAAATACGGGATAGTCTACTTCATACGAGGCACACGCCGTCGAGTCGGTCGCACAGCCACCTGCCGATTCGAGCCGGAAGGATGTCATGGTGTATGCGATGGGGACTTTCTCCTCTTTCTTTTCGCGCATCGTACAGGATGCAACGACCACGATACCTACAGCGAGCACCAGCAACCTGCGGGTCATGCTCATTTTATTTTTTTGCAAAGATCTCGTTCAGTTTATTGTCCAGCGCAGCGCCACGCAAGTTTTTGGCGATGATCTTGCCCTCGGGATCGAGTAACAGCGAGAATGGTATACCCGTGATATTATAGGTCTTCGCTGCTTCGGACTGCCAGTACTTCAGGTCAGACACGTGTGTCCACGCCAGGCCGTCCTGTTTGATCGCCTGTACCCAATCTTTCTTATTGCGATCCAGCGACACGCCAAATACGGTGAAGCCTTTGTCCTTATATTTTTGGAAGGCACGTACGACGTTGGGGTTTTCCTGGCGGCAAGGGCCGCACCATTTTGCCCAAAAGTCGACAAGTACATATTTACCTTTGAGGGAGGACAATTTCACCACGTTACCCGTTGTATCGGGCAGTGAAATTTCCGGCGCTACCTGACCGATCGACAACACCTTCATGCGGTCTACCATGCTGGCAAATTCTTTTGCCACGGCATACTGCGGCCACTCTTTCTTCAGCTTTTCGGCTACTGCAACATAGGTCGACATATACTGATCTTTGTCCAGCACGTTGCTTTGCAGCAAATTGATGGTGCCCAGTGACGCCGGTTGACTGCGAAGGTACTCGGCCAGCTTTTCGTGTGTCTTGGCAATCTCTTGCTGATAGGTAGTCTGTATCTGCGCGATCTTCGCGTCATCTTTCGCCTGCACGGCTGCTGTGAAATCTTCGTTCAGTTTTGCAATCGTCGGCGAGCGCTCAGCTTCCGCCATGATGCTCTGGGCCTGACGAATGATATCGATCTCGGGCGAGCCCTTGATCTCCACAAAACCGCGCGCGTCGTTGCCGTCTACGTTAATTTGTATGTTGCTCTTAAAAAGTATAAAATCTACCTGTTGACGGTCGAAAAATGTCAATTTATAGTAACCAGGAGCGGACAGTTTGACGGTTTTAGAGTATGTATAGTTGCTCTTCAACTGAATTGTGTCTTGCCATCCTGGCGCACCGGAGGCATTTAACTCCTGGATGGTGATCTTTCCACCGGCCTGGGGGTAGCCCACCTTGCCACTGACGACAACGGTCCAACCTTCGACAACGGCTTCGTCGGCTGCCGACTCTTCTTTGCTTGTTGATGAACAGGAGAAGCCCAGCACCAGCATCATAAAGCCGAGCGTATTGAGCCGGCTCCAGAAGCTTCGTAACGGGTTGCCTGATGTGAGGTATCGATGTGCTACGTTCATATTTCTTCCAGTTTCTTAGTTAACAATTGGGTCGCAACTTTCGGGTCGGCTTTGCCTTTGCTTCGCTTCATGACTTCTCCCATAAACATGGAGATGATCCCCTTCTTGCCGTTTTTATATTCTTCCACTTTCAGCGGAAACTCTTTAATCACCTGTTCGACAATAGGCAGGATCGAGTCCTGATTACTGTCCTGAATGACGTTTAGCTGTTGGGCAACTTCAAGTGCTGTTTTTCCCGGATTCTTTAACAATTCGGGGAACACGCGTTGCGAAGCTGTCGCAAAGTTGATCTTCCCTTCGTCTATTAACGTAATTATCTCGGCAATGATCTTGGGAGACAACGGAAACTCGTCGGCGGACAGCGTAAGCTCGTTGAGATAAGATTTTACCGGGCCCATTACCCAGTTGGATGCTGCTTTGTAGTTTTTGGACAGCTTGCATACCTCCTCAAAATACAACGCAACTTCTTTCGTGTCGGTCAATACATGCGCATCGTAGCTCGACAGGCCGTAGGTCGTTACGTATTTTTGATATAGCTCGCGGGGAAGCGCCGGCATGGACGCCTGAATCTCCTCAAGCCAGCGATCGGATATCTGCATCGGGCTCAAGTCAGGGTCTGGAAAGTACCGGTAGTCATTCAGTTCTTCCTTCGTACGCATGCCATAGGTCTTACCATCGCCCGCATCGAACGTACGGGTCTCTGATATAATTGTCTCCCCCCGTTCAATCATGTCGATCTGACGATCGAATTCGTGCTCGATGGCGCGTTGTACGTTACGGATGGAGTTCATGTTTTTTACCTCCACCTTTTTTCCATACACATCTGAGCCTTTCAACATCACGGAGATGTTAGCATCGCAGCGCAGTGAGCCTTCTTCCATGTTACCGTCGCAAATGTCGAGGTAACGCACCAGCTTCCGCACTTCTGTGAGGAAGGCATAGGCTTCGTCGGAGGTACGCATGTCGGGCTCGCTTACGATCTCAATCAGTGGTACACCGGCGCGGTTAAAGTCCACCAGGGTGTCTGTCTCCGCGGCCAGGTGCATGGACTTGCCAGCATCTTCTTCGATGTGAATGCGGTTCAGACGGACCACCTTGTCACCTTCGTCCTTGATCGTGATGGTAACATTTCCTCCCTTACAAATCGGCGTCCGGTCTTGTGTGATCTGGTAACCTTTCGGAAGGTCGGGATAAAAGTAATTTTTACGGTCAAAGATGTTAAACCGGGTGATGCTCGAGTGACAGGCCAGGCCCATCTTTATAGCATATTCAGCTACGCGTTTGTTCAGCCTCGGCAATGTGCCGGGGTGCGCGAGCGTGATCACGCCCACGTTGGTATTGGGCATACTCCCGTATTCGGTCGAATCGGTGTTGTATATTTTACTCTTGGTTAACAGCTGGGCGTGTACTTCCAGGCCAATGACCAGGGTGTATTTTTCGCGGTTGGACTTATTCATGTCTTAAACTCTGTAGTATTAAGTGTATTGGCACTTACTGGATCAATTTACGTGCTTTTTCCAGCACAGCACTCAACCCATCGAGGTTCTTTCCACCAGCGGTAGCAAAAAAGGGCTGTCCGCCGCCACCGCCGCCGATTTCCCTGGCGAGCTCCTTCACCATGTTGCCGGCATGATAACGGTTGGTTTCGGCGAGCTTATCGCCCAACATGACGGCCACCTGGGGTTTGCCTTCGACGTCGGCGGCCAGTATTAACAATAAGTCGTCAAACTGGTTGCGCAAGCCATAGGCTATGTTTTTCAGGGCGTCGGCACTGGAAACAGTGACTTTCTCGAGAATGAGGTGGTAGCCGTTAACCTTCTGAGCACGCGACGCCAGTTGATCTTTTAACTGATTGGCTTGCTCCTGCTGAAAAGCTTCGAGCTTTTTCTCCAAGGCATGTTTTTCCTCCAACAGTCCCTGGGTCGACGCCAAGAGGTCTTTTGGATTTTTGAACAGATCGCGGACCTGGTCAAGCAGTCCGAGCGATTCGCTTACGTAGCGCTCGGCTTCATCGGCTGTGATCGCTTCGATGCGTCGTACGCCAGCGGCCACGGAGCTTTCGGATACGATCTTGAACAAGCCGATCTGGCCTGTAGCCCGCACATGCGTACCGCCGCAAAGCTCGACGGAAAACTTCGGATCGAAGGTGATGACGCGTACATGGTCGCCATATTTCTCGCCGAACAATGCCATCGCACCAAGTTTCTTAGCGTCCTCGATGGGTACGTTGCGTCTCTCATCCAGTGCAATGTTCTCGCGAATCTTTTGATTCACAATATGCTCTACCTTCTGAATCTCCCCGGCTGTCATCGCCGAGAAGTGTGAGAAGTCAAAGCGCAGCATGCGATCGTTTACCAACGAGCCTTTCTGCTCTACGTGTTTGCCGAGCACCTGGCGTAGCGCCGCGTGCAGCAAGTGTGTAGCCGAGTGGTTGTCCATGCTCAACTGGCGCTTCTGTTTGTCTATCTGCGCATGGAAAGATGCCTGTAGGTTTTCCGGCAACACCTCGGTGAAATGCACGATGAGCTCGTTTTCCTTACGGGTATCCTGTATATATATCTTTTCGTTGACACTTTCGATGTAGCCGGTATCCCCTACCTGTCCACCGCTTTCCGCATAGAACGGTGTGCGATCAAATACCAGTTGGAATAGCTCTTTATTCTTTTGTTTGATCTTGCGGTAGCGCAAGATGCGTATGTCCGCTTCCAGGTGGTCATAACCTATAAATTCGGGCTTTACCTCTGCACCGACGGTAATCCAGTCTCCCGTCTCTTTTGCCGCATCGGCTTTGGAGCGCGACTTTTGCTTTTCCATCTCGGCTTTGAAGCTGTCTTCATCTACCGATAGACCCCGCTCACGGGCAATGAGTGACGTCAAATCGATTGGAAAGCCGAATGTATCGTACAATTCAAATGCTAACGTGCCGGAGATCACCTGGCCTTTCAATTCAGCCTGAATTATATCGAGGCGTTTCAAACCTTTTTCCAACGTACGCAGGAACGAGGTCTCTTCTTCGAAGATCACTTTGCCAACATACTCTTTTTGCGATTCCAGCTCCGGGAATACCTCTTTCAACTGGTTGCCTAATACGGGCACCAATTTATAAATGAACGGTTCCTTAAAATTCAGGAATGTAAAGCCATAACGCACGGCGCGGCGCAAGATGCGTCGAATAACATATCCCGCTCCTGTATTGGAAGGCAGCTGACCGTCAGCAATGGCAAAGGCCACTGCCCGCACGTGGTCAGCAATAACCCGCATGGCAATGTCGGTCTTCTCATTATTTTTGTACGCTACACCTGCGGCCTGGCCGATGAAGCTCAGCAGTGGCGTAAACACATCGGTGTCGTAATTTGACGTCTTTTTCTGAATGGCCATGCACAAGCGTTCGAAGCCCATGCCGGTGTCGACGTGTTGCGCCGGGAGTTTCTCCAACGACTTGTCAGCCTTTCGGTTGAACTCCATAAACACGTTGTTCCAGATCTCAATGACCTGGGGGTGGCTTTGATTAACAAGCTCTTTACCAGGCAGTCTCTTTACCTCTTCTTCCGAACGCAGGTCGACGTGAATTTCTGAGCAAGGACCGCATGGACCGGTTTCACCCATTTCCCAGAAGTTATCCTTTTTATTCCCGCGTAAGATGCGGTCTTCGGCTATGTGTTCTTTCCAGAAGTCGTAGGCATCCTGGTCAAAGGGAAGGTTTTCTTTTGCATCGCCTTCGAATACAGTCACATAGAGGCGATCTTTGGGGAGTTTGTACTCTTCTGTAAGCAACTCCCAAGCCCAGGCAATGGCATCTTTCTTAAAATAGTCACCAAATGACCAATTGCCCAGCATCTCGAACATGGTATGGTGATAGGTGTCAATGCCTACCTCTTCCAGGTCGTTGTGTTTACCGCTGACACGCAGACACTTCTGGGTATCGGCCACGCGGCGATTTTTCGGCTGGGCGTTGCCCAGGAAGTAGTCCTTAAACTGGACCATGCCTGAATTTGTAAACAAAAGTGTGGGATCGTTCTTCAGTACCAGGGGTGCTGAAGGCACGATTGTGTGGCCTTTTTTCTCAAAAAACTCCAGAAACTTACGTCTGATCGAACCCGAATCCATTACCTGATGCGTTGTTTAAGCTTGCTACTATGCGTTTTTTACTATATTAGCCCGTTGATCCGACAAAATTCGGAACGGAAAATCACAAAATTAACCGCAGATGACAGAGATTAAGCAGGTATCGGAGAATTTTTTCTGGCTTTCGACGACTTGCTGACAAGGACCTCTCCTCGAATCACATGAAGCATCCGAAGTACATCTATAACCCGAAGACCTGTCAGTACGAGCGCGCACGCGTGACGTGGCAAGGTGCTCTGGGGGCTGTATTCAGTATCTTGTCGTTGTCAGCCTTGCTCCTGACGGCGATCGTATTTTTACACAACCGCTTTGTCGAGACCGACTATGAACACGCGCTACGCGCTGAGAATAAGATCTTAAGAGAGAATAAACCTCTGTTAGAAGAGAACCTGGAGGCTATTGAAACAACACTTGCCACCCTGCGCACGCAGGAGAAGGATCTGTATACCAAGCTTTTTAATACTGCCCCTCCGGAAACCAGCACGGCGTTGCCGTCGGTGCACAAGGAAGATGTGCTGGTAGCCGATGCTTCCGGATTTCGTTCATTGCTGAAAGTGATCAGCGATCGTTCCGTTGAATTGTCGGCCAAGTCGGCCGGGACCAATCGTGCCTTTGGTGAAAGCATCCACGTAGAACCTAACGACGTTGCGTTGCTTACATCGCTGCCTTCCATCCAGCCATTGGATGAAACTAATCCGGACGTGCTGGTCTCTGGCTTTGGCAAGCGCGTTAATCCATTTCACAAGGGCCTCTACCTGCACCCCGGTGTAGACTTAGTGGCTCCGCGCGGCACAGCAGTACGCGCCACAGCGGGCGGGCACGTCAGCGGCATTAACAAGAGCGAATTGCGGGCAGGTTATGGTAACTCGATCGTGATCGATCACGGTAACGGCTTGTCCACCCGCTACGCCCACTTAGAAGAAATTCACGTAAAGACCGGACAGCAGGTTTCAAAAGGTACCGCTATCGGTACCGTTGGTGACAGCGGTGGCTCCATCGCCCCACACCTGCATTATGAAGTGATACGCGATGGCGAGCACGTCGACCCGGTCTTATATTTTATCGAGAATATGACGACCAAGCAACATAACCAACTGCTTGAACGCAGCAAGAAACAAAACCAGTCGCTCGATTAATGGCACGCATTCAATATCAATATAACGCAGAGACGTGCCGGTACGAGCCTTGGCGGCTGAAGGGCAAAGCCCGTTGGAAACGGTACGCCACCTATTTCTGCGCATCGCTGACAGTGGCGCTGGCTGCTTACTACGGCTACGTACTCCATGTGGGGTCGATCGATGAAATCATTCTTCAAGAAAGAAACCACACACTGAAGGTACAATGGCAGGTACTCGAAAACCGTACGCGCAAAGCCACGGCCGAGCTACAACAGCTGATTGAAAAAGACGATCATAACTACCGTGTGATCCTCGACGCCGAACCGCTTCAACCCAGCGAGCGTCAGGCCGGTGTTGGTGGTAGCATCAAAATAGACACGGAGGCCCTGGGCGATTTCCCGGTAGTACTTAACAGTTATACTTCCGTCCAAAACCTCCGGCACCAACTGGATGTCGAAGTACAGTCGTACGACAAACTGAAGGCGATGGTGAACGAAAAGCTCGAAGCCTGGTCTTCACGCCCCGCCATTCAGCCCATCAGCAACAAACAACTCGACCAACTGCACCTGACCTACGGCTCGCGGTTCCACCCGATCTTTCACAAATACATGGATCACAAAGGCCTCGATTTCTCGGCGCCTTCCGGCACGCCGATATACGCTACGGGCGACGGTAAGGTGACAATGGCCTATACATCAAGCTCATACGGAAACGTCGTGTATATCAACCATCACTACAGTTTTGAAACACGGTATGCACATATGTCAGCTTTTGCTGTTAAGGAAGGCGACGTGGTAAAACGTGGGCAGGTGATTGGATATGTGGGCAGCACCGGAAACTCCGTAGCGGCACACTTACACTATGAAGTGTTATTCAAGGGGGAACACGTAAATCCGATCAATTTCTTTCAACGCGACCTGAGCAACAAGGAGTACCAAAAATTGATCGAGATCGGCAGCCGCCAAGACCGTCCGCTCGACTGATGTTTTTCAGGGTCAAAACTTGCGTGCAAGGCTTTGACTCGTTACCAATTCTCTGTTTCTTTGCGCTCACATAAATCGTTGATGATGCGCATCTTATTACTGGTCAGCTTATTTAATTTCTCCACCCTTTGTCTGGCCCAGGTAACGCCCGATTCCACCGTGCGCCCCGCGGCCTCCGGCGACACCGTGGCATTTGTCCGGAAAGATACCCTCACCATTGTGGGCGTGGGTGATATCATGATGGGTACCTCCTATCCGGAGGATAAACTCCCTTCTGCCGACGGCGGTTTTCTGATGAAGGAGGTTGAACCGATTCTGCGCGATGCCGACGTTACGTTTGGCAACCTGGAGGGCACGTTGCTTGATTCCGGGGGCACTCCCAAGACCTGTAAAGATCCGAAAGTGTGCTATGTCTTTCGCACGCCAACGCGTTATGTTAAAAACCTGGTCAGCGCGGGCTTTGACATCATGAGCCTGGCGAACAACCACGCTGGAGACTTTGGGGAGGCGGGCCGCAGTAGCAGCATGAAGACCCTGACGGCCGCGGGCATTCTCCATGCCGGCCAGATGAACCAGAAGACTACCATTTTTACAAAGGACAGTGTGCGCTATGGTCTGGTGGCTTTCGCTCCCAACAGCAATTGCGTGCCGCTGAACGACCTGGAAGGTGCCAGGGCTCTGGTAAAGCATCTCGACTCTCTCGTGGATATCGTTATAGTGTCGTTTCACGGTGGCGCGGAAGGCGCGCAGTATCAAAATGTACCCCGCACACATGAATTATTTCATGGCGAGGACCGCGGCGATGTTTACAAGTTTTCGCATACGCTGATCGATGCCGGAGCCGACATCATCTTCGGACACGGTCCACATGTTACGCGCGCTGTCGAGGTCTATAAAGACCGTTTCATCGCCTATAGCATGGGTAACTTTTGTACCTACCGCGGCATTAGTGTGACGGGCGTCAACGGAATGGCCCCTATTGTAAAGGTCTATACAGACCGAACCGGTAAATTTCTCCAGGGACATATCACTTCGACATACCAAACCTATGGCACCGGTGTGCGCGTCGATCCGCAGCAACAAGTTCTAAAAAGAATCCAGGAATTGACTAAAAAAGATTTTCCGGAAACGAGAATACGAATTGACGAAGAAGGTTTAATTACTTACCTTGCTCAGTAACATGGCGTATAAAGAAAAGGAAATCGAAAAGCTATATTTCTCGATTGGGGAAGTAGCTGAAATGTTCACCGTTGCTCCGTCCCTCATCCGTTTTTGGGAGTCTGAATTCGACCTTATCAAGCCTAAAAAGAATCGGAAAGGCAATCGCCAGTTTACCAAGGAAGACATCGACAATGTACGGACCATTTACCACCTGGTAAAAGAGAAAGGTTTTACATTGCAGGGGGCCAAAGAGATGCTGCGTAACGATACGCAGGCTGTGCGCGACAAGATGGAAATGATCGAATCGCTGAAACGCGTGAGAAGCTTCCTGGTGGAAATGCGCGATAAGTTGCAGGGATAAAATATTCTTTGCGGGCCGTTTGAAAGACGGTGTTGGGCGAATATATTAGGGGATCTATTGTGTGTTATTCTTATGGATCAAAACAGGCTTTCCAGCATTGCACTTCATTTTATTCCGGGCATTGGCAGTCGCACGTTGCGGCAGCTGGTAACATACTGTGGCTCGGCTCAAGATGTTTTCCGCGCTTCGCGCACTACGCTTCTGCAGATACCGGGCGTCGGTCCGGTCACTGCTGACGCCATCCGTCAGGGGCCGCCGTGGAAGCATGCCGAAGAAGAACTAACGCGCGCCCGAAAGGCAGGCGTCTCTATGGTGCTTTATACCGACCCGCAGTACCCCTCGCGCTTGCGGGCTATCGAAGATGCTCCTTCGCTGCTATACCTACAAGGCAATCTCAACCTGGAACACAAAAAAATTGTTGCCGTTGTTGGCACCCGCAGATCCACCGAGTATGGTAAGGCCTGCCTAGAGTCATTTCTTGAAGGACTGGCGGCACACGATGCTCTGGTACTGAGCGGACTGGCCTATGGCATTGATATACAGGCGCACCGGTTGGCCCTTAAACACGGCCTGTCCACAGTAGGCGTGCTCGGAAGCGGTATCGACGTGATCTACCCCGCTACGCACAGTGACACTGCACGCAAGATGTTACAGCATGGCGGCCTGGTGACCGAGAATCCCTTTGGCACAAAACCCGATGCCCATAATTTCCCTGCTCGTAACCGAATCATTGCGGGCCTCTGCGATGCCCTTGTCGTTGTAGAAGCCGCCGATAAAGGAGGCGCGCTAATTACAGCAGACCTGGCCAATGGCTATTTCAAAGATGTATTTGCGTACCCAGGGAGCATCCACCAACAATACTCTAACGGCTGCAACCAACTTATCAAAGCCCATAAGGCCAATCTACTCACGTCCGTAAAAGACCTGGAGTATATCATGAACTGGGAGACGCCACGGCCTGTGGCCGCGGTGAATGCCGAGCCGGCATACAGCGACTACGAGCCGGAAGAACAAGCTGTGCTACGAACGTTGTGGGAAAGTGCTGCACCGCTGATGATCGATGCTTTGAGCGGACGATCAGGGCTTCCGCCTGGCCAACTGGCCAGCATTCTATTGACGCTGGAGCTAAAAGGAATAGTCGCCCCAATGCCCGGTAGCGCTTACCGCATCAATATGCTGGCTCACGGTAAATCGGCAGCGATGGCTGTGGCTTAATTAGTCCTTCTGATTACACTTTTCTTTGATTGCCTCGTAGGCTTTGAGGTCGCCGAGCTCGCCGGCTTTGCTCAGGTCGAGACAACCATTCTTTAGATCACCGAAATTGATACGCAGGATGCCGCGCATATAAAACGCGTCAACATTCTTGGGGTTGATCTCGATAATCTTCGAGCAATCGTTAATAGCATCTTCGTACGCTTCCAGGTATTGCTTGGCCTTGCCGCGATTAAAGTATGCCTCGATATAGTTTTCGTTGATGGTAATGGCGGAAGTATAGTCGGCAATGGCGCCGTAATAATCCTGTAACTTCATTTTGACATTACCGCGCGCAAAGAATGCGTCGGCAAACTTGGCATTCTTCTCGATGGCTGAATTATAGTCCTTCATAGCGCCATGGCGATCATCAAAGTTATCTTTGATGTTACCCCGCAGGTAGTACGCTGCTGCAAAGTTTTTGTCAAGCTCTATGGCTTTATTTATGTTCAGCAGCGCTTCCATGAACTCGTGTTTCTCGTACAGTTCGCGCCCCTTTTGCGTATATCCCTTAGCGTCCTTAGGATCTTGCGCAATCAACCCTCCTGAAATCAACACGAAACATATAAAAGGTACGACGGCCCTCATAATCATTATCTAATTTAAACAAAAATACAGGATTAATCCCCGTTGCAGGGTACGAAGTAATATTTTCAATGCTTTGGAAATATTTCATCCGCCAGTTTTAGCGACCTTTCAAACGCGTGACGGTCCAGGTCAAACACTACACCCTGGGTCTGCAAATACGAAAAAATTGTTTCGGTCGGAAGGTTACCCACCAGGTCATCGTTGGCCATTGGGCAACCACCATAACCGCGTATAGCACCGTCAAAGCGTTTACATCCTGCCTGGAACGCCGCAGCGATCTTTGTCATAGCAGTAGCCGGCGTGGCATGTAAGTGTACTCCAAACTCTATTGCCGGATATTTCTGCGCCAGTGATTGGAACAAGGTGCGCACGCTGGTCGCTTCTGCAACGCCCACTGTATCGGCCAGCGAGATGATCGAAATGCCACGGGCAATCAGCAGCTCGGCAAACTGTATCACCAGCGCGGTGTCGTAAGGATCACCGTAGGGGTTTCCGAAACCCATACTGATGTAGGTTACGAGTGTTTTATTGCTCTTTCTACAAATATCCTGGATCTCGTTCAAGGTATGGAGCGCTTCAGCAATCGTTTTGTTGGTATTCCGACGTTGGAAGGTTTCCGAAATAGAGAGCGGGAATCCCAAGTATGTGATCTGCTCAAAGCGCGCGGCGTCGGTCGCTCCGCGAGTATTGGCAACAATGGCCAATAATTTCGACCGCGTGTTGCTCAGATCCAGGCCGGCCAGTACCTCAGCCGTGTCGCGCATCTGCGGTATTGCCGCCGGTGAAACAAAGCTACCAAAGTCGATGGTATCAAACCCTACTGTGAGCAGCTGTTGCAGGTATTGTAACTTTAACGGTGTCGGAATAAAATCCGGCAGCCCTTGCATGGCGTCGCGTGGACATTCAATGATTTTCATATGCCGATAACATGCTGTGATACAACGCAGTTTAAAAGTAAAGAAATTGGTAAGCAATGAACCATAGGAAAAAACTTTCAGTCGTCGTGGCCTAATGCAGTTGGTCACCGATTTAAATACTTTTGTACAATTCTCATGATATATAGCGGTCCAAAACCAAACATACTCCATGCCATTAGATCCCTTAAATGAAACATTGACCCCAAAACGGGCCGCTCATTTGCTGAGAAGAGCGACTTTTGGAGGCAGCAAGACTCAAATTGATGCCGTGGGCAACATGAACTCCAGTTCGGCGGTTGACATGTTGTTCGACACAGTTCTTCCCCAACCGGCACCGCCTATCGACCTCAAGACGGGTACGGAGTGGGTGTATTCTGGTTTTCAAGATGGTGTGAATAGCAACACCTTTGTGCTGGTCGATCAATTTCTGCAGTGGTTCCTGGGGCAAATGATGAGCCCCGGCATCACGGATATTAACACCGCCCTTGCCCATGCGGCGCGCGAACGGGTGGTGTATTTTTTACATACACACTTTACGACGATTGAGTCGAAGGTGAATAATGTTCGCTCACTCTATTTTCAGAATCAGCTGTACCGGCTGTTTGCCACCAATAATAGCGTACTGCCGAACGGCATTTCGCTGGACTTCAAAAGCCTGACAGTAAAAGTTAGTATCGACAACGCCATGATCCGTTTGCTGGACGGTGATACCAATGTAAAGGGAGGCGTAAACGGCGTGAATGAAAACTATGCGCGTGAGCTGTTCGAACTTTACAGCATCGGCCGTGGTCTGGAAGGCACTCCGCTACCGCCTGGTCTGGAACAAGGTGACTACGTGGTATACAAAGAGTCCGATATACGGCAGGCAGCATACACATTATCCGGCTGGGAAACTGCCATGCCGCTGGAAGGTGTGTTCGACCCGTTGGCTACCGAACAGACCACCTTCGGTTTTGATCCCGACACCTTATTGCCCCGGGGTAAAGTAAAAGGCAGCGCCGAGAATGCCTCTCAACACGATAATACCGTGAAGACCTTCTCAGACCGCCTGGGTGGCATGCAAGTGACTCCCGACGCCACCCTCATGCCCAGCGGTAACCCTACCGAGGAAAGTGCGATCGATGAAATCACGCAGTTAATCGATATCATTTATGCACAGCCCGAAACGGCACGCAATATCTGTCGTCGTATTTACCGCTTCTTTGTGTGGGCGGCGCATACCGATGCCGAAGCACAAGCCATCGAGACAGTCATTGACGACATGGTCGCCACCTTTAAGGCAAATAACTACAAACTGATACCCGTTATCAAACAACTGCTGCAGAGCAAACACTTTTACGAGGCCATCGATGCTGACCCTGTGGATGACGCTAATTTCGGCGCCATTATCAAGTCACCCATCGATCTGACGCTCGGTACATTAAAATTCTTTGACATCACGATTCCTGCGATGGAAACCGATCCCGCAGAATTTTATCGCCGGACGAGCCGTATCATCACGGTGATTGGTAAGGATCGTCAAGGCATGAGCTTCTTCGAACCTTTTGACGTGGCCGGCTACGAAGCGTATCATCAATATCCAATCTACCATCGTGCGTGGATCACGCCCAACACCTTAGGCCACCGTTACGATTTTGTCCGCGGCGTGATCAATGGCATTGACAACATGGAAGACGACGTCTTTAACCTGCTCGATGCACGGCAGTTTGTTCAAACGCACTTCAGTACTGTTGCTGCTGACGCCCCGCTGCTGATTCGCACCCTTGCTGAGTACCTGCTGCCTTTCAGCAAGAACCTGACGTTTGAAGACGCTGACGACGACGTCAACTCTTCACTCTCCTCCCAGCGCCTCAATTGGTTCCTGGCCAAAATGTTTGACGGCATATTAAGCGAAGCCGAATGGGCTGATTATTGGAATAATCGCCCCGACGAATACGCCGACATACGCCGTGCGTTGCAGAATTTGCTAAACGCCATGTTGCAAACACCCGAGTATCAACTTTCTTAATTCCGTCCGACCATGAATCAATCCAGAAGAAACTTTATAAAGAAATTACCGGTAGCTGCCAGCATTCCCTTTGCATTGTCAAACATACCTGTACGCGTACTCGGTGAAGAAAATACATTGACGCAAATGGCTGCTGCCGCCGGCGAGAACAGACGGCTTATCATCCTGCAGATGCATGGTGGTAACGATGGCCTCAATTGTGTTATTCCCGTAGAGAAATACGATCAGTACTATAGCATACGTCCCAACATCGCCATTCCGTCTAAAAACAATGCGCGGGGGTATATTCCTCTCGACAGCACATTGCCGTCCGATGCACAAGTCGGCTTGCATCCCGATATGCAGGCTATGAAGGCGTTGTATGATCAAGGCCGTATGGCACTTGTGCAAGGTGTCTCGTATAAAAACAACAATGGATCACACTTCCGCGGGCGAGATATCTGGTATATGGGGGGCTCGTATAATGACTACTTCCAATCGGGCTGGGTCGGCCGCTACCTGGAAGGTCTCTATGCGCCCCTAGGTATGGAATATCCGAAAGATTTCCCTAACCCTACGATGCCCGACCCGTTGGCCATCGAAATGGGCACGGACGTATCGCTCATTTTCCACCAGGATGGAAACATCCCGACGTCCATTGCCATCCCCACAGATCCGGAAGGATTTGGTGAATTTATCGACGGCCTTGAAGGTTTTGACGATATACCGGCTACTGTCGACCCGCGTGGCATTCCTCCAGAATACCTGAACGGCTCGCCGTACTATAAAGAATTAAAATGGATTCTGGGCCTGGAAGACAAGACCAAGTCATACGCCAAACGCCTTTCTCAGCAATACTTAAACGGCAAGAATTCCGACGCCGGCATTGTATACCCGCAAAAATATCCGTTCAACGCGCCGGAAGGTAGTCAGGACAATCCCCTGTCACGTCAATTAAAAGTCATTGCCAACCTGCTCTCCGGTGGTTGTCAAACAAAAATATTCCTGGTAAAAGTAGGTGGCTTTGATACACACGCCGACCAGGTAGAGACCTATAACCCGACCATGGGCTCGCATGCCGCGCTTATGTACCATATCTCTACGGCTATGAACGCGTTCCAGCAGGACTTACGCGCCCGCGGCTATGAGAATGAAGTATTAACAGTGACCACTTCCGAGTTCGGTCGGCAGGTCGCCTCCAATGCCAGCTACGGTACCGATCACGGCACAGGCGCGCCGTTGTTTATCTTTGGTCGTGGCGTGCAGGCCGGCGTTGTGGGGACGAACCCTGATCTGACTAAACGCACAGTCGAAATGCAATACGATTACCGCGAGGTATTCGGCAGTATTATGCGCGACTGGATGCTGGTAAGTGACGCCCAGCTAGAAGTCATCTTTCCGGGCCTGGTCACCAACGGCATTCACAAAGGTGTGGAAGGGCAACCTTTCCAAACGTTGCCGCTCGCACAACGCACCATCACCAGTTCGGAAGGTTTTATCAGCGATCGCTTCCGCCTCGAAGATTGCTACCCGAACCCGGCCAAGGACACCACCACCATTGTCTTCCATGTAAACAGTGCCTATAACGTTACCGTAGACCTGTATACGCAGAAGGGTGAAAAAGTGAAGAGCCTCGTAAACGGGTTATATCCAGTTGGAGAACATAAAATAGCTGTAGATTTAACAGGTTTACCGGCAGGCACTTATATTTATGAGTTGAAAAGTGGCTTCTTTAAAGAAGCGAAGAAACTTGTCATCACAAAGTAACCCTTGACCCCCGATTAACACCTACCGACCAACATGAAAAGACTTTACCTCGTGCTGCTATGCGGGTTACTGGCCATGAACCTGGCATATGCGCAGAGCAACAACAGCAGTAAGAAGCGAAAGAAGACAGCAGCAGCTTACAACAAACAGAGTAAGGAGATTGAAAAATTCCTGGAGAAGCAATGGTGGCTTGGACCCAAGGGAGGTATAAACCTCTCCCAGCCCCGTGTTGAAAAGGAATACTTCATTATGGCTCCGACGAACTATGACCCTTCGCTGATTGCGAAGAAGTATGACAAGTTCAAACAGGTAGGCAGCCAGGTGACGTTCGAAATATCGTTTTATTATCGGCGCTTTTCATTCAGCTTCCAACCTACTTACCAGCACACTGCATTTTCCTACAGCAATACGTATATCTGGCAAGGTGGCACAAACGCCGGGCAGCTTGTTCAGCTGGAGTATGAACAATTGCAGAAGGTCGATCACCTGCAGTTTCCGATCCTGATCAAATATGAGGTCGCTGGCAACCGCCTGCGTCCGTATCTGCAGGCCGGGTTCTATCAGGGTGTTCTGTTGAACGCCACCAAAGAGGTTACCATTTCCGGTAACGACAACGCCAGCGGTGGGCTAAGCCAATTTGAGAACGAACCCATCATTGTCGGTGCGAAAGATTTGTTTGCCAAAAACCATTGGGGATTGATTGGCGGCGCTGGTTTGTACTACAAGCTCGGCAACGTGCGGCTGAACCTCGACATGATGTACAAGTCAGGCATGAGCAACATTACGTCTGCCAAGAATCGCTATGACAACGACCGACTTTCTGGTGTTGGCGACTCGATGGACGACCTTTTGCTCGACAACATCACGGTGTCGCTGGGGTGTCTTTTCCCGCTGCGCTTCCTGGAAAACAGTTTTAAGTCTGCCGACCGCAAAAAATGATCTCCCGCATGCAACAGTCTACTATACGAACCTCTCTCCTACTTTTATTGATTGCCCCGCTGCTGACGATGTGCGGTGAGGAACCGGATCCCCGGACCGAAGCCGAAAAGTTTGTCAGCATCTACGACAACAACCAGCTCAATGCGATCTACTTTCCGATTGACGTCAAGCAAACGGCCGACGGTGGATACATTATATTGGCGGCTAAGGAAATTATCGCGCCGGATGCGAACTCCAACAATCCCAACTTCTACTATACGTACATTATACGGGCGGATAAAAACGGAAATTTCATTCGTGAGAATGAGTTGGAATCTAATTATGTAAGCCCGGTGGGTGATCTCGTGCAAGTCGACACCACTTTTTATTTCTTTTGCCGCGACGTCCAGACCTTCCAGGCAAAAATGATCACCATCAATCAGCAGGGTAACCTGGCGAATGCGTCCGACGTAGGCGTTACGTATCCAGCGGCAGCCTCCAGCTCAGAGAGCAGTATTATTATGATGGGCTATGACAATGTTGATCGGAAGACTGTCATCAAAACACTGTCTACTGCCGGGGCGCAACTACAAAGTGCCAGCTTTGACATTGGCCCGGGGGGCGACAAAGAAGTAGAAGCGGCGATTATAGACCACTTCACCAAAAAAGGAAGACGCCTGCCGTTCTTAGCAGGACGCATTCCAAATGGCCCCTACTACTTTAATGGCTTTTACAATTACAGTCTTTCGCTCTGCTTTACAAGTTTTGTACAGGATGCTCCTCCGTCTGGTGTAGTCCTGGGGCAGCAATATAAGGGTGGTGTGAGTGCGTTGGCTCCCCTGGGAAACAATCAAGTTGCGTTGGCGTCGTTTAATTTTGGCGACAATTTTTTCCTGCCCCGCCAAGAGCTCGTACCCAGCGTGCAAACCAATATCACAGAATTGAATCCCAACGGCTTTTCACTGCCCGAGCTGACACCCGAAGCACACGTGAAGATTCTGCGTACCACGATCAACGAAAAGGACGTTGTCATCTACGCCAGTACAACACAGTCACGACAAATAGGACTTTATTTCTACGACGCCAGCACGGGCGCATTCATGAGCAGCCGTTACCTGGGCTTCTCCAATCCGTATGAGGTTGCCAGCCTCACGCCTACTAAAGATGGCGGGCTTGCCGTGTGCGGCACTACCTATGTGGCTGGGCGCTTCTCCCGCATCTGCCTCTTCAAACTTTCCAAGGGAGAAATTTCCGAGAACGTAAAGTAGTACGTAGACTTGTGCCTGAAAACACTGCGATGACATCCTGCATCGTGGTCGGTTTCAGGCACAAGTTTTTTTACCGTCTACCCATCGGAACAAACCCCATACACGTGCAGCAAAACATCGACCTCTCCCCTTATAACACCTTCGGTATTCAGGCATCGGCAAAAGCATTTACGACGGTTCACTCCGTATCGGAAGTACAAGCCCTGATACAAAGCCCGGCTTTTATACAACAAAAAGTATTGTTGCTGGGCGGTGGCAGCAACCTGCTGTTGACGCAAGACTTCGATGGTCTGGTTGTCAAGATTGAGATCATGGGCAAGGAAATTGTCCGAGAGACAGACGATCAGGTCGTATTAAAGGTTGGCGCGGGCGAAAATTGGCATGCCCTGGTGCTGTACTGCGTCGAGCGCGGTTGGGGGGGCGTCGAAAATTTATCGCTCATACCGGGTACGGCCGGTGCTGCGCCGATGCAGAACATTGGCGCGTACGGTACGGAGATGAAAGATGTGATTGTTGAAGTGGAAGCTGTCGAGATCCGCACGGCCAACGTGCACACTTTCTCGAATGAAGCGTGCGCTTTCGGTTACCGCGACAGTATTTTTAAACAACAGGCCAAAGGGCTTTACATCATTACAGCGATCACATTAGCACTCACCAAGCGTGATCATGCGTTGAATATCAGCTATGGCGCTGTGCGCGAAACAATCACTGCCCTGGGTTATGCAGAGCCTTCCGTGAAAGCCATCAGCGATGCAGTGATTCACATTCGTCGAAGCAAACTGCCCGATCCGGCCGTGATTGGCAACGCCGGGAGCTTCTTTAAGAATCCGACCATACCTGCTGCGCACTATGCAGCGTTGCAACAGCACTATCCTTCTGCGCCGGGTTATCCCGCGGAAGAAGGCATGGTAAAAGTTCCGGCTGGTTGGTTGATTGAGCAATGCGGATGGAAAGGAAAACGCACCGGCAATATCGGCGTACATCAGCATCAAGCATTGGTGCTCGTCAATTATGGTGGAGGTAAAGGCAACGACCTCTGGCAACTTGCGCTGCAGATACAACACAGCGTGAAAGAGAAATTCAACATCGATATTCATCCCGAAGTGAACGTAGTGTAACCGACATCCGGTGATTTTTTTTTGTATTCACGTTTAAATCATCGCGAGAGTACTTGTAAAAAAAATCGCTCTTAAAAATAATTGCGTGAAAATTTTTGTGAATAAATTTTTTGTTATTACTTTTCGTATAGTTTAAACATAAAATTAAAAACGCTATGGCAAAATCAGCGAAAAAGGTAGCTAAGAAAGCAGTTAAAAAAACTGCTAAGAAAGCTGCTAAAAAGAAGAAGTAATTAGGCTTCAAACCTAAGAAACTTTGCGAAGGGAAGTAAATCGGATTTACTTCCCTTTTGTTTTTTATAACGTTCCTGTTGCTATGAAGTCATACTAAGGCGCCATTGCCACCATCGATGTACTACTGATTGTAGTAGTGATGCGGGTCCATACTTCAACTTATGCTTGAAGTACAAAAGTTTTCACTCGGTTGCAGAAATTTTATAAAATATCTACTTGTCTTCGCCCTGTAACCACCTTAACTTACCTGTCAACAACAACAATCCATACAATCATGGCAAAAGAAACTGCTAAACCGGTAAAGAAAACTGCTACTAAGCGGGCCACCTCCACCGCCAAAGTCAGTACAAGTGCATCTGACCAAATCGAGAAAGTTTGCGTCGAATCATTAAAAAAGCTCCAGGAGCTGGGCATTGAACAACAACTACAATCGGATATCGAGTGGTGTCTGGGAAGCTACCGGAATGATCTGAATCCTTCCGGCCTGTACGAGGTGGCAGCCCGCACACTTACTGTCTTTCAGGCGGAGAAGTCAAAAAAGACAAAAGGTGTGACGGCGAAGATGATTACCGACCTCGAAGGTGCGCTCAACACTTCGGCGTAAGTTAGCGTAGCCCACCAACCTAACCATTATTACCACTAACTCACTATTGCACGCAGCTTCTGCGCTGACTGCATCAGATCATTTGTGTAGCGTTTGACAGCTGCCCGGCGTATTTCTCCACCGCTACGCCAAACTTCACCAGAAAATCAACGCCTTCGTCGGTGGCTATTCCCTTGTGTTCGGCATACGACTTGTAGTAGATCACCCGGCGGATACCCATGGAAAAGATAATGCGTGCGCAAGCCAGGCATGGCGACAACGTGCAATACAACGTAGCTCCCTCCACCGAGGTCTTATTCTTGACGGCATACAAAATGGCATTCTGCTCCGCATGTATGGCCAGCGAACAGCCGCCTTTGGAATCGCGTGGGCATCCTACTTCGGGCCACTCCTCATCGCAGTTGTGTGTGCCCGGGGGCGGACCATTATAACCGATAGAAATAATGCGCGTGTCCTTGGTTAGCACTGCGCCTACATGGCGCTTGAGGCAGTGTGAGCGACGGGCCAGGTTTACAGCCAGCTCCATATAGATATCGTCAAAAGCAGGACGGGACATGGTGCAAAAGTAACGAAAAGTCATAAACTTCATGATGCGCATTGTTGCAGAAGACCACTCGTGGAGCTGCGTCAGACCAAAAAAGACTATCTTCGCCCTATGAGAAATGCGATCCTCACCCTCTGCCTGCTGATTCAGACAAGCGTCTTCGCGCAGGAAGCGATTGAGTCACGCCCCAGCCCCCTTGCGCTGGCGACCATACGCTATAAGGATACTTATGTCAAGATCACTTACTCACGGCCACAAAAGCGTGGCCGCGAGATCTTTGGCGGCATCGTACCGTATGGCAAGGTATGGCGCACCGGCGCGAATGAAGCGACCGAAATTACAGCGACGCGCGATGTCGTACTAAAAGGGACGCTTCTCAAAGCCGGCACCTATTCGATTTTTACGATTCCGGAAAAAGACAAGTGGACGATCATCATTAACCGCGACATTGGTCTGTGGGGCTCGTATAACTACAATCAGAAACAAGATGTCATGCGATTCGACGTGCCTGTGGCGCCGATAACCGATATGACCTACGAGCCACTCACATTAAAATTCAACCAGCGAAACGATGTGGCAGACCTTTTGATATTATGGGATAGGACAAGCGTTTCTATCCCGCTTAAGTTTATATTATAATTCTCATGACCAGACACCTACTCTCCTACCTCCTGCCCGTGTTGGCAATTGTGATGGGAAGCTTCGGCGCGGCGGCACAATCCATCGCCGAGCTTGAAAAAAGAAACGGATTCAAAGACATTCAACTTGGCGCACCGGCAGACTCAGTCAACGGAGTCAAAATGAAAAAGGAATTCAAAGAAAAAGACCAATACCCGGCCAAGCTCTACGAGGTCAGCCATCCCGACTATGAACGGATTGGCGAAGTAAAGGTCAAAGAGATCTTCCTGAAGTCATACCGCGACATGATCTACGAGATCAGCGTGACGACCGATAAAGATCCGCGGCTAATGAAGGCACTCGAATCTCTTTATGGAAAAGCCGAGTACGACATCAAGAATCAGATCTATTTTTGGAAAAGCGACAGCATCATCCTGAAGTTTCAGGCCACGGGCAAACATCACCTGGAGCTCACTTACCTTTCACCGCCACTCTTTGCCCGTATGAAAGACGACAAGAATAAGAAAGTCAACGACATCGCTAATGATTTTTAAATAACCAGATCAATCCATAATGAAAAAAACGATTTCATCACTCTGCTTATTATCCTTACTCGGCGCCTACAACGCCGTTCAGGCACAAGATCAACCCGACAAGAAAACACCCGAATCCAGCGAGCTGTGGGCGCCGGAGCCTCACATCATTACGCCCGGCGAAAAACCCGGTGATATGCCTTCTGATGCCACCGTGCTGTTTGATGGCAAGTCGCTTGACCAATGGGTGAGCATCGACGATACGCCGGCCAAATGGCCCATAAAAGAAGGCGCTGTAACGGTACTGCCCGGCGGCAAAGACATCCGCACCAAAAAAGAATTTGGGGACTTTCAACTGCACATCGAGTGGCGCTCACCCGCAACGGTAGATCCGAAGCAAACCGGCCAGGGTCGCGGTAACAGCGGTATCTTCCTGCAAGAACGCTATGAAGTACAGGTATTGGATAGTTATAATAACAAGACCTACGCCAATGGCCAGGCCGGCTCCATCTATAAGCAACACATCCCCCTGGTAAATGTCAGTCGAAAACCTGGCGAGTGGCAGGCGTATGACATTTTCTTTACCGCACCCCGCTTTAACAAAGAAGGGCGGGTGATTTCTCCCGCCTATGTAACGTTGATCCACAATGGTGTATTGACGCAAAACCATGTGGCTGTGTGGGGACCGACGGAGTACATCGGGTTGCCGGTATACAAACCTTATGAAAAAGGCCCCATCCGTTTGCAAGATCACGGCAATCCCGTGAGTTTCCGTAACATCTGGATCCGCGACCTTTAATCATTATCAACAAGCCGGGACAATCTCCCGGCTTTCTTTTTCCTGGCATAGATTTTTCCAATATATCGACATGAAAACATTATTCGTTCCCCTCATTATCGTATTTCTGATCTGCTGTAAGCCCACAGAAAAGACTGGCAGCGTTGCGCACCTGGAAAATACCTATTGGAAGCTGTCGGAAATGAATGGCATGCCCGTCATCACGCCGGCCGATGCAAAAGAAGTACACATTGTCCTGGCTTCGGCCGACGGCGAAAAGCAATTACGCGGCTTTGGCGGCTGCAATGGCCTTGGTGGCAGTTATACGCTAGCGGGCGATAAGATAAAATTCACGACCATCAGCACGAAGATGTTCTGCGAGTCACGTATGGACGTCGAGAACTTTTTGACGAAAGTGCTATCAGAAGCAGACCACTACAAAATCACAGGCGAAACCCTCGAACTTTTCGAAGGCAATACTTTCCTTGCCAAATTCGAGTCTGTTTATTTGCACTAATTGTGCGTAGCGATATTATCGCAGGCCAAGCTTCTGTCGAAGTGCATTGTCCAATGCCGCCTTCGGCACTACCAAACTAACGGTATTGATGGCGAAGTAGCTTTCGGACACGCGAATGTATCCGTTAAAGGGTCCGATCTTTCCCCAGGAGTTCTTCACTAAAAAGAATTTCTTACCACCTTTTGTTTTATCCAATCCTACCAGGTGCATGAGGTGATCGTCCTGCGTCGTCAGATTTTCATACAAGCTCTGACGGATCGTCTGATCGTAGGGCAGTTCGGTATCGTCGGCATTGATTGTCTGCGGCGCGCTGCAGTCTTTCCTGCGCATGGCATACCCGTCTTTCTGACGGAAACAGCTGTTGCTGACGTCAGCATCCCACATAATCGAATAGCCGCCTGCCAGCGCACGCTCGGTTAACGTGATCATTTCATTGACCGGCAGGTTGTAGTAAGAACCATTCAGGAAATTATCGGGAGCTTCCAGAATAAACGACGTATAGAATGGATGATGCGAGAACGAGGTGATATTAACATAGTCCGACGCAGAGAAATGCACTACCTCTGACGCGAACGTCATGGGTGTGTAGGATTTCTCCTGGTACATAAACGTCGTTGGTGCTTTCCCCAGGTGGTCGTCCAGGATTATTTCAAACCCACGCTGCCAGTCGGCAGGTACGGGGCGTATCTTAAGCAAGCTATCGAGGTACGTTTTCAGCCGGGTATCAAGCCTGCCATGGTCGTGTTGTTTTTGTCCGAGCACCAAGCCCGGATAAGCCGTTTCCGGTACAATGCCGTAGGTGGCCATAGCCCGGATCACATCGTGGCCCAGCCCCCCCGGGCCAAATTGCGCAGCTCCTTGCCGTAATATGTAGTTCCTGGCCTTCTCCAGGTATATATTCCGCACGGTAAACATTTCAGAAATATCGAACTCGCCATATCCTTGTTTCATCGTCTGCGACTCCACCAGGGACGTTGTCGAAAAGCTCCAGCACGTGCCGGTGTTGTCCTGACTCTTCACAGCGGTGGCGGGTATTTCGTACACACGGGAGAATCCAGCGGGAGGCGTCGATTGTCCTTGTGCGCATGCTTCGCTCACAATTCCCCAAACAATGCCACAGCAGACCGCGGCCACAGGCAGGTGTAATTTCTTCATGGTAGATCAGGTTGTAGGTGTATGCTTATCCTTTGTAGGAGATGCGATAGACTACGTTGGCTTTATCGTCTGACACCAACAGTGAGCCATCCGGCAGCACGAGTACGTCTACCGGCCTTCCCCATTCCTTTTGCGTAGCTTCATCGAGCCACCCGCTGGCAAACACTTCGTGGCGTTTCGCACTGCGTCCTGCCAGCTCGACCAGCGTGACGTTATAACCACTCTTTTTGCTGCGGTTCCACGAACCGTGCTCTGCAACAAACAGTTTGTTCTTATAGGACGCCGGGAAGAGCGCCCCGGTATAAAACTTCAAACCCAGCGGGGCCACATGCGGCCCAAGTTTGTCGGCCGGTGCTGTGAAGTCGCTGCAGGGGCGTTTACTTCCAAACTCAGGATCTGTGATCGAGCCAGCGTGGCAATATGGATACCCAAAGTGCATGCCTGCCTTCGGGGCGACGTTCAACTCGCACGCCGGTTTTTCGTCGCCCAGCATATCGCGGCCGTTGTCGGTAAACCACAGCTCTTTCGTCTCGGGGTGCCAGGTAAAACCTACCGTGTTGCGTACGCCGTGGGCGTAAACCTCCAGCCCGGAGCCATCGGCATTCAGTCGCGTAATAGAAGCGTAGATTTCTTTCTCAGGCTCACAGATGTTACACGGCGCGCCCACGGGCACGTAAAGTTTCCCATCCGGTCCAAAGGCGATGTATTTCCACCCATGGTGTGTCTCCGTGGGGTAGTCATCCTTGATCACCACCGGCTTCGGCGGGGCTTGCAGGGACGATTCGATTTTGGGGTATTTCAGAATACGGCTTACTTCGGCCACATACAAGTTGCCGTCGCGGAAGGCCACACCGTTAGGCATGTTCAGGCCCGAAGCAACCACCCATTTCTTGTCGGCTTTAAAATCGCCGTCTGAATCCTTTACGGCGTATACTTTGTCACCATTACGATTGCCCACGTACAAGACGCCCGAGGGGCTCAGTGCCAGTGAGCGTGCATTGTCCACTTCCGCAAACACGTCAATGGAAAAACCCGCCGGCATCTTGATCTTGTCGAGTGGCAACGTTTTGGCATATTTGGTCAGGGCGGGCTGACTGCCATCCGCCGGCGCAATCGGCTGCTGCGGGACGTTTGTGGTATCTTCTGCCAAAGCCGGTTGGTCGTTGTGCGAGCTGGTGTGGCTGCAGGCCACCAGTAAAAGGAGGGTAATGACCGGAAAAGATGTAAGCTTCATAAAAACTGCAATGGGTTGAGTGGCGCCTAATGCAAGATACGAAGTCCCCGTACATGCCCGGCAATAGTTTTAATACTGGAAAATACGTGTTTTTGAAATCAGAATTGCAAGGTCATTCCATACCTGGCGGAAATGCTACAAATAGTAAGTATTTTTGTATTTGAATTGAGTGCGTCGGAATCATGATCTCTATTACTAATCTCTCTTACTACATCGGGGGCCGCCCGCTGTACGAAAATGCAAACATGTTCATCAAGCCGAAAGACAAGATCGGACTGATTGGACTAAACGGCCGCGGAAAATCCACCCTGTTGAAAATTATCAATGGCGATCTTAAGATCGACAGTGGCTCCGTCAGTAAAAGCAACGAATGCACCATTGGCTTCCTGAACCAGGACCTCCTCTCCTATCAGACCGAGGACTCTATTCTAACCGTGGCTATGGGCGCGTTTAAAGAGGTCGTGGAGATTGAGCGTCAGCTGGAAGACACCATCAAAAAACTCGAAACCGAATATTCTGACGAGCTGGTAGAAAAACTGGCCAAACTACAGGAGCGTTTTGATCACCTGGATGGTTACACCATTGAGTCTAAGGCTGAAGAAGTGTTGGAAGGTATCGGTTTTACCTCCGCTGACCTGCACCGGCCCCTCAAACAATTCTCCGGCGGCTGGCGCATGCGGGTGATGCTGGCCAAACTCCTCCTCGAAAAGCCGTCGCTGCTCATGCTCGATGAGCCTACCAACCACTTGGACCTTCCTTCCATCGAGTGGGTGGAAAATTACTTACGCAATTACGAAGGTGCCGTTATTGTTGTATCGCACGACCGTACCTTCCTCGATAACGTCATCACAAAAACCGTCGATGTCACCCAACAGCAACTGGTGACCTACGAGGGCAATTTTTCCTTTTATCTGGAGGAGAAAGAGCTGCGCCAGGAAATTCAACAAGGCGCGTATGAAAACCAGCAACAGAAGATACGCCAGACGGAGCGTTTCATCGAGCGCTTCAAAGCAAAGGCCACCAAAGCTCGCCAGGTGCAGTCGCGTGTCAAGTCGCTGGAAAGAATGGATATGATCGAAGAGGTTGTAGACGATACTGCTGCCGTGAACTTCCGGTTTAAGTTCAACCAGCAGCCTGGCCGGTACATTGTCACCCTCGACCATGTATCAAAGGCCTATGGCGCGCTGGAAATCCTGAAAGACACCAGCATAAACATTGAGCGCGGTGACAAGATTGCGCTGATTGGCGCCAACGGAAAAGGAAAGTCTACCCTCCTCCGTATTGTCGCGGGGGAAGAGCCTGTAGAGGGCGAACGCACGCTGGGCTTCAATGTCATCAAAGCCTTCTACGCACAGCACCAACTCGAGTCGCTTCGCGTGGATAATGAAATCCTCGAAGAGATGCTACAAGCCGGCTCCGGCAAACCCGAGCAAGAGCTGCGAAATGTGCTGGGATGCTTCTTGTTCTCGGACGAAGACGTCTTCAAAAAGATCAAGGTATTGTCCGGTGGTGAGAAATCGCGTGTAGCCCTGGCGAAAACCCTTATTTCAGAAGCCAACTTTTTGTTGCTCGATGAGCCGACCAACCACCTGGACTTTATCTCGGAAAACATCCTGATCCAGGCACTGCAGCAATACGCCGGAAGCTTTATTGTTGTATCGCACAATCGTCACTTTGTAAGCCATATCGCCAACAAGATTTGGTACATCGAAGACAAGAAGATCAAAGAATACCCGGGCACGTACGACGAGTACGAATACTGGCGCAAAAAGAATGAAGCACAGCAGGTAAAGGCAGAGCCGGCGAAGCCTGCCAAAAAAGCTGAGCCTGTCGCTCCGAAACCCGCCAATACTCCAAGCCAAGAAGCGCGTCGGAAACAGCTGGAAAAAGATTTGCGTAAAGCAGAGGAAGAAGTTACACGACTCGAAGAGACCAAAAGCAAGCTCGAAATCGAACTGGCAAGTCCGGAGGTCTTTGGCAAGCCCGCGAAGTTAAAAGAAGTACAAGCTGCCTTCGAGAAGACGGGAGCAGCGTTGGCCGAGGCCAATAAAAAATGGGAAGCATTAGCTACTGAGATCGACGGACTTGGATAATAGTCTACGTGTATATCTGAGCCGGCCAACTCCGGGGCCAGAGCCGTTCCCCGGAGTGATGGCTGGAGCTCATTTTAAAGATGTATGATGAGACAACGCAATTCTTTTCTTGCCACTATAGTAGTGGTTTCCCCAGGATTGAACGTTCTTTTTCACCACTACCTGCACGACAGGTGCGTAAACAGGTCCATGTGTCTGATCATGAACCGACCCCTGCGAGGAATCCGAACAACCTTCCATCACGATGCTGATTCCTAAAAGCGCCGTAAGAAACAGTAGAGCATACAAGGATACGTGTATCCGCTTCTGTAATCTGCTTTCCAAAGTACTATCCATACAAACGAAGGGCTTTTTCGGTTATTTAACTACTTAGACACCCCTTGGTAGTAAAAGGTTGGAATGGTTTAATGAAAAATATAACGAAATCTTAATCCGATATCGAATGTCAGCGGCGCTGCCGTTACAGGCTGATCTGATTTGTAAATCGAGTTCAGCGGGTAGCGCAGGCCCGGGTTCAACGCCAAACGATAGTGTTTGCTAAACCGGTAACTGAGCTCTGTTCCCACCAGGCCGCTAAAGTTCACTGTGCGATAGGGTGAGCCTGAACCACTGCCTTCTGTAGTCTTTTCAACGTTGTCGCCCTCCGGCGTAATTGTGTTCTGAATAAAGAGATCTGTTGACAGACCACCGTTCAGCTGTACGCCCACCTTGCGATTTACCAGCAGGTATCCCGCCTGCAGCGGTACACTAACAAACTGCAGGCTGTTATTGACATTATAAGGAGCCGTCGGCACCACCGTCGACATCATAGACTCTGATGACTGTTTGTCGGCCGACATAATGGAATTAACTGACGGCGCCGAGAAGTTTTCGTAGTCTGCCGTCCCTACCGCGCTAGCCGTATAGTCAGACGCCTGGGTCATGTAATTTAATCCTCCCTGCAGCACCCAACGCGAAGAGATTCGCGTCCCCATGCTTATCCCTACGGAATACGAGCTTCCGGAGGCCTTTGCTTGTTGATCAGCCACCTTGCTGACCGCGCTCGAGCGGGCATCTGCCATCATCAGGCTACCACCCGAATTCGATACACTGGAGTTAATATTGTTAAACGAGCCGGCGGCAAATCCTACAGACGTCCACAGTTTCTCGGAGCCAAATTCGTCGTCATTGTGTTTGTCCTTTTTCTCTTTTGCGTTCGCATCCTTCTCCTGCTCATCCAGGCGAGCCAGCAATGCCATCAGCGGGTCAACTGTCGAAGCAGGCTCCACTTTCATGCTGGCCGGTTTTTGAACACGCGTCCCAAGCGATGTCACTACCGGAGTAGCTTCGGAAGGTACGGGTGAATAGGCCAGCATATATTCCGTTTGCTGACCAGCAGGAGGTGTCGTTGTAATCGTCGTTGCCGTTGCACCATCCGTAGTCAGAGCGTTCTTGCTCTTTGTACGCTGACTGCCATTTGCCACTACCGTCTCGCGACGCGCTGCAGCTGTTTCATTGGCCTGTGCCAGGCGAACGTTGTCCTGACCGATACGGTCAGATAATATGTTTTGCTTATCGCTACCGTTGTGCGATTGCCCCGGGAGATTGGTTTCGCCCGCCACTGTTGTTTCATCGGTCGTCGCATCCCCTACCCGACGACGCGATGTCGCTCCCGAACGCTGCTGCGTCACCACTGTTTGTGGCTGTCCATTTTCCGATGTGATCGGAGTATTACCCGCAATACCATTTCGTCCTGGTGTCGATGCGCGCACGTGGGCAGTATTCGCCTGTTCCGTTGTTACCCGTGCGTATTGCTGCTGCGCATCACCCGAGCCTGCATCAGTATTATTTGTAGCGGCCAGTGTCTGTTGACCCGCGCTCGTCTGCCCCTGGTGGGATCGGCTACCGTCGGCTTTCAATGGCTCGGTGTTCTGGCCATCCATTGTATGCATCCGGCTATGCCGAGCTTCCTCACGTGCCACAGCCTGCTGTGTCGTCGTGCTGTTACGTTGCGCCGTTGCATTTTGCGTCAAAGGAGTCTGCGAATTTTCCGTCAGGGTGGTTTGAGTCTGTCTATCGCTCTCTTGCGTGGTCTTGTTCGGGTGTGTTATATCGGTCACCGCGTCTTGCATTTGCTGACCATCAGTGCTTACACCCGAGGTTGCTGCTGCTCCTTGCGACGATTCTTGCTGCGTATCCGCTGCAATCGTCGGCGTTGTAGTGTTGTTGTTCGCTCCAGCGGGCACTTCCTGATACGCCAGTTGCCCGACTGCGCCCGTTAATTCCTGGTCCTTCAGCAAATAATAGCCCATACCGGCAACGCTCAATGCAAACGCGATCGATGCTGCGGCCAGCAACTGATAGAATACCAGGCGGCGCTTCATCTTGCCTCTTTCGGCTTTCATCAAGTCCAGCTCGATGTTTGTCCATACGTTTTCCGATGGACTCACGCCGGCTCCATCAAAAGTCTGCCGAAAGGCACCTTCTACCTTGCGACTCTCCGTATCGTCCATAATACGTTCGATATTCGCCCATACGTTATCCGATGGACTCACGCTGGCTTCATCAAAAGCCCGCTTGAAAGCATCTTCAAACTTTCGACTCTCCATATCGTTCATAATACGTTGATTCATTTAACAGCCGCTGTTGTAACAGGCTCTTCGCCCGCGCGAACTGCGACTTCGACGTTCCTTCGGAAATGCCGAGCTGCTCAGCAATTTCCTTGTGACTAAAGCCTTCTATAGCGAACAGGTTGAATACGATCTGACATCCTTGCGGCAGCGCCTGTATCATTTCCAGCAACTGGGTGAAGTGAATTCCCGATATGCTCATCTCCTCCTCCGGAAGATTGGTCTCTTCAATATCGACCATAGGGAACAGGTAAAGCTTTTTGCGTTTAGCGTTCAGTGCAGTGTTCACCATAATGCGGGTGATCCAGGTCTCCAGCTTAGACTCTCCCCGGAAATTGCCGATCGCTTGGAATACCTTGACAAATCCTTCTTGTAAGATGTCCTCAGCTTCGGGGGTAGCTTTCGAATAACGCAGGCAGACGACCATCATTTTTCGGCAATAGAAGTCATACAGAGCGCGTTGTGCACCCCGGTCGCCTTTTCGGCATCCTTCAATAAGCTCGTTTTCGCTGAGCATTAGTCCGTATTGTCGCCGTTTTGCATGTTAGACACCATCTTGTACCCTAAAGTTGGAATCGTTTGGCGGATATTTCCCACAAAACCTTGGCCATTCCCTATCGAAAACGTTTCTTTAGAAACAAAAACAAATGGCCTGTAAGGTGGGCACCCCTTGGTAAAACGCATGAACATAACGCTTAATTCCCTCATTATTATATCTTTAGCCGCATTATCTGCGTGCGTTCCGATTAACCAGCCTGCCGCCACGTCTACTCCCGGCGGAAAAGTCAAAACCCTGCAGCTCATCGACCGGGCCTACGAATCGGTCATCAAAACTATCCAGCTCCATCCCAACGCCCAGCCCCTGGACCCCGCCGTCACCCGTCTGGGCCAATGGAACCTCGTGCTGGAATTCGACGACCTGCGCGACCACAACGACAACTACTACGCCAGGATCGTACACTGTAACTACGACTGGACACCGTCAAATTTAAAAGACCTCGATTTCATGACGGGCTACAACGAGTTTCCCATCAACACATTCGCGTTCTCGGTCGACACGCACGTTCCTTTTGTGCACTATACGTTCAATGTACCCGGTGTTAAGCTTCCCGGCAATTATGTCCTGGTTGTTTATCGTGAGTCGAACAAAGATGACATCATTCTGAGTCGCCGCTTTATGGTGTACCAAAACCAGGTGACCTTCAAGCGCGATGGCAACCTGATCGGCCCCGGTAACGCGGCCGACATCAGCCAGCAGCTCAACTTCACCATCAATTATCAGAACGTCAACATCATGAATGCCATGACGGACCTACATGTTAACATGCGTCAAAACCAGCGCTGGGATAACATCGTTAGCGATGTTCGCCCCAGCTTTGTGCGCGAGATCGAAAAGGAAATCGAATACCGCTATTTTGATGATGCGAAAATGTTCCGTGGAGGAAACGAGTTCCGGTTCTTCGACCTGCGCTCGCTTAACTATCCGGGCCAGAACGTGGACCGCATCAACAAAACGGCTAAGCCTTTCGAAGCCTATATTCAAAAAGACAAAAGCCGCGAGAACGAAGCTTATTCCCAACCGCAGATTCCAGACATCAACGGTAACTTCAACCTCGACAACTATGACTACCGCGACATGGCGTATGCCAACTACGTAAACGTCAACTTCACGCTGGCCGTACCACCCGTCGCCAATGGCGATGTGTATGTTGCCGGTGCGTTCAACTACTGGAATCTCGGTGTCGCTAACAAAATGAAGTACGACACCGTGCAGAATGCCTATACCGCCAGGATGTTACTCAAGCAAGGCTGGTATAACTATCAATACGTAGTCAAAGCGCCTAACCGCCCTTCCTATATGTTCGAGGGAAGTCACTTTGAGACAGAAAACTTCTACGAGATCTTCGTGTACTATCGCCCGTACCAGCCTCAGGCCGACCTGCTTGTCGGCTATGAACGGATCGACACGAACCCGCGGCGCTAAGCGTAGACCATTTCCTGGTGGGGCGCCCGTTGTATAGAGTCGTTGTTCGCGACGTCCAGCATGCCGAAGCCTTTGTGTGTGAAGTGGCCCAGGCCATTTTCATATACAAATTGCTGCACTTCCTTAGCCGCATACAGCGTGAAGGGAAAAGTATAGCCCCGTACCTCGAACTTCACATCGTTGTCGTACAAGGGATAAATGCGTGCAAACTTTTTATGCGATGCCTGAATACGCTGAATATAATCGTGGTCGGGAACAATCTGGAATTTATAGAACGATGTCAACTGTTCGGCAGTATACCGCGCATAAGCCTCCATGCGGGCAATTGTAGAGTCGTATAACAAGTCAGAGAACTCATCGCTCTCCGGAGAGACGAACTTCTTACCGCTTTCGTCATTAAAGGCCGCCGGAATTACGACTACCGGTGAGATACACAGGAAGCGCGCCTCATCGCCGATCGTTACCGGCTCTTCCTGCTCTACGGCATCGGGCACCAGGTGCAGGTTACCGACAATTACTTCTTTCTGTTCAAACAAACGGGCCAGGAAATAGTCCATGAAGCCTTTGTCTGAGCAGGCAAATACCAGGGTCACTTTGGACGAGAAGTAATGCAGCCCTTTCCGACTGACCTTCGTCTGACCTTTGAGGCCTGAAAAGTTGTAGTGCGTAAAATCCAGGTAATTCTTTTCAGGGCCGAAAATCAGCAGCCCTTTAATAACCTGTGCCAAAAGATACTGATGGTGGAACGGCACATAGGCTCCCCTATTCTTCAGTGAAAAAATAATCCTGGTTCTCAAAACCCAAAAATTTAGCCTGGGGGTTAAAAAATTAACCAATTTAAAAAACGCGCTCTATACTGAGGGTGAGCGGTTTATAAAGCTAAGAAAAAACAGGAAGCTTTCACTGCTTTCAGCAAAGAAAACTTTACACGTTAAACCGGAAATGCATCACGTCGCCGTCGCCTACTACATACTCTTTCCCTTCCACCGACATCTTGCCGGCCTCCTTGCAGGCTTGCTCCGTTTTATAGTGTTGATAATCAGCGAATTTTATAACCTCTGCACGAATAAATCCCTTCTCAAAATCGGTGTGAATAACACCGGCTGCCTGGGGTGCTTTCCAGCCTTTCTTTATAGGCCATGCCCGCACTTCTTTTACACCCGCTGTGAAGTAGGTGGCCAGGTTTAGCAAATGGTATGAAGCCTGCAATAACTTGTTCAAACCCGACTCTTTCAAACCATATTCAGCCAGAAAAACAGCCCGGTCTTCTTCACTTTCTAACTCGGCAATCTGCGCTTCAATCGCCGCACTGATAATCACTACCTCGGCATTCTCCCCTTGTATATGTTTGCGCAGGGCGTCTACGTGTTTGTTCCCCGTATGGATAGACTCCTCTTCTACGTTTGTTACATAGATCACTGGCTTGGCTGTCAACAGCTGAAGATCAGCCACTGCCTTTTTATCTTCTTCGTCGATTTGCAGCGCGCGTGCATTCTTTCCTTCCAACAAGGTCTCCTTGTACTGCAACAACACCGACAGTTCTTTCTTCAACTTGGCGTCGCCGGCCTTCGCCGCTTTTTCTACACGCGCTATTTTCTTCTCCACCGATTCCAGGTCTTTCAATTGCAGCTCGGTATCGATGATCTCTTTATCCGCCACCGGATCTACCCGGCCGTCTACGTGCACAATGTTGTCGTTCTCAAAGCAGCGTACCACGTGTACAATGGCATCCACTTCGCGAATGTTGGCCAGAAACTGGTTACCCAGCCCTTCTCCTTTGCTGGCACCTTTTACCAGACCGGCAATATCCACAAACTCGATGGTCGTCGGTACAACGCGTTCCGGTTTCACCAACTCTTCCAGCACTTTCAACCGGAGATCGGGTACGGAAATCACGCCCACGTTTGGCTCGATCGTACAGAAGGGGAAATTGGCCGCCTCCGCCTTATTGTTTGAAATAGCGTTAAAAAGCGTCGATTTGCCTACGTTTGGTAGTCCTACGATCCCACATTGAAGTCCCATGGTATTGATTCTCTTAATTAAGGCCGCAAATATAACAATCGCCCGCCGACACAAAAAGAAAAGCCCCTGCGTATGCAGGGGCTTTCCCAGGTTATTATAGGTTCGGGGTTAGGTAAGGTCAATCCCATTTGAGGTCAGTGTCCAGCGACGAAGGTTTCGCACCCGCCGTTGCCGTCTCTTCGTGCTCATGTTCATGCTCGTGCGGATGATCGAATTGTGTGAAATCGACATCCGGCATTAACTCTTGCTTTACGTGATTTACAGTGTTGGTCAACGCTTCCAGAAACTTATTGAAGTCTTCCTTATACAGAAAAATCTTATGCTTTTCATACGAAAAACCATCTTCCTTAAAACGCTTCTTGCTCTCTGTGATCGTCAGGTAATAATCATTAGAACGGGTAGACTTCACATCAAAAAAATACGTCCTCTTGCCGGCCTTTACTTTCGTTGAGTAGATCTCATCTCTACCGCTTGTCTTGTTTTCTTCCACAATCCGTCAAATTTAAGGTTAGGTTTAAGTTTGGTTCGAACTAAGTTAGTACTTTGGGTCTTTAATACAAAACTAACCCATCATATTTCGTTAACGATTCCGGTCAGGACATCAATTTTATTTGATAACAAGTCCAATATACTGAACAATATTTCGTTTTTCCAAGCACTGTGAAGGTAGATCTGACAAAAATTAACCCCCACACCAGTCTCGAACTGCTTGCCCGTCAGTTAGTAGAAGGGTTTATTACCGGACTCCACAAGTCCCCCTACCATGGGTTTTCGGTCGAGTTTGCGGAACACCGACTCTACAACGAAGGTGAAAGCACCCGTCATCTGGACTGGAAAGTATATGCCCGCACCGACCGGTTGTTTACCAAACGCTACGAGGAGGAAACTAACCTGCGTTGCCTCATTGCCATTGATGTCTCTGCATCCATGTTCTACCCGGCGGCTACCCAGGCTAAAATTCAATTCACCAAATATGCTTCGGCTGCCCTGGCCTACCTGCTAAATCGCCAGCGCGATGCCGTCGGTTTATGCCTGTTTTCCGACACCGTGCACGAGCTGACACCGGTAAAGTCTACTCCCACGCACCTGAATAAAGTACTCCGGTTGCTCAATGACCTCGAACAATACAAGCCACAGACACCCACGAATACAAACGTAGCCCGGGTCCTGCACGAAGTAGCCGAGAAAATTCACAAGCGCTCCCTGGTTATTCTCTTCAGCGATATGTTTGATTCAGCGGAGAGTGCCGACGATTTATTCAAGGCCTTGCAACACCTCAAACATAACAAACACGAGGTGGTGGTCTTTCACGTGATGGATAACCAAACGGAATTGTATTTCAGTTTTGAAGACCGGCCGCTGGAGTTCGTCGACCTGGAAACGGGTGAAAAACTAAAGCTCAACCCAGCCGATGTCAAACAAACCTATCAGGACGAAGCAGGTCGTTTTTATAAAGCGCTCAAGATGCGCTGCAACCAATACAAGATCGACTTTATCGAAGCCGATGTTAAGAGTGACTTCAATCTTATTTTACAGACGTACCTGATCAAGCGCGCCAACATGCGCTAAGACGAAAAGAAAAATTCGTTAACACCAGGCGATAGCTTTACGCCCTCGCAGCAGGTATTAACGAATCTTCCATACGGTATTGAATGCTGCCTTACGCCGCAATCTCCTGGTGCAACCAGGCCTTCTTGGCAACAAGCTCCTCAGAGGTCTCTACATAGTCTGGATCCGGCACGCAACAATCGACCGGACATACCGCCGCACACTGCGGCTCTTCGTGGAAACCCGTGCACTCAGTACACTTGCCTGCCACGATATAATAAAACTCTTCCGATACAGGTGCCTGCGGGTCTTTGGCATCAACAGCCGACCCGTCTTCTAATTCAACCTGCTCCAGCTTCGTGCCCCCAGCCCAATTCCACTCGCGGCCGCCTTCATAGATAGCCGTGTTGGGGCATTCCGGCTCGCATGCACCGCAGTTGATACATTCGTCCGTGATAATAATAGCCATGCCTTCTAATTTTGGTCCGTTACAAATACAAAAATAAACGATTCATTCGTAAAACGGAGACCCCTCTGTAAAAGTTTAGGGAATATCCACTTTTTCAGTAGGAATTCGCGCGTATTTTCAATTCGCTTACGTTTGTATGGTATTTCCGACACACTGCTTTGCGCTGCTTTCCCTACTTTTGCCCTCCGTAAGCGGCCACACACAACATGAACATCGAAGAAAGAATACATGCCCTCGCGACATTGGGCACCCATCTCCAGGAGTTGACCCACGACGAATTTCAGTCGATCGCCGACCGTGCATCGCGTGAAAATCCCTGGTTCACACAAGACAATGTACGCATGGCATTCGACGGCATCATCCGGATGCTGGACGAAAGCAAACTTCGTACATGGATTGCACCGTACACGTTTCCAGGCACTTCCCGCCTGGTCGCGCTGGTCCTGGCCGGCAACATTCCGCTCGTTGGTTTTCACGATTTGCTGGCCGTACTAATCAGCGGCCACCGTGCCCTCGTTAAGCTCAGCTCGAAAGACGCAGCATTGCCGAGGCTTATACTCGAAACCCTGGCCGTCATCTCGCCTGCGCTCCATGCACAGGTGCAAATCGCCGAGCAGCTAAAAGACTTTCAGGCTGTGATCGCCACGGGCAGCGACAATTCCGCACGCTACTTTGATTATTACTTTAGCAAGTACCCACACATCATCCGGAAGAACCGGACGTCCGTCGCGATCCTTCAAGGCGATGAAACCGAAGCCGAGCTTAGCGCGCTCGGCACCGACATCTTCAGCTACTTCGGCCTGGGCTGTCGCAACGTCTCCAAGCTGCTGGTACCGGAGGGCTATACGTTCGATCGTTTCTACCCGTCGCTGGATGCACACCGCGACATCATTCACCATCACAAGTATTGCAACAATTACGACTATCAAAAGTCGATCATGCTCGTCAATAGCACAAAATTCCTTGATAACGGATTCCTGATGTTACACGAGAGCACCCGGCAGGTCTCCCCTATCTCCGTTGTATACTACGAACACTATAAAACCCCGGAAGCACTCGCCGCAAACCTGGCAGAAAATTCAGACAAGCTGCAGTGCATTGTCGGTCGGGCGCCGGGGGCCACTGTGCCGTTCGGCCAGGCACAGTTCCCGGAAGTATGGGACTATGCCGACCGCGTCGATACGCTGCAGTTCCTCTCCACGCTATAGGAGTTAACCACCAGCATCAAAACAAAGAAGGCTGCCTTTTGGGCAGCCTTCCTTTTTCACTAATTACTATCTACTATTTACTAAGGCTTTGTACCACGAAGCACTTCCACCCAACCGGTCAACGGATCGCCGTTGCCAATCTTCAGGCGGTAGAAGTAAATACCGTCTGATGTGTCTTTCGCATCCCAGTTATTCTGGTAAGCGTTGGAAGAGTACACTTGTTTACCCCAACGATCGCTAATCACCAGCTTCGCACCGTTGTCTGCCGGCAGGTTGCGGATAAAGAACAGATCGTTTATACCATCCTCGTTCGGTGTAAAGATGTTCGGAATATAGATATCGGTATCCAGCGGCACGCGGCCGATCAATTCGAACTCACAGCCACCTTCATCCCGTATCGTTACGCTGTAGCGACCGGCGGGCAGGTGATCGTAGTCTTTCTGATATCGCTGGTTGCTATTGAGCTCTACTGGTTCCCAGTTGGTCTGGTATGATTGCCCTGGCACCGCCGCGGAATCCAACTCGATCTGGATTTCATACGGCACCTCGCCGCCGACAAAGTTCACCACTTCCATGGTCCCGTTGAAGATATCCGGGTACGATTCTGTGCGTTTGCCCACTTGCGCGCCAAGCTGCTCACGTACTACATAATCCTTCTCCTCGGCAGCCATGATTCCACATGTCATGTTTGTTTGCGTTACGCGAATCACATATTCATCTGGTATCGCTATGAACTGATAAGTGATCGGATTATCAAACGAAAACGATCTGGCAGTCGTCGACGCATAGGCCATTTCACTGCCGAATTTGCGGAAGATGCGAATGTCAAAGCTTGTTCCAGGCTCACCTTTCAGATTGTCCAATATCAGCGAAACAACATTGTCATTACACTGTGTGAGTATATCATACGAAACTGCCTGTGCACCACCGATGGTGAATGGTCCCTGGCGGGTCGGGCAAAGCGCATCGCTGGTCTTCACATAGATATAGTACGTGCCCACGATCAGGTTCTCAAATTTGTACGGCAGATCGGTGGGGCCGGAAGAGGTAATAGGAGTATACGTCTCGGGCTCCACGAAGGCATCTTTTGTGATACCAATCTCGTACGCGCCTAAGTTCGGGAATGACACATCCAAATGACCACTCAACCCGTTGTTCGAACAATCGGCATCGTTCACAGTGACATCGAATTCTACAAAGCCCGGGAACGTTACATCGACTGAGAAATCACGTGTACACGTGCCATCGCTCACGGTCAGGGTATGCGTTCCACCGACCAGGTCGGTAAATGAGTTGCCCGGTTGGAATGATCCGCCATCCATCGAGTAGCTATAACCACTGCCTGCACCGCCCGTTGCCGCGATGTTGGTCACTGCGCCGCCATCGTCGCAGGTCGCAGGTTCTACTGTATAGGTTGCTTGCAGCTGAGGCCGTTGAGCGTTGATGGTTACGGATACTTCTGCCACACAAACATCCGACGCATCGTCGCGGAACAGGATGTTGTAGGTTCCATTCGGCGGCAGCACGTCGATCGTATTGCCCGATACAAAGTTACCTATCCAGGTAACGCCGCCGTCCAGTGAGTATTCGTACGGTGAGTTACCACCTGTCAAAGTAAACGTAGCCTTACCCGTTTCTTCGCCAAAGCATACCGCATCGATCACATTGGATACGGCCGCGTCTACGGTAGGTCGTAACGGCAAACTAATCGAGCGTTCGCAGCTATTGCCTGCAACATCCGCGATGGTGAATTTATAGTCGTCCGGAGACAAGCCTGTATACGTAATAGTGCCTGCAAACTCAGAATCCTGACGGAGGTATCCGGTAGTCAATCCGGACAAGCTCAAACCATAACGTCCACTAACATCACCGCTGTAGTGGATCACTATTACACCATCCGCCTGGTCGTCGCACGTAGGACGTTTTGTCAACGTAGCGTCTACGCTTACTGTAAAGACGAAGCAATTCGGACCAACCGGGTTACACGCAGGATCCGAAGCACTGCGCAATGTCAGTGTGAACGTTGATAACTGACGACTACAAGAAGTACCTGTGCGGATGCCAATGACCACAAAATTGGTCGTCGCCGTGATCGTACCGATGTTGAGTGTAATGTTGCTCCCGTTACCCGGTCTGGAATCTACCAGTGCGTTGTCGGACAGGCGGCGCAGCTCATACGTGACGGCGGCTTCAGAGTTAGCAACCAGTACCGTTGCACTGTTGCCTGGACATACCGCCGTTGCGCTCGGTGTCACCGTAGTCATTATCGGCAGCGCATTCACGCGCACTACCGCCGTGTCGGTCAACAGCGCAGAACAAGTTCCATTGTTGGCAAGCACACTGTAGACTGTTGTGGTCGTCAGTACTGGAGTCACCAGTCCCAACGGACTGCCGGTACCCAACACCGGACTACCCACCAGCGTACCACCTACCTGCAACTGATAGCTTACGCCCGATTGCGAACCGGACAGTTGCACTGTCGAGGTCGCGCCTTCGCATATGCGCACCGGCACCGCGGTGGCTGTCAGAGCAAGATTGATCGTGCCGCTGACATTGATCGTTACTTTAGTCGTCAACTCGATCCCCGGACACTGCGTGCCGCTCGCGAAGACATTGAATGTCGTACTCGCGCTCAGGACATCGGTCGCGAGTATAATATCGCCACCTGTACCTGTAACCGCAGAACCAACAAGAGCATCATTAGCATCGTTACGAAGCTGATAGCTAATGCCCGCTTGCGAACTTTCCACACGTATGTTGGCCTTGCCACCTACACAAATCGGAGGTGCCGGTGCAGCAATGGATACAATGCGGTCTTTTACCGCCGGCTCAACCGTGACGGTCGCTATGTTATTCATCTGTACCGAACACTCGGCGCTCGGATCTGTATTCTTCGCCAGTACATTAAAGGTCGTCGTTGCCGTCAGCGCGCCGGTAGGCAGTGGCAATACGCTTCCGTTGCCGGTCAGCGGTGTACCCACCAGGCTATTGTCGGCATCGAGACGCAACTGGTATTCCACATTTGTCTCCGAACCCGTGATTTCGATCATTGTGCTGCCACCTTCGCAGATAACAGGGTCGGCCGGCGCGATTGGCAGCGTAACGTCTACGACACCTTTCACATCGATCACCGGTACGGTGAAGAGCTCAACCGCCGGACATGCCGTGCCACTGGTAGCCAGAATGTTCACCGTGGTTTGTACCGTCAGCGGCCCGGTGTTCAACGTAATCGTACCACCGTTTCCTGTTGCGGGAAGACCGATGTTGCTGTTATCGGCGTCGTTACGAAGCTGATAGCTCACGCCTGCCTGCGACGCAAAAATATAAATGTCTGTACTTCCTCCTACGCACAGCGGGTTATTGTCCACGCTGATATTGAGGTTCGGATCCGGATTTTTTTCAACCGTAACAGTAGCGCGCTGTGTAAGCTCGATCGAGCAGGTTGCATTGCTCGCCAATACGTTGAATTCGGTCGTTTGTGTCAGCGTTCCGGTAGACAGGTCAATGGGGGCTCCTGTTCCAGTCACGGGAGTTCCAACCAGGCTGTTGTCTGCGTTCCTCCGGAGCTGGTATGTTACACCATTCTCCGATCCGCCCAGGCGAATCGTGGCAGTACCAGTCTCGCAGATCGGTCCGCTCGCCGTCACGGTAAAGCTCGTGTTGATCACACCTTGTACTACGACATCCAGCGGCGTAGCGGGGAAGTCTACCGTCGCACAACCCGTCAGCGATGCCCGTACAATAAACCGCGTAGTGGCCGTCAGCGCTCCGGTTGGGAGCAAGATCGTGGTACCAGGGCCTGTGCCAGTCACCACACCGCCAACCGGCGTGTTGCTGTCGGCATTGATCAGCTGGTAGCTCACGCCAAGTTGCGGATTCACTACAGAGATATCACTGCTACCATTCATACATACCGGTGTCGGATTTGCGCTTACCGCCAGGGTCGCATCCAATCCGTTCAGGATCGTAATACGGATGGTCTCGCTCGCGCGGTCACAAGGACCGACCGGGTCGTTAGTTATGTAAATCAAGTCGGCAAAGCCAGCCGCTATGTCATTCGGGCCGGGCGTATAAATCGCGTCTGCCTTTGTTGCATCGTCAAATGTACCATCACCCGTCAGCGTCGTCCACGAAGCGGAGCTTGCACCACCCCCAAACGTTCCGTTCAACGGTTGCGTGTTTGTACCCGCGCAAACGGTCTGAGGAGATCCCGCGTCAACAATGGGCGCGGCGTTGATGCGTACCACCATCGTGTCGATCATCACGCACGTACCGACAGCATTCAGGTATATCACAACGCTATCGCGTGCAATATCCTGCAGCCCTATTTTATAACTGGTTAACGGTGTCGCCGTATTACCAAATACACCATCACCATCTGTTGTCCATAGAATACCCGTAGCAGACCCGCCAAATGTTCCCGTCAGGTTAACGTCTGTGACGTCTGAACAGATCGTCTGATCCGGACCAGCGTTGACAGTAGCGGCCGGTCTGATGGGTACTACTACATTGTCCGATACCGGTGCGCAGGGGCCAGCCGTGGTCGCCGTAAGCGTTACCGTTGCGGCAGCGATGTCGCCTGCCCCCGGAGTATAGGTAGCATTCGCCAACGTAGCGTCATCAAAGGTACCATCGCCGGATGTTGTCCACACCACACCGGTTGTGCCGGTGAACGTAGCTGTTACAGCGATCACCTGATTCGCGCATACATCGGCCGGGCCACTGGCATTCACCGTCGCACCGTTGCTGATAGAAATCTCTACCTGGTCAGTCAGTGCTGTACACGGGCCTGCACCGTCAGGATCCGTCGTTGTCAACGTCAGCGTTACGCCACCGGCGGTGATTTCCGCCGCGGACAGCGTATATACTGCATTCAATGTCTGATTGTCCGGGGCAAAAGTGCCCGTACCGCCGCTCCACGTAGCCGTGGTGGCGGAAGAGTTGGTCGGGAAGCTACCGGCCAGCGTCACGTCGGTATCGCCTGCACAAATGAGCTGGTCAGTACCTGCGCTCACGAGGGCTGCAGGGTTGATGGTAATCGTTACCGCATCCGTCTTGACAGCGCAAGGACCGGTTGTTGTCAACGTCAGCGTTACTGTACCGGCTGTTCTTTCGGCAGCGCTCGGTGTATAGACAGCATTTAGTGTCGTGTTGTTCGGGGCAAATGTGCCTGTGCCCCCGCTCCATGTACCGCCTGTTGCACCGCCGCCTACCACACCCGCCAGTGTCACGGTCTGATCGGCGCAAATAGCCGCAGCCGCGCCGGCATCGACGGTCGCTTCCGGCAACACCTCAATGGTGATCGTCGCCGGTGAACTTGTACATGTAGCATTGCTTACGGTCAGTTGACCATTGTAAGAATCAGCCGGTACTGTTGTAGGGAAAGTGATCACGATAGGCGAAGCCATCATGGTAGCACCAACAATGTCGGCGAAGCCAGCGGCTTTCGCTGCCGCATTGAAGATGATGCTATAGGTCGCTGGTGTGCCGGTCGTACCCGTGTACGCCATCTCGACGGAACCATCACCTTCGCAGGCCTCCAGGGTAGAGGTAGTCAGTGTAATCGTCGGAAGCGCCAGGATGGTTACAGTCACCGGATAGTTGGTGCTTTCACACAGACCTGTACTTCGGCGCACTTTCAGCGTAGCATTATACGTGCCGGCAACAGCCGATCCAGGGATCGTTATCGCGATCGGACTGGCTGGGAGTGTCACGTAGGCCACATCGACAAAGCCAGCAGTTTGCGCGGCAGCATCGAAGTCAAGCGTGTATTGATCCGGCGTACCCGTGGTACCCGAGTACGTGATGGAAGCCGTCGTTGCCCCCAGACATACATCGGGACTTGCGTCCGTTACTGTAATGGTCGGCGCCGTCGTCAGCTCAATCGTGAAGGTCGAATCCGGGCTCGTGCAGCTAACCGCTCCATTCACAGTCGTCACATTGATGGTCGCGTTGTATATGCCTGCCGCTGCGGTTGCAGAAACGGCAACCACGATCGGGCCAGACGCCGGCATTGTCACGTTCGCGATGTCCGCAAAGCCAGCTGTGTTGGCAGCAGCGTCGAAGTTGATCGAGTAATTCTGAACAGGTACGTTGGTCGTATACGCCAGGTTAACCGATGTCGCCCCCACGCACGCAGACGGGTCGGGCCCCGGTGTGATGATCGGTGTTTGTAGTATCTCGATTTCGAGAGCATGGTCAACCAAACACGTTGTTGTGCTATTGCGGAAGGTTACTACGGCATTGTATGTCGCCGCGTCTGCACCTACCGGGATGTTGATCGTAATATTGGTGTTATACGGTGCGTTGGTCACGTCCACAAAACCCTCAGCTTTCGCCGCCGCGTCAAAGACGATACTGTAGAAGTCGGGGCTGCCATTCAGGCTTGAAGTCAGGGTTGCCGTCGTGGCACCCTGGCAAACAGTAACAGGATCGGTAATCGACACAATGTCTACGGCCGGCTGTACCGTGATCGTCACGGGTATACCCGCGCTGGTACAACCTGCGGCGCTGTTGCCCACACTCAGTACAGCATTGTACGTGCTGCCCATTGTCACACCTGCAGGAACCGTCACCAGGATCGGGTTGGTCAGGCCACCATTCGTCACGTCGGTGAAGCCTGCAGCCTGTGCCGCCGCATCGAAGTCGAGTGTATATTGGTTCGGGCTGCCCGTAGCGGTAAAGAAAATCCGTGCCGTTGCGTCACCAAAGCAAATCACGGGCGCCGTCGTCACGGTTACCGTCGGGGTGGTAATCACGTCGACGTTAAACGGCACAGGCGGTGAGCTGACGCAGGATGCAACGCTGTTCCGCACAACGATCGTCGCAGCATAGCTGCCCACAACCGCAGTACCCGGCACGTTAATCACGATCGGGTTTGTCAGCGTGGCGTTCGTTATATCCGTAAAGCCGGCCGCTTTCGCCGCCGCGCTGAATACAATGCTATATTGATCGGGGCTTCCCGTAGCCGTATAATGAAGGTCCGCGGTCGGCCCACCCACGCAGACAGAAGCGTCGTCGAGTATGGTGATCGCCGGTTTCTCCAGTATTCTCACCTGGATATTCTTCACCGCACTGGAGCAGCCCGTGGTGGCATTCTTCACTGTCACGGTAGCGTTATACGTACCGGCAGCAGCTGTCGTCGGCACCACAATCGTAATCTGGGCAGCCGGCAATGTCGCGTCGGTAATATCTACAAATCCCTGGCCCTGGGCCGCCGCATCGAAGTCGATGCTATAGCGATTAGGCGTTCCCGTCGCGCCGCTGTAAGGCAGGATCGCCGAAGAGCTACCCTGGCAAACCGGGTTGATTGTCCCGAGCGTCACATTGGGCAAGGCATTGATACGGATGGTAAAGCTGCGGTTCGGGCTGGCACAACCCGCTGCCCCCGCTTTCACAGAAAGGGTAGCGGTATAATTGGTCGCCGTCGCCGTGGTCGGTATGGTTATTTGAATCGGCGCTCCCCCGGCCGGCAGCGTAGCATCCACCACGTTGGTGAATCCTGCTGTTTGCGCGGCGGCGCTGAAAGTAATGCTATACAAAGTAGCCGGAGAGCCTGTCGTGACATACGACAAAGGCGCGATCGTTGCACCCAGGCAAACCGTCGTGGGTGTTGTCACCGTCAGGGTCGGGCTATCCACCACCTCAATGGTGAACGGATACGCCGTGCTCGGACAAGCTTCCGCACCCGTGCGGTACACTGTCACCGTGCCATTGTAAACACCCAGGGCCGCACCGCCAGGTACTGTAATGACAAAGCGTCCCGACGCCAGGGTCGCGCCCGTAACGTCAGCAAAACCAGCAGTCTCCGCCGCAGCATCAAAGTCAATATCATAGCGGTTCGGAGTACCTGTCGGATTCGTATAAGGTAGATTGACCGTAGTTGTTCCACGACATACTGTCGGGCTCGCCCCCAACGTGATGGTAGGCGTATCGATCAACTGAATATTGATGTTGCGGTTCGTGCTCCTACAGCCCGATACCGAGCTGCGCACGGTAAGCGTCGCACTGTACAATACGTTCGGAAGCGCAGTCCCAGGAATCGGAATCGCGATCGGTCCGGGCGTAGCGGGCAATGTAGCGTCTACAACATTGACAAAACCGGCTGCCTGCGCAGCGGCATTGAAGGTAATGCTGTACAGATCCGGGTTACCGGTAGTCGTTGTAAAGGGCAGGTTCGCCGTGGTGGCGCCGATACACGGGCGGGGATTAGTTCCCAGCGTAATGGTCGGCAGTGGCACGATGGATATCGTGATGGTCTGCGGCACACTGCCGCAAGTCACCGTCGTATTCCGTACGGTGAGTGTAGCCGTATAGCTTCCCGCAGGAACACCCGCCGGTATCGCGATCGTGATCGGGCTGACGGGCAGCACGGCATCTACGATATCGACAAATCCGGCGGCGTTGGCCGTGGTATTAAAATCCAGGCTGTAGCGATCCGGGCTTCCGCTGGTGCCCGTATAGGGCAATGTCGTCGAGCCCGCTGTGGCGCTAACGCAGGCACTCGGGTTCGTTGTCGACAGGGTGATCGAAGGGGCTGTCAGGATCGTCACCGTTACGGTCATCGGGGCGCTCGGACAGGTTGTCGTACTGTTCGCCACGGTCAGCGTCGCGGTATAAGAGCCTGCTGTGGCAGTGGTCGGAATGGCGATCGTAATGGAGCCCGCCGGCAATACAACATTGGTGATGTCTGCAAATCCTGCCGTATTAGCGGCCGCGTCAAAATCCAGGGTATAGCGGTTGGGAGTCCCCGTCGCGCCGCTGTAGGGCAGCGTAGCGGAAGTGGCACCCAAACACACCGGATCGATCGTACCGGGCGTGATCGATACCGATGGATTGATCACAATATTAATGTTCTGTACCTGGCTCGCGCAGGTGGTTGTCAGGTTGCGTACCGACAGGGTAGCCGCATATGTACCCGCCGGGGTGTTCGGCGGCACGGCAATGCCGATCGGGCTGGCCGGCAACGTAGCGTTGACTATGTTGGTGAAGCCCGCCGTAATAGCCGCCGCGCTGAAAGTGATACTATATTGTGTCGGGGCACCGGTTGTAGCACTGTACGGCACGTTTACCGTGGTACCCGTCGTGCTAAAGCAGATCGGAGCGATCGTACCCAACGTGATCGTCGGGCGCGGGCTTACCGTGATCGTAACGTTGATCGGGGCGCTCGTACAGTTCGTCGTACTGTTACGTACCGTCAGCACACCGTTGTAGGTGCCTGCGGCAATGTTCGTCGGCAGGGTAACAGACATGGCACCCGCCGGCAGGTTGACGTTGGTCACATCCGTCAGGCCGGCAGTCTGGGCCGCGGCGTCGAAATCGATGCTGTACTGATTCGGAGCACCGGTGGTGTTGGTATACGGCAGGCTGGCCGCAGCATCGCCCTGGCAGGCCTGGGCGTTCGGGGTCAGCGTAATAGTAGGGACAGTGTTGATCGTGATCGAAATGTTCTGCGTCGCGCTCACACATCCGGCGGCGGCGTTGCGCACTGTAATGGTGCCCGTATAGGTACCGGGTGCAGCGCCGGCAGGCACCGCGATCGTGATCGGGCTGACCGGAAGTGCAACATTTGACACGTCGGCAAAGCCTGCGGTGTTCGCCGCGGCGTTGAAGTCTATGCTATACTCGTCCGGGGTACCCGTTGTATTGGTGTACGGCAGGCTGGCGCTCGTCGTGCCGGCACAAACCGGCTGGATTGTACCCAGTGTGATGGTCGGCGCAGGCAGGATCGTTACCGTGATAGTTTGCGTAGCACTTGTACAGCCCGTGACACTGTTGCGAACGGTCAGCGTGCCAGTGTACGTTCCGACCGGGGCGGCCGGAGGCACGGAAATGACGATCGGCGTAGCGCCCAGCGTCGCGTTGGTCACATCAGCAAAGCCTGCAGTCTGGGCCGCGGCGTTGAAGTCGATGCTGTATTGGTCCGGGGCACCGGTTGTATTCGTATAAGGCAGATTGGCCGAGGTTGAGCCGAAACACACCTGCGGATTAACGCCAAGCGTGATCGTCGGAACATTGATGATCGTAATGGTTACGTTCACCGGCGGAGCGCTCACGCAACCCGTTGTAGTATTGCGCACTGTCAGCGCAGCGTTGTAGCTGCCCACAACCGCGGTACCGGGAATCGTCACGGTGATCGCGCCCGCCGTCAGCGTGACATTGGTCACATCAGCAAAGCCCGCTGTGTTAGCCGCGGCGTCGAAGTCGAGGCTGTACTGGTTCGGCGAACCGGTCGTACCGCTATACGGTATGCTGGCAGTCGTGCTGCCGATACACACCGGCTGGATCGTACCCACCGTAATCGTTGGAAGCGCGTCGATCACGATCGTGATCGGATATACGATGCTTTCACACGTTGTCGTACCATTGGTCACCGTCAACGAACCACTGTATGTGCCGGCCGGCGTGTTGGCCGCTACCGGTATTGTGATCGGGCTGGCCGGAAGTGTAACACCCGTTACATCGACAAAGCCGGCCGTGTTCGCCGCGGCGTTAAAGTCTATACTATAGAGTGTCGGGCTATTGGTTGTCGCCGTGTAAGGCAGTGAGACGGACGTCGCCGTGGTGCTGAAGCAGATCGGCGCGATCGTACCCAGCGTGATGGTCGGCAAAGGCAAGATTCTCACCGTAATGGTATGAGTCGCGCTCGTACAGCCCGTAACACTGTTGCGAACGGTCAGCGTGCCTGTATAGGTTCCAACCGGACCGGCCGCAGGCACAACGATGACGATCGGCGTAGCGCCCAGCGTCACGTTAGTCACATCAGCAAAGCCTGCAGTCTGGGCCGCGGCGTTGAAGTCGATGCTGTATTGGTCCGGGGCACCAGTCGTATTTGTGTACGGCAGGTTGGCCGAGGTCGAACCGGAACACACCTGCGGATTAGCACCCAGCGTGATTGTCGGAACACCGATAATCGTAATGGTCACGTTCACCGGCGGAGCGCTCACGCAGCCCGTTGTAGTATTGCGCACCGTCAGCGCAGCGTTGTAGCTACCCACAACCGCGGTACCGGGAATCGTCACGGTAATCGCGCCCGCCGTCAGCGTGACGTTGGTCACATCAGCAAAACCCGCTGTGTTAGCAGCGGCGTCGAAGTCGAGGCTGTACTGGTTCGGCGAACCGGTCGTACCGCTATACGGTATGCTGGCAGTCGTGCTGCCGATACATACCGGCTGGATCGTACCCACCGTAATCGTTGGAAGCGCGTCGATCACGATCGTGATCGGATATACGATGCTTTCACACGTTGTCGTACCATTGGTCACCGTCAGCGAACCGCTGTACGTACCGGCCGGCGTGTTGGCCGCTACCGGTATTGTGATCGGGCTGGCCGGAAGTGTAACACCCGTTACATCGACAAAGCCGGCCGTGTTCGCCGCGGCGTTAAAGTCTATACTATAGAGTGTCGGGCTATTGGTTGTCGCCGTGTAGGGCAGCGAGACGGACGTCGCCGTGGTGCTGAAGCAGATAGGGGCAATCGTACTCAACGTAATCGTCGGGCGCGGACGCACCGTAAGCGTATAGTTGATTGGGTCGCTGACACAGCCGGTCACGCTGTTGCGTACCCGCAGCACACCATTGTACGTGCCCGCGGCAATACCGGTCGGAACCGAGATCAGGATCGGGCTCGCATTCAGGGTTGCATTGGTCAGGTCGGTCAGACCGGCAGCTTGTGCGGCGGCATCAAAATCCAGGCTGTACTGATCCGGCGCGCCAGTAGTGTTGGTATACACCAGATCTGCCGTGGCATCGCCCTGACAGGCCAGTGCAGCCGGATTGATCGTAATCGTCGGCAACGCAATGATAGTCACCGTAAACGGCACCGCCGGATTGCTCACGCAACCCGTTGTGAGATTTGTTACTGTAATCGAACCGTTGTACGTACCCACTGGGGCACCGCCAGGAACGACCAGTGTAATGTTGCCCGGGGCAGCGGCCAGCGTAGCGTTCGTCACATTGACAAAGCCCGCGGTCAATGCGGCCGCATTGTACGTAATGCTGTAGCGGTTCGGCGAACCAGTCGTAGCAGAATACGGCAGTGTTGCACTGGTGCTATTGATACATACCGGTGTAACCGTGCCCAAGGTTATGGTAGGAAGTGCGTTGATAACGATGCTCACGGCCTGTCCATTAGACTCGCACGTCGTCGTACTGTTGGTCACCTTGAGTATCGCGTTGTATGTGCCGGCTGGCATTCCTGCCGGTACCGCGATGGTCAGCGGCGACGCAGTCAGCGCCTGGTTGACGAGGTCCGTAAAACCGGCGGTATTTGCCGCGGCGTCAAAATCCAGGCTGAATTGATTCGGAGAGGCAGTCGTGCCGGTGTACACCAGGCTAGCGGAAGTCTGACCAAAACATATCGGAGCGATTGAAACACCCGTGATGGTAGGCAGCGGATTGATCGTAATGACAATGGAGCCCGACATGATGCGGGGCATACAAAGCGCAAAGCTGGCCCTGACGGTCAGCGTTTGTCCATTCGTAAAAGATGCCGCCGGCACCGTTATGGTGATCGGCCCGCCGGTACCCGGCGCGGTGTGCCCCGAGGGAGTTCCATTGACAAGGGCTTCGTACGTCACCCCGTTTTCCGATCCGCCAAGCTGGATCTCGATGTCTTCGCCGGTACAGACTGCCAACGGCCCGGCATTGGTAATGGTCTGAACAATCGGCTGCGGATCGGTAATGGTCCAGGTCTTGGTCGCGCTGCAATCCGAGTAATTATCTTCTATTAATAAGGTGTAGTCGCCACCCGGAAGGCCGGGGCGGCTCAGGAGGTTTGCCAGGTCCAGTGTACCAGTACCGTCAAAGGTACCCGTCAGCGGGAATCCCGGCAACGTGCTGGTGCTTGTCCAGGTATAGGTAAACGAACCGCCACCCGCAAGAACCTTCGAACCGCCGCCGATCGTCGCCTGTAACTGACCATCAGGGTTCGAACAGTCGGAGTTGGTCAGATCGTTGGTGCCGTCCGCAATGGTGATTGCCGGCAGCGCAACAAGATCGAGCCTGCCTGTGCTGGTGGTATTGATAACGTCATTACCCGGTCCGTTGGTAATCAGGAAACCAAAATTCGAAGGACCAAGCGTTTTGCCTGAGTTATAATATGTATAGCTTCCCCCTACCGGGATGAATTTGTTAAATTCGTTTTGCGTGGATCCCAAGACCGCGACCAAGTTTGCCGGCGCGCCATCGGACGTCGAGATGACCGTGAAAACAACATAGCCGTTGTTCGCCCCGCCACACGGATGGGACAGCGTCACGTCTACCCGCAGCGCCGGAAGGCCGTCGCTGGGATCGGCATCGCCGGTATAAGGCAAGGTCTGCCCGAACGAAGCCAGCGTAAGTAGAAAAAGAAGAATTGTCAGGTAGAGATTTCTAAGCATGTAAGCTTTCGTTTAAAAAATAATTCTTACTTTATTTTAACTACTACTTTCTCCGTGCAGCCTGTATGGTCACTTACGTAAAAATCATAGGAACCTGGCTCCAGGCGCTCGAACTCCAGTTTATTCAGATCTTCAGAAACCAGTTTATGCTGTTTATCAAAGGCAATGCAATGGTGCGGACTTACCCCACCAGTAACCTTGATTTTTACATTTGATTGATGTTTCCCCGGGATAGGTGTTATCTCCGTCTTAATAGAAAGCTTGTCACACCCAGTCGAATCAGGCATCGACGAAGGCAGGTTGACAATAAATAACAAGCTTAGCAACACAAGCTTAACCATGATAACATGAATTTATGATCAAAAAATGCTATTATAAATAGTCTTTAAAAAAGTATAGTAACCAGAAAGTCTTTAAAAGTTAAAGATCATGGTTACACCTATAGGGTCAAAAAATCAACTATTCTAAAAAAGTATATTCCTTAGTCATGTACTATTTGTACCCGGAAACTAAAATTTCCGATTTAAGATCTCACTCATAACGACCGCTTTCTTCCATCCCTCCGGGTCATTCAGATTGCCCAGGTACTCCTCCATCAAATTACGCTGCGGTACTTCCTGAAATGCCTTGAACTTGCCATAGACCCCAACCGTCTCTCCTGCTTTCATCGTTTCTTCCAACGACGGTCGTTCGAACGCCTGGCGCTTAGCCTCCTCGTAGACATTGTATACCTGGTCGCGCTTACGGTTGTCATACTCCTCGTCCTCCAGGTCTTCTTCCTCCTCCGGAAGATTATCGTCATAATCAATGTATGTTGGCTTGGGCACCGACGGTACCGTAACAGGTTTCGACTCTACAGTCTTGCTCTCCGTAATCTCCCGCAACAATTCCTCGAATGTAAGCGCTTTCGGACCGGGTGCCGGCTTACTGGCAGGCTCTTCATAGCGCTGCACCGGCTTCTCCGGACGCTTGGGAGCCTGGTCCGTCGGAGGTTGCTCCTGCTTTTTCATAAACCGGGTCACCACGTAGATGATGCCTAGAATGACATAAAACCAGACCTGGAAATCTCTCATTTAAATTCAAAAATAATAAAATATTCCGATTTTTAAAGCGTTAAGGGGGGTATCCCTAGGAAGCGCCGTTCATGGACCCATCGGCCGGGAGTGCATCGCTGCGTAGTCGTACGCTTACAAACCTGGCAGCTTCTTCCGGGCGCGGCGAAAGACATACTCCACGCCAAAACGGGCACTGATCTTATTTACACCGGGTAGCTCGCCCTCGTACTCCAGGCGGTAAAGCGCCAGAATGGAGCCGCGCAGATTGCGTGTTACGTTAAAGCGCTTGCCTAAACCGAAATAGCTGGCATATGCATGATTTTCGATCGGCTCCGGGGTGCCCGGTACGACCAGCGTAGGGTCGACCTTTAATCCCTCGAACTCACCATGTGCAAAAATCCCCTTCTGGACAGCAAAATCCAGGTAGGCCCGTCCGCCATACGTCTTCAAGCCACGCACAAACGTGTCAAAGTCCTTATCAACACCAAACCGGTACAGAAACCCGACGCCGGCCGTAAGCCGTGGCGACACCCGATAGCCCGTCTGCAGGGCGAGGTCCACCGACACATAATCACGTTTATACACTTGCCAGGTAACACCCGGCACCAGGCGCTGGTAAAATTTCTTGCCTTCGAGCTCTGTCGACTGCTTGGCGAAGAAAGCTTTCACTCGTTCCTTACCCGACAGCTTTTGCTTCGCGTTCATCAAATCCTGTTGGGCCTTCTGCACCTTGTCCGCATGGCCTGCGATCTGTGCATTAGCCACCGTCTTCGCCTTGCGTTTGATCTCTTCTTGAATCAGTTTTTCGTCGCGGTAACGCTGAATCAATGACTGATACTTGGCCTGCTCGGCAGTCGCCTTCGTCAATTCCTTTCCTGCCGCACCCACCGGCTTAATCGCCTGCGCATGTTGCTCTGCCTGTTTCGACAGCGATTCTGTGTCGCCGGCCTTTACCGCTTCGATATCTTTTTGATATTTACCGGCCTCACCCAATGTGTTATCCAGCTCCTTGGTTTTCTCCGTCAGTTGCTGGACTTCTTTCACTTCACTGGGCATTTCCGGCACTGCATCAGTCACTTCTCCTTTTACCTTATCCAGGCCTGGCACCTCGACATTTGGCGCCTCAACACCTGGCAGCTCTACGCCCGGCCCCGCTACGTCTGGCGACAGGTCCTTGCCAATTTCGGGCACAACATTGGGCATCTCTACTTCCGGAATCCCAGGGTTCTCCACTCCTGGAATTGAAACATCGTTCGGCACGCCCAACGTATGATCACCCGGCAACCCGACATCCTTTCCGACGACCTTTTGGATCTTCTCCTCCGCCTTTTGTTGAAGCGAGGTCACGGGCTGCGTTAGCCGTTGCTGCAGACTGTCGGCTTTATGCTGCACGGTCTGTTGCACCTCCGCAGGCTTATTCGTAACAGAACTGATCTTCTGAGTTATGGTATCCCCGGCATGCGCCACCCGGTCGGATGCAACGCCAACCTTCTGTTGGATGGATCGCAGCGTATCCGGTTCGGTGGGTAGCGAATCACGTAGGGCAACGCCAGGCTTCAGGGAGTCAAGTCTTGGGTGCGTTGCCGAGTCGGCCTTTGTCTTCGATCGCTGCAGCAACGCACGCGCTTTTCCTGCCACACCCGGGCTCGCCTGACGCAGGCTATCCTGTGCGTGTAGCGAGACTACCGCAAATAGGAAAAACAGTATAGAAATTATTTTACTCAAGTACGAAATACTGCAATAAAGGCCAAAATCACCTAAAACGAGCGACGTAGCAGCAACCGCAAGGTCCGTCACACCAAACTCCAATCAGGTTAGTGCAGCAAAAATAACACAAACTTCGGTGTTCCCGACACTAATACTCCCGGAATATCTCATCCCGGTAGCACCACGCCCAACGCTCGCCCGGCTCGGCCGAAATAGCCACCGGATGCCCGGCACTGGCAGCATGCTTCGACGCATGGCGGCCAGGCGACGAATCGCAGCAAAGTGTTGCACCGCACGTCTGGCAGGTGCGCAAGTGCAGCCATTGCCCACCCACCTTCATACATTCTTCACATTCATGCTTCTGGGAGGTCTTGATGTCCGTCCAGTCGCGCAGATGATCACACAAATCCGGTTCATTTGCCATATCAGTTTTCCGCTAAGTATTCGTGGATGAATTTAATCGCCATGGCCCCCTCGCCTACGGCCGAGGCTACCCGGTTCATCGCACCCGACCGCACATCGCCCGCTGCGAAAATGCCCGGGCTACACGTCTCCAGCAGGTACGGCTCCCGACCGAGCTTCCACGACTTCTTAAAGTCGTCATATTTAAACAAATCCCGACCGGTCTCGATAAACCCCTTGTTGTCCTTGATGATATCCACCTGGATCCAGTCCGTGACGGGCCGCGCCCCGATAAAGATAAACAGCGCCACGGCCTTCTCGGTACGTTCCGCGCCCGTCTTCACGTCTTGCAATGTCACCTCCTCCAACCGCTCTCCCCCGCCCAGCCGGGTAATGACCGAACAGGGCACCACCTCGATGTTGGGCGTCCCCCGGATCTGCTCGATCAGGTAATGCGACATCGACTCCGTCAGCGACGGCCGGCGAATGACAATATATACCTTTCGCGCAAACGTCGACAAATACATCGCCGCCTGCCCGGCCGAGTTTCCGCCACCCACCACGTATACATCTTGCTCTTTACAAGCATGGGCTTCGGTAGTCGCAGAACCATAATATACACCCGCACCGGTAAACCGCTCTACGTCGGAAGCCTCGAGTGTACGATAGTCCACCCCTGTGGTCACAACAATGCTGCGCGTATTAAGCTTACTGCCGTCGCTTAGGGTGATGATCTTATAACCATCTTTCAAAGCAATGTCCACCACCTCCAACGGCGAGATCAACTCCACGCCAAAGCGCGTCACCTGCGAGAGGGCCCGGCGTGACAACTCTGCTCCACTCAGCCCGTTGGGAAAGCCCAAATAATTTTCGATGCGTGAGCTCGTACCGGCCTGTCCACCCGGCGCGCGTTTTTCAATCAACGCGGTGCTGAGTCCTTCCGATCCTCCGTATACCGCCGCCGCCAAGCCCGCCGGCCCCGCACCAATGATCGTGACATCGTACATCGTCTTGGTACCCTTGGCACGCATGCCGGTCTTCTCGCCGATATCCCGTGTGCTGGGGTTGCGCAATACCACGCCGTCGTCAAAAAATACCGCGGGCAGGTCCTTCGTTTCAATATTATTCAGCGACATCAATTCCTTTGCGTCTGGATTCGATTCGACATCCTGCCATTGATACGGAATCAAGTTACCCGAAAAGAAGTCTTTGATCTCATGCGAACGCGGAGACCATTGATATCCGACAATGCGAATGCCCTTGAACGGCGGCACGTGCGTACTCTGCCATTCTTCCAGTTGATCATTCAGTACCGGGTATAACCGCTCCTCCGGCGGATCCCAGGGCTTCATCAGATAATAATCGAGCTGCACTTCGTTGATCGCACGAATGGCCGCGTCCGTGTCTGAATACGCTGTCAGCAAAATGCGTTTGGCCTCGGGAAAATAATCCTTTGCCTGCCGCAAAAACTCCACGCCCAACATCTCGGGCATACGCTGGTCGGATAAAAACATTGCCACCGTCTCACGCTTGTTGCGCAAGTCGTTCAATGAGTCCAGCGCTTCGCGCGCCGAGGGCGTGCTCAGAATGCGATACTCTTTGCCATACACATTTCGAACATCACGCACGATGGTACGCAACACCTGTGCGTCATCATCAACAATAAAAAGTATTGGCTTTGTCATGCTATATTAAATCATTGATCGCTACCCAATGGGGAAGCATATACTAAACTCCGTGCGGCCTGGCTCACTTTTCATTTCCAGCCGGCCCGCATGTTGGGTGATGATCTGTCGCACCACCTCCAGGCCCATGCCCGTACCCTTGCCTACCGGTTTGGTCGTGAAGAAGGGCTCAAATATTTTATCCTGGATGTCGGCCGGAATACCCGGACCATTATCAATAATATATACCAGGATGGATTCACGGCTCCGCTGCGTACGAATCTCGAGTATATTCCCCGTACGTCCCTCCATGGCGTCGATGGCATTGTCGATCAGGTTTGTCCATACCTGGTTCATCGGACCCACAAAAATATTGGCTGCCGGCAATCCTTCTTCAAATTCCAGCTTCAGCTGTATCTGGTTGTGTTTGATCTTGTGGTTGAGCAACGTCAGCGTTGTCTGAATCCCTGCGTGAATGTCCACGCGCTCTTTTACCGGCGCCTGGTCCATGTGGGTATAGCTCTTGATCGACGATACCAGTGTATTGATGCGGCGCGAAGCCTCCTGAATTTCATTCACTAGTCGTTCCGTGATCAGCACCTGATTCATCCATTGAATCACCGGGGGAATGTCTGCTGGCCGTAACAAGCTGCGCAGCGATTCGAGATCTTCTTCAATAAAATCAAAATCCGCAAAGGTAGCAGCCGCTTCCGCGGAATGGTCCAAACCGTTTCGCTCCAGCCAGTCCGCGAGGGCATCTTCACGCTCCGAGCGCGCCATCATCGACAGCCCGTGCGCATTGCCGTGTCGCGCCTTAAACAGAACCAGACCGTTGACGTGGTCTACCACTTCATCCGACACGCAAATTTTAATCACTGCCTTGAGCCGCTCCGGCCCCATGGAAAAATGTCGCTTCAGCTCATGCGCATTGCGCACCACCGCCGCCGAAGGATTATTCAGCTCGTGCGCCAGGCCCGCGGAGAGCTTACCCAACGCCATGATCTTATCGTCTTGTTGCTGTTGCCGTGTAAAATCACGGATTCTGTCCATCATCACATGCACCAGCGCCGTCGTCAGCTCGGGTTGGCTGGCGATCATTTCGGGAAACTTTTCCCGTGGCAGCCGCAGCAGCACTGTGTCGCCCGCAGCATAGGCATCGCCCACTGCCGCTTTCATTCTTGAATACGGCAACAGGCCGGTGATCTCACCTTTTTCAAACACGCCCAGGTGCTTAACGCCACCCGCTTGCGGCATAAAAATCGACAAGCCCCCCTGCAACACAACGGTCAGTGCGACAATCTCTTCGCCCCGGCTAAAATTCTTGACGCCGTCGGCATATGTTTCCAGCGTGCCCTGCTCGGCCAGCCAGTCCAACTGCGCAGGCGGCACTCCGGCAAGCTCAGGCACCTGGCCCTTCAGCATCGCAGCAACTTCTGCTTTTGTCATACCCATTTTTTCGCCTCCCCGATCGTTTATTATAATCACCTGAGGGTCATAAAAGTATGCTGAAATTTCCCTTTTATACAATTATCGGGCACACTATTTTAACACCTTGCCGAGGCAGATCGCGAACATTTCCGATCTTCTCACGGTTTTTACTTTTTCACCACCCATGCACCAAAGGTTCACCACCATCCGGCGTCACACAGAAGACATCTGTCGGCCACTTCAAACCGAAGACTATGTTGTACAACCTACCACGGATGTCAGTCCGCCCAAGTGGCACCTCGCCCACAGCACCTGGTTTTGGGAAGAATTTGTGCTGGCCAAACACCAGCCTGGCTACAAGCGCTTCCATCCGCGCTACGCCTTCCTCTTTAACAGCTACTACGACAGTGTCGGCGAGCGCGTACTACGTCTGCACCGCGGCAATATGTCGCGGCCCACGGTAGCCGAAATCCTGGACTACCGCCAGTACGTGGACAAGCAAATGATACGCTTTCTGGAAACCCTGCCTGACCATCTGCACGGCCTGATCGAGATCGGCCTCAACCATGAGCAGCAACACCAGGAGCTGCTGTATACCGACATCAAATACATTCTCGGTCACAACCCCCTGTTTCCACCGTACGATCCAAACTTCCGCGAAACGCCGGCGCTGGCAGCCGCAACATCCGGCTTTACGGACATGCCCGAAGGCCGTTACGCCATCGGCTATACCGGCGCCGGCTTCTCGTTCGACAACGAGCACGCCGCACACGAGCAGTTCCTGCTTCCCTATAACATTAGCAACACACTTGAAACAAACGCCGACTACCTGGCGTTCATGGTAGACAAGGGCTATGAAACTTCGCAGTGGTGGCACAGCGACGGCTGGGCGTGGGTGAAAGAGCACAACGTCAACAGCCCACTGTATTGGCACTACATCGACGGCCGCTGGCATCGTTATGCGTTGTCGGGCTTACAGGAAATACCGATGGACGAGCCCGTTACCCACATCAGCTACTACGAGGCGGCCGCTTTCGCGGAATGGAAAGGCATGCGTTTGCCTACGGAATTTGAATGGGAAGCCGCCGCCAACAAGATCGCCTGGGGCCACCGTTGGGAACACACGAACAGTGCCTACCTGGCCTACCCTGGCTACCAGAAGCCGCCGGGTGCTATCGGCGAATACAATGGCAAGTTTATGATCAATCAAATGGTGCTGCGGGGTGCCTCGGTGGCAACACCGGCCGGCCACAGCCGCCATACCTATCGCAATTTTTTCCACCCAAGTCTGCAATGGCAATTTACTGGCATCAGGCTCTGTAAAAAACAAACATGGTAATACTCGAAAATAAAACCGCCCCCGTTGCCGCCGCCGTCATGGCGGGCCTGACACGCAAACCTAAGCAACTCCCCAGCTGGCTGTTTTACGACGAGCAGGGCGATGCCATTTTCCAATCCATCATGCGCATGCCCGAGTACTACCCCACGCGCTGCGAGTATGAAATCTTCCAGAAACAAAAGGAAGCCATCCGTCAACAATTCACCGCCGCCGGCACACCGTTCCGCCTGGTCGAGCTCGGCGCGGGTGATGGTCTCAAAACCGAGCTGCTGCTCAAACACTTCGTCGACCAGCACACAGACTTTGAGTATTGGCCCACCGATATATCCCCCAACGTACTGGCCATCCTGCAAGAGCGGCTGGAACATTCGCTGCCCACGCTCACCAGCAGCCCGATCGCCCACCGCCACGAAGATGCACTGCGCACCGTCGCCGAAGACCATGAGCACCGTCATATCTTTATGTTTCTGGGCGCGAACATTGGCAACTATAGTCTGCTGGAAGCACAAGCCTTCGTCAACAACCTGGCCGGAGCCATGCATGCAGGTGATCTGTTATTCATGGGCTTCGACCTCAAAAAAGATCCGCGCGTAATCCAGGCCGCTTACGACGACCCCCACGGCATTACCCGCTCCTTTAATCTGAACTTGCTCACACGTCTTAACCGCGAGCTCGGCGCCAATTTCGACATAGACGCATTCGAACATGCCCCGTACTATGACCCTGAAACCGGCGCCGCCAAAAGCTACCTGGTCAGTCTCCGCAATCAGGACGTACACATCGAAGCAACACATCAGATCATCCACTTCAACGCCTGGGAAACCATCCACACCGAAGTGTCGCTCAAATACGATCTGACCATGATCGAGTCCCTTGCCCGCAAAGCAAACCTGGAGATCGTCCGGCACTTCGCCGATAGCCGCGACTACTTCCGCGATATACTCTTCCGTAAACCCTAAGGCACCTGGCGAGGTTCATGCTGCACGATGCCGGTATGTGCGCTCGTGAAACGATCGTTTTTGCATATCTTTGCGCTCACATCTACCCGATCATGCTCCTTTTGCCTTTCGAAAAGATCGTCTATAAAACCGCGCTGACATCCGACGAAATACTTTTCCGTCTCTCAAGCGCCATTGGTCGCCAAGAACTATTCGGAGTCGTTCCGGAAAAACCTTACAAAGGCCGCTTCGGCGATCATATGTTCGAGATTCAGCGTGTCATCACGCACCGCAATTCTTTTCTCCCAAAAATTTCCGGAGTCATCGACAATGCTCCCAACGGCATAACGATTCACGTAAAAATGAGGCTTCCTATATCTATCCTCATTTTTATTAGCCTTTGGCTCCTCGCTTTCGGCGCGCACTCCGTTGCATTGATAATCGACCTTCTTGCCACGCGTATACCGCCCAATGCTGAGACATTAGCTCCCATCGGCATGTTCTTGTTCGGCTATGGCTTAACCATAGGAGGCTTCAAGTTCGAGAGCATCAAATCCCGAAACGACCTCCGCAAATTGTTTGAAGCCGACATCCTCCAAGGATGACAAACCAGACACTCCACTACAACCTCCCCCGCCTCAAATGCCGCGGCACCAACCACCATTCCAGTAATTCAAACAACAACTCAATCCCCACCGCCAACACCGCTGCCGGCACTGCGCCCTGCAAGATCAGTTGAGTATTATTCAACGCTAACCCCGTCACAATAAACTCTCCTAATCCACCGGCGCCAATAAACGCCGCCAAGGTAGCCGTACCCACATTAATGACCGCCGCCGTACGCATCCCCGTTAGAATCGACGGCATCGCCAACGGCAGCTCCACCAACCAAAGCCGGTTCCACGGCGTGAGCCCGATACCGGCCGCCACCTTTTTCAACGCAGGGTCTACTATCATCAATCCAACCACCGTATTCCGCAGAATCGGCAGCAGGGCATATAGGAACAAGGCAATCACCGCCGGCACCAATCCAATGCCAAACAACGGAATCATCAGCGCCAGCAGCGCAATAGAAGGAATGGTCTGCAATATCCCCGTCAGGTACAACACAACCTTGGCTATATACGAAACCCGATACAGCACCACCCCCAACGGCAGCGCTACAATAACCGCCGCCAGCAACGCCAGGCCCGTCAACAGCAAGTGATCCCACACATGCCGCGTGATATCTGCCCAACGTGAAGCAGGCGTGTCAGCCTGCGGCCCAATCAGCTGCTTCGCCCGCAAGAAGTCGTGGGCAATCGTACGAAAGGGCTTCTCTTCAAACAGCGCCTGCGCATTCAACGCCTGCATCTCCGCCGCCGTAATCTTACCAGTAAGCTTCCGCAGTTGTTCCTTCGCCTTCGCCGGCAACCCCGCACGATAAAACGACACCGCCTCATACATCGGAAAGAAATGCTTGTTATCTGTCAGCAATCGAAGACCATACTTGCCAATCTCCCCATCCGTAGAATACGCATCCGTCACATCGATCCGTCCCTCGCGCAATGCCTGATACGCCAGTCCATGCTCCAATCCCACCGGCTGCTGCGACAGGGAGTATGCAGAGGCCAAAGGCCCCCACCCATCGCGGCGTTTCAAAAATTCATAGCTTAATCCTATTTGCAGGCTAGCATGCTTCTGCAGGTCTGCAATATCTCGCACAGCCAGGCTATCCGCCTGCCGTGGCCGCATCAGCAAAGCATACGTATTATTAAAACCATAGGAATTCGATATCCGCAAACCCAGCCGCTGCAAGACCGAGTCGATCGCCTTTACACCTGTCAACTCCGGTGCGCCCAGAATCTCGGCACTCAACGTACCCGTGTACTCCGGATACACATCAATCGCCCCGCCCTTCAGCGCCTCAAAAGTCACTGCCGTGCCGCCCAGATTAAACCGCCGCTCGACCGTAAAGCCGCCATCCTCCAGGAGCAGCGCTACCATTTCACCCAAGATGTACCCTTCGTTAAAATGCTTTGCCCCCACGCGCAGCACATCCTGGCCCAGCGTGACACTGCTCCATACGAACAACAACAGACCGGTGAACACACAACGCTTCATAGGTGTGCCAGGTATTCTTCCTTCCAACGATCCAGTTCTTCCTTATTGCCATGCGAGCGAATGCGTCCGTCGTCAATCCACACAAAAGCATCCGCCAGCTGTTTGGCTTCCTCCCAGTCGTGCGTCACCAAAATCACCGTGCGCGGCTCTGCTGCCTGCCACGCCTGAAAATGCGCATAGATCGCCTGCTTGGTACCATAGTCCAGCGCGGAAAACGGTTCATCCATCAACAAGATGGGCGGATTCAAAAACATCGCCCTGCACAAACTCACGCGCTGCTGCTCTCCACCCGACAGCTCGTGCGGGTACTTGTCCGCATACGCGTTCGGCAACTGTGCCATCGCCAGCAGCGTACGAACCCGCGCCGACAGCATTTCCTGCGACTGCCCCTGCACCACACCGGACAGGCTTATGTTACGCCCCACCGTCATGTGCGGAAACAACGCTGCGCGCTGCACCACATATCCAATCTGGCGCCGCAGCGCATACACCTGCGCATAGTCCAGCGGCTTTCCAAACACTGCCACCGTGCCCGCCTTTGGCCTAAGCATGCCGTTGATGAGCTCCAGCATGGTAGACTTGCCGCTCCCACTGCGCCCTAGCACAGCCGTCACCGCATATGCAGCAAAGGCATGACTCACACCCCGCAGCAGCGGCGCTGTGTCATAATCAAACGAAACGTCCTGAAGTTGTATGGGCGATGGGGCTTCCGTCAAAAGTGTCAGGTTTGGAAGCCAAGATAGTCAAATCTTTTGCTTAATTCCGTCGTGAGCTTATTCCGACGTATAGGGTGCTGACTCACCACTTTGACAACGGGCTATTCGTTCCGCTAAATCTTTCTCCTGCTCCAACGTCAATCCGCCATGAGCATGCATCACTACCTCATAGATCATATACAACGTCCGCTCGTCCATGCGATTAATAAGATCAGTCAACTCCTCGCGAATCTGTGCTGCTCCCATAGTGAAACTGGTTTCTAACCGAAAATAATCATTTCAGATCGATTTACCAACCAAAAAAAACAGCCCGGGCGATTAGCCCAGGCTGCCTGTATTCACAGCAAGAGAAAGCTTATACTTCCCAGCTACCGCTTTCCTCTACTTCGCCCTCGACGTAGTACGCCCACGTGCCGTTACCGGCTGCATCCCATTCCATTTTGTACAGGAGCTCGTCATTCATGACATACTCCACCGAACCGGCTTTTGTTTTTGTATTGACATGAATGTTTATTTCAAACGCAGTCTCATCTTCGATGCTCGATATTACAAAATCAAAATTGTCGCCGGTATGCTTCCAGCTATAGGTAATGAACACAACGTCGTCGACGCCGTAGATGTGCATTAGGCCTTCGCTGCCGTCTTTAGTCTCTTCAGCGTATACATACCGCGTCCAATCTTCGTCCTGAGAGTACTTGATAAAAATCTCAAATACATATTTGTCCGACTGCTCGCTTACCTGGTACGCTATGCTCATGCCGCTACCTTGCGAATCAGTCCAGGTATAGACCAGGTACTCAGTCTGTGTTGCAGCGACGCGTCCGTTGGCAACGGTAATGGGCGTCGAGCTTTTCACAGAGCCTTGCGGCGGCTTAAAGTACTGCAGGTAGCCGCTCATCGCATTGGCCATATTCACATAGGAAGTGGCCTGGATAGCATACGTGTCGTCCGAGCTCGCCATAGCCGAAGGCGGAGTAACGACGCTGCTTGAACCCGACATACTAAAGGCTACGTCTTCCAGGCTCTTTTCCGGAGTAGCATCATCGTCCTTCGAGCACGAAAATGCCGCTGCAGAAAAAGCCACCAGCAATAGAAACTTGTTGATTTTTTTCATAGAAAGGTGGTAAAGTTGGAAAGTTGAATTATTGACGCAATTTTGAATTTTTCCACCAGTCTAAAAAATGCCGGATAGCGGAATAATATGCTTTTGAAGCTATAATATTACACGTGTAGACTATCGCTTATACACTTATAAACATCACGTACGGATCGTATGAATCTGAAAAGGCTATAAACACATCAAAGAATCCGGCGCGCTGCCTTTTACACAAAATGTGACCGCTGAAAAAGGTGCCTTTAAACACTTACTTCATCATACATCTACTCTCTCGCTTTTCGACGGACCAACAAGTATGTCGCACTAAAGGATACCCAAACAAAACCAGCCCTTATTAGCATAATCAACAACTCATCATTATTAAAAAATTGAACAAAAAGCCACACGTCAATCCCCGTGGTTAGTAACAGCAAAAGGGTCGCAATATTTTTTCTCTCTTCCCTTTGCCAAGCCTGAAACCCGATCGCTATAATCGTTCCGGATATGCGGAAGCGTCCTTGTCGCGTCTCCGTATGAAACTCTCACTTTGCCTATTATATCCTACTCCACAAACTGGTCTTCTCCGGTCGGCTCATCCGTCGTCACCATCTGGCCAATACGTTATACAGACTCGCGCTACTTTCACACCGCAGATGTTTTTCAAGCCGACCTTAAAGTAGGCGTGTTCGATAGGAAACGCCTCAGGATTCTCGGGGACAGGCGCTCGGAACCCGATCAACCCACTAACCACTGTTTCAAATATGAAATGACGTTACATAACGGCACCAATTTCCAAAAATCCGTTATCTGTCCTGCGGTGAAGATGGCGATACCGGTCCTGCGGGAGAAAAAAGGAGATAAGGGGGACACGGGCCAACCCGGACCGGCCGGCGAAGATGGTGCTGGCGTTATCTATTCACCCTGGCTCAACGTGGAATTTGATTACGACGACGGCTCATATCTCAGCCACCTTGAAGTCCCTGAACTTACCAACGAAATCCTGTCGAAAGGTGATATTAGGGTCTATGTAAATCTATCGTCAGCCACCGAACCGGCAGTCTTCCCCTTACCATTTCTGGAGGACGACAACGAACTATACTACATCCGATATGCGGCACTTCTAAATGGCATTACGTTGCAAGCCAACTTCGATGCGAGTACAAGCAGTGGCGACGATCCCAATTTGCAATACCGATACGTCCTAATCCCGGGCAGTGAAGCAGCCAGAAAAGCAAAAGATATCGACTGGAATAATTACGCGGCGGTAAAAGCCTATCTGAAACTGGCCGACTAGCGGCCAAAGTAAATTGTTTGGTAAGCCTCTAAATTGCCTCTCCCATGGCAATTTAGAAGCACCGACGGCGTGTGGCCCCAGGAGAGCATGAATCTTAAACTAGCGCTGGCGAATCAATTACTTGCATATAATTCCATTTATACCGTTCATCATTAAGATCAAAATAATCCTCAACATTCTCTTTTCTCCGCAATATAACATACATCGAAAGCCGGATCTCAATAGTCCCTGTCCCCAGGCCGACATAGGGCTGCAAATATTTCACCTTATCATATGTAGACCTCTCACGTTTAACTAAACTTGCATCTCTAACAATAAACCATTCCTGCTTCGCGATTTCATCGTATGTCGTATTACCATCTTTAAAATCAGGAAGTTCCAAATCAAAATTATCCACATCAACATTACCAATATTAAGCCATTTACCTTCCCTAAGGGTCGGTCGCAAACCTGCAACTATCATTGGGGACAGTAAATATTTAGATGAAGCTAAAGCCACCAGATCAACATCAACCTCCCTTAAATGGAAATTATACACCTTTATGATATCCGGCACAGAAATTTTACTATCAATTTTACTTAAATCAATATACTTAGCATAAGCATAGCCCAAATTTCCAAAAAGAGGTATACTAACAACAGAACCTTGCACCAATCGCTTCATTGTATTTACCCGACTTTATTTTTAGCGTTATGGAAGGGCCGGACGGATTCATCCGCCGCCGTCATAGTAAACTGCTTGGCAAGCTCCAACTGCCTCTTCTATGGCAATTGAGAGCTTACTTACTTCGATAAGCGGTGACGATGCCGGACTGAATTTTAAAACATTTAAGGACTCATAACACTCCTCTAGAATTTTGATTCACAGTATCTATCAATCAAAAATTCACTAACATTAACCCTATCAATAAAATCTGCTACACTATCATCAATCACTTGAATTAAAAATGAATCATGAAACATTTATCTTATATATATATAT
>NZ_JAIOAO010000004.1 GCF_021190955.1 Parachryseolinea silvisoli
TCTTTTTCATTGTACTGTATTAAAGGTAATGATTTTTAAAACCATCGATTGACCTGGTCCTGTGGACTTCCTATCCACGACCACCAGAGGTCAATCGTACCTTTACACAGTTAGTTAGACGCTACCTAGTACCATGATTTCTTTTATCTCGCAAACTCAGGACAGTGCAGGATGGATATAATACCCGAGCATCTTTTTCCGAAAAATTGTCACCGTTGGTACAGAATGCATTGATAGCGTAGTTGATAAACTGTATACTCGCAAAACCAAGCCAAACTCCATGTTTCTAACCTTTATCTGTCCGCTGCGTACTTTTCGCTTTCTCAGCCACCTGCTGATCTTTTTTTTGCCAGTAGTTTTTTTAACAATGTCCTGCGGTCCTGCTCGGGAAGATGCCGCTGCTCTTCAGGATCCGAAGATCGCCAGGCTCAAGCTGCCGGAAGGTTTTAAAGCAGAGCGGCTGTATGGTCCGTCGGAGAACAAAGAGGGGTCTTGGGTGTCGATGACTTTCGACCATAAAGGCCGGTTATTGGCATCTGATCAGTACGGTGCGATATACCGGCTTACGATACCGGCCATAGGCGATACGACCAGGACACGTGCGGAGCGTATCGATTTAGAGCAACCGGGTAATGGGATCGATACAACCCAGCGGGTGAGCATCGGGTATGCGCATGGGCTATTGTGGGCCTTTAACAGCCTGTTTGTGGTGGTGAATCACGATCAGGACGAGGAATTTGAGAAAAGCAGTGGTCTTTACCGTTTAGAAGATACTGATGGCAATGACCAGTTCGATAAAATCACGTTGCTGAAGACGTTGCAGGGCGCAGGGGAGCATGGCCCTCATAACATCATTCTGGCACCCGATAAAAAATCGATGTACCTGATCGCCGGCAATTACACCAAAGTGCCGCCGATGGATAGCTACCGTTTGCCCTCGAACTGGGGTGAGGATAACCTTTTTCCGCTGATCACAGATCCCAACGGCCACGCTGCCGAGCTCAAGGCGCCCGGCGGGTGGATCGCGCACATCGACTCTACCGGCAACAAATGGGAATTGGTCAGCGCTGGTTATCGCAATCCCTTTGACCTGGCCTTTAATGCCGCGGGTGATTTGTTTACGTACGATTCGGATATGGAGTGGGATTTCGGGTTGCCCTGGTATCGGCCTACGCGCATCTGCCACGCTACAAGCGGTAGTGAATTTGGCTGGCGCACGGGCAATAGCGTGTGGTCGCCGTACTTTGCCGACAACCTTTCGCCTGTGATGAACATTGGCCAGGGCTCCCCGACTAATCTGGTGTATGGGGGCAGCGCACGTTTTCCGGAAAAGTATAGGGATTGTCTGTTTGCTTTCGACTGGAGCTTCGGCATTGTCTATGCAATCTACCCCGAAGCCGACGGTGCTTCTTACAAGGCCAGGGGCGAGGAGTTTCTGTCCGGTACGTCCTTGCCACTGACGGATGGTGTGATTGGGCCCGACGGCGCATTATACTTTCTAACGGGCGGGCGCAACCTCGAGTCGGATCTCTATCGCGTTTACTATACCGACCATTTGCCGGCGCCGCAAGCAAAGGCCGTTGCGCTGAGCGAGGTGCAGCAGCTACGCAGAAGACTCGAGACATTTCATTCGGACGTAAAAGAGGGCGCTGTCGAAGAAGCCTGGCCGCACCTGAAGCATGAGGATCGTTTTATACGCTATGCAGCCCGCATAGCCGTAGAGCATCAGCCCGTGGCAACCTGGCAGGCGCGCGTGCTGGAGGAGAAAGACCCGGTGCTGCTGACACATGCCGCCATGGCCCTGGCGCGGCAAGGCGGCCACCAAGTAGAGTCCGCGTTGCTCGAAGCTTTACTACGCATACCGTTTGCCAGGCTTACCGAACAGCAGCAGACCGATGTCGTGCGTGTATTTGAGCTGGTGCTGGCGCGCATGGGTATGCCCCCGGGCGCGGTGAAGACAAAGGTGACGGCCTACCTTAACGACCAATACCCTGCCCGCTCGAATACACTGAACCGCGCGCTTTGCAAAGTGCTGGTGTACCTGGATGCACCCGGCGTGGTAGAGAAGACCATGACCTTGCTCGAAACAGCCAAAGACGACCCCGCTGGAAAAACGTTGATGGAGTCATCGGACATGATTCTGCGCAACCCGCAATACGGCATGGCTATCGCCGACATGCTATCGAACGTGCCGCCGGCACAACAGACCTATTATGCCACGGCATTGAGTGCCGCTAAGAACGGGTGGTCTGCCGATTTGCGTAAGAAATATTTCGAATGGTTCTATCATGCTTTCAGCTACAAGGGCGGTCATAGTTTTCGCGGATATATCGACAAGGCCCGGACCAATGCCCTGCAGAACGTGCCCGCGGGACAGTTTACGTACTACAATAAACTGTCGGGCGACTCGCTGGTGAGGCTCTCGGGCAACATATTGGTCGACAATGCGCATCAGCCGCAGGGGCCGGGGCGCAATTGGTCCGTAGAGGAGGCGTTGCAGGAGCTGAACAATGTTACCGACAAACCTGATTTCGTCCGGGGCAAGGACATGTTTGCCGCATCGCTGTGTATCCAGTGTCACACGTTCAAGGGTGAGGGTGGCGTGTCAGGCCCGGACCTGACGCAGACAGGCACCCGCTTTTCTACGAAAGACATTCTTGAAGCCATAATCAACCCGAGCCTTACGATATCCGATCAATACGGGGCAACCGTGTTTGTATTAAAAGACGGCAAGACAGTACTGGGCAGGCTGATCCGCGAAGATGCTACGAAGTACTACATCGCCCAAAATCCCTTTGCCCCACAAGTAGTACGAGAACTGATGAAGGAGGCGGTGGCGAGCACGCGTGTGTCGGAAGTTTCGCCGATGTTACCTGGGCTGATCAACCGCCTGAACCGCGAGGAGCTGAACGACCTGGTGAACTACCTGAAGTCGGGCGGCAATGAAAATCATGAAGTGTATAAGGGTAAGAAAACGCAATAAGCTATGAAGATACAAACAGTCCTGTTGCTGGTACTTTTTTATGTGGGTGCTCTACCGGTGGTAGAGGCGCAGCAAAAGAAAGATGCCTTTATTTCTTTGTTCGATGGCAAGACGCTGAAGGGCTGGGCTGGCGATACATCGGTATGGCGTGCAGAACAAGGTACCCTTGTCGGTGAAGTAAAGCCAGGTGTTACGCTCAGGAACAATACATTTCTGATCTGGCAGGGTGACCAGCCAGGTGACTTCGAGCTTGTGGCCGAGTTCAAGATCACCGAAACAGGCAACAGCGGTATTAATTACCGAAGCGAGCCGGTGAGTGGTGTGCCCTATGGGTTGAAAGGATACCAGGCAGATATTGATGGTAAGCATACCTATACCGGTCAGAACTACGAAGAGCGGGGCCGTGGTTTTTTGGCTAAGCGCGGAGAGCAGTCGCGTCTGGAGGCTGGTCAGGAGCCGGCCATCACCGGGTCGCTGGGAGACGGCGATGAGCTGCGGCAAAAGATCAAAAGTGGCGACTGGAACGAATGCCGGCTGGTGATAAAGGGCAACCGTATGCAGCACTATATCAACGGCGTGCTGATGAGCGACGTGACCGATGGCGATGCCGGCGCACAAAAAATCTCCGGATTGCTGGGTCTGCAAGTGCATGTAGGGCCACCGATGAAAGTGGCGTATCGTAACATCCGGATTAGAGCAATACGATGATGTTTTAAAGACAGGGGTTCTACCCTGATCCGACGGCCATCTCCAATGTGGCTTCTTTACTTTTTAGCATGCAGATTCGTTTTGTAGTCGCGGGTTAAGTGCATAAAGACTACAAACGCTGCATTTTAAGCTGTCAAACATACGTTATATCAATTGCCAGGTCTTATTGGTTAAAGTTAATATGTTTTGTATTTCTTTAAGTAGTCTTTAGGTTGTCCGAACAATTAATTCTTGCTTTTTCGTTGAGGTAATGGCAAATCAGGCAATGCAACTACTTGCGCTTGGGATTTACTTTGATCGTGGATAAATCCGGATCTAAACCCAATGTGCAGAGTTTGTCTCCTAAACATAGGATATATGTAACCTTAGCTTTTTCTTATGTAATGCTAAGGTTCTGCAATACTTTCATATTTGTCTGCCATTTCTTATCTCTCTTAATGCTCTCGCTAAAAAAAAAATAATACATGAAATATTTAAAGCTAATTCAACAGTTATCTGTGTTTTTTATCATGCTCTTTTTATTTACTGCTTGCTCAAAGGACGATGATACCGACTCCACGCCAGCAGTAAGTCTTACAAGTCCTAACAACAATGCTGTAGGCATTGCACGGAACAACTCAATTTTAGTAACGTTCAGTACGGCAATGGATCCTGCAACCATTAATTCCTCTACGATTATTATTCGGCAGGGTGGTACAGCGATCTCGGGTGACGTCACATACACTGGAATGGTAGCAACCTTTACGCCTACAGATAATTTATTAGCACTGACTGAATACACAATTACAGTAACATCAGGCGCAAAAACTTTGGACGGCAAGGCACTCTCTTCGGACTTCGTATCGAGTTTTACGACGGGCGGATCTACATCAGTGCGATCAATTGTAACGTTGGGCGACGCGGCTGGCTACGTTATTGTTGCCAAGACAGCAATCAATAATAGTTCAACTTCTGCTATAACAGGCGACCTGGGACTCAGTCCTGCCGCTACTTCTTACATTACCGGGTTAGCATTGACCAACGCCACAGGGTATGCAACATCAAGCCAAGTCACGGGTAAATTATATGCAGCAGATATGGCTGTGCCCACACCTGACAATTTAACCACGTCTGTCAATAACATGATTACCGCATACAATGATGCAGCCGGACGTACATTGCCAGATTTTATTGAATTGGGTGCTGGCAATATAGGAGGCAAGACGCTCACACCGGGTCTGTATAAATGGACTGGAAATGTTACGATTCCATCCAGCATTGTAATTTCAGGCGATGCCGATGCTGTTTGGATATTTCAGATTGCAGGAAATCTTACCATGAGTTCTGCGGTGAATATTACCCTTGCCGGAGGTGCTCAAGCGAAAAACATTTTCTGGCAAGTTGCAGGCCAGGCAACACTTGGTACAACCTCTCACTTCGAAGGTACGCTTCTCTCAAAGACCGGAATCACTCTTCAGACGGGAGCTTCTGTGAAAGGTAGACTACTTGCACAAACCGCAGTTATCCTCGATAGTAATGTTGTGACGAAGTAGAAAAACCAACTCAAGCATAATAGAGACTGTCGTTTACGACAGTCTTTTTTTAATTGCTCTCTGGTTTGATAGCGCAATTTGCAACGCACTTCTCCTCTTCGGTAAAACAGAAAAAAGCCTTCTAATTTCTAAAAATTAGAAGGCTTTTTCAATGTCGATCGGAGGGGTATTGGTTCGAGCTCAATTCTTTCCGATTTTAACAAAATCATACAGTTTCGCTTAAAATCTGCACGTTGAGAGACATGATCGGAGGATGATTTTACTACGAAATCGCAAGAATATCCGGTAGTTACATATCGAACGTTGTAGGTAACATTTCTAGTCAACTTTCAAATGGCCTGAACTTCAGGGGAGCTTACAGACGCAGTTGACATTTAATTTGATTATTTTGGCGTGCCGCCACGCCTTACAGCAAAACGGTGGCTGGTCATTACATTTCGACAGATGAGTTTCAAAAACTATACAGACGAGTTAAGACGACATTACGAATCATTTTATGGCGTTGCAGGCAAAAAACTGACTTGGGACAAAGGACCAACGAATAAACTTCATCCTGATTTTTATGTTCTAGAGTTTGGACCATCAGAGCGACATCAAATGTGGACTTATGTAACCGTTGGAATGTCAATGGACAGGGATGACAACAATTTAATCGAATTAATTACCTATTCAAAAAATCTGGACAAATCAAGAGTTGAATTATTGACTTTGAATGCGTCCTTTCATAGAAACTCAGAGCCGTTAAATTTACATCATACAGTTGTCGTCGGACAATTAACAGACTTCGATACAACGTGTGATCATGGGTTCATTTCACTGCCATACATCGAAGGAGAAGAGCTTGAAATTATAAATCTCAATGGACGGGAAATCCATTGTTATTGGTTTATTCCAATTACCGAGAAAGAAAGAGATTATAAAATTGAATTTGGTTGTGACGCACTAGAAGATTTGTTCGAAGAAAAACAATTCGACTACCTGGACGAACAAAGGAGAAGTTTGGTGTAGTGCAACGACTGCCCACAATGCCATTTACATGAATGAAAAACTATGACAGAGAGACTTAAATCGTTGTTTGATATATTGGATTTAGAACATTTCAGGAAAAGGACTCCGATGTACACTGGTGACTGGACGATAACTTCATTAGCCGCATTCATGAATGGCTTTGGTCTGGCTACGTCCATCAATAATTCGAACGACAATGATACATTTAGATTTAATGAATTTCCCGATTGGATCGCCAAATATTTCGGATGGTTTGAGTCAACCGCAGGATGGAAAAATATCATACTAAAAGAATGCAATGGGGATGAGAGAAAAGCTTTAGACAGGTTTTTTGAATTATATGGTCAATTTAAAAAGAGATAAACCAGTTGCTAACAATACATGCCAAACGATAAACCTGTCGGCATGTCCTCATGGCGAGCGTCTACGAAAACAGGTTCGATTCCTCCAATAAAAGGCCTTCGGATAAAAAAATATAGTGACGATTTTCTTAAATGGTATTATACTGATGAAGATGAGATTAATTCTATTTCTGATTGCATTTTGGTTCTGTACTTTTTGTACAGAACGAAAGACCAAAGACGACATGCTCGAAACTTATTCAATACTTAAAACCACAGATTTGAGCGATTTTTCTTGCTGGCGAATTTTAGAACGTGGTGACAAGTTAATTTTTTCGATGTATTATGAGCATAAAGATTCAACTTTTTACCAATATGCCAGTTCTGGTTCCCTCTTAACTAGGTCAAAATATCGCAGCATATGGTTTTCTCTCAATGAAGACTTTGATTCACTATATTGGATTAACAATGATACTACATTGCAATTTGATGATGGTGTCGAATTTTTGTCTCATTATTCCGACCAGAATACTAATGATTTGAAATCTAATATAAAGTCTAAATATAAAAATTTTAAAAGATTAGGGCTGAACGAGGTATCTGGTTATCCATGGGCAAATTTTTATTTTCAATTAGATCGCTGTATAGCATTGACGAAAGTTGAAGGGGGCGCTAGAAATGAAGATTTCTTATTTAAAAGAGGATATATTAAGCTGGACTCTAACTGGTATTATTTGATTGAAGCAACATGTGAATGATAAATGCCTAATGAGGGCGGTGATTATTATCCATTTGGGGTAACATTTAACTCGTACAACAGGGATACAGCATACCCCAGAAGTTCGAATATAACGGCATTGAGAATGAAGACGATCTCGAATTGAACATTAATACCAGTTTCTTCCGCGTGCACGACCCACACAGGGCCGCTGGTGGCAAATTGATCCCAAGCTGACGGGAATGTGCTTGCTAAAGCTTCCGACACCCGCCACAGCAGAATGAAAAAATTTGATTACTACGTAGAAGGTACCGAACAAGAATTATCGAACACAAAAAAGCCTGAAATCAATCAAGACTCCAGGCTTTTCATGTTAGTAGTCCCGGCAGGAATCGAACCTGCATCTTCAGAATCGGAATCTGAAATACTATCCATTGTACTACGGAACCAAAAACACCGGAAATACGGAAAAACTCCGATGGTGGGGTGCAAAAATAGAAAAAGCCGGCATTCCATCACAAAAAAAAGCGTCTTTTGTGGTTTTCGCGCCTTTCCGGGGTTTTGCGCTACTCCACCTTCACCACATTTCGCTGATAAGTCCCCTGCGCCGTCACAATCACGAGTACATACTGTCCCGCAGGAATCTGCGATACGTCGATCGTTTGGCCGGCGCCGACGTTCGTATAGACCCCTACTGTGCGACCCAGTTGGTCTACGATCCGGGCTTGCCTTACCGGCACGACTTGCGACAGCAAAAGATCTGACTTAAACGGAACGGGATACACTGCTATGCCGGCGCGGCTGCCGGGTGTTTCAAGCCCCGTGATGACAAACGATACAGGCGTAGACTCGGCCGTGCAGCCAGACGTGGCTATTCCGGTTACGCGGTAGCTTCCTGACCTCAGTGCCGTGAGGCTGGAGGTTTGCTCATCCTGCAATACGCCATCGCGATACCAGCTGTACGATATAAAGCCTGGCGTGGCCAGGAGAACGTTTTCCCGGTGGGTAATGGCAATCGTGGGTACTTCGACAAACTGAACGGCGATCGCCTGAGAGGGCGCACTGAGGCATTGTGCTGATTCACCCACACGCAGGGAGCGAGGTGATTGAATGTCGTCGGTCCGGAGGATCGAAATCTCACGTGCCGTCTGGCCGTCACTCCATTGGTAATACGGGTATTCATCGACCGCGCGCAATACAGCCGCCTGGTCTGCACACACGGGCATGGAAGAGGCTGTGACGGCGGGCGCCGCCGGATATTTGTAGACCTTCTGAACGATCGAGTCGGAAGCTGTAAATTTAGAGAGGCAGACATCTTTGGCCAGAAGCTCGACCCTGGCCTTAACCTCCTGGGTGGCGTTTATCTGTTCGTATATCGAAGAGGTAAAGCGCGTGGCAGGTCCATCGTTGAAATACCAGCGAATCCTGTAATGACCCTCGACGACGTTGGTAGTGGTTTTGTAACCCACTGGTGCTCCTTCACAAACTCCGGCCAGTTGACTGGCATCGTCCGGAATGATGCGGAGTGAAAGCGGCGCCATCGACCGCACGTCCATGACTTCCTGGTGCGACGCTACGGTACCATCGGCGGCCGTGGTGGTCAGCGTCACAGTATACTTTCCGACGTTGGTGTAAGTATGTTCCGGATGTTGCTCGTTTGAACTCTTGCCATCGCCGAAGTTCCACGACCAGCGATTGACCGTCTCACCGGCCGCGGGCTGGCTGACATCCTGGAACCTGATCGACTCGCCTGCACAGTGCCGGCTCGTACGGAAAGCGGTGGCCTCACCAAAACCTACCTTTGCAAGCAGCAGGTTGCTACTGACGTACGGCGCAGGCAGGAGTACGTTTGCGTTGAGTGTCTTGTCGTCCAGTTGGACGGTCTTATCAAATTCACCCGCAATGTAAACGTCGCCTTCCTGATCGGGTATGCAATATTTAAGTACCCCGTCCTTTACAAGCCCTTTTGCCCATTGAATCGCACCGGCCGCATCGTACTTCGCAGCATAGCTGGAGAAGCTGTGGCTTGTTGATTCAGGAACCCGTAAGCCGTCGAAATTCAGATCGTTCGCGTAAAGCCCAGCAATAAATATATTGCCGGCAATGTCAGCCGCCATATCCGTTACCTCGATCTGACCTGTGCTTGTGATCTGCCGTATCCACACCGGTGTGCCGGCATCCGTTATTTTCAGGACCAGGTAGGTGCCGACATTACCAACCTCCCTATCCAGCACCTTCACGGACGTGGAGGATTTAGACGTTGTCATGCGGGTCGTCAAGATCAAATGGTCGCTGCCGTCGACGGCGACATTCGGCGTATAAAGAGACGCAGTAGGACTTAGGTTTTTAGCCCAGGCTACTGCGCCCGTCGGGGTATATTTTACCAGGACCTGAACGCCGTTAGCAGGGCTGAGCGTAACGCTGCCAAACGTGGTCGGTTCCGTAAGCTCGCCGACGATGTACACATTCCCTTTGCTGTCGTACGCCGTTTTGTGGTAGTATAGCGCTGTATTCGTCGTGGTAGCATAGCGCAAGGCCCCCGTCTTTGTCAATACAGCCAGTGCAGTGCCGGCTTTGCCACTGGTCGTAGCGACGTTGGTGCCGGCAATGGTAGTGCTGCCGTTATGGTAGGCGGTGAAATATACATTTTGCAACTTGTCCACCTGTAAGGTCGCGACACCGTCTGCTTTAAACACCTGGTACCACACCATTTTGCCATCCGTGCCAAGCTTGGCGACATACCGGTAGCGCTGGCCATCGTTCGGTTTGGTGATATTCGTTCCGCCAACGACGGTCGTCGTTGCCGTCAAATCGCCCGTGGCATACTGGTTGCCGTCCGCGTCCAGCGTGACAGTGGTAGGCTCGAGATTCCAGGCCTCCAGCGCGACACCAGTTTTGCTATAGCGGATCGCGTAGTTGCGACCGAACATGCTTTGTAGCGTATTGTTCGCGGTAGTGACCTGTCCAGTCGGGCCGTTGCCGATGATAATCGGATTGCCACCAGCATCCAATAGGATGTCGGCAGCATGGGAGACCTTATCGAACTTACCCGCGTCTGACCACACGTAACGTGCGTCCGGTACAGGCGCCGAGATTGTCGCGGTCACCGGAACCACATATCCCGGGCAGGCGCCATCAAATGACGCGCGCGCATAAACAGTCGTTGTCGATGCTACATACCTGGAAAGAAAGTACCCCTTTTCAATACGCGTTTGTGCGGCAGGGTCCTGAAACCATTCGATTGTTTCATTTATTCTCTGCGGCGTAGCTTGTAGCACAAGGGTAGCCGGCCCCGTATAGCTGATCGCGCCGGCCACAACCGGTTGATATGCATAACCATAATAGGTCACCGTAACGACATCGCGCCCAGCGCTTGTACAGCCCGTGACCTTGCTGGTTTTCGAAACGTATGTTGTGGACGTGCTCGTTGTATAATATGACGTCGAATTGCCTTCTCTATAGGGACTGCCTCCCTGTGGGGTGTTATACCATTTATAGGTATATTCTGTAGGGTCGAGTGTAATCGGACCGGAGCTCTCACACGCAGTAATCGAACGCGCCTCGTTGGTGGGGGAGGTATGAACCTTCACAAGCTCGGTGGCTGTGTGTGATTGTCCCTGTGCGTTGGTGGCCTTCAGCGTAACAGTATACTCGCCCGGTTCTGTATACACATGGTTCACACGGCGTTGGTTTGCGGTCGGCGTACCGTCACCAAAGTTCCATTGCCACGAGACAATATCGCGGCCGCGAACGGTTTGCAGAAAGCGCACGGTATCGCGCTGACATTGCCCTTCCCATTGAAATTCTGCCTCGATGCCCGTGAACTGCGGCGTAATGTTGCCAAACCAATGCACAACATGTGATGCGCCCTCGGTCTTTACAAGATCGCGCAACCCGTCACCGTCGACGTCCAGCGCCTGCATTTCGCCGTCGTTCACCCCACTCGTGGCGATATAATTCTGCACAAACTTAAATTTCCCGCCGCCTGTATTTTCGAATAAATCCAGCGTGCAGTACATCCAACAGGTTGCAAATATATCTGTATCGCCGTCGCCATCGTAGTCATACACGGCTAGGGCGCGGTAATCACCCGAGGAATTTTCCAGGTAGCGCGTGGTGAAAGTTTTGCCGGTATTTTCCAACAGCAGAAGAGCTTTTGCGCTGCCATTGAGGTAGACACCACTTGCCACGATGTCCATATCTCCGTCGCCATCCAGGTCAACTGCCTTTACGTGCGCCCCGTTGCGGAAGTAATAGTAAGACTCACCAACCTTTTTTCCATTGATTTTCACGTAGCCGCCCGAACCTGAAATGGTGATGTAATCCGGGGTTCCGTTCTGATCCATGTCGGCGATATCAAAACGGTCAGCATAGCCTATACCTGCCCACGCTTGCTTTGTCCAGGAAGCGCCTTGATTGTTTTGAAGCCAGAACGAATCAGCGTATTGCTCGCCCACCAGAATATCCGGGTCGCCGTCGTTATCCATGTCGGTGACAAAAAGCGTCCCGGCGTAGTCAAGACCGGATGCGATTTGCACAGGGGCGGCGAATGATCCACTGCCGTAATTTTTCCAAATCACCACTTTGTTCCGGAACGACGCGGCAATGTCGATATCTCCGTCGTTGTCACAGTCGAACGTTTTAATGTACGTCAGGTAATTCTGCGCACTTTGAGGCAGCTCCGTCGGAGCACTGAAGTTGCCTCCGCCCAGGTTAAGCACGTAATAGGCGGGCCGTCCCTCCATTTGCTTGACGACGAAATCGAGTTTACCGTCGCCATTCAGGTCGCCCGCGTCAAATGTCTGGGGGACATAAAAACTGCTCGCGCTGTAGATGGTCTTACTTTTGGCGAATTGAGCATAAGAACCAGAGGGTAGCAGGATCGGCAGCACCAGCAGCAGGCAGAAACGATGGAAACGTGTCATAGAAAGGTTAAACGGCTCGCAAGATACGAACATGTGGGATGCCATTACCGTCTACCGGCCGTTCATGTAAGGATAACCGCGATTTCGCCCGTTTATCCCTGGGTTACACAGCGCTTTTGCGTTTAAAAGGCCTTTTTCACTTATTCACTGCAGCGGGTAGTGTGTGCCTCGTAGTCCAGTACTGGACCGTCGCAGGCTTGCCATTCCGTGTTTTTGAATTGGGTGGAAGACTTCACCTCGATGAACTCGGTAGGGGAGCAGCTTGCGCGTATGTTGTCCTCGCGGGGGTCATAGGAGAGCTCAACGTATTGTCTGTTGTCCAGGGTCACGTAGGTATAGCGACCCACCGCCTCGGAGACGGTGTCCTGATAGGTGCGGCGTTTTAAAAAGGTGCTGTCATCCCATAATGCGATCGTCTCCTGCCACGGCAGGTCATCGTCCGCGCTTTTGTCTCCGGTCCAGGAAGAGGTCATTTTTACAAGCCTCAACTCCAGACCACAGCCTTTCGGCCCGGCCTGGTCCTGACAGCCAAAGGCAACTATTGCGGGAAAGGCGAATAAAAGGATTCTTTTCATTAGGAGAATAATTACTGGGTTCGAGTTTATGTATAGGATGATCTTGTTGTCTTTAGACACAAGGAAGTAAAGAGAGGTTGTAACGGCTTTGAGATAACAGCCGCACTACCCAAAAAGGTTATAGCCCCGCGTCCAGGCCCCCGCTACCTTTGTTCGAAAACACCCCGGTCATGAAAACAACAGTTATCACACAGGCTTTTCGAGGCCACGCCAGCGCGGGCCCTGCGCGATTCTTTTCCGTTCTTCTGATCGCAGCAATGGTTATGGCGACATCGTGCAAGGACGACGATGGTGACACAGATCCTTCCATCGAAGAGTCAGCTTGCCGGGCTGTAAAGCAAACGACCACCGCCCAGGTATATATCGGTACACCGAATGAATACAGCTACACGGCTGTGTTCTCGTATGAATATGATGACAAGGGAAACCAGATCGGAAGCACGGTCCAGTACACCAACACGTATAAGGACGGAAAAAAGGCTTCCAGCACGTCGAACACCAGCATGCAGTATGACACCGACGGCTTTCTGCTTCGTACCGTGCGGCAATACAATTCGACTGACAAGGACGGCGTGACCAGCAATTCATCCACTAATGAGGAATATACGTATGAGAACGGCCGCCTGATAAAATCGGCGGTGACCAGTGTGACCGATGGCAAGCCTAGCAACTATGTATCTCAGTACGAGTACGACGGCGCCGGCAAGCTGATCAAATACTCCAATACGTACAATAATAGCTCGACCGCCATCACGTATAATGGTAACATTATTCAGAAAATAACGACGACGGATGGCGCCGGAAACGTGACATCGCCGTTCCTGCAGTATAACGACAAAGGGTGGCTGACCAAATCGATCGAGACCTGGGGTGGCGGCACCGATGAATTTCGGTACGAGTATACGGCAGAAGGGCAGATAGCCAAAGAAGAGCGCTACATCAATAGCAAGCCGTCCTCCGGAACGATCTATGAATATGACACCCGCGAGAATCCGAGCCGGTATATATACGGCCGGCCGAAGGGCCATCCGACCGTGCCCGGTACCCGACCAAACTTTCTCCAACTACACAACATCACGCGTGTGACATACCTGGAACCCAATGCCGAGGGCACAGCCTTTCAAAACAGGGCCTCGACGCTCTATGTTTATGACTACAACGCAAAAGGATTCCCCATTAACCAGACGCTGACAACCACGAATACCAAAGGAGAGGTTGATAGCTCCAACGCCACTACCACCGAATACACTAATTGTAATTAGTATAAAGTTCGTCCGAAGCCGGAACCGTTGTCCGTTTATGAACAGACCCTGTACGAAATGTTGCAGGTACGCAACCCTTATCGTCGATTTTGCATCTGTAAAGCATAGGCTATGTCCGGCGCGGTTTTTGGCGCTGGTACGGCTGTAACCTTCCTGGCGCTGTTGGCGTCAAACAACAACACCATTCCCTATGCTGTATAATTATTTGAAAATTGCCTTCCGAAGCCTTCGTCGCCACAAGGGCTTCTCGCTGATTAACATCGCCGGTCTTTCGATCGGCATGGCCTGCAGCATTCTTATCCTGCTGTGGGTTCGGGATGAGCTGAGCTATGACCGGTTTCACCGGGACGCAGAGCAGCTATACCGCGTAACGGCCAGTCTCTCGGAAATGAACATCCATGCGGCGGTAGCGCCGGCGCCGTTGCCCGAAGCGCTCCAGGCCCAGGTGCCGGCCATCCGGCAGACGGTGCGGTTGAACGGCATGCGTTCGCTGCTGATGGAAGTAGGAGACCGGATGTTTGAAGAAGAGCGCATCTTCTATGCTGACTCGACCTTCCTCAAAATGTTTTCTTTTAAGCTCGTGGCGGGCGACCCGGCGGAAGCGTTCAAGAACCCCGAGACCATTTTGATCACCGAGTCCATGGCGAAGAAATACTTCGGCAACGAAGACCCGCTGGGCAAGACCATTCGCAGCGATCGTAAGAATGACTTTGCAGTAGCCGGTGTGTTGGCAGACATTCCCCCGAACTCACACCTGCAATTCGATTTTGTGATTCCCATGTCGTTCCTGGCCCGGACAGACCGCGACCTGAAACAACGTGTCTGGGACAACTTCAATTTTTACGACTATATCAAGCTGGACGAAAAGGCCGACGCATCACCCGAAGGGCTGGCTAAACTGGGTGAACAAATCACCGCGGTCTATCGGGCCCATGAAAAGGAGCTGAAGGTGGACTTTCACGTACAGCCTGTCACCGACATTCACCTGCATTCAAACTTCCTGGCCGATCTGCCCGGCCATGGCAACATTCAGTATGTATATATCTTTATCGTGGTGGCCATCTTCATCCTGGTGGTGGCGTGCATCAACTTCATGAACCTGGCCACGGCGCGTTCGGCACGTCGGGCGAAAGAGGTAGGACTGCGTAAAGTGGCGGGTGCCGTACGTGCGCAGCTTGTCCGTCAGTTCCTGGCGGAGTCGTCGCTTATCTCGGTCATTGCGTTGATCGTGGCGGTGCTCATCGTATTTGCGGCGCTGCCCGGTTTTAATACCCTGGCGGGAAAACAACTCTCAATCGACTTGCTGAACGCCAAGCTGGTCGTGGGCTTATTGGGTATTACGTTCCTGACGGGCCTGTTGGCCGGTAGCTATCCTGCGCTCTTCTTGTCGTCATTCATGCCGGCGACTGTATTAAAAGGAAATTTAAAGGCAGGTGCTTCGGGGAGCTTTTTCCGGAACACCATGGTGGTGCTGCAGTTTTCTGTATCGATCATTCTGTTAGTCGGTACCGCGGCAGTATATAAACAGTTGAAGTTTATTCAAAGCCGCAGTCTGGGCTATGACAAAGAGAACCTGGTCTATGTGCCCATGACGGGCGACCTGTGGCAAAAATACCAAACGCTACGCACGTCCCTGGAGCAGGAACCGCTGACACAGCACTTCACCGTGGTGCAAGACCTTCCCACGAACGTTGTAAACGGTACGGTGTCGGTCGAGTGGGAGGGGAAAGACAAAAGCTCGCAGCCGCTCTTTTGCAATATGGCCATCGACGAAAACTTTCTCGATGTGTTTAAGGTCACCTTGCTCGACGGACGTGGATTCGCCAAAGACTCTAAAGCCGACACGTCCAATTACCTGGTAAACGAGTCTGCACTCCGCACGATGGGCATGAATGTCGAAACGGCCGTAGGCAAGCCCCTCACATTGTGGGGCAACAAAGGAATGATTATCGGCGTGGTAAAGGACTTTAACTTCAAGCCCATACAGCAACCCATCGAGCCGCTCATTCTCCGGTTGAATACCTGGGGTGGCGCGGCGGTTGTGCGTACGGCTCCCGGTGAAACCGAGAACACCATCAAAGCGCTGGGGCGGATCTGCCAAACGTTGAACCCGGAGTATCCGTTCTCCTATAAATTTATCGATCAGGACCTCGACAACATGTACCGGGCCGAGCAACGTCTGGGAGGCCTGTTCAACATCTTTGCCGTGCTGGCCATCTTTATCTCATGCCTGGGCTTGTACGGCCTCTCAGCCTTCCTGGCAGAGCGGCGTACAAAAGAGCTGGGCGTGCGGAAGGTACTGGGCGCTTCGCTTGGGCACCTCGTCTACTTGCTGCTGTCGACCTTCACCAAGCCCGTGCTGATCGCCATGCTGGTGGCAGCGCCCATCGGCTGGTATGCCATGAGCCGCTGGCTGGAAGGTTTTGCCTTCCACATCACGCTGGACTGGACCATCTTTGCGTTCGCCTTCGTCGTAGCGCTGTTCATTGCCTGGATCACTGTAAGCTACGAGTCTATCAAGGCCGCGTTGACCAACCCGGCCAAGTCGCTGAAAGACGAATAGAATAACTAACACTGGAGAGAGAAAAAAAGAAGGCAGCGTTGCCTTCTTTTTTTCTATGCTAAAAGCTGCCGTACTTGTAAGCGCTACCCAGCAGCCGAGATTTCATCGACAGCTGGAGACTGCAGTTCGGCGGTCGTAGCCTGATGCGCCCAGAGCTCATTGAACACCAGGCTGCTGCGTTTCAATTCTTCAAAGGTGCCCTCTTCAATCACGGCGCCGTCCCGTAAAATATAGATATAATCGAACTCGGTGAGCAAGTGCAGGCGGTGCAGCGAAGAGATAACAGCCTTGTCCTGCATGGTATCGAACAGGGCGCTATAGATGCGTTTCTCCGTGCGCGGGTCTACACTGCTGGTGGGCTCGTCCATCAGGATGATGCTGCTCGAGCGGGCCGCGAGGATACCGCGTGCCAATGCCAGCCGTTGCTTTTGTCCACCGGACAGGTTCACGCCTTTTTCCTGGATGTTGGTCTCCAACCCGTGCGGCAGGGTGCGCACGACGCCCGCAAACTGGGCGGCCTCGCAGGCGGCCATCACCTCTTCCTCGCTAAAGGGTAATCCGAGCGTGATATTGTAACGAATGGTGTTTTCAAAGATCTCGGGATCTTGCGGGAACAACGTCACCGTACCACCGAGGCTGGTGAACGGTACCGGCTGGGTTTGATCGATTACCGTCTGCACGCCGGGTGCCGGTGTATACAGGCCACGCAAGGTGGCCAGCAAGGTGCTCTTGCCGCTGCCGCTTTCCCCGATCAGGGCGATGCGCTTGCCACGCTGTATGCGCAGGTGTACGTTGTTCAGGCCCGTGGCGCGACCGAGTGTCTGGTCGTTGGCGCGGGTGAAGCTCAGCTGCTGAATGTTGATCTCGTTCCACTGCGCAGGCAGCGTACTTTCTTCCGGCGTATGTTTCTCGTCCCACGCGCGCTCGATGTCGGCTACGTTCTGTACGTCGCTGTGGTATTTAATGATCTGCGTGTATTGTGCTGCGATGTCGTTAAAGACGCTGGTAAACTGGTTTACATACCCCAGCAAAACCACCAGCCCACCGATGAGGAACGGCTGGCCGGTGTGCCAATGCTGGTATAGGTAACCGACGGTGATGGTGGCATAGATCAGGCCGACCATCATCTGCGCCACAAACCACTTCCACTCGTTGATGATCACATTACGTCGGAATGGCGGGAACACAGCCGCCACCTTTTGCATAAAGCTGTGCTGCATACTCTTCTCCAGGCGCAGCGTAATCACCGTGACGATGTTGGAGAGACTGTCGAAAAGTGTGGACGATACCTCGTGCTCGCGGCTGTTGGTTTCGCGCAGCGTTTGCAGGTAAGGTTTGTCGAATTTCACGATGATAAAAATCGTCAGCACGCCGATCAGCACCCCGATGGCGCCAAACAGCGGCGAGAAGTACAACATTGCCGCGAACGAAAAGAAGAACTTTCCGAAGGAGTAGAAATAGATAAAGCCATGTTGGAAGAAGTCGCGAAGTCCTTCGTGGGCTTTGCGCAGCCGGCTGATGGTGGAGCCACTGTGATTGTCCTGGTGCCATTTCACCGGCAGATGCAGTACCTTGTGGTAAAGCTCATCAATGAAGTTACTGCTCAGGTTGAAGGCCAGCTTGCGTTCCATGACGCGCGCAGGCCCGTGGAAGGCCCACTCCAGTAACCGCAGCCCGAGAAAGCCCAGGGCGTAAATCCAACCTTGCTTCAGGATGTCAGCGCCTTGTTGTTGCAACGAGTCGATGAACCAACCGTAAAAGAGTGGGTTCATGGCGATCGTAATGTTGGCGAGAACGAAGAGCGTGTAGATCAGTGCAAAGCGTCCTCGTTCCTGACGGGCATATTTCCAGGCTTTGGCAAGCAGGGAAAAGTAGGGGTTTTTCATGCTGGTTCCTTCGTGCGTAATTACGCAAAGGTCCGGAGAAACGTTCCCTGCGAGCCACTTCTATTGCAGGTAGATATTACATGGAAGCGGATTTCTTCTGATATGAAAAATTTACGGGTAAGTACTAGCGGGGCGCGGCGAGCTCCGCGTCGGCGGTGCGGTATAAATGCTCCGGAACCTGCGCCAGCGCGGAGGAATGTACCCGCTCACCCAAACCATAAAACTGCTGAAAACTCATAATCAACGGCCGCCACTTGTCCGGATCGACGTGATTCGGACGATCGTCGGCCAGGATCGACTCGTGCAGGTGAACGCGAAGTATCTTCAGCTCGAACGACAGGATACGAATGTTGGCCGCACCCGCATCCGCACCGATTGGGTGAATGGCCACCAGCGACGCTTCCAGCTGTACAGGACATTCGTAAATACGTGGTGTATCCACTAGGTTGGACGGCAACGGTGTAAAGCCCGACCGACGCCACTTGTCTGACTCGTGCTGGTACCCGCGGCTGGCTTTGCCCGGCGGAACGGGATCGGAGCCGGTCGTCAGGGCCAACCGGTCCACGCCGGCAGCCTGGTCGACGGAGGGAAGATTCAACACACATTCGCGTGCACGCAAAAGATTTTCGGTGGTTTTGGACTGTGCCGAGAGCCCGATCATACAACGATAGCCGAGCCAGAACACCGACGAGATCGGGGCCAGGTTAGAGGTGCCATCTTCGTTGAGGGTACTGATCACGACGACGGGTGTACCAAAATATAAAATGGAAGGACTGCTGACGTGGTGCATAGATGTTGTTTTGATAACAAAGCTGGCATACGCACAGCGCGGGCAAAACCTGTTTCTTGCTATTCTATCGCGAGGTATTTACGGCATTGGTATTTGTAACAGTATAGATGTATATTGGTATTCACCTTAACCCGTTTCCCATGAATCGTAACATTTTTGCGAGCGTAGCCGTCGCCGCCTGTTGTGTCTTATCGTGCAGCCAGCCTAAGCCGGCATCAGACAACGTACAGGATCGCATCAGTGATGTAGAGAAGAACCTTTTCGCCCCGGTGCGGATAGAAGGCGAGGGGCCCTGGACCATAGAGGAGCGCCTGGCCGTTCATAAAATCCATGGCGTGAGCATTGCCGTGATCAGGGATTACAAGCTCGATTGGGCCAAGGCCTACGGATGGGCGGATAGCGCAGAGCAACGGGCCGTGACCACCGAAACGGTGTTTCAGGCAGCGTCCATCAGCAAGTCATTAAACGCCGTGGGATTGTTGAAGCTGGCGCAAGATGGCAAGGTAGCGTTGGATACAGATATTAATACCTATCTCACTTCCTGGAAGTTCCCCTACGATTCCGCATCTCATGGCAAAAAGATAACGATCACCAACTTGCTATCGCACACCGCGGGGCTCACCGTGCACGGCTTTGGCGGTTACGCCCCGGGAGATTCCTTACCAACCATAATCGAAATCCTAAATGGAAAGAAGCCCGCTAACTCGGACGCTGTGCGGTCGATGCGAGAGCCCGATCAGGCGCCCATATACTCCGGCGGGGGCACCACCATCAGTCAGTTGATCGCCATGGACGTCACGGGCCAACCGTATGATGTTTTTATGGAGCAGTCGGTGCTAAAACCGCTGGGAATGATCAACAGCTTCTATACACAGCCACCCCCGGCGGCCAAACAAGCGCAACTAACGACAGCATATCACCACGACGGCACACCGGTAGCGGGAAAATTCCACATCTACCCGGAACAAGCTGCCGCCGGGTTATGGACAACACCCACCGACCTGGCCCGGTATATAATCGAAACACAGCTGGCCCTGCAGGGCAAATCTTCAAAAGTATTGACCCAGGCATATACCGAGAAAAGACTCACGCCTTATCGCGAGGCCGCCGGGTTAGGGGTGTTTATTACCAATCGCGACAATGCCCGGTATTTTGAGCACGGCGGTTCTAACGACGGCTTTCGATGTTTTTACACCGGTAGTTTCGAAGGTGGCAACGGCGTAGCAATCATGGTAAACTCCGATAACGGCGCGATTCTGCACGAACTGCTTAACAGCGTAGCAATCGCCTATCACTGGAAAGGATTTGAAGTACCGGCACCCAAGAAGATTGCCAAGCTCGATCCGCACCAGTGGAAATCGCTGGAGGGCAGATACTCCATGGTAGGCAGACCTGACGCGCATTTGCAATTAACATCACGAGACGAGAAGTTGATCCTGAAACAAGAATGGGATGGACGCGAAGTTGTGTTCGAAGCCGAATCAGAGACTGCCTTTTTTGCCAAAGACTTCCACTTTCCAATCAAGGTTACGAAAAAAGAACAGGGCGCTGTAACAGAATTCCTGGCGTTTGATAAAGATGTGTGGGTGAGAGTAAAATAAATAGGAGCAGCATGAATGTTGTCAGATTTTTAATAGTCATATGCTTGTTCAACGTGTTTGCATGCACCACGCGCGAGGAAAAGGGACATAACCATATTCCATATCCCTTTCCGCTGCCCGATACAACGGCCCTTACTTTCCTGAAGGGAGTCGTGTCGGGCGACTCGCTGGACTTTAATGCAGCGTTTTCGCCCGACGGCAAAGCGTACTACTTCACGCGGTCCATAAAGGGGCAATTGATCCTCTACGTCGCGCGGTATGATAGTATATGGCATACGGCCGTGCCGGTGCCATTTACCGAAGCCGGCTACTCGCAGGCCGATCCGGCCTTTGGGCCGGATGGTAAACTATACTTTATTTCCAACCGCCCGAAAGATGCACGTGATACACTGGCAGACTATGATATCTGGTTTGTAACTCCGCAAGCGGAGGGCTGGTCGCCGATTCAAAACCTGACGGCAGTCAACTCCGACAGCAATGAATATTATATCTCCGTGGCGCACAACAGCAACCTTTACTTTGCATCGTCCCGTGCCGGTGGCCTGGGGCAGGAAGATATTTATGTGAGCGCGTACAGCGAAGGGAACTATGGCATGCCTCGGAACCTCGGCCCCGCCATTAACTCAGAGAAGTCAGAATACGATCCCGGCATTTCGCAACAGGAAGATATGCTGGTATTTGCATCGTCTAAGCGCAGTGATACGTTTGGCGGTGCCGATCTCTATGGCGCTGTGCGCGGCAAGGATGGCGTGTGGAAGCCGGCCGTTCACTTCGGTCCGGCGTTTAATACCGGCACGCGCGAGTATTGCCCGTATTTCGCGCCGGGTGGAGATTATTTCTTTTTCAGTAGCCAGGGCGATGTGAAGTGGATTGACATCAAAGCGGTTCGAAGTGTGTTGCGGCCATAAAGGTTAATCGTCGTTGCGCTTTTTGCGTTTACGGCCTTTCTTTTCGTCGTCGTCCTCGTCTTCGCCGTCGAGCTTGAAGTATAACGGCAGTCTCATTTTTACTTTTACGGGCTTGTTTTTATAGGTAGCAGGCTTGAAGGGGCGGAGGGTCTTCAGTGCAGTTACAGCGGCAGCGTCGCAGTTGTCGCTGATGCCTTGGATGACGACAATCTCGTCTAACGTACCGGTTTTGGTGATAACAAATTCCAGCGTCACGGTGCCTGTAATGCCCAGGCGCCTGGCTGCGTCGGGGTATACCAGTGCCTGCCCAAGCTCGCGATTAAATGCGGCGGTGCCACCGGGGTATTCCGCCTGGATGTTACCCCCTGAATAAAGGGTGTCGCCCTTTTCAGGGCGTACGATGCCACCGCAGGTAAGCAATGAGTCTTCGATGATCAGAAACGTAGCATTCCAGCCTGGTGTTGCAGCCTGAGGCACAAAACCGTTGCCTTGTGTTAGCAAGGGTTTACCTTCTGAAGACCAAAATTGTATATACCGTGTGTTCTCACCGCCGTAAAGTGCTTCGGCGTTGGGCGCGCCCGAGCGATAATACCATTTGTATACCCCGGTCTTCTTATCGTTCGTATAGTATCCCTCTTCTTTTTTGTTCTTTGATGGCAACCAGTAATAGCGATGCAGCTCTTTACCGTCGGCCGTTTTCTCCACGGTACGGTAGTAGGCCGCGCTTGCTTCATCGAGCGCATTTGTGCCGTCTTCTTTGTAATACCGGATTTTGTCTTGCGCAGCAAGGAAAGTGTTAAGGAGCAACAGGAGGGCTCCGGAGATGAGGAGTTTCATGATACGATACTGTTCAGCGAACTGTAATACATCGAGAGGGCACCGAAATATAGGTATAAAATACTATATCTCGGTGCCGATGTAATGTCGCCGATAAAGTTACCACATTGTTTAGGGATGCTTCGGCGCAATAGACGCTTTACGCCATCGTCCCCAGGCGACAAATGCCGACAAAGCTGCAAATAGTACATTGAACCCGATCTGCGATCCCTCGCCGCGAGAAATGTGAAAGGCGCTGGCACAGAACATCAATACGACGATACCCACGGCTGCGATTGCTGTAAGCCGGGGCTGTATCCGCAGTAATGCGGGCAGAATCAACCCCAGCCCCCCCAGCAGATCAACCACGCCGGTGAGTTTTAGCACGGCTACGGGCACCTCGCCCGCCCACGGCCACATGGCGGCAACTTCGCCTACGGGTTGAAACAATTTTACCGCACTGGCCCACAGGAGTGTTATGGCTACTAGTATTTGCACCACCCACAGGGTGATGTGCAAGGCTTTCGAAGGTTTAGGTTGATTTGTCATGATGTTCGTATGATGGCCAAAGGTATTGTATCTTTGCTTTCCGTTGGTAAGCACTATCCTGCGGGAAAGCGCTTACCTACAGGATAGTATCGATCAATAACACCCCTACACAAATGCTGACACGCGGAGGATGCCCCAAGAACATGATGTCGATCCGGGATGCCCTGGAAGCCCTGGAAGGAAAGTGGAAGCTGCTGATCTTGTTTTCGCTCGCCACCGGTCCCAAACGGTTTAAAACGATTTCGAAAGATGTGGAGGGTATATCCGATAAGATTCTTTCGAAAGAACTCAAGAACCTCGAGATGAACAGCCTCATCACCCGCGCGGTATACGACACTTTTCCGCCCACCGTGGAATATGCCATCACCCCCCACGGCCAGTCGCTGGAGAAGGTCATGGAGGAGCTACACTTTTGGGGACTTTCCCATCGTAAGAAGATTATGGGCAAATAGTCAGTGTCACTGATAGGACTGCCGATATTCCCGCGGCGAGACGTTGGTCTTGCTTTTGAAGAGCTTGTTGAACGACTGCGGAAATTCAAAGCCGAGACGATAGGCAATTTCTGCTACCGGCAGCGAGGTGGTGGTGAGTAGTTCTTTGGCTTTGTCGAGCAACCTGGTTTGAATGTGCTGTTTGGTGTTTTGTCCGGTATGGGCGCGCAGCATATCGCTCAGGTAATTGGGCGAAATGTGGAGCTTGCCGGCAATATACTGCACCGACGGCGGTCCGGCCTGTTCTATTTTGTCACTGTTGAAGTACTCTTCTAACAACGTTTCGAGTTTGATCAGTATATCGTTGTTGACGGTTTTGCGCGTAATAAATTGGCGGTTATAAAAACGATTGGCATAGTTTAACAGCAAGTCGATGTGCGATACAATTACATCCTGACTAAAGGAATCGATCGGGGCGGCGATCTCCCGCTCGATGTTCTGCATCATGTCGGCAATCATCGTCTCTTCCGTATCGGATAAATGCAAGGCTTCATGTACCGCATACGAGAAAAAGCCGTACTCTTTGATCTTGGTGGCCAGCGGATAGGATTGAAAAAAATCAGGATGTGCCATCAACAGATATCCCGACACAGGTACCGGGCTCAGTGCCTCGATTTGAATAACTTGCCTGGGCGCCGTGAAGGTCATCACCCCTTCGTTAAAGTCTAAATACTGTTGACCATATTTTATCTTGCCTTCGAAATTCATCTTCAGGGCAATGCAATAGTAGCTATACGATGCAAACGCTTCCAGCCGGTGAAGCGCTGAAACGACATCGTCCAGCTTGACCACGCTCACCAGCGGATGTTTTGGTTTCTTCAACCCCAGCGTGCTGTGCAGTACCGAGATGGAGTCTACGTAATGTGGTGTTTTCATAGAGAGGAAGATAGAAAGCAGCCCAGGCGTGCCGCTTTCCGGAGATAAATTTAATCAATTAACTGCATACCGAAGTCATCATAGCGATTGCCCGTCTCCGTGCCCAACGGAATGATACTTTCAAGTTTTGCCAGGTCATCGCTTGTCAATGTGACACTGGCAGCGGCGATATTTTGCTCCAGGTATTTCACACGTTTGGTGCCGGGAATGGGCAACGATCCTTTTGCGATCGTCCAGGCAATGGCGAGTTGTGTACTGGCGATACCCTTGTCGGCAGCCATCTGCTCGATCGCTTGCAGCAGCTCCAGGTTCTTCTGAAACTGCTCCCCCTGGTACTTGGGCATACCGCGCCGGAAGTCGTTTTCCGGCAGATCGTCGGGCTTCCGGAATTGCCCGGAAAGGAATCCTCTCCCGAGTGGTGAATAGGCCACCAGGCCAACGCCCAGGTCACGCAACGCGCTGGTAATGCCGGCTTCTTCAATGCTGCGCTCAAACAGCGAGTATTCGCTCTGAACCGCCGTGATAGGATGCACTGCATGTGCTTTACGGAGCGTGGAGGAAGATACTTCCGACAGGCCGATATATTTCACCTTGCCCTCTTTCACCAAGGCACTCATAGCCTCTACCGTTTCCTCAATAGGGGTGTTCTTATCGAGACGATGCAGGTAGTATAGATCGATGTAGTCCGTATTCAGGTTCCTGAGCGAGCGCTCGACCGATTTCCGAACATAATCTTTTTTACCGTTGATAACCCACGTGAGTTTTTCTTCGTCGTCGATCTCCCAACCAAATTTAGTGGCCACGGTATAGCGGTCGCGTTGACCATTAATAGCTTTGCCGACGAGACGCTCGTTCAGGAACGGACCGTACATATCGGCCGTATCGAGAAAGTTGCCGCCCAGCTCCAATGATCGATGAATGGTGGCAATCGCTTCGGCCTCATCCGCCCGCCCATACATATCATTGTCCATAAAGCCGGTCATGCCCATGCAGCCCAGTCCGATAGTCGGAACGACGAGCCCCTGGCTACCGAGTTTGATTTGTGTTAATGTTGTTTTCATAGGACAAAGCTCCACATCCCGATGTGTCCAAAAGTATCCGAACCCCCGAAGGATGTAGCCGGATTCCGGATCTTCTTTCCCAAAAATCAGGATTGCACACACACGCACAGGTTACATATGCCGCTCGAAAACGATATAGCCGCAAGACTCTCCGTTTTCGCAACTAAACACCATACGTCCTGTGTTACCGCTCACCCTGCGCCAAAGTCTGCTGTGTTTCCTTCTGTTTTTCCTTATTTGCACTACTTCATACGCTCAACGCGAGCTTTGGGGCTCGTCCATGTCCGGAGGAGACTATAACAACGGGTTTATTTTCCGGTCCGACTCCATCGGCGACAATTTGCAAATCGTACATCATTTCAAAACAGACATCGACGGCGAGAACATCAGCGCGTTGACACTGGCCAGTAACAACAAGCTCTACGGCATGGCCGCCTCGGGTGGCTCGCCGTCGGCAGGTATATATTCCAGCGGCACACTATTCGAATACGACCCGGCCACCGATCAGTTTCGTGTGCTGGCCGCCTTCGGTACCAACCTCACGGGGCTTCCATCAAATCCGACCCTTCCACGGGCAGAAGGAAAGCCGGTATTGACAGAGATCCGGCCCGGCGTGCTATACGGACTTTTGCGTCAGGGAACCTATGTGTTTTCCTATAACATCAACACAGGCGAGTTCACCAGACCTTTCATTCTTCCGACCTATACAGGCGACGCCATGAATAGCACCCTGCAAAATAAATTGAACCAGGGGTTCTACAAGGTTGGCAATTATTGGTATGCGACTACATCCACCAATTCGCAGTGTCCCATTCCCAACCCGTACGCTGGCTCCTTTATGCGCATGGACGCCAATGGCAACGGCATTGAGGTGTTTTTTAAGGCCAGCTGTCTGGTGTCGGACGGTTATTCCTACGACGGCTCTTTGGCCGAAGTAAACGGGAAGCTCTATGGAACGACGGCATACGGTGGGACGGGCAACAGCGGTGTGATCTATGAATACAGCCCTACAGCAAACACCTATACCAAACTTCATGACTTCGTCGGCTACCCCTATAGCTACCAGGTGCAGTCATTGATCTCGGTTGGCAATGGCAAGCTCTATGGCACCGCCCACGGTGGTGGCATCCCTGAGCCCGGTCCCGGCCTTCCTGCCGGTGGCGGCATACTGTTTGAATTCGACCTTGCAACTGGAACCTTTACGAAGAAGTATAGCTTTACGATTGCAGGCCAGTCAATCTATGACCTGGGCGTTTTTCCCACGCCACTGATCCAGGGCAAGAACAAGAAGCTCTATGGCGCCACGCAATATGGCATCTTTGAATATAATCCGACCGACGGTGTCATGCGCACGGCAGGTCGCTTCAATGGAGTAGGCTACGCTCCATCACTGATACCAATTTGCCGCAAGCCTGCCTACACACCACTCGAGCAAACAACCTACTCCGTCTGCGCTGACGCCCCCTTTACAGTGGACCTGGGCAGCAACAATACCACAACCGCCAGCTGGAAACACGACGGCGTACCGGATGATAAACAGACATCCACAACACTGCACTTCCAGGCCTTCACATCAGCCCACGCCGGTACCTGGGTCTGCACGATGGCGAATGAATGTGGTACCACCGTGTCACAGACCATAACCTTGCAATTTGGTTCTCCTGCCCAGCCGGTAATTACCGCGAATGGACCTCTTGCGTTTTGCTCGGGCGGAAGCGTTACGCTCTCTGCCCCGGAAGGGTTTAATGAATATCACTGGAGCAACGGTGCCACCACGCGCGCAATTGAGGTGAACGAGAGCGGCGGCTATGATGTTTCCGTAGACAACGGCTGCCCCAGTCCGCCATCGGCGGCAGTGAACATAACGGTACATGCTTTACCGGCTACACCAACATTGACTGAAGATGCATCGGGCACGACCTTAACAGCCACCAGCAACGCCGATACCTATCGATGGACACTAAACGACGTTGCGTTGCAAACACATGCGGCCACTATCACCGCGACGGAGTCAGGCCTCTATAAGGTTTATAGCATAAGCGAAGCAGAATGTGTTTCCGCCGGCTACGCGTCTCGCCAAATCGTTATTACGGGAATGGAAGAGCGTTCAGATCAGGCACTGAAAGTTTATCCCAATCCCAGTAAGGGTGTGTTTCAGATACGTGTGAATAATACTTTGCGCGGTACAGCTTCGGTGTCGGTGGTCAATGCTCAAGGGAATATTGTTCATGCGCTGACAATCACCCTGACGAAAGACCCCGCCACGATATCGCTGGAGCATCTCCCTGCGGGGCTGTATAATTTGGTGGTCCACAAAGATGTTATTGTTCTGGTAAAGAAAATTGTGATTCGGTAATGTAGAGCGGAAAAGGTTGTTGTTTACGACTGGCGTGAGTCCTGGCGCTGCATGCGCAACTGCATGTCGTGCCGTGTCAGAACAGTTTACGTTCTCCGCTGGCACTGGAACAACATAGCTATAAACCCTGGTTTCCTGTTTTTTCGTCACAGTTTCCTTTGTCGTGTAGACATAGTGTAGCACTGGCTGTTGAGCGACGTCTGGTGCTTTTTCCAGGGCTATAGGTGACATACTTTCAGTCACAACCGGCGTATCGGTCACATGCGCTGCATCGGCTTCGCTTCCGTCGTCTTCCGGAGCTTCTCCGGATGCGCCATCCTTCCCCTGCAGGGCCATAATCTTCGCCGCGCCGAACCGCGGTATTTCTCTGATCTTTCCGTTTTCGCGAAACGCGCCATATTCGATTCCTATCGATAGCATCAATGTCCATGCATCGTCCGGCGGGAGTGCCGCGTCCATCGTGAGCTCCAGCGTAGTACCGGGCATACCTTCCAGAGAAGGATTCCAATCCGTCGAAGCGTCTATCGAATTGTAAGCCCGGCTATACCAGGTTGGCGGCAGGTATTCTTTGGACGGCACGTCGTATGTCACATCGGGTACAATTCCCAATGTGACGGTCAGGCGAAACATGGCATGATTGTTTTGTGGGAAATAATTAATATCACGCAGCAGTTCCGGAAGATCGATGCGCGCCGAACGCTTCTGGCGGTCCATTGTATAATATATAGGTGCGCGCACGATGGAATCGAAGCTTGGGGCTTTTAGCGTGGTGGAGAAACCTTCGAGCAGGCGCGTATGTTCGGAGAGGGTAATCCGGCGGCGGCCCCATTCGCTGGTGCCATCGCGCAATTGTACCTGGCGCATAATGCTGTTGATGTCGCTGCCGAAATTATAGTCCGAGAGGTGTCGGATCTGAATCAACGCCTTGCGCACGTAACTGCCGTGACGTGAGCAGCCGCCGAATTCCGACATGGTGCGGCGCGTATTTGCAAAGCTGGCGGCAGTTTTTACTTTTTCGCCACTCGGGCCGCCTTTGCGGCGGACGACAATCCCGTCAACGCCGCGCATGCGGTAGGCGCTGAGCATATCCAACTTGCCAGTAAAGGCGAATGGTCCTTCAAGAAAGGGCATAATCGATTAGTTTTAGCGGTAACGAGAGGGTTTCAGACAACATCGAAATTAGTAACGGTGTCCAGGTCGAATATACGGAAAGGTAGGCATCTTAGAATATATCAAATAGAAATATATTTTTAAAGTTGAAGATCTTAGGGAGATATTGAATAGTTATATAATTATTGAATATCTATTTGGTATGATTTTATTAACTATTGGATATCTATTGAATATATTGGAAGTTGGCTGCAATTGTACCTGATTTTTCAGGGGGCTTGATGGAACTGACGTTGCCTTATGGAGGGAGCCGGGATGTAGCTTTAGCGAACGGGAATCCGGCGGACGACTTGCAGTAATCTGGATTTGTGTCTCTTTCGATAGAATAGTTAATGCTGTTCATGATAGTTTCATTTTTAAACTGTAATATTATCGTATAATAACGTTAGCCACTATTCAATGGTACCATTAGCAGCACATCATTTGGGTATACCATACCAGCCTTCTCCTGAGATCATACCTTACTCGTTATTTTTATTACATATAATTAAAGAAAACAAACATGAAATCAAGTTTTGTATTTTTTGTAGCCATGCTACTTGTTGTACTGTCATGTGACAAAGAAAATGTCGTTTTAAATTCTGCTCCAACAGACCGACTGGTTTTCAAGGATATGGCAGATTTTGATCGAACGTATATAATGCTCTTAGAGAAGTCCACCGTGGAACAGCTGGCCCAATGGGCAACCGAGAAAAATCACACAACGCTTTTGAATACAGAAGATCCGTCCCTGGAAAATTATTCTAGTATGCTTAAAACTATGCTGAATAAGGACTATGAATTTCAGGTAGGAGATAATATTATTTGGTTTAATGAAGGCACATTGTACTCTTTTTCAAAAGACCAGGAGTCCCATTTGAGTGAACTAAAACGCCATCCGGAGAAGTGCACAAAATACGGTGCGGTTACATCCACCGCCATTGGTGCTGCGAATAGCCCAAATGGTCGGCCCGGCACGGCACCCATTCAATGGAATGGTTTAAATGCGCAGAACCAGCGTCCATTTAGCCAACAAACGTACCAGCCCTGTGGCGGGACGCTGGGTAATGCAGCCGGGAATAGAAAGTATGTTCACGAGGTCTATGATGAAACGTACAGCGTTGCCCCTGGTCCTGTGTATTATAGCCATTTGGTTTTGCGGATCAAGCTGGAGTGGAAGGGGAGCGGTAGCTGGAAACCTGCTGGAGAGCAACGGAGAACAACCGTGAGTGTATCGGGATGGGCGCAAATGATTGGTTCCGGACTCCCGCAATATTTTTATAACATCAATACATCCAATGACTGCTATAGTGGGGCTTGGTACGTTCCTATTGTCAACGCCCAGCACGGGCCGTTCTATACAGAGCCTCCATTTTGGCAGTTAAATATGGACGGCGTAATTAATCACAATGTGAAGGGCGACGTGGCTTCTAACGCGTGGGCGAATACTGAATGTCCAAACTGCAGCCCGGCGACCACCTTACTTTGGTAAAGTCGTAGTTTTATTATGTAAGGTATGATGTTGTCAGTATGAGAAGCTGCGTCCAATATGGACGTAGCTTCTTTTTTGAGCTATATCTTCGTTCTACTTGACTTCCCGCGTAAAACAAGCAATCGTGGCGATCTCTCCTTTCAAATCTCGCATCGGCGAATAACGCGATACAATCGGCAGCGCGTGCCCATTGACCATCGACGTTTCCGCATGCTCAAACTCTTCACCGGCAAATGCGCGGTCATACCGTTCTTTATGCGCCGCATGCGCTTCCGGCTTTAAGATCGAGAAGAAGTCAAATCCTTTCTTAACCTTCACGTCCATCTGCTGCATGCGTTCGGCAAAGCGGGTGTTGTAGGTCTCTATACGATATTTACGATTCAGGGTGAAGATGGCGTCGCCGGAGTGGTTGATGAGCTCGTTGAAGTATTGCTCACGCGCATCCATTTCATTCATGGCACGTACCATTTCATCCTGCTGCGCATTGAGCTCTTCCATATTCTGGCGCATTTCTTCTTCCTGCGCTTTGAGCTCTTCGGCTTGCTGCTGCGACTCGAGCAGCATGGCTTCAGTCTTCTTCAGCTGAGCACGCTGGTCAGTAATGTCGCGGGCGATCAGGCTTACGCCGATGATGGTGCCGACGGTATTGCGTAGCGGGTTATACGTTACGTGGAAGTCGCGGTCGAAGTGGTGGCGCAACGGCTCTTCTACATGCTCGCCGGCCAGGGCGCGCAGGTAAGGCTGCTTAAATTGCTCTTCGCGGCCCGGCGCCATGGCCAGCAGGCTGTTGCCCGGGTCTACCGGTACGCCATAGCGGGAGAACAACGTGCGGAAGGCTTTGTTGGCGACCATGATCTGAAAGCCCGGGTCGACGGTGACAATACAATCGTCGATGCCTTCGATGATCTCGTTATAATATAATTGGTTGTCGCGGGCGCGCTGCATCTGGCGCGACACCTCTTCCTGCGTGGCGACAAGCTCTTCCATGTTCTGGCGCATTTCCTCTTCCTGCGACTTGAGCTGCTCACCTGCCGCCTGGCTGTCCTGTAACAGGGTGCGGGTGCGGCGGGCGTTGCGGGCACTGGAGTAAAGGGCCGCGATGTTCTCGGCGATCTTCTTGAGGAACTCGATCTTATAAGGTTCTACCGCGCGGAAGGATGCCAGTTCCAGCACCCCGACAATCTCGCGGTCCAGCAGGAGGGGAACGATCACCACGCAACGGGGAGTAGCTTCGCCCAGCCCTGAAGTAATGCGGATGTAGCCGCGGGGTACGTCGCTGAGGTACACGAGATCTTTTTCCAGGAAGCATTGGCCGATCAGGCCTTCACCGATGCTCACGCGCATTTCCACGTGTTTCTTTTTCTCGTACGCATAGGCACTGATCAGTTGCAGATGGGCATCGTCGGGATCATCGTCGTTCAGGACGAAGATGGCACCCTGGTTTACGCCGAGATAGTTTACCAACTTGGAGACTACCTGGTCAAACAACTGATGGATATCGTCCTGCTGTTGACGCAGGATGTCCGAGAACGTGGCCAGGCCACGGTTGATCCAGTTCCGCTGTTCTTCCTCCTGGTTGAGCTCGACCATGCGGTCGCGCAACGAGGTCAGGGCCAGCCCGAACTCGGACTGTTGGTCACCTTCATAGGTGGCCTGAAGATTGCCGGATTTAATGGATTCCAGGAATTTAATAGCCTCGGTAAGTTCCAGGCGCAGGGAATCGTTGGTATTGGACACGGCATCCCACCGGTCTTTTTGCAAAAGCATATACCTTTTCATGCAGGGCAGATAGTCGTTCTGGTTGGCAAACGCAACCTCAAAGATATAGAAATAATTTACCCGTTTACGGGTGAAAGTACCCTTGCTATATATTTTTTTATAGTGCGAGACCCCATCATCAGCTATTACCCGATGTCAGAATGGCTATAATAATATAAACTACCCGGTCCAGCTTGATCCGTAGCTTTTTCAGCGCGATGGTAATGTGATATTCCACGGCTTTGGCCGACACCTGCATGCGCTTGGCGATCTCCTCGTTGGTATAGCGGTCAAAACGGCTTAACCTAAAGATGGTTTGGGTCGTGGGCGGAAGTTTGGCAAGCTCCTGGTTCAGAAGGTCGAGCGTCTCTTCGTAGGCCAGTGTTTCATCTGTCGCATATACTTCTTCGCGATAGCTATGCGTGGCGGAGCGTATCAGCTTTTCGCGACTGGCCAGCGAGTCATATTGATCGTAGATCTTGTTCCGCATACAACGGAACAGGTATGCCGGCAGGTCTTGTACATGGCTGAGCTCGGTGCGCTTCATCCAGAGGTGTACAAAAACATCCTGTACCAGTTCTTGTGCCGTGGTTCTGTCCCGGAAATAGTTGTAGGCAACGCCATAAAGCTTCGCCCAGAAGAGTTCGTAGATCTCCGCAAATTCCACATCGGTCATGCCTTCCTTCCGGGTGCTGAACATATTGGGTTAGGTGTTGGTGTAGGGAAGTTATAAAAAAATGTAATCGATGTAAAAAATATTGCAATCGATTTAGGGTGTCGAGCCCCCACAACCTTCATACAGATAGAAACCTTATAGTAAAATGGACTATTACCCTCTTGGGGACCTGATTCGACGGCATCGGGCAGGAACGCTATTGCCGCATGAGCGCCAACAACTTGAAGATTTCTGGCAGCAGGCCATGGAAGATACTTCCTACCTGGACAGCCTGTCACCAGAAGATCGAACGCTCTTAAAAGAAACGATGTTCGCGGAAACGCGTCGGCAAATCACACGGTTGGAGCAACCCGCACGTCCGTGGATATATACTGCGCAGGCCTATCGCATGGCGGCTGCGGTGTTGTTGCTGTTGGCGGTCACGGTGGTATTGTACTGGAAGATAAACGCCATGACTACTGTTTATAGTCTACCCGGCGAACGGATCAGCGTTACGCTGCCCGACAGCTCGCAGGTGACCCTTAACGGAAACTCGTCGTTGCGGTATGCAACCGATTGGAAGAAAAATGGGGAAAGAGAGGTCTGGATAGACGGAGAAGCCTTTTTTGCGGTGCGTCACACCGAGTTCGATACAAAGTTCATTGTGCATACTTCCCAGGAATTGAATGTCGAAGTGCTGGGTACAAAATTCAATGTGCGAAGCCGCGCGGAGCGGTCGGAAGTGATGCTGACGGAAGGCAAAGTTAAACTCGAAGTCGTGAACGGCACCGGTGCCCCGGTATACCTTCGCCCCGGCGAGCTTGCCTCCGTCGTGGGCACGACAGTGTCGACTCACCCGGTGGAAGAGCGTCGATACACATCGTGGTTGCACCAGACATTAGTATTCGACCGCACACCGTTGGCCGAAGTGGCGACACTATTACACGACACCTATGGATTAGAGGTCACGTTTGTCGGCCCGAGACTGGAGCACCGTGAGCTCTCCGGCGAGATATCATCGGCGACGGTAGAGGATGTCTTATATGCCATTGCCGAGACCTTCAACCTCGAAGTACACCGCGAGGGCCAGCATGTGACAATATCATCACCATAAGATACTAACAATCAACTATATCAATTTAACCCAAAACCAAACCCAATATGTTATATCGCTACAACTATAACGCCATACGAATGCTTTGCAGCATGCTGGTACTGATACTGCTGCCGCTGCTGCTACCGGCGCAGGACAGCATGCTGGCACAGGCAGAACGCAGAACCGGTACCCGACCGCTACCAGATGTGCTGGAAGAAATTCGCGACCATTTTGCCATCACATTCATTTACGAGCCTGCTGCGGTAGAAGGAAAACAATTTTCAGGAACGATCCCACCCCGCGAAAAAATAGAACATGTATTATCATACGTACTGGACCCGTTGGGATTAAAATACAAAAAGATCAACAGTCGTACGTATTCCATCTTTCCCAAAGCGCGTACACGCCCTGCGGCCGACGCGCAACTTGCGCAAGCCAATGCAGAAAGCGCCACTGATATATTTCTTTCCCCGGTAGCATCCGTGAGCACGACGGAAGCGCTGGCGGCCGCCTTTGCTGATATCCTTGTGAGCGGCAAAGTAACGGACGACGCCGGTAGTCCGCTGCCCGGTGTAAATATTCTGCTGAAAGGAACGGCGCAAGGGGTGACGACCGATACCGAGGGTCGCTTCACGCTGTCCGTACCGGATGGAAGTGCGGTACTGGTCATTACGTTTATTGGCTATGTGTCGCAGGAAATTACCGTCGGTACACAAACAAGCCTGAACATTGTATTACAACCCGATGTACAGCAACTCAATGAAATAGTAGTGGTGGGGTACGGCACGCAACGGCGCTCGTCCGTTACCGGTGCTGTGACGACGGTTTCTTCGAATGAGGTCGCCGCCTTACCCGTCGCGGGTGTGGATGCCGCCATCCAGGGCCGCGTGCCCGGTGTACAAGTAACCAACAATGGCAGCCCGGGTACAACGCCATCCGTTCGCATTCGTGGTATCGGATCGATTACCGGGTCGTCTCAACCGCTCTATGTAATTGACGGTTTTCCGCAAGCCGGAAACCTGAATAACATCGATACCAAAGACATTGAATCGGTAGAGGTACTGAAAGATGCCGCGGCGTCCGCTATCTATGGATCGCGTGCGGCCAATGGTGTCATTATCATTACCACCAAAAGCGGTGCCCGTGATAACAAGGTACACATCGATGTAGACGCTTATTATGGCGTACAAAAGGCCTGGCGCCAGCTCGACTTGTTGGGTACGGACGATTATGTCAGGTACGGCACGACCCTGCTGACAAATGCTGGCAGTGAATTGCCGAAACGATTCTCGGCGATGGATGATCCGGTCTATACCGGCGCCACGCAAACTTACCGGCAGACCAACACCGACTGGCAGGACGCGATGTTCCGCACGGCCCCCATCTCGCAGGTGCAGGTGTCGTTGTCGACCGGGACGGAGAAGTCTAAATTGTATACTTCCGTCAGCCGGTTCCAGCAGGAGGGTATCATGCTCGGCACCGACTTCGACCGTTACAGCTTGCGTCTGAACTACGAGACGCGCATCAACGACCGTTTTACCTTCGGCGAAAATGTGAGTATCTCGACGGCAACCATCCAGAACCAACCCGAGAGCGGTGCCCGCACCATGGTGCAGCATCTTATCCGCTCGGTGCCCTATATCCCGATACACGATCCGACGCTGGCGGGCGGCTTCCGCGCGCCGAGTGGCAACGACGGCTCTGACCCCGAGAACCCGGTACGCATTGCCACGATGGACGTCAACAAGGACAATGTCATGAACCTGATCGGCCGCGCCTATATTGACGCCCGCATTGTCGATGGTCTGCATTACCGCTTTACCGCCGGGTTGAACTACTCTGTCGTACGCCATACCGAAGACCTGCCTATTTATAGTGACAGCTTCAACGGGCGCACGACGCACAACATTGTGGACAACCGCACAACGACGCTATCGCCGTATTATTCCAACCAGTTGACGTTCGATAAAGTTATCGGTGCGCATACGCTCAATGTTGTCGCGGTGGCCGAGCGTCAGGACAACGCCATACAGGTGCTCAACAGCTCCGCTCAGCATGCCCGCAACGACATTGGTCAGATGGACGGAACGGCCAACCCCGCCGTGAGTGGTAACCTGAATGAGAATGTGCTGCTGTCGTTCCTGGGGCGTGTGAACTATGAGTATAAATCAAAATACCTGTTGAGCGCGTCGCTGCGTCGCGATGGCTACTCCGGCTTTTCACCCGATAACCGGTGGGGAAGCTTTCCCGGTGTGTCGGTGGGATGGCGCCTGAGCGAAGAAGCTTTCTTACAGTCTGTGCCGGCAATATCGGAATTGAAGGTGCGTGCCAGCTATGGCTCGCTGGGTTCTATTTCCAGCGTGGGTTCGTATGAGTACCAGTCTTTCATCAGCTCCAATACGGCCTATGATTTTAACAACACGGCTACGCCCGGTTCGTACTACGAGCGCCTGTCAAATCCCAACCTCACGTGGGAGAAAACCAACATGATCAACTACGGTATCGATGTAGGGTTGTTTGCCAATGCGCTGACCTTTTCGGTTGAGTATTTTGTGCGGAATACCGACGATCTGTTGCTTGACGTAAACGCCACCCCCTCGCTCGGCTTCACGGCGCCCACCAAAATGAACGTGGCAAAAATGAAGAACTGGGGGAGTGAATTTTCCGTGGGCTACACGCGGGCGGTGGGAGCGCTGACATTTAACCTGGGCGCCAACGTGGGTATCATCCGCAATGAAGTGAAGAGCCTCAATACTCCCAACGCGGCGCTCTTTAGCGGTAACAATGCCGACTTTGGCGGCTTTAATATAGCCCGCACCGTGGCAGGACGCCCGATCCAGGAGTTTTACGGCTATCAGACGGATGGCATCTTTCAAAATACGGAAGAGATTCAGGCGGCCAACGCATTGGATGGTGATCCCACCACTAAATATCAAAACAACGCTGCCCCGGGCGACATCCGCTTCAAGGACATCAACGGCGACGGCGTGATCGATGCCTCCGATCAGACGAGCCTGGGCAACTACCTGCCCGATTTTACCTACGGTGTAAACCTCTCGGCCAACTTCCGCAACTTCGACCTGGCCATTTTCTTGCAAGGTGTACAAGGCAACTCCATCTACAACGGTACGAAGGTACTGGAACAAGGTATGCTGCGGTTGTTTGGCGCCGGCACGGCGGTGAACAATGCCTGGACAGAGACAAACCGGAATACCGATGTACCCCGCGCGGTGAGCGGCGATCCGAATCAGAACTCACGCACCTCCAATCGCTTTGTGGAAGACGGCTCCTTCTTGCGGATGAAGAATATCAGCCTTGGCTATAGCTTGCCCGGGACGCTGGCACAGGATATGACACGCGGCACGCTCAAGAAACTTCGTGTGTATGTGTCGGCACAAAACCTGTTTACGATTACCGACTACACGGGCTATGACCCCGAGATCGGCAACCGCTATCAGAACACGACGGGCAATACGCTGATCAACGGCATCGATTACGGTCAGTTTCCTTCGCCCCGCACGGTGATGGCCGGTATACAGTTAGGTTTTTAACGGATCGATAAAGAAACAGCATTATGAGAATCAACATCACAACTATACTGTTCACGGCCACCGCGGCGTTGCTGGCAAATGCCTGCGGCGATTCGGCCCTCGATAAAAAGAGCGAGAACTATGTGCAGGTCGATAATTATTATCGTACCGTAGACGAGCTTTCGCGTGCCCTCACGGGCGCCTACGCTATCTTGCAAAGTAACAACCTGGGTGGGCGGGAATACTTTTTTCTGCACGACTTGCGCTCGGACGACGTGACTGCCGGTGGCGGCCAGTTAGAGACGCCGCGCAACCAGCTGCTGATCGGCTCGCACGGCCCCACCAACGCGGTTATGACGTCGGTCTACAACGGTATGTTCCGCCTGATACATCGCGCCAACGCCATCATTCAAAATGCGCCGGATGCTACCGGCGATGCAGAGCTGAAGAAACGTTTGGTTGCCGAATCCCGCTTCTTACGTGCCTGGGCTTATTATCAGCTGGCGGGGTTCTGGGGCGGTGTGCCGCTGTATACCACCACGCCGATACAGTTTGAAGACTCCGAACCGCAAGCGCGCAGTACCGCTGCCGAGATTTGGAACTTTGTTTACACGGAGCTGAACGCCGTTGTTCCCGATCTGCCCGAAGAGTATAATAAAAACGATTTCGGACGTGCCGGGCGCGGCGCGGCCCTGATGGTACTGGCAAAGGCCTATATCTTTAATGGTGACTATACCAATGCCAAAACCCGTCTGGAGGCTATCAAAGACCTGGGCTATGCGCTTACCGATAATTACTTCGATAATTTCACGGAGGAGACAGAATATAATCAGGAGTCGATCTTTGAGCTTTCATATACTTCCGGTGGTAACTATAACTGGGATGCCGACGGGAACGCCACACAAGTAAACGAGTCCTGGATTCGCTCGCAGGAATATTCGGCGGTGGGGTGGCGTAACCTGATTCCTTCCAATAGTTTGCTGGCGGAATACGAGCCCAACGACCCGCGCCTGAAAGATACCTTCTACTTCATCGGCGATACCTACGGCGACCCCGGTGCGCCGCTGGAGCTTACGGAAGACAAAGTGCAGGGTAACAAAAGTATTTTTAACGGTGTAGAACAGAAGGTAAGCTGGAAGAAATACTCGGTGATGTACAAACTCGACCCCGGAGGATTTTGGGATAAAATCGGTATCAACTACCGCATGTACCGCTACGCCGATGTGTTGCTGATGCTGGCCGAGTGTGAAAACGAAGTCGGCTCTCCCGAGGCTGCCATTGATTATCTCAACGAGATCCGCAACCGGCCGAGTGTAAACATGCCGGAGTATCCTACGGCCGAGTATCCCGTCAACTCGCAGGCTGAGATCACGCGGGCGATCATTCACGAGCGTCGGGTCGAGCTGGCGGGCGAGGAAGTCCGCAACTTTGATATTCTGCGCTGGCGCAAAGACGATAAACTCACCACGGAGCCAATTTCGTATTACGCCCCGATGTACGAGTTGTTGCCGCTGCCACAGGACGAATTAAATAATAACCCCAACATTACCCAGGACGATCAGAACCTGGGATATTAACCCGGTCTCCAACGTTAGGCATGAACAGGAAAGTCTACACGATAGCGTGTTTGGTTCTGGCGGCAGCGATCAGCTGCCGCCAGCCCAAACGTTTTGAGTTGCTACCGGCAGCCTATACCGGCATTGATTTTGAAAACCGTCTGACCGAAAACGATACGCTCAACGTACTGACGTTTGAGTATATTTATAACGGCGGAGGCGTTGGAATTGGCGATTTTAACAACGATGGCTTGTCAGATGTGTTTCTGGCCGGCAACATGGTCAGCAGTCGGTTGTATCTCAACAGAGGTTCCCTGCGATTTCGCGACGTGACAGCCCTATCAGGCGTGGCTACACGACACTGGTGTACCGGTGTGGCCGTTGTAGACATCGACCAGGATGGCTGGCAGGATGTGTATATTTCTACCGTCCATCCCGATCCTAAACATTCCTCGCCCAACCTGCTTTTTCACAACAAAGGTCTCAACGATCAGGGAATACCGATCTTCGAAGAAGTGGCTGCCCAGGTTGGCCTGGCCGATCACAGCTACTCTACCCAGGCGGCCTTTCTGGATTACGACGGCGACGGCGACCTCGATATGTACTTGCTGACCAACGCGATCGAGCGTTATACGCGCAACGCTCCCATCGGTCAGCGCACCGATGGTGGGGGCAAGAGCGTGGATAAGTTATATCGCAATGATGGAACACCCGGCACGTTGCCTCATTTTACTGACGTATCGGCTGCCGCGGGCATCCTCACAGAAGGGTGGGGGCTCGGAATTGTTGTCAGTGATATTAATCTTGACGGCCATCCCGACATCTATGTGGCCAATGACTTTCTGTCGAACGATCATCTATATACCAACAACGGCGACGGCACGTTTACCAACACGATCGCTGCCGCGTTACGTCACCAGGAGTATAACGGCATGGGTGCTGACATTGGCGATATCAACAACGACGGCTTGCAAGATATTCTGGTGGTGGACATGATGCCGGAAGATAACTTGCGGCAGAAGACGATGTTCTCCGGCACAGGCTATGACCGGTTTCAGCAGAATATACGCATGCACTACCAGCCGCAGTATGTACGTAACGTGTTACAGCTCAACAATGGCAACGGGACCTTCAGCGACATTGGTTACCTGGCCGGCATCTATGCTACGGATTGGAGCTGGAGCGCGCTGATGGCCGACCTCGACAACGACAGCCGGCAGGACATGCTGATCACTAACGGTTATCGCAAAGACATTACCAACCTCGACTTCATGGCCTACAGCCAGGAAGCCTCGAAGTTTGGCACCGACGCCATTCGGCTCAAGCATGCGTTGAAAGCCGTCGAAGCGTTGGAGGGAGTACCCAAGCCCGACCTTCTATTCCACAATGAGGGTAACCTGCGCTTTGCCAACGCTTCGCAGGCCTGGGGCATGACACAAGAGGCCTATGGCAACGGCGCCGCTTATGCCGACCTGGACAATGACGGCGACTTAGACCTGGTAGTAAACAATATAAACGAAAGGGCTTTTGTCTACCAAAACACCAGTGTCGACCAGGATGCGAGGCACCATCATTATCTGCCGATACAACTCAAAGGCTCAGACGCTAACCACAACGGTGTTGGCGCGCGCGTTACACTGCACCAGCACGGGCAGCAGCAAGTGCGGGAGTATGCGCCGCAGCGGGGGTATCAATCCACGGTAGAGCCATACTTACACTTTGGCCTGGGTGAAACCACTGTTGTCGACACGGTACATATACGGTGGCCGGGCGGCTACGAACAAGTGCTGACCGGCGTGGCTGCGAACCAGGTACTGACGCTTGATATCAAAGATGCCACGCGGGCAAAGGAACGCGGTGATAAAAAGCCCGCGCTGTTCTTCCAGGAAGTGTCGGCATCACTTCATCTGCAGTATCGCCACGAAGAAGATACTTATATTGATTTTAAGGCCACGCCCACCTTGCCGATGCAATATTCTCAAGCCGGCCCGGCAGTAGCGGTGGGCGACATTGATGGCGACGGTCTGGACGACGTGGTCTTGTGTGGCGCCGCCCGCCGGGCAGCACGTATCTTTCATCAACAACGCGACGGCACCTTTCGCCCAGACTCTTTGCCGGGCAAGGGAAACGAAGATGCCGGCCTGCTATTATTTGATGCCGATGGTGACGGCGACAACGACCTGTACTGCGTGAGCGGCAGCACCGAGTTCGGTGCCGGGCATACCTTGTATCAGGATCGTTTCTATCGCAACGAAGGCGGTATACTGCGCGCGGATACCACCGCCCTGCCCGGCGAAACCAGCAGCGGTAGCTGCGTGGTGGCGTGTGACGTTGACCGCGACGGCGATCTTGATCTGTTCGTCGGCGGCCGCATTGTGCCGCGGCAGTATCCATCCGCACCGGAAAGCCTGATCTTGTTGAACAACGGCAAGGGTATATTCACGAACGTCACTGACGCACTGGCGCCCGCCCTGAAACATGCCGGCATGATCACAGGTGCTTTGTGGACGGACTTCGATAACGACGGCTGGATTGACCTGGCCGTAGTAGGAGAGTGGATGCCCATTACCTTCTATCGCAACGACCAGGGTCGCTCGCTCACACAGGCATTTGCCGAAGCGCCCGGCTGGTGGAACAGCATTACCGGCGGTGATTTTGATCACGATGGCGACACGGATTATATCGCGGGCAACGTGGGGTTGAATACGTTGTTTGAAGCGTCGGCACGGGAACCCGTTTCGATCTATGCGAAGGACTTCGATGGCAGTGGCTCCTTCGACCCGCTGATGTCGCGCTATATCAACGGTCGGGAGCACCTTACCCACCCACGCGAAACCCTGACGGACCAGATCGTACGCTACAAACGCAACCTGACACGGTATAGTATCTACGGTGCGGCTACGCGCGCTGACCTGCTGCCGGCGGAACAGTTGGAAGGTGCATTGGTCCTTCAGGCAACCACCCTGACGTCGTCCTACGTGGAGAACCTGGGCGATGGCCGGTTTGCTATACGTTCCCTGCCGGTGGAGGCGCAAACGGCCCCTCTTAACGGCCTGCAGGCAACGGACATCAACCACGACGGCCATCTCGACCTGTTGGGCATTGGTAACTGCTACGCCATCGATCCGCTGGTGGGACACTACGATGCTGGTATTGGCCTCTGCCTGTTGGGGGATGGTCACGGCGCATTTCACGCGCTGCCGGCAACACGTTCGGGGTTCTTTATAAACAGCGATGCGAAGAGCCTGGCGTTGCTGGCCGGTGCAAACGGTGCCTCGAATTGGTTAGCCACGGCCAATCGGGATAGTCTGCGGGTTTTTACGCCGGTAGCCTCGCGAACCGACTGGATCACGCCCGCGTCGCTCGATGTTGCCATTGAATTTGCATGGCCTTCCGGCAAACGCCAACGCCAGGAACTGTACTACGGCAGTGGTTACTTGTCAGCATCGACGCGCAAGGTTCCCGTTCCCGCAGGAGTGTCGTCGGCAACGCTTACGAACAGCCAGGGGATAACGAGAAGCGTATGGCGATCGCCCGGTATTACCGAGATTTCGCACGTGCGCGGTCGCGCGCCTCGAGCCGCTTCCGGATCCGGCTCAGGGAAGGGTTCTTGATGTTGAGGTAAGAAGAGATATGATAGAGGGGGATTCGTTCTACCAGCTGCGGATGGTTTTGCACAAGCTTGACATAACGATCTTCTACGGTGCTAAAAAGCTGGTCCTCGATGCTTGATTGAGAATACTCAAAAAACAGCTCGGCAATCCGGCGGCCGAAACGTTCCCACGGCTTATAGGTGCTATACAGGTAGTTCAGATCGTGATGCTGAATCGAGATGATTTCAGAGTCTTCCAGCGCCTGGATAAAATAGTAACAAGGCATGCGGTGCAGGAAGCTGCGGAAAGATACAATGAACTGGTTTTCAGAAAAGAAAAAAACATTGCGTTCTTCCTGCGTCCCGGCGTCGATATAGTATATGCGGAAGATACCTTTGATCACCAACCCGAGGTCGGAGCAGACGATATTCTGCATGTTGAAGAAATCGCCCTTGCTGATCTTGCGGGTTTTCCAAAAAGGCAAGCTCACCGCGATGTCGTTCGCAGTGAGCTCGGAAAAAGCTGTTAGCCGTTCAGTGAGAAACGCTTTGTTCTGATCCATATCAATCGTGCACCCGGTGGGGGCGGTACAAAGATAAGATGAGCGCCCCGAATCCGGTAACAGCCAGGTGACACTTACGCGAGCAGCTCGGCTTCAAGCGTGATCTCCATGTTGTTTTGATACGCTTTGCTCACCGGGCAGTTGGCTTTGGCGTCTTGCGTGATCTCGTTAAATCGTTCTTTGGTAATGCCGGCCACCCTCGCCTTGAGCTTTAGCGCTGACTGGGTAATGGCAGCAATCTTCGGGTCGAGCGTTACACTGCACTGTGTTTCCAGCGTAGCGGGGTTAAAACCGGCGGTCGTCAGCAGCAGGTTCAGCTTCATGGTAAAACATCCGGCATGGGCCGCTGCCATCAGTTCTTCCGGGTTGGTGGACGGTTGCCCGTTGTATTTCAGAACGCCGTTCTCAAACCGGCTGGCAACAGAGTAGGATGTTTTGTTCAGGACAGCGCTTTCCGTAGAAATATGGCCCTGACCTTCTTTGATGTTGCCGTTCCAAACGGCGGTAGCAGTACGTTTCATATGCGTGTTTGTTAAGTCGTTGTCGTATTGACAATGCAAACATGCCGTATTACTGCCGCAAGAATTTTCACCTGGGTGAAAAAAACAAAAAAAAGTTACTGTTTACCCGTAAACAGGGGATTCTCCCGTGAAAAACCGCCGCCTTCAAAGGTGATGATGTATTCCGAGTCAAAGTGCGTGCTTTTGCGGTAATAGTCCGTTGTAATGATCTGTGCGCCTGATTGTAACGCCGCCTCGAAGGCACTTTTGTCATTGGCCCGTGCCTCTTGCGTGTCCGAGTCGGCCCGGGTACGTACGATATAACCTTTTTCGACCAGGTTTTTGATCAGGGCAACGTTGCCCCTGGCGTCGTTAACAATGCGGATGGCCGCCTCGGGCGTGCCGGGCTCCGCGTTGGTGAACATGACGCGCCCTTTCAGCGACGGGTGGGCTGCTTCGTACAGCTCACGCTTGGCGCCGTTCTCGTCGAGAATGAAGACAAATTTACCCTGGGCCTCTTTGAGTGTAGGCCATTGCTGTTTCAGGACGGCGGCTTCCAGCGTCTTTTGTTTGCCACGTACCTGGTCGGGTGTAATGACATCGCGGGCGCCGAGGTACTCCAGGATCTCGCGGTCCAGCGCGTCGTATACCGCAGGCGTGAACTTCTCCGGCGCAGTAAAGCCCGGTTTGTCGATCGTTTCGTCTTTAGCGTTCATGGTAATGAAGATCGGGTAGTGGGTGGGGTGTTTGTCCGACCATTGTTTGAGCTGCTCCAGGCACTGCTTAAACGTGAGCGCGTGGCTGCGGAAGTCGATGTCCTGAATGTGGAAGATCTTAAAACCAGGCTTGAGCATGACACCTTCCGGGTCGAAGGGCGGTTGCCCGGGAGCCCACTCCAGGCCTTTGGGATGTGCATAACGGCCGCCCTGCGCGTCGGCATAGACGTCGATCTCGAGGTTGAGCAACCCGAGGTCTAGTTGTTCGAGGATGCTGATGTGGCTATAATCAATGCGCGTCATGCGCAGGGAGTCGCGCTGTTGCAGAATACGAAACAAGGACGGATCAATGGCCTTCTTATAGCTGTTGTGCGAGCCGATCACTTGCAGGTGGTTGATAGGGGTTTTGTCGGTTTGCGCGTGGGCCGTCACGCACAGCAGGATTGCCCAGAACAGGGGCAGCGATATTTTCAGATTCATGCTATGAAGTTTAACCGGACGTATGTTGTCCGGCCATGTCCGAAAGGTAAGGCGGTATCGGGATTTGCGACCGAAAAGCTTTTTTAAGAAATCGTTATGATTGCCGGTAGTGAAGTAAATGGGGATGGACGGCTGCCGGCTGTTGTAAAAAACGGAGATGCCTGGACGTAGCCAGAAAATAATATAGGTATGTATACTAATCCTGCGTGGTTTTCGTTTATTTCGTGTAAACTCTATCACCTGCATGAACTATCGATGTGTGCTAAACGCCATGCTTTTTCTGGTCGTTACCGGACTATGTATGGCCTGTGGATCTTCGGCTACCTACCAGGTTGTTACGGACAAGACGTACCCGAAAGCGGTGAACCAGCCCATCCAACAGAAACTTTTCCTGATCGATGCGCAGAAAGTGCCTGACGCGAAGCTGATCGACTATATTAACAAAAGGAAATGGGAGCAATTCGATGCTAAGATCGGTTACGTGGAGGATGGTCCTACCCGTATCCTGTTGCGCTCCATCCGGCTGTTAAATGAGAAAAAATACCTGGCCTCGTATCAGATGATAGCAAAATTTCCGGGCGACGGGCTGGATTGTCAGGCGCTGATCCTGAAAACGGATTGCCTCCATGCACTTAAAGCCGACTCGGTGGATGTTCGGGCCCGCTATCAGCAAGCGTTTGACTGCACGTCGAACGAGACCGTAAAAGCAATCGCCAAAACCCGTTTTCGCCTCGTAAACTATGGACGTTAAAATATACCTACCGTTGGCAGGCCTCGTGGTGATGGCCTTCGGAGCGACATCTTGTGGCTCCTCCACTCGCTTCTATAAAGACTTTACCAGTCGGAAAACCAGCTTGCAATACCTGCACGATGCGCCCAAAAATCAGAAGCTGTCCGCCTGTCAGGTGCAGGTCGTGAGACCGGTAATAACGGATCCTTCTTTTAACAGACCCGGATCTGTTCGTGCAGCGCGCTCGTACGTCATTCCTGTGATCATCTATAACGAGTGGGGAAGTGAGTTTGACTACAGGCTTGGTAGCGCTTCGATTCAACAAGACGTAGCCTCGTTTGTTCAATCGGCCGTAATCACCGAGAGCTCACGAAGCGGCATTTTTACTGCGGATAGTGCTCGTACTGCGGATGACCTGGTACTGGAAATAGGGATCGACAGCATTGGCGCCCAGGGGCAATATTTTAAGAAAGGATCTTTTATCTATTTGCTTTTTGCCTATGCTTTTGATGAAAAAGAAGGTATCGGTAACTCCATGGCTTATGCACAATGTCGCTATCGATTGCGGAAGGGTGACACGATTTTGATAGAAGATGTTGTTCGTAGCCAACACGCTCCCCAAACACCGGACATGCGTTACGGCTCCCCAAAATTGCTCCGTGCCGATTTCAACTCGGCGCTTATCGAGGCCTTGTCACTTTCGATCAAGGACAACATTGAAAAGATTGTGCAGGAGGTAAACGGGTATTGTCGCTATGCGTACTGATACCAGGATCGCTGTAGGAGGTTAGAAAGTTCCTTCTTCCGTCGGCGTATCAATATACTGGCTGCAGTCCAGCTCGATGTCCAGCTTTTGGGATGGCTGGCGGAATGTACCTTTGTCATAGCCGTCGTTTCGATCGCGATAGACCATGGTCATATATTTATCCCAAATAGGGCGTGCGCTGCGCGTACCTGAACCAAAACTCCAGGAAGGGAAGTGAATGTTGCGCTCATCGCCACCTACCCAGACGCCGGTCACCAGGTTGTGCGTGATGCCAATATACCAGCCGTCGGATGCATTATCAGTCGTTCCCGTCTTTCCTCCGATTTGGTTGCCTACCTTCAGGTCGTAGCTCAGTCCTGCCGAAGTGCCATCGACCTCTTCTACACCGCCACGTAGCATATAAATCATTTTGTACGCCGTGAGCTCGTCCATTACCTGGCGGGTTTTGGGTGTAAAATTCTCTAATACGTTGCCATTCTTGTCTTCTATGCGGGTGATATAAAAGGGCTGTGTGTAGATGCCCAGATTGACAAAGCTACTGTAAGCCGCCACCATTTCATATAACGTAACGTCACTCGTACCCAGGCAAAGTGAAGGTACCGCGTCCAGTTTGCTGGTGATACCCAATCGCTGGGCAAAGGAAACGACATTTTGCGGCGTAACCTTTTGCATGACCTGTGCGGTAATGGAATTCAAGGATAACGCCATGGCCCGGCGCATGGTCATGATGTCGCCTGAGCCGTGGGATCCGTTGGAATTAGCAGGTGTCCAGGGCGTGCCGTCGGCGAGGCGGATGGTGGGCGATATGTCTGCAAATTCCTGGCAGGGACTAAAGCCCGCTTCGATGGCGGTGCCGTAAACAAAGGGCTTGAACGTAGAGCCGGGTTGACGTGTGCCCTGGCGTACGTGGTCATATTTGAAATATTTGTGCGAGATGCCGCCCACCCACGCTTTGATCGCGCCGGTGCGCGGGTCCATTGACATCAGTCCGGTTTGCAGGAACCGGTTATAGTACGCCAGCGAATCCATGGAGCTGAAGAGTGTGTCGCGTTCGCCGTGGTAGGTAAAGACGGTCATGGGCTTTTTAGCACGTAACAGGATGCCCACCGAATCGGAATCGGCGCCGTAGTGTTTCACCAGGTTGCGATACGCATCGGTGCGTTTGATCTTGGCCTCCAGGTAGCCTTTTATTTCCTGCCCCGTACGAGGGTCTACCCAGGGGTTAAGACCGCGTTGGCGCCACTCCCGGTTGAATTGTTGCTGTAGGCCAGCCATGTGGTCAGCCACCGCGTCTTCGGCATCGCGCTGCAGGCGGCTATCGATCGTGGTATGGATCTTCAATCCGGCATCGCGTATATCATAGCCATGTTCCTTGCACCACGCACTAAGCTCTGGATAAAGAACACTACGAAAATAAGTTGCCATGCCTTTGTTTTGGTTTTGCACGGAATACTTCAAGTCGAGCGGCAACGCTTTCAGCGAATCGTAACGGATTTTCGCGATATGTCCACGTGTGTAAAGTTTGTATAACACTTCGTTTCGTTTGCGAAGCGATCGGTCTGCGTGATAATGAGGATTAAAATAATCGGGATTCTGGCACATCCCTACCAGCACGGCCGCTTCCTGCTGGTTGAGTTTTGACGGAGGTTTATTAAAATATGTTTCACTCGCAACCTTAATGCCATACGCATTGCTACTAAACTCGACGGTGTTTAAGTACATCGTCAGAATTTCGTTTTTCGTATAATTACGTTCGAGCTGGATGGCGATAATTAACTCCTTGGATTTTTGAATGAGCCGTTGTGGTAGTTTACCGGCCTTCGCCAACGGCCCGTCGAGGTCGAGCGTATAGAGGTTCTTGGCAAGCTGCTGGGTCAACGTGCTGCCGCCGCCCTGGAGGTTAAAGGTTAACGCACCAAAGATTACCCGTGGATAGGCCCAGAAGTCGATGCCGGAATGGTTATGGAAACGGTGGTCTTCAGACTCTATCAGGGTTTTAACCAGTACGGGTGCAAGCTGCTCGTACGTTACCTGACTTCTGTTATAACGGAAGTAACGCCCCAGCGATACGCCGTCGGCAGAGATAACCTCGGAAGAGAGATCATTCTCCGGATTTTCAATAGCCCGGAGGCTGGGCATCTCGCCAAAAAGGCCGAACAAGTTGATACTAACCACATAAAAGTACAGCGGCACCGCCACGATAAAACTTATGAGCAGGATCCAGATGGCTTTTGTAAATTTCTTAAACCAAGAGCGTTGAAGGCTAAGGGTGCCGAGAACTTTGTGCGCAAAGTTCCGTGGCGGGGAGTTACGGGTAGGTTGTACCATACATACTGTAGGAACCCAAATATAGTGAACCTGGCGGTCTGTTGTATTGCCGTATGATTTTTTCTACTTTAAGCCGCTTATGTGCATTCCTGAACGATAAATGTCAATGGGATTCGATAAAAGAAAAGAACTATACTGGGCTGGCGCCATCCTGCTGTCGACGTTAATTACCGGAATCCTGGTTTTTGGAGAAGCGTTATGGGATGGCCAGCCGGTCGACATACAACTTCATGACACGTATTTTGTCTTAACCAAGACGCTGTTCCTGGTCGTTGTCTTTATCGTGCTGGCGGTGGTTGTCTACGGATGCAGGGCTGTTTTAAGCAGTTCCAGTATAGTACTTAAGATTGTGGCGGGTATACTGGTTGTGATAGTGATCGGTACATTGATCACTATAGGGAACGCCGTGTATTGGCTGCACCAACAGGCAGCCGTAGCTCCCGTGGAGGAGCGTTGGGAAGGCAAGTTCTCGCTCGTGAAATATCCTTCCGATAGGTATAATATCAACTATGATACCATCGAAGTAGATTCCTTCCGGGTCGTATTGATCATTTGCCTTAATACAGGATCGAGTTTAGAAAATACCGGAGACGTTTGGATGAGATGCCTTGTGGGCGATAGCATTACCGAAAAATATATAGGGCCATTGGAGAGCGAAGCTGGCGTCTGGATCCCTGATCCGCAACCCATTCCGAAAATGTTCATGGCGATACAATGTGGCGAATTTGACGGGGTAATAAATCTTGTAAGTAAAAAAGGAGAATTTATTTCGTTCCCCGGTAGGTACTATGCAGTGGATGAGAAAAATCGCATGTATACAACGTTTGCGGAGTATGACACGTTGGTGTACGCATATGATCTGACAAAAGGTAGCGGCGAGAGCCTGTTAGGAAAACATATGTTACACAGGGATCTTGTATTCCAGGGGGGTGGGGCCAACGGGTATTGGGTGAAATAGACAACGCTGGTATCATCCGCCAGCGGACACTTCCGTCCGCCGATGGGCGTCCGGCGACTGGCTAAGGCCCCCAGGGGTCCCGTAGGGTCATTTATTCATGGCGTGAATATTGGGTAGGAGGTAAGCTTGATGATCTTGTTATTCGTATCGTATGACCCTTCCCGCGGAGGTGTTGCGCAGCGAATAGTATTGTGGATCCCTTGTCACGTACCTATCTTACAGCGGTTGTAACACACCTATCCCATGAACCTGGACAGAAGAAAATTCCTAAAGACATCCGGCGCGGCATTGCTGCCGGCCATGATTCCCGTATCGTCGGTCTTGGCGACGAGCATGGGGCACACTCAACCTGCTGCGCCGACGGGGCCAGCGGTGAAATTCTTTGGCGACGGCGAAATGTTTGAGCCTGTTGACTATTTGGCCGAGCTGCAAAAGTTTCAGGCGACTACCGGCATTGGCCGCGACCGGTATGGCATGGGTGGGTCTATTGAAGCGCTGGAAAAAAAGTTTACCGAGATAACGGGCAAGGAAAAAGCCATCTTTATGCCCAGTGGTACGATGTCGAACCAACTGGCCATCTCGGTGCTGAGTGGTGAAAATACCAAAGTGATCGTACAGGAGACCAGCCATGTGTTCCGGGACGAAAGCGACGCTGCCCAAACGATCTTTAGCAAACGGCTTGTGCCGCTGGCGAAAGACGCGGCATACTTCACCGGGCAACAATTAGCAGAAGGTATTGCGGCATTAAAGGAGGCGGAGGTATTCAAAACAAATGTAGGAGCGGTGTCAATTGAAAACCCCGTACGCCGTGCCGACGGTCGGGTGGTGCCGTTGGAAGAAATAAAAAAGATCAGCGCCTATTGTCGCAGCAACAACATCGGCCTGCATCTCGACGGTGCACGTATCTTTCTGGCCTCCGGCTGGACAGGTGTATCGATTAAAGAATATGCCTCTTATTTTGATACGGTATACATTTCACTCTACAAATACTTTGGCGCGGCAGCCGGCGCTATGCTGTGCGGTCCGCGCGAGGTCATAGACAAGATGGCCCACCTGGTGAAAGTACACGGCGGTGCCATGTATGGCAACTGGGCGAATGCCGCCATGGCATTACACCGCATGGAAGGTTTTGAAACCCGTTTGCAAAATGCCATTCAGGCGTCCAAAGTAATCTTTGCAGCGTTGAATAAATTACCAGGTGTAAAGATTGGCGCGCTTGACGGGGGAACGAACATTTATACGCTTGACCTGGATAAAAAGATAGACCGTAAAAAGTTAAGAGACACCCTGCGCGAATCGAACATCCTGATGCCTATACCCGACGGCGACAACCGCGCGATGCTTATGGTCAATGAAACGTTGCTATATCAACCAGTAGACGCTATTGTGAACGCATTTAAGAAGGGGCTTTGAAGCCCCTTCTTCTTTTACTCCGATCGTAACCGCGTAGCCGGATTTGCCAACGCGGCTTTGATTGATTGGTAACTAATTGTTAACAAGGCAATCGCGAGCGCTGCGACGCCCGCCAGGGCGAATACATCCCACGTGAGCTCGATGCGGTAAGAGTAGTCGTCCAGCCATCGCTGCATGAGGTACCAGGCCAGCGGAGTAGCCAAGGCAAACGAGATCAATACCAGGCGTACAAAGCTCTGCGTCAGCAGGCGCAGGATGGTATTGACAGAGGCACCCAACACCATCCGAATACTGATCTCCTTACTACGTTGTTCAACTATAAAGGATGAAAGTGCGAACAATCCCAGACAGGCAACGATGACAGCCAGCACGGCGAAGCTTGCAAACACACTCCCCATGCGCTGCACATCTTCGTAGAGCCTGGCGTAGCTTTCGTCGAGGAAGGTATACCGGAAAGGTTGGTTGGGCATGGCCACGTCCCATTTATCCTGAATTGCTTTCAGTATACCCTGCATGTCGGCTGTTTGTGTCTTGACGGCCATGACCGAGCCGCCACTGCCCAACGTCATGCACAAAGGATTGATCTTACTTTTCATGGATTCGAAGTGAAAGTCTTCGACTACGCCGATCACGGTAAATGTTTCCCAATTCTGAATGTGCTCGCCAAGCGGGTTTTGTAAGCCCAGCTCGCGGGCCATGGCCTGATTAATGATGACTGCCTGGGAATCGGAGGCGATCTGTACATCGAAGTTCCGGCCCTGTAGCAGTTTCATATCCATGGTGGCCAAATAGTCGGGGTCTACAAACCAACGCTGTGCGGAAACACCTTTGTCGATCTTGGAGCGCCCTTCTTTCCAGAATGAATTCTGATCGCGGTGTGATCCCGCTACGGGCAGATAATTGCCGGTAGTGGCATGCTGCACTCCGGACAAGGTTAATACTTCGTCTTTCAGCGTTTTGAGTCCCTCTGTGGTCAACGTGTTGGTGCCCTGGATCATGATGACCTGATCTTTGCTAAACCCGATCCTGGTGTGCAGCATATAATTCATCTGCCGGTAGATGATAAACGTGCCGATGATCAAGACCATCGAGGTGGTGAATTGAAAGACCACCAATCCGTTGCGCAGTCCGGCGCTGCGGCTGCCGCGGCTCACGCTGCCTTTCAATACATCGATCGGCTTGAAAGCCGACAGGTAAAACGAAGGATATATACCGGCGACCACGCCGATCAGTACCGCAGCAAGCAAGACCATTGGCACCAACCACCAGGCTGTCCACGGCATGGCGAGCGTACGACCGGCCAGAGCGCTGAAAGAGGGTAATGCCATCCATACCAGCAGCAAGGCAATGACAAAGGAGATGAGACTATAGAGCAACGACTCCATCAGGAATTGTCGGACCAGGTGAAAACGCAATGAGCCGACAACTTTGCGCAGTCCCACTTCCTTTGCACGATTGGCCGACCGGGCCGTCGAAAGATTGATAAAGTTGATACACGCCAACGCGAGGATAAAACACGCCACGGCTCCAAACAGCCAAACGTACCGCATATCGCCATGCTGAAGGGAGTCGTTGATTTCGGCGGTCAGGTATATATCGCGTACAGGCAGCAGGCCGAAGTGATGATACTTGCGTACGTCGTCGATAGATTGGTCGCCCACCTCCTTCATATAACCCAGCAAGTGCTTATCGCGCATACTGGTCAGCTTTTGTTCTAAGACATGCGGGTCGGCATCGGGGCGCAGGCGCAGGTATACATCGTAGTTCCAGCAACACCAGCTCGTTTGCTCGCCGGGCCAGAATTCAACGTCTTGCAGCGTGATCAGGAAGTCAAAATGCAAGTGTGATGTGGCCGGAAAATCCGGCATCACCCCGCCAATGGTAAAGGGCACTTTGCGCTCGTCATTTAAGACAACCGTGCGGCCAATGGGGTCTTCGCCCGGGAAGTATTTGTCAGCTTTGCTTTTTGAGATCACAATGGTATTAGGGCGATCCAGCGCATGCAGCGCGTTACCATAGACCATGGGTATTTCCAGAATTTGAAGTAGGGCCTGATCGGCGTAAGCAAAGCCTTCTTCAAAGGTATTCTCCGCCTGCTCTTCGCGGCGGAACAAGTTGCTGCCGGCTTTAAACCAGTTGAAGGGAATAAGCCGCGCGGAAAGCTCGACCTCAGGATAGTCAGCTTTCACGATAGACGCCACCGAGGCAGGCATGGACGTCCATTTGCCGGCATCGGGTTTGGTAAAATTATTATAGAGCCGATAAATGCGGTTCCCCTCCTGGTAGGCCTGATCATGGCTTAGCTCGTGCCGGATGAACAGGAAGATGAGCATGCACGTGGCAAGCCCCAGCGCAAAACCACCAATATTAATGGTGGTGTACATTTTCTGCCGCGACATCGACCGCAAGGCAATGATGATGAAATTCTTCAACATACGCAGGAGGGTTTAAAATGTGGAGAATACGGGGTACTGACAGAAGATACCGATGAAGGGGGGAAGGTTGCATGCGTTTGAAAAATAATATTTGAGAAGCCACGTAGTTGCGCATATATTGCAATCAAATAGTTTCCAATTAAATGTATGATTGAGAGAAGGGATGTATTTCAGGCCATTGCCGATCCTACCCGGCGGGCCATTTTGACACTCATTGCGATACAGGCGATGACGCCGAACGCATTGGCTGAGCACTTTGATACCAGCCGGCAAGCGGTTTCCAAACACATTCGTATCCTGACCGAATGCGAGCTGGTGCAGCAGGAACAGTCCGGTCGCGAGATATACTACTCGTTTAATCCAACAAAACTAAAAGAAGTGGACGCGTGGTTGGACCAGTTCCGGCAACTATGGGAAAAACGATTTGATCAACTGGATAAAGTTTTAAAACAGCTAAAATCAAAACCGCATGGCAAGTGATCCTGAATCACAATTCGTCAAAGATCTGGCAAACAAAAAAGTGTTAAAACGCACGACTCTTGTTAAAATGAAGAAAAGCGTCCGCTGATTATGCGGACGCCTTTCTTTTAGTGCCGTGTTGTATCCGTGTGGATGACGCGATCCCTGGGGCGATGGCTGTTCCTTTAGCGGCAACGTGCCGCGATTTATTTTTTTGCGAACTTTTCAAGTTCAGTATTAAATTTCTCTGCCTCTTCGACAAACAATGCGTGACCACTGTTTTCAAATTTTACAATGTATGAGTTCTTAATGCCTTTTTGAAGTTCTTCGGCAAACACAAAGTTACACAGCTTGTCTTGCGTGCCATGAAAAATGGCGACTGGGATCTTAATTTTTGGTAGTGCAGGACGCAGATCAAGATCGCGCAGTGCAGTGATTGACTGCGTAATCGCGTAAGGCCATGCTTCCAGGTTGATGCTCTCCAGCCATTTCTCTACGTTCTTTGATATGCCGCCTTCCTTTGCCGGAAATGCTGCCCCGAAGCTGGCGATCAAGTCCTGCCGGCTGGTCATGGTGGCTTTTATCAGTCCTTCGGCATCAGCGTCTGAAATTCCATACGGGAAATCGTCACGCTTTTTCCACGAAGGCGCAGCGGCTGCAAACAATGCGAGTTTGCTTACGTGGGCGGCGTTGTACTTCGTTACATAATGAAGAACCACTGCACCACCCATTGAGAAACCTCCCAGGACTGCACGTTGAATTTTAAGTTCCTCCAGCACTACTTTTATGTCGTCTGAGAAGACGTCAAAATCGTACTTTCCATACGGCCTGTCTGATTTTCCAAAGCCTCGCAGTGTAATGCCGATTACGCGAAACCCCCTCTGTGCCAGCGCCTGGTATTGGTATTCATACATGGCGTCACTGAGTGGCCACCCGTGAATCAACACGACGGGTTGTCCTTCACCGATGTCAGTAACATGGAGTTTTACATTTTTCTCCACTTCAATGAATTCTTGTCGTCCCGCAGACGCGGGCACTCTTTTCCCCTGTGCAAAGAGCGAAACGCTAATGATAGTAGCTGCTGTGAATAAGATGATTGCTTTCATTTTAGTTAATATTTAGAGTTTGATGGTATTACTTCAGTTGTGCTTCTAACGTGATCTCCATGTTATACGCTTTGCTTACAGGACAAGTATCTTTAGCTTGTTCTGCGATCTTGATAAATTGCTCTTTTGTTATTCCAGGGACGCGCGCATGACTATGAAGCGCAGATTTAGAGATGACTCCATTGATGAGGGATACTATCGCCGTCGTGGTGAGTTCTTCGGGAATAAATCCTGCGGATGTCAGGTCTGCGCTTAGCTTCATCGTGAAACATCCCGCATGCGCTGCAGCCATTAATTCTTCGGGATTTGTGCCTGTCTCTTTTTTTAGTCGTGACTGAAACGAGTACGCTGCGTTACTTAACGTTTCGCTTTGCGTTGTAAGGTTACCGTTGCCTTCTTTGATGGTGCCGGTCCAGATGGCAGTGGCTGCGCTATTCATATCTTATTAATTTTTTTGTTGTAGTAATTTGACGGTACAAAGGTGCAGCGGATGACGGCCCAAGAAAATGGACAAATATCCATGCGCCTGGTACATTTTTCCCTGCCAGGGGATATCGGAGGAGAACCTACCGAATTATGAAGTATTAGAGTATAGGATTACTTCAGTCGTTTTGGACGACTGGATTTTTCAGAGGTTATCGGGATAAACTAACAGAAGAAGACAATCTCACGCTGGCGCGGATGTGTCGCGATAAAAAGCGCTTATTACGATGAGCTGATGTTTTTTAGGACTGTTTCGCGCAGTACTTCCTGGTGGTGATCTGCCCATTCCCCAAGCGCTCCGATTACCGGTATTAAGCTCTTTCCGAGGTCGGTCAGGCTGTATTCGACTTTAGGGGGTACAACCGGAAATATTATCTTCGTGATAAGTTGGTGTGCCTCAAGTTCATTTAGCTGCATGTTCAATACCCTTCTGGACGCATCTGGGATTTTGCGCTGCAGTTCACTGGGTCTTTGATGACCTTCATTGATAAACCACAACAAACGAATTTTCCATTTTCCATAAAGAACCTCTCCAATCAGGTCAAGCCCACAATTGAGTGAAGGTGTTATCTTTCGTTCGTACATGAATACAAATTACCTTTATCACCTTGATTAAACAATAGCCCCTATTTTGATTGAGACGTCAGCCGGTAATTCCCAAAGAACTAATAAGGTTTTCCTTGAAACGGAAATAGTAAGTGAGGACGGCCGGGCTTCCTTCAAACGAACCCGTTATTTTCGCTTTGAGGATACCGCCCGAGGATGCCTCACGGTATTCAACCGGCTCCATGACGGTTTTGTATTTTGCATTTGCGCGTTGGATCCATTGTTTTATTTCATCATGTCCTTCGTGCGTTCTCCCTTCGTCAAACACTTTGGCATCTGGCGAAAAACTCTTTGCATAAGCAACACTATCGAGACGTTCCTGTGCCTGAATCAAAGACTTTACTGATGTTGGCAAATTCATTGTTTTCATATTGATTTATTATTGGTTAAAAGCAAAAAAACTCTAATACTTGTTTTAAATGGTCGGAATGGTTCCTCCGTCAATTACGTATTCCGCGCCGGTCAGGTAGCCGGCGCGTGGAGAAGCAAGAAATCCGACAAGTTCTGCCACTTCCTCTGGTTCTGCTGGTCTTCCGTAGGGAATTCCTCCCAGCGCACGCATGACACTTTGTGTTGCTTCATCCAGTGAAATCATCGAACTGTCAGCGATTCGCTCCATCATTCGTTTTGCGGCGGTGGTCATAATCCAACCGGGAGAAACTGTTAGTACTCGCACGCCTTTCGGGGATACTTCCTTTGACAACCCCTTGCTGTAGTTGATCAATCCGGCTTTTGCCGCTGCATACGGAAGTGTGGAGTCGTGCAACGGAAGCTTACCCTGGATGGAGGCGATGTGAATGATTACGCCTGCTTTGCGTTCGATCATGTTGGGCAGAAAGCCTCGATCTAATTGTACCGGTGCCAACAGATTTGTTTCTATGGTACTGAGCCAATCTTCGTGGGTCAAGATGGCAAATCCACCTGCCGGCGTCTCCGATCCTCCGAGGTTATTCACAAGCACATCGAGCTTTTGAAATTTTGACAAGACCTCTTGAACGACCTTTTCGGTACCCTGCGGTGTACTTAAGTCGGCCTTGATAAAGTGAAAGTCTTCCGACCTATCTTCTGGCGCGTTGCGGGCTGTGATAATCACCGTGGCTCCGGCGGCCAGCAGTCGGGTTGCTATTGCCTTGCCGGTTCCTTTGGTACCGCCCGTGACAAGAGCAATCTTACCGGCCAGTTCGTTATTGAAATCAAAATTGTGTTCCATACAGTGCGTTTTCTTGTGTACAAATTTCAGGAGTACAACGGTGTACAGCAAGTATGGGAAAATGGAATCGTATACGGATAAATTTATCCCTATACAGCCCTGCGCGAAAAAGAAAAAAGCAACCGCCCATACGGACAATTGCTTCTCTTTGTTCGCGCTGGTGAACGTTTCGTCAATTCGGATACCAGTTTCTTGTCCGCACGTCAATCGATTTGTCCGAAGCCTGCACAAGTTTCTTGAATTGCTCTGTATCGCTCAGTCCATTGGCACCGCGATAGTGATAGGGGTATACAATTTTAGGTTTGAAGTCCAACACGGCCGCCGCCGCTTCCGGTACATCCATCGTATAGGGCAGGTTCATGCACACGAAGGCTACATCGATATTCTTCAGACCACGCATTTCAGGAATGCCTGCCGTATCGCCCGAAAGATAGACGGTCTTGTTGCCGAAGGTAAGGACATAACCATTGCCGCGTCCTTTGGTATGTTTGGCGTCGGCAGCTTCCGGCAGGTTATACATGGGAATGGCTTTGATGGAAATGCCAAGCTGATTGGTGGTCTGTCCGTTATTCAGCACGACAACCTTTGCTTTTAATCCTTCCGGCATTTTATCGGCGACGGCCTGGGGTGCGACGATAATTGCTTTCGAAGCTGGAATGGCTTCGAGTGTGGCGGGATTAAAGTGATCGCCGTGAATATCGGTGATCAGAATCAGGTCGGGCGGTGCTATACCCTGGAAGGCCTCGGCGCCGCCATCGGGATCGGCGTAGATCGTTTTGCCCTGCCAGGTAAGGGCGAGTGTAGCATGGTGCAGGGGTTGGATGGTGAGCGGGCCCTTTGAAGTTTGGAGTATATCGGCCGGCGCGCGCTGCGCCAAAACAGCGGTGGCAAACAGCATCAGGAAAATATACAGTGTCGTTTTCATAAGCATGAAATTTTTGGAGTTGATACCAAAGGTAGAGCATTTCGGTTTTTGCACAAATCGACAACTATTTTAGAGAAAATTCGTGAAAGTCAGCATCTAGTCACTTACGATCGCCATGCACGAACATCATTACAACGTCGACATTACCTGGACGGGTAATACAGGAAGTGGAACCTCCAATTATCGTGCATACGAGCGTAACCATACGGTGACGGCAACCGGGAAACCGGTTATACCCGGTTCGTCCGATCCAAGCTTCCGCGGCGATCGCACCCGCTATAATCCCGAAGAGCTTTTCCTGGCATCGGTCTCCTCGTGTCATATGCTGTGGTACCTGCACCTCTGCGCCGAAGCTGGTGTCGTCGTGACGGCGTACCATGATCAGGCTACCGGTGTCATGACAGAGACCGAGGACGGCGGCGGCCATTTTACCGAAATGACGTTGTATCCGGTTGTAACCGTAGAGGAGACAAGCATGATCAACAAGGCAACAGCCTTGCACCACGAAGCCAATCGCCTTTGTTTTATTGCCAATTCGTGCAAGTTCCCTATTTACCACAAGCCTTCCAGCCGCGTCGCAGAGGTGTAATCCCTCCCCGCGCAGGCACGAAGTTTTGGTATCGTACGAGTTTACGGCTTAGTTAAACGGCAACACGTATGACACCAAAAGGAATTACCCTCGTCGCGGAACCGGATAAGTATGATCTTACGATGATACGCGAGTTTGAGGCACCGCGTGAACTGGTCTTTAAAGCACACATCGATGCCGCCTGGTTAACGCAATGGCTGTCGCCGCGCGGCTATGATATGCGGATTGAGAAATTTGATGCACACAGTGGCGGCGCCTATCGCTATATTCATATTGGCCCGAAAGGAGAAGAGTATGCTTTTCGTGGCACCTTTCATGAAGTGTCGGACCCCGTGCGCATCATCCAGACATTTGAATTTGAGGGTATGCCTGAGACCGGCCACGTATGCCTGGACACGGTCAATTTCGAAATCCTTCCCCACGACCGCACCCGTGTAACAACACATTCCATTTTTCAATCTGTCGAAGACCGCGACGGCATGATCGAATCTGGCATGGAGAAGGGTGTGAACGACGGCTACGAAAAGTTAGATGAGCTGTTGAAGAAAGAGTTAGCCAAATCGCCGGTATAATTAGCGCGTAGGCTGAACGAGTACGCGCTGCAAAACTGCCTTGCAAGGCGTTGAAGACGTTACACGCACATTGTGATTGATGTGTAACGGAATGGCGAAATAGTCGCCGGGCTGGAAGCTGTGTATTTCGGTGCCCACGGTGATGTCGCACGTCCCTTCGAGAATGAGGAAATGCTCGAACTCGTCAGTATGTGTTTCGTCGGGTGCGCCGTAGCGCAGCCACAGCAGGCCGGTGGTCTTTTCGCGATCGTGACCAATGATCTTTAGAAACATGGCGCCAAACCCTTCGGGGGCGTCCAGGTCCTTGCGCACCAGCCATTTTTCAAAGTCTTCTATTTTAGTTTTGGGGCTCAATAGCGGGACGGGTTCCAGGACTTCGCCCCCGCGTACACGCTCGCGGAAATCAAGCCTGGCCATCAGCAGCGGCTTCGCGGTAAGCGGAGGCGCGATGGCTTGTGTCTTTGCCAGGAGAAATAGTGTCTCTTCAATTTGTTCGAGCTCGCGGGCAACCTCCGGATACTGGGTAATGGCGAGTTGCACTACGTCAAGGGCGGCTCCTTCCAGCTGCCCAAGTGCATACAACTCTAACAATCCCGACTGTACTAGTTCGTTCGGTTCCATCCTCTTAGTCCAATTTTCCAACTTGCCATCCGCTTTGGGCAATTCTACAAAACGCTTTAATGGGATAACTGCCTTCCTCTATAGCAACACGGTAAACTGTGCGCAGGCGTCAGGCCGTTAAAGCTAATAATATTATGCTTAAAAGCACGTGCCCAGGCTGATGAAAGTCACGACGCCACCTGAGGTAGTTCATATTTTTACCTATGGCAACGCTATACTTTAGCCCTGGGAGCGGATAATGCCATATACCCTCCTGGTCTTCTGTGTATAACCCTAACGATAAAAATTATGAAAACCATATTGGTGCCTTGCGATTTTTCCAAAACGGCGCTCAACGCCTTTTCTTTTGCACTCGATGTTGCGGAGCGCTCGGAAGCGGTTATTCATCTGGTGCACGTTATCGATGTGCCCGTTGTATACGATGCCGCCTTTGTGCCGGCCATGCCCGCCGACGCGACCTTGTATAATGATCTGGAGGCAAAAGCCGAAGAGGAGTTTCGCAAGATCATAGACAAACACCGGTCGTCCGGTATACGTATTGAAGCGAAACTGGCGTACGGAGAGCCCGAAACGTCGCTGCTTGAATATATTCGGACCGCCGGCATTGATGTAGTGATCATGGGCTCGCATGGTGCCCGCGGGCTGCGCGAGCTGTTGATCGGCTCTACGGCCGAGAAGATCATTCGCCATGCCACCGTCCCCGTGATGGTCATCAAAGACAAGTTTCTGGGTACCGTACGCAACATTGCTTTCCCCAACACACTGGAGCCCACCTTGCAGGATGACCTGATCAGAAAAGTAAAAGAGCTGCAAGAGTTCTTTCGGGCCACGCTCCACCTGGTATATATCAATACACCTGTCAACTTCCTGGACGATTCGGTGACGCACGAGCGACTCAACCGGTTTGCGCAGCAGCACCATCTTACCAACTACACACTAAATGTGTACAACCATGCCGATGTGGAAGAAGGCATCAATCAGTTTGTGCGGGAGACGGACGCCGAGCTGATCGCTATGGGCACGCACGGCCGTACGGGCCTGGCGCATATCGTCAATGGCAGCCTGGCGGAGGCGGTGGCGAATCACACCGACCGGATCATTTGGACCAGTACGTTGAAGGATCACGACTAGGCCCACGAAACGCAACGCAGAAAAATGTTTTGTGCCGGGAAATATTACCCGGCGAAAAGAAGGAGTAGGAGGGGAAGAAAAATTCACAGATAATTGCAGGCTAAAAAAACGGCCTGTCCCATGAATGCCTCCTGCGGAATTGATTTTGGAACGTCCAACTCCAGCGTTGCCCTGGCTACCCGGGAGGGCATACGGCTGGCACCCGTAGAAGGCACGCATGTGACCATTCCCAGTGCCCTGTTTTTTGGCGCCAAAGACAATACGCCCACATACGGCCGGGAGGCTGTGTCGATGTTTTTTGCCCGTCGCCCCGGCCGCTTTATGCGCAGTTTAAAACGTGTGCTGGGCACCTCGCTCATGAAGCAGGGGACCATGGTCAACGGGAAAGTGATGAAGTTTGAAAAGATCATCACGCCCTTTCTCAAGAATCTCAAAGACAGGGCCGACGCCACCAGCGGCCTCGACCTGCAACACGTGGTGATGGGCCGGCCCGTGCACTTTGTAGACAACGCTCCCGACGCCGACAGCCGCGCGCAAGCCGAGCTAAAAGCGATGGCAGAAGCCGTAGGCTTTCGATACGTAGACTTTCAGTTCGAGCCGATCGCTGCTGCGTTTGCGCACGAGGCAAACGTGTCAGGCGAGAAGCTGGCGCTGGTGGCCGACCTGGGCGGTGGTACGTCCGACTTTACCGTCATTCGTCTTTCAAACGCCTACGTAAAGAAGGCCGACCGCACCAGCGACATCCTGGCCAACACCGGTGTGCGCATCGGCGGAAACGATTTTGACAAAGATCTGAGCTTGTCGGCCATTTTGCCCGAACTGGGCTACCGCAGTACCTACGGAGAGAAACATCTGGAGGTGCCGCTTAAACCGTATCACGACCTGGCCGAGTGGAGCAAAGTAAACGTTCTCTATACCACCAAGACGGTGGCGCAAACGCGCCAGTTGTTATACCAGTCGCACGATAAAAAACGCTTCGGCCGGTTGCTCACGGTGTTGGAGCAGGAGACGGGCCATGCATTGCTCGCGTCTGCGGAGGAAACCAAAATTGCGTTAACGTCGGCGGCAACGTATCAGGCGCCATTTGAATTTATAGAGCCGGGCTTTTTTATCGATGTGCCCCGCCAACTTTTTGAAGAATCCATTCGCGTGGAGATTGAGAAGATTGCACAGGCGGCCACGCAGTGTATACATGACGCCGGCGTGGGCGCTGCCGCCATCGAGCTGGTGATCCTGACGGGCGGCTCTACAGAGGTGCCTCGGGTACAAGAGGAGTTTCGCCGGTTGTTTCCCAACGCAGCGCTGGCAGACGAGAATAAACTTTCCAGTGTAGGACTGGGCCTGGCGTACGATAGTCGCAATAAATTTGGCTAGCCAGCCGCCGATTTATACAACTAATTTTACACATACACTTTTATACGATTGAGCGATATTGAGCGTTAAGTTTCCAGAAACGTTCTGGTTAATCTTTACGTGTATGTATATGAAAAGTAAAATCCTAACCGCGGTATCGCTGTCCCTATTTGCCGTCCTGGTCATTACGTCGTGTGGAGATGATGACGATGCCCGGGAAAACTATTTTACGACGGGTGCTCAGCAACATCCGGTAACGCTCGCAGCACGAATAGGTCCCGCCATTCAAATGCAGAATGCTTCCGGGAGTACATTTTACAGGCATCGAATTAAGTTTTGGGACGATGGTTATAGCTATGTCAATAACGCAGTGACAGGCGAAGGTGAAACAGTCGACTTTTGGCTAAACACCCGCAGTGAGACGCTGGAACCCAATAATTACATTCTTCAACTGAACCATGCCGAAGGTGGCTGGGGTCAGATCGTGCAAGGCATATGGGCCAACGCGGCGAATATGGATGAGCGTGAAGCTTTGGTTAAGGGAGGGCTTATGCGCATACAAAAGGATAATGATGTGTACACTATATCATACGATCTGGAACTGAACGGGCGCATATATACTAAGCTCAAAGGCTACTACCAGGGCAAACTGGATATGATGGAGGAGTAGCCGGGGCGCATGTCGGTAATCCGTGCCCCCTTGATTTTGTACGAATTAGCGCCCTTTTCCTGCCGCGGATAGGGGGAGAAGGGGGAAAAATACCCTTTCGGGTACCCTTAGTTTTCTGGTGCTGGTTTTCTGCATAGTTTAGTCGTTAAACACAGCTAACTCATTAACGGCTATATCATGAAAACTGGACGTTTTACGGGGACCCTCCCGTTTGTGCTCGTGATCTGCATGTTGTCTATCGGTTGTCAGAAAGACCACGGTCACCCGCCAAAGCCCTCCGGGCTTATTAGTTTAAAACGTGCGCGCGAAATGTACCAGGCCTACCAGCCCCGGTTTGACGCCGTTACCAAATTCCGCGATGGCAACGAAGACGCCCGCTACGGCTGGCACTCGCTGGACTACTACAAAGAGTACATTGCCTACCTCGAAGATGAAAGTAAAAAGATTGGTGTGGAGGTCTCCGGCCTGCGCTTATACTACGTAGCGTATCCGGAGGATGCCGAGTCCGGCGATCAGCGCGGCTACCAGACCTTTATATACCTCCCCACATACTACGACAAAAAACAGGATAAACATATTGCCTTTGACCCGCTGTACCTGGACGATGCCGGTAAACCTATACCGGTGCACGACCTGATCACCAAGGGTGAAAGCAAAGAAGCTATGTTTCTGAAGGCAGGTTTGCTGATGTCGGTAGCGCCTGGCTCGGTTGGAAATATGGGTGAGATGTGTAAGCCGAACTGTTCGGAGTAACAGGCGGTCATGAGCCTTTTCGGACTGATTAAATACCTGGAGCTGCTGGCAGCCCTGGTGGCGCTGTTGTACTATCGCAAGTATGCGACGTCACACCTGCGGCACTTTGTGTACCTGTTGTGGGGTGTGGCTGCCATCGAATTTGTGATGGCCGCTGTGAAGCATTTTTACGCTGGAGTAGTCGTGCAAAATAATTTTCTATATAACCTCCTGACGTCGGTACAATATGTATACTTCTTTTTCGTGTATTATTATACGTTGAAGACTCATCGGTACAAAAAGATCGTGGCAGGCTTTCTGGTGGCGTTTCCCATAGCCGTAACGATCAATTTTTTGTGGATGCAGCGGCTAACCCTCACGGCACCGTTTCATTCCTATACCTTTACCCTGGGCGCTATTTTGCTGATGGTAACGATTGGGTTATTCTTTGCCGAAATATTGAATACCGAGAAGGTGTTGTATTTTAAGCGCTACCTCATGTTCTGGATCAGCATCGGGCTGTTCCTGTTTTATACAGGGATCATTCCGTTTATGGTGGGTGTGAACTTTATGCCCCTATTGCTGAGCTCGGACATGTTGTCAATTATATTCTTTACACTGAACCTGGTGATGTATAGTTGCTTTATCGCCGGGTTCGCGTTAGCCAACACGTATACGGATTAATGCTACCGGCTGCGGACACAGTCCGGCGGCACGGCACATTTTTTTAGAGCGGAAGTGAGGAGAGATTAAAGAAGAGAAACGATGATGGAACGCGAAGTTATTTTAGCAGCAACGCTTACGTTGATTACACTGGTGGTCATCATCATTATCTTTTTTGTCATTTTTCAAAGCAAAAAGAATCAGTTCATCCTGGCTCGCATCGAAGCGGAGAAGCGCCTGGCCGATGAGCTGGCAAAATCAAAAATGGAGATTCGCGAGCAGGGCCTGAAAAATGTGTCCTGGGAGCTGTACGACCACGTGGGCCAGCTGCTGTCCATTGCCAAGTTACAGCTGAGCATGCTGCAATCGCGGCTGTCTGAAGAAGACAAACAGTATGTCGAGGAGGTCAACAACCTGATCGGCGCCAGCCTGGGAGAAATACGTCTGTTGTCGAAAACCCTCAGCCCCGAGGCACTTGGGGCAGCCGGGCTGATCAAATCCATCAATATTGAGCTGCAGCGCTTTAACCGGCTGAAATTCCTGGACGCCAATCTGACTACTATCGGAGAGGAGACCTCGATTGAGCACGAGGAGGAGATCATTTTATTCCGCATTCTGCAAGAGTTTTTCCTGTACGTTGTCAAGCAATCCGGTGCCAGCAAATTGCAGGTAACCCTTAGCTACCAGGCTGATAGCCTGCATGTAGACGCCTACCACAACGGCACCCGGGGTGTGCTCGGTACCTCCAGCCTCGACAATATGCGGCGCCGGGCATCCCTCATTGGTGCTACTTATGACCTCGAAACTTCCCCAAATCGCGGCGTTCACCTATCTTTAGGGTACACTTTTAAAAAAATGGCGCATGCCTGACCAATACTCTATTGTAATTGTCGACGACCACGCACTTTTCGCCCAAGCTTTAAAGACTCTTATCAATACATTTGACAAGTATCATGTACTCTATCACGTCAAGAACGGCGAAGAGCTGATCGAAAAACTGAAATCGCCCGAGAACATACCGGATATTTGCCTTCTGGACATCAACATGCCGGTCATGAATGGCATCGAGACCATGCAGTGGCTTACCCGCCACAAACCGCAGATCAAGGGTCTGGCACTGTCCATGGACGACGAAGAGGCGACCGTGATCCGAATGCTGCGGGCCGGTGCCCATGGCTACCTGCTCAAGGACATTAATCCTACCGTGCTGCAAGACGCCTTCCGCGACGTACTGGAAAAAGGTTTCTATTATTCGGATAAGATCACCAACACCGTCCTCAGCTCCCTGCACCGGGCTGAAGAGGAAATAGTCCTGAAGGACCGCGAAATTGAGTTCCTTAAACTCGTTTGCTCCGAGAAGACCTACAAGGAAATTGCTGCCGACATGTTTCTTAGCCCTAAGACCATCGATGGTTATCGCGAGGCGCTTTTTGAAAAGCTTCAGATCAAAAGCCGCGTAGGACTGGTCATTTACGCCATTAAGAACAAGGTTTATAAGGTGGAGTAGTACTCCATGCGTCTGCTGGCGCCAGCAAAGCTGCCGTGCCGGCACATCTTTCCTACCAGCCAGCTCCTATAAAAAAACGAGGCCAAAGATTTGCAACTGTGGGGTTTACAAAATCCTTGGCCTGTGCTTTCGAGAGAGGGATTCTCTTTGCGTGTTACAAAGATGGCGAATGTACCCCCCTGGCTTCAAGGGTGATTTTCCCCTTTAGCATGGGTACTTCTCCTCTTACCTCCCCCTATATGACGTAGTACCTTTGACATATCAAACACGTAATTAAAATATCTGTCTTTATATGTCGTAGTTGGTTTAGGTCTCTAGGTTAATAGAAAGGGTGTCGAAAGACACCTTTCTGTTTTTTAGGCCTGTTTCTTTTCCTGACGACTCCAGTACCAATAGAAGGGCAGCCCGCTGCACATCAGGGCTAATCCGATCAGCGCTTCGCGCGGCTTGCCGATAAGTGTGACAACAATCAACGCTATACAGAAAAGTATAAAGATGGCCGGCACAACCGGATATCCCCATGCTTTGTAAGGGCGTGGTACATCCGGCATCTTGTAGCGCAAGACGAATACGCCCAGTGTAGTGGCACCGTAGAAGATAAAAGCTGCAAAGATGAGCATATCGGTCAACTGGTCGAAGCTGCCGGAAAACACCAGGATGGATGACCAGACAGCCTGGATCCAAATAGCCTTGGACGGTGTATTATACCTGGGGTGAATATACGATGCGGCCTTGAAGAACATACCCTCTTTGGCCATCGCATAATACAATCGTGGCGGCCCCAACAGTGTGGTGTTGGTACAACCAAACGTTGTCAGCAGGATGAGGATAGCAATAAAGAAGGCACCTTGCTCGCCCAGGAAGTGACGCACGACCGCGACAGCGGCAATCGTGTTCTGCGAGGTTTTGGAAGCGATAATCTGATCTACCGGCAGGATGTAGAGGTAGGTAAAGTTGATGCACAGGTATACCACCATTACAAACATTACTCCAGACACGAGTGCCAGCGGCAGGTTACGGTTGGGGTTCTTGATCTCCCCACCGATGTAGCCCGTGGCACTCCATCCTTCGTATGCCCAGAAGGCACCGAGCAACGCCGCGAACATACTTTGAATAAAGGATGCGCTCAGCCACGACCGCGGTTGGAAGTTAATCGAAGGCGTTTGAAACGTCTCCAGGCTGCCACCACCTATGGTAAGTCCAAGAATGACGATCATAGCGATACTGAACACTACAATGATCAGTACGGCTTTGCTCAGACCTTCTCCGAACTTCAATCCGATGTAGTTGTTATATGACAGGGCCATGATCAGTACGACGGTCAGTACCTTCACGCCAAAATTATCGAAGGGAGTAAAGACACCCCCGATTGAAATCGTGGCCCACTCCGCCGGCAGTACGGGCAGCGGTACCAGGGCATTAAACGATTGCGAAAAGACATAGGCAATGGACGCCACCGCCGCAGAGCGAATGACGGTAAAGGTGGTCCACCCAAAAAGAAACGCAAAAAAGCGATTGTATAGCTTCCGGAAATACACAAACTCACCGCCCGAGTCGGCCAGCAGACCGGCAACCTCTGCGTTGCTAAGCGCGCCACACAGCGTAATAAGACCGGCCAGTATCCAGGCCATCAGGACAAGATCCGCCGAGTGTAGCTCGGAGGCCATCGGTGCTACCTTTTTATATACGCCCGAGCCGATGACAGAGCTTACGGTCAGGATGAAGGCGGAAAAGAGCCCAAGTGAGCGGACGAGCTGTCCTTGTGAGGAAGATGGTTGTGCCATAGTTTCAGGTTGGCGTCAAAGAACGGGAAATTATGTTCAAATATCCAACCCGCTACCCGGGCCGACAGTCCTATTTGTCGTCCGTGGTGTTTTTTTCGCGGTATAGTTCCAGGATACGCTGCCGTTGGTAAAACACAATGGCCTTTAGCTTCCTGAGCTTCTGCCGGGCTGCCTTGAGCCGTGTCTGTGCCAGGCGAAGCTGAGCCTTCTTTTTCTGCAGCTTTTGCTCCAGTGTGTCCGTCGTGTGTTTCGTGCCAGAATCACGTGTCGGGTTCATGGCAGGTGGGGTGTGATGAGTGATGTCAGCGTCGGCGCGATCGAAAGGGTATCGGTTGTTATGGGCGCAGGGACAACGTGGCGTGGCGGCCGGTAAGACAACGCGAGCTTGTTGTAGTGAATGCTGATGCGATACTTCGACAATACATCGGAGCCGATGATGCCGGCAATGCGAATCTCTTCGTTATCGTGTATCGCCCGGAACAGTGCGTGCATATCCTGACCTTGCCAGGCGATATACTTCAGCGGGAGCTGTCCGATTTCGAGGTCACATCCCGACACCTGGTAGATGTTGCTGCGTCCGCCCAGGCCATTGATCGATCGCGCTTCGTGATATACCGTATTGGCTACATGAAAACCAAAGTGCCGGGCTTCGCCAGCGTTCAGCACCGACACGGAAGCGCCCGTATCGATAATAAACCAGGCAGACTTGCCATTGATACGACCGCTCACCACCGGTATGCGGTTGACCATGCGAAAGGAAACATACGCCTCTTCCTTCCGGGCAACACCTGTATGTTGCGGTGCACAGCTCGCGAGGATAGATACCATCAGCATTAGCCCCGGGAGCCACTTGCTGGAATTATGAAAGTAAAGAGTCGATGCCATACACAGTTTGTTTATGAGCGATTGTACTGCGAAGAAAGGCAACGGGTTTCTTACTGTACCGACCTATTAGACTAAGGTTACAAAGACGACGTTACATACCGCCTGTACCGCACCAGGGCCCGCAACGGTCGATGAAAGTCGTTTGTATGGCCCGTTGTGTCGTTCGTCTAAAAAGAATGCAGTTCTATAACCTATTTCAGACATTCACAGTATATGCTGAGAGACTCAGCCTGCCATGGATAAAAAAATGTCCTTTTTTGACCTCCGGCAAGATCGCTACCGCATTTGGCTGCACGTGATCTTCTGGATGGCCTACGTCTTTTACGAGGGCATTGTGTGGGGCCGTGTCGACGGGGACTACAGCCGGCGCCTGGTCTGCTCCCTGATTGATCTGCCCGTCAAGCTCGCCGCAGCCTATTATACCCTCTACGTACTGATCGATCGCTTCTTCATTCAGCGCCGGTATGCCGGCTTCGTCTTTTTGCTGTTGTTGTCGATGACGGTGTTCGGTATCATCTCCCGCGTGGTGGGGTACTATGTCATCTACCCCATGTATTATCCCGAGGCCCTTGGCGTGGGCGTATTTTTTACACCCAAGATCCTGATCACCATCTTCTCCATTTATTCCGTGGTGGGGATCCTGGCATCTTTTCACCTGGTGCGACAATGGTATCGACACGAGCAGGCCACAAGAGCTCTTGAAGACGTCAGGCAGCAATTACAAAAAGAAATGCTCGAGGCCGAGCTCAAGCTGCTCAAGTCACAGATCAATCCGCATTTTCTTTTTAACACACTGAATAACTTATATGTGCTGGCACTTCAGCAATCCGAGAAGACACCGGAGATCGTCTATAAGTTGTCCAACCTCATGAGCTATATGCTCTATGAAGGCAATCACGCCGAAGTGCCATTGGAACGCGAGATCCACTATATCCGCAACTATATCGCACTCGAGCAGATCCGCTATGACGCCCGCCTGGAGGTGGCCTTTAATATATATGATGACGTGGGCCACTTACAGGTTGCACCGCTCGTGCTGCTACCCTTTGTGGAAAATGGATTCAAGCACGGCGTCAGCCACCAACTGGCAGGTGCGTGGATCCGTATTGACATTGGTTTTCACGACGGCGTGCTGATTATCAAAGTGGAGAACAGCAAGCCCCCGGAAAGCGAGCGCTTCTATCACTCGAACCTTCATTCAGGCTTTGGTCTGGACAACTTGAAGAAAAGGCTCGACCTGATGTACCCCGGCCGTTACCACCTCGACGTACTGGACGAAGAAGACTCCTACTTAGTCGTATTGCGATTGGCCCTCGAAGAAAATGCCCATGCAGAAATGAACCCTAGCCCCGAAGCGTATGAAATGTCTTATCGTGGATGACGAACCCCTGGCCCGGCAATTGCTGGAGCGGTACATTGCCGGCGTAAACGGCCTGACCCTGGTAAAAAGCGCCGAGAACTCCATCGACGCCTTCACGGTAATCCAGAACCGGCCCGTCGACCTCATCTTTCTGGACATACAGATGCCCCAGATCACCGGCATCGAATTGCTCCGGTCGCTCAAGCAGCGCCCCCGCGTCATCCTCACCACTGCCTACCGCGAATACGCCTTTGAAGCGTATGACCTCGACGTGGTAGACTACCTGCTAAAGCCGATCTCCTTCGACCGCTTTTTACGCAGCATCAGCAAAATATACCAGCTCCGCCAGCCCATCACCCAAAACGAAGATGTATTACCCGGGGTACAATCCTTTGATGGTGCATACATCTATGTAAAAGAAGATCGCGAAATGATTAAAGTATTTCTAAAAGATATACTCTACATCGAAAGCCTGCGGGATTACGTTCGCATCAAAACCGAGCAGCGGCAGATCATTACTTATCAGAAGATCAGCTACCTGGAGCAGAAGCTCCCCGAAAACAAGTTCGTTCGAATACATCGATCGTTCATCGTAGCCTGCGATCACGTCTCGTCGTTCACCGTACATTCGGTGCGGGTAGGAGGGCTGGAGATCCCCATCGGTAGGAACTATAAAAACAGTACACTGAAGGTATTGCACCGCGATAATGTGTTGCAATGACAGCACAACGAGTAGGCGGAGCCAGCTGACGGGTTTCTCGCCAGTCTGAAGACTGTCACGATGGTAGGCACTCCCGATAGCTATCGGGATCTCCGCCCCGGGGCGGGGCTAAGACTTGCGCCAGTTTCGCGTTAAGATTGTTTCTTAAAGTAAAGTGAAAAAGTTGCCCCCTGCCCGGTAACCGATTGTACTCGAATACTGCCGCCATGCAGACTCATAATCTGTTTCGATAAGCTTAGCCCAATTCCCATCCCTTCCTTTCTTGTGGAGAAGAAGGGAATAAAGATATCGTTGATCTCTTTGGGCGGTATACCTCTACCATTGTCTGTCACTTCTATAACAATATGTCGCTCGGCCGTATACGCACGAATCGAAATTCGTTTCTGCTGCGTCGTCTGCAACGCATGCGTGCTATTACTCACCAGGTTGATAATGACTTGCTCAATAAGCGCTGCATCGCCGGCAATAGTCAACGCCGGATCATCCACAGCGGTAGCAAGTGTGATCTCCTGACGTTGTAAATCCGGCGTGAGGAGTGTACTCAAATGTTCCAGGAACGACCGGAGGTGAACGGTGTCTATCGCTGGACGCGGCACACGCGACAACGTGCGGTACTTGTCAACAAACCCCAGCAGACCCTCGCTCCGCTTGTGAATAGTATTAAGCGAGAAGCGTATATCGTCCAGGTTGTCGGCCGTCACGGCGGTGTAGGGTTTGGGGTGTCCCTGGGCATCGGTCAGCATGGCCTGTAATGTTTCTGTGAGCGACGCGATGGGCGTCACGGAGTTCATGATCTCGTGTGTGAGGATTCGGATCAGCTTGTGCCAGGCTTCAATCTCTTGTTGCTCGATCTCGGTGCGAATATCTTGCAGGCTGATCAACCGGTGGGGCTTGCCCAGAATGACAGTGGTACTCACGGCCACCGCGAGGTGCCCCGTACCACTTTCTTGCCCGGGCGCTAACAACGTACGCCCGTGGTCGCCCAGGTTTTCGAGGGCCTGGACCAGGCCGGGGTGCTGTGCCTGCAAGCGCTTCCAATCGCGGGTGTCATCCGCCTGTAACAAGCTGGCGGCCGTTTGATTCATGAGCACCAACTCGCCGTCGGCGAATGTCAGGATGCCGATGGGCAATTGTCCGACGAGCATTTGCAGAAAATGATACTGCGCTTCCTTTTCGATCTTTACCTGCTGATACCCCTCCAGTACTTGCTGCATACTGGCTTCCAGGCTCCGGAAGCCGCGGCCGCCCGAGGTCTGTTGAAACGTCATGGTAAAGTCGCCGTGGCGGATGCCCAGGAAGAAACGTTCCAGCGCGCGGTTGGTCTTTTGTACATACCAAATCAAGCCGCCGGTTTGCAGCACCACCAGCAGCCCGACCGTAAGCTGGTTAAAGCGTAGATCGGGATGTTGCAACAACCAGGCAAAGGCTACCATGGTCGCGAGCAGCAACGCGGTACGCACGACCACCTGTACGGTAAAATTCTGATTAAATGCCATGGCGTTTCATTCGGCGGTAAAGTGCTGTGCGGGTGAGGCCTAGCGTTCGGGCCGTGGTACTTACATTGCCGTGGTGGTTGGCCAGGGCCTGTTGAATAAATAACTTCTCCATTTCATCCAGCGTCTGCGGGGTAGCGGTAACCGGCTGGCGCAGTCCACCGCCCGTGAGCAATCCTTCGGAAGCAATAACTTTTCCTTCGGTCAAAATGATTGCCCGCTCGACGGCATGTTGCAGCTCGCGGATGTTGCCGGGCCAGGCATACTTCTTCAGGCGGCTTAATACTGCTTTGTCGAACTTTATACCCGGTCGCTTATATTTCTGGGCATAGCGCGCCAGGAAGCGCTCGGCCAGTAAGGGAATATCATCGGCCCGCTCGCGCAACGACGGTACACGGATCTCTACCGTGTTGATGCGATACAGCAGATCCTGTCGGAACTTCTTGTCAAAGACCATCTCGTGCAGCGGCATGTTAGTCGCGCATACCAACCGGAAGTCTACCGCAATTTCTTTTGCCGAACCTACCCGTTGTATGCGGCGGTGTTGGAGTACGGTCAGCAACTTTGCCTGCAAGGCGGGCGATAGGTTGCCAATCTCGTCCAGGAAGATGGTGCCACCCGCAGCAATTTCAAAGCGCCCCGCCTTGTCCTGCCGGGCATCTGTGAAAGCACCCTTCACATGTCCGAATAGCTCACTCTCAAAAAGCGTCTCGCTAATAGCCCCGAGGTCGACGCTGATAAACACATGGTCGCGTCGTACCGACTGCCGGTGAATGGCCCGCGCCACCAATTCCTTGCCTGTACCGTTCTCGCCGAGAATCAACACATCGGCATCGGTAGCCGCCACGCGCGTGATAAGCTCTTGCACACGCTGTATCGCCGGTGATGTACCAATAAACTCATGATAGTGATGATCGAGGTCGCCGCTGAGCTTCTCCTGTGTGTCTTTCAGCCGTAGCACTTCTTTCTTAGAACTGCGCAGTTGCAGGGCCGAGAGGACGGTGCCCAGCAGCTTTTGGTTCTTCCATGGCTTGAGCACAAAGTCAGTCGCGCCATTCTTCATAGCCTTTACCGCCAGATCAACTTCGCCGTACGCCGTGATGAGGATGACAACGGCTTGCGGATCGAGGCGTAGAATTTCGCTGAGCCAATAAAATCCTTCTTCGCCGTCGTTTACACCGCGTGTGAAATTCATGTCGAGCAGGATCACATCGTAGTCTGTCGCCTTCATCCGCGCCGGCAGCTGTGTGGGATCGCTTTCGATATGCACAGTGCTTAGCTCCTGTTTTAAGAACATTCGCGCCGTGTCCAGAATGTCCTGTTCATCGTCGACAATCAATACCGAAGCCGTGGTCATACGCCGTCTTTTAGTGCGGGGAAAGGTAGAGAATTGTATCGGAAACAACCAAGCGGGTGTATCGGAATCGATACACTTTATGGTGCAATATTGAGTAGTGTTAATTGTAATTCGTTGAAAAATAGATGATTATAAGTGTGGCACTGCATTTGGATGATCAGGATCACTAACTTTCTGCTTTTATGATCAAGAATTATCTGTTGCTCGCCTTTCGGAACTTCCTCCGCAACCGGAGTTATACGCTCATCAACGTGCTGGGATTGACGATCGGCCTAACGGCCTGCATCATCATTTTCTTATTGATCTCGTACGAGGTGCGGTTTGATCGTTTTCACAAACACTACGACCACATCTATCGGATCACCCAACGCACCCGTTCGTCTTCTGGCGAAGAACTCAACGCCGCGACGCCATATCCTATTGCGAAAGCGTTTCGCAACGACTTCTCTCAAATACCGCTGGTTACACAGATTCACCTGCAAGACGAAAGCCTGGTAGCTGTAGGAGATGATAAGCGTATGCTAAAAGATATAGTCTACGCCGATTCACTGTTCTTTGAAGTGTTTGAATTTAAAGTGCTGTCCGGTAACCCCAAGGTTGAACTGGGCGAGCCCGGGAAAGTATTTCTGACGCAATCAACGGCTGACAAGTTACTGAAGGGCCAGACCCGCGGTACTATCCGGTTCAACGGCGTGGAAGATCTGGAAGTAGCAGGCATCATAGAAGACCCCGCCCCAGAGTCGCACATACAATTTTCGATGATCATCTCCATGGCCTCTTTGAAGAACAACGTATTCGGAGGCTTTTCCACCGACTCATGGGAAATGACGGCATCAGGTTACACGTATTTTGTATTGCCGGAAAACATGAAGGCTGAAACAGTATTGCAGGGTCTGAAAGGCTTTGTTGAAAAATACTACCGCAAGGAGGAGAAGGAATCAACCCGCGATCGGGCCTTCGAGCTACAACCGCTGGATGAAATACATTTTGATACCCGGTTTACAGACCATGCAACGGTAACAAAAGCCATCGATTCGTCCAATCTATGGGTTATGGGCGTATTGGGGTTGTTCATTCTAATGATTGCCTGCGTAAACTTTATCAACCTGGCTACCGCGTTGGCCATACGCAAGGCGAAAGAAATAGGCGTACGCAAAACCCTTGGTGCCCGCCGCAGCCAATTGACGTTGTATTTCTTAGGGGAGACGTTTCTCATTACACTTATTGCGGTATTAATCTCACTCTGCGTCACCGAGTGGACGTTGCCCTGGTTGAACGGATTTCTCGAAAAGAGCCTGCGCGTGAACTTACTGTCCAATGGCATGCTACTGGCTTTTCTCTTCGTGCTGATCCTCTTCACAACACTCTTCTCGGGATTTTACCCGGCCATCATATTGTCGGGCTTTAATCCAGCCACGGTATTGAAAAGTAAAGTAACGGCACAGGGCACGTCAGGCGCCGGTGTACGAAAAGTGCTGGTCGTATTTCAATTTATTATCGCACAGGCGCTGATTATCTGCACGCTGGTGATCGCCGGGCAGATGACATACTTCCGCAATAAGCCGCTTGGCTTTAGTCAAGATGCAATCATCAATGTACCACTCCCCAGTAATGAGAAGGCCACGCTGGCGTCGCTTCGTACACGGCTGGAAGCTATACCGGAAGTTCAGAACATGTCGCTTTCGCTGGGGCCGCCTACGTCGGACAATCTTTTCAGGACTAATTTTCAGCTGTACGAAAAATCGAGCGAAGGATATAGCACCAGCGTAAAACCCGTCGACTGGCATTACCTGAGCACGTATGACATCAAGTTGCTGGCAGGCCGTTGGCTCACCGATGCAGATGAAAGACAAACAGATATGGACCTGCCCCTGGAGCAACGGCAATATGTATACATCCTAAATGAAGCGGCAATCAAGCGGCTGGGCTTCCCCAACCCGCAAGCCGCCATCGGCAAAACCATCATCACCGGCGTATACCGTATCAAGGCAGAAATCGCCGGCGTCGTAGCCGACTATCACACCACGTCGCTACACGAATCCATAGAGCCCGTGATCATGATGACCTTTCCTAAGTTCTATTATGATGCCGGTATCAAGGTGAACAGCAAAAACCTGCCGCAGACGATCGCCGCTGTTAAAGCTGCCTGGGAAAGCGTATACCCTGACTTCTACTTTGAATATACTTTCCTCGATCAGGAAGTCGCCGCGCAATACCGGCAAGATGAGCGCACCTTTATCCTCTTTAAGATCTTTGCCGGCATCTCGATCTTTATCGGCTGCCTCGGCCTGTATGGTCTGATCTCGTTCATGGCCAACCAAAAGCTGAAAGAGGTAGGCATTCGCAAGGTCATGGGTGCTTCGGTAACAAGCATCGTTATGCTTTTTGCGCGGGAGTTTATCAAGCTCATTCTAATAGCCTTCGCGTTGGCCGCACCGCTGGCATACTACTTTATGGATAAATGGCTGCAGGGTTTTGCCTACCGTATTGATATGCCGTGGTGGGTATTCCTGCTGGCGGTCGTTGCCACGCTGGTCATTGCGCTGCTAACAGTAGGCTATCGCTCCATCCGCGCGGCCGTTACCAACCCGGCCGAGGTGTTGGCAGCGGAGTAAGGAAATCAAAAGGCCAGGGGCAGCCGCATCGTACAGCGGGTGCCCTTGCCTTCCTCACTGGTAATTTGAAAGCTGCCGCGGTGTACGGATACAATGCGGTCGACCAGCGACAGGCCCAACCCCGCGCCCGGAATAGACCAGGCATTCGACGCGCGAAACAAGGGTACACGTATTCGCTGCAGATCGTCAGGCGGAATACCAATGCCATAATCTTGAATCACAATGGTCACGTCGTGGTCCGTGCTGCTGAGAATGACCGAAATTTTGTCGGATGAGTATTTATAGGCGTTGTCTAATATGTTGAGCAATGCCGTTTGCAGCAGGTGAAAGTTGCCTTGCAGCGGCGATGGTCCCAGCTTTCCTTCCCGTATCACGGTGCGCTCGGGGTGGTGGAGGCTGAAGGCGGCCAATGTGCGATCGACAAGCTCCGATACATCGAGGTTATTCATTTCCGTCTTCATCGGCCCTTCCTCCAGGCGTGCCAGTGTCAGTAGCCCTTGCGTAATGGTGGCCAGCCGCTCGGTTTCCTGCAACACCACATACAGTGTACGTTGATACTCTTCGGGTGGCCGCTCGCGGGTAAGCGCCAGCTCTACTTCTGCCATGATCGCGGTAAGCGGTGTCTTCAGCTCGTGCGAGGCATTTTGTACAAACCGTCGTTGATTTATAAACGCGCGCTCGATACGTCCCAGCAGCGCGTTGAATGTAAGGATCAGCTCGTCGATCTCGTCTACGGCAGAGTCTTTGCGATCGGGCTCCAGGCGATGGCTCAGGTTGTCTTCGGTAACCTGATTTACCTCAGCCACCACGCGTGTTACCGGCTGTAACGCTTTTCCGGAAAAATATACGCCAGACAAATAGGAGAGGATCAGACTCATGATCCACCCAGTAATCGTAGCCTTGAGCAGGAACGTCAGCTCGCGCTCGCCCGGCAGATCTTTCGCGGAGACAAACACAAAGTACAACACATCATTTACTTCGTGCTTGCGCCCGGCTGTGGTATATTCGCCGCGCTCGGCATTAAAGACATCGTTTTGTTTCAAGAATGTGAGCCAGGTAGAAGGGATGTTATATTCACCCCGACCATACAACTTTTTTCCGTCACGGGTATAAATCGATACGGATGGGTTTACGAGGTTAAAGGATCCCGCCGGCATCACATCACGCACTTGTGGTGTCGCATAGTGCAATACTTCGAGGCTCGACTGTTGCGTCAGACGGTCTACAAAGTCGGCGTGTACGAAGCCGCGGGTAAAAAGATAAATAAAGATCAGGATAGCACCGGTAACGAGTGCGCTAACGATCATAAAACGCAGGGCGAGGCGCTGTCTTATTTTCACAACTCCGGTAGTTTTAACACATAGCCGAAGCCCGTGATGGTATGGATAAGCTTTGGCGTAAAAGGTTTATCGATCTTGTTGCGCAGGTAGTTGATGTAGACATCGATAAAATTAGTACCCGTCTCGAAGTTCAGCCCCCACACCGCCTCGGCAATTTCCAACCGCGAGCGTACACGCCCCGCGTTGCGGGCCAGGTATTCCAGCAAAGCATATTCTTTCGCTGTAAGCTGCAGCAGCTTACCCGCGCGTTTAACTTCGCGCGCGTCGAAATCGATTTCCAAATCGGCCAACACAAGTTTCTCTTCTGCGTGCGTGGCGCTATCGGTTGCAGCGGCCTGTAGTGTCTGCACACTCCGGCGACGTGTCAGGGCTTTAATGCGTGCATACAGCTCGTTGAAGCGAAAGGGCTTTGGCAAATAGTCATCTGCGCCGGCTTCCAGCCCGGCAACAATGTCGTCGCTCATGCCGAGCGCCGTTAACATCAGCACAGGTGTAAGCTCATCTTTTTCACGCAATTGTTTGCAGAGCTCCAGTCCATTGAGCAAAGGGAGATTTACATCAAGTACAATAAGATCATAGCTGCCGCTCTTCGCTAAACGCAGACCGATTTGTCCGTCGTAGGCCACATCGGTTTCATACCCTGCTTCCACAAGGCCGCGCTTTAATACTTCGGCGACTTTTGTCTCATCTTCAACGACCAATATCTTCATAATACCCCTATAATAAACGGTTTCGGAATTTTATACGAATCACCACGGGATAATACCGACATCCTAATGTATTTCTAATACTCTAATATAAATCTAATGAGGTTATAAGTGGATCCTAATATCATTTTCCCCGCGGACCTCGTAAACTTGAGCAAGAAAACAAACGATCAAATATATATGAAAAAGCTAGGGTTAATGATGTTTCTGGTGGGCTGTGTAACGGTTGGCGCATCTGCCCAAACTGGCGAGAAAAATGATAACGCGCCAATATGGATCTCGAAAGACGTACAACGATTGCAGTTCCGTGAAACGGGATACACACCTGCCGTTGTCACCACGGGAACTGCCGCTTCGGTGGTCTCCAAGGGAGTGGCTGCCGTCAACGCGCGTCGTACGGCGCGTCCTGCTGTGCGTGTTGTTACCGGCGGCACGCCGTCATGGGTCGTATCGAAGGGCGTAGCCCGCATGCAGGCTGAACGTTAGCCATATGCCGCGCAAATGCTTATAAATAGTTTTAGGTTTTAGGTTTGGTTAGAGCCCCTTCGCGAAAGGGGCAGAGGTTAGGTAAGGGCCGTCTCACACAACGTGAGGCGGCCTTTTTTTATGGCCTGGCCTTCCCTTTTTCAACCACTTTGCTCCACCATGACGTCTTTGCCCGTCGAAAACCCACCGTCTTGCTCAAAAACGCAGGGTTGAAAATATTTTCCTGGTGTCGTTTAGCCATCAAAAGTGACATTTGAAGTGCCTTTTTGGACATTTTTTCGTTAATAATGCAAGAATGTGGGAGAAAGTGGTTGGAAGTGGAGCAAAAATACTTATGTTTGCTTAGGAGAAAAAGACAACCACTACACGTCTATGACTTTCTTCACCAGCGAATATGAGAGCAAACTTGACGCGAAGGGCAGACTTGTCCTGCCTGCGCGGATCAAAGCGCAGTTGCCTGAGACTGACGGCAATGTGCTTATGATCCGTAAGTCGCTCGACCCTTGCCTCATAATCTACCCGATGGTGGAGTTCAACAAGGTCTTCTCGAAAATTTCGGGGTTAAATGAGTTTAACAAAGAGGCTGTACCGCTGCAGCGCAGTTTTTTTGCGGGGATTACGGAAGTAGAAATGGACAACAACGGTCGTATCCTGATCCCCAAGAAATACCTGGCGCACGCTCAGATCGAAAAGGACATTATCCTGGTCGGTATGGGAAACAAAGTAGAGGTATGGAACCCTGCCCTGTACGAGAAGCACCTGATTCAAGATCCAGGTGAATTGTCGACTCTGGCGCAGAAGTACCTGGGCGAGTAGCTATGACAGAAGGTTATCACAACCCTGTCATGCTCCGCGAGTGTATCGAAGCGCTGCGTATTCAGCCAGAAGGCACCTACGTCGATGTGACGTTTGGTGGCGGTGGGCACAGTAAGGCAATATTGGAAAAGCTCCAGGGTGGCCGGCTGATTGCCTTCGATCAGGATGAAGACGCAAAGCGTGAAGCCGCTAGCATCACGGATCGTTCTTTCACATTTTGTCAGGCAAACTTCATGTACTTAAAAAAGTACCTGAAGATCAACGGTATCACCAAAGTTGACGGCATCCTCGCCGATCTCGGCATTTCTTCACACCAGATCGACTCGCCGGAACGTGGCTTCTCTACTCGCTTTGACGGCCCCCTCGATATGCGCATGGATCAAAATCTGGCGCTTACCGCCGCGGGCGTGTTGAACGAATATACAGAGCAAGACCTGCACAAGATCTTCGGCATGTACGGCGAACTTAAAAACGCCCGGACCGCCGCGAAGATGGTGACTCAACAACGCGCCAATCGTCCCTTTGTCCGTACGGAAGATTTAAAGGCAGCGCTGCAAAGCATTGCCCCGCGCGGCAAGGAGAATAAATATTTCGCCCAGGTGTTTCAGGCACTACGCATTGAAGTGAACACAGAGATGAAAGCACTTGAAAATTTTTTGCACCAATGTGGCGAAGTCATGAATACCGAAGGCCGACTGGTGGTGATGTCGTATCACTCGCTGGAAGACAGAATGGTAAAGAACTATATCAACAAAGGGAAAGTTTTTGGTGACGTAGAAAAAGACTTCTACGGCCATGAGCTGAAACCCTTTGAGGCGGTAAACCGCAAACCGATCGAAGCGTCGGAGGAAGAAACGGAACAAAACCGGCGGGCACGCAGCGCAAAACTGCGGATCGCCGAAAGACTGGTAGACAGGAAGTAATATAATAGAGTAGGCAGGAGCACGATGAGCGAGAACAAATTTAAGATTCGCCCCAGTAGCAGCAAAAGTCGCGAAGCGACCGCCGGTAACGGTGGTGGCTTGTTTGCTGTATTGGAGCGCCGCATCAGACTGGAGAGTTATTTCGAAGAAGGGTTCCCGGTGCAGTATCTGCCGAAGATTCTGTTCGTATTGGCACTCGGCATACTGTATATCAGTAACACACACTATGCGGAAAAGACCGTGCGCGGCATAAATGCCATACAGGCAGAAGTAGAAGACCTGCGCGCCGACTATACCACATTGAAAGCCGACCTGATGTTTTCCAGCAAACAGTCGGAAGTAGCGCGTAAAGTGAACGACTACGGATTACAAGAAAGTTTGACACCGCCCTATAAGATAGTAGTACAGAAAGGTGAATATTAAAAAGTCCATATTATTAAGAGTACGGATCGCATTCCTGTTTGTCGTCCTGTTCGCCATTGCTGTGGTGATCAAGACCGGACATATTCAGTTTGTGGAGGGGGAGAAGTGGGCGAAGATGGGCGCAAAGATTTCGTTCGATTACAAAAAAGTAAAAGCCACCCGCGGGAACATATACTCTGACAATGGCAGCCTGCTGGCTACGTCGTTGCCTTTTTATAAGGTAGCATTTGATGCCACTGTGCCGAAAGAAGAGATCTTCAAAAAAGGCGTAGACTCGTTGGCACTGCAACTGTCCCGATTCTTTAAAGACAAGTCTGCCGAAGAGTATCGCCGCATTTTGAAAGATGCACGCGCGGGGCACAAACGATATATTATCCTGAACCGTCGTCAAATCGACTACCAGGAAAAGAAGATCATGAGAAGCTGGCCCATCTTCCGCGAGGGACGTCAGGCGGGTGGTGCGATCTTTGAAAAGATCGATGTGCGTTACCGCCCGTTCTCGAACCTGAGCCGCCGTACCATCGGATTTATCAACGAGAACGAAACCGGCGCCGGGCTGGAATATAGCTTCAATAAACAGCTGGGTGGAACAGATGGTTATGCCTACTATCAGAAGCTGGCGGGTGGTGTATGGATGCCGGTACAAGACGCCAACAACGTGAAAGCCGTGAATGGCCTGGACCTGCGAACGACGCTTGACATTAACCTGCAGGACGTAGCCGAGACTGCACTACTCAAAGCGATGAAGGCGCACAATGCCGACGACGGACTGGTAGCCGTGATGGAAGTAAGCACGGGCGAGATCAAAGCCGTGTCCAACCTGAGCAGCAACGGTCAGGGTAGCTTCTACGAGAAATTCAACTTCGCGGCGGGTGGCCTGTTCGAACCCGGTTCTACCTTCAAGCTGGTGACGATGATCGCCCTGCTGGAAGATACGAATATAGAGCTGAGCGATACGATCGACGTTGGCAATGGTGAATATACCTTCTACAACCGCACGGTAAAAGATCACGAAGAAGGCGGTCTGGGACGTGTTTCGATCCAGGAAGCGTTCGAGCACTCCTCGAACGTAGCGATGGCCAAACTTGTCGACAAACACTTTGGTCTGAAACCGCAGAAATTTGTAGACTATATAGACCAGTTGAAGCTGTCAAAACCACTGGGCGTGCAATTGGTAGGGGAGCCCATGCCGAAGATCAAACGCCCGGGACAAAAAGGATGGAGCGGTATCAGCTTACCCTGGATGGCCTATGGTTACGGTTTTGAGATCACGCCGCTGCATACCCTCGCACTGTACAATGCGGTAGCAAACGGAGGCAAAATGATCAAACCCGTATTTGTCCGCTCGGTAAGCCGCGCAGACGAAGAGGAGGAGAAGTTTGAAACAGAGGTATTGAACAGTCAGATCTGCTCGGGCAAAACACTCGATAAGCTGCATCTGTTGTTAGAGGGTGTTGTTGAAAAGGGTACAGCCAAGAACATCAAAGGTACACACTACCGTATCGCGGGTAAGACAGGTACATCGCAGATTCTGGAGAATGGCCGCTACACACGGAAGTATATCACATCCTTTGTAGGCTACTTCCCGGCGCACAACCCGAAGTATAGCGCCATTGTGCTGATCAAAAATCCACGGGGATGGTACCAGTATGGTAGCAGCGTGGCCGCGCCGGTGTTTAAGGAAATTGCCGACAATATCTATGCACGCGACATCAACCTGCACCAGCCGATGGACGTGCGAAAGTTCGCCAAAACTGATGTGCTGCCGGTGATCCGTGCGGGCAATCAGCAGGAGCTGACCATGCTCTGCAACGAGCTGGGTATCTCAAACCACTCCCAGACAGAGGAGGAGTGGGTGCGATCGTCTCGCACAGGCGACGGGGTGGATTGGAAAAAGGCTGCGGCGGGCCGCGACCTGGTGCCCGATGTCATGGGCATGACGTTTCGCGATGCGATCTTTCTCCTGGAGAAGTCGGGCTTAAATGTATTTTACGAAGGCAAAGGACGTGTTCAGCAACAGTCGATAACGGGCGGGGCACGCGTAAAAAGAGGTGATAGAATTTATATACGCCTGGGGTAAAACATGCCCAATGTGGAAATGTGTATAGAATTTGTGGATAACTTTTAGGAGTATACTTCAAGAGAGACCATAGAAATAGAAAATTATACCGGGTTATAAACGTGGCAGAGCTCAAAGACATCGTATACAAAGTTTCACTGACTTCCAGCTATGGCAACATGCACGTGGAAGTCGCGAATCTTTGCTTCGACTCCCGCAAAGTAACGCCCGGTACTTTGTTTGTGGCCGTGCGCGGCACGCAGTCCGATGGACATGCGTACATCGAGAAGGCTGTTGCGCAAGGTGCCGTGGCCGTTGTATGCGAGAAGCTGCCCGAGATGATCTCTGAAACCGTTACGTATGTAACCGTCAAGAGCAGTGCCCATGCACTCGGGATAATCGCGGCAAACTTTTATGGTAACCCTTCCGATAAGCTGAAGCTAACCGGTGTGACCGGCACCAACGGTAAAACAACAACGGCGACATTATTGTTCCAGCTCTTTACCAAGCTGGGCTACGCTGTGGGGTTGATCTCGACAGTGGAGAATCGTATTAATGACACGGTTGTTCCTTCCACGCATACTACGCCGGATCCGATCCAGCTCAACGAGCTGCTGAAACGGATGGTAGAGGAAGGCTGCACGCATGTATTTATGGAAGTGAGCTCGCACGCGGTAGACCAGGAGCGTATTGCTGGCGTAAAATTCGCTGGCGCGATTTTTACCAACATCACGCACGATCACCTGGATTATCACAAAACGTTCGAGAACTATATCAAAGCCAAGAAGAAATTCTTCGACGATCTGAACAGCGACGCGTTTGCGCTGGTGAATGCCGACGACAAGCGCGGCATGGTTATGCTGCAAAACACACGCGCAGCCAAGCATACATTCGGCTTGAAGAAGATGGTCGATTTCAAAGGCAAGATCATTACCAATTCCATTGAAGGTCTCGAGCTGGAAGTCGGCGGCAAGAATGTATGGTTTAAAATAGTCGGCGACTTTAATGCTTACAACCTGCTGGGCGTCTACGGCGCCGCAATGCTGTTAGGCGAAGATTCCGAAGAAGTGCTGACACAGCTTTCGTCGCTGACAGGTGCCCCCGGCCGCTTTGAGCTGGTGATGCCGGGCGCGAAGGTGACGGCCATTGTAGACTACGCCCACACGCCCGATGCTTTGAAAAATGTATTGGAAACCATCGCCCAATTCCGCACGGGAAATGAACAAGTCATTACCGTCGTGGGCTGTGGTGGAAACCGCGACAAGACAAAGCGGCCGTTGATGGCTTCTATTGCTTGCCGTTTCAGCGACAAGGTTGTGCTGACGTCAGATAACCCGCGGGACGAAGATCCGATGGAGATCATCCGCGAGATGCAGACCGGTGTAACGCCTACGGAAACACGCAAGACCCTGGTAATGGCCGACCGCGAGGAGGCAATCAAAACGGCTTGCATGATGGCCAAAGACCACGACATTATACTCGTGGCCGGCAAAGGACACGAAGACTACCAGGAGATCAAAGGGGTGAAATATCCGTTTGATGACCGCGAGGTAGTGGCCCGTATGATAAAATTGATGACACACTAGCGATACTGATTGAGGAATGCTGTACTATCTCTTTAATTATCTGAATGAGCTGAACTTCCCGGGAGCCGGGGTATTCCAGTATATTTCATTCCGTGCGGGCATGGCGGCATTCCTGTCATTGCTTATCACGATCACATTCGGCAAGAACCTCATCAATTTCCTCCGCCGCAAGCAAGTAGGTGAGAGTATTCGCGACCTCGGTCTGGAAGGTCAGTTGCAGAAGAAGGGTACACCCACCATGGGCGGCCTCATCATCATTGCCGCCATCCTGATTCCTACGTTGCTGTTCGCAAAGCTGGACAACGTGTACGTGGTGCTGCTCATCATTGCCACATGCTGGCTGGGATTGATCGGTTTCCTGGATGACTATATTAAAGTATTTCGCAAGAACAAGGAGGGGCTGGCAGGCCGCTTTAAAATCGTTGGTCAGGTAGGCCTCGGGTTGATTGTCGGGCTGACGCTGTACTTTAACGACTTTGTCGTAGTACGGGAAGTTGACAATGCTGCCTCGCTTACCACGTCCGAGGTACAGGATTTTCAGCAGGAGACCGGGCCGACCACCAACAAGGTGCACTATAAAGACAAGAAGACAACGATTACTACGGTGCCGTTTGTGAAAAACAACGAGCTGGACTATAGCAAGATCCTGCCGGAGGCGCTGCGGGAGTATACCTGGGTGCTATACGTACTGGTGGTGATCCTGATTATCACCGCAGTGTCGAACGGTGCGAACATCACGGATGGTATTGACGGATTGGCGGCGGGGACGTCCGGAATTATCGGGTTGGCGCTGGCAATCTTAGCCTATCTGTCTGGGCGTATAGACTTTAGTAACTATCTCAACATCATGTACATTCCCAACCTGGCAGAGGTCGTAATTTTCTGTACGGCCTTCGTGGGAGCATGTTTGGGCTTTTTGTGGTACAACGCCTACCCCGCGCAGGTATTCATGGGCGACACGGGGAGTCTCACGTTGGGCGGTGTCATTGCCGTGCTGGCGCTGGCGGTACGCAAAGAACTGCTGATACCGGTATTGTGCGGCATCTTCCTGGTTGAAAACCTATCGGTGATCATTCAGGTGTCGTACTTCAAGTACACGAAGAAGAAATATGGTGAAGGGCGCCGCATCTTTTTGATGTCGCCGCTGCACCACCACTACCAGAAGAAAAACATACACGAGGCAAAGATCGTGACGCGCTTCTGGATCTGTGGCATCTTGTTGGCCATCCTGACGCTGGCCACCTTGAAGCTACGCTAACATTAAATTGAAAAGAACAGCTTAGTATAAAGAGTAAAAAATGATTGAACGGATTGCCATTGTAGGTGCAGGAGAAAGCGGAACGGGTGCTGCCATACTCGCGAAAGCGAAGGGGTACGACGTATTCGTATCGGACCAGGGGCAAATCAAAGATAAATACAAGGCTGAGCTGACCACCGCCGGTATTCCGTTCGAAGAAGGCAAACATACCGAAGAGCAGATTCTGCTGGCCAGCCTGGTGATCAAAAGCCCCGGTATTCCCGACAAGGCCGAGATCATAAAAAAGATTAAGGGAGCCGGCATCTCGATCATCGACGAGATCGAGTTCGCATGCCGGTACATCGATGGTAAGATCATTGGGATTACCGGTACCAACGGGAAGACCACGACAACCCTGTTGACATACCACCTGTTGCAAAGCGCAGGGCACAAGGTAGCCCTGGCGGGCAACGTAGGCTTTAGCCTGGCACGCCAGATCACAACGGAAAAGTTCGACTGGTATGTGCTGGAAATGAGCAGCTACCAACTGGATGGCACGTGTGACTTTTCACCGGCCATCGGTGTGTTGTTGAACATCACCCCGGACCACCTGGACCGCTACGAGTATACCATGCAGAAATACGTAGACTCGAAGTTCCGACTGATTCAGAATATGAAGACCCCGAACCACTTCATCTACTATGCAGACGACGTGGTCATCTCGACTGAATTGAAGAAACGCGAGATCGCAGCCAAGCAGGTGGCGGTATCGTTGCAGCGCGACAAAGCAGCGCCGGCGTATTACGATGGTTCGGTGATGCGCTTCGACCTGGGCGAGCACTTTAGCATTGCACAGGAAGACACCACGCTGAAAGGTCCGCACAACCTGATCAACACCATGGCAGCCGTATCGGCCGCCTACCTGGCCGGTGTATCGGTAGCAGCCCTCCGCGCGGGACTGAAAACCTTTAAGAATGCGCCGCATCGCCTGGAGCCGGTGGCTACAATTAAAGGTGTTGATTTTGTAAACGACTCGAAGGCCACTAACGTGGACTCTGTAGTATATGCACTTGGCAGCTATGACAAGCCGCTGGTGTGGATTGCCGGGGGTGTCGATAAAGGCAATGACTATGGCCTGATCGAAGACGCCGTGCGGCAGAAGGTTCGTGCCCTGATTTGTCTGGGCAAGGACAATGAGAAGCTGAAGAAAGCTTTTGGCGACGTAGTGCCCGTGGTACGGGAGACACAGAGCGTGCCGGAGCTTGTGAAGATGGCCCTGCAGGAGGCAAAACCCGGCGACGTGGTATTGTTATCTCCCGCCTGTGCAAGCTTTGATCTTTTCCGGAACTATGAAGACCGGGGTGATCAGTTTAGGAAGGCAGTATTGGATTTGAAAAAAGAAGTAGAAGGGTAATGATGATCAAGGTTAAAGAGTGGGCGGACAAATACCTCGAGGGTGACAAAGTCATCTGGGCGGTTGTATTTGCATTGTCGGCGATCAGCATCCTGGTGGTCTATAGCTCCATCGGTACGCTGGCCTACAAACATTCGACCATGCCCGAGCGTATTTTATTAACGCACACCATGCACGTATTCATCGGTCTGGCGGCGATGTGGTTTGCCCACCGTGTGGACTACCGGTATTATTCCAAGCTCTCCAAGTTTGCCTTGTGGATCAGCATTCCATTACTAATCTATACGTTTACCAACGGTGTGTCGCTGAACGACGCTGCGCGCTGGATCTATATTCCCATCGTAGGATCATTCCAGCCTTCGGACTTTGCGTCGCTGGCGCTGATCGTAAACCTGGCCAGCATGCTCTCGAAGCGTCAGCAGAACATCGATGATATTAAAGAGTCGCTTATCCCGATCCTGTTCTGGTGCGGCGTGATCTGCGGGTTGATTGCCCTGACAAACTTGTCGACAGCCGTATTGCTGCTGGTGACCTGCATGTTGATCATGTTTATCGGCCGGGTTCCGACCAAGTACCTCGCCATGCTGGTATTTGTCGGGTTGCTGTTCGGGGCATTGGCGCTTAAGTTTGGTTCTCGGGGGGAAACTGCCAGGAGCCGGATCACGAGCTTTATTGAAGGCACACACCTTCCGTTCCAGGCGGTGCAAGGACACATTGCCGTGGCCACGGGGGGTATACTTGGCAAAGGCCCGGGTAACAGTGATCAACGTAACATTCTGCCGCACCCGTACTCGGACTTTATCTATGCCATCGTCATTGAAGAGTATGGCATGGTAGGAGGGATCGTAGTGTTGGTCTTATACCTGCTGTTGTTGCACCGGGGCATGAAAGCTTCGTATGCCAGCGAGCGCGCCTTTGGCGGATTACTGTCGGCAGGGCTATGCTTCGATACGGTGTGTCAGGCGATGGTAAACATGGGCGTCGTGGTAGGCCTGGGGCCGATCACGGGGCAGCCGTTGCCGTTGATCTCCATGGGGGGTACATCGATGGTCTTTACCGGCTTGGCCCTGGGCATTGTGCTCAGCGTAAGCCGCGGTGAGAAAGATGCCCACTGGGAACAGAATGCGGAGCCCAGCGAAGAACGCGAACAACAGAAACAACCAAGGAACGTACCGACAGCCAAAGCGGCGTAAGCATGACAACGAAGTCATCACCATATCGACTCATTATTAGCGGCGGCGGAACCGGTGGCCACATCTTTCCCGCGGTAGCGATTGCGAATGCATTTCGCGAACGGCATCCCGATGCGGATATCCTGTTCGTCGGTGCGCAGGGCAAGATGGAGATGACCCGTGTGCCGGAGGCTGGCTATAAAATAGTAGGCCTGTGGATCAGTGGACTGCAGCGTCGGCTGACGTTGACGAACCTCTTGTTCCCGCTAAAAGTGCTGGTGAGTCTGATAAAGGCCCGTCGCATTGTGAAAGACTTTAAACCGCATGCAGTGATCGGCACCGGCGGTTTTGCCAGCAGCCCGGTAATGCTGGCGGCAACACGCCTGGGTGTACCGTCGCTCATTCAGGAGCAGAACTCCTACGCCGGCCTGGCGAATAAGCAAGTGGCCGGCAAAGTGTCGAAGGTATGCGTAGCATACGCCGGCATGGAAAAATACTTTCCGGCAGCGAAGATCGTCTTTACCGGCAACCCGGTACGGAAGGATATCCTCACCGTGGCGACGAAACGTGATAAGGCTTTGAGCCACTTCGGGTTTGATGGCCGCATCCGCACGCTGCTGATCATCGGTGGTAGCCTGGGTGCCCGCACCATCAACGAGAGCATTCTGCACGGCATCGAAAAGTTAATCGATGCAGGGGTGCAAGTAATCTGGCAGACAGGCAAAGGATATTATGAAACGTACAAAGCCCAATTGGGCAAGTACGATCTGCGCAAGATTCGCGTGCACGACTTCGTGCGCGAGATGGATTTGGCCTATGCGGCGGCCGACGTAGTAGTCTCCCGCGCAGGCGCGCTGTCGGTATCCGAACTGTGTGTCGCCGGCAAGGCGAGTATCCTCGTGCCTTCCCCCAACGTAGCGGAAGATCACCAGACAAAAAATGCGCAGGCGCTATCGGAACAGGATGCAGCCATCCTGATCGCCGACAAAGACGCAAATGCGACACTCGTAGAGACAGCGTTGAAACTGCTCTTCGACGAACAACGGACGGCCCGCTTGCGGGCAAACATCAGCCGGCTGGCCAAGCCGGATGCGACGGCAGACATTGTACTACAAATTGAAAAGCTGATCAAGTGAAGATAGAGCAATACGATAATATTTATTTCCTCGGCATCGGTGGCATTGGTATGAGCGCCCTGGCGCGGTGGTTTATGAAAAAAGGCCTGAAGGTATCGGGATATGATCGTACGGCCACAGCGCTCACGGCAGCGCTGGAAGCAGAAGGCATGGTGGTTCACTACGACGACAACGTCCAGTCTATCCCCGCCGAAGTGCGGAGCCAGAAGGACAAAACGCTGGTGGTATTTACCCCCGCCATTCCGAAAGATCACCAGGAGCACGCGTATTTAAAGGAGCAAGGCTATACCATCCTGAAGCGCTCGGAAGTATTGGGCCTGATTACCAAAGGATACAAAACCATTGGTGTGGCCGGTACGCACGGCAAGACGACCACATCGTCCCTGGTGTCGCATATCCTGCACGTGGCGGGCCGCAACATGGTGGGTTTCCTCGGCGGGATCACCACCAACTACAGCTCGAACCTGATCATGCAGGGCGAGGTAACGCCAGACACGACAGTGGTGGTGGAGGCCGATGAGTTTGACCGTTCCTTCCTGCGGCTTTTTCCGCAGATCGCGATCATCACCTCTGCCGATGCAGACCACCTGGACATTTATGGTGACCATGACGCGTTGATCACCTCGTTCCGGGATTATATCAAACAGATCAACACAGGCGGTGCGCTGATCATCCATGAGTCTGTTGCCGAGCAACTGACGGCAGGCATGGATCACGTTACCAAATATGTATACAGCATGAGCCGGGGACAATTTTTTGCCGGCAACATTAACGCTAGTAGCGGATTTTTTGAGTTCGACCTCCATGGACTTGGATCGGTTGAACACGTAAGGCTCGGTGTCCCTGGTTTTCATAATATCGAAAATGCGATTGCCGCTTCGGTGGCAGCACATCTATGCGGTGTTCCAACGGCGACGATTGTCGAAGCGTTGGGTTCATTCAAAGGCGTGAAGCGCCGCTTTGAGTTTATCGTGCGCGGTAAGAAAGTGGTATACGTAGACGACTACGCCCATCACCCCACCGAGATCGAGGCGTTTCTGCGGTCTATGAAGTCGATGTACCCCGGGCGGAAGCTGACGGTCATCTTCCAGCCGCACCTCTTCAGCCGCACACGCGATTTCGCGGAAGGCTTTTCCGCCAGCCTGAGCCTGGCCGACGAGCTGCTGCTGATGGACATTTACCCGGCGCGGGAGTTGCCGATACCGGGAGTAGATTCTGATATGCTGATGAAAGACATCACCAGCCCGGTCAAGATCCGCTGCAACAAAAATGATTTGATGGAAAAACTGGCGTCACTCGACCTCGACGTAGTCGTGACAGTAGGTGCCGGGGATATAGACACTTTTATTGAGCCCATTAAAAAGCTCGTGGAGACAAAGTATGAAGGTTAAGTTTAACCTGAAGCGCGAAGTAAAGATCATCGCCGCGGTCATCGTGGTAGCGATATTTATTGCCTTTACCGAACGCCGGCAGGGAGATATCACCGTACGCGACATTACTGTAAAGATCGAGAATGAGCAGGAGAACCACTTCCTGGACGAGGCCGATGTCATGAAGCTCATGCAGCTGAACCTCGAGAACCTGCGGGGTACAGGTCTGAACGAAGTCAACCTGAAAGCGATCGAGCAGCGTGTAAAGAGCGAGCCGTTTGTGAAAGAAGGTGAGCTTTATAGTGACCTGAAAGGAAATATGGTCATTCGCGTGGAACTTCGCAGACCGATTGCACGTATTGTCCGCAACGATGGGCCTGATGGCTATATCGCCGAGGACGGTACGATCATGCCGGTGTCGGAGAAGTTTACCTCACGGGTGGTGCTGATCAGCGGCGGTTTTGTGCGGCAATTATTGAAGCAGAAGAACGTTAACGATACAGAAGAAGGCAAACAATTGATCGAACTGATCAATGCCATTCGCGAAGACGAATTTTGGAATGCCCAGATCGCTCAGCTTGACATGGATAGCAAGGCACGCATCACGATGTACTCGCAAGTAGGCGATGAGCGCATCGAGTTCGGCCGGCCGGATAACCCGGAAGTAAAATTTAAGAAACTGCGGGTCTTTTATAAAGAGATCCTGCCGCGCATGGGATGGAATAAATACGACCGGGTAAACCTGGAGTACGAAGGGCAGATTGTCGCGGAGTAATAAAAAAAGAACAACACAACCACTATAAATAGAATTACTACCATGGAACACGAGAAAATAGTCGTCGGATTGGACATAGGCACAACCAAGATCTGTGCGATTGTCGGTCGTAAGAATGAATTCGGTAAGCTGGAAGTCCTCGGTATGGGCAAGGCTGAATCGGAGGGCGTGGTGAAAGGTATCGTATTCAATATCGACAAAACCGTGCACGCGATCGAAAAGGCGATCAAGGAAGCGGGTGACCAGGCCGGTATCGACATCGGTGTGGTAAACGTGGGAATTGCAGGTCAACATATCCGCAGCTTTATTCAACATGGTGGTATTACGCGTTCCTCAAAAGAAGATGAGATCACGATCGACGACGTGGAGCGTCTGACGCAGGACATGTATCGCATGGTCGTGCCTCCGGGCAGCCAGATCATCCACGTCATGCCGCAAGATTATATGGTAGACTACGAAGACGGCATTAAAGAGCCGGTAGGGATGTCGGGTGTGCGCCTGGAGGCGGACTTCCACATCATTACCGCGCAGACCAACGCCATCAACAATATCAACAAGTGCGTGCGCCGCAAAGGATTGGAGATTGAAGACCTGATCCTGGAACCGCTGGCGTCCAGCCTGGCCGTGCTGAACGACGAAGAGAAGGAAGCCGGCGTTTGCCTGATCGATATTGGTGGTGGTACGACCGATATTGCAATCTTCTATGACAACATCATCCGTCACACGGCAGTGATCCCATTCGGAGGTAACATCATTACCAACGACATCAAGCAAGGGTTGATGGTGTTGCCGCAGCAAGCCGAGCAGCTGAAGACCCGTTTCGGCAGGGCCATTGCCGAAGAGGCAAGCCCGAACGAGATCGTGTCGATCCCCGGCATCCGCAACCGTGCGGCCAAGGAGATTTCCGTGAAGAACCTGTCGAACATCATCCAGGCGCGCATGGAGGAGATCATCGAAATGGCACACGCCGAGATCATCGCGTCGGGATTTGAAAACCGGCTGGCGGGTGGTATCGTCATCACCGGCGGCGGTTCACAGCTGGCCAACCTGAAACAACTGGTAGAGTATATGACGGGAATGGATACCCGTATAGGTTACCCGAATGAGCACCTGGGCAAGACGAAGATCGAGGCGGCGAAGAGCCCGATGTATGCGACTGCGGTAGGGCTGGTATTATCGGGGTTCCGTTCGCTGGACGAGCGGGAATCGCGCTACAAGGAAGCTCGCGAGGTGGTCAGAGTAGCCCCCAAAGCGAAGAAGCCCGTCGCATCGAGGAATTTCTTCAACGACATCTTGAACAAAACCAAGAGCCTGTTGATCGATGACCTGGACGGTAAGAACGAATATTAAATACAGAGAACTGGCACCAGAGTATTGGCACTTGAGATTCGGAACGATATTTTTGCCGGTCACAAAAAAAGCAACAACCACTAAAAGTAATACACATGTTCGAAACAGGATCCTACAAATTTGATGTTCCTAAGACGAGCCCCATGCGATCGATCATCAAAGTGATCGGCGTGGGCGGCGGCGGAAGCAATGCTGTGAACCACATGTACAAACAAGGCATTAAAGATGTCGAGTTTGTCGTCTGCAACACCGACGCTCAGGCGTTGAACCTGAGCCCGATACCGAACAAGCTGCAGATTGGCCTGAACCTCACGGAAGGGCTGGGCTGCGGCGCAAACCCCGAAGTAGGGAAGAACGCTGCCCTTGAAAGCAAGGAGCAGATTCGCGAGATGCTGACAGGCACCAAAATGGTTTTCGTCACGGCCGGTATGGGCGGTGGTACAGGAACCGGCGCGGCGCCCGTCATTGCCAAGATCGCCAAGGATATGGACATCCTGACGGTCGGCATCATCACCTCGCCGTTCTCATTCGAAGGAAAGAAAAAAATGGCACAGGCCGAGCTGGGCATCGGTGCCTTGCGTCAAAGCTGCGATACAGTACTGGTCATACTGAACGATAAGCTGCGCGAGATCTACGGTAACCTCTCGATCAACCAGGCCTTTGCCCAAGCCGATAACGTATTGACTACCGGTGCTAAAGGCATCGCCGAGATCATCACCCTGGCCGGCTACGTAAACGTAGACTTCCAGGACGTACGCACGGTCATGCTCAATGCAGGCGCGGCTGTGATGGGCTCCAGCGAAACGCGCGGTGAAGATCGCGCCAAGAAAGCTGCCGAAGGCGCCCTGTCGTCACCGTTGCTGGACAACCGTGACATCATGGGTGCAAAGAAAATCTTGCTGTCCATTATCTCGGGTGTAGAAGCCGAGTTGCAGATGGACGAGCTTACCGAGATCACCGAATATATCCAGGAGCAGGCCGGCGAAGAAGCCGAAATGATCTTCGGTCACGGTGTAGACTCCGACCTGGGCGACCGCATTCGTGTAACGGTAATTGCTACCGGTTTTAACCATGAGTCAACGAAGTTTACTACTTCGCCGCCCAGGAAGGCAGAAGATACCAAGAAAGTGCACGATCTGGACCGTAGCATCGAGCGCCAACAAGGCTGGTTGTTCAACGGTAACAGCACGCAGACGCATAGCGACAACTCGGTAAACGAGCGCAACTTCGACGTGAAAGCCAAGCCGGAAATAAAGCCCGAGCGTCCGGAAGAGAACCGTTCGTCAGAACGTGAGTTTACCTTCTCCGGCCCGTTCAACAATAACAAGCAGCAGGAACCTGTCGTGCGTCACGATGACGAGGGCGATGAAGGCTTGTTCCGCGACGACGAGTTTGACGACGTGTCTGTGAAGTATGGTGACCAGATCATCAACGATGACGGCATGATGGAGCTGCGCAACACCAAACAGCGTTTGCAGCAACAGGCTCGCGAGCGCCAGGACAAGCTCAAGCAAGCGCGCAAGAACGAAATGACGAAAGAGGAGTTCAACGAAAAGTGGGCGTTGCCTGCGTACCTGCGTCGTGGTGTAAAGATGACGGACGTGCCGCACTCTTCGGAGCCGTTCATTTCAAAGTATAACCTGAATGATGACAACAGCATTCTGGGCAATAATAAGTTTTTACATGACAATGTAGATTAACAGCGCTACAGGCGGTTGCCTGTAGGTAAAGATATGGCATTCCGGTGCGACAGGTCATTTACTCCATTCGTAGTGGTTGTTGGTGGTAAATATTTTTTGCCGGTACCGGATGCCAATTTTTTAACTGAAGAATAGCGCGCATTTTTTGTCTGCAGCTTTTTATTCAGCAGATGCGCGCAAGGCAATGCCGGACGTTGACCACGTCCGGCATTTGCTTTTCTAGTCGCGCAGGTCTTTGCGCATATATTTAGAACAGATCGGACACTTCGTCCACACGTGGCCGCGGGCCGGGCAGAACTTTCGCCCGAAGTAGATAATCTGCAGGTGAGCTTTATTCCATTTCTCCTGGGGGATGAGGCGTTTCAGATCGTGCTCGGTCTGCTCGACGCTCTTGCCGTTGGTCAGGCCCCACCGGTAGGCCAGGCGATGAATGTGTGTATCGACGGGGAAGGCCGGCAGCCCGAACCATTGAGTCATCACGACGGAGGCCGTCTTGTGCCCCACCGCCGGCAACGCTTCGAGCGCTTCGAATGTGCCGGGCACTTCGCCGTCGTATTGGTCGATCAGGATCTGCGAGAGCCCATGTATACCTTTTGATTTCATCGGCGACAGCCCGCATGGTTTAATGATCTCGCGGATTTCTTCCACGCTCATCTTTACCATATCGTACGGGTTGTCGGCTTGCTTAAAGAGGGCGGGGGTAGTTTTGTTTACGCGCTCATCCGTACACTGCGCCGAGAGCAGCACCGAGATGAGCAGGGTATAGGCGTCTTTGTGCTGCAGTGGTATTTCAGGGGCGGGAAAATAGTGTTCGAGGATGGCGAGTATATCCGCCACTTTTTCGGCTTTGGTCATGGAACGATACGGTCAGGGATACAGCAGGTATTGCTTGCGTTTTTCTTTAAAGGCGTCCAGGCCGGGTTGCCAGCTGGCGCGGATCTGCTCTTCGGTCATACCCGCCTTGATCTGCTGCTGCAGCTCTTCTGTGCCGGCCAGCACATTGAAAGACTTGATAAAGAACTTCTCTTTATTGGGATACAGTTTATATACCTTCAGGAGGTATTGCAGGTCTACCTTGCGGGCTACCGGCACCTGGCGCAGATCTATTCCATAGCAGGTTTCGTTCTCGTGCGGTGGATCCATCGTTGTGCCTTTGATCTCCACCGGGGTGAATTGGAACGTCATGTTGGGCACATTCTTTAACGCAGGACTGCCCAGTATCTGGAAGGGCATCGGCGTACCGCGGCCGAGGCTGATGTCGGTACCCTCAAAGAGACAGATTGAGGGATACAGGCGTATGGCCTGGTCGTTTGGCAGATTGGGCGAAGGCCTGACCGGCAGTGAATAATCGTCGGTATGTTTCCAATGCAACAACTGAATTACTTCGAAGTCACATTTGCGTTGGCCGTCCAGCCAGCCTTCGCCGTTGATCATGCCCGCCATTTCGCCCAGCGTCATACCGTGGGTGACAGGAATGGGGTGCATGGCCAGGAACGATTTAAACTCGGGTTTGCGTACAGGGCCGTCGACATAACTGCCGTTGGGATTGGGGCGGTCGAGAATAATGAGGTGTTTTTTGTTTTCGGCGCAGGCCTCCATGAGGTAATGCAGCGTGCTGATATAGGTATAGAAGCGGGCGCCTACATCCTGGATGTCAAAAATCACGACGTCGACATCGGCCAACTGACGGGGTGTAGGCTTACGGTTCTTGCCGTAGAGCGATACCACGAGCACACCGGTCTGGTGGTCGATACTATCTTGCACATGTTCCCCATTGGCGGCATTGCCGCGAAATCCATGCTCGGGGCCAAAGATCTTCACCAGGTTCACACCGCGGCTTTTAAGGGTGTCGGCTACGTGGGTTTTATTGATCAGCGCGGTATTGTTGACGACCAGGGCTACCCGCTTGCCGGTCAGCTTGGGCAGCAGGACATCGAGCCGGGCGGCCCCGACAACGACTCCGGGGGGTGGGGCAGGGGTCTGCGCGGCGGCCGGAAACTCCGTTGCCGGCGTTGTGGGCCGGGCGTGGCATTGTACCAACCCCAGCAGGCAAACGACGAACAGCCTCGGTTGGAGCAAAAAGGCGGTTCGGATGGCAGCAGTGCGGACTTTCATAGGAACGGGCGGTTGTTTTACGGACAGTTGGTTATGGGCCGTTCAAGTCCTACTTTTACGGCCACATTTTAGCTGAAAAGGTAATAATTAGGCTTGAACCTTTCGTATTTCATATCTAAAAGAATCAGCCGGGAGCAGCGGTCAGGTTTTGCCTCGACGATCCACAAGATCGCCATTGTCAGTATCGGCATTGGGCTGGGCGCCGCCATCGTCTCTTTTCTGATCATGAAGGGATTTCAGGAGACTATTCAGAATAAAATATACGGCTTCAACGGCCATCTGCTCATCACCAAGCTTACCCCCAGCAATTCCGTGGACGAGGAGCCGATGGACTTTCACGTCGACGCGTACGATCACCCCGAGCGATATCCCTATATCCGCCACATGCAGGAGTATGCGCATAAGACCGGATTGGTAAAGACACAAGATGAAGTGTTGGGCGTCGTGTTTAAAGGTGTCGGTAAAAGCTTTGATCAAAAGGCCTTTCAGGAAAACCTGATCGCGGGAAAGTTTATTCAATTCCCCGACTCCAGTCACTCAAACGAGGTTGTTATCAGTCAAATCATCGCCGATAAGTTGAAAGCAAAGGTTGGCGATTTTATTATTGTACACTTTTTTCAAAATCCGCCGCGCTTTCGCAAACTTAAGATCGCCGGTATTTATGAGACGAATTTATCGGAGTATTTTGACAGCAAAGTAATTCTCGGTGACATTCGCCTGATCGCACGGTTAAACGATTGGGCGGAGGGTGTAAGCGGTGGGTTAGAAGTGTTTATATATGATCCCGAGCACGCGGAAGAAGCCCGCGAAGTACTGGCAGAATCGACGGATTTTGATATGCGTATAGACCTGATCAGCGAGCGGTATCAACAGGTGTTTGAATGGCTTGGGCTGGTGAACCGTCAGGTAGTAATTTTGTTATGCATTATACTAACCGTGGTATGTGTAAATATGATTTCAATCGTGTTGATTTTGGTGATGGAGCGAACACAAATGATCGGTATGTTAAAAGCGTTGGGAGGCAACGACCGCCTGGTGCGTTCAATCTTTATATACCAGGGTTTCAGTCTTGTAATAAAAGGCCTGTTTTTAGGCAATTTGATTGGATTGGGGCTTTGCAGCTTGCAGTATTATTTTAAAATCGCTAAACTGAATCCTCATGACTATTACATGAGCTTTGTGCCCATTAGCTGGCACTGGGAGACTGTCTGGATGCTTAATTTATTGACACTCATGGTTGTTACCGCGGTCCTGATTATCCCTACCGAGGTTATTGTTCGTATCCGGCCCATAAAAGCCATTCGTTTTGATTAGTTAATCCGTGGTTATAAGCGTTTAAACTTCAAATAATTTCCTATTTTTGTTGATGTAAGGAGCCCACCTTATATCGAAATGTTTTAATGTTATGCAATTAAAATTCAAAAATCCGGTCAGGCCTGACCTGACCTCAACTATCCAGAAGCGCAACCGCCGGCTTCAGGCGTTCTTTAACGCCAAGAATCTGGATGTGCGGTTGCACGGCGACGCTCAAAATCCGCTCATGGTATTGTGCGGATGCGTAGGACTGTCTGCTTATGTACACAACTTTGACCTGCGTATGTTGGATAAGCCCAACCAGGGAGAAGTTATGCGCATTTTTAAGCTGACAGAGATCGTACAAGGTACACGCGAAGAAGTTGTAGAATGGCTACAGCAGTATCCGCAAATGCCTTTGTATCGTATCCAGCACGCAGGTAGCAAGCTGTTTTTGTGTGGTTTCAACTTTGTTGACCGCGAGCAGAAATTAGGCCGGTACCCGGTCTTTGCCCGCGAAGACTACCACATTTACAAACAGCGTGAAGCTGCGGAAGACATCCTCAACATGCTAAAAGAGGACGGTTACGAAGTGGAAATTACCGAGCCCGATCTCGAGCTGGTGAAATCACACGTCGGTCCGATCACTTTTGTTGGCCTGGAGGATTAGCTGACGTGATTTGATCCGTTGGTTCGCGGGTAGGTCACCTTGTCCGCGAATCAACGGGTTGGATGTTATGTTAGTTACCTTTAATGCTTAGCGCGCCGCTGTAACGGCTGGGTTGGGAATGTATTTTCTGAACCAGCTTTGAATGGTCATTTGCAAGACCCCGAAGAAGGCCTCCTTGAAGATGCCCGGAGACATCTTTGACTCTCCGCGCGTGCGGTCGGTAAAGATGATCGGAACTTCTGTTAGCTTAAAGCCAAACTTCCAGGCGAGGAATTTCATCTCGATCTGGAAAGCATATCCCACAAATCTGATCTGATCCAGCGCAATGGTCTCCAGCACCACACGCCTGTAGCAAACAAAGCCCGCGGTCGTGTCGCGTATCGGCATGCTCGTGATCATGCGCACATAGCTACTGGCAAAGTACGACAACAACACCCGGCCCATGGGCCAGTTCACAACATTTACCCCCGTAGCATAACGCGAGCCGATCGAAACATCACTGCCGTGCTCCGTGCACGAGAGATATAGATTTACCAGGTCTTTCGGATCGTGCGAAAAGTCGGCATCCATTTCCAGGATGTATTCATAGCCTTTCTCCAGAGCAAATTTAAAGCCTGTGATATAGGCAGTACCCAATCCTTGTTTTCCCGGACGTTTTAATAAGTGAAGCCGGGTAACTGCTGTGTTGTAGGTAAGCTGAAGCTGTTCGACGATTTCGGCCGTGCCGTCGGGAGAGTTATCGTCTACAATGAGAATGTCAAAATCCTTGGGCAGTGCAAAAACAGTATCGATGATCGCGCGGATATTCTCGCGTTCCTTATACGTGGGAACAATGACGATGGCGTTATTCACGACTGGTTTTTGGATTATAGCAAAACTAAAAAAAGCCTGCGTTTATACAATTCGTCCGGCGTGCCAGGCGTCGATTTTTTACCATGTGTTGTCGATTGCGATGGTGCCCAGGTCGCGATTGTGTCGCATCAGAGCAGTTTTCCCTCTTTTATTCACCGGCCATACTCCGTAAAATTTAACATACGGTGGAAGGCGCACAGGGGCCGATTTTTGGATTGGCGGAGAATCTGTTACTTTGGCAACGTTCGGCGCCGCATCCGGCGCAACGGACAACCTGACTGGCACGGTAATCGTACTACAAGACGCTGGCATAAAACCCCTTTAAAATTTATAAACATCCTATGAAACAACTATTCTTCGCCGCCCTGTTGCTGCTCCTGGTTTTACCCGGTCACGCGCAACTATTCGAAGGCACGATCCGCTGGAAGATGGAAGCTGTGATCACCGATCCGGCCACCAAAGCCAAGATGGAAGAAGCACAAAAGAAAATGAACGACCCGGCTACACAGGCGCAAATGAAAGAGCTGGAAGCAAAAATGAGCGACCCCCAATTCAAGGCGATGATGGACGCAAACCCCCAGATGAAGACACAAATGGAGGCGATGCTCAAGGCAGCGAAAGGTGGTAACATTAATTCGTTCATACCGACGGGGCTTGAGCAAAAGACCAAAAATGGCAACGCACTGACCAAGATGGAAGGTGGTATCATGGCTAACATGGAAATACTCTATCTCAAAGATAAAAATCAATCCTACCGCATCGACCGCGAAAGCAAGACCTATTCGGTATTGCCCAAAGGCGACGAAAATCAGGATGATAAAACCAAGACGCCTGAGGTGAAAGTCACCAAAACAACCGAGACAAAAAAGATCCTGGACTACACCTGTACCAAGTACGTTGCAGAGACCACCTATGAAGGAAAAAAAAGCACGCAGATATTCTGGACGACCACGGCTATTCAGGACTTCGACATGAAGAGTATGGCGCAGCAACGTTTTGGCAACCATCCCCAGCTGTTGTTCTATGAGAAGATCGACGGAGTGCCGTTGCGCATCGAGATGACCGTTCCCGAAGGCAACATGACCATGGAAGTTACGTCTTTGAAGCGCCACGCATTGCCGGCAGCAGACTTCGCTATACCAACAGGATATAAAGAGACGCAGCTGTCGATGTTCGGACGGTAATCCCCGAGAGCATAACAGTAAAAAACAAAGAAGCCCGCATGTATACATGCGGGCTTCTTATTTCTGTTGGCGTTATCTTAATATCCCAATACCTTCAGCATACTCTCCGCAGTCTGCTGCGCAGCAAATAGCCGGGTCGTGATCTCACCGTCTTCGTTGCGGTCGATCAGGACGTGCTGCGGCGCCGGTACAAGGCAGTGTTGAATGCCACCATAACCACCCAGTGATTCCTGGTAAGCGCCCGTGTGGAAGAAGCCGATGTATAAAGGCTCTTCGTCGTTGATCATGGGCAAGAACACCTCGCCCGTGTGAGCTTCCGAGTTGTAATAATCCATGCTATCGCACGTCAGGCCACCCATGTTTACCTTGTGGTAAGGGTCGTCCCACTTGTTGGCAGCCAGTAGCACATACTTCTGGTTGAGGCCCCATGCGTCGGGCAGGTGGGTGATGAACGAACCATCGATCATGTACCACAGCTCTTTGTCGTTCTGCAGTTTCTGATCGATAACATTGTACAGCACCGCGCCGCTTTCGCCCACGGTGTAGCTACCGAACTCCGTGAAGATGTTCGGCACAGGTACGTTGTTCTTATCACAAATCCACTTGATGTTTTCCACGATCTGTTCGATCATGTACTTATAGTCAAAGTGGAACGTAAGGGACGTCTTAATCGGGAAACCACCGCCGATGTCGATCGAGTCGAGCGACGGGCAAATCTTTTTCATTTCGCAATACTTGAAAACAAAGCGGCTCAGTTCGCTCCAATAGTATGCGGTGTCTTTGATGCCCGTGTTGATGAAGAAGTGAAGCATCTTGAGCGACGCCTTTTCGCTCTTCTCAATATTCTCACGGTAGAATGGAAGGATGTCGCTGTAGCGAATGCCGAGACGCGAGGTGTAAAACTCGAACTTAGGTTCTTCGTCGGCTGCGACGCGGATGCCTACCCGGTAGGGGGTCTTGACATTCTTTTCGTATTCTTCGAATTCTCCCATCTCGTCCAGGATCGGAATACAGTTGTGGAAACCGTCGTTGAGGAGGTCGGAGATGTATTGCGTGTACAGCGGCATTTTAAAGCCGTTGCACAAAATGTACGTATCCTTGGTGATCTTGCCTTTGGCGTAGAGAGACCGCACGATGGGAATGTCGAATGCCGACGAGGTCTCCATGTGTACGTCCTCGTTCTTCACGGCTTCTTCCAGAACGAAAGAAAAGTGCGAAGACTTGGTACAGTAGCAATATGTGTAGTTGCCGTTGTATTTGAATTTCTCCAGAGCAGCCTTAAAAAGAGCCTGTACAGAGCGAATATTCTCGCTGATGCGGGGCAGGTAGGTTAGCTTGAGGGGAGTGCCGTATTGTTTGATGATGTCCATCACGGGGACATCGTTAAACAGCAATTCGTGGTCGCGGACCTTAAATTCTTTTTGAGGAAACTCAAAAGTTTGCTCAATCAGTTCGCGGTAGCTCTTCATTTACTCCGTTGTCTGTTAGTCTGTTGAACGTCTTGAAAAGTAATGACTTTAGTTTGGTGCGGAGGGCTTCCTGCGCCGGTCTTTTTATTGTCAGTAGTCTACTACAGGCCGATTGCTGCTGTTGCAACGACCAGATAGTGACGAACGCTCTGGCAAAGGGTGCAATATTGGGATAAATTTGCCATCTTTGCAATAATTCATTTGGAACCCATGGTTAATCGTTTTTCCGATCTGATTGTTCCGGTCTACACCGGTCAGCCCGACCTCTAAGGGCGGACGGAAGCGCGTTTTTTTAACTTATTCCTGCGGTTAACCACTAATTCATAAAACCTTAATAGACATTGTCGTGAAAGAGCTAAAGATCATTGAAGTGAAGTCCGAAATCGGTGCCGGAACCCGCGGCGCGAGCATGGGCGTGGAAGCCATGAAGATCGCCAGCCTCGACCTGCAGTCGGATTTTTTTAAGCAGCACGAGTCCGTAGAAGTAGAGAACGTCAACGAGCTCCTGTTTGACGGCGCCCAACATGCACACGCCAAGTTCATCGACGGCGTCATGATTATGGAAGAGCGCGTTTGCCTGGAAGTATACGAAACCATCTTTGATGAGTTTTTTCCGCTGGTACTGGCCGGCGACCACAGCACCGCCTATGGCACCATTGCCGGCATTAAAAAAGCACATCCCAAAGCACGTCTCGGCGTGATCTGGATCGACGCCCATGCCGACATCCACACACCGTTCACTACCCCGTCCGGCAACATGCATGGCATGGCGCTGGCCATGGCGTGTGGCATTGACAATTATGAGTGTAAGATCAACGACCCGCTCGGCGAGACGCTCGAATACTGGGAGCAACTTAAGAACGTGGGCATGCCCGGCCCGAAGATCTACCCGGAAGACATTGTCTATATCGGTGTACGCGAACTGGAAAAGCCCGAGAACTACCTGTTGAACAAATACAACGTCAACTTTATCGAGATCGAAGACGTGCAGCGCGAAGGCGCGGAAGCCATTGCCCGCAAAGCGTCGGCGATGCTCGACCACTGCGATTATGTTTATGTGTCGTTTGACGTCGACAGTCTCGACAGCCATGTATCGACCGGCACCGGCACACCGTCGCCCAACGGCCTGACTGTAGCGGAAGCAAAGGCGCTTAACACCGAGCTGGCGCGCGACCCCAAGGTTTGTGCCTGGGAGATCGTGGAAGTAAACCCGACACTGGACACAGAAAACCGCATGGCGGAAAGCGCATTCGAGATTCTGGAGGCCACTGCCAAGGCTATTGCCAGCCGCCCCGTATTGGCGGAATAATCATTTTTTATTATTGTAGCGTGACGGATCCTCGAGTAATGCAATGTACTCGCGGATCGTCGTCATCATGTTATTGCGGATGATCGGGTCGGTGATAAACTTGGGTATGCTTCCCGGTTTGGACAAGATGCGATAGGTGGCCTTTGTGCGTCCGGGCGTCAGCCGCTCCAGGCGCCAGCTGCCGGCCAGCTCCAGGCGGGTAACACCTTTACGCACGGGAGCACGTGTAGCGTCGACGTACGATTCGAAGGCAATAAAGAGAATGCCGGGGCCCGGGCTGGAGAGACGATAGATCAGGTAGCTATCCTGGTCGGCGACGGGCCAGGGAATATCGTGGTACGAATATTCGAACCAGGTAGTAGTGTCGCCGCGTTGTTTGTAGATCTTAAACTCGCTCACATGGCTTTGCCATTGCTCAACCAACGTTTGGTCCTGAATAATGCGCAGCCCTTCATATACCGTGTTGTTGAAAAAAAACTCCCCCTTTACTTCGCGGGCCTCTACGGGCGGTGAGACCTTGGAAAATGTAATCCAGCGCTCGTAAATGCTGATATCCCCATCTTTTTTAACCAGTTCAAACCCCTCGTCGTCCTGTGCTTTCGTGGCGAGGGCCATGAAACTACAAAACACCCAAACGTACATCTTCATAAGCTTTTTAATAATTTACCAATCGGGCCGCTGCTTTTCATAACGCGTAAATCCCTGTTTTTCTTAATTTCGCCCCGTAATTTGAATAACACAAGCCATGAGCCAGAACACACCAATATCGTCGTTTATTGAGAAAAACTTTCTGCATTTTAATGCAGCTGCGCTGGTAGATGCCGCCAAAGGCTATAAAAAACACCTTGCCGAAGGTAAAAAAATGATGGTAACACTGGCTGGCGCCATGAGTACCGGCGAGCTGGGCATCAGCTTTGCCGAAATGATCCGCCAGAACAAGGTGCACATCATTTCCTGTACCGGTGCCAACCTCGAAGAGGACATCATGAACCTGGTGGCACATTCACACTACAAGCGCATTCCCAACTATCGCGACCTCACGCCCGAGCAGGAGTGGGGCCTTCTGGAAAACCACCTCAACCGCGTAACCGATACGTGTATTCCCGAAGAGGAAGCCTTCCGCCGTCTGCAGAAGCATCTGTTCAAGGTGTGGAAAGATGCGGAAGACGCGGGCGAGCGTCTGTTTCCGCATGAATTTATGTTCCGCATGATCAACAGCGGCGACTTGAAGCAATATTATGAAATTGATCCGAAGAATTCCTGGATGATCGCCGCCGCAGAACGCAATATGCCGATGGTTGTGCCGGGTTGGGAAGATTCCACGATGGGGAACATCTTCGCGTCGTACGTACTAACGGGCGAGCTGAAGGCCAGCACCATGAAGTCGGGTATCGAGTACATGGTATGGCTGGCAGACTGGTACACAGAAAACGCCGGCAAAGACGGTATCGGCTTCTTCCAGATCGGTGGTGGTATCGCCGGTGACTTCCCGATCTGTGTGGTGCCTATGCTGCACCAGGATCTGGAGCGTACCAACGTGCCCTTCTGGAGCTATTTCTGCCAGATCAGCGACTCGACTACCAGCTACGGGTCGTATTCGGGCGCAGTACCCAACGAGAAAATCACGTGGGGTAAGCTGAGCATTGAAACACCTAAGTTTATTGTTGAATCAGACGCGACCATTGTCGCACCCCTGATGTTTGCCTACATACTCGAGTGGTAGGGCGGGTATCTTTATTATGAACGTAGATCAGTCACTTCGCACAGCGGTCAAACAAGCGGCAGAAGCCCTGTTTGGTCAGCCGCTGTCAGCTATACAACTGCAACCCACAAACGCCGAGTTTGAAGGGTCGCACACGGTCGTGTGTTTCCCCCTCACCAAACTGTCGCGCAAAGGCCCCGAAGAAACGGCACGCCTGGTAGGCGACTACCTGGTGCAACATGCTGGCATCGTAAGCCGCTACAATGTGGTAAAAGGTTTTTTGAACCTGGTCCTGAGCGACCAGGTGTGGGTAGACGTACTGCGCGCAATTGTCGCCAACCCGAATTATGGCCAACTGCCGGACAACGGCCAGGAGATCATGATCGAGTATTCGTCGCCCAACACCAACAAACCCTTGCACCTGGGTCACCTGCGCAACAACTTCCTGGGATGGAGCGTAAGCGAGATTTACAAAAACAACGGCTATACCGTACGCAAGGTACAGATCATCAACGACCGCGGCATACACATCTGTAAGTCGATGGCCGCCTGGAAACTGTACGGCGATGGCGAAACGCCACAGAGCACGAATATGAAGGGCGATCACCTCGTAGGCAAATATTATGTCGAGTTCGACAAGGCCTACAAGGCGCAGATGGCAGCCCTGATCACCAAAGGCGCCAGCGAAGAGGAGGCCTCGAAGCAGGCCCCCATCATGCAGCTGGCATCTGACATGCTGCGCAAGTGGGAGCAGAAAGACCCCGACACGGTTTCTCTCTGGCAAACCATGAACGGCTGGGTGTACGAAGGCTTTAGCGCCACCTATGCCCGCATGGGTGTAGACTTTGATAAACTGTATTACGAATCCGACACCTACCTGCTGGGCCGCGACGAAGTGTTGAAAGGCGTGGAGAAAGGTATATTCTTTAAGAAAGACGACGGCTCTGTCTGGGTAGACCTGACGGCCGACGGCCTGGACCAAAAAGTATTGCTGCGTTCCGACGGCACCTCCGTATACATGACGCAGGATATCGGTACCGCCATCCTGCGCTTCCGCGATTTCCCGAAGATCATGGGTCAGGTATATACCGTGGGGAATGAACAGGAGTACCATTTCAAGGTTTTGTTCCTGATCCTGGGCAAACTGGGCTACGAATGGGCCAAACAATGCTTCCACCTGTCCTACGGCATGGTCGACCTGCCCACCGGTAAGATGAAGTCGCGCGAAGGCACCGTAGTGGATGCCGACGAGCTTATGCAGGAAATGTACGAAGACGCCGAAAAGCAGTCGCGTGAGCTGGGCAAGCTGGACGAGATGAGCCACGACGAAGCGAAACGTCTCTTTGAAATGGTCGGCCTGGGCGCGTTGAAATTCTTCCTGTTGAAAGTAGATCCCAAGAAGCGGATGATGTTTGATCCGCAGGAGTCCATCCAGCTGCAAGGTTTTACCGGCCCGTTTGTACAGTATACTCACGCACGTATCCGCTCCATTATTCGCAAGGCCGAGGGCATGGGCTTACAGGTATCGGCCGGCGACCTGAACGGTGTGACTGCCCTCGAGCCCGCTGAACGCGAAGCGCTGCAGGTGCTGAGTGTATTTGAAAACAAAGTACAGGAAGCTGCCCGCGAATACGCTCCTTCCATCATTGCCAACTACGCCTACGACCTGGCGAAGGAGTACAACAAATTCTATCAGAACATACCGATCTTTAACGAGACCGACACAAACAAGCTGAAGTTTCGCATAGCCTTGTCACAGTCCATCGCCAAATCCATCAAACGCGCGATGCATATGCTGGGCATTGAAGTGCCCGAGCGCATGTAGACTGACATCATTTGATACTATTGAAAAGGCCGCCTGCTCTGGGTGGCCTTTTTGTTTATACAAGGATTTGATCTTAACGGGTTTGCTGGCGCAAGTTTAAGTCCCGAAGGGACGGAACTTGTGACGGCGACTGCTACCAGTCTTAGACTGGCGTGGAGCCGTACCGCAAACACCGCAAGGGCTCATTTACCCAAAAAAACACGTTTGTGTCATGATTTACAGTCTCTTAGGGGGATATTTTGCCATCCAAACCAACCGTTACTATACTATAATTATATGTCAAATTTCCTCATAATGTATATTCTAAACAACTTCCAAGTACTATACTATATTTTTATTTAACGCAACCTTTTCAAAATCTCAACTAAACTGTAACGGCTACGTTTATTCTCCCACGAACAACGCATTAACAAGCACTCAACAACGAACATGACCAGTAACCCCCCCGCTACTTTCTAATTCTCTGCAGAAAGGCATTCTTAGACGGCTGGTTTATTTCCCCTGACGTACCGAACAACAAACGAGGTTTAAAAACTTAAACCAAGTCCTTCTATTGCCTTCACGGAGCATCGCCGAAGAAAGTACACTGCTGTGTCTACTCGGCTTCCCTGATTTCTTCACATAAACCAAAACAACAATGGCTGGGATTTTCAAAAAAGGCCATGGGCCTCCTCGTGGAATTCGCGGAGGACATGGCAACGCATTGGCTATCCGAAAAGATAGCCGGACAACGGCGTGCGAGGCCATGCTTCGAAAGATCAACGACCACATAACCCAAATACAAACAATGGTATAAACTATGGAAACACAATTCTTTCCTGCAGACTCGCAACAGCTTAAGTCGTACTGGAAGCGTCCCGGTGGCAAGTTCGGTACCCTGGTAGGCATCGGCTTACTGGTAGCGGCCGGCTACTATGTATTGCCAGTATTGACCAAGGTCGTATGGAACACGGTAAACTTTGGTATTGCCCTGGCATCGCTGGGTGCATTCCTCTACATGGTCACGCATCGAAAGTTCAGGCTGGGCCTCTTTTACCTCTATGAGATTCTGATGAAGAAGTTCGCGGGCATCGTGATCGAGCTGGACCCCTTCATCATTGCCGAGGACTATATCCGCGACATGACCGACGAGCGCGAGAAGCTATACAAGCAATCGCTCGAAGTCGATGGTCAGAAGGAGAAGATCGATCTCAAGATTAAGGAAAAGGAAAGCGAGATCAATAAGTTCATGACCAAGGCACAAGTGGCGCGCGAGCGAAACATGTTGCCGGAGCTTGGCAACATGACGCGGCAGATCGGCCGACTGAAAGAGTATATCCAACAGCTGACGCCGATCCGGGATAACCTGTCGCGCATTGGTGAGTACCTCACCCGCATTCACCAGAACAGTGCCTACCTCATTGAAGACGCGCGCAATGAGCTGGAGCTGAAGCGCGACCTGTATAAATCCGTCACGTCGGGTAACCGTGCACTGAACTCCGCCCTCAAGATCTTCAAAGGTGACCCCGAGAAGAAGCTGCTGGTAGAACAGTCTATGGAATACCTCAAAGATGACATCGCGGGTAAGCTCGCCAACATGAAAAAGGCCATTACCTATTCGGCCGACTTTATGAAATCGATCGACCTCGACAATGCCACGTATGAAAAAGAAGGCCTTAAAATGCTCGAGTCTTTCAACGGAGAGGACGCTTTTAAGCTTACCACGGGCAATACAACAAAAGAATCGGGTGAAGGCACTGAATTCCAGAACCTCTTAAAATAAACAGTATAATAAACAACGTAACCAACGAACAACAACAAACCTACATTTACCATGGCAACTAAATTAAAATCATCGGGCAAGATCATATTGATTGTTCTTACCCTGGGGCTCATCCTCTTTGGCAAGCTTTACTGGTATGACAAACGTCCGCAGGAAGCAAAGGCTTCACACGACATCGGTCGCGTGGCCTTGCCCGACGCACCGGAAGCCTCGCTTGCGGGTAACGCGATAGCGTTGCCATTACCTTCCCAGGAGGAATCGGTAAACGGTGGTACACGCATCGTGTGGAAGATCATGGCGTGGAACGCGCAGTTCCCCTTGCTCTATGCCAACGGTGGTGCGAACACCACCAAAGGGTCGCTGGCCGATAAGTCCAGGTTGCAGATCCAGATCGTGCGACAGGACGACTGTTTTAAGTCGATTACCGACATCGTCAAGTTCGCGCAGGATTATAAAAACAACCCCGACGCGCCCGGCGTGTTTGCGTCCTTTATGGGCGACGGTATGCCGGCCTTCTTCGCAGCGCTCTCCAAAGAGCTGGAGCCCCTGGGCCCCGAGTATCAGCCGATAGCATTCTATGCCATGGGTAAATCGTACGGCGAAGACCAGTTGATGGGTCCCGTGGAATGGAAAAAAGATCCTGCGTCGGCTGTGGGTAAAACAGTAGCCTGTGTGTTGCGCGACGGCGACATGAACATTCTGCTGAAGTGGGCGGGTGACAACAACCTGAAAGTGAACCCCGACGAAACGACGTATGACAAGAACGCAATCAACCTGATTGCAGCCAACGACTTCCTTGATGCGGCCAACAAATACATCACCGGCTACAAGGAAACCCGCAAGCTCATTCAGGATGGTAAAAAAGTAAGCGAAGAGATCACAGTAGGTGTGGACGCTGTATCGACCTGGACACCGGCCGACGTGAACGTCGCCCAGCAAAAAGGTGGCCTGGTATCCATCGCCACCACCAGGCAGTACTCGTCGCAGATGCCAAACATTACGATCACGATCAAGAAGTTCGCCTACGACCACCGTACCGACATCGAAAACCTGATCATGATGCTGGGCCAGGCGGGCGACCAGGTGCGCTCTTTTACAGAAGCCAAGGTGTTTGCCGCGAAGGTCTCCGCGAAGGTATATGATGAGCAGACGGCCGACTACTGGTTGAAATACTACAACGGTATTACCGAGAAAGACCGTCAGGGTAACATGGTGTCACTGGGTGGTTCCATGGCCTTCAATCTGCAAGACGCTGCGAACATGTTCGGCCTGGGTAAAGACGGCATCGACCGCTATAAAATTGTATACACCACGTTCGGTGACATACTTTCCAGGATGTACCCGGAATACATGGCCACGTACCCGGCGTACGCTACTGTAGTGGACAAATCATTCCTACAGTCGGTGTTGGTCAACCATCCCGAGCTCCTGGAAGGTCAGGCGTTAAAGCAGACCTACTCGGCGGAGATCACGACGGAGGTATCGTCGCGTACGTACGAAATCCAGTTTGAGACCGGAAGCGCCGTGATCAAATCTGCTTCGTACCAGGTGCTGGACGAGATTCTGAGCAGCTCGGTGGTGGCCGAAGGCCTGAAAGTAGGCATCTACGGTCACACCGATAACACCGGTAGCATTGCCGTCAACCAGGAGCTGTCAGAAGCTCGCGCGGCGGCGGTAAAACGCTACCTCGTGAGCAAAGGCCTGACCGAGCAGCGTATCGAGTCGAAAGGCTTTGGCCCCGCCAAACCGATTGCTGATAACGCTACGGCTGCCGGCCGCGCCAAGAACCGTCGTGTGCAAATTGTATTGGGTGAATAAGGAAACCGGATCAAACACAAGAATGAATGAAACAGAAAGGCCGTCCCCTTGGGGACGGCCTTATTTGTCTGCCGAAGCCTTTGCGAAGGCAGATCCAGGTTCAGGTTTATGATTATTCTTTAATGATTTTCTCTTTGCGTATCGTCAGATCGTGATGTTCGACAACGACGATGTGTATGCCGGGCTTCAGTTGCTGCACAGAGATCGCGCTACCGGGATTCTCCACAGCCATTATTTTTTGGCCGTCCACGGCATAAATACTCACGCGTTTTACAGTTTCAGCATGGTGTATCGACAGCAGGTCGCGCACAGGGTTGGGCGATAGCACGACTGCATTCTCCTCACGCAATGTTACCGTAGCGGCTGTCTTGTTTTCGGCCTGGCTTCGCGCGCTGACGGCAGCGGTACTGGCGACAGTAATATAGTTCAGGTTGAAGCCACCCGTGGTGGTGGCAATGCCGACGGAGTATGTACCGGCAGGCAATGTTACGTCGTGTGACACATTCGCCCAGTTCTGCCAGCCCCCGGTGTTAGGAACTGTCACCGTGCCCAGTTGGGTGGCGCCGGCATCTTTTTCGAGCTTAAGCGTGGTATTGCTGTTAGGCGATGCCACCCGGTATGTAATGCGGTATGTACCGGCCTGGGGTATCGTAATGTTATAGGCCAGCCAATCGCCTGCGTCGATCCAGCCGACGTTCAGACCGCCGCCAGCGTCGGTGGTGGCTTCCGTTTGAACGCCCGCCATGTAGGCCCACGATTCTGCCTGAATCACCGTGCTGAACCCGCCGCCCGTTGTGCCGGCGAAACCACCGATGGTAACGGTAGCACGTATAGGCGAAGAAGCATTGATCGTCGATGACCGGTCGAAAGCATCATCATAGCAGAAGCCGTACGAGAATCCTTCGTGGCTGATATCAGTACCGTGCCAGAATTTAGAATACCAGTTGTAGGGCGACGTGCCGTAATATCCGGAAGCAGGAGAGAAGTCCTGCGTGGCACCGGTGGCAAGATTGAGATTGATAGCATGGCGGTTGATGGCGGCACAGATTTGTGTCTGTACGGCCTTGTCCAATCCACTGCCCGCGGCCAGTGAGCCGCTGCCTTCCAACGCTTCGATGGTGGTAGGCTTGCGCGTAATGGTCGCGATCGCCCCGTCGGAACTGCGGGTGAATGTAAAGGTCTGTCCGGATACGCGGCCGCGCCACGTGCCGACGTCGCCGCCGTTAAACACCAGGTCGCCGGAAGTATACTTCGACCAGATCGCATCGATATACCCGCCGAGGTAATTACCCTGCGCACCGCCGGGCGCAAAGGCCGGGGTTTTGGAAGGGCAATGAATAATGCCTTTGGTGGCATCCAGACAGCTGGCAAAGGCCGCGGGAGCGGTGGATTGCCACTGCGCCAGAATGTCGGCATGCGTTTTCAGCTCGCCCACTTTTTTGTAAAAGCCATTGTTGCCCCACACCTCCAGGCCCATGGGATATTGATAGGCATCGACACGCGTCGTGTTGGCCCATAATCCATTGGTGGCATTGGCCAGCTCGATAATCTCATAGCGAACACCCTGGTTGGGATCATTGGGGTTGGCCAGGTTCGGTGCAGCGTAACCGCCCGTGGCGCCGAAGAAATATAGATATAACTGAGAGTTGAACGCGATCAGGATCCGGCATCCAACAATGCCGGGTACTTGAATGGTTTTGTTCGGGATCTCACTGAGGCGTGCAAAGCAATTAGCATACTTGCCATTGCCTCCCGGCCCCTGGTCGCCATTGTTTACGGGCCCCTGCACAGTATTGTCTGCCGTGCTCATCGTCCGCACCGCGCCGGTACGCGTGTCGATCCATACGTGATTGTCGTTGATGATACCCACCACGGCCACATACACATTGGCATCGGCGTAAGCCGAGCGGTTGTTCAGCGTGAAAGGTATCGCGGCCTGACTCCAGGCCTGTTGTGCATACAGTATAAAGGTGATAGCAATGATCGCGGGCAGACGGAAATTCCATCGGCGGTGTAGTAAAGTGTTCATAAACGTTGTGGTTTTCGGGTGCAACACAAAGCTACGGGAATAGCCACAGGAACACCGGTCGACTGATTGAACGGTACCGCTCAGTTATTAAAAGGCAGAAAAAACAGAAGCCACCTCAAAAATATGAGATGGCCTCTGCTATTTATACCTTCTATGAGCTCTTAGCTCTTCGCTACTTCCACGTTCAGGTGCAGTTTAACATCGTCACCTACGACCATGCCACCGGCTTCCGTCAGGGCGCTCCAGCTCAAGCCGAAGTCTTTCCGGTTGATCTTGCCATTCAGCTCGAAACCAGCTTTGATATTGCCCCAGGGATCTTTCATGATGCCGCCGAACTCAACGTCGAGGACAACAGACTTTGTTACGTCGCGTACGGTCAGGTCGCCAGTCAGTGAATAGCTCTCGGCAGATTTTTTCTTCAGCACACCGTTCTTGAAAGTAATAGTCGGGTGTTGTGCAGCAGCAAAGAAGTCGTCAGACTTTAAGTGGCCGTCGCGGTCAGCCTGGTTGGTATCGATGCTGTCCACGTCCAGGCTGAACTGTGCTTTTGCACCGTCGAAGTTCTCGCCGTCAGCTTCGATGCTACCCGAGAATTTTTTGAAAGCACCCGTTACGGTAGAGATCACCAGGTGTTTTACTTTGAATTGTACCTCGCTGTGGGTAGGATCGATGTTCCAGATAGTTGCCATAATCTTTAAAGTTTTTATTGTGTTTGAATGTTTTTCCGTCGTTTTGACAATACAAAGGTAGCCGCTCTCCCAACAGAGATTGCTTGACATAGAACAAGAAAGAATGGATAGTTTATTGAACTAGGTTAAGATCGGGGGTGTCGTCACGACTTTTCCATCAGCCGACGGCGCACCTTACTGAGGAATTCGGGCGTAATGCCCAGGTAGGAGGCAATGTACTTCTGGGGCACGTATTGCTCCAACGACGGGTATTTTTCACGGAATTGCAGGTAACGCTCGTCGACCGTGGCTGAGTAACTCTGGATAATTCGGTGTTGCTGAGTAATAAGCGAGTTCTGGAAAATAATGCGAAAATAGCGCTCAAAACGCGGCACACGCTCCAATAACTGCTCCATACTGGCCTTGGGCAGCAGCCATACCTCGCTGTCGGCCAGGCCCTTGGTCGTGTAAATAGACGGGACCTGTTTGGTAAAGCTGTGCAGGTCGCCCGTCCACCAGCCCGTTGTGGCAAACTGAATGACGTGGTCGACATCCTCCTTATCCGTAAAATAGGTCATCAGGCAACCGGCGTTAACAAAGATAAAACACCGGGTAGGCTCGCCTTCCCGCTCGATCATCTCGCCCTGCCGTACCCGTTGGGGCAGCAGGAGGGAGGTAAAAAAGGCGGTTTCGTCATCGGTCAGGGTGACATGGCGCTGAATGGCGGAAAGAATCGTAGCCGTGGTCATGGACGGTAAAAATAATAACTTTGCGGAATGGATGTAGAGCGGTTTCGTGAGCAGGCAAAAAAACGCGCCCCCGAGAACAAGAAGTTTCTGCAAGGGCTAAAACGCAAGGACCCCCGTCTGGTGGACGACCATTTCCACCAGGCCCACGAAGAGGTCTTCGAAACGCTCGATTGTCTGACCTGCGCGAACTGCTGCAAAACCACCAGCCCCATCTTCTACCAGCACGACATTGAGCGTGCCGCCAAAGCGCTGCGCATGAAGCCGGGTGACTTTGTGGAGAAATACTTGCGGATAGACGAAGACAAAGACTACGTATTACAAACGGCGCCGTGCCCCTTTCTGGATCACGAAAATTACTGCAGCATCTACGAAGACCGGCCCAAGGCGTGTCGCGAGTACCCGCACACTGACCGCAAGAAGATGGTGCAAATTTTGGAATTAACCTATAAGAACACGCTGGTATGCCCCGCGGTGTTGGAAATGACGGAACGTCTGAAGAAGATCTTTTAAAACAGACGCTGCGCGAAGTGGTTACAAATCTCCGCGCAGCGTATCTGTTAGCTGTTGTTTTCTTGTGTTATTCTAATTGTTATTCTAATCCGATCATGATAAACGCACCCCAGTAGATAGGCTCGGGGTACTCCATGCGCAACTCCTTCTTGGCACCAATAAAGCTTTCGCGCAGGTTGCCTGTGTTGAGCCACTTCTGGTAGAACTTCAGCATCAGCTTCTGCGTGGCCTCGTCGTCTACCTTAAACATACTCATGATCAAAACTTTTGCGCCGGCCACCAGGAACGCGCGCTGCAGACCGTATACCCCTTCGCCGGCTTCCATATCGCCGAGGCCCGTCTCACAGGCGCTGAGTACTACCAGGTCGGTCTTATCGAGGTTAAGGCTCATCGCTTCATAGGCCGTCAGGATACCGTTCTCCATGTTGAAATTATACTGGGTCTTGTCCATCAGGTCGCCGGCACCGCGCAACAGCAGGCCTGTACGCATCAGCGGGTTCTGGGTCAACATGGCCTCGTTGCCTTCAATCTCCTGCTCCAGGTTCACCTGCATCGACGGGCGGTAGAAACCGTGGGTGGCAATGTGGAAGATCTTGGGGTTTTTAAGCTCCTTGATTTTTTCTTCCGACGCCATCTTCTCCATGTACTCCGCCGTGAGCCAACCTTTTTGCTTCAGCATAAACTGCACCTGCGTTACCTCTTTTTCCGTACCGGGCAGTGCCGAAATACGCTGGTCAGCCGATGCCGTGACATAGAACGACGGATTGCCAAACATCGTAGCCGTGTTCTCCGTGGCGGAGGGGCGCGTCTTGATGTTGCGCAGGTATAAATCCTTGGTGTTGCTGACCAATACAATGTTGGCATTGTCGATCACATATTTACCATCGGGTGTCGGAATGGCCTCCAGGTTGATCTGGTTATAGACACCGTCGGCCGACAGGTATACCGTAGCGGCCTGGCCGATCTCTTTTGCAATAGGTTCCCAGAAGACGCCGTACGAGTAGGTGTCGGGCACTTTGCCGACAATGGCATTACGGTAGAATTTGAAGAAACGCGTCTCCATCTTCTTGCCGTCTTTGAGCATCACCGCCTTTGGCTTCACGATATCCTTCTTGATATACAGTGCGGCGTAGATGATGGAGTCTGTAAAGGAGTGATTGAAGTGACGGTAGCGTACCATCTCGATCGCCACATCGTTCGGCTTTAGAATTTTCTTGATATCTTCAAACGTGATGCGCTTGTCGTCGAAGCTTTGGCCAAACAGCTCAGAGCTTTGGCTCAAGTCTTTCTCCAGGCGTTCTACCTCCTGTTGAAGCCCCGCGGGGTCGATCTGGTTCTCGGTCAGCTGAGCAGGGCTCATCGAGAGGGCCAGCGTGAGCAGTTCCTTTTTCTGCACCCACGTCGTATAGCGGGTCTTGAGCTCTTCATCTGTACTGTTCAGGATGCGCTCACGTACCTTAATAGACGAGCTTAGCAGCAGCGCTTTGGTGAGCAACTGGTAGTTGTAGATCTTGCCGGCCAGGTCTTTAAAGTCGTCAAGATTGCTAAAGGCAAGCGTGTTGTAAAACTCGAAGTCGCCTTTAATGGTGTTCCAGTATTTAGCTTTCTCGCGCTCGCTCAGGGCCGGGAAGAATTCTTTGATGAACTTCTCGTAGTTGTTCAGCGACTCCTCGATCATATTCTTCGAGCGCTTGTAGTCCTGCTGCATGTAATACACCTTGCTGAGCTTCGAAAGCACTTTAACATACTCCGGGTGTGTGCGGCTGAAGAATTTTTCGTACAGGGCTTTCGCCTGGTTGTAAAACTCTTCCGACTTCTTGTAATTTTTCTGCTGGTAATAAACGTCTCCTGTCAGGGTATAAATGCCGGCAGCGTTAATGTTGTTTTTTGTGCCGGTCTTCGTACGCCAGATGGTCTCGGCTACCGTCAACGAATTGAAGGCAATGTCGAATTTCTTTTGAGAGATATACAACACGGCCATGTTCTTCAGGATCTCGGCGTATTGCGGGTTGTCTTTGCCCAGGCGGGTCTCAATGATCGTACGGGCCTCCAGCATCAGTTTTTCTACTTCCTTGCCATTGTCGCCCTCGTAGAATTTAATCAGCGCCAGCTGCGCCAGTGAGCGGGCCACTTCAATGTGGTTGCGGCCGAACTGTTTCTCCTGGCTACCCAGGGCCTTGGTAATGTTCTCTTCGGCTTTTTCGTAGTCACCGAGCGTATAGTATATATCGCTCAGTAGTTTTTGCGTGGGTGCCGTTTTGGTGGAGGTCATACCGTACGTCTTGACCGCGATCTGGTTGGCGCGAGTCGCCGTGCGCTCGGCCTCGGTATAGTCGCCTTTGGCCAGTAACAGGCGGCCTCTGTTCACCAGCGGGTCGATAAGACGGCGGGAAGTATTGCCGTACAGTTTTTCCGACTCGGGTATCTGGTCGGCCACCAGGCGGTCAGCTTCAGAGAAGCGGCCCAGCTGGATAAAGAGGGACGTTAGCTCTTCTTCCGCCGACAGCTCGCTGTTGATGTCGGTCTTGGAGCGTGTGACCAGCTTGTGCGAGCGCTCCAGGTTGCTCTCGGCTTCGTCAAACATACCTTTGATGCCGTACAGCTTAGCCTGCGTTTCCAACGCATTGATATACGTGGGGCGCCACTCTTTGTAGTCGCGGTTGTCTTTTATGTCGATGACCTCGAGTGACTTCGTCAACCCTTTTTCCGCTTCTTCATATTCGCCCAGTTTTAGTTGCAGGTAGGCAATCTTATTGAGCTCGGCAGCGTACAAAATATCTTTATAATCGTATTTAACACGGGCAGCTTCCAGCGCCGCCTTCAGCGTTTTAGAGGCGCGGGCGTACGAATCAACCGCTTCGTAGTACGTAGCGAGGTGATTGAGAATATCCAGCAAGTCTTTGTGGCGGTCGCCGATCTGGGGGGCGACGATTTTGTTATAGCTCTCTTCGTAGATTTTGCCGGCTTCTTCAAACTTGTTGGTATAATCCAGGTAAAAGTTTGCGGCAAAGATGCGTGACAGGTGATACTCCGGCGAAGTTTCGCCGTACAGCTCCTTCTCGATCTCCAGGCGTTGATTCAGATAGCTTTCTGCATTGGTATAGCGTTTCTCCGCAATGGCGGCATTATAAAGGAAGTTCAGGATCTTCAGCGCCGTCGGGTGATTGCGCGGCAAGGTCTTGGTATTGAGTACGCCCAGCGCGTCACCCTCCACGTTCTTGGTTTTATCGCGCCCGAGCTTGGTATCGAACTCTACCGCCTGCAAGTTGATACGCACCACGCTGCCTTTCGAGAAATACTTGCTCAGCACTTTCTCAAATTCTGCTTTTGTATTTACGTAGCGGTTTTTTTCTTCGTCCACCAGCAGCTTATGCAGGTAAGCGATATAGATATCCTGTGCGAGGGTGTTGGTGGGGTTTACTTTTTTCTTAAGATCGTCCAGGGTGCGGTTGAGCTCTATTTCCTTCGGCAGCGTGAGGTTGCCGTTTTCAATCAGGCTAATAGCCCATTGATAGTTGTTACGCTCCGCAGAAAGATCGGTTTCGCCGAGGTAATTTCTTTTGCTTCTGAGCCACGTACGGGCGGCGGTGAAAGCAGAGTCCGCGCTAATGAGGCTACCTTTTTGGCTATAGGCCATGGCAACCTGAGTTAGAAGACGTGCATAGTCGCCATACCGTTGCGTCAGTTCGGCTTCCGGCACGCGCTGTGTTTTGATCACACCACCTTCCACTTTGGTTTCTTTCTCTACTGCGCGGCTGGCAAAGAAGCTTTCCTGCTCGTGCATAATTCCCAGGGCGTCGTTACAAAACCCCTGACCGATCAGGGCTTCGCTTTCCACGAGGGCAATGCGAGCCTTCAACAGGTCGGTCATCTGTCCCGTGCGGGTCAGTTGTTCCTTCGCTTTGGTAATATATTCACGGCTGATGCGGTAGTTGCCGTAAGCATTATAGATCTCGGCGACGTCAATCTGCGTGGTAGCATAACTGGCGCTGTTTTCACCAAACACGGCCAGGCTGGCGGCTTGCGCGTTTTCCAGCGCTTTGTCAAAGCCGCCCAACATCCCCAACGCCAGGCCAATGCGGGCTTCGCGTAAGTAAATCCCCGGCATGTAGGCATTCTGCGGGCCCATGTTGGCCGTAATCGTCTTTTTGAGCTTGGCCAGCGAGCTTTCCGCTTTCTCGAAGCTACCTCCGGCATAGGACGCATCGATCTTGGCGAGCGACTTGTCATACTTTTTATTTTGTGAGCGTGCAGGTTGAGCACACGCCAGGAACAGTGCAACCAACAGGAGGATCCCGTTTTTCATCATGGTAGGGGATGTTAGATTTTTTTGGGCTTATAAATTTACAAATTCCCCGGCACTATCGTAACCCTACCGGTGCAGTTTATGCAGCACCCTTGCAGAAAGGGTAAAAATACGGTATCTGCACTCCTGTTGCAGCCGTTTTGTGTCGACTTTTGAGGCCATGGGGCATCATCACCACGACCATCCGCACGACCACGATCATGCACATGATCACGGGCATAGCCATGCGCACGGCCACCATCACCACCACAGTGGCGGCAACATAGCGGTAGCCTTTTGGTTAAACCTGGGGTTTGCGTTGCTCGAATTGGTGGGCGGGCTGTATACCAACTCGGTGGCTATTATGTCAGACGCGCTGCACGACCTCGGCGACAGCCTGTCCCTGGGCACCGCGTGGTTCTTCGAGCGCAAGTCGCACCAGCAGCCCGATACAATATATACCTACGGGTATAAACGCTTCTCGCTCGTCGGCGCGTTTATCAACGCCGTGGTGCTTACCGTCGGCTCCATCTTCATTCTCATAGAGGCCTTCAAGCGGTTGTGGCACCCCGAACAGCCCGATACGACCGGCATGCTGATCTTTGCCGTCATCGGTATACTGGTGAACGGCGCCGCCATGCTGCGCCTCAAGAAAGGGGAATCGATCAATGAGAAAGTATTGTCGCTGCACTTCCTGGAAGATGTGTTGGGCTGGGTAGCCGTGCTGATCGGCAGCATCGTCATGAAGTTTGCCGACGTGCCCATCGTCGATCCGTTGTTGTCGATGATCATCGGCGGCATCATCCTGTTTAACGTATACCGCAACATCCGCGGCGCCTTTCAGATCATGCTGCAAGGCGTGCCGCACAATATACCCGAAGAACGGGTACGCAAAGAGCTTGCCGCCTTCGAGGAGGTGGAAGCGCTGCACGACCTGCACATTTGGACGCTCGATGGCGCCTTCAATATTTTGACGACGCACATTGTACTCCGGCAGCCGCTGGATACCGCGCCGCTCGAAGCATTAAAAACACGCATCAAAAAACAACTGCAAACCATCGGCATTCAGCATGCCACCATTGAATTCGAAATAAAAGGCTATGCGGCGTGCGACACCACGCCGGTAGTACATTAGCCGCCAAAATCCATATTACGTCTGAGGCTCGACCAGTAAGAATTCTTTTGTTACCAGGAAGTCGAACGGGAAGAAGTTGATGTTATACTTCTTCAGCAGGGTCGCGCGGTTCAGAATCGTGTGACTTTTGCGGAACAGCGTACGCAGACCGTTGGCATCGAGAATCTCTTGTAGCTTGGTATGCGTCAGATGATTGAGATTCGTATAAACCTCTTTAATTGTGCCTTCTTCTTCGCCCACGATGATGTGATTCCGCTCTTCCAGCATCTTGTTCAGAATGGGTTTGGGAAGGAATTGACACCAGGGAATTTTGATAATATGCGTGAGGTGAGACGCATACGGGCTGCGCCACGGCGGATAGCTGATAAAGATTTTGCCACCCTTGGCGAGTGATTTTTTGACACTGGCCAACAGCCGCCGCAGTAAATTGAGTTCAATGTGCTCCACCACGTCGTTGATAAAAACGAGGTCGAATTTTTCAGCGAACGGGTTGGTCATGATGTTACGCTTTTCAAACCGCGCATTGTCGATATGCAATTCTTGCTGCAAGTGTTGCGCAATCGTGATGTGGTGGTTATCAATGTCCACACCCGTCACTTCACAATTCCAGTTCTTGGCATACCACAGCGTCATGCCGCCCATACCGCAGCCGAAGTCCAGCACTTTCATGCCGGTCAGGTCGAACTTGTCTTTGATAAGAGCTTTGTCGAGAATTAGATGAGAATCTTCTGCTTGAAAATTGTTCCGGGCATAGGCCACTCCTTCAGTAAACTGAGCTTCCGTCAACATGGGGGTTGTTTTTTGGTTACGTATACAATAAGACATGTCGTGCGTACAGCGCACAACCACACAGGCTCACCCAACGCGCAGGCTATCGCATGCGGCAGGGCCACCAACTCAGGACTCGTACGGGATGATTGTAAAGGCGCACCCGAATCTCTGTGGTAGAATGGATGCTGAGCGCATCACACAAGAGGTTACGGGCAAGACCACATCCGGCGAACAGACGCATACGACAGGTACAGGGTAGATAGTACTGTCCACCGGTATGGTAACAAAGATAATATGAAATCACGAATGTCCCGACGCGAAAGGGAAAATCACCCGTGTGTATTATTCTCTACAGGCGCAGTGTTCTGACAGACCAACGGTCGTCACGACTTCATTAGTTTTCCCAGTATCTCCTTCGCAGCATCGGTAATAACAGTGCCCGGCCCAAAGATAAACGACACGCCGGCTTTGTACAGGAAGTCATAATCCTGTTGTGGGATCACACCGCCCGCCACCACCATTATATCGGCGCGTCCAATCTTCGCCAACGTGTGTATCAGCTCCGGCACCAACGTCTTGTGGCCACCGGCCAGGCTCGAAGCACCAACGATATGCACGTCGTTCTCTGCAGCCTGCATGGCCACCTCTTCCGGAGTTTGAAAGAGCGGCCCAATGTCAACATCAAAGCCAAGATCTGCGAAGCTCGTAGCAATCACCTTCGCCCCGCGGTCGTGACCGTCCTGCCCCATCTTCGCCACGAGAATGCGTGGCCGGCGGCCATCGAGTGCAGCAAACTGGTCCGACAGCGCCCGCACATCTTCAAAAACTTGCTGATTTTTCATTTCTCCTGCATATACACCGGTAATAGAACGTACACTAGCCTTATAACGTCCAAATACTTTTTCAAGCGCCGCCGAGATCTCACCCAGCGTAGCCCGTGCCCGCGCGGCATCGACTGCGAGCGCCAGCAGATTTCCTTCGCCTGTCGTAGCGGACGTCGTCAACGCCTGTAGCGCCGCTTCTACCGCTGCATTGTCGCGTGTGGCTTTCAGCTCCGTCAGGCGATCCACCTGCTCTTGCCGTACGGCAACGTTATCGACTTCCAGAATATCGAAGTCGGTTTTGTCGGTAACAGTATATTTGTTCACACCGACAATCACATCCTTGCCCGCGTCGATCCGCGCTTGTTTCGCCGCGGCGGCTTGTTCAATGCGCATCTTGGGTAAGCCACTTTCAATCGCTTTCGTCATGCCCCCAAGTTTTTCCACCTCCTGAATCAGTTCCCACGCTTTCTCGGCAAGCTCCGCCGTGAGGTTCTCCAGGTAATACGAGCCCGCCAGCGGATCGACCGTACGCGTAATACCTGTTTCTTTTTCAATGAACAACTGCGTGTTGCGCGCAATGCGTGCCGAGAAGTCGGTCGGCAAGGCAATGGCTTCGTCGAGCGAGTTGGTATGCAGCGACTGCGTGCCGCCACTGATCGCAGCAAGGGCTTCAATATAGGTACGCGTCACATTGTTATACGGGTCTTGCTCCGTCAGGCTCCACCCCGACGTTTGGCAGTGCGTGCGCAGCGCCATAGACTTTGGATTCGTGGGCTGGAATTGTTTTACCAGGTACGACCACAACATCCGGCCTGCGCGCATCTTGGCGACCTCCATAAAGAAGTTCATGCCAATGCCCCAGAAGAACGACAGGCGGGGAGCGAAGTCGTCGATGGCAATGCCGGCGGCAAGGCCCGTACGGATATACTCCAATCCATCGGCCAGTGTATAGGCCAGCTCCAGGTGCGCCGGCGCACCGGCTTCATGCATGTGGTAGCCACTGATGCTGATGGAATTGAACTTGGGCATGTGGCGCGAGGTATAGGCAAAGATATCAGCCACAATGCGCATCGACGGCGCCGGTGGATAGATATAGGTATTGCGCACCATAAACTCCTTCAGTATATCGTTCTGAATGGTACCGCTCAGTTGTTTGGGGGCTACACCCTGCTCTTCTGCCGCGACAATATAAAATGCCATGATGGGCAGCACCGCGCCGTTCATCGTCATCGACACCGACATCTTGTCGAGCGGAATCTGGTCGAAGAGAATCTTCATATCCAGCACGGAATCAATGGCCACACCGGCTTTGCCCACATCGCCCGTTACGCGTGGGTGGTCGGAGTCATAACCACGGTGGGTAGCCAGGTCAAACGCCACCGACAAGCCGCGTTGTCCCGCGGCCAGGTTGCGACGATAAAAGGCGTTGGAGTCTTTGGCCGTAGAGAAGCCCGCATATTGGCGGATGGTCCACGGCTTCGTGGTATACATTGTGGCATAAGGGCCGCGCAGGTAGGGGGGCAGGCCCGAAGGATAGTCGAGGTGGATCAGGTTGTTAACCGTTTCCGATGCATACGCCGGAAGCACGGCGATCTTCTCGGGGCTGAGCCAGGGCTTATCTTTACCGGCCGGCAGGGGCGTGACGGGAGTATATACTTGCGCCGGCAACTTTTGCGGCAGCAGTCGTTTTACTTCCACAATGATAGCCTGTATAGCGGCCTCGGCCGTATACGAGCCTGCCAGCGGATCGGCGACTTTGTCGAGGTGACTTTCTTCGCGCAGGATGCTGCCGACGTTGCGCGCAATACGACGGTAGGTGGCATTGTGCTCATCTTCGGGAAGCACCGACAGCGCGCTGCAGCCTCCGAATATAGAGGCCAGCGAGGCCGCGGTGGCCTTCAGCATGGTACCATGCGGAGCATAGGCCTCGGCAGCAAACGCTTCTGCCCTCACATGAACATGTAGGGTGTCTAACGGCAGATCATGTATACCGTAGGTGTTCACCAGCTCAAGGTATAAATAGCGCAATGCCTTGAGCTTGGCGGCCTCTATAATAAAGTCGTTTTCAGTCTCTACCGAGAAGGCTACCTGGCGCACCGCGCTGGCAGTAGTATTTCCAGCGCGCACAGCCGCATCGATGGCGGTTGCTGCGCGGGTAAGGGCTTCGACAATCTCTTGTACCGGTGTCGTGCGGTGAATGATCATGCCCAGCGTGCGAAGCTTGTTTTGATTCGCCACAGGCGTCACCGCAACAGCAGGTGGGAGAAAGATGGCGCCCGTCAGCGAATCGGGCGCATAGGCTTGCTGCTCTATATAAGAGGTCACCGCAGCGAAGTGCTCAGACGTTGACAGCCAGAAGCTTACGCTGCAATAGGGCCAGTCAATGCCCGCCAGTAAAACGGCCATGTCAACGGGCGATGCTTCCGGCAGCTTAAATAAAATTCCATCCGCGCCCTGCGATAAGTGTTCTAACGCATGTTGGTTTGCGGCGCGGGCGTCGGAAACAGTGATTAAAGGCTGATTCCACCAATGCCGGGCGCCGGCGTATGGATCGGAAGATGGTGGAAGGCTGAACGGAAGGGCCTCCGGAAGGTTATGCGGGCCATAATAAGGCCCAAAAGACAAATTGTCCTCGGTGGCCCAGGCCAGTGTTTCGTCGGGATTTTTTCCGTCAAGTTCTTGTGACGCTATTCGATACCAGTCGGCCTGATCGGTTTTGGGAAAGGCCTCCTGCAACAACTCCTGAAACGTTTTTTCAGCCATGCTATGCAATTCAACTCAATTTTAGCTAAGTTTTATTCAACCGTTTGCGTTTTTATTTTAAAAATTTGGAAGCACATTTTTTTCCGGAAAATCAAGGAGAAAGGTGCTTGTTTTCTTAATCTCTTTTTTCACATCTTTGTCTCCCTTTCCCCGACGGGGAACTCAAAATCCTAACAAATTCAGATCTCATGGAAGTTAGCTGTGGCACAGTATGGAACGATTGTCTGGAAGTCATTCGCGAGAATGTTGGCGAAGAGAATTTCAGCACTTGGTTCAAGCCCATCGTGCCACTGCGTGTGGAAGGCGACATACTGACCATACAGGTGCCTTCGCAGTTCTTTTACGAATGGCTGGAAGAGCACTATGTGCCCGTGCTAAAGAAAGCTATACACACCGTACTGGGCCCGACAGGGCGTCTGGAATATTCCGTAGTAGTAGACAGCGGTAACAAGCAAGCGCCCGCCGTGTCGGTTAACTACCCTGTAAACGGTACGATCACCAATCGCCGCAGCGGTGTAAACGGCAGCTTCGGCAACGACGACTATTCGCCCTTTACCTTTAAGGCCCTCAATCCGCAAACGGTAAACTCGCGCTTAAACCCGACCTATACCTTCGACAACTTTGTAGAAGGAGACTGTAACCGCCTGGCGCGCTCCGCGGGACTCGCGGTAGCCAAGAAGCCCGGCGTAACCTCTTTCAACCCGCTCATGCTATACGGTGGCGTAGGGGTAGGCAAGACCCACCTCGTACAAGCCATTGGCAACGAGATCAAAAACAACATGCCGGGCAAAGTGGCCCTGTATATTGATCAGAACGATTTTACCACGCAGTTCCTCAACGCCCTGCAAAACCACAAGGTGCAGGAGTTTCAGAACTATTACCTGCAGGTAGACCTGCTGATATTGGATGACGTGCAGTTCCTCGCCGGCCGCGAGAAAACACAGGAGATGTTCTTCCACATCTTCAACCAGCTGCACCAATCCGGCAAGCAGATCATCATGACAAGCGACTGCCCGCCACGCGACATGAAAGGCTTCCAGGAGCGTCTGCTGTCCCGCTTTAAGTGGGGCCTCACCGCCGACCTGCAAGAGCCCGACTTTGAAACCAAGCTGGCGATCATCAACCGCAAGATGCTGGCCGACGGCATCCAGATCCCGACCGAAGTGTCGGAGTACCTGGCTTATAGCGTCGACACCAACCTGCGCGACATGGAAGGCGTACTCAACTCGCTGATCTTCCACGCTACGCTGCTCAAGAAAGAGATCGACCTCGACCTCGCCAAAGAGGTATTGAAGAATATCATCAAGGAAATTCAGTCCGACGTCAGCGTCGACTTCATCCAAAAGACTGTTGCCGAGTACTTTAAAGTCGACCTCGACGCCATGAAAGGCAAAGTGAAGAAACGCGAGATCGTGATCCCCCGCCAGGTGGCCATGTATTTCTGCAAACGCTTCACGCAACTTACGCTCGCCCTCATCGGCGAGAACTTCGGCGGCCGTGACCACAGCACCGTCATCCACGCGCTGGAATCAGTCGAAGACATGATGAAGACCGACGCCAACTTCCGCAGCTCCGTAGAAGAGCTCGGCAAAAAACTCAAACTGCGCGTGTCGTAACGCCGGGTTTGCTGGCGCAAGTCGCCCAAGTCTTCTAACAATCACTACTTTCTTAATAGAAATACCCATCTTCTCCTATCTTTGATTCCGTTATGGCCGATCGGGATCATTATCTATCAGCATTCGGAGAAATCCTACTCTACACACTCGCAGGGATCATCTTCATTGTAGTTACCCTACTGGTATCCAGATTCATACGTCCCCATCGCCCGAACCCCGAAAAGCTCTCCACCTACGAAAGCGGCGAAGAGCCCATCACTGCCGCCTGGACGCAGTTCAACATGCGCTTCTATGTCGTAGCGCTTATCTTTCTGCTTTTCGAAGTAGAGATCGTCTTTTTATTCCCCTGGGCGACTGTATTTGCCAATAAAGAGCTGGCCGCGCAAACCAATGGCGCGTGGGCGTGGTTCTCACTGATAGAAATGATTTTGTTTGTAGCCATCCTGGCCCTCGGCCTGGCGTACGCCTGGGTCAACGGGCACCTGGACTGGATCAAGCCGAATCCGAGACCGACCGAGTATAAATCGCCGGTGCCGGGTGCACTCTACGACCGCGTAAACGAACGGTACCGTTCCGCGCGCAGCACCACACCGGGCGAAATCACGTCAACCGAAAAATAGCGTGTATGAAGGGACTACTGGATCAGAAGTTTGAACAAGGAGGGGTGATCGTTACACGCCTGGACGACCTGCTCAACTGGGCACGGCTGTCGTCTATGTTTCCGATGACCTTTGGTATAGCATGCTGTGCGATCGAGTTTATGAGCACCGGCACGACCGTATACGATATGGAACGTTTTGGTATGGCGCCGCGCTCATCGCCCCGTCAGGCAGACGTGATGCTCATTGCCGGCACGGTAACATTTAAGATGGCCGATCGCATTAAGCGTCTTTACGAACAAATGGCCGAGCCCCGCTACGTGATCTCCATGGGCTCGTGCGCCAACTGCGGCGGCCCCTATTGGCAACATGGCTATCACGTGGTAAAAGGTGTAGACCGCATCATCCCGGTAGATATATATGTGCCGGGCTGCCCGCCGCGCCCCGAAGCGCTGATCGGCGGCTTCCTGAAATTACAAGAGAAGATTCGCCAGGAAACGCTCATGGCACCGACGGCAGTAGCCAGGTTACTGGCGGAAAAAGAAAAAGTACAAGCCTCACCGGTATGACCCTCGATACAATCGTTTCGATCCTCAAAGGTGCGCTCGGCGAAATAACGCTGCAACCCGACACCCATGCCACGCCGCAGGCGCTGATCGTAGACCGTGCGCAGATTCTGTCAGTTTGTAAAACAGTACACCAACATCCCGAGCTATACTTTGATATGTTATCGTGTGTCACCGGGCTGGACAATGGCCCGCAGACCAACACGATGGAGGTGATCTATAATCTATACTCGATACCCTACAACCTGCACCTGATGCTGAAGGTTGTTCTGCCACGCGAACAGCTGGAGATAGACTCGGTAGCGTCCGTATGGCGCACGGCCGACTGGTTGGAACGCGAGGTGTTTGATATGTACGGCATTCATTTTACCAATCATCCTGACCTGCGCCGCATCCTGATGCCCGCCGACTGGGAAGGATATCCGCTGCGTAAAGACTATCAGAATCCGCAGTACTACCGCGATATTAAAATTGAATACTGACCGTAGCGCTGCCCATGACACCAACCACGGTACAATACAAATACAAAGAAGGCAACCTGTCGCGATCGGTGCCGAACAAGCTGCGGCCGGAGAACCTGCGCTCGGAAGAAATGATCGTCAACCTCGGTCCGCAGCACCCGTCCACCCACGGTGTGCTTCGCCTCGAAGTGTTGCTCGACGGCGAGATCGTGCAAGAAGTCGTGCCCCACATCGGCTACCTGCACCGTTGCTTTGAGAAGCACGCCGAGAACCTGCCCTTTAACCAGATCATTCCGTTTGTCGATCGCCTGGATTACGTGGCCTCGATGAACAACGAGCACGCGTACGCCATGGGCGTAGAACGTATGCTCGGCATTGCCGACCAGATCCCCAAACGCGTCGAATATATCCGTGTGCTGGTGGCCGAGCTGAACCGCATTGCCTCGCACTTCATTGCCATCGGCACCTATGGCATGGACATCGGCGCCTTTACGCCGTTCTTCTGGGTCATGCGCGACCGCGAGCATATTCTGCGATTGCTGGAATGGGCCTCGGGTGCGCGGCTGCTATATAACTACATCTGGATCGGTGGATTGTTTTACGACCTGCCCGTAGGCTTTGAAGACCGCTGCCGCGAATTTGTGCAGTATATAAAACCAAAGCTGCAGGAGCTGGACAATGTCCTCCTGCAAAACAAGATCTTCGTCGACCGCACGGCCAACGTGGGTGTGCTGCCGCTCGACCTGGCCATTAACGCGGGCGTTACCGGTCCGGTGCTGCGAGGCTCGGGCTTGCGCTACGACCTGCGTCGCGTCGATGGTTACTCGGTATATCCCGAACTGGAGTTTGATATACCTGTAGGAGAGGGCAAGATGGGTAAAGTGGGCGACTGCTGGGACCGCACCTCCGTGCGTTACCAGGAGCTTCACGAGTCCCTCCGCATCATCGAGCAGTGCCTTGCACAGCTTACGGGTGATCACAAACGCTCACGCGATTTTGATCCGCAGGCGCTGGTGCCGAAAAAGATCCGACCCAAAGCGCAAGACTTTTATGTGCGGGCCGAAATACCCAAAGGCGAGCTTGGATTCTTCTTCCGAACCGACGGCCGGAATGACGTGCCGGTCCGGTGCAAGTGTCGCTCGTGTAGCTTTGTCAACCTGTCGGTGTTGCCCGAAATATCCAAAGGCGTACTCATTGCCGACCTTATTGCTATTATCGGCTCGATCGATGTAGTGATGGGGGAAGTAGATCGCTAAAGCATGACCAAGATCCTGACAACCGACCAGATCCGCGCGCTCGATGCCTATACCATTCAGCACGAGCCTGTCGCGTCCATAGACCTGATGGAGCGCGCGTGTTGTGCTTTTGTGGAGTGGTTTATCAAACGCGCCGACACCTCGCGCCGCATCGGCATTGTCTGCGGCACGGGCAACAACGGCGGCGATGGACTGGGGATTGCCCGCATGTTGCTGGCCCGGGGGTATGCCGTGACGGTATGGGTGGTGGTAGGAGGAAAGCCAACCGCAGACTTTGAAGCCAACCGCACACGCCTGCCTGGAAATGCAATAGTAAAGATGATCGCGGATATACCGCCGTCGACGATCTTTGATACATGCGATATTGTGATCGACGCACTCTTCGGGTCAGGCCTGTCGCGGCCGCTCGAAGGTATATATGCTGCCGTCATTGAACGCATCAACGCGGCCGCTGCCTGGCGTGTGGCGGTAGATGTTCCCTCCGGACTGCGCGCCGACGCGCCGTCACAAGGTGCGATCGTCCAGGCGCATGACACCGTATCGTTTCAAGTGCCCAAGCTGGCATTCTTCTTTGCGTCCAATGCGCCGTATGTGGGCACATGGCATATCGTGGAGATAGGGTTGCACAAGGGATTGTTACAAGAGACAGAAACCAACCACTATTACCTCAGCGACGATGATGTACATCGGCGGTGGAAGCCTCGCGCCAGGTTTAGTCATAAAGGCACCTACGGTCATGCATTGCTCGTGGCAGGTAGCTATGGTAAGACAGGCGCGGCGATACTGGCGGCACGCGCGCTGCTGCGGGCAGGCGTAGGGTTGCTGACGATTCACACCCCTGTGCGTGGTTATGCTATATTACAGCAAGCCGTACCCGAGGCCATGGTCAGCGTCGATCCCCTGGAAGAATATGCAAGCACCTTGCCATCGACTGATGGATATTCGGTCATCGGTGTGGGTCCCGGCCTCGGCCAGGCAGAGGCTACTGTAAAAATGATGCGCAAGATTCTGGAGACCTACCGCAAGCCGATGGTAATCGATGCCGATGCCCTAAACATCCTGGCGGCCCACCGCGAGCTGCTGCCCCTGGTGCCGCCCGGCAGTATCCTCACGCCCCATCCCAAAGAATTTGAGCGGCTGGCCGGGAAGACGGCAAATGAGTTTGAGCGATTGGAAAAACAAAAGGAACTGGCGCGGCAGCTGAGGTCGGTTGTGATCGTGAAGGGCGCGTATACGTCTATTGCCAGCCCCGGGGGCATCGTATACTTCAATACCACGGGCAACCCGGGCATGGCTACCGGCGGCACGGGCGATGTGCTCACGGGCATTTTGACGGGCCTTCTGGCCCAATCCTATACGTCGCTGGACGCCGCCATCCTGGGGGTGTACCTACACGGCCTGGCGGGCGACCTGGCGGCGCACGACCTGGGGGAAGATTCGCTGATCGCCTCCGACCTTGTCACGTACCTGCCTCCGGCGTTCCTGAAAGTATCCGGCCGTAAACCCTGAAATCCTCGCGAAAGCGCTTATTTTTAGTGCCTCAAAAAACTGCCCGGCATGCAATTATCCAACAAGATCAAACAAACGATCCGCGACGTGCGCGATTACCCCCAACCGGGCATCGTATTCAAAGACATCACCCCCATACTTTCGGACCCGCAGCTGATGAACGAAATGATCGCCCAGCTGAAAACGGACCTGAAAGGGCTTCAGCTCGATGCCATTGCGGCGGTAGAGGCCCGGGGCTTTATTTTTGGTGCCATTCTGGCCCACGCGCTCAACGTTCGGTTTATACCCATTCGCAAGGCCGGAAAGCTGCCCTACAAAACGATCCGGCAGGAATATAGCCTGGAGTACGGCACCGCCACCATTGAAATGCACGAAGATGCCCTGCAACCGGGCTGGCGCGTATTGGTGCACGACGATGTACTGGCCACCGGCGGTACTGCCGGGGCTGCCGCCAACCTGGTGCGACATGCCGGCGCCGAGCTGGTGGGCTTTTCCTTTATTATTAATTTGAGCTTTTTGCCTGGAGAGCTAAACCTTCTACACCAGTTTGGAGTTAATCCTCAGTACCTGGTGACCTATTGATAACGAGGTGGGATGAATCCCAGGTGCAGCGCACTATGGAAGATGTCATCCATATACCGATGTTTCCACTTTCTATTCTACCCCTGCCTGGAGAGTGGGTACCTTTGCATATTTTTGAGCCGCGCTATCGCCAGTTGTTAGAAGATGCTTCCGCGGAGGATGTCTCTTTCGGTATTTACCTTTCGCATCACATGAACCTGGCCAGGATTGGCTCGCTGGTCCGCCTGGAAAGCGTTCTGAAACAATATCCCGGCGGCGAGTCGGATATCATTGTACGATGCCTGGACACCTTCGAAACCGATAAGTTACAACGCACATTCGACAGTAATAAACTATACCCCGGTGGCTATGTGCGGTATCACCATATAGATACTGCGCGTCAGCCGAGTACAATCCTGTATGATTTGTTCACCCTATACATGCAACGCCGGAATATTACACGGCAAGTTGCCCCGTTTAGCATATATCATATTGCACAAGAGCTAAGCCTCGATCTGCGCGACCGCTACAAGTTCTTACAGCTAGCTGAAAGCCGGCAAGAAACATTTCTACAGAATCGTATTCGCTACCAGGAGCAGTTGCTCGAAGAAGAAGAGAAGAGCAAGGATTTTTACCACCTCAATTAAATTTCTTTATTAATTTATTGTTAAAACCCTTACATCGGCCAACCGGGCGTTAGGCAGGGGTTTATTCGTTGCTCCCATGGCGCGAAGTATTTTTGTTCCGTAAGGCCTGCATGCCGGCGAATAAAAAGAAGTGCACAGGTAACCTGGCTATGCGCAAAAGGCCTCCGTTAACGATTCAATAACGTTTGCAGCGAAACTTTATACAACCCTACTACGTGTTAGTACCAAAACTTTATAAAAAAACGAGTTATGAAAAATTTGGCACTGGTAGTTGGTATGTTTCTGGTAGCGGGCGTTGTAGCAGCAAAAGAAAATCCTGTTCCTGTTGAGCGCGTAGGTGTAATGCAATTCGGTACTACTTTGAAGGTATTCTACAAAGGAGTGGAGTCAAACGACGTGAAGGTTTCTATCTATGACGAGTCAAACCGTCTTATCTATAAAGAGACTATCCGGAAAGTGGATGGTTTTATCAGACCTTACAACCTGTCTCAATTAAGCAAAGGCAACTACACAGTCGAAGTAATTGACGGTGCTGTACGCGAGCTGGAGCACGTAACGATCTAATCGTCACGACAAGCAGATAACGTTTGCTGTTGCAATAATATTCTGTAACGACTGCGCTACTGCTACTGAAATACAGGTAGAATATCATTCTACAGAATTATATTGAAGGCGTCCTTCCTCGAAGGGCGCCTTCTGTGTTTTAGCCCGGGGATGCCGATATTGTCTATTGCAAACGTTGTACTAAATAAAATTCTCCTGTTAGCGTTTGCACCCCGGTTTGTACGATCATTTAGAGCATTTCGCGAAGGAAATTTTACGCAAACGTTGTTTGTAGAATAAAATCAGGTTTCCTTACAAACTCCGGCCTTCCGCGCAACCCGCCCGTATATTTGTACAGTAATCAAAACACAAACACAATACAATTATGAAAGCAAGATCACTTTTCATCGCAGCACTTTTCGCAGCAGCGTCTTTAGCAGCTTTTGGAAAGGAAGAGCCAAGCAACAGAGGTTTGGCTGTAGTACCTGTTAAGGGAGCCGAAGTATTCAAAGTTATCTACAAAGGCGAAACTGCCGGTAAGGTAAAACTGAATATCTACAATACGCAATCACAACTGGTCTTCACTGAATCATTCAATGGCACAGATGGTTTCATCTGCCCGCTGAACTTCACTGGCCTGGCTTACGGTGATTATACCATTGAGTTGATTGATGCAACAGGCAAGAAGACTGAGAAAGTTAGCTTCAAGCCTGCAGTAGCCGCCGCGAAAAATGTACACATCTCGAAACTGGCCAAAGAAAACGGCAAGTACCTGGTGTCTGTAGCAGCGCAAGGCAACGAGCAGATCAGCGTAAAAATCTATGATGCAGCCAACAACCTGGTGCACAGCGAAACAAAAACCGTAGACGGTAACTTCGCGCAACTGTATACAGTAAAAAATGTAAACGGTGCATTGACTTTCGAAGTAACCGACAACGCCGGTAACACCAAGACCGTTCGCTTCTAAGCGACGGTCCCGTCAAGCGGTTTCATACGCGATATGAAACAAAGGCCTTTCCGATTCTTTCGGGAGGGCTTTTGTGTTTTTAAAGGGGCTACCCGCCGAAAGAATCATCCGTTGAACCACCCATCGCCTCAATCCAGCCGGTAGCGCATATAGCTTATACGATAAATACACTTACCTGCCGAAGCATGTCTCATACGAAGGCAGGCCCGCCTGCCAAAGCGCAGGTTTTTATTTTTACGCGAAATCGCTACTTTTACCCTATCACAAACGATAAACCTACCGGTATGAAAAAAATTCTTGTTCCAACCGATTTTTCCAAACAAGCTAATCTTAGCGCAGAAGTCGCCGCCGACATCGCCCGGCGTGCCGGTGCCGAGCTCATCCTGCTGCACGTAATTGAAGAAGCAAGCGAAAGCTCTTTCAGCGTAGAAGGCGAGGCAACGTATGAAGGAAGTTGGGAGGATAAAGTATTTACCCTGAAGCTTATTGAGAAAGCTAAGAAACAAATGGCCAAGCTTGTGGGCGACGCCAAGTTCGAAGGTGTAAAAGTACGCCAGGAGCTGCGTGTGGGCACGGCCTTTCACGGTATGAATGCCATCATCACCGAGCGCAAAGTTGACCTCGTTGTGATGGGCAGCTCAGGCCGCACCGAGCTGGAGGACATGATCATCGGTTCAAACACCGAGAAAGTGGTGCGCCACTCGCACTGTCCCGTATTGACTGTACGCAACAAACCCAGCCGCAAAGAATTTAAGAACATCGTATACGCCACGGCCATGGAAAAAGACGAGGAGATTTTCTCGCGCTTTGTACGCCGCACGCAGGAGATGTATAATTCCACCATTCACCTGGTGCGCGTCAACACGCCCGGCAACTTCCAGCGCGACATTGTCGTGAGAAAATATATGGAAGACTTCGCCAAAAAGCTGCAATTGAAAAACTATACCATCAACGTATTCAACGACCTGAGCGAAGAAGAAGGCATTATATATTTTGCCGACAGCATCAACGCCGACCTGATCGCCATGGCGACACACGGCCGCACGGGCTTCGCCCACGTACTGGCAGGCAGCATTGCCGAAGACGTGGTAAGCCACTCCAAACGCCCGGTGATGACGTTCGTCACCAAGCGTCGTAAATAAGAATTTCGAGGCTATTGGCTTAAAAGGCCACTTCCACGGCGGGAGTGGCCTTTTTTAATGAATCAATCGTTTCCTGAAAATGATTAAATTGCTAATCCTTTGCCCTGTCTAACCAATAAAAACACGGATTCCTGCCCATGGAAGAGTTTTTTAGCTTTTTGATCTTTATTACCCTGGTCATTATTGTTGTGCTGATTGCCAACCTTCGCACCAAGCTGCAAAACCAGATCACCGTCTTACAGTTTAAGATCGACGATCTCAAAACCGAACTGGGTAAAGCCCGGCTCAAGGAAGGCGCAGCGCCTGCTCCGGTCACGGCCCGCGAGGAGGTAAAACCTCAGCCGGCTATTCCAATCGTGCCGCCGGTGCCTGTGTCACGGCCCGTCACGCCGCCGCCCATACCTACGCCGGTGCCGCCACCGGTCGCACCGCCCGTACAGGCACCTGCACCGCCGGTTAAACCCGAAACGGTAGCTCCCCCGGTGCGGCAGGAAGCCGCGACCACAACGGTACGGCCATTGTCGGACGCCCCGAAACCCACAACGCCCCCGCCGGCGTACGTGCCCCCGGCACCCAAGCCCGGGTTCTTCGAGCGTAACCCCGACCTGGAAAAATTCATCGGCGAGAACCTGGCCAACAAGATCGGTATCGGCATCCTGGTACTCGGCATCGGCTTCTTCGTGAAGTATGCCATCGACCAGCAATGGATCAACGAGATCGGCCGCGTATTCATCGGCATTCTCTGTGGAGGTATATTATTGGGCGTGGCGCACCGCCTGCGCAAGACCTTTGCGCCCTTTAGCTCCGTGCTGGTAGGGGGTGGTATTGCCGTATTATATTTTACCATTGGTATAGCCTTTCACGACTATCACATCTTCTCGCAGACTGCCGCGTTTTTGCTCATGGTCGTCATCACCGGTTTTGCCATCGTACTCTCGTTGGGATACGATCGTATCGAGCTGGCCATTCTGGCCATCCTGGGTGGCTTTGCCACACCCCTCATGGTCAGCACCGGCGAAGGTAATTACGTCGTATTGTTTACCTACATCCTGGTGCTCGACATCGGCATGCTGGTGCTGGCGTACTATAAAAAGTGGAACCTGGTCAACATTGTGTCGTATGTGTTTACGATGATCTTGTACTTCGCCTGGCTCGGCAAAAGCTTCGATGGCGAAAATTTAAGCATGGTCGCCGGGGCATTGATCTTCGCCACGTTGTTCTATATCGTGTTCTTCCTCATGAACATCATCAACAACCTGCGCCAGCGTACAACCTTTAAGGCTATCGAGATCAGCCTGCTGCTCAGCAATACATTCCTGTATTACACCGCCGGCATGATTATCTTGAACCAGGCCCCCGCCAGCGACTTCCGCGGGTTGTTTACCGCGACACTCGCCATCTTCAATTTCATCTTCGCCTATAGCCTGTATAAGAACACCCGCGTCGACCGCAACCTGGTGTTTCTGCTGATCGGCCTGGTGCTGACATTCATCAGCTTAGCAGCGCCTGTGCAGCTCGAAGGAAATTATATCACACTCTTCTGGGCGGCCGAAGGCGTGCTGCTGTTGTGGCTGTCGCAGAAGTCAGGCATTCGCCTGATGAAGGTCGGCTCGGTACTCGTTATGATCCTGATGGGCTGCAGCCTGGTCATGGACTGGGAGCAACTGTACGTACAGACGGCAGACTACATGCCGGTCGTGTTGAACAAAGCCTACATCACCAGCGTGGTGTCGCTCATCTCCATCGCCTTGACGGTATACTTCCTCCGGTTTGAGAAGGACGAACGCGATGCCGACTATATCGGGCCGTATCGCCAGGCGTTGATCGTTAGCGGCACGCTGGCGCTATACGCTTCGCAATACCTGGAGCTGCACTACCAGATTTATCGCTTTGTGGACGCCGAAAGCGCGGGGCTGATCATCATAGGCGCGTACAATATGCTGTTCCTCGTCGGCCTGTTACTGGCGGTAAAACGCTCGCCGTATCCCGACCGGGTCAAGCAGCCCTTTGCAATCTGGGGACCGGTGGCGATGTTCGCCTTCCTGATATTTTATCACTACCAGATCATCGATGCCCGCGACGGTTTCCTCCTGGGCGACTTTTCGTCCACTGGATTTATATTCCACTATGTATACGTAGCATTGTTGCTCGTGGTCTGTATCATCACCCTGCGTGAAGTGCGCCAGATCGAGGGCTTTACGAAACAGACCCACAACCTGCATGCCTGGCTCTATGTGTTCTTCTTTCTATTCCTGGCAAGCACCGAGCTCGATCACAGCGTCCTGATGCTGGCGCAGCCAACGGAACAAGCTAATCTGGACCACATACTCCACCAGAACCACAAGATCGGCTACCCCATCCTTTGGGGCCTGGGCGCCTTCCTGCTGATCTACCTGGGTATGCGTCAACGCAAGAAGCACCTGCGGATCATTTCGCTTACGCTGCTACTCGTGACCTTGCTCAAGCTGGTCATATTCGATTTGAAGGGCATCTCCGAAGGAGGCAAGATCGCCGCGTTCATTTCGCTGGGTGTGTTGCTGCTGGTAGTATCGTTCATGTACCAACGCCTCAAAAAACTGCTGTTGACGGATGAGGCGGTAGCGCCCGCGGCGCCCACAGCACCTTCCGGAAATGAAGCGACACCGGGCACAGAAATAAAAGGAGAGAACGCATGAGAAAGTTTGTAGGCGCGTTGATAGGAGGGTGGTTGATCGGCATTGCCGCCCACGCGCAGGAGTTTAAAGCCGTGGCGACACTACCCGCGGTACCCAACGATGGTTTTTACCGGGTACAGCTGTCTCCCGCGGTAACGCCGTATCTCAATAGCACGTTTTCCAATGCACGCGTCCATGATCCGCAAGGGCGGGAGGTGCCGTATGTCTTCCAGGAAGAGCAGCCGCGCTATTCGCATCAGCAATTCCGGGAGTATACCATCGTCGAAAAGACACAGGAACCCAAGTGCTGTACATCCCTGATCCTAAGCAACCCGGATCGCCGACCGATCAACAACATCAGCTTGCAGATTCGCAATGCCGACGTAAGCAAGGAGGCGATCTTGTCAGGCAGTGACGATCGCACAAACTGGTTTGTCATTCGCGACCGGTTTACGCTGACCGCATTGGACAATGCAAACGGCACGGCCGAAGTCAAAGCCGTAAACTTTCCACTGAGCGACTATGCGTACTATCGTCTGCAGATAGCCGACTCGACGAGCGGCCCCCTGAACATCCTGAAGGCAGGTTATTATGACGTATTGACGTATACCGGCGCGTATGCAGAAGTTCCCGTGCAACAAATGCTGGTAACCGATACGACGGCCAAAAAGCAGACCTATATCCGATTAGTGTTCGATACGCTCCACGTGGTGGACAAGGTCATGCTGACAATGACCAACGCACCCTACTTCCTGCGGCAGGCAACAGTGTACGCGCGACAAACACGCGCCACGAAGAAAGGAGACATAGACTACTACCAGCCGGTAACGCATTTCGAGGTTAGCTCCAAGCAAGCATCGGAAGTATACCTGGAGGCCGTAAAGACATCCGAACTGATGATCGCGGTTGACAATGGAAACAACCCGCCGTTGACGGTAGCGACCGCCAAAGCCAGCCAGCTAAACCGTTACCTGATCGCCTGGCTAAAGAAAGGCGAAACATACACCATGAAGTTCGGCCCGGACGACCTGGCCATGCCCGGCTACGACCTCGCTTACTTCCGCGACAGCATCCCCGACAACCCCGGCCTGATGGCCGTCGGCCCCATTACATCTCTGCGCAAACCTGTTGTGGAGGACGCAACGCCCACGATCTTCACGAATCGCAATATCGTATGGGTAGCGATTGTAGCGATTATCGGCGTACTCGGTTTTATGACACTACGTCTGGCAAAAGACGCTAAGAAGGAGTCATAGGGGGTATTATAAGATATGCTGGTGCAAGTTTAAGTACCAAGCGTTAGCGCAGGTGCGGTCCCGATAGCTATCGGGAGTGACTGAAGCTGCTTGCAGTCCACGATTAGGAACGGCACGGTAGGTATAGTAATCTCTCCTGCCTTTACTGAAGATCCTTCTATTTCAGCATGTGTTGGTGTCGTTGTTTCGGCCTTTAGCGAATGCTCAGGTGGCTGAATAGATTCAATGGAGCGGGTATCCACAGTGTAGTGCCAGCCATAGGTGCAAGTCGCCGCAGATTGTACAGGCACCATTGCCTGCATTTCTCCGTCTCCCTTAACCACTTCCGACATCGTGTCGCTCACAGGCAGCTTGTCTCCCGATCCGTCACCCTCCGGCCACCCCGCGATAGCAACCACTTTCGCCGCCCCGGCACGTTTCACCTCTTCTACAACATCATCCTCCATCGGCGAGCCATACCGCACGCCCACCGTCAGCATCAAGCTATACGATTCATCCGCCGGCACCTGGTCCGTAAGTGCTATTTCGAGGGACGTAGCAGGCGATCCCTTCAAAGCAGGAAACCATGGTGACGACACACTCTTCGGCGCAAACATGCTCGTATACCAGGCGGAAGGCCTATACGCGCCTTCCTTAGGATCGAACGTGAAATCCGGCACAATGCCCAAACTGACATCGATGCAGAAACGCGCATGCCTGTTGTTTGGATGAAAGTTGATATCGCGTAGCAAGGCCGGTATATTCACACGGGCCGAAAGAGTCTTGCGGTCTACTGTATACGTGAGCGGCGTACGAATAACCGAGTCAAACGTGGTATTTTTATTCAGCTGAAAGCCTGCCAGCAAGGTTGGATGCTTCGATAACATAATAGAACGTTGCCCCAATTCGCCGGCGCCGTCCTGCTTCTGCACAATCTTGAGCGCCTTGTTAATAAAACCGCTAAAGTTATAGTCCGCCAGGGTTCGCACGGGGTGCATCATAAAACGCACTTCTTTACCCATCTTTGAGCACCCGCCAAACTCACTCATATAGAGTCTCGGCACTTTAAAGGTCGGCGAATTTTTTACATATTCCTTGGGCGCACCGCCCTTCTGCCGCACGACAATTCCGTCTACGCCGCGCATCTTGTAAAAGCTGAGGTTACCGATGCTGCCGGTAATTTTAAGTTCTTCTAAGAAGGCCATTGGTCAGTATTGGTTAATAAAACGATTGGTTTTCAAAACGGTCGCGAGGGGTTCAACTGTTTCTGAGGACAATATAGGGAGTGTTTGTTGAAAGACTATCAATTGTAGATGTATACTTTTTTGATTTTTGTCTGGAGCATAAAATGATCCGGACATCTATAGGTCACGGTCATAAGTGGTGTATAAATAGCTTAAAAATGTGTTATCAGTAGGATATCCTGTATGCTACAGAGCTCTCGAAGGAGTATAGGAAGACTTATGCACAAAAAAATGTGGATAGATGTATGTGGCGTGTGGGTTGAATGTTTACAACTGGGGGTATACCCTTGAAGATTGGGGAAATTTTTGGCGTTTTTAACGAATGTATAGGGTGGTCACATACTGCCTATATTATACCGGAAAAGTAAGGGTATACATAAACAAACAGCCCCGTCTCGATAAAATCAAGACGGGGCCGTTGGCGTCAGTAATTATAGTTACAGCTTATAGGCTTGCCGGGCCAATAACTTCCACGTGCCTTTCTGCTTTTGCCAGACCAGCAAAATCCCCAGTGATACATTTCCCGGCTTTCCACTATCATTGGTCTCTGCCTGAAACTTATGCCGCACCAGCGCCGTGTTATCGGAAATACTGATCTGCTGTTCCGTCAAAGTAATAGAGACAAAGTCCGACTGGCCGCCGGCAAGGGTCTCGACAAAGGAGGCTCGGTTCTCAACCTTACCGCTGGAGTGTCCATAGCTCAGGCCATCGGCCGTAAGATTTTCGAGTGCGGTACGATCGGCGTTCACCATGGCTGCACGCAGTGCTTCCACGGCAGCGGCTACTTCTTTCTCGCCGCCCTTTTGTGCCCAGGCGGGTGCTGTGAGGAGTGCCATCAGCATAATAAGAATACTTGGTTTCATAGAATATAGAGATGTTGGTATAAACTATACAAATGCGCTGTGACCTGTGATCGAGCGGCCTACTATCAAGGTATTGATCTCCTTCGTGCCTTCGTATGAATAGATGGCTTCCGCGTCGGCGACGAAGCGGGCAATGTCGTATTCAATGAGAATGCCGTTGCCGCCAAACAGCTCGCGGGCGTGGCTGACAATGTCGCGGGTGCGCAGCGTGCAGAATACTTTGGCCAGCGAGGCTTGTTCGTCGGTGAGCTTGCCGTTGTCTTGCAGTTGTGACAGGCGGCAGACCATGGTTTGCATCGCGGTGAGGTTGCTCAGCATTTGTACCAGCAAGTCTTGTACCAGCTGGAAGCTGCTGATCGTGCGGCCGAATTGTTTGCGCTCGTTGGTGTACTGCAGGGCGCTTTCGTAGGCGCCGCGTGCACAGCCCACCGCTTGCCAGGCTACGCCGGCACGGGTCATGCGCAGTACGTTGGCGGTGTCCTTAAATGAATTTGCGTTTTGCAGCCGGTTGCTTTCGGGTACGGCGCAGTTCGTGAGTGTAATGAGCGCGTTTTGTACAATGCGCAGGGCCATTTTGCCGCGGATCTTTTCAGCCTTGAAGCCCTCGAATCCTTTTTCAACAATAAAGCCTTTTACGTTTCCGTCGTCGAGGTCGCGCGCCCAGATTATTACGAGGTCGGCGAAGGTGGCATTGCCGATCCATTTCTTTTGACCGTTGAGAATCCACGTGTCGCCTTCACGCTTGCAGGTACAGGTGAGACCGCCGGCGGCGCCCGAGCCTACTTCCGGTTCGGTCAGGCCGAAGGCGCCAATCTTTTCCATGCGCTGCATGGACGGCAGCCATTGCTGCTTTTGTTCTTCCGAGCCACAGTGGTAGATCGAACCCATGGCGAGACCGCTTTGCACGCCGAAGAACGTAGACGTAGAGCAATCGACACGGGCCATTTCCATGGCCAGAAATCCTTCGAGCAAGTTCGACTTGCCGGGGCAGCCATACCCCTGGTAGGTCAGGCCGCAGATGTTAAGCTTGGCCATCTCGGGAATGATGTGATGCGGAAATTCATCCTTGAGCCAATATTCGTTGGCGATGGGAGCGATGTGCTCGCGCATGAACTCGCGCACTTGAAGTTGAATGGCGCGCTCTTCGGGCGTCAGCCATTCCTTCAGGTCATAGAAGTCGCCGTCTACTTCTGGAAAGGCGTGTTTCTTTTTACCGCCTTCCATAAACTTCATGAGCTTTTGCAGGTCTTCCGGCTTCATCGAGCTGACCAACCCGACCATTTTATTCAGGTCTACTTTTGCGGCGAGCGTACCGATCTTGTCAAGGTCGAGTTGCTGGAGTAGTCCTACCGTGGCTTTTATTTTTTTGAAGATAGACATATACAGAATATTGACGAATACAGCCAAAGTAACCATAATTTGGATTCGCCTGACGCCAGCTGTGGAAGATTGGAAACGGCCACCTTGGGGAAGGGTGTTGTCGTGCTTTTAAAATGTTGTTTTACAGGGAGTTGTAGGCCGCTTGCGACGCTTTTCCGATGGCACAGAAATTTAATCTTTACCCGGAAATACCACTAAAAAAGATACCATTATGGCAACAATAGAAAAAAATTACGAAGTGGATAACCGCACCGGGTTAAACCACGAAGGACTGGCTGCCAACACGCCCGTACGCCGTTTGACGGCGACGTCCATCATCGGCGATCGCGTAGAAAATGAGCAAGGCGACAACCTCGGTAAGATTGAAAACCTCATGGTCAATCTTCACGATGGCAGCATCGAATATGCGGTGATTGATTTCGGCTCATTCCTCGGCATGGGCGGTAAGCTCTTTGCTATACCGTTCTCCGAATTGCACATCGATGAAGAGCGCGAGCTGTTTATTGTAAGACGCAGTAAGGAGTATCTGAAACAAATTCCAGGCTTTGACAAAAATCACTGGCCGGATACCAATGACCACTCGTACTTCAACGATGTAAATATGTATTGGGGATCATCCTATTATACACAGCCTTAGAGCAAGAATAGGATGTAAGGAAAGGCGGCCCCGATGTTTACCGGGGCCGCCTTTTTGTTTACGTGATATGCGGTAGCATGCAAGCGCGTAGCGCACAGGCTCTCCGCTATATATCTGAATATGGCGCGGCATTTAAAAGATACTGCGTATTCTTCAACATGTTATTCTTATACTCCGGCGCAGCCAGCAACTTTTTCCACTCCGCATCCTCTACGAACGTCTTCCAATGCTCTTCGCGCGACGCGCGGTTATCAAATGAAGTCATGTACATGAAGTTGGGTCTGTTGGCGCCCGCTAATACTTCTGCATAGAATACTGCATTAAAGCCAAGGCGATGGAAGAGCTTAATTTCTCCGCCTTCGTTGAACATGTGTATTTTATTACGGGAGATTTTCTCCGTGTGTCCTTCATAACTCCGGAGCTCATAAATACGGTCAGGCTGTGGGCCTTTTAGTGTGGGCATTGTCATCACAGGCGCGTCGGCAAGGGCTTGCAGCAGGATGCTCTCGATGCGGCTATACGGCGGCGAGGTGTAGGGTGCGTCGATGTAGTCGCGACCGGCAGTTTGATATTGTTTATCTTTTTCGAGGGTTTGGCTAAGGGTTGTGAACTGTTCTACTGTCTGATAGGGAATCAGCACAACGATACGCTTGCCGGCATAGGTGGTGTCCGTGGCGATCGGCGTGAACACACCCACGCGGGCGATGCCTGCACGATGCAATGCCGGCAGGTAAGCATCTTTCAGGAACCTGTGCAGGCGATCGGCCTGGTCGGGCTGACCGATATGATAAATGCGGATCTCGTAGAACTGGCGTTTGGGGGCCGTTGCGGCGTGCACGGCCAGACCCGCCAGCAACAAACAGGTGAGGGAAAGAAGTTTCATCATAAAGGGTTGTTACGTTTGAACGAAGGTAACAAACGTTTTAATAACGCAATTAAGGGGATGTGATCAATCGCTGAAAAGACAGGAGCAGTGGTCAGAAAGAAAAAAATGGGTTGGAAAATATAAGTGAACGAACATTCATTTATATTTGTGTCGTTATGCGAGCACGTGACGAACTGAAAGAAGAGGCCATCCGCGAGGAAGCACTCAAGATGATCGTAGAGAAGGGGTTTGATGGATTGAGTATGCAGAAACTGGCAAAGGCTGCCGGCGTTTCTCCGGCCACCATTTACATCTACTACAAAGATCGCGACGACCTGATCGTGCAGCTGTGGGTGCATGAGATGGATAAAATGATCGATGCCACACTGAAAGATTTCGATCCCGATGCCCCCTTTGCCGAGGGCCTGCGCGTGCAATGGATGAACCGGGCACGCTACAGCATCGAGAACCCTCTCAATTCAGAATTTTTAGAACAGATAAAACATTCTCCCTACCATAACGTCTCCATCGACAAGGTGGATCCCCGGTTCCTGGAAGCGATGCAGCGGTTTGTGCACAACGGCATTCGTCGCAAGGAGGTGGTGAAACTGCCGATGGAGGTATACTGGTCTATTGCTTTTGCCCCTTTGTATAACCTGGTGCGGATGCACATGGCGGGTCGTGGGTTGGGAGGTCGTCAGCCGTTTGTGCTGGATGATAAGATGTTGGAACAAACACTCAAACTTGTTATTAAAGCGCTGACGCCATGATTCTTCGACCTTTAAACCCTTCTGCCATGACACGATACCCGCAAGAGACTCCGACCATTCTGGTGTTAAAAACCAACATCGCCGACCAGGCATGCCTCCGCAAAATCGCTCCTGTGTTGAGTGGCGATAAACGTATTCTGCGGTGGAATGTAGACCAGCAGGACGTAGACAACGTGTTGCGCATCGAATGTGAGGAGCTCACGTACGAAGACATCTTCCACATGGTCCTGAAGGCCGGCCTGTGGTGTGAAGAATTACCCGACTAAGCCGGCCGCTATAAAATTATCTTTATGACAAAACAGAAAATCTTTACAGGATATGAGGTGTTTATGATCGCCATCCTGACGTTCATACAATTTACCGTCATTCTCGACTTTATGGTGCTCTCCCCGTTGGGAGCCATTCTGATGCCTACGCTGAAGATTACGCCGCCGCAGTTCGGTATGGTCGTCTCCGCCTACGCGTTCAGTGCCGGTGGCGCGGGCCTGTTGGCAGCAGGCTTTGCCGACAAGTTCGACCGCAAGAAAATGCTGTTGTTCTTTTACGCTGGCTTTGTACTGGGCACTGCGTTGTGCGCCTGGGCACCCAATTATCACTACCTCCTGATTGCCCGTATTGTCACAGGGGTGTTTGCCGGTGTGATCGGGTCGATCGCCTTTGCTATCATTACCGACCTGTTCCGCATGGAAGTACGCGGCCGTGTCATGGGCTTTGTGCAGATGGCCTTTGCGGGCAGCCAGGTCTTAGGTATACCCATCGGCTTGATCCTCGCGAATCATTGGGGCTGGCACGCACCGTTTACCATGATTGTCGCCGTGAGCGCGATCGTCGGTGTCATCATCGTGGTGTATATGAAACCCGTTACGTCGCACCTGCAAGAGCGGGCAAAGGCCAACGCCGTCCAACACTTGCTGACGACGGTGCAGAAGCCGCACTACCTGCGTGCCTTTGCGGCTACGACCTTACTGGCTACCGGCGGGTTTATGCTCATGCCGTTTGCCAGTGCCTTTAGTGTAAACAACCTGCATATCAGTCTGAAGCAGCTTCCCATTTTGTATATGATCACCGGCATCTTTTCGATGGCTACCGGTCCCTTCATCGGCCGCCTCTCGGATGCTAAAGGCAAGTATCCCGTATTTATTGCGGGTTCTATACTGGCCATGGTCATGGCGATCATTTACTGTAACCTCGGTGTTACGCCGCTGTGGATCGTGGTGATCATTTCATGTATCATGTTCACCGGGGTGTCGTCGCGCATCATCTCTTCATCGGCGTTGCTGTCGGCCGTGCCGGCACCGCATGATCGCGGCGCATTTATGAGCATCAACGCATCGGTGCAACAGATCGCGGGAGGTATTGCTACATTCATCGCAGGATTAATTGTAATAGAGACGCCAAGCGGTTATCTCGAACGGTACGACATGCTGGGCTATACGGTGTCCGCCGCCATGATTCTGACTATCGCGATGATGTATTCCGTCAATCGTTATGTGCAGCAACAGACCGCCGCGCGCGCCGTGGCTACTGCTGTCCCCGGAACGCCTGTTTCAGCGGTACCAGCAGATACTCAAGGCCATTGATCCTGATCTCATACATGGTGGATAGGATCATGCCCAGTTTGCCCGCGGGAAAACCCTCGCGGGCAAACCATTCTAAGTAATGTACGGGCAAGTCACAGATGATCGTTTCCTTGTATTTGCCAAACGGCATACGCATGGTCACGATCTTCTTTAATATATCGGGGTCGGTGGCCTGGGGCATTACGGGTTCCATACGTCGTTGGCTTATACTGATTGCAATAACTCTTCGCGGTATTTTGCCAGGATGCTGGACTTTGATACAAAGCCCAGATACGTAGCGTTGTCCACCACGGGCAAGCTCCACTGGTTGGTTTCTTCAAACTTTTTAAGAATGCTATGAAAGTTGTCTTGCGGCGAGATAACCGCCGGCAGGGGACTCATGAGGTCACGCACCCAAATTTTTTCGTACTGGTCGTGCTTAAAGATGATGTTCCGCACGTTGTCGAGGTATACCAGCCCCACCAGCTCATTGTCGGTCAGCACGGGAAAGATGTTGCGACTGGACGTAGAGATCGCTTTCACAAGATCTTGTAACGTCTCGTTCGAGTGGATGACCGAGAAGTTTTTTTCGATCAGGTCTACAATCTCCAGGCGGCTCAGCAGCGTCTTATCGCGGTCTTCAATCGGCGAGCGCAGTTTTTGCGAAAGCTTTTTGGCTTCCATCGACAATGGCTCGACGTAGTGCGCAACGGTAACGCTAATAGCTGAAACGATCATGAGCGGGATCATCAGTTCATAGCCGCCGGTGATTTCGGCGATCAGGAATATTGCGGTCAGCGGCGCATAAAACACACCGCTGAGCAGGCCTGCCATGGCAACCAACGTAAAGTTTGTCTCCGGGATGTGTGCCAGGCCTGACAGGTTAATAAGCCGGGCGAATACAAAGCCCAAATAGGCTCCCATGAACAGTGAAGGTCCGAAGGTACCACCGTTGCCGCCACTGCCGATGGTGAGGGCCGCAGCAATACATTTAAACAAGGCGGCGCCGCCTAAAAAGAGCAACAGTATATATTCCGAGGAAATGGAGTCCTGGAAGATACTGTTCTGCGCCAGCTCGGCCGGTTTTAATTGTGACAGCACCTTGATCGTTTCGTAGCCTTCACCGAAGAGCGGCGGAAAGACGATCATTAATATCATAAGCAATACGCCACCCATCAGCACGCGGATAACAATATTTTTTATACCCTTCATCTTATCTGTCACCCATTCGAAACTGCGGGCGAAATAAAGTGAGAAGAGCCCGGCCAGAATTCCAAGCGCGATATACCACGGCACGTTGTGGTAGTTAAAGGGCTCGGTCAGTGCAAAGGACAGGAGCACACCTTGTGACAGAATAATTTTCGACAGTAAGGCGCCGCAGGCCGCGGAGATGATCAGCGGTATAAAGGCCGAAGCGCTTACATCGGTCAGTAATACTTCGATGGCAAAGAGTACACCGGCAATCGGCGAGTTGAACGCTGCCGCAATGCCGGCGGCGGCGCCACACGCCAGCATGATCGTACGTTCTTTGTACGAGAGCTGGTACATGCGTCCGTAATTCGAGCCAATGGCCGAGCCTGTTGTGACCATCGGCGACTCCAAGCCGGTAGAGCCACCAAAGCCTACGGTCAGCGCACTGGTAATGAGGTGAGTATACATCTGGCTGGTAGGCAGTACACTTGATTTTTTTGTGATGGCATAAACAATCTCGGAAGTGCCTTTTTTGAATTCACCCTTCAGTACTTTCTGCACATAAAAGACGGCCAGGCCAATGCCGATAATCGGGAATAATGTAAAAAGAAAAAACTCTGAGTAGTTGTGAGAGTAGTAGTGAACAAGCCGCTCGATGCTGTGCACAAAATATTTCAGCACGATTGCCGCCAGCCCTGACGAGAGACCCACCAGGATGCTGGAGAGTACAAAGAATTGCCGTGCAGAGAGCTTTTCGTGCACAAACAACATGAACCGACTGACGATACCATGAATACGTTTAATCATTCCTATGTCGTTTGGAAGAGGGCAAGATAGAAAAGATCACCGGTTCTCCCAACCCGCAAACTTCGAGCGGAAGTAGAGCATCGAGGCCAGGATGAGAACAGCGCCCGACAACGAGATGATGTATCCTGACTGAATAAATACGTGGAGCCAGCTGACCTCAGCATAGCCAAATTCTTTGAAGAACAAGACGCTGATGCTGCCCAGGTAACCAAAGGAGTCGGCAATATACATGATGAAGCCGACTGTGCCGGCATAACGAAACGTGGCAATAAGGCGATCAAAAAAGATGCTGTTGAAGGGCACATAGCCAAGGTACAATCCCAGGCCGATCAGGATCATCCACGTGGGGGCGCTGATGGTGTGCTGCTCAAACAAGTATGTGCTCACTGCGATCAGGACCATGCCAGCAGCAATGATGAGGTGATTGATCATCAACGCTAATGCATTGTTCTTGATCAGCATGATGCTGCCAATGATGATGAGTACTGCAATTGATACGGGCACTTCGGTCGCCGTGAAGATGCTGGAAGATTGTCCGTAGCCCAGGGTCTTCCACACCTCTGCCGAGAAGTTGTCGCGAAAGTCGCGGAAGGTTGTGAGCAAGATATAGGTTAGCGTAAAGAGGATGATGCCTGGCAGGAACGTACGCACAAAGCGCTTGCGTTCGGCACCGTCCATCGGTTGGCGGCGTGTACGCAACGCTTCGTCCAGGGGCGACGGCGGCGGCAGCTTGTCGACAAGCCACAGGAAGGTGAGCATGGGCACGGCAAAAAGCAGGCAGGCTACCAGGGGCATCCACATTTCCGATACGTGCCAGTCGTGCATAATAAATGCTCCGGTGGAGCGGGAGAGACCTCCCGAGAAGATAAAGCTTACCGATAGCGCGGCCGTGAGCACCTCGGTGGTGCGCCGCCCTTCCAGGTAGCCAAACACCATGCCCCATACCATGCCGAGCGGAAAGCCGTTGGTAAAGATAAAGACGATGTTGTACGGCGGCGGCACCACGGCAAAGAGGAGCCACGAGCCGCTGGCCAGTCCCGTCATGAGCAGAATGCCGAAGGTGCGGGAGTGGGCTTTGAGCTCGGCAATGATCTTGATGCCGATAAATTTCGAGAGCGCATAGCCCAGCACCTGGGCGATGACAAGCCATACTTTGTAGCTGACGCCCGCAAAGACGAGCCCTTCAAACGTAGCCGCGGTAAAGGCTTTGCGAAAAGCGAAGATGCAGGTATACAAGCAAAAGACTGCTACCGAGGCGTAGAGCGTGAACCAGAATGTATTGGCGTTCCGGAGCCAGCGTGTGAGCGGATGTTCAACAAGGGTGGAAGCCATTCTAATACCGGCGCGTCAGCGCCCGGTGCAATATGGCTATTTTTCAGTAAAGTCTATTTGGACACGAGGAAGCTCATGACCAGCATCACCACCTTGCGTCGCGATTTGTTGACGGGCAGGTGGGGCGCAGAGGTGTTGAAGTAGATCGAGTCGCCTTCGTCCAGGCGGATCACTTCCTGGTTGATCTGGTACTCACAGCTGCCCGACAGGATGTAGTAAAACGCATAGCCATCGGTGGTGGTAGGCTTGCCCTGGGCGCCGGGATCGAGCGTGAGCAGCATGGCCTCCATGGCGCAGTTGGGAATGTTCTGCGAGAGGATGTATTGGTAGTGAAAACCGGCACCGGCTTCGCGGTCAATGGAGGTGCACTCGCCTTTTTTGACAAGCAGGTATTCGCGCCCGTTGAGCAGCACCATTTCTTCAAAGAATTCTTTTAAGGATATATCGAGCGACTGCAATATCATGATGAAGACCGGCAGCGAGGGGACGGTGCGCGAATTTTCTACTTTGGAGAGCAGCCCTTTGCTGACGTTCGAGCGGTGGGCGAGTTGTTGGATGGTGTAGTTCTTTTCGAGCCGTACAGATCGTATTTTTTTGGCGATCCGTGACACTACTTCATTGTCGATCATACCCGGTTGAGGTTTCCTGGCGGTAAACATAAACAATACTTCCAGGCTCGCGTACTCCCAAAACCACGCCGCACGGCGTGTTAAACCAATGTTATGGGCTGAAAAGGGTTTCGCCAGGGGAAAAGCGGGTTGGATGGAAGAGGGGGCCGGAAACGTTAATAGAAGTTTAATGTGCACCGCGTCCCGCGGACACGGCAGTCTAAGACTGCCGGCAGTTTCAGGCACAAGTTCCGCACCTACGCTAACGCTTGGTGCTAAAACTTGCGCCAGCAAATATCGTGGCATCTGGCGCAAGAGTTAGCGCGTAGCGCGTCTCTTGTGCCTTAAACTGTTGCCAGTCTTAGACTGGCGGGCAGTATTTAGAAAAACAAAAGCCGTCCCAGTATCACTGGGACGGCTTTTATATAGGTACAGCGAGGGCAGCTTATGCTACCTGCGCGGAGAGTTTTTGATTCAGTACGGACTTGGGCACGGCACCAACTTGTTTGTCAACAACCTGGCCGCCTTTGAACACCAGCAGGGTCGGGATGCTGCGCACGCCGAAACGGGCTGTTACAGAGGGATTTTCGTCGACATTCAATTTGCCGATAACCGCTTTGCCTTCGTAATCGCCGGCAAGCTCTTCTACTACCGGTCCGATCATCTTACAGGGACCACACCATTCGGCCCAGAAGTCTACCAGTACAGGCTTATCAGAATTTATGATCTGATCGAAGTTAGCATCTGTAAGTTCAATTGCTTTTCCCATGAGAGTTATGTGTTATAAATTATGTTCTTTAAATAAGTGTTGTCTTCTTTTTATCAGAAGGTGGTTCACATTCACTTATACCAACGCAAAGGTAATTTATTTAGTTCAAAGTCCGCACCCGACGTTTTTTCTCAAAAAACCACCTCTACGTCCAGTTCCCCGGCCTTTTTCATTTTTTTAACCATATCGTTTATCGGGTTGACCCGAAACTTCCGGCTCATCAGCTCCAGGTTGATCCGCTCCCCGTCGTCGGTCAGCTTCAGGTACAACGGGGTGTTACCTGAAAATTCCTGGCAGACCGTCTCGATCTTGCCGATCATATCGCGGGTCAGTTCCCGCGTATTCATGCGGATCTTCACACCCTTGCTGCGCTTGACGCCGATCTCGTTCAGCAGGTCGATGTTGCGTATTTTGAACTCCACATTTTGCTGGCCCCAGTTATTCTTCACGACGGCCCCTTCTATAAAGAGAAACCACCCCAGGCTCATAAAGTTTTTAAACTTGAGGTAGTCTTCACTGAAGAGCACAAACGAGTAGTTGCCGGTATAGTCTTCGAGCGTAAACTTGCCAAAAGGCTTGCCCGTCTTGGTTGTGCGATGTTCCACCCCCGACACAATGCCGCCCAGTTTCAGCTCACGGCCCAGCAGCGGGTCGAGCTCCGACAGCTTGTTACACGTAATGGTGCAGAAGTGGTCCATCTCGAACTTGAAGTTGTCGAGCGGGTGACCGGAGATATAGATCCCCACCACTTCTTTTTCGAGGTTGAGCTTTTCAATTTCGCTATAGGGCTCCACGTACTCCACGCGCGGTTTAGGCATGGCTGTACCGGTGCCACCGCCAAAGAGGCTGGCTTGTGCGCTTTGCTCGTCTTGTTGCGTTTTGAGGGCAAACTTGAGGGCCTTTTCCAGCAGGCTGATGTCGCCGTCTTTGGCAAAAACATACTGGCGGCGGTGTACACCCTCAAAGCAATCCAGGGCGCCTGATAACGCCAGGCATTCCAGTGTTTTTTTGTTCACCGATCGTTGCGCCATACGTTTCGTCAGATCGAAAATGTCTTCAAAATGACCACGCGCTTCGCGCTCCTGGATGATTGCGTCTACGGCCGCTTCGCCGGCACCTTTGATGGCGCCCAGTCCAAAGCGGATCTCACCGGCTTTGTTTACTTCAAAGAAGATTCCCGACTCGTTTACGTGCGGGCCCAGTACTTTTATGCCCAGGCTGCGACATTCTTCAATAAAGAAGGTAACGTTCTCGAGGTTGTTTTGCGAGTGTGTTAACACCGCGGCCATATACTCGGCCGGATAGTTGGCTTTGAGGTAGGCTGTATGGTAGGCTACCAGCGAGTAGCACGTAGAGTGCGATTTGTTAAAGGCGTATTGCGCAAAGGCCTCCCAGTCGGTCCAGACCTTTTCGCAGATCTCCTTGGCGTGGCCGCGCTCGCCGGCACCTTTGATGAATTTGTCTTTCATCTTGTCCAGCACCGCCTTTTGCTTTTTACCCATCGCCTTCCGCAGTACGTCAGCGTCGCCTTTGCTAAAGCCTGCCAGACTCTGCGACAGCAACATCACCTGTTCCTGGTAGACGGTAATACCGTACGTTTCCGCCAGGTATTCTTCCATGGGAGCCAGGTCGTATGTAATCGGCTCGCGCCCGTGCTTACGGTTGACGAACGCCGGAATGTATTCCATCGGCCCCGGTCGGTACAGGGCGTTCATGGCAATAAGGTCTTCGAATTTATCGGGTTTAAGCTGGCGCAGGTATTTCTGCATGCCCACACTTTCAAACTGAAACGTGCCAGTAGTTTCACCGCGTTGGAAGAGCTGATAGGTCGCCGCATCGTCCAGCGGAATGTCGTCGACGACGATTTCGATACCGCGACTTTTCTTCACGTTGCGTACTGCCGTGTTGATGACCGAGAGGGTCGTCAACCCCAGGAAGTCCATCTTCAGCAGGCCGGCGCTTTCCACGACGCTGTTGTCAAACTGCGTGACAAGCATATCCGAGTCCTTCGCCGTCGACACCGGCACGAACTTGGTCAGGTCGTCGGGTGTGATGATCACACCACAGGCGTGTGTACCGGTGCTTCGTACGGAGCCTTCGAGAATTATCGCCTGGCGTAATACATCGGCACGCAAGTCGCTGCCTTTCTTGATGTCCGCCAATTCTTTTACTTCGTCGAATGCCATGTCGAGCGAGGTGCCCGGCTTCTCCGGGATCATCTTCGCCAGCAAGTTGGCGTCGGCCAGCGGCAGCTCCATCACACGCGCGCAGTCGCGGATGGACGACTTGGCGGCCATGGTGCCGTAGGTAATGATCTGCGCTACCTGCGTCTTGCCGTATTTATCGATTACGTATTTTAATACGCGGTCACGACCTTCGTCGTCAAAGTCAATATCAATATCGGGGAGTGATACGCGGTCCGGGTTCAGAAAACGTTCGAACAGCAAATCGTACTTGATCGGGTCTACGTTGGTGATGCCGATGGCATACGCCACAGCAGAACCCGCTGCCGAGCCCCGGCCCGGTCCAACGGATACACCCATTTCGCGGGCCTTGGACGTGAAGTCCTGTACGATGAGGAAGTAGCCCGGGTACCCTGTCTTCTGAATCGTATCCAGCTCGAAGTCGAGGCGGTCGCGTATCTCCTGGGTGATCTCCGGATAACGCTTCGCCGCGCCCAGGTAGGTCAGGTGCCGCAAGTAGGCATCCTGGCTTTCGAACTCTGCGGGAATATCGAACTTGGGCAGCAATACGCTGCGCTCGAGGGTATAGGGCTCGATCTTGTCGAGGATCTCGTTGATCGTCTCGACCGCTTGCGGCAGGTCGCGGAAGAGCGCCTTCATCTCGTCCTGCGACTTGAGGTAATATTCGTTGTTGGGCAGTCCGTACCGCGTGCCCCGGCCGTGGCCGATAGGGGTGGATTTGAACTCACCTTCTTTGATACACAGCAGTACGTCATGGGCGTTGGCCTCTTCTTTGTCGAGGTAGAACGACTCGTTGGCGGCGAAGTATTTTACACCGTATTTCTCCGCAAAGCGCAGCAGCACTTTGTTGACGTGATCTTCCTGTGGTATGCCGTGGCGGTTCAGCTCGATGTAAAAGTCTTCGCCAAACAGGTTGTGCCACCATTTGAAGGCTTCTTCTGCCTGTTTCTCGCCAACGTTCAGGATGAGGTGGGGCACTTCGCTGGATAGCCCGCCCGTGGTGGCGATCAGGTCTTGTTTATATTCTTCGATCAGCGCTTTGTCGATGCGTGCATGGATGCCGTACAGGCCTTCGAGAAACGCCAGTGAGCTGAGCTTGGCAATGTTGTGATAGCCGTTTTTGTTTTTGGCCAGCAGCACCTGGTTATACCGCTTGTCGGGTGCATCTTTGGTAAACTTGTTTTTCCGGCGCTCTTCCGACACATAGAACTCGCAGCCCACGATGGCCTTGATTTCATGGTTGGTCGCTTCGCGCACAAATTTAAAGGCGCCGTACATGTTGCCGAGGTCGGTCAGCGCAATGGCCGGCATACCCAGCGCTTTTGCTTTGCTGATGATGGACTTGATGTCCGGGGTCGCTTGCAGTACGGAGTATTGCGAGTGCACACGCAGGTGTACAAACGGCTTGTCCGTCATGGGTGCGAGCTCCGCCCCTTTCAGGCTGTAGCCGGCGTCTTGTTTCTTTTCGCGTTTGGCGAAGTTGGCAGCTTCCAGGTTGGGGGCTTCGTATACGATCGCTTCGACCGGTGTGCCGTCGAGGGGCTTGACAACCTTGTGGGTGATGAGGCCGAAGAAGCATCGTGCGGTAGCGGCTACGTCGTACGCAGCGTCGTGGGCGGCGTCGAAGCCAACGCCAAAAAGTTTTTGGTGCAGCTCGATCAGCTTGGGCATTTTCAGCCTGCCGCCAATACCACCTTGCAGCTGGCAGAAGTCGACAGAGGAAATGCCGGTATCGAGGCGGGCCAGCGAGGTGAACTGCTCGGGCGCGAGCTGCAGGCGCAGGAATTCGGCGCCGATGATATTAATATCGAACTCAATGTTGTGACCTACCAGCAACTGTGTTCGGGTGAGGTCCTGAATAAACGTGCTGAGTACGGTTAACAGGTCGTGACCTTCTTCGAGGGCGCGTTGGGTCGAGATGCCGTGGATCTGCTCAGCATTGAAGGGGATGTCGAACCCGTCGGGCTTGACAATGTAATTTTGTTGCGCGATGAGCTTGCCGTGGTTGTCATGCAACTCCCAGGCGAGCTGTACCAGCCGGGGCCAGTTGTCGAGGTCAGATAAGGGGGCCGTTTTATTACGCGGGAGACCAGTGGTCTCCGTGTCGAAGATCAGATACATCTACAAAAAATCGTTCAGTGATTGAAGGTGTAAAGTTAATACACCCCGGCGGCGGGAAAAGTTTTATTTCAAATCAAATCCAAACCTGACATGCAATCAGTCACTACCCCCGCCGGGCCAGAATATGGCACCGGGACCGATCCCAAGACACCGTGTTTGCGGACACGCCTGCACCTGAGTAAAGAAATAATACATGTTTCAAATTGGGAATATTGTTCAAATTTGGATCTTCTAATTGAGACACTGATTTACCGCAACTTTGTCATTTTATTGATAATCAACTACTTGTTGGACGGGCCTGATTGTTGGTATTCCTGACGTGTATAACGTAAAACTATGAAGAACTGGCTCAAAGCAGTCATCTCTTTTCTCCGCAAAGAATGGTTCCTTTTGGTGGCGATCGTCGTCATCGCACTCATCATTTTATTGTTTGAATTCGTTTAGATTAGTACATGTAGACACTCATCCTGCCTCCGCAACGCGTGCGCCACACACGTACGTATATGCCTGTAAATCATCTACTACCTTACTGTCTGTCGAACGGAAGGATAGCGTTGATTTCCTATTTAGAACATTTATAAAGTAATGTTCGCCTTGGTGAAGTAGGCTTTGCGAACTAATTTTCGCAAAAATTCTGAAAGCCTAAATATGAATTGGTTTACCAAGCTTCTGACGAGCACCCTCGGCAGAAAACTAATGATGGCCCTGACCGGTCTTTTCCTGATCCTTTTTCTCGCAGTACACTTAGCCGGTAATCTTCAGCTCCTCAAAAACGATGGGGGAGAGGCATTCAATGTTTATTCCAAGTTCATGACGACGAATACATTGATTAAGATCGTGTCGTACGTAAACTACGCGTGCATCATCATCCATATTATCTGGGCGCTGCTGTTAACGATTCACAATCGTAAGGCCCGCGGTCCGGAAGGATATGCCGTCAGCAAGAACTCTTCTGCATGGACTTCGCGCAACATGGGAATCCTGGGAACATTTATCCTGATCTTCCTGGTTATCCACCTGAAAGGGTTCTGGTATGAAATGCACTGGGGCGGTATACCGGTAAAAGTTTACGACGGCGTGGAGGTAAAAGATCTGTATTCTGTCGTGGTGTTTGCGTATAGCAACCCGCTGATCGTATTGATCTATGTGGTCAGTATGATGGTCCTGGCCTTTCACCTGTGGCACGGTTTCGCCAGCACGTTTCAGACGCTGGGTCTCAATCACCTGAAGTACAACCAGCCGATCCGGGTTGTTGGCAGAGCCTTCTCGATCATCGTTCCGGTATTGTTCGCGATCATTCCGATCATCATGTACCTGACGACTCCTCACTAATTAATTAATCAGCGCAATTCGCGAGTCATTAATATGAAACTAGAATCAAAAGCTCCGCAAGGCCCCCTGGCTGAAAAGTGGACCAAGCATAAGTTCAACGTGAAGCTGGTAAACCCGGCCAACAAGCGGAAGTATGAAGTGATCGTAGTGGGTACCGGTCTGGCCGGTGCTTCTGCCGCGGCATCGCTTGGTGAGCTGGGTTACAATGTTAAGGCGTTCTGTTTCCAGGATAGCCCCCGCCGCGCGCACAGTATCGCCGCGCAAGGTGGTATCAACGCAGCCAAGAATTACCAAAACGACGGTGACAGTGTGTACCGTCTTTTTTATGATACAATCAAAGGTGGTGACTACCGCGCGCGCGAAGCCAACGTACACCGCCTGGCAGAAGTAAGCGTAAACATCATCGACCAGTGTGTGGCACAAGGTGTGCCCTTCGCCCGCGAATATGGTGGAACCCTGGCCAACCGCTCTTTCGGTGGCGCCCAGGTATCGCGTACGTTTTACGCCCGCGGTCAAACCGGGCAACAGTTGTTGCTCGGCGCATACTCGGCGCTGAACCGCCAGATTGCCAATGGCAAAGTGAAGATGTATACCCGCACCGAGATGCTCGACGTGGTATTGGTGGACGGCAAGGCGCGTGGCATTGTGACGCGTAACCTGGTGACTGGCAAGATCGAGTCGCACAGCGCGCATGCCGTGTTGCTGGCGACCGGCGGCTATGGTAACGTCTTCTTCCTGTCGACGAACGCGAAGGGCTCGAACGTGACCGCTGCCTGGCGTGCGCACAAGAAAGGTGCCTTCTTTGGCAATCCTTGCTATACACAAATTCACCCGACCTGTATCCCGGTAACGGGCGACCACCAGTCGAAGCTGACGCTGATGTCAGAGTCGCTGCGGAACGATGGTCGCGTATGGGTACCGAAAGTGGCCAAGCCGGGCCTGCGTGCAAAAGACGCTGCCGGCATTGCCGAAGACGACCGCGATTACTTCCTGGAACGCAAATATCCTTCGTTCGGTAACCTGGTGCCCCGCGACGTGGCGTCGCGTAACGCCAAGTATATGTGCGACGAAGGCCGTGGCGTAGGCCAGACCGGCCGTGCCGTATTCCTCGACTTCGCCGACGCCATCAAACGCGACGGGCGCAACGTGATCGAAGCGAAGTACGGTAACCTGTTCGATATGTATAAGCAGATCACCGGCGACAACCCGTATGAGATGCCGATGATGATCTACCCTGCGGTGCATTACACCATGGGTGGCCTTTGGGTAGACTACAACCTGATGACGACTGTCCCCGGTCTGTACGCCCTCGGCGAAGCCAATTTCTCCGACCACGGCGCAAACCGCCTGGGCGCTTCAGCGCTGATGCAGGGTCTGGCCGACGGTTATTTTGTGATTCCGTATACCATCGGTAATTACCTGGCGGACATGAAGGCCGGCGAGAAGATCAGCACCGACCTGCCAGAGTTTAAGGAGGCTGAAAAGCAAGTAAACGAACGCATCAGTAAGCTGCTGAGCATTAAAGGCAAAAAGACTGTCGACCACCTGCACCGCGACCTTGGCCACATCATGTGGGAGTATTGCGGTATGTCGCGTACCGACGCAGGCCTGCGCAAAGCAAAAGGCAAGATCCAGGAATTGAAGAAAGAGTTCTGGAACAACGTCAACGTATTGGGTGGGTCAGGCGAACTGAACCAGGAGCTGGAAAAAGCGATGCGTGTAGCTGACTTCATCGAGCTGGGCGAGCTGATGGTTGACGATGCGTTGAACCGCAGCGAGTCTTGCGGCGGGCACTTCCGCGAGGAGTCTTCTACGCCTGACGGCGAAGCACAACGCAAAGACGACGAGTTTATGTACGTTGCCGCCTGGCAATACACGGGTGAAGATCAGCCCGAAGTCCTGCACAAGGAAGAATTGATCTATGAAACTGTTAAACCGACTCAGCGGAGTTATAAATAAGAGGCTACCATGAAGATTACACTTAAAGTCTGGAGACAAAAAAACAACACCTCCAAAGGTGCCTTCAAAGTGTACCAGGCTGAACACGTGTCGGAAGACATGTCGTTCCTGGAGATGCTGGACGTGTTGAATAATGAGCTGGTGGTAAAGGGAGAGGACCCGGTAGCATTCGATCACGACTGCCGCGAAGGTATCTGCGGTATGTGCAGTCTGTATATCAACGGCCGTCCACACGGTCCGCAGCAGACCACTACATGCCAGCTGCACATGCGCACGTTCAAAGACGGTGAGACTATCACGATCGAGCCGTGGCGCGCCAAGGCGTTCCCGGTACTGAAAGACCTGGTGGTAGACCGTACGGCGTTCGACCGCATCCAACAGGCCGGGGGGTATGTGTCGATCAATACGGGCGGCGTACCCGATGGTAACGCTATACCGATTCCCAAGAAAATTGCCGACGAGGCGATGGACGCTGCACAGTGTATCGGCTGCGGCGCTTGCGTAGCGGCCTGTAAGAATGCATCGGCTATGCTGTTTGTCAGCGCTAAAGTATCGCAGTTTGCCCTGCTGCCGCAAGGCCAGGCGGAGCGCAAGGAGCGTGTCGAGAAGATGGTGGCGCAGATGGATGCCGAAGACTTCGGTGCCTGTACCAACACGGGGGCTTGCGAAGCCGAATGTCCGAAAGGCATCAGCCTGACGAACATCGCCCGCATGAACCGCGAGTATTTTGTGGCTTCCCTGACTTCGTATGAAGTACAAGCGAAAGGCGACGGCGCATAGTCGTCCAGCCTTTTGGGTATAAAAAAAGCCCCCACGCGGTATTCCGGGTGGGGCTTTTTTATGGGCTTGTGTTATCTTATTCGCTTTTGCAGCTGGCAAAAAAGCTGCCGCGTGCGGAGGTATCATTGGTAAAGGCGGCGCCGATGTTGCCGCCGGCCAGGACGACATCGCGGTCGGGGCCACTGGCTCCCAGGTGCACTTTCACACAGGCGTTCAGGCCGATCAGCTGCTGGTAGTTCAGGGGAGTTTCGTCGCCGGCGTGGGCGAAGAGGGTTTCACTTTGGCCGGTTTTACCGAGCACGGGGTTTAGCAGGGCGTAGACGTCGGCATCGGGCGCGCCGATGTTGCCCAGGTGCAGGTGGACGGGCAGTTGCACGTCGCCGTCGGTGCCTGAGAGGGCGACTATGATCACAGTCTGGCCGTCTTTCTTCTCTTTAAACGTTACGGTGCCGCTGATGTCGTATGCGGCGTCCGGCGGTGCTGCCAGGGCGTAGACGCTTTCGTTGCCCGTAAAATCGCTGGGGGCGCTGTTCTCCTGATCCTGGCATCCCAAAAGGGTGGCCACCACTGCCACGTACGTAAATATTCTTTTCATAAAAGGCCGGATTTGCTGATAAAGTTAAAATAAAATGGGTTTCCGTGGTCGTTTAACCGCCTATCCCCGTAGATTTGTTTTGAGTGGTCCACGACGTGTGTGATGGGTTGGGGTGTGTTCCTGGTACTTTTTGGCACGGATGTGGCTTATGGTCTAACGAGAATTCCTTTGAGTTATTTTGTGAAACGACTTTTTACGCTCCTCCTGATTGTGTTGGCGGGTTGCAGCCCCAAGGTGCAGCCGCCGGACCCCGAGTCTTTAAAGCCGGCCTGGCTCAAGACCGTTCCCTACCAGGACGGTTATTATACCGGCATCGGCCACAGTCTGAAAGGTAATGATACCAACTATATCCAGGCGGCCAAAAAGAGTGCCCTGGAAGACCTCATCTCCGATATCAAAGTGAACGTGTCCAGCACCTCGGTGCTGAGCCAGTTCGAAGCCGATAAAAAGTTTACCGAGCAGTACGAGCAGATCATTAAAACTACCACGGCCGACGAGATCGAAGAGTTCGAGCTGGTCGAAGCCTGGGAGGATGCCAGCAACTACTGGGTATACTATCGTCTCTCCATCGCACGCTACCGCCAGATCAAGGAAGAACAAAAACGCAACGCCACGGTGCTGGCAACCGATTATTTACAGAAGGCGCGCGATGCCGAGCGGGCAGGCGAGCGACTGCAGGCGGTAAGCTATTATTTCCAGGCTTTCCGCAGTATTGAAAAATACCTGGGTGAAGCGATACGGGTTACGATTGATGGTAAAGATGTATTGTTAGCCAACGAGATCTATGCGTCGATTCAATCGACGCTCGACAAGATTTCCTTGCGGGTAGATCCGTCGGTGATCGAGCTCAACCGTCGCGTGCAGCAAAGCGCACAGACGGTGATGGCGAAGGCGTTCTATAAAGATATCAACAAGCCGGCGGTCGCGTTGCCCCTGCTGGCGGCGTTTGAGAAAGGTGCCGGCGATGTTTTCCCGAACTACCGTACCGATCAACTTGGGCAGTCGAAGATTCTGTTGAATAAGATCGGATCGAAGGACCTCGAACAAACGGTGGGCGTGCGGGTGGATATCGATGCCATGAGCGGCAGCGGAAGCTCGCCCATTTATACGCTGGTGGCGCGTACGCTGAATGTGCCCACGGCGCAAGTAGCGCTAAAGGTGCAACGGCCCCTGGTATACCTCACGGCGCAGGAACGTAGCCTGGGTGTGAGCAAACCCACAGTACAGATCAGCAACAAGCTCCGCAACCTGCTGGCCAATAACGGCTTTGAATTCACGGAAGACAAACGCAAGGCCGATTTGTGGTTTGATGTCCAGTCGGATTCCGAAAAGGGCTCTGTAACCGGCAGCATCTATGTTACGTATCTGACGGGGGTCATCAAGGTCGTGACGGTGAAAGAGAACAAAGAAATATACGCGACCACGCTGGACCGGATCAAAGGCTACGGGCTGGATTACGACAAATCCAGCATCGATGCCTACGCCAAAGCGATGGATACGCTGGAAAAAGACCGTATGAACGAGCTTCTTAATACGGTGCTTCAATAAGTGTAAACATACATGCGTGATTTCTCGCGCATCGATCAGTTTGGTATCTCATTTGCATCGTATAATTTGTAACTAAAATTTCCATTTTAATATGAAAAAGTTCACCTACTCTACCCTCATGTTGGTTGCCCTGGGCGGCGCGTTTCTGGCGGGCTGTAAAAGCAGCAAGGACAAGGCTCCCAAGGGCGAGACCGAAGTAGTCGTTCCTTGCTCAGGCCCCGATTTCTTCACGTCCAATAAATTCTTCCGCGCTAACTCCATCGGCCAAAGCCAGGACCAGGTAACGTCGAAGAAGAAGGCCCTTGCTAACGCCCGCGCGGAACTGGCGGCCAGCATTCAGACAACGGTAAAAGCTGTCACCGACAACTATACCAACTCCCGCGAGATGAACAATAAGGAGGAGGTAGAGGAGCGCTTCGAGCAGCTGAACCGCGAGATCGTGGACCAGAAGCTTACCGGTCTGAAGACGATCTGCGAAAAGCTGATGAAGTCAGAAGACGGAAGCTACAAAACCTATATCGCCATCGAGCTTTCTGCCGATGACCTGGTGGCTTCTTACAACGAAAAGATGTCGAAAGACGATCGTCTCAAAATCGACTACGATTATGAGAAGTTTAAAGAGACTTTCGAAAAAGAAATGGATAAAATGAGCAACAAGTAATCTTGCTGCCAGACCTGTTCTTAAAAAAGCCACTGGTGTATGCCGTGGCTTTTTTATTATTGTTATCGGCATGAAAGACTATTACGCTATACTGGGTATACGTTCTACTGCACACGCGGCGGAAATAAAACGGGTATACCGGCGGTTGGTGGTGCAGTACCACCCCGACAAGAATCCCGATCCGCAGGCACACGCCTATATGGCGGAGATCAATGAGGCCTATGATGTGCTGGGCGATCCGGACAGCCGGGCTGCCTATGATCTGCGTCGTCAGCAAGGATGGACGGAGCTTATAGGTGGCGCGACGGCGGCCGAGCAGGCACCGTCTACGCCGCGACACCGTGATCCGCGGTATCGTCCACGCCCTGCGCCGACCACCAGTGCCCGGCGCGAACGGCTCGAAATGATGAAGATGTGTATTCCATACCTGCGGTGGGTTAACTACGTGGGACTGGCAATGACCTTGCTGTTTGCGTTGGACTACGTGCTGCCATATGCTTCCTCACACGCCCATGTCGCAAGCTATAGTATCGTGACTTCAAGGAGCCGTTATGTCGCCACCCGACTGCACCTGGATAATGGTGCCACGCTGAGGGTGTATGGGTTTGGCACAGCCGGGTTGTCAGAGGGACCTCCCATTCAGTATACGCGAACAGCGGTTTATCGCACACCCATGTCGTTAGACTATAAAGGTCTGCATGTGGACATGGGTTATACGTACCGGGCGCTGGGTATTTTTCCAATGTTGTCGTTTATCGTGTCGTTGATAGCGGTGGTTTATCGCAAGAACGTGGAATTTTTCTTCAACGCCAGTTTTATCAATGCCGTGCTGCTGCTAATCACATTATGGTTAATTTTGTAGCATGAGCAAAAAGAACAACGACTGGAAAAAACGCGACGGGGTGGTCTACTCCACCAATTCCGATTTTGAGTTCTCCTATCAGCAAGCCGACGAAGCTCAAACGTTGCCGCCGCAGCAGCAGAGCCTGCGTGTGCAGCTCGACAAGAGCGGGCGCGCCGGCAAGCAGGTAACGCTGGTCACCGGGTTTATCGGGACTGCCGCCGATCTCGAAACGCTCACCAAGCTCATCAAATCCAAATGCGGTGTAGGTGGCTCACAGAAAGACGGCGAGGTGCTCATACAAGGCGACGTGCGCGACAAAGTTGTACAGATATTGCAAAAAGAAGGATACAAAGCGAAGCGCATTGGCTAGTGTGCGCCTTCCAGCCAATTTATAGGCCTTTCCTGTAGGCTGCTTTTAGCGCAGCGAAAAACCTGATTATCTTTCCGCTCAGAACTTAACCATTAACCTACGTTTTAATGAAGACTCCTTTTGTCGCCGCGCGGCTGAGCCTGGCGCTGGTGTGGCTGCTCATAGCAGGCCCGCTGTTGGCTCAGGAAGAACGCGAGCTTCTGCCTGTCACGGGCACCTACGCCATTACCCCTGTCACTATTATTCAAAGCCCCGGACGCTCCATCGACAAAGGTACGGTGATCGTGAAAGACGGACTGATAAAAGCTGTCGGCAAGAATATCCCCGTGCCGCCCGAAGCCATCGTGCTGAAGGGCGACAGCCTGTATGTCTACGCCGGCTTTATCGACGGCCTTTCGCATGTGGGGGTAAACAAACCCAACAACGAAAACCGCGACCGCGTGAAAGACCCCGGCAATCCGCCGCCTGATCGCGCCGGCATTGCTCCGCAAACGGATGTGCGCAATTTTCTAAACCCCACGGACAAGGCGGTAGAGGAGCTGCGCGCGGTAGGATTTACCACGGCGCATGTCGTGCCGCACGGTGGTATGCTGCCCGGCACGGGTGCACTGGTGTGGCTGGGCGGTCGCTCCGCCGACGACATGGTGCTGCAATCACAAACATCATTCTTCTCCACGCTGGCTACGGCCGATCGCGTGTATCCCGTCACGGTCATTGGTGTGATCGCCAAGTGGCGTGAATTATACCGTCAGGCCGCACAAGCCAAGGCCTATGCGACGACGTATGCCTCTGCGCGTAATGGCCTGAAGCCTGCATCGACGGACCGGGTACTGGAAGCTTTCTACCCCGTGATCGATAAAAAGATGCCGGTGCTCTTTCAAGCCGAGAAGGCCCTTGACTTGCATCGTGTATTAGACCTGCAGAAAGGCCTGGGTTTTCCGCTGGTGGTAGCTGAGGTAAAAGAAGGCTGGGACGTTGCCCCGAAGCTGAAGGCAGCGAACGCCAAGGTATTCCTCAGCCTGCAGCTGCCCGAAGAAAAGAAGGAGGAAAAGAAAGACGAGCCGCTGAAGTCCATGAGCGCGCAAGAGAAGGAAGCGCTGGATAAACGCAAGGCAGAGTTTGCTGCAAAATATACCGGCCAGGCCGCGGCCTTTCAAAAGGCCGGTGTGCCGTTTGGTTTTTCGGCACTGCAAGTAAAAGCAGGTGACATTCGCGGCAACTTGCGCAAGATGATCAAAGCCGGACTTACGGAAGATCAGGCGCTGGCAGCCCTGACGACGACGCCCGCGCAGCTGTTGGGCGTATCCGATCTGCTGGGCTCTGTCGATGCGGGCAAGGTTGCCAACCTGGTCGTGACACGCAAGCCTTACTTTGACGAGAAGTCTGTCGTGCACTATGTGTTTGTGAACGGTATACTGTATAAAATGGACCTCGGCGCCGCCAAGAAGGAAGCGGCGAAGGTAGCGCTCGAGGGTGAGTGGACAGTAACGTCTGAAACACCGCAGGGCAAGAGCGAAGCGTTGCTCACGATCAAGAAAGAAGGAACACAGCTCACAGGTACTGTGTCCGCTGATTTCTTACCGCAACCGGTGACACTCGATACGCTTACGTACGAAGGTAACGTGTTGAAGTTCTCGTTTGTGATGAACCAGGACGGCCGTAATATCAAAGTAGAAGTAGAAGCAAAGGTAGAAGGCTCGACGTTCAAGGGCGAGGCAACACTTGATGGCGGTGACAAGCTGCCGGTACAAGGACAACAGAAACCCAAGCCTTAAACACGTGAACAACATGAAAAGAACTATATATCATACTTTGCTGGTCATGTTGGTGACACTGCCGGCGCTAGGCCAGCAGACCGGCAACATGCTGATCCGCAATGCCACGGTGCTGACGATTACCAAGGGCACGCAGGCCAACACCGACGTCTTGATCAAAGACGGAAAGATCGCGCAAGTAGGGAAGAGCCTCACGGCGCCCACCGGCTATACTGTACAAGATGCTACCGGCATGTTTGTGATGCCCGGCATTATCGATGCGCACTCACACCAGGGTATCGACGCTATCAACGAGTGGACGGCACCCGTAACGGCGGAGGTAGCGGTAGGCGATGCCATCAACCCCTTTGACGTAGCATTATACCGCGCGCTGGCAGGCGGTGTGACCACCATTCACGCCATGCACGGCTCCGCCAATGCTATTGGCGGCCAGTGCCAAACACTCAAGTTGCGCTACGGCGTCCTGGAACCGGAGGCACTGCGTATGCAGGGTGCGCCACGCACCATTAAGTTCGCCCTCGGAGAGAATCCCACACGGGTACACGGTGGTGGCAACAACATCGTACCCCGTACGCGGATGGGTGTGGAGTTTGTTATGCGTGAAGCGTTCTCTAAAGCAAAGGCCTATGCTGCTGCCGTGGACACGTATACTAAAGCCAAGACACAAAAAGGTTTTCGCGGCGCACCCCCGGAGTATAACTACCGCCTTGAAACGCTGGCGGAGATCCTAAAGGGCAATATTATCATCCACTGCCACAGCTACCGCGCCGACGAGATCTATATGATGCTGCAGGTATGCAAGGATTTCGGCATTAAGAAGATTGTATTTCAGCACGTAAACGAAGGCTTTAAAGTAGCTCCCGAGCTGGCCGCCTACGGCGCCATGGCTTCGGTGTTTGCGGATTGGTGGGCGTACAAGTTCGAAGTGTACTACTCGACAGCCTATAACGCCGCCATCCTCACACGCAACGGTGTCACGACCTCCATCAACTCCGACGATCCGGAGCTGATGCGCCACCTGTACCACGAAGCCGGCAAGACGCAGAAGTACGGTGCGTTGAGCGACGACGAGGCGCTGGCGCTTATCACGCTCAACCCCGCCAAACAGTTGGGCATCGACCACCGTGTGGGCTCGATCGAAGTAGGGAAGGACGCCGACCTGGTCATCTTCCAGAATCACCCACTCTCGGTATACGGTGTGCCACAGGTAACGATCGTCGATGGTGTGGTGCGGTTTGACCGCACGAAGGATGCTGACGACATGCGCCTGGCCGTCGACCCCAACGAGCCGGTCGAAGCTGTGGAACTGCAGCAACGCGATCACGACAGCTGCCTGGAAGGCCTCGACGGTGCATTTGATACTATTTTCGGACTTAACTAATGTCCCCGGTCATGAAGAAACTCACTGCCTTTTTATACACCAGCGCAACGGTAGCCCTGGCACTCGCCATTCAACCGCTTGCTGCCCAAAGCCAGAAAAGCACACACGCTACGTACGCACTGACGCACGCCTCCATTGAGACGGTAACGAAGGGTGTCATCCAGGATGGAACCGTGGTCATCAGCCAGGGTAAGATCACCGCCGTCGGCACTTCGGTAACGGTACCTGCCGGCGCCGAAATAATCGACTGCCGCGGGCGTTGGATCTATCCCGGCATGATCGACGCTAACACCAAACTGGGCCTGAGCGAAGTAGCCTCCGACCCGCGCACGCGCGACTTCAACGAGGTGGGCGACATCGTTCCGCAGATGCGGGCGCTGACAGCAGTCAACCCGAACTCTGTGCTGATACCCGTGACCCGCGTCAGTGGCGTCACCACCGTCATCGCCACACCGGAAGGTGACCTGATGCCCGGCACGGCCGCGCTCATCAACCTGCACGGCTATACGCCCGACCAGATGTTTGCCGGGTTTGAAGGTGTCGTAATCATGTGGCCGCAGTCGGGCCGTCGCGGTGGCTTTGACAAACGCACCGACGAGGAGATCAAGCGAGAATACGACAAGCGTATCAACAAATTGAACGAAGCCTGGCAGAAAGCCGGAGAGTATCATAAGATCGACTCGGCGCTGCAGTCAAAGGGTGTGACCTATTATCCTGAGATGCAGGCGTTGTTGCCGGTGGTACGCGGCGAGCGTCCGTTTATCATCCAGGTGGATGTTGCCAGGGACATTTTGAATGCCCTTACGTGGGTGCGCGAGAAGAAGGTGAAAAAAGTAATTCTGTCGGGCGTGAGCGAAGGCTGGCGCGTTGCGACGGAGATTGCCAAAGCCAATATACCGGTCATTGCCGGTCCGGTGCTGGCCGTGCCGACACGCGATTACGACCGGTATGATAAGGCTTATGCGAATCCCGGTCTCTTGCACAAGGCCGGTGTAAAAGTAGCCCTCGGCACGACGGACGATAGAGGCAATGTACGGAACCTGCCGTACCACGCCGGCTATGCAGCGGCGTATGGCCTGGGCCGTGAACAGGCATTGAAGGCAGTCACGATCGTGCCGGCCGAGATCTTTGGCGTGGCCGACAGGCTGGGCTCGATCGAGGTGGGCAAGAACGCCACGTTGTTGATCAGTGATGGCGATCCGTTCGAGACGAAGACGACCATTCATCAGGTGTTTATTGACGGCTGGAAGATTCCGATGAAAAGCCGGCAGACCGAGCTGTACGATGAGTTTCTGCAGCGCACGCCCGGTGTGACGAAACAATAGGAGAGGCTAGAACCACTTTTTGTAGCGGAAGAAGCTGAGCATGACAATGACCAGCGCCGCCATGACACCCCACACGCCGTAGTAGCCCCAATGCCAGCTGAGCTCGGGCATATGATGGAAGTTCATGCCGTACACACCTACGATAAAGGTTAGCGGCATGAAGATCGTGGAGATGACCGTCAACACACGCATGACTTCGTTCATGCGTGTGTTCATGGCGTTGATGTGGGCATCCATCAGACCTGCCGTCAAGTCACGGTAGGTATCGACGGAGTCGATGAGGTGTACGACGTGATCGTATACGTCTGAATAGAATCGCAGATTTTCCTCGTGTACAAATTCTGATTCATCTTTTATTACCTTGCCAAGCGCATCCCGCAGCGGATACAGCGCCTTGCGCAGAAAGATCAATTCCTTTTTTAGTTTCTGGATGCGGTGAAAGGTCTGGTTGGTGGGGGCTTCATAGACCGTTTCTTCAATGTCTTCTACCAGGTCGCCTACTTTGTCCAGGACGTTGTAATAGTTCTCGACAATGATGTCGATAAGCCGGTATAACAGGTAATCAGCCTGGCGCTTGCGCACACGGCCCAGGTCCAGGCGAATGCGTTCGCGGAAGCCGTCAAAAAGATCGCCTTCCTTTTCTTGAAACGATACCAGGAAGTTTTTGCCCAGCACAAAGCTGATCTGCTCGTAATATATACCAGTGCCGTCGATGCGGTGGAGCATCTTCATGGTAAAGAACAGGTAGTCGTCAAACTCTTCTGCTTTGGGGCGCTGGTCGCTGAGCACATCGTCGATCAGCAGCGAGTGCAGGCAGAAGTGGCTTTGGATTTTTTCAATAACATCCTGGTTGTTGAGCCCGTCGACGTTGATCCAGTTGACGCGCTCCGGCTTGAGCTGCTGCAAAAGCTCGTTGACGGGCATGCAGTCGATCTTGTCATGGCTTTCCCGGTTATAGGAGATGAGCTCGAGAATTTCCCGGCCATCGGCGTGGGTAGCAGCAGCGGGTGTTATGGTCATGCGTCTGGTGTCTGGTGTTTAATATAAACCGTTTGCTGCGGCCGTGCAAGCGACAGGCCCGCTTCATCAAACCGGAGCTTGATGCTGCGCAGCAGATCACATTTCATGGCAAACCCTGTAGCCGGGTCTTTGGCCCAGGCACCGGCCCGTAGCTGGAGCGCCGTTTCCGAAATATTGACCAGCCGCACGCGTACCTGGGGCACGCCACTTTCGATTTCTTCGGCGGTGCGGTTGTCCAGGCAGTCGGGATGTTTCATCGCCTCCTCCTGCATAATGCGCAGGGCCTGGTCCAGGTTGGAGTCAAAGGACAAGCCGAGCTCGATAAACATACACAAGACCTCGTTCTCCAGGGTCGAATTGATAATGGTCTCGTTGTTAATAACGCTGTTGGGAATGACAATGCGCCGGTTCTCAAAGTCTTTGATCACGGTATGGCGCAGGGTGATGTCTTCTACATCGCCGGAGTAGAGCAAGCCTACCTTCACTCGGTCGCCGACGCTGAAGGGGCGGAAAATCACGATGAAGATACCACTGATGATATTGGAGAAGGCCGACTGCGAAGCAAAACCGACAATGGCGGCCAGCACACCGGCACCGGCAAAGAGGGCGGCTCCGTAGCTTTTCAGGGTGGGAATGGAGTTGAAAAGTACAATCAGCGCGATGATGTACACAATAAACTCCACCGCGTTTTTCAGGAAATTATACTTGGTAGGGTCTACTTTTAACTTGGTGGAGGCGCCCCGGATGAGCCGGCCCATGATAAAGCGTATCGAGCGGGCCACGATCACGGCGACGGTCATGACGATAGCCGAAAAGAGTATATAGCCCCAAAATCCTGGTAGAAAATCCATGGCCCGAAATACGGCAGTACCTGCGCAATAGTCAATAGCTTTTGCCTCGGAACTGTATTAAATCGGCCCGGGGGTATTAGAGAATAGAGCCTTATTTCCGTATTATTGCGGCCATGTCTTTGAAGTTGGTCGATATCAAAGCCCCGATTGAGCGGGAAATGGAGGAGTTCGAGCAGAAATTCCGGGCCTTGATGAAGACCCGTGTTATGCTGCTGGACAAGATCATGAGCTACATCGTCAAGCGCAAGGGTAAACAGATGCGGCCCATGTTTGTCTTCCTGAGCGCGGGCACCTGTGGACGCATCGACGAGTCCACCCACCGCGGCGCGGCACTCATCGAGCTGCTGCACACGGCCACGCTGGTGCACGATGACGTGGTAGACGAGGCCAATTACCGCCGGGGTTTCTTCTCGGTAAACGCACTGTGGAAGAATAAGATAGCGGTACTGGTAGGCGACTTTTTACTTTCGCGGGGGCTGCACCTTTCCATCGAAAACCGCGACTTCGACATGCTAGGCATCGTCAACAACGCCGTACGCGACATGAGCGAAGGCGAGCTGCTGCAAATGGAAAAGGCCCGTCGCCTCGATATCACCGAAGAAGTGTATTACGAAATCATCCGGCAGAAAACGGCCTCGCTGATTGCTTCGTGTTGTTCCGTAGGCGCCAGCTCATCGGGCGTCAGTGCCGAGACCGTTGGCCTCATGCGCCAGTTTGGTGAAAAGATCGGCATGGCCTTTCAGATCAAAGACGATCTCTTCGACTATGGCGAAGACGAGATCGGCAAACCGGTGGGCATCGACATTAAGGAAAAGAAGATGACGCTGCCGCTGATCCATGCCTTGTCAAAGGCCGGTTGGCTGGAAAAGCGTCGTATCATTCGCATTGTCAAAAACGAAGGCAGCAAGCCGGCCAAGGTGCGCGAAGTAATCGAGTTTGTAAAAAAGTCAGGCGGCATTCAGTATGCCACCACCGCGATGAACAAGTTCCACCAGGATGCGCTTGTACTGTTAGCGAATTTCCCCGAGTCTAGCTATAAGCGTTCGCTGATCCAACTGGTGCAGTATACGATCGATCGGAATAATTAATAGGGTAAGCCTATAAAAAAGAAAAAGCTGCGTTCTTCAGCGCAGCCTTTCCATTACTTTAAACTATTTAAAACTACTGTAAAACTATTCTTGAGCGGCCGGCTTCCAGCACCGCATAGTCTTTCCAGACCTGGAAGGTTTGGGTGTCCAGCGCATTCGAGGCGGGGCCGGATTGCTCGGGTATAAACTGGCCGGCGTGCTCCCACCATTTGCGTGCATTTTCACGCGCAGACTTTTTGTCGACGTTCTCAAACAAGTTGATGCACGAGTCGGAGATCATCCACGGTTTATCGATGTTGCTGTATTTTTCAAAGATCATGTTACGCATTTGCGTGCCACTGGCGACGTTTTTGAAATGCGATACTGTATACGACATGGTCTCCGGCTCCGTCATGATCATATCCCAGTACTTTTTCGAGGCAATGATCTGTGACGTGGTGAGCAAGTACCCAAAGCCGTTTTCAATCGGCTCCCGGGTAATGGGGCAGCGAGCTTTCAATTCCGGTTTCTTTTTGCCGAGGAGTTTATCAAAAAAGGCCATACAGGTATTGGTTTAAATTACGTCCCTACTTCACTAGATACCGCGCATCGGGTGAATGGTTGCATATAAGACTCAAAAATGGGGCAAAAAGTTACAAACCCCGTTTTTTAGCTTCCAAAGCTGCTTTTGCTCCGTACGAACTGGAGAAACTGTTCACTTCCGTACGGAGCGGTGTCCGCTAGCGCCTAGGTTTTAGAGGGCGTTTTGGGTTTGGCCTGGTTGGCCGCGCGGGTCTTCAGGAACTTCTCGTAGTTGGTAAAAAACTCCGCCAGGCTTTCGGCCGGCACCTTCTTGGCAATGATCTTTTTCTTATCGTCGAGGACGTACAGTGTAGGTGTCGTAGGCGAATCGTACAGATCGCTGTGAGGTCCTACATAGGTACGCGGGCCATTCACCGTGATCCATTTCATGTCCATCTTCTTCATGTATTCGCGCATTTTCGCCATGGACGTATCGGTACTCACGGCGTATACCTCAACGTCAAACTTCGCTTTGTTCTGTTTATAGAAGTCTGCGAGCTTGGGTGTCTCCACTTTGCAGTGGCCGCAATCGGGATCGAAAATATACAGAATGGTATACTTGTTTTTGATGTCATACATCGACCGCGGCTTAAAGTTGGCGTCCTGCATGATGAGGTTGGGCCCCACCTTGCCAATCATGCTTTTGCGCAGACGCTCGGCATGTTCTTTCAACGTTTTCTTCAGGCTGGTGGCCCAGTAGTCCATTTCGCCGGTGGCGAAGTACGTGTCATACAGGTGTACAAACACGGCGTCCAGGCCCATGATTTCGGGCTGTTGATATTCCTGGATGAATACAAAAACGGAGTACTTATACGTTTCTTTGTTTTTCTTCGCCAGGGCAACGACTTTGTCAACCGCCTTGATGACGGAGTCTGCCTGGGGCACAAACAGCTTGGTGGTATATTCTTTTATCTTCTCACGGTACACCGGGCGCGGCATGCGGATAAGTGCATCGTTGCTCAGGTCGAAGTTGTCAAAGAAGTGTTCGCGATACCAACGCAGCTGGAAGGTGGAGTCGATGCTGCCATCGGCTTTCTTCGGGGCGTCGGGGATTTTGACGGCCGTGTTCGATTTGAAGATGGTTGCGGTGAGCGTCTTGGGATGTTTGGCAATGATCTCTGCCTGGTAGGCCATGACCTTGTCGTTGATCTTGTTAAAATCCGCACGGGCGTCTTTCTTTTGATCTTCCGTCAGTGTGCTGTCCTGCAGTACTTTTAAAAGCGGTTCGGCTTCCTTGTGCCGCTCCATGTTAAAGAGCATGTTTTCAAAGAACAGCTTATTGTCGGGGTCGCTGGTCTTCATGTTCTTGATGTAGTCCTCTTCTTTGGTGTCGAGAGTGAACCGCTGGTTGGTGCCCACGAGGAATTCGAAGATCTTGTTTTTGTTCAGCACCAGGAAGTATACACCCTGGTCCAGGGGCTTTTTGTTGTCAAACACGAACTCACCCGCGGCGCTCACGCGCGCGGTGTCTTTGATGTACGTGCTTTCGCCGTAATAGTGGCCCAGGTACACGGTGGTGTCTTTCCAACCGGTGACCTTAAACTTAAAGTTATAGCCGGTTTGAGCCGAGCAATAGATGGATGTAAGAAGAAAGCAGACAAAAGCGAGGTAGCGCATAATACGTTTCATTGAAGGGTAAATTTCCGGAATTCCACTGTTCCGGTCAATACCTTAATGACGGCCTGCCGGGGTTTGTAACACTGGGGATTCTGAAAAACGTGTTAAAAAGTTCTTAAAATGGCCTGTGGGCGGGTATCTCGGGGAACTCCAGGATAAACGTTGCGCCTTTGTCTTCGTGGCCTGTAGCCACAATGGTGCCCTGGTGGTTGGCCATGATCTTTTTGCAGATGGCCAGGCCGATGCCGGTACCAGCATATTTCTCCTGCGTGTGGAGGCGTTGAAACACCTGGAAGATCTTTTCGCCATGCTCCTGGCTAAAGCCAATGCCATTGTCGGCGAGTGTAATGCGATGTACGCCAGTTTCTGTGGCGGCCATCCGGGTATAGTGTATTTGGATGACGGGTGGCTTTCCGGGAGCGGAAAACTTCAGGGCATTGGCAATCAGGTTAAAAAACAGTTGCCGTATCTGGAAGGGTATGGCGGCCAGCGTCGGCAGCGTATCGGTGTGGAGTGTTGCTTTCTTTTCTTCCAGCTCTTCTTTCAGCTCGTGTTGCACTTCGCGGATCACCTGGTTCAGGTCACACGAGGCAAAGGCGTTCTCGTTGTTTTTGGTCAGCAGCGAATACGCCATGATATCGTCCAGCAGCGACTGCATACGGTTGGCGGCATTCATCATGCGTCCCACCGGGTCGGCGACGGTTATGGGCAGCGCATCGAACGACGAGGACAAGATGCGCGAGGCGAAGATCTGGATCTTACGCAGCGGTTCTTTCAAGTCGTGGGTGCCGATCCACTGAATGTTCTCCAACTCGGCGTTGGTATCTTGTAGCTTCTCGCTCAGCTTGCGGTAGCGCGCTTCTTCACGGCTCAGGTAGGAGAGAAGCAGCTGGCGTTGCAGCGAGAACGTGAGCCGTGCGGCGGCTTGTATTTCAACACTATGCCACTCCTTGCTTTGGTTGCGTACGGTCTCGCGCCACAGGTCAAATGATTTGCGTGGTGACAGGCGTACACCTTGCTCGTTGGGCAGCACGGCCTTGGCAGGATTTCCCGCCCAGTCAATCGTTTTCTCCACCTCCGGCCGCAGCCAAAGGATCAGGTCCTGTGTCGTATCAACGAGCGAATTGCAAATGATGCCGGCAGCCGTGTCGCGTATGGTGTCGGCTTCGGGATACAGGTCGTGCAGGCGCGCAGTAATCAGCTCACCCTGTACAGTTTCTTGCAACCAATGTATCAACTTGCGCAATGCGGGCTCGGGAGGCACCGCGCCAGCGCTGTAAAGTTTACCTTCGCTCATGATCACAACGCCCTCCGCGTGGGTGAGGTCCAGCAGCGCGGGCATGTGCTGTAAGCCCGTTAGAAAATCATGCTCATGGCGCAGGACGGGTAGCAACCGCTGGTAGTTGGCTTCTACTTCTTGCGATAGCTCATAGCTGTCGGCAATCTCTCGTACGCTTAATTGTGAGGTAAGAAAATGACCTTGCAGCTGTGCAGACAGGCGTGTAAAGTGTGGTAAGGTTTTAGGCGAGTAGTGGTGACATGCGATCAAACCCCATAACTTTTTTTGCTGCACCAACGAGATGGTCAGCGTAGCGGCCACGCCCATGTTTTGAAGGTACTCGATGTGAATGGGCGAGATGCTACGCAAGATCGACAGGCTCAGGTCAAGGTTCTTGTCAGGCGTATTGTCGTCGAGCGTCAGGATGGGCACGGGGGTGTAGTGAACATCAGCAATAATGCGCAGCAGGTTGCGCAGGTATAGTGCGCGTGCCTGCGGCGGAATGTCGGTGTGTGGATAGTGGTGGCCGAGAAAGGGCACCAGGTCGTCGCGTTTATTTTCGGCAATGACCTTGCCGTTGTAGTCTTTGTCAAAGCGGTAGATCATCACGCGGTCGTACCCAGTGATGCTGCGTGTCTCCGCGGCGATAGTCTCGCACAGATCCGTCAGTGAGCTCGCATCCTCCATCAGCGAGATGAACCGCCGTGTTTGGTTGTAGAGGTCGGGCAGGTTCTGGCTGCCATCGGGAAAGGGCTCGAATTCCAACAGCAGGACAGGACCGCTGTAGTGCAGTGTGGTGTTGTAAGGTATCTGCACCGTGCGGAATACAAATGGCTGCGAAGCATCGATTGCGCCGTGGTCGAGGTAGTCGGTAAATTCCTGGAAGGGTTGATCGGAAAAAATGGTGCGCAGTGGCTGACCTAGTAAACGCTGTGGAGAGACCCCGATAAATTCCCCAGCGTTGGCACTGACGAAGTCTATGATAAAATCGGGCGCTTGTTTTACACCGAGGAGGAACCCGTGTGACTGGATGCTGCCGGGAATGTGGATCGGCTCGCTTTCGCAGTTGGTCAGATTGACCAGGTCCCGGTTTACGATGTCTTTTATTTTCTTCATGCTTGCCCCACGCGTGGTTGTTCTTTACCCACGCGAAGAGCAGAACGGCGTGGTTGTAACAAGTGGGTAATATTAGAAGGAATCACGCAGAAATCAAACCAGGGCTGTTGGCGGCCGGCAGGGGCAATCTGGCGTAAACGATGGATTCATACTTCTGAACATGTTTAAAAAAGCGTTAAACTTGCCTTTTCTTTCTCAAGCATGTCGCTGCAAATAAAGAACCTCACCAAATTGTACGGACAGCAAAAAGCTGTGAACGAAATATCCTTTACGGTCGGCGAAGGCGAGATCGTAGGCTTCCTCGGTCCGAACGGCGCTGGCAAATCCACAACCATGAAGATTGCCACCTGCTTTCTGCCGCCCACGTCGGGGCAGGTGCACGTGGCCGGCTATGACGTCGTCGAAGCGCCGCTTCAGGTCAAAAAGGTCACGGGCTATCTGCCCGAGCACAATCCCTTGTACCTGGACATGTTTGTGCATGAATATTTACATTTCGTCGGCAAGCTCTACGGCATGCAGGGCGACGCCTTGCGCAGTGCGGTGGGAGCCATGGTCGAACGCTGTGGCCTGACGCGCGAGCAAAACAAAAAGATTGAGACGCTCTCCAAGGGATACCGCCAACGGGTGGGGCTGGCGCAGGCGCTCATACACAACCCCCGTGTGTTGATCCTGGACGAGCCCACGTCGGGGCTTGACCCCAACCAGCTGGTGGAGATTCGAAAGCTCATCAAAGATGTGAGCCGCGACAAGACGGTATTGTTTTCCACACATATTATGCAAGAGGTGGAGGCGCTGTGCGACCGCGTGATCGTGATCAACAAAGGTGTTATTGTCGCTGACGACCGACTGGAAAATCTGCTGCGCCGCAGCGGTGGCCAGCGTGTTGTGATTGCCGAGTTTGCCGGGGGTGTAAGCGCCGAACAACTGCGGAGCCTGCCGGGTGTGACGGAGGTGCATGCACTGGAAGGTGGCCGCTTTGCATTGACGTCTGCGGAAGTTGACGTGCGTCCGGAGATCTTCCGGTTTGCGGCGGATCACAGCTTGTCGCTGATCGGTCTGCAGCAGGAAGAAAATTCGCTGGAAACTATTTTTCATACGCTCACAGCCGGAAGCGCCACCCCAAATGCAGAAAAATAACCTTATTTTTGCCGCGTTCTAAAACATGCTCCAGGTCCTCTCTAAAGAATTCAGCAGCTTCCTGAACTCCCTGATCGCTTATTTGGTGATCGGCGCGTTCCTGACGGTGATTGGGTTGTTCATGTGGTTTTTTCCCGAGACTTCTGTGCTCGAGTACGGCTATGCCGACATGGATACGCTGTTCTCCATGGGGCCGTATGTTTTTATCTTCCTCATTCCCGCCATCACCATGCGCAGCTTTGCCGAAGAACGCAAAGCCGGTACGCTGGAGCTGCTCATGACCAAACCGCTGCGCGACTGGGACATCATTCTGGGCAAGTACCTGGCAGGTTTTGCCCTGGTACTGGTGTCCTTACTGCCGACCTTGCTGTACTATGTGTCGGTATACCAGTTGGGTAATCCGCCGGGTAACCTGGACACGGCCGGTATTGCCGGGTCGTACATAGGCCTGGCGTTGTTGGGTGCGGTGTTTTGTGCCGCCGGTATCCTGGCATCCTCTATCACGCCTAACCAGATCGTTGCCTTTATCGTGGCGGCGTTCCTGTGTTTTGTATTATTCTCCGGATTTGACTCACTGGCGACACTCGATGTTTGGTCAGCCAACACGCTTGCGATCCGGCAGCTGGGCATCTTGTATCACTACGATTCATTAAGCAAGGGGCTGATCGACAGCCGCGACCTGCTGTACTTTGGCAGCGTCATATTCCTGTTGTTGTCCATCACCAAAATCATTATCGGAAGCAGGCAATGGTAAACTGGAAAAGCAGAAAGACGGGCGATTTCTTGTTACTGGCCAATGCCGTGGTATTCGTGCTGCTGGTTAACCTGGTGGCTTCCCGGTATTTCTTCCGGGTGGACCTGACCGAAGAGAAACGCTACAGCATCAAGCCCCAGACCAAGGCCATTCTGCGCGCGCTGGAAGATGATGTATACATCGAAGTGTACCTGGAGGGCGAATTGAACGCCGGCTTTCGCCGCTTTCAGAAAACCATTCGCGAGACGCTGGACGAGTTCCGGGTATATGCCCCCGGTAAGTTGCACATCACGTTTACGAATCCACAGACGGCAGGCAGTGAGAAAGCTCAGTCGGAGTTTATGGCCGACCTGGCACAACGTGGTATTCAACCGACAAACGTGATCGATACACGCGACGGTCAACGCGTCGAGAAGATCATCTTCCCCGGCGCTGTTATATCCTCCGGCGGTATAGAGACGGGTGTTATGCTGTTGAAAGGTAGCACCGCCCGCACATCCGATGAACGTATCAACCAATCCATCGAGACGGTCGAGTACGAACTGATCAATGCCTTATATACCCTGACCAATACCGATCGCAAGCGCATTGGCTTTCTGCGTGGTCATGGCGAGGCAGACAGTATGCAGGTCGTAAGCCTGTACCGCGACCTGGGCCAGGTATACGAAGTGGAACGCGGTGTAAGTCTGGCGACGACGCCATCGCCGGAGACCTATGATGCGCTGGTGATGGTACGTCCCGTCACGGCATTCTCCGAGCAAGAGAAATATCGGTTAGATCAATATATCATGCAAGGCGGCAAGGTGTTGTTCCTGATCGACCGGCTCAACGCCCGCATGGACAGTGCTGCTGTAGCAGGCTACCTGGCATTGCCCTATGCCGAGAACCTCGACGACCAATTGTTTAAATACGGCGTGCGTATCAACCCCGACCTCGTGCAGGATCTGCAGTCGGCGCAGTACCCCATCGTAACCGGCCAGACCGGTGGCAAGCCGCAAATGCAGATGATGGAGTGGCCGTTCTTCCCGCTGATCAATCGCTATGCCGATCACCCCATCACCCGTAACCTCGATGCCGTCGTGACGCGCTTTATCAGTAGTATCGACACGGTCAAGGCGCCGGGCGTGAAGAAGACGCCGTTGCTGTTTACGTCCGCACAAACCCGTACGGTGATGGCGCCGGTAAACATCAGCGCGAATGCGCTCCGTCAGGATGTACGCCCGGAAGATTTCTCGAAAGACGGTGTGCCTGTAGGCTATTTGTTGGAAGGTTCCTTTACATCCCTGTATAAAAACCGGTTCTTGCCCGACGGTGAAACAAAAGAAACCTTTCGGGATCACAGCGCTCCGACACGGCTGGTGGTGCTGGCCGATGCCGACCTGGCGATCAACGAAGTGAACCCCCGCAGCCACCAGCCGCAGCCGTTGGGGTTCTATCCGTTCACGAACTATATTTTTGCGAACCGCGACCTGTTGATGAATGCCGTGGCATACCTGGTCGATGAGCAGGGGCTTATTCAAGCGCGTAGTAAACAGATCAAGATCCGTCCGTTGGATCGGGAGAAGGTGAAGCAGGAGCGTGTTACGTGGCAATTCCTGAACCTGGTGGTGCCGTTGGTGTTGCTGACGATCTTTGGTGTCGTGCGTATGTATTGGCGGAAGAAAAAATTTGCGCGATTCGGATGATGCAGGAGAAGAGAAACAAACAACGGCTTATTACGCTGGTGGCATTGCTACTGGCAACGGCGGGTATGCTTTGGCTCAACAGTCGTGGCGAAGCTCCTACCGTCAACAAAGATCTTTTTAAGACGGCTGACCTGACGACTATCAACGAAGTGGTGCTTCGTTCGGCTGCTGGTGCGACGCAATTGAAATTCAGTGGGTCGCAGTGGCGGGTGAACGATCAATTCGATGCCGACCGCGGCATGATCGATGTGTTGTTTGCCACCCTGCGCCAGGCCGAACCCCGTCGCCCCGTGGCCGGAGTACAGCGCGACTCGATCGCAAAAGTGCTGGAGCAGTCGGGTGTTGAAGTCACTCTTATTTCGGGTGGTGAAAAGATCGACGTATTTTATGCAGGGGGCAATCGTCAAAAAACTCAGGCATATTTTATGCGACCTGGCGATACACCCTACGTCGTGACCATTCCCGGGTACCGGGTTTACACCGCTGGTATTTTTGAATTGGCAGAGCAGGGGTGGCGCAGCCGGTATGTGTTTGGATTTAACTGGCGCAATTTCAGCAGCCTGGAGGCTAAATTTCCAGGAAAAGAGACCGCCGGGTTTCGCGTTGAGCTGGATGATCACCAGTATTTTGGTATTCGCGGACTCGCACTGGAACAGACCGATACCGCCAAGCTCAATAACTATCTGGATGCGGTGTCGTTGCTGCAAGTGCAAGAGTATCAGACTCCTTCACCCGTACTCGACAGCCTGGGAAAAATGGCGCCGCTATTTTTTATCGAAGTCAGGGACGTGGGCGGGACCGCGTATACGCTGGAGCTCTTTCCGTTCCGGCCGTCATCCACGGATGTTTCTGCCAGGGCCGTTCCGCTCATCGGTAGAATCGACCGGCGTGACTGGGCTGTTTTTCGTGAAAGCGATCTATTGTCGTTGATTCAGCCAAAAGCATTTTTTTCGAAGGAATAATTCAAATTGTCCAGGTTTTTTTGCATTTTCCAGGCCATTTTATTATTCGGTTTTCTTTATAACTTTGTCCCCGCTTTAGAACTAACCACTTTTTACTTTACTAGAATGAAGTTTATTGTTAACTCTGCTTACCTGCTTAAGCAACTCTCTAATATCAATGGTGTGATTACCACCAACCCGGTTGTACCCATTCTGGAGAACTTTTTGTTTGAACTGGAGAAAGGTGGACTAACGGTAACGGCGTCTGACCTGCAGACATCGATGATCACCGAAATTCAAGTAGAATCTAAAGAGAAGGGCAATATTGCCGTGCCGGCTCGTATCCTGTTGGATACGCTCAAAAACCTGCCTGAGCAGCCTGTAACATTCTCAATCGACGAATCGACATACAGTGTAGAGATCATTTCCGACAACGGCCGTTACAAGCTGTCGGGTGAGAATGCGACGGATTTCCCGAAAGTGCCGGTGGTTTCAAATGACTTTAGCGCAGAGATTTCAACGGAAGTTCTGTCTCGCGCCGTAAACAATACCATTTTCGCTACCAGCAACGACGAGCTTCGCCCGGCCATGACGGGGGTATACGTCAACCTGGGAGAAAAGAACACTACCTTCGTAGCCACTGACGGCCACCGCCTGGTGCGCTACCGCCGCGCCGACGTGAAGTCGGAAAACGGCAACTCCATCATTATCCCCCGCAAGGCTCTGAACCTGCTGAAGGCGACGCTGCCGTCGGAAAACACCGACGTAAGCCTGAACTTCAACATGTCGAACGCCTTCTTTAAGTTCGGCAACATCAAAATGATCTGCCGCCTGATCGATGAGCGCTTCCCGGACTACGACAACGTAATTCCGACGGCCAACAACATCACCATGACGATCGAGCGCAATGACCTGCTCGGCGCCCTGAAACGTATTTCGATTTACGCAAATAAAACAACCCACCAAGTACGTCTGAAGATCACCGGCAGCGAGCTGCAGATCTCAGCCGAAGACCTTGATTTCTCTAACGAAGCGAACGAACGACTCTCTTGCGAGCATGATGGTGAAGACATCGAGATCGGATTCAACGCTAAATTCCTGATCGAAATGTTAACCAATTGCGACTCTGACAAGATTCGCCTGACCATGTCGGCTCCTAACAAGGCTGGTGTGATCCTGCCGGTGGAGAAAGACGAAAGCGAGGACATCCTCATGCTGGTGATGCCGGTGATGCTCAATCAATACGTATAGTAAGCACCAGCTTACCATCGTATGCCGTTCCGTATTCAGTAATAGTATGAAATACACGTTAACCCTTGCGGTATTGCTGACCTTGTTTGGTCTGCAGGCATCCGCACAAGCTGACTACGGTCTGTTGGCGAACGCTTCGACAAGCACTTCTTTTACATCCTCTGCGTACACGGTAAGCCCGATCGTACAACGTGTACAAACCTTCGAAGGCCTGGGTGAATACCATCCGGCCCGCTTGCCTGGCGAGCGCATGCGCAAGGCGGGGCGTATCCTGACCATTCTCGGCGCGGGCATGCTGGTAGGCGGTATCATCGTTTATAACAATGCAGACGACGACTATTATAATACCTATACCCAGAACGGTACCACCTACGAAGAAGGTGACCCCCAGGCGGCGCTGGGTATTTTAATGATGGTAGGGGGTACAGGTATGGTCGTGCCCGGCGTCATTTTGTGGGCGAAAGGTGCTGCAAAATATAACCGCGCATTGAAACGCCAGGAAGCCGAATCCGTATCCATGAATCTGAGAGGCAGCGGCATTGCCCTGACCTATCGTTTCTGATAACACCTATTCAACCGGTGTTAATGCACCGCGTTTGCCCAGCTCAATCACTTCCATGTTACCGATTTGACCACTGTCGATCGTGAATCGCACCAGCGTCTTTATGGCATGAAAGCCGTGATTGCCGGCCGCGCCCGGATTGATATAAAGCATATTGTTAAAGCCGGGATCGCGCTTCACCCGCAGGATGTGCGAGTGGCCGCAGATGAAGATATCGGGTGGCGTGCGGGACTTCAGGATCTTTTTTATGCGTGGGTTATAGTTAGGCGGTACGCCGCCAATATGGGTCATCCACACGTGCACGCCTTCGCAGGTGAAGAAAAGATCTTCAGGCAGCGATGTTTGCAGGGGACGGCTGTCGATGTTCCCGAATACAGCCCGCACCGGGCGGAATGCGTGCAGCCGGTCCAGTATGCTGTCACCAATGTCACCTGCATGCCAAAGCTCGTCGCACGATTCAAAATGCCGGAAGACGGCCGGGTCGAGGTAACCGTGCGTGTCCGAAAGCAGTCCGATTTTCATGCGCGAAAGGTATTAAACTTTTATCTTGAAGAAATTTTACAAACAGTTTTTTAGTCATCTATGTACACCCGATTTCTGCTTGCACTGATGTTGGTTTATACTGGTCTTGCAGCGACCGCTCAGGACCACGGCTTTGAATATGGTAAGACGACCTACCGCGAGCTGGACATGAAACGGTATGAAAAGGACACCACCGCCGAGGCCGTTGTGCTCCAGGAATTTGGTGAAGCTTACATGGACAACGGCAATGACTACAACCTGTTGTTAGAGTACCATGTGCGTATTAAGATCCTGAAGAAAAGCGGCATACGCCTGGCAAATATCGAAATCCCCCTCCGTCACAACGATTCCCGCAAGGAAACTGTGCGCAAGATTCGCGCATCAGCGTATAACTACGAGAACGGGTCCATGAAAGAGACCCGTTTTGATCCAAAAAATATATTTAAACAGGATCTCAATCAATATTGGGACGCAACCAAGTTTGCGATTCCCAATGTGCAACAGGGAACCGTGATCGAGTATAGTTATATATTGGAATCGCCGTTTCTCTTCAACTTCCGTGATTGGGAGTTTCAGTCCGACATACCGAAGATTTACAGCGAGTACTGGGCTTCCATTCCGGGAAACTATAAATTTAATATTACCCTCCGCGGTTTCCTGAAGCTGGATATGGAGGAGGGCGAAGTGGTCAAAGACTGTTTTGCTCCCGGGGGTGGTCGTGCGGATTGTGCCCGGTATAAATGGGCGATGAAAGACGTTCCCGCCTTTCGTGAAGAAGAGTATATGACAGCGAAGATAAACTTTCTGTCCTGCATCAATTTCGAGTTGTCTGAAGTTCAGTATTTTGATGGGCGGAAAGACAAGTTCACCAAAGAATGGAAAGATGTGGAGGAGGAGATGCGACATGATGATGACTTCGGTGGGCAATTAAAGTCGGGGCGACATGTGCTGGACGAGTTGACGGCTGCTGCGGTGCTGATAGAGAAAGATCCCCTCGCACGCGCCCGGCAGGTATACGATCATATCAAACGCCGGTATTCCTGGAACGATACCTATGGATGCGTGGCCGAGTTTGGCATTCGCAAGGCGTACGAAAAGAAAACGGGCAATATTGGCGATATTAATCTGTCGCTCATCGCCGCCCTGCGGTATGCCAAAGTGGATGTAGAGCCCCTGATTCTCTCCACCCGCAACCACGGTCTGCCCACCGACATACACCCGGTGATGAGTGATTTTAATTATGTTGTAGCCAAGGTCAATATCGAGGGCAAATCGTACCTGCTCGACGCTACCATACCCTATCTGCCCTTTGGTATGTTGCCCGATCGTTGCCTGAACGGCAAGGGGCGCGTCATGGCCGAGAAGGAATCGTATTGGTATGAGTTGAAGCCTTCTGACAAATCTAAAAAAATCCAGGTGGTAGACGTGACGTTATTACCCGACGGTACACTAAAGGGTACGTTGCAAACCACCTATACCGGTTACGCTGCCCTTTACAAGAGAATGGAAATGGCGGAGTTTACCAACCAGGAGGAGTACCTCAAAGACTTTGGCACCGACTATCCCGGTGTGGAGGTTGTTAAATATGAAGCGGTGGGCAAAGAAGAAATTGAAAAGCCGCTGATAGAGAAAATGGAGCTGACCTTTCAGGTGTTCGATCAGTCGAATGCAAAGGGGTTTCTGTTCAGTCCTTTTATTGCATGGAAGCGTCGTGAGAATCCTTTTAAGTCTGTGGAGCGGTTGTATCCGGTCGACTTTGGTGTGGCCATTGAAAGAACACTGGTCTTTACGATGAACTTTCCTGAGAGCTACGAGCTGGTAGATCCCCCTGCAAAAGTCGGCCTGGCGTTACCAAACGACGGCGGCCGCTTCCTGTTTGATATTCAACAGAATGTCAACCGGCTTAGCCTGCACAATTCCATGCAACTCAAGAAAGCAGTTTATTCTTCCGAAGAATACCACTACCTGAAAGAGCTATACAGTCGCGTGGTGGCGATCGAGCAGACCGACCTGGTGTTCCGTAAGAAAGGGTAGGGGGACTGTTACTGCTGCTGGCGCAGGCTGCGCATCACTTTGTTGGCGAAGATGAAGTCGTCCAGTTCTTGCACGCCGGAGTGGGTAATATCGTTCTTGGTGCCGACCCACAGGTTCTGGCCTTTGTAGATGAACATGATCTTTTCGCCGATACCCATCACCGAGTTCATGTCGTGCGTGACGACAATGGTCGTGATGTCAAACTCTTCGGAGATATCCTGGATCAACTCGTCGATCAACACCGACGTCTGCGGGTCGAGGCCGGAGTTGGGCTCGTCACAAAACAGGTAGTTGGGATTGTTAACAATCGCCCGTGCGATGCCCACACGTTTTTTCATTCCCCCGCTGATCTCGGAAGGCATCTTTTTATTGGAGTTTTCGAGGCTTACGCGCTTGAGACAGATGTTGACGCGGTCCATCTTTTCTTCCAGGCTCATGTTGGTCAGTACGTCGAGGGGGAACATCACGTTTTGCTCCACCGTCTTGGAGTCGAACAATGCCCCACCTTGGAAGAGCATGCCCATCTCGCGGCGGATATCCGTTTTGACGTCGCGGTCGCTCGCATAAAAGGGGCGCTCGTCATAAAATACTTCGCCTTTGTCGGGCATCACCAGTCCGACGATACATTTCAGCAATACACTTTTGCCGGTACCCGAGGCGCCGATCAGCAGGTTCGGTTTACCTTTTTCAAAAACACCACTTACACCGTTCAGTACGACCTTCTCGCCGAACGACTTGGTTATATTGTCGATCTTGATCATTTGGAGAGTAAAAGTTGGGCCAGTAAATAGTCGGCGACCAGCACGGCAATTACACTGCTGGTAACAGCCTGGGTGCTGGACACACCCACTTCCAGGGCGCCGCCCTGGGTGTTATATCCTTTATACGAAGAGATAGACGACACCAGGAACGCAAATACCACGGACTTGATAAGCGCAAAGATGACGGTAAATTCATTGTAGCTGGAGCGCAGCCCCAATACGTAATCATTCGGCGAGATGATACCGGTAAGTGTACCGGCCAGGTATCCACCCACCATACCGCAGACGCCGGCGACGACCACCAGCAGCGGATACATCATGAGGGAGGCGATGATCTTGGGCAGCACCAGGTATGAGATCGAGTTAATGCCCATTACCTCCAGTGCGTCGATCTGTTCCGTAATGCGCATGGTGCCCAGGCCGCTGGCCATCGCCGAGCCAACTTTACCGGCGAAGATCACGGCAATGATGGTGGGCGCCAATTCCAGCACGATCATTTCGCGCACGACCTGCGAGATCACATAATCGGGAATAAAGTCACTGACCATGTTGAACGCCGTCTGCACCGTTGTAACGGCGCCCATAAACGTTGACACCAGGGCCACCAAAAACACGGAGCCGATGCCTACGGAGACACATTCTTCCAGTACAAGCTTGTAATATGTTTTAAAAGACTCCCGGCGCACGAGCATCGTACCGAGAAACATAAAGTACTTACCAATCTCCGTGATCATAGCTGAAATAAAACAAACGCAATCTTTATCTTGGGCTAAAGATAGAATAAAATATCATGAACAGACTGATTGCCGTGACCGGCGGAACCAAGGGAATAGGGCGGGCCGTGATCGAGAAATTTGCCGCCCACGGATTTGATATTGCGACATGTGCCCGTCACGACGACGACCTGCGTCAACTGAAGGCGGCGGTAGAGGCAGCACATCCAGGGATTACGGTACACGTCAGGTTGGGCGACATGTCAGACAAAGACCAGGTAAAGGCGTTTTGTACGTTTGTTCAACAGCTGGGCCGACCACTGGAGGTGTTGGTAAATAACGCGGGCTACTTCATTCCCGGCGACATTGCCACCGAGCCGGAAGGTACCCTGGAGAGCATGATCCACGCCAACCTCTACAGCGCCTACCGCACTACACGCGGGCTGATCCAGGATATGAAACGCAATCGGCTGGGCCATATTTTTAACATCTGCTCCGTAGCCAGCATCAAGGCATACCCCAATGGCGGGTCTTATGCCATCAGCAAATTTGCCTTGTTGGGCTTTACCAAATGCCTGCGCGAGGAGATGATGCCGCACAACATCCGCGTAACGGCGGTCATTCCCGGGGCCACCCGCACGGCCAGTTGGGACGGCACGGACCTTCCCGACGAACGTTTTATGAAGGTGGAAGATGTTGCTGAAACTGTCTATGGCGCCTATGCGTTGTCTCACCGGAGTGTAGTGGAGGAAATCGTCATCAGACCCCTCCTGGGCGACCTGTAGCGACGTCTTTTTCCCTACCTTTGCCCTAAAATCAGCGTGTGTGAATCAGTCTATTGACGCTTTAAAGCAATATTGTAACAGCCTGGTGCAGTACAGCCGGCGCCAGACCCTGGAAGTGAACATTGGCGACGTGCCGATGGGTGGCACAAACCCCATCCGGATCCAGTCTATGACGACCGTCGATACGATGGATACGCAGGGCTCGATCGAGCAGGTGATCCGCATGGTCGACGCCGGGTGCGAATATGTGCGTATTACGGCCCCCAGCATCAAAGAGGCCCAGAACCTGGCCGAAATCCGCAAAGGCTTGCATCTGCGCGGCTACAAAGTGCCCTTGGTGGCCGACATTCACTTTACACCGAACGCTGCTGAGCTGGCTGCCCGTATTGTTGAAAAGGTACGGATCAACCCCGGCAACTATGCCGATAAAAAACGCTTCGAGACCATTGAATACACCGAAGCCAGCTACCAGGCCGAGCTGAACCGTATACGCGAGAAATTCCTGCCGCTGATCCGCATCTGCAAAGAGCACGGCACGGCCATGCGAATCGGTACCAACCACGGCTCGTTGTCAGACCGCATCATGAGCCGCTATGGCGACAGCCCCATGGGCATGGTCGAGTCGGCACTGGAGTTCCTCCGCATTTGTGAAGACGAGCAATACTTCAATATTGTGCTGTCCATGAAGTCCAGCAACCCGCAGGTAATGGTGCAAGCGTACCGCCTGCTGGTGCAGAAGCTCGACGAAGAAGGACTGAAGCCATACCCGCTGCACCTGGGTGTGACGGAGGCGGGCGATGGCGAAGACGGTCGCATCAAATCGTCGGTCGGCATTGGTACCTTGCTCGAAGATGGTTTGGGCGATACCATTCGTGTATCGCTCACGGAAGAACCTGAAGCTGAGGTGCCGGTGGCCCGCGAGCTAGCCGCCCGCTACGAGCATCGCGTCGGCCATACGCCGATTGCGCCCATCGTGCATTATCCCATCACACCGTTTGAATACAACCGTCGTGTAACACGCGAAGTACTCAACATCGGCGGGACACACGCCGTGCCTCGCGTCATAACCGACCTTTCGGGACGCGATAAGATCACCGTGGCTTCTTTATTTGCGGTGGGGTATCAATACTCGGTGCCCCTCGACAAATGGAACATAACCGACACCGCCTGCGACTATATATTCCTGGGTGATCATGCTGTCGACTTTGAAATACCCGGCACGCTGGGATTATTGTACCACCACGCCACCTGGCTGACGCAGCGCGGGAAAGACAGAACCTATCCGGTAATACCCGTCTCCGAATATCTGCGCGGTGTAGAACAATCACCGGTGCTTAACTTCGTGCGCGTAACACCCGAAGACATGGACCAGGCCCTGTTGGTACGGCTGAAGCAAGACACTACGGCGGTGCTATTGGCGACGACCGACAATGCCCATGCCATGGCAGCACTGCGCCGGTTGTTCGTCGAACTGATTAACCAGGGCTGCGACGTACCGGTCATCATCGGCCGCCAGTATCAGGACCTGAACGGCGAGCAACTGCAGCTCTACGCAGCAACCGACACCGGCGGCTTGCTGGTGGACGGCCTCGGCGATGGCCTCTTCCTGGAGACCGTACGCAGCGGCTCCGACAAACTCGTAAACGACACCGCCTTTAATATCCTCCAGGCCACACGCACGCGTATTTCGAAGACCGAGTATATATCTTGCCCTTCGTGTGGACGTACGTTGTTCGACCTGCAGGAGACTACGGCCCGCATTCGGGTGCGCACCAGTCACCTCAAGGGCATCAAGATCGGTATCATGGGCTGTATCGTAAACGGGCCTGGCGAAATGGCCGATGCGGACTATGGCTATGTAGGCTCCGGCCCCGGCCGCATTACACTGTACAAAGGCAAGGAAGTCGTACGCAAAAACGTGCCGACAGTCGAGGCGGTTGATGAGCTGATCAACCTGATCCGCGAACACGGCGACTGGATTGAACAGGAATCGGTGAACTAATGTTTTACGCTAAGAGCACGATCATGGACAATAAAGCAAAGGCAGAAACATCTGCACCTGCCGCGAAGAAGCGGAGCGGTATAAAAGAATTCTTTAGTATGGGGGAAGTAGGCAATTACTTCTTTCGCAAGAAAGATCCGGCACGCCCCAGCAATATCAACATCAAGATGATGCACGGTGTCAATAAACTGTCCATTGTCATCTTCCTGATCGGTGTGCTATACCTCATCTTTAAGCTGGTCATCAAGCCCCGGCTGTGATATGGACCTGGAGCACTTTATGCGTTGGTGCAACGCCAAGAAGGCGGTAACCGAGGAATTCCCGTTTGGTGAGAACATCCTGGTGTACAAGGTTATGGGCAAAATGTTTGCCCTGACCGACGTTGACCAGTTCGCAAGCATCAACCTGAAAGTGGATCCTGAACAGGGCATTTTGCTGCAAGAAGAGTACGCCGCCGTGCAGCCAGGCTACCACATGAACAAAAAACACTGGATTACGGTCGTTCTGGACGGGTCGGTTCCAAATCGCCTTTTACAGCAGTGGATCGATAATTCTTACAATTTAGTAGTGTCAGGACTGACGAAAAAGCAGCAAAACGCGTTAAGAGAGGCATGAATCGAGCGCAAAATGCCATAAATCCTACGCTATCAGGGGAGTTATGGGTAAATTCTTTATTTTTGTTTGAATTACCCTGTTCATGCTGAGGGCATTTTTTGTTTTATTCATCTGTAGCCTGTTCCTGACTGCTTGTACACAGCGCATGATCTGCCCTGCGTATCAAAGCGCGTTCATTTACGATAAGGACGCGTTACGCAAGCATTTTAGCTATTTTCAGGACGATTCCACTCCTAAAGTGCTGACAGCCAGCAAGAACAAATACCTCATTGCCGAGCCCACGTCATATCGCAAGAAGATTCGCAGCATGCAGACCGTTCCTATGAAGAATGTCTACGTGCAAGTACCCGACTCTCTGAAGGAAGGTTACGACAGCCTGGGCCTGAATGGAGAAGACGGCGTGGTGCCAGGAGCGGAGCTCGACCTGGCGGCCCGTTCGGTCATTGATAGTATTTACATCGAAGACGTACCGCAAGACACCACGTCCGAAGAAGCCGAAGGCGACAGCATCTATGTCATCACCAAAGACAAGGAACTTCGGATGTTGAAGTACGAATACTCCGACACTGCCCACATCGATCCGGCTACCGGCAAGATGCTAAAATCGACACCTAAATATGTCGTCACCGAAATTACCTTCAACGTAGAGCAGGACAACTACATGTGGTACCTGCGTAAATCCCTTGTATTGCCGGACGTGCGCATTGCCAAGCTTGGCCAGGCGGAAGCCGCGAAAGAGGAAAAGGCCGCGAAGAAAAAAGGTGGATTCTTTAAAAACCTCTTCAGGAAGAAAAAGGACAAGGAACAACCTGCCGACTCTGTCGTAGCGCCCGAACCGCGCGACGACGACTTCGACTACGTAGACGAAGAAGAACAAAAGCAACAAGCTGACGCCCAACTCGCACAACCCGAGCCAGAGAAGAAAGGGTTGTTTGGACGCAAAAAGAAAAAAGAAGCCAAGCCCGAAGGCGACGAGCCCGAAAAGCCCGCGAAGAAGAAAAAAGAGAAGAAGGCTAAGAAGAAAAAAGGCGACGATCAAGCTGAGGAAACTCCTGCCGAAGAGAAGAAGGAGGAGGAAAGCGACGATGGATTCTAATGGCACGTGCCTGGCGTGCCTACCCTGGTCCGGTCAGAAGACTAACGTATCCCCGTTAATCAAACAAAGTCAAATTCCCGAACTGATCAGCCGGCGGGGTTGGTATAATCAACGACGGCACGTCGGCAGCATTGTCACTAATGCGTGGCGATACCGAGTAGTGGTTTAAATATTCTGCTTCTAACGGCTTCAACAATCCCAGTAGGTCTGCCTCTGTACTTTCCTTGTTGAGCCACACAGCCTCTTCCTTTGGATCCAGGATCACCGGCATACGATCTTGCACCGACGCTACGAGCGAATTCGCTTGCACGGTAATAACCGAGAAGGTGTGAAACTGATTGCCTTCTGTATCTTCATACTCGTCCCATGTACCGGCGAATGAAAACAATCCCGAGTCCCGGGCTACAAAACGAAAGGGAATAAAGCTCTTTTTACCCGCGCGCTTCCAGCCATAAAAACTATCGGCGGGAACGATACACCGATTCTTGATGATCGACTTTTGTTGTGCGGCTTTTTCGAGGATCGTTTCGGTGCGGACGTTTATAATCTTTTCACTGAGGGTTTTGTTCTTCGCCCATGCAGGGGAGGTGCCCCAGTAGAAATTAGAAATGCCTTGCGGGGCGGTATGGGTAATGACGGGTAGCAGCTGGGTGGTGGTGGCGTTGTAGCGCGGCTTGTAGAATTCTGGCACGTCTACTCCGAAACGGTCACTGAGCGTAGAGGCAGACGCAGTAATGCTATAGCGATCGATCATAGTGGCCGGGGGTATTAGGTCGGCAATTTACGTCAAGATAAATTGCAACGCGCGCTCTTCACTCCAATATAACCCATTTTTATTGATTTGTGCGAAGCCCACGTGGCCACCCCGCGTGATGCACTCAAAGGTGACCGATGCATGCTTTGCGAGTCGCTCCATCGGAAAAGAGTTTTTGCCGAGGAAAGGATCGTTCACAGCATTGACGATTAACGTGGGCACGTGGATGCCATCCAGGAAATGGATTGAGCTATTGCGTTTGTAATAATCCAATGCACTGGCAAAGCCATGCAGCGGGGCGGTATAATATTCGTCGAACTCGAGGATGGTACGAATGTGCTCCAGGCGGCTTGTGTCGAGGCCTTGCATCTTTGCAGCCTTGCGGGTGATCTTCGATTTCAGGCTCTTCAAAAAACGGCGTGCATAGATCCAGTTTTCGCGCCTGGAAATTTCCAGGCAGGCATCGTGCAGATCGAGCGGTACGGAGAACACCGCGGCGCGGTGAATGGCCGGCGGCAGGGTGCGCTCACCCAGGTACTTCAGTGTAAGGTTGCCGCCGAGGCTAAAGCCGACCAGGTCGATTTGAGTATAGCCTTGCTGGATGGCGTGTTGTACGACGAGGTCCAGGTCTTCCGTCGCACCGCTGTGATAAAAGCGCAGCAGGCGGTTCATATCCAGCCCACAGCCGCGGAAGTTCCAGGCCAGCACGTCGAAGCCCTGTAGAAGAAAGGCTTTGGCCATGCCCTTGATATACGGACGTTGTGAGTCGCCTTCCAGGCCGTGCGACAGGATGAGCAAAGGCCGCATGCCGGCATCACCAGTCCTCCCGATCTGTTGGGATCGGGACAGCCAGTCCAGGTCGAGAAAGTCGCCATCGGGCGTTTCGATGCGCTCGCGGGTGTAGGGAGGAAGCTCCACCGAGCGCATCAGGGCTGGAAAGATGGTTTCCAGGTGGCGGTTAAAGAGAAAGAACGGAGGGTTGTAGGGCACAAGGGGCATAATACCGGATGCTACGACAAGGCCGCCACAATCTTGAGGTGCCCGGCGTGGTGTTCGCCGTGCCATGCGTAGCTGGCAATCAACTGATCGAGGCGAATGTGCTTCTTCGAGTCCGGGTGGAAGAACGAACGTTGCAGCTCCGGCTCGCGCAGCGAACGCAGCAAGGGGACCCACTTGGCGTGCAGACTTTTCAGCAGCGCAACCGCCAGGGCGGGGTCGGCAATAATCTCACCCGTTTGGGCCCAGGCGACTTCGTCGTATGCTTTGATGGTAGGAGTATCTTCCGTCAGCGTCCACTTGGTGCGGATGTAGGCGTTCAGGTGGCTATCGGGAATGTGGTGTAACACCTGCCGGGCAGTCCATCCACCGGGGCGATACGGCGTTTCCAACTGACGCGGGGAAAGACCTTTGAAGAGCTTTTCGATCTCCGCGGGCACAGCCTCGATGCGATCGATCAGCGCAGTAATTTCAGCCGCGGTATACGAGGCTTTACCCTCGTTGCGACCGATGGGGTAGCGTAAGGCTTCGTCGTTACTCATGAAATTCTTCTTTGACTTTCTTGCGTTTGCCGCGTGCGCGGATGTTGATCATCTCGATTCCCATCGAGAACACCACCGCAAAGTATATATATCCTTTCGGAATATCTTTACCAAGCCCCTCAAGAAAGATCATAAAACCGATCAGGATCAGGAAGCCCAGGGCCAGCACTTCCATCGATGGGTGACGGTTGATGAACTCGCTGATTTTACCCGAGAAAATCATCATGATACCGATCGATAGCACGACGGCAATGATCATGATGATAATTTCATTGGTCAAACCGACAGCCGTCAGGATGGAGTCAAACGAAAAGATGATATCCAATAATACGATCTGTACAATAACATTTGATATGTTCACTTTTTTCTGACCGCTTTCCGCGCTTAGCTCGTCCTCGCCTTCCATCTCGTGGTTGATCTCTCGCGTACTCTTTGCAATGAGGAACATACCACCAAAGATGAGGATGAGGTCACGGCCGCTGATGGCACCGTCTTCAGCCATCCAGTGCGGTACTTCAAACAGGGGGCGGGTAAATTTCATCACCCAGGTAATGGTCAGTAGCAGCAAGACACGTACGCCCATGGCCAGTAAGAGGCCTATGTTGCGGGTACGGGCCCGGTACTCGGCAGGTAAGCGGTTCGAAACAATGGAAATGAATATGATGTTGTCAATCCCAAGAACAATCTCAAAAAACGTTAGCGTTAACAAGGCAAGCCAGGTTTCCGCGTGAAGGAATATTTCCATGCCGAGGGGTTATCCAGATTAATTTAAGCGTTAAAAATAGGATATGTAACGCGATCCTCCAAAGGCGGGTTGCGTGGAATTTGCACCGGAACCTAACGTCGTAAGGGGAGGGAATAGACCAAAAAAGGCCTTCCTGACGGCAGGAAGGCCCCTTGTTATGGAAGACCTGTTTGTTTTAGGTGTAAGAATTACTTACGTCAGGCCCGTTTAATTTACAATTAGGCTAAATAGTTGCTGACGTCGGTATAAGGCAAATTAAAAGCGTCGGCGACAGCCTTATACACTACTTGCCCTTGAATGACGTTCAAGCCCAGGCGCAGCTCCTGACTTTCCTGGCACGCCTTCTTCCAGCCCTGATTGGCCAACCGGATGGCATACGGCAGGGTAGCGTTGGTCAGCGCCAGCGTAGAAGTATAGGGCACCGCGCCCGGCATGTTGGCCACGCAATAGTGTACGACCTCGTCGATGATAAAGGTTGGGTCTTCGTGTGTTGTCGGACGGCACGTTTCAATACAGCCGCCCTGGTCTACTGCTACGTCCACCAGTACTGTGCCGGGACGCATCGTCTTCAGCATGTCGCGGGTGATAAGCTTCGGCGCTTTTGCACCGGGCACCAGTACACCACCAATGATCAGGTCGGAGTCCTTCACTTGCTCGCGGATGGTATAATCGTTTGATACGAGTGTGTGCACGTTTTTTGGCATGACGTCGTCCAGGTAACGCAGGCGGGTCAGGTTGAGGTCCACGATCGTTACATCGGCACCCATACCGGCGGCAATCTTCGCAGCGTTGGTACCGACTACACCACCGCCTAATACCAGTACTTTAGCAGGCTTTACACCCGGCACGCCGCCGAGGAGAATACCGCGGCCTTTGAGCGGCTTCTCGAGGTATTTAGCACCTTCCTGAATAGACATTCTACCGGCTACTTCCGACATCGGCACCAGCAACGGCAGGCTGCCATCGGCGCGTTCTACCGTTTCGTATGCGAGACAGATGGCGCCACTTTCGAGCATGGCTTTGGCCAGCGGCTCATACGATGCAAAGTGGAAGTAGGTAAAGACCAGCTGATCTTTGCGGATTAATTTATACTCTTGTTCGACAGGCTCCTTTACCTTCATGATCATTTCGGCTTTTGCGAAGACGTCGGCTGCGGTGGGCAACAACGTGGCACCGGCCTTTTGATACTCGTCATCCTGAAAACCGCTGCCGGAACCTGCTGTCGTTTGGACATATACGGTATGGCCGCGTTTTACCAGTTCCTGTGTGCCTGCCGGAGTCAGCGCGACACGGTTCTCATTGTTCTTGATTTCTTTCGGTACGCCAATGATCATGCTTGGATATGGTTTAGAATTTCGTGCAAATATAGCAGCCACCCGCTCACAAACAGGGAGTTGGCAAAAGATGATTTTTAATCGGAATAATTGCCTGTTAATGTTCCTTTCGTTCAACAAAAATGTTGGAGAAGAACTATTCTCGAAATAAAATTTGTATTCGCGCCATCGAAAAAAAGCAGTTGCGAAGGACCCCGTCGGCCAAACGCTTTTGAAACGTAAAACTATTGTCTATTTTTGATCTGAACACAAGCACTAAAATCCGGAAATCTTGAGCGTGATTAAAGAAGCAAAGACCCGATTCACACAGGCGAGAGTAAAAGAGATTCTCTCCGACTATCGCCTGGCGTTGGAAAGCCGCGAAGCCAGCATACTTGGCCGCAAGGAAGTCTTTATGGGGAAGGCCAAGTTCGGTATCTTCGGCGACGGCAAAGAGCTCGCCCAAATTGCGATGGCAAAGGTGTTTCGCAACGGCGACTTCCGTTCAGGCTACTACCGTGATCAGACCTTTATGTTTGCCATCGGTGAGCTAACCATACAGCAATTCTTTGCGCAATTATACGCCCATACCGACATCGTGGCGGATCCATCCACAGCAGGTCGTTTGATGACGGGCCACTTCGGCACCCGCACGCTCGACGAGCAAGGCCGGTTCCGCAAGCTGACCGATATAAAAAACAGCAGCGCCGACATATCGCCCACCGGCGGGCAGATGCCGCGTCTGCTGGGCCTGGCATATGCGTCTAAATTATACCGCAACAATCCCGACCTGCAACGCTATACAGACTTCTCCGTTAACGGCAACGAGATCGCGTTTGGTACAATTGGAAATGCCTCAACGTCGGAAGGCATGTTCTTCGAAGCCATCAACGCGGCGGGTGTATTGCAGGTGCCCATGCTAACATCGATCTGGGATGACGGCTATGGCATCTCCGTACCGCAAGAGTATCACACGACTAAAGGCAGCATCTCGAAAATGCTTGCGGGCCTGCAGCGCACCGAAACCGAAAACGGGTTTGAGATCATTACCGTCAACGGCTGGGATTACACCGCGCTGATGGAGGCCTACCAGCGTGCCGAGACGATCTGCCGCGAGCAACATATACCGGTGCTGCTGCACGTCGAAGAGCTGACACAACCCCAGGGGCACTCGACGTCGGGCTCGCACGAGCGCTATAAATCCAAAGAGCGCCTGGCGTGGGAGGTCGAACATGATTGCGTTAAAAAAATGCGCGAGTGGCTCGTCCAGGAAGTCATGATCCTGCCGGAAGAGCTCGACGATATCGAGAAGGAAGCGAAACAAACTGCACGCCAGGCCAAAGAACGCGCGTGGAAAGCCTTCACAGAAGATGTAAAACGCGACCAGCTTCAGGTAACGACGATCCTCGAACAAGCCGAAGGCATGAGCCGCAACAGCGAGGAGATAGCCTTGCTGCGCAACGAGTTAACGACGACCATCAACGCTACACGACTCGAGACCATGCGTGCCGCGAAAAGAGCATTACGCTTATTCCGCGAAGAAAGCCACGATGCCAAGACCGCGCTCATCGCGTGGTTGACCGCTGCTGAAAAAGACAACCACAGTCGCTATAGCTCACATTTGTATAGCGAGTCCGACGAGTCGGCGCTGAAACAGGAGATTATTCCAGCAAAGTATAACGAGCACTCGTCCATCGTAGACGGACGCGAAGTACTGCAGGCATGCTTTGACGCCGCCCTTTCACGCGACCCGCGTGTGCTGGCCTTTGGCGAAGACGTCGGCAAGATCGGAGACGTAAACCAGGGCTTTGCAGGGCTGCAAGCTAAACACGGCGAGCTGCGCGTGACCGATACCGGCATTCGCGAGTGTACCATCATCGGCCAGGGCATCGGTACCGCCCTGCGCGGCCTGCGCCCTATTGCCGAAATACAATACCTCGATTATTTTATCTACGCCTTGCCGACACTGTCAGATGACCTGGCAAGCTTGCAATACCGTACCAAGGGAGGACAAAAAGCTCCGCTCATTATCCGCACCCGTGGTCACCGCCTGGAAGGTGTATGGCATGCCGGCTCGCAGATCGGCATGTTGCTGCACAGCTTACGGGGGATATATATCATTACGCCGCGTAACATGACACAGGCGGCAGGTTTTTATAATACCATGTTAAAGGCAGACGACCCGGCAGTGATCATCGAATGCCTCAACGGCTATCGCCTCAAGGAACGTATTCCCGATAACGTCGGCGAGTTCACGATACCCCTGGGCATGCCCGAAGTACTCCGCGAGGGTACCGACGTGACCATCGTTACATACGGATCGATGTGCCGCGTAGTGATGGAAGCTGCGGAAGCACTGGAGCAAGCCGGCATCTCGTGCGAGGTGATCGACGTACAGACACTGCTGCCGTTTGACGTGACCCACCGCATTGCCGACTCGGTCAGGAAAACCAACCGCATCGTCTTCGCGGACGAGGATGTACCGGGTGGCGCGAGCTCGTTTATGATGCAGCAGGTGCTCGAGGTACAGAATGCTTATCGTTACCTCGATGCGAAGCCGGTGACAATCACTGCGCGCGAACATCGCCCGGCCTACGCATCCGACGGCGATTATTTTACAAAGCCCAATCCGGAGACTGTGTTCGAAGTCGTGTATGAAATGATGCACGAAACAGACGCCAACAGATTCCCGTCATTATATCGATAAAAAAAATAAGCCGGTTTAGCCGGCTTATTTTTTTATACTGGTGCTACCGCGGCGCTGTTACCGTCGGATCTCGGCAAGCGTAAAGGGCGGTGTGACAATGGTGTTACTTTCATTCAATGCACGATCGCGAATCTTGATTGTCAGTCGTAATTGTGTACTCATGCCAAAGATGCCGACGAAACCTTCCGACACCATGTGGTACCGGATGATCCCATCCAACGATCCGTCGTCTTGTGTGAGTACGGGGAACCGGCCGTCAAAAGACGGTGCACAGGTCTTGGCCTCACTATCGCGCGTCCAGTCGTAAGAAGTCCACTCACCATTCGGATTTTGGTCGGTTTTCAGTAGATATTCGAAGTCTACTTCGATGTTGAATGAGGTCGGGTTACGTTCGACTACAAAACGGCCTTCTACTTTCAGAAGGTTGTCTCCTTGTATGGCAATCCGTCTCTTTACTGTAAATGTTTCATCGATGAGGTTGTCGCTTTCCAGCACGTACACGGAGTCGAAATGATAGGTAGTACAAGTGTTGGGATAGATGTCCGCCGGCATGGTGGCGTAATACGCCGGATCGTCCAGGGCCTTGTCCGTCAACAGTATCCCTTGATTTTGGGTCGTGGGGCGGATGAAGTCGATCCGGTCGAGTCCGAGCGCTTGCGTGTCGTCGTCGGCAATGCGGAAAGGTACAATGCCCTTGTCAAATCCACCCGGTGAACCATTCTTGATCGCGTAGGTGTACGAATTATAGGGAGCTGCCTGGTAGCGCGGGTCGTTTGCGTCCAAACCCAGGTCGCCGTCGCCGTCCTGGAACGACATGGACAGGGTCAGCGAGTCGGAGCCGTTCACTTCACGGAAAGAGACGCCTTCAAAGGCTATTTTGGGCGTATTGGGATATTCAGGCGACTCAAAGCAGGCACTGATCATCCACGCCAAACCACCAAACAGGCACAAACTTTTTATAACTCTCATTTCCGTATTTTTGGACCCGGTCAAGTTAACGACGCTTGGATACTTTTAAAAATTTTGAATCGAAATTATACTCGGTAAACGATGACACCTTCAATGATATTGCTTTGGAGGTATTTCGTTTCCAGGCCGGGAACAACCCCGTTTACGCTGCCTTTATTCGTCACCTGGGCGTAGCCCCGGCCGCGATCAGGCATTGGCAGGACGTCCCGTTTTTACCCATATCGTTTTTTAAGACGCATTTTCTGCAAACCGGCCAATGGACGCCCGAAGTGATCTTTACCAGCAGCGGCACCACCGGGGCGGCCACGAGTCGTCACGGCGTCGGGCAGCTGGCCTTTTACCATCGACACGCCCAGCGGTGTTTTGAGTTCTTTTTTGGTCCCCTGACAGACTACCATTTCCTGGCCTTGTTACCATCGTACCTCGAGCGGCAAGGTTCGTCGCTCATTGCCATGATGGACTATTTCATAAAAAACAGCCAATCCGAATATTCGGCGTACTACCTGCACCAGACAGACAAGCTGCTGGCCGATGTAGAGAAGCTGCGCCATACCGCTAAAAAGATCATCCTGTGGGGAGTATCGTTTGCCTTGCTGGACCTGGCTGAAAAACACGACGTCGACCTCAGCCATTGCCTGATCTTTGAAACCGGGGGCATGAAGGGGCGACGCAAGGAAATTACCCGCGCCGCGCTGCACCAAACCTTATATGAACGATTGCATGCGCGACCGGTATTCTCCGAATACGGCATGACTGAGTTACTTTCCCAGGCCTATACAACCGGAAAATATACATTTAAATGCCCACCCTGGATGCGTATTACGGGCCGGGAAGTGACGGATCCGCTACGCAAGGGGTTACTTGATGAAACGGCGGGGATTAACGTCGTAGACCTGGCAAACTTCCAGACGATTTCCTTCCTGGAAACCGAAGACCTGGGAAAAGTATATGGATCAGGCGCATTTGAGGTCCTTGGACGGATGGACAATAGTGATATTCGAGGATGTAATTTGATGGTGGAGTAAGAAAACCGCGTCGATTGCACCTTTTCGCATTTGTTTTCTTATTAAAGAACCATATTTTTGTTAGTAACCAATTCTATAACATGAAAAAGATTGTTGCATTCGCACTCTTAGCAGCTTTCATCTCAGCGTGCAGCCAGTACACTTGTCCTACCTATACGAAAAAGGAGGCTCCCAAGCATACTGCCAAAACCGCCCAAAGAATCTAATCAGCATCCCTTCATTCCCAAAGGTGCTACTTCGCGGTAGCCACCAGATACGGAAAAGCCAACGTCCTCTCCGGCCACCGCATTACTTCGGTTGTTCAGCAGCGGATGTATGTTTTCCGGCATAGTTTCCTGGAATGGATATGTTTACTTTTCCGTCAACCAGGAAAAGAAAAGGCTCTCTGATGATCTCAGAAAGCCTTTTTTTACAGGCACAAGCCAGAGATGCCTACCGGCTCAAAGCTTCTTCCAGCGCTTTAATCCTTGCCTCAGCGTCTGCCTTCTTTCTATTCTCCGCGTCCAGCACCTTCTGCGGTGCACCCGCCACAAACTTCTCATTCGAAAGTTGCCGATTCACCTTCTCCAAAAATCCCTGCTGGTAAATCAATTCCTTCTGCATTTCTTCACGTTCCTTGCGTTCCTTTTCAGCATCCACTTTTCCTTCCAATGGAATAAAGAACTCAGTCGACCGCACCAGGAACGGCGATGATTGCCCCGCCGGCGCCTCCGTTACAAACTTAATGTCATCCAGGTTTGCCAGCTTCTTTACCACCGGCCAGAATGCCTTTACGGGTACCGTCTCACTATTCTTGACGAGTAGCGTCAGCGTCGCTTTCGGCGACATGCCTTTTGAATTGCGCGTGTTACGTACCTTGGTAATAATTTCAAACGCCAATCGTGCTTCCAGCATCAGGTCGTCTTCCAGGGGCGTCAACGGTCTCACCACAGGCCATGCTGCTCGGATCACACAGTCGTCTTCGGTGCGATCTTGCAGTTCGTGCCACAGCTCTTCGGTAATGAACGGCATGAACGGGTGCATTACCTTCAACAGGGTTTCGAAGAAACCAACCGTGCGGTTATACGTCATCCTGTCGATCGGCTTTTCAAACTCCGGTTTGATAGCTTCGATGTACCACGAGCAGAAGTCGTCCCACGCCAGCTTGCGTACGGCATTCACAGCGTCCGACATTCTGAATTTGCTGAAGTGGTCGTTTAACTCGGTCAGCGACGCTTGCAGCTGTGCGTCAAACCATGCGACAGCCGTAGTATTTTCTTCCGGAGTCGGTATGTCGGCTACTGTCAGGCCCTTCACAAATCGAAAAGCGTTCCAGATTTTGTTGTTAAAGTCTCGGCCCTGCTCAATCAGCTTCTCATCGTACAGCAAGTCATTGCCCGCCGGGGAACTGAACAGCATACCCGTGCGCACGGCGTCGGCGCCGAAGGTGGCAATGAGATCGAGCGGATCGGGTGAGTTGCCCAGCGATTTCGACATCTTGCGGCCTTGCTTGTCGCGCACAATGCCCGTCAGGTATACATTCTTAAACGGCATGGCGCCGCGGTATTCATAGCCTGCAATGATCATACGCGCCACCCAGAAGAAAAGAATCTCCGGAGCCGTCACCAGGTCATTGGTGGGGTAAAAATAATTCAGGTCGGCGTTGCCGGCGTTGCCATCTTTAAATACCGTGGTATCAAAAACGGCGATAGGCCACAGCCAGCTCGAGAACCAGGTGTCCATCACGTCGGGATCCTGGCGAATTTCGGCGGCGGTAACGTTCGGGTTCCTGGCCTGGAAGAGCGTGAGAGCTTCGGCTTCGGTTCTCGCTACTACGTGGTCGCCGGCGGCATTATACCATGCCGGTATACGGTGCCCCCACCACAGCTGGCGGGAGATGCACCAATCCCGCACATTGCTCATCCAGTGGTTGTAGGTGTTCTTGAACTTCGGCGGAATAAGTTGAATGTCGTCATTCATGACGTGCTCCAGCGCCGGCTTGGTGATGGTATCCATTTTCAGGAACCACTGCAGTGACAGGCGTGGCTCGATCACAGCGTCCGTTCTTTCCGAGAAGCCCACATGACTGGTATACTCTTCGGCCTTCACCAGGTAGCCGGTAGCTTCGAGTTCTTTGGCAATCTTCTTCCGTGCGATGAAACGATCTTCGCCAATGTATAGCCTGGCCTTTTCGTTCAGCGTGCCGTCCTCATTAAGAATGTCGATCACCTCCAGGTTGTGCTTGCGGCCAAGCTCGTTGTCGTTCATGTCGTGCGCGGGCGTTACTTTCAAACAGCCCGTGCCAAAATCCATCGCGACATATTCGTCTTCTATAATGGGAATAGCGCGGTCGATCAGCGGGATCAATGCACGCTTGCCCTTCAGGTGTTTGTACCGCTCGTCGGCAGGGTTAACGCAGATGGCCGCGTCGGCCATGATCGTTTCGGGACGTACCGTCGCGATGGTTACATACTCATCCTGGCTGCCTTCGATGGCGTAGCGAATGTGGTATAATTTCGAGGGAACGTCGCGGTGGATAACTTCGTCGTCCGACAATGCCGTTTTGCCGGCAGGGTCCCAGTTGACCATGCGCATGCCGCGGTAGATATTACCCTTGTTGTACAAGTCGATGAAAACATCGACCACGGCGTCATAGTAGTCGGGGTCCATGGTAAACTTGGTGCGATCCCAGTCACAGGAGGCACCGAGCTTTTTCAGCTGTTCAAGGATGATCCCACCGTACTTTTCCTTCCATTCCCACGCATACTTTAAGAACTCGTCGCGGGAGAGGTCTGACTTCTTAATGCCGCGTTCGCGTAGCATGGCAACGACCTTGGCTTCCGTGGCGATCGAGGCATGGTCGGTGCCCGGCACCCAACAGGCCTCTTTGCCTTCCATACGTGCTTTACGCACGAGTACGTCCTGGATGGTGTTGTTCAGCATGTGGCCCATGTGCAGCACGCCGGTCACGTTCGGCGGCGGGATGACGATGGTGTATGGTTCTTTTCCGGAAGTCGGCTTGGCGTGGAAAAAGCCTTTTTTCATCCAGTACTGGTACCACTTGTCTTCTACTTCTGCAGGGTTATATTTTGTCGAAAGCATATCAATAAGTATTGGGCTCATGGAGCACCGTTTTGGCAGCGGTTGTAACTGCCGCCAGGGTCCATAAGGCCGCAAAAATAAAGAAAATGAGCATACGATCGCGGGTAAAATGGCCTCAAAATGCAGGGGCAGGAATAATCTGGCCGGATCGAAATCCACCGGGCCATCGCGTTGCGTAGATAAGGCACCTGAGACACCTTTATGAAAATTCTTGCTGCCATGAAACCCGAGCCGGAAATCCGGTGGAAGCAGCTTTGGAGCCTGGCCGCCCTGTATGCCTCGGTGGTCATCGGCTGGATAGCGTACCAACGCTATCAACCCAAGCTGCTCGTTGAATTTCACTTCACGCAGTTTTCGCTTTTGCTCGTCGTGGCAGAAGCTATCATTGTGACCGTTACACCACCCCTGGCCGGCTTGCTGGGCGACCGATATCGCGCCGAGAAGGGACATCGTATTCCCATTATCTCGGCGGGCATCAGCTTTGCCGCCATGATCTTTATGGCCGTAGCCTTTACGCTCCTGGCACACCCCGGCGAAACTTTTAAATGGATACTGCCGGTGTTGATTATCTGCTGGCTCATCGCCATGAGCATCTTCACCAGCCCGGCACTGTCCACGCTTGAACTCTTTACCCCCGTCGAGCAGCTGCCACGGGCCATGGCTTTACTCACGATCATCGGCAACCTGGTCTATGCGCTGGAACCTGTCATTGTCGACATCATCGACTACGCCGGCGCACCGGCCACCTTCATGGCGGGTGGGGCAGTCGTGGCCCTATCCGGCCTGGCCCTGAAAAAGAACTCGCTGCACCTGTTCAAAACGCAGGCCGGCAGAGAGAAAGAAGCAGACGCTGATGCAGATCTGGGCAAAGCACGCTATGGCCACATTTTCCTACTGGGCATAGCGTTGGGCACGGCCACCACGGTCATGTTCAATCTCTTCCCGGATGTGCTGCAACCGCACATCGGCGCGTGGCTGCATGCTGCCAACGGCAAGGTACTACTGGTATATATTCTGGTGCTGTCGGCCATTGCCTCATGGCCAGCCAGCAACGTGGTCACGCGACTGGGGCTGCGTAAGACTTTTTACGGCAGCTTGTTCCTGATCGTACCCGTCATGACATTGCTCTTTGTGGTGCAACAGCCGATAGGCGTACTGGTGCTTACGTTGTTGTTTGCCTTGTTATTCTCGACCTTATCAGTAAGCTCATTGCCGCTGGCTATCCGCCGCGCAGCATCCGAGCACAAAGTCTTTTCCGTCGGTATATTTTTTAGCGGCGTCGCACTGCCCGATGGTATAATCGAAGTATTACAAGCGCTCCATATTTTATAAAATCGTTTTTGACAAGCGAGGTTAGCCCGGCCGGTCTGAGTTTCTCAGCCGGTCTTTTTTTTATGCAATACTCATCTACCGAAAGACATAACAGAGAGAAACCTCGCAACAGTCACAGCTATACCTCCTTCACCTGTTAATTTAAAGTTTCACGTCGCGTGCATGTTCTTTAAAGCCAAAACGGAATTCGCTTTTCATAACTTTTTACGCTACAAAATTTGATGTTTTACGCCACTGGCGATAAAAAGAGAGCCGTTTTTTTGGTGGTTCAAACATTTGCGCTAGTTTTGACTTGTTGAATGTTCATACATACACACATTTTTACAAAATGGGTAAGTGTGGGCGAAATGCACAAATGAAAAGACAGATAAGGGTCATGATGAATAGAAGCGATTTGACAGCAGGAGCAGCGGTTAACGGAACTACGATAACATCAAATTATGATAAACATCCGGCTATCCGGGTGGAGGCGACTGACGAGAATTGCTGGGCAGGCTGGAAACACATAGCTACCCAGCTTCAGAAACATATTACCGAAAAACGACAACAACAGCCAAACGTTGTGCTGGTGGTCGATTGCTACCAGGGGGTGTATACGGAGCCCCTCGAGAAGACCCTGCGCGAAACCTTGGTATATGATTCCTTTGTTGTCGCCCGCACGGCGTATAAGAATGAGGAGGACATTCGCAAGATGGTATATCCCTACCTGACGGATGACCGTGTTTTTGGTAAACTGACATCGTTGGAAATCCAGGATTACTTTGACCCCAAAGCTGTTGAGACGCTCAAAAAGCAAGTGGCATCTGGCCAGGGCGTGACCGTGGTAGTAGGAGAGGGCGCTGCCGCCATGGTCGGCCGGGGCGATATCCTGGTTTATGCCGACATGGCGCGGTGGGAAATTCAACTGCGCATGCGCCGGCACGAGGTGAACAACCTGGGCGTGCACAACCAACAGGATACTTTCGCACAGCAATATAAACAAGGATTCTTTGTAGACTGGCGCGTGTTGGACCGCCACAAACAAACCCTGATGGACTCATGGGACTATGTCCTGGATACGAATAAACACGATGAGCCCAAGCTTGTGCGCGGCGCGTCTGTTCGGCATGGACTGAAACTGGCATCGCACAGGCCTTTCCGCGTGGTGCCATTTTTTGATCCGGGCCCGTGGGGTGGACAGTGGATGAAGGAAGTATGCGACCTCGACAAGTCTGCAGAGAATTATGCCTGGTGTTTTGACTGTGTGCCTGAAGAGAACAGCCTGTTGCTGCAATTCGGGCAGCATGTCGTTGAAATACCGTCCATCAACCTGGTGTTCGCGTATCCGCAGTCGCTGCTGGGGGAGCATATTTACCAACGTTTTGGCAAAGAGTTTCCCATTCGTTTCGATTTTCTCGATACCATGGACGGGGGCAACCTGAGCTTACAGGTACACCCCACAAAAGAATATATCAAAGAGCACTTCGGCCTGGACTACACACAGGACGAAAGCTACTATATGCTGGATACCCGCGAGGACGCCGTAGTATACCTCGGCCTAAAGAACGGTATAAATCCAACGGAGGTGATTGATAAGCTACGAGAAGCTCAGCAAACAAGTAAGTTCGATGCCGAAAAGTACGTAAACAAGTGGCCTGTAAAGAAACACGACCACGTGCTCATCCCCGCGGGAACGATACATTGCTCCGGGCGCAACAGCATGGTGCTGGAGATCAGCGCCACCCCCTACATCTTCACCTTTAAATTGTGGGACTGGGATCGCTTAGGCCTTGACGGCAGGCCGCGTCCCATTCACATTGACCATGGTGAGAAAGTAATTCAATGGGATCGTCAGACGGAGTGGACAAAGGAAAACCTTATCAATGCCGTTGAGAAGATCGGACAGGGCGACGGTTGGATCGAAGAAAAAACGGGCTTGCATGCCTCGCAATTCATTGAGACCCGTCGGCATTGGTTTACCGGCACAGTGCCACATCATACGGATAACACAGTCAATGTGCTTAACCTGATTGAAGGACGAGAAGCGATTGTCGAAAGCCCCTCCGGCGCATTTGAGCCGTTTGTGGTACACTATGCAGAAACATTTATTGTGCCAGCAGCCGTAGGAGAGTATACGGTTAGGCCACATGGTGAGTCTGTTGGACAACAGTGCGCCACGATCAAAGCATTTGTACGAAACTAAACAACCGAGTACCTGCACCTGTACCATTCATTCATACGAGAGGATATAGGGCGGCGCTAAATTTTTATGTCTTATGGATGTGAACGCAAAAGCAGCAGAAATAGAAAAGGCCGGCCCGGTCAATGAAAGCCCCCGTGCCAATATGCGGTTTGTTGTAACGATATCGCTCGTAGCAGCCTTTGGCGGCCTGCTGTTTGGATACGATACAGCAGTGATCGCCGGCGCCATTGGTTATCTGCAAACCAAGTTTCAACTTTCCGCTGCCATGACGGGCTGGGCAGCATCCAGCGCTATCTGGGGATGTATCTTCGGTGTACTCTGTACAGGCTACGTCAGCGATGCCATCGGCCGCAAGAAAGTACTGGTCCTGACCGCCATCATCTTTGCCGTCTCGGCGGTGGGCTCGGCCATTCCGGTGGACCTCACGCAGTTTGTTATCGCCCGGTTTATTAATGGCATTGCCGTGGGCGCCGCGTCGATGTTGTCACCATTGTACATTGCCGAGATCGCGCCGGCGAAGTACCGCGGCATACTGGTGACGCTGTATCAGCTGGCGATTGTGATCGGCATAAACCTGATCTACTTCATCAACATGAAGATCGCCAGCATGGGTAACGAAGCCTGGAACGTAGAGCTGGGCTGGCGGTATATGCTGGGCTCGGAAGTAGTGCCGGCAATCATCTTTTTCGGCCTGCTCTTCTTCGTGCCGGAAAGTCCGCGTTGGCTGGCGAGCAAAAACCGGATCGATGAAGCATTGAAGATTCTGAAGAAGCTCAACGGTGACATCCAGGCGCGCATCGTGCTGCAAGACATTCTTACTACACTGCACGAGGAAAAAGGTACTGTCCGCGAGTTGTTCTCTAAAGGACTGCGCGCAGCGTTGATCGTAGGTGTCGTACTGGCATTGTTCTCGCAGATAACAGGTATCAATGCAATTATTTATTATGCTCCGGAGATTTTAAAAAGTATTGGCATGGGCCAGGATGCGGCGCTGGTGCAGACCGTCATCATCGGGACCACCAACACGATCTTTACGTTCGTGGCTATCGCTTTTATTGACAAGATTGGCCGGCGCTCACTGTTGTTGTGGGGTGTGTCGGGTATGGTCATCTGCCTGGCGGCCATTGGCCTGTTGTTTTACCTGCAGGTAGGCAACAACACCTGGCTGATGGTGTTCATCATTGGTTACATCGCTTCGTTCGCATCTTCGCTTGGACCCATTCCCTGGGTTATCATCTCTGAAATATTCCCTACGAAAACACGCGGTGTAGCCATGTCATTGGCCACCGTCGTACTGTGGATCGGCGTGGCGCTGATCACGCAGTGGACGCCCGTGATGATGGAGCAGCTGGGCGGCGCCTATACATTTTGGATCTTCATGGTCAACGCTGTCATACTACTGGTCTTCTCGTACCGGATGATTCCCGAAACGAAAGGGAAGACCCTGGAAGAGATTGAGCAGATTTGGAAAAAGAAAGGGTAGGAGCCAGCGGAAGAAGTTTTAAACAATAGCATGATGAAAAGAATACTTTTGCTAGGTCTATTTGCCCTGATCGGCGTGGATCGTGCCGTAGCGACCGATATTTGGAGTATTGGCAAGAACGACAACTCGGGTGCCGACCTGGCCCTGGGTCCGGTAGACTATAAAAAATTCTTAAGTAAGGACTTCGGATTCGAGGACCGTTTTTTCCTGGTCGGACGTTCGGATGCCACGAGAGACTTTCCGTATGTGCTGCCCGGCCCCGATGACACCTGGGGTGGAACGTGGGGTACGTCGGGCTGGCGTACACACGAGATCAACATTCTGTTTGGTATAAAAACATTGCCCGCCGGTGGCCCCTGGAAACTCGTCATCGACCTGGTTGACACGCACCCCGGCAAGTCGCTCCTCAAGGTCGGTATCAATGAACAGCAATTCGAGAAGTTCTTATTGAAAGGCAGCTCCGACGCATCGTTGATCGGGAACATCCCGGCAAACGCCGAACGGATTCTGGAGATCCCGTTGCGCGACGGCGTGATCCGCCGTGGCGGCAATGCAATCATGATCACCGTGCTGGAAGGTTCGTGGGTAGTATTTGATCATATACGACTGGAAGGCCCGAACGGCGTTACGCTGACGGCCAACGACGACGTTTTTTTGCGCAGTGTAAAACCCGCATCCTATGAAGTAAAAAGCGGAAAGAAAAACATTCAGCCACTGTTGGTAGACGTAGAACATCTGGCGGGCACCCCCCGCCTTGAAGTACAGCTCGACGGCAAGACGATATTACAAAGCACCCTGGACTCGGCCCGTTATCAACTCGAAGCGCCTATGCCGGCCGTTACCAAACAGACGACAAGCCAGTACCGCATTCTGGTGAATGGCAAAGAAATGGAAGCCGGCTCCATCCAACGTGCGGCTGGTAAAATACAAACGCCGGCGGATTATGTCGACACCCGCATCGGCACGGCGCACTCACGCTGGATGATCGCACCCGGACCATGGATGCCCTTCAGCATGGTAAAGCTCAGCCCTGATAACCAGAACATCGGCTGGCAGGCTGGTTATCAACCTACCTTCGAGACCATTGGCAGCTTTACACACATCCACGAGTGGACTATGGCCGGCCTCGGCATGATGCCGACCAACGGTGCCTTGCAAACCAAAGTAGGCGACCAGTTCGATCCGGACGGTGGCTACCGATCGCGTATCGACAAGGCTACAGAAGAAGCTCCGCTGGGATATTACAAAGTATATATGCCTGATACACGTATCTGGGCCGAAGTAACAGCCACAGAGCGTGCCGGCTTCCAACGTTATACCTTCCCGAAAGACCAGGATGGCCGTGTCATGATCGACCTGCACGTGCAGGCCGAATATGACTATAAATTATTAGACGTTGAGATCAGGAAAATGAGCGACTATCGTATCGAGGGTCGCAGCCACCAGATATCACCGCGCCCCACCGTGTGGAGCGATGATGCTGACCAGGAATACACTGTCAACTTCGTTATCGAATTTGACCAACCCATCAAGAAGATCGGTGGCTGGCTCAACGATGAGCAGGTAGACATTAGCAAGCTGCAAGGCAAAGACCTGAAGGACGCCGGTGTATACGTCGAGTTTGATACTAAGAAATCAGCTGTCGTACAGGCCCGCTCGGGCATATCGCTGGTGAGCATTGCGAACGCGGGTGAAAACCTGGAAAAGGAAATTACTAAACCCTTCGGCTGGAAGTACGATGCCGTGGTAGAGAACCAAAAGAGCGTGTGGAACAACTACCTGTCGCGTATCACCGTCACAACCGATAACAGGCTGGAGAAAGTGCGTTTCTATACCAACTTCTTCCGTTCGCTATGCCGCAATACGTGGAGCGATGTGAACGGCGAGTGGATGGCGCCGGACGAAACGAAACAGAAATTCACCAACCCCAACCACCTGGCCCTGGGATGTGACGCCTTCTGGAATACATTCTGGAACCTGAATCAGTTGTGGAACCTGGCGACACCGGAGTGGTCGTCGAAGTGGGTGAACTCGCAGCTGGCGATGTACGATGTAAGCGGCTGGTTGGCAAAGGGCCCTGCCGGTATGGAATATATACCGGTGATGGTGGCCGAGCACGAAATACCGTTGATGGTATCGGCTTACCAGATGGGCGTCCGCGACTTCGATGCCGAGAAGGCCTTCCAGGCCATGAAGAAAATGCAGACGACACCCGCCGGCCCTGTGGCGGGAGGCTTCGCGGGCAACCGCGATCTGGTGGCGTACATGAAGTATAAATATGTGCCGTCCGACCTTGGGCGGTTCTCCAATTCGCTTGAATATTCGTACGACGACTGGACGGTGTCGCAGTTCGCGAAAGCATTGGGCAAAGATGCAGACTACAAAGTTTTTGCCGCGCGTGGCGAATGGTGGCGGAATGCTTTTAACCCGAAGAACGGCTATGCGCAACTGCGCGACAGCAAAGGTGTGTTCACCGAGCCGTTCGATCCTTTCCAGTCCGGCCGCAACCACCACTACGTAGAAGGAAACTCCTGGCAGTTGAGCTTCTTTGTGCCGCAAGATGTACCGGCCCTCGCGAACGTGGTTGGACAGAAGACATTTGTCGATCGGCTCCACTGGGGTTTCGTAGCCAGTGAGCCCTGGCGCTACAATGCGCCCAACGACCAGTATTGGGATTACCCGGTCGTGCAAGGCAACCAGCAATCCATGCACTTTGCCTTCTTGTTTAATTGGGTAGGCTACCCGTGGCTGACGCAGAAGTGGAGCCGCTCGATCCTGGAAGAATATTATGGTGGCGGCATGGCAAATGCCTACCTGGGTGATGAAGACCAGGGGCAGATGAGCGCGTGGTTTGTGATGGCGTCAATAGGCCTCTTTCAAACCGACGGGGGGTGTCGTACAGAACCGGTATACGAAATCGCCAGTCCGCTGTATGAACAGATCGTGATCGACCTCGGCGGACGTTACGGTCGCGGCAAGCAATTTGTAATCGAAGCAAAGAATGCATCACGCAACAACAAATACGTGCAATCGGCCACACTCAACGGCAAGCCGCTTACCTCTTTTAAATTCCCGGCAAAGGATTTACTACAAGGTGGCACGCTGACATTAGTGATGGGCAACAAGCCGAATATGCAGTGGGGCATTGAACCTGGCAAAGCAAAATAAACTTCCATGCGTATACCATCCCTGAAAACAATACTGACCGCGTGCCTGCTGACAACCGTCGCCACGGCGGCCCTGGCACAAGAAGATTATACGCAGTTTGTCGATCCGAACATCGGCACGGCCCACAGCCGCTGGTTCTTTTATACACCATCTGCGGTACCGTTCGGCATGGCGAAGCCTGCACCGGCCACCAATGCGCATTACGGCAACGTAAGCGGTTGGGAAGCCGTAGGGTATGACCACCGCCACGAGTCCATCGAGGGGTTCCCGAACCTGCACGAGTTTCAGGTGGGCGGCATGGTGTTCATGGCCTCAACCGGAACACTCAAAACCATTCCCGGCAAACTGGAGAACCCCGAAGAGGGCTATCGCTCGCGATTCGACCGGAAAGACGAAGTAGCGACCCCCGGCTATTACTCCGTGATATTAAAAGACCACGGTATAAAAGCAGAGCTTACCGCTACCAAACGCGTAGCCTTGCATCGCTATACGTTCCCCGCCGGCAACCAGTCACACATTTTGTTTGATATCGGCAACAAACAAGGCGAAAGCGGAAACGTGAAAGACGCCCGCGTATACATCACACCCGATGGCCGCATCGAGGGGTTTGTTACTACGCTGCCGGTATACGTACAAAAGTATCAACCCGGTGCAGAAGTAAGCATGTACTTCTCGGCAGTAGTAGACAAGAAGCCCGCGGCCGTGGGTGTATTCCAGGGAGCAACAGCACGACCGGGCGTAACAGAGCAAACAGGTCAAGGTGCCGGTGTATACCTGACCTTCACCACCAAAGACCAGGAAAGCATCACCATCAAAGCCGGCTTCTCCTACACGTCCATTGACAACGCGCGGTTGAATCTGCAAACCGAAGCACGGGAGCTTACCTTCGACCAGGCCCGGGCGCAGGCACACGCCACCTGGAACGACTACCTCGGACGCATTAAAGTCGAAGGGAAGGTGCGCGAAGACAAAGTGAAGTTTTATACCGGCTTATTCCATGCCTTGCTGGGCCGAGGCCTCGCGAGTGACGTAAACGGCGCGTATCCTAAGAACGACGGCGCCGTTGGACAAATAGCACTCGACGCCAGTGGCAACCCCGTGCACCATCACTACAACACCGACGCCGTGTGGGGAGCCTTCTGGAACCTCACACAACTATGGGCCATCGCTTATCCCGAGTACTATTCCGACTTCGTCAAAAGCCAGTTGCTGGTCTATAAAGATGCGGGCTGGCTTGGTGACGGGATTGCCAACAGCCGCTATGTCTCGGGCGTGGGTACCAACTTCGTCAGCCTTGTCATGGCCAGCGCCTACATGGCGGGCATCCGCGACTTCGACGTAAACCAGGCGTACCAGGCGTCGCTCAAGAACGAGGTCGAGGGCAAGAATCGCCCGCGGGGCGCCGGTAAGTTGGACGTCGATCAGTTTGTAAAGTATGGCTACGTTCCGCACCTCGACAAAGGCAATGACTGGGAAGAGATGTGGAAGTTCTCGGCATCGCACACCCTGGAATATTCCTTCAGCGCCTATGCCGTCGCGCAGTGGGCCAAAGCCCTGGGCAAAAAAGACGACTATGAAAAACTTCTGCGCCTATCCCGCGGGTGGGAACAGATTTATGACCCCGCATTAAAGCTTGTTCATCCAAAGACTGCCGAAGGCAAATTTATCGACAATTTTAAACCCGGCGAACCCTGGCGCGGATTCCAGGAAGGGAACGCGTGGCAGTATACGTTCTACGTGCCGCATGATCCAGAGGCCCTGATCAAAAAGATCGGCCAGGAAAAGTTCAACGCGCGCCTCGATAGCATCTTTACACTATCGCAAAAGAATGCCTTCGGTGGTGGCACCACACTCGACGCCTTCTCCGGTCTGGCAGGCCTATATAACCATGGCAACCAGCCCAACCTGCATATATCCTGGCTTTTTAACTATTCAGGAAAACCGTCGCTTACACAGAAGTGGGTACGCGCCATTTGCCATGAGTTTTACGGAACCACCGGCATCCACGGCTATGGCTACGGCCAGGACGAAGATCAGGGGCAACTGGGTGCCTGGTACGTTGTTGCCAGCATGGGCCTGTTCGACGTCAAAGGCCTCACAGACCTAAAACCAACGCTTGGCATCGCCAGTCCCGTATTCGACAAGATCACAATCCAGCTACGCGCACCGTATGCTACAGGCAAAGAGTTCGTCATCGAAACGCAGAACAATGGCGGTGGTAATATCTATGTGCAGTCTATGAGCTTCGATGGCCGAAAGGTAAAGAAACCATTCATCGCCCTCGACGACATCAGGAAAGGGGGCACGCTAACATTGCAAATGGGGAATCAACCCCGCAACGACTATAATCGATAGAGGCGAAAGAGTTAGGTTAAGAAGAAGAGCGTGAGGCTGTCGCTAAGGTGTTGTGACAGCCTCTGCTCTTTTCCATGTTACGAAGCTGCCGTAAAGGCCGCCTGAAATTCAGACGCAAAATCTTCAAGCTTTGTCGACCCGGGGGTAGGAGCGTGTTTTTCCAGATCCTCCTGCATCCGTCCGCTACGCAACATGGCGCCCATCTCGATAAACGGTCCGGCATGCGACGCCGGCACTCCGGCATCCAATGCTCCCTTCAACGCTTGTTCATCCGTAAAGACAACCCAGGGTATGTTTTTGCCAATGGCTTGTCCGAGGACACGTGCCGCGTCCTGCATCGTACGGTGGTCGCTCAGAATATACCGGAACGATTTGCCGGCAAAAGATACGTTGAGCAATTCTTCCAATGCCACCGCGGCAATATCGCGTGTGTGTACCAGCGGGATCTTCTGACCTTCTAATCCGAAATTGTCACCCAGTATACCGGCATGGTTGATGAGGCCGATTTGCGTAATGAAATTATAAAAGAAATAGCCAGGGCGTAGATGCTTCACCTGTATACCAGGTAAACCGTTTAGCATCTTTTCAAAATCTGCCAGGCCGTCTACCGGCCCTACACCGTTGCCGAGGTGCGCGCCGATGCTGCTCAGGTTAACCACATACTTTACAGTGCTGCCCTGCAGCGCTTCGGTGTAGATTCTAGCCACTTCGTTTTGCGCCGCGCGCCAGTCGCTTGTTTGCCAGATGGGCGGGATCATGGTATATACCACATCGGCGTCGCGAAACGCACGCTTGACAAAGTCGCGATCGGACACAGAACCCACCAGGGCCTTTGCCCCCAGGGCCTCGATCGCGGATACCCTGGCGGCATCGCTGGTAATAACGTTCACTTCTTTTCCGGCTTTCACCAGGCCCTCTACGACAGGCTTGCTGATGTGCCCGATCGATCCGGTAATGACATACTTTTTCATGGAATACATAAGTTTTTAAACTGTGAGAATGAAATCACGCAGCCACTTGTCGCGAACAGAAATGGTGTTGCAATACTAACGGGACAGTCTTATATTTGTTAGTAGATACTTTTTTATGATCTAGTCTGTATTTATGGACTAATACTGAAAACCAACTAGTTATGACGGTAAAGATAAAAGACCTGGAGAACTGCCCCGTAACGGCAACACTGGAAATCATCGGCGGGAAGTGGAAAATGCTGGTCATTTACCTGGTCAGCAACGGCATCAACCGCTTTGGTAAAATGAGCATGATGATGAAAGACATCAGCAAACAAATGCTCACCACCCAGCTGCGCGACCTCGAGCGCGACGGGCTGCTGGAGCGTGTGATCTATCCCGAAATACCGCCCCGCGTAGAATACTTTCTCACCCCCAAAGCGAAAGCCCTGATGCCTGCTCTGACCGTGCTGCGGGATTGGGGCCTGGAATATGCGCTGGTCGACAAGCCGGCAGAAGCCATAGCGGAATAAGCGACGCCGTCGCTACCGGCGCTTTTCTTCAAAATCGTGTTACCTTTGCGCGATGATCCATCGTACAGAGCAGGAAGAGCGCGAATATCTCGAAGTCATAAAGGAAAAACTGCTGTATGCCATCCGGCGTGCAGATGATACAGTGCGTAGTTATTCGGCCGAGCTACAGCAGAGCAAGGAATACCTGTATGAGCACCAGTCGGGCATGGATGAAGCCGACATGGTAGCTTCCGAGCAGTCGATCAACCGTATGGCCTACACAGGCGAGTCGGCCGTGTCCCGAAAACGCAAGCTGCTCAAACTGGGACAATCCCCGTACTTCGGCCGCATCGACTTTTTACAAGAGGGCAAAGACAAGGAGAGTCTGGTATACATCGGCATCTACTCCTTTGCCGACGAGCGTGCAAACCTCATCTACGACTGGCGTGCTCCCGTATCGTCGATGTTCTACGACTTCGAGCTTGGTCCGGGTTGGTATACGACGCCGGGCGGTAAGGTCAATGGTGAGATCACGATTAAACGCCAGTACAAGATCCGCGAAGGTCAGATGGAGTTTATGATCGAAAACTCGGTCAACATCCACGACGACGTGTTGCAGAAGGAACTAAGCAAGGCCTCGGATGAGAAGATGAAAAACATCGTGGCCACGATTCAGCGCGACCAGAACGCTGTGATCCGTAACGAAACGGCTCCGGTCATGATCATCCAGGGAGTGGCCGGCTCCGGAAAGACGTCCATCGCGCTGCACCGTATAGCCTTTCTGTTATACCGCTTCCGCGAAGAGATTTCCGCCAAAGACATCCTGATCATATCACCCAACAAAGTCTTTGCTGACTACATCTCCAACGTATTGCCCGAGCTGGGAGAGGAGCAGATCCCCGAAATGGGCATGGACGAGCTCGCCGATACACTGCTGGAAAACAAGTCACGGTTCCAGACCTTCTTTGAGCAGGTATATGCCGTGTTGGAAAATCCCGATGCTGCCTTCATTGAGCGCATTAAATTCAAAGCGTCCCCCGAGTTTCTCAGTCAGCTCAACCGCTTTATCATTCACCTCGAAAATCACTACTTCAACGAAACGGAGATTCGCGTCGCCGGCGTGATCGTGCCCTGGCCGTTCATCCAGGAGCGCGTAAAAACATACCATCGGGTACCGCTCCTGAAGCGGTTTCCGGAAGTAGTCAAAGATGTATTCCAACACATCCGCAGTCAGACAAACCGTAAGCTCAGCGGCCAGGAAAAAGCAAAAGTATGGGAGGCCGTGCCGCGCATCTTCAAGCTGACCAACGTCATGGAAGTATACCGGGAGTTCTATAAATTCATTGGCAAGCCCGAGATGTTCCGCATGATGCCGGGTGAGGTGTTGGAGTATTCCGATGTTTTCCCGCTGATCTATTGTAAAATACGCATGGAAGGCATACCCGCCTACGATCACGTAAAACACTTGCTGATCGACGAGATGCAAGACTACACGGCCATTCAGTACGCGGTGCTGTCGCGCTTGTTCAAATGCCGCAAGACCATTCTGGGCGATGTCAGCCAGCAAGTGAATCCGTACAGCGCATCTTCGGCGGAAACGATCGAGCGTGTGTTTCCGCAAGGCGATGTGGTAAAGCTTTTAAGAAGCTATCGCTCCACGTTGGAGATTACCGCCTTCGCACAACGCCTGTTCCGCAACCCCGACCTCCTGCCCATGGAGCGCCACGGCGAAGAACCGCAAGTAAAAGGTTTTGAGAGCAATGCGGAAGAAGCTGCCGCCATCAAACATCATGTTGCCACCTATAAAGAAGCCGGCTATCAATCCCTTGGTATCATTGCCAAGACGCGCGACCAGGCTGCTTACCTGTATAATGAACTCCGTTCACCGCATGTACATTTGCTGACAACCGACAGTACAGCCTTTCACGAAGGCGTCATTATTACCACCGCCCACCTGTCAAAAGGGTTGGAGTTTGATGAAGTCGTTGTTCCTTTTGTGTCGGCCCGTAACTACAACACCGCCGTCGACAAAAGTATGCTCTACATCGCCTGCACGCGGGCCATGCACAAGCTTACGCTATTATACACGCAGGAGCGTTCTTCTTTTATTTAGCTGCCGCCGCCGCGTCGTGCATGATCTTTTCCTTGTGCGACGCGCTAACAACTGAAAAAGCTATCGCGTATCGTAAACGCCGAGCGGCGGATATATACCCGTGCGCCAATCCCCAGGACTGCGCATTAGCCCTGCGTGACCACGGCATCTGCCTGATCTTCAGCCGGCGGGTTGATGTACGCCTGAATTTGGGGCAGGTATTTTGTCTTAACGATTACGGTATCCGCAATGAAGTCGTGAATCGCGCGACGTTGTTTGTTGGTTAGCAAGACGATCAATTCGCTGTAAAACCAAACGTTGTTTATCCAGGTGTTTATCGTAAAAAGCAAGGGTGCCATCGACATCAGGTAGCGGGAACGCTCCAGAAAGCCGAGGCTGGTGTAGGTATTCATGTCGGCGGCGAATAAGGCTGTGGTCATGACGAACACAGAAAAGATGGAAAGGGCAAATGTCACAATATTTCGCAGAAAGGCCTCCTTTAGGCCAATAGGCTGTCCGGTAGTTTTTAGAATGGTAAGTCCCGCGATGAGCTTGCCGGGTGTACCACCATTTCGAGCGGGAAGATACACCGCGTACCACAGGTTGAATGCCAGTATGGGCAGGATGCTCAGCAGGTATGCTTCGCCGCCGAAGGATTGAATGTACATGGCCAGGAGCGCAACTGGGGTACAAAAAAGGCCGTCGAGCAGCAGGGAGCCAAGCCGGAGGCCAAAGCCGCCGTAAATATTGTCGGGAATACCTGGGATTTGATGTGGAACGTCGTCTGCGTGCATAGCGGAAAATTTACGCGATTAATGGCTGTTTCGGTGGGGGAGTAACCCTCGGGATTTGAAAATCAGCATTGGCAGCGGCACAGACGAACGATGCTGTGGTTAAACCCCGAACACGCCATGATGCTTTCCGAAGGAGTGGCGAGTAAAATTCAGAAACCGCTTTCTTAATGGGATTGACCCAATAGCCGCTCCATGATCACGTAATCTATACCGTCTTTTAAGAACGTACTGTTGGTTTTATGAAAGCCAGCCCTTTCGTAGAATGCGGCTTTCGATGTACGTGCATTGCACCATAACCTTCGGACACCGTAATCGCCGGCCTTATCCAGTAGATACCGCAATAGCGCGCGGCCATACCCCTTGCCTTGTTCGTCTGTGTGCGTGGCGAATTTTCTGAATTGTGCCTCCTGGCCATCCATAAAAAGAGAAATGACCGATACAAGGCGATCGCCTTCATAAACGCCAAAGTGCCGTCCCTGTTCGTCTTCTGCCAGCTGTACATAGCCAATCGGTTTGTCAGGCCACATGACCTGGTGTCGGATAGACCATGTGTCTGCCGCAGTGATTTCCCGTACGTCCATGCGGCAAAGATATCGGAACAATAGTAATTTTTTTGCGACTTTTGAGACGCCCTTTTTTTGTTCCTACAATACATCCGGATGAAACAATATCACGTTAACTATACTGCAATACTAAAAACACCCCGATGAAACATCCCCTGATCTACCTTACCCTGTCGTTGCTGCTCGTAATACGCTGTAGCTCCGACGATGACCACCAGGCCGCCGAGACCAAGCCCCGACTCCTCTCTGTCGTCATGTCCATGCAACGCAGTGACGGCACCTTTCGTCCCGGCTATTCCCGCACATTCTTCTACTCATCCTCCGGCCGCCTCGAACGCGAAGAATATGCTTCGTATGAGAGCGAAGAAGAAAAGTTCTACGTCCTCTGGACCGACGCATTCACCTACGCCGGCAACAAAGTCACCCGGATCGATCGCACCCGCACGGAAACAGGCTCGATGAGCACCACAAACTATACGTACGACACAAAAGGCCGCGTCTCTGCCATCCACCTGGACGAAGACATCGACACCGACGTCACCATTACCTACGAAGCAGGAGACACCCTCAACGCGCTTTATCAAAGCAGCAATGGCCGGTGGTTCAAATACCGCATGTTGATGTCCGGCGACAACATCGTCTACGGCAAAACCATCGACGACTCCAATCGCTTTGCCAACGAGACGTACTATGAATTTGACGACAATGTCAATCCCTACAGCCTGCTGGGCTTCACCGACATGTTCTTCGAAAGCGCATCCAAAAACAACAAAGTTCGCCAAAGCAGCAGTTATTACACACCTGCCAAACCCACCTCGGTACCATATTCTCACGAGTATACTTATCTCAACGGCCTCCCCGTAAAACAGACCATTCGTTACAAGTCTTACAACACGGGTGAGCACACCGGCGTAGCGCAATGGGAGTTTGAATACGAAGAGTAACTGAAGTAAACGATAGAGCCCGATACATTTTCGATAGACTGTGTAAGGGTATTTTGCAATTATTGAACGGTTATCGCCAATTATTAAACGGAGCAGTGTACTCTTACCTGCTCCTTACTTTTACGCGCTGTCATAGCCCTTAATGGGTATATAAAAAGTGTAGCCTTAAAAGTTACAGCGCGGAAACGATAAATCGTACTATATATGCAAAAACAAAAACTACTACTATTATTCTCACTGCTGTTGTTTGCGGGTAGCGCCTTCGCGCAGACCTGCTACAATGTCGTAGGCTACTATCCTTCGTGGGTAGCCGGCGGAAACTACTACATCAATTCTCCTTCGAAAATTGACTACAGCAAGTACACGCACATTTGTTATGCCTTCGTAATTCCCGGTACCGATGGTAACATTGGCGGCGTGGGTAATGGCGCCGCACTGACCGACCTGGTGACCCGTGGTCACGCAGCCGGTGTAAAAGTGCTGCTGTCGGTAGGGGGGTGGTTGGATTCATCGCCCGGTAACACGCCCTTCGAAGCGATCGCTACCAACACGGCGTCCATCAACCGTCTGGCCGAGGCTTGCGCGCGATTGGTAACGCAATACAACCTCGACGGCATCGACCTCGACTGGGAGTATCCGACCACAAAAGCACGCTGGAATGCACTCGCTCCCGTGATCGCTACCCGCATGCACGGCATGGGCAAGCTGTTTACAGCAGCGGTCGCCGAAAGCGCTTATTATGGTGACAACTACGACAACGTCAGCATCGTAGATTTGCTCAACATCATGTGCTATGGCCCGTACTCCATGGCCCGCGACGCCATGCAATACTGGACCAACCGCGGCGTGCCGCAAAACAAGCGCATGCTCGGTGTTCCGTTCTACGACCAGCACAACACTACGGCAGAACACGTTCAGAAATCCAACCTGGCCAAGACCACAGCCGCCGGTATCATGATCTGGGACATTGCGTCCGAATACGGCGACATCAACTCCATTTACAATACGCTCGGTAATGTTTGTAACAATGCCACACCGGTGCCGGGCAACCTGGCGCTGAACAAAACCGTCACGGCATCGTCTACGGAAGATCCGCAATACGCGGCATCGTACGCGGTAGACGCCAGCTACAGCACACGCTGGTCGTCTACATTCTCTAACGATCAGTGGATCTATGTGGACCTCGGCGGTCCGTATAGTGTCAACCGGGTAAAGATCACGTGGGAAGCCGCGTATGCCACAGCCTATGAAATACAAGTATCGGACAACCCCGCCGCCAACGACTGGAAACAAGTTAAAGCGGTCACCGGTAACAACACGGTGGTCAATGATCATACTGGCCTGAGCGCCACCGGCCGCTATGTGCGCATTGCCGCCTCGGCCCGTGCCACAGCCTATGGATACTCCATCTTCGCCCTGGAAGTATACGGCACACAAGCCGACAACCAGGCACCGACCGCACCGACAAACCTGCGCAGCACCGCGGTGGCCGCCGGCAGCGTCAGCCTGGCCTGGAATGCATCGAGCGACAACGTGGCGGTTACGGGCTACGATGTATTTAAAGACGGTGTACTGGTGACGACTACAACAGGCACCACGTATACGGCTACAGGCCTGGTAGAGAACACCACCTATACCTTTACCGTCAAAGCAAAAGACGCGGCGGGCAATAGCTCTGCGGTAAGCAATAGTGTCAGCGTGGTAACACCGGTGAACATTGCACGCAACAAACCCGTTACCGTTTCTTCAGAAGAGACCACAGACTATGTGAAGGCTTATGCTGTCGACGGCAATCTGACAACCCGCTGGTCGACATTGTTCAGCGATCCGCAATGGATCTACATCGACCTCGGCGCACGCTACGACCTCAACCGCGTACGCACGGTATGGGAGACCGCGTATGCGAAGGCATTTGACGTGCAAGTGTCTGATAATCCGTCTGCCAACGACTGGAAACAGCTCTACAGCACAACCACCGCCACAGGTGGCACGAACGACATCCCGGTAACAGGCACTGGCCGCTATGTGCGCATCTATGCGACCCAACGCAACACCGTCTATGGCTACTCCCTGTGGGAAGTGGAAGTATACGGCACACCGGCCAGCGAAGAGCAACTGGTGAACCTGGCGCTGAACAAAACAGCCGTAGCGTCCTCCCTCGAAGACGCCACCTTCCCGGCCAACCTGGCCATCGATGGCAACGTGGCTACCCGGTGGGCGAGCCTTGAAGGCATTGATCCGCAATTCATAACGGTTGACCTGGGCGCTACGTACGACATCCGCCGTGTGAAGCTGGTGTGGGAAAATGCCTATGCAAAAAACTACACGCTCGAAGTATCGACCGACGGCAACGCCTGGAACGAAGTATACAACACCACGACCGGCGACGGTGCTGCAGATGACATCGCCCTCACGGCGGTAGCCGCGCGCTACGTACGTTTGAACGGCACTGCCCGCGGTACGACGTATGGCTATTCCCTGTACGAGTTTGAAGTGTACGGCACGACACAAGCGGCGCGTATGGCCCTCTCGGTATATCCGAACCCGGCACGCGTAATGATCGGTGTCAGCGTACAAGGCACTGTTGGTCAAGCTGCTATAAAAATTGTCAACACGTCTACCGGACAGGTATCGCACACGTCTGCGGTAACGAAAGAAGGAACGACACAGATTAGCGTTTCCGGCTGGCAAAAAGGTATATACCTCATCCAGCTGAAGACAGAAAAAGAAACACTGCAGCAGCGACTCGTCATCGAGTAACGAGTCTATAGTGTATATGTAACGTCAAAGCCCCACTGAATCAGTGGGGCTTTGTTCTGTCGAGCAGTTGTATACCGTTGTTTAAAAAATACTCCCCCAGATTACGGTAAGTAGCCGCATTAAAAAATTAAGAAGATGTGCGCCGTGCAAATTTAATCTTACATGCACCGCAAGGCCGGATGCCCTAATCCGTGCGTTAAACCCTCTTTTCCAAACCGGACAGTACATTGTGTACGCACACGTTGTAAGCGTTGGCGTCCACGATTGTTGTATGTCCTTGTTTTTCATTTTCGCACATTCTACTTTGCGCCCGTTTTGCTAAATAGGTTTAGCTGTAAGCTAAAAGCGTTTAGCAATAACCGCAACTAACTTAACAATATTAAACGCTAACATGTTTATGAAAACAACGTTTCGCATCCCGCTGACAGTTTTCTTGTTGCTGGTGTGTGCCTACGCAGGTGCGCAGACGGTTACTGGAAAAGTCACGTCCATTTCTGAAGGGAATGGAATGCCCGGTGTTTCGGTTGTGCTGCAAGGCACGACAATCGGAACATCTACCGATGCTGATGGTAACTACACCCTCAGCAACCCGGCTCTCGCAACAGGTACGCTCGTCTTCTCTTTTATCGGTTACGGTACAGAAGAAGTAGCAGTCGCCAACAGAACACAGATTGACGTCGCCATGACGGAAGACATCTTTTCACTTGGCGAGGTGGTCGTCACCGCGTTCGGTGTGAAGCGCTCTGAAAAAACGGTTACGTATGCTACGCAACAAGTGAGCAGCGACGAGCTGACACGCGTAAAAACAGATAACCTCATGAACACCCTGAACGGTAAAGTGCCTGGCGTAAACATTTCGCCTAGCGCATCCGGTGTGGGTGGTTCAAGCAAAGTTACGCTACGCGGTAACCGTTCACTCTCCGGCTCTAACCAGCCGCTGTATGTAGTAGACGGCATTCCTGTGACGAACAGCGGTAACTCCAATGGGCAGCCAAACAGCGCTTACGGTGGCTCGACCAGCGTCGACGGTGGTGACGTGATTTCTACGCTTAACCCCGACGATATCGAAAACATCAGCGTACTGAAAGGCGCTTCTGCAGCGGCCCTCTACGGTAGCCAGGCTGCCAACGGTGTGATCCTCATCACCACCAAGAAGGGCAAAGAAGGCCAGACGCAAATAAACTTCAACTCGACCTTCACTGCAAGCACCGTGGCGTATACGCCCGATTTCCAGAATGCCTATGGCGGAACCACAGCAACCGCGAAACAAAGCTGGGGTGCAGCTGCAGCGGGGACCGGTGAGCGTAACACGGACGAATTCTTCCGCACGGGTACAAACTGGACAAACTCCCTCAGTCTGTCAGGCGGTAACGAGATCGCGCAAACATACTTCTCGTATGCCAACACCCGCGCAAAGGGTGTTATGCCGACCAACGATCTGGATCGTAACAACATCTCCCTGCGTGAGACGGCCAAATTCCTGGACAAGAAACTGAGTGTAGATGCCAGCATCAACTATACCACGCAAACGATCGACAACGCACCGAATGCAGGTCTTTACCTCAATCCACTTGTAGGCCTGTACCTGTTCCCGCGTAACGCCGACATCATGCCGTACAAAAATCAGTATGAGATAAGCAGCGCAACAGGCTACGATCGTCAGAACTGGATCGATACCGAAGATATTCGTCAGAACCCGTGGTGGGTCGCTAACAGAAATACCAACGAAGCAAACCGCAAGCGGTACTTGCTGTCAGGCAGTGTGAAGTATGAATTCAATAAGTACCTCAGCCTGCAACTCCGCGGCAACATGGACCACATTGAAGATATCTTCGAAGCGAAGATGTATTCTGGTACGCATGCTACTTTGACGGGCGGTTCGCCCAACGGCTTCTACGTGTACAATTCTCAGACGCTTTCACAAAAATACGGCGATGCGTTACTGACATTCAATCTTCCGATGGAAGGTGCCATCAAAGTTGACGGTCTCGTAGGTACTTCCATTACCGATAGCCGCCGCGTTGGACTGGAGACAGGCCCCGGTAGCCTTGGCCTGAGAAACCCGAACTTCTTCGTGGCACAAAACGTACTGGCTAGCGGTGACATGAATGCCACCAAGACGATTCCCGAAAACCACACACAGTTGCAATCTGTGTTCGGAACGGTTAATGTTGGTTACCACGAGTGGTTATATCTGAATGCCACCGCCCGTAATGACTGGTCTTCAAACCTGTCGTACACACCGGATGTTTCGTTCTTCTATCCTGCGGTAGGTCTCTCCGGTGTTCTGTCGGATGCAGTAGATCTGCCTTCGCCTATCACCTTCGCGAAAGTTCGCGTGAACTATGCTGAAGTAGGTAACACCGTACCGCTGTACGTGACGAATCCGCAAAACTATACCAATCCTAGCACCGGTGCGATAGACCTGCGTCGTGTGATGGCGTTTGCTACCCTCAAGCCCGAGCGTACCCGCACGTACGAGGCTGGTGCCGACCTTAAGTTCTTTGACAACCGCCTCAGTGTGATGTTTAACTACTACAAGTCGAATACCCTCAACCAGTTCATTCCGGTGATACCGTCTGCCGCCAGCCTCTACGAAACCGCGTACATCAACGCAGGTGAAGTGCAAAACAAAGGCTTTGAATTTTTGGTAGGCTACGATGTGATCCGCGGTGAAAAGTTCTCCTGGAATACTTCGCTAAACGGCTCACGTAACGTAAACGAAGTGATCGATATCGCTGCCGACCGCGGTATCAATAACCTCGTCGTTACAGGAAACAACAACCTTGGTTACCTCGGTCAGGTAGCAGTTGGTGGTATGATCGGCGACATCTACGGTTACCAGCTGATGCGCGACGAGCAAGGTCGTGTTATGCTCGATGCAAACGGAGCTCCCCGTCGTACGACGAACTTCGAATTCATCGGCAACGCTACCCCCAAGTTCTCTATGGGCTGGACCAACACGTTTAACTACGGTAATTTCGTACTCAACGTCCTTGTAGACGGCCGCTTCGGCGGAAAGGTACTGTCGATGACAGAAGCCCTCATGGACCAGTATGGTGTTTCGGAAAGAACGGGTGATGCAAGAGCGCAAGGTGGTATACGCGTAAATGCTGTTAACCCCGAAGGCGAAGCTGTTTCGACGGTCGATGCCCAGGCATGGTACGGCACTACCGGCGGCCCCAACGGTATCATGGGTCAATACATGTATGACGCTACCGTTGTACGCCTGCGCGAAGCATCGCTCGGCTATACGTTCCCGATGAAAAGCAATGTGGTGAAAAGCCTCCGCTTCTCGCTCATCGGTCGTAACCTGTTCTACATTTCCAAAGATGCTCCGTTCGACCCTGAACTCACACTCTCGACGGGTAACGGTCTTTCCGGTGTAGACATTTTCAGCCAGCCCGCGACCCGCAATATCGGTTTCTCGGTTAATGTTACTCTCTAACGATAAAAGACTACATAGCTATGAAAAAATATATTCTGGCACTCCTGACAGCCGCTGCAATGGTGGGCTGTACGGACAACTTCGAAGATTATAATACGGATAACACCGGCGTGGGTGACGATGCGAAGCTGTTGTTTCCCACGATGCAGCACGAGCTGTTCCACGACTATCAAACGGCACAGAACCTGGGTGCCGATGCATACGCGGGCTATATGATGTCCCCCAACCCGTTTTCGTTTCAAAACAACCTGAACTACGGTTTGGTAGACGGCTGGAACAACAATGCCTTTAAAGGTATGTATACATTCGTGTTACGAAATATCGACCAGATGCAGCGCAGCGGCCTGGGTCAAACCAACCCGGACCTGTGGGCTGTCGCGTTGATCATGAAAGTCGAGGCTATGCACCGCGTAACGGAGAAATTCGGTCCTATTCCGTATAGTGCGGCAGGGAAGTCCGCTACGAACATCGCCTACGACAGCGAGTCGGATATCTATAACCAGTTCTTCCTGGAACTCGATACTGCCGTAAATAACCTTGGAGCATTCGTAAGCAATCCTGCCAACGACGGTCAGAAACCTTTCGAATCGGTAGACCTGTTCTACGAAGGTGACTATACCCAATGGATCAAGTTTGCTAACTCGTTGCGTCTGCGTCTTGCTATGCACATCGCAAAGGTAGCTCCCGAAGTTGCCAAGCGTGAAGGAGAAAAGGCGCTCGCCCACGCTGGCGGATTGATGGAAGTACCCGCCGACGATGCCGCCCGCGAGGTGACCAACGGTACAAGCGATCTGTTCATGATTACCGAGCAGTGGGCTGATAACCGCGTCAACGCATCCGTTATCACGTACCTGCAGGGATATAACGATCCGCGTCTGCCAATATACGTAGCGCAGACAACGACTCCTGCCGCCGGTGATCCCGACTTCTCCGGCCAGTACATCGGTATTCGGATAGGTTCCGATATCGTCGAGAAAGCGAGATACACGCCCTACTCGAGTCTCAACACGGCGACATTTACCCAGACACGTGCCCAGCACGTTATGTCTGCTGCCGAAGTATGGTTCCTGAGAGCGGAAGCTGCCCTGCGCGGCTGGGCTGGCGCAGGTGACGCGCAAGCGAACTATGAAAAGGGTGTGCAGGTATCGATGCAGCAGTGGGGTGCCAATATCGGCAGCTACCTGTCCGACAACACCAGCACACAAGCTGATTACGTAGATCCGTTGAACGACGAGCGCAACATTGACGCAATGTCTAACATCACCATCGCCTGGGACAACAGTGATAGCGATGAACGCAAGTTCGAGCGCATCATAACCCAGAAATGGATTGCCATGTTCCCCGAAGGCATGGAAGCATGGACGGAATTCCGCCGCACAGGCTATCCCAAGCTGTTCCCGGTTTACGTCAATAGAAGTGGTGGCTCGATCGACACGGACGTCCAGATCAGAAGACTTCCGTATCCTCAGGCTGAGTTCCAGACCAACCGTACTGCCGTCGACAATGCGGTTACCCGCCTGAAGGGTCCGAATACTGGCGGCACACGCCTCTGGTGGGATGTTGACAAAGCAAATTTCTAGTAGTTCCAAATACACGAAAGGGCGTCTGGATCAGGCGCCCTTTCTGTTTTTACAGCGATAACCGAAGTGTTATGCTGCAGTTACCATCGTTCCTGAGACAGGCCGCACCAACGGCTGCCGCTTCCAATACGTCAAGCTCCGCCACACCCACTCCAACGGCCCGTACAGAAAATACCGCAGCCATATCGCGCTGAAGATAATCTGAAACACCCACACGCCCACAACAACATACCAAAGCTCGCTGCGGGTAAGCTTACCGTAAAATCCCAAACCATAGCCGTGAAAGAACAAGGTGCACAGCACCGACTGCATCAGGTAATTGGTAAATGCCAGCTGTCCCACGTTAGCAAAAGCGTTGAGAAACCAATCCATCCAGCCGCTCTTCCACGCCAGCACGATTAATCCGATGTGCCCGCATGTCACCAACAAGCGGTGTAACTGGTATATCTCGATCTTGATAGGCCGGATCTCCAAGTACCGGTAATAATCAAAATTCGCCGCGTGGTAGGCGTTCCCTTCCAGTATACCCCAGCCGAATCCCAGCGTATACCCCACGACGACAAACACGCCATACAGCCACAAAGGTTTGTCGCCGGTCAGGATGCCCGTCTTATAGAAGGCCATGCCCAGAAAGATGAACAACATCACGTCAAAGAAAAAGGCGTCATAGATCTTGGTGCTTTCAAATGCCCGTATCATCGGGGCCAGGTGTTCCCAAACTTCGGGATAGGACTTTTGCATCTCGTTGATCTTCTTCCCGGCGCCCTCGCGCAGTTTGGCAACGCTGCTTTTTTCTTCGATTGTCTTCCAGGCTTTAAGGTCCTCTTGTTGTTTGTCGGTCAGCGGCTTCTGCTGTTTCTCAAGTGCCAGGGCTGCGAGTGCCCGTTCGCGCACCGCCAGTCGTTCGGTGGTGCGGGACCAACCTTTATAGACCGTCACCGCAAAGCAAAAAACCGCGAGTACCAGCAGCAGCTTAACAGAACTATTACGAAAAGGAAATAAAAACAGTCCGCAAAGCGCATACGCATAGAGAATATCGCCGAACCACAGCAATACGTATGCATTAAACAAGCCGAAGAGCAACAGCCAGATCAGTCGCCGATAATAAATATCGGCTGCGGCAAGACCCGTGTGTTGCTTGGCGAGCCGGTGTACGAGCAACAACATGCCCGCGCCAAACAGCATCGAAAACAACCCGCGATAAGACCCTTCCACCAGGAAGTTGGTAACGTACCAGGAGGCAAGATCCACGGGGGATGTTTCGTTGTAGACTAATAGGTGGCGCGAAGCCTGATGCGGCCGGGCAAAGCCACCGATGTTCAGTATCAGGATGCCACACAGGGCAATGCCCCGAATGGCATCCAAAATGAAAAGTCGTTCCTTTTGTCGTAGAGGTTGTATTGTTTCCATAACGAGTATATAGCTAACGTGAAATTAATATACGGTGTACGCCGCTGGCATACACCGATATTTACATGAACGGTATAATCGGCGATATCAGTTCTCGTCGTGGCCGTTTTTGGTATAGGATACAGTATAGGTATATGATTTTACGGGAGTGGCCGTTGCGTCAGGCGATAGCATGTCAAAGGTTGTCCGGTAGCGCCACTCATTAGTAAAGTCGAGCCCCCGGTGGCAATCACCGCAAGTGCCCGCGTATCATGCCGCAGCTGCAAGCCGCTCTGGTTTTGAGGTAGATAGGAAAAGTTTCCTTTGCCATCATTCAACAGCACCGCACCGCTGAGCGCATCCGACCGGCCGACACGAACACGCACGTTTGTCTCATTGCCTGCCAGGATCAGATCGGAGTCGCCATCGTGATCTACATCACTGGTAGCAATAGCATATACCGGCGCAAACTGTGCCTGAACAGGCAATGCGTGCTGTACAAATCGGCCGCCTTGATTTTCGAAATAGGCCGTATATAAGAAGGGCGCGGAAAGCGTCGTCGCACCGTCCAGCTCTTCGGGGGTAAACATCGTGCTCAGCGTAGCGTTGGCATACGATGTGTAATCGTTGAACCGTGGCTTAAGGAACGTCACTTGCCCCAGCGCTTCATCGCGACTGGCAAACGGATAGGACTGATTGCCTATATAATAACAGAAGAAAGGATCGATCTGGTTGTCTTTATTAAAGTCTTTATAGACCAGCGTCGCGGGGTGTTCCGCTGTAACGTTGTACTGATGATTCGCCCCATAGTTACCGGCTACGATATCGACATCACCATCGCTGTCCAGGTCCTCCAGTTTCAGACAGTTCCACCAGCCCGACGTGTTCCCGGCAAAGAAGGTAGCCGTAGCATCAGCAAACGCTGCGCCGCCCTGGTTGATCAGCGTACGCACGGGTGTCCATTCACCGGCCACGACCAGATCGGTCTTACCATCACGATTGATGTCCGCCGCCTTCGCGTCGCGTATCATGCCCAATCCGGTAAATACGCCATCCGTACTCGAAGTAAAGGTGCCCTTACCATTATTGATCAGCAATACGCTGGCCGAGGCGATGGGGTATTGTCCCGGCGTTATACCGGTGCCGACAAATATATCCATGTCCTTGTCGCCGTCCGCATCCAGTACAGCAACGCATGATCCTGCCAGCGTTTCCGTTGGTAATGTACCGCGTGTAAACTGCCCGTGGCCATCGTTCAGGTATAGTCTATCTTGTAGCAGGGCATCGTTCGGTTGGAACTGATAGCCACCGCTCACCACGTACAGATCTGCATCGCCGTCGCCATCGGCGTCCAAAAAGGCAGCATCTTCATCCTGGTACGCCTTATCCTGCTCAAACACCGACACAGTCGCTTCCGTAAACGTGCCGTCTTTCCGTTGCAGCAACAAGGTGCCACGCTGGCCTTGCGGCCCGCAAAGGTAGAGATCTTCCAACCCATCGTGGTTGATATCCGCTTGCGCCATGCGCGGACCCGAGCGTGAGTACATCCGCGGCAACAGAAACTGACGCTTAAAGTCATTCACCCTGGGCGGAACATGTTGCCAGCCGGGGGCCTGGGTCGCCATGAACAACGGCTTTGCAGTAGGCGAATAGTGATAGAAAGTAGTGGCTTGTGCATACTCTGGTTCCAGCACGGTAGAGATTTTTGTAAAGTGCTGACTTTTATTATCCGGCCAGGTAATACGCACCGAGTCCACGCTGTCGGCGCCCAGGCCGATCTGCATAGGCGTGTAGCTGCACGACTGAAACCCCCGCACCGGTTCGAACTCATAGTGCTGGACACGACCCGGTTGGTATACCGTCACCTGCGTACCCGCGAGCGAGCGACCGGCATTATGCTTCCGCAGGTCTACGGTCAGAAATCTGGCCTGATGATCTTCCACACTGCGGTTGCGATATAGCACGGCTGGCTCGTTCAAGGTATTGACCACCAGGTCGGGGTCGCCGTCGTTATCCAGGTCGGCATACGCCGCACCGTTCGATTTGTACAACCGCGTTATGCCCCAGTCTGTATTCATTTTGCTAAATGTCAGGTTACCATTGTTCTTAAACACACAGTTGCCAACCTGAATGGACGGCATTTGGTCCAGGATTAACTGCAGGTTGGGCGCGGTGCCGGTGGTACGGGCCTTCACCTGCTCGTCTACCGTAAACTTCAGGAACTGCATGTTGGTATAATCTTTCTCATAACCGTTGGTGATGTATAGATCCTTCCAGCCATCACCGTCGTAGTCGTTAAACAAAGCAGCCCAGCTCCAGTCGGTATTCGAAACACCGGCCAGCTGCCCGACTTCTGAAAACGTACCGTCGCCGTTATTGATCTGCAGCATATTGCGCATGGTCTGGTCGTGAAAGCCTGCTTCCAGAAGCAAATTATACTTGTCGTAATTGTCATCACCCGACGAAAGTTTGATGCGTTCGTTGCTTTCAGGCAACATGTCGAGTGTGATGAGGTCAGTCAAGCCATCGTTGTTGATGTCTGCGGCGTCAGAGCCCATCGAGAATAACGATACGTGCCCTGTGGCAGTTGTAATGGTATTTTTAAACGTGCCATTACGTTGGTTGATATATAAATAGTCTTCTTCATTAAAGTCGTTGGAGATATACAGATCCGACCATCCATCGTTGTTGAAATCTGTAATCGCCAGACCTAGTCCAAAGCTCAAGACGTTATTGATGAGCCCTGCGCTTTCGCTCACATCCGTAAACTTGCCGCCGTCGTTCCGGTACAGGCGGCTGCCAAACTTATCGCCCTTCTGATGTTTAAGACCAGCCAGTAGTTTGCTAAAGCCGCCGTACTTCGGGATGGAGTGGTTGAGTACAAACAAATCGGGGTCTCCGTCTTTGTCGTAATCAAAGAATGCCGCTTGTGTAGAATAAGAGTCATCGGCCACGCCATACTGTGCTGCCTGCTCCGTAAAGGTCAGGTCGTGGTTATTGATGAAGAGCAAATTTTTACGTAGCGTAGAGTCCGTTCGCGCAGAGCGGCATACATATATATCGAGCCAACCATCCTGGTTTACATCGGCCAGTGTCACACCGGTCTTCCAACCCTGTGGCACGGCCACACCTGCCTGGGCCGTAATGTCTTCAAAAGTAAAATTGCCCTTGTTGAGGTATAGTGTGTTGGCTACCTGGTTGCCCGAAAAATAGAGATCAGGTAAGCCATCGTTATTCAGATCACCGATGGCCACGCCGCCGCCGTTAAAAAAGTAGGGGTAGTTCAATACGTGGTTGTCACCTTGCTGACGCACCGTATTGGTAAACGTCACACCCGATTGTTGCGGCGCAATTTCTTCAAAGAGGGTAGGGGCCGATGAAGTTGTAGCGTCGTGTTTACAGCCAGCGATAAGCACGGCGCCGCAAAGCAAAGGAATGAAACGTAAGAGGCAAATGGATTTCATGCCGCGAAGGGATAAGGTTCAGGTGTACCGAAAGATAAAAATGAAAAAGGTCAGGCAGTGTATACCGCCTGACCTTTTTTATCGAGGATTTTTGAGCATTAATTGCGTGGAATGACGTCCCACCACAGCGGTGTCTGCGTGTCATCCGGGCCGTTGAGCAAAGCTTCGCCAGTGGCAACGCCTTCGGGGTTGATCCCGCGCTCCGATTCGAGGAACGGAATGCGGCGAAGCCATTGCGAAGAAGGGTTTCCAATCAGCGGGTTGTCGGAGTTTACCACCGGGTACAGTTTCAGTTTATGACTGCGGCGGTAGTCGGCCCAGGCTTCCACTCCGTCGGGGAAGAGCGCGATCCATTTCTGGGTGGCTATCTGCTCTTCCTGGACTTCCAGGGTGCTACCGAATGCAACGGGAATATCCGTCATCGCCGGCGAGTTGAAGAAATCGTCGGGCTCGGTGGGTGTGTTGCCACTGGCGGCGTATGCCGCGGCTTGACCGGCCGTGAAGCCCCATTGCAGGAAAGACTGGGTGATGCCCGCCTCATAGTATTCCTGAGGTGTGCCGCCGCCCATATTCCAGTTTTTCAGAGCGCCTTCTGCGCGCAGGAACCAGGCCTCTGCAGAACACATAACATTCTGAGGTGTAGAGTTGTAGGTTGCTATACCACCGACCGATACAGGCGACCAGCGGGGTCCCTGCTGGGAAAGCGAATCCGTATGGTTAACAGCCGCTGCCATCTGACCAGGAGTCATACCGTTACGTACACCGTCATATTCGCGGCGAACTTCCGTGCCGCCGATCACCACAGGGTGATCCAGGTAATATTCCGATATACGCGGGTCTTCGTATCCTTTCAGGACCGATTCCATCGATGCGCTCATGCGAAATTCGTTCCACTGCATAATAGCCAGTCCGTTGCCATCGCCGCCGTTCAGCGAACGCTGTACCAGCGCGTCGTCGGCAGGGCTCTCTTCCATCACACCACCGGCAACGGCGGCTTCCGCCTCGGTTTGCGCACGCTCCGGGTTTACGTTTGAAATGCGCATGGCTAGCCGAAGCCGTAGTGTATTGGCGAATTTTATCCAAAGGTCTACATCACCGCCATACAGGATGTCATAGTTTCCGAACGGAGTCTCTGTACGTTTCCCCTCCAGCACAGTAACGGCAGCGGATAGTCGTTCAAAGAAGTTATTGTAGATTGCGTCTTGTGCATCATACGGTACGACCTCACTGTCTTGTAAAATCTGCGTGTAAGGGATTGGGCCCCAATAGTCCGTCACCCGGTGGAATGCATATACCCACCAGATGCTGGCCAATTGGTATTCTGCACTGGAAGGATCCGTCAGTTGAAATATAGCATCCAGTTGTGGTGCAACCTGCGTGTAGATCGGATTGAAGGCGGCACCCACCCAGTTCTGGTTGATGACCAGACGGTCAGACCCGAAGGAGCTCGCGGTACAGGCAAAATATTGCGCATACTGGTCGGCAAAAAGGTTCTGTGCGATCTGGTAATTGTTCTGGTTGTTCGGGGCCACCGACAAGGCCTTGCTGAACAGGAACGGAATTTCCGCTGCCGTCATCACGGTCACATTTCGTTTGTCGGTATTGATGCTTTCGTAGCTCTCCGTACACGCCAGCAACAACATGCAACTGCCCAACAACATACAGGTGGCGCGGAGTATATAGCGTTTTGTTTTTTTCATAAGTATTGTCATTGAATGCTTAGAACGTAAGTGTCAGATTACAACCCAGGCTGCGCGTAGAAGGAAGCGTTGCAATCTGAATTCCTTGATAGTTACCATTGCCCATGCTCATATCGGGATCTATTTGCATCTTGCGTTTGCCAAGTCCGGGTATATCCAGAAGCGACTCGCCGCGGTACAGCCAGGCCAGGTTTCTGGCGACGATCGAAAATTTAGCTGAACGGATCAAAAAGTTGGAAGGAACCGGTATGTTATAGCCGATGCTCAACTCGCGGATGCGGAAGTTGGTGGCATCATAGGCAAATACCTCGCCTACACCATAACGTTTTCCGGCAACGACGTTGTCACCGGCCGACCAGAATTGTTCGGCTGTAACGTTGGTTGCGACAGGGGTGCCGTTGGAATCAACACCACCAAGGTTCCAGCCTTCCTCGCGGTTGCTGGCCGTTACTTCGGCGATGCCACTGTTAGCCAGGTTCATCTCGGTTGCGTCAACCACGATGCCTCCGATACGACCGTCTATCAGCACGCGTGCCGAGAAGTTCTTATAGGTGAAGGAGTTTGTAATACCCATGGTAGCCTTCGGGTTGAAGTTGCCCAGGCGTGTATGCTGGCCGTCGGTAGTCGGCAGACCATTAGGCGTTACCACCAATTGGCCGTCGTCGTTGCGAACCCAGTGTTTGCCATACAGATCACCATAGCTCCCGCCTTTTACAGCGATGGGAGTCGCCAGGCGGCCATAGCCGGTGCCGCCTCCCAGGAAAAACTCGCCGTCCGGAAGAGAAGGGTCTATTTCAATTACCTTGTTTCGGTTTAAACCAAAGTTATAGGTAATATCCCAGCTGAAATCTCCGCTCTTGACAGGAGTACCGCTCAACACGGCTTCGATGCCCTGGTTCTGAATGTTACCGGCGTTGAAGTACTTGGATTCATAGCCTGTGCCAACAGGTTGACGTGCTTGAAGAAGTTGGTTGCGGGAGTTACTCTTATAGTAGGAAAATGTAAGCCCGAGACGCCCTTCCAGGAAACGTGCATCAAACCCGAACTCGATATTGGTTACCTCTTCGGGTTTTAAGTCTGCAAGAGCCTGTGTGTATTGACGGTGCAGAAAGCCATTGCCTGCACCAGCTTCATATGGATACGATGGATTGATAATGAATGGCTGGCCTCCGTTACCTACCACGGCGAAGTTTGCATTTAGTTTAAGAAACGATATTGCCTGTGGCATTGTCACCAGATCGGAGATCACGCCTGAAAGGCCGACCGACGGGTAGAACACATTATACGGATCAGGAAGTGACGAGAACCAGTCATTCCGGCCTGTTACTTCTAAGAAAATGGCTTCCTTATACGCAAAGCTTAACTGTCCGAAAACTGCCTGCACCTGTTGGTGAAAGAGATTTGATGCGTCGTAAGGATAATTAAAAGACTTTCCGTTCGACATGAGAAACAGGTTGGGGACGTTCAGGCCGTTCGCCTGCGAAACGTTGCGCTCATGTTGTTTGTCCTGGTAGATGGCACCGGCGCGGTAGTCCAGCTTTAAATCTTTATTCAGATCAAACGCACCGTAAAAATTCAGATCATACCACTGTTGAGTGGCGACCATGTCCATGCGTTCGTAGAGACCGCCGGCTGTCGTGGCCCATAACAACGTGCCGTCCGAGTATTTTGAATTCCCCATGTCAATTTGTTTGTCCAAATTGGCGCGGCCCGAAATCCCGAACTTCTTGCTGAATTCATATTTCGCGGAAATAAAACCCATGATGCGGTTTCGTGTCTCATTGATGCTCGTCATCTCTGTCATCCAATAAGGATTTTGATAAATGGACGAGAGCGTGGCAGGCCAGGGGGCCGGCGCCGGGGTGCCTACTTCGATAGGAGCCAGGTATTGTTTAACATCGCCAATACTCATACTCCGGGGCACCTGGTAGAGGTCGCTTACCGGCGCGTTTTCTTCACCCGTACGAGGGCGGCTATCGATGTCCTGGTAGATATAGGTCAATTTCGCATCCGTGGAAAACTTGCTGCTGATCTGGTTGGTCAGGCGCACCGTTGTCGTGTGCCGTTTCAAGTCGTTGTTGGGTATAATCCCCTTCACATTGTTATTGGTGTACGACAAATACGTCTGCATTTTTTCCGAACCACCTTGTACGCTGATGGAGTTGTTCAAGGTTACGCCTGTCTTGAAGAAATCCTTGATATTGTCCTCTTGAGGACTGTAGGTACGCTCTTGGCCCATGAGATTCGTATAGGTCTGCCCGTTCATACGTGCACCCCAGCTGTTACCGGATGCCATTGTTAGCGCTCCCTCTATACCCTGTCCATATGTATTTTGTACGGCTGGAAGAGTAAACGGCTTTTCAGCTGTTATCCCTGAGTTTATATTAACGGTGAATCTATCCTTCGTACCCTTCTTTGTCGTAATGACCACAACGCCGTTACCTGCTTCGCTGCCGTAGAGAGCAGCGGCAGAGGCACCGCGAAGAACAGTGACCGACTCGATATCGTCCGGATTGATGTTGGAAGCTCCGTCGGAGTTTTGTACCGCGCCGAAGTCGTTGCTCGCAGGAGAAAGCGATACGTTGTTGATAGGAATACCGTCGACCACGATCAACGCATTGTTGCTTCCCTGTAGCGAGCGGTTACCACGCATGACAAAACGTGCCCCACTACCCGGGCCACCCGAGCCCTGCGTGATCTGCACGTTAGCAATCTTGCCCTGCAGCGAGTTTACAAAGTTGTTTGCATCGCGAACTTCTGTCAATTGCTGCGCCTTAACCGTCTGGGTAGAGTACACCAGCGTCTTTGCCTCACGCTGCACACCAAGCGCCGTGACAACCACTTCGTTCAGTTGGGAGATATCCTCCGTCAGCACCACGTCAATGGACGTCCGGCCGGCCAGTGGTACATCCTGGGTGGCATACCCGATAAACGAAATAGTAAGCGTCGCGTTCGACACATCCGGGACACTCAGGGTAAAACGCCCCTCGGTATCCGTCGCCGCACCAACAGTCGAACCTTTCAATAGAACCGATACTCCCGGCATGGCACTTCCGTCACTCGCAGACGTGACCCTGCCAGTCACGCTCTGCCCATACGCCACTGCTGTTGTTAGCCACAAGAACAGCAAAGACGTAAGTCGTAGACTTCTTCTCATAATTGTAGTTTGGGTTTTGGGTTAGTAAATATTTTGAATCGACACGCTCAAGCGGAATTTTGTGCGTATCGATTACTTAGTAAAGATATAATGTTTTGAAACTAAAACAAGCGAAAGCGAGTGTGCGTGCACGCACACATGCAACAGTGTGTGCGTAAGCACAAGGTTTTGAAAGTTCAGAATAACGTTTTCGATCGTGTGCGGGGCATAATTACGGAATCACCCAATAGGTATGAAAATTTAAAAAATTTAGGGGCAGTGCCTGTAAAAAATACCCTAAAGACCCATACCGGTACCGTGTTGTGGGTGATATGGGTCTTTTTTAATCCTCTATTGGATTGTTTTTTCAAAAAACGACAAGAAAAGATTGAGCTCCTGGTCCGTCGTCAGGTAGTGCGGCGACGCCCGCAGCGCCCAGGAAACGCCCTTTTCATCAAAGTCCAGCACCGCAAAATCGCGGTAGCTTGGAACGATATTAATATGCTGATTCCGCATTTGCTGCACCAACGAAACCGGCTCGCCACCTATCACCGTAAAAGTCACCAACCCGCAAACATCCGGACCACGGTCCAATACCCGCACGCCCGGCAGAGATTGTAACCCTTGGCGCAGATTGTTGGCCAGCATCTTGACGCGTTGCTCGATGCGGTCTTCGCCTATCGCCAAACAATATTCGATTGCCTTGCTGCTACCCAATACCAACGCATACGCAAACTCCCAGTCTTCAAAACGCGTAGCATCCGGTTGTGGCGCATAGCGATCTTTCTCTTTCCAGGTGGCACCGCGCATATCCAGAAACAATGGTTCAAGTCCTGCCTGCAAGGCCTTGTCAGATATATAGAGGAAGCCGGTGCCACGAGGTCCCCGCAAAAACTTACGCGTCGTCACACTCAGAAAGTCACAGTGTAAACGTTGTACATCGAGCGTCATCTGGCCGGCCGATTGACAGGCATCCAACAGATAATAGGTCTCCGGATATTGGGCAGCGATCTTTCCGATAGCATATACCGGCTGCACCAGTCCCGCATTGGTCGGCACGTGGGTAATGGCCAGCAGCCGCGGCCGCAGCACGCGCAGCTTTACGTCAAGATCCTCTAACGATACGCCGCCCTCCGGCGCATTCTCCACATGCACCACCCGCACGCCAAACCGTTTCTGGCAGGAGAGGAACTGAATCTGGTTGGAGACAAAGTCGTCTTGAGTAGTTAAGATCACATCATCCCTCCGGAAGGGAATAGACGACAGCGCACGGCTATACGAATCGGTGGCGCTCGATGTAAACGCTATGTTGCCGGGCTTGGTGTTGAGCAACTGGGCGGCCTGCGTATAGAAGGATCGTACTTCAGGCTCGCGCAGGGCCGCGGCTTCATAACCCCCGATACGAGCTTCCAGGTCGAGGTGGTCATGCAGGGCCTGGATCACGGGCGTTGGCATCAGTCCGGCGCCGGCATAGTTGAGATGGACAACATGACTACAGCCCGGTGTGTCGCGCCGCAGCGCATCGACCTCGGCCGGAGTAAACGGGGCGACAGATAAGTCTTTGGATAAAGTTGGTTGATTCATAAGCGTAATCGTAAAAGTTTAAGGATGCAAAACTACCGGTGGCGCCGGGCGTGATTTCTGCAAAGACGGAGGGCAAACGCTTTTTTACTTTATCTTTAATATCCTAAACGGGTAAAAAACGCATGGACGTTGATCAGTTCGATAAACACCTTCTCCGGTTGCTGCAACAAAACAACCGGCTCACCGCCGACGAGCTTGCGCAGGAAGTAGGCCTTAGCGCATCGGCCGTGCAGCGGCGATTGAAACGCTTGCGCGAAGACAAGATTATCGAAGCCGATGTATCCATCATCGCGCCAGCCGTCGCCGGCATCGCTATCACCTGCATTGTCGACGTCATCCTTGAACAGGGGAACTCCAAAGCGCTCGATAAATTTAAAGCCACCATGCTGGCGCAACCCGAAGTGCAGCAATGTTATTTTGTCACCGGCAACTACGACTTCATTCTCATGGTGAACACACGTACCATGCAGGAGTACGAAGCCTTTGTGAAAAAATGGCTCATGGACAACAGCAATGTTAAGCACTTTTATACCCACGTGGTCATGGACCGGGTCAAGGTCAGCCATAGCCTGGCGTTATAATTAATAGAAACTTAATGCCCTGCATACCCGTTCGCCTGGCAATCCTCCCAATCTTTGCACGTAACCTGATTTTTTAAACTATATATGATACGAAGAGACTTTATCAAAGGATTGGGCGTGTTGGGTGCTGTCGCCATCGCTCCGGTTGTCACCCAGGCCCAGCGCCTCGTGGGCGCCAACCGCGACCTCAACACCACACAGCTCAAGGGACGTGTCCTGGCCAATGGGAAAGGCCTGGCCGGCGTTGCCATCACCGACGGCATCAACGTCGTGCAGACCAACGCCAGGGGCGAATACACCCTGCTGAGCAACAAGACTGCTTCGTACGTATATATGTCGCTGCCGGCGGGCTATGCATTTCCGCACGAGCAGAGCATCACCCAATTTTATCGCGCGATCGACCACCGTCAGAAGACTTTCACAGCCGACTTCACACTGCAAGCCCTTCCCGGCAGCGACGACAAACACGCTTTTGTCTTGTGGGCCGACCCCCAGATACAATCCAAAGACGACGCGCAGAAACTGCTGACCCAGTCGGCCCCCGACCTGAAGGCGCTGGTGAGCGGATACCCTGCCGGCACGCTCTTTCACGGCATCGGCTGCGGCGACCTGGTGTGGGATAAGTTCGAGTTGTTTGCCGACTACAAACAAGCCATCGCGCAAAGCGGCATACCATTCTTTCAGGTCATCGGTAACCACGACATGGACCTCGAAGCTCGCACCGACGAAGGCTCGTCCAAAACCTTTGAGAAAAACTTCGGCCCGTCGTATTATTCCTACAACCGCGGCAAGATCCACTATGTCGTACTCGACGATGTGTTCTTCGTCGGCGTAGACAAAAAATACATCGGTTACCTGGACGAGCGCCAGCTTGCATGGCTCGAACAAGACCTACAAAACATCAAGGCCGGTACTACGGTCGTGGTAAGCCTGCACATTCCCACCAACACAGGCAAGCGTCGCCGCTATAAAGAAGATGCCGACGACATGGGCGGCGTCGTATTGAACCGCGAGCGCCTGTATACGTTGTTGAAGCCATACAACGTACACATCCTCTCCGGCCACGCGCACGTAAACGAAAAATGGACGGAGAACAACATCACCGAGCACAACCACGGCGCAGTCTGTGGTGCCTGGTGGACCGGCCCCATCTGCAGCGACGGAACACCCAGCGGTTATGGTGTATACGAAGTAGATGGCAACGACCTGAAGTGGTACTACAAGGCCACCGGCCGCCCGAAAGAGCACCAGCTACGCGCCTATGTGCCGGGCCGCCACCGCGTATTCCACGACGAAGTATGCATCAACGTGTGGAACTGGGACAAAGCCTGGAAGATCGAGTGTTTTGCCGACGGCAAATCCCTCGGCAGTCCCGAGCAGCGCACTGAGCTCGATCCATGGTCCGTCGAGCTACACGAAGGCGCCACCAAGCCGGTGCCGCGCAGCTGGGTAGATCCCTCGCTCACCGATCACCTGTTCTTCATCAAACCGCCGGCAGGCACTAAAAACTTTGAAGTAGTGTGTAGCGATCGTTTTAACAATCGCTACACAGACACACTGACATTGTAATACTACGCACCGGCCACGAGCTTTTGCCCGGCCATCGATTTTTTCCGGAATACGGTAGGACTAACGCCCGCGTGTTTCTTAAAGGTGCGGTTCAGGTGGCTTTCGTCGGCAAAGCCAAACTCGTCGGCGATCTCGCGAATCCGCATGTCTGTATAACGCAGGCGTGTTTCGATCAGCTTGAGCTTATAGCCGGTAATATATTGTTGCAGCGACTCGCCCGTCAACTTCTTGAAATACTCGCTGATATAGGTGGGCGAGAGATTAAAACGTGTCGCGATCTTTTCGATCTTCAGCTGTTCGGGAGTATAGATATGTTCGTGAATATAGCTTAGCAGGGGGAGGGACGTGTCGGAGAACGGCTTGGAAGGCCCTTCGTCAACCTGCAGGGTGAGATTACGGGCAGCGATGGTAATGATGGTATTGACAAGCTGCGCCATCACCTCGTGGTTATGCGGGTGGTCATTGGCCTGCTCGCGTATGAGGGCTTCGACCAACGCGCGAATCAGGTGTTTGTCGGGGGTGTTCTTCAATATGCATACCGGTAGGTGGTTGTGATGGTGAAAGATGAACTCCATCTTTTGTACCCATGCGCGGCCTTGCGTTTTAAGGTAGCTATCATTAAAGCGTATAAAGAAGAACTTGGTAAAGGCCTTTACCTCAAAGCTGTGTTTGTCCTGCGGAAAGATCAGAAACATCTTGTTGGCGGCATACGCCAGCTGGTGTGTATTAATGGTTTGTATCCCTTCGCCTTCGAGAATAAAGACCAGCTCGAAAAATGTTTTCCGGTGCTCGCGCACGGCGTAAGCGTCGGTTTCCAAAAGCTCCAACGCAAACGGCTGATGAAGATTCCTGACTTCCATGACCTGTAAATGTACAGATCATCCCCCGAAATGTTCTATCCCGACGCTGAAATTGTCTCCACCTTTGTTGCGTAAAACAACGTATTTCATGAACACAACGTCTTTCTTATTGCTCCGCCTGGCCCTCGGTGCCAGCCTGTTAGGCCACGGCCTGGTACGTCTTCCCAAACTTGCGGGCTTCTCGCAGGGAATGGTTGGCGCCTTTCAAAAGTCCATGCTGCCCGCCGCCCTCGTCACACCCTTCACCTATGCCTTGCCTATCCTGGAATTCGTCATCGGCCTGCTGCTCGTCGCGGGACTCTTTACACGCCTGTCGCTTGTCGCCGCCGGCGTTTTGATGTTGCTCCTTATCCTGGGCACCTGCCTGATCGAGAGTTGGGAGGCGCTGCCATCACAGTTTATCCACGTGGCCTTTGCCGCCATTTTGCTAAACTTCCTGACCAGCAATACCTGGGCGCTCGACAACCTGCTGGGCCGGAAATAAAAGGCACATGCCATCCCGGCGGGAAACCGCACGACAATATGTATATTGTGTCATGGCACTGTATAGACTATGGCTGGCGATATTGTTGCTGCCGCTCACGGGCTACGCGCAACGCACGGAGGGTCTTACTCACCGGGCCGACACGTCGTTCAACAATGCCAGCGCGTATCGCCAGGCGCGCAAGCAATATCCGTCCATCATGCTCGTCACCGACAGTGTACCGCCGGGTGTGAAACAAGCGCGCAACGTGCCTTATACTACCATCGGTGGCTATACCCTGCAGCTGGATGTATTTTATCCTGAGCATGGCCGGAAGCCTTTACCGGCCGTCATGATCATCCATGGCGGCGGCTGGCGCTCGGGCAACCGGCAACAACACATACCCCTGGCGCAGCGATTGGCCGCGCGGGGGTTTGTGTGCTTTACCGTATCGTACCGGTTGTCAACCGATGCGCTCTATCCGGCGGCTGTCCATGATCTGAAAGCCGCCATCCGCTGGATCCGTGCAAACGCGGCTACCTATCACGCCGACCCCACACGCATCGCTGCGCTCGGCTTTTCTGCCGGTGCCCAGCTCGCCGCTTTACTCGGCAGTGCCACCAACGTGCCGGCCCTCGACGACAGCACCCGCAACATGGACTATAGCAGCGCCATACAGGCCGTGGTAAACATCGACGGCATATTGGCTTTTATACACCCCGAGTCGGGTGAAGGTGACGACACCAGGTCGATCTCGGCTGCTACAAATTGGTTTGGCTATACACGCGCGGAGAACCCCGACCTTTGGCGGCAGGCATCGGCGTTGACCTATGCCGGTAAACAGTCACCACCCACGTTATTTCTTAATAGCAGCGTAGCCCGCATGCACGCCGGTCGTGAAGACTATATGGCAATTCTGCAGCGGTATGGCATTTATACGGAAGTGCATACTTTTCCGGATACACCCCACACATTTTGCCTTTTTGAGCCTTGGTTTACACCGGTGTTGAATTATACGGCCGTTTTTCTGCAAAAGGTGTTGTAGACGCTCTCGGAATTCGAATCGTCCGGGTATACCTGATTTTTCAGGTACGAAAGTACCAGGTTATGTGTTTTTTGTTCAATCAATCGGTTGTTTATAGAACAGATCAGCCTTTTCGACACAACGTAAAGGTATACTGTATAATTCCGGTAAGGTGTTTATCAGTGGTCAGGCAGCTTATTATATAAGCAATAGATAATGAGTTATTTAGTAATAGATATTCAATAGATAACAAATAGCTTATTAGCTCTTGAATATCTTATACTATTTTCCATTTCCTTAAAATTTAAATTATACAATTGATAGGCTGCGTGCTGACTTTTGCTACTTTCGAATCGGGCACGCTCGTTTCTCACGAGGTGCCAGTTGTTATAGGATGTTCACTACGAAACCAATTGATTATGCCATTTCTGGAGGGGATTACATTCACGGGTAAATTAGGCGATTTGAGCGCCTATCGCATGCGTGGTTGTTCGAAGATCGTTGTGCGGCGCAAGGGCGGACCAAACCCGAACGAGCTTAAAAACGGCGCTAACTTTATCAATACGCGCCGTACAATGTCCGAGTTCGGCGGATGCTCGCGCATGGGCTGGCATGTGCGCATGACGATGAACCCGATCCGGCGCCTGGCAGACTATAATTTTGGCAGTGACATCAACAGCATCATGCGCCGCGTGCAGTTGCTGGATGGTACCAGCGACTGGGGGCGCCGAAACATCATACTGTCTGATCATGCCCGCATACTGGAAGGTTTTTCAACTACCCAGGAAATGCCACGCTTTGACTCCATCGTGCGCAACCCGGTATATTATACCCTCGACCGCGCCACCCTCAGCGCCCGCGTCGATATACCCGAATTGATACACAGTATAAACTATTTTCCGCAGAATAACCACGCCTCATTTCGCATTACCGCCACGCTAGGCATTGTACCTGACTTATTCTTTGACGTTGCCAAGAAGGAGTATTCGCCGCACACCTGGTATAATCGCAGCGCCTTCGGAGTACATGCTTCGACGGAATGGCATCCATCGCTGGAAGGAATGGATGCTACTACACTACAACTTTCCATGGATCAGATGCCGCCTGAGGAAGGGTGGACATTGGTGTTGTCGATCGGCATTGAATTTGGATCACTGCGCGAGGGTGGTCGGATCAAAGAAGTGAAACGTTTCGGCGCGGCAAAAATCATGGCGCTGCGTGGTCGCGCGGCATCTGTGGAAGAAACGCCGGAAGGCAATGACGATGAGCGTGAAGCGGACGTTGTTGCTCAGGAACCTGTGCGTAAAATAAAGTTTACGACAATAAGAACGCAGTCAGAGCACGCGCCGGCGCGAAAGAGTACACCGGCCGTTGATGGCGAGACGATGGATATTCGGACAGCCAAAGCGCCACAGATGGTATACCAGTACGAAAAGAAGGCCGCGTCTGTTCAACCTGTACACACGGAGGCGCGGACCTATACGTATGTGCTGACAAGATTAACGCCAGATGCCGACGTTCGTGGGAAAGAAAGCAAAGAAAAAGTGAAAGCTACTCCTCCGATACAAAATCAGACAGCATGGCCTGTTCAGACCGTTGTGGCGTTTCCGTCGTTATTCGGATCGTCGCCAGGAGAAACGGTAACCTACTCGTACACCCAAAACCAGCCCCGCTTCGTCACGTGATGTCTCGTCGTTGCTAAATTCGAAAAATGAGTCGTCGTCCAGGTCAAACGCTGGAAGTATTTTGCTGTAGTGGATAAAGCGATAACACAAGCCACCGTTTACATCGAGCAGGACAGGACCCATGTTCCAGAGAAAGCCAAACTTTCCGCTGAGCCCTTTTTCTTCGTGGTAGACTCGTTGGCGATAGGTCTTTTCATAGAGGGCATCCTTGGTCTCGTCGTAGTACTCGTAGGTCATCAGCTGTTTTTTATAATTGATATTGTTATAATACAGCTCACCGGCGGTGTACCAGACAAAGCGCGCACGTTGCGTAGCATACACGTAGTACCGTGCTTCCAACTTGGCCTTATAACCTTTTCGGTCGCTGTCCCAGGCGTCGTCGATCCTGTTTCCCCGGTGGGTGCCCTGAAGGTTTACGATCTGGCCATATTCACCCTGGATCGTCCAGCGGGGGGCGATGCGTTGCTCGTAGGCAAACTCGACGGTAGGGTGGTAGTTGATCAATAGATGGCCCGGGCTGAATTTGATGGCTTGGTGCGGCACCGCCTGATCGTAACGGTCCGAATCTTGCGCCACGGCCGCGGTACTGAAAAAAACTAGAACGAACAATAATCTCATGGCGGTATATACAATTGTACGGTTTAAGGTCGTTCCACGGCAATGGTGCTGACCTTGGTAAGCTCCGGGCCGTTGAGATAGCGGTACTGCAGAATGCCCTCCGCGCTGGTAACGGTCGCCAGACCATTACTGGCAATAACATCGTAAGGGCGATCGATCTCTACTTCGGTTAGGAGCAGGGGATAGATGTCAGAGCTCACGTCAAATACCTTGAGGGACTCGTCGCAAACAAAGAGCAGGTAGCCGTCGACTGCCAGGCCACGGGGCGCCTTGAGCGGATAGGCTTTTAGCAGCCTTGGCCGGTGAGGATCGTCGATGTCGATCACCTCCAGGTTATTACTGCTGCCACCGCAGGTATTCCCGCTGCGCAGGGTAACGTAGGCCCGGTTGCCGCGTACCACCACAGGGTCGCAGGAACGAATGTGCTCGTACTTAAAAATGAACGCGGGTTGGTCGGGATTTTCGAGGGAGTAAATATGCATCCCGGTTTGGGCACCCAGGTAGAGATAGTCACCTTGGGCATGGATCGTTTCGATGTCGGCTGGAATGGCAAGGGTGTATACGGCGTCAAGCGTATCGCGGCGCACGATGTCGATAACGGTGAGCTCCTCGCCCACGGCGGTATACAGGTAGTTGCCATGCACCGTAAAACGCGCCATCGAGCCGCCTTCGCCGGTGGGTGTTGTTCCACTGGAGCCATCATTGTCGCACGCAGCCAAACAACCGGCAAACAGCAAAAGTATGGTAACAGGGTAGTTAGTTAGGCGCATAGCAGGTGGGGTTATGAAGGGTAGTAGCTTCCCAGCCGATGACATATCCTTGCATGGGGTCTATGCATTCAAAGTAGTAGCCACGGGGTGGCGGCGGTATATTAGAAGTTCCACTATAGTGGTACGGTGATCCCAGTGGCCTGGAGCTGATTTGTACAACGTTGTTAAAATCGTCAATGGTAAGGGCCGTCAGGTTATCGAGGTGGTTGACGTATAGTATATCCTGGCCCACGGCCAGCTCGCGGTTACCGAGAATGCGGATAAAGCCGATGGGGGCGGGTTTTTCGGGTGTTTTGTTGTCGAAAACGTGGATGCCGGCATTATATTCATTGATCAACAGATAGTCGCCGTAGCGGTATATTTTTCCGGGGCGTTGTAAGGCGCGCGCTTCCTGCATGACGATCGGGCTTTCCGCTTCCTGTCCATACAGCGGGCGATAGCCCTGCACACTTTCCAGGTTCTCGCCGTCGTCGTGCTGGCAGCCAATCAGCGCCAGGAGTAGCGCGAGAAGCGTACTCGTTGATAGGTTTTTCATCGGTAGGGGTTTCTCTTGAACAGACACGCCGGGTTGGCAAAAAGTTGGAATGATTCTACGCAAGGCTGATATAAATCAGTTGGCACCCTGACGGCTTTCAGCTGCGGCGTTTCTATGCCTTGTTACTTTTGATATACGATTTGAAAACACAACAATCATGAAACGAATCATTGTACCCTGCGATTTTTCCGGACCCGCCGTACACGCCTTCCGGTTTGCCGTCGACGTAGCCGCACAGTCAGCCGGTGAAGTACACCTGTTGCATGTTATCGAAGTACCTGTATTGCAAGATTCGGCAGTTTTGTCGTATGACGACGGACTCTTTAAAGAGCTGCGCGCGCAAGCCGTGCTGGAAATGCGCACGCTCACGGCGGACGTGCCCGATAGCGTCAGGGTTATCCATGCGATCCGATTCGGCCCCATGCACAAGATTATACCCATCTATGTGGCTGCTGCCGACGGCGACCTGATCATCATGGGCACCCACGGCGCCAGCGGCCTGCGTGAGTTCTTCGCGGGCTCCAATGCCGGGAAGGTCGTGCGTACCTCGGCCGTACCGGTCATCACCGTCAAGGATAAATGCGACGGTCCGGTGAAACGCATTGTGTTCCCCTGTACGCTTGAAAACGACTTCCAGGAAGAGCTGGCCCACAAGGTCAAAGCCCTGCAACAATTCTTCCAGACACACCTGCACATGGTCTGGATCAATTCGCCCCTATATCCCGAGCAAGATGCTGTCGTTCTTGAACGGCTCGAAGCTTTCGCGGAGCGTTTGGGATTTGAGAATTATACAGTCAATATATACCATGACATGGATGCTGAAGCCGGTATCTTAAAATTTGCCCATGAGATCGAAGCCGATATGATTGCCCTGGGCACCCACGGCCGTCGTGGCGTGGCGCACTTTCTGCACGGCAGCACGGCCGAAGACATCGTCAACCACTCCAGGTCGATGATCTGGACATCGGTGATGCCGTCCGCTATTAGTGAGTATTAGCGAATCCGTAAGAGGTACTGATTTTAAAAGGAAGAATTAGTCTCTAATCTTTTCAAACCGCCACATTCCAAACGGATTCTCAAACAGGTCGTGGCCGGCGTTGGGTTGGTCGTGTTCAGGGACCAAGGTAGCAGTTTGCCTACAACGGCAAAACGTGCCTCTGTTCAGCGGCGGCAGAGTGTCCAATCCCGTGGACAGGAGGGCGGTTGCAATTTTTTTTGCATAGATGTGCTTGGCGGGCGACAGCTGCTGACATACGGCTGTCAACCGGGTGGCCTACTTTTGGTCCATCAAACACCCAAGGCCATGAAACTTGCTATCTTTCTGATCACCATGTGCGCATCGTCAGTGGTGTGCACGGGACTATTTTTTAAAACACAGACCAAGAACCAAAAGAATACGACCATGGAAAAGACCAATGCTACTGCAACCAAGTATGGTATGACCGGCAAGTTTCGTGCGAAACCGGGCCAGGCAGAAAAGCTCGCGGACATTTTGCTGGAAGCCTCGCGGCAGGTATCTGCTGTGAAGGGCATACGCGTATACGCCATCGGGCGCGACCCGAAAGATGAGAATGTTATTCATGTCATGGAAATCTGGGACAGCAAAGAAGATCACGACCAGTCGCTCACGCTGCCCGAAACCCGCGCGCTGATCAGTCAGGCGATGCCGTTGATTGATGGCAAGCCCGAAGGTGTTGCACTGGAGATGGTTGGCGGACTGGGCGTCGACTAATATGCTCTCAGTAAAAGCACGGTTTTTTTAGGCCGTGCTTTTTTTGTTTGTGTATAAAATCGTATGGTGGTATAAATTATACTCTCACGACGATCTTGCCTACTGTGCGCCCTGTCTCCACGTGCAGGTGCGCGGCGCCCATTTCGCTGAAGGAGAAAACTTGTGACACGTGCGCTTTGAGGCTACCCTTGGCGAGCAGGGCGGCGATGGCCTCCAGGTCCGCGCCGTTGGATTGTACCAGCATGAAGCTACCATCGACACCTTTGTCTTTTGATTTCTGTACTACGGCTTCGCTCAGGCCGGAGACAATACTAATGATGGCGCCACTCCGGTTGATGATGGTCAACGATCGATCGATGGTGTCGCCACCGAGGGTGTCGAGTACGAAGTCTACCGACCCCGCTACTTGCTCAAAGGGCTGTGCGCGGTAGTCGATGTGTTCGTCTGCACCGAGTCCCAGGACGAAGTCTTTGTTTGCGGCCGACGACGTGCCGATCACGTGGGCGCCACGGTGTTTGGCCAGCTGCACGGCGAAGTGTCCTACGCCACCGGCGGCGGCGTGAATGAGCACACGTTTGCCCGGGCCCACTTGCGGATGGTTTGCCATGGCCTGCCAGGCTGTGAGCGGCGCGAGCGTGGCGGCCGCGGCTTCTTCAAACGATATATTGGCGGGTTTATGCGCGAGATGATGTGCCGGAGCAGCAACGTATTCGGCGTACCCCTGACCGTGGCCAGGGAAGTTCACCATGCCAAAAACGGCATCGCCAGGACGGAAGGTGGTAACGCTGGCGCCTGCGGCGGCGACAATACCGGCAATGTCCCAACCAATGACGATGGGCGTAAGCTCTTTCAGGCGACCGTATACACCCTTGCCTGCCCGGGTCTTGACGTCTACGGGGTTGAGGCTGATGGCTTTTACTTGTATCAAGACGTCGTTTTCGCCCACTGCGGGCTGGGGAAGCTCGGTATACTGCAGCTGATCAATGCCGCCGGGAGCCTTTAGGATAATTGCTTTCATGTCTTATGTGATGTTTAATAATGCAAATTTCTACCGATTTTGATGGGTATTTCGGTACTATTCATACCTTTTTCGGTAATTTTACGTCATGAAGCGCGAAACTTTGTACGAACCGTTTGAAGTGGCCTTTAGCAAGCTGGACGAAGGGCCCAGCGCGGGCCACCGCCATTTGTTTTTCGAGCTGGTATATATCATGTCAGGTACAGGCAAGCAGTGTATCAACAAAAGCACCTTCTACTACCGGCCGGGCCACATGTTCCTGATTACGCCACAAGACTGCCATTCGTTTGATGTCGAGGCCACCACGGAGTTTTTCTTTCTCCGGTTCAACGATAACTATATACGCTCCAAGTCCTTCCACACCGACGACCTCCGGCGGCTGGAATATATTTTGCAGAATGCCAATCATCAACCCGGCTGTATCCTAAAGAACTTATCCGACAAACCGCTGGTGCGGAGCCTGGCCGAGGCTATCATTGCCGAGTTTGTAAACCGCGACCTGTATAACCGCGAGCTCGTTGAGAAGTTGGTGAATACATTGATCGTCATTGTCGCCCGGAACATCGCCAAGTATTTACCCGCCGCCGTGCACGAAGATACCGACGGGCGCGCCGTGGATATGCTCCATTATGTACAGGCTAATCTATGCCAGCCGGAGAAGCTCAAGGCAGAACACCTCAGCAAACAGTTCGGCGTATCCGGATCGTACCTGGGGCGTTATTTCAAAAATAAGACACAGGAAACCTTACAGCAATATATTTCCAACCTGCGCCGGCGGCACATCGAATCGCGCCTGCGCTTCAGCGACCTGCGCGTGCACGAGATCGCGGCCGAGCTCGGCTTCGCCGATGAGAGCCATCTCAACAAGTTCTTGCGAAAAGCAACGGGCAAAAGTGCTTCACAATTCCGGAAGGAATTACAGCCCGTCCGTTGAGTGCGATCGATGGCAGGTCGCCTGTCTCGAAAAAAGTGACATCGTGCGGACCATGATAACGATGGTAAGTATAGTCACCGCCGACCAGGTATATATGGAAAGGCTCTCCCTATAGTAATACTGTCATATTTGGATTTTTTTTCCTTTCTTCAGGCAAAAGGCGGTGTTGTATGCCAAAAACGATGGTGACGTCGGTAACAAGAGGATACCGTTCGGTCTGTTTTTTAGAAAATAATTTTTTATACTGCTTAGGGAAGTGCCTTCGTTCGTATACGTATCCTTGAGGGGCCGTATAGCAAGTTAGCGGCAGGCCGGCGGATGTATGTAAGGATCACTTCGCGAAAGACCCCGTTTATGGTAGCGTTAAAACAATAACTCATATTTCGTTTATTTATTAACCTAATCCTATGACGTATTTTTACTTGTGTGCCCGTGGCATATGCCTGCGGTTTGGCCTTTCCTTCTTATTGATAGTATGCCTGGCAGTGTGCGCGATGGCGCAGCCGCCGGGGCAAGCCGGTGCCGGGACGGTGCCGGGAATTGTGCGGGTCAGGGTGAGCGAAGCGTATGCGCGACAGCTTGAGACGGCGCGACTGCGCGTCACCGCGGGGAATGTCGTGCAGACGGGCATGGCGTCGTTCGATGCCGCCCACCAGCGTGTTGGCGCGCGGAAAATGAAACGTGTGTTTCCGGTAGCGGGTAAATTTGAGCAAAAGCACCGTCGCCACGGATTGCACCTGTGGTATGAAATCCAGGTAGATGAAAAAATGTCGCTTGGGTCGGTACTGGAATCGTACCGGTCGGTCGACGGTGTGGTAAAAGTCGAAGCAGTGCGGCAGAAGGTGATGGGCGATGGCAAGAAGCGTGGTTATAAACCCTTCGTGCCCAAGGCCAACAGCAGCGGTGCGCAGGCACGCGGGGCCGGCAGTATAACAAACGATCCGTACCTCGACTATCAGTGGCACTATAACAATCACGGCCAGACCCAGGGCAAAGAAGGGGTGGACATTAACCTCTTCCGGGCATGGGGCATCGAGGCCGGTCAACGCGACGTCATCGTGGCACTGACCGACGGCGGCGTGGACTATACACACCCCGATCTGCAAGCCAACATGTGGGTGAATGCCGGCGAGATCCCCGGCAATGACGTCGATGACGACGGTAATGGTTATGTTGACGATATTCACGGCTACAGTTTTGTCGATGCGCGCGGCAACATGAAGGCTCACCCGCATGGCACGCACGTGGCCGGCACAGTAGCCGCCACCAACAACAACGGTATTGGGGTAGCCGGTGTGGCGGGCGGTACAGGTAAAGGTGACGGCGTACGCATCATGAGCTGCGCTGTTTTCAAAGAGCTGACACCCGACCTGGAAATTTCCGGAGGTTTTGAGAATACCTATATCTATGCGGCCGACAATGGCGCTGTGATCTCGCAGAACAGCTGGGGCTATGGTCGCACCGATTATTATGAGCAGGTCGTGCTGGACGCGATCGATTATTTTATCGAAGAGGCCGGTACCGACGAGAACGGTGTGCAGACGGGCCCGATGAAAGGTGGCATCGTCATCTTTGCTTCCGGTAACGACGATACCTCCGACCGCGTCTACCCGGGATATTACGAGCGCACCCTGTCGGTGTCGGGTCTGACGCACACGAACACCAAAGCCTGGTATTCCAACTATGGTGCGTGGGTGGACATTGCTGCACCGGGTGGCGAGACTGACATTGCGGAACAAGGTGTGTTGAGCACGTTCCCGGGTGGAAAATATGTATACGCGGATGGTACGTCGATGGCATGTCCGCACGTGTCGGGTGTAGCAGCGCTGGTGGTGTCGAAGTTTGGAGGGCCGGGGTATACACCCGATCAGCTTCGCGCCCGGCTGCTGGCGACTGCCACAGATGTTGATGCCGACAATGCGAGCTATCCGGGATTGCTCGGCCGGCGAGTCGATGCTTTCCTGGCGCTGCGTGACGAAGCGGAAGACAACGTGGCACCGGCGGCGGTCAACGACCTGGAGGCTGCCTTCATAACCAATGCTACGATTACATTGACATGGACTGCGCCCAGCGACGGGGGCACACGGCCCGTGAGCCGCTACGATCTGCGCTATGCTACAACACCTATCACGGTAGCCAACTTCGATCAGGCTACGCCCGTGGCCAATCAGCCGAAAGCGAGCCCCGCGGGCATCACGGAAAGTTATACACTGCGCGATTTGCTACCGACGACGACGTATTACTTTGCGCTGCGTGCATATGATCCTGCAGGCAATGGATCGGAAGTGTCCAACGTGGCCAGTGGCACGACCGTGGCGGCACCGGTCATCGGGCTGGATCCCATTCCCCTGATGGTCGAGATGCAGCCGACGGACGAAGTGCAACGCGATGTATATATCATCAACTACGGCGAGGGGCCGCTGGAATATACGATCGGGAGCAATGGCACGCTGGGCCAATTGGAGTCAGTTTTTCACCTTACATTTTCCAAACGCACGGGGGTTGTGGCTCCCGGCGAGCGGGATCTGGTGACGCTGTCGTTCAAGACATTTCGGCAATCTCCGATCTCGATCGACGAGATGTTTACCATTCGCTCCAACGATCCCAGCAATCCCGCAATGACCCTGCCGATCTTGTTTAAGATCATTGACACGAAGGCGGTTCTAATCGTGAGCGCTACCGCGCTCGACTTTGGTCCGACAGCTGTTGGTGCGCAGGCGATGCTTCGATTGGATATCAGCAATGGCGGCACGCAAATGTTGACGCTGGACCAGCTCAGCGTCGACAACCCCGCGTTTACCACCCAGTTGCAACAGCCGTATTGGCTGTCCAACTACGGCGTGGCGCAGATGAAGATTTTTTACCATCCCACAGCCACCGGCAAATCGACAGGTACACTTACGTTGCATACCGACGATCCGGATAACCCCGTCATAATGGTAGCCCTGTCAGGTGAAGGCGTGGTCGCGCCGGCGATTTCGGTAACACCCACAGCATTGACGGCGTCCTTGCCAACAGGCGGTAAAACGACGCGGGAAATAACGATCAGCAATACCGGCGGTGCTCCGATGACATACGAAGTCGTGGAGAAAGGCTTGCCTTCGGAGAAGATACGCGTGCTGGTTATGTGTCCTGATGCCTCCGGATCGGGTGTGCCGTTCCTGCTCGCGGATTTCCCAGAGCTGCAAGTGGACGTACATGATCACCTGGTTGATCTCACGCTGGCCGATATGCGGGGGTATGACGTGGTGTTTGTGATGAACAATAAAGAATGGATGCGGTACAGTGGTATCACCCCGCAACAGGCTGGTGATCTGCTTGCCGACTATGTGGACGCCGGTGGTAAAGTATTGCTAAACCAGTTCGTATATACCGGCGATGCGAATTTTCTCACGGGGTTGAGTGGACGGTTTATGACAGAGCACTATGGTCCATTCGAAGCGACCAGTACGTTCTATGGTACATACGCAACGATGGGGCAGAAGATTATTGCTAACCACCCGATCCTGGAAGGCGTGGAAGCGATTACATTCTCGGGTGACATGCAGGAAGTGGTGCTGGAACAAAACGCCACGGGCATTGCCAAATGGTTGAGCGGCGACTGGATGGCGGCGGCTAAGCCGAACGTTGTAGCGCTAAACATCATGCCGGTGGGGTTGGGCGGTTCTTTAAATGAATTCTGGACGGGCGATGTGCCCGTGCTGCTGCGCAATTCGCTGCATTGGTTGGCCGGCTCGACTCATCTGGCGGCAACGCCGGCGAAGGGTACCGTAGCGCCGGGCGCCACGGCGAAAGTCTCGGTGGAGATCAATGCCAACGACCTGGCCACTGGCCATTACGAAAGTGCGCTGGGCATTGCGACCAACGTGCCGATACTGGGTCAATCGATCGTATCGATCGGATTGGATGTACAGGGACCTGCGTTTACGTTTGTCTCCGATTCGGTTGTCCTGACGACGGCGGCAGGCACGACGGTGTCTGACAACGTCGTGCTGCGCAACGACGGCACACAGGCATTTCCCTATACCATTCATGTGAAGAATGTACGCAAGCGCCTGGCGTCCATGGCGGGCGCGACGGCACGGGCCGGCAAGATGATCCTGTCGGCGGGGGCGCTACCGGCGGTTCGTGGCTGGCAAGGCAGCGCTATTCCACCCGCGGCGGAGACGGCGGAGGCTAGCCCGATTCCCGAAGGGCCGGTCGATTATTCCACGACGTTTGAAGGGTTCTATCCGGGCAATATCAATGGACAAGAGGAATGGCAGGTGCTCGGCTACCCGCAGTGGACGATTGCCGCAGCCAAACCTGCCAGTGGCAAGAATCATGTGTTGTTTATAGCAGACGGCTCGCAGCAGGCTGCGGCGTTGTTGTCGCCCTATATTGCTACAGGCAAGGGGAGTAAGTCGGTCTGTAGCGTACGCTTGCAGATCGACGACCGCACAAGTTCTTTCGAGGTGATGCCGCTGGCATACCCTTCGGGGATTCCGGTTACGTCGATACGTTTTGGCGCCGACGGTACGCAAAGCGTGCAGGTGTTTAATGAGAAGCTACAGTTTACGACGCGTATGCCCTTGTATGCGACTTTTCCGTCAGGATACTTTGCCCTTTCCATAGCGGTCGATCATACGACGTCGATTTTTGAAGTATATATCAATCAGACGAAGGTCTATGAAGGTGCGGGAATAACATCCACAATCAATGCTATCGCGTTCCAGGCCCATAACGAGGGTACAGGGCATATTTATATCGACGACGTTTCCATTCATGACGGTGGTTTTGATTCGCTGCCGGCATTTTTGAAAATTACGCCGGTGAGTGGTGTGCTGAATCCCGGTGCAGAGGTTACACTGACATCGGTGGCCGATGCCACCAGGCTGCTGCCGGGCGCGTACCTGGCGGATATTATCGTGGATATCGCGAACGACGTGGACCAACTGACATTGCCGGCACGTGTGCAGGTAACGGGTTCCGGGGCGTTGGTGGTAAACCAGAAGTCCCTGACCTCCACGGTTGACTACCGTGAGTCCGATACAACATACATTGAAATGAGCAACCCCGGCGGAGAGACTACACACTTTGCGCTGGAAGTGCCGCAGGGTATTGCGCCGTGGGTGACTATCACGCCCGCCACGGGAAGTCTGGCGCCCGGACAAATTGCTGTAGCGCGTGTATACCTGGATGCCAAAACGCTGGAGACCGGTGATTATACCGCTACCATTACTGTGTCGGACACTGATCCGACTACGGATGCAATTCCGGTAGCAGCAGCGTTGCACGTGCGGCAACCGGCTCGTATTGTATCCACTACCGAAAGGGTAGAAACTTCCCTGGTGGAGGGCGAGCGTGCCTATCCGTCACTGGTAGTGGGCAACGATGGCATGAGTACCCTGAAGCTATCGTTCAAACGTAAACACCATGCCGGTTGGATCGTGACCGACGAAACAGTATATACGATTCCGCCCGGTGAAACCCGTAGCCTGGGGTTGGTGCTGGATGCAACGGCCACCACGAGCGGTGTGTATCGCGATACGCTCCTGGTGGTTAATAACGATCCGAACCGGTCTACTGTTGGGGTCCCCGTACAGCTTTCAGTGCAAGGCGCACCGGTGTTGACAACGTCGGAGGATGAACTGGTCGTTACGCTTAAACCCGGTGAACGTTCTTATCCTACGTTTGACCTGGGCAACACGGGCGAGGCGTCACTGCGTTTTGAGGTGGCGTCACCCGTCATTGAAGCGCCAACGCCTTTCCACGGCGGTCCGGACCAGCATGGTTATACCTTTATCGACAGCCGTCACCCGGGTGGGCCTACATTCCGCTGGAATGACATTCGTGCCCGGGGCACGGCGGTGGAGCTTGGCGATACCGATTCTATGTCGATGGTGTTGCCGTTTTTCTTTCCGTTCTATGGCGAGCGGTTCGAGCGGGTGAAGATTGCTTCCGATGGATTTATTTCATTTGGTGCTGTCGGCGATTTTATTTTCGACCACAGTCTGTTGAATCCCGCGGCCCCAAATAATTTTATTGCTGCGCATTGGGACGACCTCGATCCGTCGATCGGCGGCAGCATTCATTACCTGGACGAAGACGACAAGTTTACCGTACAGTATACACAGGTGCCGCCGTTTAGCTTTATCGGTGTACCCGATATGACCCGCGCCAGCACCTTCCAGATCGTATTGTATCCGGATGGCAGCATTGAGCTGCATTACCTCGATATTCCCACAGACGGATACCAGGCGGTAGGCATGGAGAACACGGATGCCACGGATGCCCTGGTGATCAAAGGTCCCTTTGATGGTGGCTTCTCTGCCGACAGTACCAGCATTCTCATTGCGCCGGCGGCGCCCTGGTTGAATGTGATGGGCCATGCCAGTGAAGTATCGAGCGGCGGGCAGCAGCTCGTGACGTTGGAAATCAACGCAGAGGAACTGCCCCTTGGCACATATGAGCACACAGCGTTTATTACCAGCAATTCGAAAAACAGTGCCATCAAACGCCTTCCTGTACGAGTGCGCGTGACGGATGGTGTTACGGGCGTTGCTTCCGGCGAGGCAGCATCGTTGCGGGTATACCCTGTACCGGCCGGCCGCACCGTCCACGTGCAACTGCACGAATCAATGCGCGGCGCGGTGCAGGTGGCGATACGCAACACCCTGGGGCAGCCTGTGTGGTCACAGACTGTAACACCGCAGGAGCTTGCCGACTATGCGATCTCTGTGGAAACCCTTAAACCGGGTGTGTATTTCCTGCAAATAACCGGTGAAGGTGGCCTTCGCCGCGTGCGTGCATTCGTCAAGGAGTAAACTTTTCCGCTATCTTTCTTTTGGGCACTGCTGGAAACGGCGGTGCTCTTTTTTTGGAAAATTTTGGCCCCGTCGTTATGGAATTGTGTTCGGTTCTGCATCCCGGATAAAACTAACCTACTCCTATGCAGAACCTTTATCGATTTGCCTGTCTGACGCTGTGGTTGCTGGTCGTTGCGATGTCGGCCCGTGCGCAGGATCTCGCCACGCGTCGTCAGTCCGGTTATTACACGTTTATTTATAAGGTCCGGCCGGGTGAGGTTCAACGGTTGTACGACAATATTCACGATTTTGATGTGTCTATGCTCGATACGCTGGTGGATGTATACCCGACGGATTCGACGTATGCCCACACGTTGCCGGTGGGGCATTATATGTTTATGTATGCCAATGGTGGTGATTTGGGAGGGGAGCTACGTTCGGTTAACAACGTAGACCTGAAAGTATTGAACAACCGGCGGGACCTGGTGCTGGTGCTGTATGACTCGCTGGGGAGGGAGATTACCGATGCACATGTGTATGTGCGGCAGAAGAAGATCCCATACGATACAGTCAGTGACACTTACCGGTTGGCCAGCGCTAACCGCCAGGGAGTTTTGCGGGTGGAGTACCAAGGCCATGTCTCGTATTTTGCTATCCAGCGTCAGTCGAACAACGGCCTGGTAGCGCGTACAGGCCGGAAAGTTCTCCGCTCGGCGCCGGTGAAGATTCTGCTCTCGCCGTACCATTACGTCAAACGAAACATTTCAAACCTGGTATATGGCAGTCGATTGTCGCCTCCCGGTATTTATTATCGTCTTAGCCCGCTTTGGGGAGATGTGAGTATGGGCGGATATGTGGCCACGAATAAGCCGGTGTACAAAGCCGGTGACACAGTGCGGTTGAAGGCCTATATTGTTTCACAACACGGACGTCGGTTTCGCAAGCCGGTGGATTTGTACCTTTCGGATAACAGCTATCGCGATGATGTGTCTGACAGAAAGCTGGGTACTGCAAAACCTTTTCGCCCGGGGGCTTACACCCATGAGCTTGTTTTGCATGATAGCCTGGGCCTTTTGCGTGATCGCCGTTATTTTATCCGGTTACAGCGCGGTCGCCGGCGCACCCTGCCACCGGGCAGCTTTCAGTTTCAGGATTATGTGTTACAGCAAAACACCTATTCCGTGCGGGTGGAGCAGGGGCGGCCCGGAGAACCTTCATGGTTATACCTGAAAGGCGTTGATGCCAATGATCTTCCGGTGTACGATGGGCGGGCAGAGATCTTACTGCGCCCGGTGCGGGTGCAGCAATATTTTCCGCGGCAGGTTTTTGTGCCCGATACGCTGTGGTATCATACGCTTGTGCTGGATCCTGTCGGCGAGACCGCGGTGGTGTTGCCCGATAGTGTGATGCCCGATGTTGCGTTACGATATGAGGCCGTTGTCTCTTTTCTGAACAGCAGCCAGGAACGGATAGAAAAGGTCGTATCACTTTCGTATAATCGCCGACCCTTTCCCGTGGCGTTGTTGCTGCGGGGCGACACGGTGCAGGTGAAAGCCTGGGATGCAGGCAAATATCCTGTGTCGGGTGCGGTGCGGTTAGAGACCTTTACCGGTGTGGGTACATCGTCCATGCGCGAAGTGGTGTTGCCCTATCAGGAGAAGGTGCGCTATACCGCGGCACTCTACCGGGTACACTATGCCGACAGCGCCGTGTCGTTGGCCCCACGTGACGAGGCCGCGGCGCTGGTGTTTACCGCGCGACGTACACACGACTCCTTGTATGTGAAGACCGAAAACCCACGGCATATACTATTTCGGTATTTTCTTTTCCGCAACAGCCGACTGATAGCGATGGGGAAGGATGTGGACCTGTTGTGGATGCGTAAGGCTGACGCCCGGGCGACGTATACGCTGTCTGTGCAATATACCTGGGGGGGTAATGTATACAACGAGGAGCATCCCTTCACCTTTGATACCCACGAGCTGGCCATTGGCGTGGAGCATCCTGACCAGGTATATCCCGGGCAACGGGCGCCCATCACGATCACCGTGCGCGATACACATGGCCGACCGGTACGCGACGTGGATCTGACAGCGTATGCCTATACACGGAAGTTTACGATGCCGACCGATGTCGCTGTGCCTAACTTAGGGAAGATGCCACGCAAGCGGGCGGAACGGAATGTATTTCTGGCCGAAGGTTTAAAGCAGAGGTTAAGCAGACCATTATCATATGCTACCTGGGGCACCCGGTTGGGGTTGGACAGCTTGCTGTTTTATCGCTTTCTGTTTCCCGCGAGCGGATATTTTGAAAACCGGCAGCCTTCCGATGTCGCACAGGTCGCGCCGTTTGTTGTGCTGCGCGGAGAGCTCATACCAGCACATATTGTATATGTCGATGGACGCGTGGTGTATTATGGCGGTGCGCTGCAACAGCCGTATTCGTTCACGGTGCAGCCCGGTGAGCACACGGTTACCATACGCCTGCCATTGTCACAGATCACGCTACCCCGCGTGCGTATAGACTCGGCACAGAAACTGATTTTGTCGTTGGATTACAATCATTTACCCGCGCAGGCAACGCGTGTGGAAATGCCCTATAAGTTGACAAAGGAAGAGGTAGTCGGGCTTGCGACGCATTTTATACCCTTTGAGCGTGCGGGGATTGCCAAGAGTACATACCTGCAGCAGGGAGATCATTACCTCACATTGAATGGCCGGGAAGGTAACCTCTGGTATTCACTGGTGGGGCCGGTTTACCCCGGAATGGCAGCCATTACGCACAACGATAGCGTGCGCATGACCTTTCCAGTTGAGTTGGACTATCAATATCAGTTGCGCAACAATATGCTGCTTCTGAAGAAGGTTGATGTTCGATCAAGGATTCAGCAGGCATCACGGCCATGGAATATGGCGTTTGGCCTTTTGCGCGACAGAGCCTATACCGCGCAACGTATGCGGTTCGTGCCGGGAGGAAGAGTAAAACAGTTTTATCATTACCGACAGTCTCCTCGCTTGTCCAAATCGACGCAAAGCATGGGCCGGGTAACACTTGATCCTTATCCGGCGGCAAAGGGGCTTGCCGTAAACACCGCTTGTTTTATTCGTTGCGATGGTCCGGAGGAGCAATATCCGTTTGCCGGAAATGTACTGGACCGGGCCTTGCCGGTAGGGACATACCGTGTGGTGGTCGTCTTTGAGACGGGGCAATATGTGCAGGTCGATTCGCTGGTGGTGCGGCCGTATGGGCATACCTACCGAACGGTGGATGATAGCCCGTTGTCGGCGGCCGACGCGGTCAGCGCGGCGGCACTGGCGGCGGCCCGACAGCGGTTGGGTACGGGGCCGTTGGATGCCGTCGAACGCGAGCAGGAAGTGGAGCGGCTGCGCAATCAATACTACATCCCGTCGGCATCACGACAGCCCTGGGGTACGGCCGTGCAGGGACGCGTGACGGATGAGGATGGATTGCCGATTCCGGGCGTAAATGTGATGGTGGGCGGATCCACGCAAGGGACTATTAGCGATATGGATGGATATTATACATTGGATTGCCCTCCTAATGCTACCCTCGTGTTTTCTTTTATAGGGTATAGTACGGTGGAACGTGCGGCAGACCAGTCAGTGGTGAATGTCAGCTTACACGCGGATGTCCAAATGTTGCAAGAGGTAGTGGTGGCCGGTTATCATCGCGCGCTCCAGGGCCGCATGGCTGGTTTGGCGGTCAGAGGTGCCAATAGTCTGGACGTTGAGGACAAGGCTAAGACACGGGTGCCCAGTCGGCCGGCTGTATCGTCACAGGATATACCGGAGAATCTGCGGAGTAATTTCCGCGACGATGCGTTTTGGCAACCGCGCCTGCGTACAGACCGTGCGGGGCGTGCCGTCTTTGAAGCCAGGTTTCCCGATGATATAACCGGCTGGAATATATACGTGCTGGGCATGGGCTCGCGTCGGCGTACGGGACAGACCCGGGCGTACGTGCCTGCATATAAGCCGCTGTTGGCAGAGGTTTCACTGCCGCAGTTTCTGGTGGCCGGCGATCACGCGGTGGCATTGGGTAAGATCACACAGCACAACAACGAGGTGATGCACGTGATGCGCAGCATTGTGGTGAATGATGTTGTACAACGCAACGACAGCGTGGCGCTCGACCGTGCAGTGATCGACAGTCTTTACTTACATACCGTTGGACATGATTCCGTGTCTGTTCGTTATACGGCCGCTACGCAACAGTACCGTGACGGCGAGGTGCGAACCCTGCCGGTGTACCCACGGGGCACGTTGGAGACAACGGGCATGTTTGCCAGCCTGGCGAGCGATACGACGTTTACCTGGCGTTTTGGAGACACAACCGCTGTCACGATCCATGCACAGGGCAACCTGTCGGATGTGTTGCTGCAAGAGGTGGCCTATTTAAAAAGTTATCCCTACGACTGCAATGAACAGTTAGCCTCGCGGTTGCGGGCACTGTTGGTGGAGCAACAACTATTGACGTACCAGAAGAAGGAGTTTCGTGCGCAAGCCGCCGTCGAAAAGCTTATCCGGAAGCTGGTGTCGCATCAGAATCGCGATGGCGCATGGTCCTGGTGGAACAGCGGTGCAACCGACGTATGGGTGACGTTGCACGTTGCGCGTAGTTTGCAACTGGCTGCACGGCAGGGTTATGCCGTACCGGTTGATAAAGCCTTGTTGTTTCGTACGCTGGCGGGTGCGCTATCGCACTACAGCCTGCCGGTTGAGCTTGCTGTGATGCAATTTCTGTTAGAGCAAGGGCAGACGGTGGCGGCACAAGATGTTGTGTATGCCGTGCGGCAATCAACCCGGGCTACGTTGCGCGAGCGGCTGCTGGTGGAAAGTATCGTGCAGCTTACGGGCGGCAAGATCGATCGGGCATGGATCCAGTCCATGCGACAGGTGACCTCCAAAGGGAATTATTATTGGGGGGTATATAACGGTCCGGTTGATGACAACGCGCTGACCAATACCTGGCAGGTGTACCAGTTGTTGGCGAAAGAGGAGGGAGTGGCACCGCAAGACCTGACCCGTATTCGCTATTATTTCCTGGAGATGCGCGGGCAACATTGGCGGAACACGTATGAGTCGTCGTTGCTGTTGGAAATGCTCTCACCAGCGCTTACGAATCCGTCGCAGCGCATGGACCGTGATGTAACGCTACGATTGTCTGGCGATAAAAAGGATACGACGATCCACGCATTCCCCTATACATTCCGTGGGAATGTTACAGCGCTGCAGGTTTCCAAAACAGGTGACTGGCCGGTATACCTGACAGCCCATCAGCAACACCGGGTGGAGAATCCAGCGCCGGTAGATAAAGATTTTGTGGTAACAACGGCCTTTGAGCCGGGCAGCCTGCGCCTGGTGGCGGGTAAGCCTGTGCGGTTGACGGCTACGGTAACGGTAAAACACGCGGCCGACTATGTTATGTTGGAGATACCGATCCCGGCGGGATGCTCGTATGGCGCCAGGCTGCCGGGAGCGAACCGCGAAGAAGTTTATCGTGAGCACCGGTATGAAAAGACGGTGATCTTCTTTAAACACCTCGAACCCGGGGTATACCGATATACCGTGGAACTGATACCGCGTTTCAGTGGAACCTATGCATTGAATCCGGCGCGGGTGGAGTGTATGTATTTCCCGACGTTGTTTGGTAGGGAAGGTATCAAGACAGTGACTGTGCGATAGGAAAAAGCAAGTGAGCGGTTCCGGAGGGACGGAACCAGCTCACCGCTTCACCTACTTCACCAACTTTAATGTTATCGGCTGTGTGCGAGACTACTCGGCTGCTACTTTCTTTTTGTTGACGTTGCCGACGATAAAGCCCACACCTACCTGGAATTGGAAGATCATGCCGAGGTCCATTTCAGAAGGGCTGCTGGCCAGGTTGAACGAGAAGTTCATGCCGGCATCAACGTTCAGACTTTCGGTAATAAAGTATTTGCTACCGCCGTATAGGCCCATGTTTGTTTGTTTCATTTTGCCCGACTCTTCACCACCGCCGGATTTGAGGCTGGAGTGGTTGATTTCAGCGCCCGCGTATGGCACCAGTTTGGCGTCTTTGGTCAGGAAGTTATAGGTTCCATACAGGCCGACACCGGTGCCAGAGAAGCCGTCACCGAAGAGAAATTGCGGTTTTATACCGGCTTCGATGTTTTTGGTTACAAAATAACCGCCTTTGATAAAGATCTGTCCGAAGCTATACAACTTGTTGCTGGTATAGGTGCCGGAAAAGGTGACGTTGACATCACCTTTATCCTGCTGGCTATACGCAGTATTTCTTGCGACTAAGATTAAAAGCGCCACTACTAAAGACTTTTTCATGTGGTTTGTTTAAGTGATTAATGGGTTCAGTATAAATTTGATTTTGTAACGTGAATCAAAACAATTGGTTGCCTTCACACGTTGATACGAGCTCCATATCTTAAACGAACTATATATGTTTCGAATTTTTCTATTACTCTTTCTTACAATCAATATTGCTACATCGCTTGCTGCGCAGGATATTTTTCTTACACCATACCAGGTGCTTACGCGCGATGCCCCCATAAAAGTGGTGGCGATGGCGTTTTCCGCAGATGGGAAATACTTATCAGTGGCCGATGAAAAAGGGAATATATCCATTTGGGATGTGGCGGACAGGAGTATGGTGAAACAGTGGTCTGTTGACGAGAAGGTTTTATATACTTCGTTTACCGGACAAGACAACACGTTTGTCGTGGTTACGGCGGGTGGTGCTATAGATCAATATGCCACCGGTAATTTCGATCGTGTTCGTACGGCAAAGGTGCCGGTCAAACTGGTGTTGGTCAACCTCGATCCCTCCCGGCAAACACTAGTACTCTACACGCGGGATAACAACCTCGAGCTCTTCGATCTGAAGGCAAACCTTACCCATGCAAATATACGTGTGCCCGCTACGGTTAGAAACCCCATGTTTGTGGGGTACGATCGCTTCGGGCAACAATTGTTTATGATTACCGAGCAAGGCAGCGTGCTGAGCTGGAATCCGATCACACAAAAATTCTTACGCGAGCTTACGCTGCAAAGCGGTGAGTACACAGGCTCACGCTCGGTACTCCATGCCGCGGCCATGAACTCGCTGGGCGATCGCTTTGTGGTCGGGTTACAGGAGGTGTTTATTCCCAAAGGTGGTATGCAGGGCCGGAACCAGCCGGAGCGACGCAACATGATTCTTTCCTACGATTGGCTGACGGGTAATGAAAGCAAGCGCGTGCCGATGCGTTATCGCGTCGACGAAATGTCATTTGCGCCCGGTGCAGGCCATGTGGCCTATATTTCGAAAGATGCCTCGGCGGTGTGGACCGTAAACCTGGAGAAGGCCGAGATCACCAGTACGGTATCCTTGCCGGGTATACCCTGGGCATTGGCAATATCCGGGAATGGTGAATATCTGGCCGTCGGGATGCAGAAAGGCGCGGTGCAACTATATTACATCGAGCGCAATACGCCGGCGGAGATCAGGATCAATACACCGGGATTGGACCGTAGTTATGCCACCCAGGTCGTGTCTACCGATAAAACAACCGTGGAGGGTATGATCGAAGGAAATGAGCGTATCACTAAAGTATATATCAACGGCAAGGAGGCAATCCTGGATGGTGACCGTCACTTCACCGGAGAGGCTGACTTGCTGCCCGGTAAGAACAAAGTGCGTATCACGGCAGAGAATACGGAAACCAAAACTACGACGAAGGATTTTTACATCACCTACGAACCGAAGACGGCGGTAACTGACAAGACAGGTGTGCCCGGCAAGGTCAAGGCTTCACAGAAGAAGGTAGCCCTGGTGATCGGCAATGCCTCGTATCAATATACTAACAAGCTCAACAATACCGTGAACGATGCCAACGGTATGGCGGCCACGTTGAGCGAGCTGGGTTTTGATGTGATGAAAATTACAGACGGGACCTACGAGCAAATGAAGAATGCCATTTATGCGTTTGGCGATCGTGTGCAGGATGTGGATGTGTCGGTGTTTTATTATGGCGGACATGGGCTGGAAGTAGACGGCGCCAATTACCTGGTGCCGGTGGACGCCGACATTCAGTCGGTATTGGACGTGCGGCAGAAGACCATTCCGTTGACGGGGGTGCTGCGCACACTCGAAGTGACAAACCACGAGGGCTTGAACATGATCATCCTGGATGCGTGTCGAAACAACCCGTTCCCGACCGGTAAGCGGGGTGGAGCAGGGCTGGCCAAAGTCAACGCACCTTCGGGGATGATCATTGCGTATGCGACAGACCCCGGCTCGGTCGCCTCCGACGGCGCGGGCGCACACGGTTTGTATACCGGCGAGCTGATCAAGCAGATGAAGGTGTCGCAGCGGATCGAGGATGTATTTATGAACACACGTAACCATGTAGAAGACCTGTCGAAAGGCTCGCAGCGGCCGTGGGAGGAGGCTCGGCTAAAAGGGGTATTTTACCTGCGATAGCAGCGTCGGTACATGGGCATTTAAGATCCGGACGTGTGTAATCGTCGGGCTTCTATGTTGTGCCATTTATGAATCAGCTTTCGTTACATGTAAATTTCGGGGCGTCCGAAGAAGAATCTTTGGTAATGTTCGGCATGGGTGCCTCTTTCTAAGGAATTTTTGGGTTGACACCTTTGTAAAATAGGCGACATCGATTGCGGAAGTGCCTGAATGCTAATTACCTTCGGGATGTTTTCTCCATACATCCCGGAATCCTATTAATTTTTTTTCAAGTGCAGGCAACCTGTCCCGGACAAGGGCCGTCTTGGGGAAGATTTAAAAATTAAGAATGCTTGGAAGACCCGCAGCAGCTTAACGCAATCATTCAACGTTGCCTCAAGGGCGACCGCGAATCCCAGAAGGTGCTTTATGAGCATTTTTATGGGTATGCTATGAGCATCTGCCTGCGGTACACGCGCTCTCGGGAAGAAGCCCGGGAGATCCTGAATGATGGATTTATGAAAGTGTTCACACGGTTGAACCAGCACGAAGATCAGTCTTCGTTTAAAGCGTGGTTGCGACGGATCATGATCAATACGGCCATTGATCAGTACCGCAAATCGGGTAAGCACGAGCATCATCAGGATCTGGAGGCTGCCGCCGCGCAAGTGGTGTCGGTACACGGAGATGCGCTGGACGCGCTGTCCTACGAAGAATTGGTCATGATGGTGCAGCAATTGACACCGGCGTACCGAACTGTCTTTAACCTGTACGTGATAGACGGTTATGCGCACGAGGAGATTGCAGCCCAGATGGGAATTTCAGTGGGGACTTCTAAATCTAACCTGTTTAAAGCGCGTGAGCAGCTGCGGACGTTGCTGAAAAGGATTAACGTGAAAAAGTATGCCTGAGATGTCAGACAAAGAGTTGGATAAGCTGTTCCGGGAGGCAGCAAGCGGCCTCGAGCCTGCGTACGATCCGCAGGACTGGGAGATGCTGCGCGCACGTCTGGACAGTGACGACAGGGCTGCTTTTTTCCGACGCATCACGCTGCGCGTACTGGTGGGAGCCATGCTGCTCTCGTCTGTATGGTCGGTATGGCAGTCGGACGACAGAATGACTTCTCCTCAGGAAGCAACGGTAGTAGACACTATGCCACTGCTTTCTGCGGAAAACGACACTGCACTTGCCCGGACCGTGCCGACACACCGTGGGGACGCCGGCACGCCGACACAGGACATACCGGGAACGACAACAGAGAGGCTGCCGAACAATGCTGCCGACGACGGTGAGGGAACGGTTACGGTACGGACGGGTGCAAAGGGAACTACGCAGGAGAGCGAAACATCCCGGCAGGCCCTGGCAGGAAATACGACAGCTAAGAATGCGACGTCGGTCAATAAGACAACGGCTGTAGCGTCGACAGAAAATACAACCACTGCCAGCAGCCTGAAAGAGGCCGGTGGAAGCAGTACAAACAAGACCGGGGAAGCCGGCGCGGAAGCAACGAGCAATCGCCGCCGGGTGCAACGCCAGACAGCGGTCAGCACCGATGCGGAAGGAAGAACAATTAACCAAACTGGCCGGACGGGACAGGTGAATGCAAAACAAGGTAAGTCTGCGACTGCTGGATCGAATCAGCAGGATAGTATGATCACGGTGCAGCGGGTCGCAGGCCGTCCGGTAGATGCTACGGCGGATAAAAAGCTGGTCGCGTCAGAGCAATCGAAAACAGCCCCCGGCGCGAATCGTGCAGAAGGTATACAGGAAGCTGCTGTAGTAAAAGAAGAGGATACCGCGACGCAGAAACAACAATATCAAGTATCTACACTGGCAACAGATACAAAGAATAAACAACAGCCCGTAGCAAACGCGGCAACGAAAGACGACAAACTTGTCGGCGCCGGCGTGCAGACGGATGAAAAGAAAGTAGGTCTTTACCCTGATACCCAAGGAGCGGTGCGGGACAGCCGGGATCAGGCTGGTACCGCACAAGCTTCGGACCGCGACAAGCAGGAGGGTGAAGCAGACGACGTGTATGTGCGGGAAAAGGACGAAGTGATGGGTGTGCATGGTCCTCCGATGCGGAAGCGCAACAAAGGCGAAACTATTTCGGGGCAGGAAACGCTGGCGGCAGCTGTACGACAAGACAGCGCTACCGTGAAGGAAGCCGGGAAAAAAGATACCACCCAGGTTGTAGCGGCACAGGAAGAAGAGAAGAAGCAAGAGAAGGAAAAAGTGTCGCGTTGGTATATCAAGCTGCCGGTGTCGCCGGACTTCAGTACGATTGGGTACAAGCGTCCGGGTAAGTCGGGTATCAACATCGGTTTGCTGGTAGAGTTTATGCCGATAAAGCGCATCGGGATTACCGCGGGCGCCATCTGGTCGCGTAAGATCTATACCAGCAAGAATCCCGAGAAGACATACGGTTCGGGACCGTACACGGTAAAGGCGGATTGGCTGGATGGCGAGTGCCGCGTGCTGGACCTGCCGCTGAACGTGACGTACTATATACGACCGGAGGCGCGCACCAATTTCTCGATCACGACCGGTATATCGTCGTACATCATGTTGAACGAAGATTATACCTATGGAGTAAAAGGTCCTACGCAGGACTACATATATAACGAAACGTATACACGTAAAAACAACGACTGGGCTAGTATGCTGAATATCTCAATCGGCATACAGCATCGGCTGAGCAGGCGGTTCCAGGTACAGGCGGAACCCTTTCTCAAAGCTCCTCTTTCCGGCGTCGGCGAAGGTAAGGTCGACCTGGTGAGCTCGGGGGTTTTCTTCTCACTCAAGTATCAATTTTAACTAAAAAACAAAGAATTTTATGATTCGCAGGGCGAACTATGTCCATTTTTTCCTAATAGGCCTGTTGGCCAGTGCCTGTGCAAACCATTCTGAAGAAGAAATGGTGGATTGCGCCACGAGTGGTTTGACCCTTGCGGTAGACAACCAGGGTAATCCGTCGGCGTGTGGTGTTGAAGACGGCTCCATCACTGTGTCGGGTACGGGCGGCCGTACGCCGTACCAGTTCAGCATCGACGGTAGCACCTTCCAGGCAAACGGTGCATTCAGCAAATTGCTGGGGGGTAGCTATACTGTTACGCTGAAAGACGCCAATGGTTGTGAATCGACGACCGAGGTTTCCCTGCAGGTACCTTCGAGTGATTTGGCTGTTTCGGCGGAAACAACGAGCGACAACGGCTGTGGCGAAGACACAGGCACGATTACGGTAACGGCTACCGGTACAAAAACACCCTTCCAGTATAAACTGGGCACGGGCAGTTTTGGCACGAACCCCGTATTCGAAGACCTGGCCAGCGGACAGTATTCTGTCACGGTGCGTGACGCGGATAATTGCTCACGGGTGATTAGCGCTACCGTTGCGCGTGGTGCAAGTGGTGTGACCTATAGCGGTGATATCCAGAACATCATTCAGACAAACTGTGCGATCACCGGTTGTCACGTAGCAGGCTCGCAAAGTCCGAACTTCACCCAGTTCACAAATATTAAAAACAATGCGACTACGATTAAGGCCCGCACGGGTGCCCGAAGCATGCCGCCCGCAGGCCAGCCGGCGCTGTCACAGTCAGCCATTGACCAGATTGCCTGCTGGGTGGACGATGGTGCGCTTAATAACTAGTCTTAACCTAACCCTATCAGGTTTATGGAGCGACGTGTGATCCTCGTAGTCCTCGCGCTGGCAATGGTTTTGCCGGCACTGGGGCAAAAGTATAAGGCCGAGAAAGGAGAAACCTCCTTTTTCTCGAAGGCCACGGTGGAAGATATCAAGGCGGAGAACACGCAAATTTCCAGCTTGTTTAATGCGACCAGCGGAGATATTGCCTTTTCCATTCCCATCAAGGGCTATCAATTTGACAAAGCATTGATGCAGGAGCACTTCAACGAGAAGTATATGGAAACGGAGAAATATCCAACGGCAACGTTTTCCGGAAAACTGCAGGGCTATACGCCCTCGGGGCCGGCAACACAGTCCGTGACAGCGAAAGGCAAACTGACCATACACGGTGTGGTGCGGCCTGTCGAAATCGCGGGACACGTTGAAAAGCAAGGCGACAAGCTATTGATGAAATCAAGCTTTGTCGTCAAGCTGGCAGACTACAACGTGCAGATTCCCAAATTGCTGTGGCAGAATATTGCCGAGCAGGTGGACGTAACCATTCAAGTAACCTACAAGCCTCAATAATCACGAACTATGCGGTTTATATTCAGAACACTTTTTACAGCGCTGGCCTTTACGACATGTTTGACGTTTTCGGCGCGGGCACAAGACGAGCTGTTGCAAGAACTTTCCACAGGCCAGGAAGACCAGGGCTATATTGGCCAGGCCTTTAAGGGGTCACGGCTGGTGAACGGCCACTCGGTAGAGACCACCAGCGCCGGCACCCTGGAGTTTATTTTTTCACACCGCTTCGGACGTGTTAACGGCGGATTGTATGAGATGTTCGGTTTGGACGATGCCTTCGTACGCATTGGCCTGGAGTATGGTCTGACCGATAACCTGAGCGTTGGCATTGGCCGTAACTCAGTGGACAAGACGGTCGACGGCTACCTGAAGTATAAGCTGTTGCGCCAGACCAGGGAGGGTGTACCTTTTACCATCACGGCATTTGGCAGCGGGGCGTATAAAACGTCGCCCAAGGACGATGAGACACCGGCGGGCTTTGAAACGATCGACCGGCTGTCGTACACCGGCCAGCTGTTGATTGCCCGGCGTTTTACGTCGAAGCTGTCGCTGCAGCTGATGCCGACCGTGGTCCACAAAAACTACATCGGCCTGGGCGAGGGTGATACAGAGAATACGCAGGCAGCGATTGGTATCGGTGGCCGTATCAAACTGACCCGTAGCGTATCCGTGAATGCCGAGTATTACTACCGTCTGAATGCAACCGATAACTCACCATACAAGGATGCCATTGGCCTGGCGATCGATATCGAGACCGGCGGCCACGTCTTCCAGATCGTGATGACCAATACGCGGGGCATGATCGAGCGGACGTTTATTACCGAGACGGACGGCGACTTCTTCGATGGTGACATCCACCTGGGCTTTAACGTGACACGCGCTTTTCAGCTGAAGTCGCACAAAGGCAAATGATATAAGGCTCCGCGCGTTTGCGTGAGCCACACTACCTGAGTACGTATGTTGTTTCGAGAAGCGGCCCGATGGCCGCTTCCTGGGATACCTTTTTCTACAACTTTTCTTTTTACACCCTTAAACAAATTTTAATCTGTATGAAACTATTGTTTAACACACGTATGCTCTTTTTACGGGGCATGCTTTTGACGGTAGCCCTTTCCGCTATAGTGCTTGGTTGCAGTGACGATGATGACACGACACCGGCCGAACCGGAACTGGCGATCAAGTTGGGTACCAGCGCGACCCTGGGTTCGTACCTGACGGATGGCAATGGAAATACCCTGTATTACTTTACTACCGACGTAGCCGGTGTCAATACCTGTACAGGCGGATGTATCGCCAACTGGCCTGTATACAATGCAGCCGGACTGACGGAAGACCTGGTCGGTGAAGGTCTTGATTTTGACGACTTCGCTACCATTACGACGAACGGTGTGGCACAGACTACCTACAAAGGATGGCCACTTTACTACTATGCGCCGGGCGGCGTGCGCGAAGCAGCCACCCAGACAACCGGTGAAGGTGTAGGTGGAGTATGGTTTGTTGCCAAGCCTGATTACACGATTCAACTTGCCAAAGGCCAGCTTATTGGTGCGGACAGCAAACACTACAAGGGTGACTATACCGAAGGTGATGGCCCTGTAACATACTTTACCGATGCCCATGGCCGTACGCTGTATGCATTCGTGGTCGACAAGAAGAACGATAACAACTTTACGACCGGAGAGGCAGCCCACGATGCCAACTGGCCGATCTTCGAAGCTACACCCGATCAGGTTCCTTCCACCCTGGACAAGACACTGTTCGGTACGATCGATGTCTTTGGCAAAAAGCAACTCACCTACAAAGGCTGGCCGATATACTATTTTGGATCAGACACTCAGCGCGGACAGACAAAAGGTGTAAGCGTGCCGCAACCCGGTGTTTGGCCGGTAGTAGTGGCAGACATAGAGGAAGCACCGGAAGCCGACGAACCGGAACCGGCAATCAAGCTGGCTACCAGCGCAACCCTCGGTTCGTACCTGACGGATAGCGAAGGTAATACGCTGTATTACTTTGCTACCGACGTAGCGGGTGCCAATACCTGTACAGGTGGGTGTGCCACCGCCTGGCCCGTATACAATGCTGCCGGACTGACGGAAGACCTGGTCGGTGAAGGCCTTGATTTTGACGACTTCGCTACCATTACGACGAACGGCGCGGCACAAACAACCTACAAAGGATGGCCACTCTATTACTATGCACCAGGCGGCACGCGTGAGGCAGCCGGTCAAACTACCGGTGAAGGTGTAGGCGGTGTATGGTTTGTTGCCAAGCCTGATTATACGATTCAACTGGCGAAAGGCCAATTGATCGGTGCGGATAACAAACACTACAAAGGCGATTATACCGAAGGTGATGGCGCCGTAACATACTTTACCGATGCCCACGGCCGCACGCTGTATGTATTCACGGTCGACAAGAATAACGACAACAACTTCACAAATGGAGAGGCAGCCCACGATGCCATCTGGCCGATCTTTGAAGCCACGCCCGATCAGGTTCCGTCTACCCTGGACAAGACGTTGTTCGGTTCGATCGATGTCTTTGGCAAAAAACAGCTCACCTATAAAGGCTGGCCGGTATACTACTTTGGCTCGGATGCCCAGCGCGGACAAACAAAAGGCGTAAGTGTACCGCAACCCGGTGTTTGGCCGGTAGTGGTGAAGGATATCGCGGAAGCGCCGGAATAGTTGTAACAATCATTATACTATCATACCGTCGGGGGGGCTCCAGTGGGGCACCCCCTTTTTATGGGGGTACGTAAAATATTTTTTTAAGGCGGCATACACGAAGGTGGCTGGTTGGCGTTAGGATGGCGTGTGATGGGTTGTGGGGTATTTTGCGCTAACCTATTTGTACAATCGCTATGTTGGTAAATAAAGATGCTCTGCAGAGCAGCCTGCTGCTCTGTCTGGTTATTTTTTGTCTGCTGCTGCCCGGTGGCCCGGTCTATGCCACACACCTGCGCGCGGGCAATATCAAGCTGACAAGGGTTGGCGACTGTGGTAGCGGCGGCGGTATTACGTATACCGTGCGCATCGAGGTGTATATCAATACCAACGATACGGACGTGCTTTTCGGCGGAGCCAATGATTACCTTGATTTTGGCGACCGAAGCCCACGGGTCAAGGTGCCGGAGATCCGTCCGAACGATCCCCGTTATTCTACAAAGGGAATGCCGTCCGGCACAGCCTATGTCTATTTTGAGATCAACCACTATTTTGATGTGGGCACGTATACGATCAGCTATGTGGAGGAGAACCGGAACGCGGGGATCTTAAACATGGACAGCCCGGTGCAGACACCGTTTTACCTGGAGACGCAGGTGGTCATCGACCCTTATTTGGGCTGCAATACGCCGGTGCACCTGGGACAACCGCCGTTGGGCCGCGCGTGTACGGGCGTAGCCTGGTTTCATAACCCCCAGGCGGTCGACCCCGACGGCATTGACAGCATCTCTTACCAGATGGTCGTTCCCTACCGCGACCGTGGTGCTTCGGTCTTCAATTATCTGAGCCCCGCGGCTTCTAAGTTCTACACACACTATGCCCAGGGCAACGAGGCCGGTACCGGTATACCGACGTTTACCATTGACCAACGCGGCAATGTTGTGTGGGATGCTCCCGGCATGGTAGGGGAGTATAATATTGCTTTTATCGTCATCGACTGGCGGCGTAAAGCCAAGGGAACGTATTACCAGGTGGGATTTGTGCGCCGCGACATGCAGATTGTCGTGGAAGATTGCGATAACAAACGTCCGGAGCTGATCGTACCGGAAGATATTTGTGTGACGGCGGGCGACAAGATTCAGGAATATATCAACGCATACGACCTGGATTCGCCACCCGACGATGTGCGTATTACCGCAACCTCGGAGGTATTTTCACTGCGCGAATCCCCCGCGACGTTTTCGCCGACGATCTTTCAAACGTCACCGGCGTACGCGGGTTTTACCTGGTACACCCGTTGCGAGCATGTGCGTGAGCAACCTTATACTGTGTACTTCAAGGCCGAAGATGCCTTTGGACTGGCCGTCTACAAGGCCTGGCGCATTACGGTAGTGGGTCCCGCGCCGATTTGGAATGATGCACAATTAAATGCCACCCGGCGCACGGCGACGCTGAAATGGGACCGTTATACCTGTCAGAATGCGCAGACCATACAACTATGGCGAAAGGTAGACGGCACCAACTTTCAGCCCGACCATTGTGAAACGGGCATGCCACCAGGCTTAGGCTATACGTTGATCGACACGGTGCCGGCACGCCTCTCACCAGACGAACCTACGGCGCAGTATATCGATACCAACAACGGGATGGGGCTCGCACCGGGTGCACGATATTGTTACCGGCTGGTGGCGGTGTATCCGGGGCCTGGCGGCGGGGAGAGCTATGTTTCGCAAGAGGTTTGTGTAGGACCGGTATTGGCCGATGTGCCGATCATTACAAACGTATCGGTGGAGCGGACGGATACACAAGACGGACTGGTGCGGGTGAGCTGGAAGAAGCCCTTTGATGTCGACCCCGCAGTATACCCGCCGCCATATGAGTACCGGGTGTACCGTGGCGTGGGGTTCGACAGGGCGAACGATTCCACCCTGGTGGCGACGTTGTTCGGGGATACCACGTACCTGGACGGTGGCTTGAATACGGAGGTGAACGTCTATAATTATAACATTCTGGGGTATTGCACGAAAAAGAGTCCGCAGTCGGGTAACGACACAACCTTGTTGCTGGGGTCGTCAGCCTGGGCGTCGTCGGTAAGGGTGGGCTCAACCTCGCAGAAGGATCAAATTACCCTGGGTTGGTCGGCGCATGTACCGTGGTCCAACCAGATAGAAGCACATCCGTATCATTACATTTTCCGGGGTGGTACGGAAGATGCCGAAGATCAGTTGCAGTTGGTGGACTCGGTCAACGTGACGGCCGGTGGCCTGCAATATGTCGACAGTGGCCTTACACCCGGCACAACCTATTGTTATCGCATTATGACACGCGGAGGCTATGGCAACCCGCAGCGGATACCCGAGCCGCTGGAGAACTACTCCCAGCGTATTTGTGTACAGCCGGGCGATACGCTGGCGCCTTGTACCCCCTTGCTCACGGTGTCGCTAGTGGACTGTGAGCGCCTGTCCGTTGCCACGCTTTGCATCGCCCGCCCGGGAACGTACGCCAACACGTTGCAGTGGGAACCGGGCGAAGCGGGGGGATGTAATTCGGATATCCAGTATTACCGTGTCTATTGGACCACGACGTTGGCGGGCGCGTATACACTACTCGGGCAAGTGGCTGCCACCGAGCGCATGTTTGTACACGAGGGCTTGAGCTCGTATGCGGCGTGTTACAGAATATCGGCCGTTGATTTCTCGGGCAACGAAAGTGACCTGAGCGACGCCGTATGCAATGACAACTGTCCGAACTATATGTTGCCGAATGTCTTCAGCCCGAACGGCGATGCGGCAAACCCGGTCTTCAGCGCCTACAGCCTGCGCGATTATGCCTGTGCTTCCGACGACTGTGCGGCGCCCGAGCATCTCAAGAATGGTTGTGCGCGGTTCGTGAAAACGGTGCGGTTCAAAGTGTTCAATCGGTGGGGACGCGAAGTATATTCTTACACCGGTGACTACCGGGACGACATCAATTCCATCTATATTGACTGGGACGGACGCGACAAGAACGGTTCCATGTTGTCGCCCGCTGTCTATTATTACAGTGCCGAAGTCACCTTCGATGTGCTCGATCCACGCAAAAGCGTGAAGCTCTACAAAGGATGGGTGCACCTGTTGAACGAGCCGTAGGCCCGATAAGTCTCTTGGTTCGTGATCATTTAATTTCTATTTTCGATTCAGCATAGGGTTCATACTGCCAATTGGCGGAGTGATTAAAAGGGAATCAGGTGTAAATCCTGGACAGTTCCCGCTGCTGTAATCCTCATCCGGCGTTTGCCGGAACGAGCTTTCAACGACAAGACCACTGTCTGCCGGCTGGTGGACGGGAAGGTGTTGAGAGAGAGGAGAGTCAGAAGACCTGCCCCGTGCCATCAGAGTTTGTAGCCTGCGGTGAACGGGTGTGCGGATGACCGGGTCGCGTTCTGCGTATTCATGGCCAGCGTATGGTTCAACCTCTGCATGTTGTTCGGTAGTAGAATCAGAGGTTTCTGAGGTTATATAATTAAACGTTTACAAAAAAAGTTGACTATGAAAAAGAACATGTTACTCATGTGCATGGCAGGTTTACTATGCCTGGCCGGCTGCACGGATTCTGCGTACGAAGAAGTCTCTACCACCGCACAGTCGGTTACCCCAGACGCCTTAAAAGACGCACATGCACGGGCGTCACTGCTGGTGCCGACGAAGTATATTTCGCAGGTGTTTACCTACGCGCCTGCGCCGGGACAGTTTATCAATACGTTGCCTGCGTATACATCGGGCAATACGGCGGCTCAAATGGCAACGAAGGCGGCTACAGCGCTCGTCGGTAAAACAAATGGCCTGGTGTGCCTGGGCGGTTTCGGCGGCTATATTGTTGTGGGTTTTGACCACACCATCGCGAACGTGGCCAGTGTGCGTGACTTTAAAGTATATGGCAATGCCTTCACCGATTGGGCCGAGCCGGGTATTGTCATGGTGTCGCGCGATGTGAATGCCAACGGTTTGCCAGACGATACGTGGTATGAGCTGGCTGGCAGTGCCTACAATGCTGCCGGCACGATCAAAAATTACCAGATCACGTATACCAAGCCCAGCCCGTTAAATGCCGATGTGCCGTGGACGGACAATCAAGGAGGTTCCGGTGTAGTGAAGCGCAATTCGTTTCACACCCAGGCGTCGTATTACCCGCAGTGGGAAGGGAACAGCATCACCTTTACGGGTACAAAACTGGCGAACCATGCGTACGATAGCAACCCGGACCCGTCCGCCGAGCACTGGCTGGCACCGGCCTTTGCCTGGGGCTATGCGGACAATGTGCCCAATGCAGATACGAACGCGACATTTGATATTGACTGGGCGGTGAACAGCAGCGGTACACCGGTAAGCCTGACGGGCATCGACTTTATTAAGATCCATACCGGCACGAACCAGGATGCCGGCTGGTTAGGTGAAGTCTCAACCGAGATTGCGGGCATCGAAGACATTAATCTATAAGGTATAGTTCCTGGCAAGGCCACGTTTTGCCTTGCCAGGAATGATCTTTATTTAGAGAGCCCGGCAAATTCTTCGTCGGTCAGCACGATGTCGGCGGCTTTCATGTTTTCGTGCAAGTGCTCGACGGAGCTGGTGCCGGGAATTAACAATATATTGGGTGAACGTTTGAGCAGCCACGCGAGCGCTATCTGGGCCGTTGTGGCGTTATGGCGGGCGGCAATGCTGCTGATTTTGCCGGCCATGGATTCGGGACCGGATGCCAGTGGATACCACGGTATAAATGCCAGGCCACGCTGCGCGGTATAATCGACCACGTTATCCCACTTGCGGTTGCCCAGGTTATACAGGTTTTGAACCGATACGATGGGCACTATCTTTTGAGCTTGCTCGATCTGGGCGACATCTACTTCGGATAACCCTACGTAACGTATTTTTCCGGCTTTCACAGCATCGACTACGGGGCGGAGTGTCTCCTCCACGGGCACGTTCGAATCGAACCGGTGTAATTGCCAGAGATCGATCGCGTCTACTTTCAGGCGTTTCAGGCTGCCTTCAATGTTCTCGCGAATGAAGCCAGGGGTGCCGTTGGGTACCCATTGGCCTGGGCCGGGACGGCTAAAGCCACCTTTTGTCGCAATGACCAGGTTTTTTTTATAGGGGTGCAAGGCTTCGGCAATTAAGGATTCGTTGGTATGCGGGCCGTAGGCGTCGGCGGTGTCGATAAAGTTTACGCCGGCGGCGACAGCCTCCTGTAAGACTTTTTTGGCCCTGGCCCGGTCGGGGGCGTCGCCAAATACACCGGGCCCGGTCAATTGCATGGCGCCGTATCCCAGGCGGTTGATCTCGTACTGGCCTAAATTGAAGGTGCGGGTTTGTTTTGAAGTTGTTGTCATATAATTAGCTCTCCTTTAGGAAATTAGAGTTTTATTGTCGTATCTTTGCCAGGCATTTAAGAAATTGCCCTCCAGCAAAGTTAGTCTCACTATTATTTTGTTGTTTGCCTTCCTTAAGTTAATACCGTAAAGATTGCTTTCAGTATATTTTGACGTTGTTACGTACGATGAGTTGATTCCCACCGCACGGCAGTTTTAGTAATTTTTAATACATAATACAATGCAAGGAACAGTAAAGTTTTTTAATGAAGCAAAAGGTTTTGGCTTCATTAAACCCCACAACTCAGGCGCGGACATTTTTGTCCATGTTTCCGGTCTTATCGACGAGGTTCGCGAGAACGACGAGGTTGAGTATGAAGAAGAGAAAGGTAAAAAAGGCCTGAACGCAGTCAAAGTGACCCGATTAAATTAATCGTAGCTTTGGATAACATGAAAACCCCCAGTACTTGGTACTGGGGGTTTTTTATTTACCGAATGTGAAGTTGTGCGCTCCGGATCCTATATAGATATTGTATTCCGGTTTAACCGGATGGATTGGTTAACGATCTGCCAGTCCGGCTATTAATCCGATTTTAATATCGGCGGCACAACTAAACACCTCTCGGTGCGTTTAGTCTGTAAGTTTTTTTCATACGTGCTGGTAATTCTTAAAAATAGGCACGATAATTTAGTAGTGAAAAAATATCATCAAACAGAAAACAAGAGACATGACACTTCTTATTCAAAAATCTTCCCGATTTATGATATTGGCCTTAATGGTCGTAGTGATGGCGATGGGCGCCGGTTGTAAGAGTAAAAAGAAAGCCATGGAGGCACAGCAGGCAGCCGAGAAAGCTCGTATGGAGCAAGAAGCTGCCGCCCGCAAGCAGCGTGAAGAAGAGGAGGCACGCCGTCGCCGTGAGGCCGATGAGCAAGCCCGCCGCGATGCCGAAGCACGTGCCCGTGCTGAAAAAGAAGTTGTTGGTCCGCAGAAAAAGCTCGAACAATATTTCAGTGCTATAGCCAATGCCACCAGCCCCGGGGCTGCGAACAATAGCATCAACGAAGCGCTCGCCTTGTTTGCTTCGCCGTCAACACCGGTACTGATCGTAATTCACGAAGAAGGCGGTGAAAAAGATTATGATCGTCCCACCAACATCAAAGACTATTTGAATTATCTCAAAGATCAGAAGAAGACCGCCGACCGCATTGGTAATCTCCAGTTTGACGGCTCCGGTAAGATCAAAGAGGTTGAGCTGGTGAAGCAGAAATAATGTTCCATTTTCAAAACGTATAACAACATGCATGCTATAAAATATGTATATGCCCTTTTGCTGAGCGTATGTATCCTGGGACAGGTGTCCGCGCAAAAAGGTGAGATCAGCCCATCCCGAAAACAAGCCATCGATTCGCTCGCGCTGGAAAAAGTGCGCGACCTGAGCAAGTATATCAGTATTATCGGCAATAAGAAGACGCCATTCTCCGAGGCACAGCGTGTAATGGATCGTGCCGAAGAGCTTTTTGCTCCTGATAGCGAAATGGGTGTTTCCTCATTAAACCGCAAGGAGGTTAACTACTATAAGGTGCGCAAATACTTTGAGCGTCTTATGGCTTTGAACTACGACCGTGTGTCGATCGAGTGGTATGACATTCACTATATCAGCGACCTGGAACGTCAGCCCGACGGGCGTTATGTAGGGGTGGTTACGGTCTACCAACGTTTTGAAGGCGAATCCGACGACGGCCTGAAGTATAAAGACACGACAAAGAAAGATATTACCATTTATGTAGAGCGGAAGAAAACCCAAATCCAGGGCCGTATTATCGAGTTCTGGGATGTAATGCTAGGGGATATCCGGGTGACTGAAACGAGTGCATGATCTACGTAAGAGCCGCCATCTTTTTTTCTTTGGTACTGGGCCTGATCTCGACAACGTCGGTACAGGCCCAGCTCGTCTCCGACATGGACGATGAGAGCCGGTTGTATGCCGAGACCAAACAGGTGAACCAATTTTTCCGGAGATTTAACGGCGAGGAGAACGACAAAGGCGATCGGTACGATACGAAGGACCGGCAATACCAAAGCGTGAAGCTTCGTAAAAAGTATCTGAGCATGTTGTTCGACGCCAGCAACGCCGGTATAAAAGCCGACCTGAAGGCGCAGTTCGGCAAGGACGTGTTGGAGGGCACGAAGCCTGTTATACTGGACTTCCACGGCGGCAATTGGTTTGCCGAGGTGCACACTACCTTTTTGTACAACAATAAGGCTCAGACCATTATCTTGTTCCTGACGTTGGAGAAAGATCACCTGGGTTCCAAGTGGGTAATCGACAAAGTACATGCGGATATGTTTGACCCGTATTTTAAGCGCGATACCACCAAGGTGGGCAAGTTTCTACATCCCCTCAGTCACGAGTTGGACTTTATGAACCTGCGCAAGGCGTTTCAGAACAGCGACAGCGTCAGCCAGTTTGCCGGTAAGCGCTTTGTAGCCGATCATCTTTCGGTGTTCTTATATGAGATCAAGAAGGGAAGTCTTAAATTTAAGACCGTAGACGAAGTGAAGTTTCACTTTTTTCAGATTCCCGGCTGGTACTTTGAGCTTGCTGAGTTTAACCGCCCCGGCAACAACAACGGCTGGTTAATCTCAAACCTGGTGAGTCTGAAGAGCGAGTCGGAACGTAATATTCTCAGAAAGTACTTGTATTATGAAACGAAATAAACTGTGGCTGATCACAGTTTTCCTGCTCCTGGTGTATGTAGCCCCTGTCGAAGCCCAGCAAAAAAAGCCGGCGAAGAAGGGACAGACCACCAAGAAAGGTCAACAGCCTGCCAAGAAGACTACGCCGACCACTGCTCCTAAAAAGCAGGACACCAAGACGGCGCCGCCGCCCGACGTGACCGCGAAGCCCGTTGATGCGACGGGCCACGAGGCGAAGGTGCGCGACATGGTGGCGTTCCTGGAATATGTGCTGAACACCCTGGGCAGCAGCGCAACCCTGGCGCGGGATAAAGATGTGCTGGTGACGGAGAGCTATAACAAAATCTTCCGCGACGGCAAAGTGCAGATCGAAGACGACCTGGATGCAGACCGGAAGGTCATTACCAACAAAGACGTACAGGCATATCTGAAAGACGTCGATTTCTTTTTCGACGACGTCAAGTTTGAATTTACCATCGACGAAATTCAACAGAAGACCCTGGCGGGCGACAAGCTCTTTTATAAAGTAACGCTCGGGCGTAACATGAAAGGTACCACTGTGGCAGGTAAAGCTGTCAACAGCACGCTGAAGCGCTTTGTCGAAATCAACTATAATCCCGACGACCAGGACCTGAAGATCGTCAGCATCTATACCAACGAATTTAACGAGAAGGGGGCATTGCTGGAGTGGTGGAACCAGCTCTCATACGAGTGGCAGGAGATTTTTACCCGCAAGCTTGGCCTGGCAGACAGCGTGACGATGAGCGACATCAAGAACGTCACGGCGATCGAGTCGCTGGACCTGAGCCGCAACAGTTATATTCAGAACATCGAGCCGCTGGCGGCATTGGTAGGTCTGCGGACGCTGGACATATCGAATACCTTTGTTACCGACATCAGTCCCATTCGAAATCAGACAGAGCTCGTGGATCTGAACCTGGCGCACACCGGTGTCGCCGACCTGACACCCCTGAAGTATGCCGAGAACCTGCAGCGCCTCAACTTCGGTTACACCAAGGTACGCGATCTGGCGCCCGTAGAGCGCATGACCCGGCTGGAATTCCTGAAAATGGAGAACCTCGAGGCCAATGACTTTACTGTGCTGGGCAAGCTCACGTCATTGAAACAGCTGGATGTGAGCGGAACAACGCTGGCACAATCGACAGTATTGGAACCGTTGGTGAATTTGCAGGAGCTGAACCTTTCGCAAACGGCCTTAACCGATTTAAGTGGCTTGAAGGGCATGAAGAAGCTGATGATCCTGCGCCTGGACAGCACCCGCCATGCTGACCTCACGCCGTTGAGCAGCCTGGAAGGATTAAAGACTTTGTACGTGAATTATACGCCGGTGGCAACGCTGGCGCCACTGGACGCATTAACACACCTCGAGAAGGTATACTGTGACCACACCTCCATTGACCGTGCAGCGGCCGATGCTTTTATTGCCGCGAATCCGGGGGTGTTGGTGATCTTTGACTCGGAGGACCTGAAGGGTTGGTGGGATACGCTGCCGGCCGTATGGCAAAAGATCTTCCGGGATGCTGCCCGCACGGCGGCCGAACCAGGCAAAGAAGAGCTGGCACGCATCACGACACTCGATTCAATCAACCTGGGGGGCAATGCGCAGATTCGGAGTCTGGACCCGCTCGAAAAGCTTACCAAGTTGAAAGTGGTGATAGCCGCGAAAACATCGATCCGCGATTTGATGCCTTTACAAGATCATCAGGAGATTCGCACGCTCGACATTCGCGATACGCCCGTAGACGACCTGGCCGTGGCGGGACGCTTTAAGAAGCTGGCCACATTGCTGGCGGACGGCAGCAAAATACAAACGCTGGAGCCGCTGGCGTCGGCCGGAAGCCTGCGCAAGGTATATGCAGACAAGACCGCGATTACCGACGAGCAGGCACGTCAGCTCTTGCGTCAGCACGCAGAGTGCCTGGTGGTCTATCAGACCGATTCGCTGCAAGCGTGGTGGAACGGCGTTACCGACGATTGGAAAGAGATTTTTACCACCCAGCTGCGCATGCAGGCGCAGCCGACCCGCGAAGATCTGCACCGACTGATCGAGTTGAGGACAGTACACGCCGGCGAGACGCGTATTCAGGATCTTACGCCGCTGCAAGTCTTTATCCGACTTTCGGAATTACATTTTGCAGGCACGGCGATTACCGACATCACACCGCTGACGAAGGTGAAGACGCTGACGTCGCTGCACCTTACGCACAGCCCGCTGCGCAAGCTTGATCCGTTGGCAGAGCTGACAAACCTGGAAGACCTCGATATTTCCAATACACCAACAGAAGATCTGAAGCCGCTAGGCAACCTGCAAAACCTCAAAAAAGTGAATTGTGCCGGTACGCAGATCAAGACGTTAACGGCGTTGGAAACACTGCGGTCGCTCGAGTTCCTGGATTGCTCGAACACGGAGGTTAAAAAGATCGACCCGCTGCAGGAGCTGCCCATGAAGACGCTGAAGTGTTATAACACAAAGATATCGGCCAAGCAGGTAGAGAGCTTTCAGAAGACTCATCCCGATTGCCAGGTAATGTATTACCGGTAACTGCCCACCAGAAAAAAATATGCCTGTCGCTTACGACGGGCATTAATTTTTAGTTATAGGTGTATGATCCGCGCAATTGAACAACCGCACGCGGCGGCGCCAGGCACCGCCCATGCAAGAGGCAATCCGATTATCCAGCATGTATATACAGCCGACCCGTCGGCGGTGGTGTATGATGGGCGAGTGTATTTGTTTACGGGACGCGACGAGGCGGAACCTGGTCAGCAAGCGTACATCATGCGCGAATGGTTGTGCTTCTCATCCTCCGACATGCGCACCTGGCAGCCACACGGTTCCCCACTCCGGGCGCTGGACTTTTCGTGGGCGCAGGGTGATGCCTTTGGTTCGCAGGTGATCGCCCGGCATGGAAAATTCTATTGGTATACTGCCGTTACCCATGCTACCATTGCCGGTAAGGCGATTGGCGTCGCGGTGGCCGATGCGCCGTGGGGGCCTTTTCACGACGCGCGCGGAACGGCGTTGATCACCAACAAGATGATTGATGCTGCGCCCGGAAGCATGAACAACCTGGATCCTGCGGTGATCATCGACGACCGGGGACAAGCTTATATTTTCTGGGGGAACGGGCAAGCTTATTATGCGCGATTGAACGAGAATATGACCGCGTTGGATGGGGCGATCCAAAAACTGGATTTGCCGGATTTCCAGGAGGGATCACGGCTGTATAAACGGCGTGGATGGTATTATCTCTCGTACGGATCGGGCATGCCGGAAAAGATCGTCTATTGCCGCAGCCGCAGCCTGGAGGGCTCCTGGGAGTTTTGCGGCATATTGAACGAGATCGCCGGTAACTGTCAAACCAATTCAGGTTTTATTCTCGATTATGAGGAACGGTCGTATTTCATTTATCACAATGGCGCACTGCCCGGCGGCGGAAGCCATCATCGTTCTGTGTGCATAGATTATATTTACTTTAATCCGGACGATACGATCCGCCGGGTTGTCATGACCTCCGAGGGTGTATATGCGGAGGGTCTGGCACAGCCGGTAGTGATTTAAACGGGCGAGATGTATTGCACATGTGTTAGCGCTTACTATCTTTAGATCGTAATTTATTACGCGGGAGTAGCTCAGTTGGTAGAGCGGCAGCTTCCCAAGCTGCAGGTCGCGGGTTCGAGACCCGTTTCCCGCTCTTTTCTTCTGATTGACACATCGTCGTATAACGATATTTCGGTCGTGATTTTTGAAAATATTACATGCTTTTCACGTCTCACCGACAATCCTATATTTTTATAGAAATATTTGTCTATGAACTTTAGAATTTGGGTGGGAGTAAGCGTGTTGGTTTCGTGCGGACTGAGTATACTACCCTATTTTTATGTGTTGTCTTATGGGCTCGGCTTTGAGCCGTACAACGCCTTGGGAGTAGACTACATTTTTATGTGGGGCAGCCCTATCCCTGTTAATTTCTTTCAATTCACGCCTTTGCTGACACTAGTGGCTACGCTTGTGCTCGGTATATGTGCGTTGATCTTCGTAATGAGTGGTGGCGCCCTAAAAGCCCTTGCATTTTTGGGATCCTTGATGTTTGCATACCAGGGCAGCCATTTACTGGTGGGCTTTGTTAAATTCTTCCTAACAGCCAGAAAGACGGGGCACGATCTGGCGCAATTGTCTCCAATGTTAGCGATGACAGTAATAGGCTATTGCGTTTTGTTACTTTTTCAGCGCGAATGGACGATGCAGGCGTCTGTGTCTGTTGACCCCGTTGTGGCAACACCCATACAGCGTTTTTACAGCTATGCGATAGATGTAGCTATTTTTCTGACACTCGTTGCATCGATCCATCTTGAAATGCTACCATATGAATGGCTTGTGCTGATCGTGCTCTATATATTGTATTTTGCTGTCTTTGAGCGTGTGTTCCTTCTTACGCCGGGCAAACTGCTGTTGAACACCCGCGTGCGCATGCAAAACGGTACAGTACCAGATGAAAGCGCGATCATTCGCCGGACACTGGCACGATTGATTCCTTTAGAACCATTGTCCTGCTTTGACGGCCACGGATGGCACGACGAAATTTCGAAAACGACAGTTGTTAGATACCCGTAGGCGGAAGGTCCTGTAACGACCGGGTGACATGGCGCGCGCTGCGCATTTCTTTTAAGAATTCGTATTCAATCTCTTCCAGAATGGTGAGCAGGAGGGACTGCTGCGGCAGATCCTGACCGAGATACTCTACGGGGTTTTCGCCCACGCGGATTAGTGTGTGTTTTACTTCTTCCTCCCACGAATCCGCCGAGATGCCATCGCGTTTGGCCACCAGCACGGCAAACACCGGCTGGAGGTTGCGACGGAAAATTCTTTTATAACGCTTGAAGAGGATGCTCATGCGTTACAAATTTACCTGAAATTGTAATCGGACCAGGCTTCCTTCTTGAAAATTAGAGGGACGCGCTGCGTCTACATATCGTCGGCTGGAAACAGTATACATGGCGACGACTTCAAAAGCCTTGAACGGCTGCCATTCGGCCCCGATCTCCCATTCATTCACACGATAGCTTCGCGCGTCGAGCTCGTGCTTTTTACCACCGTTATAATAATGGTGACGTACGAAGGGGATGAGTACGTGTTCTTGCAGACGGGCCATGTAAGACGCCATGACATACCCGCCCTTCAGGTCTTTTGATTGAATGGAGTTGGTGGCAGGATCGTACTCCGGGCCGGTGCCTACGTTGTATTCGGCTGTGAGGCCAAAGGGCTGCGGATAGACCACCAGCGAGGCAGCTACACGCTGGTCAAGGTATTCAAAGTTGGGATTGGCACCGGCCACGCCTTCGGATACGGAGCCTACGACGGCTTTGCCCGTGTAGGCCTGTAAGCCCGGCTCGATATATTGCTCGCCAAACTGGAACGGGTAAGATACACGTGCCACCACGTGGGGTTGGTCGTTGCCCTCGTTGCGGTTAGCAGTCTGACCGTTGAAGAGGCCGAATCCTACAACACCATAGTCGCCGGAGCCTTTCAGTCCGGAACTCACCAGGTAGGAAAAACGCTCGCGGATCTTTTTGGGCGCCCAGTAAACAAATACACCAATGTCCCGCTCATTGCTGAGCGCGCTGTTGATACCATCGTTGCGGTCGAGGGGAATACGGTTTTGGCTGGACTGCAGGTTCTCAAAACCGTAGGGCACTTTGCTTTGTCCAAAGCGCAGGCGCCATTGGTTGTCTTTGTCAAGCCCCACGTCGAAGTAAGCATCGCGGATCTGGGCAAAGTTCATGGCGCTGGACGAAGCCGACGAAGCAAAGTCGGGTTGGATGTATACATATACCCGTTCGTGTACCTGCCCGAATACGATTAGGCGAATGCGACGGAAGAAGAAGCCGTTGTCACCGCCCCACGATTTGTCGCACTGCTCACAGCCCAGGTCGGGGTTTGTTTCCAGCAGTTTGTTATAGCGTATTTGTGCGTAGCCGCGCAGACTGATCTTCCTAAACCATTCGATTGGCTTTGCTTTGCGCATTTTAACCGAGTCAGGATCCTGCGCCACTATGTCGCCTAGGGGTAATACCCAGGCGAAGAAAACAAAGGGGAGAAGGTGGCGGACAGACGAGGTTCGCGGCATGGTGGTGTAATTTGGATGCAAAAGAACCACAGCCCGGGTAACAAACCGATAACATATAGATAACTTAACTAAATGATAAATAACGTAACATTAAGGTAACATAGGAACTAAGCTATGGGACGTTCCGTTGTGTTCTTTTCTATCCAACAGTATCAAATTTCCGGCTATGAACCTTTCGATTCTTGATAATTCGCTGTTTTTCAGATATGTAACACTGATCGCGCAATAGCCATGGCAGCACGATCTTTACGGCTTAGCATCTTAGATCAGTCTATTGTGCGCCAGGGCGGGACGGCAACACAGGCTATTGCCGAGACGATTGAGACGGTCAGGTTGGCCGAGCAATTAGGCTATCACCGGTTTTGGGTATCCGAGCATCACAACTCCACGATGATTGCCGGTTCGACGTCGGAGGTATTGATGGTCAAGCTGGCGGACGAGACCCGCACGATCCGCATTGGCTCCGGCGGCATTATGTTGCCGAACCACAGCGCATTGAAGGTGGCGGAGAACTTTCGTATGCTGGAAACGCTTTTCCCCGGTCGTATTGACCTGGGTACGGGGCGCGCACCCGGCGGCGATCGCATTACGTCGTCGTTGTTAAACCCTTCCAATAGATTTCGCGAAGAGGACTACCGTGAGCAGCTCGAGCACTTGTATGCTTATTTTCGCGACGAGGCCGGCACCGAGTACGGTCGATTGCTCGCCGTGCCACAAAGCCCGGGTATACCGCAGCAATGGGTCCTGAGTAGCAGCGCCGGTGGTAGCAGTACCCTTGCCGCCCAGTTGGGACTGGGGTTGGTGATTGCCCGGTTCATCAATGGCCATGCCGGGCCCGAGCTGACAGAACAATACCGTAAACAGTTTCGTCCATCCGATCAGTTTCCCGAGCCTCAGGCAATGCTGGGCATCACGGTATTTTGCGCCGACACGGAAGAGAAGGCCAGCCAGCTGCGCAAGTTGAGTGACTATACATTGCTCATGTTTGAGCGAGGACGCTTTGAGCCCATCGGTCCCTACGAAGCAATTGCCAACTACCAGTTTTCAGCAGAGGAGCAGCTGCGCCTCGAACACAATCGGGGGCGCATCGTATCGGGTACACCCGGACAGGTAAAGGAACAGCTCACAGCGCTGGCCGATGCCTACGGTATAGACGAGATCATCGTCTCGACAATGACCTATGCCCAGCAGGACCGGCTGCGATCGTTTACGTTGCTGGCCGAAGCTTTTGGATTAACGCCGCCGGATAGTCAGCAATAACGGGTGCGCTGCGCGCTATCTGCACCGTTGTGAAGAACCCGACAGTGCCCTGCCACGGCATGCCGGTGTGTTCACGGCGACTGGTGTCGTGGCAATAACGATGTGTTTGCCTATATTTGCGTTTGCCTGTCGTGGCAAATTCCGTTATGAAAAAATTGAGAGGTACTCCGTCAGCGCGTTATATCGTTAAAAACCTCGTGGTATTGGCAGGGGTGTTTTCGGTGTTCGTGCTTCTGGTAAAAGCCAACACCGGGTATGATTTACTTTTTAACAAACTCCTGCAGGAACGGGCAGCCCAGCAACAGTACGAAGACCTGAGCTACGACGATCGCCGGGAGATAAAACTGGGCTATAATTTTACCTACCTGCAATTGCTGCGGTCAAGAACGCCGGAGACTGCAGTGATCCTGATGCCACCGGACAGTGTTTTTCGCAAGCCGGACGGCGAGCATGCGTTTATCGACTATTGGATTACCAACCGCGGATGGGCCAGCTATTTTGTATACCCACGCCGATTGGTCTACAGCGACGATCTCGGCGCCGGGTCGTCACACCTTCGTCCCACGCATGTAGCGATCGTTCACTACTGGGGATATGACAAGCTTGCGTATCCCGTAGACAAAAAATATCCGTATGATGTTATGCCCTTTTAATCCGTTGTTATGGAAATAGCCGGCCTGTTTATCACGTTCCTGTTTGGCGTCGCCATCGTTAATCTGCTAGCCTACCAACTTCCTGTTGGGGAGAAAATGGGCTACGCCTGGCCCGTTGGCCTCGGGGCCAATGCGCTGCTGATGTTTGTGCTCGACCTGTGCGGCGTATCCCTGCGGCACGTTGCCCTGGTACTGGCAATCGAGCTGGTACTGATAATGGTGCTGGCGGTATATATCCTGCGACGGTATCGACCCCCTGTACAGATAAAGAGCTTATTGGAAAGGCTCTTTCCGATAAACCTGGCCTGGATATTCCTCGTGGGCATCGCAGTGTTCCTGGTATATGTTGTCACTGCGCGGGCGTTGTTCTGGCCCGTATATATTTACGACAGTATCTACGGATTTGACTTTGTGGCGAAGGCCGTGGCGCAGGAGGGGACCTTACACAACGCGATCTTTGATCCGCAACACCCGCTCTATAGCCTGCGCAGCCTGTACCCGCCACTGGTGGCGCTTAACTTTGCCTTTGTGTACCTGCTGGGTTTTGAGACCTCCCACGTCGTCGTCGTGATATTTTATGCATCGCTGGCCGTCTCTTTATATGCCTTCCTGACGCGGGTCACGACACACCTGGGCGCGGCTTTTTATACTGTCTTGTTCTTATCTGTGCCCGAACTGTTCAACTTCGCATCGCTGTCATCGTCCAATCCCATTTGCGCATACTATTGTGCCGTCGGCCTGCTGGCGTTGTGGCGTGCCGTCGATACGTCGTCTCACGCGGACCTGCGCATTGGGAGCGTGTTAATCGTGCTGGCCTTGTGGACGCGCCCCGAGGCGATTGTGTTTTCCGTAGTAGCAGGCGGGTTGGTGCTGTGGTGGAGTATCCGGCAAAAACGCGTCTGGTCGGTGCTGATCTTTGGCGCTGCCTGTCTGGTCTTCTGGGGTAGTTGGCAAGCCTATCTGCACGGTGTGCTGCAGGTAACGGGTGATCAGCCCATGGACTTCATGCTCACCTGGGATGCCGGCAAGCTCTCCCGTATGTGGAGCCGTGTGCTGGAAGTGACCTTTCATGGGGCGTATTATGGTGCCGTGGTGTATTTGTTCGTGGCGATCGTGTTCCTGAATATACCTTACTTCGGAAAACAACGGCAGACACTACCCCTACTGGGTATCATCGCAGTCGCGTGGTTACTTTATTTGTTGGTATTCTATCAGCTGGATACGGACTTTATGCCGGACTCTACGGACTGGATCGGCGACGCATACCGCCGAGGGCTGTTTAACTTCATCCCGTTAATGTTATTATATTGTGCGGCCAGCATATGGAGCCGTACGGTGTTTGAATTTGTCGAACGGTGGCTGGCGACTGACAAACCCCCTGTCGTAGAATGAGAAATATCGTTGGTATGCTGTTGTTGCTGATGGCCTGCGCCGGTCCGAAGCGGTTGCTTCACCGGTCAGCATCGGTTGGCGGGTTTACAACATGGCAAACGGGTCACGATGCTCAAACCGTACAGCGCATCCCGGCCACCGGTACAAATGCGTTGGTCCAGCAGAACGATTCCACCTGGATGCAGGTGAAATTCGATGTACGGGAATATGGAGAAGTATCGTTTCCGCTGGCAAACACGCCGCCGGATGTGGAGGCGCCCCGTGTCGATCTTTCCGGCAGCAACGCTATACGCATCACGTACAAAGCAAACCAGACCTTCCTTGTTCAGTTGCGTCAGACGGGGGTGCACGGCGGAATTCAAAATCATATCGAGTTACCGGCGTCGGCAAAGAGCACAACCGTGACAGTGCCCTTTACGCAGTTTACCGGTGGACTGAAACCACTCGACCTGACCGATGTCGCCAAGTTCAATTTTGCATTCTTATCCAACAACGTCGCCGCGGGCTATGCCGAACTGTTCGTTTACGATGTGGTCATTGACCATTATACAGCGCCCTGACAAGGACTATTCTTTTAGCTTCGACAAGATCACCTTTGTTTTTCGGAGTTGCCTCGTCGCAGCAAACTGCAGTTTTTCATTGTAGAGGATCCATCCCCCCAGTGAGCCCATGGCGCTGCCCAGGAAGATGTCGATGAACCGCGTGGCGAGCAACGTATTCGGATCACTCGCCAATGCAGCCCCTGACTCTGCCAGGAAGATGGTGAGCACGGTGATGAAAATGACGGCTAGCCCATAGTTGCGTACCACCAGGATCTCGACGATAATCTGCAACAAGACAATGCTCAGACACAGTACTGGCACCGGCGGATGGAGCAAGAGGATAGCCCATGTTAACACAAGCCCGACAAAGGTTCCCAGAATACGTTGCACACTGCGCTGCCAGATGTGTTTGACGCTGACACCCTGCATGACGGCGGCGCAGGAAGTAGGGATCCAATAGGGGTTGTCAAGCTTTAAGAGGCGGCCGGCGAGCAATGCGGCGCCGACAAAGAAGCCGAATGTTATAGATTCGATGAGGTTTACGTACCGGCTCTTCGCCACCGTGATGGTTTCAGGCGTTGCCGGCATGCGTCTGTTCATCAACAGGAAAAACAAGAAGGCCAGGAGGCAGGAGGTCATCGTGCCAATGCCTACCAGGCCAATGCGGTGCGGCACGATGGCCAGGTCGTGTGGCAGGCACACGGCCACCGAAGCGATCATGATAAAGAAGAAGTTGCCGGGTGGCTTGTTCATCTTGAGGTAAAACAGCGCCAGGTGAACGGTGGAGGCATATATACCGAGAATGAGGCACGACCACAACGGATGGAAACTGGCAATGGCGCCGATCGTAAACGACACCATCAAACCAAACGAGCAGGCCATGAGCTTTATCAGCTGGTTGGCCACTTGTTGTTGAACCTGCAGGTATAAGATCACCAAACCGGCCATCGACGCCAGCTTGCCGTCGACGAGGTGGCCTGTATAATAGCCGGCTAATACCGGTATGCCTACACACAGGCCGGCCAGCACGGGCAAATGCCATGTGCGATCGGTTTTCTTAAATTCAACCAGCTCGCGGAATAGCTTCATATCATGAAACGATTCGTTTAATCACCTCTACAGCGACTTCGGGTATGCGTGCATTTGGATCAAGGGAAGGATCGTAGGCAGTGATACCTACGCCGGCAATAGTATAACGGCGGCGGATGCTGTCGATGGCATGGTACAAGGTTTCCGGCGACAAGCCACCCGGCGTGCTGTATTCGTTAACCTGGGCATAGTCAGGATCGAGCACATCCAGGTCAAGGTGCAGGTATACTGCGTGCACGGGAAGCGTGAAATCGTCAAACGCGTTTTCGGGTTGGGCGAGGGTGGCAGGGGTGATCAACCGTACGGCGGAGGCTGCCAGCCGATGGGCTTCCAGGGCGTCGACGTCGCGGGCGCCGGCCAGGATGATCTTGTCTTCTGCCACGGGGGCATAGCCGGGAATCGATTCGGCCAGTTGTGTCCAGCATTGTCCGGCGACAATCGACAGCGCCATGCCGTCGAGGAAGCCACCGATGGTGGTCTCGGGTGTGTTAAAGTCGCCGTGGCAATCAAACCAGATCACGCCCAGGTCTTCCTGCAGGCCGCTGAGTGTGCCCAGTGCGGCAGCATTACAATTTCCGCTGAACACGATGGGAAACTCTCCCCGTTGTTTGGCTTCGGCCACCTGCTTCGCCACGGCACGGGCCACGGCAAAGCTCGTGGTGACCTCGGTAAAGAACGGCGCGTCGACAAAGACCTCGGCCTTCCGGGCGCTATGCCCCCATGCGGGTAACTGTTGTGCAACGGCATCGATCAGGATGGGCGGCCCTACGGCCAGGCGTTTACGGTGATGACCACTGTCATACGGTACGGAAAGGAGGCATGTTTTCATAAAACAAAGGTACAAAAATGCAAAAGGGCATAAAAGCCGTTCCGTAAGCTTGCGGTGCATGGATTGATCGGGTCATTTCTCCCATCGGTAAAAATTATGACGAATGGTTTTGATTGGAAAAATCTAAAGTAGAATTTTGTTTTATTAATTGTAAACGTTACGTTTAATAATATAATTAATATTTCTGATAACTGGCTACGTATAACGCGTGAAATAGCAAGGGGCTACAGCCCGAAGATGTATTTCGGTACGAAAGCAAACAGGTAACGATGGGTGGTGCAGAAAAGGTGTCAGTTAAAATTTGTGTTTTATTAATTGTATTTGGTACAAGAAATAGTATAATGATATAACCACTATGGCGCACGATTCATTGGTGATCGGAATTGACTTTGGAACGGACTCGGTTCGTTCCATGCTGGTAAATGCCACGAACGGAGAAGAGCTCGCGACGAGCGTATTTTATTATCCGCGCTGGCGCGACGGCCTGTATTGCGACCCGGCGACGAATCAGTTCCGGCAACACCCGAAAGATTACATCGAAGGGCTTGAGTATACGGTCCGCGCGTGCCTGGCACAGGCGGGTGGTAATGCGCCGGCTCACGTCAAAGGCATCAGCATAGACACCACGGGGTCGACGCCCGTCGCGGTCGACCGCACCGGTACGCCGCTGGCGCTGACGGCCGGCTTTGAAGAGAACCCGCACGCTATGTTTCTCTTGTGGAAAGACCATACGTCCGTCGGCGAGGCCGCCGAGATTAATTCGCATGCGCAGGTATTTGGCGGCAACTATTTACAATACGTCGGCGGCATATACTCGTCGGAATGGTACTGGGCCAAACTGCTGCGCACCTTGCGTGCAGACGCCGCGGTGCGCGAGGCGTGCTATACCTGGGTGGAACACTGCGATTGGATACCCTTCCTGCTGACCGGTGGGCAACACGCCGACGCAATAAAACGTGGTGTATGCGCCGCCGGACACAAAGGCTTGTGGTCCGCCGCGTTTGACGGCTATCCACCCGAAGACTTTTTTACTTCACTCGACCCGCTGTTGAAAGGATATGTGCAGACGTTGGGGCGCACTACCTACACGGCCTCACACGCGGCGGGCCGGCTAAGCTCCGCATGGGCAGCGCGGCTGGGGTTGTCGACGAATGTTGTTGTGGGGATTGGTGCATTTGACTGCCACATGGGCGCGGTAGGTGGCCAGATCGAGCCATATTATCTCAGCAAGGTCATGGGTACCTCTACCTGCGACATGATGGTGATCCCCCACCAGGATATGGAGAACAAGCTGATCAGCGGTATCTGCGGTCAGGTGGATGGATCGATATTGCCGGGCATGATCGGACTGGAGGCCGGGCAATCGGCTTTTGGCGATGTATATGCCTGGTATAAAAAACTATTGCTGTGGCCGGTGGAGACCTTGCTGGAAAGCTCTTCGCTGGTGCCCCCGGAAACAGCCCGGCAGCTAAAGACCGAGCTGGGCGACAAACTCATCGCCACGCTTGCGGCACAAGCGGCATTACTTCCGCTGGACGAGCACGACGAGCTGGCCGTCGACTGGCTCAATGGCCGGCGCACGCCGGATGCAAATCAAATGCTGACCGGCGGACTAATGGGCTTAAGCCTGGGCAGCGATGCGCCGGCATTGTTCAAAGCCTGGGTGGAGGCCACGTGTTTTGGCGCGAAGGCCATTGCCGACCGCTTCCAATACGAAGGTATACCGGTAAAAGGGATCATCGCCCTGGGTGGCGTGGCGCGCAAGGCGCCGTATGTCATGCAGGTGATGGCCAATGTCATGAACAAATCCATCCGCATCCATCGCTCGGAACAGACTTGTGCCCTGGGGGCGGCAATGTTCGCCGCCACGGCCGCCGGAATACACCCCTCCGTAGAGGTGGCTATGCAGGCGATGGGGCAGGGGTTTGACCTTGCCTTCGAGCCGCAACCGGCGACTGTGGACTACTATCAATCACGGTATAAAAAATATCAGGCCTTTGGCGCGATGATCGAACAGTCGGTTCAACCCGTACAGGCCGATTCACAACGTGTACAGGGAGCCTTCGCCTAATGTATAGCCTGCCATGAAAAAACAATATGATGCGATCCGCGCGGCAGCCTACGATGCCAACCTGCAGCTGCCCAAGCTTGGGCTGGTGCTGTTTACCTTTGGGAACGTCAGCGCCGCCGATCACGAGCAGCGTGTGTTTGCCATCAAGCCCAGCGGCGTGCCCTACGACGAGCTGTCGCCGGCCAAGATGGTGATCGTGGATTTCGACGGAAATGTAGTAGACGGTGCGTTGCGCCCCTCGTCTGATACAAAGACGCACGCGGTATTATACAGCCATTGGCCCGACGTCGGCGGCATTGTCCATACACATTCTACCTATGCCACCGCCTGGGCGCAGGCGCTGTCAGACATTCCCATCTTCGGCACGACCCATGCCGACCATACCACGGCCGACATACCGTGCGCGCCACCCATGGACGACCAGATGATCGCGGGAGACTATGAATATCAAACAGGCTTCCAGATTCTCCACTGCCTGGCGGAGCGCAAGCTGAGCCACCGCGACATGGAAATGATCCTGGTAGGAAATCACGCGCCGTTTACATGGGGCAAAGATTGTCACAAAGCTGTCTACAACAGCGCGGTGCTGGAGTCGGTCGCGCAGATGGCCTATCTCACACGCCAGATACAGCCCGATGCCGCACGCCTGAAGGAGTCGCTTATTCGCAAACACTACGAGCGTAAGCACGGCCCCCATTCTTATTACGGACAATAACAAAACAACGATATAGACAAACGACAATAATCATGACGAATCTGAAGACGCTGGAGGTTTGGTTTCTAACGGGAAGCCAGTTTTTGTATGGTGAAGAAACACTGAAGCAAGTGGCGGCCCACTCCGAGGAGATCGCCCGGACGCTGGATGCCACGCCGGCAATTCCCGTGCGAGTGGTATATAAGCCGGTGCTGAAGACGCCCGAGGAGATATACCAGGTATGCCAGGAGGCCAACCGGCACGCGACCTGCATCGGCCTGGTGGCCTGGATGCATACTTTCTCGCCCGCTAAAATGTGGATCGGTGGATTGAAGATTCTGCAGAAGCCCTTGCTTCACCTGCACACCCAGTTTAACCGCGACATTCCGTGGTCGGGTATCGACATGGATTTTATGAACCTGAACCAGAGCGCGCACGGCGACCGTGAGTTTGGATTTATCATGTCGCGGATGCGCCTGGAGCGCAAGGTGGTCGTGGGCCACTGGCAGGATGCGTACGTGCACGAGCGCCTCCAGGTGTGGATGCGCGCCGCCGCGGGGTGGCACGATCTGCAAGGCGCGCGGTTCTGCCGCTTTGGCGACAACATGCGCCAGGTGGCCGTGACCGAAGGCGATAAGGTAGAAGCAGAGATCAAATTCGGCTATTCGGTCAACGGCTATGGTATGGGCGACCTGGTACAGGTTATCCGGTCCATATCCGATTCGGCCGTCGCCTCTCTGGTGGACGAATACGAAGGGAGCTACCGGGTGGCAGACACGTTGCGCAAGGGCGGTGCGCAGCAGGCCTCCCTACAGGAAGCTGCCCGGATTGAATTGGGCCTACGGGAATTCCTGACGGCGGGAAACTTCAAGGGCTTTACCGATACGTTCGAAGACCTGCATGGCCTGGTACAATTGCCGGGTCTGGCGGTACAACGCATCATGGCCGATGGCTATGGGTTCGGTGCGGAAGGCGACTGGAAGACGGCCGCGTTGGTGCGCGCCATGAAAACCATGGGCAGCGGCCTGCCGGGGGGAAACTCTTTCATGGAAGACTATACCTATCATTTTGATCCGGCCAACCCGCTGGTGCTGGGCGCGCACATGCTGGAAATTTGTGCGTCCATTGCCGACGGCAAGCCCTCGTGCGAGATCCATCCGCTGGGCATCGGTGGTAAGGCCGACCCGGTACGCCTGGTGTTCAACGCAGCGGCCGGCCCGGCCCTGAATGCATCGGTCATCGACATGGGCAATCGCTTTCGGCTTTTGGTGAACGAGGTGGAGGCAGTCACGCCTGTACAAGATCTGCCCCGACTGCCCGTAGCCCGGGTGTTATGGAAACCGTACCCGACGATGCACGAAGGCTGCGCGGCGTGGATTCTGGCCGGCGGTGCGCACCACACCTGCTATAGCCAGAACCTGACCGCCGAGCACTTGCAGGACTTTGCCGATATGGCCGGTATAGAGTATACCCTCATTGGCAAAAATACCGACCTGCGCCAGTTCCGGAATGAGCTGCGCTGGAATGAGCTGTACTACCGGCCCTGACCGGGGACCAGCACATTTATTTTGACAGACCGGTAATGGAAAATTGTGGTGAAAGTTCGAAGGATAGGGTACCTTCGTGGGTATGGACATCCAGAACTATAAACATCACAAGAAGATCCTCGTAGCGGTCGACTGTATCATCTTTGGATTTGACGGCAGCGAGCTAAAGGCGTTGCTCATCAAACGTGGCTTCGAGCCAGAGCGTGGCAAATGGTCGCTGATGGGTGGTTTTGTGGGGGAGAATGAAAATGCCGACAAGGCTGCGCTCCGTGTACTCCACCAGCTCACGGGTATGAAGGATGTTTATGTCGAGCAGCTGCATACGTTCACCGATATCAACCGGGATACCGCAGGGCGGGTTATCTCGATTGCATACTTTGCGCTGATCAACATTGCCGGATATAATAGGCAGCTGGAACAGGAGCACGAGTCGCACTGGTTCCCGCTCAACAAAATGCCGGCGTTGATCTTCGACCATAAAAAGATGGTAGAGAAAGCAAAGGGCATGCTGCGTCAGAAGGTAGCGACGCATCCGGTAGGATTCGAGCTGCTGGCAAAGAAGTTTACTCTGCCGCAGCTGCAGAACCTATACGAAGCGATCTACGAGACGGAGCTCGACAAACGCAACTTTGCCAAGAAGATGCTTTCGTTGGGCATTTTAAAAAAGCTGGATGAAAAGGAACGGGAGTCTTCGAAGAAAGGTGCCTTTTATTATGTGTTTGATGCCGTCAAATACCGCAAGTTGGAATCAAACGTGCTGAAGTTCATATAGTGCCCGCTGCCGGTATACCCACCCGTCAGCGCCGGCCTGAATGATTAAAATATTTTGTGCTACTGTCTCTATAGTTCAGGACGATTGTTTATATTAAATTGTAATTTGTACAATTAAACCAGATAACCCATGTCTTCTTCTCTTCACACATTTACCGCAAGACTTGCATGCTTGTTTGTGGCATGTTTCGCGGCTGCCTCTGTTTTTGCGCAGAGTACTACGAATAAAATCTCGATACAAACAAGCTCTCCGCAAACTATCATCAGCAAACACATCTATGGTCATTTTGCCGAGCACCTGGGTCGGTGTATATATGGCGGCTTTTATGTCGGCGAGAGTAATACCAAAATACCGCATGTGAAAGGCGTTCGTAAAGATGTCATTGAAGCGCTCAAGCAACTAAATATACCTAACCTGCGGTGGCCCGGTGGCTGCTTTGCCGATACCTACCATTGGAAGGACGGCGTAGGCGCGAAAGACAAACGTCCGAAGATCGTCAACGTGTGGTGGGGCGGTGTGACGGAAGACAACAGCTTTGGCACGCATGACTTCCTCGACATGTGCGAGCTGCTGGGCACCGAGCCATACCTGGCTGCCAACGTCGGCAGCGGTACGGTGCAGGAGCTTACGGAGTGGCTGCAGTATGTAAATTTTGGTGGGGTTAGTCCCATGTCGGCATGGCGAAAGGAGAACGGCCGCGAAACCCCCTGGAAGGTAAGCTATTGGGGCGTGGGCAACGAAGCGTGGGGCTGTGGCGGCAACATGAAACCCGAGCACTATGCCAATATATACCGCCAGTATGCCACGTTCATGACAGACTGGAGCAACAGCAACAAACTGTTTCGCATTGCTTCCGGCGCGAACGGCGCCGACTACAACTGGACGGAAGTACTCATGCGCGACATACCGCACAACATGCTCGGCGGATTGGCCCTGCACCATTACTCCGTCATAGAATGGAATAGCAAAGGCCCCGCTGTGGGCTTCAGCGAAGAGCAGTACTTCAAGACGATGAAACAAGCCTGGCGCATGGAAGAGCTGGTGCAGCGGCACAGCACGATCATGGACAAATACGACCCGGCAAAACGTGTAGCCCTGGTCGTGGACGAGTGGGGTGGCTGGTATGACGTCGAGCCCGGCACCAACCCTGGTTTCTTATACCAACAAAACACCATGCGCGACGCCATGATCGCCGGCATGACCCTGAACATCTTCAACAACCACGCCGACCGTGTGCGCATGGCCAACCTCGCCCAAACCATCAACGTACTGCAAGCCGTGATACTCACGGACGAAGAAAAGATGATCCTGACGCCCACCTATCATGTCATGGAAATGTACAAAGTGCACCAGGACGCCAAGCTACTGCCGCTTACGCTGCAGACGAAAGATTATACGTTCGGTAATGATAAGCTGCCGGCAGTATCAGCGTCCGCCTCCGTGGATGTACAGGGGCGCACGCACATATCACTCGTGAATATCGATGCCAAGAATGCGCAGGAGGTGAGTGTTGATTTGTTTGGCGGCACGACATACAAGACCGTGTCGGGGCGTGTGCTTACGGCGAAGGCGCTGACAGATCATAATACATTCGATAAACCGGGGAATATAAAGCCGGCGGCGTTTAATGATGCTAAGTTGAAAGGAGGAGCGTTGAATGTGACGGTGCCGCCGTTTTCGGTGGTTGTGTTGGAATTGAAATAGTAAATAGAAAAAGGAGGTGCTAACGCCTCCTTTTTTCATTTAAATATTTCTAAATCTCTTATCGCTCAATAACAACCTTCTCCACTACCACGGCGTTCGCCGTCCTTATCTTCACAAAATACAGCCCTCCCGGCAAGTCATGGATAATCACCCCTGAGCGCTTCACTTTCGTCTCCAGCACAGGCCGTCCTTGCACGTTCTGTATCAACACAGCGGCTTCTGACGTCTCTGGCAATCCAGGCACTTGTACATATAGTTGATTGCCCTTGGCCGGGTTCGGATATACCACCACGGCCGATGATGTGGTTTCGTCGTATACCGCTACTTCCGGTGCCGCCGTGCGTCCACCTACGCTGGCGGGGATCAATTGCCATTGGGCACTATACCAGCCATCTTGTGCACCGGCATATTGCGCGGAGCCGGTTTGGCCTTCCACGTGTACGATACTGCCGGTTTGCCAGCGGTTGCGCAGTCGTGCGTATGTGCCGTCTACGTTGTCCTGCGACCATTGGGCGCTCCACCAGTCAAGTGTCACGGCGGTGCATTGTACCGAACCGGTCTGGTTTTCGATGTGCATATACTCGCCGGTGCCGCGGTTTTTGAGCCAGAAGTAACTGGCGTCGCCGGGCACCTTCTGCCATTGGTAGTTGTTGTTGGCCGCCGTGGTGCCGTAGCCTACGGTTGCACCGGCATCGTACAAATAGGTGTTTTTCCAGCGATTACGGATGGTATAGTATGTTTCGGTAACTGGCGGTGTACCGGGATTTGAATTATACCAGGTGTTGTTTTGATACCAGCCCGTGGTGCTGCGCATCAGGTCGGCCGTCTGGCTGGTGCCGTCGTTGAAGATCAGGTTCGTGGAGGTAACGTTTGTAAACGTATAGCTATACCAGCCGCTGCCGTCGTTGGTCATGCTCACGCCCGGCCAGGTGACTGTGGGGAGCGATCCGGCGGGAAGCGTGTTCCAATAGTAGAGACGGATGTTGGTGCCCCAGTTGGCCGGCTTGTAGAAGTATACAGTGAACGACGTAGCCGGTGTCACCGTAACAGCGGCGGTGGCGGTCTTACCGCCGTCTACCGTAGTGGCGGTGATCATGGCGTTGCCGGCCGACACGCCGGTGACCAACCCGCTGCTGTTGACCGTCGCGACGGCGGTGTTCCCCGACGACCACGTAACAGCCTGGTTCGTGGCATTCGCCGGACTTACCGTTGCTGTAAGCTGTTGGGTGAGTCCTACTTTGACGCTGGCGTTTGCCGGGCTAACGGCCACCCATGTTACCGGCACGTTGGGCACATTGGCATTGGTCAGCACCCGATATTGAAAGTTTGACAGCGACTGTGTGGCGCCCGCCGTGAGCGTGACGGAGGAACCGGTATACGCATCGACATAGCTGCCGGCCAGCGCGGCCGGTATAACGAAGCTTGTGCTGTTGTTCCGCAGGTTGGCCATCACGACAACCTTGTCGCTGCCTGATACTTTGGTGAACGCGCAAACATCGTTGTTAGAATAGTTCGTGAGCGTGCCCCGCCGTATGGCCGTGCTGTTGGTGCGGAAGGTTAGGATCTTCGTGAAGTCCGCGGCTGCCGTGGGGTTGGCGCCCCAGTTGATCTTGACAGTGGTGTACGGCCAGGGAATGGCCTGGTTAAAATCTACCTCCTGACCACTGGTCAGAAAGGGAACGCCGCGCATATAGGCCGAGACCAGGAAGTTGACAACAACGCCCGCGTGGTTTTGAAACAGCTGGAACGGAAGGAACCCATCGGTCCGGGTTTCCGTGTCGTGGTTCGCGGTATAGCGTACGACCTGTTGGGCAGCGCCGGCATAGGTATATTCCGTATTGGTGACGCTTTGAAACAGGGATACCGATCCGCCTTTTGCGACATCTTCCAGGGCATCGTAAAACCACTTGTCGCCGAAGTTCAGGTCAAAGCCGGCCTGGAAATTCTCCACGCGATCGCCTTCCGCAAACATCAGTAGCTTGTGCGAGGTGATGCCGCGCAGGTTGTTGATGACGGCCGTCCAGAAGGGCAGCGGTGCATTGTTCGCAAAGTCGCAGCGGTAGCCGTCGATGTTGGCCGCCAGGATCCAGTAGCGCATGGCGTCGATCAATGCGGCGCGCAGGGTAGTATTGTTCATGTCGAGTGCGGCGACGTCGGTAAACTCTGCGAGTTGTTGAATGACGCCATTTACCCGTACATACCAGTCGGGGTGTTGGGTGATCCACGGGTGGTCCCACGAGGTTTGGTTGACAACGAAGTCAAGCATTACGGCCATGCCGCGGGCATGCGCACCGTCTACGAGGGCACGCAGGTCAGTCAATGAACCATACTCCGAGCCGACGGCCTTAAAGTCTTTTATACAATAGGGGGACTGTGAGCTGCGCGCGTCGGTGCCATGCGGATAGATCGGCATGAGGTAGATGACGTTGGTGCCGAGGGCCTTGATCTGATCCAGGCGGCTAATGACGCCGGCCAGGTTGCCGGCCGCACTGTAGGGACGGATGTGTACCTGGTACATGTTCACATCGCGGGCATCGGGTACGGCCGAAAACGGGGTGCCATATTGGGGTGGATCCTGGGCGTACAGCGCCTGGCTCAGCAGCATCAGGAGTGCCGCCAATCCGCGGAGCCATGCCCGGAAGGGTGCATAAAACAAGGGGAAACGTACTTTCATAAGCGTGGTGTTTAGTTTTTATAGAATCTGGAATTAACGTTTGAATGGATAGGTACAAACGTTTGCGTGAGCATAATCAAAGCACGCCCATCACACCCCTGGAATCAATTTGTCGGCGAAAAATCTAGAAATAAGATGCCTGGAAAACGACTAAGGCGTTCACTCAGAGTGCGTTGGCGACGATGCCAATCTAATGGCGATTAAGAATATGAGCGTCGTTCACGGCAGGGTAGTCGGTCAATGCCTGCAGACAGTGGGCATTTTGCAGCGCGTCGCCCAGGGTATTGTTGAAGTATACATACACGTCCTGGCCGGCCTTCAGGCTGGCGGCGATATAGGCAGCATGCTCGTGAAGCGTGGGCGTGTTATAGCCACCTTTGTAGTCTCCCGCGGGGCCGTGAAAGCGCAAGTACACTGCCGGGCCGGGCACGGTATCGAGGGGAGGTTTCGACCGGGGCATATCGTGCAGTACGATCGAGATGCGGAGTCGATGCAGTAGCCGGGCGACAGCCTCGTGTTCATACCAGCCGGCATGACGGAACTCGACACACACGCGCCAGGTCGGAGTGGTGTTGAGCGTCGTTATATGTTCCAGAATATCCTTTACCCACGCGAAACTGGTTGTGGTAACGCTCGCGGGAAATTGAATCAGCAGACAACCCTTCTTCCTGCCGATGCCTTCGGCGATCTCCAGAAAGCGTTCGATATGCTCGGGGGTAAACGTAAGGTGACGGGCGTGGGTAATTTCGCGCCACAGCTTGAGGGTAAAGGTAAAATCGTCGGGTACATCGGCGGCCCATTTCTCCAACGTGGACGCCAGCGGCAGTTTGTAAAAGGTGCTGTTAACCTCCAGGCTATTGAATAGACTGCTATAATAATGTAGCCGGCTGCCGGACCGGTAAGCTTCCGGAAAGGTTGCCTTCGGTCCTGGCAATACAATGTTGCTCGTACCAATGTATAGGGTGCCGGGGGTTTTGTGCATATAGGGAACGTCGAAACAGCGTTTTCAAAAACTGTACCCGACGGGAAACAGGGGTACCGACACCATAAACGGGCAAAATTTACCATTCCTGTATCATTTCGTACTTCGTAAGATACCGGGTCACGAGGCATGTTCCGGTGGAGCCGGGTAGTCGGGTAGCTTGCTACACGCATCGCTGCTTCCGATTTCTACAAGAGAGACAAAATACGCGACGGAATGCCCGAAGAAATAGATAAACGGATTCTGTAGAGTAATGGAATTTCATACATGTCCTCGGGAATTCCCGGAATACTAGACAGATTTGCAGCCCAATAGCCTCTATCATGAGATGTATACTAACGGTTGCCCTCGTAGCATTATGTTGTACGCCGGCCTTCCTTCAAGACTTTAACCATTACAAAACGGTCCAGTCACAGGGACCCGTGCCGAAAGACTTCACCGACCGCTCGGCGGCCAAGTACGCCCAGGAACTTACGAACCTGAGCCGCGACAAGGAGGAGACGCGTCGCGAACACCGGGGGCGGAAAAAGTTTTACCTCGAAAGTACCTTTAACCTGGACGAGTTTCTCGGAAGCGGGAACGTTCTGTTTAACGACGAGATCTCGGTGTATACCAACAGCGTATTACAGGAGGTCTTGAAACCGTACCCTGCCATACAAAGCAAGTTGCGCGTCTATACGGTAAAGTCGCCCGTGACCAATGCCTTCACCACCAACAACGGTATCATATTCATTAACCTGGGCTTGCTGGCGCGGTTGGAGAATGAAGCGCAGCTGGCCTTTGTACTCGGCCACGAGGCCACCCACTACGAAAAGAAACACGTTATCAACAGTTATGTGAATAACGTCGTGATCGAACAATCGCGTGACTATCGCAAGCTGTCTTCCTCGGATAAAGAGTTTGCCAAAAGCTCGTATTCGCGCGAGTTGGAAACGGAAGCCGATCTGGGTGCTATCGACATCTATACCAAGTCGGCATACAGCAAAGATTCTGTCGGGTCTATCTTTGACGTGTTGCGCAACGGCGATCACCCGATCTTCTGGACACGGTTTGACAAACGCACCCTTGAGTCGGGTCGCTATATATTCCCCGACACGCTGGTAGCCACGTCTGTCAAGAGCACCTATCCACAGGAAGACGACGATGATGCGCTAAGCACACACCCCGACGTGCGCAAACGCAAGCGTGTTGTGGCCCGCAAATTTCGCGACGGCGGACCAGGCGATCTGTATCGCGTTTCTAAAACCGGGTTTGAAAAGGTGCGCAAGATGGCGCGTTTTGAGCTTTGCCGCCTGTACCTGCTCGAACACCTGTACTTTGATGCGTTGGCCCTGGCCACCAGCTTGCAGGAACAGGACCCCACTTCCGTATTTCTAAAAGAAACAGTAGCAAAAGCGTTGTACGGCCTGGCCAAAGCCAAGCTGGCGGAAGACGAATATCAGCGCCAGGAGAACTGGGCCAGCACCGAAGCATACCTGGCCGAATTCTTCAACCGTCAGACGGCATATGAAACAAGCGTTACCGCTATGCGCGAGCTTAACAAATGCCTGGAAGCAGAGCCTGACAATAAGGAGATATCGCTGATGCTCAATGACCTTATTCGTTCGTTGGCCGCTGAACAGGAGGACCTGGAGGAAAGCTTCGTGCGTACCGCGAGTGAGAAGGATGTTCCCGAGCTGGAGTATCCCTATACACAATATGCGTTCCTGGATTTCAAAGACAGTAACAAATTCTTTGACCGGTTCGATAAACAGATTGCCATCGTCCGCAAGGAGATTGCCGAAGATAAAAAGATCAGCCGAAAGAAAAAGAAAGTAAAAGTCAAAGAGAAGCCCCTGGAGGTAAACAAAGTGGTGGTGGTAAACCCGATCTATAAAAAGATCGACGTGCGTAAAAAACAACGCGTGCGCCACATCGAGGCCGAAGAGGTATTGCTGGATATTGATGAAAAGATTGGCGTAGCCGCAGGCAAACTCGACTTGAGCTCGGAAGTGATCAACCCGAATAACCTGACGTCTGGCAGCATTCGCACGATGCAATCCAACAGTATCCTCAACGACTGGATCGATGAGCAGATGCGTTCGGAAAAATTGCAGGTCAGCTCGATCTACAATGAGATCACCGCGCTGGCAGATTCCTATAAGACCGACCACTTTGTGTGGATGGGCGGCGTTACCGTTACCCGCAAACGCCGTGGTAAGGTGTGGTTAGTTTTGGCCAGCGCGGCAGTGCCGCCCGCAGCACCGTTGTTGATACCGCTGGTGTTTACGCCGAAAGGCCGGAATCTGTATTTCAGCCTGGTGTTCAACGTACGCACACAAGCCCTGGAAGTTCTGGACGTGCGCGGTATGTCGGTACGCGACAATGCCAACATCCTTCAGTCCAACATCTATTACACACTCCTGAAACTTAAAAAAACCAAAGTAAAAGTATGAGGCTCTGTTGTCTGACCCTATTTATCCTGGGCGCGCTAAGCAGTCAGGCCCAGGTTCCCGGCTTCTTGGGGAAACGCTTTACGGTGTTCCTCGATGCCAACCCGTCGCCGGCAATCTTTGCGCAGAGTACCAGCAATAAGTTAATGGTGGACCTGGAGGGAGAAACGCATGCCGCGACAACGAACCAGTTTGCCTTCAACACCCGCCCACAGGTCACGGTGGAATATCAGTTTTTTAAGCGTCACAGTATTGGTCTTTCGTACAACCGGCTCAGCTTCGGTACGACACGGGGATATTACAGGTCCGAGCCTGTGGAAGGGCAGGAGTATAGTTATGAATACGATTCGGACGTCGTGCGGGGAGATGCGTTCGGCGTGCACCTGAAATTTTACTACAGTACCACCGTGGCGCCGATCGGCTACTATCAAACCCTGTCGGTATACTACAGCCGTGTCAATACCTTCGATGATAAGAAGTCCAGCACCCGGCAGTTCCGCGACGACTTTAAATACCCCACGGTTACCATGCAACTTGGGCGTCAGAGCATGCCGCTGAAGAACCTGTTGGTGCGTGCCGGTTTTGAGATGGGCTGGACGTTTGTACCCAGTAACTTTCTTACCGAGAATAACGGTGACTGGAGTGCCCAGGAATTTTCGGGCTACAAAGTACACCAGGGCCTCATGGGATACTATTTCTTCAACCTTACACTCGGTGTGGGATACGTTCTGTTCTAATTCAATATGCGTAAAAGTTTATACTATATTTTGCTGGCACTGGCAGCCGGCGCTTGTACTCCGGAGGAGCAGGATAATCCGTTCGTCGGTCCTACGTGCTACGATGGCATTCGTAATCAGGACGAAGAAGAGATCGACTGTGGTGGCCGTTGCCAGGCGTGCGAGGTTCTCGGAACACCTGTTGTGACGCCCTGTGCAAATTCCTTAAAGGACAACGTGGTCAAGCTCGACGGTATTGAGATGACAGCCGACAGCCGAAATAGCATATGTCAGGTTACTTCGCAAGGGTATCGATTATATTTTCAGCAAGGCAACACACAGATTTTCGTGGTAATAGGCGGTAACACGCCATACAAAGATCAGCAAGTCTACTCGCTTGTGCCCGTTTCTTTTCCCCAGGCCGGCGAAGCATCGATCGAGTATTATGAAGGTTCCAACGGACCTTTCTCCAGTGAAAAAGGGACGTTGTATGTTCGTGTGAAGGGAGGAAAGGTGATCGCGGAGTTTTGTGATATTACGCTGTCAAACGTATGGAATGGCACCGGCACAACGTATCACAAGGTCTCTGGACGCATCCGGTGTCAATAGCCGGAGGAACCGGAATAATGCAGATAAATCTGGCGCCGCTAACCCACCCGGATCATCGCAGTAGGAGGGCACATACGTTGATCACGATCGTTCCGTGATTTAGGTGCATCATATTCGAATCAGGGACGTTATTATTCTTTATTATCCTTTGAATTAGGGTATTTCTGTCGCTTTTCAGGAGTATACATTTTAACTTGGCGACATGCATCGTCGCATTGTATACTTTTTATTGTTTTGCCTGCCGTTCTGCACGCTGGCGCAGCTTCCGAAAAATGCCATTACGGCGGTGGCCATCAATCACGTGCCTGTGGCGGTGACCGATCTGGCCGCCGTGAAAAAGGTCTTTTCTTCGCTGGGATTTACGATCAAAGAAGGTCGCGTACACGCCGGGATCACCAACTGCTTTGTGAAATTCTCGGATGGCACGTACCTGGAGTTTGTGCAGCCACTGGATTCCACACATGAGATCGGCCGCTTTTACCATGACTTTCTCAAAACGCGTCCGGGCGCCTCGGAGCTGGCGGTAGAGGTGGAGTCTTCCGACAGTGTAGCGCAGTACCTGCAGCGTCGGCGGATTCTCTTTACCCGGGACCATAACCGCGTCTGGAAAAATGTCACACCCACACAGCCGGGCGCCGGCATCTTTTATACCGAATACGCCGACAAAAACTGGCGGGACAAACCCGAATACACCACCCACATCAACAACGCCACCGGGCTTGGGCCGGTCTACTACCTGGCGACCGATCTAAACAACGCCACGAAGCATTTTAAGGACCTCGGCTTTACGGACGCAGGCCCCACGACGTCGCTGCAAGCACCTGCCCGCGCCATGACCATCGGCCGCAGCCGGCTGGTGATTCTCGACACGTCCGAGCCGGGCCGCATGGCCGACGTCTTTAGCAGCCGCGGATACACCGGCATTTGTGGCATCTCCATCACCGTATCGTCATTGGACGTGCTCGAAAGACGACTTCGCACCCTTTCAAAACGCGGCATGCTTACGCTGCGCAAAGACGACAAGCTTTATGCGCTGCTACAACCCTACGCGCTCTTCCTGGAATTTTCCATGCCGGCGGGAACACCGCAGACACATCAATAGCCTGTATAATAACACCCGGGCATGGAATTTTTGCGATCGGGGTGTATGACCCTCACACGCTACAAACAGAAAAGGACCTTCGACACAACACCCGAGCCGGCCGGCGGCAAGGCCGCGAGTGCACGGCTGCGGTTTGTTGTGCAAAAGCACCAGGCCTCACACCTGCACTATGACTTCCGCCTCGAAATGGACGGCGTACTAAAAAGCTGGGCCGTGCCGAAAGGCCCCAGCATGGACACCGCCGTCAAGCGGTTGGCCATGATGGTAGAAGATCATCCCTATGACTACCACAGCTTTGAAGGGACCATCCCCGAGGGCAACTACGGCGCGGGTACGGTGATCGTGTGGGATGAAGGATCCTATAAACCTGCCGAAGGCGCCTTCAAAACAAAAGCCGACGCGGACAAAGCGCTTCGCCGCCAGCTATACAGCGGCAAGCTGAAGTTCGTACTGCAAGGCAAAAAGCTCAAGGGAGAATTTGCGCTGGTAAAGGCTAAGGGCAAAAGCGATAATGCCTGGCTGCTGATGAAGCTCGCCGACGACCACGCAACACACGACGATATACTGGAGCACGATAAATCTGTAGCCTCCGGTAAAACGGTAGAAGAGATCGCTGCGGGTAAACCCGTAAAAAAGAAAACTGCTGCCGCACAGAAAACACCTTCGTTTAAGAAGAAAACCCTCGAAAAAGTAACACGGGCGACGCATCCTAAAAAAGTAAAGCGGCCGACTCCCAGCGCCGGTAAAAAAAAAGCCCAGTCAGTTGAGCGTTTAATCAAGAGCGCCCCGAAGGCGGCGTTTGACGAGCGGCTTAAGCCAATGCTGGCTACACTTGTCGACAAACCGTTCGATGAACCGGGATGGCTCTATGAAATTAAATGGGATGGTTATCGCGCGCTGGCCTGCATGAATAAAGGGGAGGTAGTACTCAAGTCGCGCAACGACAAATCCTTCAACGATAAGTTTTATCCTGTCTACCAGGCGTTACTCGATTGGAATGTCAACGCCATTGTCGATGGTGAGATCATCGTGTTAAAAGAAAGCGGAGTCTCCGACTTTGGCGCGTTGCAGAACTGGCGAAGCGAAGCCGACGGCGATCTCATGTACTATGTATTTGATATACTCTGGCTGGACGGCCGCAACCTGTGTGGGCTGCCGTTGTCCGAGCGACGGGAGATCCTAAAAAGTATTGTCCCGCAGGAGGGTATTATCCGCCTTAGCGATGCGTTTGATGCCACCGGCTCGGAGTTCTTTCAGGCGGCGCAGTCCATGAACCTGGAAGGTATCATTGCAAAAAAAGCCGATAGTGAATATATGTCCGGCGAACGCACAACCCGGTGGCTGAAGATCAAAGCCAACAAACGCCAGGAGATGGTCATCGGCGGCTTTACCAACAATGAAGGTTCCAGCAAGCCTTTCTCTTCTTTATTGGTTGGCGTGTGGGAAGGGAAGGAGTTGGTTTATACGGGTAAGGTTGGCACGGGCTTTAACCAAAAGCAGCAACGTGAAATGCTGGCGCAATTCAAACCGCTGATCATAGACGGCGCACCGTTTGCCGAAGAGCCCGACTACAACAAACCCTCACGGTTTAATCCCCGTCCGGCAAAGGCCACGGCCACATGGCTCAAGCCCGTGCTGGTGTGCGAAGTGAGCTTTGCCGAGATGACGACCGACGGCGTTATGCGCCATCCCTCGTTTGAAGGTATGCGTGTTGATAAAAAGGCGGATGAGGTTGTACGCGAAAAACCTCAGTCTGCAAAAAAGGCGGTAAAACAGGCAGCCGAAGAAGAAAACAAAATCCTGGTTAAACCTGCCGGGAAACGTGCGCGCAACACGTTACTGAATCCAAAAGATGAAGTTCAGCAACCTGAGCAAGGTATATTGGCCGGACGACGGTGTGACAAAACGCGACATGCTCAATTATTACTACCAGGTAGCACCGATCATCCTGCCGTACCTCAAGGATCGGCCGCAATCCCTCAACCGTTTCCCCAACGGCATCCACGGCAAAAGCTTTTACCAAAAGGATGTTACTGGCAAAGTGCCGGACTGGGTAGCGACCTACCAGTACCACAGCAGTGACGAGCTGGACGTTGATAAACACTTTCTCGTTCCCAAGAGTGAGGCCGACATATTGCTCATGGCGTCCCTGGGCTGTATTGAGCTTAACCCGTGGAGTAGTCGCATTGATAAACCCGACCATCCGGACTGGTGTATCATTGACCTCGACCCGGGGCCGACCAACACCTTTAAACAGGTTATCGAAGCAGCCCTCGTTACCCGGCAGGTGCTCGAGAGTGTAGACATACCATCGTATTGTAAAACGAGCGGCTCCACCGGCCTGCATATTTATATTCCGCTCGGGGCAAAATACACGTATGAGCAGTCGAAAGAGTTTGCCCGCGTGATCGTCACCCATGTACACCACGAGATACCGAAGTACACCAGCATCGAGCGTCTGGTGGGAAACCGGGGGGGTAAGATGTACCTCGACTTTTTACAGAACCGTCCGAAGGCTACGCTTGCGGCTCCCTATTCTTTGCGTCCCAGGCCGGGCGCCACGGTCTCGATGCCGTTGCTCTGGGACGAAGTGACACCGAAGCTGAAAATGAAAGACTTCACCATTCATAATGCTGTACAACGACTGCGTGAGACAGGCGATCTGTTCAAGCCCGTGCTCGGAAAAGGTATACAGTTAAGTGCCGTAAAAGACATCGATTGAGGCATTGCACGTGCAGGGTGAATGCGTCTCAATAATTCTCCGGGAATACCAGTAATGTTGGGGAAGCACTATTGCCGAGTGAGTAATACCTGCCCCCGGTGTTTCCGATGTGACACAACATTTCATCGTTTTCTGACGGCATTATTTTTTCGTTCTTCCTTCTAATACAACCCCAATAAACATTTAATGATTATGGCAAAGACAGCAAAAAAATCAGCCGGCGCTAGCCGTGCAAAAGCATCCGTTGCAACTGAGAGCGATCCGAAATCAGCACTGCTCGTACTCTTTAAAGACAGCATCAAAGACATTTACTGGGCTGAAAAGCACCTGACGAAAGCACTGCCGAAAATGAGAAAGGCAGCCACTTCTCCCGAGCTGCAAGAGGCCTTCGAGACCCACCTGGAGCAAACACAGGAACATGTAGCACGCCTGGAACAAGTGTTTGAGCTGCTGGAGACCAAAGCACAAGCGAAGAAATGCGATGCGATGGAAGGCCTGGTACAAGAAGCCGAAAGCATTATCGAAGACACTGAAAAAGGTACTGCAACGCGTGACGTGGGGCTGATCCTCGCTGCCCAGAAAGTAGAGCACTATGAAATTGCCACCTATGGTGGTTTGGCACAATTGGCCCGTACACTCGGTCATGATGAAATTGCGGACATCCTCGCGGAGACACTGGAAGAAGAAAAAGAAACGGATGAGCTGTTGACAGGCATTGCAGAGAATGATATCAATTACGAGGCAGCAGAAGAAGACGAAGAGTAGCGTATGAGCAAAGAAACTACGGGTAAGCAACCTTTGCCGAACGATAACGACAAAGCAAAAGACCTCGCGCCGGACATTGAAGTAAGCACCGGCGAGTTCATGACCACCAACCAGGGAGTCCGGATAAACGACGATCAAAATTCGTTGAAGGCCGGTGACCGTGGTCCTACGCTGCTGGAGGATTTCATCATGCGTGAGAAGATCACTCACTTCGATCACGAACGCATTCCTGAACGCATTGTGCATGCCCGTGGCTCTGCCGCGCACGGTGTCTTTAAAGTATATAAATCACTGGCGCCGTATACCCGTGCTGGTTTTCTACAAGATCCTAACAAAGAGACACCGGTATTTGTACGGTTCTCCACTGTAGCAGGCTCCCGCGGCTCTACAGACCTCGCACGTGACGTGCGGGGTTTTGCCGTGAAGTTTTATACAGAGGAAGGAAATTTTGACCTCGTCGGCAACAACATGCCCGTCTTTTTTATACAAGACGCCATGAAGTTCCCCGACCTCGTTCATGCCGTCAAGCCGGAACCTGACAACGAGATCCCACAAGCGGCGTCGGCACATGATACCTTCTGGGATTTTATATCCCTCATGCCCGAGTCTGCGCATATGATTATGTGGACGATGAGCGACCGTGCCATTCCCCGCAGCTACCGCATGATGGAAGGCTTTGGTGTCCATACCTTCCGGCTTGTCAATGATCAGGGAGTGTCTCACTTTGTCAAATTCCATTGGAAGCCGCTATTGGGTGTCCACGCCGTAGCGTGGGACGAAGCACAGAACATTTCCGGTAAAGATCCCGACTTCCACCGCCGCGACCTGTGGGATGCCATTGCCAGTGGCAACTTTCCCGAATGGGAACTGGGCTTGCAGATCGTGCCCGAAGAGGATGAACACAAGTTCGACTTCGACTTGCTTGACCCTACCAAGATCATTCCGGAAGAATTAGTGCCTGTACAACGGGTGGGCAAGCTGACGCTCAACCGTAATCCCGACAATTTCTTTGCCGAGACCGAACAGGTGGCGTTTCACATCGGCCACGTGGTGCCCGGCATTGACTTTACAAACGATCCGCTGTTGCAAGGTCGTTTGTTCTCCTATACCGATACTCAGCTGATCCGCCTGGGTGGACCGAATTTCCACGAGTTGCCGATCAACCGCACCATCGCGCCGCTGCATAACAATCAGCGTGATGGCTACGGGCGGCATATGATCAACCGTGGCAAATCCAGCTATAATCCTAACACGCTGGGCGGCGGGTGTCCCTTCCAGGCCAAGTTTGCCGAGGGTGGATTTACCTCGTACGCCGAGCGCATCGATGCCCACAAGGTACGCGAGCGCAGTCCCAGCTTCCGCGATCACTTCAGCCAGGCGCGGTTGTTCTTCAATAGTCAGTCCGAGCCCGAGAAGAACCACATTATCGACGCGCTCCGTTTTGAGCTGGGCAAAGTCAAGACTGTGGCGATCCGCGAGCGTATGCTGGTGATTCTGGCAAATATCGACAACGGCCTCGCGAATGAGGTAGCCTATGGGTTGGGCCTTTCCATTCCCAAAGAACTGCCCGGAACAATTAACCAGAGCATTCCCGCTGATGCCGATCCCCTATCATATGAGTCGGTCAACCCGGAAGGAAAGCTTGCCCGTTCAGAAGCGCTAAGTATGGCCAACACGCTCAAGAACAGCATTCGTACGCGTAAGGTGGCCTTTCTTGTGGCCGATGGATTTGATGAGGCCGCCGTTTCTATTGTCCGGACAGCCCTGGAGAAAGAAGGCGCCATCGTAGAGATCATCGCTCCGAAACAAGGTTTTATCCTGAGCGAAGATCAAAAACCGCTTGAAGTACACCATAGCTTTCTCACGGGAGCGTCTGTACTCTACGATGCTGTATATGTACCAGGTGGAGTAAACAGTGTTGCCACATTGGCGGCAGAGGCCAATGCTGTACACTTTCTCAACGAAGCCTTTAAACATTGCAAGCCTATTGCAGCCGATGAAGCTGCCCGGCAGGTGCTCGAGGCGACATACTTCCATAAAAAGTTGCCGCCAGATGCCGATGAGGATACCGTGCTGCGCGAAGGTGTGGTCGTCCAGCAGGATTTGAAGGCGCTGTCTGACAAGTTTATACTCGCAATGAAACAGCACCGTTTCTGGGAGCGTGAAAAACCCAGAAGGGTGCCGGCATAAACAATTATAAAATAAACCCTGTACACTATGGAAGCTACAAATCAATATGCCGTCGTTACCGGCGGCACCAGTGGCATTGGTTACGAACTGGCCCGGCTGCTGGCAAAGGATGGCTATAACCTGATTTTGGCGGCACGCGGTGAGCAAAATCTGATCCGTGTGTCAAACGAGCTTAAAACCGAATTTGGTATAGACGTGATCCGTATTTCGAAAGACCTTTTTGTACCCGCTCATGCCTTTGAGCTGTACAATGACATTAAAACAAAAAATCTTAGCATCGAAATACTGATCAACGATGCGGGACAAGGTCAATATGGTGAATTCCTCGACACCGATCTGCAGCGTGAGCTGGATATCATTAACCTCAACATCTCCAGCCTGGTGATCCTGACGAAGCTTTTCCTGCGCGACATGGTAGACCAGGGACATGGCCGCATCATGAACCTTTCGTCTATCGCCAGCAAAATGCCCGGCCCGTGGCAATCCGTATACCATGGCACTAAGGCCTTTGTGCAGTCGTTTACCGAAGCTGTGCGAAGCGAGGTAAAAGACAAAGGTGTCACGATTACAGCCCTGCTACCGGGCGCTACCGACACCGACTTCTTCAATAAAGCCGACATGAACGATTCCAGGATCGTACAAGAGGGCAAGCTTGACAACGCAGCCGACGCCGCGAAGGATGGGTATGAAGCCATGATGAACGGCGACGACATGGTGGTATCGGGCATGAAAAACAAAATGCAGGTTGCCATGAGCAACGTAACGCCCGATAGTGCACTGGCCGACAAAATGAAAAAACAGCAAGGTCCTGCAAGGGAGAAGAAAGAAAAACAAGTTCACTAATCTTCCGATACGAATGAAGGCAGCTCGCATCCATGGACCCCGGTCCGTTACCTACGATACTGTTGACGATCCTGTTGTTAAGGAGAACAGCGATGTAATCCTGAAAGTTACGGCCACGGCCATCTGTGGCTCAGATCTGCATATATACTCCGGCGGCTTGCCACAACCGCGGCCCATGGTGCTCGGACATGAGTTCATGGGCATTGTCGAGGAGGTGGGCTCGACGGTTACTAAGCTCAAGCGCGGTGACCGTGTAGTCGTACCTTTTCCGATTGCCTGTGGCCATTGTTTCTTTTGTGCCAATCACTTGCCTGGGCATTGCGAGAATAGTAATCCTGAGCATTACGGTCCAGAAGGTGGTTTGCTAAAGGAAAAAGGTGGTGCCCTCTTCGGTTATACCGATCTCTATGGAGGCTATGACGGTGGCCAGGCCCAGTACGTGCGCGTACCCTATGCCGATGTTGGCCCACGCATTGTCCCAGACAATCTCACCGACGAGCAGGTGCTTTTCCTGACAGATATATTTCCCACCGGCTATAGCGGTGTGGATTGGGGTGAAGTAAAAGGCGGAGAGACGGTCGCGATCTTTGGTGCCGGTCCCGTAGGCCTTATGGCGGCCAAAAGTGCCTGGTTACGCGGTGCCGGTCGTGTGATAGTAATAGATACATTACCGTATCGCCTGGCCAAAGCTGAGGCTTCCGCCGCATGCGAAACGATTCTCTGGGAAGGTGATGGCAAGGATGTGATTGAAAAGATCCGTGAGATGACGCAGGGCCGTGGTGCCGACGTGTGTATCGAGGCCGTTGGATTTGAGCCCGATCGCACGCTGCTGGATCGCGCCAAAGCGGTTATCCACCTGGAAAAAGGCTCGCCGAAAGTATTGGAAGCGTGTATGAGTGCGGTCCGTCGTGGCGGTATTGTCTCCGTGCTGGGCGTCTATCCCACAACCTATGACAACTTTCCCATAGGCCAATTCTTTGACAAAGGCATTACGTTGAAAGGTGGCCAGGCTCCCGCACACAAACACATCGACTTGCTGTTGCAATATGTCGTGGAAGGAAAAGTAAAGCTGGATGATATCATCACACATCGTCTTCCACTTTCTCAGGTATCCCATGCGTATAAGATATTTAAGGAAAAAGAAGAGGATTGCGTAAAAGTAGTGCTCGATCCCTGGAAGTAAGAAATGGGGAAACCTTAGCGTGAAGAGGGCGTCTCGCATGGCAAACAATATACAGCTGGGAAGTATATTATAACCAGCAAATAAGGACAACGTAAACATTCTAAACAGAAGAGGCCGTCTCAGAAAGATGGTCTCTTTTTTTATAGAAGGTCAGTAATGAATGAGCAGTGAAAAAAAGTATTCATACACTTATATTTCTTCAAACACGCCACAGAGTATCAAAGTTCCTGCTATCATCATAATTTTCTTCACGGCGAAATTGTCCTATACACAGTCCCTTTTGTCCTGTATTTCATGTATCCATCGTTGATCGTCAACACGTATACCTCGGTAACAATTTCGAATTATGTATGAAAACCATTCAAGTACCGATCACCGAAGAGGTAAGTCCCACATCCCAGATACTCTTTGATCAAATCAAAAAGAAAGTAGGCAAGCTTCCCAACCTGTACGCCACCATTGGCTATTCTGCTCCCGCCTTAAAAGGCTTTCTCGAGTTTGAAGCATCGCTCAACACTGGCATGTTCACACCGAAAGAACGTGAAGCCATCGCGCTGATCGTGTCGGAAGTAAATCAATGTGCCTACTGTCTTGCGGCCCATACGATTCTTGCCACATCCAAAGGTTTCACAAAGGCACAGACACTTGACATTCGTCGTGGTGAAACAAACGATGCACGGCTAAACACTATTCTTCGTCTGGCAAAATCCATTGTTGAAAACCAGGGGCATGTTGGGGAAGACCTGGTAGACAATTTCTTTGCGGCGGGGTATCCGCAAGCTGCCCTGGTGGAGTTAACAGGCCTGGTGGCCATCCGAATTTTCACCAATTATGTCTATGCCCTCACCGACGTGCCGGTCGACTTTCCCGCTGCCGAAGCGCTGTAATCGGTTTTTCCAGGCCAGTTCCGCCTAAAGTCTATCAATCAACTAATATTATTAGATTTTGTAGCTAATGATATTAGTTTTTGTCTAGCTTTGCTCTTCCCAACAAAATGAAAAGAGCCCACCATGTCTGCGGAAAAAGCCGATATCATTGCAGCCTTGCAACGCGAGATTCTTCGCCTCGAAGGATTCCGGCCGGGCAGCCATGCGGCAGTAGATGTTAGTTTGGGGCCTTTTCAGGAAGCATTTCCCAATGGTACCTTTCCAGTCGGTGCCGTGCACGAGTTTCTGACTGCCAGTATGGAACAAGGCGCTGCTACCAGCGGCTTCATGGCCGGCCTGCTGGCGCCGCTAATGGGCGACAAAGGTGTCGCCATCTGGGTCAGCGCTGCGCGCAGACTTTTCCCTCCGGCTTTGCAGGGGTTTGGTATCTCCCCCGACCGCTTCATCTTTCTGGATCTGAAAAAAGAACGTGATGTATTGTGGGCCATGGAAGAGGCCCTCAAGTGTGGTGCCCTGGCGGCCGTCGTAGGCGAAGTGCGCGAGATAAGCTTTACCGCCTCCCGCCGGTTACAACTGGCCGTAGAGCAGAGCCGGGTAACGGGCTTTGTGCTACGGCATGCGCAACGCAACGTGGGTACTACAGCGTGCGTGTCGCGGTGGCGCATTACGTCCCTGGCGAGTGAACCGGAAGAGGGTTTACCCGGATTGGGATTCCCCCAATGGAAGGTCGAGTTGTTGCGCATGCGCAATGGCAAGACCGGCGTGTGGAATATACGGTGGGAAGACGGCACGTTCACACCGGTATATACAACAGTACAGATTCACGAACAACAACAGCAAGTGGGATGATATGGCGGGCAGGTATGTATCGATTTGGTTCCGGCACTTAACGACGGATTGGTTCTCGCTCCGGGATCCCGAACGACGCAAGCAACCTTTCGTGCTCACCGCCCCGGTACACGGCCGGGTCACGATCGTAGCGGCCAATGCCGTAGCAGAGGCCCGCGGCATCCATACCGGCATGGTGCTGGCCGACGCCCGCGCAGTAGAACCCACGTTGCAGGCATTGCCTGAAAAACCGGAGCTCGCGAATAAACTACTGCACCGCCTGGCCGAATGGTGCATCCGGTTTACGCCGGTCGTAGCCGTAGACTCCCCCGATGGATTACTCCTGGACGTCTCGGGGTGTGCCCACCTGTGGGGTGGTGAAACACCGTACCTGGAGACGATCGTCAAAAAGCTGCAAGCCCGTCATTACGACGTACAGGCCGCCATGGCCGATACGGCAGGCGTTGCGTGGGGCGTGGCGCGTTTTGGTTGTGCGCCGTGGGTGATCGAGCCTCGCCGCCACCTCGACAGGCTGGTAGTACTGCCACCCGAAGCGCTGCGGCTGGAGGCCGACGCTGTCGCCCGCATGCACAAGCTGGGGCTGCATCAGATCGGTCAGTTGATGCACGTACAGCGCACATCGCTACGCCGCCGTTTTGGCGGGCATTTTTTACAACGGCTGGGACAGGCACTGGGGCACGAAGAAGAAATACTGGAATCCGTACAACCGGTCGAAGCATACCAGGAGCGCTTGCCCTGCCTGGAGCCGATTGTGACGGCCACGGGCATTGCCATCGCCTTAGAGCAATTGCTACAGACCTTGTGTCAACGCCTGCAGCAGGAGCAAAAAGGTTTACGCACCGCAGTGTTGAAAGGGTATCGCGTGGATGGCAAAGTGGAGCAGGTTGCCATTGGTACACATCGCCCATCGCACAACCCGCGGCACTTGTTTAAGTTATTCGAAACGTCGCTGCCCACCATCGAGCCGGCGCTCGGCATCGAGCTGTTTATACTGGAAGCACCCAGGGTAGAAGAACATTATGACCACCAGGAGAAGTTGTGGGAAGGTTATGGTGGGCTAGACGACCAGCGTCTGTCGGAGTTGGTGGATCGCCTGGCCAGTCGCCTGGGCACAGAGGTTATACACCGGTACCTGCCCGACGAGCACTATTGGCCGGAGCGCTCCTTCCGCCGGGCCACCTCGTTGCAAGAGCAGCCCACGGCACCCTGGTGTATCGGGCACTTGCGTCCGCTGCAATTGCTGGCCGTGCCGGAGCGTATCGAGGTCACGGCGCTCACGCCCGACCATCCTCCCATGCTGTTTCGGTACAAAGGACAGCTGCATACCATTGTGCGTGCCGATGGCCCGGAGCGCATCGAGCAGGAGTGGTGGCTGCAACAAGGTCAGCACCGCGACTATTACCGTGTGGAAGACGATGCGGGACGCCGGTACTGGCTGTTCCGCCTGGGGCACTACCACGAAAAAATCTACCAATGGTTCATCCACGGCTTCCTGGCCTGATATAAAAAGAGGAGGAAACATGTCTTACACCGAGCTACAGGTAACAACGAACTTCAGTTTTCTGCGCGGGGCGTCACATCCCGAGGAGATGGTGCAGCGAGCCGCAGAACTGAGATATACCGCGATTACTGTCACCGATCGCAACACACTGGCGGGCATTGTCCGCGGACACGTAGCGGCGAAGAAGGCCAACATCCGGTATATACCGGCATGCCGACTCGACCTGCAGGATGGCCCGTCGTTGCTGGCGTTTCCCACGACGATACAAGCATATGCCTGCCTGTCGGGTCTGCTCACCACGGGGAACCTACGGGCCGAAAAGGGTGATTGTCATCTCTATAAACATGATGTTTATACCCAACTGCAAGATTGTAAGCTTGTCGTATTGCCGTCGCCGCTCAACGAACGCTTCGAGCTGGATGCCACCTTTCTGCAAGATGTACAGGAATACCGCGAAGCGCTCGGCGATGTGCTCTACATTGCCGCCAGCCGTACCTACCGGGGGGATGATGCCAAACGTCTTTTTCGGATTGACCAGTTGGCCCGGAAACTGAATATCCCCATGGTGGCGACCAACGACGTGCATTACCACGCACCCGAACGGCGCGAGCTGCAGGACATCGTCACCTGTGCGCGTGAGAAATGTACCATTCATACGGCAGGTTTCCGGTTGCACCCGAATGCCGAGCGTTATCTCAAGACTGTAGACGAAATGGCGCGGCTGTTTCGACAATATCCCGACGCGTTGCAGCGCACGCAGGAGATTACCACGGCATGCACTTTCTCGCTCGATGAGCTGAAATATCATTATCCGCAAGAGCTCACCGAGGAGGGGCGTACGCCCCAGGAAGAGCTGACCCATCTCGCCTGGAAAGGAGCCCGGGAAATCTTCGGCGAAACCATTCCCGAAAAAGTTCAACATGCTATCCGGTATGAGCTGGCATTTATGGAGCAGATGAGCTATGCTACCTATTTCCTCACGGTATACGACATTGTACGGTATGCCCGTAAGCAGAAAATACTTTGCCAGGGGCGTGGTTCCGCCGCCAACTCCACGGTATGCTATTGTTTGGGCATTACCTCGGTAGATCCTTCCAAGTTCGACCTGTTGTTCGAGCGGTTTATTTCTTCGGCGCGCAACGAGCCTCCCGACATCGATGTGGACTTTGAGCACGAACGGCGCGAGGAAGTGATGCAATACATCTATAACAAATACGGTCGCCATCGTGCCGCTATTGTTGCCACGGTGACGCAGCAACATCACCGGGGCGCTATCCGCGATGTGGGAAAAGCGATGGGGCTGTCGGTCGATACCATCAACCGTCTGGCCGGCCTGATCTGGAGCTTTCGTGAAGAAGGATTTGATCGCGACCGTATCATCAGTCAGGGCCTCAACCCGGATGAACCAACCTTGCGAAAGGTGCTGGAGCTAACCACTCAATTCATCGGTTTTCCCCGCCAGCTGGGGCAGCATACCGGTGGCTTTATTATTACGCAGGGTAAGCTTTCTGACTTGTGCCCGGTATTAAATGCGCGCATGGAAAACCGCACGTGTATAGAATGGAACAAAGATGATATCGAAGCGCTGGGGTTTTTGAAGATCGATGTGCTTGCGCTCGGCATGCTCACGTGTATTCGTAAAGCGTTTGTTCTGGCGGAGAAACACCATAATCTAAATCTTACGTTGGCGAATATTCCGCAAGACGACCCGGAAGTATATAAAATGATCAGTCATGCCGATACCATTGGTGTCTTTCAAATCGAAAGCCGGGCACAGATGTCGATGCTCCCGCGCTTAAAACCTCAATGTTTTTATGACCTGGTGATTGAAGTGGCCATCGTGCGACCCGGTCCCATACAGGGCGACATGGTGCATCCTTACCTGCGCCGCCGTAACGGTGAAGAGAAAGTGGAATATCCTTCGGAAGAATTGAAAGAAATTCTCCATCGTACCATGGGGGTACCATTGTTCCAGGAGCAGGCCATGAAGATCGCCATCGTGGCGGCGAACTTTACGCCGGCCGAAGCTGACGAATTGCGCCGCAGCATGGCCACGTTCAAAGCCAAAGGCAAGGTTTCATATTTTCGCGAGAAGCTCATCAGTGGTATGATCAGGAAAGGGTATCAGCAGGAATATGCCGAGCGCGTGTTCCGGCAGCTGGAGGGGTTCGGTAGTTATGGCTTTCCCGAAAGCCATGCTGCGAGTTTTGCACTGCTGGTATATGTATCGTCGTGGCTGAAGTGCTATTATCCCGACGTCTTTGCCTGCGCACTGCTCAACAGCATGCCCATGGGATTTTACCAGCCCGCGCAGCTCATCATCGACGCGCGCAAACACGGCGTAGAAGTCCGCTCCATCGACATCAACCATTCTCAGTGGGATAACACACTCGAAGAACGCGTCGGTAAATTTTGCGCCCTGCGCCTGGGCTTCCGGCAAGCTAACGGCCTTCGGCAAGAGGATATGGAGGATCTTATCAGGCAGCGTAAGAGTGGATATACTTCCATTCATACCCTGCGTGAAGTAGGCGTGCCCCAGGCAGCACTTGAAGCTTTAGCCGATGCCGATGCCTTTCGCTCCGTAGGCCTCGACCGTCGCCAGGCGTTGTGGGAAGTATCCGTGAAAGACGGCCCGAAAGCACTGTTTCCCGGTCAGCACGCCCGCGAGGCCATCGAAGAAAAGATCACATTGCCGCCGATGGCGCTGTCCGAGCATGTCGTACAAGATTACGCCGCTATGGCGTTGTCGCTCAAAGCCCATCCTGTCAGCTTTGTTCGTTCTTCTTTGGATCAACTGCGCGTCACACCCCTGGGCAGTCTGGCAATGGCGAAAGATGGCGATATAGTAAAAGTAGCAGGCCTGATATTGGTCCGCCAGCGACCAGGTACAGCGACAGGAATTTGTTTTATCACCCTCGAAGACGAGACCGGCCCCGGCAACCTGGTTGTCTTCCAGCGGTTGTTTGACAAATACCGCAAGGAAATCATCCAGGCCAAGTTGCTGATGGTAGAAGGCAAAGTGCAACGCGAGGGCGAGGTGATACACGTTATCGTACAACGCTGCTTTAATATATCGGCCTTATTGCAGGGGTTAATAGCGCCGCGCGAAACAATGGAGCTCGGCCCCCGCTCGCGCGCCGACGAGACAACAGAACCCGCGGGGGTCAGCAAAGACCGGCAAGCTGTTTTACAAGGAAATATATTTCCGGAAGGGAGAAACTTCCGGTAAAGGGAATATATACCTACAAAGCAAGCGTTACCCGGTGCTGGAAAAGCCGGGCGAAACATTCTTCCTCAAAAGTCTTGGTGATGTCAGACGGAATGTATATCTTCCGGTAGAGCCCATCATAGCATGTCTACTACTTGTTGACGTGCTGGATGGGCTCTTTTTTTGTTGCGGATAATGCTAACCCCTAACCTGATGAGAAAGCGTAAACAAGCTAAAGGCATTACCATCAATGCCATTGCCGGGACGTATGTTGTATTCCTGGGTCTTAATATTGAAGCCGCCGCCAGGAAAGGCTTTCGCGGATTTGCCATTCAGCGGCAGGACCATGCCGAGGATGAGCTAACGTGGGCACGCGGTATGAAAACCTTCGAAGCAACGGAACCAACGCCGGAACAGGGCGAGACTTTCTCGACGCTCAAACATCCCTGGCAGGGCTTTCAGTGGGCAGACTATAGTGCCAAGCCGGGGCATCGCTATACATATACGGTTCATGCGATGTATGGAAAACCGGAGGCGCTCGAATCAAGGCGACAAGCAGCGGTCGAAATTACGACAGAGTCCGAGCTTGGCGGCGTACACTCCGTATTCTTCAATCGTGGCGCTGTCGCTACGCAGGAATATGCCCGACGTTTTCTGAATAAACCTCCTGAAAAAGCCGGCCCGGGGGCTTACGAATGGCTATCAAGAGGGCTGGCGGAGTCGATCATCGCCTTTGTAGATGAAGCAAAAAAGGGTGACTCGCTACATGCTGCGATCTACGAGTTTCAATGGTCGGAGGTACTGGAGGCATTTAAACGCGCAAATTCAAGGGGCGTTAAAGTCACCGTCATTTTTGATGATGTTGAAAACTATGACAAGGAAAAGAAACCTACCGGGCCGTGGACACCTAATCGGACTCAAATTAAGGCCATGGGAATTGGAAAAATATGTTCTGGTCGCGCTAACGCGAAGCTGATGCATAACAAATTCATAGTCCATAGTAAGGGAAAGAAACCGGTGCGGGTCTTGACGGGTTCTACCAATATCACGTTGAACGGTATCTACGGGCATTCCAATCTGGCACACATCGTAGAGGATCCAAACATCGCCATCGGGTTTAAAGCATATTGGGATCGCCTGAAAAAAGACCTGAAGATAGACAACGCTTACCGCGATGAGAATGTCGAAGCGTTTATGATACCAGCCAAATTTGCCCGTGGCACCTATGCAATATTTTCACCCCGAAGGACGAACCTGGACGTTCTGGATTGGTATGCGCAAATCGCAGGATCGGCTGGTGATGCGTTATTCATGACGTTTGCATTTGGCATGCATGAAAAATTTAAGAATGTATACCGGCAGCAGGATGAGATCCTTCGGATGGCACTGATGGAAAAAACCTTTGCCTCGGGGACAGTCAAGGACCGCGATGAAAAAGATATCCGTGCTATCCGAAAGTTGCCCAACGTTGTTGTGGCTGTGGGCAATCGCATTGTCACAAACGCCTTTGATCGTTGGCTTGATGAAATGCGTTCTGTCGACGGAAAAGGCAAGCACGTATACTGGATTCATACAAAATATATGATTGTCGATCCCTTGGGCAAAGATCCTATTGTTGTTAGTGGGAGCGCAAACTTCAGCAAGGCAAGTACCGATACGAACGATGAGAATATGTTGGTCATCAAGGGAGATAAACGTATTGCGGATATTTATTTCGGGGAGTATATGCGGCTATACACGCACTATGCCTTTCGGGAGGCAGTGCAGCGGGCGTTGGAAAGAGAAAAAGCTGGTAACCCCTCGGATTGGAGACCGCAGTTCCTGGAGACATCAGACGATTGGATGCGACCCTATTTCACAAAAAGCGATCCATCTGCGCGTTATAGCCGTAGAATCTATTTCGCAGGCCCGATGAGTACCTGATTCCAATGCAAATCACCCTCATGCTACCGGCAGATGAAAAGAAAATGTGCTTCCTTTCCCCGGCTCGCTCTCCACCTGTACACCACCGCCCTGCGCTTCAATAAACTCTTTAGAAATAGCGAGTCCCAACCCCGTTCCCGTCGGTGTACCCGGCACCTGAAAATATTTCTCAAAGATCCGCGCTTTATACCGGGCCTCGATGCCTGGCCCGTTGTCTTGCACCGATAGCCGCACATGATGCCCCACACGCGCTGCGCGAATCAGGATGGTACCCCGCTCAGGACTATAGCGAATGGCGTTCGTCAGAAAGTTTACCAATACCCACGTGGTCTTGTCTGCATCCGCCAGGAGGGGGGGCAGATCTGCCGCGAGCTCATGCGCCATGTATACCGGCTTGCGCTCGGCTTGTAGCTGTACCGCTTCAGTGGCCATTTGTATGATGTCAGCCGGGGTAGTCTTGCGGATATCCAGTTTAATATTGCCTGTCTCTACTTGTGATAGGTCTAATAGCTCATGCGTGATCTTAGACAGCCGCCAAATCTCGTCGTGTAACGTACGGGTGATGTTCGCCTGCTCGTCATTCAACGCACCCACACGCGTATCCTGTAATAACTTCACCCCCATCTGCAAAGCAGCGATCGGTGTCTTAAGCTCGTGGGACACCGTTGCAATAAAGTTAGTCTTCGCCAGATCCTGTTCTTTATAAGTCGTAACGTTCTTCAGCAAAATAACAGTGCCAATATCGACGCGTTCTTTTTCGCCGGTAGGCGAGTAGCTCACGCGCACGCTTTCTTGGGTAAAGAAGTTCTCTTTAAGCCCCACCATAGCTTTGATCAGTGTCTTCTCCGGGTTGTCGCTTGCGGCGCTTTTGATCAGGCTGCGGAACAGGTCGTTGTTCACGGCGACATCGGGCGCATAGTGGTCCAATAGCTCCTCCCGTGAAAGATTAAGGATATCAAGTGCCCGCTCGTTGGCAAAGATGATGCGGCTCTTTTCGTCAAGGCCAATGACGGGGTCGCTCACCCGGTGAATAATGGCCTCGATGCGTTTCTTCTCAAAGAGAATCCGTGCCAGGTTGCTGTGTTCGTACTCATCCAGCTTTTCAGCCATCTGGTTAAACGCTTCGGCCAGCTCTTCAAACTCGTCGCGGCGATCAAAGTGCAGCCGTTCTTCGTAATTCTTGCCGGCAATAGACTTGATGCTATTCGTCAGCTGAATAACGGGGTTGGCGATATAGCCGGGAAAGTTTACAATAAACGTGAAGGCCGCCAGGCTACACAACGTACAAATGATAATGAGATACGTAGAGGCGTCGTGTGCCGTCTCTTGCGTGGTCTCATTCTTTCGCACGATCGCTTTCATATTGATGTTCTCCAGCGCGAGCGATGCATGACGGATGCGCGCCACCACGCTGTCGGACAACCCGGTGTTGCGCAGTTTCTCAAAGGCAGACCGCAGGGCCAGGGTTGCTTCGCGTTCGCCGGGCTCCGTCACGTTAGTCTCTTGCAGCGTCAGGCTGGTCTCGATACTTTTCATGGCTACTGCCGGGTCCGTACGCAACTGCTCACACGCCGCGAGAATCTGGTGCGCATACTCTATCGACTCGTAGTTGTCCACCAGGATTTGCTGCGATGACCGCGCCAGGTTGTGCAGGGAATACAGGCCCAGTCCGCCAATGGCCAGGATCAGCGCAAAGAGGAAGGTAACACCCCAGGCTACTTTGGTTTTGATGCTCATGATAGTATGACTAAATCTATATCCGACCCCGAAAGTTTTTTGACCAGCCGGGTAAACGACGACGTACGCGTCAGAATCTTCCAGAGCCGCAGCCGGGGCATGCCCATGCAGATCGTGGTGATCTGGCGTTGCTCCGCCACGTCGATGATAGACGATGGTATATTGTCGCTTTTTACCTGAATCACTTCCGCTCCCATTTCCGTCGCCATCTTAAAGTTGTTGATCAGGTGTCGCTGCACCGACAGCTTGATGCGGTTTACATCTTCGGAGCTGGTCTGAACATAGAGTACACACCACTTCGAATTATAATAACTGGCCAGGCGCGCCGTCTTACGAATAATCATCCGGGCATTGTCGGCATTGCTGCTGATACAGGCCAGAAAGCGTTCATGCCGTAGCCGTGCGTTGACAGTAACTTCCGAATCTACCTTGCGCTCGACCTGTGAGGCTACTTCTTTCAGCGCCAGCTCGCGCAGCTGTAAGATCTTATCGGACTGGAAAAAATTGCTTAACGCGGTCTCGATCTTCGAAGCTTCATAGATCTTGCCCTCTTTCAGACGGGCGATCAGCTCGTCCGCCGTCAGGTCGATATTGACAACTTCGTCGGCCAGCTGCAATACTTTATCCGGTACACGCTCGGTGACCGCAATGCCCGTGATCGACCGCACTTCTTCGTTGATGCTTTCAATGTGCTGAATGTTTACCGCACTGATTACACTGATGCCGGCATCGAGAATTTCCAATACATCTTGCCAGCGCTTTTCATGCTTGCTACCGGGAATGTTCGTGTGCGCCAGCTCGTCGACGATGACGAGCTCAGGATGGAGGTTTAAGATAGCTTGTAGATCCATCTCGTCCAACTCCTTACCCTTATAGAAAACGGTCTTGCGCGCGATGATCGGCAGCCCATCGACCAGCACATGCGTCTCACGCCGGTTATGCGTCTCGATATATCCGATCTGCACATCGACGCCGTTGCGCATCAGGCTATGGGCTTCTTGCAACATGCGATACGTTTTCCCGACACCGGCGCTCATGCCGATATATACTTTAAACTTGCCGCGCCGGGACTTTCGGATCAAGCCCAGGAAATGCTGAACAGATTCTTCTTTTTCGCGCATGATGGAGTCAGTAGTAGTCACAGCCTTACTTTAAAATAGCATAGAAGCACCCGGCATGGGGGCTTCTATAATGGTTATCCATGCCGGGTGTATCATACCCTAAAAACTTATCGCCAGCGCGGTAGTCACAAAGGTATTGTTTTTTGAAACATCGTTGCCTTCTTCGAAGATGGCGTCTTTACCGGTAAGGTGACGGGCTTCGACCCGCCACACGGCATGGGCGTTCAGCTGATAGTCGAAGTTGGCGGAAACACCCGTAGTCTTAAAGCCGTTCGGCGTGCCCGTGGCAATGATCACCCCGTTCTCGTCCTGGTAATATTCACCCCGCACTGCAAGCGCCAGCTTTTCGCTTAGGGCAAACCTGGCGATAATGATGGGTGAAATCCAGGAGTTGGTGGAGCTGCTCTCCGGGTTCTTTTCTTCCATACCATAGTCGAGCCCGACGGTAATACCTACTGCTTTCGATACCTGCAGGATGGCATAAAAGTTATGGAAGTACCGCATCTGGCGGGCGCTGTCAGGTTTGTCAGTACCAATAAAGCTGCTGCTGTTCAGCGTTATCTTATCAGAAGGTTTGAAGGTGATCTGTGTGCCGAAGGAGGGCAGTGAGTTACCGTCCACCCGCTGGATGCGCTGCCAGCCGTTCAGGATCAATCCTGATAGAAACCATTTGCCGTTGTCGGTGGTGTACGAAACCTTCGCACCCGCCTCGTAGTAGGGTGTATTGTCGGCCATGATGCTGCGCGTCAGCGCCCAGCAGTCTTTACCGATGGCACTCTCAAAGCCGATGTGTGAACCAAAGATACCGGCATCGATCCATAGGTTTCGGGTAGACGACAGTTTGACACCGGCATTGGCTTCGTAGATATTCTTGAGTACGCCCGGCTCGGCTGCCAGGTTGGCGTTGGCATACGTGCCGGTCATGATGGCCAGATTGGCGCGTACGTTGTCGGTTGTATAGGCACCCCGTATAAAGCCCAGATTGACATTTACTTCGTTGTGCCGGTTGTGCGAGTATACGAACGATGGCTGCGTATTGTTATCGGGTTGGTTGAAATTATATAAGTAGTAGGCTTCTACGTAACCGCTTACTGTAAAGGGCGAAGGCTTGAGTGTATCCTGTGCTTCTTGCGCCTCAGCCGCTGCGGTAATACATAGAAGGGCAATAACGAACGATTTTTTCATAGTTATGATTGTTTCAAAATTATGGTTTTAGTTGATCCAGGGCAATATTCAGGCGCAGTACGTGCACGCGTGCCGGGCCAAACAGACCCAACATCGGTGATTCGGTATAGGTGTCCACCAGCGATTCGAGTACCTGTGGTGTCACGCCCCGCACGTGTGCGATACGGGCAATCTGTACCCGCGCCGCTTGTGGCGAGATGTGTGGATCAAGACCGCTGCCGGAGGCCGTCACGAGGTCGGCGGGAATTTGTTCCTTCGTGACAGTCGGGTTATGCACCAGGAAGGTGTCGATACGCGCCGCTACTACCGCCAGGTAGTCAGGGTTACTCGGACCCTTGTTGCTACCGGCAGAGCCTGCCGCATTATAGTCCACGGCCGATGGACGGCCCCAGAAATATTTGTCATCGGTAAACTTCTGACCGATGCGGGCGTAGCCCACAACCTTACCGTTGGTGGAGAGCGTCTCACCGCGGCCACCACCCGGGGTCAACCGGCCTACGGCAGCAATAAAGAGCGGATAAAGCACGGCCAGCACAATGATCAGGGCCACCGTCAGCTTCAGGGATATTAACAGATTTTTTTTCATACCAATGTTTTTGTGCGTTAAATGAACACTCCCAGGACCAGGTCGATCAACTTGATGCCGATAAAAGGCACCACGATACCACCCACGCCGTAGATCAGCAGGTTGCGGCGTAACAGCGCCGATGCGCCGATGGGCTTATACGCCACGCCCCGCAACGCCAGGGGTATCAGCAGCGGAATGATGATGGCGTTGAAAATGATCGCCGACAGGATCGCCGACTCGGGGCTCTTCAAGCTCATGATGTTTAGTGCCTGCAAGGCCGGGATCGAGGTAATGAACAACGCCGGCACGATGGCAAAATATTTCGCTACGTCGTTGGCGACCGAGAAGGTTGTCAGCGTACCACGGGTAATGAGCAGCTGCTTGCCGATCTCCACCACTTCAATCAGCTTGGTCGGATCGTTGTCCAGGTCCACCATGTTGCCGGCTTCCTTCGCGGCCTGTGTACCGCTGTTCATCGATACGCCGACGTCGGCTTGTGCCAGGGCGGGGGCGTCGTTGGTACCGTCACCCATCATCGCGACCAGCTTACCGGAAGCCTGTTCTTTTTTAATATACTCCATCTTATCCTCGGGCTTCGCCTCGGCAATGAAGTCGTCGACACCAGCTTTTTCGGCGATATACTTTGCCGTTAGCGGATTGTCGCCCGTAACCATCACCGTTTTTACACCCATTTTACGAAGGCGCTCAAAGCGCTCGGTAATGCCGGGCTTGATCACGTCTTGCAGCTCGATAGCGCCGTATACAATGTCGTTCTGTGCTACGACGAGCGGTGTACCGCCATTGGCAGCGATTTTCTCTACGGCCGCGTGGATATCCTCAGGCACCCGGTTACCGGCTTTCTCCACCAGTTTGCGGATCGCATCATACGCGCCCTTGCGGATCACCCGGCCGTCGAGGTCGATGCCGGATGTACGCGTCTCGGCCGAGAACTTGATGATGCGCGCATTCGGCACACCATAGGTCAGGTCGCTGCTGCTGCCCACCAGTGCAGGATGTTTATACCCACGCGAAGCCGCCAGCTCTACGATCGATTTACCTTCGGGCGTTTCGTCTGCCAGGGAAGCGATCGTAGCGCACTCGATCAGGTCGTCTTCGGTAATACCCTTTGCCGGGTGGAACTTCGTGGCGCGGCGGTTACCGATGGTAATAGTACCGGTCTTATCTAGCAGCAGCACGTCTATATCGCCTGCTGTCTCTACGGCCTTACCGCTTTTGGCAATCACGTTTGCGCCCAGCGCACGGTCCATACCGGCAATGCCGATAGCGGATAAGAGACCACCGATAGTGGTCGGGATCAGACACACAAAGAGTGAAATAAAGGCAGCAATAGTAATCGGTGTGCCGGCATAATCGGCATAAGGCTTCAGCGCTACACACACGATCAGAAAGATCATGGTAAAAGCCGCCAGCAGGATTGTCAGCGCGATTTCGTTCGGTGTCTTCTGACGTGAAGCGCCTTCCACCAGGGCGATCATCTTGTCGAGAAAGGTTTCGCCTGGCGCCGTCGTTACGCGCACCTGGATGCGGTCGGAGAGTACTTTTGTACCACCCGTTACCGATGATTTGTCACCACCCGCCTCGCGGATCACAGGGGCCGACTCACCGGTAATGGCAGATTCGTCCACGGTGGCAATGCCTTCTACGATCTCACCGTCGATCGGGATAATATCGCCGGCTTCGCAAACGAAGACGTCGCCTTTTTTCAACTGCGACGAAGCCACGACCTGGATATGGCCTGTGCCGTCGGTGATCTTTTTCGCGCGGGTCTCCTCGCGGGTTTTACGTAAGCTTTCGGCCTGCGCTTTACCGCGGGCTTCGGCCAGCCCTTCGGCAAAGTTGGCGAAGAGCACGGTGATCAGCAGGATGATAAAGATGGTAACGTTATACCACAGCGTACCTTGCGTAGCGTCGCCGGTAATCATCTGGTTCAGTACAACCGCCAGCATGACCGCCGTACAAATCTCGACGGCAAACATCACGGGATTCTTCCACATCAGCCGCGGGTCCAGTTTGACAAACGACTGCCGCAGGGCGGTGCCGACCAACGCCGGCTCAAATAATTTTATATTGCGTTTACGTGACATGACTCAGGTTATTTAAGCGAGAAATATTCGGCCAGCGGACCCAGGGCCAGCGGCGGGAAAAAGGACAGGGCCGTAACAATCACGATCACCGCAAAGGTCATCATGCCGAAGGTGAAGGAGTCCGTGCGAAGTGTGCCGGCGGCTTCCGGTATATACTTCTTGCGGGCCAGCAGGCCGGCAATCGCTACGGGACCGATAATCGGCAGGAAGCGACCCAGGATCAGCACAAAGCCCGTGGTTACGTTCCAGAAAATATTGTTGTCGCCAAGGCCTTCAAAACCACTGCCGTTGTTGGCATTGGCCGAAGTATACTCGTACAACATCTCCGAGAAGCCGTGGAAACTCGGGTTGTTTAGCCATGCCGACGGCTTCACCGTCCAGGCAATGTCCGGTTGGTTTGCGACAAAGTAAGCGGCTATACCCGTCATACCTTTTACCAGAAAGGCCGACAGCAATGTTACCATCATCGCGATCTTTACTTCGCGTGCTTCCACCTTGTGTCCCATAAACTCAGGTGTACGGCCGACCATTAATCCGGAGATAAAGACGGCGATGATGATGTAGATGTAGTAGTTCAGAATACCCACTCCGCAGCCGCCGTAGAAGGCGTTCACCATCATGCCCAGCATTTGCATCATACCCGACAAAGGCATGGAGCTATCGTGCATGGAATTTACCGAACCGGTAGAAATGATTGTCGTGACAATACTCCAGTATGCCGAAGACGCGGGACCGAATCGTACTTCTTTCCCTTCCATCGCACCGGTAGTTTGCGATACTCCCAGGTTGGCGATGGCCGGGCTGCCGTTGATCTCATAGACCATCGTCGGGATCACCAGCAAGAGCATACCGACCGTCATCACGCCGAAGATCACATAGGCAAACTTCTTCTGGCGGATATAGAGGCCCAGCGCAAAGATCACCGCAATGGGAATGATCATTTGCATGAGCAGTTCGAGCATGTTGGTGAAATAGGTGGGGTTCTCGAGCGGGTGCGCCGAGTTGGCGCCAAACCAACCACCGCCGTTGGTACCGATGTGTTTGATGGCGATCATACCGGCCGCCGGTCCGCGCGACACTTGTACGGTGTCGCCTTGCAGCGTGGTAATGGTATCTTTGCCGTCAAAGCTCGTAGGCGCGCCGTTAAAGGCCAGCAATACCGCGCCGACGATACACAAGGGTAACAGGATGCGGGTGTTGGTTTTCAGAAAGATCTCCCAGAAGTTACCCAGGTTGTCGGTAGTCTTTGCGCGCAGGCTGTTGAGTACACCGATCAGCATGGCAATACCGGTAGCGGCACTCACAAATTGCAGGAAGGTGATCACAAACAATTGTGTGAAGTACGTTACACCCGACTCGCCCGAGTAGTGTTGCAGGTCGCAGTTCACCAGGAAGCTGATGATGGTGTTAAAGGCCAGGTCGGGAGTTTGCGCGGGATTGCCGTCGGGGTTCAGCGGCAGCCGGTCCTGGAAGAGTAATAAAAAGAAGCCGTAGACAAACCACACGAGGTTGATGGTCAGCATGGCTTTCAGAAACTGCTTCCAGTTCATGGGCTCCTGCGGATTGATGCCGCACACGCGGTACAGGAATCGTTCGACGGGCAGCAAAAAGTCGGAGAACGTTTTTTCGCCGCTAAACACCCGGGCGATATATACTCCCAGCGGATATGCCAGCAGGACCGTGATAAGAAAGGTGACGATCACACCCAAGATTTCAGTATTCATAATAGGTTATGCATTAAAATTTCTCCGGGTTCACCAACGCGTACAGCAGGTAGCATAACACGGCAATGGCGATGAAAAACAGGAACATCATCATAGGTTAAATGTTTTCGAAGTAATCGACCGACTTGTAGAGCAGCGCGAAGCACACCATGCCCGCCAATAAAAGAATGATTGTGATCATATCCGTATAGTTATGGTTTATGGTTACAGGGTTACACGCCGCTGGCGTACAGCTGGCGCGCATACTCCAGCCGTAATTCCCGGGGCATAAAGGGCTCGATCGACTTGTGTGCCGCCGGGCGCAGATCGATCGAACGCGACAGGGTATAGAGGTATACATTCACGATGCCGTTGCGCACCGTCTGATTACCTTCCTTAAAAAGCTTACAGGCCACTACCAGGAAACGCTCCAGCTTCCGGAATTTATTCTCTTCGCACAGCTGTACCGATGCCTCTGCGAAATGCTGGATAGAAGTATAGTACTGGCGGGCAAGTTGAGCGCTGTCGCTGCAGGCAGGGACTTCGCCGTCCAGCATGACTAACGCGGTTTTTTCAGTGATCATAGTCGTTGTTATTTGCAATCGAAGCCCCATAGGCCAAAGACTATGCAAGGTTTTTAATTGCCTGAAAATCAATTCCTTGGTTATTATTGACTCGTAATAACCCTTCGGATTCCGAAGGGTATGTGCAGAAACGGAAGGGGAGTTACCGTACAGAAACGCCTCTTGCTGAACATTCGCGCGGCAAACCGGACAACGGAAACATTGTAATCGTCTATCCCGGTGATCTCGCCCATCGCCCGCAACACGCGCAACAGTGTGTTGAAAGGAGCCTACGACCTGTTGTCGAAAATGAACAACAACGAAGAGGAGGACACCATCATGGATAGGTGTTTGGCGGTACGGTTTTTTACTGCTTTTGGGTGAACATTAAACCGATCGCATATGCATATCATATTGGGAGCCACCGGCCACATTGGGTCGGTGTTAATCAAACTGCTGGCGGAACGGGGCGAGCAGGTCACAGGCGTGACACATAACCGTGGTAAAGTAAAACAGATCGAAGCCGCCGGCGCAAAAGCCGCGGTCGTCGACATACAGGATACGAATGGGCTACGCGCACTTTTTAAAAAAGGCACGCGTCTTTACTTACTCAATCCTCCCGGCAACTTTGCAGCCGATTCACTGGCCGAGGAAAAACAGTCGATCAGCTCGATCCTGTCGGCATTGGTAGATTCGCTTATTGAAAAGATCGTTGCCGAATCGACCTATGGCGCGCAGCCAGGCGACCAGCTCGGCGACCTGGATGTATTATACGGTATGGAGCAAGCGTTGGCCATGACCCCACGTTACGTTTCCATTTTGCGTGGTTCGTATTACATGAGCAACTTCGATATGGACCTGGGCACGGCCCGCTCCGAGGGTAAGATCTATACACTTTTTCCCGTCGACTTTAAAATTCCGATGGTCGCTCCTGCGGATATTGCGCACTTCGCCGCAGACCTCTTGCTGGAAGCCAAAGAAAATACGGGGCTGCACTACATCACGGGTCCACAGGACTACACACCACGCGCAGTAGCCAACGCATTCAGTAAAGCCCTCGGCCACCCCGTAGAAGCCGTCGCGGTAGAACGCCGCCAATGGCAGGAGTTCCTGATGAAAGCCGGCTTCTCCGAAGCGTCTGCCACGTCTATGGCCAACATGACGGCCGTTACGTTGGAGCAAAACTTCGAGGTAGGCAAGACGCCGAAGCGCGGTAATATTACCCTGGAAGAATATATTGACAACCTGGTGAAAAACCAGGAACACGAAATGGCGTAATTGGATTATTTTGATGTGACCTGTGTGCTGTTTACGGGAATGGCGGGATTCTTATCCGGTATATAGTTCGGTGGATATTCTTTCCAGACATTCTTGTAGGCAGTGCTATACTTCTTCGATAAAAAACGCTGGAGCAAATTGGGGCGTAATGCAGTGGCTGCCTTGATGCGTGCCGTTTCCAGGTGTTGATATTGTTGCGTGATCAGAATCTGGATGTTTTTGTTACGATTTTCGCAATTCTTCTGAATCTGCTTTGTAAGCTCATTTTCTGCATATTGCCTGAAACGCTTGTTATAGTCTGAAATCTCCGCCCTGTATTCAAGGTCCCTGGCAGTTATACGTGACTGGAATGAATGAGCCGCAGTTGTAAGATTTTCGACGTGTTTAATCATATCATTGAGGGATTCCATGACGTATTTGAGATCGGGAAATTTTAAAGACTCAAACGAAGTTATTTTTTTGCCGTTATAAATGGGCATTTTGATGGGGTCAGGAGTTTTATGCAATGGATAATCAATATCCAAATTAATATTCGGATTCGCCTGAACGCAACCTTCCTTCTTCCACGCCTGTAAGGAATCAAGAAATTTGATCTCCTGATTGTAGCTTCTTAGCAAGCCCTCGGTTTCTCGGGAGTAGATCATCTCCAAAGGTACTTCTTGTCTTTGTTTAAGAGCTTCTAAGGCATTGCGTAGGCGTTTAAAGCGACTTTGCGCGTGTGACATTTGGACGCAGCAGAGACAAAGAGTGGTGAGTAAAATGAAAGTGAAGCGAATCATAGTGGGGGTGTTTGGTAGTTCATATTGTACATCTTATGTGTTCGTCGATTGATACTGTCGGTTCTTGCGAGTAGGACCTGCAAATTTGCCTCAATTTCATGGATCGTAGTAACATAGATATCACCCGACCCTCCAATGACCAGATCTCCATCATCTCCATAGACAGTTTCTGTTGTCCGGATAGAGTTGTCGATATTGTCACTACCATAAACAGTCCGGGAGTTGTCAATAGTACCGATACTTCCAATCTCGCTGATATACCCCGGAATGTACCAGTTGGCATACGTATAAGGCCACGCGGGGTCACTCAGATTGATATGATTAGGATTGACCGGTTTTAATCCCTGCAGAAACATGAGAAAATATAGGAGGATAAGCGATTTTAATCCGGCATTCTGCAGCTGTGGTGTTGCCTGATATAAGATGAGTAACGCAAAGGTAATGGAGAACAATGTCAGCAGGTCAATTTTCTGTACGTGTTTCAGCAAGTTGGAGGCCGCCTCGATGGATTCTTTTTGCCGTTTGCTGATAGCTTGCTCCAGGGTTGCCCGGTAATAGGAGGTATAGGAACGGGTGGCCAGGAATTGCTGACCGATGACTCGGAGACGGTTTATGCGCCGCGTTGTATCACTAAATTCATGTTTAAGCGATGCCACTATAGCCGGTGTGATTTTTTGAAGATTTTGCGTGTTAAAATTTTCGAAGGGATTTACGCCCCTGGACACAGAATCGGCAATGGCTATATTAAGGAGGTATTCTGTTCGAAGGGCTCCTTGATGGATCAGCTGGTCGGTCTCCTTCAATGTTGTATAATATTTCTCATCTTCTTTGAGCAAATCCTGCAAAACGAAGGGATTTAGATAGAGGTGCCAATAGGAGGATGAATCAACCTTTGCAGAATCTTTTGTCGATATATTTTTAGCCGGAAGTGTTGTCGTATTACTTGCTTTCACAGTGATAGTTACTTCTGTGCTACGGTTGGAAGGAGCTTTCTGATCATCCGCAGGCTTTTCCGGTTTCGGTAATGTATGCATAGCATAGAGTCCACAGGCGAAGAAGACAGCCATGCACAACGTGACAAACGATAGCCCTTTTGCCCCCGCCACTGTGCGGAGTGTTATCATCACACGCTGGATAAAGGGTGATCGGGACGAATTTCCGTCTTGCGATGCTGTCGTTGGCTGATCTGTAAAGTGAACCAGCAGCAGTAACATCCAAAGCACTACAATGGTAATAACGAAACGATCCCGTTGAAATTGAGACGGAACACAGACATCGATACACACGATCACGAGAATAAAAAGCAGTATCACGATCTGAATGGGCTTTTTTCGGGGTAACCGTATCCGTAGCCCATCCTTTATTATGTTCTTGGGAAGTTGGATTTTGCTGAATGCATAGAGATAGACAATATAGAGTATAAGGGGTAGCGTGAGGTAGCAGATTTTAAAGATGACAAAAAGGTTGGTGCGATCGTTTGCGTCCTTGAAGAGCTCCGCGATAAATTTGAAGGTGAGCGGATGGAAAAAGTCAAACGAGATAAACCCCAGTACGACCAGCTTCAGAACGTCGCCGAACTTGTCATTGAGGACGCCGTGTACTTTCTCCTGGAAAGAAGATAGGTACAATTCTCTTTTTTGATTGGTGTTGTGGATCCGTTGTTGAGGCCGAGTGCTGGCATAACGACGACGTCCTCGGAGGTATTTGGAGCTCATAGTGAAGTTAGAGTAAAGCCAATAGAAAAGCCCATCACACACTCTTTGTCCAAGAGGTTATGATGGGCTCATAATCATTACTGAATCTCGTAAATAACCCGGAAATGACAAAATTTCGAGCCGAGATATTTTAGTCTCGGGATTGGAGCATGAACATTCCAACCGTCATAGGAGCGGGGTGTTTGGGGTGGGGTTGGTCAACATAGCCCGTAGCGAACTTTTTTTTGTAAGTGTCACCCCCTCCGATTTACATCGCCGGTTGGCTTTTTTCATCCGTTCGCCGCCCGTAGGACCTGGTTTCCGGCGATCGCCGGGCATGAAAAAGTATACCCGCCGGGTATTGGTTTTGGGGTATATACTTGTGGATTATCCCGCAACATGAGGTATATATTCCAACATTCAGGGATATAGTTCCTGTATTCAGAATAAATCGTATTACGTCAGGATAATTTCTGGAAAAACGTGTGTCTGTGTTTTCTCTACTTTCAATGCATCATAATAGACCTAATTAAACCTAAGATTGCATGAGAAAGTATTTTACCAAACGCTTGATGGCGGCGTTGGCGCTTTTAGCGTCGGCGTTGCTGTATCAGCAGGCCGCGGCACAGGTGACCGTTTCCGGAAAGGTAGTTTCCGAAGATAACGAGTCACTGCCGGGCGTGAGCGTGATGTTGAAAGGAACATCACTGGGAACGACGACAGATGCCGGTGGACGCTTTACTATAGCGGTACCAGGATCCGAATCGGTGTTGATCCTCAGCTTTGTCGGCTATGTAAGCGAAGAAGTACCGGTGGGCAGTCAAACCAGCCTGGAGATCCGATTGGTGCCCGACCTGCAGTCATTACAAGAGGTTGTCGTGATCGGTTATGGCACGCAGAAGAAAGAAAATGTTACCACCGCCATTGCCAGTGTCAAGGAAAAGGATTTCACCACGGGGGCTATGCGCGATGCATCCGAACTGATCAAAGGCAAGGTGGCGGGCCTCGTGATCGACAACGGATCCGGTGATCCGGGCTCGGGCCCCAACATCTCGCTGCGCGGTATCGCGACCATTAGCGGGTCGACCACGCCGCTGATCCTGATCAACGGCATCCCCGGCGATTTTAATACCGTGGCGCCGGCCGACATCGTTTCGATCGAAGTATTGAAAGATGCTTCCGCGGCGGCCATCTACGGCACACGGGGCGCCAACGGCGTAATTCTGATCACTACCCGTGGCGGCGACCGCGATCGCGCCCCCTCGGTAGTTTACAACCACTACTCGGCGGTTTCCAATATTTACCGCAAACCGGAATTCCTCAACGCGGGCGAATACCTCGAGCGCGCCAAAACCTTCGACTTCGTCAGTAACTACGTGGAAGAGGCCGAAGCCAATGGCGGCGTGGGCGACACCGACTGGCTGGACCTCATCACCCGCACAGCCTATACGCAGAATCATAACCTGTCGGTGCAGGGTGGCGGCGCGTCGTCTACCTACGCGCTGGCTGTTAACTATATTTCGCAGGAAGGGATCTTCCTCAAGTCGGACAACGACGAATTTCGCGTGTCGCTGGACCTGAACCAGTACCTGCTGGAAGACAAGGTCAAGATCAACGTCAACCTGCTGCGTGGGGTGCAGAAGCGTGGTGCGCTGGGCGATGGCAGCTCGTTCAACCCGCTCATTTACCGCAATGCCCTGATCCGCAACCCGCTATTGAAAGTGAAGGACGATGAAGGCAACTGGATCGACCCAGTCAAGTTCCAATACTACAACCCGCTGACCATGATCGAAGAAACGAACGGCGAGCTCAACAATTCCTGGACAAGGTTAACGTCCAACGTCACCGTGGAGCCACTGGCGGGCTGGAAGACAAATCTTATGGTGGCCCAGGAAATAAAGGATGGCTTCGCCGGGTATGCCGAAACTAAAAAGCACTATTCCACTACACGCAATGGCCGCAATGGCTTTGCTTCGCGCAGCGACATCCACAGCAAAACCAACTACCTGGAGCTGACCTCGCAGTACGAGCGGCTGATGGGCGACCACCACGTTACGGTATTGGGCGGTTACAGCTACCAGTACAATGTGAACGAGGGGGGCTGGGCCAACAACTACGACTTCCCGACAGACAAATATTCGTATAACAACCTGGGCGCTGGCAATGCCATGCGCGACGGGCTGGCCCGGATGTCGAGCTATAAGGACGACAACACGCTGGTCGGTTTCTTTGCCCGGGCAGGGTATACGTTCCGCGACAAGTTCAACGTGCTGGCCAGTGTGCGGCGCGAAGGCTCGTCGAAGTTCGGCACCAACTATAAATGGGGTACATTCCCGTCGGCTTCGGCCAGCTGGTTGATCAACCGTGAGTCATTTATGGAGAATGTGTCGGGTCTTACCTTGCTTAAACTACGGGCAGGCTACGGCGTGACGGGCGTGATTCCAGCTGATTCGTATCGGTCCAAGACAGCGCTGGACTATTCGGGCAGCTTCTTCTATAACAACGGCAAGTGGGTACCGCCGCTGCAGAACAGCTGGAACCCCAATCCCAACCTGCGCTGGGAGAAGTCGCAGGAGGTGAACATCGGCGTGGACTTCGAGCTGTTCAACCGCCGGCTGACCGGTAGCGTAGATGGCTACTTCAAGACGACCAAAGACCTGTTGTTCGAGTACCGTGTGCCCACGCCGCCAAACCTGGCCGACCGCACGCTGGCCAATGTGGGTGAGATGGAAAACAAGGGTATCGAAATCCTGCTGCGCGGTACGCCGGTGCGTACCAGCAACTTCGAGTGGAACTCGACGGTAACGATGTCGCACAACCGCAACGAGCTGCTGAGCTTGTCCAACGACCTGTATAAGATCGAGGGCGACTATATCAACACCGGCGACGCCGGCGACCCGATCTCGATGACTACACACCGTGTGAAAGTGGGACAACCGCTGGGTAATTTCTGGGGCCTGAAGTCGGTGGACATCAGCGAAGACGGCCTGTGGGTGATCGAGCTGCCCAACGGCGAGCGCCGCGTGATGGACGACAACGTACTGTCGCAGGATCCCAACCGCCAGATCCTGGGCAACGGCATTCCCAAATACCGCATGGGCTGGACCAACACCTTCCGCTACAAGAATTTTGATTTGAGCGTGGTGATGAACGGTGCCTTCGGCTTCCAGATCCTGAACTTCCAACGCATGTTCTATGAAAATCCCAACATCAACTACAACGTGCTGGAGTCAGCGTTCGATAATGTATACGGCAAGCGGCTGCTGGGCTACACGCGTCAGGCGTATGTGAGCTATTATATCGAAGACGGCGATTACCTGAAGGTAGACAACGCTACGCTAGGGTATAACTTCAATGTATCGAACCTCAAGTTTATCCGGGGCGTGCGGTTGTATGTGTCAGGCTCGAACCTGGCAACCATTACCGGGTATAAGGGCGTGGACCCGGAGATCCGGCGCGACGACCTGTTGTTCCAGGGCAACGACAACCGGGACAAGTTCCCGTCCATCCGGACCTATACCCTGGGGGTGAATGTAAACTTCTAACAGCAACAGACTATGAACATGCTAACGATAAAACGATTTTTTACAGGCCTGGCATTTACGACGGCGATGTTTTCCTGTACCGATCTGAACGAGAACCTGTACGACATCATCACAGCCGAAGAAACCGAGCTTACGGCAGACGACCTGAGCACGATTATCGCGCCGGCCTTTACCCGGTTCCAGACAGTATACTGGGGATGGAACGGCCTCTTTGATGTATACGAAGAATCATCCGACCTCATCGTGACGCCGTTCCGCGTCGGCAACGGGTGGGGCGACCTGTACCTGGATCTGCACAAGCATTCGTGGGGTCCCTTTATCGAGCACGCCAACAACCTGTGGGTAAACGTTTACAACGGCATTACCTATACGAACAAAGCCATGCTCACCATCGAGGGCCTTGCGGACGTGGAAGGCAAAGACAAGGCCCTCGCGGAGCTGCGGGGGTTGCGGGCGATCTACTACTACATTTTGTTTGACAACTTCCGCGGTGTGCCGCTGGTGACGCGGTTCGATTTACCGCAGGGCTACCTGCCGGAGCATAATACGGGCAAGGAAGTGTACGACTTTGTTGAAAGCGAGCTGACGGAGGTCATGCCGTTGTTGAGTGAAGTGACCGATGGCACAACCTATGGCCGGGTAACGAAGTGGGCCGCCAAGATGACGTTGGCCAAGTTGTATTTGAACTCGGAGGTATACTTCGGCACCCCTCGCTGGGACGATGCCAAAGCGCAGGTGCAGGATATCATTGAGAGCGGCGAGTTTTCCTTACAGGCAAATTATGCGGACAACTTCAAGGTAGCGAATGATGTGGCGTCTAACCTGGAGCAGATCTTCTCGATCCCCTTTGACGATATTAATGCGCCGGGATCTTATTATCCGTATAAGACGCTGCATGCGTTGAGTCAGCCGACGTACAACATGCGGGAATCGCCGTGGGGTGGAAGCTGTGGGATACCGCAGTTTATCGATACCTATGACGAAGACGACAGCCGGTTGGCCGAATGCTGGCTGGGTGGGCCGCAGTTTACGAGTGGCGGCGCGCCGATCATGGCGGGGGATGTGCAATTCGAGTATATCAACTACGTGACCAGTGCGGATGCAGCCGAGTTTAATGAAGGCTTCCGGTTTATCAAGTATCAGATTGCGGGGTTGGATGGTAAGGGCAACGATGTGCCGTTCTACCGGTATGCGGATGCATTGATGATCAAGGCGGAGTGTTTGTTGCGTACGGGCGGTGCCGACGAGGCGGCGGCGATCGTGACGGAGGTGCGGCAGCGGAACTTCCGCAGTGAGCCGGAGAAGGCGATCGTGACAGGGGCGGAATTGCTGGAAGGGAGCCGGTATAATTACGGGCCGTATGAGGCGGGTGTGATTACGGAGGAAGAAGGCGGCGAGGATATCGTCTATGGCCGGTTCCTGGACGAGCTGGCGTGGGAGTTTGTAGGAGAGCATCACCGGAAGCAGGACCTCATTCGCTTTAAGACGACGGAGGAGGACAAATCCGTGTATATCGCCAAGTCGTGGTTGACGCACAAGCCGAGCGCGAAGTTTCGGGAAGTCTATCCTATACCCCAGCCGCAACGGGAGACGAATTCCAACCTGGGGCAGAATGACGGGTACTAACGAATAATGAAGATGGCAGATAACTGGCGCGGGTGCATCTCGCGCCAGTTGCCCTGCAATTCCCAACTATTGGGCTGTAACCCTCCTGGGATCGATACCAGATATTCTTCAAGTTGTAGAAAATAGAGTCATTTGGGAATAAATCGTATTAGTAGAAGGTAAAGACGTATAACCCAGGGGGCTGGTTCTTGCCCTATTTTTGTCTATAGGTATTTTAACCATATTCATCATGATCACATGGAAAGGAGTGTTTCCTGCGGTAACGACGAAGTTTACGGCAGATGACAAACTGGATTTTAAGGCGTTTGAGAAAAACGTAGAGGCGCAATTGAAGGCCGGTGTGCACGGCATCATCATTGGCGGAACGTTGGGGGAGTCCAGTGTGCTGTCGCCGGCAGAAAAGCAGGAGCTGTTGAAGTTCACGGTGCAGACCGTGGGGGGACGGGTGCCCGTTGTCCTCAACATCGCAGAAGGCGCGACACGCGACGCCGTACAGATTGCCGAGAGCGCGCAGAAGAACGGCCTGGACGGCCTCATGCTGTTGCCACCCATGCGGTATAAATCCGATCACCGTGAGACAGTCACATACTTTAAGACCATTGCCAAAGCCACCGACCTGCAGATCATGATCTATAACAATCCCGTCGACTACAAAGTAGACGTGACGCTGGATATGTTCGAAGACCTGACCGAAAGCAAAAATATCGACGCCGTAAAGGAATCGACGCGTGACGTAGTGAATATCACGCGCATGGTGAATCGCTTTGGCGACCGCTTCAGCATCATGAGTGGTGTGGATACACTGGCGATGGAGAGCCTGGTCGTGGGCGCTAAGGGCTGGGTAGCCGGGCTGGTGTGTGCCTTTCCCGAAGAGACTGTCGCCATTTATAACCTGGTGAAGGAAGGCCGTATCCAGGAGGCCGTGGAAATCAACCGCTGGTTTATGCCGCTGTTGGAGCTGGATACGTTTGCCAAACTGGTGCAATATATCAAGCTGGCCGAAGCCGAAGTGGGCCTGGGCACGGAAACGGTACGGGCGCCGCGACTGGTATTGGCAGGAGAGGAGCGCACCGAGGTATTAACGATCATCCGCGATGCGCTGAAGAAACGACCCGTGCTGCCACGCAGCAATGGCCAGTCCGTTAAGCCTACCGCGCTTACAACATGATGGGCCAGCAACAGCTCGACAACGTTGTGCAGCAGGCTGCGCAGGCGTTTGACGTGTACCGCGCCGTGAGTGGTGCGCGCAAGGCGGCATTCCTGGAGGCGATTGCCGCCGGTATTGAAGCGATCACCGACGAGTTGGTGCCCCTGGCACAAGCAGAGACACACTTGCCCGAGGCACGTCTGCGCGGCGAGATCGGACGCACGACGGGGCAGCTACGCGCGTTTGCCGCATTGGTGGCTGAAGGACATTGGGTACAGGCAACCATCGATACCGCGCGGCCGGAGCGCAAGCCTGTGGCGAAGCCCGACCTGCGCAAAATGTTGGTGCCCCTTGGGCCGGTGGTAGTCTTTGGCGCGAGCAATTTTCCCTTTGCCTTTTCCACGGCGGGGGGCGACACAGCGTCGGCCCTGGCAGCGGGATGTTCCGTGATCGTAAAGAGTCACCCGGCGCATCCGAATACGTCGGCACGGGTGGCGGCGGTGATCACCACAGTGGCCCGTGCGACCGGTATGCCGGCCGATGTATTCCAACACATCGAAGACTCCAGCATCGAGGTGGGGCAACAACTCGTAAAACACCCGCTGACGCAAGCCGTGGCCTTTACTGGCTCACAGCAAGGCGGTATGGCGTTATATCATCTCGCCGCGCAACGGCCCGACCCGATCCCGGTGTTTGCCGAAATGGGCAGTGTCAATCCCGTCGTCGTATTGCCCGGGATAGTACAGACTAACACGGCGTTGCCTGCTATAGTGGCCGCATCCATTGTACAGGGCGTCGGACAGTTTTGTACCAACCCCGGGTTACTGTTTATTCTACGTGGCGATGGGTTGGGTGGTTTTCTGACGGCGCTGGGCGATGCCATTCACAACAGTGCGCCGGGCACGATGCTCCACACCGGCATTGCCAAAAACTATAGTATAAAAAAAGCGAACGCCACGGCGCAGGCCGGCGTCTCAGTCCTCGGGACCGCGATGGATGCACACGGCGACACCCAGGGCGTGCCGACGGTGGCACGTGTACATGCGCGTGATTTTATTCATAATCCGGCGCTGCACGAAGAAGTTTTCGGACCTTTCTCCCTCGTGGTCACCTGTGATAGTATAGACGAGCTGCGGGAAGCGCTGGCAGCATTGCCGGGACAGCTCACCACGTCGCTGTTTGGAACAACCGCAGAGTTGGAACAACAGGCAGGCCTGGTGGCGGCGTTACAAAAACGGTGTGGACGAATGATCTTTAACGGTGTGCCCACCGGCGTAGAGGTGTGCAAAGCCATGCAGCATGGCGGGCCGTTTCCGGCTACTACCGATGCGCGGTTTACATCCGTCGGCACGGATGCACTCTATCGGTTTGTGCGGCCGTTCAGTTATCAGGATGCGCCGGAAGCCTTGTTGCCGCCGGAGCTGCGCAACGACAACCCGCAGCAGATTCTTCGATGTATAGACAATAAATGGACTACTGAACAGGTCCTGGCATTAACCTGATCCTTATCTTGTAGAAGCGACCATGAAGAAGACATTTTTTTGTATCGATGCCCATACCTGCGGCAACCCGGTGCGGTTGGTGGCCGGTGGCGGCCCGGCCCTGGAAGGGAAAAACATGAGTGAGAAGCGGCAGCACTTCCTGCGCGAATACGACTGGATACGCAAAGGATTGATGTTCGAGCCACGCGGTCACGACATGATGAGCGGCAGTATACTGTACCCGCCGTGTGATCCGCAGAACGATGTGGCCGTGCTGTTCATTGAGACCAGTGGCTGTTTGCCGATGTGCGGACACGGTACCATCGGCACGGTAACGATCGCCATCGAAGAGGGACTTGTTGTACCCAAACAGCCGGGTGTATTGAATGTCGAGGTGCCTGCCGGGCTGATCCGTATTGAATATACCCAGCGCGAAAGCGACAACAAAGTAACGTCGGTCAAGATCCGGAACATCAAATCTTTCCTGGCGGCCGAGAATCTCACGGCCGAATGCCCGGACCTCGGCGAGCTGCGGCTCGACGTATCATACGGTGGAAACTTCTACGCCATCGTCGACGTGCAGGAGAACTTCCCGGGCCTGGAACATTTCCGCGCCGAGCAGCTCATCGGCTGGAGCCGCGAGCTGCGCAAGAACATCAACGCGAAGTATACCTTCGTCCATCCCGAGAATCCCACCATCAACGGCTGTAGCCACATCCTGTGGGCGGGGCTGGTGATCGACCCTGCGTCCACGGCACGCAATGCCGTGTTTTACGGCGACAAGGCCATCGACCGCTCGCCGTGTGGCACCGGCACCTCGGCACGCCTGGCACAGTGGTATGCCAAAGGAAAATTGAAAGCGGGCGAGCCCTTTATCCATGAAAGCATCATCGGGTCGAAGTTTATCGGCCGGGTGGAAGAGGGCACCACGCTGGATGGCAAGCCTGCCATTGTGCCCAGCATCGAAGGATGGGCCGTGGTGACCGGGTATAATACCATCATCATGGACGACAACGATCCCTATAAACACGGCTTCCAGGTAATCTAACAGCGCGACAGAGCGGCATGAAACATATAGCAGTAATCGGCGGCGGTGTAATCGGACTCAACACCGCATATTATTTACAACAGGCGGGACATCGTGTTACCATCTTTGAAAAAGGCAGGCTCGACGACACCTGCTCCATCGGCAACGCGGGCATGGTCGTGCCCAGCCACATCGTGCCGCTGGCCGCGCCGGGCATGATTGCCAAAGGCATCCGGTGGATGTTTAATGCCAAGAGCCCTTTCTATGTGCGCCCGCGCCTGAGCGGCGACCTGATCAAGTGGGGTCTGAAGTTTTATAATCATGCCAACGCCGATCACGTGCACCGTTCCGCGCCGTTGCTGAAGGAAATCAGTCTGATGAGCAGGGACCTGTTCCGCCAACTGAAGCAAGCGGGAGAGTTCGATTTCGGCTACGAAGAACGTGGCTTGCTGATGTTGTTCCAGACAGCTGAAACGGAAAGGGAAGAGATCGAAGCTGCCCACCTGGCCAACCGTCATGGTGTGAAAGCAGAAATACTAACCCTGGCCGAAGTGCAGAAACTGGAACCCGATGTACGCGTAACAGCCCGGGGCGGAGTGTACTTTCCAGGGGATGCGCAATTGATACCACAGCAGTTAGTGGCCGGCCTGGCTGCACACCTGCAGCAAAACGGGGTCACGATCCATACCAACCAGGGCGTAGAGACGATCCGCACGGAGAATGACCGTATTGTACACATCGTAACAGGTGGCGTGCCACAAGCTTTTGACGAGTATATCATCGCTACGGGGGCGTGGTCCGGCGAAGTATGCGCGCAGCTCAACCTGGGCTTGCCCATGCAATCGGGCAAAGGCTATAGCTTTACCTTGCAAGATGTCGCCAGGAACATTCGCATTCCCACGCTGTTGCTGGAAGGCCGCGTGGCGGTAACGCCCATGGGGAATGCACTGCGCTTTGGCGGAACCATGGAGATTGCCGGCACCGACCGATCGGTGAACATGAACCGCGTGCAGGGCATTGTCGAAACGATTCCGAAATACTACCCCGACATGAACGTCGGAATACCGGATGTCAGCACGGTGTGGAGCGGCCTGCGTCCGTGCTCACCCGATGGCTTACCCTATATCGGCCGCTCGCGGCGGTATAAAAACCTGATACTGGCCACAGGCCACTCCATGATGGGCGTCAGCCTGGCGCCGGCCACGGGCAAGCTCGTCAGCCAGATCGTAGACAACACGCCGACCAGCATGGACATTACAGCCTTTGACCCGGAACGGTTCGATTAATACCTGCTGCCGGGAACATCTTATCCCGGAAAATAGCGCAACCCCTGTTGGAGGGGTAAAATCCTACCGGCAGTTGATAATATCGACCAAAATCGGTGTCGGGATTCGGGGTAAGTTTGGAATACCATCGAACAGAACCTATGCGTTATTATACCATGACAGGCAGAAATATACTCGCCATACTACTATGGCTCGGCGCGCGAACGGCAGGCGCACAAACAGCCCCCTTGCAGGCGGGTGATTATCCCATTCAGCCTGTGCTGTTCAACGCGGTAAAATTGCAAGATCATTTCTGGGCGCCGCGCATTAAAACCAACCATGAAGTAACGATCCCCTTTACCCTGGGGAAATGCGAGTCGACGGGACGGATCAAAAACTTCGAGATCGCCGCGGGGCTAAAGACCGGAGTCTTTGGTACGGAATTCCCCTTCGACGATACCGATGTTTACAAGATCATCGAGGGCGCGAGTTATTCGCTGCAGATCTTCAAAGACCCCGCCCTGGAGGCAAAAGTCGATACGCTTGTGGCGCTGATCGGCAAAGCCCAGGAATCCGACGGTTATATCTATACGAACCGCACCATCATGGGCGCCAAGGGCCATGAATGGGCCGGTACCAGGCGGTGGGAGAAAGAAGCCGATCTCAGTCACGAGCTGTACAACATCGGCCACCTCATCGAAGCGGGCGTTGCGCATTACCATGCCACCGGCAAACGGGCGTTGCTCGATATTTCCATCAAAGCGGCCGACCGCGTATGCGCCGACTTCGGTCCGGACAAACTGCATACCTACTCCGGTCATCAGATCATCGAGCTGGCCATGGCCAAGCTGTACAAAGTAACGGGTGACAAGAAATACCTGGAGATGGGCAAGTTCCTGCTCGACGTCCGTGGACCGGGCGGCGATGCCTACAACCAGGCCCACAAAAGCGTGGTGGACCAGCACGAGGCCGTCGGCCACGCCGTACGGGCGGCGTATATGTATGCCGGAATGGCCGACATCGCCGCCCTCACATCCGATGCGCGGTATATCAAAGCGATTGATGACATCTGGGAAGACGCCGTGTATAAAAAAATGTACGTCACGGGTGGCATCGGCTCGACGGGCAACGGCGAGGCTTTTGGCGCGGCGTATGAGCTCCCCAACATGTCGGCATATAACGAGACGTGTGCGTCCATTGCCAATGTATATTGGAACTACCGCTTGTTTCTCCTGCACGGTGATGCAAAATACTACGACGTACTGGAACGTACGTTGTACAACGCTTTCCTGTCGGGTGTATCGCTGACCGGCGACCGGTTCTTTTATCCGAACCCGTTGGAGTCGCACGGACAGCATCAGCGTAGCCCCTGGTTTAGCTGCGCATGCTGTCCCAGCAATGTGACGCGTTTTGTGCCTTCGATAGGTGGCTATTTCTATGCACAGAAGGATCAATCGCTTTACGTAAACTTATACGGCGAAAGCACTGCCGACTTTGCCGTGGGCAAGACGCCGGTTACGCTGAAGCAAAAAACAAACTACCCGTGGGAGGGTGATATACAAATCGAGGTGACGCCGGCCCAGGCCGCGACGTTTGATATTCGTCTGCGTATTCCCGGGTGGGCGCAAGACACGCCAATGGCAGGTGATCTTTACCGCTTCCGCGATAAGGCTACGGCGCAACCGCAGGTATCGGTAAACGGCAAAGCCGTGCCATTGACGACCAATAAGGGATACGCGGTACTTGATCGTAAATGGAAGAAAGGCGACGTCATTCGTATCACGTTACCGATGCCTGTACGGCGGGTAGTCGGTAATACACACATTGCCGCCGACCAGGACAAATATGCCTATCAACGTGGCCCGCTGGTATATTGTGCCGAATGGCCCGACTACGCGGAAAAGAAAGTACTGAACATCGTCGTGCCCGACGATGCCAGGATGCAAGCCGTTTATACTCCCGACTTGTTTAACGGCGTGTACCGGCTCCAGACAAAGGGCGAGGCCGCGGCCCGCGCGTCCGAAACCGAGATTAAAACGCAACCTGTCGACGTAACGCTCATACCCTATTTTGCCTGGGCCCACCGGGGGGCGGGAGAGATGACGGTATGGATTCCGCGCAAGGCCGGTGTGGCACAACCTACGCCCGCGCCGACAATTGCCTCGAAGAGTAAGCTGTCGGCTTCACACAAAGCGCGTACGCTGATGGCCCTGAACGATCAGATGGTGCCGCGCAGCTCCAACGACCAGAGCATTATCTTTTACCACTGGTGGCCGCTGAAGGACACCGTGCAGTGGGTACAATACGATTTTGAGAAACCGGCGCGTGTCGGCGGTTCGCAGGTATATTGGTTTGACGACAGCCCGTTTGGCGACTGTCGCTTGCCTTTGGGATGGCGGCTGTTATACCGCCAGGGCGAACAATGGCTGCCGGTGAAAAATACTGCACCGTACGGCGTGGAGAAAGACCGTTACTCGGGCGTGTCGTTCGAGCCCGTGACGACCGACGCCTTGCGCCTGGAGGTGACGTTGCCCAAAGAACATTCTGCCGGCATCCTGGAGTGGTCTGTGCAGTAATCTTTTTGTTTATCTATATCCATTACCCAAAACCTATGTTCTTTTATTTGAACCGTTTTCCCCGTGTATCGGCCCTCGTCCGCCGCAGTGTGACGTTATCCATCAGTGTACTGTCCGCCTGGTGTGTCAGTGCGCAGTCTTATATTCCGGAGGAGGCTAACCCGCGGGTAAAGGTTGCCGATAAGATGCCGGTGGCGGTCTATCCCTTTTCCTTGCAGGAGGTGAGCTTGTTGCCGAGTGTATTTACCGAGGCGCGGGATGCCGACCGGCAGTACCTGTTGAAGATCGAGCCGGATCGCCTGCTGTCGCAATTCCGATCCCACTCGGGGTTAACACCCAAGGCTGATAAATATGGCGGATGGGAGAGCGACGGTCTGGCGGGGCACACATTGGGCCATTACCTGTCAGCCTGTGCGTTGGACTATGCGGCTTCCGGTAATCCCGAAATGCTCAGGCGCGTCAACTATATCGTCGACGAGCTGTATGCGTGCCAGGTCGCACGCAAGACAGGCTACGTGGGCGCTATCCCGCGGGAGGACTCGGTGTTCCTGGAAGTATCACAAGGCGACATCCGGTCGCGTGGCTTCGACCTGAATGGTAGCTGGTCGCCGTGGTATACCATTCACAAAGTCATGGCCGGGCTGCTCGATGCATACCTGTATTGCCATAATGACCGGGCGTTACAAGTAGAGAAAGGCATAGCCGACTGGACGGGGCAGGTATTAAAAGACCTGAACGACGCGCAGATTCAAAAGATGTTGTTGTGTGAATACGGCGGCATGAATGAGACGCTGGTGAATACGTATGCCTTTACCGGTGACAAAAAGTATCTGGATCTGTCGTATAAATTTCACGACCGGGTAGTGCTCGACTCGTTGGCGCACCAGGTAGATAACCTTCCGGGGCGACATTCCAACACCCAAATTCCCAAAGTGATTGGTACCGTGCGACGCTATCAGTTGACAGGCAACCGCAATGACCTGGTGACGGGCGACTTTTTCTGGAAGACGGTCGTACAACATCATTCTTACGCACCGGGTGGCAACAGCAACTACGAATACCTGGGTGATCGCGATAAGCTAAACGACAAGCTGACGGACAATACCATGGAGACGTGCAATACCTACAACATGCTCAAGCTGACGCGGCACCTGTTTGCCCTGCAGCCGTCGGCCGGCCTGATGGATTTTTACGAACGGGCGTTGTACAACCACATCCTGGCGTCTCAGCATCATAAGACCGGCATGATGTGTTATTTCGTACCGCTGCGGATGGGCACGATTAAAGAGTTCAGCGATGAGTTTAATACGTTTACATGCTGTGTAGGATCAGGCATCGAAAACCACGTGAAGTATGGCGAGAGCATTTACTTCCGCGGTAAGGATGGTAGTGTATATGTCAATCTGTTCATCCCGTCGGTGTTGCATTGGAAAGCGAAAGACTTTCGCATCACGCTGAACAGCCGCATACCGCAGGGTAAAACGGTTACGCTCACCATCGGTACTGGCAAAGCACAGGAACGTACCCTGCGCTTCCGGAAGCCACAATGGGCACCCGCGACCGTGGCCGTCCGCGTGAACGGCAAAGCGGTGCAGGCGCCATTGGATGCGGATGGCTATCTGACCCTGCGTCGTACATGGAAAAACAACGACGTGGTGGAGATCGACCTGGAGTCGTCACTCTATACTGTCGCAATGCCCGACAATGCCGCACGGCAAGCCTTCTTTTATGGGCCGGTATTGCTGGCCGGAAACCTCGGTAAGCAGGAGCCTGACCCTTCCACCGGCATAACGGTATTGGTCGCGGCGGAACAGAGCGCAAATAAGATGCTGGAGAAACTCCCCGGCGATTCGTTGACCTTTCGTACCCGAAGCATCGGTGCACCCGCCGATGTTACGCTGCAGCCTTTTTATAACCTCGACGACGAGTATTATTCGGTGTATTGGGACGTCTTTACACCCGCCGCCTGGAAAGAAGAGCAGCAGCGCTACGAGGCGCGCAAACGGGAGGTCTATGCCCTGGAGAAGAGTACCGTCGATATCCTGCGGATAGGAGAGATGCAGCCCGAGCGCGACCACAACTTCACGGGCGATAAAGTAGAAACAGGCGAGCTGCATACACGCAAGTTCCGCGTGGCGAACGACGGTGGGCATTTCAGCTTTACTATGAAGGTAATACCCGGCTTCTCGTACAACCTGGTCGGCACCTATTGGGGCATGGACAACCGCGGGCGGAATTTCGATATCCTGGTGGATGGCGAAAAGATTGCCAGCGTCGATCTGAACAAGTTCAAGGAAAGTAAGTTTTACGACATTACGTATAGAATCCCTTCGCACCTTGTCGCAGACAAGACGAGCGTAAAGGTCACGTTCCAGGCGAAGGCGAAGAATCAGGCCGGACCTGTTTATGGCGTACGGCTCGTAAAAGAATCACAATAGCCGCAACAGCACGTTACCGTAACACGACGTCCATTTTATTCTCCTGTAGCTTCCGGAATTCCGTGGGGGTGATCGAACACACCGAACGGAATTTCCGGTTGAAGTTTGAGAGATTGTTAAATCCCACCTCCATCGATATTTGCGAAATGCTCAGGTCGTTTTGCTGCAGCAGCTTGCGCGCATGGCCAATGCGGATCTCCGTCAGGAAATCGACATACGACTTGCGCGTGCGTTTTTTAAAGTAGCGGCAAAACGAGTTGGTCGTCATGTGCGCCAGGTAAGCTACTTCATCCAGCGAGATTTTGCGGTGGAACTCGTTCATCGTAAAGCGGTAGATGTCGGCCAGCTTGCGGCCGTCCTGCTCATCAAAGTCACTGTATACGCCGGAGGAGGCCAGCGGCTCCAGGCTTTTGTTCGACGACAGGATGCTAAGGATTTTCAGCAGCACGATGATGCGGTCCATGCCCGTCTTTTTGAACAGGTGTTTGATGAGCTGCGCCACGCGGCTTTTGATAGGTTCCTGAATGAGCAGGCCGCGCTCACTGCTTTTGGCGAGCTCGTTCAGGTGCGCCATCTCCGGCATGGAAAGAAACGTTTCGCCGAAGGTCTTCCACTCGAAGAAGAGCGAGAGCGAGTGCGCTTGCCCCTCCCGTTGGTGTTCATAATATTTCCGGTCGTTGCGGAAAACGTGGGGCAGGTTCGGGCCGATCAGGAATATATCACCGGGTTTGAAGGCTCCGATAAAGTCGCCGACGATTACTTTACCGTCGCTTTCAAGGATCAGCGTAAGTTGTATTTCCGGATGCTGGTGGAGGTTGTCGTAAAAATGAACCTCATGGTCTTCCTGCAGCCGAAAAGATTCCTGCGATGTCTTCGGAATTTTAAAGGGTAGAATCTTCATAAGGGTGGTATGATTACAATAATAAATATAATAAATTTATTATTAATTGTGAAGTTTACAATTAACGAAATTGCAACGCACTCAATTTTGCTTATGCATAATACTACTTTATTCACATTATTCGATTGTTTGCGCAAACGCAAAACGTCGGATTTTTCAGGTAAAATTGTATCGATGGGCGGCAATATCCATGAAACGCTTTCTGGAGCGATGGACATAATTTCGAGCCTACAGATGAAGCGTTTTTGTTTAAGTATAGTTGTTTGTGTGAGTGTGCACCTTGCGATGGCGCAGACTGCCCGAATCTCGATATCCGGTGCGACAACGGGTGCGACGGTATCCCGTGATTTGCACGGTATCTTTTTCGAAGAGATCAGCCACGGCGGTGAGGGCGGGTTGTATGGCGAGCTGATTCAAAACCGCGGCTTTGAGGAAAGTAAAATACCCGAGGGCTGTACGCTGGATTCGGGTTTCCTGGTCCCTCCGCGCACGCCGCATTATAGCGCAGACCAGGTCGTAGACTGGAAGATGCCGTTTGAAGCGAAGAACGATTATCCCGGCTGGTCGCTGGCAACCAGCGGTGGCGCCATCGCGCACCTGGCAGTAGACCTTTCGCAACCGTTATACCCCGAGACGCCGCGTTCGTTGAAAATTACTATAGCATCGATGCCGCGAACCGCGAACGTTGCCGTGATAAACGAAGGGTTCTGGGGAATCTCCGTGCAACAGGGTGCTGCCTATACCCTGACCTTCTATAGCCGCGCGGAAAAGTACAACGGTGGCATGACGGCACGCCTGGTGAGTGCTGACGGCAAAACATTGGCCGAGCATGTTTTCGAACGTGTGCAGGGACGTGGCTGGAAAAAATACACGGCCACGCTACGCGCACAGGCGAGCGATGCACAGGCTACATTTCAAGTAGTATTGTCCCGGCCGGGCACCGTGTGGCTGGATTTTGTTTCGTTGTTTCCGTTAGAGACGTTTCGTAACCGGCCCAACGGCCTGCGGCCGGATCTGGCGCAATACCTGGCCGATCTGAAGCCGGCGTTTGTGCGATGGCCCGGTGGATGTTTTGTGGAGGGCATCAGTCCCCAGAGCGCGCCGAACTGGAAAAAATCACTCGGCCCCGTCGAACGGCGCCCCGGCACATACAGTCCGTGGGGCTATTGGTCCAGCGATGGACTGGGCTACCACGAGTTCCTGCAATTCTGTGAAGACATCGGTGCCGACGCGCTGTATGTATTTAATTGCGGCGTGTCGTGCGAAATGCGCAGCGGTGTATATGTGGAAGACGCGCACGTCGACACCCTCGTGGCCAGCGTTCTCGAGGCGATCGAATATGCCATTGGCCCGCAGGAGTCCCGTTGGGGCAAGGTCCGGGCGCAGCAAGGCCATCCGGAACCGTTTCCCTTGCGGTACGTGGAGGTAGGCAATGAGCAAGTGGGCGAGCGGTATGCAAAACGGTTTAACATCTTTTATAAAGCCATTAAAGAAAAGTACCCGCAACTCGAAATATTGGCGGCGATGGGCATAGCCCACCTCAGCCAACCCACGATCCGCACGGTCGAGAAGATGGACATCGCCGACGAGCATGCGTACAAAGCCGCGGGGTGGGCCATGGCGTATGCGGACTGGTACGACAAATATCCGCGAAAGGACTGGAAGCTCTATGTCGGCGAGTACGCCTGCAACGCCGGTGTCGGCGCGGGCAACATGGCCGCAGCTCTGAATGACGCCACGTTCATCCTGGGCATGGAACGAAACTCCGACCTGGTGACGATGAGCAGCTATGCGCCATTGCTGGAGAATATACACGACACCGACTGGCCGGTAAACCTGATCCGGTTTGATGCCGGCCGAAGCTTTGCCCGCATATCCTACTATGCCATCAAAATGCTAAATGAGCACAAAGCCTCGGTAAACCTGGCAACGCAGGTAGCGGTGCCGGTAGACACAGTCACGGCGGCGTTTACCGGCAAGATCGGGCTCAGTACGTGGGACACGCAAACCGAGTATAAGGATGTGGAAGTGATACAAGACGGCAAGGTAGTATACCAGTCCGGCGTGATCCGGAAGGAGGATTGGCATCTGACCGGCGGACAGTGGGAGGTACGCGACAGTGTCCTCGCCCAAACGAAGGAAGGTGCCTGGCCGCTGGCATTGCTGAATACGAAATCATTCGACAGGTATACCTTAAAGTTGAAGGCTCGTAAGACGGGTGGCCATAATGCGTTCATGATACCTTTTGCGTTCCGCGACGATCAGCAATACATGCGCGTGCACCTGGGCGCCTGGCTCAACAAGGTGGCAGCCTTTGAGACCGTCACAAAAGGCGCCGATGCGATCGTATCGCAGCCCGTGCGATTGGAAAAGCCCGTGGAGCTGAACCGGTGGTACGCCATCGAGCTGCGTGTCAATGCCACCACGGTGGAGTGTTACCTGGACGGCAAACGGTTGATGACCTATCACACCCCGGCCGACCTGTTTGCAATTGCCGGCCGCGACGACAAGACGGGGGAGTTGGTGATCAAAATAGTGAATGCCGTCGGGCATGCCCGACCGGTGTCGATCGCGGTAAACGATCTCGCCCTGGAGCCGACGGGTACCGCCGTGGTGCTGGCGGCAGAGTCGCCGGACGACGAGAACTCATTCGAGTCGCCGCAGCGGTTCGTGCCACAGACGGAGTCCGTGCACAGCATCGCAAAACATTTTGAGTATGTAGTGAAACCCTGGTCCGTGACGGTGTTGCGGGCCCGGATCAAACGACCCTGACCGCGGCGACGCGGCAACGCCATCGAATAACGCCGATTGGAGTTATTTGGTTTGGGTGAGCCCCGTCTGTCCGGACGGGGCTTTTTGATAGAAGGCGGTTAAGATACTATCAGGATTCGCTAATTTACGATCCATGAATCGGATGTACCGATCTTTAACTTTAGCCCTATGCTCTCTTCGTCTTACACCGTCCGGATCGCCTGCGCGATCTTCCTGATGCTCACCTTTGTTCCGGGTTGCCTGCAAGCACAGGCGCCTGTGTTTACCCACGACGATACCCTGCGTGGCACCATCACCCGTGAGCGTGCGTGGTGGGACTTGTTGTATTATCATCTCGATATTAACGTCGATCCGGCGAAGAAGCAGTTGTCGGGCAAAGTGACGGTGCAATACAAAGTACTGGAGCCCTATACCGTATTACAGATCGATCTGCAACAGCCCCTGGTAATCACCCAGGTGTTGATGGGCAAAAAGAAGCTTACGTTCACGCGCGACGGCAGCAATGCCTATAAGATTACGCTGCCGCAGGCTCCCGCCAGGGATGCCATCCAATCATTGGATGTGTATTACAACGGCAGCCCGGTAGTAGCCAAGAACCCACCGTGGCAGGGTGGCATTCAATGGGTCAAGGCCACCGACGGTTCGCCGTTTATTGCAACCTCGTGCCAGGGCCTCGGGGCCAGCGTGTGGTGGCCGTGCAAAGATCATATGTATGACGAGCCCGACAGTATGCTCATGAGCATCACCGTGCCGGAAGACCTGATGGATGTTTCCAACGGCCGGCTGCGCAGTGTAGTCGAAAACAAAAAGGCTAAGACAAAAACCTATAACTGGTTTGTCGGCAATCCTATCAACAACTACGGTGTAAACCTCAACATTGCTAAATACGCGCACTTTGCCGACACACTGCACGGCGAAGCGGGTACCCTTGATCTGAATTTCTATGTGCTGCCCGAGAATTTGGAGAAGGCCAAAGTACAGTTCAAACAAGCCAAGCTGATGCTAAAAGCCTTTGAGTATTGGTTCGGTCCGTACCCGTTCTACAAGGACGGCTACAAATTGGTAGAAGCGCCCTACCTGGGCATGGAACATCAAAGCTCGGTCACGTACGGCAATGGCTATGGCAATGGTTATCGCGGGCGCGACCTGTCGGGCACGGGATACGGTTTGAAATGGGACTTTATCATCATCCACGAATCCGGGCATGAGTGGTATGCCAACAACATTACCTATCGGGATATAGCCGACATGTGGATTCACGAATCCTTCACGAACTACTCGGAAGGTTTGTACACCGAGTATTACTTTGGCAAGGAAGCGGCCACGGACTATGTGGTCGGCACGCGGCGGGGCATTCAGAACAATACGCCGATCATTGGCGTTTACAATGTCAACAAAAGCGGCTCTGGTGACATGTATCCCAAGGGGGGCAACATGCTGCACACCCTCCGGCACAGCATTGGCAATGATGTGTTATTCCGCGATATCCTGCGGGGTATGAACAAAACCTTCTATCACCAAACGGTGCGCACGGAACAGATCGAAGGGTATATCTCAAAACGAGCCGGACGCGACTACTCAAAAGTATTTGATCAATACCTGCGGTCGGTAAAAGTTCCCCAATTCGAATACTATTACGCGGGTAATAAACTATTCTACCGTTGGTCCAACATCGTGTCCGGCTTTGACTTGCCCCTCCGTCTGTCGGATGGTGCGGGGGCTATTGTATTATATCCAACGGCCCAGTGGCAATCACAAGAGCCGATTATCGACAAGCCGATCGATGCCAAATACCTCGAGCGCATGTACTATATCACCGTGCGCGATACCGCTCAATAACCGGCTAATATCCTATTATCATCAGCTAAGATCAGCGAAGCAGGCCCCTGCTTCGCTATGTAATTTCATTTGTGCTTTGTGATGTAGTGTGTGTGCTATGTATAGCATCGCAAGAGTACGATCATGTCGCTGATGGCGTTGGATGAATCATCGTTGGAACGCGCATGACAGATATTCCCATGTATAGTTGGTGATAGTTCTATATAGAGTTCTTTTTCAACCTTAAAAACAGTTCGTTATGAGAAAATCTACTTCGCTGAAGTTAGTAGTATGGCTGCTGGTGTGTTGCGCGTGGGCGCAGCAGGCGGTGGCGCAGACCAACGTGGCCTTAACGGCCACATCGTCCACGTCGTATGTGTCGTCCTGGGAAACCCTGGCGGCCGTAAACGACGGTTTTACCCCGGCGAATTCGAATGACAAATCGCACGGCGCGTACGGCAACTGGAACAACCCAAACTCCACACAATGGGTACAATACGACTGGACCACAACATACCAGGTCACTTCGATCGAAGTATACTGGTTCGACGATGGCGGCGGTGTGCGCGTACCGACGACGGCCAACGTCGAATATTGGAACGGCGCCACATGGGTGACCCTCGCGCCCATTCCAAAGGTGATCAATACCTTTAACGTGGCGTCATTCTCCTCGGTGGCACTGAGCCGCATGCGCGTGTCGATGCTGAACACCACCCAATCCACGGGCATCCTGGAATGGCGTGTGCTCGGTACGCCCGTGACCAACTGTCCCGGCACCACCATCGTGCCCCAAACACAAATCAACGGCGGCAGCTGGACGCAGACCGCATCCGCTACGATCGCCGCGGGTGGCTCCGTGCGTTTTGGCCCGACACCCTCTTCCGGCGGGGCCTGGAGCTGGACGGGTCCGAATGGCTTTACCGCGACTACGCGCGAGATTCTGATCAGCAATGTACAAGGCGCGCAGGCAGGCACGTACGTGGCACTGTATACCAACAGTTGTGGTACACAGACCACGCAAAACTTCACCATTACGCTGAGCGGCAGCGGCACCGGCAATCCCTATAGCTGGCCTGCGTACTCGCCCACCATTGCCTACAACTTCCGCGATGAGTTCCCCGCACTGAGTACACCGACACAAGTATTGAACGATTGTCCGCAGGTGGTGTCAACGCAGTCCTCCAACTGGTGGTGCTTCCGCAAAGGGCCCACGGCCAACGCGCTCGTGACGAGCGCCGCCGTGACACCCATGCTGGCACGGATGAACACGGACTTCGCGTATTTCCGTGACGAGATGGGCTGGCCGCCCGACCTGCGTGCTAAGAACGGGTATCGCAGCGCGGTATACCTGTATGGTTCGGGGTTGTGCACCGATAATGCGTCCAATACTGAGCTGGGCGGCTGGCAGAGTGCGATTAGCTACAACGGCGTAAGCTGGCCCATGGTGCTGGCCTCTTATTATCCCATCTACAGCTTCGACCCGGCCAGTACATACGGCGACCGGCTGGCGCAGCAGGGCGCTATGGTGCACGAAGGTATACACGCACTGTTGGCCGACCTGCCCGGTGTTAAACAATCGGCATGGTTCCACGAAGGTGGCAACGTATGGCTGCAACAGACGGCCGATGCCCGACGCACCAACAACTTCGGCAGCATGGGCGACCTGAACGGCACAGACTTCATCGCTCCATTTATGCCCATCGAATGTTATTCCGGCTGGCTGCAAGACGGCAGCTTTGGCGGACCATCGGCCGAAGGGGTAAACATGTTCAACGGCAACCAGCAGATCTGCACCTGGCGCACCTACCTCGGTGGTCACCAGTATAGCAGCTCGTTCCCGACCTTCCTGGGCAACACCCTGGGCGATGCCTCCGTGCCGTGGATCTGGCGCAACGCCCCTAACCGCGTGCTGGCCGGCATCGCATCGGGCATCGGCGCCGCGCAGATGCGCCGGTTGATTACGGAGTATCGTGCCAAGCAAGCGCTGATCGACTTCGGTCCGTGGAACAACGCCATCCTGGCACTGATGAACGCACACTTTGGTCAGGCTATACAAGCTGAGTGGCAGCCCTCGTGGCTGAACCCGGCGGTGTGGAATGCTACACCCTATGTGCAGACCACGAACAACAGCGGTGTGCTGACCCCGGAAGCCCGCACGCTGCCAGGGTGGTCAGGCGCCAACCAGATACCGCTGCTCGTGACAGGCAATATGGTGACGGTAAACTTTCAACCCATCGGTGCGAATATGACATGTCAGTTAGTATACCGCTCTACCACCGGCGTGCCGGTCTATAGCGATTTTGTATCGAGTGGCAATGTAAGCCTACGGCTGGATTTGCCTCCGGCGAACAATGTAGTCATCGCCGTGATTACGAACACCGACTATATATACAATGGCGAGAGCACGCGCACAGCGCATTATGACTATCGGTTGCAGTTGGTGACTGGGGTTACGGGTACTGCGAGCGTTACAACCAAGTGGTTCACATCGGTATCACTGGCCGGCGCACGTACGGCAGGAGCCGAGGTCGGGATTGATATGTCGAAGTATTGTACGCACTCGTATCAGCATACACAGGAAGTGGCCGAGGTGCAGAAGATTATTAACCCCAATACTTTTCAAATGTATCCGAATCCCGTGGCAGAGAGCAGCCATGTAACGTTGGAGTTTGCAAATGCGGAAGGGGAGGAGACCGCCATTGCTATTTTGACAACGCAGGGGAGGAAGGTGTTTGAGACCGTAACGACGGATAAGCACTACGTGGTCGAATCGAAGAACTTGCGGAAGGGATCTTATATCGTGAAGATTTCCAATAGTAAGACCAGTACGACGCAGACGTTGATTGTGCAGTAGGGCCCAACGATCACCAATAGTAAAAAACCCGGGACGACCACTCGTCCCGGGTTTTTATATAGGAAGGAAATAAAAAAAGCAGAGGGGAAGCTTGATCACTAAATGGCATAGAAGGAAGTGATCCAATAGCCCTCTGCAGTTTCTTTATAAGAACCTTGCGGCAATGACCTGCGTGTCAAACGGGGTAATCCCCGCGTCTACGGCAAAGATAGTGTCTGCTTTTTCTTTTTCCAACACGCGTTCCCCGCGGGCTTCGATGTGTAATGAGAATAAATCGTAGAGTGATGTTTTCACCAGCGAGGTCATGGCACGCGTCAGGACCATCATGGCGGGCATGTTGGTGGCAGCGTTGTTGGGCGCGAAGGGCGGCATTCTGCTCAGCGAGAGGTCGGTCCAGAGAATTTGCCGGTCGACCAGGTCGAGGATCATGGGGATACATCCCCGGGCGTTGGCCGTGATGTCCACTTTGTTTTCTACCGTGCGGGGCTCGTAGATCTCACCGCTGTTGGCCTCCTGGCGAATCATCACACCGGCGAAGCATTCGGGCAGGTTGCAGAAGGGTTGCTCGGTGTAGGCATTCAGGCACATGATGATATACCGCGCGCCCTTTTCGTGCAACGTGCTGATGTCGATGTCAATGAACTCCGAGGCGCCCGTTGGGGCAGAGGTAATGTCGCCGCTGTGATAGCCGCCCAGTGTTGTCAGGTTGTAGTACGCTAACTCGTCTACCAGCTGGTGCTCGCCGGTAATGGCCACTGCGCTCAGGTCAATGTCCGCGCGCGAGCTGCCTTCCCGCCACCAGACAAAGAACCGGATGATGTTGCCCTGCGGCAACGGCAGCTTGCTGCCGCGCGAGACGGTGCGCAACGCTTTCGACGCAGAGCGCAATGTGAACGGCACCGTAAAGTTATGCAGGGCTTCGTCCAAAAAAACTTTGCCAAGGGGCGGCAACGTGGCAAAGCGATTGACCAGATGCTTGCGGCAAGCATCTTTAACCGCCTGACAGGTTTCGGATGATAACACCGGCAGGTTGTACGGAAGTGCAAACGCCTTGCTGGCCTCGCCTTTGGGAAAGAACACCCGCAGATTATTTGGCGTAAGGCGGTATTCAAAGTGCGTGAGCACTTGCAGTAATACAGCCGTTGACACGCGGTCGCCTACGGCGTCGAACGCATTTATTACCGCGTGTGGATCCGTAGTGTTCCGCAGCAGCCGATCCAGTCGACGGGCCAGCTCGCCGGGGCGTGTAGCCAGTAGCGTGGTGGCCGCCGGTATATCGTGTTGTTCCACGGCCATCTCTACCTTGCTGTAGAATGTGCGGTAGTGTTTGTCGTTGCGCAGTGTCTCAAAGGCTTGTGCGCTGCGCGGGAATTGCTTCGTATACTCCGACGGGTGCAACTTTTCGCCCAGCCGCTTCCACACCTCGCGGTATTTCAGCATGTCGTCCAGGGAGCATGTGGACTGCTCCAGCAGATGCAACAGCATCTTTCGGCGCGGACGGCTCAGCTTGTGAAAGCGGGTCTTTTCCGCCAGGCTCACGTCGCCGTTAAAATAGGCGACCACCAGACGCAACACGTCTGTCGCCGTTTTGCAGTGACGTGTTAACAGGCGGTCGGCCGCTGTGGTATACAGCAACAGCAGTGCTCCGACGAAGGCCATATTTTCTTTGTGAGGCATAACGTCGGGCACCAGGCGCCCGATGTCGTTCTGGTAGTGTTGTGCAAACCAGAGCAGCGTGTGTTTATCGGAATTGGAGGTGGATACTTTGGAGCCTGCGAGATCTGTGAAGATACTTTCAAAATCTTCCAGGGTGCCGAGGTCGATGATTTTACGCGGTGGCGTGCCGTGTAGTGGCGCACGTTCTTCCGTATCGTATTCCGGCAAGATGCGCATGTCCAGCGCATCGCCCAGGTAGTGTAGCCAGGCGTTGGTGCAAAGCTCGGCCTGGGAGGCTTCCATCACCTGCCACGGAAAATTCGGATACATCGGTGTGTGGACGACATGCGCTCCTACCGAGGTTTTTAAGGCCGGGATGAGCGTCTTGTAAAATGCTTCCAGTTCTTCCAGCGACAGGGTGGCTACACGCTCCGCCAGCGCCTTCGAAAATGTAAAGCCCAGGCTTCCAATGTTCTCCAGCAAGCTTTGTACATAGTGATCGGGTTGGGTCGCAGTACCCGGCGGCAGAAAAACCTTGCGTTTGCGCGCGATGTAGATCTCGTGATTCATGAAGCGATTTAGCCTGAAGTAACAAAGAAATCAGGACTTTTAAAATCTTCCTGATCGTGCTACAAAGCTGAATCATGCCTGCGCAGTCTATTTGCGTAGTAAAAAAAATGTGCGACTACCCCGGCTACTTCCTTTTCAAACCAAACAACACCCGCACCACATTTATTCGTCGCACCACGCCTTCATAAAAAACAAAACAGCCCACAACCGTAAACAGCACCAACAGCACAAACTGCACCGGCGCAGGAACATCCAGCAGAAAGATGAGAAATGATCCCAGCGACAGAAAAACCATGTGCAGAATATACACCGGATACGCTGCCTCGCTCAAATACCGCAAGCGATCCCCTGGCTTGTTCAAATACCGATAGCCAAACGCAAAGACCGATAAAATCCATCCATGCGATTCCGGCACCAGATAAGCGGGGGCCATCATAGTATACTTCACCAGCCGAACAACGAAGAGTGTCACGGCCAACGTCAGAAACACCCAGCGCCACCGTAGCAACATCTTCCAAAACGGCTCCCCACTCAATATGAAACAGAATCCGAAGAAAAAGGCAAGCATACCCAGAAAGAACCCATGCCATGTCAATGCATACAGCTCATAAGGATGAGCATCAGTCAGCCGGGCCTCCAGGATAAAAGCCCCTGCCATCACCAGCAAACCAAGCGGTGTGCTAAACAATTTCCGTATCGCGCAGGCTACGCGACCGTCTTCACGACGTTGGAGGTAATACACCACCGGCAGTAACACCACCACGTAGACAAAGATGTTGCCGAGAAACCACAAATGACCGGGGTTGGGGGTGTACGACTCTTTAAACCCATTGTAACGCTGCCACAGGTATATATGGGCGGGTACAATCAATACAAACCCAACAAGGAACGGCACAAGAATGCGGCGCGTGCGCTCCCAGAGCAGTTGCCCCGCCGTGCGATTCTGCAGGGCAAAGTATACCCCCATGCCCGAGACAAAAAATAGTAAGGGTATCCGCCAGATGTTGAGCATACCCATCGGCAACCACAGCGCAGGCCACGGAGTCGGGGCGGTAATAAAGCTCAGCATAATGCCCCACGATTGAAAGGCAATGGCCACGTGGTAGATCAGGAGAAGACCGATCGCGATCACCCGGATCCAGTCGATATCGTAACGTCTGCTCGTCGGTAACATCTGGCGGAAGGGTTGGTGTGGTTACTTCAGCATGTCGGCAATGACCGGACGCGTCTGTTCGATATAGGCGTAGTCCAGCGTCAGGCCCATAGGCGAGAGCATCTTGCCCATCATATCATACGCGTCCTTCACATCGGCAAACGGGCCGGCCACTGACTCGTAGGGTGTCGCGCCATACTTGTTTTTAATGGTCTTGTCGGCGCCTTTGTCGAGCAGCATGCGCACGATCTCCGGGCGGCAGAAGAAAGCTGCCGTGTGCAGGGGCGTAGAACCGTCGTTGTTGATAAAGTTGAGGTCGGCGCCCGCTTCGATCAGGGTGCGGGCCATTTCGGTCTTGCCAAAGACTGCGGCCGTAATAAGCGGACTCGACCCGCCAAAGGGATCTTTTTCATTCAGGTTGGTGCCCGCCTGGATGTGTTGTTGCAGTGCGCCCAGGTTTTCGGTCAGGACTGCCGTGTGGATATCGACCGGTGGCGCGGAGACACTTGTGGCAGTGTTGTCGGCCTGGGCCTTTTCGGCGGGGCCTTTGCACGACTGCAGGGTCAACAGAGCGCCGGCCGCGAACAGGGCGGCAGCGAAACATGCGATGTTAAAGCGGTTTGTTTTCATGTGTTTGACGGTTTCGGATTTGTGTGTTTTTATGCTGTAAAGGTGGGGCAGATCGCCGCCGCAGGCTAAACACGCGCGCAGCCAAAACCGTCAAGTTTGCGGGAGCCGGTATAAATTATGATGAATCGATATAAAATTTGATGCAAATGATGGCGCAAAGGGTAAATTGTACGTGAAATAGCCCAATAGCCGCCATGTCGCCTATGCCCGTTTCCGACAACGAATTTCTGCAGGAGATCACCACGCTGATCGAAGAGAACATTGCCAACGAGCAATTCGGAGTATCGGAGTTAGCCGAGAAAATGAACATGAGCCGGTCAAACCTGTTGCGCAAGGTTAAAAAGCACACCGACTCGCCCGTAAACCAGCTCATCCGCGAGGTGCGGTTGAAGCGGGGCATGGCGCTGCTGCGGACGACGGCGCTGAATGTGTCCGAGGTCTCGGACCAGGTGGGCTTTGGCAGCGTGTCGTATTTCATCAAATGTTTTCGGGAGTATTACGGCTATCCGCCGGGGGAGGCAGGAAAGCGGGCGGCTGTGACGGAAGCCGCCGTCGTTGAACCACCGGTCCGGCTGGAACGTACGCCCGGGCGCTGGTCCGCACGGCTACGTTGGGCCGTCGTGGCGCTCATCGTAGTTGCCGCGTTGTTGATGGGATATTACATGTGGCACCGCACGGCCACCAGGCCTTTGCTTGAAAAATCCATTGCCGTACTCCCCTTTAAGAACGACAGCGGCGACTCCACCAACCTGTACCTGATCAACGGTCTGATGGAGTCGACGCTAAACAACCTGCAGAAGATCCGTGATCTGCGGGTGATCAGCCGTACGACATCGGAGAAATACCGGAACACCGCCAAGTCCATTCCGGAAATGGCGCATGAGCTAAACGTTAATTATTTTATCGAGGGCAGCGGGCAGAAGATCGGTGACCAGATCTTGCTTAACATCCAGCTAATCGAAGGCACCACCGACAGACACCTTTGGTCGCGGCAATATAAACGCGAGGCCAAAGATATCTTTGCCTTGCAGCAAGAAATCGCGCATAGCATTGCCAAAGAGATTCAGGCCTTTATTACGCCGGAAGAAGCACAACAGATCGAGAAGATTCCAACGGAAGACCTGGAAGCATACGATGAGTATATGAAAGGACGGGAGCTGCTGTACGAAAGCTCAACGGGGTCGTTGCAGAAGTCGATCAACTTGTTTCAGGATGCCATCAAACGGGATCCACATTTTGCGCAGGCCTATGCTGCCGCATCCATTGCCTACTATTACCTCGACTTGTTCCAGATCAACAAGAAGTATGCAAAAGAGATCAGTGAGTATGCAGACAAAGCCCTGCTGTACGACGAAAAGTCGGCCGAGAGCTTAATCGCCAAAGCGCTGTTCTTCATGCACAAGAAAGAATATAAAGAAGCTGCGCCGTACCTGGAGAAAGCGCTGGAGTTTAATCCGAACTCGGGCATCGTAGCGCACTTTCTCTCAGAGCTATACAATGGCTACTTACCCAATGCGGAGAAATACATCGAGTACGCCTTGCTGGGGGTGCGGATCGATGGCGGCTCCGGCGACTCCTCTACCGTCAGCTATAAATACCTGCATCTGAGCAATGCGCTGATGCAGGCGGGTTTTATCGACGAGGCCCTGGAATACATAAACAAGTCACTGGCCTATAAGCCCGACAATCCGTTCTCCGGCTACCTGCGCATTTACATCCTGTATGCCAAGCACGAAGACGTGCAAAGCACCTGCAGTGCCCTGGTAAAGGAATTTCAAAAGGATACTACAAATTTTATCATGCTGCAGGAAGTCGGTAAGATGTATTACTTCCAGCGTAATTACGCCGAAGCTTATAAATACTATAAACGCTACCTCGCCATTACGGAGGCGAAAGGAATGGATATCTTCAAACACGAAAACCTGAAGATCGGCATCGTGTTGCAGAAGGTGGGACAGGAAAAGAAAGGGCGGGAGCGTATCGAAGCCTTCCAGCGGTATATAGAAACAGACAGCTCCATCTACCGACACGCCAGCCTGGCGGCCTACTATTCTTACCTCGGCGATGCGCCGAAAGCAATCGAGCACCTGAAGTTGTTTTCGGGGGAAAAGGACTACCAATATTGGGTCCTCTTTTTTACCGTCGATCCGATTGCTGATTCGGTCGAAGACCTGCCGGAGTTCAAGAAAGCCATGCAGATGGTGCGCGATCGCTTCTGGGAGAATCATAAAAAGGTACGCGCGAACCTGGAAGAGAAGGGACTGCTCTGAATAAAAGATAACAATTTCGAAAAGTCTGGAAGTTGGCGCGTCGTGCAGGTGATCGTTATCTTGCCTCGAACGATTGAATTATGAAAAAGTCACGTATCATGCTGGGATGCTTCCTGTTGATGTCGGTGTTTTCGGGCCATGCGCAATCGGGCTCCGCCGTACGTCTGTTTCTGACAAACTACACACTGGCGAAAGATGATGTCGTCGGGCAAGTGAAGCTCACACCGGACGCGGCCATACGCACCGTGGCGCTGAGCGGCCCCGACGCCGCGGCGTTTACGGTCGACGAGGAAAACCGGCTGTTGGTCAAAAAAGGCAAACGCAATAAAGCGGGCCGCTATGCCCTAACCGTAACGGCGACTACCACCTCCGGCCAGGCCCTCACAAAGGCCTTTACGCTTTTAGATGACAATTTTATTCGCAATAAAGTCATTGCCCACCGCGGCGCCTGGAAAAACACAGGTGCCCCTGAAAACTCCATCGCCGCACTGGGCCATGCCGTAACGTTGGGCTGCGAGGGCAGCGAGTTCGACGTACACATGTCGGCTGATTCATTGCCGGTCATCAACCACGACGCATCGATACAAAATACCTCCATTGCCAGGACGCCGTCACGCGAGCTGCTGGCGCTGAAACTTTCCAACGGCGAGCCGATGCCAACGCTCGAACAGTATTTGAAAGCAGGCCTTGACCAACAGAAGACAAAGCTCATTCTCGAAATCAAAGCATCTGAATTAGGGAAAGAACATTCGATAGCCCTTACACGCAAGATTGTAGCCCTGGTGGAGGACTTACAAGCACAGGCGTGGGTAGACTATATCAGCTTTGATTACGATGTGTGTTTGGAAGTGATGAAGCTGGCGCCGTATGCGCATGTTGCCTATTTGAAGGGAGATAAGACTCCCGCGGAGCTGGCGGCCGATCATTTCTTTGGCTTAGATTACCACTTCAACGTGTTGCAAAAGAACGCGGATTGGGTGGCAAGCGCTAAACAACATAAGCTTACTGTCAATGTCTGGACGGCGAACGACAAGGCGCTGTTAGAAGATTTACTGCGTCAGCAAGTTGACTTTATTACTACGAACGAACCGGAGTTGTTATTGTCACTATTGAAGTAATAACAGTAATGGCTACTGTCGCGACGAGAATGATTGTTTTTTCCGCCTCGATGCGAAATCGTTCCGCTTCCTTGCCTATGCCCTCCTAAACCTCGCCGAATTCTCACAACCCTGCGTTCTTGCCTAAAAAACAAATCACATGAACGCAGCACTGGAACGAAAAATCATCCGCTGGCTTCACATCCTGGCCAGCATTCCCATCATCGGCTATGTCTACGGCCCTGTATCGACCATCCCCGAAGCGGTCATTGCCGTGCGTTGGGGTATCCTGCCCGCGGTGGCACTCTCCGGATTGTGGTTATGGAAAGGCCCCTGGGTAAAGCGGTTATTCCGGTAAGAATATCGAATTTGTAACATCATGACCTGGATCGAAAATAAATATGTGCAGCGCATCGGCATCACCGCGGTCGTCGCGGCAGCAGGCTGGTTCATACGCCAGGCGCTGATGCCCGACATGCAGCTGTTTCAGCACATCGTGGCAACGATCGCCTTCATCGTGTTCATTCAGATCGTGTGGGAAATCTACGAGCGCGTGCACCGGGCGCTAAACCGTTGGATGCCGTTCTCGCGATACCTGTACGGGCGCATCGTTGTTCAGCTGGCCTCGGGCGTCGCCATCATCATGGTGCTACGGTGGGCGATGATGTACCCGTTGCAACATCGCTTCCCGACAGTCTTTAGCGACGACGTGGTGACCGTGATGTTAATCGCCCATATCGGCATCGCCATTGCTATCAACATGATCTTTATCAGCGCGCACTTTATACAGCAGTGGAAAGAAGAGCTGCTGCGTATAGCACGTATCGAAAAAGAAAAGGCACAGCTGCAGTATCATCATTTAAAGAATCAGATAAACCCGCACTTTCTTTTCAACGCGCTGACATCGCTGGATGCCTTAGTCAAGACCGACCCCGCGCTGGCGTCGCATTACATCAACCATCTCTCGAAAGTATACCGCTATGTACTGGACCACGAAGAGCGCGAGGTGGTGGGCCTGCCATGGGAGCTGGACTTTATTCAACACTACATGGCGCTGCAACGTATCCGGTTTCGCGAGGCCCTCCTCGTAGACATTGCACTGTCGCCGGAGGCCGGTGAGAAAAAGATCGTGTTGGTGACGCTGCAGATGTTGATCGACAATGCCATCAAACACAACGAGATCCACCCGGCACGCCCGCTCACGATCCGCATTTTTGACCGCGAAGGTTTCCTCGTCGTGACAAATAACGTACAACCCAAAGCCTTGCTGGAGCCGTCCACGCGGCAGGGGCTGCGACAGTTGGTAGAACTGTATGGCTACCTGAGTGACCGGTCCGTGAAGATTACCGGTACCGATACCACGTTTACGGTTGAAATCCCTTTACTATGAACATCCTGATCCTGGAAGACGAGCCACTGGTAGCCGAGCAGTTGATGGGGCATATCCATCATTTGGCACCGCATGCTACGTTGGCCGGCCCCCTGGCAAGCGTACAGGAAGCGCGCGCGTGGTTTCGGAAACATCCGGAGCCCGATTTGATTTTAGCCGACGTACAGCTGTCGGATGGGATTAGTATAGACCTGTTGCTGGACCTGAAGCCGGACAGCCCGATCATCTTTACCACCGCCTACGACCAATATGCCATCCGTGCCTTTAAGGTAAACAGCATCGACTATTTGCTGAAGCCAGTTCAATACGACGAGCTCCGGGCAGCGCTCGACAAATTTCGCGAATTACGGCAACAGGGCAGTAGCCGGCTGTCGCTGGAAGAGCTTGCACGCTTCCTGGAAGGAAATCCCGTGCCGGCGCGCTACAAAGAAAACGTTATCATTCACAGTGGCCCGCAAGCGCAACGCATCGAGGAAAAGGATATTGCTTGTTTTATCAAACGCGATCTGATCTTCCTCCAGACACTGGACCGTCGCCTGCTGGTAACGGAGTACCGGTCATTGGACGAGGTGGAGGAGGTTGTAGACCCGGCGCGTTACTTTCGGGCCAACCGGCAGCTGTTGGTACACCGGCGTATCATCGGGGGGTATAAAACAGATCTTCAGGGCAAGCTGCAGCTCACCCTGAAGATCGATGTATCGGAAACGCCTGCCGTGAGCAAAGAGAAAGCCGCGGCGTTCAAACGTTGGTTTGAAGCTTAAGGACGGTTGGCAACGACTACCCGTGTGGTTTGTTGCGCGGCGCCATACAATACCCGCACCAGGTAGACACCACCCGGTAAGGTGTTTACATCCCAGGTTATCTCCGTGTCGCGTGTTTGCGCGCGTCGCAGCTCTTCGCCGCGAACATTGTAGAGTATAAAGATGCGGTCGCCCGGAACCTCCGTAGTTTGAATCGTAATTTGCCGTTGCGCCGGGCTGGGAAAGGCGTTCAGCTTAATGAGGGCAATGTCGTTACCACCCGAAGCTGTAACGGTACCACTGGTGCTGAGGCCTTCATAGGCGCCAATATCGACGCGACTGTTCAATAGGCGCGGTTGGCCGCCAAAGTCCGTTTCGTTGGTGAGCAGCGCAGTGGCCGGGTCGCCCATGTCGATGGCGGCGCTGCCCGTTTTGAGCTGCAGGTTGGGCGTCGGCAAAGTAGCGGAGATTAAGCCAGGCGCGATAAACCGGGAGTTTGCATCCTGCGACGCACCGGTTTTGTATTTGCCAAAGTCGCTATATTCTTTGTTGCGCCAGTTGATGTTGATGTCATCCGGTTTGCCCAGGGCAGTATAATAAAGGTTGTAGTTGAAGATATTGCCGGTTTGCGGTGAGATGTTCTCGAGCGACAACAGCGTGTTTTCACTGCCCGCGAAGACGATGTTATTCTGAAATACACACTGTGAGGCTTTGGTGACATAAATTTCGCCGGAGCCGTTCTTCCTGGAGTCATTTTTAAGCAATGTGTTGTTCCTGAAAATACTGCTCAGCACCTGGCCCGTTGTCTCGTTGGTATACCCGCCGACCGCGATGCCCGCGTCTTCGTTGTTGTAAAAGAGATTGTCGACAACCGTGATGCGCTCGGTTGTACCGTTCTCTTCGGCGCCTACTTCAATGCCGTAGCCGTTTTCATAGCACGTATTCCGGCGGACGATAACATCCATCGCGCCGTCGGCATAGATGCCGCCGCTGGTGGCGTAGAGCGCCGTGTTACGATAGCAGGTGTTTTTTTCGATCAGACCGTTGCGGGCGTGGTCCAGCGCGGGTACGGTACATTCACCGTAGTTGCCGCCGGCGTAAATGCCAATGTTAATGTTGTCGTGCACGCGGTTGTTGGTGACGGTAAACCCGTCGACGTTGGCGTCGATCGAAAGTACTTCGCTATAGCCGGGAATGTTGTCGTAGAACTCGCAACTGTCAACCACCAGGTTGGTGATCGCGCGCTGCGCGGTGGTGCCGCGACCGTACACAATAAACGGCTGTGCGTTGTCATTATCGCCCGGAATGGCCGTCTTGCTGGTGGTCCAGCGGATGTTGCGAACCGTAAGCTTGCGAAAGGAGAGGGTTGTCGACGTAGCCCCCGCTTCACACTCGACGAGTATACCCTGGGCGTTGTTCCTGGTAAGGTTTTGCAAGGTAAAACCCTCGAAGGTTAGGTAGCTTTGGTTCACAATCTTCAGCAACGTCGTGCCCGATGTACCGGTACCGTCGAGGAATACTGCCTCCTGCGGATATGCCTTGAAGACAATGGGCTCATTGGCGGCGCCACTCACGTTGATCGTAACATTTTCCTTGTACGTGCCCCCGCGGATCAGTACCGTACTGTTGCGCGTCGCGTTATTGGCCGCGTTCTGAATGGTTTTCCAGGCAGTGCCTGGCGTCAGGCCATTGTTGCTGTTATTGCCGTTGGTGCCGTCGACATAATATACTGTTTGGGAAAAGGCCTGGATAAAGGAAAGTTGCAGTACCAGGCAGACTGCCAGTCGAAACAAGGTTGTCGTAATAACGTTCATAGATTAAATTTTTTGTGTACTAAAGCATAGCAACAGGACGAAGGAATGGCAAATCTAACCCTTTCCGAAGAATCGATCTTTCAGGGTATATAGGCGTCGGCAGGTTCGCTCTTTTCAGGGTCGGGAGGAAGTATAGCGTGGGCGTGACAAAAACGCCCACGGTACACGGGGAAAGGATGTTGCAACAGTTACCGTAAAACATCCCGGATATATCCGGGTATAATTGTTATAGTGATAATGGTACTTTTTTACCCGTCTTAACCGCCTGGTAAATAGCGTCGATGATCTTCATGTCTTTCAGACCTTCCAGGCCGTCCATCGATACCACGGGTTGTTTTCCGTTCAGGATCATCTCGGCCATTTCGTCCATTTGTACCGTCTGATGGGTGACATGGGGGAAGTTTAGTTCGCCGGCACTGGTACGGCCTTCGATCGGTCCATAGCCAGTCGCCGGCTTCAGCTCGGCAAAGCCCTTCTCGCCGTCGAGAAAGAAGCTGTCGAGATTATTCATGGAGTAGGTAGACAGGCAGGAGGCCACAGCCCCCGACGGAAAGCCCAGCTGGAACTGGATCGTTTCGTCAACGCCCTCTTTAAACTTTACCGGATCGGTCTTCGTCTCCTGCGCCGTAACCCATACCGGCTCTTCGCCAACCATATACCGGGATCCGTTCACGGAATATATACCGATATCCATCATCGCGCCTCCGCCCGCCAGCTGCTTGTTCAGGCGCCACTGCCCCGGATCGCCAATGCGGAAACCCGACAGCCCCTGGAAGAACAGGATCTTGCCAAATTTTCCTTCTTTGCGCAGGCGGATGATTTCCAATGTCTTGGGCTCGAGGTGCATGCGGTAGCCGATCAGTAATTTTACATTGGCTTTTTTACAGGCGTCTACCATTTCCTGTCCTTCGGCGGCGTTCAGCGCCATAGGCTTTTCACAGATCACATGTTTACCGGCTTTGGCTACACGAATAACCTGCTCGCGGTGCAACGCGTTGGGGGTAATGACATACACGGCGTCAATGTCCGGATTGTCTTTAATGGCATCGAAGTTGGTATAGTTGTAGCAATTCTTTTCGGGGATGGCGTACTTCTTTTGCCAGTCTTTGATCTTGGACGGTGTACCGCTGATCACGCCGGTAATCTTTGCCTTCTTGCAATCTTGCATCGCTTCGGCTACACGGTTGCCATAACTGCCAAGGCCCATGATGGCTACTTTGAGCACGGGACCCTGGTACGGTGGGGAGGAATGGAGGAAGGAAGTCGTGTTGCCTTTGGCCATCGATGAAATAACAGGGAGCGCCAGGCCGGCAGCAGCGAGCTTTTGTAAGAAGTCTCTACGGGTTTTCATAAGCATGCGGGTTTAACTTGATTAGGAAAAGTTAACGATTTGTACCGCAGCGAAGAAGAGCATCCATGTTTTTTCCGGTATAGTACCTGTATTGGTGACAGCCGGTACAATCGGTACAGCGCGCGGATCAATCCCCACGTCGCCAGGATCCCGGCATTATTTTTTGGCAGGCAATGCGCAGCGCACCGCCGTCACTTCGGCAGGGGTAAAAATGTATAGGATAGGTTGGGTTAGCGGAACACCAGGGTTCCAAATTTCTGATAGGTGTGAAAGCTCGGCCCGGTCTTTTTCCACGTCCACGTGGTATACCCCTGGTCGTAGTCCAGGCGGTAGAAGTTGCCGCGCCATTGGGTGCCTGCTTGTGGTGGTTTACCCATAAGCGGATGCAGTACCCGGTACGGTATAAAGAACTCGCCCTGCCAGCGGGTGACGGTGGCCATGCTTTTTCTGGCACCACCTTCTATAGCGGTGGCGTGTTGTACTTTTTTCTCGCCTTCGTAGTGCATCGGCGCCCAGCCCCCGGACCGGCCGTTGAGGTGAACCATCAGTAGCGGCCACTCGTAGTTAAGTGGCGACAGCTCGTATTCAAAGTACATCACCTGCGAGGTATCCGGCCATAGAAAAACTTCGATAGCGTCTTGTCTAAACAGCGGTTGAAAATCTTTGTCGTAGGTAGTGCTCAGCTTTTGATCAACGCAGTCAAACAGGAAATATAAACCCTTGTCCGAATAGAGCGCTTTGATGCGCGTCAGGGGCGGTTCGCCCGATACTTCCTGTACGGGTAAAGTTACCCAATCGGTTTTATTCCAGGCCGTGGCGCGGCCGTCGCCGGTAATAGTAAAGTCGGAAGTCTTAACAATGAACAGGCGTGACGTGTCCTGTGTCGACACCGCCTGTTGGGCCGCCAACCGGAAGGACCCGACAAAAAAGAGCATGATGAGATAGTGTCTGATAACAGTAGATGTTAGGGTTAACAATACGGTTCTGATGCTATTCCGTGATGGGTACGGTATAGCATGTTGATGATAGCTAAAATTCCGGTCGATCCGAATAGAAATTGTGATAAAACGCCCAGGACTTATATGAACGCGCAATCCCCCTCTTAAGCTCACATGTGTGCGTTCATGCACACATGTGAGCAGAGCGAGTGTGACGTGTGAGAGCGGCCACTCTTTTCTTCGCGCTCACACTGATTAATGTCTGTCCCAGAACGGTGGCGGCTCGATGCCGAGTCCGCGCAGGTATACATACCCTTGACCGCGGTGATGGATCTCATTATCCATAAAATACATTGCTGCCCAATATACTGGACCTTCCCATTGGCCAAATACTTTTTCTATTTCCTGAAAACGCTCCGCCGTGATCTGCGGCCAGTATTCATTGATCTCGTCTGTCGACTCGTCCCACAACTTCAGCAGTGCAGCCTTGGTAGTCGCTCCCTGTAGTTTCTTCTGGACGTCGTCGTAAGAATCCCATTTGCCGAGTGCCAGGCCGCGTACGCCCGGACCCGCCATGGTCAACATCTCAATGGCCAATTGCGCGAAAGGGCGCATGCCACCGATCGAATAGGTAAAGAGTTTATCTTCCGGGAAAGCTTCGATTACACGTCGGGTCAGTCCCCGGTGGCTTTGCCAGTGGTTCAGAAAAATTTGTGAAGTCAGCACCGTCGTTTCTGCAACAGCGGGTGATAGGGGGAATGTCTTGTTTTCCATACCGTGAGAATTTATAATTGTTAAGCAAAGAAACGTAGGGGCTGTGTCAGCCCTATGTCAGGATGCCGCCGCCACGACAAACTTTTTTTAAAAAAAACTTTGCCTGGGCGCCGTGTGTTTACGTAGAGTACGGAAGTTACAATGGAATATTATTACAAACGAATGTCCTCTCCCGTCGGCATGCTTAGGCTGATCGCTCACAACGACGACCTGGCGGCGGTGCTGTGGGAACATGATACACCCGGACGGGCCCAGGGCGACGATGCGGCCATTCTACAGGAGGATCACCCCGTGCTGGGGGAGGCCGAACGGCAATTGTCCGAATACTTCCGCGGTGAGCGTGAACAGTTTACCCTCAAGCTCTCTTTTGCGGGCACGCCTTTCCAGCAACAGGTGTGGCAGGCATTGTTAACCATTCCGTTTGGTGAAACACGCACGTATGGTGAAATGGCCCGGCAAGTCGGCAGTCAATGCGGTGGCCGCGCCATCGGCGGTGCCGTCAACAAAAATCCCATTTCGATCATTGCGCCTTGTCACCGGGTGATTGGCGCCACGGGGAAACTGGTGGGGTTTGCCGGCGGCCTCGAAAACAAAGCGTATCTGCTCAAGCTTGAACACGAAAAAAGGAATCCATCACTATGGGGCGTCTAGTCAAAACTACAACATCGCCGGTGGTCCCCACATTTTCTACCGGAAACTTTCAAACCCCTCTGCGACCACGTAGCCGCACGCGACAAAGACCTGAAAGCCATTTTAGAAGCATACGACTACCCGCCGATGTGGACGCGCCCCAACACGTTCGAAAGCCTCATTCACATCATTCTCGAGCAACAGGTGTCCTTGGCGTCGGCATTGGCCGCACTAAACAAGCTGCGCGAGCGATTGGGGGAAATCACGCCGGCCAATCTCCTTGGCTTGACCGATGAAGAGCTAAAAGCCTGCTACTTCAGCCGGCAGAAGACCGTCTACGCGCGACACCTCGCAGAAGCCATCGAAAGCAAGAAGTTTAGTCTCAAAGCGATGGAAACGTTATCCGATGACGCCGTGCGCGAGAAGATCGTCGCGCTAAAAGGACTGGGCAATTGGAGCGCCGACATCTATTTAATGTTTGTACTACGCCGTACCGATCTATTTCCAGCGGGCGACCTGGCAGCAGTGAATGCACTAAAGGCGATAAAGAAATTACCGAAGGATGTTTCAAAAGAGAAGCTGGCTAAGGTCAGCCTACGCTGGGCGCCCTACCGTACCGTGGCCACAATGATTCTGTGGCATTATTACCTTTCCATACGCGCGAAGAAAACTTCGGCAACGAATAAGATTGAAAAGGCAGTGATCCTGTAATGGCTAAAAGTGGAACTTTACAGGAAGGACAAACCTGCTTTTCACCGCCTGACCACGCTGAATGCCAGGGTTCCAGGGATTCATAAGCTTTAAAATGCGAATGACTTCAGCGTCGCATTCCGGATGGATGCCCTTTACGATCAAGAAATCCTGCAGCACACCGTCTTTACCGACCACAAACGAGGCATAAACAGCCCCTTCGGTACGCGCCTTTCGCGCCGCGCGCGGGTATTTTACGTTAAGACTCAAGAAGCGCATCATGGCTTGCATACCGCCGGGGTATTCAGCCTGTTGTTCGATGGGAAGGAATACAGTGTCTTGCGCCGACTTTATTTTGTAACAGGATTTAATATTGTATGCTTCGACTTTGCTGTAAATCACTTCGCCTGCATCGTTCGTATCCGTCATCACGCCATTTCCATCCGTGAGTAATTCATGGCCTTGCGTATCATATGCCTGTAGGTAACGGGGTTTGGGGTCGAATATGTTTTCGACACGCTCACGGGGCTTTCCGTTTTCGTAGTAATAGATAAACTCACCTTCAGGAATATTATTCTTATAAAAGCCTTCTCGCTTTATGTTGCCATTTTCGTAAAACTGAATTGTCTTGCCATCCTGCGTATGTTTTTCGTCATATTGACTATATTCTTCCATCGATCGAATCTGGCCGGAAAGCGTATATTCACGAACGATATAACAATAACATTTCTCATTGAGCTCGAGCGTACGGTAAGATTTCGCGATAGAGGAATCGGATACCGCCGAGCCGTTTTCGCTCACGTAGCTTATTTTCTTTTCTGCGCTTTGGCCCAGGGCGATGTTGCTGACCAAAATAGGCACTAGCAACAAGAGAAGGTTTTTCAAGCAGTTAATTGTTATCTGTGAACCTCAAAGATAACGATTTTCTCCAAACCCGCGGCGTGTGATTATTACTGCGTCGGAGTGGACTTATACTGCTTATTATCTGAAGTCGTATTCCGCTTCGCAATATCTTCAACCTGACGCATGACTTTCGAAATATTCTCATCCGAATATGTTCCATATGCATCTACCAGCGTACCCTTTGCGCCGTCATCGGTCCGAATAACATACAGCACCGACATATCAGCAGGATCGGTAATCCCTTCAAACCGGTAGAAGTTCATTACGTGAAGCTGCTCCGGGGTATATTGCCTTGACGTTTCGAGGGACTTCAGCCCATCTTTGGTAGCTTGGAAGTTTTCTTTGTAGCCGTGTTCCACGGCTTTGGTCGTGCAGTAAGCCAGCGTGCGGAGCTCCGGCATCAACTTTTCAGCCTCAGTCAATAAATCTACTGTGCTCGGCGCGTCTTTTTCGGCCTTCTTGATTTCCCGCTGGTTGTGTTCTTTGACGGTTTTCTGTGACATAGCTTTTTTAGAATACATCCATAAACAATTATGCCTGCATGCCCTCCTGGGTATGCCGCGACGTCCTGATTCCCAACAGGCGGCGAAAAATTTCCCCACAACACATACGGTCTTAAACCCGCCACGTGCTCACCACGAACAACCGTTTACCAACCTTCTATACTTCGTCATGTTTCTTCGAAACGTTCCATTCTCCGTATCCCTCCTAAAAGTACAGCGCATCGTCGCATCTGCACGCAACCCTTGTTACTATCGCCACGTTCTTACCGCGCGAGCACGTCGGGCGGACGAGCGTATATTCTGAACGGTTTCAGCCAGTCTTAAGGAAGGTTTAAGCTTTTTTTAAGGCGTTCTTTATCAGGCGGTTGGGTTACATATAGAGCTTTCAAAGAATTTATGAAAAGATACATCAATGCAATCGTTCGTTACATGCGCTCACCCTTTGGATACTTGCCATTACAATCATCTTTCTATAGATTAGCGACCCAATGAAAAGATACTGGCTTACGTTGCTTCTTCTATTGAGCGCTGTCCTCTTCGGCAGCTTCGCTCAAGGGGCGACGTGCGCCGTATATAAAATGAACACCACGCACCGTGTTGTTCGCAAGATGCCCGGCACCACAACCCAGATGGATGCCGACATCGCTGTGCAAGGCCGATTGCAGGTAGATCGTCCCTACGATGCCGGCTCGAACCATGAGGTCCTCCGGGCGGAGGTTACCGAATTAGAAGAACGCGAAGAGGATGAGCACGAAAGCAATGCCAGCTCCCTCCGCAAGCACGTAGAAAGTGGTAAATATACCGCCGCCTTTCCGCTGCAAGACCTTCATTACTTCTTTAACAACGGCCAGAAGCTGTTCCTGTTTTCGCAACACTTTTCCGTTACATCCTCAGATCGTTATCTCGTATTGTTAGTCATTCGGATCTGATCCGTGTATCGCATTCGGGAAATTGACATTTCCTGGACCCTCAACAGAAGGATTTTTAGATTACTACACTAGCCTTTGGCGCCAACGCCATGGCTGCACTAATGTGTCGTTTATACACATTAGACTACTACGGAAGTACTCACAAACACATCTCGAAATATTAACTTATAGTCATGAAGCAAGTAATGCTCATTGGTTTGTCGGCCTTGTTGTGCCTCTCAAGCTGTCATTCAGAAAAGAAAGGGAAAGAGGAGGAAGTAAAATTTTTGGTTACCAACCCGCTGCGTAAAGACACCGTAGCCATCCGGGAGTATGTATGTCAGATACATGCCATCCAACACATTGAAATGCGGGCGCTCGAAAGAGGTTATCTGCAAGAAATCTTTGTAGACGAAGGTCAGGCTGTGAAGAAAGGCCAGATGATGTTCCAGATCATGCCGCTGATGTATAAAGCAGAGCTGCAAAAAGCACAGGCCGAAGCTAAATTTGTGGAGATCGAATACCAAAATACCAAACGTCTGGCCGATAGCAACGTCGTGGCACCGAACGAGCTGGCGCTCAGCAAGGCGAAGCTCGACAAAGCAAACGCCGAGTTGGCCATGGCACAAGTACACTTGAGCTTTACGGAAATCCGCGCGCCCTTCAACGGTATCATGGACCACTTCCAGGTACGGTTGGGTAGCTTGCTGGACGAAGGCGACCTGCTCACCACGTTGTCGGATAACAGCAAGATGTGGGTTTACTTCAACGTGCCCGAAGCCGAATACCTCGACTTCAGGGCGAAGGCCAAAGGCGACAGCCTCATGAAAGTAAACCTGATCATGGCCAACAACGAGAAGTTCCCACACATCGGTATTGTAGAGACCATTGAAGCCGACTTTAACAACGAGACGGGTAACATCGCGTTCAGGGCTACCTTCCCGAACCCCAAAGGCCTGCTGCGTCACGGTGAGACCGGTAACATACAGATGGTGGCACCGTTGAAGAACGCCATGCTCATTCCGCAGAAGGCCACATTCGAGGTGCTGGAGAAAAAATATGTCTATGTAATAGATAAAGACAACAAGGTACGCTCGCGGGAGATTACTATCGCGGCAGAGCTGCCACACATCTTTGTGGTGAAAAGCGGTCTGAAAGACGATGACAAGATCCTTCTGGAAGGATTGCGTCAGGTGCGGGAAAACGAGAAGATCCACTTTACCGTGGCGAAACCTGACTCGGTCATCGCCCATTTAGACCTGTATGCCGAATAATCATCTCCTAACCAGCGAAAGACATGTTTAGTAAGTTCATACGTAGGCCAGTCTTTGCGATTGTCATATCTATCGTAATAGTCTTTGTGGGGGTACTGGCCATTAAGAAACTGCCCATCTCGCAGTTTCCGGACATTGCGCCGACCACCGTCAATATATTCATCGCGTACCCCGGCTCGAGTGCCGACGTGTTGGTAAAGTCAACGCTCATTACGTTGGAGCAGGCCATCAACGGCGTACAGGATATGCGTTACATCGCCACCGACGCCACCAGCGCGGGGGAAGCAACGCTTCGTATCATCTTCGAGCCCGGCACGGATCCAAACGATGCCGTCATCCGGGTAAAGACGCGTGTCGACCAGGTGATGCCGCTCTTGCCCGAGCTGGTACAACGCGAAGGCGTAATCATCACGCCCATCCAACCGAGTATGTTGATGTACGTCAACCTGTACTCCAAGGAAAAGAGCATGGACGAAAAATTCCTGTTCAACTATGCCACGGTTAAAATGATCCCCGAGATCCAACGGACCAAAGGTGTAGCCCGTGCGCAGATCCTGGGTAGCCGTCGGTACGCGATGCGCGTTTGGTTGAATCCGGAACGCATGCGCGCGTACAAAATCTCCGTAGAGGAAGTCATGGACGCTATTGGTGAGCAAAGTATCATCGGTCGTCCTGGGCGTATCGGCCAAAGCTCGGGTATTGCAGCGCAGTCGCTGGAGTATGTGCTCACCTATAAAGGACGATATAACAAGCCGGAGGAATATGAAGGTATTATCATCCGCGCGAACTCGGAAGGGGAGAGCATTCACTTACGTGATATTGCCACAGTAGAGTTGGGAAGCGAGTTCTTCGATATCTACTCCAACCTGGACGGTCACGCGTCGGCCGCGATCGTATTAAAGCAGAACTATGGTAGTAACGCCAGTGACGTTATCGCAGAAGTAAAAGCCAAGCTGGAGGTAATGAAAGAATCTTTCCCTCCCGGCATGGATTACAAGATCAGCTACGACGTATCACAATTCCTCGACGCGTCTATCGAGCAGGTAATTCACACCCTGCGCGACGCCTTTATCCTGGTGGCCATCGTGGTGTTTGTGTTCCTCGGCGACTGGCGTTCAACCTTGATCCCCATCCTGGCGGTGCCGGTATCGTTGATCGGTGCGTTCTTCGTCATTCAGTTCTTCGGGCTCTCCATCAACCTGGTAACGCTCTTCGCGTTGGTGTTGGCGATCGGTATTGTGGTCGATGACGCGATTGTGGTGGTGGAAGCGGTGCACGCGAAGATGGAGGAAGAGCCACACCTCACGCCCTATAGTGCCGTTCGAAAAGTATTGGGTGAGATCAGCGGTGCGATCATCGCCATCACCATGGTCATGGTGTCGGTATTCGTGCCGATCTCGTTCATGTCGGGTCCGGTAGGTACTTTCTATCGTCAGTTCTCGATTACCATGGCGAGCTCGATTGTAATCTCGGCCTTGATCGCCCTTACGCTCACGCCGGTATTGTGCGCCATGTTGTTGAAAAACCACCATGGACATGCCAGGAAGAAAAACTTTCTGACGAAGGGGCTCGATAAATTCAACAGCGGTTTTGAGAAAATGACAGGCCGTTATGTAGGCTTGTTGAAGCTGATTGTTAACCGTCGCCTGGTGACATTCCTCATCCTGGCAGCGTTCTGCGCGGGCATATGGTATGAAAACCAGGTGGTACCGTCCGGCTTTATTCCCAACGAAGATCAGGGCACGATCTATGCGATCATCCAAACACCTCCCGGTTCTACACTCGAAAAGACGAACCAGGTTTCTCAACGCCTCCAGAAGATCTGCGAAGAGATCGACGGTGTGGAGTCCGTATCGTCACTGGCCGGTTACGAGATCATGACCGAAGGTCGTGGATCGAACGCCGGTACCTGTCTGATCAACCTCAAGCCCTGGTCGGAACGTCACCACACGGTGAAAGAGATCATGGAAGAGTTGGAAGAAGAATCGAAGGGCCTTGGTGCGGTTGTCGAATACTTCGAACCGCCGGCGATCCCGGGCTTCGGTACTTCGGGTGGTTTCTCGATGCGTATGTTGGATAAAACGACAGACACCGACTACCACGAATTCGACGCAATCAATAAGCAGTTCATGGATAACCTGCGCAAACGTAAAGAGCTTACCGGCTTGTTTACATTCTTCGCGGCCAACTATCCGCAATACGAGCTGGAGATCGACAATAACCTGGCCATGCAAAAAGGTGTATCCATCGGCAAAGCGATGGACAACCTCAACATCCTGATCGGTAGTACCTATGAGCAAGGCTTCATCAAGTTCAACCAGTTCTTCAAGGTATATGTGCAGTCCGATCCAAAATTCAGAAGACTGCCGTCTGACCTGCTGAACCTGTTTGTGAAAAATGACCGCGGCGAAATGGTGCCGTACTCGGCATTCATGAAACTGAAGAAAGGTCAGGGGCCGAACGAAATTACCCGTTTCAACCTGTACAACTCGTCGGCTATCCAGGGCCTTCCCGCCAAAGGCTACACCACGGCGGATGCCATCCAGGCTATACGTGAAGTAGCAAAAGAAACATTGCCGAAAGGATATGACATCGCGTTTGAAGGTTTATCGTACGATGAATCGATCCGCGGTAACGAAGCGCTCTATGTATTCCTCGTCGTGTTGTTGTTCGTATACTTTGTACTGGCCGCCCAGTACGAAAGCTTCATCATACCGTTGGCGGTGGTATTGTCGTTGCCTGTCGGAGTGTTCGGGTCGTTTCTCATGCTACAGATCATGGGGTTGGAGAATAACATTTACGCGCAGATAGGTCTTATCATGCTCGTGGGTCTCCTGGGTAAGAACGCCGTGCTTATCGTCGAGTTTGCCGTGCAGAAACGACAGCAGGGTGAAACCATTTTCAATGCGGCGATTGAAGGCGCGCGCGTACGTTTCCGTCCGATCCTCATGACGTCGTTCGCCTTCGTGGCCGGTCTGATACCCCTGATCCTAGCGCACGGCGCCGGTGCGATCGGTAACCGTACCATTGGTGGCTCGGCTCTCGGGGGGATGTTGTTCGGTACCATCTTCGGTGTAATCATCATTCCGGGCTTATACTACATCTTCGCGAAGATGGCCGATGGTCGTCACCTGATTAAACACGAAGACGAAGATTCCCTGACCGACAACCTGGTTCACCAGATAGACAGTTTTCCTCAATCCACTGAAACGGACGATAATGATGGACATTAAGATGAAATTGAATTCCATAGTAGCGATAGGCTGTATCCTTTTCCTGGTAACAGCGTGTAGCGTACCACCTTCTCTGGTGCATCGATCAGAGAATAAAACAACTCCTGCGAGCTTCAACGGCTCGCAGGACACTACGAATACCGCGAAGATAAAGTGGCGGCAATACTTTACCGATCCGAATCTGGTGGCGTTGATCGATACAGCGCTTAAGAACAACCAGGAGCTGAACATCACGATCCGTGAGATCGAGATCGCCCGCAACGAAGTGCGTGCACGCAAAGGCGAGTACCTGCCGTTTCTGGGCATCCGCGCCGGCGCAGGGTTTGAAAAGGTAGGCCGCTATACCAACATCGGTGCCAGCGAAGCTACGACCGACATCAAGCCTGGTAAAGAGACGCCCGAGCCACTGCCCGACTTTATGGTCGCCGCCGTGGCGAACTGGGAGCTGGACATCTGGCAGAAGCTGCGCAACGCGAAGAAGGCTGCGGTAAGCCGCTACCTGTCTTCTGTGGAAGGCCGAAACTTCATGGTCACCAACCTGATTGCTGAAATCGCTAATTCGTACTACGAGCTACTGGCACTCGACAACCAGATGGCGATCCTCCAGCAGAATATCGAGATTCAAAGCAACGTGTTGCAGATCGTACGCATGCAGAAGGACGCAGCGCGGGTGACCGAGCTGGCCGTGCGTCGGTTTGAGGCACAAGTGCTGAACACTAAAAGTCAGCTGTTCCTTATTCAGCAGAGCATCGTCGAAGCGGAGAACCGCATTAACTTCCTGTTGGGGCGCTACCCGCAGCCGGTGCAACGAAATGCCGAAAGCTTTATGACCCTGGTGCCCGACAGCATTCACACGGGGCTGCCGGCACAACTGCTGGCCAACCGGCCGGACATTCGCCAGGCCGAAATGGACCTGGCTGCCGCCAAGCTGGATGTAAAATCGGCACGGGCACAGTTCTATCCTTCGCTGGGTATCTCTGCCGGCATCGGCTTCCAGTCCTTCAATCCGTCGTACCTGATCCGCACACCCGAGTCGTTGATTTACTCGCTGGCGGGCGACCTGGTCGCACCACTGGTAAACCGGAATGCCATTAAGGCGACGTACTACAGCGCCAACGCGCGGCAAATACAAGCGATCTATAACTACGAGCGTACAATCCTCAACGCGTACGTCGAGGTTGTGAATCAGCTGTCGAAAATCAACAACATGAAGCAAAGCTATGTATTGAAAGAGCGAGAAGTGCAGGCGCTTACCGTGTCGATCACGATCTCCGACAACCTCTTCAAATCGGCGCGCGCCGACTATATGGAGGTGTTGATCACGCAACGCGACGCACTCGAGTCGCGCTTCGAGCTGATCGAAACAAAAAAACAACAGCTCAACGCCATGGTCAATATCTATCAGGCATTGGGCGGCGGCTGGAACTAAAATATCAACTTCCGTTGAGATGTGGGGGCTCCCCTTGGCTTCGGCCGGGGGAGCTTTTTTTATGGTTGAAGTTACTTTGTTGAAATGTTATCTTAGAAAATAAAAGCACGCCTATGTTTGTAATTAACTTGCATTATATCGTATCGCTCGACGCGTTGGACGCCCACATGAAAGAGCACGTGGCGTTTTTACAAAAGTATTACAAGGAGGAGGTCTTTATCGCCTCCGGCCGCAAGGTGCCGCGCACCGGCGGCATTATCCTCGCCGTGGGCCGCTCGAAGGAGGAGATCGAAGGAATTATGCAGGAGGATCCGTTTTGTACAAACGGCCTGGCAGAAGTTACGGTAACGGAGTTTCTAACGTCGCAGACCCATCCGGCCTTCAAAAAGCTGCTCAAAGAGGTGTTTAACAGCTAGCGCGTTTTTTTGTATCTTCACGGGCATCTACCTGTTTGTATGAGGATCAAGGCTTTTCTCGCGTTGGTGTTGTGGAGCATTACACTTTGTCCGGCGTTTGCGCAGCTGGAATGGTTAGGAGATGCCATTCGCGACTTTTCTACCAGTCAGTTTTGGGAATTTGAGCAGCTTTCCGTCGATTGGAAAATGAACCCCGCCCTGCAGGCTGATTTTAACGAAGGATTAAATAATCTCCTGGAGGATAATCCCGGGATGGCGGAGACAAACCTGACGGCGGTGATCGAAAAAGATCCAGCTGCCTGGCAGGCCTACTACTTTCGCGCCGCCGCCCGGAAAAAAATACAGAACCTCAGCGCTGCTCGCGAAGACGTCTTGAAGGCCCTCACGTTACACGATAATTTCTACGAAGGCCTGGTCGAGCTGGCTAAAATTGAATACCTCCGTCGTCGGGTAGCCGAAAGCGAGCAGATTATTAACAAAGCCATCCGCCTCGACCGGTCGCGGGGAGCGGCCTATTACCTGAGAGGTGATATCAATCTCGCGCAGCAGCAACTCCGGCCGGCCGTCAATAGTTATAAAGATTGCCTGGCCGCGGACAGCCTTTACCACGATGCACGGATCAAGCTGGCCTTACTCGATGCCTTTGAAAAGAATGATATTACCAAAGCCCTCGCACACCTGAACAGGGTCGTGGTAAATGATTCGCTGCAGCGAACGGCGCTGTTGTTCCGAAGCATTCTGGGACGTGAAAAGAATATACGCCAGTCCATAAAAGATTTATCTACGCTGATCCGGTTGCGCCCCAACGATGAGATGCCGCGGTATTACCACGGATTATTCCTGATCGATATCGGTGATTATGAAGGCGCATTTAATGATTTTCAGACCGTGGTGATCAACCGCTCCGCCGTGGGTGACAACCAGTTTACAGGAAAACAGCAGGGTATAGATCGGATCATCAACGTGCAAAACGTGGGGGCCTATATCGTGCGGCGGATCTATGGATTGCCCGATGCCGATGCCGCCCGGATCAAAGAGGCCTTTTGCTTGTTACTGGTCGAAAAACATGATAAATGTATTGCCGCACTCGACCAGGTATCCAATGGTATGAAAGAGCCCTCGGTGGTATACCTAAAGGCCGTGGCCTACGAACACGATAAGCAACATCCCAAGGCGCTGCAATACTATGGTATTGCACTGGGGCTGGACGACAAGCTTACCGACGCCTACAAAAAGCGCGGCATCTATCGGCAGGAGATGCAACAATGGGATAAATCGGTCGAGGATTTTACAGCCTATATCAAGCTCTTTCCCGACGGCTATTTCATTTATCGTATCCGCGGGGTTTCCTATTATTACCTGAAGCGTTATCCGGAAGCCATTGCCGATTATACCGCCTACTTAAAGAAAGATAGTAGTAACGTCGAAGTGCTTGGCAATCGGGGCATGGCCTACCAGATGTCAAAGCAGTGGATGAAAGCATACGTCGACTTTGCAGCATCCGGTAACCTTCATGCCGTGAATTTTTCCCAGGTGGAAAAGATAGTCGACTCTGTTTTGCATGTAAAAGATACAGTCCAGGCCTTGTTCTATCTCGATACGTTTGTTAAGGCTGCGCCGGGATTTACAGAAGGATATATACAGAAGTTTAAAATACACATGGCGCGCAACGAGTGGGCGCTCATATCGCCAGAGGTAGCGTTGGCCGTCATCCATGCCCGCAGTGATATTTCCAAACCGACACGTTCGTATCTCATGACCATGAGCGCGCTGCTGCAGGCCCGGTCCAGCGACACCAGCGAAGCTGTCAAGTCCCTCAACGAAGCCATCAAGTTCGATCTTAAAAACGATCTGGCCTACCTGGAGCGCGGCCGTATATACCTGGCCATGGGCAAGACCTCCAAAGCCGAAAGCGATTTTAAAGAAGCCTCGGCACTGGGCAATCAGCAAGCGAAGCAACTGCTCGCCTCGATGGTGAAATAACCGGATAGAGAAAGCAGCACGCAGCTGTATTTCGTATGCCCGCCCTGACTTTTCGTAGGGCGAACCAGGCTATCCGTGTTAAACGCATATTATAGCGGCTTTTATTTTGTAGTATTATTGGAGATTCGAGCGCTATGAATTCACGTGCGGACATTTCCAGGAGAACATTTTTACGGCAAGCCGGCCTGTCCGGTGTGGCGTTGACACTCGGTTGTTATTGGCCTGCGACAGCCGCAAATACCCGGGATGTCGTTCGGTTGGAAGGTCCTGCCTCCGCGGCCACGCAGCTCATGGCCTGGATCTCGATTGACGGCGCCGGCAAGGTCATGATCTTTTGCCATCGTTCTGAAATGGGACAAGGTACCTGGCAGTCGATTCCGCAAATCATTGCGGAAGAGCTGGAAGTAAGCCTCGACGAGGTAACGATTCAATATGCGCCGGCCAATCCGCAGCAATATGGTCCCCAGCCGCAGGAGGGAAGCTTCTCCATCCGGGGATGGTATGAGCAATTGTTACGCGTCGGCGCTTCCGCCCGCGAGATGCTGATCGAAGCCGCGTCCAGACAATGGAAGGTACCCGCAAGCGAGTGCCATGCCAAGCGTGGCATCGTCGTGCATCACCCCACAGGCAGAAAGCTGACCTATGGTGCCCTCGTACAAGAGGCGGCACAGCTGTCACCCCCGGAGCATGTTACGCTTAAAAATCGAAAAGACTATACCGTCATTGGCAAATCGCTTCGGCGAAAAGATATACCGGCCAAGGTAAACGGCAGCGCAATCTTTGGCCTGGATAAAAAACTGCCCGGCATGCTGTACGCCGTGGTAGAGCGCAGCCCCCGGTTCCGGGGGAAAGTAAAAAGCTTTGATGACGCCGCGACGCGGGCGATACCCGGTGTGAAGCATGTAGTCACCGTGCAGCGTGCGGTCTTCGGACTGCTCTACGAAGGCGTCGCAGTAATAGCCGACTCGTTATGGACAGCCATGCAGGGCCGCAAGCAATTGAAGGTAGAATGGAACGATGAGGGCTTTGACCACCTCGACTCCGGGCAGATCACCGCCCGCATGCGCGAAGAGCTTAAGCGGCCGCCGCCGTCAGAGGCGTTTGAGACGGCGTGGACGGGGGCCGCCGCGTCCATCGAGGCCATCTACGAAACGCCCTATCAATCGCACAGCTGCATGGAGCCGCTCAACTGTACGGCCGATGTAAAAGAAAACAGCATCGAGATCTGGGGACCGATACAGGAAGCCAACTGGATACAAGCTGACCTGAGTGACCGCCTGAACATTCCAAAAGAAAACGTAAAGGTCAATATGACCTTTCTCGGCGGCGGGTTTGGACGGAAAGCATTCCCCGACTACCCCATGGAAGCCGCGCTTCTTTCGCAAGCCGTGAAGGCGCCCGTACAGGTAGTATGGACCCGCGAAGACGACATGACCGGCGGACCTTTTCGCGCCGGCGCCCTGTACCATTGCCGTGGTGGTATCGATGCGCAGAAAAACATCTTCGCCCTTCAGGTAATTTCGTCATCGCAGTACATCGGGCAGGGAGAAGATAAAGTTGCCACACCGCAACCCGTCTCGACAAACTCAGGCGGGCTTGCCGGCCTGAGCACCGATTACTATAAAACAATACCGCACTATAGCTTCGGGGGTATACCCATCAAGTCGCCTATTCCCACCATGTGGTGGCGGGCGCCGATTGCCAACGTCGATGCCTTCGCTGGCGAAAGTTTTATAGACGAGCTCGCACACCTGGCAGAACAAGACCCCCTGGCGTTCCGCCAGAAACATTTTGTATCGCCGCGCTACCGGGCGTTGATGGAAAAATTGGCCACCGTCAGCCAGTGGAGCACGCGGCATAAAAACGAGGGCTGGGGTGTGGCGATCACCGATGCCTTTGCCGGTATCGTCGGGCAAGTGGTACGCGTATCGCGTCAGGCGGACAATAAAGTAAAGATCGATAAAGTGTATGCTGTGATCGACTGTGGTTGGTATGTAAATCCCGATATCATTCGCGCCCAGGTAGAGGGGAGCATCATTATGGGGATAGGAGCAGCGATCACACACGCTACACACTTCAAAGAAGGCAAAGCGGTGGAAAAGAATTTTAACACCTACCCCATGCCTCGCATCGGCGAAATTCCCGTCATTGAAGTCCACATCATGGAGAACGATGAAAAGGCCGGTGGCGTGGGAGAACCCGCCTTACCCGCCCTGGCCCCCGCGTTGTGCAATGCTATTTTTGACCTCACCGGCAAGCGTATCCGCACGCTGCCCTTTAAAATCAACGAAGTATAATTTTGTACAGGCTCGGTAAAACGCGCCTGATACATATCATACCAATCACCGCTCATTTCTATTATCTTCCCGGGAGAATTGATAAACAGCCCTTTACTGTCTCAAAAGAGGGTTATAGACACAGCCTATGTATCGATAAAGACAATCGATTTGATCTATCTCGCTGAACTATGAACCTTTGGCACGTGACATAAAAAGTGTATCACCAAACAATCAACCATAAAGCATGGAAAACAACACCGCAACAGGGCAGAAATCACTGAATGTCAATGACAGTGAAGCAACATGTCCATTTCACCAGGGGGCACTAAAACAAACCGCCGGAGGTGGCACGCGAAACCGCGACTGGTGGCCCAATCAGTTGAAGCTGAACATCCTTCGTCAGCACTCCTCGCTTTCGAACCCGATGGGAGGAAGCTTCGACTATGCGAAAGAATTTAAGTCCCTCGATCTGAAGGCTGTCAAGAAAGACATTTTTGACCTGATGACCACATCACAAGATTGGTGGCCTGCCGACTATGGTCACTATGGTCCGTTTTTCATTCGCATGGCGTGGCACAGTGCGGGTACCTATCGCGTTGGCGACGGCCGCGGTGGCGCGGGTGCTGGCCAACAGCGCTTCGCACCGCTCAACAGCTGGCCCGATAACGCCAACCTGGACAAGGCGCGTTTGCTGCTTTGGCCTATTAAGCAGAAATATGGCAAAAAGATCTCGTGGGCCGATCTCATGATCCTGGCGGGCAACTGCGCGCTCGAGTCGATGGGCTTCAAAACCTTCGGCTATGCCGGTGGACGCGAAGACGTATGGGAACCACAGGAAGAAGTATACTGGGGCTCGGAGACCAAATGGTTGGGTGACGAGCGTTACACCAAAAGCCGCGAGCTGGAAGCGCCGCTCGGCGCCGTACAAATGGGTCTGATCTATGTAAACCCGGAAGGCCCCAATGGCAATCCCGATCCCCTGGCGTCCGCACGCGACATTCGCGAGACCTTTGGTCGCATGGCGATGAACGACGAAGAAACCGTCGCCCTCATTGCCGGTGGTCACTCGTTCGGCAAAACGCACGGCGCCAGCGATCCCGGTAAATATGTAGCCGCAGAACCTGCCGGCGCGTCCATCGAAGAGCAAAGCCTCGGATGGAAAAATAGCTTTGGCAATGGCCATGGCGTACACACCATCACCAGCGGTCTGGAAGGTGCCTGGACGACAACGCCGACGAAGTGGAGCAACAACTTCTTCGAAAACCTCTTTGGCTTCGAGTGGGAGCTGAGCAAGAGCCCCGCCGGTGCACACCAGTGGAAACCGAAGAACGGCGCCGGCGCCGGCTCTGTACCCGACGCACACGATAAATCGTTGCGTCACGCGCCCACCATGCTCACGACCGACCTGGCACTGCGCGTCGATCCGATCTATGAAAAGATCTCCCGGCGCTTCTTTGAAAACCCCGACGCGTTTGCCGATGCTTTCGCGCGCGCCTGGTATAAACTTACGCACCGCGACATGGGCCCGCGTGCACGTTACCTCGGGCCAGAGGTGCCTGCCGAAGTGCTGCTCTGGCAAGATCCTCTTCCGGCGGTAACACACAAGCTCATCGACGACAACGACATTGCCGCCTTGAAGGGTAAAATACTCGCCTCGGGACTTTCAGTATCGGAGTTGGTATCGACTGCCTGGGCCTCGGCTTCGACATTCCGCGGTTCAGACAAACGCGGTGGTGCCAACGGCGCACGTGTTCGTCTCGCCCCGCAGAAGGATTGGGAAGTGAACAACCCCGCACAGCTGAGCAAAGTGTTGAAGACACTGGAAGGGATACAGCAAGAATTCAACGGCGCGCAGTCCGGAGGTAAGGGCGTATCGCTGGCAGACCTGATCGTGCTGGGAGGAAATGTAGGTGTAGAGAAAGCCGCGAAGAATGGCGGCCGCGAGGTGAAGGTACCTTTCACACCGGGCCGCGTCGACGCCTCGCAAGAGCAAACCGACGTTGAGTCGTTCAAGTTGCTGGAGCCCGCCGCAGACGGCTTCCGAAACTATCTCAAGACGCACCACGTTGCAGCAGCCGAAGCGATGCTGGTCGACAAGGCGCAACTGTTAACGCTGACGGCCCCCGAGCTGACGGTGCTCATCGGTGGCCTGCGTGTACTGAATACCAACTACGACAAGTCGAAGCATGGCGTCTTCACCAAAGCTCCGGAGACGCTCACCAACGATTTCTTCGTAAACCTCATCGACTTCGCCACCACGTGGAATGCGACCTCCGATTCCCAAAACGTATTCGAAGGCCGCGACCGCAGAACCGGCGCCGTAAAATGGACCGGCACCCGCGCCGACCTCATTTTTGGCTCCAACTCCGAGCTACGCGCCATCGCCGAAGTATATGCATGCGCTGACGCCCAGGACAAGTTTGTTCAGGACTTTGTTGCCGTCTGGACAAAGGTTATGAACCTCGACCGCTTCGATCTGCAAGCATAAGCGGGTCAACGATCGTGGATAATCGTAGAGGCTGCCTCCCGCCGGGGCAGCCTCTTTTTATCGTTTCGGAACTGCCCGGATTTGCGTATCTTTGAGGTTGGCCAGAGGGGTTGACGTTCAATACATCCTGATGACGGCAATGATGAAAATGCTATCGAACCTACCACAGCCTTTTACCGCTTTTCGGGGCGCAATTCTGCTTGTTGTTTGCCTGGTGGCCATGTCTCCGGCGTCGGCGCAATGCAATACGGCATTAAAGAAACTGCTGGCCGAAAAATCCGTCAATAACGATGACCGCTTTGGCAGCGCCCTGGCGGCGAGTGAGCGGTACATGGTGGTCGGTGCCGAAAGCAGCGATACCCTCGGCATCCTATACGCCGGTGCAGCGTACGTATATGAAAAGACCCCTGCCGGTTGGGCTTACCGCGCGCTCCTGACGGCTTCCGACCCGGACGAATACGATTTTTTCGGCAATGACGTCGCCATAGACGATACCGGCAATACAATCGTTGTCGTGAACAGGCGGTATACCAAAGGGACTGTCTATATCTTTGAAAAACCTGCGTCCGGATGGGAGTCGATGCACGAGACCGCCCGTGTTGTATTACCCGATTACCTGGAATATACTGCGGCAGTCGATATCACGGACGACGGTTCCAGAATCGCCGTAAGTGGTAATCAATATACGACCTCCGAATTTTATACGCTCGACAGGCCGGGTACACATTGGACCAGTGGCACTACGCCGCAGAAGACGGTGTTCGCTCCACCCGACGGCACCAACATTTCGTCCTTTGGAATGGACATTGTCATCCAGGGCGAATATATCTATGCGTCCGCCGATAATGGCGACGTGGGCATCCACGTGTTCAAGCGCAATGGCACGACCTACCAGCACATTGCTAAGCTTTCCATTTCAGTGCCCTTCGGGCAGACCGGTTACTTCGGCCGGTATATAACGGTTCTGGGTGACCAGATTGCTACGACAGGTGCCGTCTCGGAGCTCGGAAATGCAGGGATGAAACTCTTCGTGTTCAAGAAAAACGGCGAGTGGGCGGATGCTGTAGAAACGGCACAGATCAAAACGCTCGAAACGCGCCAGCCCTACTTTCCGGTTCAATTCATTTCGCCCACGGAGATCGCCGCCAGTATTTTTTATCAACCTGTCGGGGAGGAGGAGTATACCGGTGAGCTGCAGATCGTCACGACGCAAGATGGCACGTGGCAACATGTCAATACGGAGGTAATCTTTCAGCAGACCGGGTTGAATGCATTTGCCGAGTTTGACGCGCAGTTAGCCTGGAGTGGAACGGACTTGATTCGCTCCATCAGCGCTGCTCCGACCGGGGGCGGCAGATCGGCCGCCGTGTCGCTTACGCGGAGTATGTCGCTGCCCGATGTGTGGGGCAGCCTGCAATACGTTTTGCTTCCGCGGCAAAGCAGCAGCAATGTTAACTTCGGCTCAGCCGTTCTCCGCACCCCCGAGGCCTTGTTTGCCAGCGCACCATACGATGACACGATGGGGAAGGATGCCGGTGCGGTGTACATCTATGAAAAGATGGGAGAGGACTTTGTCAAGACCCATACAATTTTTCCGTCTGCCCGGAAAACGCGGCCGACGGGCGGTTCTGACAACGGCTTTGGGTATAGCCTGGCAATCCACGACAAAGAATTGGCCGTCGGGGCAACCGGCTTTCGAAACAACGCCACACAATCCGGAAAGATCTTTTTATACCGGCGCACGGGCGCGTCATGGACATCCGCGACACTCTATGACTCGTTGATCGCACCGCCGGCGCTGGAGCTGACGCGCGTCGGTACGGCGATGGTAATGAATGATACATACCTGTTCGCGTCGGCCTATAACAATTTTAACGGCGAGCACACCAATGGCCTGCTGGTATACGAAAAGATCGCGGGCAAGTGGACGTTCCAACAGCTTTTGAAAATCGGGAGGCCCCTGGACAAATCGTGGCCTTCGCTGCGGTTGAGCCTCTACGAGAACCAACTCGTGGTGGGGAGCTATTTCACAGTAGCCGGCGGTGTGACGATCTTCGAAAAAAATCCGGGTACAGGCAACTGGGAACCGCAGCACTTCCTGCCGGGCGAAATCCCCTCCGGGTTTGGTGCCGATGTGAAGCTCGAGTCCGGTCACCTCTTTGTCGGCGTGCCTGCATACGACTTCCAGGGTGTGGCAAAATCCGGCGCCGTGTTTATCTATACCCGGTTGCCGGGTGAAACCTGGAACCAGGTAACAACGCCCTCGGCTATTGTCGGCGCGAAGGTGCCGGTTGAAGGCGGGTACTTCGGCTCGTCGCTGGACGTGATCGGCAATACACTTGTGGTGGGCGCTCCGGGAAAATTCCTGACCAACGATAGCCAGGTTCGTACCGTGCCGGGAAATACATATGTCATCCAGGCGGAAGATTATTTTTGGACCCGGCAAAATCAATTCCTGATATTACAGGGCGACCGGTATGCCAGCCAGGAACGTGACCACTTTGGTGCAGACGTCGGCGTTGACGAAGAATACTTTTACATCGGCGCGCGGAATGAAAATTCAGCCACCGGTATGTTCTCGGGTGCAGTCTACTATATTCCGACACCCCCTGTATTGTTTCTCCATCCTCCGGTGTGTATCGGCTCCGGACCAATACAACTGGAAGGCTACCCATTTAACGGCACATGGACAGGTCCCGGCATCGAAGATCCCGCGGGAAGGTTTAACCCCGCCGTGGCGGGAGAGGGTATTAGTACATTGATCTATACAACGCCCAGCTGTCATCACCAGGGAACGATCCAGATTACGGTAACAACGCCGGCGGTGCTGCAGCAGTTGTCACCTGCAGCGGTAACGCTTTGTAATAATCCCGTGACGCTGCGGGTGGGGCCGTCGTCAACACCGGTACAGTGGTTCTATCAGCCTACTAACGGCGGTGGATATACCTCCCTGGGGGTGGGGGGACCATCGCGTCAGGTAACGAACCCCGGACAATATTACGCCCGTACGTCCGATGCCGAATGTCCCGTAGAGTCGGATATATTTACCCTGAGTATCGAAAACTTTTCCATTACCCTGGGGCCGCAAGAGGTTATCTGCGACGCCAGCCAGGCCGTGTCGCTGAACACCTCGAACGCGGCAGGCACCTGGGAAGGACAGGGTGTAGCCGGTGGCCAGTTTAATCCTGCCGGATTGACGAACGGGACGTACAGACTGACCTACCGCATCACGACACCGGGCGGATGCTCCCTGGCCCTGAAAGACAGCGTGAAAATAAACATCGTGGCACCGTTCGTGCTGACGCGTATTCCAGAAGACTATTGTGAAACGGGCGCAGCCACGTTGCAGGCGCAAACAGCAGAATCGCTTGACTATACCTGGTACTATGGCGAAACGGTGGCAGATATGCAACCGGTCAACAAACCGCTGCAGGCTACGGCGGTAGTATATGATCCAGGCTATTACTATGCGTCGGCTACAAACGGCGAATGCACCGGTCAGAGCGATATCGTCAGCGTGGGTTTTAGCGACGATCTGTCGTATACACTGTTGCCGGAAGAAAACTCCACCGTGACGCTCTGTAGTGCAGAGGAATTTACGCTGGCGGTCCAATCCCGTGCCGGTGTGCAGTATACCTGGGAATATAAAATACCGCAGGAGGATTCTTATCGCATCCTTTCCGGTACGTCCGGGCCTGAAATGACAGTCCGCGAAAACGGTGTATACCGGGTCAACGGTCGGTACGGCTTCTGCTCATTTGCCTCCCAGCCCGTGTCTGTAGAATTTTCAGAAGATGTATTCTATGTGCCCAACGTATTTACACCAAACGATGATACCTATAACAACGTTTTCAAAGCAGAGACTACGTATGCTGTAACAAACCTCCGGATTATCAATCGATACGGGCAGGAGGTACACGCCAATGCCGCCGGTATATGGGATGGTGGGAATGTAGGCTCAGGCACTTACTTCTGGATAGTAACCTATACCGATTGTGAGCAGCGTGAGATGACAGCAAAAGGGTGGGTACAAGTAGTTAAGTGAGGATGCTGCTGAAAAAAGAGTAACATAGAAATAAAGAGAGGTCGCCCGACGGTGACCTCTTCTGTTTTATAGCTATACCCGATATGGGGAATTTTCACCTCTCTCGTCTCCGGAACGGCCCGGACCGTGCCAGGTGTTGTTGTACTTCCGGCTTGCGTACACGCGTTGTAAAATGCTCGAAGCACGCCCGGCGGTCCGTATCGCCAATGGCAACCAGGGCTACGCGGATGGCGCGATCGCGGCTTTGGAGGAACGTTAGCGACGCAGGGTCGGTGTTGAGCTTGTTGAATTGAGTGCCGTTGGTGCTATAGGTAACGATGGCTTCGCGGCCATCGCGCACCACAATGCGTACCATCACGCTGTCGGTTTTACGGATGAACCGCTCGGCCAGCAATATAGGGTGATGACCTTTGGCGATTTTCCACAACGACACCTTACTGCCCACCAGCGTCGCGCGCAGCATGTTGAGGTCGTCGCTGACCAGGGCAATGCCCGACTCGGCCGTGCAGGCCGCGGGCTTCATTGTTACCTCGGCTTCTACGTCCGTGGCATAAAGTTTCTGGGCCACGTAGGCGCCACACGGCGACGGCATGCTGTTCAACGTCAGCGCACCTTCGCCCACATTGTATTGTGGTTTCTGAAAAGTGGAGTAACTCCATTGCGGCGCCAGATGGCCACCATCAAACGCGTCAATCAGGCGGGCAGGAATGGGGGCATCGTGGCCGTCCTGGGCCTCGAAGCGCAGCCAGCCGTCGTTGGTATATGTAAACTCCGACAGCACCCCCTGGCGTCCTGTAAAGGCGGTGTTGGCATCGTCGTGTGCATCGTGCAGAAAATAATAATGGCCGTTGCGTTCTACGGGTGTGCCGTGCCCCGGACCCTTCCAACGCGCGCCGGCTTCCAGTACCGGGTTGCCGCGATACTTTTGCCACGGTCCATGCAGGTTTCGCGAGCGGGCAATGCCGGTGGCATAAACGCAATCGCGGCCCTGGCAATTAGCCGCCGTATAGAACGCATAGAGATATTTTCCGTGGCGGGTGATCGACACACCTTCCACCAGGCTTTTTTCCCACGGCGCGTCGTTCTGAAAAAGTTTGAAAGGCTCACCGATTACGCCCGTGCGCTCAGGGGTGAGCTTGGCAGCCCAGATAGGAGTGGGCTTGCCGATGCTGTTGCCATGTTCCTTCCAGACCAGGTATAACGTGCCATCGTTATCGCGTACGGGAAAGGCGTCAATCGAGCCGGCGTCCTGGCACATAATGGGACCCAGGTCTTGATATGGGCCTTCGGGACCGTCGGCGCGGGCAATGCCCACACACAGGTTGCCACCGCGTTTGCGGGCCGTATAATAAACATAAACACCCGTGCTGTCGTACGTGATCTCCGGTGCCCGAAAGTACGAATCCGCCCATTCCGGCAGTTGCGGAAAGACGTGTCCACGAAATTCCCAGGTTTCCAGGTCTTTGGATGCCAGCAACGGAAATGCGGGCGCCCAGTTTGCCGACGATGTAGAAGCCCAGTAGGTGTCACCGATCTGAACGACCGATGGATCGGGAAAATCCCCCGGCATGACCAGGCGCTGGCCCATCACAGGCACGGCAAGGCAAAGCAACAACAATACGATGTATGCCGTCGGGAATGAAGTGCTGGGTGCAGGGGTCATGGTAATGGATAGTTCGCGAAGATAACATAATTATCATGCCTGACCCACCGTTAAAACGACAAAAACAGCCGACGAATGGAATAAGAATGGTCAAACCCGCACCAAACCCCGGAAACCGCGCGCCGCGTAATACGACTCGGCTCCGTTGTGGTACACAAAAACATGGTCATAGCGACGGTCGCAAAAGAGCGCACCCTTCAGTTTCCGGATCGGCGCCGGCGTTTTGATCCAGCTGGACGTCTTCAAATCGAACTCTCCCAAGGCTTGTAAAGCCCGGTATTCTTCTTCCGTCAGGATCTCAATGCCCATTTCTTCGGCCATGTCCAGCGCGCTGTTGGCAGGTTTGTGCTCCTTCCGCGAATCCAATGCTTCCCGATCGTAGCAAAGGCTTCGGCGTCCTTTGGGGGTCTCGGCCGAGCAATCGTAAAACGTGTACTCGCCCGTCTTTTTATCGTAGCCCACCACGTCCGGCTCGCCGCCCGTGGTTTCCATTTCATCCAGCGACCACAGCCCGGCAGGGTGGGCCTCTAACCGTGCCTGCACATCTGCCCAGGCAATGCCCTTGTGGCGCTTCATGTTTTTCTCAAAGCGTTTTTGCAGCACGTCTAGTAGCGCCTCTGTTTGCTCGGCCGATAGCGACTGTTTGCTGCTTTGTTTTTTTGTTTTTGCCATGGCGTATGATCGTTAATCTTCTAATCCGAATCCGTCCAGAATCTTGGGTATATATTTTTCCACGCGGGCCTCGCGGGTCTTGGCTTGTTTGGCCGAAGAAAAGTAAAGCAGGTAGCCACGTTGCCGGCCTGGCGTCAGGGCGGTAAAGGCTTTCTTGAGACCCGGGCTACTTTGTAGTTTTGTCCGGAATTCTTCCGGCATCGTAAACTCGGTGGTCTTTTTCAATTCCACCTTCTGCCCGGATTTTTCCAGCGTCATGGCTTCTTTGATATACGTCTTCAACGCGCTTTTCAACGTTGCGATTTCTTTGGCGTTGGTAAACCGTGCCTGGCGCGCCGCCTGAACGTTTTCGGTTTGTTGAATCAGGATACCTTTGGGGTCCTTCATCAACGCACCTTTAAAAAACAGCACCGCACAGTATTCTTTAAAGGTGTGGATCAATACGACATTCTTTTTCTCCAGTGTGTAACACGGCACGCCCCACTTCAGCTCTTCATGCAGTCCACAGCTTAATACGATCTCTCGCAACAGCCGGGTCTCTTCCTGCCATGGCCCTTTGCCAAAAAAGAAATCAACTTTCGGATTCATAACATTATGCGTTAGCGGTGACAACTTTTCTACTGGCCGGCCGGAAGTACCACGACAGCACCGTCAAGGCCAGCAACAACGCCGACGGAAACAATTCGGCCGGCGCATGGTGGGTGGCGATGTGGGAATAAAGCGCGCCCGTCAGCAAGAAAATAAAACCGGCATAGGCCCACTCCTTCAGTAAAGCAAAGTTAGGAACAAGCATGGCGATTACACCCAAAATTTTCCAAACACCGATGATCGTCAGAAAATATACCGGGTATCCTAATTGTGTGATGCCATAGACACCGGGGGGTGACAACGCGCCGTCGGAGGGCAACTGCATCAATTGTGTAATGCCGGTAGCCACCATACCCAGGCAAAGCCAGAGCGTGGCAATCCAATAAATGATCTTGTTTCGTTTTGACATGAGGATATTATTTTAGTTGACTAACAATTTCTTGCAATCGGTTATGGGCCATGTTCAACCCGAACGCAAACGGCAACTTAAGTTGCGCGTCGCGCGCCGCGGTCGAACGAAATATACTTTGTATCGTCAGCTTGCTGGTGTCGTCGGTCAGCGCTTCAAAATCCAGGAACTCCAGCTGCGTGCCAAACGACGCATTTTCCATCTCCAACGTGCGCGTGATGTTTTTGTCAGGCACAAAAGAATGAATGACGCCGTTAAGCCGTACTACGACGTTGCCTTGCGGATCGCGGGTCTCAAACTGGTAGCCGCCGTGCTTTTTGTTTTCCAGCTTGATCACGTTCGTGCCCATCCACTGCGCAACGATTTCCGGGACTTCATAAGCCTTAAAAAGCAACGCGACCGGCAAGTCAAACTCGCGGGTAATGATGATGTCTTGCTGGCCGTTTCCGGCCTGGACCTGTGTTTTGCGTTCCATGTTATTTCTTGGCTTTATATTTTTTCATAATGGACTCGAGTTTTTGAAATCGGTCTTCCCACAGGTCACGATAAGGGTCGATGAACGCGGCGATCTCTTTCATTTTTTTCGGATTGAAGTGATAATAGATCTCCCGTCCATTTTGCTCTTGCTTTAATAATTCACACTCCGTCAGAATCTGTATGTGCTTGGAAATCGTCTGTCGCGACGAATCGAAGTTCTCGGCAATGGCGCTGGGCGTCATCGCCTGCATCGCCACCAGCGCAATGATCGCCCGACGGGTCGGGTCGGCGATGGCCTGAAACACATCTCTTCTCAATTCCATTGTGCAGCTATTTGACTGCTAATTTACGCGCAGTTAAGTGACTGCGCAATAGGCTGCATGATTTTTTTTCAGGACAAGTGTTAAACGACGCTTATTGAAATGGAATAGGGGAAAAATCCGGCTTGTTAAAATGCAGGCGACCGGCTACTTTCACGTGGAGAGGGAGCCCATCTACCCATCGTCTGCTCATAGCAGAAGATGCGGAGGTGGGCTCCCTTTTTTGTTAACGACACGACGCGCATGGTAAACGAGTTTGAAACGATCTCCTTTTTAACACAGGATGGTGTTACCTGTAATCTGAAACATTTAAAGCGTAGTAAGTCGGGTGGTGAACCGGTGTTATTGGTGCATGGCGCCGGTGTGCGGGGGAATATCTTCAATCCTCCCACGGCGAAGAATCTCATCACAACACTCGCGGAAGCCGGCTACGATGTGTGGCTCGAGAACTGGCGCGGTAGTATTGAAGTAACGCCCAACGAATGGGACCTCGACAAGACCGCACGCTATGACCATCCCATGGCGGTACGGAAAGTCGTCGAGCTGACCGGCTATAACTCCATCAAGGCCATCATACACTGCCAGGGCAGCACCAGCTTTATGATCTCGGTCATGCTGGGGCTTGTGCCGCAAGTCAAGCTCATCATCAGCAATGCCGTGTCGCTGCATCCCATTGTGCCACCGTACTCTGTCTTTAAGCTCAACGTTTTTGTGCCCGTTGTAAAGCTGCTCTTTCGGTACCTCAATCCCCAGTGGGGGCTGAAGGCGCCGGGTATAAAAGAAAAGCTCTTGCGCCTGATTGTCAAAGCCACACACCGCGAGAAGGATACGCTCGTCGGCAAGTTCGTCAGCTTTACGTATGGTGCAGGGTTCCCCGCACTCTGGGAGCTGGACAACCTCGACAAGCCGACCATGGACTGGATTCAACACGAGTTTGCAAACGTGCCGCTTACATTTTTCGCGCACATCACGCGCTGTGTAAAGGCGGGTGTGCTGGTGCCCAATCAAAACGATACGCCAACCACCTACGCACCCGATCTTCCGCCGCTGACCGCGCGGGTGGTGCTGTTTGGCGGCCGCAAGAACAAATGCTTCCTGGCCGAAAGTCAGGAGCGGTCGTTCGACTACCTGCAACGCGTCGATCCTGGTATTCACAGACTTTATATACTGGAACAATACAGTCACCTGGATGTATTCCTGGGAAAGAATGCGCATCACGATGTATTCCCCCTCATGCTCCAGGAGCTTAGTCAATTATAACCCTCTTAATTTCGAAAAAAATGCCTCCCTCCAGAATCAAACACTATACAGGCCGGTATGCCCTGGTCGATAACATTCCCTATCAAATGCCGGTCTTTGCCAAAGACTCGCCGGCGTTAATGGCGGGTTTTTCCTGCGACTGGAAAAAAGCAAACGACCTGCTGCCCGGCAATGAAGTGCACGCCCTGAAGCTCCCCAATGGCCGGGCCGCGTTGCTCATCACCGTCATTAACTATGTGAACACCAGCATTGGTAAATACATCGAGTACAGCATCGCGATCGGCTGCACCCACGGCCGCAAGCCCGCGCCGGCACTGCTGAATGTGATGTTCATGAAAGCCTATGGCGTGGGACAATATATTCTCGACTTGCCGGTCAGCAGTGAAGTGTCCGTAAAAGGTGGAAAGGGCATTTGGGGCATGCCCAAGCATAAGGCCAACCTGGACTTCAACGTGAGCGACACCGCTGTCAGCGCCCAGTATGAAAAAGATGGTCAGTTCGCGTTTCGCATCGAGATCGATCGTCCCAAATCCGCTTCGTTGGGCCTCAAGGTTGGCACCACCAACTATTGCTGTTACCGCAACATGCTGATGGCGTCGTATATCTACTTCAATTCCAGGGCCGGCATAAACCTCTTTGGAAAAGCCAGCGGCCGCTTGTTTATCGGCGATCATCCCAACGTGTCGTACCTGCGTAACCTCGACATCAACCCCGATCCGTTCTTTACCATGTTTATGCCCAAAGCAAACGGCATACTCGACGATCATTTCCAATGTTGGTTTATGACGTACGACACGCCGCCGGCCACCATGCCCGAAGGGTTTGAAAGTGTCTTCCACCTGGGCAGAAACGAGGATTGGTTGCCCGCACCTGCCTTTACCGACTACGCAAAGTATAAGCTATGAAGACAGTATTGGTGTTAAACAAGGCACTACTGTTTGCCTGTGTGTCCATGTATTTTGGCACGGGCTGGTCGCTGGTGCTCTTTACGTTTCCCATCGCACCCAAGCTCACGCCCGATAACTACTACAACCAGTTTGTGCCGCAAGTAACGGCGGCCACGCACTTCTTCACCTATATGACTATGGTGATGATGGTTTGCAGTGTCGTGTTTATTATCGAGACGTGGCGCAGCCGCGACAAGTGGTACCCCATCGTCGTGCTTTTGCTGGTGGTAGCCGCCACGTTGCTGACCATCTACTTTATCATCGCGTATAACGAGCGCATGGCGGCGGGCATTACCGACCCCATCGAGCTCAACACCGTACTCGACAAGTGGATGTTCTTAAATATCATTCGCGTCAGCCTGTGGACCCTGCAATGGCTCACCATGATGCTCTATTTTTCAGTAGCACTCAAAAGACAACGCGCATGAATCGCTTTCTAAACTTGCTGGTCGTCGGCATCTCGCTGGCGACCATTGTGTCCGGCCTGGCGCAAGTCGTGGCGCCGGCCTTTGTGCTGGGTGTGATCGGCGCCGGGATAACCCCCACGACCGCGCACTTCTTTGCCATTGTCGGCATGTTCATGGCGCTCTTCGGCGGGTTGATGCTGCATACCGTTTACGGTGCGCGTTCCGGTACAGTGGCCATCCTGTGGTGCGCCCTGCAAAAGCTGGGTGCGTGTGTAGCGGTAGGGGTAGGAATTTTGCAGGGCATCTTTTCGGAGATGGCGGCCGGTGTGGCGGCGTTCGACTTGTTGTCGGGCGTACTGTTTCTCTATTATCTTAAAACTATAAAGTCGGGTGAAAGCGCTTAGTTATTTTTTGTTCTATACCTACATTGGGTTGGTGATACTGGCCGGATTCTGGGGCGCCTTTGTCGGGCCACGCCTGGACCACGCCTGGTTGTTCCACCTCGATACGAGCACGCTGCCCGAATACAGCCGCGTCAACCTCATCAGCCAGTACCGCTTCCTGCGGGCGCTGGAGCTGGGGTACGGGTTGTTCGCCGTGCTGTTTACCAAAGAGATCTTCACCCACAAGACGTTCAACGGCCTCTTCCTGTTGATCATGTTCTCCGGCGTCCTGGCGCGCGTGGTATCCCTCGTGATCGACGGCTCGCCTTCGTGGCTGTTTTATTTCTTCCTGGTCTACGAGCTGCTTGGTGTCGTCGTCATCTTTCTCTACACCCGCAAAACGACGCTGTATTATGACTACTGATTCGCTCCTGGCATCCGCCGGTACACCCGTAAAAAAGTCATTGATCCTGGCCGGGGGTGGCGTGCGCCTGGCGTACCAGGCCGGTGTGCTGCGCGCCTTGCAAGAGGCGGGGCAGCAATTTGTACATGTCGACGGTACGTCGGGTGGGATTTTTAATACCGGCATGCTAGCCTCTGGGTTAGCGCCCGACGAGATTGCCGGGCGATGGCGTACCCTCAAGCTAAGGTATTTTGTCTCGGCGTTGGGCCTGAAGAGCTATCTCAAGCCGTGGCAAATGGCGGGCATGGGCGATGCCGATGGCATTCGCAAGCATATATTCCCTTCGTTGGGCATAGACCTGGAAAAGATCCGGAAGAACCAGCGCGGCCAGTTCACCTTCAACGTCTGTAATTTCTCGCAGAAGACCATCGAGTCGATCCCACACACGCGGGTCACCGAAGACCATCTCATCGCCGGTGTATCGCTGCCCATCTTTATGCCGGCGTTGCCCATCGATGGCCACTGGTATACCGACGCCGTGTGGATCAAAGACGCCAACCTCCTGGAAGCTGTACAACGCGGTGCCGATGAGCTCTGGCTGGTGTGGGCCATTGGCAATAGCCAAACCTACCTGCCCGGCTTTTTTAACCAGTACGTACACATGATCGAGATCAGCGCCAACGGCGCCCTGCTGGAAGAATATAAACAGATAGCCTACATCAATGAGGCGATCAAAAGAGGCGACTCCGCGTACGGCCAACGGAAGCCCGTCAAACTGTTTGTGATCAAGCCCGAATATCCCTTGCCCCTCGATCCCGACCTGTTCTTTGGCAAGGTCGATACGCGGTCGCTGATCAACATGGGCTACGCCGACGCCAAACGCTGCCTGGCCGCAATGCCCGCGGAGGGCGTGCCGATGAACCATACCACCACCCGCATGCGCGAGCCTGGCCATCGCCTGAACTTTCGCGGTACGTTTGAAGGTACCGTATCCTGGCAAGGCGTAAAAACAAAGATGACGCTGTATACCTATTTCTCGTACCACGATATGGCGGGGCAGCATGTGCTGAAGCTCTACGCCAGTCTTGAGGCGTCGGTGCTTGGACGGGAGATTTCCCTGTACGATCTTACCGCGTCGGCTCGTAAGGTCGGGAAGTATCAGGTGGTGGAGGCAACAGCAAAAGCCGATCACGGTGGGGGTACATACCGCATGCACATGACATGGCGATTATATTCGCCGATGGATTTTCTCCTGGGATTGGAGTTCAAACACGTAGCGGTGGTCATTCACCTGAACGAATCTACTGTCGTAAAAGGCACACTCGACCAATCCATTCGCCACCGCCTGCGCAGCTGGTTTACCACCGGCGTCGCGACCGAAAAGGGGGGGATGGGTGGATTGAAAAAACGTTATGATCTGATATCAAAATTACTTTCGAATGGAATTTGAGAAACGCCCCATGGTGAATTGGTACGACGTTCAGCAACTGGCGTCTACCGGTTTGAAAACATTGATCTCCGGCATCTTTGGAAACTTTGCCGATAAGCGGGAGATGGAAGCCGCGCTTTCGCCCGGTGCTTCTTATTACAACGCCGCGGACAAAGAAGCGCTGTGGGTCGACTATGTCTCCGACCTGGGCGACGGCTTTAACCCGACCTATACCGTAGCCTATTCCCTGGCACAGGCGAAGCTTTCCGTGGGCGGACAAGAGCTGAAGCAGGGCGACCTTCTCATCATGGGCGGCGATGCGGTCTATCCCACACCGGAGGCTGCCGAGTATGAGAACCGGCTGCAAGGGCCGTACAACGCCGCATTCCCGTGGAAAGACAAGCCGCATCATACCGTAAACGAGCCCTATACCCGACAGTTGTTTGTCTTGCCGGGTAATCATGACTGGTACGATGGGCTGGGTAATTTTATCAAGCTGTTTTGTCAGAAGCGGGCGTTGGGTCGCTGGCTGACAGAACAGGACCGAAGCTACTTTGCCGTCAGGCTTCCGCATAAGTACTGGTTGATCGGCATCGATATTCAACTGAATGCCGACATTGACAAACCACAGATGGACTACTTCCGGAAGATTCTGGAAACCCCGGCGTTTGAAGCCGGCAGCAAGGTAATTCTTTGTACGGCGGAGCCGTCGTGGGTATATAATTCGTGGGACGACAAAAATAAGTCGCACGGCCGTATTCAGTTTTTTATCGACCGGGTGTTGTACGGCGACGAGAAGTGTCCCTACTATGAAAAGAACAAGGACCTGCGCATCGCGGCGATCCTGACGGGCGACCTGCATCATTACTCGCGCTACGAGCAAGTACATACTCAAACAGGCCGGGTGACGCAGCTCGTCACGGCGGGCGGTGGCGGCGCCTTTGCGCATCCCACACATTTGCTGAAGGAGAAGATTACCCTGGAGGGCGGCTATGACGCTACACGCAAAAGCTCATTTCCCACGGCATCACAATCGAAACGCCTGGCCTGGTGGAACCTGCTCTTTCCGTTCTTCAGCTTACAGATGTGGTTCTTCCTCGGCGCCTTCCACTTGTTTACAACCTGGTTTCTGCAATCGGGAAGCCGCGATACCGAAACATTCCTGGATGCGGTAAAACGCACGCCTGATCTCGGCAAGTTGTGCGCGCTCATTTACAACCATATCCGGCATAGCCCGTCCGTGGTATTTCTGAACTTGCTGCTCCTGGTGGGCCTTACATTTTTTACCGACACCGCCACGGGAAAGAAGAAATGGAATTACATCGCCGGGGCGCTTCATGGCCTGTTGCAGCTGCTGGTATTTTACCTGGCCGTCTGGGCCTTTGCCGTGGTCAATATGCACCATCTTCAATTGGACGTGCGGTCAGGCTGGCAAATCATATTGTTTTCGGCCGAGATGATCATGATAGGAGGCTGGGCCAGCACGATGGTCTTCGGCATATACCTGCTGGTGAGCACACTCGTCGTACGAAACCATCCGACCGAAGCATTTTCCTCCTTCCGGTGGGAGGGGTATAAAAACTTCTTGCGCATAAAGATCACCCCGGGCGGAGCGACGATCTATGCCATCGGTATCAAAAAAAGTATTACCGATTGGGAGGAACAAACGGTCGACGAGCATGCGGCCAGGTTCCGTCCGAAACAAACTATCGAATACACCCTCATCGATGAAATTACGTTGAAACCATGAAAAAGCTATCAAGACCCTTTCCTGAAATAAAAACACACTACGACGTCGTAGTGATCGGTTCCGGCTACGGCGGCAGCATTGCCGCCTCGCGCATGGCGCGCTGTGGGCAGAAGGTATGTTTGCTGGAGAAAGGCAAAGAGTTTTTGCCGGGTGAATTTCCCAGCAACCTGCGCGAAGCGACCAAACAGATGCAGTTCAACAAAGGCACGCTCGAGGCGGGATCGGAAAATGGTCTGTATGAATTTGTACTCGGCAACGAGATCAACGTATTTAAAGGATGTGGCCTGGGCGGTACATCGTTGGTCAACGCCAACGTCGCGATCGAGCCCGACAGCCGCGTCATGGCGGATGCCAGCTGGCCCGCCGCGATTCGAAATAACCTGACCGGATTTCAGGAAGGCATCCGCCACGCGTGCGATATGCTGAAGCCCAATCCGTACCCCGAGGGTAAAAATGGATACCCCGTGCTGCAGAAGACCGAAGCCATGCGCACGTCGGCAAAATTTATGTCCGAAGAGTTCCGGCTGCTGAACATCAACGTCAACTTCGAAGACCGGTACCCCAACCACGTAGGCGTCGACCAACCCAAGTGCCTGAACTGCGGCGATTGCGTGACCGGTTGCAACACCGGCGCCAAGAACACCACGGCGATGAACTACTTACCCGACGCCGTAAACTTTGGTGCCGAGATCTACACCGAGGTGGGCGTAAAACATATTGAGCGCGATGACGCCCGCAACCTATGGCGGGTATACTATAACGCCGTGAACAGTGGCCGTGATAAGTTCGATGCTCCGTCGCTGTTTGTGGAGGCGGCCATGGTCTTCGTTAGCGGTGGCTCGTTGGGCAGCACCGAAGTCCTGCTGCGTTCGGCCAAAAAAGGCCTGGCCCTCTCGCCGCAGCTGGGGCAGAAGTTTACCGGCAACGGCGACGTGCTGGGGTTTGGCTATAACAACGACGTACCCATCCATGGCGTCGGCAAAGGCGACACCCTCAAGCCCGGCGTCATAGACCAGGTCGGGCCCTGCATCACCAGCGTAATCGACATGCGCAAACGCACACCGTTTACCGAAGGCATGACGCTGGAGGAAGGCAGCATCCCGGGGCCTATACGCTCCATCCTGGTGTCGGCGCTCGTCACGTTCTCCCGCGTCATGGGCCGCGACTCCGACCGCGGCCTGGGTGACTTCTTTCGCGAAAAGTGGCGCGAGGTGGTGAGTATCTTCCGCGGGCCCTTCAAAGGCGCGGTAGATCACACGCAAATATACCTGGTTATGACCCACGACGACGGCAACGGTGTCATCGGGCTCAGTGGCGACGATGAAGTCAACATCCACTGGAAGGGCGTCGGCAAACAGAACATCTTTAAAAAGGTAAGCGGCGAGCTCACCGGCGCCACGGAGGCCCTGGGCGGAAACGTAGTCCCCAATCCCACCTGGACCAGGATTCTGAACTACGATCTCGTCACCGTTCACCCGCTGGGCGGCTGCCCCATGGGCGAAGACGCCAGCCAGGGCGTCGTAGACCACAAGGGGCAGGTATTCAAAGGCGCCACCGGCAGCGAGCTATACCCCGGTTTGTATGTTATGGACGGCGCAATCTTCCCGCGTCCCGTCGGCACGAATCCACTGTTAACCATCAGCGCCCTGGCCGAACGCAACTGCAAGCTCATCGCGCAGGAGAAGGGCTGGTCGTTGTCGTATGACTTACCGCCGCGCGCATCGTCGTCTAACGGTCAGTCAAAACCGGGTGTACAATTCACGGAAACCATGCGCGGCTATTTCTCGATAAACGAAACGGCAGACTATGGCAGAGGCTTCGAAAAAGGCAAGCAGGAGAGCTCGCCGTTTGAATTTACGCTCACCATCCGCTCCGAAGACGTGGAGACACTTCTTTCCGACAAAGACCACGACGCCCCCATGATCGGCACCATGACCGCGCCGGCGCTTTCTGCCTATCCGCTCATGGCCTACAACGGCCGGTTTAACCTCTTTGTAAGAGACGCGCAGGACGCGGAAAAGAAAAAGATGGTATATAACATCTACTTACAAAGCCACGAAGGGAAGAAGTATTATTTCGAGGGGTTCAAAGACGTGCAAAACAACAAGGGGCTGGATGTGTGGAAGGATACCACGACGCTCTTCATCACGGTCTACGAAGAAAACGGCGCAGGCAAGGTACTTGGCAAAGGCCAGCTGATCATCGAGCCCAAAGACTTTGCTAAACAGCTGACTACTATGAAAGCCGTTAATACACATACGAAGTTGGAACAAATCAAAGCAGTGTCAAGCTTTGGTAAGTTCTTTGCAGGCAATGTATTTGAAACATACTTTAAGAAACTACGGTAATTGGAATGGAACGCAAATGGTTGCTGGCGCAAGTCTGAGGCCCGCCCCGGGCCGGAGACTTGTGACTGTCTCTGTAGCCAGTCTTAGACTGGCGGGGAGAACTGTTAATATAGCAGCCCCGCTTCGCGGGAACACGCCAGTCTAAGACTGGCCACAGTTTCAGTCACAAGTTCCGCACCTACGCTAACGCTTGGCGCTCAAACTTGCGCCAGCAAGCCTTACAGGTATACAATAACTACTGTATTCTCACCGACGACACCTGGTCATTCAACCCGGTAGTATTCGCAAAATTGGCATTATTCGCACTAAACGTCCATGACGTGCCCGTAAAGTTGTCATGTTGATAAAGGATTACCGACCACCCGCTCGGTATCTGCACAGACGACGCCCAGTCATTCACAAAGCCGTAGGCTTGGAGTTGCGACAAAGTATAATTCCCCTTGGGAATAAAGCTGGTCGCGGTTCCCCCGTAGTTGCTGTTCTGGAAGAACTTCACACCGGTCGTGGGCGTGGTCCCACTCAGACCGTTGCGTATGGCCGTAGCGTACTGCGCGGCCATGCCGTTGCCTACCCACTCGTCGTACAGCCACATCCAGCCGCCGGTGGTGTTGCAGGTATTTCTCCACGTGGTGAACTGCGACTGTACCGAGGCCGTCGAACCGCTCCAGCGGCTGCCATGCACCGGTATACCGCCAAAGTTCCAGCTACACGGGCTGTTGCCGCCACCGCCCGCATAACACTGCAGGTGGACCTGGTCAACCGTGCCCGGCCGCTGGTTGTTCACCTGCGACGCGACCGATGTCCAGAACGTGGAGTTGGTATAGGGACATAAAGCGACATTATACCCGAGGTTGCCCAGCATCACACAGAACTGTACCATGGTGCTCAGGTCGTAACAGTTTTCATCGTCGAGGTCAATGGCATCCGCGCCCGTGGCGGTCTTCAACGCCTGGAAATTTCGGTACAGTATACTTGTAGACCCGGTGCCCTGCGCATTGATCAGGTCGCGGATGTGCTGAAAGTCGCCGACGTTGGAAGAACCGATACTGAGGGTAACGCGGTTCACCGACGTTGTACCCGTCTTCAGGCTCTGCAAATCACTGGCAAAGTTCGGGTACATATTGGCGCCGGTATAGGTGCCGTTGGACGCTACGGGAAACTCGCCGTTGAAGTTCAGGTCACCCGCGGTGCTCACGGCGATATTCCATACGACTACTTCGGTGAAGCCCGAAGCTTTTAGTTCGGGAATGGTAACAGTTCTGTTTTTATAGATGGGCCCACCGCCAAATACAGAGACAGTCAGGCCTGCTGGTAAGGCCGCGGCGTCGCCGTCGGCATCTTTTTTGACAACCGGATCTACTTCATTCGAGCAGGAACCGAGAATGATAACCAGGAGAAATGCCGACACCCAGCCGGCGTGTTTACGAAATGATAACTTCATAGAATATATAAATTTAGGTTACGAAAATTTTTGTTGTTGATGGTAGGAGTAAAACCGTTGAATAGCAGGAGTAAAGGAGAACCAAACGGGTGACTGGCGCAAGAGTTAGCACCGAGCGTTAGCGTAGGTGCGTCTCTTGTGCCTTGCATGCTGCCAGTCTTCAGACTGGCGTGTGGGGTGAGGGTGGTCGGGCAACCCCAGGTACATGTATGGTTACCCAGGTTACGACGTTCCCGCCTGGCAGTCGGAGACTGCCGCCATACTGGGCACGAGTCTCCGCCCCGAGACGGGGCTAAGACTCGCGCCAGATACTACGTTGGCAGCACCCCCCGCACTCACTCTCCACACTCACGCTGATTAATTTCTATACAGTTCCCACTCCGCAAACTGCATGATCGACCCGCTCTGCACCGCGCTTACATTCAGTCGATAATACGTATACGCCGTACTATTACTAAAGGTATACGTCTTCGTCAAAAACCGCGAAGCAAAGGTCTGATTCGTCTGGGTATTGATAGTCGTCCAGCTTGTTCCATTATTACTGCCCTGCAACGTCCAGTTCCGGGGGTCACGCGCCGGTACGTCGTTCGCCGACGTGATGGTATATTTATTCACAATATTGCTGGTGTTGGACTGATACCGCACCCAGGCGGCCGCGTGCTGCGTAAGATACTTTGTACTGCTGCTATTATCGATCAGCTTGCTGATATCCTCCCCGCTGGGCCAATCCGTATACTGTGAGGTGATCGTGCCGCCATAGTTTGTAATATCGGACCCCGCCGGGGGTGTGGTCGGCGTGAGCGCGGCAAAGATGGCATCCGTATACGTCTTGTTTTTATTCGCCGCAAACACCATGATGCCGGCTTTGTCGGGGGTCGGGTGTCGTTGTGCTTCGGTTATTGCGCTGGCCTGGGTGTTGTCGTCATACGACATGCCTAACATGACCTTGGCATTGCCCAGTGTGTTGGCCCAGTAATTAAAGCGCGTGGTGTTGTTTTGAAAATAGCCCATGTCCATCACAAAGTTCAGGTACTGACTGAGGGCGACTTCGCGGAAGATCGGGCCGGGGGCGCCGCCGGAATAAAAGGCGCCGATGTACATTTTGTTCGTGGGGTCTGACGACAGGGGGCCGAAGTAATCGCCGAGCTCGCCGATCAGGTTGCGGTAGTTGCTGTTGTCGGTGGCCCCGTGCTCCACGTCGAGCGAGATGCCGTCGAAGCCTACCGTGTTTACACACGTGTTGATGAAGGCGGCAAACTGCTGATAATTATAGGCCGTGCCGTTGTACGTGGTAAAGGGTGTCGACGTGCTCCACGAGGGTGCATCGTCTACGTTCATGAGCACTTTTATACCGCGGCTGCGCAACGTTTGGATGTCGGCCAGGATCTGGCGCTTGCTGTGGTAGTAAGCATTCTGCATCCAGCCGGAATTATAATGCACCGTGTCGGCCAGTTCCCACAACGTACCTTCAAACACCACCACAATGTTGGCATTGTCGGTAAACGTGGTCATGGGCAATATGCCCTGGCCGGCGGGTGTAACATCGAAAACATAATAGGCTACTTTGTTCTGGCCCGCCGCAGGCAGAGCGAGTGGCTGAACGGAGGCGGGGGGCGCGACGTCGCGGGGCTGAAGCGATACGTCGTCGGGAGCGAGGCCTTGCATCGTGCACGAGTTCATCAGGCTGCACAACACGGCAGCCATGGAAAGCAAATAATACTTCTGTTTCATATAGAACGCTGGTTTTAAGTGGAAAGACTACGTTCGGTTATCGGTCACAACGTTGTTGCACACTGTCACTTCCATCATCACGCTCGCCGGGTGAAAAGTTGAGTTGAATATTCATTGCAATTCAACGGGCGGGTATCGCACAACGCCTTAGTATTAGCCAACTCGTATCAGACTACCGGTATACAGACACGGTACTGGTAGCCGCGTTTACGAATGTAAGCAGCGAATATACCATTTGCAAGTGTTGTTCTTACCTATTGCCCGGATCGCCTTCATTCGGCGGGCAGGACAAGGCTAATGGTCGCTCAATGGTTTTAATGGTCTTTATTCTGTATATTCAATCACCGGAAGCCGCATTCTTTGTGCCGGTTCAGCAGTCAGTGTAAAAGATTTCTTACCGCGGCGTTCTCCTTGTTTATTCTGATATACTAATGCACCGTGTGCAGGTCATGCCGTTGTTGTCCTGGAGTGAAACACGCGGTCTCTATTTGCAGGCGATACACAAAACGTTTACATAAATAAAATCTATATGAAGGCTCCTCCTAAACAATCGGTCACCATGCTTTTTGTCTTGCTGACCCTGCCACTCCTGGCGCAGAAAAATGAAATCGTGTCTTCTGCCGGCGATTCGTTCACGACAGAAGCCGGTCACCTCAGCTTTACGCTGGGTGAAGTTGCCATCGAGACGCTCCCGGCACGGCCGCACCGGCTTACGCAGGGATTTCACCAGCCCATGCTTTGGGTGCAAAGAATCGCACGCACCGAAGAAGCGAGAAGTCAGGTAACGGTGTTCCCCAACCCGGTAGGCGCCACACTATATATTCAAAGCCGCCACCCCGATGCGGCCCGGCGGTATACGGTGCTGGATCTGCGCGGCATAAAAGTCCGGGAGGGGATCGTCAAAGACCTCACCGAAATTTCCTTCGACGATCTGCCGGCGGCCACCTATACACTTCAGGTTAAGACGGGCGCTGCAAAGCAGCAGTCCTTTAAGATTGTTAAACAATAGCAACCCCAACCCAGCAATCCATGAAATCACTGTCTATCGTCCTATTTATACTGATGGTCCATACCGTCCTGGCGCAAGCGCCGGCAGGCTTTAAATATCAAGCCGTTATACGCGATGCCACCGGTGAAGTAAAGGCCAACGCGTCCATCGTCATCGGCCTAAGTATTTTACAAGGCAGCACCACGGGTTCGCCCGTCTATAGCGAGACACACCAGACAACGTCTACCGAAACAGGGCTCATCAACCTGACGGTCGGGGAAGGCAGCCACCGCGGCAGCAACCTGGCCGACATCAATTGGCAGGCCGGTCCCTATTTCTTACACGTCACGATCGATGGTACATTCTTCGGCACAAGCCAGCTGCTGAGTGTTCCTTACGCGCTCTATGCGCTCAAGGCAGGAACGATCGAGTCGGCGGCCGCGGCGGGCAGCGACAGCCTTTGGAGTCTGTATGGCAACGCGGGCACGACGGTACAAAATTTCCTGGGCACGACCGACAATCGCCCGCTCACCATACGTACGAATAATATACCGCGCCTTCGTATATCCACGCGTGGCCAGCTCGAGCCGCTGAATACCGGCGCTTCGGTTTTTATAGGAGAACAAGCCGGACAAAACGATACAGGCAACAACAATCAGAGCGTTTTTATAGGCTACCAGAGCGGAGCGCTCAACGAAGCGGGAAAGCTCAATACGGCGATTGGATACATGTCGCTGTATCGGAATAAAAGCGGTGGCACGAATACTGCCGTAGGCATCCGCAGCCTCACCAGCAACGTCACGGGAAACTACAACAGCGCCCTGGGCGCCGACGCCCTGTACTCCAATACCACGGGCACAAACAATACGGCCGTCGGCAGCAGCGCGCTATACGACAATCAACAGGGCGGTGGTAATATCGCTGTCGGCGTGTCGGCGCTCATGCACAACACCACGGGAAGTTTTAACACGGCAATAGGCTACCACGCCATGCTCAGCAGTGGTACCGGGGGCTATAATACAGCGATCGGGCATGAGGCGCTCCTCATTGTGGGCACCGGCATAGGGAATACCGCTGTCGGCGCGGGCGCGCTGCACGGGACCGGTCCGGCAAACTACAACACCGCGAATGGCTACCGCGCATTATATACGAACAGCAGCGGAGCCTCCAACACCGCGATGGGATACGAAGCACTCTATGCGAATACAACAGCAGCCTTCAATAGCGCCATCGGCTGGCGTGCGCTGCGAGCAAACACCACCGGTCAGTGGAATACCGCCCTGGGCGCGCTGGCGCTGACGGCAAATGAAGGACCGGGCAACACCGCCGTGGGCTATAAAGCGCTGGCGGCAAACACCACCGCCGCCGATAATACAGCCCTGGGCAAAGAAGCGCTGACGATGAACACCGTGGGCAAACAAAACACTGCTGTTGGGTCCCGTGCACTGGCGGCCAACACCTATGGTGTAGATAATACGGCCATCGGCACACAAGCACTGGCGCTCCTTCAGATGGGCGAGGCGAATACCGCCGTGGGGTCGCAGGCCTTGAGTAAAACAACCGATGCCTATGGGAACACCGCGGTCGGGAGTCAGGCGATGTTCAGTAACCAGCGTGGTCGGTCGAATACAGCCCTTGGCGTCGGTGCATTGCGCGCGAACACCAATGGAGAAATGAACATTGCCATTGGCGCGGGCGCCATGAGCGAAAACACACTTGGTTCCATCAACATCGCCCTCCTTGGTCTCAATCATAATACCACAGGCGACTCGAATATTGCCATTGGGCACGCATCCCTGGGCAGCAACACCACAGGCAGAGGAAACGTCGCCATAGGCCCCTATGCATTGTATAATGTAAAGACAGGGGGCGGCAACACCGCCGTAGGGAACGAAGCGCTCAATTGGAACCCTGGTTTTGGCAACACCGCGATTGGTGCCGGAGCGTTCAATGAGCTCGGCCTCGACCCTGTCTCCAATTCCACCGCCATCGGTAACGGCGCGCAGGTAACGGCCACGAACGAGATGCGCTTCGGCAACGCATCCGTGCGGAAAATCGGCGGAGAGGTGAACTGGAGCGCCGTGGCCGACAGCCGCGTACAAACCGGCCGGCAGGAAAATGTACCCGGGCTGGCCTTTATCACGCGCCTGCGACCGATCACATTCCAACGCCTGTACGGAGACGGGAAAACCTATACAGGCTTTTCCGGCCAGGAAGTATTGGAAGCCGCCGCCGCGATCGGATACGACTTCAGCGGCATAGATGCGCCCAGCATCGAGCGTTTGGGTGATATGTACAGCCTGCGCTATGCAGAATTTGTTGTGCCGTTGGTAAAGGCGTTACAAGAGCAACAAGCTATCATCGATGCCCTCACGCAACGAATCCAGGCGTTGGAAGCCGGCACCCAACGGAAGAATTCACAATAGACGACCGCGTGTAGTGTCGGCCACGGACGTTCTGTAAAGGTCGGTGGCCGACGCTGCACCCTCGTAAAAGATACCGCCGATAACGTTGCCGGTGCCGGCAAAATAATCTTCCTTGTATTGCAAACGATTTAGATTATGTTTTACTTTTGATCACGGCGTGACGCAAGCCCACGTAACGCCGATGAAGCATGCACCGGCCAGGCGACCAACTACCCGACGACAACACATTGCTCCGCGGCATCGCCCAGGGTGACCAACGGGCATTCGCGGTCCTCTTCGACCGTCATTGGAAGGTACTATATACTAAAGCCGTTAACCTGCTCGAAGACCCCGACGCCGCCCAGGACGTTGTACAGGATTGTTTTATCTCCCTGTGGGAGAAAAGCGCCCACCAGCACATTGAAAATGTAGGAGGGTATCTTTACCAGTCTGTGCGCTACGCCTGCTTTATGCACCTGCGCTCCGGCGCCATCTCCCAAAAACACCTCGACCATATCAACCACCGTGCGGTGGAGATCAGCACCAGCACCGAGCAGGAATTCGACGCCCGGGAGCTCCAGGCCGTGCTCGACCAGTCCATGGACCGGTTGCCGGAGAAATGCCGCGAGATTTTTTACCTCAGCCGCTTTGAGCTGTTGCCCAATAAAAAGATAGCCGAGCAATTGCAGATCTCACCCAAAACCGTCGAAAACCAAATTACGAAAGCGCTGCGCATCCTCCGGCTTTCGGTCGATAAACTGGTCTCCTTCGTATTGCTCGCCGACCTCTTCTAATCCTTCTTTCTCTTTTTTCATTTTTTTTCATCGTGCCGTAGGGGATAATGCAATCGTATGCAACTACGGAGTAGATGAACATAGACGAACAACATTTTAAGCGACTTCTCGACGCCTACCTCCGGGGCAGCGCTACGTCAGAAGAGAAGAAGCTGCTGGATGACTTCTTTGAGACCTATCCCGAGCTCCACCGGCCCTCGGCCAGTGCCGACCCGGCCACACGGGAAGTGATCTGGCGTCAGCTGGCGACCAATCTGCCTACCCGTGCACCACAAGGGAAGGGGAGAACCCTTCTGACGATCGGGTATTCCGTCGCGGCCGCCCTGGCGTTGTTCGCCGTATCGTGGTTCCTCATCGCGCGGTTTAGTCGCGATTCACCCGCACCAGCGGTGGCGCAGCTGCGGCAAGCCGTCACCGATCGGGGCCAGAAACTGAAAATAGAATTGCTGGACGGCACACAGGTAACGCTCAATGCCAACAGTAAACTTGAATTCCCCGAGCAATTCCAGGGCGACGTACGCGAAGTATACCTCACCGGCGAAGCCTATTTTCAGGTAGCACACGACGCGGCGCATCCGTTCATCGTGCATACGCCCGTGGCCAACACCCTCGTGCTGGGCACGTCGTTCAACGTCAGGCTTACGCCCGACAGTAGCGCCGAAGTAACGCTGGTAGAAGGAAAAGTAGATGTAGACGGGGTGATCCTGAAACCCAATCAACAAGCCATTGCGCGCAGCCATGGCGAACCGGTGCACGTGCGCGATGTCGATGTCGCGGCATTCGTCGACTGGAAGGACAACATCCTGCGCTTTGACAATATGCCACTGGCCGAGGCCGTCACGGTGCTAGAGAATTGGTATGGCGTAGAGATTACACTGGATGACGCGTTGGTCGCTTGTCCCATCAGCGCTACCTATCGCAAGGAGACCCTCAAAAATGTATTGAACAGTATCAGCTATACGCTCAAAATCACCTATCGGCAGGACGGCAACAAGATCGTGCTGCAAGGCCATGGCTGTAAGTAACTCCGCAGACCCAAAACAAACAAGTATATGAAACCGAAATCCTTTGATGCCTTGCCACCCTGATCGGGACGTGCTATATACTACTATATAAAAAAAGTAGTCCGGGGAAGAGACATTTTGACCGATGGCTTCCCCAGACTACAGCCTGAGACTTATTGCGTAAACTCAAACCATAACAAACCTATGAAATTTTTACATAAGCTGCTCATGCTTATATCAAAATACACATGGCGTCTTTTTATCATACAGGTCGTTTGTATGAACCTCGGATTTGCGTCGGATATCAACAGCCAAAGCCTGGAAAAGGTAAAGGTGTCCGTCGCATGCCAGCACGCCACGTTGTCGACCGTATTCAAAGAGCTCGAAACAAAGACAGACTTTGTCTTTGCGTATTCGGGACAGCTGGATTCGCGCAACACCGTTACCCTGCATTACAAAAAAGCCACCCTGCGCCGTGTACTGGAAGACCTGTCGCGACAAGCCTCCGTCGAATTTCAGCTGGTAAACAAAACCATCTCGGTAACGGCCCGGGAGATAAAAACGCCCGCGCCCCGGCCGCCAGCCATTACGGTACGGGGCCAGGTAAAAGATGAAGACAATACAGCACTGCCGGGCGTAAACGTACTGGAACGCGGCACCACCAACGGCACCACGACAGACGCTGACGGGAACTATAGCCTCGACGTAGCCGGTGAGAACAGCGTACTCGTCTTTTCCTTCATCGGCTATAGCAGCCAGGAAATTACCGTAGGCACGCAGACCGCTATCAACGTACAGCTCCTCGCCGATGTCACCACCATTCGCGAAATCGTTGTGATCGGCTACGGCGAGCAGGAGAAGAAAGACCTGACCGGAGCCGTGTCGGTCATCAACAGTAAAAACATGGCCAACGTACAGGCCGCTACCGTGGCGGAAGCCATCCAGGGGCTGGCCCCCGGTGTTAACATCCGCAACAGCGGTCGTGCCGGCAGCGAGTCGACCATCGAGATCCGCGGCCTTGGTAACTTCTCCAACAACCAGCCGCTCTATGTTATCGACGGCGTGCCGACCATCGCCACACGCGACTTTAACTCCAGCGACGTAGAATCTATCCAGATCCTGAAAGATGCATCCGCCGCGGCCATCTACGGATCGCGCGCGGCCAACGGTGTCATTATCATTACCACCAAGAAGGGTAAGTCCGGGCCGATGAAAGTGGACATCAGCGCACGCTACGGCGCACAGACATTGCCGCGCTATGATTTTATGGATGCCGCCGATTTTAAAAAGTATAATACCATGGCCTACCGCGAGGCCATTGAAGTAGAAAAGTCCCCGGTGATTATCGGGCAGGGCTATCAGCAATATCCCGACGGCGTCGATACCGACTGGCAGGAAGAAACATTCCGCACCGCGCAAACACAGGATTACAACGTGACGGTCTCGGGCGGAAATGAATTCGGAACGTACCTGGTATCGGGCAACTACTTTGGCAACACCGGCACCAGCGTGGGTTCGTCGTTCGAGCGCTATAGTTTCCGCGTGAATACGGAAGGCCGGCGCGGCCGCTTTAAGATCGGCGAGAATCTGTCCATTGCCCGTGGCGCGTCCGATGACCTGATCACAAATCCTTTCTGGGATATGTTGCGCATGCTGCCCACCATACCGGTACACGATGCGGCAAATCCCGGTGGCTTTGGGTATGGCAATGAAGGCAAGGCCCGTACGTTTGGAACAAACCCCATCGCCCGTGAAGCGTTGGAGGAGACCACTAACGACAACCTGCGCCTGCGGGGTAATCTCTACGCTGAAGTGGAGCTCCTCAAACCGGGCGTGTTGACCTATCGCGTCAATGCCGGCCTGGAATCCAGCCAGGAACATTACAAGTACGTGCGCCGCGTCGGCAACTGGACGCTGAACCAGCCCTTCGATCCTTCGGCCGTGATTGAGAACCGTGGGCAGTATGTATCCACGTTGATGGAGAATACACTTCACTTCAATAAAGAATTCGGTAAACACAAAGTAGATGCCGTGGTGGGTACAACCTTCCAGCGGCAGCAGTACGATCAACTGTCGGGTACGAAACGCAATCTCTTGTTCATCGGCGGTAAATATTACGATGTGGTGGATGCCGGTACATCCGACCCCGAGTCGGGCGGATTCAACAACGAAGACGCACTGATCTCGTACCTGGGGCGCGTGAACTATTCGTATGGTGATAAATACTATCTCACCGGCACAGTCCGGCGCGATGGCTCGTCGCGGTTTGCCCGGGGAAACCGCTGGGGTAATTTCCCGTCGGTGAGCGCCGGCTGGCGTATCAGCGGCGAAGAGTTCTTTCAGGTGCCCTGGATAGACGACCTGAAGCTCCGCGCCAACATCGGTATGCTGGGTAATTCCAGCATCGGCCGCACGATTGGCTATAGCGGCAGCTTCTATAGCTCGAACATCTACAACCTCGGCAACTGGGATTATCTGTCGCAGGTAAACGCCACCATCATCTCGATCGTCGGCACAGATCAGCACCTGGTAAATGGTGCGGGCCAGGTAAAGCTGGCGAACGCCAACCTGCGTTGGGAAACCAAGAAACAGGTGAACTTTGGTACAGACCTGGCCTTCCTCAACTCCCGCCTCGCCCTGACGCTCGAGTATTTCATATCCACGACGACGGACGTATTGACCGAAATGCCCATCCTGCTGTCTACCGGCAACGACGGTGGCAACCCTTGGGTAAACGCCGCCAGCATTCGCAACAAGGGTATCGAGATCACCACCACCTGGAAGGACAATATACAGGGGTTGAAGTATAGCATCACCGCCAACGTATCGACCCTGCGCAACGAGGTGCTCGAGCTGGGCTACGGACGAAACGACGTCTTCACCGGCATTACCCGTACGAAGGTCGGCGAGCCCATTGGTATGTTCTACCTGCGCAAGACCGACGGATTGTTCCGCAGTGAAGAGGATGTATTGAACCACGTCAACTCGCAGGGCAAGGTCATTCAACCGAATGCCAAACCGGGCGACATTCGCTATGTCGATTTCGACGATAGCGGCGAGATCAACGATGCCGACCGTCAGATCGTGGGCAACCCCTGGCCCAACTTCGACCTGGGCCTGATCACCAACTTCGAGTATAAAAACTTCGATCTGTCGATGATCTGGTATGGCGCCTTTGGTCAGGATGTATACAACGGTTCCCGCGCGGCCGTCGAGCGTTTTGACGACAACTCGAACTACTTTGCCTTCGACGATGAAAAGCCATACCAGGAAGATCCCAACAGCGACTTTCCGCGCCTGCTGTACGGCGACGATCGCAATGCCCGCGGCGACATCGACCGGTGGCTGGAAGACGGTTCCTACTTCCGCCTGCGCAATGTCACGCTGGGGTATAACCTCCCGCAGCCGCTCGCGCAGCGCCTGCACGTCAGCAACGCGCGTGTATTTGTCACGGGGCAAAACCTGGCGACGTTTACTAAATATACCGGCCTGGACCCCGATTTCACCGCACCCGACATGTGGCGCCGCGGCTACGACGAAGTGCGTTATCCCAACGCGCGCTCATTCCTGGTAGGCCTGCAGTTTAATTTCTGATCCCTAACGCACAGCGACATGAAAAACATCAAATTCTATATACCTATACTCATTGCGGCCTTCGTCATGACCAGCATCCGCTGCAGCGAAGACCTGCTCGATATCGAGAACCCGAATACACCGACGGTAGAAAGTTTCTGGAAAACAGAACAGGACGCCGAAATGGGTCTTAACGCGGCCTATAACATGTTCTATAAACCGTCTACCTGGACACGCTGGATCTACTTTCGCTATGACCTCACCTCCGACGAAGGGCATAGCACCAGCCCGTGGGGCGAGCTGGCCGACTGGACACGCTTTAAGTATTCCAACTATAACTTCTGGGATGGCAACAACTGGCATTGGCGCGATTTCTACAAAGCGATCTTCCGCACCAACCAGGTGCTGACCTATGTGCCCCAAATTCCTTTTGACGAAGCCCGTCGCGACCGCATCCTGGCGCAGGCGCGCTTTATCCGCGCGCTGTATTATTTTCAGATCGCCCTGCTGTGGGAAGAGGCACCGATCGTATTGGAGATCTCCAAACCCGATGATCAACCCGAGCAACGCACCGAGGCCGAAGTCTGGGCGCAGGTAGAAGAAGACCTGAACTGGGCCAAAGACCGGTTGCCCGAGAAATGGGATGACCCCAACATGGGCCGTGCCACGAAAGGCGCCGCGAAAGCGCTGCTGGCCCGCGCCTATGCGCAGCAAAAAAAATACCCCGAGGCCAAAGCCGAGCTGGACTGGCTCGTGGTGGGCGAAGGCAAACAATACTACGGCCTGATCGATAACTACCGCGAGAACTTTACCCATAACTTCGAGAACAACATCGAGTCGGTGTTCGAGATCCAGTTCAGCGATCGCAACAAGGGCGGTGACGGCGACAACCTCAGCGCGTCGATGGGCTTTCAACGTACGCAATTCTTTGCGCCGGGCGGCATCGGCTGGCAGGATGGTAAAGCCCGCGCCTGGCTGATCGACGAATACAAAAAAGAGAAAACGAAAGACGGTAAAAACGACAGCCGGTTGCTTACCAATATATTCTACAAGCAAGCGTATAAGGACTTTCCGGAGGCCGCCAACAACGACACGTTGGTATACAACCGCCCCTGGAACAACGTCGACTGGGGCAACGAAACTTTTATCAAAAAGTACTCGACGTATTATTACCGCGACCGCGAAGATTACCATGCTCCGAACAACTTCCGGTTTATCCGCTATGCCGACGTGCTGCTGCTCTACGCCGAACTGCTGAACGAGACAAACCAGACCGCCGACGCTTACCAGTATGTGAACATGGTACGTGAGCGCCCCAGCACCAACCTGCCCAAGCTGGAGGATGCTTACCCCGAAATCGGCACCGACTACAACCTGTTCAAAAAGCGCCTGCAAATGGAGCGCAGCCTCGAGCTCTGCTTCGAAGCCGTCCGGTGGATGGATCTGAAACGTTGGGATCTGCTCACCACGCAGGCCGGCATCGACGAGCTGAAAACACGCGACCTGGACTTCAATAATTTTGCGTTAGGCAAAAACCACCGCCTGCCCATTCCGCAGGTCGAAGTCGACAACAACGAACACCTGGACCAGAACAACCCCTACTAGGAAACAGTGTGAGTGTGGGTGTGAGAGCGGGAAATAGTGTGAGTGTGAGCGTGAGAGCGAAGAAAAAAAGGAATACCTGTTCGCTTGCTGGCGCAGGTGTTAGCACCAAGCGAAGCGTAGGTGCGCACCTGTGCCCAGTATGGCAGGGGGCTCCGACGTTATAAACTTTGCATAGCATGGCAAACATACCGCTGTATTGTTTCTTTTGGATCGTGTCTTGTCTAACGCCCGGGATATCCGTTGACACGGCCCAACGGGAAGAGCCTGTCGAAGGCATCCGCATCGCGTGGGACCGTACCACCTTGCGCCAGCTTTCGCCAACGGCCCCGAAATACGCCGGCTATGCCCGCATGATCGTACTGGACGACGGCAGTTTGTTCTGTGTCTATGACTGCCAGGGCGCGACCCAGGCCATTCGCAGCGTCGATCAGGGCAACACGTGGACGGCGCCCACCGTCGTCGCCGCCCCGGAGAACGGCATTGCCCGTGTCGTGCCGGAAGTGCTGCAGCTGCGCGACCACAGCATCCTCGTTTCCTACAACCTGCGCCCGCCGGGCAACAACACCGATTCCTCCAAACGTTTTGCCATCGAGGTCAGGCGCAGCGTTGACGGCCGGCAATGGTCGGCGCCCGTGCGCATCTATACCGCGGGCCATGAATTTATAAACGGCTGCTGGGAGCCCGCACAACTACAGCTGCCGACCGGCGAGATTCAATTGTTCACGGCCAACGAGGGTCCCTATACGCAAACCAACGAGCAGGAGATCACGCTCTTTCGCTCGCACGACAACGGCGCGCACTGGACGACCGGCGAAACGGTAAGCTTTCGCAGCAAGCACCGCGACGGCATGCCCGTACCGTTGCTGTTAAAGAATGGTCGGGAGATCGTCTATGCCACCGAAGACAACGGCATGAGCGGCGAGTCGTTTGTACCCGTGATCATTCGCACACCGGCTACCGGCGCGTGGAAGAATGCGCCGGTGCTGGCGGCGAGCGCCGATCGCGCACAGGCCCTGGAAGCCCGCAACCGCGTGCCGGCATCTGCCTATGCCGGCGCACCGTATCTCCGCCAGCTGCCCTCGGGCGAAACCCTGCTCTCGTATCAAAGCACGGAGTGGCGCCGCCAGGCGCCGTGGGATCGCAGTGACATGGTGGTGGCCATCGGCGATGATGAGGCCCGGAACTTCAACCGTAAGTCACGGCCGTTCTACTTTCCCGACTCGACGAAAACCTGCCTCTGGAATTCCGTCACCGTGCTAAACGACACCACCGTGGTAGCGCTCGGGTCCACCAACGGCTTTGGCCCGAACACCGCCGTGTGGATGATCAAAGGCTATGTCGTTCCGCCGGTAACAGCACCGCGACATACCGCGCGCGTAAAGCATCCGTTGTTCATCGGCGGCTACGGCCCCACGCAGGCGCGCATGGGACTAACCTGGGACGATCGGCAACTTTATCTCCAGGCCACGGTAAACGATGCGGATGTCGTCGACAACCAAAAGTCGAATGATGGACTGCGATTTTACCTTGACCCCGGCAATCAATCTTCGGCAGCACCCGTAAACGGAATTTTCAACATCTCGATAGACGCCGCAGGAGTGCTGACGCTCGAAGAAGGGGAGAAGGGGAAATGGACCACCCGGAAACCCGCTTCGATAGACAAGACCGTCACGCGCATATCCGGCGGCTATCAGATCGACGTGCGCATACCCTGGTCCGTGCTGCGGGCAAAACCAGGCGCGGCAATCCGCTTCCATGCTGTATTGAATGACGTCGCCACCAACGGCCAGGCATATACTGAACCGTTGTCGGGCAACGATCGTGAGAAGCCCTATACATGGTCTTCCGTAAAACTGGTTACCGCCAAAAATGAACATCCATGAAAAGCATGAAAAATACCTGCATGGCCTTCTTGTTGATGGCCTGTTTTATACAATGCAACAACAATAGCGACACCGGGGTTGACGAAGGGGAGGGAGACGTACCCGAAGGATACTATAAAAACCCTGTCTTTATACCCACCTTCGCCGACCCCACCGTGATCAAGGCCAACGACGGATATTTTTATGCCTACGCCACCGAAGACGGCTGGGACTACGGCAAGCCTGCGCACATCGTACCCGTGATCCGCTCCCGCGACCTGGTCACCTGGGAGTTTGTACGCGACGCCTTCGACACCAAGCCCGCGTGGAAGAACCCCGCCTTTGTCTGGGCACCCGACATCAACCACATCAACGGAAAGTATTATTTATACTACTCGTTGTCCCTCTGGGATGATCCCAACCCCGGCATTGGCCTGGCCGTAAGCGACTCGCCCGCCGGCCCCTTTGAAGACCGCGGCAAAATACTGCTGAGCGACGAGGTCGGTGTGCAAAACTCCATCGATCCCTTCTACTACGAGGAGGGCGACAAAAAGTACTTGTTCTGGGGCAGCTTCCGCGGCATCTACGGCATCTCATTAACTACCGATGGCACAGCCATCACCGGCGACAAATTCCAAATTGCCGGCGACTGGATGGAAGGCACCTACATCTTAAAACGCAACAACTACTACTACCTCTTCGGCTCCAACGGCCACTGCTGCCTGGGCCGCGAGACGCCGTATAACGTGATGATCGGAAGAGCCTCATCCATCGAAGGCCCCTACGTAAACCAACAAGGCCAATCGCTCCTGACGCACACCGGCAACGCATTCCTCAAAGGCGATCCGTCGCCCGGCGTAACAACAGGTTTCGCCGGCCCCGGCCACAACGCCGAGATCATCACCGACGAAGAAGGCACCGACTGGTTCCTATACCATGCCGTCGACAAAAGCCGCCCGCTACTCCCCAACGGCGCCACCCGCCGCCCCCTCATGCTCGACCGCATTGAGTGGGCAAACGACTGGCCCCAGATCGCCAACACCACCCCAAGCGACACCGCGCAACGCAAACCAAAAACAGAGTGAGCGCGATAAAACAGCGTGAGTGTGAGAGCGAGAGCGAAGAAGCGTATATTCCCCGCACTAGCAACAGAGTGCGTGTGAGAGCGACGAAACGGTTGCTGGCGCAAGTATTAGCACCAAGCGTTAGCGGAGAGGTGCGGTACTTGTGCCTAAAACTGCAGCCAGTCTCCAGACTGGCGTGGAGAAAGGTTACAATAAAGTATAAATAGCAATGAAATGACTAATCGTATAATTCTTCTCATATTCTTCCTGGCGTGCCTGCTACCCTCGACCGCCCAAACCTTCACCAACCCCATTCTCCCCTCCGGCGCCGACCCCTGGGCCATCTACCACGAAGGTTATTACTACTACACCCACACCCTCGGCAACCGCCTCGCCCTCTGGAAGACAAAAGACCTGACAGCACTAAAAGACATCACCCCCCAAACCATCTGGACACCGCCATCAGCCGGCCCAAACTCCAAAGCCATCTGGGCCCCGGAGCTACACCGCCTCGACAACAAATGGTATATATACTACACCGCCACCGACAAAGCGAACGACGGCGACGCCAACCGCTACGTCTTCGTACTGGAAAATACAGCCGCCGACCCGTTACAAGGCACCTGGGTAGACAAAGGCAAAGTCAACACCGAACACGCCGGCCTTGACGGCTCCGTCTTCGAACATCGCGGCACCCGATACTTTCTATACTCCGCCTATGTCGGCCCGCAAAGCGTATTGGTCATTGCCCGGATGAAAAACCCCTGGACACTCGAAGGAACACAAACCATCATCGCCGCCCCGACACACGCCTGGGAAAAATTCGGCGGCCGCCAGATCCTCGAAGGCCCCGAATTCCTCGCCGGTAAAAAAGACGAAGTATTCATCGTCTACTCCGCCAGCGCGTGCTGGGCCGACGAATATGCCCTCGGCATGCTCGCCGCCAAAACCAACGCCAACCTGCTGGACCCACGCACCTGGACCAAGGTATCCACGCCCGTATTCCAACAATCCCCCGCCCACAACGTCTATGCCACGGGCCACAACGCCTTCGTCCAATCCCCCAATGGCAAAGAAAACTGGTTATTATACCACGCCAACACCGGCCCCGGCCAGGGCTGCGACCACCGCCGCTCACCTCGTTTGCAATCCTTCACCTGGACAGCAGACGGCCGCCCAGATTTCGGGCAGCCCGTGAAAGCCGATTCAGTACTGCAAATACCAGCGCGCTAATTCGTGCGTGTATAGGCGCCTCTATGGAAATGCTGGCGCAAGAGTTAGCGCGCAGCGCGTCTCTTGTGACTGAAACTGCCGCCAGTCTTAGACTGGCGGGGAACATTTTAATGCAGCCCCGCTTCGCGGGGCACACGGCAGTCTAAGACTGCATACAGTTTCAGTCACAAGTACCGCACCTACGCTAACGCTTGGTGCTAATACTTGCGCCAGCAACACCGGAATGCCCTGTGCTCGGCAACACACTCCATTCATCCAAAAATCGACCTTCTTCATTGCATTATAGCCCAATTGTCGTTTCATTTGCTAAAACGATTAACTAAAACCTAAGCAGAATTCGCCCGACGCGCCTCTGAGCCTTCATATACCATGCAGACATTCAAACACTTGTTCATCAGTATGGCCCTAGCCATGCCGTTGCTCACGCATGCACAAACCGAAACAATCCCGCTAAACAGCGCCGATACCGAATGGCAGCTAACACCCCAGGCCGATGTACACAGCGCCGGCACCGAAATCGCCACCCCCGGCTATAAATTTTCCACCGCCGTCAAAGGCGTCGTCCCCGGCGTAGTCTTCACGGCCTACGTGCAAGCGGGAAAAGTACCCGATCCCAACTACGCCGACAATATTTGGAAAGTCGATGAGTCGTTCTACAATCGCCCCTTCTGGTATAGAACTGAATTTGCGCTGCCGCCGTCGTTTGTAAAACGCGGCCGGATCTGGCTGCATTTCGACAACACCAACCGCTACGCAGACTTCTATTTTAACGGAACAAAACTGTCCGGCACGAAGACATCGACGCGGGACGTCAGCGGCCACATGCTTCGAACAAAATATGATATAACCGACCTGATCCGCGAACCCGGTAAAAATGCCATCGCCGTATTAATTACCGATGCGGATCAGAAGAAACATCGTACCGATAAAGAAGGCTTTGGCGTGACCGCCAGCCCGACCTATCTCTCCGCCGCAAGCTGGGACTGGATGCCCTACGTACCCGGGCGGCTGGCCGGCATCACCGGCAATGTATACCTGACCGTCACCGGCGACTTGACGATGCAGGACCCCTGGGTCCGGTCGGAACTGGAATCGAACGAGTTTGCATATCTAAGCCTTTCCTCCGCTATAAAAAACTCATCGGCCTCCAGGCAGGAAGCAGTGCTGGCCGGCGTGATTCAGCCCGGCAACATCGGGTTCTCAAAGAAAATAACGCTGGACCCACACGCTACCGCAACCGTATACATCGACCGAAAAGAATTTTCACAGCTCATCGTGCGTCACCCCAAACTATGGTGGCCCAACGGCTATGGCGAGCCCAACCTGTATACCTGCACGTTAACGTGCTCGGTGGACGGTAAAACGTCGGATGTAAAAGAAATTACATTTGGTATCAAGAAGTATGAATATCAGTTCACAAAAAATGCCGCGGGGTGGCCCGTGATGACCTTCTACATCAACGGGCAGAAATTATTCCTCAAGGGCGGCAGCTGGGGCATGGACGAATACCTGCTGCGTTGTCACGGTAAAGAATATGAAACAAAGATCAGGCTCCACAAAGACATGCACTACAACGTGATCCGCCTCTGGACGGGCTGTGTCACCGACGACGAGTTTTATAACTATTGCGACAAGTATGGCATCATGGTATGGGACGACTTTTGGTTGTACGTGGCCTACAACGACGTAGCCAGTGACGAAGACTTTAAGGCCAATGCCCTCGACAAAGTAAAGCGTCTGCGAAATCACCCCAGTATCGCGCTGTGGTGCGGCGCCAATGAAACGCATCCCAAGCCTGCGCTCGACGACTACCTGCGCACCATTGTGGCCCGCGAAGATCACAACGATCGCCTGTATAAATCATCGTCCAACCAGGACGGCCTGTCGGGCAGCGGTTGGTGGGGCAATCAACCGCCGAAACATCACTTCGAAACATCGGGCAGCAACCTGGCCTGGAACAATCCGCCATACCCCTATGGCTCCGATCGCGGCTATGGCATGCGCTCCGAGATCGGCACCGCGACCTTCCCGACGTACGAGAGTGTCATCCAGTTTATTCCAAAGGACAAACTGTGGCCGCTGCCCACGGACGAGCAATTGAAAAACGAAGATGACAACGTCTGGAACAAACACTACTTCGGAAAGGAAGCCTCGAACGCCAATCCGATACACTATAAGACGGCGGTAAATACTCAGTTCGGCGAGTCATCGGGGTTGGAAGCATTCTGCGAAAAGTCGCAGTTCATCAACATCGAAGTAATGAAAGGCATGTACGAAGCGTGGAACGACAGGATGTGGAACGACGCATCAGGGTTGCTGATCTGGATGAGCCAGTCGGCGTATCCGTCCTTCGTCTGGCAGACCTATGATTATTATTATGACGCCACGGGCGCCTACTGGGGCGCCAGGAAAGCCTGCGAGCCGGTACACATTCAGTGGAATGCCTCGAGCAACAGTATAAAAGCTATTAACACCACTGCGACTGATCTGAACGGTGCGATCGCAAAAGCCAGGGTCTATACCCTGCAGGGTAAGGAAGTGTCGCAGTTTAGAAAAGAGAAAACGGTCGATGTTGCGTCCAGCAACATAGCCGAAGCCTTCACGTTGAACTTCAACCCCTCTAATCTGGCGTACGGCAAAACCATCGCCGCATCCTCTGCTCTTCAACCGGCCGCCCTGGCGACAGACGCCGGCGCCGGCAGCCGCTGGGAAAGCGAATATAGCGATGCGCAGTGGCTCTACGTTGACCTCGGTCAAAAGCAAAAGATCCAAACCGTCGTGTTAAAGTGGGAAGTCGCCTGCGCCAAAGAATATACGCTCGAAATCTCCGACGACGCCAAAACCTGGAAGACCGTTTACAAAACCACGGACGGCAAAGGCGGAACCGAAGAAATTGCCATCAAGCCGGTATCGACGCGGTATGTCCGCATGCTGGGCCTAAAGCGCGCAACACAATTCGGTTATTCAATCTATGAAATGGAAGTATACGGACAAGACAGATCCATTCAGGACATGACCCCGCTTCACTTTATCAAGCTGGAGCTGACAGATGCCAAAGGAACCTTGCTGTCCGATAACTTCTATTGGAGAAACGGCGTAAAAGACCTGGACTATACGCCGCTTAACACACTACCCGCCGCGGACATAACGTGCGCGCTCCGGAGCAAAGAAACCGGTAAACTTCACATGGCCATCAAAAACAATTCACAAACCGTAGCCTTCGGCAACCGCCTGCGCCTGGTAAAACAAAATACCCAGGAGCGCATCCTACCCGTCATCCTTTCGGATAATTATATCACCCTCATGCCCGGCGAGGAAAAACTCATCATCATCGAAGCCGACGCAACGCAGCTCCAGGGCGGCGCTGATATTTTACTAAAACAATACGGCCACCCCGAACAGAAAAAGCTATCGGTGCAATAAATAGTCGTCGTGAACACCGAAAATACAGCCCTGAAAGGGCGTAATACAATAGCCCAGGCCTTCGCTATCGCTCCAGCCTGGGCTATTATGTCACACCCCTTCGGGGCTTCAAATCGTCTTCGAACCGTCAGTCAACTCTCACCACAACCTTTCCCACATGACTCCCGCCCTGCATATACCGAAACGCCTCCTGCACCTTCTCCATCGGAAACACCTGACTAATCACCGGTCGTAAACCATTCACTTCCACCGCTCGCGCCAAATCTTCAAAGTCTTCCCGCGTTCCCACCGAGATCCCTTTCATCCGTACAGTATAAACTACCGATCGAAAAAAATCCACCGGCAGCACCGGCCCGCCGAGGAATCCCACCAGGCCCACAAAGCCTTCCATCCGCAGTGACCGGATGGAGCTGTCGATGCTTTCAGCGCCGCCGATGTCGAGCGTAGCATCGGCGCCTTCCTGTTGCGTAAGACGGAGTACCTCTTCGTGCCACTTCGGATATTTTTTATAGTTGATCACCTCATCGGCACCAAGCTTTTTGAGCGTGTCGAGCTTGTGGTCGCTGCCCGAGGTGGCGATGACGCGGGCGCCGGCGATCTTGGCAAGTTGCAGGGCGAAGATCGAGACACCACCGGTGCCCTGGGTGACGACGGTCTGTCCGGGCTTGAGGCCGGCATGTACAAACCATCCGTTCCACGCGGTTACACCGGCGATAGGCAACGTACAGGCTTCTTCGGCCGTGAGGTTCGCGGGTGTTCTGACAAGCGCCTCTTCAGCAACGCAGGCGTATTCCACCATCAGGCCAGGCGTGGCCTGACTGGTTTGGCTCTCGGCGTTTTGCAGCGTGCGCCTGCCGCCGATCCATTGCTGATAGAAATTTACCATCACGCGGTCGCCTTTTTTCCAGCGAGTTACTTCGCTGCCGATACGTTCGATGGTGCCGGCGCCGTCAGAGGCGGGTATGCGGGGCAGCGTGAGCGATGGTTTATAGGTGCCCGATATCAGGGCGATGTCCAGGTAATTCAAGGCTACGGCTTCGATGCGCACCAGCACTTGGTGTGGGCCGGGAGTGGGAATTTTTTCATCGGCCAGCTGCAGGTTTTCGATACCGAACTGTTTTAAATGAATTGCTTTCATGTCATTTTTGTTATGACGGCAAAACTGGCGGCCCCGGCCCCTGTAATCAAGTATGCACTTTTCCGTTCCCTGCTTACCAAAAGGTGAGTAATGCTGAGGATGAGGAAGAAAAAATTTTGAACGATATAAAGAACGATATGAAAGAAACTACCCCGCCTGCACCGATCTGTTCCGTTGACTATGCCTTTCAACGCATCGGCGGCAAATACAAAGGTCGCATCATCTGGCAACTTGGCACCGGCACACGCCGGTATGGTTCGCTGCGCAAAAGCATCCTGGGCGTCACACACAAGATGTTGACGCAGGCGCTGCGTGAGCTGGAGCAGGATGGCCTCATTACCCGCCAGGCGTTTGCTGAGCTGCCACCACGCGTAGAGTATACACTCACGTCCACAGGTCAGGGCCTTATTCCGTTCATCACCATGCTCAACGAATGGGCCATGCAGCAAATGGATGCCCTCGGTGTTCCGCGCTACTATAAAACGTCGGAACACGATCTCGTTTGTGCACCCAACGCGGGACGTGTCACCGCGACAACCGACCGATAACGGTCGCAGCGGACACCCCGAAAAAAAACTTTCCATTTTCTGTTACCTTTTGCAACGAACCGTAGTCTTTATGCAAAGCTTGGGTTATGTTCAAAAATTACTTCCTGGTCACCCTGAGAAACCTGTTCAAAAACGGGTTCTATTCGTTCATTAACATTGCCGGTCTTTCTACCGGCATTACCTGCAGCATCCTGATCTTGTTGTGGGTCAACGACGAAATGTCATACGACAAGTTCCTGCCGAAGGCCGACCGGCTCTACCAGGTGTGGGCCAACGCGAAGTTTGACGGCAAGATTCAGTCGTGGACCTCCGTGCCGCTGCCCACCTACGAGGCCATGAAAACTGCCGACAGTCACATCAAGCGGGCTGCGGTGACAGACTGGGGTGGTGACCACCTGCTGACGGTAGGAGAGAACCGGCTGACCAAGCGCGGTTACTATACCGGTGAGGATTTCCTGCAGATGTTTGAGTTTCCGCTGTTGATCGGCCAGGCAAACCAGGTCATGGCAGACCCCCGTTCGATCGTCATTACCGAGGCCACGGCCAAGGCATTGTTTGGAGACGAAGACCCGATCAACAAAGTAATCCGCGTCGACAACGAACATGATTTGAAGGTGACCGGTGTACTGCGCAACGTGCCGTCAAGCTCAAGCTTCCAGTTCGATTTCCTGATGACCTGGAAATTCCACGAGCAAGCCGAGGAGTGGGTGCGGCGTAACACCACCAATTGGGGCAACTATTCCTTCCAGGTATTTGTCGAGCTGAATGACCCTGCCCATCACGCGGCGGTGGAAAGCCGGGTGAAGATGATGCTACAGGAACATGGCGAAAAGGATACCAAGCCCGAATTCTTTTTATACCCCATGCTGCGCTGGCGCCTGCAATCATCGTTCGACAACGGCGTAGAATCGGGCGGCATGATCGAATATGTACAGCTCTTTACAATCATTGCTGTGTTTGTCCTGATCATCGCCTGTATCAATTTTATGAACCTGGCCACGGCGCGGTCTGAGCGGCGTGCGCGCGAGGTGGGTATACGCAAGAGCATAGGCTCCCGTCGACGGGAGCTTGTGTTGCAGTTCATCGGCGAGTCTACCTTCATATCGTTTATCGCATTCACCATTGCCGTATTGGCGGCGCAATTGCTGTTGCCGTACTACAACGACATGGTGGAGAAAAAACTGACGATACCGTACCTGTCGGGTGAATTCTGGCTATTTTCACTGGGACTTATCCTGATCACCGGACTGGTGGCAGGCAGCTATCCCGCGTTCTATCTTTCTTCCTTCCAGCCGGTAAAGGTGTTGAAAGGAAAACCTACCGCGGGTAAAGGCGCCAGCTTGCCGCGCAAAATATTGGTGACGTTGCAATTCGGCTTCTCGATCCTGCTCATCATCGGCACGCTGGTAATATACCAGCAGATCCAGCTTGTCAAAGGCCGTACACTCGGCTATGATCAGGAAAACCTCATGACGGTAAATTATACCAACGAGGTAAAAAAGAATTACCGGCCGTTGAAGCTGGACCTGCTGGCATCGGGCGCGGTCGAGGCCGTGACCAAATCCAACAGCGCGATCACGGAAATCAACTCCAATAACTTTCTCGGTTGGCCCGGTAAGCCTGAAGAGCTGCGGGTGATCTTCACTACCATTGCCACCGAATACGACTGGACGAAGACCATGGGGATCAAAATCCTGGAAGGGCGTGACTTCTCGGAAGATTTCAAAAGCGATACCGCGTCGATCATCATAAACAAGACTGCGCTGCAGCTCATGAACCTGAAAGACCCCATTGGCACCGAGCTGCCGCTGTGGGGCGGCAAACGCAAGCTGATCGGTGTTGTAGAGGATGTATTGATGGGTTCACCGTCCGACCCTGTAAAGCCGATGTTTGCCATACTGGATCCTGAGTGGAGCAATGCCGTCACCATTCGCCTGAAGAAAACCAACGACCTGCAGGCATCGATCAACACCGTCAAGACCGTCTTCGAAAAGCATGCGCCGGCATACCCGTTCGAATATCGATTTGCCGATGTGGAGTTTCAGAAGAAATTCACAACCATCAACCTGACGAGCCAACTGGCCAGTCTCTTTGCAACGCTCACCATCCTGATCACGGGACTCGGGTTATTTGGCCTCGCATCGTTTACCGCGGAGCAACGTACCAAAGAGATCGGCATACGCAAGGTGCTCGGAGCCAGTGTGCCAAGCATTGTACAAATGATCTCGCGCGATTTTTCTATTCTGGTGATTATAGCCTTTACGATATCTTCACCCGTCGCCTGGTGGCTGTTGACGAAATACCTGGAGCGTTATGCCATTCGTACATCGATCGAATGGTGGGTATTTCCGGCAACCGGTATCGTATCCTTGGTATTTGCGTTGATCATCGTCAGCACACAAGCCTTGCGCGCGGCACATGCCAATCCCGTAAACTCCTTGCGGAGTGAATAGTGCCTATTTCGGTTGCAGCGTGACGGCAGGCGTTTGTTCTAAAAGTTTCAGCGCCTCGTCGTCCTGATACTTCAGGATCTGCGTGCGCAGCGCTTTCTTCAGGGAAGCCGTAACCTTTTCGTAGCCCTTCTGGCCGTACAGGTTAGTTAGGTTGTGCGGGTCCTTTTTGATGTCGTAGAGCTCCCAGAAATCATCGGGTCCATAGAATCGCGCCAATGTATACTGTTCCGTGCGGATCCCGAAATGCGGGGCGACGCGGTGCGGACGCGGATATTCGTAGTAGTGATAGTATGCCGCGGTTCGCCATGGCACCGGCTTCCCGCTGACGATGGGCAGGAATGATTCGCCCTGGATCTCCCGCGGTATCGTGGTGCCGGTAATATCCAGGATCGTTGGCGCCCAGTCGATGTTTGAAATGAGCCGGTCTACTTTGGTGCCCGGCTTGATCACGCCCGGGTACCGAATCACAAACGGTGTCTTCAGCGACTCTTCATACATAAACCGCTTGTCAAACCAACCGTGCTCGCCCAGGTAAAAGCCCTGGTCGGAAGCATAAATCACGACGGTGTTCTCCGACAGTTTCGTTTGATCCAGGTAGTCTAGCAACCGCCCGATGTTACGATCGAGGGAATTGGCCGTAGATAAATAATCGCGCAGGTAACGCTGATACTTCCATTCGGCGAGCGCCTTGCCCGTAAGCTTCTTCTCATCGAACTCCTTGCTTACTTTCTTTTCGTAATAGTTGTAGTACGCCGCCCGTTGTTCGGCGGTAAACCGTGTGTAGGGATTATAGCGTCGGGTACCGGTACTGCTGTCGTAGTCAGCGTGCACCTTCAGGTCCGTCATCAGTACCATCGTGCTGTCGATGGTCATGTCCTGCTTCCGTGCGGCAATCCGGTTTTTATAGTCGTCGTAGAATGTCGCGGGTATCGGGAAGGTAACGTCGTCATATGCACCGAGGTCTTCGAGGGCGGGCAGCCACTCGCGGTGCGTGGCTTTGTGGCCTACTACCAGGAAGAACGGCTTGGAGCGATCGCGCGTGTCAAGCCATTCCTTCGACAACTGGGTGATGATATCCGTTACATACCCGGTATACGTCTCCGTTTCATTTTTACTATTGATAAAGTCCGGATTATAGTACGAGCCTTGTCCCGGTAAGACATGCAGGTAATCGAAGCCGTGGGGGAGTGCCCCCAGGTGCATCTTGCCGATCCAGGCGGTCTGGTATCCGTTCTTTTGCAGCTGCTCGGGAAAGACCGGCTGGGCAATGTCGAAGCTGCGTTCGTTCAGCTTGTAGCCGTTCAGGTGACTATACTTCCCCGTGAGCAGCACCGCGCGGCTCGGGCCACAGATCGAGTTCGTCACCACGTTGTTGTACAACAGCGCGCCGCCGTTGGCAATGCGATCGATGTTCGGCGTCTTCGTCAGCTTGCTGCCGTATGCGCTGATGGCCTGGTAGGCGTGGTCGTCAGAGAGAATAAAAATGACATTCGGGCGTGCCGCCGTTTTCTTTTCCTGTGCCCGTATCGACCCCGTGAGGGCCAACGCGGCAATCATCAGAACGATTTTTTTCATGGCGGAATATACGCCTATTGTGGCGAACGTCCACGTAGCGGTTAGCTACACTGCCCGAGCGCCACCCAGATGATAATAAAAACAACGATCGTACCCAGGCAGCCGCCGCCTAACTTTTTTGCGCCGTACCCGGCGATAAGTCCTCTGAAAAGATTATTCATGTGATTTATGTGGATTGATAGACGAAGGCATAAAATACCGTGCCCGGTTATCAGGAGCCCTTTTACAAGAGGATTCCCGAACCGGGCACGGCGTTATACCAGTTTGATGAAGTTGCTTAAACGCGGCTCAGCATAGTGGAAAGCTCCGCGACTTCACCCGGTGTGAGGGGCTGTAGTGGCGCGCGCAAGTGACCTCCGTCCTCTCCCAAAAGATGGAGCCCCGCTTTAACGGCCCGGGGAAGTCCTTTGGCAACCATAAATTTCAGCAAGTCAAGTTGCTGGTAAAATACATGTTGCGCCAGGACCAAATCATTTTTTACAATAGCGTTATACAACGCGACCGTTAGTTCCGGAATAAGGTTCGGTGCGGCCGTACACCAGCCGTTCGCGCCCGCCGAAAATGCCGCTAATGCCAGCGGATTCGAACCGTTGTAGAAAGCAACGTCTTCGCCCAATTCCTTTCTCAGAAAATGCATCCGCTGAATATCGCCCGTACTTTCTTTTATCATCGTTACATTCGGGATTTCAAGCAGGCGCTTTAACAACGCGGGCGACATATCGACACCACCCGTAGCGGGGTTGTTATAGGCCATGATCGGTATGGATATTTTCGAAGCGACCGTATCATAGTGCTTTACGATCTCGTCGTCCGTTAGTTTCCAATAGCTCATCGGGATGATCATAACCGCCGTAGCACCGGCTTTTTCGGCAAACCGCGCATGATAGAGTGTTCGCTCTGTCGTCAGGTTCGACACACCCACCAACGTGGGAACACGGTTTGCTACCTGCTGAAGGGTGGCGGTGGTAACGGCTTCCTTCTCTTCGTCTGTCAGGTAGGGCAACACCCCGGTGCTACCCAGGGGAGCAATGCCGTGCGCGCCCGACGTGATCAGTCGTTCTACCAATCGCTTGAATAAAGGGATGTCCACCGTCCCATCCGCGGTAAACGGTGTAATGGGATAGGCAATGATACCTGCAAAGGGAATATGTTTCATGTTATTTTCTATATAGATGGATTAGAGATCTCTTCCTTCCTCTTCACGAAGTGCCACGCCGAGATTTTGCAGCTGGGGCGCATTTTCACAGGCGATATATTTGGCGGATTCACGGTCGCTCAGATTCTGATGCCGATGCCAGGCCCAGGCCGGTATATATACGGCATCGCCTTTCTGCCACTCCACTTTTTCACCCTCGATCTCGGTATAACCTTTTCCTTCCAATACATAAAGTACGGTTTCATAGGTATGGCGATGTTTATTGGTGATCTGACCGGGCAGAAGCCCGCCGATGGTCATGCTCACGTTCCGGCTGGGCAGGTCTACAAAGAATACGGGGTGTTTACGCTCCGTCGAAAACTGCGTGTGCTCGCCCGCGTTCTCTACATTGCGATGGATCAGGTAGGCGGCTTTTTGATACTGGGGTCGCGCGAATGTCTGATGAAAATCTTTGGAGCTAAACGGTGTTTGCTCATTTTTTGTGTTGGTAGCCATGATTAGAATTTTTTTGGTTTGCAGTATTGCTTCACAAAAATGCCGTAATATTGGACTGCCTTAGTGGTACAGAAATAACAAAATCAGGTAGTCCAGATGCTTAGACCCTGGGAGTTTCAGATTACGCTCTCCACACGTGGAGACAAAGCGGCCTATATCCAGATTGCCGACGCGATCATACACGCTATCAAGACCGGCAAACTACACGGCGGGGATGCCTTGCCGGGTAGCCGGCAACTGGCCGCCAAACTAAAAGTAAACCGCAACACCATTGTCGAAGCGCTGGACGTGTTGTTGGCCGAAGGTTGGCTGGTCTCAAAAGAACGGAAGGGCACGTTCGTTGCCGGGCGTCTACCCACCTTGCCAGAAATAAAACGCGAGGTTCCCAGGCCCGCCGAAAAAACGGTGGCCAAAAAACCGAACATCATCTTTGACGACGGCCTTCCCGATAGCCGCATTGCCCCCATCAACGAGCTGGCCGGCGCTTACCGGCAGATCTTCAACCATAAAGGACGATGGCAGATGATGGGCTACAGCCCCGGTGCAGGCGATCTCGAATTTCGCCATGCGATCGTTCAAATGCTCAACTATAAGCGCGGCATGCGGCTAACGGCCGACGAGGTGTTTGTTACCCGTGGCAGCCAGATGGCCACGTACCTCACCGCCCACTGCCTGATCGAAAAAGGCGATCACGTCGTGGTGGAAAATCCAGGCTATAGACCCGCCTGGCTTGCCTTCGAAAATGCGGGAGCCAGGCTGCTTCCAATTCATGTCGATGCAGAAGGGCTGCGGATCGATGCATTAAAAAAACACCTGCGCAGCGGCAAGAAAATAAAAGCAATCTATACCACTCCCCACCATCAGTTTCCGACAACGGTAACGTTAAGCCTCCAACGCCGCCTGGAGCTCGTCGCCCTTTCCAATGAGTACGGCTTTACCATCGTCGAAGACGACTACGACAACGAGTTCCACTTTGGCCAGCGTCCGATTCTTCCCATCAGCAGTTTTGAGAATGCACAGCACTACGTCTACATCGGCACGATGAGTAAGATCGTGGCTCCGGCGCTTCGCATCGGCTACCTGGCATCTTCCCAGGACTTCGTGGCCAAAGTAGCGCAGCTCCGAAAGATCATCGACGTGCAAGGCGACAACATCATGGCCCAGGCCATTTTACAGCTCATCAACGAAGGACACATCAAACGCCACCTGCGCCGCGCCACCCAGGTATATAAAATCAAACGAGATCTGTTTGATCAAATTCTCCAAACACACCTGGGCAGCAAAGTCACGTTTGACAAACCCGAAGGCGGACTGGCCTTCTGGGTTGTGCCCAAAAAGCCGGCCGACCTGATAAAAGTATCACAGACGTTGCTGCAGAAAGGTATACAAATCATCTCCCCGCAAGACTTCAGTTTCCGCGAGCCCGTAAATGGCCTTCGCCTGGGCTATGCGTCGTTACAGGATGACCAGTTGGAAGACGGAGTGAAGGCTATCGCCAAATTACTGTAGAGAATTCGGGGTGCACGTGTGTCCGATTTGTTACGCCCTTTTCAGGGCTATGCCTTTGTATAAATGAGTAGCCCAGGCCTGAAAGCCTGGGCTACTGTATCTCGCCCTTTTAGGGCTATGGATTCTTTTGCTTGTGTGAGGTCTCGGGACGATCTTGATTTTTATAACAATAGCGCGCGCCAGTTACCAAGTAGTGTTTACTTCAACGCGAACTTCTCCAGCTCCGTATTAAACTTCTCCATCTCTTCTACAAACAGTGCGTGCCCGCTATTTTCAAACTTTACCACATATGAATTCTTGATCCCTTTGTGCAGCTCTTCGGCGAAGGCAAAGTCACACAGCTTGTCTTTTACACCGTGAAAGATCACAGTAGGTATTTTGATCTTCGGCAGCTCAGGGCGCAAGTCGAGCTGTGTCAGCGCCGAGATAGATTGTGTCGCAGCATAGGGCGATGCCTCCAGGTTGATACCTTTCAACCATTCAGACATACCTTTCGAAAGACTGGTTTCCGTAGCACCAAAAGCCTTGTCAAAATTATCGAGCACTTGCGGACGGTCGGTACGGGTCAGTTGGATAAAGCCGGCGGCACCTTCTGCCGTCAGGCCAAACGGATAGCCCGGGCGCTGTAACCACGACGGTGCGGCGGCGGCGAACAAGGCCAGTTTGCCGATGTGTGCGCTGTTATACTTCGTAACATAGTGTAAAACCACGGCACCGCCCAGCGAGTATCCGCCCAACACGGCATTTTCGATCTTGAGCTTGTCTAATACGACCTTGATGTCGTCCGAGAATACATCGAAGTCATAGCGGCCATACGGTTTGTCGGACTTGCCAAAGCCCCGCAGCGAGATGCCGATGACGCGGAACCCTTTTTGTACCAGGTATTGGTATTGATACTCATACATGGCGTCGCTCAACGGCCACCCGTGGATCAATACAATGGGCTGACCGTCGCCCAGGTCGGTGACGTGCAGGCGCACATTCTTTTCTACTTCAATGTATTCCTCCCGGCCGGCCGATGCCGGTACTCTTTTTCCTTGTGCAAAAACGGAAGAGTCGAATGCCGTCGCGATAATAAAGAGCATGGCAAAAAGGATTGTTCTCAAGGCAATGTGTTGACGGAGCCGGTTGTTTGTTAAACGATTCATATTTGTTGTGTTTTAGTGTTGTTGTAAATGATTTGATGATACAAAGGTGGGGCAACCGGACCCGCGGAAAAATGGACAAACATCCATGTCACTTGTACTTTTTTCCCGGGCAGAGAGAAAAAGGGAGGGAAGAGCGGAAAAAGATGACTGGTAACGCAGATGGCAGGTAAAACACCTGCCATCTGCCATTTTATATTAATCCTTCTTCTGCAAGTTTACAAAATCAGTAAAGCTCTTGGCGGCGTTCTGAAATTCCGAAGGCATCAGAATAACAGTCGTGGTATTGTTGTCGATGCCGATCTCCGACAGCATTTGCATCCGTCGCAGCTCCATCGACATCGGGTTGTCGGCCATCTGTTTGGCCGAGAGCGCCAGCTTTTCGGAAGCGTCGAATTCCGCTTCGGCTTTGATAAGCCGCGCGCGTTTTTCGCGAATGGCTTCCGCCTCCCGGGCCATGGCGCGCTGCATCTGCTCGGGTATTTCGACGTCTTTCATTTCCACCATTTCTATTTTGATACCCCACGGTACCGTCGCCGCATCGACAATTTGCTGCAACGTCCTGTTGATCTTTTCGCGCTCCTTCAGGACTTCGTCCAGCTGGTGCTGACCGATGATATTTCGAAGCGTCGTCACGGCAAATTGATAGACCGCCTGGTTAAAGTTTACCACGCGAATGACAGCGTCCGAAGGTTTAATAACTTTATACCACAAGACGGCATTTACCTTGATCGTGACGCTGTCTTTCGTAATGGTCTCCTGCCGCTCGAGATCAACGGTGCGCGTCCGGATGTCAACGATTTGTGATCGCTCGATGAAGGGTATGATCCAGAACAATCCTGGCCCCCGCGTCCCTGTAAACCGGCCGAGTCTGAAAACGAGCGGACGCTCAAACTCTTGCGCGATTCTAAAACCGGAAAGGAAGATCATGATGAGTACACCGATAACGATCCAAACTAAAATATTCATAAGGAAGTGTATGTTTATTGATACGAGTACGGTCCCTGGCAACTTCTATACCAGGTCAAAAACAACGTTTTGACAGCGGATTTCAAGAGGGCTATTTCCAAAACCGGAAAACCCTTCGGATTCCGAAGGGTCGATTTTATCATGTGTTATTCAACTGATTGATTTACACCGGGAAGTAATATTGGCACGGATTTCACTGGAAGAGGTGCGATCCCTGGAAATGGATCGTCGGTAGACGCTATGAATCGACTAATGAAACAACGAATGGTCCGATGGCGTGCGCCATCGGACCGGGAGACATATCTTGTGACGCCGGGCTACAGCCCGTTTAACATCAGGTTTACCTTGGGGAACAATTCGCCTACACCTAGGGCAGCCCACAGGATAAAGATTCCGAGCAGGAATTTGACAAGTCCAGGGATGCTGCGTCCTGTCTTTTCCTTAAAAAGTGCCTGCAGGGGTGGAAAGTATGCACTTGATAATACGAGTAGAAAAACCCCGAATCCAGGGTCATTGCCCCAAAAAACATTTACCAGGCCGATGCCGATCACGATTACGCCGAAGAAAGCGTTAAAAAACTTCCAACCCATCGATTGGTCATTCATTTTCATTTCCACAGGGTTTGTCATGTGTAGTAGTGATTTTGTTAGTCGTTGAAGTTTGACTGATCGAAGATATGAAAAGAACTTTTAATTGCAAAGTGAATAGAAGAGAAAATATTCGTGTTAACTGGCGAAACGTTCTTTATGCAATAGTGTTGCATTAATAAAAGCATCCCGCTATCTTGCCCCCGGATGCAAGCAGGATATCAGGAATGATCACAAAGAGACACAGGCGGGGCATACGTCAGGGGCTTTCGTTTCTGGTAATCGTTTTATATATAGTATGCGCGTCTCTTCCGGGGGTGCTACATGCTCTTCTACATGACAACACGGTCACAGTGCCCCACACCGTTGCGCACGAGAATGATCCTTGTCACCGCGTGCTCTACCACGGCGAGGCCGCTGCCTGCGATCACGACGCCCATTTGGTTGATTCGGACGAATGCCCGATGTGTGACGGCGTTTGCCACGCCGATCAGATCCTTGTTCCCAGCGTGATCGTTCCACAGCCGGTCTATACCCAACATTATTTCTCGTGCTATAAACAACGTTTGGACAGCTACTGGGCTGTCCTGTCTTCGTCGCGGGCGCCTCCCGCGCACGCCTGATTTTCCCGACCTGCCGTTCATTCTTTCCATTTCGGCAGGCTATTCCCTGATTCATTTTCCGACAAATGCTAACACCAGCGGGTCGATTGACCTGTAGGGCGGCGTTCTGTATTGTCAATCGTATTCCATCCGTGTCACTTTTTATGTATATGCTACACGCTATAAATCTTACCAAAGAGTTTGATGCCCGCCCGGTATTAAACCAGGTCAACCTCACGGTTGACAAAAATGAAGTATACTGTTTGCTCGGCCAGAACGGCGCGGGTAAAACCACGACAATCAATATCTTCCTCGGCTTTCTCGAGGCCACCTCCGGCCAGGCGCTCATCAACGGAAAAGACGTGCAGTCCCATCGGGCGCAAACAAATAAAATGATCGCGTATATCCCCGAAGTGGTACAGCTCTATGGAAACCTCTCGGGACGGGAGAACCTGGATTTTTTTAGCCGGCTGGCGGGGTTTATCTATACTTCCGGCGAGCTGACCCGGTTTCTGAGCAAGGCCGGCTTGCAAGCGGAAGCGCACGGCCGGCGGCTGTCGACCTTCTCCAAAGGCATGCGCCAGAAAGTAGGCATCGCCATCGCCCTGGCGAAAAAGGCCGACGTGATCTTTATGGACGAGCCCACGTCGGGGCTGGATCCCAAAGCAACCGCGGAGTTTACCGTGCTCTGCCGGGAATTTGTCGCGGAAGGCAAATCGATCTTCATGGCCACCCACGACATTTTTAATGCCGTGAACGTTGGCACGCGCATCGGCATCATGAAGGAAGGAAGCCTGGTGCACGAACGTGTTACCCGCGACATCAACGCCAGCCAGCTCCAGCAATTATACCTCGAAACGATCTAGATCCACGGCTATGAATAGAATACTATACTGTATAGTGATACTGTTGGCAACGCTCGGTGTTCCGGCCTTTGCGCAGACGCGCGCGCCGGAGCAGGTTGTCGATCCCGACACAATTGTCCTGAACAACCAGGAGCTGCAGACTGTGGAAGTGGTGGGAAGAATAGACCGCGACTATCAAAGCGACTATTCGTTTTCCGCCACCCGGTCCGCCATCCGGAACCAGGAGCTTCCACAGTCACTTTCCACCATTACAAAAGAGCTGATCGCCGATCGGCAGGCGTTTCAGCTGGCCGATGCGGTAAAGACCGTCAGCGGCGTGGCGCCGTCGAGCTTTTACAATCAATACAACATCCGCGGCATCAGCCAAAACGAAGAAGGGCAGATCATCAACGGCATGCGTACGCGGCAGTATTACTTTCTGCAGCCGATCACATCAAACATCGAGCGGGTAGAAGTTTTAAAAGGACCGGCGTCGGTAACCTTCTCCAGCGTCGATCCGGGCGGAAGCATCAATATGGTGACCAAGAAGCCCCTGGCGACCGAGCGCCGGGAGGTCAGCATGAGCGTAGGCAGCTTCAGCACGCTGCGCACCACGCTGGACTTTACCGGTCCGCTGAACGAATCGAAAACGCTTCTCTACCGCCTTAACGCCGGTCTACAAGAAGGAAGGTCGTACCGCGACCTGGTAAAAAACAACGCGCTGCTGGTGTCGCCATCGATCAGCTATATCCCCGACGACAAAACGGCCATCAACGCAGAAATGATCTTCAGCAACAGCACCGGCACGCTCGACCGGGGACAACCCATTTTCGGTGCTACCGCCGGCGTGACCGATTTGAACAGCACGCCGATCAGCCTGAACCTGGGCGCCGCCAACGACTTTTTTAAGTCCAAAGAAGTCATCGTCATGACCGGCGTGCGGCACAAGTTCACGGAGAAGATCGGCGTGAACGTGTCCTATATGAAACAAACCTGGACTGAAAATCTCCAGGAACACCGCACCACCAACGCCTTCGCCGTGGACATCGACAACCAATCGATGACCAACCTGGCCGCCATGCAGTTTGTTCAACGGCAGCAATACTGGAACACCGACAACCTGAACGCGTATTTTACCATCGACTTTACGACGGGACGGGCACAGCATAAAGTACTGGCAGGATATGACCTCAGCCGCTGGCACAAAAGCAAGGGAGGCGGCCAGAATTCCGCCCGGGGCTATCTGCTCAACGATGGAACCGTAGCCAATGCGTTCGTTCCCGCGAATGCCGCCCGCTATCAAACCATCACGGTGGACGGCAAAACGTTGCCGAAGCCAAACGTGCCGCATTTTAATCTCAACAATCCGTCCTATACCATTCGCAACGTAGACGACTATGTGCTCAACGGCCGCACCGCCGTGCCGTCGGCCATGACGCGCACCGACGCAGTCTATCTGCAAGAGCATGTGAAGATTGGAAAATGGTCGGCGTTGCTCAGCCTGCGCCGGGAGTGGTTTGAAGACATCACGAATTACGAGGCACCCGGCGAAGGCTCGTTTGAGAACGCAGCGTGGATACCCCGGGTGGGCATCACCTATGAGGTGATTAAACAAATTCATGTCTATGCGACCTACCTGGAGGGGTATCAACCGCAATCCAATACCGTTTCGCTCATGCCCAGCACGGGTGCATTCTTTTGGGATCCGAACTCCCCGGCGCGGTTTAAACCGCTCATCAGCGATTTAAAAGAGCTCGGCGCCAAAGGCGAATTCTTCGAGGGGAGCGTTACCATGACCGTGGCCGCCTACGAGATCAACCAGGAGAACATTCTCATCAACGCCAACCTCCCGGAGTATCCCGACTCCCTCGTACAACGTGGCGCGGACCGGAGCCGCGGCGTCGAGTGGGAGCTCGCCGGCTACCTGTTGCCGGGCCTGCAGCTCACCGCTTCGTATAGTCACATCGATGCGCGCATCATCGAGGACGACGATGAGACGCTTCGCGGCAAGCGTAAAGAGAATACCCCGGTCAACAGCGCCAGCGTCTGGATGCGCTACAATTTTTCACAGCCGGCGCTGCGCGACATCGGGGTGGGGCTGGGCGTGCAGTATAGCGGCGCAAAAGTGCCCTGGTTCACGCGGGCGTTTGAAGTTCCCGACTATACCGTCGTGGATCTGGCGGTATACTATACGCCGTCAAAGGCAAACATGCAGCTGGCGTTGAATGTCAACAACGTGTTGAATACCACCTACTGGATCGGCGCGCAAAACTACCTGCGGCTCTTTCCCGCGGCGCCGCGAAATTTTATGCTGACAGCCACCTATAAATTCTAACGTCATGAACCGTTCTATTGTAGTATTACTGGCGCGGCAAAGCTGGAAGAATGCCTTCCATTCGCGCGCGATCTATGGTGTCCTGGTCGTTTTGTTCCTGATGATCGGCTACGCGGCGTACAGCGGGTGGAAAATGTATACCGTTCAAAACGAGATGCGTGAGCACTATCAACGAGTTGCGCGCGAGCGCTGGGAGGACAATCCCGACAAACATCCCCACCGCATGGCGCACTTCGGCACGTTTGCCTTTCGCATCAAACACCCCCTGAGCCTGTTTGATTTTGGGCTGGAGAGCTTCACCGGCAACGCCGTGTACCTGGAAGCCCACAAACAAAATACAATCAACTTTTCAGAAGCAAGCATGTCCACCGGGCTGCTCCGGTTTGGCGAGATCAGCCTGGCCATGCTGCTGCAAATGGTCGTGCCGTTGATCATCGTGTTCCTGGGATTCGGCGCGGTCGCCGTCGATCGCGAAAACGGCACGTTGAAAATCTTGCTAACGCAGGGTGCAAGGGGGCGCGAGATCCTGACCGGGAGGTCGCTGGGGCTGTTCGCCGTCGCGATGGTAGTCGTTGTTCCCGCATTTTTTTGTGCCGCCCTGTTGTTGATCGCCTCGGGCGTTTCCGTTGACCTGGACCTGGTGGGGCGGCTCGCCGGCATAGCACTGGCGTATTTTCTTTTTAACGCGATTGTCTGCGTCATCACGGTAGCCGTATCGGCCGGCAGCCAGTCGTCCAAAGCGGCCTTGATGAAGCTGTTAGGGGTGTGGCTGCTGCTGGCCGTGCTGCTTCCCCGAACGTCGCAGGCGTTGGGAAGCTACTTTTTCCCGGCGCCTTCCCGGGTTGCGTTTGAGACCGTGATCGAAGAGGATGTGCTGAAGCAAGGCGATAGCCACAACCCCGACGATCCGCACTACAAGCACTTGCGCGACTCGGTGCTGCGCGTACATGCGGTGGACTCGGTCGAGCACCTTCCCTTTAACTATAGCGGGTTTGTGATGCGCGAGGGCGAACGCATCAGCGCGCGTATCTATCAACAGCATTTGCAGGCCCTGACCCGCCTCTACGACAAACAGAACAGCCTGACCACGGCCGCCGCCCTGGTCAATCCGTTTACTGCCATCCGAAACCTTTCGATGGCGCTTTCCGGAACAGACGTTGAATCCTATAAAGTATTTCAAAGCGAAGCCGAAGCCTATCGTTATACCATGGCGCAGGAAATGAATGCACTCCAGATGGAGCTGATCAGCAACCGGAAGCCCGGGCCGCAGGATAAACCCCTTGCCATCAGCCACGATCACTGGAAAGAGCTGCCCGACTTTAAACCGCAGGGAATTGCCATCGGTGCATCGTTGCGCGGCGCATGGTTTTCGGCGATGGCGCTGCTGCTGTGGAGCGTAGGCTCCTGCTGGTGGGTAGGTCGTCTGTCAAAAACACTAAAAGCAATTTGAGCTATGTATAGACTATTGATAAAACAATTTATCCGGTCCCGCATCACGCTAGGTGCCCTGGCACTGTTGCTGGTCATGGGGTTGGTATCGATCCTGATGGGAAAACAATTTCTGGCCCAGCAGCAGGAACGGATCGTCCAGGTAACGGAACATCAACGTGAGCATATCGTACGCAACGTCGCGGCCCACGACGAGATGGGCCTCTTGCTTTATTACCTCAAATTTTCCCTCATCAGTCCCCCCGACAAGCTGTCGGCCCTGTCCATCGGACAACGCGACGTTAACCCCGGTATTCAAAGCATTACCATCCGTACCCTGGAGGGGCAAAAGTACGACACCGACCTGACGAACCCCGTTCAGCTTCAATCGGGAAACCTCGACCTCGGGTTTGTCATTCTCTATTTATTTCCGTTAGTCATCATTGCCTTCACCTTCAATATCCTGTCGGAAGACCGGGAGTCGGGTACCTGGAAGACGATCGTGGTACAGTCGCGTTCGGCGTTTCAATTTTTGCTGGCGAAGTTTTTGGTCCGGGCGTTCTTTCTGTATGGGCTCCTGCTCTTTTTACTGCTGGCGGCGGCCGTCATACTGTCGTTGCCGTTGGGAGAGTCCTACCTGGCATTTGTCGTGCTAAGCGTACTCTATAGTACATGCTGGTTTGCCCTGACCTTCTGGCTGGCGCTCTTTAAAAAGAGCTCGGGGTTTACGGTGCTGACGTTGCTGGCCATCTGGGTGACGCTGACCATCCTGTTGCCGGCGTCGGTTAACAATCTTGTTGCCACGCTGCACCCGGTGCCCGAATCGCTCAGCACCCTGGTCAAACAACGGGACGGTTACCACGAAAAGTGGGACCAGGACAAAAAAGTTACCCTGGACAAGTTTTACGCCCGATATCCCCAGTTTGCAAAATACGGTGTGCCCGACGAGACCTTCCACTGGCTGTGGTACTACGCCATGCAGCAAATGGGCGACGAAGATGCGCGCGCTGACAGCCGCGCCATGCGCGAAAAGATGCTCCAGCGGGAAGAGACCAGTCGTTCTCTCGCGCGTGCCATTCCCACACTGCATACCCAACTATATTTTAACGACCTGGCCCAAACCAGCCTGGCCGACTATATCCGCTTGCTCGACAGTACCACAACCTTTCACGAACGAACCCGGCTGTATTTCTATCCGAAGATCTTTGAGCACGCCGCCGTGAAAAACGAAGACTGGGCAGCCGTTAAACCTCAATATTTGCCGCCCAGGGATACCGTTTGCTGGAGTCCCCTGGTGCTACCGTTGGTCGTCATCATCCTGGTTCTGCTGGGATGGGCCTGGGTTCGTTCACGAAATATTTACTCAATTTAATATTAACTATATACCGGCCGGGACGTTCCCGGCCGGTAACGTTGTAAAAGTATAATAAAACATACATGTATATATGACATTTGTGTATTTTAGGGTATAATTGACACCATAAATCGAAAGACCCCTATAGCTGTTGTCACTTAAACCTAAAACTATATGATGTCTCAATTGTATCGTTACTGGCAGGATCTCGCTCCGCCGAATGTTAGTCGTTATGGTATATCTGTAGGATAGTATCCAATCATAATTTTTTTTTAACCTATCGGTCGAAAGACGACCGATCCAGTATTTTATTTTTTTAACTCAACCGGATGGCCGTCAGTCGTCCGTAATGCTAAAGTATTGTTTGTATGGAAGATTCTAAAAATCCGGCACTTCTTCAGGTTCTGACGTCGTTGACAGAATTGGTGCATAAACATCTATTACCCAAACGGAATGCAAAAGGCTCCGGCAAGGACATGAAGTATGTAAGAGATACGCTCCACCTGGAGGTGGAGCATATAAAACAAGCGTTGTTGTCCATACGGATATCGGAACAGGTTGATTCCCGGTATCAGGTCCGGTGGGTACAGCAGAAGCTAATGGAATTGATCAATGTAGTCGTTGCGCGGGGCGGAGCCGAGGAAATCCAGCGGGCGCGGGAAAAGCATGGAATATACCGTCGCTCGCCCGCAAGTCACTTGTTTGAAGAGCTGGACGGGCTCCTGGTGTATATAGAACATCATTATCCGAAACAGTTTGATTACGGTATACCGCTCTGCGACGGTCAGCGCGAAGTGTGGAAAGCAAAAATCTCGAATGAGATGGAGGCTATCTTCACCTGGTTCCGGGCGGAGGAACTTTCCGGATACCTGCGTGAAGTCGTGATCGCGCCATTCTGCGAAGTGATCATGCCCGAGCGACTGCCGCTCCTGACCCATCGCGAGTGGCAATACCTGCGTGACCTGTGGAGCCAGCTGCTGGATCTCACACGTACCCAGGTTGCCGACACCGAAGAGGCTTTGCTGCAGGTACTGATACGCTATAATTTCAATAGGGATCAATACCTGGATTATTGCATGCAATACATTTCGACGGAGCTGGCCCGGGGTGAATCGGCGGAGGAAGAATACGCGGTCCGTACAAGGCATTACCGTCGCTTGATTATGGAGGCCCGCCCCACACGGAAAATTGCGTTGCTACCGGAGAACGAGGCGCTTCACACACGGCTGATGACATGGATGGACGAGGATTATGCGTATCATCAGACGTTGGCAGAAACATCGCTAAAAGTAAAGTCCCGGCAGGACCGCATACCGCAGAAGGACGTGCCACGGAAGGAGCGACTGGATATTGCGCCGTCTGTCGACAACGCATCCGGATTTTACAAGTTTCTGTTTGAAAGTAAATTTTATAGAGAGACCAATGTCAGCGAGATTTGCCGGCATGTCGCCGCGAAATTTTCGACACCGTGTGCCAAAGCGCCGTCGTGGAAAAGTGTTATAGAAGCGTTCAACAATCCCTCCGAAGCGGCCTGTCGATACGCATCCGATCTATGCCATGAAATGCTCCGCCAGATCGAAGCGTTCCGCAAGGGTAAAAAAAGGTAGAAATATTTTTAGGTAAAGTATGCTATACCGGTGTTCACAATGCCTCGTTCCGGCGTTTTTACAGCGGGGGGTAACGGGGGGGTAACTTTTTTTACCCCCTCCTTACCGCTGGCGCGGCAGTATCGGCCCACAGTATTTTGGTGACATATTTAAATCCATGTATATGTCATTACATCCTTTAACAACCGATGAGCTGCAGGCGCTCCGCAAAGAACTGCACCGCGATTTACGCAAAGACCTGCTCGACGAAGTACAGACCCTGGTGGCCCAGCGACCGAATGCGCCACCCCCTGACTACCTGCGCCCGGAAGAGGCCTGTCGCTTTATGCAGATTTCTTCCAGCACCTTGTACAAGCTTCGCAAAAGCGGCTTGCCTTCGATCCGCGTCGAGGGACTCTTATACCTGCGCGTAAGCGATATCAACAACTTCCTGGCCTCTCAGCAGGTCGTAAACGCGTAAACGCCATGGTGAACTATGTCAGACACTTCCGCGCGATCCAGTATAAGATGGAGGCGGATAGCCGTGTTACGATTTACCATCTCGGTTTATATTGGGCGTTGTTCCAGACGTGGAATGAGCACAGCTTTCAGACGCCCATTCACGTTTACCGGGACGAGATCATGACGCGTGCAAAAATTCGAACACGCAATACGTATGCGAAATGTATGCGGGAACTATCCGAATAGAATTACATTTCGTATGATCCGGCAGCGCATTGCTTTGGGCCGTGGTTGGTCGCCATGCGCAGGCTCGATGGCCTAAAAAATGTCCGCGAACGGCCCGCGGGCGATCCACCGGAGGCGTCTGTTTCCGGGACAGTTGCCCGTACATCGGAGGGCCATGTTTCCGAGACAACAGGTGAGACAGCATGTGCGTCAACATCTGAGTCAACCGGCCGTACACCTACTATAAACTATATAAACAATACAAACATTCAAAACAATTTAAACGATAATGAGCAAGCCAATTCAATTTCAAATTTCGGTAACGATTTTACCCATCCGGTACAGACGCTCGGCGCGGAAGAAAAAAGTGACACCCGGGGGGGCGGGCCCGGCGCCGGCGACCCACCCGCCGGTGATGGAACCGAAGCCATCCCCGCCAGCCTCGATGAAGTCTATCCCTTCTTCGCCTCGCTCTATAGCACGCGCGTCGAAGCTGAAAAATTCTACCACTACTTTAACGCCAAAGGCTGGCGAATAGGAGAGAAATCTCCGATGCACAACTGGCGATCGGCGGCCCGTCACTGGATCCTGAACGCGGTACGGTTCAATCCACACAACGGACCAACGCCCGGTTCGTTGGCCTCACCAGGGCCGCAGAATTATGCTGAACCCCTTTGAGACAGCGTGCGTGTGAGTGTGAGAGCGGGGATAAAATACAAACCCGTTCTTCGCTCTCACGCATGGTGGCGTTAACTTTCAATTTCTAGCCTACATGAAAAATTTTGATTTTTATTGGTGCGTGTCGTTTCTGGAACGGCACGGCAAGAAGCTCTTTGGTCCGTCGTTTCTCATCCGGCGCGAAGATCATCCCGTCATCCGGAAACTGCTGGTCTATTTCTTACAACTGGAAAGCGAGGCTATGGCGCTCGGCATCGACCTGGCGAAGGGCATCCTGCTCTCGGGTCCTGTCGGCTGTGGAAAGACGGCCTTGATGACATTGATGAATTATATTCCGGGTCCCGGTCGTAATTATACCGTGCGGCCGTGTCGTGACGTCAGCCTTGATTTTATACAAGATGGATACGAAGTGATCGGACGATACAGCAAGTTTTCGTACAACGGCTCCACGCCGAAGATCTATTGCTTTGATGACCTGGGGGCAGAACGGAATTTCAAATATTTCGGTAATGACTGCAATGTCATGGGCGAGATATTGCTAAGCCGATATGACATGTTCGTCAGTCAGGGTATGGTCACGCATATCACGACCAACCTGCCAGCCGGCTTGTTGGAGAAGACGTATGGCGACCGCGTGCGTTCACGGCTGCGGGAACAAATGAACCTGATAGCGTTTGATGAAAAAGCGCCCGACAAGCGCGGGAGGTAAAACCAGGGAAAAAAAAGGCCGTCGCCGAAAGGAGACGGCCTTTCTTCATTTAATCCACATCCTCTTCAGGATCATCGTCGCTCTCGCTCTCACGCTCGCTCTGTTCCACCGTTACCTGGCTTACCGCGGCCAGTACACCACCGGCGACGGTGAGGTATCCGGCAACCGTGGCCACGGCGGCGGGCAAGGCAATGGGGCCCGCGACCAGCGCACCGCCGGCTGCCAGTAACGACAGGCCTATGGTGCGCAGCACGCGAAAGAACTTAGGGGTTGGCGCTTTTGCGCGTTCAAGAATGTTCATGTTTTTGTTCGTTTAAAGTTTCACTTGTTTTAGCGGTAATAGTCAACCACACTTCTTCACTGTGGATCACGGGCAGTACCAGGCTTTTCAGTATCTCGTTTGCCAACCGCGACTGCCGGCCCTGGCCGGGGCCGGTCAGTTCCAGCACGGGCGCGATACAACCCAGCAGCTCACGTTTGGCGTTGTTGGCCGGGTGTAGCAGGATGCCGCTGCGCCCGGTTACATCGGCCACGCACAGGTGAAGCTTGTGTTTCGGCGTATACCGCGACAGCAGCCGATACCGGCCGTCGGGTATACACGACACGTTGCGCCTGTTCAGGAGCCAGGGGAGCTCGATGGCATAGCAAATCAAGTTGCCTTCATATCGAAACTCCCCATTGGTTCCGTCAGGGTATTTTGTCCTGATCAGTGCCAGCTCCATTCTGCCTATGCTCCGGGTTCTACGGCTACCAGCGACAATGCATTATACGCGCCGTTGTTGAGCGTATACATCTGCCCGTTCACCAGCTGCGTGAACTCGATGCCCAGCACCACAAACAGCGGATCGGTATTGTCCTCGCTCATCGTCAGCACCAGGTTGACCGGCGGCACCGCTACCGCCGTAAGCAGCATCTCGTCGGTTTCCAGCGACTCGACGTTGTACGCGTTTTCAGCAAAGTCGACCTCCGCCGCCGAGGCTACCAGCCGGAAGTGCGTGGCACCGTCCGGGTAGGCGATCATGTCGGTGGGGATGAAGGCCGGCACGTTGATTGTCACGGTGCCCGCGGCACGGTTCACGTCTGCGGTATACGGCGCGAAGAACGTATGTGTAAGCTTACCGCTTTCATTGAAGTCAAAGCCGCGTAGCAACGTGATGTCGCCGTTGGCGACGGTACGTTCGCCGCGCAGGCTGAGCTCGTCGGTTTTGATCACCGCGTTGAACAGGCTGCTGAGCCGATTCGACATGCGGCCGTCACGTGTGCTGAGCAACTGCGAACGGAAGGCCGTACGCAGCAGCTTCGCGTTGGTGCCCGCGCGGCCGAACTCACGGCCGTTTTCGCGGGTGCGTGCAAAGGCCGGATCGGTTTGCATGCGTTTAGCATCGACGCCGCCTTTTTGCCGCGCCAGGTGTCCGTTCAGGGAGGATTTGTAAAACGAAATGCCGCCCAGTTGACCTTTCAGTTTGATGATTCCATCTTGTCTTGCCATGTGTACAGTATAATTTGTTTTTTGTTCCCTCGTGTCAGGCACAGTCGGGGTAAGCCGTCGTTGCAACAACAGCACAAAACAGCAGGAAAGATTCGAAGGATAAAAAAGTGCACTGCCGGTTTCCGCCGTTTAAGGTATATAATTTCCTGTTATTTCCTGTTTTCGCCGGAGCGCAACAGGTGATATATACTATCTTTGTGTTGTGAAAATTGTATATTCGAATCATGAGTCTGAACCGAATCATTCTAAGTACAAAGGACATCGAACGCATCACCGGCCGGAGTGAACGGCAGTCGCGTGCGATCCTGGCCGGCGTGCGCAAGTCTCTCGGTAAACAGCCACGCCAGCACGTTTCTATTCAGGAATATTGCCGGTACACCGGTTTGCTGGAGGAAGATGTGGCCCGGCACCTCGGGTTACAGAAGTGACCTGTATATACCGGTATGCGCAGGGTTGGGGTAATAGGCTGGTAAGCCATCGCGTCATGAAGGGTTGTGACGAGCCCGGGCAAAACCGTCGCTATAGCATCGATATTCCAACGATATAGCATGGATAAAGCATAGATGAGCCAACATAGGGGGCGTTGCTTTATCCGTGGTTCATGTTCGGTTCCTGTGTGTATACCGGTATATATCGTTGTGCATTGGCTGCCCGGGTGTTGTGAAAATATATACCCGTTCCTGCTTGACTTTCTCTTGTTTGTGCCGGTACTTTCAGGCCATGGCATACCTTAACGGCATTACATTCATCGGTGGTCTGGGCAACGTTACGGCCTATACCCGGAAAGGCAGTGACAAGATCATTCTCCGGCGCAAGGGTGGTCCGTCGCGCGCCATGGTAAAGAACGATGCGAAGTTCGACGTGCAGCGCCGCTATGGACAAGAGCTCGGCGGATGCTCGGTGGCGGGCAAAGCCATCCGCATGATGTTCGGTCCGAACCGCGCGCTGGCGGATCAGAGTCTGTGCGCCAAGCTAAATCAATACCTGTTGCAGGTACAACGACGTGATACCGCGAACGAGCTGGGCCAGCGTGCGATCCGCCTCTCACACATGCCCCAGCTCCTGGCGGGCTTTTCGTTGAACAGCAAGACCTCGCTGTTCGATCTGACGATTCGCAGCACGATCACCGCAAGCATCGACCGCGACGCTCTGTCTGCACGGATCGTGGTGCCGGAGCTATTGCCCGGAATCAATTTTTACCCCGCGGACAACCAATCGATGTATAGCGTTACCGCGGTGCTGGGCATTGTGCCGGACGCGGAGTTCGACATCGGGTTGAAGAAGTACATCACCCCACGGTGGTTTGACACTACCTATGCCCCCGTCATGGCATCCACAGCGTGGCTGTCGGCAGGCGTACCGGCTGAAGCCGCTAGTTTAGAGGTTCGGTTTCCCCAACAGCCGCCGGAGCTGGAGTTTAGTGTGATGCTGTCAGTGGGGGTACGGTATGGGATGTTTCTCGGCGATGGTACGGTGTTGCAGAACAGGAGGGTAGGAGCAGCGAAGGTGCTGGCGATGGGGTAAAGGTTTATGGTATAAGGGTAAGGGGACGACATCTGGCGCAAGTATTAGCGCCGAGCGTTAGCGCAGGCGCGGTACTTGTGCCTTAAACTGTTGCCAGTCTAAGACTGGCGAAACAATTTGCTGGCGGCCCCGACTTCGTCGCGGAAAAGCAGTCTGGAGACTGCGTTGAGGGACGCGGTGTTTACGTGACACGTCAGATAAAATTTAAAAATAGTAAAATCCAGAATATGTACAGATTTTAGACAGGAAGTGATGCAGGTTGTGCGTGAACGTCGTATCCTTAATTTTTAGTTGTTATCGTCAAATTATACACGTTTAGAAATCCAGATTTCCTACAAAGTCATCCTGCTGCTTTGCGGGATGAATCTTTCATTATCCTGGGCTAGAAATCGTCGTGAGGGACTGGTATTTCTGCTCTTTGCAGTGTTGGTTGTGATCTCGGCGCTTACCCGTATTCTGCTGACGTTCAAAACGTCGGCGCAGATTGACTTTGGCGCGCTTACCTATGCCGAGGTTACGGTCATCGGGCTATTCTATGATGTCGTGACGGCGGTGTACTTTTGTTTGCCGTTCGTAACCTATCTCTGGTTGATCCCGCAACGGATTTATGCAAGGCCGGGGCATATCTATATACTGTACGGCTGGTTTAGTATCCTGATCTTTATATTGGTTTTTAATGGCATCGCCGAATGGCTGTTCTGGGACGAGTTCAGCGCGCGGTTCAATTTTATTGCCGTCGATTATTTAGTCTATACAACGGAGGTGATCGGCAATATCCGTCAGTCGTATCCGATTGCGTGGATCATTGCTGGGGTCATCGGCGTGACGGGAGCGATTGTCTTTGGAGTTCGGTCGTGGATCCAAAATTCTGCGGTACACTATGTATGTTTTAAAAACAGGACCTTCGGGTTCGCGCTGTATGTTGGCATGCTCGTCGCGTCGCTGCTCATGGTCAACAGCAAGCTGCATCATTTCGCCCGGAACGCGTTTGCCAGCGAGCTGGCGGGCAACGGCATGTATGAGCTGTTTGCGGCGTACCGGCACAACGAGCTCGACTATGAGCGGTTTTATAGCAGTATCAAAACAACGGATGCGTTTAGCCTGATCCGCGACCGGGTAAAAACGAAAGAAGCCGAGTTCACGAACACCAATCCCTACAGCATCACCCGTGCCATTCACCATGCGGGACCTGCAAAAGACTGGAATGTCGTCTTGATCAGCGTCGAGAGCTTTAGCGCCGATTTTATGAAGCATTTCGGAAACCGCGATGGCATTACGCCCTTTTTAGATTCGCTCGCCGATCACAGCCTGCTGTTTACCAACCTGTATGCAACGGGTACCCGTACCGTGCGGGGACTGGAGGCATTGTCCCTGTGTGTACCGCCGACGCCGGGGCAGTCGATCGTCCGCCGGCCCAACAACGAGGAACTGTTTTCCTTAGCCGGCGTGTTTAACGAAAAAGGCTATTACAGTCAGTTCCTTTACGGCGGGTATAGCTACTTCGACAATATGAGCTATTTTTTCGAGAACAATGGATATGCCATTACGGACAGGTCTGCCTTAAAAGACGACGAGATCGACTACGAGAATATTTGGGGGGTGGCCGACGAGAATCTTTTCGAGCTGGCGATCCGGGAGATGGATAAGAACACCGCACACCACAAAGTATTTTCACACATCATGACGACCTCCAACCACCGGCCCTATACATATCCGGAGGGCCGGGTCGATATTCCATCGCATACCTCGCGTCGCGGCGCGGTGAAGTATACTGATTATGCTATTGGCAAGTTTATCCGCGAGGCTTCCAGAAAACCGTGGTTTGCCAAAACCGTGTTTGTGATCGTGGCGGACCATTGCGCGTCCAGCGCCGGCAAGACCGACCTGCCCGTGGACAAGTATCATATTCCCCTGTTGATCTATTCTCCCGGCAACATTGCGCCCGGCACGATGGACAGGCTGATGAGCCAGATTGATATTGGCCCCACGGTCCTCGGCCTTCTGAATTTTTCCTATGTCAGCAACTTCTATGGCTTTGACATGTTTCAGCTTGAGCCTGGCCGGGAGCGTGCGTTTGTGAGTACCTATCAGAGCCTGGGCTATATACGCCGGGGCGAGCTGGTCATTCTTTCGCCACAGGCGAAGGCGGAAACATTCCTGCTGTCTCCTGACAATGATATTGCACGCGTCGTAGCCAACGATAGTTTGACAAAAGAAGCGATTGCCTGGTATGAGTGTGCCAGCTACTCGTTCCAGAACGGCTTTATGAAGGCGACCAAAAGCAGCGTATCAACAGTATCGGCAAAGCATTCGGCACCATGAAAAGAATCGTCTTACTCTTCCTCCTGTCGCTGGCGGTGGTGTCTGCGTTTTCGCAGGCGACCAGGGTCACTGTGTCGGGGACGATCGTCGATAAGACTTCCAGCGCCCCGGTACCCTATGTTAACGTCATGCTGACGACGGCTACCGACAGCGTCTTCGTAACCGGTACGATCACGACGGAGGCGGGTCAATATACCCTCGGTGGCATCATCCCCGGCAATTATGTTTTAAAGACCAGCGTGGTGGGATACGGCCCGGTTGCCATGCCCATCCTGGTGGGGAAGCTCAGCGAGTTCCTGGACCTGGGTACGCTGGCGCTGCGGGAGGGCGCTACATCCTTACAGGAAGTTACCATCACGGGAACACAGGATGCCGTGGACGAGGCGATGAATAAAAAGACTTTTACTATTGCCGAAAATGTGTCGCAACGCGGCGGCTCCCTGCTTCAGGCGATGCAGAACCTGCCGGGTGTTACTGTCAGCGAAGAGGGGACGATCAAGATACGCGGCAGCGATAAGGTAGCCGTGCTGATCGACGGAAAACAAACGGCGCTTACGGGCTTTGGCAACCAACGTGCGCTTGACAACATTCCTGCTTCGGCCATCGAGCGGATCGAGGTCATTAACAACCCCTCTGCAAAGTACGACGCCAACGGAAATGCGGGTATTATCAATATTATCTATAAGAAGGAAGTTCGGGAGGGACTTAACGGCAAGGTGGGACTCACGGGCGGCCTGGGCGCCTTGTGGGTAAAGCGCGATAATTATCCGACCATTCGTCCCCAATATCAGAACACACCCAAGATCAACCCTTCTGTTTCGCTCAACTACCGGAGAAAGAAAACCAACCTGTTCTTTCAAGCGGACGAACTCTATACAAAAACGCTCAACAAGAATGAGTTCGTGGACCGGTTCTACGATAACGGGGACACGGTGCTGCAGCAGACCAAGCGCAACCGTACCACGAACGTGGTCACTACTAAAGCGGGTGTTGACTGGTATGCCGATGACCGGAATACGATTACGGTTTCGGGGCTCTTCAGCAGCGAGAAGATCCTGGACCGAGGCGATGAGCCGTTTTTTAACGGGTCGCTTATCGAGCGCACGCGCCTCTGGAAATTTCTGGAAGACGAGCTCAAGACCACGGCCACCGGGTCGGCCTCGTGGCAGCATAAATTCCGTCAACCCGGCCGGGTGCTCAACACAACCTTCAGCTATACCTTTCACCGGGAGGACGAGCAATACTATTTTGAAAACATCTACAGCACGTTTGTGGGATTGGACACGTTTAAGCTCATCTCGGATGAGCATGTAACGGACATTACCGTCGACTACGTGCAGCCGCTGCGGTACGGTCGGTTTGAGACGGGGTTTAAGTTCAGGAGTCGTGACATTCCGACGAACATGCGCTTTATTCCCGGGCTCAATTCTCAAATGGATGTACATGCCGGCGGGTGGGCTGACTATAATGAAGTGATCCCGGCGGTCTATGGTAATTATATGCTGGAGAATGAGTATTTCGAAGTCGAGGCCGGCCTTCGGGTCGAGTATGTCGATATTTATTACACGGTCAATCCCGAGCATAGAACCTATAAGAGCAGTGGCTACCACTACACGCAGCCGTTCCCCAACGTGCGGTTGGCCTACAAGTTGACGCCGCAGAGTACCCTGTCTGCTTTTTATAACCGGCGGGTCGATCGTCCCAACGAAGTCGATATCCGCATTTTTCCGAAGTATGACGACGCGGAGATCATCAAGGTCGGAAACCCGGGGCTGCGGCCCCAGTTTACGAATACATTCGAGCTGGGGTATAAAGCAAGCTGGCAGGCAGGCTATTGGTATTCGTCGGTCTACCATAAAGCCATGGAGGCGACGATCACGCGCATCGGAAGCGTTGTGCCGGGCAGCACCCTGATCTATAACATCTTTCAAAACGCCGGCAAGAGCCGCATGACGGGCGCCGAAATCATCGTGTCACAGCGCTTTGGCAACATGATGGATCTGAATGTCAATTTGAATGGATATAAAAACAGGATGGATGCCTTTAGCGTCGTGAACCTGTATCCGCAGGAAAATACGTTCTCCGCCGAACGGCAGGAGATCTATTCGGGCAGTGTCAAGCTCACGAGCGTCGTTCACCTTCGCGGTAAATGCGATGTGCAGGTTTCGGGTACCTACCTGGCTCCCGACATCGTTCCTCAAGGCAAGCTCTACGCGCGATTCTCGCTGGACGCCGGTGTTAAAAAGCCCATCCAACACGACCGGGGCGAGCTCTTCCTGAATGCCACCGACATGGCCAATACCCTGCGCATAAAACGCCGTGTACTGGGCGATGGATTCCGCTATGTCAGCACGGACTACTACGAGACGCAAGTAATACGGGTAGGGTATACGTATAAGTTTTAATGTTGTATATATTCTGATTAGAAGCTAACGAAACGGTCGATAAAAACAGATTCGCTCCAGAGTCATACTGTTACTTGCCGGAAAAAATAATAACTATGAAAACAGCTATCGCAATCGTTTGTGTTTTATCGGTGCGCAGATCTTTGCGCAAAAGGTCGAGTCGAAAACTGTGCCGGTCCCTGTGAAGGCCGCGCTTGAAAAGAGGTTTCAGGTGAAAGACGCAAAATGGGAAAAAGAAGGCGAGAACTTCGAGGCTGAATTTAAAAAGAACGGTAAAGAGATGTCGGCCATCTTTGCTGCGAGCGGGGTAATGGTGGGCACGGAAGAAGAGATAACCAAAACGGACCTCCCACGCCACGCGCAAGAGGTAATTCAACAGGAGTATGCAGGCTATACACTGGAAGAGGCAAATAAGGTGACGGATAAGGGCGTGATTAAATATGAGGCGGAGATTGAAAAGGGGGCGTCGTCGTATAAGCTCTCTTTTGATGTAGATGGAAAGCTTCTGAAGAAAGGGGATTAGCTTTTAAAAATTCAGATTTCGTACAGAATTGCCGGGTAGCTTAGGCCATAACCTCGCCATTTTTACAGAAATGCGGGGTACGTGTTAAAATGGCCCGTGACAGACTGTTCTGAATTATTTAACTTGGGATGTGTTCATCCCCATTCACCACGAGCATAGATGAAGATCCTCATCATCGAAGACGAGAAGCAACTTGTCAAAAGCATCGCCGCCGTCCTCCGAACAGAGGGATATGTCTGCGAAATTGCCTACACGGCAGCCGAGGCCGAAGAGAAAATCCCGATTTTCGACTACGACTGCATCCTGCTTGACATCAACCTGCCCGATGGCAACGGGTTAAAGATTCTCGAGACGATCAAGAAGCACAACAAAACCGACGGTGTGATCATCATCACCGCCAGGAATTCCCTGGAAGACAAAGTCATGGGGCTCAACCTCGGTGCGGACGACTATTTGGCGAAGCCGTTCTTTATGCCCGAGCTGATCGCGCGGGTGTCGGCCATCATCCGGAGAAAACGTTTCGATGGTAGTAATAAGATCGTCTTCCAGGAGATCTCCGTAGACCTGATTGGCAAGTCCGTTTCCGTCCATGGTCGGGAGCTGGATTTAACAAAAATGGAGTATGCTTTGCTGATCTTTCTGCTGGCGAACAAAAACCGGGTTGTCTCGAAGAATGCGATTGCCGAGCACTTGTCCGGCGACAACGCGGAGCTGCTCGATAAGTTTGATTTCATCTACTCACACATGAAAAATCTGAAGCGGAAGCTTACCGATGCCGGTAGTGAGGACTATATCAAAACCGTCTATGGACTGGGTTATAAATTTTCAACATGAGACTCCTGCAAGTTAACCTAAGAAGCCTGCTGCTCTACTCGCTCGTCCTTCTTCTGATCAGTATCCCGATTTCCTTCCTGTCCATTCAGGCGATTCTGAACGAAGAGATCGATGAGTCCCTGTCGTTGCAGGCCGATCAGTTTGCCCGGCATATTCAGAGTTTTGAGTACCTCGACGATTTGGAGATGGATTTAAGGGTCTTTGATCAGTTGTCGTACAATATCGACATTAAGCCCGCCGACCGATCCTCGTCTGATCCGATATTTAATACGGTCTACCTATACGACGAGCTGGGCAAGGAGACAAAGCCCTTCCGACAACTGACCACCACGTTTGTGGTGAAGGGCAAACCCTACGCGCTCACGGCGCGTACGTCACTGGTAGACAACCACGACCTGGTACTGGCGATAGGCTTCGTGCAGGTGATTGTCTCCATCCTGCTCACCGCAGGTTTATTACTGCTCAACCGTCGGCTGGCCAAGCGCATCTGGAAGCCCTTCTACAACACGCTGGAACGGCTCAGGGCCTTTGAGCTGGACAAGAACGAGACTATCCCGCTCGTGGAATCGCCGATTATAGAATTCAACGATTTGAACAAGGCGCTGAGCTACCTGACCGAGAGGAGCCGGAAGGTATATCTCGATCAAATGGAGTTCATTGAGAATGCGTCGCATGAGCTTCAGACGCCCATCGCCATCTTTCAAACCAAGATCGATGCGCTCATGCAAAGCCCGCACCTGGCGCAGCCCGAGGCGGAAACGCTCCTGGAGCTGGAGACGACGGCACAGCGCATGTCGCGGCTGAACAAAAATTTGCTGTTGTTAAGCAAGATTGACAACGGGCAGTTTTGGGAAAAAGAATCTGTCGATCTCCCTGCCATGGTGCAGCAGCACGCCGATAGTCAAAAGCCCGTGGCGGAGCTCCATGGTATCGGAATTTTAACCACCCTCGCACCACTTCACCTGAACGCCAACAAAACACTGGTCGAGATCCTGGTCACAAATCTTTTTAACAACGCGATCCGCTACAGCACCAGGGGCGAAGACATTATCGTAACGACCCAGGGTCGCACGTTGTCGGTATCCAACAAAGGCAAGCAGCTGGCCATCAGTTTTGAGAAAATGACCGAACGCTTTAGCAAGGAAAGCGCCGACCCGAACAGCACAGGCTTGGGGCTGGCGATCGTCAAGAAAATATGCGATAGTGCCGGGTATACACTGGCGTATTCATTTGATGGCATGACGCACACCTTTTCGATTACGTTTTCTGATTAGCCGAAAAGCACAGAATCTCTCCAAAGTCTTTGGTTAGCCTTGCGGGAGCAGAATAAATTCAGTCTGCTCTATAGCAACGCTTAATCGAATGAAGACAACGGCATTGGTTCTCTTATGGCAGCTTGTCCTGGTGACGGCCTTCGCGCAAAGATCTGATTCTACACACTTTCGCAGAGATCTGTATATACAGGACGCCACGCTATCACTTTCAAAGAAATATCAATGGGTAAGGGCCACCCGCGTTCCCGTGGCGCTGATGGCGTTAAGCCTGCTTTCGTATACCGACAACGAAACGTTTGACCGGGTTGAGTTTAAAGAGTTGCGGGACCGGACGATTCCGACGTATCGTCATCGTATAGACAATTATCTTCAATACGCCCCGATGGCGGCCGTCTATGGATTGAATTTGGCCGGGATAAAAGGGAAGAATGATTTTGCGAATCGCACGGCGCTGATGGTCAAGTCGGGACTGCTCGTCGCCGCCATGACTTTTCCCCTGAAGAAGATCACCGCCGTGCCACGCCCGGACACCGGCGAGCGCAACTCGTTTCCTTCCGGGCATACGGCCACGGCCTTCGCTGCGGCGACGTTCATGGCGAAGGAATATGGCCACATCAGTAAATGGTATAGCATTGGCGCGTACAGCGTGGCGACGGGTGTGGGCGTGATGCGCATGATGAACAATCGCCATTGGGTAAGCGACGTGCTGGCGGGTGCCGCCGTGGGAATACTTTCCACCAACGTGGTCTATTTAACACATCAATACAAGTGGGGCCGTCACAAGCATGGCCGTTCGCAAACATTGGTCGTTCCATCGTACGACGGGAAAACGGGCATGCTGAGTGTCGTGCATATCTTGCACTAATGATACGGTATCTGGCGCAAGTGTTAGCACCGAGCGTTAGCGCAGGTGCGACACTTGTGCCCAGTATGGTTGCGGTCTCCCGACCGCAGTGGGCAATGGTTATAATTGACGCAATGGTATACGTTGTTGTCAAAGGCGTTAGCACTAATACGTAGTACCTGCATGTGCTGTATTAGCGAGGCATGATGCTCTCGATCTTCCACGCGGTATCTTCATACGTTAACTCAAACGAAAATCCCATACCAGGCGCTCCGCCTTCGCTTGTCACGGTGACGGATGCAGACTCATCATCTTCGTTCGTGACCGTAACCTGATGTTGGCGGTTTTTGAACTGGCTTTTGTACACTTCTTTTTGTGCATCACTCATTGATGCGGATGCTGACTCCAGGGAGGCCAGCATGGCGTCGTTCTGCGCATTCCGCGCCAACAAGGAGCGGACAGTCTTAATATCAAAATTTTCCAATGCCGTGACACATTCCAGGACCGTTGCCTCCGGGGAGGTGGATTTTTTTTCGTTTGTGTGGCAGGCTGAGAGTAGAGCGATCAGGCTGATAATGAAATGTGTTTTTGCTGTGGCCATGGTGCTTGCAGAATTGTGTTCCGGAGCAATGACAGTGGTGATTCTGGATAATTTCTGGATTCGCGGCGGTATCTAGCGAGTGTTTAGCCCCGATCGTTAGCCTGGGCGTGCCACTTGTAGATGTTACCAGATAATAATATATAGTAGAGGCTGCGATTTTGATGCTCAATTAAATTTCTGATTCGATATCGAGAATATCGCCGTTTTTATTATATCTTTATTGCAGCCCATCTAATAGCCTTTTCAGGCGTAAGTCCGCGCGTTGTCGTGGCCTTTCATATGTTATAATGTATCACTGCAGGCGCCCCAACGAGCATGGGGTGATCCATGTTGCTATGTACTTTTTATTAGCCGAACGAAAGAATGTTTAACTCACCGATTCTTGAGTCAATAGTAGCGATTACGGTCACGTTGCTGATCTATAGTTCCATCGTATCGCTCATGGTCGAATGGGTGAACAATCTAAACGTTCGCCAAAAACGCCAGATGTACCTGTATTTAAGTATACGTAAAGCACTGGATGAACCACAGGGTATCAATTGGGGATCACTGCTGTATCTGCATCCCCACGTCCGGGCATTGAAGTCGGAAGCCAGGCGATATCCGGCGTATATCTCCGCGGCGACGTTTGCCGATACGCTGCTGGCTGTGCTGCGCGAGCATTATTTTACGACCCGGACGATCGTTGTCAATCATATTCCCAGGCTGCCTGTGCTGGCAAATAACGGCGATGAATTCAAGCTCTATCAGGATATTATTAAGGACCTGGACGACGGTGAGTTCAAAAGACTAATGACAGGATTTTTAATTATCAGCGGTGAAAAGAAGCTTGAAGGGCTCCAAAATAACATCAAAGCCTGGTTCAATAACTATCAGGACCGTGTTACGGGTGAATACAAAAAAAGTATACGCAAGGACCTGCGCTGGTTTGGGATTACACTGGCGCTGATCCTCAATTTAAATATCTTTCACATTGGTCTCCGGATTTTTTCCGACAAAGATCTACGGCAAAGCCTGGTAGGGGTTGCAGAGAAATCCGTTCATGACAAGCTTTTTCAGGATACCGATTTTACGTGTAAGGGGTGCACCGACGATGAGTATGAGGAGCGATACCGTCTGTACCTGGCCCTGTCTATCGCGCGGGCCGATAGCTTGCGAGGGGTGCTAAAGACCTCGGGCCTCCCGATGGGCTGGAGCCTTCCCAAGTCCTCCCGCGAAATCAATGTGGAGTTTTTGGAACAGGATATTGAACAGGCTTCACGCCTGCTGCGCGATACCGTCCGGAGATTACGGACACGCTACTGCTATATTAAATCACTTTTGCCGTCCACTCCGGCGCACGTACATGCACTTACCGTCGATCTTATTTCGGCCGACAGCCTGACACAGGATTCCGTCGTTGCGTATGCCAAAAAATTCAAGATCGATGTGACACCGTCCACGGCGCGGTATGTTGCGCACTTTCTTGTTGTTCCTATCGACTCGGTAAAAGAGGCTGCCTGTCGCCCCGACGCGGCGATGCGAACCGGCCACACAGCGTGTCTCGAAGATTGTAGCCAGCTCGATCTGACCGATATGGAGGCCGCGATCGAGGAATCTATTCACAACCGGATTGCAGAAGATGAAATGGAGTTGAGTGTTTACGATGAGCTCTATCAGGCGAGTTTTGTGCAGACGGTGAAAGAACGGATACATTATTTCCGCACCATTCCCGCTTATAACATCCGCTCGCCACGCGAGCTGATTACCTATCTGGCGGGTGCTATCGTCATGGGCTTGCTCGCCAGCGTGGGGTCGACAGCCTGGTTTGAGATTCTGCTGAGATTATTCCAGTTGAGAAATACCGGGGTACGCCCGAAAAAAGAAGAATAACGATGAGCTCCTACTACAGCATTCATACCCATATCTTCAACGAAGCGTGCGTCCCGGTTCGGTTCCATCGTAGCCGACCCAAGTCGTTTATCGGGCGGATGATCCACATCGACGACATCCGGGAGACAATCGTCGAGGGCCTAAAAGTTATCAATCCCTTCAACGCTTTTGACAAAGGGAACCTGCTGGCGCGCATGGTCGTCGTTAATCGCCACGAGACGCAGGATGAAGTCTGGCAAGAAATAGTGAAGAACTATACGGATGTGCCCGACATGCGGTTTGTAGTGCTTCCCCTGGATTTTGACTATATGGAAGCAGGTGCGTCCCTGATAAATTATCCCACACAACTGTATGAGCTGATCCGTTTAAAACACAAGTATAAAGATAAAATTATCCCGTTTGTGTGCGCAGATCCTCGGCGATATCAGGGGGCTGAGCTAACGAATTTTGTAGCGACCTATATTCAAAAGCATGGCTTCGGGGGAGTTCAGTTGTGTCCGGCCCTTGGCTTCTACCCGTTCGACCCGTCCCTCTTTGAGCTTTATAGATTTGCCGAGGAATACAGCATACCGGTTATTACGGATAACAATATAGGAAAAATGCACCTTCGGGGAAGTCTTATGAGACAACAACTTGCGCCGGCGCATCTTTCGGAGCTTGATTCGGCCGTGGCCCTTGCGCGTGATTTGCGGTCTGATAAGATAGATGCTAGTATCCCGCACATTCAGGCGGCAAATCTCCCCCGGGTATATGTCCGGCAAAGCATGGATGTGTTTCGACACAATTTCACAGATCCCGCTGCCTATCGGGAGGTATTGAATCTATTTCCACGGCTTAAACTCTGTTTTACGTGTTTCAGGCTGGGCAGTGAATCTAACGGGATGAGGGAAAAAGAAGTTAAGCGCAGAAATGACGAAATCATTGGTTTGATGAACACCTTTCCCAATGTATATGCCGAAGTGTCGGGCGGCCCACAGGAAGAATTTATGCGGAATCTCAGTGCGGTGGCGGAATGTGAGAATCGGATTCTTTGGGGTACAAGTTCCTTCTACAGGAGGGGGCAGGAAAGTGAAGCTAATATATTGTTACGGCGGAAATTGGAATCGTTCGATAACAAAGAAGAATTGTTTGAAAAAATAATGTCAAAAAACCCTGGCAGGTTTTTGTCTATAGCAGATGAATTATTCACTTCTGAGGCACCGAAATAAAATGATCATGAGATACCTTTTTATAAAAAGTACAGCAATATGCCTGGTTCAAATGTGCGCTGTAACAGGTTTTGCACAGCGTGATAAAGGCAATGAAATTCTCGATACGGTGCAGGTGAGTTTGAAGCCGGGTGCGGTCATCGGTACAAAGTATGTCCCGTTTGACGTTCCTTTTCATGTGACCGGTGATGCGAAAAATATAGAGTCTGTTCGATTGAAGATCATCGATGATGCGTACCAGGCATGTGAGGGAGATGGTTACGATTTATTTGATAAAGACGACGAACTCGCGGATTGTGATTGCGACTGTAAAAGCATCTATGATAAGCGGCTGGAATTTTTTCGCATGGTACGGAGTGTACACACAGGGGAGATAACACGGCTGGCGAAAAAGCTTGATACGCTCAGAATCATTCGGGGCGAGATGGATATGTTACTAAGAGAGCTGGATAAGAGTAAATGGCTTGTTCCTGATGACAAAAAGGACGTTAGTTATTTTGCACCTGAAACTAGAAAGAAAATAGATGATGCCCTTCATTCGATATGTTATGCGTGTAAGGGCGCTGCTCCTAGAGATATGACTCGTGACGTCGGTCGATATGCCGTGCGGCTCAAGGAGGAGAATACTGCGCTTGCAGAAAAGTTACAGTTGCGTGATCTGGTGAGCAAGGTGGAGGCTTACCTGAATGGACAAGATAAAACTAAAAACAGTGCCATTCGTGTCAGTATACAATTAAACGGGGCGACATTGCAGGCATCCAATCTTATCAGTGAATTGCAAGCCGACTCCAGCAGGTTGTCACGATTTGTCAAACATCAGGTTGGTCTTCTTGCATATAACGAGATTTATTCCGTCATGGGTTCGATCTCGGAATTCGAAGCGGCGATTAACGGATACATTGCGGCGCACCAGAACATGGTTGAAAAAACAAAGGGGCGCCGATGGAAAGATCTTACGGGCAAATACCAGGAGATGATCAAAATGGATTCCCTCATGTTTTGCCCGTCCTGTGATTTTGACGGCAGACGATGTAATGCCATTTGTCCCTGGCCCTGGGAGCAAAACGAGATTCAAGGTAAATCCGATGCCTTTTTGTTACCTATTCCGCCGCTCGAACCCGATAGGGAATATCTGTTTTTCTTCGAAGTCACTCGTCGCATGGACGATGGTGAGAAAGATAAATTGCATTTTTTTCTTTCGAAGAGTATCGTGCAACGAATCGATAGTGTCATTGAAAACATGATCCGGGGATATGATCCGACGACGGCGAAGGAATTCGATGAACTTCGATCGAATTATCTCAGCGATCAAAATTATCCTTTACTGGATATTCGCATCGTGAAGGAGGCTATTTCAGGATATTTGAAATTGGAATTCGGCAGTCAGTTGAAATCGGAGATTATTCTCATTGACCGTATCCAAGATCAGCAAACACGGAAAAACCTGTTAGATAAGATAATCTTGAATCGGTTTTATTTGATGCAACTCGACAAATACTATAAACGTAACGAAGAAGCTCCGGATGTGTATACCCTTCTTGTTGGTGACGGCACATTGTTGCGAGATAGCAAAAGGCGATTTCTCGAGGCTGGCCAACTTGATAAATACAAGATGTTCGAGACGTTGCTGGACATCGCAGGCGCGAACAGAGGTAATTCTCTTCAACGTGTTCCCCTTCTATACCAAAACATTAAGCGGGATGTCCCGACGGGGTTAATTCCCTACGACAATCTTCAGAAGATTGGGCTGCGCAAGTTAGATGAGGTAAATGATTTTGACACCGCCACCGCCAATGAATACATCCGGTCGTTGCAACAATATGAAGCGTATCTTTTGCAGATTCAGGCGTTTATTCGCGATGAGGTAATTGTAGGGGCCGGAAAACGACGCAAATTGTTTGCCGATACACCAAATCCGATTAGTACGCGTCGCGAACTTACCGCCCGGGATAACCGACTGAAGGGGCAATTTTCTGCTCTTTACGATAGCCTGGACTCCCATCGGAATGATATTCAGCGTGTGGGGAACGTGTACGAAAACTATCGCGACAATGTTCTTCGCATAAATGACCAGTCCAGTAAACTGGTGGACTCTTTGCTAAACAATAATCGGAACATACAACTGGCGACGGCCAGGAATACCGGGGGCTTTACCTCGGGAGACTTCGAAACGCGAACCAAGTGGCGGGTAACGGCCGACGTCGGTATTGCCCTGCTTACCAGTAAGACTGTCGGCGCTTCGGTGACGCCGTATTTCGGGGCGAATTTTAATTTCCACCCGATCAATCGGAATGCCTTTTACGGGTTGCTGGCGAAGAGCCATAAGAAGCGATACCTGTTGTATGACGAAGTAAGTGAAAAGGCATTGTTGCATAAATGCCCGTTCTGGAGGAGGATGTGGAAAGGCGCAAGTTTTGTGTTGGGCGTCACGGTCGCTAATCTGCAAGAAGATGGCAAACGTGAAAACCTGATCAGTAACGGCGGCGCTAATCTCAACCTGCTGACGGGCGCCGGCATACGGTTAACCGACGCAGCTCGCCTGAGCATGGGCACCATCTGGACCAAAGATGTGAACCCGAGCCCGCTGATTGATTCGGAACGCGTTCGGGCCAATTTCTATATCTCACTCTCTTTTGATGTCGACGTGGTGAGCGCCCTCGGAGAGCTGGGCACACTGCTAAGTCCTAAATAACGAAGTATGAAAAAACTGTTTTGGATAACACTTTTTTGTATCGGCGCTTGTGGATACGACCACGATAGCGCGCCCTCAACGATTGATCTGCAATGGGACGAAGAAGAAACCTACCGCGCGGATGGAAATACCACAATCGAAATAACGGTTTCACTACCGGAGGATGCCGCATCCGGTTTCCGGTTAGTGACGCTGTCCACGAAAGCGGGGAAATTTCAGAACGGCGATACGACAATGGTCATGGACCTTCGCCTGGAGAATAGCAGCACTACTTTGTTGAAAGTCGGAAGCCGCCCGGGGGTTTTTGAAGTATATGGCGGCGCCGGTGGATATAAGATCTCCAAATTGCTTACGCTTGAAAAACTGCCAGATGCCGCGGCCATAAAGAGTGTGGAACTGCTAGGATTTACAGGCATGGTGGCAGATGGTACATCCGAGGGCACGATCAACGTAAGTATGGGACTGAACGAACCGTTGGTGTTTGCGACAGAGCATGCAACACTGCGGGAGTTCGGTGGCCCCGATCTGTCGCGGGTAACGATCGACCCCGTCGGAACGGGAGAGGTGACCGCCATTTTTACGGCAGGGCGTGCGCCGGGCCTGTACCGCGTAAGCATCGCGACAGCGGACCGGTCATACGATACCCTCGTGTCATTTACACTGACCGCCGCATATGCCGAGCAAATTGTACTTGACCTTCCCCAGGTCACGGTAGATAGTACTGGCGGGCAAATGCCCGTGACAGCAATGCTGGACCGCAGCATCGGCCTGGTGACTCCTCAAACGCCGGTGATATTTACTGCCTCTGCAGGGAATCTCACGCCGGCGTCCGTTTATACGACGGCCGAATCAGCGACTGTGGAAACGCAGTTTGTTTATAACGAAGGTAGTCTTCATGTGGGCGATGTTATTACGATCACAGCATCAACGCCCAAAGGAGACGGTACTTATTATACCGCAACCCGAACCCTAATTGTTGAATAGCTATGCGCGCGAAATTGTCAGCCTTGGTCATCTGCGCTATCGCAGTTATATTCTTGTTTATGTTTTTTCTTCCGGGCGAGAAAGAAAAACGGAGCCATTTTGGTCAGCTCATCGTGCGAAGTGGATATCCCGTCCGACTGCCGGCGGGGCAGAAATTAGAATATGAGACAATCCTCATTCACAAAGGCGCCGTGCTGGAATTTTACGGCGATACTCCGGCATGGACGCAAATAATCTGTTATGGGAATTTTCGTCTTGAAGGCACGATACGATCGAAGGGATTTGAAGTGACAGGAAAATCACTTGATACAATCGTTTATAACGGCAACAGGGTTGGACATGACTACGATGAGCCGACAGCAGGAGGCCGAGGTGGAAATGGAGGTAGGCTACAGGAATGCCATCAGAGCTCGTGTTTGCAACTCGCTTGCTTTTCGGGCAAGCGAGACTCTTTAGGCACGGGGGGACGTGGCAGCCGAGGTATGTCGAATCAAGAGGCGATGGCGTGTGCCAATCCGGGCAAATGTGAAGAATGTTACCTGTGTATCGATCAAAAATATAAGGTGCAGGGTCATGCGTGTGATGCCTGTGATAACCCATCAAACCGTGGCCCTTCGGGAGGGCATTCCTCGCCTGGGAAAGGTGCAGCAGGCGGATCGCCCGGCAGGGTTGGTGGATTGCTATATATTTATGTTGGAGGAGACTTCATTTCTCACGGCGTGATAGATGTATCCGGCAGCCCTGGCGGACGCGGAAGTGATGCCGATTCCAATTGGTATTCCGGAGGCGGAGGTGGTGGCGGCGGTGCGGGTGGAAATGGCGGTGCGGTTTATCTCGAAATTATTGACAAGGGGAACCCTTCTGTGAATATCGAGGGAGGGAGTGGAGGGAAAGGCGGTAAGGGCGGAACCCCCCATCCAGAGAACGGCTTCAGCGTCTTAAAGGGTGAAGACGGTAAACCAGGCTCCACCGGAAAACGCGGGAAGCAGATAAGAATAACGCAAAAATCTCCTGTTTAATCGCGAGGTTGCTGGACCTCAGAATTGACGCGGCCCATCTACAGGGGGCTTCGAGCGAAGTGACCTCGTAGATGGGCTTCCCTATGATGCTACTTTTTCCACCACCCGTTCTTCTTACGGATGTATAGTATCTGCCCGGTGTGGTAGGCGTTGTGCATGGACAGGTTCGCGATGGTAGAGCTCCATTCTTTTACTTGTGCGTCGGTGCCGTTCTCGACGAGCTTTTCGATTTCGGTTTGGATGCTGTCGAGTTGTTTGGTAACGGCTTTCCATTCTTGTTCGTTGAGCTGGCGGAAGGTGGTTTTGTTGTCGTCTTTGAACTCGGGTGGGGTGTTGCCCTGGAAGGACTGGAGGATGCGGCCGTTCCAGAAGGCAAGGTGCGAAGCCAGCTGGCCGATGGAGTGGTTGTCGGTGGAGTCGATCCAGGCGGCTTGTTCGGCGGTGACGCCGTCGAGGGCCGGAACAAAGGGGGCAAACCACTCTTCGTGGGAGTGGCTGTTCTTGAGCTGCTGAAGTAATACTTTTCGAAGTGTGTCGTCTTGCGCGCTTTCGTCGGCTTGGGGTTTGGAACATGCCGCGAGGGCGACGGTCAGGGCGAGGATAACGATGTGATTCTTCATGTTCATAGGAATTAGGTTTAGGCTAAGGTACCGATCGTTGTTGAAATATTTCTCCCCCATTCTGGTATAGATTGTAACATTCGCGGCTATACGCCGTCTTGCCCGAAAATCAGCGCCATGCAGGCATCAACTTATTGTCTTGAGACGACCGGTCTCACACACCGTTACGGCAACACCGAGCAGACATTGGAAAACATCAACCTCCAGGTGGAAACCGGGAGCATCTATGGATTCCTCGGCCCCAATGGCGCCGGCAAAACCACCACCTTACGCCTCGTGCTTGGCCTCCTGACCTTGCAGCAGGGCAGCGTGTCGATCTTCGGGATGGACCTGTGGCGGCATCGCATCGATATACTTCGGCAGGTAGGCGCCCTGATCGAAAATCCTTCGTTGTATGGCCATCTCACCGCGCACGAGAACCTGGAAATACTGCGTGTGTTATACCGGTGTCCATCGTCACGGATTCACGAAGTGCTCGACCTGGTGGGCCTGGCCGGCACCGGTCGCAAGTATGTCAGCCAGTTTTCCCTGGGCATGAAGCAACGGCTCGGCATTGCGGCGGCGCTGCTTCACAGCCCCTCGTTGCTCATTCTCGATGAGCCCACCAACGGCCTCGACCCCAACGGCATCATCGAGATGCGTGCCCTGCTCAGGCGCCTGAACGAAGAGCATGGCATCACGATTGTCATCTCCAGTCACTTGCTGGCGGAGATTGAAAAGCTGGTGAGCCATGTCGGCGTCATCCACCGCGGTACGCTTCGGTTTCAGGGTACGCTTCCGGCACTAAACCGGCTGGCGGACCTGGACGGGACGGTAACCTTCGAAGTGGACGATATGCCCAACGCTGCGCGGAGCTTTCAGGAGCTGGGCGTGACAAGCCTGCAGGCCGGAGAAAAGCTGACGGTGGGCGGCCTGATGAGACAAGATATACCGTCGATGGCCGCGCACCTGGTGAACCAGGGTGTCGGCATTTATAGCATCACGACGCACAAACGTGATCTCGAAACTTTATTCATGGATTTAATCAGCGATTAACGATGCGGTTGACATTTATTGATAGCTATAAAAGCGAATGGATCAAGCGCCGCAGGAGCCTGGCGTCGTGGTTGGTGGTGATCGGTGCGTTCTTTACACCCGCCGTGGTGGTGGTAGCACGGCCGGCGCATGCTCCGGGCCTTCGCAAGGTGTATACTTCCGAGGGATTCTGGATGAACCATTGGAGCACGTCGTGGGAGTCGATGGCGGTCTTTCTGTTGCCGATGGGGGTGATGCTGTCGGTCAGTTTGATTACGCAGCTGGAGTATAAGAACAATACCTGGAAGCAGGTGCATACAACGCCGCTGCGCTATACCACGATTTACTTCTCCAAGCTCGCGGTGATCCTCACGCTGGTCGTGGCGTTCTTTGTGTTGTTTAACGTTGGGATGGTAATCGCCGCGTTAGTGCCACCGTTGGTGCTGGGGCATGTTCCGTTTCCGGGATCCCCGGATGTGTTGTTTTTTCTGAAAGAGAATGCGTATTACTTTTTGGATTGCCTGCCGATGGTGGCGTTACAGTATTTGATCAGCTTGAATTACCGGAACTTTCTGGTGCCGGTGGGTGCGGGGTTCCTGCTGTGGGTGGCATCGATCGGTGTGCTGCGGTGGAAGTATAGCTATATTATGCCCTATAGCTACACGATCTTTAATTTCTTAGGCGCGAGCGAACGCGGAAAGGCGATTGTGCCGGCGGTTAATTTTCATTTGTTGGCGGTAGGATACTTTGTCGCCTTTACGGTCGTGGGGTATATTTTATATGTTAATAAGAAGGTGAAAGGCTAACGCTACGTCTGAGCCAATAACGACGATATCTGGCGCAAGTCTTCCGACCGAAGGGAGGGCGTCCCGATAGCTATCGGGAGTGCCTCTCTAATGCCAATCTTCAGACTGGCGAGTCACTTCGCCGCATGTCCATGATATCCTTTTACGCCAATAACCTTCGCCAACGGGCTTGTCAATTCATTCCCCGCCTCCAGCTGTTTCAACACATACGCAAAGTCATACACCGGCTTCCACCCCAGCTCCCGGCGCGCCTTCTCATTAACATACACCCGATCAATTTCCGAAAACATTTTCCATCCCAGGTGATCGTATAGTTCCACGTACGTCGGCGCTACGCGCCGCACTACTGCGGGGGCATCGTTACGAAGCTCCTGCAAGTCCGCCATCGTAAACGGGCTCGTCGCACTGATAATATACCGGCTAAACCCGATCTCCCGCGTCTTCTCCGCCGCCAGCAGGTGAGCCTGCACAGCGTCCCCGATCTCCACACGGCGAAACAGGAACTCATTGGCTTTAGCATTGTCGCCGCTGTAGGCGGTGCGCTTCGCTGCATCGTCATCGTCTTCCGGGAAGAAGCGCGACGTGCGCAGCACGATGCAGGGCAGCTTGTGGTTGCGCCAGAAGAGCTGGCAGAGGTTCTCCGCGGCTTCTTTTGTTACACCATAGATATTCTTGGGCACGCTGGGTATGGTCTCGGTGATCCACGCGGCGGGTTGGCCGACAGGTGGGACCAGGGCGTCGCCGAAGGCGCTCGTCGTGCTGGTGTAGATGAATTGCTGTACGTCCGCCGCCGCAGATTCTTCTAGCAGGGTGAGCGTACCTGTGAGGTTGACGTCGATGAACTCCTGGCGGCTGTGGGTGTTGACGTGGGGTTTGTGCAGGGTGGCGGTGTGGAAGATGGTGGTGACGCCGGCCAGGCAGCGCTTGACGAAGGCGCGGTCGGTGATGGAACCGACCTTTGTGGTGTAGGGAGAAGGCTTGATGTCCAGGCCGATCACATTGCGGTTCAGTTGCTGCAGCGTGCGCGCCAGGGCTTCACCCAGGTGGCCGGCGCTGCCGGTGACGAGGATTTTCATGGAAGGTAATACGGAGCCGGTTTGGTTTGGGTTTCGGGAATACAGCGTGAGTATGACAGCAAAGAAAAAACAGGATAACCGTTTTATAGTGCTGTATGATTGAGGTCATAAGGACACCTATAGTCTATAGTTTATTTTTGGCGTATAACGAAAATTACTATGGACATTCAATCTACAGCTGCGGAAGGCGGAGTGCCGACGGTGGCGCAATTGGCGATCGATCACCCGGGCGCTTTGTCGGTGTTTACGCGGTATAATATCGATTACTGCTGCGGGGGGCATCGCAGCCTGGAGGAGGCGTGTATGCGTATGGGGTTGGACCCAGTAAAGATCCAGTCGGAGATTCAGGAGGCCCCGGCGGGTGTTCAGGTGCTGCGGCCGGAGACGTGGGGGTCCGCGTTTTTGACGGACTTTATCGTGCAGCAGCATCATGCGTTTGTAAGAAAGGCTATACCGGAGCTGGAGGCGTTGCTGGAGCGGGTGTGCGAACGGCATGGGCAGGATACGCCGGCGTTGCTGCCGATCAGGAATGCCTTTATGGAGCTGGCGGAAGAGTTGACGCTGCATATGGAGAAGGAAGAGCTTATTTTGTTCCCGACGATCAAGCGGCTGGAGAACCCGGAGCCGGATTATCACCACCCCCTCGGGCGGATGCTGCAGGCGCCCATTGCGGCAATGGAAGATGAGCACAAGGCGGCCGGGAATTTGATCAGGCAGATCCGGTTGCTGTCGGATAACTACACACCGCCGGAGTTTGCGTGCCCCACGTTTCGCATCACATTTCAGCGGCTGCGGGAGTTTGACGAAGATTTGATGCGCCATATTCATTTGGAGAATAATATTTTATTCGAGCGGTTTAAGCAGGCTTGGGTGTGATGTGGTTAGCATTGCCCGCACTCATCTGCCGCTCCAGCGTTTGTCATGGCGTGGAGTGATGTATGTCAGGATTATTTGCAGGCGTTGCGGGTAACTTTATGGGCAAACAAAAAGAAAAGTGTTTCCTGAAAAGACAATGGTCCGGTATCATGCGAAGCTGGTATCGGTTCGGAAAGATCAGATGCTGGTGTGCGAAGGTGACGCCGCAACGGACTACCTGCAGGTGGAGCGCGGGACGGTGAAGATGTTTATTGTGAACCCGCTGGGCCAGGAATTTATCCAGGGAATTTTTGGTGCCGGCGAAAGCTTTGGCGAACCCGCGCTGATCGGTAAGTTTCCATATCCCGGTAATGTGGCCGCCCTCGAACCCTCGCAGGTGTGGAAGTTGCCGGCGGATTATTTTTTCCAGATGCTAAAGGAGAATTTCGATCTGCATCTGAAGATGGACGAGGTGCTGTGTTCGCGGCTACGGTATAAGTCCATGGTGTTGTCGGAGATCTCCAGCTATGAGCCTGAGCACAGGATTCTTTCATTACTCAAGCACTATAAGGCCAAAAACGCCATGTCACAAAGTACCGGCATAATCATTCCTTTTACACGACAACAGTTGGCTGATATGACCGGGCTGCGGGTAGAGACCGTGATCCGTACGGTAAAGAAAATGGAAAAGGAAAAGAAGCTGACGCTACAGGATCACAAGATCCGTTTTTAAATACGCCTATTTTGTCGGCCTTCCATTTCAACGGTTGTGTACTGATTTTTGTCAGTTGCCGGGATCTGTGATTTTAATCATACCACATTGCGCCTGGGCGTTGTTTCTTTCGGTGTCTTTATATGTAATCAACATCCATGCAAACACTCGCTCAACACAACTTCCATATTCCGGTGATGGGATTGGCTTTTACGATCGACACGCCGGTAAAGGTGGCGCGATACGGTATCGACTCCGTGATTTCGATCATCGAGGACAACCTGATCGAAGCCATGCGCAAACATTATTATAAGCAAGCCAACCGGACCTTTTTTCCGATCACACCACAAGAGCCGGACTACCGGGCCAAACGTATTTCCGATTATCTGAACCTTGTTCATGACCTGGTGAACGAGCAGATGCAAACGTTGCGCAGCGCGGTGTTTACGACAGGCTCTGAAATTTCGAAGTATTTCGAAATGTTACCGGGCAGTAATCCTTTGCGTGGTATTTATGAGCACATGACGGAGAGTGTCGACAAACGCGAAAAAGAGACGCTGGAGAAATACCTGCGCAGTCAGATTCAGCCGGGAAGAATTGATGTAAACATTATGACCAAGGTGGACCGGAATCACTACGCGAAAGACGGCAGTGTATTGGCGGATTCGTCGGATGCGCTGGCGGCGCTGCGCGGCTATGCGAATAGTGTGCTGGAGAACTCGTCTGTTATATTCTCCGCGGGATTGAACCCGCGGTTGTTCAACTACCTGGAGCGGCTGGATGCGTTTCATGCGCGGGGGCATGGCGTGTTTGGTAAGGAGGTGGTCATTAAGGTAAGCGACTATCGTTCGGCGCTGGTGCAGGGTAAATACCTGGCGAAGAAGGGCATCTGGGTGAGCGAGTTCCGGATCGAGTCGGGGTTGAACTGTGGCGGCCATGCCTTTGCTACAGACGGAACGTTGCTCGGACCGATTCTCGAAGAGTTTAAAACGAAGCGCGCCGAGCTGGTGGAGTCGCTCCACACGTTGTATCAACCCGCCGCCGTGGCAAAAGGGATCCCCACCTTTGATGCGCCGCATCCGCTTCGGATCACGGCGCAGGGTGGTGTCGGTACGTGCGAAGAGACGACGTTCCTGGCGACGCACTACGATTTGGCGAGCATCGGGTGGGGTACACCTTTTTTGTTATGCCCCGAGGCGACAACGGTGGACGCGGAGACTTTGCAGTTGCTGGGCGCCGCCCGGGAGGAAGACGTGATCCTGAGTCATGCATCGCCCCTGGGTGTGCGGTTCAATTATCTGAAGGGCACGTCTGGGCAACGGGAGCGGCTCCTGCGGGTGACGCAAGGGCGGCCGGGCAGTCCGTGTACGGAGAAACACCTGGTTTCCAATACCGAGTTTACCACGGAGCCAATCTGTACGGCGTCGCACGCGTATCAGAAAAAGAAGATCGACCAGCTGCGCTCGCTGGGGCTACCCCCCGAGCAGTATATAAAACGGTATCACGACATCGTCAACAAGGAGTGTTTGTGTATAGGGTTGAGCAATGCGGCGATCCATGCGTATGGTCTGCCGCCTTTTAAGAAGCTCGAGTCGGTGACGATTTGTCCGGGGCCGAATATCGCGTACTTCGATCAGGTTGCTACGTTGGCGGAGATGGCGGATCATATTTATGGGCGGGGAGATTTAATCCGTGCTAAGAACCGACCGCATATGTTTATAAAGGAGCTGCTTTTAAATATTAAATACCTGGAGGGACAGATGCCGGCACTGACGGAGATGGATGCGAAGGCCGCGAAGGACTTGCTGCATTTTAGCCTGAACCTGTTGAAGGGGATTGCGTATTACCGGGAACTATCGTCGCGTATTACACGGGATGATGCTGTGTTTAATGAACAGCTGACGGATTGTGAAGGGGAGATTGGGAAGCTTGTGAAGAAATTAGAGGTAGTGTGTGAGTCAGTGTGAGTGTGAGAGCGAAGAAAACAACGCGCCGTATTCGCTCTCATTCCCGCTCTCACTCTCACTCTCACACTATTGCACAAGCTCCTCCGGCGCAGGCGGCTTCGGCCTGGAGCTCGGTGAGGTCGTCGGGTTCGAAGACGTGAGCGAGGTCGAGGTCTTTTAGGGTTTGTTCCAGGCGTTCGAATTCTTCGCGGGGGATGTCTTCGAAGGGGGCTTGTTTATAGTTGCCGTTGTGGTAGGGAAGGACGCTCAGGCCGTTGTAGGAGGCTTTGTTTTGCCACATCCATTCACCTACTTTCCCCCAGTCGCCGTCGGGGATGCTGACAGTAGCGGATACGTTGTTGGCGTTGCTGCCGTTGCGGTAGCCGTTGCGGACCCACTCGGCGTTGAATTTCCGGATACGCTCCAGGAGGCTCAGCGCGCTTTCGGTGCGCAGGATGGAACCTGCGGGCGCCTTTTGCGGAATGCGGATGATGCCTTGTTTGGAGTTGAGCAGGTCGTCTTCCAGCAGCTCCGGGTGGTTGTCGCGCAGATAGTCGTAGAGGGCTTCGTTTTTGCCGATGCGCACGCGGCGTAGGTAGTAGTCGTTGTGCCAGGCGTGGATCCCGGAGGATGTGCCCAAGACGATCGACGATGTACCGGAGGGCTTGACCGTTGTGCACCGCGCGGCGAACTGGATGTCGATCTTTCCGGAGGTACGCATGTTGACGCGTTTGACGACTTCGGCGGCCTCTTGCAGGTCGTACTTAAATACTTCGCCGCTGGCAATGCCGGTCATGCCGACGCCGATGAGGGCTTCGTTCTCCGTGGTGGTTTTCCAGACTTCGCGCAGGTAATGAAAGTTGGTGAAGCCTGCCTGCAGCGTGCCGAAGAACGACGCGGCGCCCGCCCGTTGGTTGAGGTCTTCCTGGCTTTCGATGTCCGACGCGTTGACTTCGCACAGGTTGCAGAACTGGAAGGGACGCAGGGCGATTTCACAGCAGGGGTTGGTGCCCCAGTCGGTGTTGTTGGTGAAGTAGAAGCCGGGCTCGCCGGCGCCCGACAATTCAATCTTTTGCCAGAGCGCGAAAAACTGCTCGCGGGTGGTGGTGTCGCGGGGCAGCACGACGGAGTTGTTGGCGCGGCCGCGTTGCTCGTTCAGCTCCCACCAGTTTCCGAATTTGCAGGTGAGCATTTCTTCATCGTCGTACGAGAACAGGGAGATCATGGCCGATCGCCGGATGCCACCGGCCAGCACCGCGTTGGCAATGTGGCACATCATGTCGTGGCATTCCAGGGATGACAACCGCTCGCCGTCGTGTTTGCTGTCGAGCATGGCGGAGAGCCGGGCGATGCAGATCTTCAGCGGCTCGGGGCCGGGCGCTTTTCCGCCGGCGGTGACAAGGCGCGCACCTTTGGGACGAATGTCGGAGTAGTCGAAATCGGGGAGGTATTCGCTCAGGCCGAAGTAGCCTTTGAGTAATACTTTGACGCTGTCGGCCCAACCTTCCAGGCTGTCGCCGACGAGGAAGCGTCTTCGCTTTTGGGCTTTGTGAAGGGCCGGTAAATTTTCAATGTGCTCGCGTTGTACGGAAAAGCCCACGCCGGTGCCGCCGAGCAGCAGGAACATCGCTTCGGAAAACGCGCGGATGTCGCCTACGGGCATATAGGCGCAGTTGTAGATGCGGCTGTTGTTTCGCTCGATGGCCGGTCCGGCGAATTGCATGGCACGCATAGAGGGGAGTACTTTTTTGTCGCGTACAAATTGCATCTGTGCGCGGATCTCTTCCTGCAGGGCAGGGTACCGCCCGATCAGCATGGTGGCGTAGCGGTCGCAGATCTCGGGCCAGAGCTCCCGTCGCTGGAGCGCGTGGAGGTAGCGTGCGTATTTCATGTGTATGATGAGGTCGCTGAGGATGCGCTGATTGAGGTGCATAGGCGTGTTTGTTTTGTGGTATGGCTCAAATATAGGCGCGGGGGTGAGCGACGCCTATGACCGGCGTCATGTTGGCTTTCGTGCTCACACTGTTTTTTGCTGGTCCAGTTTTGTGTGCTTTTCGGAAAACTGGAACAGATGCTTAGGAGTCCTAACCAATACTTTTGAAGCATGAATTAACCATAAAACAGTTCTACGTATGAAACACATGATCGCCTTTCTATTTGTTGTGTTGCTGGCATCGCCTGTGGCGTTTGCCTGTGAACGCTGTAAGTTGTATGACAACAATCCTGACTTTAAGATCAAATCGGCCGCGGTGAAGCTCAATAAAAAATTCGGTCAGCTGGAGTTTGAGATTACCGTGGAGGGTACTGCCGGAAAGACGGTTCCCAAGCCGGCCGGAAAGCTGGACGGCGCGCCGGTGCTGGGCTATGTATTTCCCACGACGTTGAAGTCAGAAGATATCGGGTTTGGTAAAACGGAGGGTATTGTAGCCCTGGCGTTGACAGCGCACCCGGATTTTGATGACAGCCCGCTGTGGGACGAGAGCGGCGACGGCATCTTTAACAACGACGGCATCGTATGGCACCCGCACTGGGTGATCCTGACGAAGGACGATCGCGTGAAGGGCGGTTTGTCCGTGAAGGAGTTTGATAAGAATGACAAGTCGGTTACGTTGCCTCCGACGGCTCCGGCCATGCCGATGTATATGGACTCGCCGGGCTTCCCGGTGGTAACGGAGGGAAATACGATCCGCGTGTCGGTACCGGTATATCGCGTGCGGAACCGGACGTCCTTTCAGTATGATGCGGTGGCGTGTTACATGGAGGTAAGTGCGCCGGAGGGTGGACACTCGGCGAGCATGAAAATGCCGATGCTGGGTGTATACAATGTGTATAGCGTGCTTTCCAAAGATCTGTTGCTGCCGTACAAAGTTCAATAAACCATACCTGCTTTCTCCGCGACCCGCCGATGAATACGGTCGGGCGCGGAGAGAGCCATACACAGAAATTATACATCGAACCAGTAAGTATATGCAAGTTTCAGTTTTCGATACCTATGTGACAAAGCGCGACGGTAACATCATGCACTTCGACATCATTGTTCCTACGAATACAGCGGAAAAGCTCGTATATGCGTTTGGCGCGCAGTATTTGAAGAAGAAGGGCCAGGAGGGACAGGAGATCAATTCCAAACAATGCCAGTTCTGCCATGTGGAGCATTTGCAGTCGTACATGGAGGACAATATCCGGCAGCAAGGCTATTATATTCTTGAAATGCAAGGCTGCTGATATGAGACTATACCTGATTTTATGTGCCGGGTGCATGGTGCTGTTTTGCTCCTGCACCCGGAAGGTGGAGGAGAATCCAAAGGAACTGGAGACGGGGCCGGAGGTTACGATGTGTAAAGGTTAACCGCTATGGAAGATTCGGTATTTGATTTGACGGTGCAGAATGCAACGGTGGAGGACCGGATTGTGGCTTCGCTGGAGAAGGTGTCGGAGGCGTTCCGGGTGTTGCTGTGGGCGGAAAGTAAACGTACGGGACTAAGTCCCATTCAGGTGCAGCTGCTGGTCTTCCTGTTGTATCAGCCAACGGTGCGGGCGACGGTCACAGTTCTTGCCCGGGAGTTTAACATGACAAAGCCGACGGTGAGTGATGCCATCAAGGTGCTGGAGCGGAAGGGGCTGGTTGTACGCACGGGCAACGAAGCCGACAATCGGAGCTATACATTATCATTAACGGCCAACGGGCGGGACGTGGCTGAATCGAGCGGCGTTTTTGCGAATGTGATCAAACACCAGGTTCGTACCCTGGAAGCAAGTCAGCAATCGGGTTTACTCCAGGCTCTTCTGGAGGTGATCCATTTACTCCAGAAGACGGGCGTTATTCATACACAACGGATGTGTAAGACGTGCAGGTTCTTCGCGCCGGGAAAGGGAAAGGTAAAACACTATTGTGCGTTGATGCGGCAGACGTTGCATGGCGCGGACCTGCGGCTGGATTGCCCGGAGCATGTGCTCGCGGTGAGTGCGTAGGTTAGTGTTTTCGCGCATGGTCCAGCGCGTCGATCTCTTTTTTATACTTCGACGGCAGGATCAGCGCTTTGAGCAGTCCGTCGAGGCGCAGGGTTCGGCTGATCTTGTAGAGGATAACAACGGGGTGCAGGAGTGAGGTCTTCCGGAAGGCGAGGAGTCGACGTACTTGTTCCGGGGCGACCAGGGTTTGTGCTTCGAGGAGAATTTTATAGCGCATCGCGCCGAGGTGTTTCCGGTATTGCCGGAACAGGTCGTCGGTGTAGTGCGAGCGGTGCATGTTTTGATGCAGGTGCTCGTGGCGCATAGATTCCCAGGCGTCCAACGTACCGGGTAGGTCTTTTACGCCCAGGCGGCTTCCCATGCGATAAAAGACGTCGAATATTTCCCTTTTCTCGGCAATGCTTAGCGTGCGTTCGAGGACTTCAAACGACCGGATGGAATAATCGATGAGCATAAACAATACATCGCGATAAGCCCAGTCGGGAATCTTCGCGCCGCGTTTGGTCTCTACCTCGGCGTGTATTCGGGCCATGGCGTCGATGGCGCGCAGGGCGGCTTGCTTTTCAGAGAATACGATCGCCTGTGCGTAGGATACGGTCGAGAACAGTCGTCCGAGGGGATCGGCCGGTAGGCGGCCGGTGAAGTAGAGCCAGTCCACGGCTTTGTTGAGTGCGAACTCGGCGGAGGCGCCGGCGAAGATGAACAGGATCGTATCGCTTTTGCCCCAGATCTTTCGTACGATGGAGTGTTCGTCTACGAAGTATTCTATACTTCTATCAGTTGGGATCGGGTGGATGCGTGCGACCATGGTTTTTTTATTGAGGGCTTGTGCGAAGCTGTTTCTTAAAGCCATACTTTTCGGCGAACAAGAGGATGGCGATGCCGGCGATGTACGACAGTATATCAAGCCAGGAGAATAGGTTGCCGATGACGATGCGGGCAACGGTTGATCGGCCCAGGCCGAGGAGCGCTACGATGTTGAAGTATTGGAGCGTTTCTATCAGGCAGGAGAAGAGCAGAACGGCGATGGCTGTTGGGAGAATGGGAGTGCGGAGGAAGGCGCGGACGAAGCAGTATAGAAGAATGACGACGAGGACGTCGCCGAAATAAGGGCGGATGAAAGCGTCGTGGATGTATAGGGCGATTATGAATTCCAGGGTTAGAATCAGGAGGAAGAGGGCGAAGTAGTTTTTGTTGAATGTTAGCATTGACGAAGTGTTTGGCATTGTCCATGCCAGTCTGAAGACTGGCACCAGGGGTGGGCACAAGTCTCCGCCCGAGACGGGCTAAGACTTGCGCCAGGTGCTTAGGCTTGGATACGGTTTTTTTTTCTGTTGGTTGCAAAGATATTAAAGAACTTTGTAATTAAAAGTGAATAACTCATTCTTTCGCGTTTGCGCGTGAATGGTTTTGCACCTGGAGAGGGTGCGGTCATGCGGCTGTTTTAAATGACCGGGAGCTTCTGTCAACGGTAACGACAGGTGAAAGCGGATTGTCTATATTGTCGGACTAAACAATTTACCGTGCGACGTATATTTTTATTATCCATTGGGCTGCTGCCGTTGCTGGCAGGTGCGCAAAGCCGTTTTACCCTGGAGGGGAATGTGGCGCAGTTAAAGAACGGCGACAAAGTGTTTTTGTCGTATGCCGTAGACGACCAGCGGATCAGCGACTCGACGCTTGTTCGCAAAGGCCGCTTTACGTTTACCGGGCCGCTGGAATATCCCGTGGACGCGCGCATTTTTCTGGGCAAGAACCCGTACGTTACACCGCTGGCGAAAGGGGAAAAGATCGATTATCTCAGGCTTTACCTGGAGCCGGTTGTGATGACGTTACAGGCGAAGGATTCGCTGAAGAATATTAAAATCTCCGGCTCGCCGGCCAACCGCGAACAGGCGGAGCTTCGGGCGATGCTGGCGGAGAACGACAAGCAATACGCTAAGAATATCCAGTATTATCAATCGCTGGCACCGGAGAAACAACAGGAGGAAGAAGTCCGGAAGGCGGTGATGGACCGCGAGATGGAGTTGCTGGAGGAGTCTTATAAAATCCACGTGGCGTTTGCCAAAGCGCATCCGCATTCGTACCTCAGTGTCATTAGCCTGGCGCATGTTGCGCCGCAACAGAGCGTGGGGGATGGGGCACGGGAGGCTTATGCGCAGCTGGATGAGAAGCTGAAGAATACACCGTTGGGGAAAGGTATACCGGTGCAGCTGGCGTCCATCAGCAATACCGAGATCGGCAAGGTCGCGCCGGACTTTGAGCAAAAGACGCCAGACGGAAAGGTTGTGAAGCTGTCGGACTTCCGCGGTAAATATGTATTGCTGGACTTCTGGGCGAGCTGGTGTGGTCCCTGCCGGGCGGAGAATCCCAACGTAGTGGCTGCTTATAAAGCGTATAAGGGAAAAGGGTTTGAGGTACTGGGGGTGTCGCTGGATAATCCGGGGAAACGTGCTGCCTGGCTGAAGGCGATCGGGGACGATGGATTGACGTGGACGCAGGTTTCGGATTTGAAGGGATGGGAGAATGCGGCGACGAAGATCTATGGGATACGGTCTATTCCGCAGAATTTTTTGATTGATCCGGCGGGGAAGATTTTGGCGAAGGACCTCCGGGGGGAGATGTTGCTGAAGACGTTGGAGGAGACGTTGGGGAAATCAGAGTGAGCGTGGACCCGATAGCCATCGGGTGTGAGAGCGAAGAAAAAAACAGCTTGGGTGTGCTCACGTTCGTGCCCACACTCAAGCTGTTTGGATCCGCGACTATTATTCTTTTGTGAAGTAGCCTTCTTTTTCTAGCAAAGCCATGGCCTCGAGGGTGGTGGCGCCACTGATGGCGGAGCGGAGGTCGCCCCACTTGGTGTCGCCGGTTGGGGTTTCCCACCAGGAGTAGCTGAATTTTATGCCGGCGGACTTGTCGGTGCCGTAGGCCCACAAATAGTTGGCGTTGTTTTGCAGAAACGAGATGTACCGGGTCTTGGCTGTTTCGGGCAGATCGGGGTGCTGGATCAGCAGGGTGAAGTAGCGCACGAAGATGCCTTTGAACAGGTTTACGTCGTGGCCGCCGCCGTTGCCGGACTGCTCACCAAAATCGGTCATGACGCGATTGTTGGTGTTGATGTTCGCGCCGATGTGGTAGTTCGCTACTTTGATGGCGTCGTTGAGGTATACCCGTTCCTTCGTGATATTGTACAGCTCGAGGGCGGCGCCGATGAAGGTGCCCACGTCGTAGGAGTAATCGCCGTTGGTGTCGTTAAATTTCTCGTAGACGCGGCCTGTCGCCAGTACGGTGCGGTTGTATTTCATCCAGTCGTAGATGCGCTGCGCCCATTGTAAATTATTCAGGCCGTCAATGACTTCGTCGGGATACTTCTGGTAGCGGCGGGCCGCGATGATGGCCGCGGGGCCGTTGGCCGGAATGCCTTTGGAGTTGCCGGCCTCGTCGTCGGTGTCGCGCCACTTAATGCCGCCGCCGTCGAATTCGGTCCAGCCTTCGGTGATCCAGTGCCACAGATTACGTGCGGACTCTTCGTAGCGGGCGTCGCCCGTGGCTTCGAACGCGCGGAGGTGCGCCAGCCCGTGCCAGCCCATGTCATCGTAATATTCGTTCTTCCAGTTGTCGCTATACCAGTTCTTTTGGCGCACACCTTCGTAGAAGTCGTAGATGGCTTGTTTATAGACATCGTCACCGGTGCGAGCGTAGGCATCGACTAAGACATCCAAGCCGTGCGCTTCCGGCCAGTAGTCGTTCCAGGTAATCTGGCCGTCGTACGTATTATTAAAGACGTGGTACGTGGCGTTGAAGTAGCGGCTCACGAACGCGCTGGTGCTGCTGTCGGCAGCAGGTTGCCAGGTAAACGTGGGAAACTTGTTCACCGGTATATATTCGTCTTCGTACGAATCACACGAGATGAGCAGCAGTGCCACGCAAAGTGTTTCTAAAAATAGTTTCTTCATGTTTAAAAGCTTTTAGCGTTATACATGGCGCCTGTTATGGCCGTACGTTGGTGAAGTCGTGTGTATAGTTCTTGTCGGCCGTCAGGGACATGGTCGCGTCAACCGTGTACTTTTCGAGGTCATTGCCATCGGCCAGCTCGCTGGGGAATTTGAATTGTGAACCACCCCATTGGCCGCCTTCGGTCGGCGCCATGTCGCGATAGCCCGGTCTGTTAATGGACGGTCTGTCGTCGAAGTGCGGGCCTTTTTGTCCCCAGTGTTGTTCGCTGCCGTTGGCCATGGTGAAGACGATCTTGTAGCGTTCGTCGAAGCCCCACGGGGCGGACGCTAACTGCACGTTGTAGTCTTTTATTTCCCATACGCCTTTTTCTTTGTATGTAAAGGCAGTACGACGCTGTGTCCAGCTTACCACGATCTCTGCCTTGTCGATTTTTTCGATCGTGGCGGCAGCCGCGCCAAAATCCAGGTGAATGTGGTATACGCCGGTTTCACTTACGGTAGCACCTTCGGGAGCGTCCAGGGTTTCTTTGAACGATGTTTGATCGGGGTTGAGCATGAACGTTCGCTGGCTGCTGGAGGTGAAGTAGTACGGTTTGTTTGCTTCGAGTTTGGTGTAGATATCGTATTCACCGATCGCGCCGCTGGCTTTCACCTGCTGGCCGTCTTCTGAACCTTCGCCGTTGATATACAACGTTGCACCTTCGAGATCATCTACATTGTTGATGCGGATGACCGAGATGCTGCGGTTCTCATTGGCAAGGTTAAAGTTCAGGCCGCGGCTCGAGCGCACCGTCCATTTCAAGGCGCCTTCTTCGGCCAGCTCGATGCCGGCCATCATGGCAATCTTATTGAGCGTTTTGTGCGTGATGGTGGCGCCGGTCGACGTGCCTTTGTTGTCGGAGCTGACAACGTAGACCGGGTTGGTGAAATCGCCGTCGGCTTTATCGAACAGCACATCGTAATACACGATGCTGTTGTCGGCCGCGATGGCTTTCTCCCACTCGAAATACGTACTGCCGGCGGATTGCAGTGTTATATGTTTGGCGTTGGCAGGTTCGTAAAATTGCCCGACGGAGGTGACGGTTACATCGTTGAAGGAACCTTCATCGTCTTTACAACCGATCAGCACGGTCATGATCAGGACGAATAGCGTGGCGGGGGCCAGTATGTTTTTATAGAGCGTATTCATGTTTGTTCGGTTAATGTTAGTATCCATCATTTTGTCCCAGGTTCTTGTTGATCAGCCACTGTTGGCGTGGAATGGCCCACAGGTAGTCGCGGTTTTCGTTGAAGGTGTTGTTGCGGTATTCGTAATACTTCAGCGTGCCGGTGCTCAGATCGAATTTCGCTCCGCGACGGGGCGCATTCATGACGGTCTCGGCAATGCGCCAGCGGCGGATGTCATACACGCGGGTACCTTCCAACGCCAGCTCTACGCGGCGCTCGTCGCGAATGATAGGGCGAAGAGCGTCTTTGCCGCCGCTAGGAAAATCGAGGGCGAGGGCCGTATTGTCAAAGCCGGCGCGTTCGCGCAGGAGCCGGATGGTTTTATCCCACACGGCGGCATCCATTTGGTCCAGCTCGTTCATGGCTTCGGCATACATCAGCAGCACGTCGGCAAAGCGTAGCACGACGAAGTTGATGTTGCAATCCCAGGACGTGCCGCCGGTCCAGGCGGCCGGGTTTGGATCATAAAACTTGCGGTAGAAATAACCTGTTTGGGTACCGTTTTCCCGGCCGATCTTATCGTTGGTGTCGTTGTCGGCATCATTCGGATCGACGTTGACATTGTAGACGCTTCCGGTGTTGCCTCTTTGTTGGATAGCGCTGCCGTGGCGATAGATGGTCATGTCCAGGCGCGGATCGCGATCGGCGTAGGGGTCTTTGCTTTCATCCCATTTGCTACCGTCTTTCATGAGGTAGGTGTCCACCAGGTCTTGCGTCGGGCTGGCCTGGATATATTGCACACCGGCCAGGCTGAACGGAACGTAGGTGAAAATCTCATTCCAAGTACGCACTTCCGGTGCATATTGTATATCGAGGATGATCTCTGAATTATACTGGTTGGCGAAGTGGAAGATACCCTCGTAGTTTTGAAAGAGTGTGTACGTGCCGTATTGCGTGCTGTTGATGAGCTTGTCGGTATATGTCTTGACACGCTCCCAGTCGTTGAAATTGAGGGCTACACGGGCATTGAAAGCCATAGCCGCGCCGGCGGTAATTCTACCCCGGTCGCCAGGGCCATAGCTGGTCGGCAGGATCTCGGCGATTTCTTCGAGCTCGCTGTGGATAAAGTCTACAATGGTAGCCTGCGGCGTCGGCGTGATGGTGGTGGCAATCTCCAGGGTGATGTCTTCGGTAAAGAAAGGAACATCGCCATACCAGTTCGTGAGCTGGAAGAAGAGGAACGCACGAATGAAGCGGGCTTCCGCCTTCATGCGATTCCGGAGGTCTTCATCCATGCCTTCCACGCGGTCGACATTGGCCAGGAAGGTATGCGTGGTTTTTATACCGCCGTACATATCGCCCCAGTAGTTGTCAAACATCGCGGTAGAAGTGTTGGCCTGTCCGTTGGCGATGACGCGCGCGTCGTCGTTGCCATAGCTGTTGTACAGGTTATCGCTAAGCCGCTCGTCGCGGAAAATCCGCCCTGCGTCGTTCATTTGGCGATAGCCCATGTTGAGTAGGGACGAGGCCTTCTCGACGGACGTCCAGTAGGTGTCGTCGGTAAATTTATTCGTGGGCACCACGTCGAGCTCGACGCATCCGGCCAGCAACAAGATGCAGGCAGTCAGGCACCCTGACAGGTAATTGATGCTCGGTTTCATATTTTTGGTTCTCATGCGTTCGCTGTTAAAATTCAACCTCAATACCGCCGCCGTAATACAATAAGGTCGGGTAGTTACGCCCGCTGTTGGCACCGCTGGCGTTCATACTGCTACCGAATTCGGAGGATTCCGGATCGATAAAGCTGTTTTTGGAGAACGTCAGCAAGTTTTGACCGGTAGCATACAGGCGTAGCTTGTTGATGCGCGCTTTTTGCGTGATGGCGCGGGGCACGGTATAGCCGATCTGGATATTCTTCAGACGCAGGTAGGCCGCGTTGTAGATATTCCGGTCGGACCCGTGGCCGTAGTTGTTGGAGTACGACGGTGACGCGCTGTTGACCAGGCGCGGGTACCGGGCGTCGGTGTTGCCGGGACGCCAGTAGTCGAGCTGGTGTTCGAACATGACGTAGTAGTAGCTGCCGTGAAACGGTTCGATCATTTCGCCGCGCAACGCCATGTCGCGTTTGCCTACGCCCTGCCACATCATGCTGAAGTCGAAACCTTTCCAGGTCATGTTATAGGTAAAACCGAAAGTGTACCGGGGAAAGGCATTACCGAGAATAAACCGGTCGTTGTCGTCGATCACACCGTCTTTGTTGCGGTCGACATACTTGACATCGCCGGGTTGCACGTTGGCGCCCACCCAGACGGCGGAGTTCTCGATCTCGGCGGTGTTTTGAAACAGGCCGGCGGTTTTGTAACCATAGTAACTGTACAGCGGTACACCTTCGCGCACAATGCGCTCCACTTCGTCAGCTTTGGAAATGGCCTGGGGACCAAACTTCACAACTTCGTTGTACGAGTCGCCGAGGTTAGCGCTGATCACGTGCTTGAAGTCGCCGTGGTTGAGGCGATAGCTTACATTGAGCTCAAAACCGCGGTTTCGCATCTCACCTATATTCCTCTGGGCCTGGGCGCCGCCCAGCGTTTTCGGTACCGGAGGTGCCATTAATATATCGGAGGTATGTTTGTCGAAGTAATCGACGGAGAATGCCAGACTGTTGTTCAATACGGCCGCGTCGAAGCCCACGTTGAACGTCGCGGTTTTCTCCCACGTCAGCTGGTCGTTACCGAGAGTATAGCCGGTACCAGTCACGCCCTTTTTGTCAAATGCATACTGGTTGGTATAGATGTCATAGGTGGTCATGAATTCATAATCACCGACAGTTTGAGCGCCGAGTACACCGTAGGTCGAGCGGAGACGGAACTCATCAAGGATCGACTTGGCCGGTTCGAAGAAGGGTTCTTCGGAGACACGCCAGCCGGCGGAGACCGCCGGGAAGAATCCCCAACGGCGTTCGCTCAGGAAGCGTGATGAACCATCGTAGCGGCCGCTTACTTCTGCGTAATATTTGTCGCCGTAGGCGTAGTTCAGACGTCCCAGCCAGGAGTGGAGGCCCCGTTCGGCCGTACCGCTGGGCGTGTTGTAGCTGTCGGCCCCGATGATGGTATTGTCGGTGTTCTGATACAATTCGTCAACAAACGTCTTTTTTATTTCATTGCGTTCGCGACGCCACGATTCGTTGGTGTAGCCGAAAAGACCTGTGATGGTGTGCTGCTCGTTAAACGTTCTCCTGTAATCCAAGAGGAATTGGCTGTTGAGCGTCGTCATTTTGGCGTTGTAATCTTCGATCTGGAAGTCTGTGGCACTGCCCGCGTTTGCAATATTGTTGCGGTTGATGAAGTCATACACCGGGTAATACCGCCTTCTGATGACGCGGTGCTCGGACTTGAGGTCGTAGCCGAGTACGGCCCGGGCCTTCAGGCCTTTCCAGATATCGAGCTCGCCGGTAACAATGCCCTGGAACTGGTCGTTGTCGTTGGTCGTACTGCCGCCGTGGTATAGTGTGGCCAACATGTTACCACCGGTCGTGATATCGTTGTTATAATAATGCCCGTTTTCATCGGGGTACAAGTTGTAGGTGTTATACGTAGGTACCCGCATAACGTCGGCCAGGAACAGCCCGCCGCGGTCAGAGAAACCTGCCTGCCGATTGTAGGCGAGGACGGTCGTGACCTTTACCTTTCCGATTTCATTGACAAAGTTGCCGCGGATATTATACCGTTTCATTCCGTAGTCCGGTCCTTTGAAATTACTCTCCTGATCAAAGTACCCAAAGGATAAATTATACGAGCCTGTTTTGGAACCACCCTGCACACCGACGTTGTAGCTTTGCTGCAGAGCATTTTGCATAATTGCGTCCATGCCCCACTCGCTATCGCCTTTGGCAAAATTGGCGATCTGCTCGGGGGTATAAATAGGATCGAGGCCGGCGTTGACGTAGGAGTCGTTGCGCAGCAGCGCATTCTGATAGCCTTTTACAGGCGTGAGTAAAACTTTCGGATTTTGCGTTCCCACGGAGGCATTGAAGCTCACGACGGGACGCATGTCTACGCGACCTTTCTTGGTAGTAATCAGGATCACGCCGTTGGCGGAGCGTGAGCCATAGATGGCGGATGCGCCGGCGTCTTTCAGCACGGAGATACTTTCCACATCATTGGGGTTGAGCAGGTTCATGCTGCCTACGTCTTCCATGATCATCCCGTCGATTACCACCAGCGGTTCGTTGTTGTTGAAGCTGTTGATACCCCGGATGTTGATATTCATGGTATTGTCATTGGGGTTCATGCTTCGTTGCTGGATGACGAGGGCGGGCGAGAGGCCCTGCAATGCCTGCGTGAGGTTCGATACCGGCCGGCTTTCGATGCCGTCGGCCTTGACCTGGTCGACGGCGCCTACAAGCTCCTTGCGCAACACGGTGCCATAGCCCACGACAACGACCTCACCCAGTGATTGTATATCGGGTTGGAGCGTGACGTTGATAATGGTCTGACCGCCGATGGTAATTTCCTGCTGGGTATAGCCCACGAAGGAGAAGACCAGCACGGCATCATCGGGCGCGCGCAGGCTATAATTTCCGTCGGCATCCGTAATCGTACCGCCGGAGGTGCCTTTGATGACCACGTTTACACCAGGCAACCCCGTTTGATCGTCTCCAGAGATCACGCGGCCACTGACAGTGATGTCTTGCGGTGGGCCAACGACAGCGGCTTTCGTGGGGGGCGCGAGGCGAACGTTGATGTTCTTCTTTACCTGTTTGAACTGGAGGCTGGTGCGCTCGGTGATCCACGATAACAGCTCAAACAGCGAGAGCTCTTTGTTGAGCGTGAACTTGCTGTCGGAAGCAAGTGCCTTTTTGTCGTAGAAGAATCTGAACTCTGTTTTTTGCTCGATGAGCTTAAAGAGCTGTTCGAGAGAGGCGTTTTGTACATCGATCTGAATGGAGACCTTTTTCAGATCCTGAGAGACTTCGTTGACCTGGGCTCCGCCTTCGTGGGCGAAGAGCAACGTCATCGGAATCGATTGTAGGATTATACTAAAAAAAAGGCCACGGGCCAGTCGGAAAAGCAAATTGCGTAAGCTTTTTTCCATAAGTTTGAGTTTGGGTAAATAGTTACTATTTATCGCAGTTCCGGTATACCTGTGATTGTCGAGATCGGCTGGTGCAACCGGAGCGAAGGAATGCGGAAGGTCACGTGTTGATCTTCCGTTTTTTTTTAGGGGCTTTGGTTTGTCTGTTGTCTCATGGGTTAGTTACATGTTAGGACTACGTTACTATCTTTTATGGTATACTTGATATCGTATACAAACTGGATACTGGCGAGCACTTCCGACAGGGGTTCGTTTTCGAAATGCCCGTTGACGTGCCAGTCCTTTGAAGGCGGATGTTGTACCGTGATCTCCACGCCATACCATTGTTCCAGGCGTTGGATGGTGGCCGCAAAGTCGGTATCACTAAATACCAGCACACCGTCTTTCCAGCCGGTTATATCGGCTATTTCAAAGGTTGCTTTCTCAAAGGTGTGATCCGTCTGACGGTATACCAGGCGTTCGCCGGCGGCGAGCACGTATTCTTGCTTTTTGCTTGACGGATGCTCGGGGGCGACGCGCACTTTTCCCGTAACCAGTGATACAGCGGTGGCGCTGTCGGATTCAAACGACCGCACATTAAAGGAGGTGCCAAGCACCCGCGTTTGAATGTCTGCAGTCTTGACGACAAAGGGTTTTTCGGGATTTTTAACGACTTCGAAGAAAGCCTCGCCGGTGAGTGCGACGCTTCTCAGTGTATCGGAAAATGCTTCGGGGAAGGTTAATGTGCTACCGGCGTTGAGGAAGGCGACGCTTCCGTCCGGCAGGTCGATGCGGAGGCGCTGCCCTTTGCGCGTTTGCACCTTTTTGACGGCTACCTCGGCTTTGAATGCGGTTGCAACATAGCGGTACAGGTATACGCTGCTGGAGAGGACCAACAGGAGGGACGCAGCGATTTTTATCCACCGCGTATAGCTATGCCGCTGGAGGCTGACGGCTTTGCCGGCGCGGGTGGAGGTCTTTTCGGATATGATATCGCCCAGCAGCTGGTCTACTTCCTGGGGTGTGAGATGGTCTTCATTGAACTTGAGCTGTAGCGCCAGCTCGCGGGCCTTGTTTAGCGCCGGGAGCTTGTCGGGGTTGGATTTTATCCAATTCTGCCAATAAAAGTCTCTATCTCCGGAAGGGTTTAATACCCAATCCTTGAAGTCCTTATTAGACAACAGTGTGACGACAACATCTTCTTCCGGATCGTTTACAGACATTTTCTGACTATTTACCCCTAAAAGGGCGCAAACGTTGGAATGATACCGAAAAAGTTGATTTTTTTTTGAAAGGTGGGAAAATCGGAGTGAAAAGCGGCTTTTGGGCCGACAGCCTGGGTCAGCGAAGGAATGCCAGGAGGCCGGGGGCGACCAGGCAGGATAGGATGATGAGCATGTCTTTAATATTAGACAGCGAGCGGTAGATCAGCCGGCGGGCGGAGGCGATGTGGGTGAAGTTCAGGATTTTGGCGATGTCCTGATAGCTGAGTCCCTCATAGAAGTAATAGAAGATGGCCTCGCGTTCTTTTTCTGTCAGGGCCGCGATGGCGTTGTTGAGCCGCAAGAGCTGTTGCTCGTGGAGCTGCCGGTCGATAAACTTTACTTCGTCGGAGACCTCGATCTGCAGCTGGAAGATGTCGGCCAGCTGATTTTTCTTTTGCTCGGTTTCCTGTGCTTTTATGTAGTCTACGACGCGCCGGCGAAAGGCTTTAAACAGGTAAAATTTGATGGATGTGGTGTCGCCGAGGGTCTCGCGGTTTTTGCGGAGGTAGATAAAAAAGTCTTGCAGGCAGTCTTTTACCAGCTCGCGGTCGCTGCAAAACTTGGTTCCATAATTATAGAGCTTGTTGACGTAGGTTTTGTAGATGTCCACAAAGGCGGCTTCGTCGCCTTGCCGAAAGGCGCTCCAGAGCTCCAGGTCACTGGCCTTGTCGGCGGCACGCTCGGTTTCTTCCTTCCTCGCGGACAGAAAGATGTTCACTTCTCTATGGTACGAATGGTTTTCCATCGTTTGTAATGATGAAATTATTCCTTTTTGGGGAAAAATCAAAATGATTCGGTTTTCAGCGCGGGCGGTGGCAAGCACGCGGATTTTCTTTTTGAGATAATATGAAACCGACGCAAGCCTGTGCGCCCTGCAGCAAGCTCGTCGGCACGTTAGGAGGCACATTCGTTTTCGCGACCACCGCGATGGGATTCGCGCACGCCGCGACGGGCTCCATGTGCAGGACCGGCGACGATACAACGTTATGTCTATGTGAAGAATGAGCAACCTCCGCCCGTGGAGAGGGGCATGTCATGCCGCGACGGAGGTCTTCGGTAACGAAATCACAATCATTGCCACGCGTGCGTCTTAACACGCCTTTAAAACGAATCGATCAAGCGTAACGATTGCTTAATGAAACTGCGCGGCAGTCATCCGATGATTTTTTCATTTTTGCCGCCTTTGAAAGATCCCATGAGCGTGGTCACTCCTCTAACATTCACAGCGCTTTAAACTTTATGCATATGAGTAAACTATTTACCAACAAATTGCTACACGCGATCGCATGCCTGCTGTCGGTCGTGTTTTATTATGCACCCCTGGATGCTGCGGGCGAGACAAGCGCCGGCGCTTTTTTTCAACAACGAAAAGAAGTAAGCGGTAAAATTACCGACACGGCGACGGGTGAGCCTATACCCGGTGCGACTGTCCAGATAAAGGGGACATCGCTTGGCGCGATCACCGATGCCGCCGGGGTTTTTTCGCTGAGCGTTCCGGATGATGCCACGACGCTTGTCGTTTCTTTTCTGGGGTATAAAACGGTTGAACAGGCGATCGGTACCAGCACGATGTTACAAATAGCGCTGGAGAGCGACACACAAGCGTTGGACGAATTTGTAGTGGTAGGCTATCAAACGATGCGCAAGAGCGATGTTACCGGTGCCATTGCCAGCGTGAAGGCCAGTGAGCTCAATCGTACCTCGCCCACCGTAGGGCAGGCGCTGGTGGGCAAAGTGGCCGGCGTACAAATCTCGCAGGTAACGGGAGCTCCTTACAAAAGCACGAAGATCCGCGTGCGGGGTACAAGCTCGATCAACGCGAGCTCCGATCCGCTGTATGTAATCGATGGCTATCCGCAGAACGGCGATCTTTTCATGAACATGGAGGATGTCGAATCCATCGAGGTATTGAAGGATGCCGCTTCGGCCGCCATCTATGGATCGCGGGCATCCGGCGGTGTGATCCTGATCACCACGAAGCGAGGGAAGGAAGAAAAGCCGACGATCACCTACGACTACCAGTTTGGTGTCAATCAACTTGCCCGCAAGGTGGATGTCCTGAACGCCCGGCAATTCTACGATCTCTTTGTCGACGCGCACAACAAGACCTATAAAGACCTGGTGACCTCACAAGGCAAGGCGTGGAACGACAACATGGTGCGTGACGACAACGCCACGCGGACGGCCTATACCAACAACACCAATGCCAACACGATCAGAATTCCCGAGTATATGTATGACTTCGCTTCGGGTACGATCAAAGACCCGCAGTATGATACCGACTGGCAGGATGAGCTTTACCGGAATGCCATCAACAACCGTCATAATTTGTCGGTGGTCGGGGGACGTAACGGTGTGCGCTATGCCGTTTCCGGCGGATACCAGGACCAGGAAGGGATAATTATCAACACCGGTCTGAAGAAGTATAACCTGCGCTCGAACCTGGACATTGACGTTTCGAAACGGATGACGGTGGGCGCGAGTCTGGCGTATACCGATACGGAGTCGAAAGAGGTGACGGAAGGGCGTTTCCACCAAAGCCCGGTACTCACGGCGTTGATTTACCTTCCTTTTCTGCCGGCATACAATGAGGACGGCACGCCGGCACAGTATGGCATGGCATCGCAAGCGGCGGATTATGCTTTCCAGGGTGATATCGAAAACCCGGTGGCGTACGTGCAACAGGTAAAGAATTTGCGTAAGACCACACGTGCCACGTACAATGTATACGGGCAATATAAAATCATCGAGCCGCTGACGGCGAGGCTCTCGTTCGGTACCTACAACTATACCGACAACTGGGAGTTTTACCGGCCGACCAGCATTACCTCGGGTAATTTTGGACCGTATTCGCCTCAGGCTATTACAGCGGCCAACGCGCGCAATGCACGGTCGGACGAACGGGATTACCTCACGGAATTTACGTTGAACTATACGAAGAAATTCGACAAGTTCGGCGTAAGCGGTGTGCTTGGTGCGTCGGCACAATCGCACTATACGGATTTGGTTGATGTTTCGGCCAATGGATTTACAGACGACAAAGTGCCTTATGTTACGGGTGGCGGAGCCGATCCCAGCAACTTTACGCGCAATAAAGAAAGCGCTATTACCGAATATACGATGGCGTCGGCCTTCGGTCGCGTGAACGTTACCTACCTGGACCGTTACCATCTCACGGCTACCTTCCGCGGAGACGGCAGCTCACTTTTCGGTCCTGAAAACCGGTGGGCTTATTTCCCTTCCGTATCCGGAGGCTGGACGGTTTCCGACGAGACTTTTTACCGGGATCTGTTGGGCGAGCAAAGCACGTTGAAGCTTCGGGCAAGCTGGGGCTTGAGCGGTAACAACGGGATCGGCGCATACAATTACCAGCAGACGATGACCCGGGGTGGCGTGGTGATCGGTAATAATGTTGCCACGGCGATGTATCCGGGTCCGTTCCGCGATAACGAGCTGGGGTGGGAATCTACCTCGCAGACCAATTTGGGTGTCGATGTGGGTTTGTTCGGCGGACGCTTGTCGGTGATCGCCAATTATTATGACAGCTATACATACGACCTGCTGTTCTCCAAACCGATCACGGCGGTGGCGGGTTCTACGTCGATGCTCACGAACTTACCCAACTCGAAGATCAACAACCGCGGTATTGATCTTCAGCTCGATGGACTGATTGTATCGTCAGACGATTATGAGGTCCGTGCGAGCGGAAACTTTTCGCTGAACCGGAACAAGGTGCTCGACCTTGGCGGGGCGTCGACCATCATTACGAACGGCGCGGAGCGCTCGTATATGACGCACATTACGCAAGAGGGGCAACCCATCGGGATGTTCTACGGATTTGAGGTGGCCGGTATGGTGAAGACGCAGGAGGAAGCGGACGCCATGAACAACGGCACGGGGCATGCGCCGTCGTCGGCGCAGAGTACCAAGATACAGCCCGGTGACCTGTACTTTGCCGATCTGTTTCCCGACGGTGTTATCAACGACAAGGATAAGACGATCATTGGCAACCCGCACCCGAAGTTTATCTACGGATTCAATTTGTCGGGACGGTATAAGCGCTTCGATATTTCGGCATCGGCAAACGGCTCCTATGGCAACAAGGTGCTCGATGGACAAAACTACTACAACCTGAACATGGAAGGTTCGGGCAACCAGTACGCGATCGTAGACGAGCGTTTCCGCACGCCCGAAAATCCCGGTAACGGTGAGATCTACCGTGCGTCACGCGGCGGGACACAAAGTAACAGTACGCGCTTGTCTACATTTTATTTAAACGATGCCTCGTTCCTCAGAATTACCAACGTAACGATAGGCTATACGTGGAACATGGCGGCGCTTACGGGAAATACGATCTCGAACGTACGTTTCTATGTATCGTCGGATAACCTGCACACTTTTCAGAAATACAGAGGCTATAATCCCGAAGTGGACTATGCCAATGGCGGAAACCTGACGCCCGGTGTGGATTACGGTAAGTATCCGCTGATGAGATCGTATAACGCAGGAATCAGAGTTCAATTCTAAACAGACTTTTTACCATGAAAAATATAAGTTTCCTATTCGTAGTCGTTGCGCTGGTGCTGGCATCGTGCAGCGATTATCTGGATGTACCCAACCCGAATGCGGTGCCCAGCGATCGTTATTTTTCTTCGGAGATCGACGTCGACAAAGCTGTGGCCGGGATCTATAGTGCCATCCGGAGCAACGATTGTTTAGGTGAGACCAGTGACTTGTTCAGTGAGGAGCGCTCTGACAATACCGGCCGGCTGGACAACCAGGGCAACGCGGGAGAGCCCTTTCAGTTTACCAATTTTTCATTGCTGCCGGGTAACACCAACCTGAAGTCGCACTGGAGCGCCCTGTATGTGGCGGTGTCGCGCGCCAATTATGTGTTGTCGTACGTGGACAATCCTGCTATTAAATTCACGAACGAGGCCAATCGTTCCATCTATAAATCAGAGGCTCTGTTCCTGCGTGCCCTCACGTATTTCCACCTGGTGCGCAAGTGGGGAGACGTGCCGATGGTAACGGAAAACCTGACGTCCTATGATGCGATCGTGACCCACACGTATCGCGTGCCACAGGAAGATGTGTATGCGCAGATCGTTGCCGATCTGAAAGCCGCCCTGGAATCTGAAATTCCCAACATACAGGCGGCTGCGGCCAAGGGGCGTACCTGCAAGGCAGCCATCAACGGTTTACTCGGCCAGGTATACCTGACCATGGGTGAGCTCTTTACCGCGGGCCGCCAGGAGAATCTCACCAACGCCAAAACCTACCTGGAAGCAGCGTATGGCATGCGTAGCTTTGGCCAGCTGTCTGAAATTCCGTATGCGGACGTGTTCGACGTGGCGAAGAAGAATACCTGTCCCGAGATTATTTTCCAGATCGTCTACAAGCAAGGCGATCAGAACTACGCGTCGGGCCTGGCAGCACGCAATCAATCCATCGGGGAGACCATCAACTCGCAGAAACCGGCCACGGGGCAGGGAACGTATGTCAACACCGACCTGGTAAACGACTACGAAGCAAACGACATCCGGAAGGACTTCTCGGTGAAGTGGGCCGACCATGCGAAAGCAAAAGCCTGGTTTATCACCAAGTATCGCGATGCAAGCGGCGCGGCGGGTATCAACGCGTATGGCGGCAACGACTTTATCCTGATGCGGTATGCCGATATCGTCCTCATGCTTGCCGAGGTGAACGAGCGTCTTGGAAACACCGCGGAGGCGATTGGCTACCTGGATCAGGCGCGCACGCGGGCCGGCCTTCTGCCGTATGCCACGGCGGATGCAGATCCCGTGTATCACGCGAAATATCCGACGCTGCAGTTGGCTATATTGCACGAACGTCGGGTCGAGCTGGCGTTTGAAAACCACCGCCTGTTCGATCTGCTCCGTACCTTCGGCTCGGAACCTCAGGGTTTTGTCGACTATATGAAGAGCAAGAATCCGGCGGACTACGGCATTTCGGATCTGAAAAACGTGTCCACCAAAGATGTTTATTTTCCGATACCGTTCGATGAATACAAGCTCGATCCCGAGAAGATGTATCAGAACGAGGGATATAAATAAGATACCATGAAGAGAATCAACGCCATTATTGTTTTGATGCTGATGGCCGCGTGTGCGGCCGCGCAGGGGTATGATAAAAATTATCGCAGGCTGTCTTCCGGCGACCTGACGGCGGATAAGAATTTTTATTTACTCACGGTGATCGACAAGACGTCGGACGTGAGGGCTGTTCTGGCGGGGAACGTTGCCTTGAAGTCTTTTCTACAGGCGAAGGTCGGAATTCTGAAGGCGCACGTTACGGATACATGCTCGTATCCTGCCAGCCTGATGCCTGACTTTCTCTGGAAGAGCGATACGGCGTCGCTCGCCGGGGAGCTAAACCATGTTTACGCGGCCAATAAAAAGGTGTTTGACAAAATGATCGATGCGCATCTGCGGCCGTCGGGTTATTACCAGCGCTTTGCGGGTATGGCAAACGGTGTATTGCTGGCCAGGGCGTGGAGCCAGTGCTTTTATGGGATGGATTATATTATAAATCAATACGGGCTGGGCAAACGCATGCGCTATCCGCACATCGACTCGGTTAGTTATGTCGTGACCTCACGCATGTACCGCACGACGTTGAAAGATATCATGTCGTCTCTGGCAGAGGTGAGTGAAGGCCTGGATGTATTTTACAAGCCATCGCTTGCGGTGGCCATGCAGCTGATGCAGGCAAACGACCGGGATGAGCCGGCGCGTCTGGAACCTTTGGAAGAAGGTGTTAATAAGGCCGCCTTCGAGCAGAGTAAAAAAACCGACTGGAAGAAATACCGGTATGCTGCCATTGTGTTGCCGGGGGCGGGGCCTGCGCTGACCACGACGCCGGTGAGTCCGAATGGAAAAATTCATTGTGATATGGCGGCGCGCCGATACCTGGCCGGGGATGCACCGTTCATTATTCCTTCGGGTGGGTATTGTTACCCGTTTCAGGGGCCGTACAACGAAGCCGTGGAAATGAAGAAGTACCTGATGGAGAAGTATAACATTCCCGCCTCGGCCATTATTGTCGAGCCGCAGGCGCGGCACACGACGACCAATATTCGCAATGCGGTGCGGTTGATGGTCCGGTATGGAATTCCCGTCACGGGGCCAGCGTTGTTTGTAACATCGATGTCACAAACCAAATACGCCGCCGCCGACAGTTTTGATGCTCGAAATATCCGGGAGCTGGGATACACGCCGTACACGCGGAAAAAACAACTGACGAATCACGTCATCGAGTTTTATCCGGTTATGGAGTGTTTGCATATGGATCCCCTGGATCCGCTGGACCCGTAGTGCCGGCGTGTTGCCAGAGAGACTTGCCCATCCTGCGTCATAGCCTATGACGCAGGGTGGGTTTTCTTTTTATCGGGGGCCACGTCGTGAAGTTTGCAGCGTTGTAACCCCAGGGGGCCGTTATCCGTTAAAGTCAGATTCACGAACCCCCAAAATGTTATGATGCAAGAGTATATTCAGATCCGCGGCGCACGCGAAAACAACCTGAAAGACATTTCTCTCCGCGTACCGAAACGGAAGATCACCATCTTCACCGGTGTTTCGGGCTCGGGCAAGTCGTCGATCGTCTTCGACACGATTGCCACGGAGGCGCAACGGCAGCTGTACGAGAACTTCACGATGTTTGTGCGCAACTTCCTGCCGCGGTATGCACCCCCGCAAGCCGATGCCATCGAAAATCTGAGTATGCCCGTGGTCGTGGACCAGAAGCGCCTGGGCGGTGGGTCGCACTCTACCGTGGGGACGATCACGGATATCGCCCCGGTGTTGCGGCTGCTCTATTCCCGCGTAGGCCAGCCGTATGCGGGCAACTCCAATGTGTTTTCCTTTAACGATCCCCAGGGCATGTGCCCGGAATGCCATGGGCTGGGGAAAAAAATGGGCGTGCTGGCCGACTCGTTCGTAGACCTGGACAAGTCCTTGAACGAAGGGGCGGTGCAGGTGCCGGTGTTTGCGACCTGGGAGAATGCAATGTATCAGGGCTCGGGGTTGTTTGATAACGACAAGAAGCTGCGCGATTTCTCGCCCGAAGAGATGGACCTGCTGCTGCACAGCAAACCCCGCAAGGTGAAGATGCAGTTTGGTGGTGGTGAGATGAATATTACTTTCCAGGGCGTGATCGAGAAATTTACGAAAGCCTTTATCAAGCGCGACCTGAAGACGATGTCGGAGCGAACCCAAAAGCGTGTGGAACCCTACATCGGCCTGCAGCGGTGTCCGTTGTGTAAAGGCGCGCGGTTGAGTCAGGCGGCGTTGCACTGTAAGATTGGTGGTAAGAATATTGCCGAGCTTTCGGCGCTGGAGATTACCGAGCTGATCAACGTACTCGAAGCGATCGATGCACCCGTCGCAGGGCCTATGCTGGGCACACTGAAAGAAAGACTGCAACACCTGGTGGATATTGGACTGGATTACCTGAGCCTCGATCGTGAGACCAGCAGCTTGTCGGGCGGCGAGTCGCAACGCATCAAGATGGTAAAGCACCTGAGCAGCAGCCTGGTGGATGTGATGTATATCTTCGACGAGCCGAGCGTGGGGCTGCACCCGCGCGATGTGCACCGGTTGAATGATCTGTTGAAGAAGTTGCGGGACAAGGGCAATACGGTAATCGTCGTGGAGCACGACCCGGATGTGATTAAAGTCGCCGACCACATTGTGGATGTGGGGCCGCACGCCGGCAATCGCGGCGGTACCATTATGTTTGAAGGGACGTTTGATGCGTTGCTGACGTCGGGTACACTGACGGGGCGGCACATGCGGCAGGCGACGCCGATCAAGAGTACATTTCGCCGGGCGACGGGGTCGTTGGCCATTCGGCACGCCCGCGTCAACAATCTACACGACGTGAGTGTCCAGATCCCCACCGGTATCCTGACCGTGGTGACGGGTGTCGCGGGATCCGGCAAAAGCTCGTTGATTCATCACGTCTTTTTAAAGCAGCATGCCGACGCCGTGGTTATTGACCAGTCGGCCGTGGGTACGTCGACGCGCTCCAATCCCGCTACCTATACGGGTATTATGGATGATGTGCGAAAGGTTTTTGCTGCGAAGAACAATGTAAGCGCTTCGCTGTTTAGTTTCAACTCCGCCGGGGCGTGTGAAAATTGTCAGGGCGCCGGTGTGCTCTATACCGACCTGGCGTTTCTGGATGGCGTAAAGGTTCCCTGCGATGTTTGCGAAGGGAAGCGGTTTAAAGAGGAGGTGCTGCAGTATACCCTCGACGGCAAGTCGATTGCCGATGTGCTGGATATGACGATGACGGAGGCCAGCGAGTTCTTTAAGCAAAAGGAGATACAAAAGAAGCTGCAGGCGTTGCGCGACGTAGGGTTGGATTACCTGACGCTCGGGCAGCCGCTCAGCACGTTGTCGGGTGGGGAGTGCCAGCGCATCAAGCTGGCCAGCGAGCTGCACAAGAAAGGCAGTATCTATGTACTGGATGAGCCCACTACGGGGTTACACATGTCGGACATCGATCACCTCTTGAGCATCATGAACCGCCTGGTAGACGCCGGCAACACGGTGATTGTGATCGAGCACAACGTAAGCGTCATGCGCCACGCAGACTGGATCATCGACATGGGCCCCGACGGCGGGCATAAAGGCGGACGCGTTGTGTTTGAGGGAACGCCGCAGGAGCTGCTGCACGCGGAGGGGTCGATTACGAGTGGTTATATAGGGGCATGATGAAAGAGTGTGCGTGTGGGTGTGAGCGCGAAGAAAAATACAGAACACCTGTATTCGCTCTCGCGCTCACACTCACGCTGCTTTTTTGCTACTCTTCGTATGTAAAAGCCGCTTCCGCGGAAACATAAGATGCCTGCACGCCTACCGTCACTTTATACGTCCCGGGCCACAGTTGCGGCACGATCACCGTTATTTGCGTATCGGTGATTGACGTCACGAGGCCTGTCCGTGAATTGAGCCCTGTGGCAAAATCAGAAAAACTGACACTGGTATTTCCGCCCTTATTGCCGGTATAGTTTTTATCGATAAAGTTTGTTCCAGTAATGGTCATGGTAGCGTATTGGGATCCCGAGGATGGCGTAAACGACGTAACGGATGGCACGATAACCTCAAAGGACTCGGGCGCCGTGGCCGTCATGCCGGCTACGGTAACAGACACGGGATACTTTCCTGCCGCGAGCCTGTGGTACGCTGACGAGCAGCTCGTTATGTCCGGGCCTGGCAACGGAGCCCCGCTCGATGACTTTGCTGCCAAAGGCCACTTGCTCGAACCGGTAAGAATCTCTAAAACCCTTACCGATAATCTTCACCAACTGCCCGGAGTATCCGCGGGTAAGCGAAAGCGACTCGATGACAGGAGCCTTCAGTATAAAATTATTGTCCGAGGTCAGAAGCTCTTCACCCGGTATACTGATTCGAATCTGTACCGAAGACGCTTCTATATCATCCGGCACAATGACCTTTGCCGACGTCTTGTCGACGCTCACCACCGTAGCATCAACGCCTCCAAAGCTGACGGCCAACCGGTCGGGATCCGTACCCAGGTTTTCGCCGGTCAGGGTAATCTCATCACCGATAAACGCTGTCGCCGGGGAGAAGCCTGAAAACACCGGTGGACCGGTGACTTCCACCAGGTCGGCGGCCGTGGCGGTCAATCCGGCTACCGTGACGCCGACAGTATATTTTCCCGGCGTCGCATCGGCGGGAATATATAGGTGAAGCTCGGTATTGCCGGGGTCGACTGATTCACCTTTCAACAGGGTATTCCCAAACTTTACCTGCTCAAACCTTTGGGAGTTTCTAAACCCGTTGCCTTTGACGACCACCTCTTGCCCGGGCAATACCGAAGTCGGCGAGATAGATTCGATCACTGGCGCTTTCAGGGTAAAGGCTTTACCCGCTTTTAAAGACGCCAGGCTTATCCGGAGCGCTAACCCGACAGAAGCTGCTTCTATATCATCGGGCACAATCACCCTGGCGGATGTCCCGTCCACACTCACGACGTTCGCGACAACATCGCCGAAGGTAACGATGAGCGCATGCGGATTGGTGCCCAGGTTCTTACCCTGGATCGTTATCTCCTCGCCGATGAAAGCCGTCGCCGGCGAAAAGTCTAAAAACGCAACATCATCAGGATTGGTGGAGAGGTCGTCATTGTCCTCACCACACGCAACAAGAAGTGACAAACACACGGCAGCCTGAACAAACAGGAGTTGTACTTTTTTCATTAACACAGCTTACTAATTTGAGATTAGACAATCGTTATTTCTGATACAGTTAAAATTTGGCCAATAGCTCTGGAAGAGCCTCAACATAATTTCTGATACTACTAAATCGCGTTGCGAAGGTAGCTACCCCGCCAGAATATCCAAGAGAAGGACTATAAATAGTTAGTATATCATTGGTAACCGCTGATGAAGGCTACCCAGCGAGGTTCTGACAGGCCGTGTGTTTACGTGCGATCGATGTACAGCATTCGGTATGGCTACAACGCCAGTCGATTCGACTAAAATGCCTGGCAATTCCTGACGGAGATTTGTGGTATAAAAAAATCAACGCATATGAGAATTGTTATTACAGGCTCGCTGGGCCATATCAGCAAGCCGCTTACCCAAACAATCGTTGCCAACGGGCACCAGGTGATCGTGATCAGCAGTAAGGCTGATAAGAAGGACGCTATTGAATCACTGGGCGCCGTGGCCGCGATTGGATCGTTGGAGGATGTTTCCTTTCTGACAGAAACGTTCAAAGGCGCCGACGTAGTATATTGTATGACGCCGCCCAATTATTACTATGACCAGTCGCTGGAGCCCATCTCGTATACCCGGCAGTTGGGTGAGTGTTACGCACGAGCTATTGTTGCTTCGGGCGTACAGCGTGTGATTCACCTGAGCAGCTTTGGCGCGGACCTGGACGCCGGGACGGGATTTATTTTAGGCGCGCACGCGGTAGAGCAGGTCTTCGCAGCGTTGCCGGCGGAGATAAACATTACCACCCTGCGGCCTACGTCTTTTCATTACAACCTGTTGAGCTTTATCGGGCAGATCAAAGTGACGGGAAAGATCGCCTCCAATTATGGGGCGGAGGATGTGGTGGCCATTGTTTCACCGCTGGATATTGCGGATGCGATCGCGGATGAAATAGAACATCCTGCCACGGGCCGGAAGATACGGTATGTGGCCAGCGAGGAGCTGACGGCGAATGAGATTGCACGCGTCTTAGGCGATGCCATCGGCAAACCGGGTCTGCGATGGGAAGTAATCTCCAACGAAGAGATGTTGGCCCGTGCGCTGCAGGCAGGTTTTAACGCGCATTCAGCCCGGCTGTATGTGGACTTGTATGACAGTCTTCACACGGGAAAGCTGGCGGAGGACTATAACAAGCATAAGCCCGTTTTTGGCAAGGTTAAGCTGACTGATTTTGCGAAGGAGTTTGCAGCAGTCTATCATCAAAGCTGATACCTTTGTCGTATGAGTCAGAGCCAACCGCAGCACATCCGTTCCATCAGCGAATACCATCGCCTGATGCAGCTACCGAAGCCGGAGCATCCGCTCATCAGTGTGGTTCGGTTTGAGGACGTCCGTCATTCGGACACGAGCAACGCGCTGACGATGGTATTGAATCACTATTCGATTGCGTTGAAGCGGAACTTTGGCGGGAAGATGAAATACGGTCAGCAGGTTTATGACTTCGACGAGGGGATCATGACGTTTATGGCGCCGGGGCAAGTGCTTCGCATCGAGTGGGAGCCGGACAAAGAAGTTGAACATACGGGATGGATGTTGCTGATCCATCCCGATTTTCTCTGGAATACGCCGTTGGCAAAGTCTATTAAGCAATACGCCTTTTTTGATTATGCGGTGCACGAGGCGCTCTTCCTGTCGGAGAAAGAGGAAGCGATTGTGATAGGGGTGATGCAAAGCATTATACATGAATACCGGGCGAACATGGATCAGTTTAGTCAGGCGATCGTCATTTCGCAGTTGGAAGTGTTGCTGAACTACGCGGATCGTTTTTATAACCGTCAGTTTCTTACGCGGAAGGTCAGCAATCATAAGTTGCTGGCGCGTATGGAGGACCTGTTGGCGGCGTATCTGGCGAGTGATACCCTGATGGAAAAAGGCGTACCGACGGTGACGTATCTGGCGAATGAGCTGAATGTGTCGCCGGGGTATTTGGGGAGTATGTTACGGATGCTAACGGGGAAAAATACGCAGCAGCATATTCATGATAAGCTGATTGATCGGGCAAAGGAGAAGCTGTCGACGACGGATCTGACCGTGAGTGAGATTGCGTATCAATTGGGCTTTTCGCATCCGCAGTCGTTTAGTAAGTTGTTTAAGGCGAAGACGAATCTTTCGCCGTTGGAGTTTAGGCAATCGTTTTGAGCAAGCTGCAAGAATCTGCAACCCACGATTTGTCCCATGGATTTTATTTTGCCGGGTGTCGGGATTCCTTTTCTTTACGGCAGGCTTTTGTCAATTTTGGTGCTATGAAAAAGCGGGCCGGGATTCCGACATTTAATCTTCGCGGGCGGGGCAAGGAGATGTTTGAGATCGCGAAGGTTTCCGAACATTTGTTGTCGCATATCAACAAGCCGCACCGGGATGAAAACTATATACTGTTTTTTCAGGAGCGTGGTTTGAGTCGGGTGGTAGTTGATTTTCAGGAAGTGGAGACGAAGGGCTGTGCCGCGCTCTGTATTCTGCCTGGACAGGTGCACCATGGTGCGTATGCAAAAAATGCCGTGTTCTGGTTTATCGCGGTGGATGCTGATTGGATCCATCATTCGTTCCGTTCGGTGTTGATGGAAAGTGCAGTTCGGAACCGGCCTATTGCTGTTGAGCCTTCGCAGATTTCTTTTTTTCAGGAGAGCTTTGGGTTGCTGCAACGGTTGGATGCACGTTGGCAACAGGACCCTCGTTTAGAACCTACGTTGCGTTCGATGTTGGATGTTTGTCTCAATTTATTTTCGTGCGCGATTCAACAGAACCTGGACCTGGAAACACGCCACCGTTCGCGTCCGGCGCTGATCACCGAGCAATTCCGGAAATTGGTGCTGGCTAACTTTCGTGTGATGAAAAGCCCGGCGCAATACGCGTCGTCGTTGCATATCTCACCAGCCTATTTGAACGAAGTGGTGAAAGAGACCACCGGATATCCTGTTAGTCATTGGATCCATCACGAAATTATCCTGGAGGCTAAGCGCACGCTTTTCTATACAGCGCAATCGGTAAAGGAGATCGCTTTCAAGCTGGGGTATACTGACCCGGGCTATTTTAACCGTTTGTTCCGTAAGATGACCGGGCAGACGCCGCTGCAGTTCCGGCAAAAAATCAAGTTACCGTGATTTGTCCTATCATTGCCGCGGATCGGCCATTGTTGCCGCGTGACGGTTGCCCGTCCTTTGCGTGGTGTTAATTGCAAGGACAAGGTATGGCGAATGGCATTAAGAAGGCAGTATTCAATCTGTTAGAGAAGGCCCTCATTGATGAGGGCGAGGTGTTGGAAATCCGGCACTGGGAACCGGCGGCCATGGTGGAGCTGGTGCTTTATCTTCCCACAGTCGATATGACTAAATGGAAGTCTATCCCCCGGATCAAGTGCAAGGTAGGCGAGTTTGAATACCGCGATTACAGCCCTGCAACCTGGAATGCGGAGAAGAAACAATGCACCGTACTGATTGAAACCGGACACAAAGGGTTTGGAAGCGCGTGGGCGCAGCAACTGCGAGTAGGCGACACGATACAGTTTTCACCTGCGAGCACGGCATCGTTACCTTCGTCGGATGGCCCTGTGTTGGGGCTGGGGGATGGGAGTGCGCTGGGGCACTTTATGGCGTTGAGGCAAATGATCTCTTCCGAGCGCCAGCCGTTGGATGCCTTTGTTTATCTGAGCGAAGTATACACGCTGCCCATGTCCCTGGTGGTGGAGCAGGGGGGCTTTAATTTTATGATGCGAAAAGACGCCGATCCGGCGGAGCTGTTGTTGAAGTCTGTTCAAGGAAAAGATTTAACCGGCTATAGCGCGGTGTATATCGCGGGACACATTCCGATGGTGCAAAAAGTGCGGAAGGCTTTGAAGGCTCTTCCCGGATTTCGTGCGAAGGTGTTTGCAACCGGGTTTTGGTCCTGATGGACCGTAGGGTTGGCTAGGGAGAAGTCTTTCGAAACTGCTCATCGACCAGGGCCGCTTCGAACAGCAAGGCCCGGATTTGATTGTCGTCTATGTCGGCCAGTTTTTTGAAGTATACCATGTATACTTGTTTGCGTCCCTCTGCCAGCAGGATGCCATTATCATTAGACATTAGATTTCCCTGGTTAAAGCCGAGGGCTACGCCTTTGGTCTTTTGCTTTTCGTAGTGGGTGTTCGCTTCCCACGCCACGGACGGGGGCCAGATGAAACAGATCAGCCGGTTGCGGGTATAGAACGGCATCGCCTGGTCTTTGTATGCCTTCTCCGTTGCTTTCGGAAGACATTCAGTCACGAGGGTACGCAGTCGGGTTACCAGTACTCGCTCGTCGCGTGGGAGGGCTGCGATCATGTTGTCAATATCGGTAGCGCTTGCAAAGGGCGGCATACTATGGTAATACTATTGGGCGGGTCTTAGCGGGCTGACTTCATGGCCTTTACTTTTTTGACCTTGGTGTCTTTTGTCAGTTTTTCGTACTCCGGAGTTTCCATGCCATAGAGGGCGATCTTGCCTTCGCTGTTGCTGTGGATACCGAAGCCATACGTTTTTGTAAGTGGAGAGGCGCGAAGACAGGCCTGTCCTTTTGAGAAGAATTGTTCCCTGGCTTCTTTGTGCTGCTCTTTGGGAATATCGTTCCGCTCCGCGTATACCCGGAAGAGTACGTCGTCCGAGGTATATTTATACGGGCTTCTGGCGACTAAAGCATACTGCATTTCGGCCACGGTTTTGTTGTCGCCTTTCGACGGTGGTTTTGTGCCACTGCCGGCCTTTGTATCTTCGGCTACCTCGATAAACGTATCGAAATAATTGGTAGTATGGGTTTTCATATTTTTTGCAACTGGCTTACAAGATAGTGAGTGGCGGGTTTAGTGCAAATGCGGGAGGGTACTGACACCCGGAAAAATCAGGTATGGTGCTCAGTGAAAGTCGGGATATAGCCGCAAGTCTTACACCACTGTCGGTAGTCTATTGACCGACGTCAGATTCCATTGTTCTTCAGGCGGATACGCGGCCCAGCGAGCGAAGTGTCTTGATCGTTATGATTCGGTCGATCTTGAATGTACGCTCAGCTTTTCGGAGGTGACAATAGGCTCTGATGTGGGCGTCTTCATAGCCGTTGTCCTGGTAGTCGTTACAAATTTCCACACGGCTGATGGTGCGCTTGCTGATCTCGTCCCTGGTTTTACGGTATTCGATGGTGATAGGGTTACCGCGGGAGATAGCTTCCAGGAGCGCCTTTTTAACAGCAGGTGACTGTTTCTGGAATTTTGTGCGGGTGATTTTTCCCCCGGTATAAAAGTCGATGATGCGCGGGTCGACAATGATGTCGCGTTTGTCTACCGGGTTGACCAGCGTAATCCCCTGTAACGTTGTACACCGACTGAGCGCGACATACATCTGTCCGTGCGCAAACGCGCCAGTGCCGGTATCGATGGTGATTTTGCTAAATGTTTTCCCCTGGCTTTTGTGGATGGTCATGGCAAACGCCAACTGCAAGGGGTATTGAACGAACGCTGCGACTACCCTGGGCTCGATGGCACCCGTATCTTTGTTCAGTTCGTATTGGATTTCCGACCATTGCTCGGGTGCTACTTTATATTCTTTGTCGTCGATTATTACCGCGATGCCACGGCGGCCTACTTTACTGATTTTTCCGATGCTACCGTTGGCCCAGCGTTTCTGCGGATCATTTTTGACCATCATGATCTGGGCGCCTTTTTTAAGCTCGAGTATATAGGGTGCCGGAAATTTGTCGTTTAGCTCGTGGTGGCTCAAATCCTGAAGCTTTTCGTATTCGCCCAGTAAGGTGCCTTCAAATTGGAATGGCACCGAATCGATCTCATCCAGCTTCTTTTTATTAAAACTATTTGCGGCTTTGCGGGTTGTTGTCAGGCATAGGGCGTGCTTGTGGGCTGCCGTCGGCTTCTTGCAACGCGATTGGAGGAGCTTCAGGTCTTTGTCGTGCACGCGGTTGACGCGGATGTTGTCCAGCAGGGCTTTGAATTTTGTCTGCTGCGGTGACTGACGTACGACCGTGGTAAGCTCGCGGACCTGCAGATTGAAATTCTGGAATACCGGCGCATGAAAGAAGTATTCGCCGCCATAGCGGGTATATATCACTTCCTCGTCTTTATCGTGTAGCACCGGCGGGAGCTGAAATAAGTCGCCCACAAAGACCATCTGTATTCCCCCGAAGGGAGTATGGGGCTTTCGGCAGTTCTTGCGCAAAGCTATATCGATTCCGTCCATCAGGTCAGCACGGACCATGGAGACCTCGTCGATAATAATCATTTCGAGTGTTCGAAATAAGTCTGCTCTTTTGTGGTCTATTTTAATGGTGGCTGGATTAATGATTTCCGGTTCAAATCGAAAAAAGGAATGTATCGTTTGACCGCCGATATTCAGCGCCGCCGTGCCCGTAGGGGCGAGGACAACGTGCTTTTTTGAGGTGGTACGGATGAAATATTTCAGCAGCGTGGATTTGCCCGTGCCGGCGCGGCCCGTAATATAGAGGTTGTCCGAGGTATTGTTGAGCGTATGCAGAATTTGCAGAAACTCCTTGTTTAACGCACGTGACATGGATGGCGCAATCGGTTATATAGACGCTGTTTAATACGGTAAGATTGCCATAAGTAATCCCCTAAAGAGGCTGTGTTTCAGGTCTATTTTGACACTTTTGGGTTGTGAGGTGTTTACCTAAATCTTCTTATCTTTATACGAGGGGGCCCATCGTGCGTCAATATACTTGACACATGGTGGGTTTTTATATATAATCTCTGCTCATGAAGAAACTAACCTTTTTTTATTTACTCGTTGTATTGCTGACGGTCGCGTTGCCGGCCGAGAGCCAACGCCGCCGGTCCGCCACCCTGAACAATGCCAGTGTTTCTGCACAAGTCCTTCCCCGGCAGCAGGAGCCCCAGTTGCAACGCGTGTCACCTGCCGTACGGGAATATATACGTCCAACGCAAAAGGTCGAAGTCCTGCAGCCGGACGGGTCGAAGGAGCTGATGCGCCGCGATGAGATTAAAGTAGTGGACGGGCTTCAGACGATTCGTTACAGTACTGTTCTCGGCAAGCTTGATGAAAAAGAGACCCGGATGGTAGTCGGTAAAATGGAAGACTCCCTGGCCTCGAAGATTGATGTGTCGCAGTTGAAAATTATTCCGGAGCTGCATTTTGAAAAGTCTTCCAGCGATGGCACCAGCCGGACGTACCGTATTGCGTTTGCTTCGAACGTGCCGTTGGAGTTTAATGCCGAGAAGGATGTGTTTACGGGGGCCATTAGCTTTTTATTGGTAGACGAGTCGGGAGACGCCACGACGGCGTTGGATAAACCGATCCCGCTGCAAATTACCTCCAATACCATTCGTACGATTACTCCCAAGAGCCTCGAGCTTTCTCATCTTTTCCTGCCGTTGTCCGATGTCGAGCTCATGGAGCGCGACGTTCAGGATTCGGCGTTGGTAAAGCTCGTGACCAATTTTAACCCGAATGGCTATGATGTGTTTGTGCCGGTCAAGCCTGCGTTACAATTATCCATCGAGCGAAAATCGATACAAGGTCTGGGGATACAAGAAGTACCCGTGACCATTCGCTATATCGGCTCAAACTCCGGCAAGTCAAGAAAGGTAATTTTGCAGGCGGAGCGCGGAACGATTACGCCGTCGGCCATGGAGGTGAAATATAATGAGCCGGTGACGGTGATGTTGCGGTCGGAGGGAATCGGCGATGTGACCATTTCGGCCGAGGATAATACGCAGCAATATCAGATTACGGTAGCGTATACGTTCCCGTGGGTATTCCTGGTGGCGGCGTTGGGAGGGGGGCTGTTTGGCGCGCTGCTGACGTTCTTAAAAGGCGGTAAAAAATTCAGTTTTAATCCTTTCCTGTATGCGGCGTTGATTGGGTTGTTGTGTGCCGCGGCGTATTATGTGCTGGGATTGAACCTTCTTGATTTGAAAGTGAGCGAGGCGTTTAATGAGGTAGCTGTTGGCACCTTTTCGGCGCTTGGAGCATTCTTTGGTGTCAATAGAAAGTAGACGGGGAATCAGCGGATTGATTTTCCGGGAGGAGTGCTCTATCTTGGTCGCACCCGGTTCGTCATGACACAGTTTAGGTATTTAACCATACATCCCTCACCATCCGCCCAGGTGCGGCACATCCTGGCTCACAACGTTATCGGTACACCCGGGCTAAGTATGTGTTATCAGCATACACAAGTAGCGCGAAAGATCGACGGGATTGCCGATCCTTATTTTATCAGCCTGAAGCGTGGTGACCAGACGGTGGGCACGTGCTGTTTTTGTTTCCGGAGAGTTTCTGCGGCGGGTAATTGGATACCGGCCTTTTATATCCGGTATTTTGCTTTCCTGGATCAGTTTAAGCGCATGCCGCGCGAGCACAGGGTTGGGCGACGTACGAGTGCCTTGCGGCAGGAGATTGCCATGCTTCTGGAGACCGACACGTGGGCGCGGTCGAGCGGCAGCTATTTTCACTATGCGTATGTGGATCCGCGGAACGTGCGGTCGGTCCGGTTATGTCGTGCGTTTGGTTTCGAACGGGTCCGGCGCTATTCCACTTTTATATTCACACGATTTACCCTCCGAAGCGATGCGCGGCCCGAACCGCTTCAGGGGCACGATGCGTTGGCCGATATGAAGCGGCGGTTGGCGTACTTCTACGCCGATTATACGATGTTCAGTATCGAAAACCTGTTTCGGGACGGGCAGTACTTTGTGCTACGCAACCCGAACGGGGAGGTTGTCGCGGGCGTTCAGGCAACACCGGACTGCTGGCAGGTTCGCTCCTTGCCGGGGCGTTATGGCAAATTGCTGTTGTCGCTGATGTCGCGTTTGCCATTGCTTAACCGCGTCATGAAGCACCGGTACACGTTTCTGGCATTGGAAGGAATCTATCATGCCGATGGATGCGAAGCCGATCTGCAGCGGTTAATTGAAGCCTTGTTGGCAAGATATCAGGTGCATTCCGCCATTACGGTGGCTGACAAAGATTCCGCACTGTGTCGGACGTTGAAGACCCTGGATTTGGGGGTTGTGCAAAAGATCATGAAGAATGCCGGTGGCGATGTAATCTGCAAGTTCGTAAACGTGCCGGAGGAGGTGCCTGCTGTCATCCGCACGCGCCCCGCATACATTTCCGCAACGGATGTCACGTAAACATCCGTAGTCCCCGGCTGTAGCCTTAAAATGACCCTTTATCTACGGGTTAATATAGATTACTGTTTGATTTTCAATGTATTAGATGTCGTTGAAAATCGGGTTAATAACCTTCCTCGAACACTCAGTGTCGGGGTGCCTTCCCAAACGTTTGCTGAATGCTTTATAAATCGGTTTAGCCGACGGTGTGCGCGTCTGTGTGCGATGTTTAATTTTTCCGTTTTACGCTCAAAATATTTCTACCACCGCAAACAGCGAAAGTGCCCTAATTCGCAGATTAACGATTTTTTTCTCTCCGTTAACCCGGTTTTAACCCATTCTTTAACCACCTGACTGGTAAACTCGGTACAATTTGCAATCGATAGCAACCATCCCGCAATCGATAATTGGCAAGTCAAAACTTTTTTAAAAAGCTACTGGACCAGTTTTTCATCTAAACCTAAAAACCAATGAGTAAAGCTTTACAATTCTTACGGTACGTTGTTTTGCTGGGGGCATTCGCTGTGTCGTTCGGCTCCTGTAAGGAGGACGATGGCCCCACAACCGAGTTAGGATCCATTTCCGGCACCGTTACAGGGGAGAATGGGCAAGCCATTCCCGATGTTACAGTGACCATTTCCGGCGTTAAGGAGGAGGATATCGTCCTGACGACCGATGCCAATGGAAAATACAGCGTAGACGGCGTGTCGATGAAACTGCACGCTGTGACGTTTTCCAAGACCGGGCTATTGCGAACCAGCAAGAGCGTCGATGCCAGCGACTTTGACGAGGACAAACGGGTGATCGTCGACGTGATGATGCTGGACGCCTCCAAGATGATTGTCGGTACTATTATCGATGCCACCAATGGCGATGCTCCGCTGGAAGGTGTAACGGTTACTGTAGGCGTCGCAGGTTCTGCAACCAGCGGCAGTGATGGTAAATTCTCCATCGAGAACCTGATTGTCGACAACTATTCTGTGACCTTCAGCAAAAAGAACTATGTAGACGTTACGAAGACCGTTGCCAAAACCGACTTTGATGCTATAACCGGCGTGGCTACTGTTGACGTAAGGATGGGTGGCAAGGAAGTGTTGCGTGGTCTCACCGCGGACGATCTGGCGTCGGCTGAAAAGTGGTATTACAACGAATATCGCGGTGGCCGTAACGCCGATGCGTATCCGCACTGGGACTGGTCGACCGACTATATGGGTACGCTTGATTTCCGCGGCGCCTGGGAAGAACAGAATGAAGGTACGACGCTGCAAATCCGCAACGGTGACGCCGAGCGTACAAATCCAGCTGACCTGGAAGTATTTGACTCATTCGTGTTGGGTAGCAAAAAGATTACCGATGACAACAAAATCATGTCGCTACGCGTGCGCACCCACAGTGCTTCGGATGCGGCTCCTACCGTTTGGGGTGTACAGGTGATCGACCTTTCCGAGGCAGAACCTGTTGCTAAAAAAATTGGCGACACGAAAGGTTTGAATTCGGAAGCCTATCAGGACTTTGACTTTGACCTAAGTACCTACGTCGGCAAAGAGGTCGTTATTGTTATTGGTACTTACCGTGCGGCTACCGGCGACTATTGGAAACAACTTGTTCTTCGGGCCATTCGCTTTGCCGACCGGAAAGTAGTTGGTACGGAATGGCTGCCAGGTACTGAAGTTGTTCCCGGATGGAAGTTGTCTGTTGAGACTGTGCGCTCGACCATGCCTCAAAACAAAAAGGTCTTCTCCGGACTTACCACGTATACCGGCGACAAAAACCGTGACAACTATATCCAGGCCTATCGTAGCTGGCGTGATAATAATCATATCGGGGCAAATTGGTCTTTTGTTCCGTTGAAGAAAGATCCGGAAGTGTTTGCGGGAGAAGGCTATCTGATCAAAACACGCGGCACGAACGAAGTAAACACCGTGGTGCCCGAAGCCTATCTGTACGCGAAGTTCTCCATCGCCTCTGGCAGCGATCAGCTCACCTTGAGCACGCGTAATTTCAGCAATAACCCTACTTATTTTAAAGTTACGGCCATACAAAATGATGGTACGGTCACACATGTAGATCCTCAGTTTAATGCAGCAGTGGTAAATGCCAGTGCCGCCGAAGATGGTACCTGGAAATTCACCCACCAGCAAGGTGGATCCGGTAATCCGGACGACTACGCCAAGTTCGCGTATGACCTGTCACAATTTGATGGGCAAGATGTAACGATTGTCATCGGTGTGTACAATGGTGTTGCCGACTCCGGTGAGAACAAGCTGGTTTTCCATCAGATTAACTTGAACTAAAAGAAGAGATTATACAATGATACTATTTCGTAATTTTTTTGCTACCTGCAGTCTTGTGTTGTTATTCATCATCGCTGCCTGTAGTGATACATCATCGGACGATGGACCGGATACTGATCCGGATGGCGACGGTGAGGTGAACGTGCCGGAACAAAACCTGAAGCGTGCAATGGAACTTACCGACGCTACAGTCGCTGCCCACTTTACGGGCGACGGCATGGCGATGGCCAGGTTTTACAATCCGTATACTGGCGCCCGTTCGGACGAAAAGGGAAGTGTATGGATGTATACCGCCGGGATAGAAGCGGTGAATGCCATTCTTCATGGCCTTCAAGCGCAGAAAGACGACGGAAACTCCGCCCTATACGATGCCAATTTTAGCAAGTACAAGGACCTGCTTTCCAATTTATACGAGAATGCGGATTTCTACAAGGGAACGTTTCAGTTGACGTCCTACACGCAGACCAAAAGCTGGTCGGTGTACGGCGTGGACCGCGGCGGCGCCAAGGGCTCTGCCCAGGTAGATGGGATTCACAACGTGTATGATGACCAGATGTGGTTCGTGCGCGAGATGATCGAAGCCTATAAACTGACGGGCGAGCAGAAGTACCTGGACAAAGCGGAGTATTTAACCGAATACGTACTGGATGGTTGGGATTGTACCCTGGATGCCAATGGCGCAGAGGTGGGTGGTATAACCTGGGGACCCGGTTATGTGACTAAACACTCTTGCAGCAACGGTCCTATGGTAAGCCCGCTGGTATGGCTGCACGAGGTATACAAAGGCAAAGCCGATGTAATCACCCGCCGGTACATCGACGCTACGGACAAACAAACCCGCCTGACCGAAGAGGTAAAGAAGAGCGACTACTACCTGGATTTTGCGAAGAAAATATATGCCTGGCAGAAGAAAGCGCTGGTGCGCAGCAGCGAAGGTGTATACGATGATTTCATGGGTGGCTGTACACCCGGCGGACCTGAGACAGAGTCTGTCGGTGGCGGTACCTACCGCAAAGGCATTGTGTGCAAGGATCGCGTTGGCCCTGCGTATTCGTATAACAGCGGCTCGATGCTTTCCGGCGCAGCCGATCTGTACCGGGTAACCACCGATAATGCCTATCTGGAAGATGCTAAGAAATTGTCGGACGACAGCTTCAAGTACTTTGCCAAACTGGACCAGACTAAAACCGGCTATTATACGTATGACATCGGAGGTTTTAGCACCTGGTTTAATGGCGTTTTACTACGTGCCTTCACAGAGACGGCCCCGCAATATGCCACGGCTGGTACGTACGCCGAGTCTTTCCAAAAGAACCTGGACTACGGTTACGACAACTTTGCATACAAGGGTTTTCTGCCCACCAATTTGCTGCTCGGATGGAATCGTGACAACAGTAAGAACCAGGCGGAGGGTATGTTCAATTTTACCTATGCCGCTGAGTATGCTGTATTGGCACGCTATCAACTGGATAAATGAACTTAAGATCTTTAGCATATGCAGAATAAATACAAATCATTATCAAAGAAACTGCTGAAGTATTCCGCCTACGGAATAGTGACCCAGTGCGTTGTGATGGCTTCTGTTTTTGCATCAGAAGCAAACAACGGAAAAGATATACATATAAATGCAATCGCCATCTCTACTGCTTTACCGTTTCAGGGTGTTACGGTAACGGGTACCATTACGTCATCGGATGACGGAACGGGCTTACCGGGTGTGAGCGTACTTGTCAAAGGCACAAACCGTGGCACCACGACAGATGCCGATGGAAAGTTTGTGATCAATGTTACCAACGGTGAGGATATACTGGTCTTCTCCTTCATCGGGTATGTACAGCAGGAGGTAGTCGTGGGTGCGCAAACCAATGTCGACGTGTCCTTGGTGTCTGATATTACACAGCTCGGAGAAGTTGTGGTAGTAGGGTATGGTACACAGCAAAAAGTTACGTTGACGGGTTCTGTGGCAGCCATCAAAGGCGACGAAATGCTGCGAACCAAAAACGAAAACCCACAAAACATGCTGACGGGCCGTATTGCCGGTGTGCGTGTATGGCAAAAAAGCGCTGAGCCAGGTTCGTACAGCGCCAACTTCGACATCCGTGGTATGGGTGCGCCGCTGGTTGTGATCGACGGTGTGCAGCGTACGATGGAGGATTTTCAACGGATGAACCCGAACGATATCGAAGATATCTCGGCCCTGAAAGATGCTTCGGCTGCTATTTACGGTGTGCGCGCGGCGAGCGGTGTGATCCTGGTGACTACCAAAAAAGGTAGCAAAGGGAAGCCGGTCATCTCGTATAGCGGTTCGTATACCATACAAACGCCGTCGAATATGCCTAAGCTCGCGAATGCGTTCGAAACGATGACGCTTTACAACGAGCAGACCATGAGGGACATTGATAAACCGTCGATCATCTACGATGCGGCGGATTTCGAAGCCTTCCGGAATGGCACGCGCCGCTCCACGGATTGGAACTCGTTGATCATTGCCAAATCGGCGCCACAAACACAGCACGATCTGAGTATTTCCGGAGGAACGGACAAGACTCAATACTATATCGGTGGCGGGTATCTTTACCAGGAAGGCTTTTTCAAGTCAGGTGATTTGAACTACAAAAAGTTTAACCTGCGCTCCAACATCACCACGGAGCTGACCGAAGGGTTGTCATTGAATCTCAACCTGGCAGGGTTTGCGGACGAGCAAAATAATCCATACTCCAGCTCGGTGGATATCATCCGGAACTACTGGAGACAGGGTGTGTTGTTCCCGGCGTATGCTGACCCGGAAAATACCATGCTGAGCTATGAAGGCCTGGACCTGGATGAAAACACGGTAGCGAAAATGACTTCTGATGTATCGGGTTACCGAAAGTATCAGCAAAAGAACTTCCAGTCATCTATTTCCCTCAACTTCGATTTAGCGACTTTATCCTCTGCGCTGGAAGGTTTTTCGGCCAAAGGGTTGTTTAGCTATGACTATCGTCAGAATAACAATACCGCCTTCCGTCGCGAGTATTCCTTGTATTCCACCGATCCTGCAACCGGGGCGTATATCTCCCGCGTGTACACAGCGAGCTCACCGAACCAGCTGCAACGTTCCATGACGGACAGACGGCAGTGGCTGGGCCAGTTCTTGTTGAACTACAATCGGACCTTTGGCGATCATAAAGTGGTGGGGCTCTTAGGTTACGAAAGCCAGAACCGGAAGGGAGATAACTACTTCTCACAACGCAACCTGGCGTTCGGTATTGATTACCTGCTGGCCGGTACAAACGAAGGAATGGTAAGCGGCATGTCGCCAAACCCGAATGATCTTTATGAAATTGCCAATGCGGCAACGTTCGGAAGGTTAAATTATACCTACCAGGATCGCTACATTGCTGAATTCCAGTTCCGCTATGATGGTTCTTCGAAATTTGTTCAGGACAACCAATGGGGCTTTTTCCCTTCGGGGTCTATTGGTTGGCGGATCTCGGAAGAGCCCTTCTTCCAATCTATTTCAGCCTTGTCGTTTGTTGATCAGTTGAAATTGCGCGCAAGCTATGGCGTCACAGCCGATGATGCCCAGCTCGAGTACGACTGGTATCCCGGCTATCTATACCCGTCCACAAACTCGAACTTTGAGAAGGGATATTATAACCAATATGCTCCCGGTAATATGTTCGGAGGCCAATTTGTCAATGCTGTTGACCTGATCGTTCCGAATAACCAGGCCACGTGGTGGGAAGCTCAGACGATCGATATCGGTATCGACTATGAAGGATGGAACGGTTTGTTTGGTTTCTCGGTAGATTACTTCCAACGGAAGCGGACGGGCCTCCTGACGCGGCTTAACCGCGATGTTCCTACCGTTGTGGGAACGGATGCACCCCGAGAGAACCTGGATAGCGACCGTCAATTCGGTATGGACCTCGAGATCAATCACCGTAATAAAATCGGTGATTTGTCCTACAAGGTAAAAGCCATCGCGACCATTACGCGCAACAAGTATTTGTTCGGCGCCGCCAACGGACCGTACGCGAACTCGTACGATCAGTGGCGCAATGACAACCTGAACAACCGCTATCAAGGCGTACAATTTGGCTTCGAATCTGCCGGACGCTATGAAAGCTGGGAGGACATTTGGTCCTATCCGGTTTACAAAGACCGCAACGTATTGCCGGGCGACTACAAATATGAAGACTGGAACGGTGACGGCGAGATCAACGATCAGGATCAGCATCCCTACGCGTACGATCAAACACCGTGGTTGAACTTTAGCATGGGCGCTGACTTTACGTACAAGAATTTCGATTTGAACTTCCTCTTCCAGGGTACTGCGATGGGTTCTATGGCCTACAAAGAGCCGCTGTATGCCATTTGGGGAACGAATGGCGGTGGTACGCTGGAGCAATACCTGGACCGTTGGCACCCGGTAGACCCGACAGCCGATCCTTACAACCCGGAGACGCAATGGGTAAGTGGCTACTATGCTTACACAGGAAGCCCGAAGGAGAACTCTGAGTTTAACCGCGTGAGTACGGCATACCTCCGTCTGAAGAGCATCGAGGTGGGTTACACGTTACCTAAACTCAGACCTAATTCGCCGTTGAATCTTCGCGTGTATGCCAACGCGTACAACGTGTTTACAATCACGGGGGTGAAATTTGTCGATCCGGAGCATCCGGATGACGACCTGGGACGACTGTATCCACTCAACAAGACCTATACACTGGGTGTGTCGGCCAAATTTTAACTGTTAAAGACTTACGAGATTTAATCTGATTATATACTATGAAAAGGATTAATATATTATTCCTGATCGGCTTGTTCTACCTCTCCGCTTGCGCGGACCTGGACATTCCGCCGCCAAACGTCGTGGGCGATGACGCGCTGCTGACGAACGCATCGGGCATGAAGGTTTATTTGGCCCGGATGTATAGCAGAATGCCGTTCGAGGATTTTAAGTATATGGGCGAATGGGGCATGGAATACAACGGTTGGTTGAATGCCTCGGGTATTGAAGGTACTGGGGAAGCGCTGAACCGCGATGGTATATGCCGTGCGTTTACCAGCGAGCGGACGGCGTATTGGAAAGACGCCTTCATTTTGATCCGCGATGCTAACTACCTGATTGAAACCTTGCCGGATTTTAAAGGCTCGTTCGCCGAGCTTGACTACAATCATTACCTGGGCGAAGCGTACTACGCACGTGCGACAGCATTTTATGCCATGGCGCGTCGTTTTGGTGGTGTGCCACTGGTGACGCGGCTGATTCGTTATCCGGGGGACGCAGAAAATATGGAAGTGCCTCGTGCGTCGGAGGAAGAGACCTGGGACCAGATTCTTGCTGACTATGATCAGGCGATCTCGTTACTGCGGGAGATCAACCCCAGCGAAGATAGAGGATTCTCGAATAAGTTTGTAGCACTGGCATTCAAGTCGGAAGCGATGTTGTATGCCGGCAGTGTGGCGAAATACAATGAGACCGTTTCGGGACGACTCACCGGCCTTGGTCAAAAAACAGGCGTGCGCGTTATTGGTTTTGACGCCAGCACGTCGCAAGCAGCCTCCCGTCGGTATTTCCGCGAAGCTTATCTCGCGGCGCGAGAAGTGATTAAAAGCAATAAATATTCACTGTATAAGAAGAAATGGGACGCCGCCAACAAGGACGCCCAATACCAAAACATGGTGGACATGTTTTCGGACCTGACCAGCTCGGAGACTATCTATGCCAGAGAATATGTTTTTCCGACCTCTACACACGCTTACGACGCTTACAATTCGCCGTTTATCTTCAAATCGCCGCTGGCATCGGGTACTTGCCCGTCGCTGGACTTTGTCGAGCTGTTTGACGGATTTCCTCGATACCCGGACGGTACCATTAAGGTTACTACCGGGAATACAAACACCGAAGGTACCTATGTGCTGTATGATACGCCCATGGATTTCTTCAAAAATGCTGAGCCGCGTCTGCGTGCGTACGTAATCTTTCCGGGCGATGCGTTCAGAAACCGGGAGATTGAAATCCGGGCCGGGATCTATACCGGTAATACTCCGATAAACCCGCTGTTTACGGATTACTCGTATGGCAATTCTCAAACACATTATCAGCAACTGAGCCAGTACACGACGGCGCCCAAGACGCTGTATCTTAGCCCGCGCGAAGGAACCGACCAGGAGATCGTGCCCGTGAATGGTGTGAATAAGACTGCTGCCGGCGCGAATGGTCCTTTTTACAACAATGGCGAAGGTTGCCTTACCGGTCTCTTAGGCCGCAAGTGGCTGAACCCGGATCCTGGGTTTGTACCGGCCGAAGGCAAGTCTGCGCAGCCGTATGTGCTGATGCGTTATGCGGAGGTATTGCTGAACGCGGCGGAAGCCGGCGTTGAGCTAACCCTGGCCGGTGAAGCTTCTCCGGATGGATCGGATATGTTGCAGACGGCTACCGACGCGATTGTAGCGATTCGTGAAAGAGCCGGCGCGACACCGCTCATCGGCGGCATTCCGGGCAGCGACGATGGCCGTAACATTGTTCGGAAAGAACGCCGTAAGGAGCTTGCCATGGAACACAAGACCAAGTGGGACCTGCGTCGCTGGCGAGTACAACACTACGACGCGCGTGACCTTTTCTGGGGTGAAGAGCGCGATAAGAATACTTTCAGCGACAACGCACGCTATAAGTTCCGCGGCTTATATCCGTTCCTCTCCGCTCAAACGGGAAAGTATTTCTTCGATGCCCACTTTCAATGGGTGGCCCAGAAGACATTCGAGTATAACATTATCGATTATTACTTTGCGATCCCAGGTGGTGAGGTGTCGAAGAGCCCTGTCATCGATCAGCAGCCGAACCGATAGGGAATCATGAATTGCCAATACTTAAGAATTATGAACATGAAAAAGATATCATTATACATCGTGTTGCTCGCACTGCTCTCGCTCCAATCGTGCGGCCTGTTTGAGTTGGATAACAAAGACGAGCCGTCTGCAACGATTCAGGGCGAAGTGGTCGACGCAGAGACCGGCGCACCGATACTGACCGACCAGGGGAGCGAAGGTATTATGGTGCGTTTGACGGAGCTCAGCTACGGTCCCAACGTACAGCACAACCCTGATTTCTTCTGCAAACCTGATGGTACGTTTCAAAATACCAAGCTGTTTGGCGGTACATACCTGATCGCCATTCATGGCCCGTTCATTCCCCTGCTTCGTGAAGACGACCGCGGCACGCCCCTGGCCGACGACACCCAAACGGAGGAAATCACCGATCTGACGAAGGTGAAATTTGAAGTACAGCCTTTCCTGAATGTGGAGTGGGTGGGTGAACCTCAAATCATCAACGGTAAGGTTAAAGCACAAGTGCGTGTTACGCGCGGTGTGTCGGAAGAGGAGTTTCGTTCGAAGATCGAGCCGATGGGCGGTTATGACGCCAACTTTCAAAATGTAACGGATGTGCAGCTTTTCGTGAGCTATTCCTCAAGTGTAGGATACCGTGCACGCGACCCGCGTTGGTCCGGCAAGCTGGAATATACGGGCAATACGTTTAATGCCTTGCTGGGTGAGGTCGTTACCATTGAATCAAATGCGGCAGCTCCAATTCCGTCTGGAAAAGTGGTCTTTGTTCGCGCAGCAGCACGGATCAACTACGATACGCCCAAAGGCAGCGGCACGAAAAGATATAACTACAATGAAGCCAAGCAATTGCTGGTTCCCTAATATTGATTAAAAGATTAAGACCGCTCTATGGACGGTTTTAATCTTTGACCCTCTCTGGAATTAATAGGAAGGTCATGTCACAGGAAGCCATTCCAATGGCTCGCCGGGAGGCATGACCTTCTTTCCTTTAACAAAGAGTATATAGTACCATGCGAAAGTCGATTCTATTTTATCTTTTAGTAACGGTTTCTTGTCAAGCGTTTTCTCAGTCCCGGCAGCCAGCGCAGCGGCCGTCCGGCCTGCCCGGCGAAAAGACCGTATTTCAAACTTCCAATCCCTGGAAGCCGGTGACGGACGTACGGGCGGATGTCGCGATTGTTTACAGCGTGAAAGAGCATCACGGCAAGGGCAGCATGACCTTTGAGGAGCGCGTACAAAGCTGGCGCGACAAAGGATACAAAACACATTTTATGACCGGCATAGCCTGGGGGGAATACCAGGATTATTTCACCGGTAAGTGGGATGGTAAATGGCATCTCGACGAAGGACAGGTAACTCAAAAGGGCGATACCCTGTGGCACGGACGCCTGGTGCCGTACATTGTGCCGTCGATGAACTTCATCCGGTATATGAAGGAGACCGTGATCAAGCGCGTGATCGATGCGGGTATTGACGCCATCTTCCTGGAGGAACCGGAGTTCTGGGCACGGTCGGGCTACAGCACTGCGTTCAAAAAAGAATGGAAAGAATATTATGGGTTTGACTGGAGACCGCAGCACGAGTCGCCGGAAAACACCTACTTGTCTAACAAGTTAAAGTATCACCTGTACTACCGGGCGTTGAACGAGTGTTTCACGTACGCCAAGGAGTATGGTAAAAGCAAAGGCATGAACGTGCGCTGTTACGTGCCGACCCATTCGCTGGTGAATTATTCGCAGTGGATGATCGTGAGCCCCGAAGCGAGCCTGGCATCGTTGCCCTGCGTGGACGGGTATATTGCACAGGTATGGACGGGCACGTCGCGCGAGCCCAATTATTTTAACGGTCGTGAAAAAGAACGCGTATTTGAAACGGCATTCCTGGAGTATGGTTCCATGGAATCTATGACGGCGCCTACCGGAAGAAAGATGTTTTTCCTGACCGACCCGATTGAAGACTGGCCACGCGACTGGGCCGACTATAAGAAAAATTATCAGGCTACGTTCACGGCACAGATACTGTACCCGATGATTGCCGATTATGAAGTGATGCCCTGGCCGGACCGGATATACCAGGGCCTCTATCGCACCAGCGCAAACAGCGATAAAAAGGAGCAGATCCCACGTTTTTACTCTACGCAGATGCAGGTTATGATCAATACCCTGAACAACATGCCGCTGTCGGAGAACAACGTGAGCGGTTCGCAGGGTATCGGTATTCTGATGAGCAACTCGCTGATGTTTCAGCGGTTTCCCACGCACAGCGGCTATGAAGATCCGCAGCTGGCCAATTTTTATGGACAGGCACTGCCGCTGTTGAAGCGGGGTGTTCCGGTTAAAACGGTACACATTGAAAATGTGTCGTTCCCTCAAACCTGGAAGGACGTCAGAATCCTGATCATGTCGTACTCCAATATGAAGCCCATGGACAAGCATGCGCATGGTCATATTGCCGAGTGGGTGAAAAATGGCGGATTTTTGTTATACAGTGGTAGAGATGAGGATCCTTTTCAGCGTGTACAGGAATGGTGGAATACGGACGGGAATACATTCAATGCACCGTCCGAGCATTTATTTAAAACACTCGGTTTGAAAGAGCCTTTTTCGGCGGGGGAGTATACCTACGGAAAAGGAAAGGTTGTTATTCTGCGCAATGACCCGAAAGAGTTTGTTTTGAAGGCAAACAGTGATGACGCGTTTGTCAATACGGTTAAGAAATTATACGAAACACAAGCCGGTGGTGGCGCGCTGAAGTATAAAAACCACTTTGCCCTGACGCGGGGTCCTTACGAAATTATTTCCGTGGTGGATGAAAATGCCGATCAATCTCCGTATACCCTGAAAGGCAAGCTGATCGATCTGTTCGACCCGGAAATTCCTGTATTGGATCAAAAGCAAGTGAATCCGGGTGAGCAGGCATTTTTGTTCAATATTGGCAGTATCAAAAATCCGAATACACCGCAGGTACTGGCGGCGGCTGCGCGTGTCTACGACGAAAAGGTCACCAGGAGGTCGTATACTTTTGTTGCCAGGAGCCCGCTGAACACGACCAATGTGATGCGGGTGCTTTTACCGGCGAAGGCAAAGGAAACAAAGGTAACGGATGCCGCTGGAAAATTGGTTGAATCGAAGACATCCTGGGATGCTGCGAGTAAGACCTGTTTCCTGAGTTTTGAAAACAATCCCGACGGCGTTCACGTGAAGCTGAGCTGGTGATTTTAGATAGGAAGGTTTTAGTTTAGGTAAGTTGTTAAGTTTAGCGTTTTGCTTGGGTAAGTTTACGTTAGGCTTTTAAAGGGGTGGGGATAATCATTCCCCATCGCCTTTTTATAATCCGTCACAAAAGCCTGGTACCGGATTCGCGCTTCATCGTTCATTTTTAATCGTTGCATGGCCTTGATCTGGAACGTCAGCGCGGCGTCATGTAACGGATCGATATTGCTGATGGCTTCGGCAAAAGCGATGGTTGTCAGATAAAGCTCGGCGTCAAAGCTCTTTTCCATCTCCAGTGATAGTACCGGCTCCAGTTTCTTTTCTACTTCTTCTTTAAAGGAATCGTATAAGGCGTGATCGGAGAGCTGCAGGAACTTGCCACGGGAAACGATTTCAATCAGCTCATCACGGCGTGTGTCCACTTCGTTGGCGGAGATGATTTCGATGCATCGCGTGTAATCGCAGTAGAAGCTTCCGGTTTGCTCTATTTTGAAAAAACCTTTGTCATAGAGTAGCTCTATTCCGTCCAATTCGCTTAGCGCTTTGCGTAAGTGGTTGATGGAAACGCCGCGGGAGTTCTTTACTTTATCCGCCGGCTTGTCCGGCCAGAGGATGTTGCTGAGTCGCTGCGACGCGATGCCATCTTCTGTTATGGTGTACTGTAGTATAAGACAGAAGATCTGCTTCAGCTGTGCACTGAACATATAGGTGATGTCACGGTTGTTTCGATCGCGTACGGTGAATTCGCCAAAGAGATAAATAGCGTTCGGCTGTGTCGTTACCGGTTCGGGCTTGTCTGTGCCAATGTATATATTTTGGGTTTCATCCTCCGTATGGCTGTGTTTGGATTGCTGCTTTTTGAAGAGCACATAGGCAGCACCAACGGCTACTAAAGACACAAGCAAAAGGATGACTGTATAATTGTTTTTTTCGCGTGAATAGCTGGCCAGCTCGTCGGCCGTAATAGGAGGGAACGCCAGGGAATAAATCTTTAGGTCGGAAGAGATGTCGTCGTCAAATTCCTGGACGACCGCATACAGGTTGTTCAGGCTGCCATCGTAATAAAGGTTGGCGTTTGTTGTGATCTTGTCGGAATATATCGGAATAGAGTCGCCCAGTATTTTATAGCTGCCGTCTTTTAATGAAAATTGATAGAGCCGGAGGAACGATTCAGAGAAATGTTCCGGGTAGCAAAGCGTATAAAAGGAGGAGTCGTTGAGTATGACCATTCCTCGTACGGGCACTACATTGTCCTGTTCCCAGGGAATCTCCCAAAGCTTGGAGACGCGGCGGGTAGTTAGGTCTATTTTATAGAGGTCGTAGTAGTATTTTCTTCCGACAGTCTGCTCGCCGGAGTCGTTGCCCATGCCGCCAAAGACGTAGATGGAGTTGTTCTTTTTGAGATATCCGACAGCGGAAAAATAACGCGGCGATAAAAAGTCTCCCGAAAAGGCGTCCAGGGTGTCCCACGCCTGTTTGTTCAGATCGTAGGCAAAGAATGTATTGCTGTAATGCATCTTGCCGAAGCCTCCGAAGATGGTGTATTGCGCGGTGGCGGAGTCGAAGTACGCGCCGTGATGGTGGAGCGGGCTAATGAGCTGGCTGGAATTTTCGGCATTCCATTGGTAAGTATTCAGGTCGAGGCTGGCGACCGTGGGGCCGGTGTAATTGTCGCGGGGTGGCGCATAGTAGGTTTCGTAGGAATATAATCTGTTTTTCTTCGTGTCGATGAAGTTGGTTCCCAGGACCAGGTCCACCGGACATTTTTCTCCAAAGACCTGTATGTTCGTTTCTCCGGAGCGCACGTTGTAGAGCCACAGGGAGTCGCGGTTGAAGTAGTATATTTCTTTCTTTTCAGGATTGTAGTTGGCGCCCGCTACTGATTTTGATTTAAAGCCCGTTTTATAGCGCCAGTGGTAGGCATCGTTCATCAGCCATTCCGGGTTGGAGACCTGGCCAAAGACTTTGCCATTGGCGTCGTGCACGACGTCGCCTTTGCTTTCTTTTAATGGAAAGAAGTACCGTTCTTTGTCACCGATGGAAAGGTCTTTAATGGCAAAGGACGGCACATCAATAATGTGATCGCTTTTGCCGAAGAGGATCGTAGGATGATAGGTGTCGGGGAGCTTGTTGGCGGCGCTGAACGTCTGGTTATGAATCGTCAGGTAAATAGAATCGCTTTTGAGGTCAAATGCGATTTTCATTTTAAACCAGGGTAGGTTTAGCAATTCTTCCTGGTTGAGGGTGGCAACGATCAGGCTATATTTGCCTTCTTCATTGAATTTAAAGACGAGGTTGTCGCCCTGCGCGTCGTAGAACAGGTTATAGATCCGGTTGCTTTCGTTGTTTTTGATCCGGATGATGTAGCCGATGCGGGTGGTGGTGTACAGTGACAGGTCAAATTCAATGATCATGTTGTCGGAGAATTCGACCGTTTTATCGGCAAAGACATTGTAGGACGTGCGCTGATCGATCGATTGTTCGCTGCCATGAAACTTTAAACCGCCCAGCGAGGCGGCTTGCAGCGGCATAAAACCAAATGCCACAAATATATAGCAATGTGATTTTATCAGTGAAAGCATAGCTTTAAAATTCCGAAAGAAACTTCCTTCGCCTCTTTGCTCTGTCATTCTTTGGGCCTTAGTCGATGGTTTGGGGGACAAAATAAAAAAAAAGGATCATTTCCGTTCTTGTCCCGGCTTTGTTCGGAGGGTCGTCCCGGCCATTTGACACGGAACACACTGTAGTGCAACAAGCCCCGTGGAGTCCCTAAGAGCGTGCTTGTTTTTATGGTTAATTGCTTGATTGTCAGTTTATTGTTTTGGTTTTGGGGCGATTTGGAGCGGGATGATATGAGGATGGCGATTTTTCGATTTAAAGTCTTATATACGCTGATTGACAAGTGGTTACATCTGTTTTCGGCGCCACGACGTGATTGCCCCTGTCCAGGTGAAAGAACCAGGAAAGATTTCGTCAGCCGAAGAGATTCCTGGGCGGCCTGGGGGTGATTCCGGCATTTGCGGCGTTGTGAGATGTGTTTAGCGTGGACGTTGTAATTAGGTGTTGTGAAGGTGGTTGGTGTTAAAATAGTAAGATGGAATAATCAAATCATTTATAGTATGGAACGTATTGCCAATGACCCATTGCCGGTGCTTCAGCAGGCGGAGCCAGTACTGGCAGTAAGGAATGTAATAGCGTCCGTGGCCTATTGGCAGGACGTGCTCGGCTTTCCCGACAAATGGATTTGGGATCCGCCGACGTTAGGGGCCGTTTCCTGGCGCGGTGCCGCAAATATACAGTTTTCGGAAGAGCCGGGGCTTGCCGCGGCATCGGTTGGTAATTCTGTGTGGATTCGCATGCGCAATATCGAGGCCCTATACGCGCTTCATCAAAAGAGCGGGGCAGACATTGTCGACCCGTTGCAGATAAGACCGTGGGCTCATAAGCAATATACTATACGCGACATCAATGGATACTATATTCATTTCGCCGCGGTCGCGAAGGCCAGGAATCCTGTGCACGAGACGTCGCCGTTTCGTATAGTGTTGCGGGTGCCCACCGTTGCCGAGCATTCAAAACTTATGCGTGCGGTGGGCTGGCTGAAGGATGGAGAAGAAGTGAAGCATTACCCTGCTGTATTTCGAATGGCCGCGGTAGCGGAAGATGCCACTACCGGAGAGGCCGTGGGATGTGCCTACCTGGTGGGCGATAATATGAGCTTTTACTATATACGCGAAGTGATGGTGCTGCCGGCCTGGCAGGGGCGTGGTATCGGTACCGCTGTGGTGCAAGGGCTTATTGATTGGCTGAAAGCAAAGGCTCATCCCAAAGCTGTTGTCGGGCTCTTTACGGGTGATCACCTCGCGTCGTTCTATCAACAATTTGGGTTTATACAGGCGTGTGGGATGTATCGGGAGGTAGGGGATTTGTAGCCGGGCGTATTACTGCCTCGCCCGGTTCCCCTTTTACAGAAATTTGCCATATCTTGGTGTATACATGCGGCACCACGAATTTGAGCCTCCGGAAGAACTGCGGGATACCATCAGATGCTTTTGGTATAACCAAAGAGATTTTGGAGAACAGGAATCGAGTTTTGAGGTGCCACCCGATGGGTATACGGAGATAATTTTTCATTTCGGGAAGGGTTGCAGTATTGCCTCCAAAGGGGGCTTGCAGCCTTTGCCATCGCCGTTTATGATGGGCCTGCTCCAGTTACCGGTTCATTTTTACACCCGGAACCGGTTGGAGATTCTGGGCATCCGCTGTTATCCCTGGACTGTGTTTGATTTGCTCGGATTGCCGTCGGGTAAAGGTGTGCTTCTATTTGAGCATCCGGTCGCCGAGCTTCAGGCGCCGTTACAGAAGTATATTCAAGCGGGCAAGATCGAGGATGCGCTGGCGCTGGTGAAACGGTATTTCTTGCGTTTACGATCGCAGGTTTCGATGGACAGTATGCTATACAAAGCGGGCGTGGCAATGCGCAAAGCAAACGGAAGTTTGCCGGTAAGCCAGGTAGCGGCCGCGGCGCATGCAACGGTTCGTACACTGGAACGGAACTTCAAGCAGTCTTCCGGTCATACGGTTAAAGACGTGTCGGGGCTGATGCGCTTTGAGCAGGTACGGAACCGATTATGGCTTTATCCGGACTCCGGCCTTGCGGGAATAGCGCAGGAGCTGGGCTATACGGATCAATCTCACTTAAGCCGGGAGTTCAAACGTTACAGCGGCACCACGCCGGCGGCGTTCGCGCGAAAAGCAAAGAAAACGAAACAGACCGTAAGCGACGATTTTGTCGCGTTTATACAAGCCTAGCGCAAAAGCATTCCTGAATTTTGAGGCTCAATCATACACGATGAACGAGACACTCGAAAGCAAACAATCCGCACAACACCACACGATTTACGACGTAATCATTTCCGGCGCAGGGCCGGTAGGGCTATTCCTCGCTTGCGAGCTGGCACTGGCTAACTGCTCCGTCCTGATACTGGAAAAGGCGGCGGATCCGCACACGCCCTTGAAGAAACTTCCCTTTGGGATCCGGGGCCTCTCGGCGCCGACGATCGAAGCGCTTTACCGTCGTGGGTTGCTGCAGGAGTTGGAGGTACATAAACGGATTAAAAACCCCCATGCCACCGCGGTGCAACAAGGGCCACGTCGCCAGGCCGGGCACTTTGCCGGCATTCCTTTTCATGACGGCAATATTGATACCTCACAGTGGCGGTATCGCCTGCCAGGCTCGACCGATACAAGTTTGGTGTCTGAGCTTCAAGAGCTGGAGACAATACTGACCCGGCGGGCAGAAGCCCTCGGGGTAGAAATTAAGCGAGGGTTTGCTGTGACTGATTTTCGACAGACGACGGAAGGGGTAACGGTGAAGTCAGGTGACCAATCTTTTGAAGGTCGGTGGCTCGTGGGGTGCGACGGCAGCCGTAGCGTTGTTCGCAAAGGAGGAGGGTTTGAATTTGCCGGCACGGAGCCCGAATTTACCGGCTACACAGCGCAGGTTGACATTGCCGACCCGGAGAAACTCAACCCCGGCCGCAACCTGACACCCACGGGCATGTACATGCAGTCCCAACCCGGGTATCTGCTCCTGCAGGACTTTGATGCCGGGGCGTTTCACGGTACGGAGATGCCCGTCACGCGTGAACACCTGCAGGAGGTCCTACGCCGCATCTCGAACACCGACGTGACGCTCCGTGCGCTGCAAATAGCCACCACGTGGACGGACCGGGCACGGCAGGCCACCGCCTATCGCAACGGACGGATACTGTTAGCGGGCGACGCCGCGCACATTCATTCGCCGCTGGGAGGTCAGGGGCTTAACCTGGGACTGGGCGATGCCATGAACCTGGGCTGGAAACTGGCCGCCACGATTCGACAGGAGGCACCGGAAGGTTTATTGGATAGTTACTATACAGAACGGCACCCCCTGGGTGCACAGGTACTTGATTGGTCGCGCGCCCAGGTCGCCATCATGAAACCGGACCGACAGGCCCGCGCGCTGAATGCGATTATGCGCGATCTGCTGGATACGCCGGACGGCGCCACCTATATGGCGGGGAGAGTATGGGGTATTTTAACACAGTACGATCTCGGTGGCGGTCATCCGCTGACAGGACGCAGTGTTCCCAACTTTACGCTGGAGGATGGTACCACGATGGGTGAGCTCATGCACGATGGACGTGGGATCTTGCTTGATTTTGACGGTGACGCGTCGCTTGAAATGTTGGCACGTGAATATGGCGCCGGCATGAAGTATATATCGGGTCGCGTAAAAGACCCATTCGATCTACAGGCCGTATTGATACGCCCTGACGGGATTATTGCCTGGGCTTCTGACACCACCCCGGATTACGACGAATTCCAAAAGGCGGCCGCCCGATGGTTTAACTCTATTGGGAAGTGACAGGATTGTCAGTGGAAACACTACGAAGAAGATTGTCTTTCCAGGATGTTTAGGTTGGGTTGGAAATTATTTTAGAACGTTTAAATTTAAGGAATCAATGATAATACAGGATCGAACTGCAGTGATTTTGAAAACAAATGAATAAAAATACACTCATAATTTTGGCATTGGCGACATCATTCGGTTTTGGTTTCGCATGCAATTCAATCTTGGCTAAGAACACTAAAGGACAACTAAAAATGAAACGAGTAACAGGCATCGGGGGTATTTTCTTCAAATGTAAAGACCCGGAGAAAATGAAACAATGGTATCAAACTCATCTCGGTTTTGGTGCTGAACAATACGGAACGAAGTTTGACTGGCGGGAGGAAGCAGATTCTACAAAGGAAGGATATACGCTATGGAGCCCTTTCTCAGACAAGACCAAATACTTTGAGCCCTCGCCCAGCGATTTTATGATTAATTACCGGGTTGAAAACCTCGAAGCACTCGTAGAAGAATTAAAAAAAGAAGGTGTGACGATCCTGGATAAAGTAGAAACGTACGACTACGGGAAGTTTGTTCACATTCTGGATATAGAGGGGAACAAGATTGAATTGTTTGAGGCGGCCTAGAAGATACGACAGATCCTTCAAAGGCAGGCTTTGAAGGATCTTATCTTTCCCGTTGGAAGAAGCAAGATTTATGATGTTTGCTTTTTTCGCTTGATACCAAAATCTGATTTTCGCAACTTACACATACGGCCGTCGGTCACGTGATGAAAAACGATACCTTCGATATCGTTCTCTTCGCGACTCAGCCATTCTTTCAGCGCTTCAAACTCCAGCGATGGTAGCTCAAGATGAGCAGATCCATGAAGTACCAGCATGTGCCGGTCAAATTTTTCGGGATTACCCTGTACTTTAGGGCCCACCAGCTCATAGGTTCCGTCTTTAATTTCCTGGATATTTTTTAGGCCCTCCAGGAAAAATTGATCCTCAGATTTACCTTCTTCGCATTTTACCCAATGTGGCCAGTGTCCTGAGATGGTATCCGGCTCTTGACAAGGGATGGCATTGACAGGGGCTTGTTTCCCTTTCTTTACATCGTAGCGTTTGTACAGCTCGCCATTGATAATGGCCGCCGCCGTGCCATCAAACTTTCGTGTGGCAATAGCCTGTCCGTTTAAGACCCATTCGTTCCCAGGGTTTACCTGGTTGATCACACGTTTTAGATCATTCGGATCTTTTTGGAACAATGTACTGATCTTCTTCATATATAACGTATTTAGTTAGTGTCGGAGAGGCGCGAATCGAACACGCAAGGCTATTATAGCACCGCTTTTACAGAGCGGCCCGCTTCCACTTACGGACTACTCTCCGGGTTTTGACAATATTATTTCATGCGTCCTTCAAATAAGGATGGCTTTGTATTGAAACGATGGTAAAACAAAAAAGCCCCAGGCGAGTGGCCCAGGGCTTTGTTACTATGTATAGCTATTTCTATATCATAACAAATCTTCCGGGTATAGGCATACTTTCTGCGGATAGCCTGTCGGCCGATAGCAGGGGGTAATCGATATGGTACGTCCGGTTTTCATTTTCTTTTTACGGGTGCAAATATAGCGTACTTTTTTTCACTTCCTATTAGAAAGCGCAAATAGTTAAGGTCTTATTTCCGGATGCAAAATTTGGAGAAGACATTGTCCCATTCTTACCTTCGGCGTGTGTCGAAAGAATCGTATTACACTCCTGACTGTATCTTGTATGTATGCTGCGGAAGCAAGTGCAAAAAACGCGGCGGGAAGCATCTATATAAGCAATTGAAAAGCGCCGTTAAAGAGCAACGTTTGAGAAGGAAAGTACAGATCATTAAGACCGGTTGTACAGATCACTGCAAACGGGGCCCGGTTGTGACGGTGATGCCGAAGAACGAATGGAACTTTGACGTAACGGACGAAAAAGCCATGTCTCTTCTGGAAGAGAACGCACGGTGAAAGCGGCGAGTCAACTACTTATTTGCTTCCGGGCACGGTCTGCGGTGTGGTGGTTGGCCCTTCGACAACAAGGGTTCCGTTGTTTAAGATCTTCATACGATCGATAAAAACAACCCTTTCCTCGCCCGTCGCCAACGTACGGGCATGATATACGCAAAGCATCTCTTTTCCGTCGGGTGAGTACGTAACGCTATTATGGCCCGTTCCGGTCACCACGCCACCCTTCTCTGTGTTTTTCTGCAATACCGGATTGTTGGCTGCTTTGGTGAACGGCCCCAGCGGACTTTTCGACGTGGCATATCCTACCGCGTAGTTCTTTCCGCCAAAATAATTAGCGGAATACATCATGTAGTAGGTATCTCCTTTTTTGAAAATGACGGAGCCCTCTGTCCAACGGCGATTCACTTCTTTTGACGTCACGGAGCGACTTTCCCAGTCGGCCTGTTTATCGTCCATCTTTACAGGCGGACGTAATTGCAGCACGGGTTCGCCGATCACGCCACTGAAATCGGGTTTCAGCTCAACGCCGTATACCCAGCTTTCCTCTATGGTATCAAACCATCCCTGTTGTTTGGCCCAGGTAGCGACGTCGCTTTCCACGGAGTGCTTATAGCAGCAACGGGAATAGTACAGGTAAATTTTGCCGCTTTTGTCGAACAGTACATTGGCGTCGATGATGGGATAGCCTGGGTCAAAAACAGGTTTATTGGTTAAGTCGATAAACGGTCCCGTCGGGCTATCGGCCACTGCCACTCCGATGCGAAAATTCTCCAGCTCCTTGTTGGGATTCTGTTTCCATTGCGCGCTGTAGAACATGTAGAACTTTCCTTTGTATTCGTATACTTCAGGCGCCCAGTAGGCCCCGTCCCAGGCGGCGGTGGAGTCGGTCCAGCCATGGCGATTGCTTGCAAAAAACACCTGACCCTCGTCTTTCCAGTTTACCAGGTCGGCCGAGGAATAGGCGGCAAACCCATTTTTGGCGCCCCCGCCGGTACCATACATATAATATTTACCGTTTGTTTGCAGTACATAGGGATCACCAAATGTCACGCGCAAAGGGTTCTGATAGGTGCTACCGGACTGTGCGAGCAAGCAGGTAGTATGAAGAACCAGCGTCAGAAGAAGAGATGCTACTGAAATTTTTATTGCCTGTTTCATTATTGACTTTGGATACAGACAAATATAACCGGAGGAAGTTACATTTGTATGACATTTTCGATTTTCGGCTCAACCCGGTTTTCATGGATTCTTTTTCATTATGAAGGCGAACCTCAAACCCTGACATCCGAACTAAAGATTTACCCGCATGCTGATAAAAGAGCACACCCTTCAACACTGGCTTGACAGCTTTTACGGATTCGGATCCTGGGACGCACCGGTGTGGTTTGTAGGGTATGAGGAGGGTGGCGGTGATCTGCCGGAAGAGGTTGCCGAGAAGTTTGACTATTTCTATAACCTGACGCCTGCCGGGTCACCCTTGCTGTGCGATCTTCGTGACCTATACCGGCATGTAGCCTTTAGGACGGACGGGCCACGGGCGAGCTTGTTCACCACGCTCTACGATTACAGATTCGGTGACCACGCGGTATTGCATGGCATCTGGAAAAACCTGATTGCGTTTACACACGGTTATCAGGGCCGAGAGCTTCCGGATCTTCTCCACTATCAAAAGAATGATTTCACGCGTACATCCGAGGCGTTGATTGCGTTGTATCCGTTACCGAGTCCGCACAATCATGCCTGGTACTATAGCTGGCTCGATCTTCCGCAAAAGAGCATGCTTAAAACACGAAAGCTATACGAGGAGCAGGTATATCAGCAACGGATACAAACCATACTGAGTAGAATTCAGGAGCATAAGCCAAGAGTAGTTCTACTGTACGGCATGAACAATATTAACCAGTTGAAGCGATCCATTCAGGAGTTTTCTAAGCACGCTGAATTCACGATGGTGAAAGGAGTGAAGCAAGAGATTCCTCAGCATCATAGGACTGATATCGGCGGCACGGCCGTGATTATTACGACCCAAATTCCTGCGTTGAAGCATAATCGTGCCGATAGTGGGTTTGACTGGGCGGGGTTGGGAAGAAGCCTGGCTGGTTGAAAACAAAATTCCCGAAGGCACCGTTTGACACCCTCGGGAATTCGCACGTATATCTACTCTATTTTGCAGTTGTCTCCTGCACGGTGGTATAGTTTTTTTAACTATTTCTTGACAAATCGTTTTGTTGTTTTTCTAGCATCTTTCTCAAAGACGATCAAATAAATTCCTGATTTTAAGCTGGAAACATCCAGGCTGTTATCGTCGGACATTCGCTGCTCTGAAACGGGATTTCCTGTTGGTGAGAGGACCTGAACATTTGTCCCTGCCATATTGGTGCTAAAGAAAAGGGTATTCTCCACCGGATTGGGATACACCTTTACCGACAGCGCGCTATCTTCATTTTGAACATTGGCTGTTGCAGCGATTGCGGCAGCTCCCACATTGGTGATGCGAATCCAGTTGATATTAACGCCCGTGTTTTGGATAAACACACCAAAATCATAGGTCCCTGCATTCACCGTCACGGTGTGCGATATGGTTTGCCAGTTCTGCCATGCACCGGTGTTGGGTACGTCGAGCGCGCCTAATGGGATGGTGCCGGCGTTCAGATCAGCAGAGATTCTCGCGCCACCTACCGCGCTGGCCACCCGGTACTCTATCAAATAAGCACCGGTCGTCGGGAAGTTGATGCCGGCGTACGCCATCCAATCTCCGGTATTGGCGTATCCCACATTCAATCCTCCGTCTGCGTCGGTGGTGGGCTCCGTCTGGATGCCGCTCATATTGGAATAGTTTTCGGCTTGTATCAAGGTAGATACTTGCGCACCGGGTACAGGCACCAGTTTCCATTGGCCACAGGTCTGGTTGTTGTTATCCCATTGTTGCACATTGGCGCCATTATCCGTGCTGGCGTTGATAACTTCTACGATCCTTCCGCTGTGCCGGGCCACCAGCTTATAAAATCCGTCTCCTGTCGGTACGGCGATGAATTGCTGGTTTGGCGTTCCAAAATAGGTCCATTGAACGATGCTCGCGCCGTTATCTCTGCTGATCCCGGCAACATCTATGGCCTTGCCGCTGTGGGCGGGCTGCACCTGATAGGTACCATCTCCCAGATGCACGAATCTGAACTGTTGATTGGCTCCACCATTATAGGTTCCCTGCGCTATACTCGCGCCGTCAGCTGTATCAATACCCCAAACATCCATATACAATCCGCTATTGCGATTTTGCAGATGGTAAACGACATTCCCTAAATTGGTATCTCCGTTTGCAACGACACGGATGGACGTGACTTTATCGTTCCAGGTACCATCAAAACAGCTTAGGTCGGACGTAAGGACTGTTGAGCCTCCTGTGAGATTATCGTCCTGATATAAGATCACTTTAAAGCCCTGCGTGATCCTGACAGAAGAAATATCATCGTCTAAAACACCCAACGACCTCAATCGTGCCAGGTTATAGTCTCCAATTTCCAGACCGCCTGAAAATCCCGTGTAGTTACAATCTTTATAGACGGTGACGACGTTGGTAGAGGGATTGACATTTCCACCGGGAGGAATAGTGCCTGTAACAGAATAGCTCCCGATCGAGCCATACGAAGAATAGCCGCCGTAGCCTCTGTCTCCTGCTCCGTTGCCGTCAACACCTATGAAATATTTGCCCGCCGCCAGGTTTACGTTCATGGAAGCATTCAATGCAAAGGGATCGGAATTCCAATAGGTGCCCAGCTCAGCGCCGGCAGCATTGTACAGCCGGATCAGGAGATGCAGGTTTCCGTCTCGTCCGACTGTAGTGGCATCGATGGAAACATTTCCCCCGCCGGTGGTAAAAGAAAAGAAATCATAATCGGCTTCGCTTGAGATGACGCCGTTTTTTTGATTGATGGCTCCATTGCTGTTGTAATCTAACGTGGCGGAAGAGGATGTGTTATCGCCATAATCATCCCCTCTATACCCCACACCAAACTTGGCGCCGGCAATGGTGGCCACATCATCTTGAAAGTTGTTTGCGAAGTTATATTCTCCTTTGCTCCATTGCACAACAGGTCTGTAATACCCGGCTCCCATAATGGGCGCCCAGGAGGTACCGTCAATTCCTACAAAATATTCTTCAGCAGGATTTGTACGGCCGTCGTGACCCAGGTCAAACGTATGGCCTATTTCATGTGCCGAAGCATCTCCACCGGCTTTGCCAGAAGTGATAAACACCCAGCAAGGCACATCATTGTCCCAATTAAAAGAACCGATATAGGCCACTCCACCGGCGCCCGGTGCTGCCGTATTCGTAGGCGTAATCACCACACGCATTCTTCTATTTCTTGGATATGAATTAAAAACGCCTTCGTTGGTGGTGATGTTCAAATTGAACGGACGATAGTCCTCGGCTACAACTTCCCAATGCTGCTGCACATCGGCATCGCTCATTCCGGATGGCGCGGCATTGATCGCATTTCCATTGTTCCACAGATTGCCGGCAGGCATGAAATGTCCATCAAAGTCTAACAATACACAGCCTGCTGCGCCCGGTAGGCTTTGTAAATTCAATAAAGCAGGTGCAATGGCAAGAGTCGTTTGGGTTTTTGCCTGGTCGGCAGATTTTTGAGAAGTGCTCGTGGGCTTCAAATAATCCAGGCAAATCAAGGTATTGATGTCTACTTTTGAGATATATGCGTTCCCATCCGCATCAGCATGATATTTGTATGCCTCTTTTGTTGCTTTGAGGATGATGTGGCCTTCCAGTGATTTGTCCGTTACTTTTATGTAGAAAGAAGAACCGGCAACATCCTCGATCTCGCCAATCAAAAATTCGCGTGCATCGCCCGAATCCTGGTAATTTATTTTTGCGTGGAGAATTTTTGAACGGGAAACTTCGAGCAGAAGTATTTTTTCTCCACTTCGCGCAGAAGGATTCAGCGTAGCATCTTTCTTCAATTTATCCATAAAGCCCTTGCTGGTGCCCAACGAAGTTTGGGCCAACGAATCGTTACACAACGCCATAACGATGGACATGATTAATAAGAATCTAGTAACGTTTTTCATAGTTCGATCTTGAGTTTTGAATACTGTCAATTTCTATCAAAGCCTGACTGGTCGACCTTTTGGATTTTTTCTTTCTTTTTATTTTTTGATAAATCGTTTTACGGTTCTGTTTCCATCCTTGTTGAAAATGACAAAATAAAGCCCCGGTTGTAATGCAGAGACATTCAGTCCATTTTCATTCACCCATGTTTCTGGCAGTACTACTGTTGTTTGAAGATTGGCAATACTGACTTTTGCTCCTTTCATGGCGGTGGTGAAATACAGCGTGTTTTCAACAGGGTTGGGGTACACTTCAAAAGTTGCAGTCTCCTCTTTCGCTATCTTCTCTATGCCGGGGGAAGCCGTTCGCGCGGTTGCGCCTGTCGCTACGTTGGTAATCCTGATCCAGTTGATGTTTACGCCTGAGTTTTGGATAAAGACACCGAAGTTGTACGTTCCTGCATTCACGTTCACGGTGTGTGATATCGTCTGCCAGTTTTGCCACGCACCGGTGTTGGGTACATCGAGCGCGCCCAACTGCATGGTCCCTGCATTCAGATCAGCCGAGATCCTGGCTCCGGTCGCCGCACTGGCTACTCTGTATTCTATTAAATAGGCGCCTGTGGTTGGGAAATTGATGTTGCTATACGCCATCCAGTCGCCGGTATCGGTGTAGCCCACATTCAATCCTCCATCGGTGTCGGTAGTGGCTTCGGTCTGGATGCCGCTCATGCTGGAATAGCTTTCGGCTTGTATCAACGTGGAGACAGGCGTGCTGGTGGCCGGCACTAATTTCCATTGGCCGCTGGTCTGGTTATTGTTATCCCATTGTTGCACATTGGCGCCGTTGGCCGTGCTGGCATTGGCTACCTCTACGATTCTTCCGCTGTGCCTGGCCACGAGCTTATAATAACCATCTCCCGTGGGCACGGCAATGAACTGCTGGTTCGGCGTACCGAAATAGGTCCACTGAAATACATTGGCTCCATTGTTTTTGCTAATTGATTCAATGTCCACGGCTTTACCGCTGTGTACAGGTTGTATCTGATATGCGCCGTCGCCTACAGGCAAGAACCTGAACTGTTGATTGGCTCCACCATTGTAGGTTCCCTGCGATATGTTCGCTCCATCCGCCGTACTGATTGCCCAAACATCCATGTACAATCCGCTGTTGCGATTTTGTATATAATATGTAGCGTTTCCTAAATTTGTGGCTCCATTGGAACGAACCCGTAAGGATGTTATTCGATCATTCCATTCGGCAATCCACCCCGTAGTAGAAGTAAAATCTGCGGAAGCTCCTGTGAAATTGTCAGCATCATACACCGTGACTTTAAATCCTTCTGCCACCTTCAGGGAAGTTATGTCATTATCCAGTATGCCTTGCGACTGAAGTTGTGCTAACGTGTAATCTCCGAGATCAAGCCCGCCAGCATATCCTCCAAAATTGACATCCTGATACACTTTCACTACCGCGCTGTTGATGTCAGTGATCTTTATGGACGAAATCCGATCATTCCAATCCGCAAGCCAGGCTGTATTGGCAGTAAGAGTTTTTGAAGCACCCGTAAAATTATCATGTTCATAAATCGTAACAGCATAACCCGGTGGTACTGTCAAAGAGGTAATATCGTTATCCGTTACACCGCTTGACTGAAGTTGTGCTAACGTATAGGATCCTGGTGCAAGCTGCGAATAAAACCCGGCGTAATTAATATTTTGATAAACGTGCACCTTGTTTAAACTGGCGACGGCTTCAAACAAATGAACGCCACTGGTTTGAGTCGATAAATCAATGGTGCCCGTTGGCAATGCACCCCAATCGTAACTGATTAAGAAATTGCTTTTATTCACGGAGTTATACCATGCGTAATCACCCGTGAAATTAATTACCTGCAAATAACGCTCTCGCTGCGCCTGCGTTAAATTTCCTACCCGAACAAACTCCGTAAACCACTTCGCGAAAATCCCTTTGAACAAACCGCCATCTCCCTGTCCTTTTTCATTCAGGTAAAATACTCCTCCATTGTAATTTCTGTAATTCATCATAAACTCCGACGCCTTGATGCCATCATCGATATACGATTGTAGCCCTGTAACAATGCTCAGCTCTAAACAGGCACCGATGAACATGCCGGAGTTGTAAGAGAACTGCCAGTCCGGGTCGAAATTGCCAGGCGCATCCCAAATGCCGCCCTGAGCATTGAATACGTTTACTTTCATCCACGCATGAATGTCTTTCGCCATTTGCAGGTTGGCAGGATCTCCTTCCAATTGATAGAGCTTCACGGCCATAATAATGGCTGGACTATTGGCTATCGAATTTTTACAAGGCGTTGTGCATCCTTTTCTCCAGGACATTGCTCCATTGGTATATCCTGTCTTTATTTCTGCCCATATCTGATGAACCGCGTCGAGATACTCCGGATCTTTCGTTGCATTGTAGCAATTGAAGGCCGCTAACCCAAGCCATTCCAGATCATCGTAGTAGTCATTGCGGTAAGTGCCTGCGGCGTATAGATTATATTTTCTAATTCCGGCAATGATCCTTTTCATCCGGTCTCTATAGACAACATTGCGGGTTCTTTGATAGGCGTCGGCTAATGTCTCGAGTGAATGCGCCATCCACCAGTATCCATATACATACGGATTATTATCAGAAGCACTGTTGAACTTGTAATAGCTTCCATCGGCCGACATGAAAATGTTAAATGTGCCGTTCTGAATATTCTCCGCGCGTTGGTCAATCGTTTGGGCAAATAAACTGCAAGCACAGAACGAAAGAATTATCGTCCATTTTGGTTTTCCGGACCTAAACATGGTTTCCATATTTTTAACTCGGGATTTAAAGATTATTCAATAGAAATGTTTTATAGTTGGTTTTAAATCAGAGGTGGTAAGTCTCCATTTATCGTCTTATTTCTTGATAAATCGCTTTACGGTTCTGTTTCCATCCTGGGTGAGAATAACGAAGTAGAGCCCTGGTTTCAGTGCGGAGACGTCCACCCCATTTTCTTCAACCCGTGTTTCTGACAGCACTTCCGTTGTTTGAAGGTTGGCAATACTCACTTTTGCTCCTTTCATGGCAGCGCTGAAATACAGCGTGTTTTCAACAGGGTTTGGATACAATCCAACCGTTGCTGTCTCCTCTTTTTCCAGGGTGGGTGAAACTGTTCTTGCAGTTGCTCCGGGCGCTACGTAGGTAATCCTGATCCAGTTGATGTTTACGCCTGAGTTTTGGATGAAGACACCGAAATTGTACGTCCCGGCGCTCACGTTCACGGTGTGTGATATCGTCTGCCAGTTTTGCCATGCACCGGTGTTGGGCACATCGAGCGCGCCCAGCTGCATAGTTCCCGCATTCAGATCGGCTGAGATCCTGGCTCCGTTCACGGCACTGGCCACCCTGTATTCCAGTAAGTAGGAACCTGTGGTCGGGAAATGGATGTTGCTATATGCCATCCAGTCGCCGGTATCGGCATAGCCGACATTCAGTCCTCCGCCGGTGTCGGTTGTTGGCTCGGTCTGGATCCCGCTCATGTTAGAATAGCTTTCGGCTTGTATCAGCGTAGAGGCGGGCGTGTTGGCAAGTATTCGAAGGGAAGTAACTTTGTCATTCCAGGTGGCGTCAAAACAACTTAAGTCGGAAGTAACGACAAGGGAGCCACCCGTGAAATTATCATCTTGATATAAGATGATTTTATACCCTTGTGTGAGTCGCAGGGATGAAATGTCATCATCCTGAATACCCAATGATTGCAGGCGCGTTAAATTGTAATCGCCTGCGTCGAGCCCCGTGGAAGTGCCGCTATAGTTGCAATCTTTGTATACGGTAGCTATTCTGGCGGGACCCGGGTCTGTGGGGAGTCCATTTTTTTCCCGGATGAGCTGGAAGATATGGTCTGGACGTACCACTACATAATTGGCACCGAGGGAATTGGCAACGTTCTTAAAATTGCTGGGTTTTATGTCCTGCCACGGCTGTGATTGAATGATGATGAACCGGGGTTCTGTGCCGTTCCATCCGGCAGCGGCATTGGCAATGTGCTCCTTTATATTTTGCTCATTCCAGCAGTAGTTACACGAAAGTGGAAAACCGGGAAGACTTTGATTATATATACTGAGCGGCCCGCCTGTATTTTGAGCTGTTAATCCGAGTAATGACGGTGCATAGGTAGCGTAGCTTTGTCCAACATTTTGGTTAATACCCCCTGTGATGGTATTCCAAACGGTAAGCACCCGAAGCCCGGCCCGGCGGTTGTACTCTTCAGTCTTAACCACGAATTGATCGAGCGAGGGTTGATTCGGAAAATTGTTCGGATATGCGTAGCCGTAACCGGAAGGCCCCGAAATCAGGTTGTCGTTCGTGGTAGCCGTTTGATGATAGAAGTTTAGGGCGCCGGGCATCGCATCGACCATCGCCGGCGAGACAGTCCAGCCGATCGGCACGGAGCCACGATCGGGATTGTTCCATAGCTTGCGCATCAGGTGCTCGACATATTGCAAGTTGTCGCCATCACTTATGATGAATGCTACGTAGATTTTATTCTGCAGGGCCGGTTTCGCGGGGATGGGTTTAATAGCAATCGTCCTGGGCATGCCGCTGTGAACCGATAGATTGGTGGCATAATCGCTTGCAACAGTGGCGATACCATACTGGGACGCCCGCGTTACACCGGCACCCTCTTCGGGCCACCAGCCCATAAAATTGGCCCCCGCCGGCATAGACGATAAAAAGCTATTCAGCAATTCACTTTCGCCGGCCACGGCGGGATCGAGCCAGATCGTTGCTGCCCCTAATGCTACGGCATATTCACGCATGCCCATGACGTGCGCCTCCGGACTTAATCCAACCAATAGTCGGTGGTCAATGCCCGGCCAATAGGTATTGAAGAGTGTCTGGTAGACCTGCAACTTACTGGTGAACTGTCCGCGCAAATCCATGAGCACAGGTAGGTTATAGGGCGCGGCTGTTAACGTTGATATGAATGCGGGAGAAACAATGAGTGCTTTTTTGTCTTTCGCTAACGTGGTGGCCAGGTTGATGGTATGTATCTGTGCCGGATCGTACACGATTAACCCGTTTAGCTCGCTGCGGTACTTCGTAATCAGGGACCACCGGTTCGTGACTTCAGTCCAGCTCAATCCCAACGACTGCAACCAGGTATAGGGGCCTTCTGCAAAAGCATCACCTTCGTACGAGAAAATACGCGGTTGTGTACGGTTTACAATTCCTTTCAATGAAGTGAATAAAAGCAGCTCGCCCACCGTGTTGTCGGCCTGTACGCCTACCCAATCCACCTTTATATAGGCACCCCCACGCCAATAGACACGCAATTCAATGGCTTGATTATCGGCCGGCATGGTAAAGGGTAATCTAAAACTTGTGTAGTTCGCCGCGATGGAGAACTGCTGGCGGGTGATCGTTTGGAACGCCAGGCTCGCCCCGGTCGTTGCATTTCTAACATCGATATCGACCACCGGATCGTTATTGGCAGTATTGTTATCGATCTTCATTCGAAACTCGGCAATGTTAGGTCCTGCTGGTACATTCGTGACATACGGCCCGTAGATCATGTGCTCATTCGGAGCATCAATGCCTACCTGGCACAGCCAGCCGTCGGTTTCCAGGCGTCCGGTTTTGTGGCCCAGCGAGGTACCTTCGGCTTCCCAACGGGTCATGTTGCCGAGAACACTGGTTGGCCCCCAGTTGATCAGATCCTGCGTTTGGGCTGTCGCCGGAAAGGAGGGAAGGAGTTGCCCCTGCGGCCATGTTATCTGTGCTGAAACGTTATTGTAATAGACAAAACAGGAGAGTAGCACGGCAATAATCCTGACATGTAAAGTAAGGTTGGTCATAGTTGTTTAGATTTTCGGTTTACACGTGATTCAATGGACATACCAGGGTGCAGAGGTGCGGTATGCCGGGAAGGGCTATAGACAGGTCGCCGCCGATAAGGCTACGTAGAGTCCATTATCATTAAATGTTGGTGTAATTGTAAAGGAAAGCAGTACGGCAGTCCGAACCGTCCGGGACTATCATGATGCGCGGGTGGAATTATTGAACGGCTGAGACGATTTATTAAACGGTGGGTCTGATGATGCGATGTCGGTAATGCGTTGTAACTTTAAGAGACAAACCCTTGTTTTTTATGAACCGCCGGGATTTTATCATTAGCTCATCCATGGTTTTGGGCGCGCCTTTGCTGTCGCAGGCCTTTGTCGGAGCCACCAAGCCCTTAAAAATGGGCTTGCAATTATTTACGATCCGGGATGCACTCGCGAAAGATCTTCACGGCACGCTAAAAACGGTAGCGTCCCTTGGATACCAGGACCTGGAAACCTATGGATTTGAACCGGAGGCCAATAAATACTATGGTATAGATGCGTCGGCATTTAAAAGTATGCTGGATGGCTTGCAGCTGACCACCAGCAGTGGGCATTACGACTTCTATCGGTACTTCAACCAGTCGGAGGATGCACTACGCCGTTACGTTGACCAGTGTATTCAAGGGGCGAAGACCCTGGAGCAAAAGTATATCACCTGGCCGTGGCTCGATGGGGAGTCACGAACGATCGACAAGTTTAAGATGCTGGCACAAAAGCTAAATAGGGTCGGTGAGCAGGTGAACAAGGCGGGCCTGGGCTTTGCATACCACAACCACGATTATGAGTTTACAGACCAGCAGGGCGTGAATGGATACGATGTGCTGCTGGCCGACACGGATGCATCACTGGTAAAACTTCAGATCGATTTGTATTGGGTCATGCACTCGTCCAAACGCACGCCGGCAGAGTTGTTTAAAAAACAGCCTGGCCGCTTTGTGATGTGGCACATCAAGGATATGGATCGAAAAACACGAGACTATACAGAACTTGGTAACGGATCAATCGATTATACAACCATCCTTCCGTATGCTTCTCTGTCGGGACTTCAGTACTATTTCCTCGAGCAGGGGGGTAATTTCGCGGTGAGCTCGATGCAAAGCATCCGGGATAGTGCCGCATACTTCAAAACCAATCTGAAGGCGCTGTTGCGATAGCGGTGAAGGGGCGGTAGAAATCACAGCTGCTCCAGAATGCTCAATACACCCCGATTGTCGTTACTGTGTGTGGTATATTTAGCGGCATTCTTCACTTCCGGGTGCGCATTTTCCATGGCAAAGCTAAAGTGTGCCTCGCCCATCATTTCAACATCGTTGAGGTAGTCGCCGAATACCATGGTATGCTCGCGGGGTATTTCGAATTTTTTCTGTACGACATCCAGCGCCTTTCCTTTGTGCGCCAGCTTGTGGGAAAGGTCGAGCCATACGTTACCCGACACTTTTACCTGCAGGTCATTCTGGTATTCCAAAAAGTGAGGGTAGCTGTTTTGTTCGGCGCCGGACAGGTCACAGATAGCGATCTTGAGGAACTCGTCATCATCGACGTTTACGAGGTTGTCTACAACGGCGTACTTGTCATAATACATGGACAGACGTCCAACAAAGGCAGGATCGTCGTTGTCGATGTAGGCGCTTTTCTTACCGCAAAGGATCGCCAGTACATTCGGAAGTTTTTTTATACGTTTCAGGAGATCCCGGGTAAGATCCCGATCCATTGGCTGCACGTGAAGCTCTTTGCCCTGGTGCATCACATAACTGCCGTTCTCGGCGATGAAGATGATCTCGTCCTGGATGTCCGGAAAACAGTTATAAAGGTTCTGGTATTGCCTTCCGCTGGCAGCAGAGAACAAAATATCCTTCGATCGCATCCGATTGAAGATCGTGAAGAAATCGGGGCTTAGCTCGTGTTTGGTGTTGAGAAGGGTGCCATCCATATCGGAGGCGACAAGTCTTACTGATGAAAAATCCATGCGTACGTTTCCTGGTGAGGGGATCGGTTCTAAAGAAACCTAAGATTAAGGGAAAATCAAAACACGCGCGCCTCCTTCTTTTACCCCGTAACAATACGGCGCTGATTTTTGCGTTTAAATTTCACGAAGCGTACCGGTGCCCCGTTGGAGTATGTGAGTGATCGGCATGATAGGTATTTAACGCCTTCTTTTATACTATCACGTACTGCCTGCATGAAAGCACTTCTCCTGTCATTGTTGTTATTCGGTTTCTTTTATGTGAATTCTCAGGATGTTGGTCCGTCCAAAAATGTTGGCCGTGAGTATGGCAACCCCAAAATGCCACTGATGGTGTCTCACCTGGGCGGTGCGAATAAGGAGCGACTGAAGCGGGCAAACAAGAACTCACGTCATTCGATCTTCGGCAAGATACTATGTTTCCGTAAGGTATGCCGGATACAATCGGGACACTCCGCGTCCCTGCGGCCTATAAGTTTTAAGAAGTTTAAGAAAAAGGTGGCGCGGAACGCGAAGAAAGGTCTTTACAAAAAGGTCCAAAGCGATTCATCGTATAAGAGCAAGCCCGTGTTGCGTGAAGCAAAGCCCGTTGGTATCGATACGGTTTCCGCCGGGCCGGCTCCGGCCATCCAAGCGGACAGTCTCATCGTGCTGGGAGCGGAGCTTCTGTTTGAAACAAACAAGTCTACCCTGGGAAGTGAGCACCTGGCCACGCTCAAGCCCATCGTGGATTATCTGGTTTCACACCCTGCACGATCTGTAAAAATCTCGGGCCATACCGACAATACCGGGAATGAAGGACATAACCTTACGTTGTTCAAAAGACGTGCAGAAGTGGTGGCAGAATACCTGATCAGGAATGGCGTTGATAGCAATCGCGTAGAGACGTTCGGGATTGGCAGTGCAAAGCCCCTGGCCGTAAATACCTCGGAGGAAGGGCGAAAGAAAAACAGGCGTGTTGAATTATTAATCAGCCAGGGGCGATGATTCGCTACTTTTTCTTTTTCTTTATTTTGCCTAACATTAACACGCTTTACGAATTGCTTCATACGCAACCCCTACTGTTTTGAGATTAGTAAAACAAATTAAACTCTACTTTCAGGAAGGTTCTTCTGACAAGGTTTACGAAATAGATCTGTGTGAATCAGGCGATGGGTTCCTGGTCAATTTCCGATATGGTAAGAGAGGAGCCGCCTTAAAAGAGGGTACAAAAACCATTTTCCCCGTGCCCCTGCCGGAGGCTGAAAAAGTGTTCGCAGCACTGGAAAGCGAGAAACGGAAGAAGGGATATGTTGCTGCCGGCGAAGCGCCGATCGTCACCAACAGCGAGGCCCCGGCCACCAAAACAGGAAACGACAAACGAAAGAAGACGATTGTAAAGCTTCTCAAGGCCGCCGTCGCGGGCGAAGCACCCGAGCACTGGGCGCTGTCGCGTATCATCTGGCGTGCAGGGGACCTGAACATCAGGGAGGCCATCCCCTATAGTATCCGGTTGGCCGATGAGTCCGACCCGGCGACTATCCACGCCGTGGTATGGTCGATCGGCCGGTGTGGTAGCGCCGATGCGCTCGGGTTTTTACAAGCGCTTTACAAAAAGAAATCCTTGCCGGAACACGTCCGCCACCTGGCGTACGAAGCCATCCTGAAGCTGTCGGGTGCCAAAGAGCAAGAGGCGATGCAGGCCGAAATTTTGCAAACACTGCCGCGTCCTTTTAAAAACAGCATTCCCGCGAAAGATGTTAAACAATTCAAAAAAGACCTGCACGAGTTATTGTTTGAATTGAAAACGGCCTCCAACGAATACCTGGTGGGGGTCTATCAGCTCACCCGGGCCGATCGTGCGATGCAGGCCGTCTTCCTGGAAGCCCTGGCACAGGTTCGGCTGGAGTACAATTACTTCAAGTACATCCGGCGCATCTTTAAAACAGCCGAGATGTTGCAGGATTACCGCACGTACGGTGTTATTGCCAAACAAATTGAAAAGCAACCCGCCAGCTACCGGTCCAGGCAGGGGACGAGCGCCGGCCCCAATCAGCCGCAAGCCTTTTCAAGTAAAACGAAATCCTACCTGGCCCTTCGTGTGCTCCGACACTTGCGGAAGTATGGGGAGGCAGCCGAACCGTCCTACGTCGCGTTGGCGTCTCACATTCTACTGGCGTTCCGCGATGAGGAAGATCGCACGCAGCCGCGGCATATAGCGCATTATAGCTATCAGTATAACGCGCAAACCCGTTCGAATACATACCAGGAAACGAAAACACACTACGATTCCTATAGTCAATACAAGGCTTTTTATTACATACTGTTCGGCAATAGCGTACGCTACAAGCAGCAGGATGAAGTTTTTGTATGTGTGCCGCCATTCGAGCCCGGCGGCGAGATGCCCGCGATCCGTGAAGAAGCTTTTCCGCACCTGTGGAACCAGGCCCCCGAACAGATTATCGAGCTGCTGTCGTTCAGTAACGTGCAGTGGGTGCACGACTTTGCCCTGAAAGTCTGGAAGGCCAACCCGGTGTTTGAAAAACACGTGGAGGAAGCTCAGATTGTACAATTTCTGCAAGCCTACGCGGTCGGCACGCAACGCCTGGGCCTGGCGCTTGCCCGGAACAAATACAATCCCGCCCAGCCGCAAGCGCTGCTGCTGACGGCCATGGTGGACAGCCCGCTGGAGGACGCCCGAAAGCAAGCCGCCGAATGGATTACAGCAGGCCAGTCGACATTGTTGAGCGACACCACCTTTGTGCTCGCGTTGGTAAAGATGCGCCGGGTGGAGGCACACGCCTGGCTGCGGGGATTCCTGGCAGCGCATCGATTCCCGCAAGAGCAAGCAGAGATCGTTATTGCCGGCGCCATCGCCTTCCTGATGGCGGCGCCAACAGACACCGAAGAAGATCGTCGCTATATAAACCAGATTAGTGACACGCTGATCCTTGCGTTTGGCAGCTTCCTGGCGAATATAAGCCTGGATATTGTCCGCGACCTCTTTAAATACCCCTCCGCCGACCTTCATACCTTTGCCGGTAAAATCCTGGTAAAACATGTCGTCAAGCCGGAGGACCTGCCCGAGGACTTCCTGAACGTATTGCTGACATCCGGCAATCCCCATTCACGCAGCATAGGCATTGCCCTGCTGGGCAACTTCCCCGATCCGTTGCTGTTGCAAAAGAAGGATATACTGGTAAGCTTCTGCCTGTCGCCGCTGGCGGATGTACGGAACGCCGTGAAGCCGATCATTCAGCGATTGACACAAACGTACCCGGAATTTGGCAACGAGCTGGTCACGCTTTTTGTGCCGGCATTCCTCATCAAAGAATCGTACGAAGGCCTGCACGACGATTTGTTGAATCTGCTGTCGCACGAGCTGCAGGGTAGCCTGGGCGTGATTCCGCAGGAGAAGACGCTTATACTGCTCAATTCACGGTACAGAACCTCGCAGTTGATTGGAGAGATTCTGTTGAAAAGAACAATCACAGCGGATGCACTCACGGTCGCGGAACTGGTGAAGTTGGGAAACAATCCCCTGGCAGATGTCCGAAGCTTTGCCTGGAATACCTTCAAAAAATACCCGGACAAGGTAAAAGCCGCCAAAGAAGATGCGATCAAAATGACCGATACCGACTGGGACGATACCCGCATCTTCGCCTTTGACTTTTTCCGAAACACCTTTACCGATGCGGATTGGAATGCCGACATCCTCACGGCGCTGTGCGATAGCACGCGCGACGACGTGCAGGACTTTGCCCGCGAGATGATCACAAAATTCTTTACGGCCGACCAGGGACATGAATACCTGCTAAAGCTCAGCCAGCACCCATCCTCCAACGTGCAGCTCTTCACCACGACCTACCTGGCAGAATTTGCCTCGGGTAAACCAGAGGTCATGACATCGCTCAAGTTATACTTCATCACCTTGCTTTCACAGGTGAACAAGGGCCGGGTGGCGAAGATGCGTGTGATGGAGTTCTTACGCGTGGAGTCCCGCAAAGACGAGTCTATGGCACGGCTGGCGGCGGAAATATTTGTACGCGTGTCGGTCTCCATGGCCATTGCCGAGCGGGCGGGGTGCATCGCCGCGCTGCGCGACATACGCAAGCAGTTCCCCACCATTCAGATACCCATGGCCGTGAAAGAATTTAGTGACTACGTTAGAAACTAACCTATGCAGTTCGACTATAAATTCAAAGGAGATACTTCGGTCAGCAACAGCGCGCATGGCACGGCCATGAATTTTTCGCCGGATGTATACCGCGAACCCACCTACTTCGGAGGGTATCTCAATAAACATATTCCGTTTCGGGAAGCCATCTCGGCCCTGCACGACATTGTGGTGTCTGACTTTCGCTATAAACCCAAAGACAAGTCGGACTACAAAGCCTGGGCCAAGCAACAGGAAGATATCTGGCTGGCTGAATACCTGAAAGGAGCCGCCGGCGTCGAGCAGAAATTGAAAGCCGTTCAGGAACAGCTCACCTCTATACGCAGCCAGAAGGAAGCGATCATGAACCCCTTCAACAAGGCAAAGCAGAAATATTTCAACCATTTATATCTGTCCAACCGGGATGCGTGGATTGTCCTCGACCCGGTCATTACCGTACATCCGGATGAGTTGTTCTTTGAATGTTTCAGCCAGGACGAATCGTCGTATGGTAAGCTGGGCTGCAACTATAATGTTTTTGATAAAGTGAGCGAGTTCAAGTGCGGCACGACCAACATCGACTACTCGTCGTTGCTGTACAATGAATTTCAGAAGATCCGCGAATACAAAGAAACCTATTTTAATATCGATCCCAGTGGTTTTGAAGTTCAGACCACTGCCGAGGAAAGCTATAAAGAAGTAAAAATCGATGTGCCGGCCAGTTGGGTGCGGGGCTTCCTGCAGGTAAGCTCGGCTATGACCATGCCGGCAGCGTCCTTTTACCTGCACCCCATGGATGTATATAACATCTGCTTTATGCTGCGAAGGTATAAGGAAAAGGAGGGACCACGGTCCATCCGGTGGATCTTGAAACCCGGTCAGCCGGTGAAGCTCATCCTCGAGCCGTGGAACTACGAAATTACCTGCGGCCGGTCTATATATGACGGCACAACGGAACACGAAATCCGCATTTGGGGACGCAGGCGGCTGCTGCTGCTGGAGCGATTGATTCCGGTCGCCGAACGCTTCAAGGTCGTATTGCTCGGGTCGGGCCTTCCGTCATTTTATATCGCCGATCTCGGCGATCTGAATTTTACGCTGGGGTTGTCGGGGTGGACTGTCAACGACTGGTCGCGCGTCGGCAATTTCGATCTTCTGGCGCCGCGGGCTGAAGTGGACAGTATGACCATGCAGAAGGTTTACACCGGGCTTCGGCAGGAGTGGGTGGAAGATGCCGATAGCCTTGCCCGGCGCCTCGCGCTGGATAAAGGTGTGGTATTGGGTGCCCTGGGCGCATTTACCCAGGCAGGCAGGGTGATCTACGATATCAACCGCAAGGCCTATCGCATCCGGGAACTGTCGCGCGAATCCCTGCCGCTGGAGGAGTTACGGTTTAGCAATCCACGCGAGGAATCCGCCAACCGGTTTGTGTTGCTCGGGCACGTCAACCTTACCGTGTCGGTAAAAGAGGGGAATACCGTGCTTGCCGGCAAGGTAAACGACGCCGGCAAGACCTACCAGCCCGAGCTGGTCATTGACAAAGACGAGCGTGCGCTGAGCGGGAAGTGTACCTGTAATTTCTTTAAGCAGAATAAGCTCATGCAGGGGCCGTGCGAGCACATGATTGCATTGCGTATAGCCCTGCGTGAAAAGAAGGGTAAATAAATGTGAAACAAATAATTTTATTATATCTTTAAACCGGTAGCAGCAGGATATCAAAAACTTGCAATCCGGGTGGTGGATCACCATCCTTGTACACAGCTTACTAACGCGCCACTGGCTCGTTCCTGACTGTGCGATCCTGCGACCATACGCACATTTTCGGTGTGAAATCTGAAGAATTTAAATGTGCGTATGGTCGCGTCTCGCTTGAGTTGACCGTTCCAGTCCTCAGCTTGACGAAGTATATCCGCTGCTACCACTTCTTTTACCTCTATGGCAGACATTCGTCAGCAGCTCTACGATCGTATCAAGGCCTCGACCAAAGACTCCGTTATCCTCGAAGAAATGAAACGCCTGGGCTTCTGGAAGCGGGATGTGGGCATGCCGTCGCTTTCCGAGCAGATCATCCTGAAGGAAGCCGATCTGACGAAAGAGCTCAATGCGCTGCTGGAGCAACAGCGCCGGTATCAGAACAAAGAGCAGGCGCTGAAAGAAATGCGCAAATCCCGGCTCGAACAATCCCGGGCGAAACGGGAAGAAAACAAAAAGCGCCGGAAACAAAAGCGGGAGGAAAAAGCAGCCCGCTGGAAAGCCTCGAAAGAAACCGATATCATTTACCTGGGCGACAACGTATCCCAGGGCCTGAATAACAAAGAGACGGATCCCGCCAAGCTCACGCAGCACCAACAACCCCTGGTGACTACCGTCGAAGATCTGGCAAAAGCCATGAACGTTAGCGTGGGCACACTCCGCTACCTGGCCTATAACCGGATCATCAGTAAAACAACACACTACAAGCGATTCTATATTCCCAAAAAAACCGGGGGCAAGCGATTGATCTCTACGCCCATGCCCAAGCTGAAGCAAGCTCAGTACTGGCTGCTGGAGAATATGCTGAATAAGGTTGCCACCCACGATGCCGCGCACGGGTTTGTCAGGCAACGGTCGATTGTCTCGAACGCGTTGCCGCACGTCGGGGCCGAGGTGGTGATAAACATCGACATGAAGGACTTCTTTCCCACCATTACCTATCCGCGTGTCAAAGGTGTATTCCGATCGTTTGGTTATTCCGAACAGATCGCCACGATCCTGGCACTGATCTGTACAGAACCCGACGTCGACCAGATCGAGCTCGACGGACAAACTTACTACGCCGCCGGATCCGAGCGTCTCCTGCCGCAGGGAGCGCCCACAAGCCCCGCGTTGACAAACATCATCTGCCGGAAACTGGATGCCAGGCTGAAAGGTATAGCCACGAAGCTGGGGTTCAACTATACCCGGTATGCCGACGATCTCACCTTCTCTGCCTCGGGCGAAGCCGTCACACACGTAAAGACGCTGATGGGGTTTGTTAAAAAAGTAGTGAAGGAAGAGAAGCTGGTCATCCACCCCGACAAAATCAGGATCTTACGAAAAGGAGCCAGAAAGGAAGTGACCGGCATTGTGGTCAATGACAAACCCGCGGTCAATGCCAAAGAGCTTGATCGTTTCAGGGCCTTGCTCTTTCAAATCGAGAAAGACGGCCCCCAAGGTAAGCACTGGAACAATTCTCCCAACTTACTGGCTTCCATCAAGGGCTTCGCTAATTTCGTCGCCCAGGTCGACCCCGTAAAAGGAAAGCCACTCGTCGAACGGGTGAATGCGATTCTCGTTACGCACCAGTTCAAACACACCATCAAACATAAATCGAAAGCCCAGCAGGCCAAACAGGAGGCGGAGCAAAAGCAGAAAAGCAAAAAGCCGTGGTGGAAGTTTTGGTAGATGATATTTCATTCCGTTACTTCAACAACCACCCAATAGTATCCTCCATAAATTCAGCGCACTGGTAGTTATCGACTCCCTGCCAGCGGGTCATATATAACGATACCATGCCTTCACCCATCGCGACGATCTTACCGCCGCCGGTTATTTCTGCGTAGACCCCAAATGGATTCTCATCCGACGCGTTGCTATAGGCGAAAGGTTTGCCACCCTCTACGAGACGTGCGCCGTGCATGGGGATGGAATATTTCGTTTTCGTAATTACTCCCGGATTGGAATGTCCTCCAGACGCTTTGTTAGGGTTGTCGGATTTAAACGTGATACCGAAGGGTGTAACAATGTCGTTTAGGTTGACCTGCGCCAATGTGCCCCAATAGTCTTCTTCCATGACGATAAACAACGATCCGCCTTTCTTGACGAATTGTTCGATGGCCTTGCATTCGTCGGGGGAATACTTCGCGGAAGGGGAGTGGATAAAAAGCAGATCACCTTTGGCGAGCGCATCCGTAGAAATGGTCTTCTTCAGGTAGCCGATCGAAGCATGGTGCGCTGCGCCATTCTTCGCGAGCTCTCCGGTCATATAATTCAGTCTATCGGTGGGGACAAGTTGGGTCGAGATATTGTCTGCCGGGTCACTATAGAACCGTTGGCCGTGTCCCACGTCCACCAGGATTTTCTTGTTCTGGGCCAATAGGTTTGTGCAGGCGAAGATCAACGCCGCTACGACAAGAATAGGTGTTACAAACGATTTCATGATCATGTTTTTGCCGGGAACATTCAAGAATCGTACCGCAGGTATAGGCGGTTTTATAGTCGTAGGCGGTGTTTCGCACGACCTGTTTGTTCGGAATCGGGCGTAGACCATCCGCTGGCGGGCAAGCTACGCCGTGTGATATCAACCCTTACGCCTCCACGGCCTTGGTTGCTTTTCTATAGATGAAATCGTGGTAGATGTGTCTCCTGGCAAAACGATCGGGGGAATCGGTGTTCACGAATTTCAGGTAGATATTGCGGGGCACGCCGAAGTATTCGTACGCGCTGCCATCGGCAAAATTGATCTGAAGTGTCGTCCCCTTGTATTGAAGATCGATTATTCTGGAAGAAGTGATAGACGCAGTATATTCTTCCAGCTTTTGCGCTTGTGTTTCGGGGGCTATGCTCACCAGAAAATGATAAGCCTCAATAAAGGCCTTACTCTTTTCTTCGGCGGCAGCCTTTTCGTCATCAGACTGAAATTTGTCCGGATGCCAATCTTTCATGAAATTCCGGTAAATGGCCTTCAATTCTTTTAGATCGGCAGATTTATCAACACCCAAAAGCCGCCTGTATTCGATGATCCTTTTCATTGCGGGTGCAAAAATAAGATATTTATTCAATATCAGGATCGCCGGGACTGTTACGATTTGGTCAAATCCAGACCTTGCAGCGCAACTTAATCCAATATCGAGAGGGTTGTCTGGATGATGTCGTTAAAGAAGTTCTTGTCGGTCGTCGTTTTTGCCGATACGCGTATTCCCTTTACCGCATTTAGGATAAAGCGGGTCAGGGCGCGGGCATCCAGGCTGCTGGTGATCTCGCCACTTTCTTTTCCCTTCTGTATGGCCTGGAAAAAAGCCTCTTCGATCTGGCGATCATTTTGGCAAATCAGATTCTTGACCTTGGCATCATGGGGTGCTACTTCTACTTCGGCATTGACCATAAAACAACCTTTGTGCTGCTTGTCTTTCAGTAGGTCGGTGGTGGTCAATTCCAGCAGTTGTTTTATCGTTTCTTTCGCAGAAGTGGTATTGGATACGATATCACCTATCCGGGTGCTCGCGGCACGTTGGTAAAATTCGAGCGCCTTTAGATATAAGGTATTTTTATCGACGTAGGTATCGTATAGACTGGATCGGCTGATGCCCAGGAAATCGACCAGATCCTGCATGGAAGTGCCGTTGTATCCCTTTAGCCAAAAAATGGATACAGCTTTTGCCAATACTTCGTTTTCATCAAAATCTTTTGTCCGTGCCATAACAACGAAAGCCTTACCTGGTGGGGCAAAGCTATTCATTTTTAAACAATGGTTGGTAGTATGCCTTCCGTCGGATCTTACCGCACACCGCCACTGGCAATGATCGTTTCACCCGTCAGCCAGCGTGAATCATCCGATGCCAGAAATACTGCGATGGGTGCGATGTCATTGGGTTGTCCGGTGCGGCCCAAGGGAGTGGAATCGACTGCGTTCTTATGAAAATCGCTGCCAATAAAACCGGCGGTGTGTGTGCCTTCCGTTTCAACAATTCCCGGGTTAATGGAATTGACGCGGATCTTTCTGGCGCCAAGTTCTTTTGATAAAACCTGGGTGATAGAATCCACGGCGCCCTTCGTGGCGGTGTAGATCGAGCTTCCAGGAGGGGTTATGCGTGTCACGGTTGAGCTGATGTTGATAATACTACCGCCTTTCTCGCCAAAGCTCTTTACAGCACTCTTTGTGACGAGCAACAGCCCCAGCACATTGGTATTGAACTGACGGTTAAATTCATCCACCGTAACGTCTTCGATGGCGCCAAACTGGTAAACGCCCGCGTTATTGACGAGTACATCGACACCGCCATAGGTCTTATGCGCCTCAGCGAAAATGCGGTCAACATCCGCTTGCTTTGCTACGTCGCCCTGCACGGCAAGCGCTCTTCCGCCATTGGCAACGATGTCTGCTACTATTTTTTCAGCTCCTTCTTTCGCGGATGCGTAATTTACAATAACCGCTGCGCCTTCAGAAGCCAGGCTTTTTGCAATTTCAGCGCCAATTCCTTTTGACGCACCGGTAACCACTGCTACTTTGTTTGTTAATTTTTTCATGTTTTCGGATCGATTATGGTTTATCTGGAATAATCGTTCCTGAATAAAACACCAATCCGGAATAATCGTTCCGGAATACAAAAATAATCTTTTGGGGTGGTCGATGAGCTTGAGGAAGTGGGATGCGATCCTGGGGTGATGTTATTGATTACTCGTGGAGAGGATAAAATTTACAAACGGTTGTATGTATACTCCATTCTTCTCAGCCTTGGATACCTCCGGCGAGAAAATATCATCCGTGGAGATACTATCACATCCTCCATGATTTATATATATTGCTCGTATTAAAAAACGGAATACACATGACCGAATCTCATCCCAACATTACGTTGATCCACGACTTTTTTAAAGCTTACGCGACGAACGATCTCGATGCCATTAAAAGTATACTGAGCGAAGATATAAAGTGGCATATACCCGGAAAACACCCTCTGAGCGGAACAAAGACCGGAGTTGAACAGGTGTCAGCATATTTTCAACAACTCAGCAAAGCGGCCCTTCATGCAGAGCCTATTGTCATGGGCGTGAATGACAATTATGTTATTGATTGCCATCGGAACTGGAGTGATCTGGACAATCAGGAGAATTTTAGTGGCATGTCTTGCTTGCTTTGGAAAATAGAAAATAAAAAGATCGTAGAGGTCTTTAATTTCCCGCAGGACCAGCATGCTGTTGATCTATTCTTTTCTACTTTTTACAAATAGTTTCCAGGGTTTTAACGGATTATCAAATCGACCAGAAACCCTGTTAGCATCACGGCAAAAGTAAACGTAACCATTCCCAGGAGGTAGGAGGCGAGCGCTTTAAAATAGCTCGCCACACGTTTGCTATCATAAAAATGCCCGATCGCCCACGTACAATAGGCCACGCCCACAACGCCCGATATTTTCATGGCAGGTAGTCCCGTTAACCCTTCGAAAAGTGCGAAAACAGAAAATATCAGCATACCCATTCCCATAACGAAACATAATAGAATTAAGATTTCAAAGAAATTGTAGTCATGCGCTCTATAAATGAGTTTTAGCCAAAAGGCAATGAATACGCACATGACGATATTGGCATAACCGTAATGATTTTGAACCCAGTTAAGAATTTGGCCAGTGGCGGAATCCCCGGCATCGTGATAGTCAATATACCCTTGTTCAATATGGAAGAAGTGATCGATCACGGAATAGATCAATGAGGTTACTATAATGAATAGCACAGGCTTCACAAGCCTGCTTCTGTCAACGGTGATAAACGTATGGATATTTGGTCCGGGGTTATGCAGCAATTCCCGCACGGTATGCAAGATGCCTTTCTCGAAATGTAAAACGTGCTGGATTTCATGCACAATGTAATGCCAGTCAACTCTGGCAATTTGTGCCGGGCGACCACAGTGATGGCAGAAATCGCCCGTCATGGAAACATTGCAATTTCTGCAATTCATCGTATTATAAGGTTATAGGGGTTAGCGATCCACCGCGGTTGTCTGCGTAGAGACGCTTCTCATTCCCAAAAGTCTTCACAAAACGGTTTTTAAAGCCTACACTTTAGTGTAGATTTGTTTTGAACCCCGCCGTTTTAATGGAAAATAATAATAATTCAACCCTGCTTACCAGGAATCACCTCGGGAAAGTATCGGACGATGAGCGCCTGCCACAGCATGATTATTTGGAGGCCATAAAAGCTTTCGCCCGATTAACCTACGAGAGCATCTATGTCATTAACTATGAAACGATGACGTTTGAATATGTTTCAGAAAACCCGTTGTTTTTATGTGGATATTCATCTGCGGAAGTTATGGCGCTGGGTTATGACTTCTATTTTAAGAACGTTCCTGAAAGCGATTTAAAGTTGCTGCATAGTATAAATGAAGCAGGGTTTGATTTTTTTGAGAATCTGCCAGGCGAAGAAAAAATACAATACAGTATTACGTACGATTTTTATCTGGTTAATCGCGATGGTAAAAAGATCCTGATCAATCATAAACTTACACCGTTGCTTCTTACCCGGGAAAAGAAGATGTGGAAGGCCATGTGTGTGGTTTCTCTTTCGCATCATAAAAGCCCGGGTAATGTCTGCATCCACAAACAGGGCTTTGATACAATCTGGGAGTTGGATTTGAACGATAAAGCCTGGCGTAAATCAGAAAAACCTAAACTTACAAAGCGTGAAATAGAGGTCCTGCATTTGTACGCGCAGGGTTTATCAATTAATGAGATCGCCGATAAAGTATCTGTCAGCCCGGATACCGTGAAGTACTACCGCAGGCAGATTTTCGATCGGTTGAGTGTAAGTACGATAGCAGAGGCACTTTCGTATGCCGTCAATAGCAAGATTGTTTAATCCAGGATTTCATTAATTTACCTCATGGAATTTCAGAAATTGACACGGCGTCAAATGCTCGGAGTAGCGGGTATGGCCGGGTTGGCGTCGTTGACGGGTATCGCAGCCGATGCGTCTCCGCTGTTCGCGCAGAAAAGGCCACGTATCGCCTGTCTTGTGACCTATTGGGGCGCAACCAGGTCGCATGCGGATTGGATCATCACCAAGCTGCTGGACGGTTATTGGTGGCAAGGGGCTCACACGGCTTCACGCGTGGACGTTGTGTCCGTTTATATCCATCAGCTTGAAGAAAGCGGCCTGGGTCAGAAAATATGCAAATCGAAAAACATTCCGATCTTCCAAACGGTAGGGGAGGCCGTCACGCTTGGTGGAAAAGAACTTGCCGTGGATGGTGTTGTCATCGTCGCAGAGCACGGAGAATATCCCACCAATCTCAAAGGGCAGTGGATGTTGCCGCGCTGGTGGATCTACCAGCAGGTTGTCCAGGTGTTCGAGCAGAGCCAGCGCTCGGTGCCGGTGTTTAACGACAAGCATCTCTCCATTAGCTGGGACGAAGCGAAGTGGATGTTTGATAAATCCCGTGCGCTGAATTTTCCACTGACCGGTGGTTCCTCCATACCCACCTACTTCCGGAAGCCCGAGATAGAGCTTGAGATAGATACGCCCGTAAAGGCATCGATCGTGGTGGGAGACGCTGCTGATGAGGGGGCCCTATTCCACTGTGTCGACGTGTTACAGGCGTTTGTAGAACGCCGTAAGGGCGGTGAGACGGGCGTCAGGTCGGTACAGTGTATTCGCGGCCCTGAAACATGGAAGTGGACCGAACGCAATCCCTGGGCGGCGCGGCTACTTGAATCCGTACGGACGAGTTTTAACCTCAAACCCGGGCACTTTCAGGAAATTAGCGCACCAAACGTCTGCATTGTTGAATATAATGACGGCACGAAAGCGGCAGTTTATTCCGGCCGGGATGTGACGTGGACCTATGCCGGCGAAATCGAAGGGCGTAAGGACCCGACGATCGTCTCGATGCCTGGCTGGCCGGGACCCTTCTCGCAGTATCACGCATCTAATTCCCAACCGCACTGGATTACCGAGATGATGGTGACCCAACAGGAACCCTTTAATGCGGAGCGGCTGCTGCTGTCCACGGGGATTGTGGCGTACACCATGGAATCAAACTGGGAGAACGGCCGCTACTCCGCTATCGGTCGCCGTATAGAGACGCCGTTTATGAATATGCGCTACCGCTCCACACGCGGTGCTCAATTTAGTAAGGGCGAGCGGCCGCCGAATACGCCCTATATCAGGGGCTTTGCGGAGTAGACTCTTCGCATGATGACAGAACTTGAACGATAAAGAATGAAACGCAGAGACGTTATTAAGAGCTTAACACTTTTGCCGGTAGCCGGTAGTGTTTTTCCAATACGATCGTTGTTATCTACTCCCGTCGCTGAAAATGGTCTTCCGTTGATCCCGCAGGATAAGCCAATGCCAGCGCTGCATCGCGAAGCGTTTGTCATGGACGGGCATATCCACGTCATGACCCGTGAGCTGCTGCTAAAAACCGATATTGGTCAGCGATATCCGGATGGGAGCGTCGATCTCCCCAGGGCTAAAGAAGGCGGTGTGGACGCAATGTTCTTTTCGGTGTATACTCCCGAACACTATTACCCCGGAAGGTTTGAGATCAAGAATACTTTTCGTGTGGTGGAACTGGCCCTGGATCAGATCAGGAAGAATAACAACGCTGTCGAGTTGGCGCTAACCGCCACCGACATACAACGGATCAACAAGAAAGGAAAGATCGCGGCGTTCCTGGATTTGGAAGGCGGCTATGATCTTTATGGCGACTTAAACCTGCTGCGCGCCCTGTACAGACTTGGCCTGCGCTCCCTGCAGCTGACCGCCCACAATACCACCAACGCGTTCATCGATGCCTGCAACGACGTGTATACCTGGGGTGGCATTAACGATCACGGCAAAGCTGTGATCAAAGAGATGAACGACCTGGGCATGGTGATCAATGTAGCGCACGCGTCCAACGACGCGATCATGCAGTCAGCAGCGGCCAGTCGCCATCCCGTGATTTATAGCCACGGCGGCTTTAACAAAATAGTCGATCATCCGCGCTGCATTACGGACGAAGCAGCAAAGGCAATCGCAGCGAAGGGCGGCGTTATCGGTGTGCACTTCGGCAGCCTGTTTAACAACCCCAAGTACTGGGAGTGGCAGAAGCCGAACAATCCCATCAAGGCGCAGCCTGTTCCTCAACCAGCCACCCCGCGGATCTTTACTTCACAGGTTACCGACCAAACCATTGAAGACGTAGACAAGGAGCTGACGAAGGAAGTGCCGCTGAATTTCAGAGGGACCATTCCTGACGAGTATTGGATGCACGTAGATCAGCTGGCAAAAGTGATTGACTATGGCGTAAAATTAGTGGGCGAGGACCACGTTGCGCTGGGGTCGGATTTAGATGGCGGTCCTGAGCTGCCTCGCGAAATGAAAGACATCAGTGACTATCCGCAGATCACCATCGCGTTGCAAAAGCTGGGGTATAGCGATCAGCGGATCAAAAAGATCCTGGGTCTAAACTGGCTCCGGGTGATCCGGCAGGTGACGGAAGGAGACCAGCGAAATTGAATCAATAAGGCCGTTTTTGACGGAGTCCAGACTGATTGCCCCTATTTTCGAACAAAAAACGACCTAATTTGGGCCTAAAACCGAACAAAAAATGCCATAATTTGGGCCTAAAACCAAACAAAAATGACGTAACTTGGGCCTAAAATCGAACAAATTCCTGTAAAAACTGGGCCTATTTCCGTACAATGTTTTATCGAAATATTCAAAATCAGCTTAAAAGTTGGAAAGGGAGCTCTCATCGGAAACCTTTAATCTTACGTGGTGCCCGTCAAGTCGGAAAGACGACGGCGGTTAGGCTTTTTGCCAAATCATTTGATCAATTTATTTACCTGAATCTCGAGAAGTCGGAAGATGCTAAACCATTCCGTGATTTTAATAGTATCGATAGGCTCATGGAAGCGCTCTTCTTTTTGAAGGACAAGGATCGGAGCATCAAGGACACGCTGATTTTTATAGATGAGATTCAGGAAGAACCCAAGGCCATCGGACTGCTCCGGTATTTCTACGAGGAGTTCCCCGATTTATATGTTATCGCTGCCGGATCGCTGCTCGAAACCGTACTGGATGAATCTGTCAATATGCCGGTAGGGCGTGTTGAGTATTTGGTTGTTCGTCCCGTGTCATTTAATGAGTTTCTGGGGGCGATGGGCGAGTCATCTGCCGTGAGCCAGTTTGACATCGTGCCACTAAATGACTTTGCCCATGATAAGTTGTTGCAGCTTTTTCATACGTACGCGTTGATCGGTGGCATGCCTGAGGTTGTAAGCCATTATGCGGAAAATAGAGATCTTGGGGCTTTGACGAGAATTTACGAATCGCTCATCGTGTCTTATAGTAACGACGTTGAAAAGTATGCGCGTAATGTGAACTTAACTCAGATCATTCGCCACTGCATTACGGCCGTCTATGTTGAGGCCGGTTCGAGAATAAAATTCCAGGGTTTTGGAAATTCCATGTATGGCCGTCGGGAAGTGGGAGAGGCTTTGCGAACACTCGAGAAGGCGATGCTCATTAGTTTGGTCTATCCGACAGTCCACACCGAATTACCGATACGCCCTGATTTAAAAAAGTCTCCTCGTCTTCACGTCCTGGACACGGGCATGCTAAACCATTTTGCTGGCCTCCAAAAATCTGTGCTTGGGGCCACTGACCTGGAAGTGGTTTATAAGGGCATGATAGCGGAGCATATCGTTGGACAGGAAATTCTGGCCTCGCGGTTTGAAGTACTTCGTGGACTGAGTTTTTGGGTACGCGATAAAGCAGCGAGCGCAGCAGAAGTCGACTATGTCGTTAAATTTGAAGATATGTTGATCCCGGTGGAAGTGAAATCGACTCCGACAGGCGCATTACGCTCCCTTCATCTCTTTATGGACCATGTCGATCATCATTTCGCCGTCAGGTGTTATCCAGGGCAACTGCGCGTCGATAAAATACAAACACAAAATGGCAAAGCGTATTTGTTACTTAATCTCCCGTATTATCTATCGTTCAAACTGGAGGAGTATATTGAATGGGTTGTTAATGGTGATCTCCAGATTGGTCTTTAGTTCCATTGGAGCAATTACTTATACAACTTCTGATCCTTCACATAATCAATGCCATGTTCTTTCAAGTACCGGATACCCCACTTGCTGGCAAATTCATACATCGGCGCAAGGCTCTTTCCGTTCTTATCGAGAAAATATTCCACGCGATAAGGCTTCTCGGAAATTATCTTCTTGGAAATAAGTTTGTCTCGTTCAAGGTGTTTGAGCTGCTGGCTTAACATTTTCTCTGAGATGCCGGGAAGGTTTTTTCGTATATCACTGAAGCTTCTCTTCTTAAACCGATGAAGATGAGAAAGGATCAGGATTTTCCATTTTCCGCCTATAAAGCTAAGCGTGACATCTATTGGACACGTGTATGTCTTCTTATCTAGCCGTATCATTTTACAATATCGCATAAAGTTACAAAATCAAACATAAATAGTCGGGCCTACTTTTTGGTAAGTTATTGCCCTGAGCTTAAATCGGTAGTAATCTTGCGATAGCATATTTCACGACTATCAACCACTACGCGATGAAAAATATTCCAACATTGTATGAATGGGCAGGAAAAAAAGAAGCCCTCGAAAAGCTCACCGAATTATTTTATAAGAAGGTTGCGCTGGATGATGTATTGGCGCCTGTATTTGCCCATATGTCAGGCGACCATAGCAAGCACGTGGCCCACTTCATCGGCGAAGTATTTGGTGGCCCACGCCTGTATACGGAAGAAGATAATGGAAGCCATCATAAAATGATAGGTCACCACCTCGGTAAACATCTCGACGAAGAAAAAAGAAAACGTTGGATAGCATTGTTGCTGGAAACCTGTGATGAAATTGGACTGGCCGATGACCCGGAGTTTCGTTCTGCGCTGGTGGGTTATCTGGAGTGGGGAAGTCGCCTGGCGGTCATCAATTCCAACGCGGATGATGTTCCGGTAAAAGAAGACGAACCCATGCCAACGTGGGGTTGGGGCGAAACCGGCGGGCCGTTTGAATATAAATCGTAATGATCACGCCAAGATATAATCCTATGAAAGAAAACCCCGCGATGATCGTTGTGATGACGCTTATGTTTTTCTCTTGCCACCAACAACACAACGCTGCCGGTGCTGGTGAAAAAGTATTGCACCTGAATAACATTGTAGACCTCACCCATACGCTGACGGATAAATTCCCCTTTATTCCTGTGAAGGAGTTGACCTATCCCTTCGAGCTTATACCGATGGCAACGCTGGAAGAAAATGGTGTCGCGGCAAATTCCTGGAAGATCCATGAACACCTGGGTACCCATATCGATGCACCGAATCATTTTATTTCAGGCCAGCTGTCCGTAGATGAAATTGATCTCAGGGATTTGATTGTACCGGTGGTAGTCATTGATATTGAACATAAAGCGTCTATCAATAAGGACGCCAGCGTGACGCTGGAGGATATCGGGATATTTGAAAACCGGTACGGTAAGATTCCGGCGCATAGTTGCGTCATGATGTATTCCGGATGGGAAAAGCGGCTAAGCGATTCGACATTTGTAGGCCTTGATAAAAATAGGGTAAAGCATTATCCGGGCTTTTCCAATGAGGCAATCAATTTTCTTTTGAAGGAGCGAGATATAGCGGGCATCGGTGTAGATGTATTGTCGTTTGATCCGGGGATTGACGAAACCTACTCCGGTCACAAAATCCTTTTTGCAGCAGGAAAGTGGGGCGTTGAATGCGTGGCAAACCTGGATAAGATTCCGAAAACGGGCGCTACTATAATTGTCGGTGCTCCTAAAGTGGGAGGGGCCACCGGGGGATTTTCGAGAATAATTGCGGTGTGGTAATGTGATCGTCGCAGGAAAATGTTAACTTGGTTTTTCGCTACTATATGAGCATTGTATCGAATAACTATGATGACACCATTGCCGACCCGGTTGCTTTTAAACAATTGGCGGTAAAGGATGCTCTCTTCCTGTATTACAGGTGCCCCCAGGTAGACAAGCACGTACAACTTTTTTCACACTATAACGAAATTATGTTTACGCTTGAAGGGTCGCGAACGATGCATCACAACGGAAAATCATGGGTACTTGGCAGAAACTCCTGTCTGCTTACGCGCAAGACCGCCTACCTTCAGGAACTTCCGGAACTTGTGGGGTGGGAGGTACTCGCTTTTTACTTCCAGGATAGTTTCTTTCGAAAAGTAGTCGATGAATATTACCAATACCTGCCGTTGAAAGGCCTGCCTGAACCACCACGCGATATGTTGATTGAAATCCATGTGAACGACACCACGCGGGCATTTTTTTACAGTATCCTTCCTTACTTTAAACAAGTCACGCCTCCGGTGGAGGCGTTGCTTGAGCTTAAGTTTAAAGAACTTCTCTTCAACCTGTTTTTAGATCCGGCCAACGCGGGACTGCTGGCGCACGCGAACAGTCTTATGCACGTAAACAAAATTCCCCTGTGGCAAATTATGGAAACGAACTACATGTTCAATCTTACCATAGCCCAGTTTGCCCGAATGGCACATCGTAGTACTTCTGCTTTCAAAAAAGAATTCAACGAATATTACGGGACCAGTCCAGGTAAGTGGCTTACACAAAAAAGGCTGGATCATGCCAAGTTGTTACTTGAGACCAGCAGCAAAAGTGTAAGTGAGGTGGCGTTCAACAGCGGTTTTGAAAACTTGTCACACTTTAGCCGGATCTTTAAAGAAAAGTATGGCGTATCTCCGCTGCAATACAAAAATCAATAAAACGAGCCAACACCAACGCTTTTAACACTCCTAAATCCAATAAGCAAAAAAGTTAAACGTCTGAGAAAAACCGCGAACACTCACACCACGTTACTTTGTGCATAGTAAAGACAGTAGCGTATGCCAACACCACTTGAAATTTTGCTTGACCCGATAAGCCTTATTGTAATAGGGCTGTATGCCGCGCTTATGATTTGGGAGGCTTTGTTTCCTGCCCGAGTTTTGCCACGTATAAAGTACTGGAAAGTAAAGGGGATAATTTTTTTCGCCGTCTACTTTTACCTTTCGAGTTACCTGCCTCTTCTTTGGAATGAATTCCTTTCCTCCCATCAGGTTTTCGATCTCACAGGCTTGGGAACAACCGTTGGAGCTGTGGCGGGAATTCTACTTTATCAGTTTGGCGTTTATGTATGGCATCGCGCCATGCATAAAAACAATCTGCTATGGAGGGTTTTTCACCAGATGCACCACAGTGCAGAACGAGTCGATACCTATGGCGCGTTTCTGTTCAGTCCAATGGATATGATCGGGTACACAGTACTGGGCAGTTTGCTTCTGGTGTTGGTGGCGGGATTTAGCCCACAAGCGTCTACCATCATTCTGTTGGCAAATACTTTTTTCGCCATGTTTCAACATGCCAATATTCACACTCCGGTTTGGTTGGGTTACCTGATACAGCGTCCGGAAGCGCATGCCGTGCATCACGCCAAAGGAATTCACGGGTATAACTATTCAGATATCTCCATTTATGACATATTGTTTGGTACCTGGAAAAATCCAGCGGGCTTCGAGCACGAAAATGGATTTTATCCCGGTGCATCATCTCGGCTATCGGACATGCTCCTGTTTAGGGATGTGGCAGAGCCCGCGCAAAAAGAACAGCTACCCAAAAACTGACAAGCGCGCGAGACTGCAAGCCATGAGAGGGAAAATGCCTATTACTTTTTTTTTGAAAACTCACGCCTGATCCTGCTCAATGAAGTATCTGTAACATTTAGATAGGATGCAATTTGTTTCAACTGGGCATGCTGAAATATCTCTTTGTTGGAAATGATAAATTTTTTATACCGGGCTTCGCCGCTAAGGTTGATTAAGTCCAATGATCTCTTTTTAAATAATACATATTCTTTGGCCAACATGGCCACACCATAGGCCCTAAATTCAGGGACAGCATGCAGTAGCATGTTTAATTGCTCATAGGTAATTGAATAGCCTGTACAATCGGTTACTGCCTGTATGCTTTCTTTGGATTTTGTTTTTAAATAAAACGATGAAACTTCAAATACCACACTATCTTTTTGGTAGAAATTCGTGGTTATCTCGTTGCCTTTACTGTCAAAGGTAAAAGCGCGCATCAACCCGCTCTGTAAAAAGAAATAGCGGTCATTTACCTTTCCTTCTCTAAGGAAGAAGTCGTTTTTGGCAATAGTCATCTCTTCGAAGTACTCGACCACGTAGTCTAATGTACGATCCGGGAATGTTAAATTTCGTAGGATATAATTTTTTAATCCCTGTTTATCCATTTGTATTATAGCGTGTTACCTTATTCCGTTCAAACGTTGTTAAAAATTACCATGCAGCAAAAAATGCTTTAAATTTTGATTGATCGCCTCTCTGGCGATCAATCAAAATTTAGTCTACATCCTCAAGTTAATAAAAAAGCATTTACCTTCAGCAAAACCTCGGCTGTTCTGGGACAGGCCTCCGTGCCTGTTAAACTTTCTGGTGAATGATCTTTTATTTGGCTTCCACTGCTATGATTTGCGCCAGCACATGTGGAAACATAACAAAAGGGGTATGACTGGAAGGAAGGGAATACAATCTCTGTATGCCGGCATCTTTGACCATTCTCTGTTGAAGTAAGTATCCGATGGTATGATCATTTAGACTGTGAACAAAAACTTTATTGATTTTTCCAAACTTTCCGTCGGTCAGTGTGACTGGCGTTGCTAGCGGAGCCAGCGGTTCAGGTTTTATAGTATTGCTAACATAGTCGGCCACCGGTGTGGGTGCGTCGGCCATGAAAACATCTGCAACGCCTTCTTTACGTACAGTGGCAATCCCTGCCTTTTCATCTACTATAAGACTTTTCCCAATGTGACTCTCGGCGTCAGTTTGCGCAATGGATAGCAGGCTCTCTCCATTCTTAGGCACGTAAGCTGCAATATAAATTATCTTCTTTATCTGTGGTGCAATTTGTTCCGCTACCTGGCTTCCTACAATACCTCCGAAACTATGGGCTACCAATACAATATTTTGTTTGTCGCCAATGGTTTTTTTAACTTCGTCAATATAAAGTTTTAAGCTGATCCCGGTAATAGTGGTGTTATCGCTTCCGTGTCCGGGAAGATTAATGGAAATAACCTGGTTGCCCGCTGCAAGTAAATCTTCGGTAACATGTTTCCAGTCACTCGCCGATGACCATGCACCGTGAATAATTACAATTGTACTTGTGCTCTGGGCTTTATTAACCTGCGAGAAGGTAGTAAACGTCGTCGTTAATAGCACTGCAATTGATAAAATCAAGTTCTTCATTATTCTATAGAGTAAAGTTGATAATTAGTTATGTGATATTTTGATTAAAAGCGCTGTTAGTGAATCAGGCTGGGAAAGGAATGGGCTATGGCCTGTATTGATCTTGTATATGGATTTAACACCGCCGGATGTAATCATCCTGTCTTGTAAGGACGGAGACACCACATGGTCTTTTAGCGTCTTGATAAAGACTTTTTCGACCACCCCAAAATTCTTGGCAGTGAGCGATACAGGATTAATAAATGGAATTAATGGTTCCGAACGGTAATTTTTCAACAGAAGGTTTTGAATCTCCGAAGAGCCATCCTGGATAAAAAGGTTGATGATTTGATCTTGCTTTACATCTACAGTGACACCGTCGTTGTTAAAGATCAGGACACCGCTGCCACCAAGCTCTGAGTCGGAATCGGTATGTGCCAAACTATCTAATGTCTGGCCAGTGGCTGGTAAATAGGCAGCAACGTAAACCAGTTTCTCAGTTTTTTCAGGTACTGCTTCTGCTACTGAGGAAATTATCATGCCCCCAAGGCTATGACCTACTAAAATAACTTTACCATCGATTGTCGAAAGGACATCAATTATCTTTTCTTTATAGCGATCCAGTGTTATTTCGCCAGGGGGTGTCTGATCGTTTCCATGTCCTGGCAATTCGATAACAGTAACTTTATTACCTTGTTTTTCAAGATTGGTTTTTACAGAATTCCAAACATACGGAGCCTGCCATGCGCCATGAACAAGTACATAATTTTTGGATTGTGCTGGTTCGGCGTCGTCATCTGAGCAGGATGTTAAGATAAAGATACAGGCAACAACAAAAAGCTGGATTAATCTACTATGTTTCATGATTGGTGTAGTTACATTTTAATTTTTTCTTCCGTTTTTCATATAGTATTTAGGACTACCATGCAAAGGAAGTGGGAATAACCCTAGCTCCACTTGTCTTATGGCAAGTAATGAGCCTGGGGCTTTTTTTTACCACTGCCAGACTTTTCTTAGCTTTGCGCCATGCCTGCTATGGAAGAGAAGATAGAACACGCAGTTTTTACCTACGATGTAAAAAAGCTCCAGGCCGCACTGGCCACCTATTTACACCGCCAGTTGCCCACCGATGCCTGGACCTGGTTAGAGGAACGCGCTTCGCTGGTTTCAGAAACCGGGAATACGCAGCAATTTGTTGTCGGTTTTTCGGCTATGCCGCGCAAGACCGGTAAACAAGCCCTGATACTCTCGGAGGATGAACAGACCGCCCTGCAAACGATCCGGCCCGGATTGACCCTTCGTCACTGGACGATCGACCGGCTCAGTCGCGTGTGGCTGATGCTCTGCCTGGATACCACGAACCGTGATCAGTATATAGCCGCCATCGAGCATCTTTTTCCGACTGCCGAAATGAACGAGCTGGTGGCGCTGTATTCAGCGTTACCGTTGTTGGCTTATCCTGCCGCGTGGCGTGCGCGTTGTGCCGAAGGCATTCGCAACAATATCGGCGATGTGCTGGAGTCGATCATGTGCGACAATCCCTATGCTGCCGAAAACCTCGACGAGCCGGCCTGGAACCAATTGGTACTGAAGGCCATCTTTACCGAAAAACCTATTCACCGCATCATCGGTATCGACGCCCGTGCCAATCAAACGCTGGCCCATACGCTCTCCGACTTTGCGCATGAACGCTGGGCTGCACACCGCCGTGTGCCCCCCATGCAGTGGCGCTGCGTCGCTAACTTCATTGACGATCGCATCTTTCCCGATATACAACGCATCGCATATTCCGAAATCAATGCCGAGCGCGAAGCGGCTGCCCTGGTCTGTGCGCAGAGCCACTATGCACCCGCGCGTGAGCTTGTAGACAAAGCCGTCGATCTCAAAGCCATCCTCAACAGCGGTATGACGTGGGATAAGCTCGCCGGGAAGCCTTGAATATTCGATCCTGAATCCTGAACTTTGAATCTTTAACCTTATCCATATGTGCAGCAGTCACGAACTAACCGAAAGAAGTCTTGAGCCTCGCGTCGAGATGCCCCTGTACCTCGAGAGCATCAAAGGCATGAAATTCTTCGACCCGCACGTGCACATGACCTCGCGCACCACCGACGATTACCAGGCCATGGCCGATGCCGGCGTGGTGGGATTGATCGAGCCCGCCTTCTGGCTGGGGCAGCCACGCACCGGGGTGGCTACGTTTAAAGATTACTACAGCAGCCTCATTGGCTGGGAACGCTTCCGCTCATCGCAGTTCGGTATCAAACACTATTGCACCATCGGCCTCAATTCGCGCGAAGCCAACAACGAACCGTTGGCCGAGCAGGTTATGGAAGTTCTGCCGCTTTTTATTTACAAAGAAGGCGTGGTCGGCGTAGGGGAGATCGGTTTTGACGATCAGACCGCGGCCGAAGAAAAATTCTACCGCGCGCAATTGCTGCTCGCAAAAGAAGCATCGTTGCCCGTACAAGTGCACACACCGCACCGCGATAAAAAACGCGGCACGCAGCGCAGCATGGACATCGCCATCGACTGTGGCCTCCCTCCGGGCATGGTCATCATCGATCACAACAACGAAGAAACCGTTCAAGAGGTACTGGAGCGCGGCTTCTGGGCGGCGTTCACCATCTATCCCTTTACCAAGATGGGCAACGAGCGCATGGTGGAGGTCGTCAAAAAATACGGATCGGAGCGCATCATGATCAACTCCGCCGCTGATTGGGGAATCAGCGACCCGCTGGCCGTGCCCAAGACCGCCGCACTCATGAAACAACACGGTATCAGCGACGAGGCTATTCGACTCGTGACCTATAAAAATGCCATTACAGCCTTTGGTCAGAGCGGCCAGATAAACGAAGCCGATTTTACCGGCACACAACAGATCGATCAAAGCCAGAAGTTCGAAGGCAATACCGTACTGCGCGGTGGCCAGCAGCCCCGTGTAGACAAAGACTCGCTCATTATCCGCTAACATGAAAAAACTCATGGGCCTTTTGCGCCTCACGCGCCCGGCCAATATCGTTACCGCTGTGTCGGATATTCTGGCCGGCGCCGCGATCGCGGGATTTGCAGTCGTGGGCGAACAGCCTTCTTCTTCGCAATACTTGTACTGGTTGGTACTTTCCACCGTGGGGTTATATGGTGGAGGTGTGGTATTCAACGACGTGTTCGACGCTGCGCTCGACCGGGTGGAGCGCCCCGAACGCCCTATACCGAGCGGGTTGATCTCCGGGAGAGAAGCTGCACTGCTGGGCAGCATCTTGCTGCTCGCAGGCATCGCAGCGGCGTTTATGTTTTCACCGCTTTCAGGGACAATCGCCGTGGCCATTGCCGTCGCCGCGCTGGTATATGACAAGTGGGGTAAACACCACAGCTTTCTTGGCCCTATAAACATGGGCCTCTGCCGTGGACTCGACCTCTTGCTGGGCATGAGCCTGGTACCCGAAGTGATAACACAGTTTGGCTTCCTCGCGATCGCGCCAATACTTTATATAGCGGCCATCACCATGATCAGCCGGGGAGAAGTACACGGCGGAAAAAGTAATACGATGCTCGCCGCAGCCGGGTTATATGGAGTTGTTATTCTGGCCATCGTCGCGTGGTCGATCGCCAACCATGCCTATTATGCGCTCATATTCCTGGTGCTGTTGATCATATTGATCTTCCCGCCGCTGGTTCGCGCCTTTCGCGCGCCCATCGGCTCCAATATCGGCAAGGCCGTTAAAGCCGGGGTACTGGCACTGATTATTATGAATGCCGCCTGGGCCGCTGCCACCGGGGCCATTTTACTGGCCGTCATCATCGCTTTGCTGTTGCCGGTATCGATTGCAACGGCCAAATTGTTCGCCGTCACCTGACGTCTGCCAGTCACCAGATTTTGCCGTGGACGGTAGGGCCGAGGACCGTGATTTTTCCTAATTTTAGCCCCCGCATCAGGGAGGAGATCTATCTATGGAGTTTTTGCAGCAGACATTCAGTGTCCGGTTTGATTACAAAGTATTTTTCACCACACATCTTTTCAGCACTGAAAACCCGGGCTTCCGGGAGTTTCTGACCGTCGAAAAACGATCCGAGATACCACCCAAGGTGCTCTTTGTGCTCGACGACCAGGTAGTGTCTCATCACCCACGCCTGCTCGACGACATCAAGGCCTATTTCAAGACTGTAGCCGGCGTGCAGTTGGTGGAGGATGTCGTCATCATACCCGGTGGTGAAGCGGCCAAGAACGACGAGAAATTGTTCTACAAGATCGTCGACGCCGTAAACGATTATAAGATCGACCGGCATTCGTACCTCGTCGCCATCGGCGGAGGCTCTATCCTGGACCTTGCCGGCTACGCTGCCGCGGTATCGCACCGGGGCATACGCCACATCCGCATACCTACCACGGTATTGTCGCAAAACGACTCGGGCGTGGGCGTGAAAAACGGCATCAACTTCTATACGAAGAAAAATTTCCTCGGCACGTTTGCACCACCCGTAGCCGTGTTCAACGATTTTCATTTTCTGACCACGCTTCAGGAGGTAGACTGGCGTTCCGGCATTTCCGAAGCTATTAAAGTGGCGCTCATCAAGGATGCCACTTTCTTTCAATGGCTGGTCGACAATGCCGTGAAGCTGGCTCAACGCGATATGCCCGCCATGCAATACCTGGTGAAGCATTGCGCCGACCTGCACATGCAGCACATTCGCAGTAGCGACCCCTTTGAACAGGGATCGTCACGACCGCTCGACTTCGGTCACTGGAGTGCCCACAAGCTTGAGCAACTGGCGAAGTTTAACATACGCCACGGCGAGGCCGTCGCCATCGGCATCGCCCTCGATACCGTCTACTCGCACCTGAGCGGACGGCTCACCCGCGAGGCGATGGACCAGATCCTGCAGGTGATTGAAACCCTGGGGCTGCCCATTACGCACCCGCTACTGGAAGTGACCGGCGCCGGCAGTCCGCTGCTCAAAGGCCTTGAAGAATTTCGTGAGCACCTCGGCGGCAAACTCACCATCACCCTGCTGAAAGGCATCGGCCACGGCGAAGAAGTACACGAAATGGACGGTGCGCTGATACAACAAGCCAGCGAATGGCTGAAAAACAAAAAGTAACGACCATGCAGACAGCGCAGGGACATCTGACCTACTGTACCAACATACACGCCGGCGAAAGCTGGGAAGATCACTTTGCCGCGCTCCGGCAGAATATACCCGGTATCAAAAAACGGATCAGCGCCAACGCTCCCTTCGGCATCGGCCTGCGCCTGTCACATCAGGCCAGCCTTACGCTGCAGGCGCCCGAGGCCTTGCGTACGTTTCAGGATTGGCTGCGACAGGAAGATTGCTACGTGTTTACCATGAATGGCTTTCCCTACGGAGGCTTTCACCACACCAAAGTAAAAGACCAGGTGCATGCGCCCGATTGGACCACCCCCGAACGCCTGGCCTATACGATACGCCTGTTTGATATTCTAAAAGTACTTGTACCCGCGGGTATGGAAGGTGGTATATCTACTTCACCGCTGTCTTATAAATACTGGCACGCGGTCACGCAATATCCCGAAGTCTTTAAAAAAACTACCGGGCAGATCCTGGAGGTTGTTCGTCACCTGGTCGGTATCCGCCGCGATACCGGCAAGCTGTTGCACCTGGATATCGAGCCTGAGCCCGACGGACTGCTGGAAAGCGGCCCGGAGTTTTTTGAATGGTACGAGCAGTACCTGCTGCCAATGGGCAAGACATATTTGCAAGAACACGCAGGCCTGGACGCCAGCGCGGCAGAAGCCGCCATACGAGACCATGTACAACTGTGCTATGACGTGTGCCATTTTGCGGTAGGATATGAAGACCATGCCACTGTCGTACGACAGTTGGAGGAGAAGAAAATAAAAACGGGCAAGATCCAGATCAGCGCCGCGCTGAAAGCCGACATGCCGGCCGGCAAAGACAAACGCGCTGCCGTGGTTCAGGCATTTCGCCAGTTTAACGAATCGACGTACCTGCACCAGGTCGTGGCCCGCCAGGAGGATGGCACGCTCAAGCGCTATCCCGACTTGCCCGGAGCGCTCGCCGATGCCGGCCATGCCAGTACACGCGCATGGCGCTCGCACTTTCACGTACCCTTGTTTATTCAGGACTATGGACTGCTGCGCTCCACGCAGGAAGACATCCAGGAGGTGCTGAAGATCCAGGGAGCTACACCGTTCACCAGCCACCTGGAAGTTGAAACCTATACCTGGGAAGTATTACCAGAGGCCCTCAAAGCCCCGTTGTCCGAATCCATCATACGCGAAATGGAGTGGGTGATTAATAATTTATAGACATGCAGAAAACCGTAGTGATCGATATCGTGGGATTGTCTACCGGCTTGATCGGCGACCACACCCCGTTCCTTAAAAAATATATACAAGACAAGTTCGTACAGACGATTGCGCCGATGTTGCCCGCGGTGACCACGGCGGTGCAGTCCACCTACGTGACCGGCAAATGGCCCAGCGAGCATGGCATTGTAGGTAATGGCTGGTATGACCACACCGACTCGGAGATCAAATTTTGGAAGCAGTCCAACAAGCTGGTGCAGGCCGAGAAGATTTGGGACAAGGCCAAACGCCTTGATCCTACCTTCACCGTTTCCAAAATGTTTTGGTGGTATAATATGTATTCCACCGCCGATTACTCTGTAACACCACGGCCCAACTACCTGGCCGACGGCCGCAAGATGCCCGACTGCTATTCCGAACCGGCCACGCTGCGCGATGAATTGCAAAAAGAGCTCGGCACTTTCCCGCTGTTTCAATTCTGGGGGCCCGGCGCCAACATCAAGTCCACCCAATGGATCGCCGATGCCTCGGTAATCACCGATAAAAAATATAACCCTACACTCACGCTGATCTACCTGCCCCACCTCGACTATTGTTTGCAGAAGTTTGGGCAGGACTTCCATCTTATCGCGAAAGAGTTGGGCGAGATAGACCGTGTGGTAGAACAACTGGTAACACATTATACCCAAGCCGGTGCGCGCATCATGCTGCTGTCCGAGTACGGTATTACCAATGTCGATCGCCCTATTTACGTCAACCGGGTGCTGCGTGAAAACAACTGGCTGGGCATCCGCGTCGAGCGTGGCCTGGAGCTGCTCGATGCCGGAGCATCCAAAGCCTTTGCCGTGGCCGATCACCAGATCGCGCATATTTATATCAAAGACCCCGCATGTGTCAGCAAGGTAAAAAGCGTGGTGGAAAAAATACCCGGCGTAGAGCTGGTGCTGGACAAGCAGGAACAAAAGGCCCACCACATCGATCACGAACGCTCCGGCGACCTGGTACTCATGGCGGACGCCCGCAGCTGGTTCTGCTACTATTACTGGATGGACGACAACAAAGCACCGGATTTCGCACGGTCTGTCGATATCTTCAAGAAACCCGGCTATGACCCCGTCGAGATGTTCATGTCGTCCAAGCTGCGCGCCGCCTACAAGCTACTGCGTAAGAAGGCGGCACTGCGCTATGTCATGGACGTCATTCCCCTGGATGCCACGCTCATCAAAGGTTCACACGGCCGTATAAATACGCCCGTTTCGGCACACCCGGTGCTGATCACCGACAAGGCGCTGGCAAAGAAAGAGCTGACGCCAGTAGAAGTATACGACGTGATTGGTGACTATCTTGGTATGTTTTGAAAAGTCAACAAAAGAAAGAACGTCCAAACGAAAAGCCTGGTTTACATCCCCGGAACAGGCATCGTCAGCGTTATAATTTCGACGAGCTCATTCGCACCTTTCCTGCATTGCGTCCATTCGTCCGGTTGAATGAGTATCAGGATGAATCGATTGACTTTTCAAATCCCGCTGCGGTGATGATGCTGAATAAAGCGTTGTTGAAACATTATTATGGTATTGATCACTGGGATCTTCCATCAGGTTATTTGTGTCCCCCCGTTCCGGGAAGAGCGGATTACATTCATCACATAGTCGATTTAGTAGGGAGCTGTAACAGCGGAACAGTTCCTGTGGGGCCCAAAGTAAAATGCCTTGACGTTGGTGTTGGGGCAAATTGTATTTATCCAATTATTGGAAATAAAGAATACGGATGGTCCTTTGTTGGATCCGATATTGACCCGGCGGCTATTCAATCAGCACATAAAATAGTGGAGGATAATTTCCAGTTGAAAGGAGCGCTGGAACTTCGCTTACAGCCGCATGCGAATGATATTTTCCGGGGCATTATTCAAAAGGATGAACACTTTGATTTAACAATTTGTAATCCACCATTTCATGCCTCCTTGCAAGAGGCCCAATCAGGTTCGCTTCGTAAATTGAGCAACCTGAATAATAAACGAATTACCAAGCCGACGTTGAACTTTGGCGGTGTGAACACCGAGTTGTGGTGTGAAGGCGGTGAGGAAAAATTCGTGCAAAAAATGATCAGCGAAAGCAAACAATTTTCATCCTCCTGTTTTTGGTTTTCTACCCTGATTTCTAAATCGTCCAATCTTAAAAGCGTTTACACGGCGCTTAAACAGGCGAAGGCTGTCGACGTAAAAACGATTCCCATGGCTCATGGAAATAAGATAAGCCGCGTCGTAGCCTGGACATTCCTCACGCCGGAACAGCAACGCCGCTGGGTAAATACGCGATGGACGGTATAAGCGCGGTCGCAGACTAAGCATCCGATTTCCACGGTTTATACAAGAACGTTTAAATCGTCTTAATTCCAGTCAACCCTGAAAGGGGTGTAATACATCAGCCCAGGCTGAAGGCCTGGGCCTGTGTGTCGCGCCCTTTCAGGGCTATATAGTTGGTTACACTACATCTACGTGGTGAGTATCAGGTCGTCTCGGCCCGGATTCGTGCCTGGCACTTTTTGTATACCCACGACAACAGCCATCTCAAGCGGCTGCCGAAGCATAGCTATTTATTTCACCAGGTACCGCTCCGTCCGTGTACGACTGGAATCATTCACCCGTATCAAATACAATCCGGGCGGCACGGCCGGAAGCGTTACGGAGATTTTTGCATTGGTAACGCGGTACTCGTCGCTCATTACCCGTCTGCCTTGAGCGTCCAGGAAGGACAACGAAACCTTCGGTGCTGTTGGATTCACCAGGATGGTGACATCGTTTGGCGCTCCGCTTTTTCCGGGAACAGGATACATGACGATAGTACCTTCCTCCGATGACCCTGTCTCCGCTCCAGCTACCCGTGCCACCGGCGAGCCGGCATATAGCTGTGACGTGGGCACCACCTCTCTGACCTGCAGCACGCTAGACCATTCCAGCTTGGCTTTCGCTCCATAAGCATTCTCATAATACTCCATCCGGATGTCGTACTGTTGTCCGGCATTCAGCAAGATGGTTCCGTATACGGTAGCGCCTCCATCGTCCTTCCATTTATTCACGAGAAGTTGATTGTTTACCCAAAGCCGGCAGCCGTCGTCACTGGTGACGAAGAAAGTATAATCGCCTGAATAACGCGGTTGAACCTGCCCCGTCCACCGCGCGGAGAACTGATCCGCATTTACACCCGTAGCCGGAGACCCCGACGCCCAATCGAAATTCACCACGGCATCCGTTCGCGTGAGCACCGGCGTTTCGAAGTTCATTCCATTAAAATAATTTCCCGTCAATCCGGTACCATTGCCATTGACCGGCGCGACGTCCGGCATGAGGTCCATCTTCCACCGTTGCGCATCGTTGTTGGGACCGTCGTTCCACTGGCCCACATTGGTGCCGGGTTCGGAACTGTTGTTCGATACATCCAGGCATTGGGTGGTGCCTTTATGCGTCAGCTTGGCATAGATGCCGATCAAATCGATCTTCCACCGCTGTGCGTCATTGCTCAGGTCGGTGTACTGCTGCACATTGGCGCCGGCAGTGCTGCTGTTGCTGGCTACATCCAGGACCATCGGCGTGCCTTTATGGCGCAATTTGTAGTGGCCGTCGGATTCGAGCGTAACGTACCAGCGCTGGGCATCGTTGGTGTTGTCTGTCCATTGCTGCACATTGGCGCCGGCGGCGCCGCTATTGCCCGCAACATCCAGGCATTGATTGGTACCCTTGTGCGTGAGCCGGTATAAACCACCCGACACGATCGGCATTTCAATCAGGTCCAGCCGCCAGCGCTGTGCATCGCTGCTGTTATCCGTGTGCTGTTGTACATTGGTATTCGGCTGGTTGCTGTTATTGACCACGTCGAGGCACTGGTTGGTGCCCTTGTGCGTGAGCTTATAATAACCGTCCGACATGGCCTCCAGTTTCCAACGCTGCGCGTCGTTGCCCAGGTCGGTATGTTGTTGTACGTTGGCATTGGGTTGGTTGCTGTTGTTGACAACATCCAGTACCATGGTTGTACCCTTGTGGCGCAATTTGTAATATCCGTCGGACTCCAGCGTAATCACCCACCGCTGCGCGTCATTGTTGCTGTCTGTGTACTGCTGCACGTTGGCGCCAGGCTGATTGCTGTTGTTGACCACATCCAGACACTGATTAGTGCCTTTGTGCGTCAGTTTATAAACACCGCCCGACACGAGCGACCATGCTGGACAGGTGTTGTCGGGTATGCGCGGCACAACACCATAGTTGGTCATGTTGACGTTGTCAATCAACCCTGCATCGTTAAAATACATCCGGTCGATACACACTTTTCGCTCGCCGCCAAGGCCATTTTCATAGCGATGATAAAGGATGTAGTATTCATCGCAGTTACCGATCTTCAGCACCGCATGGTGGCCGGGGCCTTTGTCTTCGCTGTTGGATTGTAGAATGACGCCGCGGTACGTCCACGGCCCGGTAGGCGAGCTGGAGGTGGAATACTGTACGTTATACGTGTCGTTATACCAGGCGCCGTTGGAGTACATCATGTAATAGATGCCATTTCGTTTAACCAGATACGGAGCTTCGGTATAGCCCTGCGGTGTAATGTTCGTGGGACCGGTTGCCAGCGAAATCATATCCGGGTTTAATCGTCGTACAACCATCTGCGCACCCGATGATCCGCCGTAATAGATGTAAGCCTGTCCATCGTCGTCCACGAATACCATGGCATCGATGATATCATTGGTGTAGGGATCGGTGCCAATTAAAGGAGATCCTAAATCGGTAAAGGGTCCAATCGGTGTATTTCCCACCGCGACACCAATCTTTACTTCGGCCGTATAGTAGAAGTAATACTTGTTGTTTCTGAATGCAACACCCGGTGCCCAGCCATTGTTCTCAGCCCACGTGCATTGCGGGCCGATGTCAAAAATCACGCCTTCGTCCTTCCAGTTTGTAAGGTCAGGAGATGAATACGCGTGGAACTTTTTCGTGTCCACAGAAGTCGTATAGATATAGTACAGGCCATTAAAATAGTGGATTTCCGGATCTGCTCCGTTGATGAGCGGGTTACCCGTAAATTGAATTTGGGATTGTACGTGCGTCCAAACAAGAAGCATTGCAAGCAGGGCAAAAACTTTTGTGGCTTTCATAGGGTGGTGATTTAGGGTTCTCCATTACTAGTGCACCATCGGACTCTTTTTTACTCTGATGTGAGTTGATTTTTTTTTAAATCGACGATTCCGGTGAAAACCTGAGAGATTTTAGACCGCGGAGTTTCTTGGCTCGTGCGCCCACACGTACAGCCTCGGGACTAACCAGCAAGGGTCATTGAACTACCTGGAGAAATCCGGTATTGAGTTGTTTAAATGCCAGGATATTCAATATATATTCAATAGTTAACGGAATTTTAATCAATAGATGTTCAATGCTTATATAGCTATTAGATATGTTATTATATAGATTTTCTGTTAAAAAAAAATATTTATTTAGAAGATAGATAGTTGGTATACTTTTAATAGATTCGTGTCAGGCACCGTTAGAAAAGTTGATGTTGTCTGAAAAACCCTCGTTATGCTAAAATCAATCGATTATGCCCTTTCTTGAAGGACCTTTCGCCTTTACCGGCAAATTAGACATGTTCAGCGCGTATCGAATGCGCGGCGTCGATGGGATAGTTGTTCGACGAAAAGGCGGCCCAAGCGCGGAAAAAATAAAAACGAGCGAAAGTTTTAAAAATACACGCCGCACGATGTCTGAGTTCGGCGGCTGCTCGCGCCACGGCAGCTATGTGCGCAAGGCGCTCATTCAAATCCGTCACCTGTCGGACTATAATTTTGGCAGCGACATTAACAGCGTGATGCGCCAGGTACAATTGCGCGACGGTACCGGCGAATGGGGCCGCCGTCGTATTACACTCTCCGAGCATACGCGTCTGCTGGAAGGTTTCTCCACCACGAAAAAAGCACCGACGTTCGATTCGATCGTGCGCGCCCCGGTATACTATACCCTGAATCGCCGTGATCGTTCAGCACGCGTGGATATTCCGGAGCTGCTCCGCGATATTAATTATTTTCCGCAGAACAATCATGCGATGTTTCGTCTAACCATCACGCTGGGTATTGTGCCCGACGTGACATTCGACATCCCGTCGAAGGAGTACTTACCACCGGCGTGGTATAGCCGGGCATACAATTCTATCAGTGCATCAACGGATTGGAGTCCGTCCCTGGAAGGGATGCCAGGTGCTACCCTGGAGCTCGCGATGGACGCTCCGCTTCCCCCCGATGAGGCTTGGACATTGATGCTCTCTATTGGAATCGAATACGGAGCGTTGCGTCAGAACGGAAAAATCGAGATGGTACGGCGCTTCGGTGCCGCGAAGATCCTGGCGTTGCAGGGCAAGGACGCTACGTCCGACGATGGCGGCGAGGATGATTCAAACGAACGGGACGAAGCGCCGTATACAGATGTCGTTGCTGTACCGGATAACGTTCACACGGGCGAATCTGATCAGGGGCCGGTCGCCATGGCCGGCCCGAAAATACGGTACGTATATACGGTGAAGGCGTCCACAACGGATACGCGGGAAGCGCGTGTCTATGGTTATACCATTCCGGTGGCAGTACCGGCAGATATACCCGATGTCGACACAACGCAACACGGAGGATCGTTTCCAGAGAATGTACATCGTCCGTCAGGCTTGCGGGGCTGTGTTGTTGATCGACTCCCAAAATTCTGCCAGACGTCGGTCGGGAATCACATCTTCTTTTCGCACTTTTCGCCTCAGCACAATTCCACTCAACCTCCTGCATCGGCTCAGCGCCGTGTAAAGTTGTCCATTGACAAAAGCGCCCGAGCCGAGATCGATGACCACATTGTCAAAGGTAAGTCCCTGACTTTTGTGAATGGTAATGGCCCACGCGAGTCGTAGCGGATATTGCAGAAACGTGCCCTTTATCTCGGACGTTATCTGGCGTTTGATCTTATCGTATTTGTAGCCGCGATTTTCCCACTTTTCCCGGGTCACACGATGTATACTGTTGTCTGCGAGTTTGACTTCTATAAAGTCGTTTGCGATAAATTCGATCTTTCCGATGGTGCCGTTTACCCACCGACGTTCCGGGTCATTTTTGACAAACATCACCTGGGCATAACGTTTCAACTCCAGTCGTTGATTGGATGGTGACCGCTCGTCCTGGAAGTCACCCTTCACGTCGGCTTCAAAGACAAACCGCTGTTCGCGAAGATCGTTAAGGCGCCGTTCGTTTTCTCTATCAGCAATGGCGTTGATCGTGGTTAGCGTGATTTCGAATTGATCGGTTTTGGGGATGTATGTAGGGTCAACCTGTCGGTTTATCTTATTCAAGTCTTCCTGTGTGACATCACACGTTCTGATGCGGTCCAGCAGCGCGACAAATTCGAGGTCCTCCTGCTGGCGTTTGGGAACCTTAAATTCGAATAGGGTGGGAGACAGCTCCCGATAAGCATAGGAGTCGAAAAAATACGGACTTTTAAAGATGTCGGAAAACAGGGCCTGTTCCGTTTCGTCGTTGATCGTAATGGGCGGAAGCTGGAAAATATCGCCAACAAAGAGCAGCTGCTTGCCTCCAAACAGCTGTGCGGGGTTGCCTCCGTTGTTTCGCAGTGAAAAGTCGATAGCCTCCAGCAGATCGGAGCGAAGCATTGATATCTCGTCGATGATGATGGTATCGATGTTTTCAAAAAGCTTCCTGACCTGATGTTCCTTGTCGAAGATTTTTATTTCCTCGTCCTCCGGCATCAGCGGTTTGGTCGGGAACCTGAAAAGCGAATGTATCGTAGAGCCTCCTACGTTAATGGCGGCGATTCCGGTAAATGCTATTTTTATGATTTTTTTTCCGGTTGTCTGCGAGAAATAATGGATGAACGTCGACTTGCCTGTTCCCGCCTTGCCCGTAATAAAGAAGCTGTCGTTAGAGTTTTCAATGGTGTTGAAAAGGTTTCGCACGACTTCATCGTTTTCGTAACCCTCAGGAACTTTGAATTCACGTTTGTACAATTCCGGGAGGGGATAGTCCTCAAAGATCGATAGTTGTGATCGTCCTGTTTGGATATCGACGAAGTACAGAAAATCGCCTATATTATCTTTATACGGGCTAAGATATTCAAAGTCGTCGCGTGCATGGGCAAGTGTTCGCAGGAGGAAGTAAGCCTTCTTCAGGAACATATGATATTGGTCCGGGAATTGTTGCAGGTGTGTATCCACGGACTCCCTGGACACTGTCACACCAACGAAGTGAAGGAACTTCAGCGTTTCATCCAATACATCACCTCGCTCCTGTGCGTGGCTGTTTTTATACATATCGTTGAAATTGCGCGGAAACACTTCAGGATAGTCGTCGGAAGTTTTTCCATAGAACAGCTGACGTGCGACGTTCGGTAGAAAGCGTTCATTGGCAGTGTCGACAAGCGAGCACTTCGTGAAGTTTTCAATCCACTTTTTTCGATAGTTGTAGCTCCTGGCCATGGGCAACTGTGATTTAGCGGAGGCGCTTTCGTACTGAATATAGGTATTTCGTGGGATATAGCCAACCTGGCCTCGGAGTATACCCTCCTGGGTTGGTTTTTCATTTCGGTTACAAATGTCCTTGATTTGGTTATTCGGGAGGGAGGATGATTACGGAGTTTTGCTTCGGTCATTTAATAATCATCAAGCCAATGAAAAATCAGAGCGAAGTATCAAAAGACAAACAGCCTGTGGCGCTTGTCACCGGGGCGAACCAGGGAGTGGGCTTTCAAATTGCAAAGGCGCTTGCCGCAAATGGATATCGCGTATATGTAGGCTCCCGAAATTTGGGTAATGGAGAAAAGGCGGCCGCGGAAATCGGTGCGAACGCCCATGCCATCGCATTGGACGTTACGAAGCAACCGACGATTCATGCATCGGTGGAACGGATTGAGAGGGAAGCCGGCCGCCTGGACCTGCTGGTGAACAACGCGGCGATATCGCACGCGGGAAAGCCGGGGCGTACCCTGGAGGAAGTATCCGCTGCGAACAAGGCCAGCCGGGCGTCCCTGGACGAAGTGCGTACCGTGTGGGAGACGAACGTTTTCGGGGTGATTGGCGTTACGCAGGCAATGCTACCATTGCTGCGGAAGTCGCAGGCAGCCCGTATTGTCAACGTGTCCAGCGGCCTGGGCTCGTTGAGCTGGGTGGTCGATCCGGCATGCTGGGCACGGGATCATTTCGATGTCGTGTATGCCGCTTCTAAAACTGCGATGAATGCCGTGACCATGGCCTTTGCCATCGAGCTGGAAAAGGAAAACATCAAGGTCAATGCTGTCAGCCCCGGCTTTACCGCGACGGCGCTGAATAATTTTCAGGGCACCGATTCCGTAGAAGTAGGCTCGCGGGAGCCCGTCCGTGTGGCGCTGGAAACCGATGGTCCTACGGCGGCGTTTACGGGTCCGGATGGTGCCCTTTCATGGTAAGTATGTATAACGCTATGTCTACTCTATGGCCGGCGACTGACTCGGTTGTCGGCCATACACTCAATTTTGCCGCATGAAAAGCGAGGCGCAGAAAATTGTTAAACTGGATTCCATACCGGAAATACACCGCATGTTGGGGATTCCGGGGCCGAATCATCCGTTGATCAGTTTGTTGGATGTTACGAAAACGGAGCTCGACCTGCGTCGGCTTCCAGCCAGTTACGTGACGGGTTTCTATAAGATAACCTTCATCACCAAACTGGTCGGAAAGTTCAGGTATGGTCAGGGGTATTATGACTTTGACGAAGGCAGCATGCTCTTCACGGCCCCTAACCAGATCGTTGGAAACGTAGAACGCTATACCGACAATAGGGGCTATTCGCTGATTTTTCACGAAGACTTCCTGCAAGGCCATCCCCTGGCGACGAAGATCAAACAATACGGCTTCTTCTCGTATGATACAAATGAGGCATTGCATCTTGCAGATAAAGAGAGAGAGACGATGCATGCGATCTATGCCATCATCCAGGAGGAGTTGAATGGTCGGATCGATGACTTTAGCCATGAGGTGATCCTTGCACAGATCGAGCTGCTGCTGAGTTATTCGAAGCGGTTTTATAAGCGCCAGTTTTTAACCCGGCAGGTAGTGACCACCGATTTACTGCAACAAGTAGAAGGGCTGTTGAATACTTACTTTGAAGAAGGAAAGCCGGCCATTCACGGTATCCCCACCGTTCAGCATTTGGCCGGGCAGTTGCATTATACACCCAATTACCTGAGCGATATGCTGCGGTCGCTCACGGGGTTGAATGCCCAACAGCACATTCACCAAAAGTTGATAGAACGATCGAAGGCGCTGCTGTCAACCACGAATTTAACGATCGGAGAAGTGGCCTATGAGCTGGGCTTCGAGCATCCGCAGTCGTTTAGCCGGTTATTCAAACTAAAGACACGGCTGTCGCCCGTCGAATTCAGATCGTCCTTTAATTGAAAGCGATTGTTACGGTTACGTCGCCTGTGCCCAGTGCTGCCGCCAGCCCCGTGGGATTGTCGATCTCGCCGAGCTTTGTATAATTATAGGAAGTGGTAAACGTCTCATAAAAAACAACCAACGTATTTGATCCCCACAACATCAGGTCACCGGCATGGATGGTGCCGGGATTCGTTGCCCGAGTGGGGAGCTTTTCGGCCAGCAGGAAGTACTTTTCATTTCCGTTGAGCTCTGTCATGGACATCGTCAATGGCAGCATGGATGTCAGGTGCGTTACGCTCGCATTGTCTACGAGCGTAGCCGCAAAGATCCTGTCGCGAATTTTGATCTTTACAGGAGTCTTCATCAGATCATTGGCTTCGTGTTCAGCTTCGTATGGTGGAATGGTATTTTCCGATTCACAGGCGGGTGGAATCAGTAATGTAACTACCATGCACAGGACCGTAGGCACGTATTTCATAGTGTGAGGGGATTGGTATTTACTTAACGCTCGAAGTCTGTTTTGACACGATACTGTCCGTCAGGTACTGCTTGAAGAATTTTTCCAGTTTGTCAAATGGAATGATATCTACCTTGTCGTATAGGTCTGTGTGAACGGCGTTGCGAATAATCATGAGTTCTTTGGGCTCTGCCGCTGCCGTATACGCATCTTCGCTGAAGTAGCGGGAATGCGCATTTTCGCCGGCAATCAACAGGATGGGGCGCGGTGAAATTTCTTTGATATAGGTCAGCAAGGGCATGTTGATCAATGACAGTGCGCTTGTGGCGGTCCAGGCTCCGTTGGAGTTCAGCGAGCGGGGGTGGAATCCGCGCGGTGTGCGGTAGTAGTTGAAATAGTCCACGACAAATTGAGGCTCGTTGCCTTGCAACTTCTCGGGGAGGTTGCGTGGCCCGGAGGCAGGCGTTCCCGCGGCTGCATCTTTCCAGCGTTGCTCACTCATATTTTCCAGCATGGCGGTTCGTTGTTCGGATGTTAATTTATCAAAATAACCTTTTGCTGTAACACGCGACATGTCGTACATGCTCGTGGTGGCGATGGCCTTTACGCGCTTGTCGACAGCTGCGGCATTAAGGCCGAATCCTGCGAAGCCACAGATGCCGATAATGCCAACCCGGTTTCTGTCAACAACGGATTGCAGGCCAAGATAATCTATCGCCGCACTGAAGTCTTCCGTGTTGATGTCTGCCGAAGAGATGTTTCGTGGTTCTCCGCCACTTTCTCCGGTGTAGGAGGGATCAAATGCGAGTGCTGCAAACCCTCGTGAAGCCATGGTTTGCGCATACAGGCCCGATGATTGCTCCTTCACCGCACCAAACGGTCCACTGATGGCCAGTGCAGCCAGGGTCTGATTGGCGCTATTTTTGGGTAGGTATAAATCTCCGCTAAGCGTAATGCCGTAGCGATTTTTGAATGTTACTTTTTGTCGGGTCACGTTGTCGTTCAGGACAAACGTGTAGTGCTCCTTTTCGGACTGCTTCATATGGACGTCTTTCGTTGATAGTGTTTGTGCGGGCGCTGGCCCCCAGGCTATGGCAAAGGCTATGGCGCAAAGCGGTAATGTCTTCATCTTGCGAGTGGTTTGTGTTGATTTGTTGAATACAAAAGTAGGGGGGAGGTCCCCGCGCGGGATAACGATTATCAAACCGATCATTAAGGATTTCAAACTTCTCGCTACGGGTGTTGGCGGTTCTTTTTATGTGGATTCTTTCGAAAATCCGCTTTTTTTGAACTTTTGGTGTTTGCGCGCTTTTTAGAGGGGCATACAAAGCGTTATATTAGTAGGCGTTGTAGACTTGCGGAGGAACGGCCCCGGAGGTTTGATAGTCTTACTAGATGGTTTGAAATCCTTAATACTTTTTCAGGGATGTACGGTACCTTTGTATTGGTAAGGATGTCGGAGTTCGGTCAGGAGCGTGAATAGAATCATATGGGAAAGAAAGAGAATAGCCTGTCAGTTTCTGATTTTAACAATGAGCTAAAGCTCAAAGGATTTAATGTTTTTCAGATTGACGACGATTCGAACGTTATTCGTAATTACAGTCGCAAGGATTTTTATAAGATATGCCTGACGACGGGTCAGAGTATTATAAACTATGCAGACCGTAGTTTCGATATGAAGGGAACGATCCTGTTCTTCGCAAATCCCAATATTCCTTATTCGTGGGAGACGATCTCGAGAAGCTACGTGGGGTATACATGTTTATTTTCCGAGGATTTCTATAAGCCTTCCGACCGCAGCGAAAGTCTTCAGCATTCGCCGCTTTTTAAAATAGGAGGGACGCCGATCTTTCACATCAGCGAAGAGAAGCGCGAATTTTTGAATGGCATTTTTAAGAATATGATTGCCGAGCAAGGAACGACCTATGCTTTCAAAGACGATTTGATTCGGAATTATATCAACCTGATCATTCACGAGGCGCTCAAGCTTCAGCCGGCGGAAGAATTTGAGCAGGTAAAAAATGCGGCGCACCGCATTACAAATGTTTTCCTGGAATTGCTGGAGCGACAGTTCCCGATAGAGAGTACGGATCGCCCGTTGCAGCTCCGCACCGCCCAGCACTATGCGACTAATCTTAATTTGCACGTTAACTACCTTAACCGTGCTGTGAAAGAGACGACGGGAAAAGCGACGACAACCCACATTAGTGAGCGTATCGTCAGCGAAGCGAAAGCCCTATTACTTCACACAGATTGGAATGTCGCAGACATTGCCTACGCCCTGGGGTTTGAATACCCGACGTACTTCAATAACTTTTTCAAGAAGATGACCGGCACCAATCCGATGTCCTTGCGGCCGGCGGAAGTGTAACGAACTAATACCTGATGATACAGCATATTTTTGAAAGGATGCTGGCCGGAGGCCTCATCCGCACCGATGAAATGGGGGATGCCTGGGAAGTAGTCTTTCGGGCGCAGCGCCTTTCGCCGGCCCTCAATGCGTCGACTACCATTGACGAAATGCGGGAGCGACTAAGCGAAATTATCGGCAGTAAGATTGATAGTACAACGACGGTTTTTGTTCCATTCTATACCAATTTCGGAAAACATATCAGGTTCGGTAAACGTGTATTCATTAATCACGCGTGCACATTTCTCGACCTGGGCGGCATTACGGTGGAAGACGACGTGCAGATAGGTCCGAAGGTGAATTTAATTACGGAGAACCATCCCGTAGATCCGTTACAAAGAAAATCCCTTGATCTCAAATCAATCCTGATCAAACGCAACGCGTGGATAGGAGCGGGAGCAACCATACTTCCTGGTGTGACGGTTGGAGAGAACTCGATTGTCGCGGCGGGGGCTGTGGTGAATAAGGATGTTGCTGATAATGCCATTGTTGGAGGAGTTCCGGCAAAATTTATCAGGGCGGTTCAATAATATTATGGGTTACACCGTGTTCTTCAGAGAGGCCGGGAAGGTCGTTCAGTCGGATGATTTTATCCCTGAGCAACCTACGGCACATCAGGCGGTTTTAAGATCAATAACGGCTGAATTGGCGGAAAGCGGAACAGTTACGTATCCGCGTGCAAAGAAGGATTCGAAAGGTGGCTGGTCGATATTATTGACCGATGCTGGCGAAGCATATGTCTACGCGTTTTTTATTAGTCAGTTCGAGAAGGCGGAACCTGGCAGGAGAGTAGGCGTTGACACAGCGCATAAGCCAGGCACGCTGGTAATTATCGATCCCGCAGGCCCGCGGGATTCCGTGGGCGGCTATCATCCGGGCTATTGGTTCATGGATCAGTACGCGACCTTTCTCGAAGAAAATCAGCGGACGTTGTTTACGCAGACGGCACACCAGATTGAGCATAATATTCCGTCGGAAAACTACAGTCTGAACAGCGATGGTTCGGTATCCATTCACATACAGGAGACGGGAAAGACAGCGACAATTTCCCTGACCTGCCGCGCTGCGTGGGTTTAGCGTAGGCGCGGCATTCGTGTGCAAAATCCTTCGGTGTCTTTTAATAGAAGACATCCGGAAAGTGTTTTACCAAATTCGGGTTATGAAGATGAAACATCATTTACCCGTATTTTTCCTTCTGCTCATTAGCGTTTGGGGCTTCTCGCAGTCAAATCCGGTAGCCATGAAAGAGGACTTTAAACCTTCGACGCTGAATCAGCCCGGGCAGGAATATCCGCAAGTCAATTCACAAGGGTATGCCCGATTCCGGATTCAGGCCCCGGCTGCCGACAGTGTCAGGGTTAGCCTCGGACTCGGCGGAAAGGGGGGGACTAAGCTTGTAAAAGCGGAAGACGGCTATTGGATGGGCACAACGGCGGGCCCGATGGACGAAGGATTTCACTATTACAATGTCAAAATCGATGGTGGCAAGTTTAACGACCCGGGGGCATTAAATTTCTATGGTTCGGTGCGGTGGGAGAGCGGGATCGAAATTCCGGCGCATGACCAGGACTTTTATGCGCTTAAAGATGTGCCGCACGGCAACGTTCATCAGATTCTCTTTCCGTCGAAAAGTACCAATACGTCACGCAGGGCATTTGTGTATACACCTCCCGGCTATGATAAGAATCAGGCAGCCCGATATCCGGTATTGTATCTGCAGCATGGATGGGGCGAGGATGAAACAGCATGGACGAACCAGGGACGCGCTAACCTGATCATGGACAATCTGATTGCTGAAGGTAAGATTAAACCTTTCATTATTGTCATGACCTATGGAATGACGAACGAGGTTAAGTTCGGCCGGATACGGGAGTTTGATGTCAAATATTTTCAGGCGGTTCTGGTTGACGAGCTGATCCCGTATGTTGACAATAACTTTCGTACGATGGCTGAACAGCGGCATCGCGCGATGGCCGGACTATCCATGGGCGGGATGGAAACCCGCATGATCACCCTGAACAGGCCCGATGTATTCTCGCATTACGCCTTGCTGAGTGGTGGCACCTATAAGCCGGAAGATATCAGCGACAAGTCAAAAGTAAAGCTGGTCTTTCTGAGTTGCGGAAGCAAGGAAAAACCGGATGGTGTTAAAAGCGCTGCCGTGGCGTTGAAGGAAGCTGGGATAAATTCCGTTTCCTATATTTCTGAGGGTACTGCCCACGAATTTCAGACATGGCGAAGGAGCTTGCATGAGCTTGCACCGCTTTTGTTTCAGAACTGAACAACTCTGTCTAACCTCATGGAGGTTATATACTTCGCCTGGATAAGCGATGGACGAAGGGAGTAAATACACAACACTATACTGGTTGTGTATTTACTAAAGCGTATTATGATGATCGTTTTTTATTCAAAGGCTTTGCAAGGTATAGATGCTATCACTTTCCGGCTTTGGCGGTGAGAAAGTTGTTCACGTCGAGCCAGTGCAGGAAAGCGTCGAACCATTTATTGCTGGTTCGGCCGGGATTTCCGAGGCCAAAGCCGTGTCCACCATTTTGATAAAGGTGAAACTCGACAGGGCGTCCCGCTTTGAACCAGGAATCGATCACGCCAAACTGACCGCGGAAAAGGAAGTCGTCGGTGGCGATGACATTGAACATGGGCGGAGCATTCTTTGGCACCTCTACCGGGCCCATGCCGCCATAGATCGGGCCGATAAAATCGAGTTGCACGGATCGGGAATTAAGCGTGCAGTGCATCGTGAGACCGGCACCCGCTGAAAAACCGATCATACCCAGCCGCGCCGTGTCGACATGCCACTCCATGGCCCGCTTGACGATCATGGCGTAGGCTGCCTCTGCGTCTTTGAGCTGGTTGGACAGATCCATGCGCGGAGGACTGGCAGGGGCTTTGTCTTTTGTTGTTTCCGAGGGAGGGGCTGCTGCCGCGAACGTCCGATTCATCGACTCTTTAAACGCGTCAAGCGATTCCGGGGTGGGGTGGAGTCTATATTTGAGCACGAATGCGGCGATGCCCCGGTCTGCCAACGCCTGGGCAACTTCCCAACCTTCGTTTGACAGGGACAACCATCTGAAGCCACCGCCCGGCGCCACAATCACCGCCGCGCCATTTGCCTTTCCGGGTTTAGGCAGGAAAGGAGTGAGCGTAGCCGTGGTAATGTTGCGCGCCATCGGGTCGCCCCACTGACGGAACCAGGTCTCCGACGCAGGTTGGTTTTCTACACCGCCGGTACCGAGCAGAATCGCGTTTGGTTCCTCCGGGCTTTTGAGCGGATATATTGTACCATCTTGCGCGAGGGCAGCAGTGGTGGTGACGAGCAGAGCGACCTGAACGGTCGCTTTCGTCAGCTTGGTAATTGTACTGAACATGATGAATAATTTTGGGTTAAAGTTTCCTTTACTAAAATTACTTGTATTTGGTACAATTCATAATACAATTACAGATTGGTCCTTTAGCCGTGATGATCGGCCGTCGCAGTGGCTGGACATTTTTTTTTGAACCGTCGGCCGGGAGTTCTGCCGACGGGATGTCTTCGTCAGGTGGTCAATTGAAAGAAGCCCTAAACTCCAGCGGTGATTGGTTGGTCTTTGTCTTGAATAATTTGTTGAAAGATTGCGGGTGGGCGAAGCCCAGGTCGTAGGCAACTTCGCTGACAGACAACTTCGTTGTTGATAGTTTTTCTTTTGCTTTCTCGATCAATTTGTCGTGGATGTGCTGCTGTGTGTTTTGTCCCGTCAACATCTTTAGCAAGGTGCTTAGATATTTGGGTGATATATTTAGGGCCGTGGCTATATCCTGAACCGCCGGTAGCCCCTTTGTGCTTATTTCGTCACTATTGAAGTAATCCGCCAGCAGCTTCTCCAGGCGAGCCAGTATTTGATGATTGGTATTTTCGCGGGTAATGAACTGCCGGTTGTAAAATCTTTCAGCATAATTCAGAAGGGTTTCGATCTGAGAGATAATGATCTGTTTACTGAATTTATCGATGTTAGCATGATACTCCTGTTGGATATTTTGCGTGATGTGGTTGATCGTTGCTTCTTCCTTTTCGGAGACAAACAAGGCTTCGTTTACGGAGTAATCAAAATAGCCGTATTGTTTGATGGTATTTGCTAACGGGGTATTCCACAAAAAGTCCGGGTGAATCAACAGCATCCAGCCGGACTTTTCTATAGTCGCCTGTGGATCAATCTCGATTCTGAAGACCTGGTTAGGTGAAATGAAAAACATTACACCCTCGTCAAAATCATATTCTTGTTGCCCGTATTTTAGTTTTGCGTTTAAGCCTCGCTTCAGGGAAATGTTATAGAAATCAAGGACCCAGTTGGTTTGGCTGAATTCCGGCGAGCAAATAATTTTTGAGTAATCGACAATGCTGATCAGTGGGTGTTCGGGCCTGGGCAACCCTCTCAGCTTGTGAAATTCGCTTATCGTTTTTATTCGTTGGGTTTTGGGCGTTGCCATAATGGTTCGTTAGCGACCATGCTGTTTGGGTATTCTTTCATGCAAAAATCGGCAGAAATCATGTATCTACTGTAGCCAAATGTCACATTCTTGTAGTTCAAACGGACGCTAATGCGCCATGCGTACACGGATCTTTGTTCGGCTGGTGCACGCATGGCCATTGAACAGATTATTCTTCGTGGTACGCAGCTGCGAATTGTTTGGCAAATGCTTCGAGCTTTACTTTTCCCAGTGCCGGTTTGTTGCGATAATAATCCTCATACAACAAACCACTGCCCTGGCTGGCTTGCATCTCCACGAATCCGTGCGCAATTTGGGCGTTGAAGCCGATGTTCAGCCAGCCATTCAGAAGCTGTTCATCCGGAATTACCTGCCATTGTAAGTCATGCTTGCCGATGGCTGCGCCCAATGCCTTTGCAATTTCGTTGGGTGAATATTCACCACTTGCCACATAGCGGATTGTTCTTCCTGTGAATGGCTTTTCCATTTCGTCCGCGATGGCATCGGCAATATCTATCGGCGAAACCCAGGGTTCCTTTTTGTCGCCTCCATAATTTGAAATGATTGCCCCCTTCCTTTTGATGTTCCGGATGAGACCAAACAGATTGGTGTAGAATCCGACGGGACGGATAAACTTGATGTGCACGTCATCCGGTAATTGCTTCAGGATGGTTTCAACATTGTAATGGAATTGAAGGATGCCGTTTCCTTTTTGCAGGTGGGCTCCGATGCTGCTCAGGTGTACGACGTGTTTCACACCCGATTGCCGAACAGCCTGGCTGTAATTGTTTCCGATCTCGTTGATGGCGCCAATGAAGTCAACTTCCTGATCGAAAAAGTCACCCACCGCCTCCAGTGTTTCCATCAGGTACACGATGTCGGCACCTTTGAATGTAGCCGCTAAAAAGTCGACATCAAACATACTGCCTATAACGGCCTTTGCGCCTAAGGATTGGATGTCTTTCTGTCGTTCGATTTTGCTGGTGATAACAGTTACGTTGTGACCGTTTTTCACCAGCTCCTCCGTGAGTGGCTTACCTACATTCCCTACTGAGCCTGTTAATACGATGTTCATATTGTCTGTTGATTTTGTTGATACAAAAGTCAACAGCAGCCCAGCGGGGAAAGTAGTCGAAAGTCAGATTGTTGTAGTTAAAAGGTAAGCGATGTAAGCTCTATGCGCGGAGGAGGCTAGCTGGCTTCTTCGATCTTTACTTTGAGGTTTTTCAGCTTTTCATTTTTAATGCCGCTCAGTGCCTGCTTCAGGTGCGTGCGCCGGATGGCGACAAACGAGGTGTAGTCGAGCGTGGTGATCAGCCCAATCTGGTCGGCAGTCAGGCCGCCTTTTTTCATGAGCAGTCCGGCGATATCGCCCTTGCTTACTTTATCTTTTCTGCCGGCGCTGATGTACAGGCAGACAAATTCCGGTGGGGGTGGTAGTACGAGTTTCGGGTTGACTTTGATCTCGATGATCTCGTCATCCATGTACGGCGGAACTATTTCGTCTTCGGCGAGGACAAAATATGCCTCGCCTTCGGCATGCATGCGTGCGGTGCGGCCGTTGCGGTGAATGAATGCATCGCGTTGTTGCGGCAACTGGTAGTGGACCACGTGTTTTATCTCGGGGATATCGAGGCCGCGGCTGGCGAGGTCGGTGGCGATGAGAACATTGTGGGCACCGGCCCGAAACTTGATGAGGTTTTTCTCACGGTCTATCTGCTCCAGGGCGCCGTGGAGGATGCCGTGGGCAAAGTTATGTTTAGTGAAAAGCGCGCTGATGCGATCAACCGCTTCACGGTGATTGCAAAACACCAGGCACACTTCCTGATTGAATCCTGCCACCAGGCGCATGAGCGTTTCCACCTTCTCTGTGCTGAGCGTGTGGACGCTTTTGAGCTTCAGCCGGGTGGGGGCGGTGTCGTTGAGGTAGCTGATGCGTTCAGGCTGCGAGAAGGGAATAAAGGAAGGCATTATATCCAGCGACGTGGCCGACGTGAGTAAGTGACGCTGTTTGCCGGTGAGGGACTTGAACACGACGGCGAGCTGAGGCTCGAAGCCCATTTGCAGGGATTTGTCAAATTCGTCGAGCACTACCCAACGAATTGTTCTGGTATCGAAGGTTTTGCGTAAAATGTGGTCGGCCAGGCGACCCGGGGTGCCTATGATCACTGCCGGCGGTGTGCTAAGACTGCTTTCTTCGATTTTCATGGCATGGCCACCGTAGAAGCAAGAAACCTTATAATTTGTCTTGAGGTTGCGAAATACCTGCTCGATTTGAAGCGCCAATTCCCGTGAAGGCACGATGATAAGCGCCTGCACCTCATCCTTTTCGGGTTTCAGGGCCTGGATGACCGGCAACAGAAAGGCAAGGGTCTTGCCCGACCCGGTGGGCGCGAGAAGCATCAAATTCGGGCTAACTGCCGCCTTCGCAATCGTTTCTTCCTGCATCGGATTGAGTGTTTCGATGCCTATATTTTTCAAGTAGTCAGCCTGGGCGGCCTTGGCGGTGCTTTGCATGGGGCAAAGGTAAGGTAATCCGGCGGCAACTGGCGGTATTCCACCGCCAATACTTATTCCGTAAGACATAGCACCACTCCGGATTGGCGATAGCGAATCTCCAGGTTGATAATTGTGGGATTTTTTCGTCGTGACCTTAGCTGTCTTTTGGTCCTTGATTCAATAATACCCAATAGAATCCAAGGTCGGAAACAGCCTTCACAAAGTTATCAAAGCCAACCGGTTTTACTATATAGCTGTTTGCACCGAGCTTATAGCATGTTTGTATATCGGGATCTTCTGCTGACGAAGTGAGCACCACGACAGGAATGGTGTTTGTTCGCTCGTCGGATTTGACCCTTCTCAAAACTTCTAATCCTCCGATTTTTGGCATTTTTAAATCGAGCAGGATCACTTTGGGGTTAATGACCGGTCTCCCGGTGAAAACTCCCGAGCAAAAAATAAAGTCGAGTGCTTCGGCGCCGTCCTCCAGATGCACGATATGGTTTGCGATATGCTTTTTGCGGAGTGCGCGAATGGCCATTTCGGCATCACTTGGATTATCCTCCACAAGAAGAATTTCAACGACAGCATTTTCCATTTGCATTATTTTTTTTGTTGATTAAATAGGAAGAGAAAAGAAAAATGTAGCACCTTCTCCAGGTTTTGCATCCGCCCATATTCTTCCTCCGTGTTTGCTGACTATTCGGTGCGCAATGGCCAAACCCACTCCCGTGCCATCAAATTCATTTACTTTATGAAGACGCTGGAATACCCCAAATAGCATATCTGCGTATTTCATGTCAAAGCCCGCCCCGTTGTCCTTTACGGAATATATTACCTCGGTTTCATGTAGTTTTGACTCGATCTCTATTATAGGGCACTCTTTTTTAGAGGAGTATTTTGCTGCATTGGAAAGTAAATTAACAAATACCTGATTGATCAGGGCGTAGTCCGCCTCTATCGGTTGCAGGTTTCCAATTTTTACGCTGGCGTTATCGCTCAGCGAATTGCCGATTTCGTATAGTACATTTTCGACAAGCTCCCTTGTGTTGACCGTTGTTTTCTGCAAGCCTTTCTTCCCGAGACGGGAGAACGCTAAAAGGTCATCGATAAGGTTTCCCATCTTTTTGGCATTATATTGAATTGTGTCCAGGAGTCGTCTCCCTTCATTGTCAAGGACAGTCGAAAAATCCTCGTCAAGCATCCTGGCGTAGCCGTCTATTGCTCTTAAAGGCGTGCGTAGGTCATGCGATACTGAATAGGTGAATGATTCCATTTCCTTATTTGCCATTTCCAACTGCTGAAGATTCGCCTCCAGGTCGGTATTCAGTTGAATCACCCTTTCCTCAGCTTTTTTTCGATCTGTTATGTCATAGGAAAAAGTGATGACAAACTGTTTATCCGCCATACTGAAGGTGTCCACCGAAAATAGAACCGGGAACATTGTCCCGGATTTATGGCGCACGAGGATTTCTCTATCCCGAACCTTTACGCCCTGCATCAACTCGCGGATTAGTTCTTCCCGCACATCGGAGTCAACCATATTCAATTCCACCGCGGTACGGCCAACGACCTCTTCGAGTGTGAAACCGTACATCTTCAAGAGGCTCGCATTAACATCAATCATTGTGCCCGCGGGAAGCCTGCTTATAGAAATGCCCACCGGATTAACGTCGAATATCCTGGAGAACTTTTCTTTACTTTCTTTTACCTGATTGATATTCTTCTCAAGTTCTCTATTCACCTGCATTAGTTCTTTTTCGGCGCGGGTGCGTGCAGAGAAATTGATCCAGACAGTGAAAAATACAATCGTCAGCAGGGCCACCATGCTTACCAGAAGGATGCCAAAGGCGTTGTTGAAATCTCTGCTGCTTTTTGCGTTTTCCTTCTGCCGTTGAGTCAGCAAATTGGTTTCATCCCGCTGGATGGAGGTGATCAAATGCCTTATTTTATCTGTTATACGATTTCCATTTTTTGTCAAGACGAGCCGTTGCGCGGCCTCGAACCCATTTTCGTTTCTTGTTGTGATTAACTTCGCTGTGAACGCTATCCGTTTGTCGATGTATACCGACAGAGAATCGAGTATTGTTTCCAGCGACGCGCGGCCCTGGGTGAGCTCTTTCAGTTTTCTGATATTGGTGTGTATGTTGCTTCTTGCGAGCATGAAATGTTCCAGGTAGCTTGAATCTTGTGTTATCAGGTACCCGCGGCCGCCACTCTCAATATCTTTAACAAAAGACAGTGTTTGCTCGGCCTCGCTCAAGACATTTCTTGCGTGCTCAACAGATTTAGTAGTGTCTGTAAGTCTGCCAATATAAAAGATCGATAAAACGCTGATTACTGTCAGGAGACTAATGGATGCCACAAAACCAGCGATCAGCTTTTGCTCAAACCGGATCTTGTGGTGCAACTCGGGCTGCGCGTAATAGATGGCAACAGAAAGAATGAAAAAACCGATCGAAACGTGTACGGCCAGACGAATAGCGGTAGGTATGTCTGATATGAAATTGATGCCGATTAGGGTAACGATGGAGATGAACGCGATAAATGACAAGTAAATGAACTGATAGGACGCTGTTTTTTCCTTCTTTAGTGTTAGTAACCCCACGCTGATCAGCATAAAGTTTATTGCCGAAATAGGGGACATCCTTCCGGCGTAATAGGTTGCTGTAGTCGATTGATCGTCGCGCACAAAAAGCTCATCCATGCCTATATTCACGCCCAGGACATATTCGGCTATTGTCAGAAACCCTATCAGAAAAATGATGGAACAGAGGCCCCTGGAAATGCGGATGCTTACTTTCGTTTTTCCAGGGAAGTGATGGAGGAGTAAAACGACTGAAGAAAATAAGAACCCTAACGCAATATTGAATTTCATTTTTACAGCGCCGGGAATAATAATCAGGTATTTTAGAAAATCATTATGCGTCATCCACCCAATGATTACGGACAAGCCGATGAGCATCGTGATAAGTGCGGCCGTGACTGAAATAACTTTTTTTTGATTGTCTTTCATAAGGACTTGTGTGTTTCAGCATGCAAACAACATTGTCTTAACTATTTAGCAGAGATCCATATTATACGGTATTGGTCAATTTCTTACAGTCCCGCATAAAATACGGAACTGATCCCAGGCGGGCTCAACCTGTTAGGGGTTGAATGGAATCGGTAATTAAGATAATGTTTTTCGGGGGGAATTTTATGACAATTCCTGGAAGGTTATGGTGTATTGTGAACAGTTAAAACCAACTGAATGCGCCATCATGATCTGCAGACAGACTATAATTTCGGAATTTTACCGTTTTGGGTAAGGAGAATATACCGCTCATTCTTTCGCGTGGGAAAGGAAAGAAGCTCGCCTTTCAGGCTCTTCCATTTTTTGCCATTGCGGTATACCGTTACAGATTTGCCCGGCCACGGATTGCGTGTGCGACAAGTGGTGCCGGCCTGTGAGCGGATCTCTACAAATTCTATTTGGCCTTGCCGCTGAGAAGCAGTGACGACAAATCCGCCACGGCAAAGCAAGGAGTACTGCGCATCCCACTCCGCAGGCCATGCAGGGAAGACATGGATCACGGGGTCTTGCGCGGGTCCTGAAGGGACAGCCTGGCACAGGGCATAGAGGAGTGCTTCGGCGGCCCGCCCCAGACGCTGCACACTGGTAGCCTGGAAGCCTTCGCGCAGGTCCATGCGGTTGGGCATCACCTCTACCTCCGCAGTTCTTATCTGGTTCGGGATGAGGTAGCGGGTAGCGTCTGTGCGGCCCAGAATCACACCGGCTACCGGCAGCTTGGACAGTACATTCACCCGGGTGTTTGCGTCTATCCCTTCCGGGAAGCCGGCATCGTAGGTGGTGTTGGCAATATCGCGCATTTTTGGATCTGACTCCAGGTTGCACAGGTCGAAGAACCACACCGGCATGGTGTTGGCGTCCGGCAGCTTGTTGCCTTCACCATGAATTACCGGGGGCATCGACTTCACCCACGTTACGGGCTTGTCCGCGCTTTCGGGGTATGCAGTGGTCAGTGGCAGCGGGGCCAGGTTTGAACTGAATTCCTTCCACAAGGTCCGCAGCTCCGGGTCTGTATTCAGAATTTCAGAAGCTTTGATCGCCACGGGAAAGATGCCCATCATCGCAGCGATCTCTTCTACCGTATCATGACCGCCCCATACCGATTCGTTGTCGTTGATGTGGTGGATGTGATATTTTCCATCGGCCTCTTTTTTGACGTTGGGGAAATTCCGGTAGAACTCGGCGACTCCTTTCAGCATTGGGTATGCTTCTTTCCGGAGCCAGTCCCCATCTTGCGTATATTCATATTTCAGCCAGTATTGGTATGCGATCTTGGCGCCACGGGAGAATATATGTGATACATGGCCAAAGGCGCCTCCGCCTTTGTCGGAGGTACTCCACTGTCCGTTTTTCCAGCCGTCGTCTTTCTTCCAGTTCCACCGGCTGAGAAACGGCATTTTCAAGTAGGCATAGTCTGTAAAAGCCTTCGACCGTTCGCTCCAGGGTTTTCGGAGCAGATATAGCGCTTGCATTTCGGCTGCGATATCTTCCGGCAAAGGCGCCATGCCGTCGAACGCTACAGTCTCCGGTATATAGATGCCTTTGCTGCCCCACTGCTGACGCGCGGCCTGCGCGCAACTTTCGGACATCGAGGTATACATTCTGAACATGGGGTCCATCAACTCCAGGTGGTTGGTGGGCAGGAGCGCGTTGTAGAGACAGCTCTGGTTGGCGCCCCAGTACAGGTTACCCCATTTGCGGTCGTCGCCACCCGTAGTCCACAGCATGCCGTTGAACTTAGGCGGGTAGGCACCCCGTGAGCTCGTGGCCATGACGTAGAGATAGTAGGTGTAGTGTTTTTCGACCAGGTCGGCTTCGCCATCGGCGCTGTGCAGGCTTACGAACGACTTTTGCCAGAAGTCGTGCCACCACGCCTGGTTGGCGGTAAGCAGTCCATCAAATCCTTTGGCTTTGGAGTCGTCGAGCTTTCTGATCGCAGCGGCGACAAGGTCTTCTGCAGGATCGAAGCTGGCTGCGCTGGCCATGTATACGGTGAATGTGCTGTTTGACGGAGCCGCGGTAATGCGTGCGGTCGATTCGTTGGCGAGCCCGGCGTTGGCGGCGCGTCCGCTGATCTCCGCCACCACGACCGTACCGCAGTAGTAGGTGTCTTCGCGGAATTCCTGGAGGAGCACGATCTTGTTGCCGATCACTTTTACTGTAGAGAGCGCTGAATGATTTCCTTTTTTCGTAACGGGCCACCGTAGTGCGCGGAGGCTGGTCACCACAGGCATGGGGTTGCTGCGTGTATCTTCCACCTGTACCGCCATCACATCCTGCGCATGCCAGGTTAGTGTCTTCAATGACACACCGGCGCCCGTGAGGGTAACCGTGCCATCGTAGCAGGAGAGGTGCTGTCTGAACGGACCGCCGCGGAAGGTTTCCTGATCCTGGATAAAATCGATGTCGGCGAACGCCACGCCACCACAGTAATCTGTATGGCGTTCGTAAAAGGCATTGGAGGCGGAGTTGTTGGCAAATACATCTACCCGGTTAAGCTGGGTATGAAATGCTGTGGGTGTAGTCCACACCAGACCGCCCAGGGTACCGTTTCCCACCGGCATACCTTCTTCGCTTCGGCGTACCGGTTTGTTGTATACCAGGTCTGCGCGTGACACCAGGCTGGCATAATCGACTTTCAGCATACCCGGTTGTGACAACACGTTTTGAGAGATGATCGCTGCAAACAAGAAGGGTAGAAAGATTTTGATCATTTTCATAGCAGATGGAATTGGGGCCTACGGATTGATGACGCAAAAATACAGAGCATTCCCCGCGGACCTTTATGAACGGTTGGTAAACACTATTGACCGGCGGCTCCACTAACTTTAGTGTTTATTCCGTATGAATGTAGGATTTATACCAATCCTGTCAGGTGTGATGGCTTACAAATCGTCTCTAAGGTTACTGGTTCGTATTGAATCAGCAGTTAACCCTAAACTAAACACCTATGAAAAAGAGATTGCTTCAAAACTTTTTATGGCTCCTTTTCGCAGCACTTACCCAGGCCTGTACGGATCAAAGCCTGGTTGACACCGATGCACCATTGACGTTACAGGATGGGCCGGTTGGCAGCCTTACTGCGCTACTACCGGGCTCGTACACGATCGATTTTAATGTGGAGGAGCGTGTCGATGCATCCATCTGGACGTATACTATCACAAAAGTAAACCGAAGGGAAAAAGATATCGGTCATTTTATCATCAATTTCGGTAACTGCGGTGAAGCCAGTCCGACGATAGACAATATTGTATCGGCTACGGTCAACGGCGTCGATTGGTCCGGCAAGATTTCTAATTCAGAAGGACATACCGGTTGCACGATCGCCTCATCGAACTTTGTTAAGTTCGATGATCTGGCGTGTGGTAATACGCAAGTGATTCAATTTACGCTGGATACTATATATTCCCAGGTAAATACAACGGGCTGGATCAAGGCGGGACGTTCGTGCATGGCCCGGGCTGTGCCCGGTCCGGGGTGCAGGGGCTATACGCTCACGTCCGCCATGGATGCCGATGCATCGTTGGCGGGTAAAATCTACAGTGAGATCAACACGTATATGAGAACCCTGGGGTTTGATTATTCGGAACATCCCAATTGCTCGGGTGGATTTGGAGGACACATCGATGGCATTCATTGCGCGGTAGCCCAGGACGCCACGTTGAACAAGCCGGTTTTCCGCTTTGATATACACATCGATCCGGTGATCGACGGCGACCGTTGCAGCGCGGGTACAGTAGATCGCCAGCGCAACGAAATGAAATCCATCACGAACAATGCAGCCTGGGCCAAGGTTCAGGGGAATTGGGATGAATGGCAGATTCTGGAATGGAAGTTCAAGCTTGCGGTGGGCTTTCAACCGACAGCCAATTTTTGCCACATTCACCAGCTGAAGGCACAAGATGGTCCGAATAACGGAAGTCCGTTGATCACCCTTACGCCCCGCGCCAACAGCGATGGCACAAATAAACGGATGCAGATCATACATTCTGTGGACGGCGCCAGTACGGGTAAAGGTACCGTGGTAAATAATATTCCTTTGTCTGACTTTGAAGGCGAATGGGTTCAGGTTCGTGAGGAAATGCATTATACCCACCAGGGATATTACTCCTGCCAGATCGTTCGCGTAAGCGATGGAAAGGTGCTGATCGATTTTAAAGATCCCAATATCGATATGTGGCGCATCGGCGCCTCCTTTATCCGGAACAAATATGGCATTTATCGCAGCCTGGCCGGAGGCAGATTGGACATGGACCCTGTGGGACAGAGTCCATTGTTAAAAAATGAATCGCTCTGGGTATCGGATTTTAACGTGTATGAGAAAAATACAAATCCCGATCCCGGTTTGCCACACGAATGACGGACATCATGCAAATTGTTGATTTTAAGTTGATTTTGATTCCGGTATTGCGGTGCAATCGTTATCTTAAGCTTCTCAAACGATTATTATGATGAAGCCAGGTGACCTGAGATTGGGTATAGTCGTCCTTCTTGCTGTACTGTCTGGTATTTTTTCAGGTGCGTACGCACAGTCGGACGACTACAATTTTCAGCACCTCACGATAGAGGATGGCCTGTCGCAATGCACGGTATATGCCATCGTTCAGGACACCAGCGGTTTTATGTGGTTCGGAACCCGCGAAGGGTTGAATCGCTACGACTCGCGGAAGATCAAAACGTATTACCATGATCCGGAAAATGAGCATAGCATTTCCGATAACACGATCTTCAGTCTATACATCGATTCCCAGGACAGATTGTGGGCTGGAACAAATCATGGACTGAACCTGTATGACCCGCGAACGGACGGATTTGAACGGATCATCTTACAAGAAAAGGGCGACGCTACCTCGCCCGCGAATGTTGTGGCCTGCATCTTCGAGGACGATCAGAAAAATCTGTGGATCGGAACGCGCAGCGGACTCAACGTCCTGAAGGCGGGGAGCACCGCTTTTTCTTTTATGCGTTTCACGCATACTCCCGGGGACAACAACAGTCTGGCCCATGACGATGTCCGTTCTATTTTCCAGGACAGCGACAAGAACATCTGGGTCGGCACTTCCGCCGGACTTTCTAAAATAACGGTCGGTCAGGACGGGCAGTATCAGTTCACTTCCTATTCAGTGCCCGAGCTGAGTAGCACGGTTTCAAAAACCAACGACATCAATTCTATCGTCGCAGGTGAAAAGGGCGGGCTGTTGATCGCCACCGAGAATAGCGGGCTGTTTGCGTTCGATCCGAAGACAGGAAGCTTTCAGTCCCTGGACTGGATCGGAAAACCGGACGAGGCTATACGGGTAATTTTGAAACATAAGCGGACACGGGACTATTGGTTCGGTACGATCGGGGGCACATACATTGTCAATCCGCACCAGGGGAAATATATCAGTTTGCGAAACATTCCCGACGACGCTGCCTCTGTGAGTGACAACTCCGTGCGCTCGTTATATGCCGATCGCGATGGATCGGTCTGGATCGGCACCTACCACGGCGGTGTCAATATGTACAGCGCTTTGTCCAGACAGTTTCAGCAGGTTGTACAAGAAGGTAAGCTTCATTTCAAGGTAGCCAGTGCCATGGTTACTGATGCCAACGGCAATTTATGGCTGGGCACCGAAGGGACGGGTTTGTTCTTTACAGGCCGCGACAAAGGAGTGACCCGGCAGTTCAAACACGTGCGTGACGACCCCACGTCCTTAAGCCACAACAATGTCAAGTGCCTGCTGCCCGAAGGTAACGATGGTCTTTGGATAGGCACGCTCAAAGGACTGAACTACTATGATTTTAAAACAGGTCGATTCAAAACCTTTCACCATCAACCCGGTAATAACAATTCGCTTCCCGATGATGCCGTGTATGACCTGGCAAAAGACAACGATGGTACCCTCTGGATCGGCACCTACCGCGGCGGGCTTTGTAAATTTGATCCGCGCAAAAACACCTTCGAGACATTACCCCACGACCTTCAGGACAGCTCAACACTGAACTCGGACGGCGTCACGCGCCTGTTTCCTGACTCGCGCGGGAATTTATGGGTGGGTACGATATCGGGGTTGAATGTCAAGTCTCCCGGCCAAAGCTCTTTCCGTCGCTACGTTCATAACCCGGCGGATGCCACTACCCTTAGCAACAACTATATTCTTTGCGTCTTTGAAGATCGACTGAACCGGATCTGGGTGGGCACCAGAGGCAACGGGCTGAATTTGTTGTTGCCCGGGCAACACAGCTTCAAGCGCTTTGGAACACAGGATGGACTTCCGGGCAATGCGATCTTCGGCATACAGGAAGATAAAAACGGGTATTTATGGATCAGTACCGACAATGGGTTGTCGAAACTGGATCCTGTCGATCTTTCCATACACAACTTTGATCGCAGTGATGGATTGGTTTGTAAACAGTTCAATTTTCATTCCTATTGTAAAGACCCGTCGGGGAATATGTATTTCGGGGGATATAACGGTGTGGTGGTATTCCGCCCCGAACGTATTTCAGAGAACCGCATCGTACCCAACGTGACTTTTGTCAACTTCAAGCTGTTCAACGAGGACATACCGGTTGACGCCGAGCAGGGCATCCTGAAACAGGACCTGAACCATACCACGGAGCTCACGATGGAGTATGATCAGAATATCTTTTCGGTAGAGTTTGCCGTGCTGAATTATATCAACTCCACGAAAAACCGGTTTGCGTACAAGTTGGTGGGATTTGAGGAGCAGTGGAATACCACCTCCGAACCTGTGGCTACGTATATGAACCTGAATCCGGGAAATTATACCCTGCTGGTGAAAGGCGCGAATAACGACGGGGTCTGGAATGAAACGCCGGCCTCCCTTCACCTCAAGATCTTGCCGCCACCCTGGAAATCGTGGTGGGCCTATACCGTTTATGTCGGCCTCTTTCTGGGGTTGCTGTATATCTGGTCGCGGTTCCACAAAGGACAGATGAAACTCGAACACGACCTGAAGCTCGAGCACCTGGAGCACAAGAAGCAGGAAGAGCTGCACCAGGCCAAGCTCAGCTTCTTTACCAATATTGTTCACGAGATCCGCACGCCGCTTACACTCATGACGGGTCCCATCGAGAAGCTGCTGGAACAATACACCGGGGATACATTCCTGAAAAAAGAGCTCGCGCTTGTACGCGCCAACACCGGCCGCCTGCAGCGGCTTATGAACCAGCTGCTGGACTTTCACAAACAGGAAACCGGCAACGTGCGGATCAGCGTGCAGGAAGAGAACATCGTGGAGTTTATCGACGAGATACAACTTTCTTTTAAGGAATACGCACAGTCGCGGAAAGTGTCGCTGGATTTTCAACCCGGCGAACCGGTCGTTAAACTCTGGATCGACCGCGAAGAGCTGTCGAAGGTGTTCTATAACCTGTTGGTCAATGCTCTTAAGTTTACACCGGGAGGGGGCACGGTATTCATCGCAGTAGTCCGGGAGCCATTGCCGGGTGCAAATAATTTTAATGTCAGGATCACCCTGGAAGATAACGGGCTTGGTATTCCGGCCCGGTACCTGGAGAAAGTGTTTCATCGTTTCTACCAGGCCGAGAACTCCGGCAAGACTGGAGCGGGTGTTGGCATCGGCCTCGCCCTGGCCAAGGGCATCATTGACCTTCATCACGGTTCCATTGCTGTAGAGAGTGAAGAAGCCACCGCCGATAAAACAGGCTTTACCCGGTTTACCATCTTGCTGCCTTCCGGCCACGCACACTTTACAGCGGACCAGGTCGTCGCTATGCCCCGGCAGGTGTTTGATCTGCAACATCACCCGGAGGTGGAACAGGAGGCTACAGGCCAGGAGGGAGAGGCAAAACGGGCGGAGCATTCAACACCGCTGGTCTTGCTTGTGGAGGATCACGATGAGATCCGCGCCTATGTGCGCGAAAGCCTGGTGGCGCACTACCATGTGCTGGAAGCAAAGAACGGCGTAGAAGGGTTGGAGATTGCACTTGAGCAACTGCCCGATATTGTCATCACCGATGTGATGATGCCACGCATGAATGGGCTCGAGCTCGTCCAACATTTAAAAACGGATCTGCGCACCAGCCATATTCCCGTTATCTTACTCACGGCCCGTGGCGCCTTAAATTACCAGGTGGAAGGTCTTGAGACCGGGGCCGACGATTACCTGATCAAGCCTTTTAATGTGCACCTGCTGTTGGTCAAAATGCGGAATCACCTCCAGATCCGCGAAAAGCTGAAGGAGAAATACTGCCGCATGGTAACCCTGCAGCCCCAGCATGAAGAAGTGCAGAATCCTGACGACAAATTCCTGCAGCGGCTGATGAGCATTTTGGAAGAGAACATCACGAATGCCGATTTTAATGTGAGCCGGCTTGTGCGCGAGATCGGCATGAGCAGACCTGTGTTGTTCCGCAAAACCAAAATGCTGACCGGACTTTCCGTCATCGACCTGATCCGCGACCTCCGTTTTAAGAAAGCCGCCATGCTGCTGAGCCAAAAGAAATTGAGCATTTCTGAAGTAGCCTTTACGGTTGGATTCAGCGATCCCAAATATTTCAGCAAATCGTTCCGTAATCACTACGGCAAATCGCCCTCCCAGTATCTCGGGGAGATTGAGTGATCATTCCCCCTACAAAAAACAGCGCGAGTGTGTAGCGCGAGCGCGAAACACGCACGAATGCAGCACCCTCCGGTCTACCTCGCGGTCATTGGATCTTGAAAAATAGGTTCCGGAATATCGGAATTCAGGCTAAAAACGGGCCTGAACGAATTTTACCCCCTGATCGATCCCTTTTTTACCCTAGAAAGACGCCTCCCGGAGCAAACTTGGGTAAGGCTATGCAAACGATTTAAGCGTCAGAATATGAGGAAAAGCACCAGGGCCAGCCGCAACGCCAGGATCAAAGAAGCGATCCTCGTCACGCTGCTTGTGCTGGGTCTGATCTTCATTTTATCCTTCATTCCCTAAACCAAATGATAACGCTATGAGCTCTTTTTTACTGAAACGGCCAGCTTTCACCGGGCGACTTTCTGTTGCCCTGGGGCTTGCGATGATCATGCTGCTCTTTTGCCAGGCATCGCTGGCGCAGCAAATAACCGGCAAAGTAATCGCCGACGATGGCGAGGCTTTACCGGGTGTGAACGTACTGGTTGAAGGCACCACCACGGGTGCATCGACCGACAGTGACGGAAACTTTTCGCTCACGGTCAGCGAACCCAATGCCGTGCTGGTATTTTCATTTATCGGTTATAAAACAGAACGCATTGCGCTCGGAACTCAAACGACTGTCAATGTCACGCTGACCACGGACCTTCAAAACCTGGCCGAGGTTGTGGTGGTGGGGTATGGTGTGCAAAAGAAGGTGAATCTTACCGCCGCCGTGTCCACGGTTTCGGCAGAAGACATCGTCTCGCGGCAGTCGCCCAACACGGTTTCGCTTTTACAAGGACGCACGCCCGGGCTTCAGGTCGTGCAGAATTCGGGGCAGCCAGGTCTGGAGAACAATGATATACGCATCCGGGGGCAGGGTACATTCAGCGGTGCAGGGAATAACCCGCTTATATTGATCGACGGCGTGGAGGGTCGTCTCGATATGCTGAACCCGAATATGATCGCCGATATTTCCGTGTTGAAGGATGCTGCTTCTGCCGCGGTGTATGGATCGCGCGCGGCAAACGGCGTCATCCTGGTGACGACTAAAAAGGGTAAGGAAGGCCGTCTGAATGTAGAATATGCCTATACGTATTCGAGCATGAAGCCCTCCATCAAGGTGGACCGGGTGACCGATGCGGTGGAGTACATGGAGCTGATGAATAAGGCGATCGATTTTTCGGGCCGGCAGACGGGCTGGTATTATACACCCGAAATGATCCAGCCGTATCGTGATAATCCGAATTCAGAGCAGTACCCCAGCTATGACTGGACCGAGGCGTTGATCCGTACGGCACCGATGCACAAGCACTTTTTGAGCTTGAATGGCGGAAAGGGCGGGACCACATTCAACGCCGGCCTGGGGATTTTGAATCAAACGGGCATGTTGCTCGGCACCGGTTACAAACGGTACGATGCCCAGGTCAATTTTAAAAGCGAGTTAAGCAAGGTTGTCACGTTCGGCAGTGATATCTCGGTGGCCCGGGGTAGACGAACCGATACTGCTATAACAGCGGGAAGCACGACGGCAGACCTGATCGATTTTAACGGGTCGGAAGATCAGATGCTGGCGGCCTATGCTGCGCCACCCCTTACCAAACCCTGGCTGCCGGACGGCAGTGGAAGGTATACAGCTTATGCGTATCCCCTTCACGGCGGTAACAAAAATCCGATCGCTATCGCTACCGATGGCGGCGGAAAACGGATCGACAACACGTACTTGTTGTTCAGCCCCTACCTTAATTTTAAGATCCTGCCCGGTTTAACCGCCGATGTACGCGGCGCGTTTAAGTTCCAGGAAGAAATGATCAAAGCCCTGGTCGTTACATCGTATGGCTATGTGTATATACCGGATGCCAACGGCGTGTATGCACAAGGTAGTATTTGGAACGGCGGAACGAACTCGCTGGCACAGCGCAATGCTCGCGAGAACCAATACACCGCATACGCCACCTTACGCTATGAAAAGACATTTGCCGATGTGCACCATTTCACCGGCATGCTGGGGTATCAGCAGGAGAACTATCGCTATGACCGTCTGGAGTCTTACCGCACACGGCTTCCCTCCAAGACCCTGTGGGACCTGTCGGCCGGCGCTCCCGCCGTGCAAAACAATGGCAGCGATTCTTATGAGTGGGCGACGCAATCGGTTTTCGGAAGAATAAACTATGACTACCGGGATAAGTATTTAGTGGAATTCAGTTTCCGCGACGACGCTTCTTCGCGTTTCCCGGATAACAACCGCATAGCCTTCTTCCCTTCCGTATCGGCGGGGTGGCGCATTACCCAGGAGTCGTTCATGTCGGGCCTGAACTGGATCGACGAACTGAAGCTTAGGGGGTCGTGGGGACAATTGGGTAACCAGAGCATTGGTAACTATCCCTATCAGAATTCTTTGAATATATCGACTGCACCCGGTGATGAAACGCTGGATTATAATTTTGCGGGCACGCTGTCGCAGGGTGTTTCCAAGCGGACAACGAATAATACCAATATCAAATGGGAAACTACCACGGTTACCGATTTGGGTATTGACTTCTCTTTATTCCATTCGAAACTATTCGGCTCGGTTGACTGGTATCGAAAGGAAACCTCGGATATTCTCCGGCGCCTGCAGGTGCCTGACCACATGGGTCTGGATGCACCGTACATCAACGACGGCACCATGCGAAACTCGGGCTGGGAATTTATCCTTGGCCATAAAAACCAGTTCGGGAAGTTCCGCTATAGCATCAGCGCCAACCTGGAAACATACCAGAATGAGCTGATTCGCTATGGAAGCCGCGACATAGTCGGTACCAATATCCGGGAGGAAGGTTTGCCTTACAACACGTATTACCTGCTGCTTCAGGATGGCGTGTATCAAAATGCGGAGGAAGTTACCAATGGACCTGTAACGGCGTATAGCACGGGAATTCCTGTCAAACCCGGCGATCTGAAATTTAAGGACGTGAGTGGCCCCGATGGCGTACCCGATGGCCGCGTAGACCTTACCTACGACCGCGTGCCGGTAAGAGGAGTATTTCCCAAGTTTAATTACGGTGTCAATCTCTCTGCCTCGTATGGAAGCTTTGACCTGACCGTTTTTGTTCAGGGCGTGTATGGTCGCAAAACGTTTGTAAAAGACTGGGGTGTCTCGCCCTTTAACCAGGCTGCGGCTCCGCCGACCTTCTGGAGAGACGAAGCCTGGGATGGCGAGGGGACTTCTAACAGCATTCCCCACGTATATGTAGATAACCAGTACACACCTAACAACCAAAACTCTACGTTCTGGCTGGGCAACTCGTCTTACATGCGTATCAAGAACATACAGTTGGGCTATACGCTTCGTGCCGCCTGGAGCCAAAAAGTGAAGTTGCAGAATTTACGGGTATTTGGCTCGGTGGACAACCTGCATACGTTTACCAACTTCTTCCAGGGCCTGGATCCTGAGCGTGCATCGGCACCTGTTCCTTCGAGCGCATCGTCGTTCGGAAATCAGTTTACGGGTACCGGCACGGCAGTACCGACCCGTGCGGCAATCTATCCCCAGGCTGCCATTTACTCTCTCGGCGTGAAAGCTACCTTTTAAATTCCACGAGTATGAAAAAGAATATCAAACTAAAATTACTATATCTCACGATGACCATACTGGTCATGGCGTGCGACGATTTTCTGGAGAAGAATCCATTAACGCAGCTGGATTCCGACACCTTCTGGAAAACGGAACAGGATGTTCAAGCGGCATTGACTGCCACCTACTCGACGCATCGTACAAGCATTTTTGGCTCTGTGCGTGGATCCAACGGCGTGGCGATGGATATCGAGGCACTTTCAGATAATGCTATCACCAGTTCCAATTTTGTCAATTATGTCGGCATGATGCAGGGCGGTATCAATCCCAGCAGCACCGGGGCGCTCAACCAAACCTGGAGCGATTGTTACGACGGCATTGCCAAGTGCAACTATTTCCTGGACAATATCGACGGGGCTAAAAGCCTTTTGACCGAAGCGAACTATAACAAGTATAAGGGCGAAGCCTTGTTTAACCGCTGCTACTATTATAACGAGCTGGTGCAGCGCTATGGCGCCGTGCCGCTGATCCTGTATACGCAGACGATCGACAGCGTTAATCTCGTCAAAACCAGGCCCCGTTCTCCCAAAGCAGACGTGGTGGCCAGGTTGTTGCAAGATATCGATGTGGCCATTGCGGTGTTGCCTGCCGATCGCTATACCGATGGCCATGCCGTGAAGGGCAGTGCCATTATGTTGAAGGTTCGTATTTTGATGAACAACCAACGTTTTGCTGAAGCGGCCGATGTAGCCTGGTCGTTGATCGGCGATGCGGCAAACCCCTACAGCCTGTACAGGAACTATTCCGGATTGTTCTTCAAAGAACAACGAGCGGCCGATAATAAGGAGATCATGTTCTCGGTAATATACCAGGCGCCCGCCGATTACCATCAGTTGGACCAATACGTCGGCAGCCGTATGTCGTGTTTCCCAACGCCTCAGCTGCGCGACGCCTATGAAACGAATATCGACACGGGCCTGAAAGATCCGCGTTTGGGAATGACGATCTTCCAGTTGGGCGACCAGTGGGTGAACAATACCAAAACGGGCACCTTCCAGCAGGATGGAAGTGTGGCCGAGAGCACACTACCTTTTACGAACATGGCCTTTAAAAAATGGATCGATCCCACGGTCAGAACTCCAGGTTCTTCTACGCTGAGTGATCAGAATATCGTCAAGATGCGGTATGCTGACCTGCTGCTGCTCTATGCGGAGGCTATGTTCGAAAGCGGCCAGGGTACCGATACGCGGGCGCTGAAGGCATTGAACGATGTGCGTACCCGCCCCGGTGTCAATATGCCGCTGAAGACCGAACTGACCCGCGATAACATCCGCAACGAAAGAAGGGTCGAACTAGCCTATGAAGGTATACGGTACAATGACATTATCCGCTGGGGTATAGCCGAAACGGTGATCCCGCAAATTATACACAGCACCAAAGGAGATAAACGAAAGTTCGACGGGTATCTATGGCCCATTCCGCAAAGTCAGATAGATATCATGCAAGGTGTTTGGGAAAACAATGAACCCTGGAATTAAGATAGATAGTACTGCCCTTCTGATTTCATCAGAAGGGCAGTAGGGGTGTGCTTTAGTTTTTTAATCTGTGAAAGAGGAAGTGATTTTGATGAAAAGGAGATCGGTGTTTTTGGTAGTCTTGTTTTTGTTGGCGCAACTATGTTTTGCGCAGTCTGTAAAAACAGATCCGCATCTGAAGCTGTGGTACGCGCAGCCCGCGTCAGCCTGGGAAGAAGCGCTGCCGTTGGGCAACGGCAAAACGGGTGCTATGGTTTTTGGCGGCGTGCGCCAGGAAAGATTGCAGCTCAACGATAACACACTGTGGTCGGGTTACCCCGAGCCCGGCAACAATCCAAACGGCCGTGTCTATCTTCCCCTGGTGCGCAAAGCGGTATCCGACGGCGACTATGCGCTGGCCGCTATCTATTGGGAAAAAATGCAGGGGCCTTATTCGGCACGATACCTCACCATGGCCGACCTCTTCCTGGATTTTACTTTAAACGATACGGTGGAGGGAAAGTACAACAGGAGCCTGGACCTGGGTACCGCTATCGCTACCGTTGTTTATACTACCGGCGGAATAACCTATACCCGTGAAATGTTCATCAGCCACCCTGATAAAACACTGGTGATACGGTTGTCGGCGAATAAGAAGAAGAGTATTTCGTTCAACACATCGTTGCGGAGTAAATTGAACTATACCGTTACAACATCCGCGGATGATCAGCTGATACTTCGCGGTAAGGCGCCGTTGTTGGTAGCCAACCGCGAGGCCGAACCCCTGCAGGTTGTTTATGACGACTGGAAAGGAGAGGGGATGAATTTTGAGGTCCGCCTGAAGATCAAAGCCGAAGGCGGCAAGGTCACGAAGCAGGATACCTCGCTTTCCGTCTCGGGGGCCGATGCCGTCACACTTTATCTTACCGGGGCGACAAGCTTCCATGGATTTAATAAATCACCCGGTCTGCAGGGTAAAGATGCAGGCGCAGAGGCGCAGGCCGTGCTCGATGCGGCGACCACTAAAACTTTTGCGCAGCTGAGAGCCAGGCATCTTGCCGATTACCAACCGCTCTTCAATCGCGTTACGCTGGACCTGGGCACTGACCCGGAAGCGATGCGCCTGCCTACGGATAAACGAATGTTGCGCATGAACGCAGGAAAACCCGATCCGCAGCTTCAGGCGTTGTATTACCAGTTCGGCCGATACCTGTTGATTGCCAGCTCCCGGCCGGGCGGCCCCCCGGCTAACCTGCAGGGTATCTGGAACGATCATGTCAAACCACCCTGGGGAAGCAACTATACCACCAACATCAATACAGAAATGAACTACTGGCTTGCCGAGAGCACGAACCTTTCGGAATGCCATGTGCCCCTGTTGGATTTTATACAGCAACTGGCTGTGAACGGCGCCGAAACCGCGGCAACGAACTATGGCATTACCGAAGGATGGTGCGCACACCACAATGCCGATATCTGGGCGAAGACTTCTCCGCCAGGTGGCTTTGAGTGGGATCCCCGCAGCCAGGCGCGCTGGGCCTGCTGGCCGATGAGCGGTGCCTGGTTGAGCACACATCTATGGGAACATTACGTCTTTACCGGCGACAAGGGATTTCTGCGCGACAAGGGCTGGCCGGCCATGAAAGGTGCCGCACAATTCCTGCTGCACTGGCTGGTAGAAACACCGGATGGTGAGCTTGTGACGAATCCTTCGACATCACCGGAGAATGTTTTTAAGATCAATGGAAAAGAATATCAGATCAGCATGGCGTCCACCATGGATATGGCGATCACCCGGCAGCTTTTTGAGAATTGCCTGAGCGCTGCCAGTACGTTGGGGATCAGCGATGAATTTACAAAGCAAGTGGAAACGGCTATAGCAAAGCTTTATCCGTACCACATCGGTCAGCATGGCCAATTGCAAGAGTGGTTCAAGGACTGGGATGATCCCAACGATAAGCACCGGCATTTATCGCACCTCTTTGGTTTACACCCGGGCAATCAGATCTCGCCCGTTCGTACGCCCGCGCTGGCTGCCGCGGCCAAACAATCGCTGATCCAACGGGGCGATATGAGCACCGGGTGGTCCATGGCGTGGAAGATCAACTGGTGGGCGCGATTACAGGAGGGCGATCATGCTTATAAAATATTGAAGGAAGGGCTTACCTACATCGACCCGAAACAGGAAAAGGAAACCATGGGTGGAGGAGGAACATATCCCAATCTTTTCGATGCGCACCCACCCTTTCAGATCGACGGCAATTTCGGCGCTACGGCCGGCATGACGGAACTGCTGCTGCAAAGCCACGCGGGAGAGCTTAGCCTGCTGCCGGCGCTTCCCGGTGAATGGAGAAACGGCAGCGTTGCCGGACTGAAAGCCAGGGGAGCCTTTGAAGTGAACATCCGCTGGCGGGATGGAAAGTTGCAATCCGCCACCATTCAATCGAAGCTTGGCGGCAACTGCAGAATACGTACGTCGATGCCTGTAAGATTAGTAGAGACAACCACTAAAAATGTTGAGGGCAGTAACCCTAATAGCCTCACGCAAGCTGCGAAAGCTCCGCCCTACAAAAAGAACGGCGCGGCAACGCTGCCTGCGTTGAATTCCCACGAAGGCTATGTGATGGATGTGGAGACGGAAGAAGGAAAACGTTATACGATCGTTCCGAAATAAATAATATACTATATACCTATAAAAACCGATATTATGTTTGCCAGAACCATTGTCCCCCTGGGGATCTTAATTTTACTCCTTTCTTTTTCAGCCGTGCAAACTGTGCAGGGCCAGGGATGGGATGTATCGTCACCCGACAAAAAAGTCAAGGTGACCATTGCCACGAAGGGGAACCGGCTCAGCTATTCGGTTTCCTACGCAAACACATCCGCCATTGGGTCTTCTCCGCTGGGCATTGTGCGCGACGATCAGCAGTTTTCTGAGAACTTGAAGTTCATTTCAAAGACAGCCGCGGCGATAGACGGGACCTATACCCTGCGTATCGGCAGAAAGCTGCAATGCCGCAATCAGGCCAACGAAGTTACGCTGACTTTTGAGAATGAAAATAAGGAAAGTGTACAGCTCATCTTCAGAGCCTATAACGATGGTATGGCGTATCGTTACCATTTTCCGAAAACCGACAATACCCCCTACAAGATCATCCGCGAGGAATCCGGTTTTGCCATTGCCAAAGATGCCAAAGCGTGGATACAGCCCTATGATCTGAACGTGCGGAAGAAACCCTGCTATGAAGCATTTTATGAAAATGGAATGGCTGTAGGCACCCCCTCTCCAAACCCGGCAGGGTGGGCCTTCTCGGCGTTATTCAACACCAAAGGCCTATGGGTATTGCTTACCGAAGCTGGTCTGGACGAAACTTACCCGGGCACGCATATGGAAGACAAAGCCGGTAATGGAATATATACCATTCGCTTTCCGGAAAAAGAGGAGGTCACAAGCGACGCAGATCCTGAACCTGTTTCCACCTTGCCCTGGACAACGCCGTGGCGTGCTGCCGTGATCGGTCCGTCGCTGGCGACTATTCAGGAGACATCGCTCGTCACCAATTTGAGCCCGCCATCGGTCATCCAAGATGTTTCGTGGATCAAACCCGGAAGGTCGAGCTGGAGCTGGTGGTCGGCCGGAGGAACCACCCGGGATTTTGAGGTACAGAAACAATACATCGATTTTACGGCCGATATGAAATGGGATTATGTGCTGATCGATGCCGGCTGGCATGAAATGAAAAATGGAAAGATGGAAGACCTCGTGAAGTATGCGGATTCAAAAAAAGTCGGCATCGTATTGTGGTATCATTCGGGAATGGGTCGGGAAAAGGATACGCTGAGCGATGCCAACCTGATGGCTTTTCCGGATGCACGAAAAAAGGAATTTGAAAAAATTGCCGCGTGGGGAGTGAAGGGGGTGAAGGTAGATTTCTTCGACGGCGACAAACAGCCTGTGATCAAGCGATATTACGATATCATGCGCGATGCTGCGGCCAATAAGATCATGGTCAATTTCCACGGCTCCACGTTGCCGAGAGGGTGGGAGCGTACGTACCCGCACCTGGTCTCCATGGAGTCGGTGAAAGGAGCCGAGGGCGCCGGCCGGCAGGAGTTCTGCGACCGCGCACCCATACAGAATACTATACTTCCCTTTACACGAAACGTTGTGGGCCCAATGGATTACACGCCTGTTACCTTCACCAATAAAAGAGAAGCCAAGCGTCAAACTACATTTGCCCATGAGCTTGCCCTTTCGGTGGTCTTCGAGTCTGGTGTATTTCATTTTGCCGACAACATGAAATCCTACCAGGCATTGCCGGAAGAACCTAAGAACTTTCTCCGGCAGGTGCCTGTGGCCTGGGATGAAACGCGTTATGTAACCGGCATTCCCGGTAAATATATCGTGATCGCCCGCAGAAAGGGAAGCGCATGGTATATAGCAGGAATCAATGGCCAGGATGCCGAACAAGAGATTTCGTTTGATCTTCCTTTCCTGAAAAAGGAAGTTACGCTGAGTCAGATTACCGATGGTCCCGTGGCAGGAACCTTTGCCGCCACCGCCCTGAAGACAAACGGCAAGAATATCCGGGTCAAGATCATCGCCAAGGGGGGCTTTGTACTCTATATGCCCGAGAACACTGTAACAGCCAAACGTAAATGAGCATATGAAAAAAACTTTAACCCTTATATTCCTCTTCGTTTTATCGATCGTCTGCGTACAGGCGCAATCCGGCGCGGCTGATCTGCAGAAGTGGCCCAAAGGCTCCTCGCCGGCGGAAATCGGAAAACGCGTGGCGGACCGTTTTATCGCTACGCCCCATCCAAACTTTGGACGCCCCACGCCGCCCAAGACCATCACTTACCCGGAAGTTTGTGCGTGGTATGGTGCGCTAACCTTTGCCCAGGCGAGCAAAGACAAGAAACTCACGCAGGCGCTGGCGGCGCGTTTCGAACCCCTCTTTGATGCGGAGGCGAGCCTGGTGCCGATACCCGATCACGTTGACTATTGCGTATTCGGCTCCATACCGCTCGAGCTATATATCGAAACCAAAGAGCAGCGGTACCTCGATATGGGTAAGAATATTGCCGATAAGCAGTGGGGACCACCGGAAGGTCCTCGCGTAAAACCCGAGTCTTCTATTTTCTATGAAAAGGGGTATACCTGGCAGACGCGTTTATGGATCGACGATATGTTTATGATCACGGCCGTGCAGGCACAGGCTTTTCGTGCTACCGGCGACAGAAAATATATCGACCGGGCTGCCCGCGAAATGGTGATGTACCTGGATTCCCTGCAAAGGGATAACGGTCTCTTCTATCATGCACCCGATGTGCCTTTTTTCTGGGGCCGTGGTGACGGGTGGATGGCTGCCGGCACAGCAGAGTTGCTTCGCTCGGTACCGGCGGATAATCCGGACCGCCCGCGGATCATGGAGGGTTACAAAAAAATGATGGCAGCGCTCCTGAAGTATCAGGACGAAAAGGGCATGTGGCACCAGCTTATCGATGACCCGGAGTCGTGGCCTGAAACGTCGTGCACCGGTATGTTTACCTTTGCGATGATTACCGGCGTACAACAGGGCTGGCTGGATGCGAAGACGTATGGACCCGCAGCACGAAAAGGCTGGCTTGGCCTGATCTCTTACATCGATGAGAACGGCGACATCCGCGAGGTATGCCAGGGTACGAATAAAAAGAATGACCGCCAATATTATCTCGACCGGCAACGCATTACAGGCGACATGCACGGACAGGCGCCCGTGTTGTGGTGTGCCACAGCGCTCTTGCGCAAATAGGGTTGAGTTTTTATACGCGAAACAAATCGAATGTCTATGAGAAAAATATTTTTGGCGGGTATGATCGTTTGCTGCCTGGCAAACAACCTATGCGGCCAGACGTTGAGTAACGATGAGCGGATGAAGTGGTGGCGCGAGGCGCGGTTCGGCATGTTCATCCACTGGGGTGTGTATGCCGTGCCGGCGGGTACGTACAACGGCCACCGGGTAAACCGCATTGGCGAGTGGATCATGAACCGCGGGAAAATTCCGGTAGCAGACTACAAGGCGTTCGCGCGCGCGTTCAACCCGGTGAAGTACGATGCCGATGCCTGGGTGCGCATGGCGAAGGATGCCGGTATGAAATATATCGTGATCACGGCAAAGCATCACGATGGCTTTGCATTGTTCGGCTCGAATGCTTCATCGTGGAATGTGGTCGATGCGACACCCTACGGTAAAGACCTGATCAAACCCCTGGTGGAGGCCTGCCGCAAGCATGGGCTCAAGCTGGGGCTTTATTACTCCCATGCGCAGGATTGGGTAAACCCCGGCGGAGCGGCTGCGCGCAAAAGAGCATCGGAAGGCTGGGCTAATCCTGATAGTACCCGGATCGACGCCTATACGGAAGCGAACAGCGGTCATTGGGACCCTGCTCAAACTACCAAAACCATGGCTCAATACATAGACGATGTGGCGGTGCCCCAGGTGCGCGAAATACTGACACAGTATGGCGAGATTGCCGTACTCTGGTGGGACACCCCCACAAACATGACCGATGAGTTTGCCGGGAAACTGCAGGCTCAGCTGGCCCTTCAGCCCAACATCATTACCAACGACCGGTTGAAGCGTCCGAATTTTCCCGGCGATTTTAAAACGCCGGAGCAACGCATACCCAATCTGGCCGAGCTCGACGGCAAGGATTGGGAAACGTGCATGACCATGAACGGAACGTGGGGTTACAAAAGCTATGATGATAAATGGAAAAGCTCCGTAACGATGATCCGCAACCTGATGGACATCGCTTCCAAAGGCGGCAACTATTTGCTGAATGTGGGCCCGAAGGCGGATGGTGAATTTCCGATGGAAAGTGTAGCGCGATTAAAAGAGGTTGGCTCCTGGATGAAAGTGAATGGAGAGGCGGTTTATGCTACGAAGGGTAGCCCGCTGGCGCCATTGTCCTGGGGGAGATGCACCAGCAAGCTGGAAAATGGACATACGATCTTATACCTTTCTGTTTTTGACTGGCCGAAAGACCGCAAGCTGGTCGTGCCGGATCTGAAAAATCAGATCGACAAGGCCGAGTTTCTTGCCACGGGCAAGAAACTGGAAGTGAAAAAAGAAGATGGAGGCTGGGTCATCGAGGTTCCTGAAAAGGAATTAGACCCCGTGGCTACTGTGGTGAAGCTTTGGGTAAAAGGAGCCGTTGTAAGTACTTATAATACTCCAGGCAAGAAAGAGATGGAAGCCGGAGAGGTGCATTAGAGGATTGATTGAATGTATATATAACTGTTTGTAATACACATGTAAATTCGGTGAAGCGAGGACTGCGAAGCCCATTTCCTGCTGCGGGAAATGGGCTTTTTTATTATTTCTTTGTAGCAACAGTCCATGAAAAATCCTAACTTCCATTACGACCACATCTACTTTTTCCCCGAGTCTGGCATTGCATTTAACCCCTCATTATATGCATATTTTTACCTTGTTGTTTCACCATAACCTCCAGAGGTTATTCATTTCTTTGATGGTCTTGTTTTGCAGTGTAGCCCATGCACAAGATACGTTAACCTATAAGACCGATGAGCTATTCGATTTATCGCTGGAAGAGCTCCTGCAAATAACTGTAACGGAGCTGGACAGAGATCTCAATCTGTACGGATACATCAATACCAATGCGGAGCAGCAGTTTGTTTTCCCCAGCGTGGGTGCGGACGGGATCACCGTTAAAAAAAACGACCCGTTTGAATGGGTGCCGGTCAAAGCCTTTCACCTTTACGGCTCCGCCTGGTAGCGTCTAACTAACTGTGTAAAGGTACGATTGACCTCTGGTGGTCGTGGATAGGAAGTCCACAGGACCAGGTCAATCGATGGTTTTAAAAATCATTACCTTTAATACAGTACAATGAAAAAGAA
>NZ_JAIOAO010000005.1 GCF_021190955.1 Parachryseolinea silvisoli
GTCCCCGGTTTAGACCACGCGGTATGCGCTTCAATACTCCGCCGAACCACCCAGGGAATCGGTGCGAAGAACCTTCCTCCCGGATCAGTCTTAAGATAAGTTCTTATCCCTAAATAAATTTCCTAAATAATTAACAAACAAATCTATGAAAACAATCATTTTTCGATTTCTTGCCGTCGTGGTAGCTTTTGCTGGTGCAGCAGCTACTGTCAGTGCCGTCGCCCCGGGACAAGCTCACATTAGATATATAGCTCCTGGCGAAACAGAAACAACTTGCTCAACAGTAAACTTCCAATGTACACCCGCAGGACAATTTGCTTGTCAGGTAAGCGTTGTCGTTGGGTCAAATCCGCCTGTCAACGTCCCCGGTTTAGACCACGCGGTATGCGCTTCAATACTCCGCCGAACCACCCAGGGAATCGGTGCGAAGAACCTTCCTCCCGGATCAGTCTTAAGATAGGTTACTGATAAATTAGTGGATCTTTGATTATAGGGGTAGTAAAACTAATATCACTACCCCTATACATACTCATCCTAGAAAACTCCCTGAACCTCATACTACGTATAATCTAATTCATAATGATATCATCCGAACTAAGAGAAAAAATTATCGGTTCACTCAGATTCAATCGCTGTACGATCCTCACTATGTCCGACTGAGTTATCGAATCAATTATTAACGGGTAAGATAAAACTGTTCGTAAATCTCTTCCATCAAGACTCATTTCGGATAAGTAATCAACCCAAAACGTCGGATCTTTCATCCGACTAACAACTTCAGAAAGAATTTGACTTTTCGACGAAATAAATATACCATTCTGTGTATCAACAGATTGCAACTTAACGAGTTCATTCTTGACAGCATTAATCGCCTGATTAGCATACCCAGACACACAATCGAACGACACACCCAACAAATAGTTGTAGTTCGGAATATACCTATGCCTAACTGTAAAAGCATTTACGGTGTATGATAAGGCATCAACTGACCGTAATCTGTCCGACGCTACCCGCAGCAATACGCGCTCTAAAATTTCCATAGCAAAGTCACTTACAATTGTCGGTTCGCTAACTGATGGAAACCCGACCATTATTTTGGAGACACCACCAAATTTCCCTTTAAATATAAAACTATTTAATTCCTGCCGTTGATTGGCTCTGTTTTCGCTAGGACCACTATTGTGAATATTATTCTCTTCGAACCGAGGTATAGTCCCAACATATTTCAATATGATAGGAACAATAGAAACCGAATCAAATTTTCCACATATAATGACTGTGAGTTTTCCACTATTTTGAAAATTCCTTTTGAATAAAACTAACATTCTCTTCATATCAGCCATTTCTAACATTCGCTCAGTCGTTACAAAATCGCCAGAGAATTGAAATGCTTTAAGTATGGAATTCTGAAAAATTTGAAGAGTATCAGACTCATTCCTTACTTTCTCAATTTCCCGCCTCTTCCTCTCCTTCCAATCTTCGAACGCATTGGGATCAATCTTCGGTGAATTAAAGGTTAAGTTAACCCCTTGCAACATTGTTTCAAGTTCCTCGTAATCAGACCTTCCCGAAATCACAAATCTATCGGGCTCAACTGAATGTCCAAATCTGATGTCCTTTTTCTTAAGGAATGCTCTCCAGTTTGAACTATTATATGGGCCCAAACCACTATTCGAAACAACATCATCACCAAAAAAGAACGATACCGAATCCATTTCACTCCCCTGATTAAACTGTATCGGCCCAATCACCTTAATGAATACCTTATCCGTCTCCCGCAACATAGGTTTCAATATCACATTAACTCCATTGGACAATTTCAATGTTGATACGCGAGTAGAATCATCATATGACTTACGTAAAACGCGAACACCAGCAGTATCAATGCTGGATACATACTTGCCGTTCATCAGCGGAATAGAAGCGTGGTTACTTGTATCTTTAGGCATCACAAAAGGCGTTTTTTTTGCCGATTTAGACGCAATAATCCACCTCTTCGCCTCCGACCTTTGCACCATCTTCGGATATTTCTTGTCATCAACAAAAAAACCTACCACTCTATTGTTATTTAAATCAATACTGCTAAAATAGATATTAACATCGTCGACAGTCGTTGATTCGAAAATACGGCTATAAAACCTACGTTTCACCGCCGGTGAAACCATCTCGCTTCCAGTTTCAAAATTATCCTCATAGTCACGGACAAATGATTCTATCGACCCTATATCACTCAAAAAGTCATTCTTTATCTTATTTTTTGCCGCAACCAATTCGCTCTCAGAAAATCCGTCACGCTGAGCGCGATGCATTTCTCCTAAACAGCTAACAAACTTCTCCTTCAGATCCCTGCTACCTTGAGACCTGATATCCACCATTAGTCCAGCCAAAGGACGTCCATAATTAAACAAACGGTTCCTAAAACCAAAAATAAAATCAAGGCTACTCCGTTTCGTTAAATCATTTTTCATTCTAGTTTGAAGCAAATCAGCGATTAGCTGATTTAATACTAAATACTCAAAATCATCATATCGTCTTATGGAGCGCGAGCGCATTTTAAATAAAATCGTACAATGCCCCGCTTCCTTTTCCTCATCAGAGGGAAATATTTCAATGCTGTTACCACCAGAAAGAATAGCTGCCTTTTGGGGGCCAGAATCCCTCACTTTCTCACGGCCTGGGATTGTACCAAAAACATCTTTAACTTTACTACTAATAATCCCGGGGTCCAGATCACCAACGATAATTATAGCTTCCAAATCTGGACGATACCACGTATCACGAAATTTGATTAACGCACCTCTCTCAATTTTATCGCCGTTAGCCTGCTTATCCTGCAAAATCCTGCCACTATGATTACCGTCCCCGATGGCGTTAGCGATGAAATCTAATGAACTCCCGAGCGACATTCTCCCCATTCCCCGCTCCTGAGATACAATCCTCTTTTCGCGTTCGACATTGATAGAATCCAAATTGATCACGCCGCTGGCCCACTCTTGAATGAGTTCTAAACAGAAATCTACTAAACCAGGATCACTGCCGGGAATCGTGAAAATATATTCGGTCTTACCATAATCGGTGACTGCATTATAATCTACCCCCAGCAAAAGGCCACGACCTTCAAGCTCTTTTCTAAGTTGTGGATATCTACTTGTTGATCTTGCTGCCAAATGCTCCAATATATGAGCTGCCTCAAGTTGATTGGGTTCTTCTTGCTCAAATCCAGCTCTAACGATAAATCGAATCTCAATTTTCTTCTGCAGGCTATCAACCTTTCGAACATAGTAGCAGAAACCGTTATCAAGTTTACCGTACTCTAGTAACGAATCTCTAGGTAACAGCACATCACTCGAGGGAACAAACCCCTGGGACCTACACGGCAGCAAACCTAAGTTGAAGAACAAACATATTACAACAAAAACGAAACCACATATTTTTTCCGACATACAAATTCAATCTGTTTTCAATCATATAAAAGAAGCTCACCAAAGCGCCATCACCACCGGTCAATACCCAGGGTTTTGCCGGACTAACCTAGGATTCCTCAAAAATTCGCTATCCGGAATTGGATACAGTTTATCGTCCTTCGTAAACAATTCCTTTTCTTGAGATAAAACTTCCTCGGCCTTATTTCGTCTTTTTAAATCAAACCACCGATGTCCCCACTCAGTGACTAGCTCTATCCTGCGTTCGTTATCGATGTAACTCAAAACCTCCAATTTTGACACCGAATGTACATCCAACAGACCAGCGCGGCGCCGAATTGCATTAATATCAGACAATGCCCCTGCATCACCTTCGAGCTTATCCTGCATAGCTCTTGCTTCAGCTCGAATAAGATATTGTTCTGCCAATCTCAACACCATCGAATACTCAGCTAGGGGTTCCGACGATTTGTCTTGCTTATACTTACAAGGGTAGAAAATTGTATCGCCCTCGACAACTAGGGTATCAATCCATCTATTGATACGCATGTCTCCCGGTTCGGTGGACGACATAAACCCGTCGTTTATTACATTATAGTATGCTACATTATCAGGCGAAAATACACTAGCCTCATTTGTTGATCCATTATTCCCGTCAGAAATGGGCCTCAACTGCCATATCGACTCCGAGCTATTTTTTAAAAAGACCTCATCCACCGCAACTTCAAGATTATACATCTCACTGTTTTGTATGACGTTAGTGGACATCTCCTCCGCCATAGACCAATTATTCAAATACAAATAGACACGCGCAGAAAGTGCAAATGCAGAAAATCTATTCGGTCTTATTCGTTCATTCGATAGGGCTGCATATTCTGAAGAAAGTAACTCTCCTGCTTTAGCTAAATCGGACAAAATCTGATCATAAACTTCCGAGACATCAGTTCTGCCAATAGCTGAGTTGACTTTGTAATCCGTTGAGAGAGTCAATGGAATATCTCCAAACAGATTAATCAAATAAAAGTTACAAAATGCTCGAATAAAAAACACCTCTCCCAGTAACTGACTTTTGACTGACTCCGATAACTCGTCTGAATGCTGAATTCCTTCAATCACAGTATTCGCTTGGTAAATTGCTTTATACAGAGAGACCCAAAGATATTTCACATAAACATTATTGGGCTTTACCTCTGTCTCCTCGAATTCCACGCTATACATATCATACTTAGGATTATTCACCAGTTCATCCGAAGATAGCCCCGATAAACTAGATATGCTATATTCACTACCGCTTGAGAAAGCCAGTACCGATAGCATATCACTGTATATACCAAGAACTACCGCAGTTGCCGTTACATCGTCTGCGAAAACGACCGAGCTCTCTATTTTCGATTTTGGAGGATCAACATCCAAAAAGCCAGAACAAGAAGTAATCAAAAAAAAGGCAAATGGAAATAAAACTTTCATAAGTTAATTATCTATAGGATGTATTCATTTATTTACTTTGAAAATCAAAAGCTGGCCTGAAGCCCATAAGTAATCATTCTCAGTTGGGGAAGAGATCTCGCGCCAGTTTCGGGATCTAAGCCTATAAAATTCGTAATTGTCCATAGGTTCTGTCCTTGAACAAATACGTTAAGCTGTTTCATATTTAACTTATCAAGTAGCGTACTAGGTAACTTATAGGTAACAGACATTGTCTTAAGCCTAATAAAGGAAGCGTCTACGGTATTGTAGTTACTGGACCGAACTTGGGTATATTCATTATACAAAGTAAAGTCTGTTGAGAACTTTGCAATATCTGTTATATCGCCATCATTTTCCCAACGATTCATGACCTCAATCGGTTGATTTCCGATAAACATACCAGGGTAATCATTATATATGCTTGTACCATTTCGTTTGCAATACTGAAACAAAAGAGACAATTCAAACTGGCCATACCGAATAGTATTTACAACACCACCGTAATATTTATCCACAAGCGCACTTCCAAATCGGCCGTCATCAACGTAGTTAATTGCACCGTCTCCACTTAAGTCATCAATAACGTGTTGCCCGGTCTGAGGATTGACTCCACTCCATACATACTGATACTGGATTGCAAGCGGCTCCCCAACCTTATAAGTTTTAGAATAAGGAGAATCTTCTATACCGGGAAAAGAGATGAGTTCATTTTTGGGAACCGTAAGATTAATAGATGTAGTCCAATCAAACCTCTTCGATCTTATATTTTGGCTTTGCAAAACAAATTCCAAACCGCGATTCTCAACTGTCGCATTAAAATTAGTCAATATAAAATCAAACCCTGTTGTCGTCGGCAACTGATAATTCACAAGTTGATTCGAAGACCTGTTTTTGTAGTAGGTCGCCAGAACAGAAAATCTATCATCTAACAATCGAATTTCTAAAGAGCTCTCTAGTTTGGCGGTAACTTCCCACTTAAAGTCCCTATTGAAGAGGCCGTTTGGTGTTAAAGTGGTAGAATTTTGATATCTTGAGTCGCCGATCCGAAATAGGTTGTAATATTGGTAATCCCCTATCTGATCATTGCCAGTTTTTCCATAGCTAATTCGGAGTTTACCTAGACTCAGAAATTTGAGTTTATCTCTCAAAAACGATTCATTTGAAAATATCCAGGCTGCGCCTACTGCACCAAAATTACCAAATTGGTTACCTGGACCAAATCGTGAAGAACCGTCTCTTCTACCTGTAAAATTTACAAAATATTTATCATCATAATTATATCCAAGTCGCGCAAATGATGCCATATATCTATATTGGTTATTATCATCCGCCGAATACGTATATGATCGCGCACCTCTCAGTGTATTTAGTAAGACATCTGAGGCGTAGCCCGTGGCATTTACAGCTACCCACCTCGTATCATTTCCTTGAAAAGTACCGCCCACCAGCGCATCAAAAGAGTGATACCCCAGTCGCTTAGAATAATTTAACTGTGGCTCGATTATCCAAGACGTCCTTCTATTATCGCTAAACATAGCTGATCCCGTGGAGTTGGCCCCTCTGTTAATCGGCGGTATAGTAACTATTGGCGTTCTTATAATTTCATCACCATTTGTATCTGTATATCCAAGGCTTGCACTTAAATCTAATCCATTCACAATCCTGTATTTAAGGTTTGCGTTGGCAACTAGTGTGCTAAGCTTAGATTCATTTACTTTCAATAGCTCAACCATTGGATTTGTAAATGAAGCGAGCTTAAATGTGCCATAGTCAATAATTTCCCAGTTTAAGCTACCGTCATCGTTGTATAGTCTGGGTGCCACAGGCGACAGTGATAACGCGCTTTCTACAATTCTTGAAAGATTGGCAATCGTATTATTATTAACTCCATAGTTTACAGCGAAATCAACCGAAAGTCGACCTTCAGTTGGACGGTAGTTAAAATTAAAGCTTGCACTTGCTCGGCTAAAGCGAAGGTCGTCTGACATAAATGATGTTTCGTCATGATATGCGCCACCAATCCGAAAAGAAGCTATCCCACCTAATCCAGAGGAGATGCTCCCTTGAAAATCACTTATCTTCGCTGATCCTGATAACAACTCATCCTGCCAGTCAGTATATCTTGTGGTATCCCACTGCGTCATATCATAATCAAATTGGCCTGGCGTTGCATTTGCATTTCGAAAGGCTTCACGACGCATTTCTAGATATTGCTGATGATTTAGAAGATCAACTTTATTTGAAATCCTCCCAACACCTCCGTAAGCGCCGATATCGACACTCAAGTGATCCGAGCTTCTTCCTTTTTTTGTAGTGACCAATATAACACCATTCGCTCCCCTAGACCCGTAAATAGCCGTCGCGTCTGCATCTTTTAAAACTTCTATACTTTCAATGTTATCGGGATTCAAATTAGACAGTGGATCTATACCCATTGCATAAAGGCCCGATTGCGATTGCAAGGGACTTGAATCAACTATAACCCCATCAATCACATACAAGGGATATCCTCCATCAGACCGAAGGCTATTCTCACCCCTGATTCGAATCCTTGGAGCAGCTCCCGGAGCTCCATTCTGTGGGTTTACCTCTAGACCCGCTACCCGCCCCTGCAAAGAAAGCAAAGGGCTAGTAACAGGCTGTCTCTCTATATCTTTAGATAATATCTTGACGATGTTGGACGTTGTTGTCCTTTCTTGTGTTTTATAGTACCCGCCAACTTCGACCATGTCTAGTGTCCTGGCGTCTTCTTCGAGAATTTGATCTATTGTTGTCCTGTTGCCAATCAATATTTCAACTGTTTTATACCCAATAAATGAAAAAATAAGCCAATCATTAGAACCTGCGTCTATAGTATAGATACCATCCACATCAGTCGTTGTCCCGTTTGTTGTGCCGCGAATTACCACGTTCACACCGGCCATCGGATTTCCCAAAATATCTTTCACGACGCCAGTAACTGTTGATATGCCTTTATTGGATTTTCCTTTTAGCTTAAAAACTGATATCGTTCTATTTGATCTCAAATATCCTAAATCGCTTTCACCTATTGCAACATCAAGAACTTCTCGTACGCTTTTAGTTCCTGGTGATATGCTAATGTCATTAAATCGATCCACCACGTCGGGAGAAAAGACAAATAAAAAACTTGTCTGTCTTTCGATCTGCGCGAAAATCAACCGCAATGAAATATGTTGAGCCTCGATGCTCACGTAGGTATTTTCGATCGTTTGGCTATGTACTGACTCAGCCTTCAGCAGATGAAGAGCCAGGGTAACGATTAACATCAGGCATGCCGTTGATACGCGCATAATTTTTCTTAAGTGTGGGATTCGAGCAAAAGCGTTGACAAGCCTTATGCCATCTTCCCAAGTTCGGGTAAAGTTTCTCATAGAGTAGTTGGATAGATTATTAGGTAGGTCTTTGGTTATGATCGCTGGATACAAGCTGCAACTTGTATCCAGCTAAGGGTTAACCCGAAGGGACGTAAGAAGTGTTTCGATTGTAAGCCATAGTGATAGTTAGGTTTAAGTCTAAAGGCTACGCCTTGCTGCTGGAAGCGATCAATCCTTCAACCCTCTGCAGGCGCTCTCCGAGCACTGCAGTACCGTTTAGAATTCGCACTAGATCGTTTGCAAAGGATGCGTCCATGTTTTAGCAGAGAAATAAGGTTGGACAATTGAACACAGTAGACGCATAAGTTTCTAAGCACGACGCGACCGGTATATCTACTGGCAACAGAGTGCTGGAGTTGGTTTCACAGGTTTTTTCGATTGGGTACAGAAGTGTTTAAAATTCTGCAGTCCACCTGCTTGTATACAAGAGACGCGGAGACGTATAAAGTATAAGAAAAGTTTCCCGATCCGACTTAAAAAAGAAAGATTCTATGGCAGGGCTATGTATCTGGCTTTTATTGGGTTAGGTGTTTATCCATGTTAAATGTCTCCTTTGTCGTAACACAACGACAACATTAACGGGGCGATTCTTAACAAATAGGATAAACACCATTAGCCCCGTCATCACCTTATCGAACGTATATAACAGTTTATATATCTAAACATGCCCAAAGTTAAGGGCATGCGGTCCGATAGGCACAAGGGTCCGCTTCGCCTGCACAATAAAAAATCTCCACCTTCCGCGCACATCCGCCCGCCAGCCTCCAGGTAGTATTTTTTAATGGCAGCCCTTGCACCTATCTCCCCGATCCCTTTAAGCATGGCCATGTTTAAATATATATTTCGTGTCCGCGTCGGTGGCTGGTGGCTGTCGGCGGGCGTCTTGCTTCTTTGGCGTGTTGCGCCGTTTAAAGTGGTCATCGTTCGTTCTTCCTTCCGGGAGGTTTCCATTCGGGTCCTTTGGCTCCGTTTCGCAGTTTCAGAGCTACCTTTTTAGCAGGCTTTCTAGCGCTCTTAGCTCCGTCTCGGGGCTAAGAGCCAGTGCCGATCTTACGATAGTCCCGATCCCCATCGGGGGTTGGGTCCCTCAGAATCTGACACGAACACTCCGCAAGAATCGGGTGGTGATCCGAGACCTTATCATAGACCTTTACAAAAAAAATCATCCACATGGGAAAGTTAACCAATAAAACAGCATTCATCACCGGCGGCACCAGCGGCATCGGACTCGCTACCGCACAAGATTTCATCAACGAAGGCGCACGCGTCATCATCACCGGCAGGCACTCCGAAACACTAAACCAAACCGTAGCGTCGCTCGGTCCTAACGCCTTTAGCATTGCCTGCGACAATGGTAAGATGTCCGACATACTGCAACTCCCGGAACGCATCAAAGCTATAACGCCCGCGCTGGATATCGTCTTCGCCAACGCCGGCTACGGCCGGTTTGCTCCGGTCGGCGGGGTCACCGAAGCCATGTTCGACGAGCTTTTCAACGTGCTGGTAAAAGGCACCTTCTTCACCGTACAACAACTGTTACCGCTACTACGCGAAGGCAGCTCGATCATCTTCAACACGTCTGTCGTAACCGCATACGGCAGCCAAAACGCGAGCATCTACTCCGCTGCAAAAGCCGCTGTACAATCACTCACAAAAAACCTGGCCGCAGACCTGACGGCACAAAAGATTCGCGTGAATTCCGTTAGCCCGGGGTATACAGAAACAGATATATTTAACAAAACGGGCTTTACGGCGGAACAGATCACGGGGGCGAAAGACTATATAACGCCGCTCCTACCGTACAAACGTTTTGGAACAGCAATGGAAGTTGCCAAGGCAGTCTCGTTTTTAGCCAGCGATGATGCGTCGTATATACACGGTGCCGAGATCGTCGTAGACGGTGGCTACTCTGTTATTCGTTAAACAATTTCAATACAGTGTCCCGAGGGTGGCGTCAAGATGCCAGTTTCACCTGGGCTCCTGCCTTCCTGGTTTCAGGCTTGAACCAGGGATGTTCTACTCCTATTAAAGCGTAGATCATCCGTGGTTCATCCGTGGAACATCTATGGAGGAACCCTGTGGCAGACTCGAAGGATCCCCGGCGAAGCATGCCCTTTTTTCGTCCTGGCTTCGACCCGCCTCGCAACTCCTCACCCCTCCTGGGGACACCCAAATTCCATTTTTTCAAACAAACGAAATTTGATTCAAAACCACCTGTCAAAACTGATCCAACAGGTGATTAACACGTGATTACCAAAAACCGCCACCGGCCGTTTCCCAATTGTTCGTATCTTTAACCCTGGCGATAATCTAACCTATGCAACGTTATGCAACCCGCTACTCCGTTATGCGGATCGTGGCACTCTTGTCATTGATTTCATTCCACGCTTTCTCTCAGGGCGACCAGGACCTTCGATTTATTGAAAACAAGGGCCAATGGGATAAAAAACATGATTTTCAAGCCCGGGTGCCGGGCGGACGCCTCGGCGTCTCGGCTACAGGCTTTTCCATTCTCCTCCTCGATATGGAAGAGCTGGAACACCGCCACCTGGAAAGCCATGGCAAAATCGAGGAATCCAGCGGGCATGGAACCGATGCCCCCATCGACGGCCATTATTTTCAAATCAACCTCCTGGGCTCCAACCCGAACACGAAACCCATTGCCGAAACCCCGCTCGAGGGCTACGACAACTACTTCCTGGGCGCCGATTCCCGCCAGTGGGTCCGCAAAGCGATGGCCTACGCCACTGTGCTGTACCCCGACGTCTACCCGGGCATCGATTTTCGCGTGTCGTCCCTGGGTACAAACCTCAAATACGACTTTATCGTCAGACCGGGCGCCGATCCGTCGCAGATCAGGCTGCAGTACGACGGCACCTTCGGCGTGGAGCAAGAAGAAGATGCCCTGGTGATCAAAACGGCCGTAGGATCACTCACCGAAGAGAAACCCTATTGTTACCAGGCCAACGGTAAGGCCAATGAAACCGTACCCAGCGCCTACACGCTGAACAACGACATCGTTTCCTTCCGTTTCCCGGCCGACTACGACGCATCTCGCACCCTGGTGATCGACCCGCTGCTGATTTTCTCCACGTACTCCGGCTCCACCGCCGACAACTGGGGCAGCACCGCCACCCCCGGCGAGCATGGTACGCTCTATTCCGCCGGCATTACGCGTGTACTCAATGGAGTAGGATTCTTTCCGGCCACGACCGGAGCCTACCAGACCACCAACAAGGGTGGGTTCGACATGGCCATCATTAAGTATGATTCGGCCGGGACGAAGTTTCTGTATGCCACCCACCTGGGCGGCTCCGGCAACGACTCGCCGCAAAGCCTCGTCGTCGACGAAGTCTCCGGTGATTTGCTGGTGCTGGGCATCTCCAGCTCGGACAACTTCCCCACCAGCGCCGGCGGCTACGACAAAACATTCAACTTCGGCACCGAGGTGCTCAACGGCGTCCTCAATACACGCGATAAGTGGGACATCGTCATCACCCGCTTCTCCCCCGACGGAACCCAGCTGATCGGGTCGACGTTCCTGGGCGGCACCGACAACGACGGACTGAACATCTCCAAAGCCCGTGGCGGCCCGCTGGTGGTAAACTATGGCGACGAAATGCGCGGCGACATCATGACCGATGCGGCCGGAAATGTATACATCGCCTCCGTGACCAGCTCCAGCGACTTTCCCGTCCCCGGCGGCTTCGACCAATCGTACAACGGCGGCCTCAGCGACGGCGTGGTGACCAAGCTGGCGCCCGACCTGTCGTCCATCCTCTGGTCCACGTACATCGGTGGCGCCGGCACCGACGCCGCCTATTCCCTCAAATTCGACAAAGCCAAAAACATCGTACTCGGCGGCGGCACGAGCAGTGCCGACTTCCCCGCCACGCCCGGCGCCTATCAAGCCACCTTCAACGGTATCGTCGACGGCTGGATCGCCCGGCTGTCAGCCGATGGCAGCAATCTGATGCAGGCCACCTTTACCGGCACGACGTCCTTCGACCAGGTATATTTCGTCGACCTCAACGAAGAGGGCGACGTTTTTTGCTACGGCCAGACCGCCGGCCACATGCCGGTAACCGCCAACGTGTTTAACAACCCCAACAGCGGCCAGTTCTTACAGCGGTTTTCACCGGACCTCAGTACACGCAAGTTCTCGACGATATTCGGATCGGCATCGCCCAGCGGGCTCGTGATCCCGAACATCTCGCCGACCGCGTTCCTGGTAAACGCCTGCGACAACATCTACATGGCCGGTTGGGGCGGTGATATTAATTCCACCGCGGGCTATTGGCAAAGTAATACCAACGGTATGACCGTCACACCGGATGCGCAGCAACCGGCCACCACCGGCTCGGATTTCTATTTCATCGTGCTGAACGGCGACGCCACGGAGCTGGTATACTCCACATACCTCGGTGGCACATCGTCAAAAACACACGTCGACGGAGGCACCTCCCGCTTCGACAAACACGGCATCGTCTACCATGCCGTGTGCTCGGGATGTACTTCCGGCAACAGTGCCGGACCCCGGCCCACCTCCGACTTCCCCACGACGCTGAATGCCAAGTCGCGGGTAAACCGCAGTAATAACTGTAACAACGCCGCCTTCAAATTCGACCTGTCCACGCTGCGCGCGAACTTCGACACCAACAACCTGGACCTGACCATGCCCGGGTATAACAACGTCTGCTTCCCGGAACAGATCCTGTTCCAGAACCTCAGCACGGGCGGTAAAACCTTCATCTGGGATTTTGACGACGGCACCATCGTGACCCGACAAAAAAACGAGCCCCGGAATGTCATACACCAGTTCAACGAAGAAGGCGACTACCATGTCAAGCTGAAGATCAACGACCTCAGCACCTGCGCCCAGTCGGACTCGATCACTAAAGTCATCCATTATTTCAAACCCAACATCTTCGTAGGCGACGACGGCAAGGTGTGTACCGGGCAGAGCTTTCAGCTCACGGCCAGCGGCGGCGAGACCTATACCTGGACGAGTGAGGACGGAACGTTCACCTCCGACGCCCCCTCCCCCGTGGTCACACCGGCCAATGCCATGACATACTACGTCACGGTAGTCGACGACGACGGCTGTACAAAAAGCGATACGGTATACGTCAACCTGATCCCGTATGTATACGCCCGCTTCGAAACGTATGACGTGAACCTCGATCATCCCGGCTACAACGAGATTTGCGCTCCGGATGTCATACAGCTAAAAAACCTGAGCGAGAACGGCAAGCACTTTGTGTGGACCTTTAACGACGGCACCGTGCCCCTCGCGACCGATGACATGGCTCCGTTCGTGCACGGGTTCGAGCGGCCCGGCACCTACAACATCAAACTGAAAGCGGTCAACGAGAACACCTGTAACAAAGCCGATTCCATCATAAAAACCATCCGCTACTACCGCGAGCAGATCGAGGTCGGCCCCGGCGGGGAAATCTGCGAAGGCACAACGTTCCGACTCACGGCATCCGGCGGCAATGTATATACCTGGACTGCCGCCGACGGCACGTTTACTTCGCCCGGCGCCTCCCCCACCGTGCAACCGAAACAGAGCACGCGATATTACCTTACCGCGACCGACCCCCACGGCTGCGTGGGGAAAGATACCGTGGACGTATTCGTGGAAGACCGCGTGACCTTACACTGGGAGCATCAGCTCCTGGCCAACTGCGTGGGACGCCCCTCACTGTCCGTCGAGAACCTGACACCACCGGCCGAGGATGTGGCGTTTCTCTTCGACTTTGGCGACGGCTTCCAATCGGCCGACACGAAGATCAATCACGTATACGAAAACGACGGCGTGTATACCATCAAACTGAGTGCCCGGAAGAAAATCTGCTATGCCGAAGAGACAGTGCAGTTCCCGTTCTACTCCCTCCGCATCCCCAACATGTTTACGCCCGAAGGCTCGCCCGGCTACAACGACCGGTTCGAGATCGGCTTTGGCGGCGACATGCTCGATCCCGCCGGCATCGGCCTCCCGGTACACCTCTCCGTATTCGACCGATGGGGTCGGAAAGTATTTGAGTCGTCGGACTATAAAAACGATTGGGACGGACACAACGTGGTCGGCGGCGTGTATTTCATCCACGTCCAGGTCGGTGATATGGCGTCGTGTAAAAACTGGTTGCACATAATGAAATAAGCACATGCGCAGACGAATCCTCTTACTCGTAGTCTTGAGCATTTCCCTGGCAGGACACAGCCAGGCGCAACGCAATGCACGCACCGTGACCACGGCCATCGGCACACCGGATACAGGCGCCGACAACCTCTATTATACCAACCCGCAGGAGCCACCCCGCGCCATCGAATTTAAGAAAGGCACCGTGACCGCGGCGCAGTTCCTGGCCGGCATCCACCGGTACCTGGGCGTTCCCGCCGACTTCACATTCGCGGAAGCAGAATCCAACACCGACAAGCTCGGCATGCGGCACCACCTGCTGCAACAATACTACAAAGGCATGGCTGTCGAAGGCATGGACTACCGCGTGCATGAAAGGGATGGCTTCGCCGTCTCCGCTAACGGTAAGGCCGTACGGAACATGGCCCTGAATACACACACGACACTCAGCGAAGAGCAGGCCTACCGGCTCGCGGTACAACAGCTGCAGGCCGGCGCCCCCACGCCGCAGCCTGGACGAAAGCTGATTGTATCCAAAGGCTTCACGTTCGCCCCGGAAAGCTTTGCCGTCGCCTTTCAATTCGACCTCGACGTATCGCTCGTGGAACGGTGGCGCGTTTCGATCGACGCCCGCACCGGCGAGATCATCAACAGGGTAAGCCTGGTCAACACCTGTGGACACGAAGAGCCGCCGGCGCCGCCGTATCTCCTCGGCACCGGCCTGACGAACTATAACGGCAACCAGACCATTCGCATCGAACAAACGGCCAGTGGCACACGGCTGGTGGGACAGACCGCGCACGGCGGCCTGCTCGGTACCTACGACCACCGCAATCAGTCCGTCACGCCCCTCCTATACGGCTTTCCCGCCTCAGTCTCTGATGTCACGTCTACCAGCACCAATTATACGGGCTCGACCCGGTTGAAGGCCGCCGTGTCCGTACAGTGGGCCGCCGAGCAAGCGTTTGAATATTACTTTCAACGGCATGGCCGCAACAGCTTCGACAACCGCGGCGGCAAGATCACCTCTTACGTGCACGTGGACGTGGGGTTGGACAACGCCTTTTGGAACGGCAAGCTCCTGGCCTTTGGCGACGGCAGCCGCTACAACACCCTGGTGGAGCTGGACGTCGTGAGCCACGAGCTGACCCACGGTGTAACGCAGTATGAAGCGGCCCTTCAATACGCTAACGAGCCCGGCGCCCTCAACGAATCGTTCTCCGACATCATGGCCAAGGCGGTAGAGTTCCACAGCCTCGGTGCAACCGCCACCTGGCAAATGGGCGCGCACCTGACCGGCGGTGGCCTGCGCGATTTCAGCAATCCCAACATCAAAAACCAACCCGACACCTACCAGGGCGATTTGTGGTATACCGGTACCGGCGACAACGGCGGTGTACACTATAACTCCGGTGTACAAAACTTTTGGTTTTACCTGTTATGCAACGGCGGCAGCGGCGTAAACGATCACGACTCCGCGTACGCCGTAAACGCCATCGGCATGGACGCCGCCGTCAACATCAGCTACCGGAACCTGACCGAATACCTGGGCCCCTTGTCCGATTACCTCGACAGCCGCCTCGGCTCCATGCTGGCAACGGCTGATCTATACGGTAAAAATTCCGCCACGTACCGGGAAGTAGACAAGGCCTGGGACGCCGTGGGCGTCATCGACGAGCCCACCGTCACCAGCCTCGAGCCCTACGACATCACCGCCACCACCGCGAAGATTCGGGGCGCCCTGATTCCCCGCGGCGACACCGTCCGCTATTATTTTGAGTACGGCAAAACCCCGGCGCTCGGCGGCACATCGTCGGAGTATACTTATACCGACAAGGTGCAAGGCATTGTCACCGGCCTGCAGCCCTCGACCAAATACTATGTCCGGATGGTTGTCACCAACGAGCATGGAAGGTCGTATTCTACCGTCACCAATTTTACGACGATCGCGCCGGCACCGCTGGTAAAGATTCTCGAGACGTTGGACGTCACCGAAACAACGGCCACGCTGTACGGTCAGGTAAACCCCAACAGCCTGCCCACGTCGTTTTATTTTGAATACGGACCCACAACGGCCCTGGGCATGACCACACCGGTATACCCCGCCGGAGACACAACGGAGTTCATCAACGTTTCCGCCGGTGTCACCGGACTGACATCCCGCACAACCTATTATTACCGGATGGTTGCCGTCAATGGGTATTCCACCGCCACAACGGGGTCGGTACGCTTTTTCACCGCGGCAAAACCGGTTGTCAGCGCATTCACGCCCGTCACCGCGCCCATCGGCGCTACCGTAACAATCACCGGCCGCAACTTTAACACAACACCCGGAAACACCCAGGTGAGCTTTGGCGCCACCCGCGCCGAGATCCTGACAGCCGGCGCTACGCAACTGGAAGTGAAGGTTCCCGCCGGGGCATCCCTCGGGCCCATCGCCGTCCTGGATCTCCAGTCCGGCCTGGCCACCGAATCGGTACGCGAATTTGTCCCGACGTTCACCGGCAGCTTTTCTACGGGCAATCTGCAACTGGCCGTCGGCTTTAATGACTTAAGCATGTATCGCCCCATCGTACAGGACCTGGACGGCGACCACCGTCCCGACATCATCGGCGGCACCAGCCAGGGCTTCAGAATATTTCAAAATGTACACCAGGGAGGTGACATCACCCCCGCATCCTTTTTGCGCACCACGACAACCGTATCCGATTTCACCAGCATCTACCTCTACGTAGCGGACCTGGACGGCAACGGTCTGGCGGATGTCGTGGGCGAGTATCAAAACGGTCTGCGCATCTACCCCAACCGATCCGTGCCGGGCTATATATTTCTGGGGGAGCCCCTCGACGTACCCATCGGAAATTTTTACCACCTGGCGCTGCGTGACTTCGACGGCGACGGACGCATCGACATCACCTACACGCACTACGCGGCGGGAAGCTATCGGTTAACGGTCCTACGCAATCAGAATCCCACCGGATCGCTCGTGGCGGAAAACTTCCGCCCCCTCTACAGCATGCCCCTCCCCTATGAGCCGTACACGATCGCCACGCCGGACCTCAACAACGACGGCGCCCCCGAGCTGCTGATCGGGTCAACCGACCAAAGCGTGCTGTGGATGCTCCGCAATGACAGCCGTCCGGGAACATTTGCCTTCAGCCAAATCATCACGACAGACCCGGCCCGCGGCAGGTTTGCCCGGTATACCGCCAGCGACCTGAATGCCGACGGCTGGAAAGATGTGGTACTCTATACCTCCAATCTGGAGGGCAAGGTGGCCGTGTGGGAGAACAAAGGCACCACGCCCCCGATCACCCTCGCGCCCCCGGTACCCCTACTGGATAACTATGCCGAAGATGACCTCCAACCGGGTGACCTCGACGGCGACGGCAAGCCGGACCTCCTGGTCGGCACCGACAAACGCGAGCTCCGGTTACTGCGAAACAAAAGCGCAGCCGGCAGTCCCTTTTCAGATACGTCCTTTGAACAACTGGGCCCCTGGGGCACGGTGATCCGCGAGTCCGAAACCGTCGAGCAAAGACTCGCCATCAACGACCTCAACGGCGACGGCCGGCCGGAAGTCATTAATTCCCTGGCCTACTATTACGGTCCGCACGACGGCTACATCTTCGAGATCTGGCAGAACGACACGGATCCCTGCCTGGATCCCACGCTGGTAAAGATGGAGGTAACAAACACCACCGCGAAGATCCTGCTGCCCGCCAATACCACCTTCGATCAGTACGAAATAGAGTACAGCCCCCGCGCCAACGATTGGTACGAGGTATACTCCACCACGATCAATAATCTGTCCCCCGGGTACCCGTACCGGTTCCGCTTCCGGGCCACCTGCGGCGTCGGCTATACCGCCTATCACTATATAGATTTTACCACGGACTGCCTCGACCCGAACAACGTTAGCCTGGCCACCATCGGCGTCAACCAGGTCACGCTGCAAGCGCCGGATCTCAGGCAGTATGAAGTGGAGTACTCGCTCGCCGGCAAAAACGCATGGATAACGCTTCCCGATTATTACAATACCATCTATTCGCTGAAAGCCGGCACACACTACGACCTGCGTGTCCGGGGACGCTGCACTGTGCCCGGCCCATACCGCACCCTGCAATTCACCACCCTTTGTCCTTCGCTCACGGCCCTTGCCGTCACCGACATCACCTTCAACAGCGCGACGATCACCGGCCTCAGCAATTACGCGAGCGAAGCCACGGTAGAATACAGCGCCGACAATCTCCGCTGGACACCCGTCGGCGGGAACTTGTTTCTGTACCCGCTCGTTCCCGGGACACACTACTCCGTGCGGGCCAAACTGAACTGCACCGACATGGCCTCTGACTTTATTACCAAAGAATTCACCACCCCCTGTCCCGAAGTATTCTCCCTCTCCGCCAACGCCATTACACCCTTTGGCGCCGGGATCAGTTGGTACGATCCCTCTAACGCGGACCACTACACTGTACGGTATACCCTTTCAACAGGCGCGACAACCACCACAGAAACACGCGAGCCATACATCTACCTGGAAGGCTTCGCCCCGGGCACCCGCGTGACCGTAGATGTGGCGCCGCCTTGTATTGCCACGCCCACCTACACTACAATAACGTTTAACACACTCTGTTATACCCCCGACCGCATAACCGCCAACGACGTCACCCACACCTCTGTCGAGCTCTCGTGGACAGCTGATTTCTCCACCGTCCCGTACATCGTCGATTATGCTATTGTCGGAACCAACGCCTGGCAGACCATCCACACCGAAGAAGCGCACATCACACTCCCCGACCTGCGCCCCGGCGGCAACTATGAAGTCCGCGTTCGCATCCACTGCCTGGATCAACCGGCAAACTATGCGCATACCTACATCCAAACACCGCTCTACGAAAAAACAGTATACTTCCCGAACCCGACCGATGGCAACGTCACGATCCACCCCGCTAAAAATCTGATCGGCAACCATTTCATTCTTTGCGATAATCTGGGCAGAATCATCGCCAGCGGCGCATTGCCGGACTACACGATCGATTTGTCAACCTTCTCGCCGGGCATGTACCTGTTAAAGATCGAAGGCGAAGAGCCGATGAAGATCAATAAACTTTAATAGCCCTTTCTGGTTCGAGTCTTCCGACCGAAGGGAGGGCGACTCGGACCCAGTATGGTGACAGTCTGCAGACTGTCGGCATCCAGCGCAGCGCCGATGCCACCCCCGGTCACCACAAAGCCACACTACCATCGCTTAAACCAAAATAATGTTTCCCCAAAATTTATACTTCTCCGCCAAAGTAGGCTCTTAGTTATAGACCCATTTATAGTTCTTTTAAACAAATAGCACATCTTTTATTATACCTTACTACAGCAACCGTCTCTTAAGTAAAGAGAGACGCCTGGGTAGAAAGCTTATTGTTCAGCAGGTATATCACGCGATTCTCCATTTCATCGACAAGTCTAATCTACTTAACCATGAGAAGCGGAAACGGGGATGTGCCGGGCATCGGTAAAAGCTGGCGTGTGAAGGGATGGGTAAAACGAGTTATCGCAACAATACTTTTAGTTACAAACCTGTTGACCAATTCGGTCTTTTTTCTTCCGTCGGTCAGCGACCGCACGGTCATGCATGGCTATTCACTTTTTACATTGCCTGATGGAACGGACGGCGTCGTACTCGCCGGAAGCACCGTAAGCTTCACACCCGACTTCGACAAATTATACCGCGAAGCGACAATGACCGGCGACGGTTTTTTTCGTGTGCACTCCACGGATAAGATGTTCGTACTGCATTGTGAAGGCGGCCTGGTCATTCGCACACACGCCAGTACGTTTCAGGTGAGGTCTGTGCCGGGCGATCAGGGAAAGATGCGCGTGCTCGTGGGAAGCGAGAGCGTGGAGATTACGGATCTTTCCGGAAGATCCCTCGGCTATTTCGGCGCGGCGGAAGAAGCGATTATCGATTTGGAAACAAAAGATATCACGCGAAAACAATACGACGAGATCTTCATAAGCGACCTCAACATACGGCCCATCTTGCGCGTTGAGCGCATGACGCTGGCCGACGCCGCAACCAAGCTCGAAGACCACTTCAATGTCGACATCCAGGTAGACCGCGCAATTCGCGGCTATCTGATCGACGCTACCTTTGCCGCCGACATCACCATTTCCGAAGCCCTCGAGGCCATCAGGCTCTCCAACCGCGACAAAAAAGTAGTGTACAAAATCACCTCCGATGGCGACGGTAAGATCCGGCGGGTGACCATCAGTCGTTAGTCATCAACTATTTTTTTCGTATGCCACCGGCATCGTCTTTTCACTTTGGGCCAACACGCGCGTTACATCGGTAACATTGCCGGTAAACGGCCCCGACGCCTCCATCTTTAAGCTGGCCATCGCCGCGGCAAACTCGCCCGCATCCTGTAACGACGCGCCACGAATACGCTGACACAAGTATCCCGCCATGTAGGTATCTCCGCAACCCGTGGCATCCACCACGGCCCGCGGGACGTAGGCCGGTACATCATAGAATGTGTTATCGTGATACAGAATAGAGCCCTGGCTGCCGAGCGTGATAATAACTTCCGAGACACCCCAGTCGGCCAACATCCGTGCGCCGACCCGCGGATCGGACTGCCCGGTCAGTACTTCCATTTCATGCTCGTTGGCTTTCAACATACTGATATACGGCAAGGCTTCAATTTTGTCCTCCCAGTCAATGGGAATCACCTGCTGATCTTCCACCTTCCGCAGAAACCCCTGCACATCCAGCGACACCTTGCCCTGCTTCGACAACGCGCGAATCAGCTCGGTCGACATATCGTGTGCCAGCAGCGGGCCGAGATGATACACGCGCGCAGGTATGGCGAGCACCGGTTCGACCGCAAACGGATCCGCTACCCGCAACACGCGCTGCGTGCGATGATCCATGTTGCCGGTATATTTATTCTCAAAATAAACGGTATGCGCGCTGGGCAACACCGTCACCGCGATCCCCTGCACCCGCAGCGTGTCTACATACGACAGTTCGGACTTGCCCACGGCCGTTATCAGCTGAAACGTTGCCTCCAGCGTGCGGATAGCATTGGCAAAATAAAAGGCCGTGCCCCCCGCCATGTGTAGCTCGGTTTGCGGTGTAATGACCTTATCGAGCGTTATGTGCCCGATGCAGCAGATATCGTACATAGTCCTGAAAGATGATAAACGCTGCAAAAGTAAAAGAAAGGTTGTCGCCCGCAATACCGGCAACAACCTTCCAGATACGAGTGCACGGAACCTGGCCGCTGTATCGTTTGCGAGCGTTACTTCACACCCGCGGCGAGCATAATATGCGGGCTCAACGCCAGCAGATCCGGGTCAGCCTCCGTGCGCCGCACCAGCTCCAGCAACCGTTGCCGCTTCTCCGGATGCGCCCAGCTCTCAAAGTACCGCTGGTCCAGCCAGGCAATGCCCTCGACCGCCACAACCTCCTCCACCGTAAACCCCGCCATCTCAAACTCTTCCCGTAACCCGGCTGGCCGGTGAAAGAACGACCGCGGCAGCACTCCCGGCATGCCGGGGGGCGGATAATGCTCGCCGTTTGCCAGCGACTGCAAACACATCCGAAAAACATCCGGATCATGGATCATCCCGGTCTGCAAGGCAGCCAGCACCGAGGCCGCATGGGTAATAGCAAACCCCAACACGACTCCCCCAACGCGAAGCACCCGCTGGGCTTCATATAAAGCCCGCTGGCGGTCTTCCGCATCCTGGAGATGGTAGAGTGGCCCATGCAGCATGACGACGTCCACAGCGCCTTTGGGCAGCGGCAGCCGCCGGGCCTCGCCCAGTACACAAGCGAAGGTACGCCTGGCGTGGGCGGCCTTCCGGCGGGCGAGGTCAACGTGGCGTGGTACGGGGTCGATCAACGTGACGGCATGCCCCAGGGACGACAGCCAGCGGGCATAGTGGCCGGTCCCCCCGCCCACATCGGCAATGCGACAGGGATAATCAGGCAGGTGCCGGGCGATGAGGGCTTTATTGCGTTCAAGCTCCAGCGGACCCAGGCCTACCTGGAGGCGGGTGTCTTCGGAGCTTTGAGTATAAAAATCGAGAATAGCGTTGTCGATGAGCGACATGTTCGTTCAGTAAAAATATACATAGATTTTTAAGGCTCGCAGCGGAAAGGCCGCGAGAAAAAGGGCCGTTGCTGAGATGCCGCAACGACCTGCCTACGCCGAAGCTATGGCAGGCACAGGTATATTTTTACTAAGCTCTGTTGATGGAACCAAGGTAGGGAAAATTTGACAGACTTCTAGCCACCTGAAGGCACACAAAATAATAAAGACAACAAAACTAAAACATCATACTATATCCTCTCCCAAGGGATATTTTAGAACTACTGACACCCTCTTCCATAAAACTCCAGCACACCATTTTTCTGCTGCCGATGCTCCAGCTGCGGAAGCAGCTTCTCCAGCGTATTCACAACGTGCTCCAGCTTCACCTGGTCATCCTGGAACATCGCCGTTACATCACAGTTGTTCACACTTGCGGCGACCGCAATTTTTGTCTGAAAGCGTGCTTCCATCAACTGCGCAGCGCTGTCAAGGGTAATCCCGTCAAACACCAGCATATCGTCCGTCCAACGCAGGGCATAGGCGGGATCGATCGTGGTCACCATCGCACGATGCGTGCGCGTGTCGACAATGAGCTGCTGCCCCGCCGTGATCTCACCATGTACATATTGATCGCTGCTCACGCGCACGCGGCCGCGCGTAACGGTCACGACAACAACGGGCTGCCCGGTAAAGGCCTCCACGTTAAAGGCTGTGCCGAGCACCTGGAGGGTCACCCCTTGTGTGTATATGACGAACGGATGCGCTGCATCGTGCGCGATATCGAAATATGCCTCCCCTTCCAGGACCACCTCGCGTGCATACCCTTGCGTAAAGCTCGGGCTGTAGCACAGGCGGCTTTGATTGTTGAGGGTGACCGCGCTGTGGTCGGGCAATCGTAAAAATTGTTTGTCTTCAAAGACTTCGGCGCCAACGGCGCATTGCCGGCTGATCGGTGCCGGCGCGGTACCCAAAGGCCAGAGATTGAACAGCCACGAAGCCAGCATCAATAAGCCGGCCACCGCCGCAGCGATCATAAGACCCTGCGCGCGGTTGATCGGCAATGGTTGGGGCTCCATAATATTGTTCCAGACACGTTCGCGGCGTTTGGCCGCACGGCGTGCTTCCAGCGGTGTCAAAGGTTGAATGTGGGGATCGTCCAGCCTGGCCATGATCTCGCGGTAAAAGGCCTCGCCGATAATCTCGTCGTCCGGGCGGATCTCGTCCGGGTCGCCAACCGACAGGATGCTATAAAGTTGGTCGCGTTCGGCGGCGGTACTGTTTTCGGGAAAACGATCGACAATTTCCTCGGTCAGCGTGCGCGCTTCCTTCATGCGGTCCCACACGCGCTCACGCGCAAGAATAGCCTGGCGCTCTTCTGCGCGGGGTATAGCGCCTTGCGGATTTTCGATGCGGTGCCGCGCCTCACGGTATAGCTCCGCGCCCATGGCCTGGTCGGCCGAGCCGGAGGCCAGCAAGATATATACCCGATCGCGCTCGGCGGGCGTGGCAGTGTCGTCCAGGAAACGACGCACCAGGTCTTCCATCGATATATTTTCCATAAACGCAGGACTTCTCCAGGTGCCCTGTAAACCTCGTTTTTTGCTTACAATGCGGTCGTTATAAATTTCTGATGCAGATCAGAAACACCTCTACACCCAACGATCAGGGATATGATCCTGTAGTGCACACCGTTCGGCCTCAGCCTGTTCTTCATCAATAACCCAGGCAAAATGTAACTATTTTCCGACATTTCAAACGTAGTATATATATAAATATCCGGGAAATGTAGCGGCATTCCCTGTTAACGGATAGGATACCGGATCGCGCGTATGCGCAACATTAATATTGACGGCAACCGCTGTGCAATACCACCACTTTGCGGGCAGCATCGTACGTATAACCTTTTTTCTGCACGTTGGTGGTATACAATTTCATGACCGCCGTCAATACCGCATCCAGATCATCGGACGGGTAAAATGCCGCCGTAAACGGTTCACATTGTTTCAACGACTCCTGCTCAAATTGAACATCCACCGAAAACCGCTCCTCGAGCATGCGTGCCGCAGCTTCCATCTTCATATTCTTAAACACTACCAGGTGCTGCCGCCAGATGGCCGAGTTATGGTCGATCGCCTGTTTACGGGCCTTCTTGGTCTCCATGTTAATGATCAGCGCCTCGCCCGGCGCCACCTTGCCATACGATTTCCCCTCCGCAACATGGCGTACTTCCACCAGTCCGCGTGTCACCGCAACTTCCGCCTCGCGATGGTCGCGGAACGTGCGCACGTTAAACGACGTGCCCAGCACGTGCGTGGAAATGGTCGCAGTCTGTACGACAAAGGGATGCGCCGGATCGTGCTGAACATCAAAGAACGCTTCGCCGTCGAGCTTCACCACACGCTCTTTTTTACCAAAGTCGGCCGCATTGAATTGCAGCTCGCTTCCCGGTTTGAGCACCACAATGCTGCCGTCGGGCAGGAAGATCGGCTGCTTACCCTGGTAAACCTTCAGGGCGGTAAGGACCGAGCCGGGAAGGACATCGGTATGACTCGATTTGCGGAAGGCCCAGCTGCCGACCACCAGCAGGGTAACGATACAGGCCGCGGCCACCTGCAGGTGCCACGGCTCGATCCAACGCCGTTTGGCCCGGGGCTGAATGATCTTTTTATAGACGCGCCTGCGGACGCTGTCACCGCGGCGGCGTTCGGCGGCCGGAATATAGTGGGATGTCGGGTCGTCGAAATAGCCCATAAAGCGGCGATCGAGCTCGATGCGCAAAAGCTCCTCGACGTTTCCGGTGTTGGTACGCAGCATGGTCAAAATCTCTTCACGCTCTTCGCGCCTGAGGTTATTGTCCAAAAAGCGACGTACCAGGTCTAATGTTGCTGCCTCCTCTGTTTCCATTGCTTACAGGGCGTTGCGGGGGAGCCCTGCCCCAGGTTTTACGATCAGATAACTCCTTTCAGTATGCGAATCCCTCGAAAAAGCGCACGATCAACACAACCGAACCCACCAATCCATTATGGTTCTTTGATAGAGACACTCGTACGAAGGGCTGGTATAAGAAGAATAGGGTGGTATTTTGGGGGACTTCCGGCCAACGGCTGGTTTTGCCCTATCAATGCCCAAACCCTATAAGTATAGTAACCTAAATCTATACTTTCCGCCGGCCATTTTCAAGTCTTATACTATTTTCCGAAAGGCACCTGCTCATGGATGCCTGAACAAAGCCTGGCCTTTTCGCATTCTCAAATGGCCTTTTGTTGTGCGGAAATACCCCGGTTTTAGCAAAATGCTCCCGCGAACGTAAACTTTCGTCAACATTCAGGAAACAATACACTGTATCTTCACCGTATGGTTAGCCCTGCCGCAGGCGGCGGCAGCAAAGCGAAGCCTACCGGTGATACTCGTACAACCGGATGAAAATAGTTGGTTAGAAGTCCCTTATGATTGATCGTAACTACAATGTGGCTTTACTTCCTAACCAACCAGCAGGCAAACGCAGGGGTCCGTACGACAGGAGCGATGTGCTCTGAATGTACTCGTTGAAATTTAGAATAACTGCTTCACGAATACGGATCCCCTTTTGCTTGCTTCAGCCGTTACGGGTCATTGGGCTAAATAGACAACCAAAACGCCATCCTACTATGAAGAAGAACGCCATGCTCCCGACCGTCGCGTTTGCGATCGCCATCGCCGGTAGCCTTTATGCCTCGACTTTACCCAACATCACAGGCTATGCGCGCAAGCCCGACGGCTCGATCCTGGAAGTCTCGATCACCGACGAATGTCGCTTAAACGAACCAGTCTGGTGTGTGGCGTTCGTAGGAGGCAATGCATATCAGTACATCTATCGCACCTATTCCGCTGCCGTGGCGCAAGACGCTACCCAGCAACTGAAGCACCATTGAATTCATTAACCCCTACCCTTTAGATATATCCCTTAACCTAAACTAACCCCTGCTCGGCCGTCCTTCCCGTAATCGGGAGGGGCGGCTTGCAGGCCGGGGTTACCGGCCGACTCGTCCCGGCATGTGTTGCAGGGTATTGCCACAGCTTCGTCCGGCGATCTTTACTTTTTTAATATTGCCCTGTTCATTAAGAGCGTGAAAACATGCGATAGTATAAGTCATCAACACCCGGTCACAGAGTCCGTCGCAAAAACAATACGCGCACCATTCCGGGCATCGATAATTCCCACACAGCCGTCTACCTCCTCTCTGATAAATCGCTCGCCGCCATCGCCAAACCGCGATTTAAGGCGTTCGAAAAAATAGTCTGTAAAGACGCCCAGCGGCACCGGACAAACCGCACCTGTCGTCCAGGTGAGCTCAACGATCCGCGCGCCGTTTTCCTCCTGGTCTGTATCGTGCCCGGTCTCCATGTTTACCAACGCCACGCCGATATTCAGCCCATCCTCCTCCAGCACATCCGCAAAGTCATGAATAGCCTCTTCCGACGAGGCCATCGCCTTAATTTGATAGGATTCCATATGTGAAAAGATTACAGGAACAGACGTCTTCAACTACCGAAGACAGTCCCGGGGAACTACAAGCCAGACAGAGCCTGCAGCGCTGCTACTCTCCTATAAGAGCGTAAGGCGATGCGTTGGTACAAGTAAAATAATACATTTCTCGACGAATGTATACCCGCACCGCAAAATGCTCCCGCAAACGTAAAATTTTGTTGGTTTTGGGGAAGGATACAGCGGTATATTTCCTTCATATATAAACCTAAACCCCGTTTCCTATGAAAAATCTTATGCTCGTGACCACCGCATTTCTGTTTTCCATCCTTTTGATCGCACACCAGATGCAATCCGCACCCGTTCCGCCTCCCCGCTATGCGCATAATCCCACAACAGGAGCATGCCAGGAAGTATCCGCACCAGGTTGCAACCCGTCAGGCGCGGTGCGCTGCACGGTACTCCTGGACGGAGTCTCAGCACTCGTTTATAGTCCTCTGACGGAAACGCGGTGCGCATTAGCCTTGTACAAGAATTAATTCGCAGGTATCGCCTGCAACGACTTATCAGGTAACCCTTTCACTATGAAAAATCTCATGTTAGTAATGCTCGCCCTTGTCATTTCAGTTGCCTCGGTGCTGTATACACAGTCGCATCCGCTTCCTCCGCCGCATTTTTATGGATATGATCCTGACACGCTTAAATGCACCAAGGGTGACATCGAAGGCACGTGTGGCGATGGAACAGCGGTGCGGTGTACCGTCACGATCGATGAATACTTCGGAATCCCAGCATTCGACCATAAGGTTGGTAGTAATGTCTGTATGTACCCTTCCTTCCGGGCCTCAAATTAATAGTAAAAAGCCTGACCTTCCGATCAGGCTTTTTTTTGCCCTCTCCTATATTAATTTCCCCAATCCTAAATAGGTTTTCACTGAATTTTCCACAAAATACATTCGATTTTGTCCGTTTAAAGGAAAAAATGCTCCCGATAAGCTAAAAGATTGTCAACATTGGGGAAACTCTTATAACCAACTTTGTTTACCCTTGGAGCCCGAACCAGGGTATGTTTAAATAAACCTGTTACACATTAAACCCCCTGATAATTATGAAACTATCTAATCTCCTGATTGTCTCATCGGCCTTTTCACTGGCTATCGCCGGAACGGCCATGAATTATGCGCAAAAAGACGAAGTCCTTCTTCGCATTGTAGCGACAGATCCCGACAGCATATGCCGGGTCTTCCCGGAAACGATCGAAGACAACTGCGCCCTGTTGAACACCGGCCCTCAGTGCTCGGTGTGGTACGAAGAAGACGGAACAGCCGACGTCTTGCTGGCATATATTACTCCGTTGGCATTGCCACTTTGTGCGCTGCCGTTACGAACACGGAATTAAAAATTTGCTATCTTCACCAGGCCTATGAATCGTTACAAATTAATAGACCTCGCGGTTTTTCTGTTGATCATTCTATTTACCTATGCAGCGCTCAGTAAGCTGCTGGAGTACGACAAGTTTACCGTCCAACTGTCGCAATCTCCGCTGCTGACGGCGTTTGCCGGTACCGTGGCCTGGGCCATTCCGGCGTTAGAGATCGTACTGGCGGTGCTGGTATCTATACCACGCATGCGTCTGTACGGTCTTTATGGCTCGTATACCCTCATGGTTATTTTTACGGCCTATATTGTTGCCATTACCCGGTTCAGCGACTATGTACCCTGCTCGTGCGGGGGCGTATTACAAAAGCTCGGCTGGACTGAACACCTCATCTTTAACCTGTTCTTTGTTGCACTCTGTGGCATCGCCATTGTGTTACAGGTGCACAAAGAGCACAATCCTTCACCCGTCGCAACCTAAGGCCACAGGCCCTTTGTACGTTATCAAAACAGACCCGACGGACAAGCCGAAAACCGTAAACAGAGTAGGCGATTATTTACCTAACTTCTTACCTGTATGAAAAAGTCATCCTTTTTATTGCCTGCCGCCGGCTTTACGATCGCCGTCGGTTGTGCACTCGCACCGCGGCCCATGCCTGCTCCTTTTTATGGCATCGATCCCGATACGAAAGCCTGCACGCTCGGTGCCATCGAAGGCACGTGTAATACCGGAACAGCGGTGCGGTGTACGGTGACAATCGGTTCAAATTTTGGCATTCCGGCATTTGACAACAAGAGTGGTACCATGTGTACCACCCCGGTGTTCCGACCCGGCTCCGTGCCCCCACCACCCGACACGCTTACCCTAAAATAACGCATGGGATATAGTTTTTCTGCTCCGCCCCTGAGGCGGGTGTACCGTACCCTGGTAGTCCTGACGCTGGGCGGCATGTTCAGCGTCTGGATTCTCTACCTCATTGCAAACCAGGTGAACCACCGTGACAACGGTTTTGTCCGCTTGTTTCCACCGCACCCGGTTTTGCCGACTTCGCATGTACTTCCATTGCAGTATAACTCCTATTACCTGGCGGGACACGCCGGCGATACCCTATACCTGGGCAACATCACCGCCCCCTTTCACGTGGTGGCGGTGCACCAGAACCTGGTCGACACCCAATACGTGCGCATCCGCTTACGCTATCCCCTGGAACGGCTCAAACGCTTAACACTCTCAATCGACTCTCCTTATTTTTATCTCATGGATGGCATTGCCCCCTCGCTGTTTCGCGGATACATAGGTCAATGGGAAGCAACCAAGTTTATGTATGACAGTACATACTTCACCGAAGCAGTACCCGTCGGCCCTTCCTCCTTGATTGTACGGGCGGTGATGGCCAATCGCGAGTATGCGTTGGGGCGGCAGAGTGCCACCCTGCCCCACATTCGCTTCGACACCACTATTTTGCAAAAGCAAATCGATGGACTGTTCTGTACCGATGGCATACTTCAGTATGATCGCCGCCAACACGGTTTGTTATACCTCTACCATTACCGGAACGAATACATTCGCTTTGACACCAACCTGCATGTATTGGAGCGCGGACGCACCATCGATACCACGTCACGCGCACAGATCAAGGTTGGTTCCTACTCAAAAGGATCTACCATTACCATGGCAGCACCACCGGTAATGGTCAACTACGAGAGCTCCGTCGCAGGAAAGTATTTATTCGTACGCTCAGGGCTGCGGGCCAGCAATGAAACCGAAGAGATGTTTCGGGATGCGTTCGTGATCGACGTATACGATCTCACGCTGGAACCCCGTGAACGCTACAAGTTCAGTTTCTACCTGTATAACCATGGCACGGAAAAACTCAAGTCGTTTCGGGTATATGGCCGCACGCTGTATGCGCTGTATGACCACTATCTGACATCGTATACTTTTAACGACCGGTATTTTCCGCCCGGTCATTAATGACCAGCACGTCTACAATTCGGTCGGCCAATTGTAGCGACAGGCCGTGCGGCGCCAGCGCGTGCCGTAAGGCGTCGATGTCATACACATTGACCGTGAGGTTAATCCCACCGATACGTCGGCGATAATTCGTCTCGTCTACAAAGGGATACGACAGGATTCCATAACGCGTCATCTCTTCTAAATATTCGATTACGTCGGTAACGGTCACTCTGTTCACCTGAAAGTCAGCATCGGTTATATTCAGCGTATGTCCACCCTCGGTATAGCGCAACCGGGTGGTGTCGGTCACGGTCAGCACCAGGCAACTCCTCACCCGTTTTTCCCAGTGTGTCTGCCAGGGAAACTGCCCCTGCAAGTCATGCCGCATGCGGGCCTGCAATTCGGCCAACGTGGTCGGACGGCCCGAGACCAGCTCATAACAATGATAGGACGCTGTATCTCCATGCGGAAAAGGTCCCCCCTGAATATATACTGAATCACGGCTAGCGAGCTTTACCCGGCTTGCCGGTATAAACCGGAGATGGCCATACCGGCCGTACACCTGGCTATACGCGTAACGGTATAATTCACGCGGAGGAAAATTTACCACGCGCATAAAATATCCCATCTCCGGTATCGCAAAAGCATCCATAGAGGATTGGGTGCCACGGCGATACGCGGAAAACGTGCTTTGCCAAAGCACCCGGTCATCCGGCGCCTCGACGATAGCATCGGTTTGGCGCTCGTATATCTCTTTTTGAGGCATGTTGTTTTTACCAGCCAGCATCGCTTCAATATTGGAGGCGTTGAGTTGACTACCTTCTGTAATCGATCGGACGACGCCGGCGGCATCTACCCACACAATGTGCGGTACTGTCGACACATCAAACAGCTTCAATAGTGCCCGGTCTTGACATACGGTCGGAATGGTGAGATCGACAATGCCCGCGCTTCGTCTCTTCTCTATCAACGGTCGCACGACCGATTCGTTCTGCCAGGGGTTCACCAGCAGGATCTGTATTTTTCCGGCAAACTGCTCTTGCAGATGCTCGAGCTTGGGCCAGGATTCCACACAGGATGTGCAACCAATACTCCAGAAATCCAGCAGCAATAGCTTACCCCGGAAGTCTGACGCACGGGCTGTCGTGGTAGGGTGATTGATTACGTGAATGAATGTATACTCGGGGAGTTTATCGCCGACCTTCACGGGTATACCAGCCCGCACCGGCGTCAAAATGCAAGCGATCATGCAAAGGGTACACAGCAGATACGCGCCTCGCTGTCTCATAATCAGTTAGTATATCCTTCATTCTGCGGCTCCAGCTTACGGTTTTTTCGAATCTCCCCTTCCGGCACCGGATAGAGGACGTCTGTTGCATCCCACGTCTTGCCTTCGATGCCGCTGAGGACAGCGCCCGCCGCTCCGGTGCGAATCAGGTCGAACCAACGATGCCCTTCGGTAAATAGCTCGACACGACGCTCCTGCGCGACACGCTCCAGCACCAGGTCTTGCGTCCACGCAATGCCCAGATCTGCCAGGCGTGGTAATCCGGCGCGTACACGGATCACGTCCAGATCGGCGATGGCCCCGTCGAAGTCACCCAGATGTGCCCGCGCTTCCGCGCGGATCAGGTATTGCTCCGCCAGTCGGAATTCGATGTGATATTCAAGTCCTCCCCCCTCTTCCACTTTCGTATACAGATACCGGTATTTATAAGGGTAATAAATCATATCCGTGCCATCGAGTGTTGTTATGCCGATCCATTGCGTACGGACATCATCGGGTTCCATCGCTTCTAACACGGTGGGCCGGAGGTAAACGTCGTTCAGTGTCTGGAACACCTGCGCTTCCCAGGTGCCGGCGAACGTACTGATTAAAATCTGTTTTACCTGCCAGATCGCTTCGCGACTGTCGTAGTTAAAGACCGCGTCGGGCGCGGGTAGCTCGAATAACTCCGCACGCGCGATTACGCTGTCGGCTTCCCTTGCCGCCTGACTCCACCGGTTGCGGTATAAGGCCATCCGTGCGCACAGCGCATGCGCCGCCGAGGTTGTGGGCAGAGTACGTTCTTCTTCGTAAGACGTCTCAAAATCTCGCGGTAACAATCTTGACGCCTGCTCCAGATCCCATTCAATCAACGCATAGATGGAATCGACCGGTTCCCGTTGTAGCGTGAGATTCACACGATAGTCTGTGCTGGTTACTTTCGGCAAGTCTCCAAAGAGGTTGACCAGGTAAAAGTAGCACAGGGCGCGTACAAAGTGGGCCTGTCCCTGCAACGAGCGACGTACGGGAGCACTCACCCCTTCGCTGTTCGCCAGGCCTTCCAACACATCATTGGCCTGGTAAATAAACTTATATCCCGGCTGCCATAGATAGTTCAACAGGTAAAATTCCCCGGCAGATAGCTGATTTTCTTCAAACCCGCCATAAGAATAAAGGGCCGAATTCGTAAACTCATCGGCCGAGAGTCCCGTCAGCATCTGTATACCGGCGCTGTTAAAGTAGGGAAGCTCGGTCATCTTGGCATAGATGCCGACCACAGACGCGGTAGCCGTGGCGTCGTCCCGGTAGACCGAAGGGCCGGTAACTTCTGTCTTAGGTGTATCTACATCCACAAAGTCGGCACATGCCGTAGCCAACAGGACCGGCAACACCAGAACCAGCAGATTATATCCGGTGCGGCGAAAGGATAACGATGTATCTGTATTCATAGCGTTGTATTAAAAAGTAACCTGTATACCCGCAGCGACCGATCGCAACGGCGGCAATGATAGGGGCTGTGCATTTTCCGGATCGTACCCGATATAGTCGGTAAAGGTTAGTAAGTTCTGACCCTGTACATACAACCGCAGCTTTTGCAGGTGCAGCCGGTGCAAGAACGCATCGGTAAAATTATAGGACAGCGAGGCCGTCTTTAATCGGATAAACGAGCCGTCTACCACGATGCCATCCGACCCTGTACGATAGGTGATCCATGGGTTTCCACCGGAAGCATTTTGAGAAAATCGTTGGACGTCGGTAACATCGCCATCCTGACGCCAGCGCCCCATGACCTCTGTAGGCTGGTTGGATGAACGACCTCCCGCCAGACCAGGCCAGGACCGCATATACGAAAACGCGGTCTGATCGACAAACTGCACTAGAAAATCAAGGCGGAAGGCACCGTATGTAATCGTATTCTGTATACCTCCAAAACAGCGTACGCCAAGATCGCGGGTTAACTGCAGGTCTTCGGAATCATACGATCCGCTGTCATCCCTGTCGTCAAATGTATACAAGCCTGTTGCCGGATCGACACCTGTCGAATGGAAACGTTTTATGAGTCCCATGGACTTTCCGGTCACGTAGGTGTCGGCATATTCTGAGTTTGCCAGGTCATCGTACTGCACCAGCCGCGATCGTGGGAAGGATACATTCACCGATGCAGACCAGTTGAGCTTGTCGTTCGCCACGGGAACGGCATTGACCAATAACTCCAAACCCGAGTTTTGTACGACTGCCGGCTGATTGTCCACAATAGAGGAGAACCCGGTATAATCCGGAAGGTTCCTGCCCACCAGCTGCTCAGACGTGCGGTTTCGATACACGGCAGCATCGACCATCAGCCGGTTATTCCAAACCCCGACGTTCAGCCCTACTTCAAGCTTGACGGTCTTTGGCCACGAATACCGCGGATTATACAGACGTACGGGATAGATCGAGGCTTGACTCGGATATTGGTAGTCGGTAGGTTTGGACGTAGACAAAAACTGATAATCTCCAATCTGATCACTTCCCGATGTGCCCGCGCTGGCACGAATCTTTCCAAACGACAGCCAGGGCAAGCTGTTGCCAATGAAGGACTCTTGTGTGAAGATCCAGCCAGCCCCTACCGCGGCGAACGTCGAAAGCTGATTGTCGGGCCCGAACCGGCTGGAAGCATCGCGCCGGGCGGTCAGGTTGATAATATACCGCTTGTCCCAGTTCACATTTAACCGCCCAAACAGGGCGTTGTATTTATACTGTGCGTACACGGGTTCCTGCACGGTCACCTCCCCCGCGAGGTTAAGATTTTCCAGCCAGGCATCGCTCTCGAAACCCTCCGCGACCAGCGTGGTGCTCTCCTTGAGAGATCGTAGGAACGTGGTACCCACAAATGCCTTCACTTCGGCTTTACGCCAATGCGTCAAATACTCCACCTGCGGCTCGGCCAGCCACGTCGTGACTTGCGGCCGCGCCGTAGCGGTGGAACCCGTGCGAAATTGTAGGGACGTATTTTGGCTTGCAATGGGTATGACCGAAACCTGGCGCATGTCCACGTAAGTATACCCAACATCGGTCTTGATCGACAATCCTTTCACTACCTCATACCCCACGCCTACGCGGGTGACAAGGGTGTTGGCATCGCTCTCAAAAGACTGTAATAACTGCGCGTAGGGATTGCCCCAGGTGGCCCCCGGCTGCCAGTTCAGGTCACCTTCGGCGGTATAAATTGGCGGCGCAATCGGTACGAGTGAGATAGCATCGAGCGTCAGATCACTGGCCGGTTGCTTATTGTTGTCACGGGTATAATTCGCCGACAACTCCAACCGTAACTTGTCATTGTTGGATTTATGCGTGAGGGTAAACAAGGCAGCACCCCGCGTGTAACCCAGATCAAAACCTTTCGGAAATACGCTGCCTTCGCGGTAGTACGTACCACCGAAGAGGAAACGCGTGCGCTTTTCACCGCCGCTAATCGTCAGGCTGGCATTGGTGACACGGGCCCGGCCGCCGATGAGCTCTTTCTGCCAGTCTGTATACCGTGTTGTATCCCACCGCATCAAGTCGCGGGCATTCGTGGGCGTCATGGTCACGCCATCGTTTTTAAAGGCTTCCCGCCGCATGGTTAAATACTGCTGCGTGTTAAGCAGGTCCATCTTATGCGGCACTTCGTTAAACCCGGTATACACGTTCATATCTACCCGCGTATCCCCGGTCGCTCCCCGCCGCGTGGTAATCAGCACCACGCCATTCGCCCCAAGGGCACCGTATATTGCAGTGGCATCGGCATCCTTCAACACGTCGATGCGCTCGATGGCATTGGGATTAATCGTGGCCAACGGGCTGGCATCCACTCCCAGAATGTTCCCGCTTACCCAAGCTGACGAATATGATGTCGAAGGAAAAGGCACGCCATCAATAATATACAACGGCGTATTGTATTCATCGCGTAAATTATTCCTTCCCCGCACGGCGATATTATATCCTGAGCCAGGAATACCCGACACCTGCTGTATGTATACGCCGGCCATACGGCCCTGCATCGCCTGCAAAGGATTGTAAATCGTTTGTCCCTGAATATCTTTTTCCGTCATGCTGGAAATATTCCCCACCGACTCCTTTTTATCCACTTTATAATATCCGGCGTTGATGGATACGGCCTCGAGCTGCGTCGGCTCGAGCTCCACATCAAACTTCGTCGTATTGTCTACTTTGATCTCCCGCGGCAACAGCGATGTAAACGAGAATACCAACACGTCGTCACTCAGGGCGTCAAGCTCGAACTGCCCGTTTTTATCCGTTTGGGTCACGCGGTCTGTACCTTTTACCAGCACATTCACCATCTCCAACGGCTCATGGGTTCCCCGCTCCGTAACACGTCCCCGCACCTTCAACAGCACCGGCTTCTTAAACACAATAATATTCCGGTTACTCTCCGTAAAATCCAGGTACGTTCCCACCAACACACTATCCAACGCCTGCGCCACGGTAAACCGCCCCTCCGGCACCTGTACATCCTTATATACATCCACCAACCCGGGTTGGTACACAAACAGCAAGCCCGTCTTCTGCTGGATCTGCCGGAAGGCCTGGGCCAGTGGCATCTTGCGTGCTGTCAGTGTAACATAGGTGGTTTGAAGTGCATCCTGCCCGTGTACGGTGACCGTGGCGGTCATCAGCGTACACCAGGTAAGGGCTGTAACAACAGTAAAGAAGCGCATAGGGGTAATAGCGTTTTTTACCACCTGGCGATACGCCAGGTGCAGGTACCGTAACTCAGGAAAAAATTGCAGTGGCTGGATGGATTACGGCTGCAACCGCAAAAAAAACACTAAAAAAGTAGAACAGGCTAACGGCAACTGCCATCTTCCAGCGTTACTTTCCGGCCGTCATCACTGACCTGATAACGCATGCCATACGCTTGCGCTACCGCGCCAATGACATCTTCCAGCGGCGCCGCGTCCGAGAAGGTGGCAGTAAGCGGACAGTCTTTCAACGACTGCCGCTGCAACACGACTTCGACACCGTAAACATCATGGATATCGCGCAACACTTCTTCGAGACGGGTGTCTTCAAAGGTCAAAAACCGCTTGCGCCAATCTTCGGTCTGGTCGAGGTTGGCTTCCTGCACGAGAAATTCGTGGGTATCGAGCGCGATGGAGATCTGCTCGTGCGGGCGCACCAGACTGTATACTTCTTCTTCACTGCCGACCTGCACCAGGCCGCGCATGACCGTAACCTTCACGTTGTTTGCACCGGGATACGCGCGTACATTAAAGGCGGTGCCCAGCACTTTCACGGTAATGCCGTTCGCATGAATGATAAACGGCTTCTTGGGGTCGTGGTGTACATCGAAATAGGCCTCCCCGCGCAGGGTCACTTCGCGGTGGTCATCACCAAAAGTATGGGCCACCTGCAGCTCCGTGCCTTTGTTTAAGGTCACGGCGGTCTTGTCGGACAGCCGTACAAAATGTTTACCGGTATACAACGTAAAGTCGGCTGCGGGCTTCTCCGTCTCCGAAGGTGCCGGCCCGGTGGTACGCCCGGCGATCCGATCGCTGTCGCTGTGCTGGGTCAGCCACCAAAAGGCGACCACGGCGATCAGCGCCGCGACGGTGGCCGCGACCAGGTAAATACGTTTAAATTCGGGTTGGGGCCGGAAGTGGATGATCTCTTCGATAATATCATTGTCACCCTGGGGGGTCGGTTGGGCATGCATCACCGGCATACGTCCCTCCAGGATCTCCTCGGGACCGCGGCGGGCACGGGCTTCTGTCACTTCGCCGGGGGCGACGCCGCTCGTGCTATAGAGACCAAAAGGGTTATCCAGATTCTTGCGCTGCAAGCGATAGAGCTCCTTCTGCATGATCTCATCGATCACATCGGTTTCCAATAACCGGTTAACTTCATCGCGCTCCCGGGCAGTGGCGGTACCTTCCAGAAAGCGTTTAACCAACTCGTGTAATCTCTTCTGCATAAGACGCAGACTTATATTGCGGGAGTCTGCAGCCGTGTTTTATATCATACAATTCCAATCACCTGTCACCTAATCATATCACGCACGCGCACATTCCTGACAGTCAAATGAACCGATACATCGATCCATAGATAAGACCCCGGCGGGGTATACTGGTATAAGAAATTTAAGAAAAAATTCGGTCTTTTTGCAAACGTCTGTTAAATCTCGGGAAAACCATGATAAAAAATCACTTCGATAGTATATTTTACCAACTTTATACAGCAAATTAGTTACAGAAAACGTAACAATCTTGAGTTTTAAGGAAATATATCTTTACTCAAGATCACATTATGACGGCATAACGACCGGTTTCTGCTTCTTTGCCGTTTTCTTCGAAAAAAGCGCTTTAAACCAATTCCGCTTGGGTGCCGGCGGCGGGGTCTCCTTGTGCAGCGTGCGCCACCCGCTCAATTCAAACAATACCGCCGCATCGCGCGACGCCCACACCGGGGTCTCGAGATTGCGGTAGAAAGTATAGATAAAGTTGTGGCCTTTGCGCTGCACGGTATCCTGCCCCTTGCGGGTATATAAAATCACGTGGTCGTTCTGCTTTACATCGCACGGTTGAAACCAATGGGTTTGCATCACCTGGTTGGAAATATATTTCTCGTGGCGGTAATTCGAATCGGATACCAGGAAATACATCAGGTTGCAATCCTCCAGCACGGTAAACTCGATCCGCTCGGTTTCCAGCCCGGAGTCTGCGATATAATCCATCTTCATTTTCATAAGCAAAGCCCGTTATACAGTCCTATAGATTTTATGATTCCAATGCTTCCCGCAGCGACTCCACGTAGCCGATGTCCAGTCGTTGAAAGGCTGCCGCCGGATGATCCCGGAAAAGTGCCTCCTTGCCCAGCCCGGCCGCCGTCCGGAACGCCGCGTACACAGGCAACAGCTTGCGGTGGCGCGTCACGCCATACGTCAACATGGTTGCCTTCCACGTCAAAAAATACCATTCCATCGAAGGCTGGTGGTAGACCATCAGCTTGCGTTTGTCAAAAACGACGGTGGTCACTTGCCCTTCCCGGACCTGGTCCATCTCGACCACTTTCTGGAAGATTATCTGAAACACCATCAGGGGAATATACGTCGACATCGCCCGCACCACCACCGTGTCGGGATGCCCGGCGACCGTGCAGATGTCGGCCTGCGGGTAACGGCGTACAATCGTCAATGAATATCCGTCTACTTGCTCGTACATGACTCTAAAACCTTCTAAAGTTAACGTTTTTTTCCTTCGATGTTGGGTAACAGCCCGGTCACGATACCGATCAACGGCAGAAAGGCACAGAGCTGAAACACATAACCAATGCTGGTCAGGTCGGCCAGCCGGCCCAGCACCGCCGAGCCCAGTCCGCCCATGCCGAACGCAAAGCCAAAGAACAGCCCCGCAATCATGCCCACCTTGCCCGGCATTAGCTCCTGCGCATACACCAGGATGGCCGAAAAAGCCGAGGCAATGATAAACCCGATGATCACCGACAGCACCACCGTCCAGACCAGCGGCACATACGGCAACGCCAGCGTAAAAGGCGCCGCCCCCAGGATCGAGATCCAGATGATATACTTCCGCCCGAAGCGGTCGCCCAGCGGGCCGCCCAGCAACGTTCCCGCCGCCACGGCCGCCAGGAATATAAACAGGTACACCTGCGACTGTTGCACCGGGAGCTTGAACTTATCGATCAGAAAGAACGTGAAATAGTTGGTCATGCTGGCCATGTAGAAATACTTCGAAAAGATCAGCACCAGCAAAATGCCGATGGCGAAGAACACCTGGCGCCGCGTGAATCCCGGACGCAAATCGCCCACCGCGGCCGCCGCCTTCTTGGCCCGCAGGAAGAGGTGCCCCTTGTACCAGTCCCCTATTTTCCAGAGGATCACCATCGCCAGCAATGCCGCCACCGAAAACCACAACACGTGCACCTGCCCGTGCGGCACCACGATCAGCGCCGCCAGCAGAGGCCCCAGGGCACTGCCGGCATTGCCACCCAGCTGAAACACCGACTGCGCCAGTCCACGCCGTCCACCGGACGCCAAATGCGCCACCCGCGAAGATTCGGGGTGAAACACCGACGACCCCATGCCGATCAGCGCCACCGACACCAGCACCCAGCCAAAACTGGACGCAAATGCCAGGGCTACCAACCCGATCAGGGTAAAGCCCATACCGACCGACAGCGAATAAGGTCGCGGCGTGCGATCCGTATAAAAGCCCACAAACGGCTGCAACAGCGACGCCGTAAGCTGGAACGTAAGCGTAATCAAACCGATTTGAGTAAACGACAGGTGGAAGCTGTCCTTGATCAGCGGGTACACCGCCGGAATCACGGCCTGCATCATGTCGTTGAGCAGGTGTGAAAAGCTAATCGTAAAAAGAATCGAAAAAACCGTCTTTTGGGCCGCCTCCGCACTACCTGTCGGATTCGCCGCTGTAGAAATCTCTGCCATCCGTTCCATACCGGGGGCAAAAATACACGTTTCGGCGGGTTAGCCCTCCATTTCCGATTCTTCCTTTTTTACCAGAATCCGCTCTTTTTTCAGGTCAATCCGGATTATGGCGTACAGGCTCATATAGATGTTGGCGATCCAGACCAGGGCAAAGCCGGCCAGGATATAGCCGCGCCAGTCGGGCAGCAACAGGTGGAAGCGGGTGAAGAACAGGGCGCCGATAGTCACATAGTGGCTAAAGCAGTACTCGCAGGTGAAAAGGTAGAAGAACTTCCGGGTTACGAGCATCCGGCTTTCCTTGCTGCGCCGCACGCAATATTCGTGCGGTTCGTGAAAGATCTCCTCGTGGGTAACGGTCCAGGCCACACAGGCGATGGGCAGTGGGAGGACAAAAAGCCAGATGAGCTGGGTGTATAGATCCATGGAGCCAGGTTTTTCAAGCTGTGTGGGGTAAAAAACTCTGCCTGGCCATCCTAAAAAATAAAGGCTGTCTGTTTCCAGGCAGCCTTTATTAGATCGACATCAAGTTCTTATGTCAACGTTTCAGGACACGTTATTTAATATAACCGTCGTTTTGATCGAGGTTCGGGTTCAGTGTTCGCTGGCGTTGCGGCACGGCAAAGAGTTCACGCGTGATGGCCGTCGGCGCGTGATCCCACCAGGATGCAGTGGTGAATTTACCAAAACGGATCAGGTCCTGACGGCGGAAGCCTTCGAAGATAAACTCGCGGCCTCTTTCGGCCAGAAGCTCGTCCAGGGTCAGCGTGGCGATGGTATACGCATGGGTCGGCCAGGTATCATCGGTGAACGCACGTTTCTTACACGTGTTGATCAGATCGACAGCGTCCTGGTTGGCGATGTTTCCGTTCTTACGCATCAACGCCTCTGCTTTTGCAAAATAGATCCAGGTAAGGCGGTATACATTCCAATCTGTACTGTTATAGAATGGATTACCATTAGCAGCACTGACTGTTGGCGCCACGCCCAGTTTGTATTTATTGAAACGAACGCCACTATTCTCTTCACCGTTCAGCATGTTAGAGACCAAATTTTCAGGATCTGTTCCATTCGCCTCGGCCTCTTTGTTTTTGCGAATGTTATCGACGAAAACAAGCGGTTGGTTGGCATACTCGTAACGGCCCTGTACAGGCGTATCGGTGGTACCATACTTGTATTGAGGACCTTCCAGCAACCATTCGGTTTTACGAAGGTCGTCATCATTGTATGTAGTATATACTCCCGGAACGAGCACTACGCCGTCGTTACCATCGCGGGTTCCACCATAAATGGCTTTTTGATCAAAATAAAAGAAGTCGGCGGGGAATGGCGGCGCATTATTGGACGTTTGCGTGTTGTATGTAATGGCAAACAACACTTCCTTCGACTTATGATTGTCGGGCTTGAATTGATCCGTGATGTTGGGATCAAGCTCCATCGCACCGTTCTGACCACCGGCGGCACTGCTGATAAGCTTATCGGCCGCCGCGATACAATCGTCCCAACGCGGGGTACCCGTCCATTTTTCTGCATTGAGATACAATTCTACTAACATAGCATAGCCCCCGGCTTGCGACATCCGGCCTGCCATGGCCGCGGACAGCGGTGGAACGTTATTGATGTTATCCAGGATCTCCTTTTCGATGTAAGCGAAAACCTCGGCGCGTGAACGCGTTTTAGGGCTGACTTCGCCTATGCTGGCAGGAATCGGCACATTACCCCACAAGTCCATGATCTTGAGATAGTGAAGCGCACGCAGCAGTTTAAGCTCGCCGATAAAGGCGGCTTTTTCCGCTTCGGTGATGCCCATCTGCTCGATGCTTCTCTTCTCGAGATTGTCAATGGGGTCGGTGCATAGACCCAGGCCCCACCACATTAAACGCCAGGGCCCCCAAACCACGTCATCATCTTCCGTCCACGTGTGGTAGTGCAGGCGAACCCATTGAAAACCATCCTGACCGTGAATACCTTTTACGGGCCAGGCCAACTGATCCGCCGAAAGCTCGGATACACGCCACCAGCCTACCTGCCCGGAGGAGGTAATCCACGCGGAGGCATGGGTATAGGGGCGCAACACGGCAGACAACACTTCATTTTTATTGCCATAGAATTCGTCTGTGACAATCGTATCGTACATGTTCTCTTCGAGATCGGTGCAGGCATTGGCACTTATTACGAGCAGCGCCAATACATAGTATTTGAAATATTTCTTCATTGCGTTTGTCCTTTTAGAATCCGACATTAAGACCTACCATAAACGAGCGTGTGCTGGGGTACGGGCCGCGGCCGTCAACGCCCGGGGCAACACCGGTGTCTTGCACAAAGTCAGGATCATTGCCTTTGTATTTGGTCATGATGGCCAGGTTCTGGCCTGCTACATATACACGCAGGCTACGGATGTAGTTGGACGACTGGAGATCAAATTTATAGCCGAGGGCTACTTCATCCAGTTTGAAGAAGTTACCGTTTTCAAGATAATAGTCAGAATACTGGTAGGTATCATTCAGCTGAGCATGCTCTTCAAATGCGCTATTCAACAAATTACCCCCTGTGAACGCTTTTGTACCATAGCTCATTTCCATGGTATTGAGGATTTGATAGTCGAAGCGGCCACGCATGAACACGCGCAGGTCGAATCGCTTGTAGATAAAGGTGTTCGTCCACGACAGGTAATATTTCGGAATGCCATTACCGATAATAGCGTAGTCAGATTGATTCGGATCAGCTGAATTGGCAATGTCTGCTGCACGCGCTACGCTGCCGTCGCGTTTATAGAACAACCACTTACCATCTTCTGTAAAGCCGGCGAAGCGCTTGCCGTAGAACGCACCGATGGCACCGCCCTCGAATGTACGGATGGCGTCGCCCAACGCACCGGCACCGCCAATCGGAGCAAAGGTTCGGAAGTTAACTTTATAGATATCATCGGAGAATTTCTGCATTTTATTTGACGCATGGCTGGCCGCAAGATCCATTTTCCACTGGAAATTCGCCTTACTCATCACCGTACCGCTTAAGGTCAACTCGATACCATTCGTGGCAATGGTACCCACGTTGGCATTGATCACGTCCGTAATATAGGCTGGCAGCTGGGAGTTATAGCTCCCGATCAGGTCTACTGTGCGACGGTTGTACACATCGATCATACCGGTTAACCTGTTGTTGAACAGGGCGAAATCCAGACCAAAGTTCCATTCTTGTTTCTTCTCCCAGCGCAAGTTGGGGTTGGGATTGCGACTGGGTCCATAGGTTTGTCTCCACACGCCGTCCGGATATCCATAGTTATTACCGGTAGAGAGCGTAACCTTCGAAGCATAGTTCGCAAAGCCGGCATTACCGGTTACACCATACCCTACGCGCAATTTCAAGTCATCCAAGAATCCAAAATCCTGCATGAATTCTTCGCGGCTGATGTTCCAGCCTACCGAGGCAGCGGGGAAGTTACCCCATTTGTTATTCGCGCCGAAACGTGACGAACCCTCGCGGCGCAGGATAAATTGCGCCATGTATTTATCATTAAACGCGTAGTTTACGCGGCCGAAGAATGCAATGAGCGTGTTATCGTTTTTTAAGCTGCTCATCAAAGCCTTGCCCAGGGCGTTCGCGCTACCATTGACGAGGGAGTTGTCTTCCCAACGGTCATTGATGAATCCGGCGTTCTCGGCCTTAAAACCCTCATTGACTTCGTAACGCCAGCTGTACCCGCCTAACAGCGTAACGTTGTGATGCGTAGCAAACTTACGCGTATAATCGATCGTAGGTTCGAATGCATACTTAATAGACTGCTCGGTGTTTTTCTGAGCATAACCACCATTCCGCCATTCTGCCGTGCCGTTCTCTACTGAGTATTCAGAAGCGCGCAATCTGTAAATACCGTCAATCCAATAATTGCGTTGTACCGCGCCAAACAAAGATCCTTTTAATCCAGGGATGGGCTCGATGCTGATTTTACCATCGATTGACGTGGTTTGCTGTTGACGATCAGAAGTTTCCTGCTCCAGACGGGCAAGCTCATTGGTATTGGTGGGTTCGAAATACCACGTGCCATCGTCATTTTTATACCGGCTTGTCGGGTTGCGTACCAACACACTTTCCCAACCACCGCCGGTAATCTGGGTATCCACATTACCACCGCCGAGCAGGTTGGCTTCGTTAAAATTTGTAGCCAGGTTGATGGACGCTAACAGTTTACCGTCAAACGCCTTTTGGTTGAGATTGAATCGCAAGCCATATTGTTCGCGGCTGTTTTCGCGGGCAATACCTTGAAGATCCTGATACGTAAGACTCGCGCGATAGTTTGTATTTTCGGTACCACCCGAAAGTGCCAGGTTGTGATATTGCGACAGGTTATCCTGATTGACAATCTCGTCAAAGCCATCCACCGAAAATCCAAAATCGGTGGGTGTTCCGGGAAGCTCGTTGGCCGCCAATCTTGCGCGGTACTGACCGGCCGTCATAAAATCAGGCCTGCGTTGAACATATTCTCTTCGGAAGTAAGTAGCATAGTCGATGGTCGCCGCCCCTGCTTTTCCTTTTTTAGTCGTTACTAATATTACACCGCCGTTGGCTTGCGTGCCATAGATCGCGGCGGCCGAACCGTCTTTTAAAACATCGATCGACTCGATATCGTCCTGCTGTAACAGATCGAGGTTGCCACCGGGTATACCATCGATGATGACGAGGGGTGCTCTGGATCCGTCGATGGACGTTACACCACGAATGGAAAGCGATACGGAACTGTTGGGATTCGAGCCCTGCACACGGGTTACCGTAAGGCCCGCTACTTTACCTTGTACAAGATCCATCGCGTTACGGGCGCCGGTCTGGCGAAATTGATCTGCCTTTACCGTGGCAACAGACGAGGTTATCTCAGCGCGCTTTTGCGTGCCATACCCTACCACCACGATTTCACTCAGCGACGTGATATCGGGCTGCATTTGTACTTCAATCGTCGTACGGTTCATGATCGGCACTTCCTGGGTGGAATAGCCGATGAATGAAAACACCAGCGTACCATTGCCATCGGGCGCCTCGAGGGTATACCGCCCGGCCGCGTCGGTCACCACGCCGATGGTGGTGCCTTTGACAACCACGTTCACACCCGGCATGTCTTCGCCGAGCTCGGAAAAAACGCGGCCTGTAATGCTAAATACGTTTGATGTCACCGTCGCGCCGTCGGCCTGCCGCAGGTCGGCTGCATGATCGGCATGGCGGGAATGATCTTGAGATGCTGCCTGGTTACGCGAGAGGCGATCCTGAACTTCCGGTGTGATGTTCGAGTTCGCTTTTTCGAGAATAACATAGATGTTATCTACTTTCTTGTAAGTCAGTCCAACAGGCGTAAGAATGCTTTCCAGAATTTCTTCGATGGTGGCGCCTTCCGTGACAGAGGCGTTCACCACAACGAGTTGGATATCCTTACTGTTGAACATGAAGTAAATGCCACGCTTGTCGCGTAATTCCTGCATTACCTTCTTAAGCGGTTTGTAGACCGCCTTCTTCGCTTTCTCTCCGTGCAGGGTCTGCGACGCAGAGGCATAAACTTCTTGTGCTTGCACCAGGCTGAAACAGCCCGTAGCGACAAACGCAAGGAGCAAACTTAAAAGTAGAGCTCTTTTCATTTAGGTTTAGGGGGGTTAAAGGTTTATTTACTCAATCAAAATCCGGTCTCGTCGTCGGATAAACTTCCGGTCGAATACGGTCGATAAGGCGCTCAACAGCGTCTCCAGATTGTTCGTGGGAACAACGCCGGTGATCTCCACGTCCGCCAGCGGTTGATTTTTGATCTCAACCTGCAGGCCATACGTTTCCCGTATGCGAACGGCAATCTCCTCGAGTGTGAGTCCGTCCAGTATCCATACATGATCTTTCCACGCGCTATATACCTTGGGGTTTACGGTTTCGTGCCGAAGCTCCTTGCTTCCGGAAACTTCCACCTTATCACCAGGTTTCATCGCGATATATTGATCATCTACAGCTAATTCGATTCTTCCTTCGTTGAGCACGACGGTTGTTTTATCCCGTTGCGACACGGTAAACTCAGTACCGACTACGTTAACATCCAGGGAACTGGTGTGTACGGTAAATTTGTACCGGCGCGATACGTCGGCCGGATTCGTTTTTTTACGAACCTCAAAATAGGCCTCGCCGCGGAGCCACACTTCGCGGTCGCTGTCCCAATCGTCGCTAAGCTCGAGTCTGGAATTGGCGTTCAGCACCACGAGCGATCCGTCGGGCAATTCGATTTGGCTAGTCTCACCATACTGCGTTTCGTACACCACCGGACCGTGTAAGAAGATATAGGCAGGTATCGCGATGACCAGTACCAGCGCCGACACGATGCCGGCTCTGCGCAACCAACGAACAGAGGAGTACGTACGCCGGGGCAATTCTCTGGCGGGCGCCGGTACAGGAGGTCTGTCAACGGTTTGAGCATTGCTGGCCTTGATACGCTCCCATACATCCTGGGCCATGGCGTGCGCTTCCGGTGCCATGTTGAAATCGATTTCTTGCACCAGGGCGCGTGCTTCTTCTACGACCTGTCGTTTATGGGGATGGTCGTTGAGCCATGTTGCCCAATGCTGTGCCTGTTGCGGGCTGGAATTCTTTACCCACTGCACAAAATCCTTATCGGCAGCAAAATCTTCCACCGAATAGTTTTCGTAATTCATGTCAGGCGTAGGACGGTTCTCGTTCATGGTTTCATGTTGTTAAAGGGTGATGGATTAGTTTTTTACCAGGCGCTTTAAAGAAATTTTTAAAATAGTTATCCTGCCCGGGCCTATAGCGGTCAGGATAAGCGCTTTAAACTCGACAATAATGGAGCACGTCGCCAGGATGGGAATAGATTTATTTCCCAGATTGGTCTAAAAATCTCAGAAAAGAAAAAAGTTTTATGAAAGTGGAGTCTATTCGAGAAAAATCGGCAAACGGTGTGTTTCCGTACTGCCCAGTTCCCTGCGCAGGGTCTGTATGGCGGTATGGATCTGATTATAGACCGTGCGTATACTTAACGACATGATGGCGGCTATCTCCTCATACTCTAACTTACTGAAATACAACAAATAGATTGCTTCCTTTTGCCTGGGCGGGAGATTTTCAATAGCCTCTGCCAACCGGCGGTTTTTCGCGATGCTGGTTTCGGCTTCGATCATATTGACTTCCTGGGAGGCGGTCGCAAGCTCATCATGATGGTAACTATCCGCCACCGCGCGCGATTCCTGGGCAGCCTTGCTTTGCTTCTCCAGCACCTCGATGACACGCCTGCGCAATGACTTGAACAAGTAATACTTAATAGCATTGGTGTCACCCAGCGTTGCGCGATGCTGGAATACGTAAACAAAAAGATCGTGAACACAGTCTTCTACCAGCTGGCGGTTTCGCACGATGTGAAGACCGTAGCTGAATAGCTCGCGTGCATGGCGATTATAGATGAATTCGTAAGCATGGTCGTCCCCTCCTTTAAAGGCTCTCCATATTTCACGATCCGTGCTCGACGAGTAAATATTCATAGAATAATGAAAGCCGGGCTTACTTTCTGTGTGTCAAAAACAACACTTATTCTAGCAATATATACAAAACAATGAATCTGTCAAGTAATCGTCCGCATCAACTTGTTATTTCAGGCTCACCTGCACAACAAGTTTCTCAACCCTGAAATCTTTCGGCGAACAATTCATCTCTTCGGCCAGCATCCAACATGAATCAACCAAAAAAAGTGTGAGCACGACGAAAAAGAATACCCGTATCGCGCTCACACGGTGCACGATATTATGCGGGTATACAACAAAGTTGCTCGAGCGCCCGTACCGCCTGATCGATGTCTTCCACGGTGTTGAAGCGGCTAAACGAAAACCGTACGGAAGCACCTTTACAGGAAGGATACAACGCCTTTAACACGTGCGACCCTCCTGGCTCTCCGCTCGAGCACGCGCTGCCCCCGGATGCCGAGATTCCCTGTTGATCGAGATTAAACAGCAGTTGCCCGCTCTCATCACACTCCGGCAAACAAACATTCAGAATAGTATATAAGCTCCGCTTCAAATCTTCCGAGTCTCCATGAAAGCTCACACCCGGAATCGCTTCGCGTAGTTGCGCGGTCATACGCAACTTCAATGCGCGGATATGGCGTGCATGTGCATCCATGTCGCGGTACGCCAGCTCCAGCGCTTTGGCCATGCCTACGACGCCATATACATTCTCCGTACCCCCACGCATGTTGCGTTCCTGGGCGCCGCCGTGAATGAACGGCTCGATACGTTTCTTCTTCCGCACAAACATAAAGCCCACGCCTTTCGGCCCATGAAACTTATGCGCGCCGGCGGTCATGCCGTCTACTTTTAAGCGGCTCAGGTCGTGGCGAAGGTGACCAACCGTCTGGACAGTATCCGAATGAAACCATGCGTTATAGTAATGACAAAGCTCCCCTGCCCGCTCGATGTCCAGCAGGTTACCGATCTCGTTATTTGCATGCATCAGCGACACCACGGCATGCGGATTTTCTTTCAGCAACGTTTCGAGATCGTCCAGATTGATATGCCCTTTCTCGTCGAGCGTAACATGATGCAGCTTAAACCAGCCCTGACGCGCCAGCACTTCCAACGTATGGCTTACTGCATGATGCTCGATCGGCGAGGTGATAACATGCTGCACGCCGTGCACCTGGATCGCACCGCGCAGCAAAGCATTGTCGGCCTCGGTACCACCGGAGGTAAAGACGATCTCGCCGGGCTCGGCGTTAAGCAGCGATGCGATCTGCTGACGCGCGGACTCCAGCGCGGCACGCGTTTTACGGCCATGGCTGTGGGTAGACGAAGGGTTGCCGAAGTCATTCAGCATATAGGGCTTCATGGCCTCGAATACCTCGGGGTCGAGCGGCGTGGTGGCCGCGTTATCCAAATAGATCATAGACAGTTTTTTGGGTTAATGAGCAGGTTAAATTTACACGCGGCACAGCAACGCAACCGGCGTCGTCAGAAACTTTATTTTATCGCGCTATATAGTTTGGTATTAAACCGGGTAAAGAAATTTTCGTCTCTCGCATAGTATTAGATCAAATTTTATGCGGCAATTTTTTGCGACGTTAGCATACCGGATTAATCGTGTATCCAACACGTTTGCGGCCACAGGTGTTGCCGCTTAATAACTGTACCCCGCCATTCAATAATCGCTTTTCACATTTTTCTGCGGGATACCGACCATTGCGCCGTAGCTGGCCTTTGATCGAATTGTGTTCTCTTTTCTCAACCAAAAAAACACACTATGAAGTTTTCTTTTACAAAATTGACCTGCGCAGCATTTCTCCTGCTCGCGGGAATTACAGCTGGAGCCCAGGATAAAGTATCGCTGGGCACGGTATCCGCATTGAAGAAATCGTTGGTGCCTGGCGCCGGCCAGCGGGGCGCGGCTTCGCTGCAGGCGGCCCTGCCTGGCCGTGCAGGGGTGCAGCTCAACATCAACCACCGCAGCCAGCAGACCAGCGACGACATCATGCTCATCGGAAGCATTCAGGATCAACAGAACAGCACGTTTTTCCTGCACATCCAAAACAACACCTTGCGCGGGAACATCATCCTGAAAGATCAGCGTGTAGCCTACGAGTACATTTCCGATGCCGCCGGCAATGCTTACCTGCAAGCCAAGGACATCGACAAAGTATTGTGCCTCGACTATACGCGTCCCACAAAACCGGAAGCCCGTGCCGCAGCCAGTGAGCCCGGTCCGGTAGCAATGGCGTTGAACAACTTACAAAGCCTGCCCGGCGCCAACGCCGTGGTATTCCTCGACTTCGATGGTTACAACATGCCGGCCGGCACCGGCTGGAACAACGGTAATCCCATCAACGCCGCTGCGTCGGGCATGTCCGATGCGGCTGTACAAGAAACCTGGGAAGTGATCAGCGAAGATTTCCGTCCTTACAACATCAACATTACCACCAGCGAAACGGTCTACAACTCGTACGCGGTAAACCGTCGCCAGCGTTGCGTCTTCACACCGACAAACACCGCCGCTCCCGGCGCCGGTGGCGTGGCCTTCGTGGGTGGCTTCGGCTACCAGGACTGGCCATGCTGGGTATTTGTGCTCAGCGGCAAAGGTGGCGGTGAAGCCGGTGCACACGAGATCGGCCACACCGTAGGCCTCGGCCACGACGGCCGCACCAACCCCAGCGAGGGCTACTTCGCCGGCCACGGCGACTGGGCTCCGATCATGGGCGTAGGCTACTACGAGCCGATCACCCAATGGAGCAAAGGCGAATACAACGCTGCCAACAACAAGGAAGACGACCTGACCGTCATGACGCGCTTCATCCAATTCCGCAACGATGACCACGGCAACGCCTCCAATGCGGCTACCGCATTGGCCGCCGACGCAGCCGGCACCCTGTCCGCACGCACCGGCCTGATCGAGCGCACCGCCGACGTCGACTTCTTCTCGTTCAACACCGGCACAGGCTCCATATCCCTGGACATCAACACCGTATCACGTCACGGCGACCTGGACGTACTCGTACGCCTCTACGAAGGTGCCTCGGGTGCACAGATCGGCACCTTCAACGGCACGGGGCTGAACACACACCTCGACGCTAACCTCACGGCGGGCGTATACTATATTTCCGTAGACGGCACCGGCGCGGGCGACCCCGCCACCAACGGCTACTCCGACTACGCCTCCCTGGGCAGCTATACCATCACCGGTCGCATTGTACCATCTACCGGTACCAACGGTGTGGCCACCTTCTATAAAGATTGTAACTACGGCGGCTATGCGGTATCCCTGCCCGAAGGCAACTACCTCGTAACAGACCTCCAAGCCCGCGGCATTGTGAACGACGACATCTCGTCGCTGCGTGTACAAGCCGGCTACCAGGTAACCTTGTATCTGGATAACAACTACACCGGCACGACGGTCGTGAAGACAGCCGATGACGCCTGTCTCGTAGACGACAACTTCAACGACCTGGCCAGCTCCGTTCGCATTGCACGCACCGCCGGTGCCAGCACCGTGATCGAAGCCGAAAGCTTTACGTCTATGTCGGGCGTTACCAACGAGGCTTGCTCGGAAGGCGGCCAGAGCGTAGGGTACATCGAAACGGGTGACTGGATGGCCTACAGCGGCGTCTCCTTCCCTACCGCCGGCACCTATACCATCGAGTATCGTGTCGCCAGCGAGTCGACCGGAGGACAACTTTCCGTGGATATCAATGCGGGCGCCACGGTATTGGGCTACCGCGACATCCCCGCCACCGGCGGCTGGCAGAACTGGACTACCGTATCACACACGGTAACCGCACCGGCAGGCACCTATAGCCTGGGTCTCTACGCACAAAGCGGCGGCTGGAACATCAACTGGATCCGTATCACGCGCACGGGTGCCGCGGCGACAACCTTTGCCACCACCACCCCGTCGGGCACCTCCGCTGCCCGGGAGCTATCCTCCGTGCAGGTATACCCCAACCCGGTACGCAACGTCCTGACCGTAACGGCATGGGACGGTGGTGACCAGGGCAAGGCCCGCATCGTAGACCAAAACGGTAAAACGACTGAGCTGCAGCTCCAGAACAATTCCGCCGACGTATCGGCGCTGAAGCCGGGCCTGTACATCCTCCAGCTCCAAAACGGCGCAAAACGCGAAGTGAAGAAGTTCATCAAAGAATAACCCTGCCTGCCGGCAGGCCCAAACCCTAACACACAGTGTGAGTGTGAGCGCGAGAGCGAAGAAAACCAGTGTGCTCGTGTTCGCTCTCACGCTCACACTGGTTTAGCCGCCCTTCTTGTATCCTGGCTCCCTTCGATTGCTCCCTCATTCGACGCCAGGACGCAAGAGGGCGTTCGCTCTCACTCCACACTCACACTGATTTGTGCAATCCGTCATTCTGCCAGGAAAACATACCTCATCCCTACGCCCGACCGGAAAACGCCTGTTTTCAGCCCTATCTTTCCCGGCATGAACCAACCGTCTAAAATTGCTTTCTTCTGGGTGCTTATTGGCATGTGTTACGTGCTGCACGGATATTATGAACTAACCGCCATCCGCTATGGTGTCCCGATCCTGTTGCCTGGCCATACTGCCGGGGGCATACCGCTCAATCTGCATGTCATGCGCATCGTGCTGGAAATTGGGTCGCTGTTGATTGGTACGCTTACGGTGCTGAGCTTCAACCGGCCGTTTCAGTGGTTTTCGTTTGTGTGGGCAATGTTCCTGTGCCTGTTAAACGGCGCCCACCTGGCGATGACCGTGGCCCGCAACTACACCGACTACACCCAGCTTGCCCTCCTGACCTTCATCTTCTTCGTCAACGTGCTGCTTGTGCTGGAGCTACGTGTCTCGAAAGGTCAACCGTAGGCCGTAGGGTCAGGCGTTTACCACAAATCCTCCCACCGGTAAAACTGAAACGTTTTATCATCACTCATCGCCACAAACATGCCCCGCGGAAATCCCGGCAACCCCACGCTGGTCACATCACTGCCATCGCTTTCCACGGTAGACGTGTTTACGATCCGCAGCAATGGATGCTCGTGTGGACTGGAGGCTGTGCCTTCGCGTGGAAAAATCTGAAACCGACGTGCTTGCTGATCCGACACGAGAATATATCCCTTGCCATCGGCTTGCTTATAGATCGAGATACCTTCGTGATTGTCGGCAAAGCCGGTGGTTGCAAAGAGCGCCAGCTCGCGCGTGGTACTGTCGGGATGCGCGTAATACTTGCGTATTCCGACGCCTTCGTCCGAACAGTATAGATAGCCCAATTCATTGTCGACGGCGATAGACTCAATCTCATTCTTCCCGCTATAAACCCCAACCTTTCGCACCAGCGTACCGGTTACTACACCCTGCCCGTTGTCTCCCAACCGGTATTGCCAAAGATACGTACCATTGGTCGGGCCGGTCTTGCGGCCTACGATCGCGTAGATCGCGCCCGTGGTGGGGTCGGTATAGAGCGCAATGCCCATTGGCGCGCGCAGGGAATCGCCGTCAAAGACCGGAATGCCGCCACCATCGATGGCCTGCATGGCGGGTACGCTGAAGACGCGAATCGAGTTGGTGTTGCGCTCCGTGCAAACGGCGATGTCCGTCTTTTGGCCCGCCACGGTTAAGCCGTAGGCTACGTCGACATTGTTCGGCCTGCGGATGTCGTGAACAGTCTTGCCCGGCACCTCGTGGCCTTGCAGGTCAAATACATACAGGGCACCGTCGCCCGTGTCGCCGCCTTTGTCCGTGCCGATGACCAGGCTTTGTGCAGGGTCGGCGGGATTGATCCAAATGGCCGGGTCGTCGCTGTCGTGCCGCACGGAGTCCGAGGCAAAGACGGGCTTTACCACGGCCAGGGTATCGGCTCCAGCGGGAGTGAATGCCTTCCTGGGCTGGCACGCCAGCCCAAGAAAACAGATGTATAGGATTAGGTATGGTGTATTATGGCGCATACAGGCTTAGTCTTTCTCAAACATAAAAGTTACGCCGTTAGCATCGCGGAAGAGTTCTTCACCCTCGGCAAAGTTATCTTCATCCACCAGCGTAAAGAAACGGATCGAGAGTGTCTCGCCTTCGTCATCGAGCGCGTATTCGGCTTCTGCCAGGAAGTCCAGCTCATCCGCTACCAAACCGTTATCACCGAGGATGGGATGGCTGCCTTCAAATTCCAGCGCACCGTCTTCAGCATCATACTCGGCTTCGATCTCGATCACGTTGTTTTCAGTCTCGGTCTCCGATTCGCCGTCTTCACAGGTAGTAACCTCTTCAGTCTCTGCCAGCTCCAGCACAAACTTCATTTCTTCAAACTCAAATTCGGCGGTGACCTTACCCGTGATGTCCTCAAACGAAAGCGCTTCCAGGTCCGGATTTACCGGACCGAACATGGCCTTAAACTGCTCAAACGCTTCTTCCGAGCTGATCTCCAGTTCCCATTCACCTGCAACGTCGTTGTCCAGCACCTCATATTCGAATGCACGCGGCGAACCAAGCAATACCGCCTCCGTGGTCTTCAAATTCGAAAACACCACCGTAAAACCACCTTCGGTATCCTCCGCGCCCGGCAAGGTCAACACCACCTCAAACGACTCGGGCACAGTGCCCAGATCAGCGTCCGGTGCGATCGTGATCGTACCGCTCAGGCCATCGGCCGAGGCCGTAAACGCCAGCTCCCGCGCATAGGTGCAGTCGTCGAGCGCTACTTCGTATACCACTTTGTCTATCGCTACGACACCTTCCATCGTACCCGCCAGGTCTTCGATGGTGTAGTCCAAGGTTATCGTGGTGGACGGCAGCGTTGTGCCGGGCAGGTAGTCGGCGAACTTGATCTCGATGTCGTAGTCTTCGGCATCGGCCAGGTCGGCGCCTTCTTCGGCGTCGAGCACGAGCTGCAGCGGGAAGTTGTCATCGTGTGGAGTTTCTTCGAGCGAGTTGTCTACACACCCAGGAATCAGGGTGAGTGTGAGTGCGAAGAGCGAAGCGTGGATAGTATGTTTTTTCATAGTCAATGGCATTGTGGGGTTAAAGGTCGAATTTCACACCGGCGCGTGTCCACCACGAGTAAAACTCACGTTGGATGTAGTGCGATTCGTTGCCCTGGTATACTTCGAACGGTTGATTCGTCAGGTTGAGGAACTCCGCAAAGAAGCGGATGCGCGGAGTGATGGTCACTGTCGCCGTCGCATCGAGCTGCAGGCGATCTTTTACATACAGGTCTTCGCTGGCATCGCCGCCGATCTCACTAATATACTCACCATTGAAGTTCCCCGACAGGCGCACGTTCACGCGGCCCAGCGCATACGCCAGCGACAGGTTGCCCATGTGACGCGCCTGTCCCGGCAAACGGATTTCCTCTTTGTCCTCCGGATTCTCACGCGACTGAATCCGGGCGTTCGACGAGGTCATGGTATAATTCGCGTATACGCTCAACCCTTTCAAAACGCCCGGCAGGAACGTGAGGTTCTGCTGGTACGCCACTTCAAAGCCGAAGAGATCAGCGCTTTCGCCATTCTGCGCTTGCGTCAGGCGGATCATTTCCCCTTGCGAGCCCGGGTATACATTCGAGTCAAAGTTACGGCTGAAGATAAAGTCGCCGAGCTTCTTATAGAACACGCCACCCGACAGGATCCCCACCGTACCGAAGTATTTCTCCGCCAACACGTCTACGTTTGTCGCCGACACCGGCTTCAGTTTCGAATTGCCGATGGTGCCTTCCCCCTCATTGATATTGATCTCTTGCGCCGGAACGATGTCACTGAAATTCGGACGCGCATAGCTGCGCGTAATCGCGGCACGCAGGTTCAGGTCTTCGTTCAGCTTATACTTCACGTGCAGCTGCGGCAGCAGGAAGCCATAATTACGACCGCCCTTTTCCGGAAGGATCTCTTCTTCGTTTATGACATTGAACGACGTATACGACACATCCGTATACTCATACCGCACACCACCCAACAACATCAGCTTGTCGCGTTGAATACGCGTCATCACATACCCGGCATATACATCTTCGCTGGCCGTATACGCTTCGGCAGCTTCCGTCGCCAGCTTGTCGTCTACCGACAGCTCGAAGTCCTGGCGGTTGTTGTTAAAGAAACGCACAAACTTTTCGGAATCCGCGTGCGGATTCATGTTATAGCGACCATCCAGAAACTTCTTATTATAGTCGCCACCCGAATATTGATCGAGCGTCAGATCGTTCGCCCCCGTGTAGCCAAAGACATTTTCCGTGATCTCATACGACTTCTCTTTCAAACGCACCTTCCCGCCAAACTTGAGCAAACCATCGCTCTCGCCAGCCTTGTAGGGCACACCGACGTTAAACTTCGCCGTCTTATTGCGATCCTTCGCATAGGTATTGCCCATCGTTACTTCGTCAAACGCGTAACGCGTGTTGTCGAGGTAAGCGTTGGTGCGCTGTGCGTTCGGTTGATCGTTGAGCGTGATCGTCGGAAAATCGGGGTCGCTGTCAAAGTCGATCGACAGTTGATCGACCTCGCTCACACTGCCCACTTCAATGTCGAACGGAGTGTCCTGAATGGCTTCGGAGAACGACGCTTCGTAGTCGAGGTTAAAGCCGGTAAAGGTATGTTTGGCGCCCAGGTTGTAACTGACGACGTATTGCTTTTCAAGGCGATCTTTCGTCAGGCGCTCGATGGCGTTGTCTTCAAACGGCGAATCATCCGCGTTCGGCACAAAGATATAGCGGCCGCGGACCTCGCGATCGGTAAACCGGTTGTACAACGTGCGGAAGTACAGGCTGTGTTGTTCGTTCACGTTGTAATCGATCGTGCTGCTCAGACCCGTACGCGTGCGTGACAAAGCATAGTCCCGCAGCTCGAGGTCGTTGCCGTCGCGCTCCCAGTCCTCCGAGCCCCGCTCGGTGGCGTAATAACTGCCGTTGAGCATGACGCCCAGCTTGTTGCCCAGGAAGCGGCGGCTCAGCTCCAGCGAACCCTGAAAATTCGTCTTCCCGCTGATGTTGTTATACCCCGCCAGCGCCGACGAACTGATATTCAATTCCTCCGACTGCGCCGTACGCGTCACCAGGTTTACCGAACCACCGATGGCGTCGCCGTCCATGTCGGGCGTGATCGCTTTGCTGACTTCAATCGACGCCAGCTGATCGGCCGGCACGGCATCCAGCGCTACATACCGCACACCCGCTTCCGGCGAGGGAATCTGCTCACCGTTAATACTGATGTTGGTAAACTGCGGGGCCAGGCCCCGCACGAGCACGTAGCGCCCTTCGCCCTGGTCGCGTTCGATGTTCACGGCGGGAACACGCTGCAACGCTTCGGCTACGTTCGGGTCTGGAAAACGGCCGATCTGGTCGGCGCTCACGACGTTGCGAATGTTGTCGGCGGTTTTCTGCTGGTTCAACGCACGTTGCTGACCTTGCAATACACCCGTGATGGTCACAAACTGCAGTTGCGTAATATCGCTCACCATCTTAAAGTTTAGCTCGATGGCGCCATCCTCTGGTACCGTGACCATCTCCGAATACGTGCGATAACCAATGTAGGTCACTTCCACTTCTGCCTCGCCCGCCGGCACACGCAACATAAACTCGCCATTCACATCGGTGGTCGTACCGTTGCTGGTACCCTTTTGATATACAGTCGCGCCGGGCAGCACCGTTTTCAACTGGTCATCGAGCACGCGGCCACGCACCACACCCACGCGGGCAGCACGGGGTAACGCGATCGGCGCGGCCTTCACCAGCAATTGCTCGTCGAGCTGTTTGATCTGAAGGTTTGCCTGCGCCGCGACTACCTCGAGCAACACGCCGAGGTTTTGATACGGCCCGTGCAACGTCAGCCGTCGCGCCAGGTCGATTCGGCGGCTGCTATAGGTGAAGGTAAAATCGGTACGGTCCTCGATGATTGTAAAAAGCTCCTTCAACGAAGTGTTCTGGACGTCCACCTGGATCCGAACCTGGTAAATGTCCTGCGCCGCAGCCGCGCCGGCGGGCAGCGCATGCAGCGTAAGCCACGACAACAGAAGCCCGGCCAATACCGGTCGCCACCCGCGGGAAGCCGCGTGTCGTAGTGCTTGTAAATGTGTAGCCATTGTTTTTTTGGTTAGGTATATAAGATTATTCACAGCCTTTTCCGGTTAAGGTTACTATATTGTTACGCAGGGTATATTGAATGCCGATCGAGTAGGCCATAGCCTTCAGTACTTTTTCCAGCGGTTGATTCGTGTAGCGTCCTGTGATGACACAGCGCCGCAGCGCGACATTTTCCAATACCACACGCACGCCATAGGCCGCCTGCAATTTCTTCGCGGCCTCTTCCAGCGACAAGTCTTCAAAGACCAGCACCCGCTGCATCCACGCGAGCTCAGCCACAAGATCTGCTTTGCCTTCGCGGGCGGTATGGTGGCGTATATCATAGACGAGCTGATCGTCTGGCAACAGGATATGCCCCTCATTACCATGGCGCACGTGTACCTTTCCCGTTGCCACACTCACGGTAATGGCATCTGCCCGGCTGCGCACATTGAACGACGTGCCCAGTACTTGCGTGGTGAGCGCGCCGGTGTGGATCATAAAGGGATGCGCCTCGTCGCGGGCGACCGAAAAGAATGCTTCTCCTTCCAGGTATACTTCACGTGTGGCGCTGGTAAAGGTAGCGGGATAGCGCAGGAGCGAGTTTGCGTTTAAGGTCACGACCGTGCCGTCGGCCAATGTAACGGCCTGCTGCCCGCCCGTCGTGCTGCTAACACGATAAGCAACTTCCCCGGGCTGTGGCGCGGAACGGAATGTATAGAAATAGATGCCTAAACCGGCGGCAATGAACAGCGCCAGCGACGCCGCGAGCTTCCACCACGTGAGCGATACGGTGCGCGCTTCGGCAGGCTCGGTCCGTGCCTGGTCGTAGGCATCAATGCGCCGATTGAGCTTCTCCAGCGCCGGAGAAAGATGGAAGGCTTTATTATACGGAAGCTTCTGCTCCCACGCCGTCACCCATTCGTGAAACAACTGTTGGTGCCGTTCGTCGGCAGCGACCCAATCAAACAGAGCTTCCTGTTCGGCGGGTGTGGCCTCGCGCGACAGGTATCGGATAATAAGGTGTTCGGGTACTGAACTTTCCATAGGCATAGTGGGTCGATACTATACTCTGGAAGAGTGGGTTTTACGGGCCACCCCACTATGTCGGGATATTATGAAAACATTAAGGGTTTGTTACCAACAATGGCATCTGGCGCAAGTCTTCCGACCGAAGGGAGGGCGTTCCGATAGCTATCGGAATGTGCCTGCACCTGGTGCCAGTCTTCAGACTGGCGTGGAGGGAACGTCGTGACCTGGGCGACCATACTACAACAGCGAAAACGCAGTAACAAAATCCATCGCTACAAAGAAGAGTGCCAACCCATATTGCCGGATAGCCGTGCGCAGCAAGCTCAGCGCTTTAACCAACTGGTTCTCCACCGTTTTTTCGGATATGCTCAGGATCTCGCCGATCTCGCGATAGGTCAGGGCTTCCATGCGGCTCATGAGAAAGATCTGGCGGCAACGGGGGGGCAGCGTATCCACGGCGGCATCGATGTGCTGGCGCAGCTCGTGGTAGGCCAGTGTGGTTTCGGGATCGCGGACGTCGGGCAAGGTTTCGGCCAGGCGCGCGTCGTCGACATCTTCGAATTCCGGTGTGCGGGCGCGCAGGGTCGCAAGGGCCGCATGGCGCACGGATGTATAGAGGTACGCCTTCAGATTTTTTTCAATGGAGAGCTGGTGACGGCTGCGCCACAGGGTAAAGAATACGTCGGAGACGGCTTCTTCCGCTTCGTCGGTGCGACGCAGGTAGGTAAAGGCAAAACCACAAAGCTTCTGGTAATATTGCGCAAAAAGCGCGTTTAACGCTACACGATCATCGGCTCGGATGCGTTGAAAAAGCGCAATATCGTGATCGGGGGATTGCACAGGCGGGTGAGCGCAAAGGTCACATCCCATCGTACCGTCAACAAGCTCAGCGTATTATGAAATCATCAATTTTTTTCGGGCGTGCTAGCCCTATCTTGTTATTTTTGTGTCATGTCGCTTTTTACCGCTTCCCTCAACTCCGGCAGTAACGGAAACTGCTACTACGTAGGCAATGCGGAGGAAGCTGTGCTGATCGACGCCGGCATCTCCTGCCGCGAAGTGGAGCGCCGCATGACACGCCTGGGCCTGACGATGCGCAGCGTAAAAGCGATCTTTATCTCACACGAGCATTCCGACCACATCAACGGCGTACACAAACTGTCGGCCCGCTATCGCCTGCCCGTGTACGTCACGCCGCGCACGTGCCGGGAAGGCCGCCTCACGCTGTCCGAAGATTGTGTTCAAACTTTCCAGGCCTTCACCCCCATCACCATCGGCAACCTTTCCATCACGGCCTTTCCGAAGCTGCACGATGCCTGTGATCCGCATAGCTTTATCGTGCGGTGCGGCGAAGTGACCGTCGGCGTCTTTACCGACCTGGGATTGCCCTGCGAACACCTCATTCATTATTTCCAGCAATGCCACGCCGCATTCCTGGAAGCCAACTACGACGAAGAAATGCTGGAGCGCGGACGGTATCCGTTTTTTCTAAAGAACCGCATCCGCGGCGGCCTCGGCCACCTCTCCAATACACAAGCACTGAAGTTGTTTACGGAATACCGGCCACCGTTTATGAGCCACTTGTTTTTATCGCACTTATCCAAAGACAATAACCGCCCCGAGCTCGTACACGACCTCTTTCGCCGCGAAGCAGGGGCTACGGAAATTGTCGTGGCTTCGCGTTACGTCGAGACGCCGGTATATCACATTACCAGTACCGCGACACATGCGGCAACCCTGGCAGGCCCGCCCCGGGCAGGTTCAAACTATACTGTAAACAATTCACCGTTCGTGGCGCGGATACCAGCGCCGCCCGCTAAACCGAATCAGCTGTCGCTTTTCTGACATTTTTCCTTCAAACGATGCGAGGACATGGTGAGCGCATTCTCTTGCTAAGACGTTTTGCGATAGTTTACGATGGCCCACACGTTTAGTATCAGGGCGAAGGTGGCCACGATGGCGGCGGCAGGAAGTACATCCTGTGCCGTGCTGCCTTTGAGGATGATCATGCGCATGACGGCAATGAGGTGTGTCACGGGGCTGGCATACGCCACGGCCCGGGCCCACGTGGGCATGCTGTCGAGCGGGGTGAAAAGGCCACCCAGGAGAATAAAGATCATCATGAAAAAGAATGTGATGAGCATGGCTTGTTGCTGTGTCTCGCAATAGGTGGAGATGAGCAGGCCCAAGCCGAGGATGGCCAGGAGGTATAGCGTTACGAATCCGTAAAGCAGCGGTATGCTGCCCATCGGCACAATGCCGTATACCACGCGCGCGACCAGTAGGCCCAGCGTAAAAACCACGTTGCCCAGCACCCAGAAGGGTAACAGCTTGCCCAGGATAAAATAATGCTTTTTGATCGGTGACACGTTGATCTGCTCGATGGTGCCTACCTCCTTCTCCTGGACGATGTTCAGCGCGGATAAAAAGCCGCCGATCATGGTCACCAGCACGGCCAGTATGCCCGGCACCATAAATACGCGGTAGTTGAGAAAGGGGTTATACCAATACACGGGTGCCACTTTCACGATGGGGGCTGCCGGAAAACGCCCCGGCTGGATCCATTGTACACGGATGGCGTTGTTATAGGTTTGCAGAATCGTCGTGATATAGGCAGCGCCCAGGCCCGCTTTGACGCCATTGATGGCGTTAACGGCGAGCGACAGGGTTTGCTGCCCGTCGCGCACCAACGCCCGCCCGAAGTGCGGCGGAATCGTCAACACCACATCCGCACGATCGGCTTCCAGGAGCGCCTGCGCGTCGCGATACGACGCGGTATACCCCGTGAGCCGAAAATACCCGGAAGCCGTCAGCTGCTGCGCGAGGCGTTGTGCCTCCGGGGATCGGTCGTTGTCGACTATACAGAGGTTTATATTCTTCACCTCATAGTCTGCCGCCAGCGGCAGCACGATTAACTGAATGAGGGGCATGACAAGGACCACCGCCAGGATGGTACGATTGCGGAAGATCTGTTTAAACTCCTTCTGGAGTAAGAAAAATAACATACTCATGCTAAGCGAATGTTAAAGCGTTTGACACTGATGATCAACCAGCCGGCGGTCATGCCGGCCAGGATAAGCGTTTCTTTCCACACAGCGGCAAATCCGAGGCCTTTGATCATGATCGACTTCACGATGATATAATACCATTTTGCGGGTACGAGGTTCGAGATCACCTGCAGTGGCACCGGCATATTCTCGATCGGAAACATAAACCCGCTAAACAGAATGGTCGGCAGCAACATGCCCATCAGCGAGATCAACATGGCTACCTGCTGCGAGCTCGTCTGCACCGATATAAATATACCAAGCGACAAACACGTCGTGATAAACAAAACACTCTCTGCCAGGAGCAAGAACAAATTGCCCTGTACCGGCACGCCGAGCGCCCACGTACTCAGCATCAGAATAGATCCCACGTTGACCAGTGACAACAACAAGTATGGTACCGCCTTCGCCACGATCACCAGCACCGGCCGGAACGGCGATACCAACAGCACTTCCAGCGTACCCGTTTCTTTCTCCCGCACAATCGAGACCGCCGTCATCATGACGCAAACCAGCATCAGCACCAGTGCCATGACACCCGGCACGTAATTCGGCGCACCTTCCAGCTGCGGGTTATACAACATGCGCGTTTCGACGCGAATACCGTACGGAGGCGCCTGGACCCCGCGTTGCTCCGAGGCGTGGTCGTAGACGATGGCCGACACATATTGCGTCAGCGTGTTGGCGGTATTAGGATCGGACGCATCGGCTATGATTTGTACGGTCGCCTCCTGTCCGTGTTGCCACCGCTCGTAAAACCTGGCAGGAAAGACCACAGCCACCTTGACGTCGCCGCGCCGGAAAGCAGCTTCCAGTGCTTTCGGCGACAACGCCACCTGGTCTACCTCGAAATACCGGCTGGCGTCTAACCGCGCGATCAGCGCCGTCGTGGCGACATCGCGACCGTGGTCGACGACCACCAGCCGGGCATTCTTTACTTCATTGCTCAGCGCAAAACCAAAAATCAGGATCTGCATGACAGGCATGCCAAACAGGATCAACAACGTGCGGCGGTCGCGCAGCACGTGTATAAATTCTTTCCGGATAAAAAGTGCCAGTTGTTGCATGACAATAGTAGGTTGTGTTATTCCCCCCGTTGCGCACCGCGCGCCAGGGTATAAAAGACGTCGTCCATCGAGGCCGCCCCGTACAGTTCCTTGAGTCGGCGGGGCGTATCGAGCGCGGCGAGCCGCCCATCCACCATGATCGAAACACGGTTACAATACTCCGCTTCGTCCATGTAGTGGGTCGTGACAAACACTGTGATGCCCTGGGCGGCCGCGTGGTACAACAAGTCCCAGAACTGCCGCCGGGTAAACGGATCGACGCCCCCGGTAGGCTCGTCCAGGAATACGATCTTCGGATCGTGTAAGATCGCCACCGAAAAGGCCAGCTTCTGTTTCCATCCCAACGGCAGCGACCCGACATGTTTACCCGCCACATCGTGCAATCCCAGCCGTGTGAGCAACTGCTCCCGCTTCTCGCGCAACACAGGATTGCGCAGCCCATAGATGCCGCCAAAGAACGTGATGTTCTCTGCCACCGTCAGGTTTTCGTACAGCGAAAACTTCTGACTCATATACCCGATGTTTTGTTTGACGTCCTCCGGATGTGTGGCCACGTCAAATCCTGCTACCTGTGCATGCCCCGACGAAGGTGTGGACAACCCACAGAGCATCCGCATGGCCGTCGTCTTGCCCGCCCCATTCGCCCCGAGAAAACCAAAGATCTCTCCGCGCGCCACGTCGAACGTAATCGCGTCGGTCGCCACAAAGTCGCCAAAACGTTTCGTCAGCTTATCGGCTTGTATGATCGGTTGCGCCATATTAGTTTCGCTTCATCAGGTCCATAAAACAATCTTCGATGGTTGCGTCCGTCGCTTGCACTATAGCCTCCGGTAAGCCTGCGTCGCGGAGATACGCTTGTAACACGCCTTCCCCCAGCGTAGTCGTACCCGCGGCATGAGCCCATTCGCCAAAAGCATAACTACTGACAACGTCCGGGTGACCGGCAAGCCTTTGTAGCAACGCCGGCATCGGCGCGCCGCCGACGGCGTAGAGCGGGTGCGGATAGCCCGCACGTAAACCCTGCGGTGTGTCGACCGACAGGATGTGCCCTTGTTGGATCAGGGCGATCCGGTCGCAACGGGCCGCTTCGTCCATATAGGGCGTCGACACCAGGATGGTAATTCCCTCCGATCGCAACCGTCCCAGCATATCCCAAAACTCCTTGCGCGATACCGGGTCGACCCCTGTCGTCGGCTCGTCCAGGAAAAGCACCGTGGGCCGGTGGATCAACGCGCAGCACAACGCGAGCTTCTGTTTCATCCCCCCCGACAGTTTACCGGCACGCCGGTCCTTAAAGGGCTTGATCTGTTCGTACAGATCGCGGATCAACGAATAATTATCCGACACCCGGGCATTAAACACGCTTGCAAAGAAATGCAGGTTCTCTTCGACGGTCAGGTCTGTATACAACGAGAACTTCCCGGGCATATACCCCACCGTACTGCGTATCTTTTGGTACTCCCGCACAATGTCTAACCCGCCGACAGTGGCATGCCCCGCATCCGGCAACAGGAGTGTGATCAGAATGCGGAACAGTGTCGTCTTCCCCGCACCGTCGGGGCCAATCAACCCGAACAGCTCCCCGGCGCCTACCGAGAATGAAATCCCGTCTACCGCAGGCGACTGTCCTTTGCCATAGGCTTTGGTAATATTCTCTACGCAGATCGCGTCCATGACTACAAGGTTACTTCACCGTACATGCCGATCTTGAGATACCCGTCGTTCTTCACACGGATCTTCACCGCGTAGACCAGGTTGGCGCGTTCCGTTTTGGTCTGGATCGTCTTGGGGGTAAACTCTGCCTGATCGCTGATCCACGTCACCACGCCCGGGTACGTGCGCGTCGCGCCATCCGCCGCATCGACCGCGACGGTTACCGGCTGCTGCAGGCGAAGGGCCGTCAGTTGGTCGCCCGTAATATAGGCACGCAGCGTAAGCGTCGAGAGATCGGCAATCTTGTACAACGGCTTTCCGGCCGCCGCCATTTCGTGTGGCTCGGCATACGTTGTCAATACAGTACCTTTCACGGCGTTTACAATCCGGCAGCGCGCCAGCTGCTCTTCCACCTGCTGTACCTGCACGATCAGCGGCGCGGTCTGTGCGGCCAGGCTGGCATTCGTGATCCCCAGCGTGGACTGCTGCGCCTCCAACTGCCGGCGCAATACTTCGGCTTGCGCAGCCGCATCGTCGTATTGTTTCGGCGTCGCCGCGCCGGCCTGCACGAGTGATGCCAGCCGCTGCTGCTCGCGCTCGGCGTGCCGCAGCTGTTCCCGCGCGGCCGCCAGCTGGCGGGCTACATCGGGGCGATTGGCCAACACCGATTGTACCTGCGCCTCGAGCTGTCGCTTCTTCAGGTATACTTGCACGCTGTCGATAACACCGACCAGCTCACCGGCCTGCAACGTATCCCCCTCGTCAGGTTTAAATAGTAGTAGCGTACCCGTTGCTTCGGCCGAAACAATAGTCTCCACAGCCTCGAATGTTCCCGAGGCATCGTACGACGGTCCGCTACGCCGGCAAGCGCCCAATGCGACGAGGACAAGTAAACAATAAGCAAAGTGTTTCATGACAGTAGTTGTAATTATGGTCTTCCGGTAGTGGTTTGTAATACATAGTGCGCCATCAACCCCTGCATGGCATGAAGGTTACGGGCCTGACGCGCCTGATCTTCGGCGTGTACCTCGCGCAGGTAGTCGTGTGCGTCCATCACGCCGTTGGCCAATTGCGCGGCGGCGGTTTCTTTCACCGACGTACGCAGGGCGATGATCGCATCGTCGGTTTCCAACAACGCCGCATATTTTTGCACATCCGCACGTTGTCGAGCCTGCGTAACGCGCGTTTGTAACAAAAAGGTCTCTTCTTGTACGGTCAACTGCTTTCGTGCTATACCGAGTAAGGCAGCATCGTTACGGGCGGTATACCAGCCGCTGAGCTGCCATTGCAGGCGTACCCCGCCGAGATAATAGCCGCGAACCTCGTTGCTCAGCATGTTTAACGCCGGGCGGCCCAGTCCGCCTTGAAAGAATAGACTTACTCTTGGCCGGTTCCGTACGGCCAATGACTTTTCCTGTACGTCGAATACGGCAGTTTGCAACCGAAACTGTTGTAGCTCGGGACGGTATAGATCACCTCCCGAAGCGGTTGGCACCGGCGGTTCGACGAATACAGTCTGGGCTGCGATCGGCTGGCCGATGAACAAGGCGAGCATGGCAATGTAGCCATCACGCGTAGCGCGCAGCTCCACGGATTGCTGGCCGGCTTGTAGCAGCTCGGATCGTAGCACATCTACCTGGCTGCGTAACGCAGTGCCCAGGCGGACGGCGGCTTCCAGCTTGTCGAGTGCGGCCTGAATATCTTGTTGCCGCAACGCGTTTTGTACCTGTTGACGGTCGACGATCAGGATGCCGAAAAATAGTGGATTGATCCGCTCTTCGAGGGCATAGAGGGAAACTTCTACGCCTTGCTGGTCGACGCGGGTTTGTGTTTGGGTTAATGTACGTTGTTGGTGGATGGTGCCGCCGTCGTAGAGTGTTTGTTGGACTTCGCCGTAAAGTTTGTACTGATCTTTTGATAATACGGGAACGTCCTGGCCGGGGACGTTGATGGGTACTTGCGTGACTTCGGATTGGTACGTGGCCTGGCCGTAAAGCGCGAATTGAGGTAAGTAGCCGCGGGCGGCGTTTTCCAATGTATAGGTGGCGCTTTGTTGAAGTAATGCCTGCTGTTGCGCCTGGGGGGCGTGCCGGCGGGCGAGGGTGTAGCATTGTTGTAACGTGAGGCTGTCACCACTCGCGCCAGGTTTCGCCAGTAGCGGGACGCTTGTGAAAGTCAGCATCCATAGAGACAAATACAAAGTAAAACGCATAATAGTATTTGTTTTAAATATTCGATTTAATCATTTGATTAACTGTAGGGTAAAAAATTTTAGCGTATGGATAAGATCGCTTCTGCCCATTTGGGAATTAGCTTTCTCCGTTCTTCCATCAGGGCTTCGAACTCTTTCTGGCTCAGGCCGGCGCCGTGTTGGAAGACAGGGCGTCCGATGAAGGGAAAGAGGGTCATGCCCAGTATATTCATTATAAAATGAATCGGATGTATGTTCTTTTTTCGTTCGCGTAGTTGTTGCACCAGCGCCGACTCACGCAACAGCTTGGCCACTCCCAGTTTGCGCGCAAACTCCTCCGGCTGGTATCGCAGTTCACCCAGCACAAACAAAGGAAGGTCCGGGTTGTTCGTCAGCATGTCCAGATAGGTATGTACGATGCGTTCCATTTTCTCTTGCAGTGTCGTGTCCGGGTCGTTTATGACCGGAGCGATGATGCCGAATAACGCCTGTACTTTCTCCATCATCACGATCTCGAAAAGCTTCTCTTTGCTACGGAAGTAGTAATTCAGCAACGCCAGGTTCAGGCCGGCGGCTTCAGCGATGTCGCGCGTACGCGTGGCGGCATACCCCTTCTTTGTAAAAACCTCCCGGGCTGCTTCTTTTATCTTTTCTTCGGTCGATAGGTCTTTGGCTTCCGGATTCTCCTGCTTCTTTTTTGCCATCATGCACGTATGAGTACGGGGCAAAGATGGTGGATGTTTCAGATTTAGTCAAGTTTTTTAATCATTTGATTAAAATCACCGGATTCGCACGCCTGTTCGCCCCGCAATCACACTCACACTGTTTCCTGGAGCCATGCCTGGGCTTCCGCCAAAGAATCGAAGATGCGGATTTGGACACTGGTTTGTTGGACGCGATACGATATGGACTCGACCGCCAAGGCATTGAAGTAGCTGCTGGGGCGCACCAGGGCAATGGCGCGAAAGCCGCGTTCGATGGCGCGGGGAAGGAAGTTGAACTTGACGTAGTTTTGGTCTTCCTGGCCAATCAGCGTCATGCTTTTTATATCGGCTAATACTTTATGGGCGCGGTGCTCCACCAGTAGTTTCAGCATGTATTCGGTGCCTTCGCGGAACTGGGCGCTGGTGGCGTAGCCATTCCAATCCATACGGATGTGCCTTTGTTCGGCATCGTAGTATATGTTATAAACAGGAGTCGGAGCGGTGGCAGCCATGATGAGCGGGTTAACATCGCGAAGTTCCGAAAAAGAAGGCATGATACAACCGTCCGCATAAAAAAAGTGAGCCGGCATTGGACCGGCTCACTTCGTATTGATTACAGGTGTAAGGGTTGCTTACGGCTGTACTTTGATGTCGATTTGGATGTAGCCGTCGCTGCCATTGGTGCCGCTTACTTCATCCACGTGGATCAGTCCTTTTTTACCGTACTGGGTCATGAAGGCAACTACATCGCCAGCCTCCAGGAACGATATGCTCTGGCTTGAGCCGGTGGTAACCGAGAGGCCCGCCAGATCAGAAGACGCATCCACCGCCGCAAATGCAGCAGCGTCCATGTCAGTTTCAGCGAAGTAAGCTTTGTTAAGCTCGTCGGCAGTTGTGCCCGCTTTTTCTGGAATGTTTACCACGTTTGTGAGATAAGCAGACGTCGATGTGAGCGTAGCGTGCTTGTCCTCACCCATGAGGTATACATAACCAAAATCCCAGTAAGAAACGAATTCTACACCCTGGCTGATCTTGTAGATTTTGCCATCCAGCGCCGACACGAATGTGTTAGACGTACCGTCCAACAGCGGGGCGGCCAGTTTCAAATTGCTATAGCTCTTTACTTCAGCTGCTTCATTTTGGCCGCCGTATACCAGTGTAATGGTAGAAGGGCCAACAGCCTTACGTTGCTCTACGTCGCGGAAGTCACCGTTGCCGGTAGTTGTCCAGAACTTGTATACTACGGTACCCGCTGTGATCCCGGAAGGTACAGGAAGCTCAAACTGGAATTCGAAATCCTTGTCGTTCTTGCCGGTAAGGTCAATCGAACCGTCTGCTTTGGTATCAACCTTCTCCTTCGTTACATATATTTCCTCACCTTGACCGCCCACGTTTTCTGTGATGTACAAACGCTTCATGCTTTTGTCTGTAGAGGTAAAATGTACTTTTGCCAAAATAGATCCCTGGCTGGAAGTCACATTAACATTCTCATTTGTTTCAGCAGGAGCATCCAGCACTACATCGAAGTCTGCGTTAGGGTCTACCGTAATCTCATCATTGTCATCGCAAGCAGTGGCTAACATTCCAACCACTGTCAGGGAGAGCAGCACTCTCCGGTAACTGTCGAATCTTCTCATACCTTTTCGTCTATTGTGTTTAAAAAAAAATATTCAACCGGGCGATATAGCCCGGCCGTGGAAAATTACAAAAACCACGCCACACCACACAAGCCTGGAATGGCACATGAGGTGAGGATAAAGCACTACGGATTGCTGATTTTCAGAACCATTTAATTTTCGTTACACCATCTTTTTAAAAAGTACATTCTAACACGAGTCAGGTTGGATATTTTCGATTTGCATATTGATGGATTTGCTACAACACTCACGCCCAACAACTTGCAGCATCCACGCACCATTTGTTTTTATACAAGGCATTACAGGTACTGGTTTCCCCGGAGGGCCTGACGGAAAATGGCTGTATGATTCAGCCGTTTAACGATTTTTCCGTCGGAACTTGCCACAAAAAAGTACACCCGGGTGCAGCCCGGGTGTACTATGATAAAATATAAAAATATTTTATGGGGTTACCTTCGAAAACTGTAGCACAACGCTTGCCCTGTCTGTTGTGAGCTGTGGATTGATGCCTACCTTCATCAGGAAGTCGCCCGTGTACACGGCATCAGGGTTTACGGGGGACGTTGTACCCGGCAGCAGGTTGATCTCCCGTACGGTGTACCGCGCGGCCGGATCCAGTCCCCTCAGCTTCACAGGCAAGGGGCTTCCTTCACCGTATCGGTTGTTTACCAGGTAGTTAAACATAACACCGGTGGCGCGTGTAGCGTCCACGTACACCAGGGAAGCAAAGCTCCCCTGACGCGGGTCTGCCAGGCGATACAAGTCACCCTGCCAAATGACTTGCTTCAGATCATGGTAGTGGCGCAAGGCCTGCTGACAGAAGGTCAGCTCCTGCTCCTTCAACTCGCCGACAACAATGTCAAAGCCGAGCTTGCCCATCATGGCGACATCGACTTTAAACTTCAGCGGCTGTTTCCCCCACGCCGTCACGTGGTTTGACGTTGCCATCGCCGGGTAGAAATGTGAATACTCCCATTGCATAAAGATCCGCTCCAGCGGGTCCGTATTGTCGCTCGGCCAAAACTCTGTAAAGTATTGGAGCGCAGCATAGTCGACACGACCACCACCACCCGAGCACAACATCATCGGTACCTTCGGATACTTCTGGCGGATCTTCGCCAGCACATTATAGAGCCCGCGCACATACTCGATGTACAGGTGTGACTGTTGATTCTTCAGGTGCGCTGAATAAGCATTGAATATGACCGCATTGCAATCCCATTTAATATAAGCCAGCGACGGGTTTTCGGTAAACAGGTTGTCGACCACCTGGAAGACAAATTGTTGCACCGCAGGATTGCTCAGGTCCAGTACCAACTGATTACGGAAGTAATGTTCCTCCCGCGCGGGTTGACGAATGACCCATTCCGGGTGCTTCTCATAGAGCTCACTTTTGGGGTTCACCATTTCGGGCTCGATCCAGATGCCAAACTTCACATCGTTGTTCGCGGCTTCTTTCACGAGTGAGCTGATGCCGTTGGGCAGCTTGGTGCGGTTCACGCCCCAGTCACCAAGACCTGCCGTGTCACCATTGCGGGGATATTTGTTCGCGAACCAGCCATCGTCGAGCAGGAACAGGTCCACGCCCAAACGCTTGGTATCTTTCAGCAGCCCAAACAGTTTCTGCTCGTTAAAATCAAAATAGGTGGCCTCCCAGTTGTTGAGCAACGTAAGGCGTGTGCCATGTCCATCGAGCAGCTTATAATTCCGCGCCCAGGTATGCAGCTTGCGGCTGGCGTCCCCTTTACCATGATGCGACAGCAGAAAGACAAATGCCGGCGTGGCAAATGTCTCCCGGGGCTTCAAAGTATAGGCCGACGCAAAGTTGTTCATCCCGGCCACGATGCGCAGGTTATCCTGGTAGTCCAGCTCGAGATCGATGCGGAAATTTCCGCTCCACTCCATCGCACCGTACAATACTGTACCTTCTTCTTCCGTCGCCGGCTTGCCCGGATATATCATAAACACCGACGGCTGGAACAGGTTGGCGCGCGTGCCGAGCTTGGAGTCGAGTGTTTTGATACCATGCGTGATGCGGGACGTCTCCGGCTGCATTTCCTTGGCCCAGTCGCCGTGGTAATGTGTCAGCCAGAACTCGGATGCTTTCAGGTGCAGGTTCGCGGACGCAAACTTGTTCAGTACGACCGGGCCTTTTTCCTGGTGACTGATCTCGCTCCACTGTTCGATGACATCTTCCTGGGTATATACTTTGTAAAACAGCTTCACCGTAAACGGATATACCGGGTCTTGCAAAGTGACCGTGTACAACGCCACCTGGGGCGCTACTTCCTGTTTTGTATGCGTGACGTAGCGCAGGTCGAGCGACGTGTTGCCGTCGGCATGAGTAACGGCAATGGCAGGCTCGGCGAGATTACGCGATCCCGCAGGTGTATAGGCCGAAGCCAGGACACCGGTATACTCGGCGGTCTGGCGATAGGCCTGCGGCACTTGCGCATAGCCTGCCGCGTCGGCGAGCTTCTCGCCGTAGTACAGGATCTGCAGGTTCTTCTTGTCGTCGGCCTGCAACACCAACGCGGTATTGCGGGTCTCCATTGGAATGGTTTGGCCGGTGGCCTGCATACCGGGGTATGCCGTGCAGGCCCAGGCAGCCATGAGCCAGGCAGCGAGGGTCTTGCGTGTACAGGTTGTTATCATGCGAACTAGTTATAAGTAAATCTACCGGTCAGTGCTTTTTTACGGGCACCTCGCGTATGACCCCGTTTACGCGCGCGCGGGTCATCCCTCCCATCGGCGCGCGGACGGTAAACGCCGTTACTTTCCCGTCTTTCCAGGTGATGTCGACGGTATAATTACCGCGTGCCTTCAACCCTTTGACCGTACCGCCTTGCTTCCATACGTCCGGCAGCGCGGGCAGTAAGTCAATAAAGCCATCGTGGCTTTGGATCAGCATCTCGGCGATGCCGGCGGTGGCCCCGAAGTTACCATCGATCTGGAACGGTGGGCCGGCCGACAACAGGTTGGGATACACGCCCCCACCCGCGCCGTAGTTGATATGGGTTTGTACCGTAGGCTTGAGTATCTCCGACAATAATTTATACGAGCGGTTGCCATCTTGCAGGCGCGCCCAGAATAAGAGCTTATAGGCGATCGTCCAGCTGGGTCCGTCGTCACCACGCACGTCTAGCGTTTTACGGGCGGCGTCTGCGAGCGCGGGAGTAGCCGTCGGCGTGATCAGCGATGCCGGATACAGGCCATAGAGGTGTGATATGTGGCGGTGGGTCGGCTCGGTCTCTTTATATTCTTGTAACCACTCCATGATGCGCCCATCGGACGCAATACGCCCGGCGGGCGGCACGTTGGCGAGCTTCTCTTCCAGCTGCTTCCGAAATTCGGCATCGACGTTTAGCGTCTTTGTCGCCGTGATCACATTTGTAAAGAGCTCGCGCACGATCTGGTTATCGATGGTCGGGCCCATGCAAATGCTGGCATGCTTACCATTGGGCAGGTAGAATGTATTTTCCGGCGACACCGACGGCGCCGTCACCAGCCAACCCGTTGTCGGGTCGTGCATCAGCACGCTGCTGTAGAACTGCGCCGATCCTTTTAAGATCGGATAGATACTTTGGAGGTATTGGCGGTCACCCGTAAAGGCGTAGTGCTCCCACAGGTTATTACACAGCCAGCCGGAACCGGCGTTGGCCGCACCCCACGAAGCGCTTTCGCCCGGCTCGGTAAAGCCCCACACGTTAGTGATGACGTGTGCCACCCAACCCTCGGCCTGGTAGTATGCTTTCGCGGTGCGTTGTCCCGGTTCCACCAGTCCCCGCACCAGCTCCGCCAGCGGCAAGTTCAGTTCGGACAGGTTTACTACCTCTACCGGCCAGTGGTTCATTTGTACGTTCACATCGAGGTGATAGTCGCCGTTCCAGGGCGTGCGGATATCTTTCGCCCAGAGGCCTTGCAGGTTCGGTGGCAGCAGGCCCACGCGCGTGCTGCAAATCGTGAGGTAACGACCGAACTGGAAAAACAATACCGGCAGCCCGTTGTCAGCCGTACGATCCTTTAAGAAATTCTCCAGGCGAACGTCGGTGGTCGCCGTGCTTTGCGGACCATCGAGGGCAAACGTGACACGGTTATAAAGCGCCTGATAGGCCACAATATGTTTTTTCTTTTGCTGTATATACGGACGCTTGGCCGCGGTCTCCAACTGTTGCTGTACACGCCATTCAAAGCCCGTATCGTGAAAATCCGTACCCGCAGAGATAAACAGTGTGATTTCCGAAGCTCCTTCGATGCTCAAACCATTTCCCACTGCGCGTTGCTTCCCGCCTTTCGCCACGGCCTTTACCAGCGCTTTATAGCGCATGCCTTTGCCGTCGGTGCCATTGTCGAGCTGACCGGTCATCTGCAGTGTAGAAGCGTCCAGCGTCGTTGTTGCAGACCGTTCCGCACGGTTCAGACCAATCGTACACGACAACTGTCCAGGCTTACTCGCCGTCAGGTGTACCACGGCGACGTCGTCGCCAAAGCTGGTGAAATATTCGCGGGTATAGGTCACACCGTTGACCTGGAACGAGCAGTTGGCCACAGCATCTTGCAGCGACAACTGGCGGGTATAGGCCTGCGGTTGCGCCGAGGCCCCGGCCGTTGTACCATACTGGAACTTCAGCACCAGGTCACCCAACGTCTGAAAACAACCGAAGGGCTCGGCGCCCGAGCCTTTGCCGGTACACACGAAGTCGCTGTTGACGAGTGCTTGCGCTTCGTCATTGCGTCCGGCGAGAATGAGGCGCCGGATCTCGGGCAGCTGTTTATGCGCCTGGTAGTTGTTGGCATCCTGGGGTGCGCCGGACCACAGGGTGATGTCGTTCAATACGATCTTCTCTTCGGCCACGCCGCCGTCGGGCGTCATGCCCAGCCGCCCGTTGCCGAGGGGCAGAGTTTCCTCCCACTGGCGGGCCGGTTTGTCAAACCACAGGCGCAGGGGCGCTTGTTGCCCGAACGTTGTGATGTGGAGTGTCAATGCCAACAGGGTCGGCAAGAAAAGTCGCAAGAACATGGACAGGACAGTTTGTTTTGTACGAATAATAGGCGCTGGAATGATAATTCTACTCATTTCGGTTATGCAAATGTTTGCGGAAATCTGGAACATACAGAAAGACAACGTTTTACGTTATTTACGCCAGAAGGTCAACTCACTCATATTGCTGTAGTAGCTGTCGTTGGTCGTAACATGGAGCACCCGGATGCGGATATACCGTACCGGAGGAGCTCCCTCCAGCAAATCGACCTTGAAAGGAGCCTTGCCATCATCGTTACGGGTCACCTCTCTCAATAAGGTCCATCCTTTGGCTATTGCTTCATCCTTCCACCCCGGATCGTTCCCCGGCAGGGTTGTTTCGGCATCGGTCAGATCGTCAATTCCCCACACTTCGAAACGGTCGGGATTATTGCAGCAATCACGACCGGTTTCTTCCAGTTGCGCGAGGTTTTCAAAAACCTGTCCAAGGTCGAATGTGAAGTGATGTGGAATGGCGGAATTGCCATCGCTATGGTAGATGTTGGGGTAACCCTGCGGTCCCACGCTACCATCCCACAGCTTGCTCACACTCGTGCCACTTTCATAGACATTCACATCGTTGGGCAAATGTACCTCGCTAAACAACGCCTTGTTCAACGGCGTGAGAATGGGCGGGAATGTATCGTAACGCGTGACGTAAAAGGTGTCGATGGCATTGCTTACGGGAATGTATGACGATCGGTAGCGAACGACCGTGCCCGGTTGGTAACCGTCTAACGTCACGGCGGTACCTTCACCCTGCAGCGACTGTTCGACGCGTACACCCGCCTGGTTGGTATACTCTACCACCGTTGCGACGTGAATTGTATCGCCTTGTACAAAATGCAATGTTGGGATATTGTTTCCGTCCATGGTATAGGCTTGGCCATCCGGCCGCCGGTTAAACAGGCTGGCCGCATACACCGGCCCGTAGGCACGGGCGTTCTCTACTTCCAGGGGAACGGACTTGTGTCCCTTCGCATCATACGCGTGAACGGTAAAGTTGTATACATACTCCTGAAGTCCTGGAATGGATACGGTCATGGTATCTGCCGGATCGTGGCTGCTGGCCTCTACTTCGAGTGAGTCGCGGTGATTATTCCAATAAACCATATACTTCACAATACTGGGATCGGGGCTCGGCTGCCACGCCAGCGCCAGGCGCTGATTACCGGGGCGGTAAAAGACGTTGATCGGCACCCCGGGGTATACAATTTCGCCGTCGTGCAGGAAGGACTCATAGTCCGTATCGAGCGACTCACAGGCCGCCAGACCGGCTACCAGCACTATGATAAAGATTTTTATACGTGTCGTCATAATAGTAGTCTTCTAATCTTCAGGTATTATTCAGGTTTACCAAAGAGGGTAATTTCCATGGCGTGCGCAAAGTCACCGTTTGACCACGTTTCCGAAACGGCGAGGCGTACGAATTTCACGGGCTGACTGTTAATGGGCACGTTGAAGTTTATACCCGCCAGCACAAAGGCGGCATCCTGTGCATTTGTCGCGCCGGGTGGCAGGCCTGACGGCGGCTCGGGAAACTTATAATTCGCGAGGTTCACCCAGTCCCCCACAACTGTCCCTATTTCAGAGGTAAGCGGTAACACAGCGTCTTGCGGCGAGCTCACCGATGATCCCCACAGCGTAAACGTACGGGGGTTGCCGTGACTATACGTAAACTCCGCGGTACGTTCGTAGAGGACAAAGCGGCTTAACTGAAAATTACCGCCCAATCCAAATGTGCAGACGATGGGCAGCGGCCCGCCAGGCGCAGTGTGCCATCCAGCGGAGTATGCGTCCACCTTGTTGTCCCATAAATACGGAAGATCCCAGCCGTAGGCAATCTCGTTATCGCTGGGCAGTTTGTACGCAAAAAACTGTTGTTTGTCAAGTACCTGCTCGAACAGCGGTGTGAGCTCCTGCCGCAATGTATCGGACACGTTACCAAACTCATCTGTTATATAGACACCGAAGGAACGTGGTATATCGCGAAAGCCGCGGACGGAATGATTAATCGAGTCGGTAGCGGTATACAGTTGGTCCACGATCTCCTGTTGTTGTGTGACCGAGTCATAGGTAATGACCACAATGCCGACCGTTTCCTCCAATGGATTCCTGGCGATAATGTTCAAACCACCGAAATCGGGCGAGATCTCGAGTGTAGGACGTATCATGAGATAGGGTGGCGTATCCGGATGCACTTTTACGACGACAGGGTCGGACTTTACATTGGCGCGGCTTACGGCCCACAGGGTCACGTCGTAGTCCTGACTTTGCGCAAAGCCACGTACAGTGACCGTGTCGGAGTAATAGCTCGACTTGACCTGGCGTGTTTTTACGTCGTTGATCTTATACTCCGCCTGCACGTAGAGCAGGTTTTCAGAGGTTGGCAATGTATAGGTGATGTGTGCGCCGCCGTGGAAGTTATGCACTTCCACGTTCGAGACCGGCAGCGGTTTTGACGTGTCGGTCGATACCGGGTCTACGTAACGGCCGCCTTCCTCGCAGGCTGTCAGCAGCGCCAGGAACAGGACCGGCAGCAAGAATATAAAATAAACATTCTGTTTCATAAGCATGATGTTACCAGTAAGGATTTTGAACCAGGTTGGGGTTAACCACCAGGGCGTTTTGTTTGATCGGCCATAAGTAGTCACGCAGGCCAAAGTTGGGAATGATCACGGTGGTCGGCTGATAATACCGTGACGGTTCTTCTTCGTACACGCTCCATCCCTGCATGGGCCGGCTCAGCACTTGTTGCAGCTCTTTCCAGCGCCGGAGATCCCACCCGCTCTGGGCTTCAAAACACAGCTCGATGCGTCGTTCCTGGTGAATGATCTGACGCAAGCCATCCTGATTTTGATATTTGTTGGGATGGGTGGAATGCGCTGACCACGCAGCCTCCACAGTCGGCAGTCCGGCCCGCAGGCGTACGGCATTGAGATAGGTATATACTTCTTCGCCCGGGCCGTTGACCTCATTCAGGGCTTCTGCATACAATAAATACAATCCGGCGAGCCGCATCATAGGCAACCGGAAATGCACGGGCTGAAAGCCGTCATCGTATACCGACAGATAGTGCACCAGTTTCTTCGGCCAGTAGCCTGTGATGTTAATGGTATTGCGATCTTTCGGTCCGGCGAGGCCCGATACACCCCGCGCCTGCACGTAGAACGATTTATCCGGATCCAACTGGCCGTTGCCATACCAGATGCCACCGTCAAACGCCAGGCTGGCATAGAAGCGTGGCTCCCGTCCAAAGTGTCCCCGGATTGTTTGATATCCTTGCTGGATGTAGTAACGTGTGTCGGGACCACCACTCTGTATGTCGTACCGGTTGGCGTAATCCCAATTCTTATCTTCCTGAATGGGCACACCATGTTCGGTATAAAACAGGTCGGTTGTCGACAGCGGCACGGCAAAGGTCGAGGGGTTCGAGAATATGTTGACGGCAGCCAATTTGGTCATCCGTGGAGTAGCATAGCCCTGGTGGTCAAACGTGGGGTTAAGTGCCCAGATGAGCTCCGAATTCAAATCCCAACGCTCGGTCACAGCATTCTGGATGGTCAGCACCTGGCGCAAGGCCTCGGGCAGGTTGGAAATGTTGGCTGGCTGAATAAAGGTATATAACCGTAGGCCCTGTTCTTCACACGCCTGAATCGCCTCGCGGCAGGCGTCTGCCGCCCGCGCCCATTTACCGGCATCGTACGCTTGCGGGAATAGTACCACGCCATCCTTGTCTTTATAGTCGGCGTAGTCAGGGTTGCCATTAAACAACGGGCTGGCCGCTGTCATCAATACTTCCGCCTTCACCGAGAGCGCGATGAGGCGTGTGGCACGCCCCAGTTCACGTGCCTGGTTTGTAATGACCGGTGGCAGATCTACCGCAGCCTCGTCTAACAACCGCACGATATAGTGGAAGACCGAGTCCAGGGGCTCACGCTTCACGCGCACGTCTTCCACTTCTGCCGAGATAGGAATATTTTTATCGACAATCGGCACGGGACCATACTTGCGCACCAGCAAATAATGATAGTATGCTTTCAGGAACTTTACCTCGGCAATCCACCGCGTCTTTTCGGCGGGCGACAGATCGATCGGCTGATCGATTCCTTCCAGCATGGTATTGCAGATGCGGATGGAGCGGAACATACTATAATTTCCGTTCTCGCCGTCCCAGCTGTTTAGCCCGGGTGATCCTGCATTCTGCGTACCGCGGATCAGGTTAAACCCGGTCTCGTTGATGGGATGCTGCGACAAGTTGTTGGGATAGATAATCTCTGACGACGTCGTAAAGCCTGCGTTGGTCACGTTGTCCGCGCCGCGTTGCAGGTACGCATAACACGAGAAGAGATAGTTCTCGGCTTCGTTCCGGTTGTGAAAAGCATATTCCAGTGTTCCGACGTTCTCAGGCGTCACGTCGAGGTAATCGGAGCACGACACACCCAACAGCAGCGCTGCGAGCGTACAAATAAAGGCTGTTAATCGTTTCATAGGGATGATGCGATCAGATATTGATGTTAATACCCGCGTTGTATACTTTTTGGATCGGGTAGTTGAAGCCCTGACCTGCTTGCTCCGGATCCCACATTTTGAACTTGCTAAAGGTGAGCAGATTCAGGCCACTGAAGTAGATGCGACAGTTGGAGAGCTTATAGCGATTGACAAGCTGGCGGGGAAGCGTATAGCCCACTTCGACTGATTTTAATCGCATGAAGCTACCATCACGCATCCACCACGTACTGTTCTGCAAATTGTTCTCGATCTCTTGTGTCGTCGTACCCAGGCGCGGATATAGTGCGTACAGATCCTGATTTTCTTCCGACCAATGGCTGTCGGCCCACGCCGTCAGCAATTGGGTGTTGCCGCCAATGTAGGGATCTGGGCTTGGAATGAACGGGCTCGTGCGTCTGGGATCAACAAAGAACGAAACACGGGCCTGGCCCTGAAAGAAGGCTGATAAATCGAAGTTGTGATACCCCGCAGAAAAACCAAAACCATATACCACCTGGGGTGTCGTCGGGAAACCGATGAAGGTTTGGTCTGCACCGTCGATGATCCCGTCGTTGTTGAGGTCGCGGTATTTAATATCACCTCCTTTTGGTGCAATACCATTGGTGGAGAAGATCTGCGACGGCGAGTTGGCCGCCTCCTTATCATCGACAAAAAGACGCTCGGCAATGTACCCGTACTCGCGGTTGATCGGCTGCCCCTTGCGGTAGCGGTAGGCCTCTTCATATTGAGGCTCCTCGTAGTTTACGTACTTATTTTGCGCATATGTGAGGTTGGCGCGCGCACTCAGGAATCCGTTGCCGGCAAAGTTTTTCTTGTAATCGAGCGACAGGTCCAGTCCGCGTGAACGCGCGGTACCGATGTTGGCGCTGGGCCAGGCATCATCCAGTACTTCCAGGCCCATGGTGCTGGGAATATCCGAACGCCGCATCAGGATGTTATACCGGTATTGATTATATACCTCGGCGATGACGGTCAGGTTTTGCAGAAATGTCGCTTCGAGCGCTACGTTTACCTGGCGGGAAGTCTCCCACGTTACATCGGGATTCTCGTAGTTGCGAATAAAGACACCGTCGCGTTGATAGCCATTGTTGAGACCAAACTGCGCGTAGTTACCACCCCCGTTCAGGTTGACGTCTGACAGGTAAAAGAACCGTTGGTTACCAATCGCATCGTTCCCCACCAGGCCATAGCTGGCGCGCAACTTGAGGTAGCTGACGATGTTCGTGGCGTCTTGAAAAAATTCTTCTCCCGAGATCACCCAACCCGCCCCGATAGTCGGGAAAAAGCCAAACCGATGATCGGACGAGAAGCGCTCAGACCCGTTGTAGCCAAAGTTAAATTCCGCGAAGTAGCGGGTCTTATACGAATAGGTGGCACGTCCCGCCAACGTCAGGTTGCGATACGGCAACGAATATTGCAGGCTGGGCTGCTTCGTCTTCGGATCGATGGCATTGGAGTTGAGGTTCTGCTGCCGCGTGCCAATCAGCAAGCCGTTGAGGGTGTGGTCACCCAGCGTTTTGGTGTAGTCCAACGCACCCTGGAAATAGATATAGGTGCTGAGGTCCGGACGGCCGGGACTGTAATTCAGGTATTCGGTGGCAACGTTGTTGCCGGTAGGGTTCGGGTTCAACCACAACAGGTTGTAGTCTCCGGAAGCTTTATCATACGTCGCGATATTATAATAAAATGGCGAATAGGCCATCTGCGAATCGAAGTACGAATAGCGGTTGGTGCTGAACATGCCGCGGAAAGACAGCCCCTCTGTTATAAAATCAAAGTCCTGATGGACCTCCAGCTGTGCCGACATGCGCGACTCGGACGAGTTCTTGTGCCCGCGCAACATGGCCGCGTACGGATTATTATAGTCGATGTTGTTGTTATTCCCCGAGCGCGAAATGTTTCCAAACAAAATGTGTTTCGCATTGCGATTGGCTTCATCCGGCTCGTAGTATGCCGGGAACAATACCGGGCTGGTGTGCACGGCATAATTATACAAGTCCGTTGAGAATGAGCCGTCGGCGGAAAGCGGTCCGTTGTATTCGTTAAAGTTTCCGGACAGGCGCACAATCAGCTCCGTCGTCTTGGTTACATCGATGTTGATGTTGGAGCGTAATTGAAAATTCTGGAATTTGATATTGTTGTCGGCATTGTTGCGGGTGTCCTGCTGTAGAATGCCGTGGTCGACGTTATACGACGTACCGATATAATACCGGGCTACACCACCACCACCGCTGACGCTGAGGTTGGCGCGTTGTGTCGACGTGCGTTTTTTAAACAGCAGGTTGAGCCAGTCTACGGCGGGGTATACATACGGATTGCTGCCGGGAGCACCGCGCAGGGTCGCCTGGGTATTGATAATCTTGTTGTGATCGAACTCCGGGCTTTGCAGCGGGTTGCGCGTGGTCACTCCTTCGTTATACAAATTCATATAGGTGATCGGGTCGGCCAGTGCCAGCGTGCGGGCTGACTGCGAGAATGAATTCTCCAACCGGAAATTGATCTTGGCGGTGCCTTCTTTCCCTTGCTTGGTCGTGACGAGGATCACACCGTTCGCACCGCGTGCACCATACAAGGCCGTGGCGCTGGCGTCTTTTAGTATAGAGAAGCTCGCGATGTCATCTACCTGCAAGCGCGCCAGGTCGGAGGACGTGAGCTCTACGTTGTCAATCAGAATAAGCGGATTCTGGCGATAGCCGAAAGTGGTTACGCCGCGAATAAAGAAGGTGGCGTTGTCCTGGCCCGGTTGGCCGCTACGCTGATAGGCAATAACACCCGCAATCTGTCCCGCCATGGCGGTGGTCAGGTTGCTGGACGGAATCTTGAGCTCCGACGGCTGCACGCTCGTCACCGAGCCTACTACGGCTTCCTTTCGTTGCTTTTCACCGTAGGCGACAACAACCACTTCCGTGAGACTCGAGATGTCGGGCTCGATAACGACGTTCAGTGACTGGCGTGTGCCCACTACTTCTTCCCGTACTTTGTAGCCTACAAACGAGAACACCAGCACACTGTTGGCATCCGGCACCGCAAGGGTGAAGGCACCGTCAGCGTTCGTGGTAGTTCCTTCCGTCGTGCCTTTGATGACGACGTTCACACCGGGCATCGTCTCGCCCGATTCATCGCGCACGACCCCTTTGACCGTTAGGGTCTGCCCCACCCCCGGCAGGCTCGTCAGCAGCCACAACGCCGCTAAAAAGCCCAGTTTACAGTAGAATCTATTCATATGGTATTAGGTTAAGATTTGATCGGATTACCGTTCCCGCAACCGATTTCTTAACAATAATAACACGATTAGGGCTTATGTCCTAATTGTAGGACGGACTTTATTAATCAATGCTTTTCGGTTTTAGGACGACAATCCTACCGGTTAAAAAAAGAGCGGATGAATGGATCAATGAATTTTCTCTATTTTGCGTCATCCTCACGTTAGGGACACGTACTATTCAGTTATGACAACCAAAGAAAAGATAATCTCCAAAGCGATCGACCTCTATAACGAGCAGGGTTTTGCGAACATCACCAGCCGCGATATCGCCAAGGAATTGAAGATCAGTCACGGCAACCTCGAATATCATTATCAGAATAAAGAAACGTTGCTTGCGGCCATATATATGTGTATGAAGGACGAAGTGTCTTCTTACTTTGCCGAAATTGACCAGTCACAGGACCCCTTTGTACAATTCGATACGTACCTGCGCCGGCTGGAGCCCTTTCAGACGAAGTATCTGTTTTTTAACCTGGACGTGTTGGAGATCTCGCGTAAGTATCCGGCGATTAAAGAAAAATTGGATGCGACTATTCTTTTGCGGAAGGAGCAGATGACTCACTTCTTTAATCTCTTTGACGAAAGTGGATATTTGCAGCCAGAGCCGAGTAAGGAGTATTATACCCGACTGCAGCACAAGATCCGGGTGTTGATTACATTTTGGGTATCACAGGAAGCGGTGCTGCAGAATTTTCACCCGGGGCAACATATTTCAATGACGATATCGATTTGGGATTTGCTGCTGCCTCACCTTACCGAAAAAGGCAAGCGACAATATAAAAATGTATCGCAGGCGTTGACGCCTGTTTTGAAATAGAAACGGCTGAGCGGCACCAGTTCTACACCACGCTGGCATACCCGCGGTACACTGTTACGCTCAATGGTCCGACGGTAATAGACTCCGTCGACAACGCTGCCACAGGCGCCCGCACGCTCTCCTCGGCTGCATCCTGCCACTCCGGGTCGTTTGAGTCCAGGAGCTTTCGCCATGCGCTTCCTTCGCCGGGCATGTATATCGTGGCCGGCTGGGGTGAAAAGTTAAGCATGCATAGCCACGACATATTCTGCCCCACTCCCCCTATATATAAGGCGATACCGGCTTTGCCGAAGGTTATTACTTGCATGTTGCCGCGTATGAAACTGCGGGCGGTGATGCACTGACGCCGTAAGGCAAGCAACGCTTTATGCCAGCCGAGCATGATGGCATGTAGGCCTTCGTTGCGTTGATGCCACTGTAATACCGAATGGCGGAAGGTATCTTCCGCGGCAGGGTCTTCGGGTTCTCCACCTGCTAAAAAACGGCCGAGCTCTTCTTTTCGTCCGCGTCGGACGGCCTGTATCAGTGCGGGGTCGCTAAAGCTTACAAAATAGTGGAACGGTGTTTCGTCGGCATACTCTTCGCCCATAAACAACATCGGGATATAAGGCGCGAGCAGGATGGCCGCCGCCGCGAGCTTCAGGCGGCTAAAGTCCAGCAGTACGCTCAGGCGCTCGCCGTGCACGCGATTACCTACCTGGTCGTGGTTCATCGTAAACACGACAAAACGATTGCCCGGTATACCCGCAGACGACGCACCATACCGCCGCTTGCGAAAGGCTACGTAATCGCCCGTCAGGACAAATCCCTCGGCATATGCTTTTGCCAGCGGTGCGATGCCACCGCTATAATCTTCGTAGCGTATTTTGCCTTCGTCGTGTAATAGTGCATAGAGCGCGTGGTGAAAGTCGTCTAGCCACTGGCCGTCAAAGCCATACCCACCGGCGGCCGGTGACGTTACTACCTTAGGATTGTTCAGGTCACTTTCGGCCACGAGGTGCAACGGCCTACCGATCTGTTGTGACAGGTTCTTCACCTCACGGTGCAACGCTTGCCATAGATGATCAGCATTCGTATCAAATACCATATGAATAGCATCAAGCCGCAGGCCGTCGAGATGAAAGTGCCGGAACCAATACGCGGCATTGTTGATAAAAAAGTCGCGGACGCCGTCGGACCATGCCTGATCGAAATTGACTGCGGCCCCCCAGGGCACCTGGTGTGCGTTGGTAAAATACGGCGCGTACGCACGGAAGTAATTACCTTCGGGCCCCACGTGATTATATACTACATCGAGAAAGACCGCGATGCCGCGCTGGTGACAAGCATTCACCAGACGTTTTAATCCTTCGGGCCCTCCATACGAATGTTGTACGGCATACGGAAATACACCGTCATATCCCCAGTTTCGTGCCCCAGGAAACTGTGCCAGGGGCATCAGCTGCAACGCATTGATCCCCACTTCAGCCAACGCCTCAAGTCGTGGAATGATGGCATCGAATGTTCCCTCGGGCGTAAAAGTACCGACGTGCAGCTCATACAACACCAATGCTTCCAGGGGCCACCCGCGCCAGTCTTTATCGTCCCACACAAACGCATCGTGATCCACTACCGCCGATGCGCCATGAACGTCGTCCGGCTGGTGGTGCGACGCAACGTCCGGTACATCCGCCCCGCCATCGGGCCGAAAGAAATAACGCGTGCCGGGCATAACATCGGGTACCGTAATGTGAAAGTATCCGGTTATATCCCGCTCCATTTCCACTTCCCGTTCCCCGGGTGCCACGAGGTGCAGCACCATGCGTTTCTTTTCGGGTGCCCAAACAGTGAACCGGCAACGGCCTTGTGCGTACTCCGCGCCCGGTAGAGGTGTCATCATAACAGCATTACGAGTCTAATTTTACTACAATGCCCTCGTCACCTTCCAGCGGCATTAACGCTTCAAGGTCGCGATCGTCGGCCCCCACGACCGTGGATAAGACCACGGTGCCTTTTAGCCCACGCTCGCCGGCGCGGAAGAGCGCCGTGCGGTGTGTCAGGTTTAACACGATCAGGAACCGCTTGCCGCCGATCTCTTCGCGGATATACGATATCAGCTGATGGTCCCCATACACAGGGGTATAATTTCCTATGGTAAAGGCCCGCTCCGCATGGCGTAATTGCAATAACCGGCGATATAAAGAAAGCATCGACCCTGGGTCGTTGCGCTGCAGGGCAACATTGCGTTGCCCGGCGTGGCGCTCAAGGGGTAACCAGGGGCGCACCGCGGAGAATCCGGCATGGACCATCGCGTCCCACTGCATGGGTGTGCGCGCCGGGTCGCGGCTTAGATTTTTGTCGGGCATGTTTAATCCCTGTGGATCCTGGATCTGATTCCACGGTATGGGTACATCGCGCATACCGATCTCGTCGCCATAGTACAACGTTGGCGTGCCCCGTAGCGTCAACAGTAACATCGCCGCGACGCGGGCCTGGTCGGAGCCGATACGGCTGGCGATGCGCGGTTGGTCGTGGTTGCTCAACACCCAGTTCGGCCACCCCTCCAGGGGCAATGCCCCCTCGTATTCGTTTATCGCGGCCGCTATCGTGGCCGCATTCCAGGGTAGCGTGATCAGTTGAAAATTGAACGGCAGGTGCGCACCGGTGTTATCTACGCCATAATAGGTCACCAGTTTGTGAATCGGCAGGTATATCTCGCCGATCATCACCCGCTCGGTATACCGATCCAACAGCGCCCGCATGCGCCGCACGAGGTCGTGCACTTCTGGTTGATCCGTAGAGTACACCGGCAACAATTGATCGTAGGTACCCATATGAGGCTTGTAGTCCGGATTGGGTGGATTGTCTCGCCATTGTCCGTCTTTGATCATGTGCCACATGACATCCACCCGGAAACCATCCACACCGCGGTCGAGCCAGAACTGCATAACTTTTAGCATTGCCTCCTGCACCTCGGGATTGCGCCAATTCAAATCCGGCTGCTCCTTCAGAAATGCATGATAATAATATTGCTGTGTGACTTCATCCCACTCCCATGCCGGACCACCAAAGGCCGCCAGCCAATTGTTCGGTACGCTGCCGTCTTCTTTCGCATCGCGCCACAAATACCAGTTGCGTTTTGGATTATCCTTTGACGAACGTGATTCGAGAAACCACGGATGTTTATCGGAGGTATGGTTGGGCACCAGGTCGAGGATGAGCTTCAGGCCGCGCGCGTGTATGTCTGCCAGCAAGGCATCAAAGTCTGCCAGGGTGCCGAAGAGTGGATGGATATCGGTGTAATCAGAAATGTCGTAGCCGAAGTCTGCCATCGGCGAGGGATAGATCGGCGAAATCCATACGGCTTTCACGCCGAGCCATTGCAGATAATCCAGGCGCTGTTGTATGCCGCGGAGGTCGCCAACGCCGTCGCCGTTGGCATCTTGAAAGGAACGGGGGTATAGTTGGTAGATTACACCGCTTTTCCACCAGAGTGGTGTTTGTGTGGGAGCTTCTTTCATGGTTTTCCAGTGGGGAAAAAAGTATGCCGCTGGCGATGTTTCTCTACAGGTGGCTGCGGTGCAGTTTTTGTATCCATCTTTCTACAACCCGACCTGTATGAAAGAAATCATTTCCCGCATTAATCAATACCTTTTGCTCGCTATTTTAACGACCATCGTACTGTTCTATGGCAAAGTAGTGCTGGTTCCCGTACTGTTTGCGGCGTTGCTCGCCATGTTAATGGCGCCTGTCTGTCGCTGGCTCGATTCCAAAGGGCTGTCGCGTCCACTCTCTACCGCGGTGTGCATTCTGATCCTGCTCGTGTCGCTGCTGGCGGTTCTGGGTGTTGTGGCCGCGGAGATCTCGACGTTTGTGGGCGAGTCGGAGGCAATTGAGAAAAAAGCAAATGAGCTGTTGGCAAACCTGCAGGGCTTTATCGAGGAGACTTTTGGTGTCGCGCCGGAAAAGCAAATGACAGTGGTGAAGGAGCAGGTAAAGAATATGGGCAAGTCGGCAGGATCTTTTGCCGGGGCATTTATCGGCGGTATTACCGGTACCATTGCCGGGTTGCTGATCACGCTGGTGTTCACCTTTCTTTTTCTGTTCAACAAAGAACGGTACGAGTCCTTTTTCCTGAAGCTATATAAAGACGAAGAGCCGGCTAAAGTAAAGACGATCGTTAACAAGATTACAACCGTCGCACAGAAATATCTTACGGGGCGCGTGATGTCCATCCTGACACTGGCTACACTTTACTCCATCGGCCTGTTGATCGTCGGTATTAAAAATGCGATACTGTTAGCCGGTATCGCAGCGTTGCTGACCGTGGTACCATATGTAGGCTCGGTGCTTGGCGGGCTGTTTCCGTTTATGATAGCGCTGGTAACGGAAGATTCTGTGCAGCCTGCTCTGATGGTAGTCGTCGTGATTGTAGCGATCCAGACCATTGATAACTATTTTATCGAGCCGAACATGGTAGGTGGTGAGGTGAACCTGAGTGCATTTGCGTCCATTCTGGCGATTCTGGTAGGTGGTCTTGTCTGGGGTGTGGCGGGAATGGTGCTGTTTATTCCGATGGTTGGGATTATTAAGATTGTGTGTGATCATGTGGAACCGTTGAAACCCGTCGGCTATGTGCTGGGAGATCCGGATGGGAATAAACCTTCAAAAGTGAAGGAGTGGGTACGGGAGAAGCTGCATTTGACGAAAAAGAAGCGTGGGTAGTCAAAACAGTGTGAGTGTGAGCGTGAGAGCGAAGAAAAACAGCGCGAGTATGTTCGCTCCCGCTCTCACACTCACGCTGTTTTACAGGTAGGTACCCGACACCTGAATACTGAATTATCTCTATTTTCGCCCGTTCACCTAAGTCAACCGACTATGTTAAATGCTGTTTTCTCACGTCGCGCCATCGCGGCTGTATGGTTATTGCTGACAAGCCTTTCGTCTGCCGGGGCTCAGCAGATTTTTTATGCTACGGCGCTTAAAACTGAGCATCTTCAAAATCCTATTGGGCTGGATGCAGCGGCGCCGCGGTTTTCGTGGCGGTTGGAGGATGCGCGGCCGGGTGCACGGCAAACGGCGTATCGCATCCTGGTCGACACGGACTCGGTGGCCGTGGCCAGTGGGCGGGGTACTGTGTGGAATTCTGATTGGACGGCTTCGGACGAAACGCTCGTGACCTTCGGTGGATCTGCGTTGAAACCCTTTACCCGGTATTACTGGCGTGTAGACCTGGCGGATTACCGCAAGAAGCGTACTGTTACCGGTAGCATCGCGCACTTTGAGACGGGGATGATGCGCCAGCAGAACTGGAAGGGAACATGGATCACCGATGTCGACGACATCGCATTGAAACCGGCGCCTTATTTCCGGCGGGTGTTTCAGGCCTCTAAGAAAATTGTATCCGCCAGGGTATACGTTGCGGCGGCGGGGCTTTTTGAGGTCTACGTCAACGGGCAAAAGGTGGGCAATCACCGGCTCGACCCAATGTATACACGCTTCGATAAACGCAACCTGTATGTGACGCATGATGTGACAGCCCTGTTGCAGTCCGGTGCAAATGCCGTCGGCGTGCTGCTGGGGAACGGTTGGTATAATCACCAGTCGACTGCCGTGTGGGATTTTCATAAGGCACACTGGCGCGCGCGTCCTGCTTTTTGTCTCGACCTGCGCGTTACTTATGCCGACGGTACGACGGACACCATCAGCTCGGACACTACCTGGAAAACGTCGCTTAGCCCGGTCGTTTTCAACAGCATCTATACAGCCGAGCATTACGACGCACGCCGCGAGCAACCCGGCTGGAGCACGGTCCGCTTTGACGATGCGGCCTGGGCCAACGCGATTGCACGCAAGGCTCCGTCGAACAACGTTGTCGCACAGGTGCTCCACCCTATCCGGAACGTGGAGGAGCTTGCGGCAGCGTATATGCGCAAGCTGAATGACACCACTTATGTGTTCGACCTGGGGCGCAACATTGCCGGTGTCAGCAAACTTACCGTAACGGGGCCGGCGGGTACAGTGGTGCGGCTCAAGCACGGTGAACGTCTCTATGCCAACGGGCATGTCGATCTTTCCAACATCGATGTGCATTATCGCCCAAAAGATAATTCCGATCCGTTTCAGACGGACATCGTCATTCTGAGCGGCAAACCGGATGAAACATTTATGCCCCACTTCAACTACAAAGGTTTTCAATATGTGGAGGTGACAAGCTCCGTACCGCTGACGCTGAACGTGAAAAGCCTGGTGGGTTATTTTATGCACAGCGACGTACCCAGCGTCGGCAGCCTGACAACCTCGGAGCCGCTGGTGAACACGATGCTGCAAGCTACCAACAACTCTTATCTGTCGAACCTCTTCGGCTATCCCACGGACTGCCCGCAACGGGAAAAGAACGGCTGGACAGGTGACGCCCAGATCGCTATCGAAACGGGCCTGTATAGCTTCGACGGCTTTACCGTATACGAGAAGTGGCTCGCAGATCACCGCGACGAGCAACGGGCTAACGGGGTACTCCCGTCGATCATTCCCACGGACGGCTGGGGATATGAATGGGGCAACGGTCCCGACTGGACCAGTACGATTGCGATCATTCCCTGGAATTTATACCTGTTCTACGGCGACAGCAAGCCGCTGGCCGATTGTTACCCCAACATCAAGCGCTATGTCGATCACATCGACAGCATCAGCCCTACGGGACTGACAACATGGGGACTCGGCGACTGGGTGCCGGTAAAATCGAAGGCTCCGGTCGAGCTGACGTCTACCTGCTATTATTATGCAGACGCGGTGATCCTGGCGAAGGCTGCCCGGTTGTTCGGGCACGCGGATGATCATGCAAAGTATACTGCGCTGGCGGGAAAGATCCGCGATGCGTTCAACGCAAAATATCTGAATCGCCAAACAGGTATTTATGGCAGTGGCTTGCAAACCGAGCTGAGTGCTCCTCTTTTCTGGGGCTTAGTGCCCGACGCTATAAAGCCTATGGTGGCGGCGAAGCTGGCCAAACGCGTCGAGGCGGATGGCTTTCACCTGGACGTGGGGCTGCTCGGACAAAAGGCTATTCTGAATGCCTTAAGTGAAAACGGCTACCCCGAAGTTGCCTATAAAGTTGCCGCGCAAAGGACGTATCCTTCGTGGGGCTGGTGGGTCGTCAACGGTGCCACTACGCTGTACGAGAATTGGAATATTCAGGCAGCCAATGACATTTCGCTCAATCATATCATGTTTGGGGAGATTGGTGCGTGGTTGTATAAATCGCTGGGCGGTATAAAACCAGACCCCGCGAAACCGGGGTTCAGGCATGTATTGTTACAGCCGCATCCAGTGCCAGAGCTTACGCAGGCAGATGTGACGCATACAGGGCCGCAGGGCATGATCCGGTCGCATTGGTGGCGTGAAGCGGGGACACTGCATTATACTGTTGTTGTGCCGGCGAATGCCACGGCGACGATTACACTGCCGGTGGTGGCGGGGTTGCGGGTCTACCGGGGGAAGAAGGTGGTTGCCACAAAAGAGGTGACAGTTGAGGCGGGAACACATTTGTTTGAGTGGCGGTAAAATGCGATACGCGTATTTGTGACGCGATTCGTATATTTAACGTATGCTACGGTCCCCCCTCGCCCGATGCGCTTCGCTGTGTTTGTTCTTCGTGCTTACGGGCATGGGGGGCTCTACGACGTACGGGCAGTTGCCGGCGATTACGTTTGAGACAATCTCGTCGAAGGACGGATTGCCGGGGAATACAGTGCTGTCGGCAGTACGGGATAAGGCGGGGTTTATGTGGTTTGGGACGCGGCAGCATGTGGTACGATATGATGGCGCGTCGTTCAAAAGCCTTACCGATCCGGAGACCAGTTTTGTGACCGGGCTTGCCGCCGATGCCAACAATGACGTTTGGCTGTCGTCTGACCGGAATGGCCTTTGCGTGATTCGCCACGATACACAGGCACTGGAGTGTTTTCCGCAAACACCGCAGCCTACTGACCTGGAGACTACCGGTTACTTTTTTCTCGATCGTCACCGCCAGGGTTGGTATAGCGACCGCGATGGGGTAAACCGCATCGACCTGGCTACGGGTAAACGCTTTCATTATCCCTTGCGCAAAACCACCTATGTGTGGATGAAGGCGGTGTTTACCGAGGACACCGATGGTAATCTCTGGGTGGTAGGCCGTGACAACGGCTTGTTCCGTTTTGACCGCGAGCGTGATACACTGCAATGCGTGCTGGGTGCCGATTGCACCCAGGGCCCGGGGGAAGAGCCGATGCTGTTCGCCACCGCCTGTGCCGGCGCGGACGCAACCGTGTGGCTCGGCTCCTACAATTATGGCCTGATACGCTACGACACCCGTCGCCATACCTGGCATCAATACGCTACCGGCCGCCGCAGCAACCAGGTGAATAGCCTCGCCCTCGGCAATGACGAGAACGGCCACCCCATCGTGTGGGTCGGCGATAACCAGGGACTGGGTGTCTTCCGTCCCGAGCAAGAGAAATTTTATTTCTTTCCGGATCTGCTACCCAATGTATATGAGGTGAACTTCATCTACCGCGACCCTGAAAACGGCATCGTGTGGACATGTACGTCAGAAGGTATTATCAAATACAACCCCGAGAGCAACCTCATCCGCACCCTCCTGCTGCCAACGGGACTGGTCTCTTTTCCCGTGATGGTGAACACGGTTGTGACCGATTTGCAAGACAGTACCCTCGTATACCTGGGGCTTTCACACACGGGCATGGTCCGCTGGAACCGGCGACGAAACGAGTTCACCCTGATTCGCTATCCGAATGAGTCTGCCGACACCCGCTGGATGATCGCCCGGGAAGATGGCACGCTCTGGATCGGCACCAATTGCTGGAATTATGTACGGCCGGGCATCCTGGTCTACGATACGCACCGCGAAAAATTTGTCACCCCCCCACTGAGCCAGCAGGCCAACCGTTATTACTCCGTGCCGTTTTTTATGTATGGGCAATTTGATGCCCGGGACCGCCTGTGGGTTGGCAACTCAGACGAAGGTGTGCACGGTGTCGACGACGGTACGCTTCGGGAGATCACGCCCTGGGATACCGCCCGGCAGCGTGCGTTGCTGCACAATAACAACCTCATCAACGACATGCGTGTTGGCCCCGACGGCCGCCTCTGGTTGGGCACTATGCGCGGTGTATACTATGGCGACACGGCGACCCAGACCTTTGTACACGCCGATCCCGTGGGTACGGCGACACGCATACACGACCTTTCCGTCAACACCCTGTTGCACGACCGGCAAGGCAACCTGTGGGCTGCGCGCTGGGGCAGCCTGACCTGTATGAACCCCGCGGGGGAACTGATGATGGTGCTGACGACCCGCGATGGATTTGTCGACCGTCAAATCCAGGGTCTTGCGGAAGATGATGCTGGCAATATCTGGGCTGGCAACTATGAAGGTTTATACTGCTATCACGCGGCGTCGGGGAATCTCAAACGCTTCACCCTGAACGATGGATTGATCAACAACAACACGCTGGGACGCATATTCACAAACCTCCGCGGTAACGAGCTCTATATCGGTCAGCAGAATGGCATAAACGTGATCGACGTCGACCGTTTGTTCCGCCCAACGGCGGAAGCCACCGTCGGCATCAGCAGTTTCAAGGTCCACGAGCAGGAACGTACGATCGATCCTCGAAAGGTCATTCAGCTCTCGCCCGAAGACAATGCCTTCAGCATCGATTTCATTGCCCTGAACTATCGCAAAAAACACGACAACGTTTACGCGTACTACCTGGAGGGGTTTGAAAAAGACTGGAACCACAGCGGTTCGCAGCACCGGGCCTACTATACCAACCTCAGCCCTGGACGCTATACCTTACACCTCAAGGCCGGCGACGCCCTGGGGCATTGGAGTACGGAGGCGGCGATCGTTCAGCTCGAAGTGCTGCCCGCCTACTACGAAACAGCCTGGTTTCGCACGTTGGTATTCCTGGCGATCTGTGGTTTGCTGTATGCGTTGTACCGGTATCGGATCAACCAGCTGCTCCGCCTGCAGCATGTACGCAACCGCATCTCGGCCGACTTGCACGATGAACTCGGCTCGTCGCTCAGCGGTATCAGCATCATGGGTGCGCTCGCGAAAAAAGACCTGCCGGAGACACATCCTTCGGCCTCCTTTGTCGACCGTATGGTGGAAGAAGTACAGCAGATCAGCAGCTCACTGGACGACATCGTCTGGAACATCAGTCCCCGCAACGACGCGCTGTCCAGCCTGGTGGCGCGTATGACGCGCTATGCCTCCGAGCTGTTCGAGGCGCGGCAAATACACTACACCATCACCGTGCCGGAGCATTTTGAGCACCTTCGCCTGTCAATGGAGCAGCGGCGCAATTTCTACCTGATCTTCAAAGAGTCGGTCAACAACCTGATCAAGTACGCGCAATGCCAGCATGCCACCGTGCACATCGCCGTGGAGCGAAGAAAGCTCTGCCTGACCATTGCCGATGATGGCGTGGGTTTTGATCCGGGTGCTCCGCACGGCCGGAATGGCTTGCTCAACCTGCGCCAACGGGCGAATAGTCTAAAAGGTACACTTCAAATCTTCTCCACCCGCGGAAAGGGCACTTCGTTACAGCTGGAGTTTCCGATCGGCTGATCTAAACCAGTGCGAGGGTAAAGAAGAAGAACTACCCAAAGGGGTTATTGTAAACCTGGCGCCAACGTTTTTGCTTTGTTCTATAAAAGGTGTGACAACCTTCTGCTATTTCCCTGAACGCCACGACTAAACCGGTATATGCAATTGATCCGCGTTTCTATTTACGAAGACAATGCCAAGCTGCGCGACCTGCTCGAGCTGCTCATTACGAATGCCGAAGGGTTTGTGCTGGTGGGCTCTCATCCCGATTGCCGGTCGGTCGAAAGCGAGATTCGCCCGGATGCGCCCGATGTCGTGATCATGGATATCGACATGCCCGGCCGCAGTGGTTTGGAAGGTGTGCGCATTGTCAAGGAATCCAATGTCAACATTCGCGTCATCATGCACACCGTCTTCGACGACGACGACAAGCTGTTTACCTGTCTTAGTAACGGTGCCGACGGATACCTGCTGAAGAAAGATTCGTCGGCGCAGCTCGTCCGGGCGATCAAGGAGGTGTATGATGGGGGCGCGCCGATGTCGCCGGGGATTGCGCACCGGGTGTTACAGGCATTCCGTCAGCCAAAGGCTACGGCGAAAAAAGAGTATAATATTACGGATCGCGAGCAGCAGGTGCTGGAATTGCTGTCGCGGGGGTTTTCCTATCGGATGATCGGGCTGGAGATCAGCATTTCGCCGGAGACAGTGAAGAAACATCTTAAGAATATCTATCAGAAACTGCATGTGCAGTGTGGGCCGGAGGCGGTGGCAAAGGCTATTCGTGAGCGGATTATTTGAGCACTGCACGGTTACAGTTCAATCCTTAGATACTCGTATAGTGCAGAGCTGGCGCAAGTTTAAGCGCCAAATTTCACTCCCGCTCTCACACGCACACTGTTTCCTACCCAAAGGGGTTATTGTCTGATGCCTGCCAAACGTTTTGTTTTGTGTTACCAAAACAACATTCCGAAGATTGAAACTGTGTATGAAAAAATTCCCTCGTAAAAAGATTCTCTCTCTTTTAGGACATGCTTGCACCCTGGCCGTCTTGTTGACGGTCGTCGGCTGCGGCAGTGATGATGACACCGACAACGGTGGTGACAACAACGATGACCCGAAGGCAACGTTTTATGTCGATGGTACGACACTGAAAGATCCCTGTGGCGACGCGGTGATCTTGCGGGGCGTGAACAAAATGAGCGTGTTCGATGAAGCGGATCCGAACGGAGACACGTACTTGCCGGAAATTGCTAAGTCGAACAGCAACTGTGTCCGCATTGTTTGGCAGGCTACCTATAGCAATGGGCAGGCGGCGCAGATCTCCCAGCTCGAGACGTTGATCCAAAAGTGCATGGCGTTGAAGATGATCCCGATGGTTGAAATGCACGACGCTACGTGCAATCTGGGCGGCCTGTCCGCCGTAGTCGATTATTGGACGCGTGCCGAGATGGTCACGCTGGTACAAAAATATGAGCATGCCCTGCTGGTCAATATCGCCAACGAAGCGGGCGACTACGCGGTGACCACCGCGCCGTTTGTGGCCGCCTATAAAACAGCGATTACGCGTCTGCGCGACGCGGGCATCCGCACACCGCTCTTTATCGACGCGCCGGATTGCGGCAAGAACCTGGAAGTGCTGATACCCGCGGCGGCAACGCTGCAAGCCCATGACCCCGACCACAACCTGATGTTCTCGGTGCACACGTATTGGTCAAAACTCGCGGTGTCCAACGTACAGCCTACCTTCATTAAGGACCAGCTGGATGCGGCCGCGGCGGCCAACGTGCCGCTCATCATCGGCGAGCTTTGTGCCTTCGGTGGCTGGGCGGGCAACGACTCGCCCGACTATGCTGCCTGCGGCGACGAAGGCGCCGTGGACTATAAGACTGTATTGCAAGAGGCATCCCGTCACAACATGGGCTACCTCGTGTGGGAATGGGGACCCGGTAACGGTTACTATAATTATGATCCGCCGGTGCTTTGTCCGGGGATGGACATGACCACGAATGGTACGTATCAATCCATTGTCAACATCGCGGCCGGCGATGCCACAAAGGGATGGATCCGCGACGTCGTCATCGACCATGCGAATGGGCTTCGCAAGAGCGCCACCAAGACGGCGTATATCGAAGGCGGTTTCTCCTGCGATTAACACGCTCTTCAAAAAGACTCAACCTCTCCCCCATGCTGTTTGTATCAATATTATCCGGCCACCGGCCGGACAGGGTATGGCTTTGCCTTTTCGCGCTGCTGATGGCTGCCCAGTCAGGTCAGACACAGGATCTCGCCCAGCTCGACCAGGTCAAGCCGTTCGACATCCAGGGCAACATCGAGGCCCGCGCTGTATTCTACGATGCTAACGGCATCCCTGCGCGCTACTTACCCTTCAACTATTTAATTTCCGGCACGCCGGTGCTGTCGGTATATTCTGTACAGATACCGGTATACTTCAGCTTTAGTCGTCAGCAAAGCTCGTTTACGCAACCCTTCAACCAATTTGGTCTCAGCCCCCAGTATAAATGGATTACGGTGCACGGTGGCTATCGCAACCTGCACTACTCGCCGTTTACCCTCGCGGGCCACACCTTCCTGGGCGGTGGTGTGGACTTGCGTCCGGGAAAGTGGCGGTTCAGCGGTATGTACGGCCGCTTTAACAAGGCCACGGTGCTGGATACGCTGCAAGGAGTATACATCGAAAACTTTTCTTACAAACGCACCGGTTATGCAGCGCGCGTCGGCTATGGTACGGATGCCAGTTATTTCGACCTGATCGCGTTGCATGCGCAGGATGAACCCGGCAGCGCCCCGGTGGAGCGCACGGCCCTGTTCGACTCGCTCAAGATCACGCCCGCCGAAAACTGGGTGACGGGCTACCAGACACGCCTGACTTTCCTGCAAGGGAAGCTCATCTTCGAGAGCGACGGAGCGGTCAGCATCTACACGGCAGACCAGCGCCTGCCGGCGATCGAAGACAGTACGCTGCGGGACGATCTTTCGTTCGTTGAGCGTTTTGTCCATGTGAACTATAGCACCGAAATCTATAGTGCCTTCCAGGCGAGCCTGGCCTACCGCGTCAAGCGTATGGGGGTTAAACTTCAATATCGCCGCATCGACCCGGGCTATCGCTCGATGGGCGCATACTTTCTCAACAACGATCTTGAAAACTGGACGGTCAACCCTACTCTTACGCTCTGGCAAGGCAGGATCCGGTTTGTCGGTAGCCTGGGCTTTCAGCGGGACAACCTACAGGACAAAAAACGGGCAACGTCGCACCGCGTGATCGGCGCGGCGAACCTTACGGCCGACCTGACCGAACGGTGGGGTATCGACCTCTCGTATACCAATTTCAGTAACACCCAACGCGCCGGCACCGTACGTTTCGCCGACTCCCTGCGAGTAGCCCAGTCTACGCAGAACCTGTCGATATCACCGCGTTATATGAAGCTTACGGCGCTGCATAGCCATTCGGTCTTGCTGTCGTTTAACCTCAATACATTTCGTGAGCTGAACGACCAGCGTACCCTGGAAGGCACCGGTAACGACATTACCACGCAGACCTACTTTGCCACATATCAGCTGGGCTTCACGGCCGCGCGTGCATCGCTCTTTCTCACCGCCAACTATGCCCGCCTGGGCAACGATCAGCTACAAGACCGCAACAGCGGGCTGACCCTTGGCGCATCAAAGCCCTTTGCGGCGGGCAAGGTCGTCCTGACCGGTTCCACGGGGTATATACTCAGTGACCGCAACGGCGAGCAGGGTTACATGCTGAACGAGTCCTTGCAAGTGCGGTATACTCTCCATCCCAAACACAGCGTGCAGGCCATGGTCGTTTTCCTCGGCAATTATCCCGACCAGGTCTCGGAGATCCAACGGCGGTTCACCGAGCTGCGCGCAGAAATAGGCTACAACTTTAACTTCTGATCATGAAATCGCTCCCTGTTCTTATGCTCTCGTGCTTTCTCGCCCTGTTCGCCACGCTGCCGGGGCGGGCACAAAGTCCCCTGCGTATTCAGGTACAGGTAGCCAAACCGTACCCCAACAAGATCAACGACTTTCAAAGCAACCCTAACCAGGTGGTGATCGTCATTACCAACGCGTCGCGTGTGTCGTATGACATTCAGTTATTGGGCTCGGTGACGGGCGACAATAATATTGCGGTGCGCACAGCGGCCGGCTATCGCAGTGCCCGCCCCATTACAGTGGCGCCGATGGGCATGACGCGTGTTACCGCGGAGGAAGTCGGCGAGCTCTTCAACCCCAACCACCTGGTCTTTGCGGGCATCACCCGCGAGGCGGCCATCCGCATGAATGGATTGCCCGAAGGTATATACCAGGTATGCGCCCACGCCATCGACTATACCACACGCACACCCCTGTCGGAAGAAGAGCCCCTGGGTTGCAGCAATTTGTTTATGGTTTCCAACCTGGAGCCACCGGTAATTATCCGGCCGTTCGCCGACGACTCACTGCGCGCGTATAGCCCGCAGAACATGGTCTTTAGCTGGTCGTTGCCACCGGGGGCACCCCCGACCACGCAGTATACCGTGCGACTGGTCGAAGTTCCCGACATGCACCGGAATCCCTTCGACGTCATGCGGTCGTCGCGTCAGCCCTATTATGAAACTACGGTGACGGGTGCGCCGACATTACTCTACGGACCTGCCGAGCCGCCACTTACGCCCGGCAGGCGCTATGCTTTGATGGTCACGGCGATCGATCCCTTTACAAATGTTGTATTTCGAAACGGCGGACGCAGCGAGGTCGTCGCCTTTACATACGGCACGCCTGCACGCCGTAATACCACCGGTAGCACGCTGGTCCGGGCCACGACCACGATTCCCCTGGCGATCCCCCGCACGACAATCAAGGGCAAGATCAACTGGTACTTTAAAGCAACGGAGGAAAAACAGTCACCCCTGGTAAGCGCCGTGGTCGTCAATCACTTTGTGGAAACATCGTTGATCAACGCCATGCTCGACCCTTCCGCCGGCACAAGCAGTACAACCCAGTTAAACCAGGTTATGCATATGACGGCTATTACCAACGCGCCGGTGACGCCCACGACGCCGGCCAACACACCGCAACAAAATACAACCTACCGTCCGACCCAACCCCTGGTTGCCACGCCGCGCAGCACCATCAGCAACGCGCAGGCGGCCGCCGTCGGCATCTATGGCGGCGGTACGGTCAACACGGTTACATCCACCCCCTTAAGCGCCGCGGCCAGCCTGGTGGATCGTGTCGCCGATCTGGTGGAAATAGGAAATAACCCCTACCCGCTCCAACGTGTACCTGTCAAAGTCTATGCCGTCCATCCCTCTGGCGGAGAGTCACTGCTGACATCGACCGTAACGGACGGGGAAGGGGTTTTTAACGTCTCGTTTATCAATACTGCCTTTTACAATCCCGCCCTGGGCGACAAAATAAAGGTATATATCAACCACCCCGATTTCCTGCTGCAGCGAAACGTACTGTCGTTGCCGCGGCCCGACTCGGTGGGCCACTTCGACCTCGGCACGCTGTCGGCCCTCGCGCGCACATTTCGGTTTAAGCCTCATGTGGTCGACGAAGAAGGGCAACCGGTGTCCGCCGCCGTCGTGGAAGTATACCGCCCCTCGTCGTATTATTGGCAGGAGCCTAACCACCGTAAAGAAGGCAACGGTGGCGGCGATGGCGCCCTCGTCAACGGACAGCTGTGTACAAAGGTGGCGTCTATTCGCTCAGGCAGCGCCGGCCCCCGATTATTTTATAGCGACGATCCCCTGGACCGCTATATAGTCAAGGTGGTGCATTCGAAGCTATACCCCCTCGTCACCACACTACAAGTCACTGCCGACGGCAGCGCACGCGAGTCCATTCTCACGATTGAGAAAACATTCACGGCCAATACACGCATGCCCACGCTGAAAGGACAAGTGGCCAAACGTCTGCAGCCCGTGGTCGATGTGAAAGGTGCCATTGTTACCGTATACTTTAACGACGACGCGGTGTTTGGCAAGAACCCCGGCAATACAGTAGAAAGCCTCGGTAATCACCTACTCCAGGGTACAGTCATGAGCGCCTTGCCAAAACCCGCTTCAAACCTCCAAACGACCCAGCCTGTAAACAGCGTGAGTGCAAAGAGTGAAAGCGGAATTAAAGTGGCTGGCAATGCGAATCTCCTGGCACCGGCGTCCACCACGAGTAGTACGATAGCATTGCAAAGTTATGTGGGCAGCACCGCGACTAGTGTAGCAGCGGCCACACAGCTTGGCAAAAGCAGGTCCACCACCACGGATTCCTCCGGCAATTTCCTGTTTACCGAGCTGCCCATCAGCCAAACGCCCACCCGCATCACGATCCGCATACCTGGATCGGAGCGCGTATACGAGTACACCGCACTCATCAATGTGAAAGGACAGGAAATCGACATGGGCAAAATCCTGTTAGACATGAAAGTATTGACACTGGCCGGTGTGGTGAAAGATGAGCAGCAACAACCGGTCGCGCGACCGGTCCTGCGGTGGGCGTCCGGCGGTTCGCCGTTCGAGGGCGATGCGCAGGGGCGCTTTGTCACGACCAATACAGAAGGCACCGACACACTCGTCATTACCAAACTTGGATTTGAGACAAAACGTGTTCCGGTGAAGTTAACGGAAACAACGGCCTCCACTGGAAATAGTAGTCAACCGTCCGCTTCCGCGGTGATTCAATCGGTCGGTCAATGGCCGCGCGTGGTAACACAGCTACCTTCGCTGGTTCCCGTGACGGCGCAGGCACCGGCCTTCACGTCCCAGGGGCTCGGACTGTATGCGGTACACACGGCCAACCTCCCGCTGACCAGCCCGACAGAGAAAAAGGGCTCGTCGAAAAAGAAAGTCAACGCCGCCAACGCGATGATACAAGCGGATCTGGCATTCGCTCCCTTATATTCTTCGCTGTTTACCGCCGAGCAGATTCCGTCCAATGCTGTCGACCTGGGGACCATCATTGTACGAAAAAAAATCGGCCGCCTGCGGGTAAAGGTTGTTAAAGATGCTGACAAGACACCGGTATTGGGTGCGCGCATCACCATCGTCGACACACCCCTGACCGGACAAACCGATGCCCAGGGAACGTGGTATTCGGAAGTACCGGGCGGTGACATTGTGGTCGAGGTCAGCGGCCCGGCGGGTAGCGCGCTCGTTACGACGCAGAAACAAGTAACACCCCATGACACCGAAGTGACGGTATTGGAAGTCGCCTTAAAAAGCGGCGTCACCATTCGGGGTACCGTGACGGCGGCGGGGCAACCCGTGGGGGAAGCCGCGGTGCGCGTCGATGGATTCGATTATTTGCACGCTACGACGGCTACCAATGGCCACTATACCCTGGTTGTTCCGGCGGGTGATTATACTTTACAGGTTACCAAAACCGGATATGTCGGTGCAGAAAAGCAGCAAACGTTCAGCGGTACGCAGGCTACCGTAGACTTCGTGCTAACCAGGCCCTCGTTTGATATCAGTACGCTCCTCGGCTTCCCGGTAGAAATCGAACGACTCGAAGGTACGGGTAACACCCGCACGTTGTCGGGTGCTTTTATCAACCTGCCGGGCAACGCGCTGTTCCAGGTAAAACCCGGCATGCGCATTCCGTTCGACGACGTTGTCATGTCTATTGCCGGCGGTGTCGCCGTGCCCCAGGGGGGACAGGTGAACCTGTCGGTTACCAGCCTGGAGGCAAAAGCTTTCGGTTATCTCCCCGTTCGGATCAAGAATGGCGAGGCCGCCCTGGCGATTCGCCAGGTTCCGGGTCAACCTACACAAGGTCAACTGGTCGGTATACCGGAGATCGACTACGGTAAGTTTATGCCGATCCCCCTGGGGCTCACGCTGCCAGCGGGCGCTAAACATACTTTGGGTACAACGCCGACTGTAATCTTACAGTCGGGCAATGCACTGCCCGTACCGGATGCGTTGGACATCTCGTTCGCGAGTGGCCAGTCCGTCGAGCTCTATGCCTTTGCCTGCACGTTGGGGACCCCCGGATGCCAGGTAAAAGCCGACGGTTTGCATTTGCAAGGCGAGCTTAGTTTATCCGGTGTGCCGTTGCTCAACAACAGCAAGTTCAAGATCCGGGAGCTCCTGATCGGTACAGATGGCTCGGTACGCACCGTCACGGCGGATATAGGGGATGGTCTCAACTTCAGCCTCGCCGGATGGGCTGCGGGTATACAAGCTTTGTCGATCAATGAAAATGGACTCAAGCTTACCGGTGATCTTACCGTGCGTGTGCCGGCATCGACACCGTCGAAGATCGGGTTTAACAATCTTACCATCAGCAAAACGGCGCTCTATGGTGGCGACTTCTCGCTGCCTGCAGCGGGGCTTGACATCTTCGGCATCGTGCAGATGAAGCCCGGGAGCCGGCCGTTGTCCTTTGGACGCATCGGCAACACCAGCGTGCACTTCATCGGTGGCTCGGGCGAGTTCCGGCTGCCGAAGTTTATCGACAAGACGCTTTCCGTCGAGTTCTTCCAGATCCAAACCGATGGCAACTTCCAGGCCGTTGTGCCGACGAACTTCAATGTGCCCCTGCTGGGCGTGGCGGACATCTCGGTGCGCAGCATCGGTTTTAATACCAAAGGCAGTATCGGTATTGACGTGATGGGTGATTTTAACCTGCATGCCATTCCGTTCTTCCAGGCTTCGGTGGGAGGTGTACATTTTGGTCCCAACGGATCGGTATCAATCGATGAGCTGGGGGTGGGCTTTGATTTAGTAGGTATTGCCCGGCTCAATGCCCGCGCGCGTTTTATCGACCAGCCGGAACGCAAAGGCTTTGAAGGCAGCGGCAATATTAAGCTCACCGGTCTGCCGCTCGAGCTCGGCCTCGGGTTTAAGTACTACAAATTGCCCAACGGCATTGAAGTAGGTGGATTGCTTCGCGCGGGTGTGATGATCCCGGTGGGGGCTGTTACCATTACTCAGGTCGAGGGTGAGTTCTCGCTCAATACCCAGGATAAAAAGTGGATGGGCCGGCTCGGCGGCGCTGTTAGTATTGGCGGTATGAACGCTGTGCTGGCGATCAAGCCGCTCTCCATTACAGTCGAGAACGGCCCGGTGTTTAAGCTCGACGGTGGTTTGGCGGTGCTCGATCAAACCATCGCCACGGCCCACGGCATTCTCGACTTTCCACGGTCGTACTTCAGCTTTACGTTTGAGCAGAATCTGGATTTCCTGCCGGAGCTCTTTACCGTGGGCGGCGGCGGCGCGTTTGTTGTCTCCACAGCGCAGAACAACACGTACTGGCTAATGGGCGTACACTATCACGCCAGCATGCTGGGCGGCCTGGTACGCGGCAATGCCAACATTACCGCCGGCTGGGGAATGAATGTCGACGCCCACCCCGAGCACCGCGACTATACCAGCTTTATCGATCGGAATTACCTCGACAACGGTGCCCTGAAAGGCATCCATGTAGCCACGTATGCGGGCATCAACTTCGACACCGGTGAACGTGGCTTTGCCGGCGTGGCTTCAGGCCGCGCCTGGTATAACAACTACGGCGCTGTGAACCTGGACATGGGCTTTGGTCGCGGACGCTATGGCTTCCGCGTGGCGGCCGGGTGGGAAGCCGGTGCGTACCTGAAGATCGCCGACATCAACATCGCAGGTCTCGAGGCGGGTATAAACGGTGAGCTGAAGGGCTTCTACGACTACCCCGCCCGTTACCTGTCGTTCGAAGGCTCGCTGCGGGCCAAGCTCATTGCGTGGATCGGTGCATGCGACCAGCAGTGCTCGAACAAGATCTGCTGGGGTGGCTGCTTCAACGCGTGCATCTTCGGATGTGAGCTCTGCCCGATCCCCGTCGGCGGCAAGCTCTGTCTTCGGCCGGGCGTAAACGCACGCTATAATTCTGCAGACGGGTTCGGATTGTCCATTGACTTCTAATGCTTACGCTCATGAAACGCATGTATTGTTTATCACTTTTATTGATGCTGGTTGTCGTTGGCGCGTCGGCCCAGGAGGCTACCCTGCCTGTGCGATACTCCTTCCGCGACGGCACCTATCTATACTTTGCCGACCGTGCGCTCGGACCCGATGCGCCGTATGAAAAGATCACCGCGGTACGCATCAGCCGCAACAGCGGCAAAGGCCCTGCGCGGCTCGTGACGGTAGGCCGCCCCACTTCGGCCAGCGCCTTCCGGCAGATATGCGGCGAATCGGCCTGGTCGCAGCTGAAGCTGATCAAAACCCTGCGCGACGACAACGCCGCCTGGGAGTATATACGTGCCCATGTCCTATTGAGCGATTATGGCACACTGTCGTTCGACATGGCCTTCCGTCAGGCGATGGGCAGCGCATACCTGGATAAGGAAGCGGCGGGTCTTGCCGCCGGGAAATCGTGGACTTACCAGGCCGAGCTGCTCGACGCGACAGGACTCGTAGTCAAAACCGTTACGGGCACGATTGCCGGTGGACAAACGCCGCTTGCTATAGGCCGCGCACACCGGCACCGTACGTTTGCCACAGACTCGGCGGTTTCAGCCCAGTGGTATATTTTGCCCGGCAAGCCTTACACCGGATTGCTGATGGCCGATGTATACCGGCAAGACGCCGGCAAGGGTCCCTATAAAAAACTGGCGTCTCCCCTGTTTGCCGTCGCGAAGGGCGACTCCATGCTATTTTACGTGCATGAATCGGTACGACCCGGTGCGCTGTACCGGTATTACATTCGGCCTACGGACGACCTGGGCAATGCCGCGCAGCCCTCCGATACCATCAGCTTGCTGGCCGTGGACTTTGCCAGCCTGCCTTTACTGCGCAACGTGCAGGCGCGTGACACGGCAAACGGCATTGCCTTGCAATGGGCTCCGATCGGCGACCTGCCCTACGTGGTCGGCGTGGAGATCCAACGATCGCGCGATGCACGGGGTGACTACGTCGTGATCGACACCGTGGAAGCGTCCCGTCATACATACTTCGACAAACAGGTGTTTCCGGATATTCCTTATTACTATCGCTTCCGCACGTTGGCGCTCAAAGGCCGCGAACGCAACGCGGGCTATACCGGCTACGCTACGGCCTCCGTGAAAAACACCAATCGAAATCCTGATCCCCCGTACGGCTTGCGTGGCACGCTGGTCAAAGGTAAGGTACACTTGCGTTGGCAGCCCGTGCCCGATACCGATGTCTACGGCTACTATGTTTACCGCAGCGTTTCGGGGAGTGACCGGCTCGAAGTCCTCTCGAACGGATTACAAACAACCGAATATACAGACACGTCGTCCATTGGAGGACGCACCCAATACGTCTATGGCGTGAAGGCCGTGAACCGGAACAGTCTCGAAAGCGACTTCTCCAACCTGGTCACGATGCGCCAAAGTGTGCTGCAGCTGCCGCAGGAACCTGCCGGGGTCAACGCGTGGTTGAACAACCGCACGGTGGTACTGGACTGGCCTTCGGCGGCCCGCGCAGATTATGCCGTTGCCGGCTATACGGTATACCGCCGCGAAGCACAGCCTGCCAACACGTTTGATAGGCGTCAGTCGGCCGCTGCACAGGCGGTTGCGCTCAAGTTTGTGTTGCTGAACCGCGCATTGCTGACCACCACACATTTTGAAGATGCCGGCGTACAGCCCGCCAAGACCTATGAGTATGCGATCGCTTCGGTCGACGCATTTGGCGCGGAAAGTACCTTCTCCCCTTTTGCACGCATTGCAACTACGGTACCGGTACGCGTCGTATCGACGTGTACCGTACGCAAAGTGACCGCGGGCGTCGAGGTCGCCTGGGAGCCATCGTTCACCACCGGTGCGGCGACGGTCACGATCTATCGAAAAAAGGCGGGCGAGGTCTCGTATCAAAAGACCGCGAGCGTGGCCCGACAGGTCACCTCCTATGTCGACAAGACCACCCGGAAAGGCACCTTATACAGCTATGTTATCAGCGCCGAAGTCGGCGTACAAACACTTGCCCGCAGTGAAGAAAAAAACATCCGCTACTAACATGCAACGTTTACACCGAGCTCCGCTCGTGGCGATCGCCACCGTCTTGCGCACACTTCCGTTTCTCGCCTTGTATGCGCTGGCGGGCTGTGCCGAAGATTATACCGGCCGCGATGGCAATGGGATCGTGATCGATAGCATCCGGCCCACCGAGGGATATCCGGGCACGGTCTTCCGGCTCTATGGCCGTGGCTTCTCCCCCATTGCCGACAGCAACCATGTGTTTATCAACGGCACAGCGGCATCAGTAGGCGATCCCGCTTCGCTGTCGACGCTGTTGGTAACCGTGCCGTATGAGGCTACAACGGGTACTGTAATGATCAAGGCCGCGGGCCTGCGCGGCAGCGGTCCGGCCTTTACCGTATTGGATATACCGCGCATCGATCTGGCGGATACCTATACGGAAGGAAAAACATTAACCATAATCGGTGACCATTTTGCTACCGACATACGTCTGCTCGAAGTATACTTCAACGGCGAAAAGATGAGCATCTACAACGCGGGCAAGACCAACGACGGCAGGCAGTACCTGGAGACACCATACCCGCCCTCTGGTGGTGACAATCCTATTTCCATTGTCGTTGTCTCGGAAGGGATCAAGAGCTTGCCATATACATACACTGTCAAGCCTCAGCTAAACGAACTGGAGTATTTTAACAATATCGACGGTAACACATATGTATCCACAACCATCTCGCTGTACGGTCAATATTTCGGTCTCGATGCGCCGGGCAACGAGATTCAGTTAGCCGACGGCTCCGGGCCGTTTACCGGCGACATGAAGATTGTCAGGTGGTCGCCGTACAGAATCGATCTTGAAGCGGTCGCGACGAATAGCGCCTTTTCCACGATTGCGGTGGTTGTTCACGGCGTTACCTCGGATACGCTATTCTTCCGTTATTAAAACGCGTGAATGCTATAGATCTGCAGGAAGCCTTCGGCATCGTAACGATTATATACGAGGCGGTCGCCGCGGTGATTCCACAGGGCACCCCCTACGGGAGCCTGAGCGTCGTGGGTGCGTGCGGTGAGGCGGCGGGGGGTGCCACCGGTGGCATCGGTTACCCAGACGCTGTTGTCGGCCAGAAACGAGACCCAACGGCCATCGGGGCTTATGTTGCATTGTCCCTGGATGGAATACGCTAACCAGGTCAGCGGAACGATGTTCCCGCCAGCGGTCGGGACGCGGTATAGTTGTACGAGGTCGGCATCGTCCTTCATAAGGAAATAGATCTCTGCGCCATCGGGGGACGTACGCAGCCGGAAGCGAGGCCCCTGTAGCCCGGGATGTTTCCGTTGGCCGGTGTATGTTACGCGGCGCTGACGCACGCCACGCGGCACCTGGGGGCGTACCTGCCCGGTGCCGGCCAGTGGCAGACCATTTTCCTGCAGGGTGACGTCGTCCGGGAGATCGGCTACAAAGACTTCCGTTACAACTGTCCCCTCTTCGCTACGCACATTACCCTGAAAAGCGATTGCGCGTGTGTGATGTTGACCGGCATCATCCAGGTATCCATCCTGTCCGATCCAGCATTCGTCAAACGCTTTCCCAATGTCGTCGCTTCCCGGACGTTGATGCTCGGTTACGGTAGCCACGACCACAGTAAAATATTCGCCGGCAAAGCTCTCACAGTCCGTCACCGGCACCGCTACGTGCTGTCCGGGCGCCATGACGCCGACGGTACGAAGGTCTTGCCCCACCAATACGTCGTTATAGGTAAAGCTGATCCAGGCGCCGTCGCCACTCCACGTATGGGCATGGGTACCGCCACGCAAGGCACCCGCGACAAAAGGTTCCTGTACAACACGCGCCTCGGCGTGACGGATCACACGGTCAGTATGGGGGTTTAACAGCGCGCCAAAGCGACGGGTCATGCTATAGGGCCTGGACGCATCGGCATTCTCCAGGCCATGAATAAAGATGATCTCGTCGCGGCGCGGATTCCAGGCCACGGCGCCCACACCGGGTCCATGCAACGTTTGCTGTGCGGTGGTATAAAGACGTACTACTTCGCCGGTGGTGACGTTTACCATTTCGATGCCTTCCGTCCGGCCGATGTGGGTATCATCGTTGCGGGTATCGTATACAACCCGCTGGTCGTCGGGAGAAAAAACCTGGGTCGCGTTTAACGTATGACCGTATTTACCGGACGTTAGCTGTTGTTCGGGCATAGGAGTATTCGGCCGCAAGCTATCAAAATTTAATAAAACGATTCAGCGCAAGGTAGCTTAGCGCCGTTCGTCGACCGGTGGTATTTTGTTTATCAATGTATTAAGTTTTCCGGCGGATTTTTGAAGGTCGAAGGCATCGTACAATGTACCGGTCGCCGTAAAGGCCTCGTACGAAAGCACATCGCCTTCGATGTGAATAACCTGGAACAACTGCGTGTTGGCGGCGCGTCGTTCCATCCAGGGGTTGTCGGAGAGGCCGTACATCTTGGGGCCACTGACCGACACGACATACATCGTACCCGACGAGCGGTCATTATAGGTCGTGCCCGTCGGTACATTGCCTACCCGGCCGCGTCCATAGGAATGATCGTGTCCCTGCAACACCAGGTCGACGTGGTGTTTGTCCAGCAGTGGCTTGAGGCGTTCGCGGAGCTTTTCATGGTCGCGGCCTTCTGCCGTCGAGAACACGGGATAGTGCAAGGTCACCACAGTCCACTTGCGCGGGTCGTTTGTCAATACCGAGTCCAACCACTCCAACTGACGCTTGTGGCGGCCCAGTGGGTGCTCGATCTGTATGGCGTCCAGCGAAATCACTTTCAGGTCGGAATAGTTGACGGCATAGCATGTCTCCTGTACCCCTCGCGGACCGTTTTGCGGCAGGTTGAACTGCGGCCGCCACTGCGGCGACAACTTGCCGTGGTTATATTCATGATTGCCCGGTGTGGCCAGGCTGGGCACCATGGCGTGCAGAAAGTTACCGGCATAAAACCATTCGCCCCATTCTGCATCGTTGTCATAATTGTGAATGAGGTCCCCGGCGTGCAACATAAAATCTACCTGGGGTGCGGTTTTGAAGGCCTCCCGAATCACGCGCGACCACATGGACTTGATCTCGTTCTGCGCGTCGCCGAAGTATAGGAACGACAACTTTTTGTGCTGCATGTCGGGGAGCCGCAGCTGGTACCATTCACTCCACGCATCCATGTTGCCCACGCGGTATACATATTGCTGCCCGGGAGTCAGCCCTTCGACCTGCCCAGAGAAATAGTGGGCGATCACTTTTAGTCCGTCGTCTTGCCTGACTTTTAGGAACTCGCGTTGGGCGGCGACGCGGTTCACTTGTTTGGTGTACTCGGGGCCATCGGTCGCCACCGTCCATTCGAGGGTGCCGGCGGTCATGGTGGTGTCGGTGCGCCAATTGACGGCGAAGGAGGTTTCAGGGGAGTCCGTGATGTTTAGTATGACGCGGTCGGGTGTACGCGTGGGCAGCTGGGGTTTGGCGGGTTGGGATAGCACCAGGGGCGAGCTTGCGACCAGGCTTAGGAATAGAAAAAATCGTAGGGTGGCGATCATGTTACAATATAGTGTTTTGGAGGTTTGTGGCAATTTCGCAAGTGCGGGGACGTTTTAGGCGCCGGCAACGGTACCGGGCGGTAGGAACTGCATGTAATATTTAGGGATAAATCGCGCCGTCATACACCGGCGATTTGCCTTACCTTTCCGACGTTTTTTATTCAACCTGCATGAAGACCGTTAAATTTTTGGGTTTGCTGATGGTGTTGTCTGTTGTCAGCGTTTCGCTGTCGGCACAGGATACATTGAAGCACAGACGCCGTAGTTTTCAGAACCTTTTTACCGACGCGGATAAGCCCACGTCGGGTGAGTATATGTTGCGCATCGGCGAGGTTCACCAGGCGCTGCATGGCCTGGAGAACGAAATTCCCCTACGACCCGACGTGCTGATGTTGGAAGGCAAACTGCGGGAGTGCGACACGGCGCTCGTGCTGGTGGAGCATAACCTGGAGAAATACAGCGCGGCGCTAAACCTGCGCAACCTGCAGATGTTCAGCGTGCTGCTGCAAAATGTGCAGCACGACCTCGCACGCTACAGTACGCGCATCCAGGCAGCGGATACGACCCTGCAAGGGTTGCGCAAAGAATTGCGAACCCTGCGCCGCGATTCGCTGCTGCGCCAGTTATACAAAGACTCTGTCAACCGCAAGCTGTTGCTGCCCCACCTGCGTGAGCTACGCACTGCCTGGCGCGCAACGGACAGCCTGCTGCAATACAACCTCAACATCGTCAACACGCTCAAGACCAGTGTATCCGAAAAGTCGATCCGGGCGGACGATCTTTTTAACCAGATCGAAGAGCGGCTCACCCGCTCGGGTATACAGGCCTTTAGCAAAGAGTATAATTTTTTGTGGGAGCCCGCGCCCACCGTCACCACCGAGTTCAAGGAAGAGCTCGACAATTCGTACCGGTCCGGCCGGAAGGCATTGGATTTTTACTTCCGGGATTCGTCGGGGCAGCGCGCCCTCATGTGGCTGCTGGGCATCGCTTTCTATCTCTGGGTGTTGGCAAACCTGCGCACGCTTAAGCGCAATAACAAACGCGAGACCCTGGCGGCCTACGGCGTAACCTATCTTACCACGCAACCCCTGGCGGCCTCACTGGCAGTGATGCTCAGCCTCGCGCCGCTGTTCGATCTGAATGCACCGGCGGCGTATGTCGAGGGCGTCCAGTTCCTGTTAATGGTCGTCGTTACCCTCGTACTACGCAAGCACTGGCCGCGTTCCTTGTTTCACTACTGGCTGGCAGCCATCGTGCTCTTCTTGCTATTCTCGTTTACAAACCTCATCCTGTCGCCCGGCACGCTGCAGCGTTGCTGGATGATCGGCCTCAACATCGCAGCCATTGCCTTCGGGGTCCTGTTCCGTTCACGGGTGCCGGAGCACATCCAGCTGCGCCGCTTTATACGCGTCGTGATCGTTCTCTTTATCGTGCTCAACGCACTGGCCATCGTTTTCAACGTCTTTGGCCGATTCTCGCTGGCGCGCATCCTGGGTACGGCCGGAATCTTTGCCCTCACACAGGTGATGGGACTCTCTGTGTTGGTGAAGACGATCATCGAATCCATTCTGCTGCAAATCCAGACGATCCGGGTGAAAGAGAATATCGAGCAGCCGTTCGAGCCGCAGGGTATCATCAGCGACTTCCGGAAACCGATGATCGTTGTTGCGCTCTTAATGTGGCTAACGGTGTTGAGCATCAACCTCAACATCTTTGATCCGCTCTTCAATGCGTTCCACGGTGTCGTGAATGAACCGCATAAAATCGGCAGCACATCGTTTACACTGAGCAGCGTCGGATTGTTCTTTGCTATCATCTGGCTGGCGCACCTCATACAACGTTACCTGGGCTACTTCTTTGGCGACACTGGCGACCACGACTTTGGCGATAGCCCCGCGAACCGGTCTAAGCTGGTGGTGACGCGATTGGTGTTGTTGGGCGCGGGCTACTTGCTGGCGATCGCTGCTTCCGGCCTTCCGATTGATAAGATCACGATTGTGCTCGGTGCTTTGGGTGTTGGTATTGGTTTAGGCTTGCAGAATATTGTTAACAACTTTGTGTCGGGCATCATTCTTATCTTTGACCGGCCATTGAAGATTGGTGACTCGATCGAGGTTGGGAGTAAGTCCGGGCGGGTGAAAGAGATTGGGTTGCGGTCGAGTACGTTGTTTACGGCGGATGGCGCCGAGGTGATCATTCCCAATGGAGATATGCTGTCGCAGCAGATCACGAACTGGACGCTCAGTAACAACCATAGACGGATCGAGTTAAAGGCAACCGTGGAGACGACGGAGAGCAAGGATGCGGTTATAGCGGAGGTAGCCGCGATTGTCAAGTCGGGTGCGTATATACTGAAGAAGCGCGAACCGGTGGTATTGGTGGAAGGAATTTCGGACAAGGAGATTAAGCTACTTATTCGATTCTGGTGTGATGACGTGTTTAAAGCGGATCTCGCGGAGAGTGAAGTAAAGTATCTGCTTTATAGTAAGTTTAAGGAGAGGGGGATTGTTGTGAAGTAGTGGCAGAAAAGCGGTTTAGGCCCCGACCGGCGTCTGGCGCAAGAGTTAGCACCGAGCGTTAGCGGAGGTGCGGCTCTTGTGCCTTAAACTGTTGCCAGTCTTCAGACTGGCGGGCAGTCCCCGATTACCATTCTGCTCGCATCACCTTCATAAAAAGCCTGTACACAAAACACGAATGTTTCGCGCACAGGCAGGATGCATCGACGAGGGCTCCGTCGCGCTATTGGTAAATTATAAATCTCTTATAGAATATTATTGTCGTTGTTTGGACGCGGAGGATGGCTATGCCTTGCGGGCTCGTGGGGATATCGATGCGTATGGCGTCTACGTCAGTGGCCCAGCGGCTGTCGATTCGGCGGCCGGTTAAATCGTATACTTGTACAGATGCTATTTCTTGTGATCGTATGCCCGAAAGGTATATGCGGTTCTGGTGTGTGGGGTTGGGGTATACGGTGAATTGATTGCCTGGGTCTTCGGAAAGGCCGGTTATGACTGCGCTATTCCAGCGGGTGGGAAGCATTGCAATTTCTTCGGGGTCCAGGGCGGCGTGGTAAAGGCGTACTTCGTCGAGCGTGCCTTGTAGAAAGTACTCACGTTCTTCTGTGGACTTCTGGCCGAATGTCAGAGCTTTGCCGGTGGTTTGGATCAGGCCGGTGTGTGCCAGGAACGTATCGAGTGTGCCGTCGGTGTAGAGCTCCAGGGAATAGCCGGTGTACAGGGCAGTGACATGATAGAACTTGTTTAGGCTGATGGGAAATGAGCTATCGAGGTCGCGGGTGCCGGCGGCTGTGCGGACGGTCCAGCGAATGCGGCGGTCGGGGGTGATGGAGAGTTTCCAGCGTTCTTCCCAGCTTCCGTGTGAGAGAATGAAGGATTCCTGCCCTACTGCGTCGATCTTTATCCAGCATGCAATCGAAATAACATCCTGTACGTTTAGGGACGCGCGGTTTGATACGGAGATGATGTCGTCACCGGAGGCAAAGTGGTAGGCGCTGGCGGCGCTGCCGCGGGCATCCGCAGTGGGTGTTGTGCCGGATGCTTCTCCGTGGTAGGCATTGCCGCTATAGTCTTGTGCGTCGTCGTCCAGCGGGTAATAGGCAAGAGGGGTTGTCGGACCATTGCGGATGACTTTGACCAACACGGGATAAGTAGCGGATTTTGTCAGGTCGTAGCGATTGGATACAGTGCACGTGAGGGTATAAATGCCTTCGGTCGGTGGCAGGCTCCACACCAACAGGGAGTCGTTGGGCTGGGCCGTGCCCGCGGGTATGTCCCAGGTGTAGTGTAATTTTTCGGTACCCGCTTGTGTTACCCGGCAAATGATGCGGGCATCCTCACCCCCTTCGTAATATCGTTTGTCTGCGACAAATGCTTCGATGACGGGTATAGTAGGTACATGTTCGTATACCTGTACGATCACGCTATCCTTTACAGTCTTCCCGTCTTGCGTAATCGATAATACGATCTTATAACTACCTTCTTCGTCGGGCGATGTCCAGGTAAAAGTTCCTGCGGAAGTACTTACCTGCTCGTCGTTTACAAACCACTGCCACGATGCACCATTTCCGATGGGATTTTCTAACGTAACGTATACCGGAACCGCCTTATTAAAGCCTACTTTATCTTCGGCAACGGCCAATGACTTAATTTGCAGTGAGGGTGTGTAGTCATAACCATAGTGATAATCCACCACGACCTCGCCGGCAAATAATTTGCCGGCGCGCGCGGCCGTTACGGTGCCGGCCGGAAGGTAGGTGAGTAACACCGCCTCATTGGCCGGTATTGATATCGTTGTATTCCCGGTTGCGTCGTGAACGACGACTGCTTCACGGATCGCGTCGTATACGTCGTAGTGACCGCTGCCGAGTGCCAGTGTTACGGCGCGGGAATTCTGGTGTGGATTAAAAAGCAGGTAGGACGAAAATGGGTGGCTATGGGTAAAGTCAGTCTTGTTCAAGTCGAGTGCCAGGATGCCTTCGACGTCCGTGAGGGCCACCACCGATGCCAGATAGCCTACGTGTGAAGAACCGTAGAGCCCCAGGTTGGTCTGTGCCCAGCCATTGCGTTTGGCATCGCCGGTGCCGTACAGGGCAGTGCCCTGCCAGTTCTCTTTAAGCGCCTCGTAGGCAATGACCGACTGTGGGTCATGGGTATTGCTCCAGGTATAATCGTCTTGTTGATTGGCGGGAAGGTAGGCGGGATACAGCAGCCGGCTGGCGTTGGCCAGGTTCAGAACCCATTTGCCAATGGCCCGGGCGTAGCGTTTATCGTAACGCGTGAGCGGCACCAGGGCTGCAGCCTGCTGATAGCCGTTCATGAGAAAGGCATAGTCGTTGCCCTGGTCGTTGGCTTCGCCGATCAGGCCCGAGACGTCCTGTCCATTCCATTTGCCCACGATCGTGCCCCACCCCCGCAGCGGGCCGCGGTCAAAACACCAGGTCAACATTTTGCCGAGATCGTATGAAGCGCCCTCGCTGGCGTTGATCTCCGCGGCCGCCTGTACGCCATACGGCAGTTGCAGCTCGTAGGAAGGATTTGACGAAAGGTTTGCCAGAAAGTCCAGTGCCTGGCGGGCGCCGTGTAGATATCGCTTGTCCTGCGTGGTTTGATACGCATGGTATAAAAGCCAGGCGATGGCACCTGCGGCTTCCGGTTCTTTTACACCCTCGGTGTTACCACGGCCTTCCGCCAGGTACCAGCCGCGGTAGTTCATGTGTGGTACCGTCCACGGCGCAGCCTTGCCGCCCATCTGTTGTACGGCCTCCAGCCAGCGGTCGGCGATGCGGGTATACTGCTCGGCAAAGCCGGGTGTGTTGGGATATAGCGTATAGAGCTGGTAAAAGAATACGTTGGGCATCAGGTCGTACCACCAGTCGTTGCCGCTCAGGCCGGAGTAACTATTGAGGTATACATCCTGGCCATTCCGCGTATTGTAAAAATCTTTGATCTTTTCTACCCAGTTGATGCCATCCTGGTGCGCCTTGTCGATACCGACGAGTGATGCGCCGACCACGGCGGGCAGGATGTTGATGGCTTCCGCCTGTCCATTGTTGTTCGTACCAACATAAGTATCCAGCAAGATCGGTTGGAGCGCGGGATAGTTCACACCGGCGGGCGCAAAGCCAACCAGGGGCAAATGTGTACCGGTTTTGGTTTGTGAGAATACGAAGGCGTCATACTGACGGGCAACATCTTTCCAGTCGCGCATGACATAGGGCGCAGGCAGGTTGGGCATTTGCTCTACCCGGGATACAGCTAGCTGTCCCGTTTGGCCGGCTGCGCCGCGGGCCAGTAACGCGAAAGCGAAAAGAAAAAAGAGACTGCGGATCAGGACAGTATGCATACGCGGTATCGGTCTATAGATTCAAAAAAAGGCGTGCAGCCTTCCGGCTGCACGCTGCACACCAAACTTACCTTACCTATGGTTTCTCGCGATTGTAAATGCTTTCGATCTGCGGACCTGACAGTGCGGTTTTGTAGATGCGCACCTCATCGAGGTAGCCACGGAAATAACCACCCCACTCCACCGGAATGATGTGATCTTCGTCATAGTTTTCGTCCGTCGCGGCATACTTGTCGGTCGGGAAGTCTTGTCCGATGACCAGGTTGTACGGTTCACCGGCAATTGATTTGGCATCACCGGGCGTGTTGTTCCATTCTTTGATCTTTACACCGTCTACGTAAAAGATCATGTTACCGTCGCCGAAGGTGGCGGCCACGTGGTGCCACTCGTTAATCGGCAGGTTTTGCTCGGAGTCACGATCGTATATATCGGTGGCGGTTGACACGGTCATGAACGGACGGTTAGCCTCTTGCAATTGGAATTTATACCCGAGCCATGAGTGAAGGCCCAGAAAGCGGTTGCCTGCGTTGATCTCGTCGGCGTTAAGCCACAAGGCAATGGTCAATTTCTTGGGATTCAAGGCTGTGTTATAGGGTACCTCGATGTTAGCCCCCTCGTTGAAATGGACGGCTTTTTTTGCATTACCATACCGGTCTTCCGCCCACTCCGGGAAACCTGCGCCTTTCGTGACGGGCCCCGTCTTAAAGGTGCCGTTAAAGTTGTGGCCGCTTTCATCGCCTGCGGTTGTACCGGTGCCCTCGTCAAACGACCAGTGCCCTACCAGGTCCTCGGCGGCTACCGGCAGAATCACTTTGCCGCGATACGTGTCCATTGCCTGGTGCAACGACACAGTAGCGTTGGCCACTTGTGTGGCTGTAGACGCCGTGTTATCATATACGCCTTGCGCGGCGTCAATCGCATCTTGCAGCGCATCTTTTGAGCCATTGGTATATTGGCCGTCTTGTACACCTTCTTCGGTGCTGCTCAGGAGGTCTTCGGCGATGTTAATGGAGTCGGCCAGAATAGCCTTCTTTGCCATTACATCCGCATTGTTTCCGTCGCCGCTGTCATCGTCCGAGCACGAGCTGACGGCAAATCCTGCAACGACCGCTGCAGCGATAAGAAACGCAAAGGGTTTTCTTAATAGTGTCCTCATAGTTGTTCTGTAATTTATTTTGTATTAGGAATATATTTTAGTCATAAGGCCGTATTGGTGTCCCGTTCCGACTGGGGGATCGGGAAGTACCGGTGTGTCGCGTAGGAGAAGCCGGTGCCGTCCAGCGCGGCTTCCGCGACAAACCTGCCGTAGCGCATGAGGTCGAAGTAGCGGTGGAATTCAAAGCCCAGCTCTACCCGGCGCTCGTGCTGAATGGCTTCGCGCACGGCCTGCTGGCCGGTGGCCGTTACGTCAGGCAACAGCCCGTCGGGAATGGCGCCATAGCCAGGCAGGCCCACATCATACAGGTAGCTTTCGCGTGCGCGCTTGCGCACGGCGTTCAGCGGATCCAAGGCCTCGGTCGGACGCGAAAGCTCGTTAAGCGCTTCGGCCTTCATCAGAAGAATGTCTGCATAGCGCAGGTATACATAGTTCAGCCCGGCATCCCCCACGAGGTTCTGCGCAATGGACTGGCGGTGTTTGCGCACCAGGTACCCGGTGGCGGACCATTCCGGGTCAAAGGTTTCACCCAATACCCACGGATGCCCCTCCCGCCCCACCGTATAGTCCAGCCGTGGATCGGCCACATCGGCTTCGGTGCGCTCAAACGCGTTGACAAATCCCGGCATGGGAACATTAAAGCCGTAACCATTACCGGGCAACTCGGCAAACCATTGGTTGAGGTGGCTGCCCAGCTTGGGCGTTTGCAGGCTGAGGTGTTGCAGCTCGAACAGCGACTCGCTGTTGTTTTGCGTGGAATCGAGAAAATTGTTCTTATAGACCGGCTGCAGGCTGTACAGTCCCAATGCATCTACCTGATCAATAGCATCCAGTGTTGCCTGCCATTCCCCGCGGTACAGGTGTACTTTCGCCAGCATGCCATAGGCGGCACCCTTTGTGGCACGGCCTACATTGGCACCGATATACTTATCGTCCAGTACCGGCACGGCCTCTTCCAGGTCTTTGACGATCTGCGTATATACCACATCGACGGAAGACAACGGTTTGTTGATCTCGTCGCTGTTGATCGGCGGCATGAGCTTGAGGGGAATCTCACCAAAGACATTGACCAGGTTGAAATAGAAATAAGCGCGTAGGAATTTTGCCTCCCCCAGTACACGGTTTCGCAGGTCAACGTCCATGTCGATGTTGTTGCCGTAGTATAACAGGTAGTTCGCCCGGGAGATGCCTTCGTAATAATGTTTCCAAAACTTCTCGAGGTAGCTGTTGTTGCGCTGGTAGGTGAAGTCGTCGACGTATTGAATGTCAGTCTGGTCGCCTGCCTGTCCGCCTTTGGCGGCATCGTCGGAGGCAACGTCACCAAACACCCAAAGGTCGTTGTTGGTGGAGACAAATGAGGCGACGTTGTAGATGGCGTTCACGGCCAGCAACGCGTGCGCTTCTGTTTTGTAGAAGGTTGCATTGGAGTATGTGCCCTGCAGCTGTTCGTCCAGAAAATCAGAGCAGGCAGTCGGCAGCAGCGCTGCCACGGTGAGGAAAATGATATATACTCGTTTCATAGGATACAGCGGTTAGAATGAAAGTTTGACACCGAGGTTATAGGAACGTGCCGAGGGATAGGTGCCCCAGTCCATACCGGCCGAGCTGTCGCCCTGGCCTTTGGCGTTGTCGCTCGTGGTCATTTCAGGATCGAGCCCCTGGTAGCCGGTAAAGGTGAGCAGGTTCGTACCCGAGACATAGATGCGCACGGACGATAAGCCAATCTTGCCCGCCACGGCGGCCGGCACCGTATAGCCCAGCTGCAGATTCTTCAACCGTGTATACGAGCCGTCTTCCAGGAATCGGTCGGAGAAAACCGACGCGTTGTTTCCGGACGCATCCCACGACGCCCGCGGGTATTCATTCGTAGAGCCGGGCCCCGTCCAGCGATGATCGACGTACCGCTGTGTCACATTGAAGGCGCGATAGAACCCTTCGATATCGCGATTCAATACCGAATAGATCTTTTGGCCGTAGGCGCCCTGGAAGAACAGCGAGAAATCCCATTGTTTGTAGTTAAGCGCTACGTTGAGGCCCGCTGTTACTTGGGGGATCGCGCTGCCGGCATGACGACGATCATCCGGATCAATGGTATTGCTGCCATCCTGGTCCTTATACATGACGTCGCCTGGCTGGATGGTTGCTCCCTGGTAGGCGTGAGTAAAGATCTGGGTCTTGTCCTGGAAGATGCCTTCCGTTTGGTAGAGATAGAAAGACCCCACGGAGTGCCCCACTTCGTTGTAGATCAAATAGTCAGACCCGATCTGTCCGCGGCGGATGGGCGGATCCATGGCCAGGATCTCATTGTATAACGTGGCCGCATTGGCCGAGATACTATAGTGCAGGCCGCCCACAGAATTACGATAGCTCACCGCCAATTCGAAGCCGCGATTCAAAATCTTACCATTGTTGACGACCGGCGCCGACGCCGTGCCGGCAGAAGAGGCAATGGGCTGTGACACCAGCAGGTCAGATGTGATTTTGCGGAAGTAGTCCAGCGACACCGCCAGTTCACCTTCCCAGATCTCTACATCTACCCCGGCGTTGAGCTGCTCGCTCGCCTCCCACTTCACGCCACTGTTGCCCAGTACGGATGTGGCATAGCCATTTTGGTATACATTGCCAAAGGGATAATTATAGCCCGACGTAATCATGTCGGTAAAGGGATAGTCGTTGATCTCCTGGTTGCCTACTTTGCCATAGCTCACGCGCCACAGCAAGCGATCGATCAGGTCGCTGTTTTCCAGAAAAGACTCTTTGTCCATACGCCAGCCAAGCGAGCCTGCATAGAAATTGCCCCAGCGGTTATCGGGACCGAAGCGCGAGGAGCCGTCACGACGGAGCGTCACACTCGCGAGGTACTTGTCTGCATAGTCATAGTTTACCTTGCCAAAAAATGATTGCAGCGCGCTGCCGGTTTGCCCTTCACTGTTCACCCGTTGGCCGAGACCGTTGCCCAGGTATACCAGGTTAGAATTCTGGTCGGGAAAGTCTTTCTCGCTGGCATTGAGGTAATAGTTATCGCGCTTGATCGACTCGGCGCCCAACAGAATGCTGAGGTTATGTATACCGAGGGTGCGTGAATACGTCAGGAAGTTGCTATAGGTCATCGTCTGATTGCGCTGATCGGATACCGACAGCTGGTTGATCCCGTTGATGCGGTCGCCGGTGCCCCACGTACGGTCGAAGCGCCGTTGGTTCTGCTTGCTATAGTCGACGCCGACGTTCGAGGTAAACTTCAGATCTTTCAGCAGGTCGATCTCTACAAAGAACTTTCCGAAGAGGCGATTGATGAGGCGCTCGTTATTGTTATAGGCCACCATGCCCACGGGGTTGTAGCCGTCGCCAAAGAACTGAAAGTCGTCAGGCTTGTCGACAAAGTCGCCGTTTGCATCATAGATCGAAATGGCCGGTGTGCGGAAGAAGGCATAGCGGATGACGCTACCACCATTACCGCCGGCACCATCGCCCGAGCTGCCAATGATATCAGTCTTCTCTTTAGACAGATTTATGTTCACCCCTGTACGCAGCCAGGACTTCACCTCGGTATTCAGGTTGATGCGGCCGGAAATGCGGTCATAGTCGCTTCCTTTAATGATGCCCTCCTGGCCGAAGTAGTTGCCGGATAGGAAGTAGCTTGTCTTTCCATCTTTGCCCGAAGCGGAAATGCTGTGCGACTGGATTACGCCTTTGCGCATGATGGCATCGACCTGGTCTACATCCGGCAAGGTCGCGACCATTTCCTCCGGTATCAGCTTCCGGAAGAAGAGCGGGTTTGTTTTGGTGGCGTTGTCGTTGGTAGCCGCCTCGTTGTACAGGGTGACGTAATCACGTGTGTTGGCCATGTCGATCAGGCGGCTGGGCTCCTGGAAGCCCACCTGGCTACTGACCTGGATGCGGGCATCTTTAGACGTTCCGGCTTTGGTGGTAATGATCACCACCCCGTTGGTGGCACGCGACCCATATACGGACGCAGCGCCGGCATCTTTCAGTACCGAGATGTTTTCGACATCTTGAGACGACAACGCACTGATGTCCATTGTCGGTACACCGTCTACGATATACAGCGGCGAATTGCTGCTATTGATCGAGCCGGTACCCCGAATGCGTACAGACACGCCTTCGCCGGGCGCGCCGGTATTCTGCGAAACCACAACGCCGGGCGCACGTCCCTGCAAGGCTTGGTCTATCCCGGGTACCGGCAGCCTGCCGATCAGATCGCCGGCAACTGTATTTACGGCGCCGGTGATCTTCTGGCGTTCTTCGACCATATAGCCCGTCACGACCACTTCCGAAAGCGTCCTCGTGTCGTCGGCCAGGACCACCTCGAATTGTGTGCGGCTGCCGATAACCACTTCGTTGGTGGCATATCCCACGAGTGAGAACACCAGTGTAGAATCTTGCAGCCCTGCCGGTAACGCTATTACAAACGCGCCCGTGGCGTCGGTAAAGGTGCCGGTGCTGGTACCGCGTATATAGACACTGACACCGGCCAGTGACTCATTTTGTTCGCTCCGCACTGTTCCGCGAAGGGTCGTCTGCGCGTAGCTACAGACTATACCCGTAAACGTTGCCAGAAAAAGTAACCAATATTTATTCCGCATAAAAGTAAAGAGTAAGCATGGGTTAAGGTTGTTGAAGATCGGGGGCCGCGTACGCGACAGGCTGTTTGCCCACCGAGTATACACTTCCCTCCTGCTGTACTTTGCTACCCGCTGGCAGGACCACAATGAGCCGGGCGGCTTTCGGTGGTATAGCAAAGGTTTGGTCTGCCTGTATATTGGCCGCCAGCACCTGTTGTGTCAGCGCGTCATACAGGTCTACCGCTTCGCGTTTGTCGTAATAAAACACGACGTCTTTTGCCGAGTCGTACGGATTGTAGTACAGGTATGTGGGATAGCCCTCTTGTTGGTAAAAATCCGTAGCGTTGCAATCCAATTGTAAAATACCATCCACGTTCGTTTTGCGGATGATGGCGCCGTAGATGCCCACCTGCGCGGAGCTATACAGGCTCAGCATCGATACCTCAGGCTGTCCTTTTATCCACTTGGGACCGTCGCCGAGTGCTACGGGCTGTACACCTTTGAGGCGCTCGTTGCCATAGTCGTCGGCTTTGCGAATGCCTTCGTAGGCAATGACATTTTTTGATATATCTTTTTGGCCGGGCAGCCACTGGTGGGCGTCGTCGATCTCGTACGGATAGCACAGGCGCGCGGCGTTGGCGGTGTTGAGCATCCATTTGCCGATGGCGGTGGCATAGCGGCTGTCATACTTTGTCAGCGGCACCAACGGCCAGGCCATGGCAAAGGAGTTCATCAGGAACGCATAACCGCCGCCATCGATGATATTTCCTTGCAATCCGTGCACATCATAGTTCCCCCAACGTTCGGCCACGACACCCCAGCCTTTTCGACCGTTGTCGGCTGTACAACCGTCGAAAGTCCAGTCGAGTATTTTGCCGACGTCATACTGCGTGCCGTGCTCGGCATTGAGCCTGGCCGCAACGTAGGCCCCAAACGGCATAAAAATTTCGTAGAAGCGGCTCTCGGGCAGCTTCACCAGCGCGTCCATGGCCGACTTCGCGCCTGCCAGGTAGCGCGGGTCTCCGAACTTTTGATAGGCACAGTATAGTACATAGGCATGGCCCGCGGCAGCGTCCTGCTGGTACGGTATATGATTGCGCATGCCCGTCATCTTTGCATAGTCGAAGTACGAGTAGTCATAGTTGCCATGCAGGACAGAGTCGGCCTTGTAAAATTGTTCGGCAATGATGTGTTGCAGGCTGTCCGCGCGGGGTACGTTGGGAAACTGGTCACACACGGCATAGTACAGCACGTTGGGAAATACATCGTACCACCAATCGCGGCCGTATCCCCCACCCAGCATGGCCACGGCGGGGTTGGTATTGTTCATCATGATGTTCCAGCCGTTGTCGTTGTTAAAGTAGGCCTGCAACATTCGCACATAGTTCGTACCGTCTTGCTTTGTCTTATCGATCCCCACCAGGCCGGCGCCGAGAATGGCGCCCATAGTGTTGAGGGCCTCGTGAAACTCGGCGTTACCACGGGGGCCCTGGCGTACGTCGCCGATCACGGTAAACATGCCAAAGGCCGTCTGATGCAGGTTGTGGCGCGCGCTGTCGATCCAGATAAAGGGCAGATGCGGGCCTTGCAGCGTACGGTTAAAAACGTACTGGTCGAAGTTATGAGCCTTCTCGTACCAGTTCAGCATTTTATAGGGCTCCGGGCGGTCGGGCATGGCGGCAATGCGCGCCACGGACTGTTGCGGAACAGGTGTATGCCTGGGGCCGCACGCAGCCAGAAGCAGGGTAATAGCAAAAAGCAGGGTATAACGGATCATTTGTCTAAACGATTACATTCACGAATTATATGGCGCGCCACCGGTATGGAGGCCAGCTGCATGACGGCGATGACGATGAGCGAGTATTTCAGTGCAAATTCTTCGGAGACGTACGCCGCCAGCACGATGAACAGCCCCAGGCCGAAGAGACGCCCCAGGAAAAGACCGAACTCATGATTAAAAATGTAGGCAAACTCGTTGCGCCCTTCGATCTTCGACACGACGTCGATGACGCGCATCTGGATGGGGAAATAGGCGATGTCGTGCAACGGCTGAAACAATACCTTGCACAGCACAAAGACGATCACACCCAGGGCGGAGAAGAGCAGGCCGTTGGTCAGTGTACCCACGAAAAATATGGCCAGCCCGATGGTCAGTATCAGGATGCGATGTTTTGGACTGGTAAAGCGACCGAGGAAATACAGCATAAACGCTGTCACCACACCGCTGACAGCCTGCACAGTGCCGAGCGAGCCTTCGTTGCCGACGAGCCGCATGACCAGGATAGCGGGTGCTGTGACCAGGTACCCTTGTACCAGGCCCTTCAGGCTCGCGAGGCCCAGCATCTTCTTCCAAAGCAGGTGAAAGCGAAAGTATAAAAAGCGCGGCTGCGTCGGGGTGCGAAATTTCTCCCGCTGAATGACGGCGCTGGAAAGGATCGTGAGCATAAATACCACGATCGTTACAACCTGGTAGGCGCGGGTCATGTCACCATGGAACCAGGCTGCACTTTCGGCGTGAGCAATGTATGCGCCGACAGCAAGGGGTACCAGGATGAAAGTGAGCGTGTAAAAGAACGTCTCCAGTCCATAGTAATAATTACGGTTGCCATCATTCGTCGTGGCGAGCGCGAGGTAGTCGCGGTTGGCCCAGAAGAAACCGAAGGAGCAGCCCATCAGGATTCCGGCCACGCCTACGCCGGCGGGCGACAGGTTTTCCAGCGTCATCATGACAAGCATCGACAATCCGCTTAGCAACATGCCGAAGCTGTACAGGTAGGCGATCTTTACGCGGCTCAACAGAAAGCCGTTGACGAGAAAGGTGAGCGGGATGCCGGCGTATACCGTGAGCTGGTACAACGCCACGATAGTGGGGTCGTTGGAGCTCCGCATGATATAGGCGCCGACAAAGATCTCGATGACCGGCAGCACAAAGGCATAGATCATGTTGGTCACCAGCAGCACGCGCATGTCACGGGGCATGCTGAGGAAGAACCGATATTCGTTGCCGGGGTGCCGGATCAGCTCTATCAGGCTTACGCGGCGTTGTACCGGCGCCGCGACGCCGGGCAGCGCTATCTCAGAGGATATTTTTTCCATGATAAGTCGTTTGTTTTAGCGTGTCCAGAATCTCGCTTATCGACAGCGTGGCACCGCAGATCACTTCATCGCTGGCGCCATAGTATAAATAGAGGGTATCGCCTTCCACGTGGTGGCCATTGGTAAATACCACATTGCCAAAGAAGCCTGTGCGCTCATAGGGGGCCGTCGGCTCCACCAGCGGCTGTTCACTTCGGGCCAGCACGCGCGAGGGATCTTCCAGGTCCAGCAGCAGTGCCCCCAGGCAATAGCGATGCTCGCTGTTGGCACCATGGTATATTTCCAGCCAACCATCTTCGGTTTTGATCGGCGCGGCGCCCGCGCCTACCCGCGCACTATCCCACAGGCTCGGACGAGTTGTGGCAATACACCGGTGGTTGCCCCAGTGAATGAGATCGGGCGACTCTGCCAGCCAGATATAATTGCCGCCAAGTTGCGGACTGCTGGGGCGGTGCAGGGCGTAATACTTGTCGCCGATCTTGTCTTCGAAAATGGCGCAGTCTTTATTGTGCGGCGGGAAGATCATACCCCGCCGGTCGAAGTGTTTCCAGTCCTGTGTCTGCATCAGACCAACCCCTACGCCCACCGAAGAGACTTCGGTATAGGTAAGATGATAGGTCTGGCCGATGCGCGTTACACGACAGTCTTCAATGCCATACGCTTCCAGGGGGCCTTCGCCGAAGATCGGCGCATAGCCTTCGGGCTCGTAGAACCGCACGCCGTCGTCGCTGCACATCAGGCGCAGATGTGACAGTGTAGTGAGATAGTCCTTGCCCTGGTAGTGAATGACACGGGGGTCTGAAAAATCCAGCGCCGGGTCAGCCTTGTCGAACGTGCGGATTTCGATACGCCCTTCTGCATTGTACACCGGGAAGCTCACTTTGCCCAATTCTTGTACAGGCATTTCCGCCACCCGCAACAACAGCCATAATTTGCCTTCGTACGTAAATACGCCGGGATTAAGCAGGCATTCTATCTTCATTCCCGCCATGCTGGGTTTCAGGTCCTGGGGGCGGAGCAACGGATTTTGTGAAAGTCTCTTCGCGATGTCCATCTTCTGCACGTGTTATGGTTGGTCGCTCCCGATCCGCGGATGCAGGAAACGTTTGCAAATGTTCCCAGAAATCGTGTGCAGGGCGTCCACTATCTTTTTTATTCCGTACGTCAGGTTGGAAAAAAAGCGTGTTCCGAGAACCGGGTGGACAAAAAAGTACCGGGTGGACAACTTTGTCCGGTTTGTGATCGCGGGATTGCTTAGGTTTGTTTGCAAACGATTGATCGACGAGGGATCGCGGATTATGATCAAGTACCTGGCTTTTGCATTTCTCTCGCTGGCCGCGGCGACCGGCTATGCCAACCCCTGGCCCTACCAGCACATCGATAAGCGCGATGGTCTTTCCAACAGCGCCATCACCTCTATTTATATGGACCGGAACGATTACGTCTGGTTCGGCACCTGGGATGGCCTAAACCGCTACGACGGCACCACCATTAAGATCTACAAGCCCGATTCCTTTAATAAGGGCACGATCAGTAACAATATTGTCCGGGATTTCCTGGAGGACAAGGACGGAAACCTGTGGGTGGTTACGCACAAGGGCATTAATAAGTACAACGCTGATACCGATACCTTCGAATCCTATCAAACCAGCCTGAACGGGTTGCCCTTTCAGGAATACAGCCTGCGCGCGTGCTTGGGTCCCGATTCGGCAGTGTGGACGACTTTTATCGGCCAGGGCATCAGCCGGTATAACGCCGCGCAAAATACCTTTGTGCCGGTAGCCTTCCGTGATATCGACACCGCGTGGTTGAAAAATGTTGCGGGCATGGGCAGCCATCAGGGGCTACTGTATTTACTGGGTACCGATGGGAAACTCATCTGTACGCTTAACAACAAACCTGTCTTTACGAAAACGCTGGCGGCTTCCGGCGCGATTCGCTTGCACCGCTTCTTCCGTCTGCACAATACATTTTACCTCGGGTTGTCTACACGCGAAGGTGGCGTATTCCTGATCAATCTGTCTGACCTGGCGAGCGAACCGCGCGCGCTGCCACTTTCGGCTTTTCCTGTTTCGTCCATTTCCGAAAACAAAGACCATACGGCAGTGTGGATCGGCACAGAGGCAGGTGATGTTTACCGCGTCACGGCCTCTCCTACCGGTGACTTTACCACCGAGAATATGGCGGCCTACTTTTCGCAGTTTGCACAAGCCCAGCGCAAGATCCTGACGATTACAGAAACGCGCCAGGATCTTCTCTGGATCGGGACGGACGGCGACGGTCTGTTCAAGTTTCTGACGCGCAACAATCCCTTCCGGTCTATTGTAGCCGGCCCCGCCGGTAGTGGCAATCTTTCCAACAGTATTGTGCGCTCGGTATTTCACGATACCGACGGCACGTTGTATGTCGGCACACGCAGTGGTGGGCTCAACATCCTTCGTCCCGACCAAAAAGAAACGACCGTGTTGAACACGGCACGCGGGCTCAGCAACAACACGGTATTGTCGTTGCGCAAGGATCGCACTGGTAACCTATGGATTGGCACGGACGGCGAGGGCATCGACATGCTGGAAAAACGCACCGGCCGCATTCGCCATTTTCCGCGGGACTTCGAGAACAACACCGGGCTGACCTTTGGCAACGTCTACGCTATCTGCATCGACGCGTACGGTGCGCTTTGGCTCGGCACCAGTGGCCACGGCGTCATCCAACTCGTCGTTACTGCCACCGCACGGGGCACCTACCGGCTGGAGTCGCACCGCCAGATCACCTATGGCAACGCCGCGAACGACGAGGCTACCATCAATAGCAATGTCGTGTATACCGTCGTGGAGGAAACGCCCAATATTCTGTGGTTTGGTACGCGGGGGGCCGGTGTATACCGGTATAATTCCCTGGCGGATAAAATCGAGGAGCATATTCATACCGGTTCGGGTACCCCCAATCGCCTGAGCAACGACGACGTGCTGAGCCTCTTCCTGGGCAGCAAAGAAGAGCTGTGGATTGGCACCAGCGGTGGCCTGAACCGCATTTCGTTACACCGCCGCCCGTATCACAACCTGCACTACACACAGCACGACGGCTTGCCGAGCAATACCATCCACGGCATCCAGGAAGATTATAGTGGTGCGATCTGGCTGTCGACCAATAATGGCCTGGTGTTATTCGACCCTGTGCGGGGCTCGTTCAAAAGCTTCGATGCCAACGACGGACTGCAAAACCATGAGTATACGGACGGCGCTTCCTTCCACGCTCCGGGCGCGGATGCGCTTTACTTCGGAGGCATCAACGGACTGGACATCATCCAACCCGCGCGCCTGGATACGATCCGGTATTTCCCCCGCCTGACGTTGGCCGAGTTCCTGCTCCGCAACGTACCGGTTATGCCCGGTGACAGCAATGCCGTGCTGCGCAAACACATTGACCACACTGCCGCCATCGACCTCGATTACGACCAAAACTTTCTGAGCTTTCATTTCACCACGTTGGACTACTGGAACAAACAACGCACCCAGTATAAATACCGGCTGGAAAACTTCGACAAGGACTGGAACCTCATTCACCAACAGTCTGTCATCAACCTGACCAACATTCCGCCCGGACAGTATACCCTCGTGATCAATTACACCAACGAGAACGGTGTGTGGAGTCCAGCGCCCAGGAGCATCGCCATTACCATTGCGCCACCGTTCTGGAAAACCAACTGGGCATATGCAGTATATTTCCTGCTGCTCGTCGGCGTACAGGCGGGCATTGTATTGTATATCCGCCGGCGTGCCCGGGAGAAACGCGCCGCCGCCATGCACCATTTCCGCCTGCAGCAGGAGAAGGAGCTTAACGACTACAAGCTTCGGTTCTTTACGAACATTGCGCACGAGTTCCGCACGCCGCTTACGCTGATATTCGGGCCGGTGATTACGCTGATTAAAAAGGCATCGTCCGTCCAGGAGAAGAACCAGCTGAATACGATCTACAACAACTCCCTGCGGTTACAAAAGCTCATCGACGAGCTGATTCAATTCCGGAAGATCGAAAGCGGTAAGGAAAAAGTTAATGTCGCCCCGGTAGAGCTGGTGGCGTTCACGCAGGAGATCGTGGCTTCATTTGACCAGCACGCGCTAGACCACGATGTGAACCTGGAATTTATACCGGCAGCCGAAGCGATTCATGGTTGGATCGATGCGCGCAAGCTGGAGAAGATCCTGATCAACCTGGTCTCAAACGCTATTAAATACAACGTTAAGGGTGGCGCGGTGACGGTTCGCCTACGCGAACATGACGGGCAGGCTCAGTTTGTTGTGGAGGATTCCGGCATCGGCATTGCACGGGATACACAAGAGAAAATATTTGATGCGTTTTATCAGAATCCGGACGCCGTGAACGTCGATCCGGGCATCTCCAAGAGTACAGGCATTGGCCTGTCGCTCACCCGCAGCCTGGTGCAGATTCACCAGGGACAGCTCTTGCTTCGCTCTCAACCCGGCAAGGGCTCTGTGTTTACGATCACGCTGCCCATTGCACGGGAGGCCTACCAGGTGCCCGACGACAACAACATTTTCCTGCCGGTAACGAACCTGGCCGAGACGGTGTCGCAGGAGTTTGGCTATCGCCCCGTAGAAGCAACACGGGAGCCACAGGAGCCTGACACCGAAGCTCGCCCCTACTCTATCCTGGTCGTGGACGACAACCCGCAGATCGTGATCCTGCTGCAAAACATTCTCGCAGATAAATATCATGTGCTGACGGCGACGCAAGGCCGCGAGGCATTGCATTTACTGGAGGAAGAGAAAGTGGACCTCGTCATAAGCGATGTGCTGATGTCGGAGATGGATGGACTGGCACTTTGCCGCAACATCAAGGATAATATTCAAACGTCGCACATTCCGGTTATACTCTTAACAGCGAAGGGTGAGATCGAGGACCGCATTGAAGGGTTGCAGGTAGGTGCCGACTCATATATACCGAAACCGTTCCATCCGGAGCATTTGTTTATTCGGATTGAGAAATTGATCAAGACACGCGAGCAGGCGCGGAAGCGGTTTGCGAATTTAGCAGAAGTAGAATTAGGGCAGTTGTCAACGGGGATCAGTGAGAAGGATGATGAGTTCTTTGGAAAGATTACCGCATGTATTCAGCGGCATTTGAATGATCCGGAGCTTACGGCAGATGTTATGTCGGAAGAGATTGGGATGAGTAAGGCTTCGCTTTATAAGAAAGTAAAAGCACTGACGAGTCAGACGCCGCATGGGCTGATTAAACAGTATCGGTTGCGAAGGGCGGCAGATCTATTGAAAGACGGAACGATGAGTGTTTCAGAGGTTATTTATGAGACGGGGTTTAATAGCCGGTCTTATTTCTATAAGTCGTTTAACGAGATGTTTCATTGTCATCCGAAGGATTTTGGGAGGACGCGCGAATCAGGGTGAATGTGAACCCGATAGCCATCGGGTGTGAGAGCGAAGATAAAAACAGTGTGAGTGTGTTCGCTTTCGCTCTCACACTGTTTTAAGACCTGCTCCTGTGCGGGTCAATGCACGAGGAGCAGGAATGCACTTAATCCTCAACCTAACGTGTTCGAGGTTCTTAGTTTGTCAGAATGCCGGAGAAGGAGAACTCGGGGTGCTCCTGGCTGAAGAAGCCGCCAGTGAGGGCCTCCGTGCCGCCGACAAATTCTGCTTTAAAACTATCACCATTGATATATACAAAGATGTTGCTCATGGTCGCTGCAAGCGCCTTTGCGTTGTCGTCGACGGCCGTGCCGGGGCCAAACGTGTAAACGCCTTCGCCCGACAAAGTATAATGGTAGTTATACTGGGCCGTAAACAAGGTGTTGCTTTGGACGACGCGCACGACCAGGTACATGGTATTGGTATTTATATCGAACGCTACGAACATATCGTAGAGCTCGATGGGAACCTCCCAGGTTTGCAGCTCGGCCGCAGCCGCCTGATACAATTCCGTAAAGAGTGGCGACTGCCCCTTTATCGGTTTGTTGACGGATCCATAGGGCACCAGCACAGCGAAAAAGTCAGCACCCAGTACGTCCTGGATCGGAATGGCGGGACGGAAGAAATAGAGGTCAGGGTTTTGAATGATGGGGACGGACGTGCCTCCAATCGTTACGTAGTATCGTTTGCCGGAGGCATCCCATAACAGCTCCTGAATCGTTTGACCATAGGCATGGATCGGCGTGTTTAATAATATGCCCTGCATGGATACGGAGTACGATAGCGGTGTTACTTCTACCTTCGTGCCGTCGTCGGAGATATATTGCGCGGTGAGCTTTTTCTCGTCGGCGTTCAGGGCAAAAGTGATGGTGCGTCCACCGGAGAGTGTCAGTTGCAAGCCGTCGCCGCTGAGGCCGTACGCCAGGATGTCTTTGATCCGGCCTCCGAGTACCAGGTCCTGCTCTTCGGCGGTGGCTTGTACCAGGGTCATGTGCGAGCCGCGTTGAAGGCCTTCCAGCAGGATGCTGTCGGCGGTGGCGCGGGCAAAGGCAAACTCGAAGTCTGACAGACGTCCTTCGCCGTCGAACCCGCCGTTTACTTCACCTTTCGGGTCCGCAGGCAGGTGAATGTAGGAATATGTCGGAAAGCTCAGGGTGGCCGTTTGCAGGGCCTTCAGCTCCCACGTGGCGGACTGTATGGTGCCGGCCGTGTTGGCGTTGAAGTCGGACAGCATGTTTACCCGGCCATCGGCGGCGAAGTCGAGGTAATAGAAGTATTCAATGCCCGAGCCCGTGATCAGCGACGCCTTCCAGCCATAGGGTGCATCCTGCAGCTGGGTGTTGTATTCGTCGAGTACTTTCTGCAAGCGTGTTTCGGCGGTCTCGCTAAAGACACGGTCGTAGTCCTTCTCGCAGGAGAAGAGCGTTACTGCCGATACCAGCAACACCAGCGTATATTTTTTTAATGTTTTCATGTTCATACGTTTCGGCTACAGGTTAAGGTTTTAATACACCGAGGCAATAGCTGTTCGGCGCGTAGACCGGATACAACGCTGCGTAGCGATAACCGGAGCAGGTCGTCGCCCAATCGAAGAAGAAAGGGCCGATAAAGTAACCCGGTATATAGACGGCGCCATATTTCTCCACCAGCTCACGGGCGGCATCGTCCATGGCGGGCATGCCCAGTCCATATTCGCCGACGGCATCGTCCACAGGATCCTCGTGCAGCTCGTATACAAAGTTGGCGGTCTTGTATTCGCGTACTTCCGAGTCGGTGGTGTAGTAATACAACGTCAACATAATTTGATTGGCTTCCAGGAAGGTCAGGCGGAAGTTGTAGTCCAGCGCCAGGTCGTAGCGATGTAAAATGTCGTTATCAGCCGCATAACGGTTGGTGATCTCGGCCGACTCGATCATAGTCATCAGGTCCACGGTAAATGTTCCATACTGCTTGCCATAACCCCATACGTCCAATAAGGCGGGCGGCTGTTCGCCTCCAGGGTTACCGTTTTCGGGTGCAATGGCGGTGATGGCGGCCTGCACTTTTGTTTGCAGCTCGTAGAAGTCGATCTTAAACGCTTTCTGGAAGTACTCTACCACCAGCTTCTCCTTGCGGCGAAGCGCTTCGTATGATGCAGCGGTGGTTTCGCAGCTGAGGATGTTCTCGTAGGCGTCGCGGCCCTCGATGAGCATCATAGAGGTCATCTCGGCGAAGTCCTCGTCGGGCGAAGCCATGGCGTAACTGGTAATAAACCCTGCTGCACGGGCGTCTGCCAGTGGCACAGTGTTCCAGGCCGCCGTGTAGGCACCGGGTGTTACTACCTTAAACTCAGGCTGGAAGGAGACGTTCTGGTTCAGGATGTGTGTAAACTCGTGCTCGATGGTGTGCATCATCTGCTTTACTTCGAAGGCGTCGGTCTTCACAAAGTCGTTGATGACGTAGAGCACTACTTTGCGGCCACCTTCGGCCGTACCCAGTGTAATGGTACCGTCGAAGTTATACCGGGCGCTGCCCACCAATACAAATTGCTTGGGGCAAAGTTTCTTGATGAAGTTGGCCCCGGCAATATCCACGAAGGGTTCGATCCACACCTGGTCGACTACGTCCATTACCTCCTGCACTTTGTTTTCGCGCGGGGGCACCAGCGTTTTATAGATGTCGGATTCGGAGGCATCCCATTTGTATTTTACTTCAATGTTGTACGGCCCCGTGAAGGTGTCGAACAGCCAGTTGTCGAGGGCGGTCTTATCGGACGGGTCGCCGTCCACCAGCTCAGGCTCGCGGAGCTCGTCGTTGTAGGGATCGTTACAGGACACTGCTGTGAGCAGGGCCACGATCATCGGAAGCATAAATTTTGTATAGCGCATATACATAAAGTCTGTCATGAATAATGATTAGCGGGCATTGGGGCTGAGGCCTCCGGTTGTTACCGCCTCGCGCGGCAACTGCAGCACACGGCGTGGGTCGTTGGCTTTCAGCTCCAGGACTTTCCCATCGTTGGTTCTATGTGTTACCGGCAGGTTGTGGCGCACGATGTCAAACCAGCGCATGCCTTCGTGCAGGAATTCTACCCGGCGGAATGCGAGGATTGCCATGATGACGGCCTCCTGATTGCTTTTGGCATAGCCATAGTAATAGTCGGCGATCCACTCCGGCAACATCTGGTAGCGCGGGCTGTAGTCCACAATGCGGGTGCTGGCCCATATGTCGAGCTCCTGAACAGCGGTGCCCAGGTTCTTTTGCATGGCATACGCCTCCGCCCGGTTGAACAGTACTTCTTCGGCCGTAAACAACGGCATGATGGTATACACATAACCGGTATTCGCATTGACACCGACCTGCACAAAATGCTCGCGGAATTTATTGACAAAGTATACACCGAATGAGCGATAGAACACAGAGTACGAATACTCACCGCCGGCGGGGTTTTCATTGAAGATCTCCTGGTAGCGCGGCGCGCCCGTGGCATAGCGTAGTGTAGAGAACGAGCGTGTCCAGTCCGACAGCGTCTCGCACAGCAAGATGTTGGAGGTCTCGGTGGCTTTTGTATAATTGATCAACAGCTCGGTAGCCGAATAGCTTTTATAAACGGTATTCCACGGACGCAGGTAGTTGCGGATCTCCGCCGCCGGGATGGCCGCATCGGCGTGCTCAATCACCTTTGCATAGTTGCGTTTGAAGAGGTAAAAACGCGAAGCAAATGCGTGCGCTGCCATTTGTGTGAAATGGTACTTCACGACACCGGTCGCGCTCTCACCTTTGGTGTACGCTTTGTCGTCGATCAGCGGCAGACCTTCGGTCAGGTCTTGCTCAATCATGTCGTATACATACTGGACGGTCTTGCGCTCGTAGTTTTTAAACGATTGCTTTTCCGGATCGGTGACATACGGAATACCGGGATCAGCCGCGGCGGTGTTCGGGTTATACGTTTTGGCAAACAGCGTCACGATCATAAAGTGCGAGTATGCACGGGCAACGAGCGCTTCGCCTCTTTGTGCCGCGTATAACTCGGGGGTACCGCTGTTGTTGATAAATTCCAATGCGTGGTTGGCAGCAGCAATAGCTTTGTAGCAGCCGTTCCAGTAGTCTTCCGGCGTGTCTTGATCCGTAGAGGTACCGTCGCGCCAGAAGTATGGATCGGCGTTGCGCGGATCTTGCGGTGCCGCCGGATTGTCTTCGACGTTGTCGGACATGGCTTCGCAGAACATGGCGTAGTTTGTTTCGGGATAGGCTGTTACCAGCAGCTCGGCCAGTTTCTCCTGCGAATCGAGCGTGGCCCGGTTGTCGGGCGACTCGGACAGAAAGTCACCACAGCCGCCCAGCGAGAACAGAGTGAGTGTGAGAGCGAGAGCGCTAGCAGGATTCGCAACCCGCGATGTGGCCCACCTGGTGCGGATCATCTCTCCTATTGATCTATATTTCATGATGTTCATGGCAAGGATTTAAAAACTCAATTTGACAGAGGCTGTAATCTGTTTGGCTACCGGCATGGCTACACCGCCCGAGCCAAAGAACTCGGGGTCTTGTCCATACAGGTCGCGGTCGGCATAAAGCAACCAGAGGTTGGTGCCGGTGAGCGTCAGCGACGCCGTCTCAAAGCCGGTGCCGTTCAGCATGCGCGACGGCAGGTTGTAGCCCAGCGATACAGTGCGCAGGCGTACGAATGAGCCGTCGGCAACGCGGGCTGTAGAGTAGTTGTAGCTGTTGTAGGGATAGATCGAACCGAGCGAACCGAGTGTGATCCCATCGGGTATAGACGGGATATCGGTGTAACGCTCGTCGCCGCGCATCACCCAACGGTCAAGGAACTCGCGAGGCATGGCATCCAGGTCGCTGTATGAGCTCTGGAAGGCCGGATTCAGGCGGATCTTGTTTCCTGCCTGGTAGGTCAGGAAGACATTCAGCGTAAAGTTTTTGTATCGTACGGTATTCGACCAGCCACCGGTTATCGTTGGATCTACCGATCCTTCATACTTCAGGTATTGGGTCGCGAGGCTCTGCATGTATACATCCGGACTCACCTGGCCGTCGTGGTTGATAAACAACGGAACGCCGGTTTTGGGATCCAGCCCCTGGAAGTCGATGGAGAAAAGGCCCCGTACCGGGTAACCCTCCACGGCACCGCCGTCGGGGAATACCATGTCGATGATGCGTGGCTGGTTTTTTAGATTGGTAATCTCGCTCTTGTTGTGGCTGAAGATAAACGACGTGGACCAGTTTACATTGCCGCGTACATATACCGGTGCCCCGATCGAGAGGTCTATCCCATGTGACTTCATGTCGGCATAGTTCACGGCCTTATAGGCTTCACCACCCACACCCGGCGTCTTGATGATGTCGATCAGGTCGAAGTGATTACGGCGGTAGTAGTCAAGCGTGACAGTGTATTTGTTCAGGAAGCCGGTGTTAACGCCAACGTTCAGCTCGTATTGTTTCTCCCACGTCAGGTCGGAGTTTTCGAGTCCTTCGATGATGATCTGTGACTCGTTCTCGTCGAGCGACGGACGCGGTGTTGTGCCACTCCGGTATACCACCGACGAGTTGGTGGCGTTGCCCGCGTTGGCGGTCAGGCCGTAGCCGGCACGCAACGTAAGGAAGTCTACATACCGGATGTTCTCCATGAAGCGCTCGCTGTCGATGTTCCAGGCGCCGCTCACGTTCCAGGTCGGCAGCCAGCGTGCCGTGGTCGATTCACCCAGGCGGTTCGAGCCGTCCATCCGGCCCGTGGCATTGAGGATGTATTTGCCTTTATAGGCGTAGTTGCCCGAAGCATAGAAGCTGGCGTACCGGTCGTGCGTGTTGTTCATACCGAAGTAACTGAAGTTGCCCTCCAGCAGCTGCTTGATGATACGGTAGTCTGTGAAGGCTACGCCGCCTTTGCTGAACTGATAGCCATAGCCGTTGTTAAAGGCGTTCTGGCGATCTACCTGGCGTACTTCCTGGCCGGCCACGGCGTGGATGACGTGGTCGGTGTTAAGGGTATAATTCCAGCTAAGCTGGTTCTTGAAGTAATAGCTTACCATCTGGTCGTCGGTGCGGTTGTAGAAACCACCTTCGGGCAGTACGATGACTGGGTCGGCATTGGGGAAGTCGGGATTATAGTACAAGAACTTGTTTCCCTGTTTTACGACCTGTGAGTTGGCCGCGCGGTACGCTTCCGCCATGTTCGATCCTTCGGATACGTTGTGCTCGGTGCTGGTGCGCACCTGGCGGTAGGCGCCGATGAAGTCGTACTTGAGGTTGGACAGGATGGCATAGCTGGCTTCGCCCTGCAGCTTGAGGTCAAGCTGGTTGAGATTGATGTAGTTGTTGTCGATCTCGTTCAGGATGTTAAAGGGCGCGTAATTGCGGGTGAAGTACTCGCGTTTGCCCGTTTCATCAAAGGCGGTCAGCGTACGGCTGGTGTTAAGCGCATAGCTGAAGGGGTTGATGTCAAAGTCGCGGTTAAAGCTGCCTTGCACGGCGTTGGTCTGGCGCGCGATCGTGCCGGGCACACGCTGATCGCGTACGGCGCCGGCGGCCAGGATGCCGAGGCTGAGCTTGTCCGAAATCTTGAAAGTACCGCGGGCGTTGATGGTATAACGCTTCACGTTGTCGGCCACCGTCCAGCCATTGTCGTTGTAAAAGCTGGAGGAAACATACAGCTGCGACGTCTCTGTACCGGAGGATACCCCCACGGAGTGCTCTTGTACAAACGAGTTCTTAAACAGCAGGTCGAACCAATCAGTGTTGGCCATGGCATACCGGCGCAGGAATGCGTTACGTGCCTCCGGTGTGTTGGGCAGCGCCCACGTGCCATCATCTTCGTTGAAGTCGGTATTGATCAGGTCGTACATCTTGCGGAACACCCCACCGTTCGCACCACGCGATGCGTCGGAGTGGTTGAGCAGACCCTTGCGGTCGAGCTCGCGGTATACCGCCATCTGGTCGGACGAGTTCAGGATGTTGTAGGAATCGTACGTAGGCTTGAGGTAGGTCGAGAAGTTGCCGGTATAGGTTACCACGGGTTTGCCGACACGGCCTTTCTTTGTTTTGATAACAATGACACCATCTTTTGCCCGTGCGCCGTACAACGCTGTGGCCGATGCATCTTTCAGAATGGTAAAGCTTTCGATGTCGTCGCTGTTGAGGCCGGCAACAGATGAACCTATGAGTGTATTGGGGTCACCGGTCGTTAACTGATCGGCAGAGACATTCACCACGTCTTCCAGCACAACGCCATCGACTACCCACAGGGGTTTGTTGTCGCCGGTAATGGAGGTTGCTCCCCGCACGCGAATCTTCGGCGCGGCACCAAAGGTACCCGACACGTTTTGTACGGATACACCCGCTGCCTTTCCCTGCAGCATGCGGCTCACGTCGGTGGCACCATCGGTCTTCACGTCGTTCGCGGACAAATTCACCACCGAGCCTGTGAACAACCGCTTATCTACTTCCTGATAGCCGGTAGAGACGACCGTTACTTCGTTCAGGTGCGTGATATCCTCCTCTAACGTAATGTCGATCGCGGAGCGGTTTGACGCGGGTACTTCCATGGGCTTATAGCCAATGAACGAGAACACCAGGATAGCGTCGGGCGCAGCCTGGAGCTGATACTTGCCATCGACGTCGGTGATGGTGCCCACCGTTGTTCCTTTGACGGAAACGCTCACGCCGGGCAGTCCTTGTTTGTCGGCGCCGATGACACGGCCTTTGATGGGCGTGCCTTGTACGAGCGGGTGACTATATACGGCTGCCTGTGTGCCTTGGGGCAGTGCGATGGACAATAGCCCAAACACAAATGTTCCCCGCACGGCACCCCGGGCCAGACGCAATAAAGCCTGCCCACATGCTGTTTTTTTCATGTTGTAAAAAGATTTGATACTGGCGTAATGGGTACTTCCCCTGCTCGTGGCAGGGGAAGCGGTTAATGTTTACAGAATAAGATATGACGATCAGTCAGCCTTCAGTACAAAGATCCAGGGACCTTCAGCCGAACCCTTCTTCGCATTGTCTTCGTCGCACGTGGCGCAGGTAAACGTCAGCGTCAGCGTGCTGCCATCGAGCGTGTAGGCTACGTTGACACCGTCGTCGCGTACGAGTGTTTTAGACGCATCGCTGCCGAAGGTCCAGGTACCGCTGGTGGCCCAGGGCCTCAGGGCCGGCTGAGTTCCCGCCACGGTATAGGTATACGGTCCTTTCGGGTTGTCGGCACGGAACTCGCCGCCAAGGGTAATCGTAAAGTCGGGGTTCTGGAACTCCACCGTGCGGTTGTCGCTTTGTGTGACGCTCTCGACCGTCCACGTGTGCGTGAGCAGCGCGAGTTTTTCCTTTTCGACCGAGCCGGCATCGCCGGAGTCATCGCTGCCGCAGGCACCCAGGACGATGGCCGCAGCGAGTAGGATTAGAAAATATAGACTATGAAAAGACTTCATGTTGTTTCGTTTGAGGTTAGGAATTATTGACGTGCTACACGGGTCTTCACCGAGCTGCCATCTTTGAGCTTTACGTCAATGATGTATACACCAGCCGGGCTGGATGTCAGGTCAAGCAAACCGTCTGTCGGCAATGAAGCCGCTTGCTGTACGACAATACCTTGTGCGTTGTAGACCTTGATCTGTGCTACTGCCTGCGGGTGTACGCCGTGTAAACTTATTCGCCCGGTGGTCGGGTTCGGGTATACACGGACGCTGCCGGCCAGCTCACCCGGTTCGATGCCCGTGATGGCGGTCGAGTATGGATCGGATGTGCGTGTACATTCGGTCGGGTTGGTGATCTCCACCCTGAGTGTATGATTGCCCGGCACCAGCGCATTTTTATAGATGAAAGCCTGCTGACCTTCCGGGATCTCGTATTGCTCGTCGTCTACAAACCAGTGGATGTCATAGATCTCGCCGGCAAAACCTTCGACGCCGGGCAGGTAGGCCGTGTCCGTTTCGATCACAAAGGGACTCGGCATCATGCGGATGCGTGCCGGGGTGCCGGAGTTATAGCCGACGGTCGGACACTCTTCCGGGAAACCGGTGACATTGTATCCACCCGGTTCTTTTACCCAGATGGTGTCATTATCGGAATTGGGTATCAGCTCGCCATCTTTAAACCATTCGTAGTGTACCCAGTTATCGCCCGGAAATGCGTTGGCCAGCCATACGGAGTCGCCTTCGGCGCAAAACTCGCCGTTGCCCTGCTCAGCCACGGCGGGTGAGCTGTGGACATAGGTATCTATCAGCAGCGGCACGGAATAGCCCACGCAGCCGTTCTCCCCCACGACACGGGCGGTGAGCCAGTTCAGCTCGGGCAGAAAGGTATAGTTGTTTGTGCTTTCCCCTTCTACCTCTTCACCCAAAGCATAATTACCGCCGCCATCATAGCGACCTTTGAACCACTTATAGCCGCTGTAACCTTCGGGAGCGCTGACGGTTATATCCGAAATTCCGCAGAACACCACATCCGCGATGGAGTCGTACGGTGCGAGCACCCAGCGACTAGGCCTGACAGCGGGCTCTATTGTCAGCACGGGGTTGACGGTGGGCTTGATCTGCAGCGGCTCGCTGGTGGCCTTTGCACCCGAGGGACAAGACTCGTGGTTGGCCTTCACCTGGTAGGTCGTGAATTTGCCCACCTGCGTGGTCATGCCCGAACCCGATCCCGACAAAGGTATATATACCACGTGCTGGCCGGTCGGTCCCGAGTTCACGACTGTCTTTTCAAACCATTGAATGTTCTTCCAGCCGCTGCCGGAAATCGACAGGGTTGCTTTTTCGCCTTCGCAGAGGGTGCTGTGGTCGGTCTCAATATAGAGCGGGCGTGAAGCGTTGTCGCGGATTTCCATCGGGAACGACTCGACGATCAGATCGTCGGCGCAGGCAATGGGGTGTGCACGCAATACATAGTTGCCGGCAGTGTTAACGGTGATACGCTGGCTCGTCCGGCCACTCAACGCACGGTATACACCGTTGGTCAGCGTGTACCACTGAAAGCGGTCGTGGGTCTCGCTCATATCTTCCGTAGGGAAGATGTCCTGGGTCTGCGCGCCGCAGAGATATTCCAGGGCGTCGTTGCTTACCGACAGTGAAAACTGCTGACCGGCGTACGACTGCAGGTATACTTGTGTCTGCGACTCGCAGCCCTGGATCTCGTCTTCAGCCTTTACTGTAATTTGCATTTCGCCTTCGAACACAAAGCTGTAGGTAAAGCTTTCGTCGGGCGCAACGATCTCAGGCTCGTGACCAAACACCTGCGTGGTCCAGGTATATTTGTAGCCATTATCCGACAGTGTCAGCGACAGCTCCTCGCCGGGGCAATGTGAAGAAAAGTTGGATACACCAAACAATTCGGGGCGTTGAGGCTCGTAGAAGAATATATCCACCGGGTCGGCCGCGCGCCAGATCTCTGGCCACTCGGGTACCGATGCCTCCACGCCATATAGGTTGGTCTCGCTCACATGGTTCTCAGCCGTTCCTTCAAACCACACCTCGCCGTCGCGCAACCATCTGTAGCCGGCATACTTATCTTCTACCGACAGTTTAACGACGTTGCCCTTGCAGACAACGCCATGCTCATTCTCTTGTTCATCGGCATTGCTTGTGAGTACAGGTTTTGCAAAGATCGCTGTACTTGCAGCGCGCGCGGAAGACTGCACAGCACAGCCCGCCTGTACGGCGCGCACGGCATAGTATGTTTTTGTAGTATTGACCGTCACCTGGTGGGTGCGGTTTGTGGCCGCCCCAATGGGGGTCAGCGCTGCCTCACTGGCGCCGCTCAGCCACTGGTATGACGTCAGGCCTTCGGTGGCCGACATGGTGAGCTTGTTGGCGGAGCCCAGCACGCCCGTGAGGGCCACACCGGCTTCGCGCACGCGCAAAGTGTTGGAGAAAACGAGGTTGCCGTTCTTCGGCACTTCTACTTTGTATTGTCCGGGTTCGGCAGCATCGTATGTTGCGCCGGTGGCCCCTGGAATGGCTTCGCCGTCAAGATACCATTGGTAGCTGGTGTACGATCCTGTGATCTGCAATCGTTCTCTGTTGGCCGCTTCAGGACATACCCAACCGTCGGTCGAGGTAATGGTCACACCGGAAGCGATGTCGAAACGGTAGACCGGCGTGTATTGCCAGTAGATAAAACCACTGCCACCACCGGTGCTCATGCCGGCCCATACATAAACAGGCCCGTTGATCTGGATCTTAAAATTGTAGGTTCCGTCGCCGTTGGAGGTGAAGTTGTAATGTGACTGCCAGGCAGGATTGGGGCCGGGCGTCCATCCCCCGGCTTCGGGATCTTCGGCAAACGTGAAAAATCTGTGCGGCGCTGAGCCCTCGTGCTCCGACCATCGCAAGGTCACCTCGGTACCGGCGGCTACCTCGTAGGGCTCGTCCAGGCCGGTCGGCGACACAATGGAAAGGTTCGGCTGGGCCTGTAGCAACGATAAGCACGAGATGCTTACCAGGACCATCAGTAGAAGTTTCTTCATTAGGTTTTCGGTTAAAGTGATAAACTGATTTGACTTAGGCTCTTGGCCAAATGTACCCCATGATCCCCCAAACCGGTGGAAAACGACCGTGACAAAGAGTGACACGCACGATAAAAAACAATAAATGGGAGGTATTTGCGGGGGTTTTGTGAAGAAAAAGCGGTTTGGGGCGTGACGGGGGTAATTTTCTACCGTGTCTGTTTGAAAAACGAAATTGGCTTGGCGTTACGCTGCGGGAGTGGCGCAAACGTTGTATGTTATTTCTCGATCGAGGCTAAAGGATGTGTTGTGGGGTGGCTGGAACGGCAAATTTTCGTTGGTGGGATTGTTCGCTCTCAGACCCCGATGGCTATCGGGTCACACTCGCTCTGTCTTTTTGTAGCGGCTGAGGAGCGTTTTGATGTCTTCTTCTTTTTCGAGGTTTAGCTTTTCGCGCAGGCGTTGTTTCTTTTTTCTGACCGATTCCGGTGAGATGTTAAAAATCTGGGCGATCTCCTTGGAGTTCAGGTCTATTAATAGATAGGCGCTGAGGCGGAGGTCGTTGGCGGACAGATCCGGGTAGGCCTCCTGAAGCTGGTGGAAGAATTGGGGGTGGACTTCCTGGAAATGAAGCTTGAAGGCCTCCCATTCCTGGTCGCTGTTGTCATTGCCGCGGATGATCTTTTTGGCCTTGTCGAGCTGGCTTTTTGCGGTGGGGTTGTCTTTTAACTCGATCGTGGCCAGCAGTTTGTGGATGGACGCAAAGGTTTCGTTCTTATTAACAAGGTGTAGTGCTTTGGAGGCAAGCTCGCGGTCCTTGAAGGTTAATTCCTGACGCAGGCGTTCTTGTTCAAGGGCGTTGAGGCGCTCGGTGGCGATCATGTCGCGTTCCAGTTGATCGCGCTCTACGCGGTTCTTTTCGAGGGTGAGGCGGTCTACCTCCTGTTCCTTTTGTAGAATTACATTGCGTTGCTGGAGGTTGACGTACTTTGTGCGTAAAACGGAAATGACAAGCAGGCCGATGACAATGCCGATGAGCGTTACGCCGATCCAGAACTGACGCTGCCGGCTGGCTTCCTCTTGTAACAATTCTACCGCAGTCTCCATTTTGCCATACTCATATTTCATCTGAGCCTCGGATGTCCACTTGACTGTCTTCTCTTCCGACAAGGTGTCTTTCCAGGCAAGGGTGAGGTTGGAGAAGTAAAGCGCGCGTTCCATGTTACCCCGCACTGTGTAAATTTTTGAGAGCCACCGATAGCTGTCGATGATGTTCTCGGTGTCTTTCATGCGCTCGAAGCCTTCGATGCTTCTGGCTACATAGTCGGCGGCGGAGTCGTATTGGCCAAAGTGGTAAAATGTTCTGCCGAGTGACAGCAGGTAGCCCGCCTGGTAGTATTGATTGCGAATGCCCACGGACATTTCGTGTGCCTGGCGGTATCGCAGCAGGGCGCTGTCATAGTTTTTGGCGGAGTAGGCAATATCGCCGATGTTGTTGACAGTAACCGCTACGTTGGCCGTGTCACGGTCCTCGCGGAATAAACGCTCGGCCTTATGCAGGTTCTGCAGGGCACCGCGGTCGTCGCCCAGCTTGTGCATTTCGGTGCCGAGGTTGAGCATGTTCAGGGCGATGCGGTGGCGGTTGCCCTGCTTTTCGCTGATGGCCAGTGCTATCTTATAATAGTTAATGGCTTGCTGGGTGGCGTCGTTCGTAGAATATACAACGCCGATGTTGTTGTAGATGGTGTTGAGAATTTCCTCGCGCTTGTATTGCTGGGCAAGCTCCAACGATTGAAAGAGGTAACGAAGCGCTTCGTCGTGTTCGTTGTACTTCAGGTACAGAATGCCCATGTTAATGAGGGCCTGGATTTGTTTGAGCTCATCGCGGCGTTCGCGCGCGAGGATTTCCAGTTCCACCAGTTCGGCGTGAGCGGTTTCGAACTTGAGTTCTTCTGTTTTTCGTATGGCATCGATCAGCAGCGAGTCGAGGTTCACGTCCGCAGAAGCCTGGTCGGCCGAAGGCGTACAACGAACCAGGGAAACGCACAGCCCGAGCACGGCCAGTACACGTCCGAGGTACAAACGGTTGCAGTTCATTCCTGTCATGTGATGATACGCATCACAAACGTTTTATATCAGTACGTAGGGTGGCTCCGGGAATGTGTAGAGGGCAACAGTGCCGCAAGTTAATCAGTTTTTTGCCGATCATATCAAAGATTTCAGAGAACTACGCATCTTTGCGCCCGATTTAAACGTACCACTTTGGCAAGACCCCTCGCGCCCTGTGGCGATAACAAATTAAACGCCGCGAAAAACGGCAAGAAAGAGAACTGTGTATGCGATATTTTTATGCTGGGGCCTTGGCACTCCTGTTTGCCGGGTGCGACCTCTTTGAGTACCATCCCTACGAAGTCAGAATCCCTGACAGTGACACGAATCTGAATGCCAAAGCCATCGCACGGATTCAGCAAACAACCCCTGCTACGGATACGCTCACCCTTATTTTAATGGGCGACACGCAACGTTTTTACGACGAGGTTGAAGACTTCGTGTCGAGCGCAAACAAACAGAAGGCCGACTTCGTGATGCTCGATGGCGACATTACCGACTTCGGCGTACGCGATGAGTTCGAGTGGATACACGACATCATGCGCAAGCTCAACAAACCGTACCTGGCGGTAATCGGCAACCACGACCTGTCGGGCAACGGTGAGAAAGTGTATAAGAAAATGTACGGCCCACTCAACGACTCGTTCTTGTACCGCGACTTCAAGTTTATTCTATTAAATACCAACTCGCGCGAGTACGCCTTTGACGGCAACGTTCCCGACCTGGACTGGTTGCAAAAGCAGTTGGCGGGCGACGACTTCCAACGCGCCGTGGTAATTTCACACGTGCCACCCTTTGATAGCGACTTTGATAAAACGCTGGCGGCCAAATACAACGAAACACTCTACAGCTCGGGCAAGGTGAACTTATCGCTGCACGGTCATCTGCACGCCTTCCGCGACACGACGTACAACGAGGGAAATATTCGCTATTTGGTCTCGACCAGCATGAACGAGCGGATGTACCTGATGGTAAAACTTTGGGATGATCAGGTGGAGTTTAAAAAGATATTCTATTAATGATGCGCCACCTATCTATAGTTCTTTTTGCCGCGTTCGTCCTGGCGGCCGGGGCGTCAGCTTCTGCGCAAGACAGCACGCAGCAGTCTACACGTAAATGGTATGCACCCGATGTGGCCGTAGCCCAGTATGCAGGTAGTATCGGGTTTGTTTCGGTGGGTGCGGGGTATTCCGTCTTTCACGATAAAGCATATGTCGACCTGCTCTTTGGGTATGTGCTGCCTTCACAGGCTGGTGGCGAAAGCCTGCAAACGCTGACGCTGAAATTTACAGCGGCGCCGTGGAAGGTTCGCCTTGACGAGCGAACGGAATTGCGACCGTTGACCATCGGTACGTTCTTTAATTACACTATGGGGCGGCAGTACTCGTCGGATTTGCCGGGCTGGTATCCGAGTGGATATTACTGGTGGAGCGAGGCCGTGCGGGTGAATATTTTTATTGGTGGAAATATTAGTCGCACAACGCCGCGGTGGAAGAATGTGAAAAGGGCGGCGCTATACTATGAGCTGGGAACGAACGAGATCAAGTTTGTGAGCTATGTGCAGAATACGGAGCATCTCAACATTTGGCAGATTTTGCATGCCGGCATTGGAGTCCGGGCGCACTTTTGAACGGGAGTGTGACAGCGAATACGAATGATTCTCTTCGCTCTCACACCCGTTAGCTATCGGGTTCACACTCACGCTGTTTTCCGCATGGCCATGTAGTAGACCGGGATTCCCAGAAGGATTACGATTAGGCCGGGTAGCGTATATTGGCTTTCGAATATCAGGAGTAGTATGGCCAATGCGGAAGCTACAAGGATGTATAGTGCCGGTAAGACCGGGTAGCCAAAGGCTTTGTAGGGACGGGGCATGTCAGGACGACGTTTGCGCAGGATGTAGATGCCCAGGATAGTCAATACGTAAAAGATCAATACGCCGAAGATTACCAGTGCCAATAAATCGTTGTATTTGCCGGTGAGGCAGAGTAGCGAGGCCCACGTGCACTGCATCCAGAGGCTATTGGCGGGTACACTGGCTTTGTTAAGGACGCCGGCTTTCTTGAAGAAGAGCTGGTCGGTGGCCATGGTATAAAATACACGGGCCCCCGACAGGATCAGGCCGTTGTTACATCCAAAGGTTGAGATCATGATCATGATGGCGATAACGGTCGTGCCGCTTGCGCCGAAGATATATTCGGCGGCGACCACCCCTACCCGATCGCTCTTGGCAAAGGCTATTTCCGGTAACGGAATCACAGCCAGGTACATAAGGTTAGTAAGAACATAAATAACGGTCACGATAAGCGTGCCCAGCAGCAGGCTAAGGCCGATGTTGCGTTGAGGATTTTTGACTTCACCGGCGATCGACGTGATGGAGTGCCACGAGTCGCTGGAGAACAGGGCACCTTTCATGGCCACAGCCATGGCGCCAAAGAAAGCAAGGCCGGTAAGGGCAGTCGTGACAATCTCGTCCGTGTTACCGATCGACAAAGAATGCAGCGACCAGGCATTTTGCCAGTTCGCATTCCACACGGCGCTGTCCGCTCCCCATACAAAGCCACACACAATTAACCCCGCCAGCGACAGAATCTTGACAATGGTCAGAAATGTCTGCAGAAAAGCGCCTTCTTTTACACCCCGGCTATTAATCCAGGTCAATAATACAATGACCCCGATCGCCACCAACTGAGAGGCTTTTAACTGAAAGTCGCCGGCGGTGAAGAGTATGTTCTCCTCCCCTACGGCGGGCAGCAGGTAGGCGGTGAACTTGGCGAAGGCTACGCCAACGGCTGCGATAGTGCCTGTATGGATAATGGTAAAGAATGTCCATCCGTATAAGAAGCCAATGAGGGGTCCGTAGGCTTCGCGCAGGTATACATACATGCCGCCGGCGCGGGGAAACATGGCCGACAGCTCGCCATAGCTCACGGCGGCAATCACGGTAATCACACCCGTGAGCACCCACATGCCGATCAGGTAGCCGGCGCCGCCGACACTGCGTGCAATCTCTGAGCTAACAATAAAAATACCTGAGCCGATCATCGACCCGGCCACAATCATCGTGGCATCCAACAACCCCAGGCGGGGCTTGAACTCCTGTTTTGTTTCTTCCATACGGTTAGGTTCGGTAAACCAGATACACCAATACGCGCCCACGGCGGAGGTACCGGCATTTCCATCCCTAATAATAAGCATGGTTCATGGCTCAACCAAATACCGGCTCGGAAAACGCCGTATTCGGTACTTTTACTATATTAACCCCATGATCAGACTGTATTATATCCTTGGCCTGCTGTTGCTGTTTTCATGCGGCAAAAAAGAGGGCGAAGTCATTACGTCCGCCAACGTGCGGGACGTGTTAACCCGCTATGGAAAAGAACACCCCGAGACGGAAGTTCTTATCGAAACCAAGTATGGCAACATGCGCCTGCGGCTGTATGAGGATACGCCCCTGCACCGTGCCAACTTCATCAAGCTGATCAAAGAAGGATATTACGAGGATGCCGATTTTTATCGCATTGTCTACGAATTTATGATCCAGGGCGGCGACCTGAAGAAGAACCTGGGCTACCGCATTCCGTCGGAATTCAACCCGAAGTATATCCACAAGAAGGGTGCATTGTCGATGGCGCGGGTGGACGAAAACAACCCCAACCTGGAGTCGTCGGCGGCCGAATTTTTTATCGTGCACGGAGGCCGTTACTTGCCCGAGGATGTTGACATGGAGGCCCGCAACCTGGGGCTTACCCTCACACCGCAGCAGAAAGAAACCTATGCCGCCAACGGCGGTTACATGACGCTGGACATGAAGTACACGGTGTTTGGGGAGCTGATCGAAGGCATCGAAGTGGTGGACAAGATTGCGACCGAAAAAGTGTACAGCACGGATAAGCCGCTGCGCGAGATTCCTTTCAAGATTAGCGTGGTCCGTTAGACAATGCAAAGATTCTAAGAGAAAAACAATAATCGGGTGAGTGTGTCGTTGGCACATGCGCCCAATGACCGGATTTCGGTTTTATCGACCCTGTGTAGCGTTAAACGACTGAATTTACGGCTTAAAAAAAATGTGCTAGTAAAAAAAACGTGAGTGTCGTAAGTTGCACCACGATCACGACAACTGAAAAGACCACTTATGAAAAATTTTGTAGCCCTGGTAGTGTGCCTGCTGGCCTTGCAGTATGCTTTCGCGCAGGACACCCCTGCCACCACCGAACAAACGACGCCGGCCACCACACCGGCTCAAACCACGCCACCACCTGCCACCACGGCCACCCCCACGGTTACCAAACCCCGCCAGGCCCCCGTGGCCGAACCGACCATCGATGAAGACGGCCCCATTACGCTGCGCGAGCGCTTCGCGATCATGAAAACCAAATCGCAAAACTACCGCGAGTATAAGGTGATCAAAGAAAGTGTTCTGGATGGTGTGTGGAAGATCATTCGCGACTCGATCTCCGCAAAAGATGCCGCGATCCGCAAAGCGAAACAAGACATTGCTGCCCTGAACGGGCAATTGGGGGGCGTGCAGGATAACCTGAAGCAAAAAGAGGCTTCCATGACAGAGATCCTGTATGACAGCACACACATCAGCGTGTTGGGAATCGATATGGAGAAAGGTACCTTCCTGACATTGATTGCGGTGCTCCTCGGCGCGCTGGCCGTTGTCGTGGGAACTGTCATTGGTCGTATGAAGCTGATGACTAAGACATTGCAAGAGAAAAAGCTGGCGGTGAACATGGTCACCAACGAGTACGAAGACTATAAGCGTAAGGCGATGGATAAGCAGACAAAGCTTTCGCGGGAGCTCCAGGATGAGCGGAATAAGCTTGCTGCGATTAATCGTTCCTGATTAGATATTACTTATTCACGAGAAAGAGCCAGGTTTCCCTGGCTCTTTGCATTTGGGAAATCACCAGCTTATCGCCTGCACATCTTAAATTACGGAGTGGCTACTGTACATTTCTTCCCGTCAACGTTAACTTGTCGGAAAGACAAGTGCATACATATTTATACCGACAGTCTATAATCGCGAAAAAAACGAAAGCACTTACAGTCATAGAAAATTTGTTACTTTTCGAGTAACTTATTACCCTAACGAAATTCCCGCCGGACATGTGCCTGGAGCAAATCTTCCCACAATTTGACACCGACCTCATTAAACACTTGGAGTCTATTGGAAACGTGGTAGTGTTTGAAGAAGGCGCCATGATGATGCGGCCGGGTCAATATTTTAAATATTCCTTGCTTATCCTGGACGGCCGGGTAAAACTCTATCGCGAAGGAGAAGACGGCGAGGAATTTTTCCTGTATTACCTCGAAAAAGGAAACGCGTGTGCGCTGTCCATGATCTGCGCCACCAAAAATGAAACCAGCGCCGTCAAGGCCAAAGCGGTAACGCCTGTAAAAGCGCTTACGATTCCCATTCAATATATGGACGGTCTTATGAAAGACCACCGGCAGTGGTATTATTTTGTGCTGGAAACATACCGGGCGCGTTTCAATGAATTGTTGGAGGTCATTGACCAGGTGGCATTCCACTCCATGGATCAGAAGCTGGAGTTCTATCTCAAGCGACAATTCGATTCCGTCGGTGGAAAGAATATTGTCGTCACCCACCAGGAAATAGCGGACGACCTGAACTCGTCCCGCGAGGTCATTTCCCGGTTGCTCAAAAAACTGGAAACACAGAAACGGATCTCCATTTCACGAAATGAGATTGTCCGCCTGAGTTTATAACGGGTTGTGTGAGTCCAGTCACGGACTGCCCTCTTTCTATCTCCGTACTTTACGGATAATTACAAAGAGGATGGAAAATTTTGCAGGATACATGGCTTCGGCATTGATCGGCGTTTCACTGGGCCTCATCGGGGGCGGAGGCTCTATCATCACCATTCCGGTGCTAGTTTATCTCTTCCACATCGAGCCCACGCTGGCCACAGCTTACTCGCTTTTTATTGTCGGTACCACTTCCATGGTCGGCGGCATACGCAGCACGTTGCTTAAAACCGTGGATTATAAAAGTGCGCTGCTCTTTTCGCTGCCATCGACCTTGGCTGTTTATCTGACAAGACACTTTCTACTTCCTCACATACCTGGCAACTTATTCTCGCTCGGAACCTTTACACTCACGCGGGACATTACGCTTATGCTCTTCTTCTCGGTCATCATGGTGTTGGCCGCAATCCGTATGATCCGCGACAAACAGCGTGAAGAGAAAGAGATAGTTCTGAGCGCAAGGCGGTTCGCCATCATCCTGTTTCAGGGGGGCATCGTCGGGATCATCACCGGTATTGTCGGTGCGGGCGGAGGTTTCCTGATCATTCCCGCACTTGTCCTGCTGGTGGGCCTGCCTATGAAAAAGGCCATTGGCACGTCACTGATCGTTATAGCCGTGAACTCTCTTGTCGGCTTTATAGGCGACATGCACTTGGTGCACGAGATCGATTTCCGGCTGATGATCATACTCTCCGTACTGGCGATCATGGGCGTCTTTGCGGGCATGTTCCTATCCAGGTTTATCGACGGCAAGAATCTCAAATCTGGGTTCGGCTGGTTTGCGCTGGCCATGGCTGTCTTTATTATCGTAAAAGAATTGGCGATATAAAGTTGTGAGCCATGTGACTTTTGTCACGGAAAGCGGGCTGCCCGGGTTCGTAACTTTGTGTCAGGATACAACAACGGGAATAAAACCATCAATCATGAAAATAGAACAGATTTATACCGGGTGCCTGGCACAAGGTGCCTATTACATCCGTTCCGGAAAAGAAGCGGTGATTATCGATCCGCTTCGTGAGGTCCAACCTTATATAGAAAAAGCGGAAGCCGAACAAGTGCAAATCAAGTATGTGCTGGAAACTCATTTTCATGCGGACTTTGTATCGGGGCATCTCGATTTGGCGGCCAGCACGGGTGCTACCATTGTTTACGGACCAACGGCTCAGCCCAAATTCAAGGCGCATATCGCCCGCGATGGTGAGGAATTGAAAGTGGGAAACATCACCATCAAGGTGCTGCATACCCCAGGACATACGATGGAGTCTACCTGTTATTTGCTCAAAGACGAGAACGGTGTGGATCACGCCCTCTTCAGCGGCGACACCTTGTTTCTCGGCGACGTGGGGCGGCCCGACCTCGCGCAAAAAGCCGCGCACCTGACCCAGGAAGAACTCGCCGGCTTGCTCTTTGACTCTCTGCGAAACAAGATCATGCCTTTGGCTGACCAGGTCATCGTCTACCCTGCTCATGGTGCAGGATCAGCGTGCGGCAAGAATATGATGAAAGAAACCGTGGATACACTGGGCAACCAAAAAAAGGTAAACTATGCGCTGCGCGCCAGTATGACCCGCGACGAGTTTATCAAAGAAGTGACTGCCGGTCTGCTGCCGCCGCCGTCATACTTTCCTGAAAACGTAAAGATGAATAAGGAAGGTTACGAAAGCATAGACACTGTTTTGAACAAAGGCATGCGTGCCCTTTCGGCCGAAGCTTTTGAACTGACGGCCAACGAAACCGGTGCGCTGGTGCTGGACACGCGCGATGCTCAGGTCTTTGCGAGTGGGTTCATTCCCAGGTCGATTAATATCGGCATTGACGGAAGTTTTGCGCCGTGGGTAGGTGCCATCATCCCGGGTACGCAGCAGCCGCTGCTGATCGTGGCTGACAAAGGCCGCGAAGAAGAAGTGATTACCCGCTTGGCCCGCGTGGGTTTTGATCATGCGATCGGCTACCTGAACGGCGGATTCCAAACCTGGCGCGATGCCGGCAAGGAAATCGACCTGGTCGACACAATCTCCGCCGCCGAGTTTGCCGGGCGGTTTAAGGAGCAAAAACTATACGTCATCGACGTGCGTAAGCCCGGAGAGTATCAAGCCGAGCACATCGAAGGAGCCGCAAATGTGCCGCTCGACTACATCAACCAGCACCTCGCCGAGATCCCGAAGACCGGCGACGTCTACCTGCATTGCGCCGGAGGGTATCGCTCGATGATCGCCGCTTCCATCCTCAAAGCACGTGGCTGGAACAACCTCACAGACGTACAGGGCGGATTAAAAGCCATCGCCGCAACGGCCGTGCCGCGTACCGATTTCGCCTGCACAAAATCAACTAAGTAAAGACTGAATACCGATATGAAAACAATCAACACATACGAAGATCTGGGCAGCATTGCGTTTCAACAGAGACTAAAGGAAACCCCGGGAGCCGTACTGCTGGATGTGCGTACACCGGAAGAATTTCAGGAAGGCCGCATTCCGGGCTCGGTCAACATAGATGTGACCGACATTACCTTTCCTGAACGCGTAAATTCGTTGGATAAAAGTAAAACTTACTTTGTGTATTGCAGGAGCGGCGGCAGAAGCCAACACGCGTGCTCGAGCATGAACAGGCTTGGGCTCACTGTCGTCAACCTGGCCGGCGGCATCCTGAGATGGACCGGAGAAGTGATCTGAAAGACAAAACTATAAATAATACGATGATGAAGCATTGGATCATCCTGGCTACAGGTATAGTGATCGGGGGACTGGGCGGCTTCCTGTACTGGTATTATATAGGCTGCCTCAGCGGCACCTGCGCTATCACCTCTTCACCCATCAACAGTACGATTTACGGAGGTGTAATGGGTGCGCTGTTGGTTAATATGTTCAAGCCCTCCGATAAAAAGAAAACACAAAACGATCATCCATAGCGAAGCCCATCGACGTGGTATCCAAGACAGGGCGGCCGTTGTGCCGCCCTTTTTTTTGCATTGCGCGGATGCCATTACACAGAAAAAGTTTAAAAAAAATCCGAGCGTGACCCAAGTCACAGTGTGTCACCGAATGGCAGCATGGCCATCGGCACCTTCTCCCCTAATGGACCCACCAAATGCAGTGGCCTCGAAATCAAACAATGCACGGAAGAAACGCTGTACCAGACACTACGCCAGCACTTCCAAAAAATCCGCTGTATAACCGAAGATCATACTACGCCCTTCAATACAATCCAAAACTTTCTCTTTTGCAGCTTTCGGAAAGTGGCATCTTTCACCTCATTTCATGACAAAAGAGGCTTTTAACTATCTTTGATATAAGAAGTTGTTTTTAAAAGACGGTAAATGAGATCAATCCGAAGGTAAGCCAATTCGGTTACATGGTCGGGCCGTCGAAGATGAACGGAATAAGCTTGCGGCGATCAATCGCTCATAGTTCAATAGTGCGTATTAACGAGAAAGAGCCAGGTTTCCCTGGCTCTTTGCATTTGGGTATTGATTGGACGGTTAATTTATATTGGATTCGCCCCCTACGGGGGCACCCGTAAAGGCCACTCTCGCTCGCCACACGCACACTGTTCTACTGGTAAATGCGGACGTAGTCAACTTCCATGCGTTGCGGCCAAATAGTGGTGTCGATGCCTTCTTTGCCGCCCCAGTTACCGCCGACGGCGAGGTTCATCAGCAGATGGAACCGCTCGTCAAAGGGCCAGCCTTTGTAGTCGTCTTTTGGTTCGCGTACGACGGTGTGGTACAACGTATCGTCTACGTAGAAGTCGATCTTGTCTTTGGCCCAGTCAATGGCATAGCGGTGGAAAGTATCCTGCGCGTCGGCGATGGTGATCTTGCCCTCCTTTTGCGTTTGTTTGCCATGATTGTATAATTCGCAATGGATGGTGCCGTGGATCACGGCAGGGTCATAGCCTACGTGCTCCATGATGTCGATCTCGCCGCTGGCAGGCCAACCGCCATATTTCCAGTCGGTAGGCAGCATCCAGATGGCAGGCCATGTGCCCCGCCCGCGCGGCAGACGTGCACTGACTTCAACGCGACCATGAGTCCAGTCGCCTTTCGTTTTGGAGACCAACCGTGCGGACGAGTATGGCACACCTTCGATGGAGTCCTGGTGCGCCTCGATGATGAGCTTGCCGTTCTCCACGCGAGCGTTACGCGCGTCGCGGGTATAGTACTGTTTTTCGTTATTCCCCCAACCGTTGGCGTTGCCCAGGTCATAGCCCCACCGGGTAGTGTCGGGCACCCCCGTGGTGTCGAATTCGTCCGACCACACCAGTGCACGGGTTGTTTTCTCCCTGCACGCGCCTGTTAACAACAGGGCGCAGAGCATTATCCTCCAGGTAAAATACATAGTCTTTTTTTACGTTATGCCGACGCGCGGCGTCAGGGTTTTTGTTGAAATACACGCACGTAGTCTACGATCATGCGTTGAGGAAAGAGGGTCGTACCGTCCGGGCTACCCGGCCAGCGACCGCCTACAGCCACGTTGAAAATGAAGAAGAACTCTTTTTGGAATTCGCTCAGCCCCTCGGGCGTGGTATCAATGACGTTGAATTGCTTATCGTCTACATACCAGGTAATGGTCTGCGGAGTCCATACCATGGAGTACACATGGAATTCATCGGCATAAGTGCCACTTGCCAGGGTGGTGTGTTTGGTATAACTGGCGTATTCACCGGCGGCATCCCAGTGCACAGTGCCGTGTACAGTGTTCTCCCGGCCTGCGCCACCGACCATTTCCATGATGTCGATCTCGCCACATTTCGGCCAGGTGTCGGTTTGATAGTTTGCGCCCAGCATCCACAACGCCGGCCACAGCCCCTGCCCTTTCGGCAACACGGCGCGTATGTCGACACGCCCGTAGCGGAACTCCTGCTTGCCGGCAGTAACAATTCGCGACGAAGTATACTGGCTGCCCTGGAAGGTTTCCTTTTTTGCGGTGATGATAAGTTTGCCCTCGGTCAACGAAGTGTTTTCAGAACGATAGTATTGCAACTCGTTGTTTCCCCAGCCGTCCTGACCGGTACCGGTCTCAAAGGTCCAGTCCGCTGTGTTCAGCGCGGTGCCGCTAAACTCGTCCTGCCACACCAGGTCCATGCCTGCATAAGTGGCCGGCGTTTCATACCCCTTGGTCGGTATGACCAGGTCGCCGCTAAGGGTGACGGAAACATCTCTGCTTTCGGTTGTAAATGCTTGGTCGGTTGTGTGTGCTTGTACCTTGATGGTATAGTTACCTGACTTGGAGTAAGTATGCGTCGCTTTTCCATCCGTGCTTCTCACCGGCGTTTCATTTGCCGCCTCGCCAAAGTAAATGTTATAAAAGTTAACGGCAGTGGCTTTTGCCTGCACGGTAACCTCTGCCGGATTGGTGACGCTGATGGTTACGTCTATCGACTGAATCTCCGGATACAGGACGACGCCATCGTCACTATCTTTGCTGCAGCCGATCATGCCGAGCAGAGCCAGGTATATAAATGCAAAGGACATAGTGTGCTTCTTCATACAATACAGGTTAAGAAATCAAAACTACTCCGGAGGATGCTCATTCCAAACACCCTCCGGGAAGTATACGCCCTGGCCTATTCGGCTGCGGGCAACAGCACAAAATCGTCGATAAAGAAGATGCCGCCGGTATAGATGCCTTCGCCGCCCATTTGGATAACGATGGTATTATAGGTCGTATTGGCTGACGCGCTGCTGAAGTCGAACGTAAGCTCCACCCACTCGTTCAGCGGCAGATCTTTGTGCAGCACCTCGGTTTGGGTCCTGAACGCCTCGGCTTCGTCGCGGTTCTGCAGTTTTACAGATGCATAACGTTGCAGTGTCTTATACGTCTGCCAGGACTCGCCACCTTCCGTCGTATAGTCGTTATAGCTCGGGATAAACACTTTCATTTTGAACACATGGCGCTCGCGCAAATCCATTTTGTACGGCAATTGGATCTGTACATTCGAGAACGCGCCACCTCCACCGGGAGCTTTCACATACTTACCCACCTTAGCCGATGTATTGATCGGTACTGGCGCGGGATTGTCATAGGTGGCTATCGAGCCGTTTGAGTTCGGCGTAAAGGTAATATTGCCGCTGCCGTCGAAGTCGGTAAAGATATCTTCAATCTTGTACGGTGGCGGGGGCGGCGGGTTGCGCACGAAACCTTTGCGGATGAACCGCTGGTACCAGGCGTTGCCTGCCTCGCCTTCTTGTATGGAGCGTATGTATAGCTCGTCTGGTGTGATGGAAAGAATCTCGTATACAGGCGCTCTTCCGGAATAGTAACCGATAAAGCCGCCACCGCCGATGGTGAGGTACCACTTGCCATTGCTTTCCGAGAGTGACCAGGTTTGGGGACCTGGATTATAGGGTGCTATAAAGTCGTTGCCGTTCGGCTCTTTAACCGCCCCTGCAAAGGCGCCACCAAAGCCTGCGTTGACATAGACGTCGCCATTGGTATGGTAAAGCAGCTCCGAGCCTTTCAGCTTAAAGTTGATCGAGTCGTCGTACATGCCAAGTCCGTCCTTGGCATTAGGAGGTGCTGCATACCATTCCGGCCAGGTACCCGCGGCGGGACCGATGCCCATGTGGCCGGCAGTACCTTTGTCCATCACCCAGGTTTTACCGTTGATCGCCGTCAGGCCGCCGGTCAGGAAATTATATTCATCTACGTCGAGCAGTGTCGGATCGTCTTGTGCGATTTCGATAGACTGCGTCGTCGTAACACTTCCGCCCGAGGTATAGGCTGTCATCGTTACCTGGTAGGTGCCTTTGAACGGATAGCTGGCCGTTACGGCATCTCCTTCGCCAGCGCTGCCATTGCCAAAGCTCCAGCGTTTGAGGAAGGGCGACGAGGTGCTCGAGAAGTTGACGACGTTGGGCTGGTCTGCCTTCGGCGTGACGCTGAATGTAGCGTCGGCCACGGTGGGCGCTTCGCCCAGTTCCGGATCGTCATCTTCACACGCGGTCAGGATCGACACCAGGCTACAGCACAGCAGGGCGAAGTATAAAAATCTCTTTTTCATATCCATGGTTATTCGGATGTAGGTGAATTAATACTTAGGGTTTTGCAGCCAACCGGCGCCGGCCAGGTCGATCTCGCTTTGCGGGATGGGGAACACTTCGTGTTTACCTACCTCAAAGCCATCGATCACGTCTGCGGCTCTGCCGGTGCGAACCAGGTCAAAGAAACGCAGGCCTTCGCCGGCCAGCTCGACGCGACGCTCGCGGTAGATCGCTTCGGTCAATGCGGTGCTGCTGAGATTCAACGCGGGCATGTTCACGCTGGGGCGTGTGCGTACGCGGTTGAGGTACTGCAACGCCAGTCCATCGTTAGGTGACGGCTTGCGGTTGTGCGCTTCGGCGGCCATGAGCAGCACGTCGGCAAAGCGTATAACCTTATGGTTGACGGGGCTCGTCAGGTCATTGTCACCGAGACCCAATTCATCCTGACGCTTCAGGTATTTTTTATTGTAGTAGCCTGTGTGGCCACCCGCCCCCTTAACATATTTAATCGCAGTGGGGTCTTCTTGTGCGGCGATAAAGGCGTCAACATCCAGGATAGAGGCATCCCGGCGCGGATCGTCTGATTCGAAGGCATTATAGAGGTCCTCGGTGGGCAGGTTGTAGCTATTGCCATCGGCGTATACGGGGCCGTCATAGCCGCGGATGCCATGAAATCCTACCGCTGCAAAACCTTCGAGGCATACAAAACATCCATAGCTCCCGCCTTCGTTGCCAACATACTCGATGTCAAACACGGTCTCTTTGCTGCCTTCGTTGGCCACACGGAACATGGTTTCGAAATTATTGAACAGGTCATACCCGCCATCGTTGATGACCTGATCGAGCGTAGCAGCGGCTTCGGTAAACTTGTTCTGGTAGAGGTATACTTTTCCCAGCAGGGCCAGTGCGGCGCCTTTGGTGATACGGCCTTTTACGGGCGAGGTCCATTCGAGCGCGTCGGCAGCAGCTTGCAGGTCTTTTTCAATCTGGGCGTATACTTCTGTGACCGGAGTGCGTACCTGGGATGATACGTCACCGGGCGGCAGTTGACGGTCTACAATGAGCGGCACGGCGCCAAAGAATTTTACCAGCTCGAAGTAGTAGTAGCCCCGCAGAAACGAAGCTTCGCCCATGATGCGGGCTTTGTCATCGAACTCCAGTTTGTTGCGATTCTCGAAGATATAGTTGGTGCGTGTCACCCCGGCGTACATCCAACGCCATAGGCTGCGCAACTCGTTGTTAACGCCGCCATGGGTCATGGCATCAATTTGATGCAGGCCTTCTGTGTCGGTTACGCCTTCGCCCCCGGCGATGGAGTTGTCCGACGCGATCTCGCCGATCCATAAGTCAAGGTACGAAGTCTGCATGAGATCATAAGCACCTGTCAATGCCTGCTGGTAGTCACCCGGTGTGCGGAAAAAATTGTCGGCACTCCTGGTATATTGTGGGTCTACGTTTACGAAGTTGTCGCAGCTTACGGCTGCCAGCAACCCACAGACGAATAGTGTCCCTATTTTCAATGTCTTCTTCATACTGTTTAAAAGGTTAGGTTCAAGCCGCCCATGATACTCTTCGCCTGCGGATAAAATCCAAGGTCAATGCCAGTCTCGTTGGGATTGTAGGCCGAGAAGTCTGGGTCGAAGCCTTTGTACTTCGTGAACGTCAATAAATTATTTGCTGCTACGTATACCCGCAGGCGGGTGGCGCCGATGCGCTCTACAATGGACCGGGGCAACGTGTAGCCCAGTTGCACATTTTTGAGGCGTACAAACGACCCATCTTCTACGTAAAAATCAGAGATGACGTTGTTACGTGTTGCTTCGGTTGTGAGACGCGGGTATTCGTTTGTGCTGCCGGGGCCCGTCCAGCGGCCGCGGTTGTAAGCCAGCATGTTTGCCATCGGCAGTTGACGCTCGTAGTTCCGTAAGATCTCATTGCCCACGGAGGCATAGAGGGTTGCGGCGAAGTCAATGCCTTTGAAGTTCAGGCCGACGTTAAGTCCCATGATAGCATCGGGTATCGGTGAGCCGATGCGAGTCTTGTCGCTGTTGTCGCTGAAGTTAATGGCCGTTGAACCGTCGCGGTCTACAAACCGCAGGTCGCCGGGCGACGCGCCGGGCTGGGAGACACCACGTTCATCGATCTCCGCCTGCGTCTGATAAATGCCATCGGTCTCATAGCCGAAGAAATAGCCCATGGGATATCCTACCTGCATGCGTGTAGCACTCGATCCCCCTACGCTAAACGAGCCAAACGAGAAGAAGTCGACGCCGGGAGGCAGCGCTGTCACTTCGTTGTGAATGGTGGTGATGTTATACCCAATATTGAAACGCAGGCCTTGCGCCAGCTCGGTGTGGTAGTCGATGCGGAACTCGAGGCCACGGTTGCGTACCTCACCACCGTTGATGATGGGCGGCGAGCTGCCGGCGCCATAGGCACCGACAAGGGCGGAGATATCGGGCTGGAAGAGCAGGTCTTTGGTGGTCTTGACGTAGTAGTCGGCGGTGATGCTGACTTTGTCTTGTAAGATGTTCAGGTCAACACCGAAGTTTGCCTGACGGGTTGTCTCCCATTTCAGATCGCGGTTACCGATTTTACCCAGGGCCACGCCGTTGGTCAACACGTTGTCAAACGGATATACTCCCTCACCATCGAGCAATGGCAGGAAGCCGTTGGCGAGGATCTTATCGTTACCGGATACGCCGTAGCTGGCGCGTAGCTTCATGAACTGGATGGCATTGGTTTGGAAGAAAGATTCTTCTGACATCACCCAGGCACCGGACACGGCAGGGAAATAACCAAAGCGGTTGTTGGCGCCAAAGGCTGTTGAACCGTCGCGACGAATAGAGGCCGACAATAAATACTTGCTGCCATAGCCATACTCGGCGCGCGCGAATTGCGACAACAAGCGATTACGTCCTTGCCAGGAAGATGTATTGTTGAGATAGTTCGCGCTTTCCGTGGCCGAGATATCGGCAAAGTCGTTAGAATTATACGGTACGTTATACCCCGTGCCGGTCAGGCTGCGATTATCATAGCCCAACATGGACGTACCCAGTGTGGCCTTGACCTTGTGTACACCGCCAAAAGTACGATCGTAGTTGAGAAATGCTTCGAAGTTATAGTTGAAGTACGTGGTGCGTGTTTCGCGTACGTTGTTGTATACGGGAATGGAAAGGTCGTCTGAGATCTTTGTCAGGTTGGGTTCAAGCGCCGCGTTGGCGGCGGTGTTCTGCGCCTTGTTGAGCCCGTAGAATACCAACGGGTTGAATTGCTTTTCGTCTACCAGCGCATAGTTATACCCGGCGCGGCCTGTCACCTGGAAGTTGTCGTTGATCTTGTAGTTTATCTCTTGTTTACCGACCACCTTGTTGGTTGTACTCCGGTTAAACGTGTTCGCCATTTGCGCCAGCGGGTTGATCACTTCCGAAACATCTTCCAGGAATGCATAGCTCCCATCTTCTCTGTAGGGACTGGCCGCGGGGTTGGCGTTGATGGTGTTGAAAAGCACCGAACCGATGCCCATTTCCGGCAGCATGTCACGGCGTTCGTTCGTGAATAATAATACATTTTCCCAGGTGACCTTAGGCAGGATGTCTACTGCAAAGTTCACGCGTGCATTGTAGCGGCGGTAGCCGGATTTCTGGCCACCGACAATGCCTTGCTGGTCGAGGTATGAACCACCGATGGCGTAGCGGCTTTTATCTGAACCGCCGGAGATGGTGAGGTTATAGTTCTGAATGGGTGCGTCCTCAAAGACCTCTTTCTGCCAGTCTGTGCCTTTGCCGAGGTTAGGGTTAGCGAATGGCGGGGTGCCGCCACCGGACGCGTAGGTTTCGTTTTTCAATACGGCATATTCGTGGGCGTCGAGCAGGTCGAGCTTTTTGGTGGTTTGCTGCACGCCGTAGTACCCTGAAAAATCTATGGTGGGTTTGGCGTTCTTCTTGCCTTTCTTGGTGGTGATGAGAATAACCCCGTTGGCAGCACGGACGCCATAGATGCCGGCGGTACCGTCTTTCAACACGTTGATGGATTCGACATCCGACGGGTTGAGTGAGGCCAGGCCTTCCTCATCGAAGGGTACGTCGTCTACGAGGATCAGAGGCGTGTTATCGCCGTTGGTCGTAAATCCGCGGACGCGGATGTTGAGGCCTGCACCGGGTGATCCCGACGCCGCGGAGATTTGTACGCCGGCTGCCTGCCCTTGCAGGGCTTGTTCGATCCTTACGGGATTGAGAGCGGTAAGCTCATCTCCTTTTACTACCGCCACGGAACCAGTCAGCTCCTTTACGGTGGACGTGCCGTAGCCGATCACCACCACTTCGTCGAGGCTGGTAACATCGGGCAGGAGCTTCACCGTCACGTTCGACTGACCGTTCAGCGTGAGCTCCTGGGACGTGTACCCGATAAAGCTGATCTGTAGTGTTGCATCCACGGGGGCGTTGTCGATGCGGAATTCGCCGGTTGCGTCGGTCACCGTACCCAGGGTAGTTCCTTTTAGCAGGATGTTTACCCCTGGCAGCGGCTGGTCATTTTCGTCTGTCACACGGCCTCGTACGGGGCTCTGCCCGTACCCGACCAGCGACAGCATCAGTAAGAGCGCCAGTAAATTTGCTTTCATGCGTTAATTGTTGTTTGGTTTAGTATTCGGTGCACCGCTGCCGGATTGGGACCGGAAACGTTTGAATGCGTGCTACAAACATTGGGAAACAACCGTTTGCATTCAACTTAACTACCCCAACATAACTACATCACCCCGCATTTTTGACTACATCAAAACTACATCAGATCGGTACAAACATTAATTTTCGATGGATTTCAAACGTTTTTGGAGGTAGATTTGACTACTACTTCCATGAGACCTAACCTCATCAGCGCCCAAAAAAGCACCGCAATACGCGGATGGAGAGCCATTGCCGGGCTTCTCTTTATATTATTGGCACACACGGCACACCCACAGGCGCAGTCACCCTTCTCCGGTCTGCCCTTCACCCGCAACTTTCAGCCGGGGGATTACCGCGGCGGGATCCAGAACTGGGCGATTGCCCAAAACCGGTTGGGTCTGATCTACATCGCCAACAACTTCGGCCTGCTGGAGTTTGACGGCGACCAATGGCAGACGTACGGGGTGCGTAACGGCACGAAAGTGCGGAGCGTGGCCATCGATGCGCGCGGACGGATCTATGTGGGGGGACAAGGTGACTTCGGCTTTTTCTTTCCCAACCAGCAAGGTCAGTTGGTGTACACCTCGTTGGCCGACAGCCTGGCGCCCGAGCATCGCAACTTTGACGAAGCCTGGAGCGTGTACCTGGACAAAGAGAAGGTTTACTTCTGCACGTTCTCCAACATCTACTGCTACGACCAAAAGACATTTCAGGTCATACGCCCCGCGACCCCGGCGGGGATAGACCATTCTTATCTCCTCAACCGGCAACTCTATGTCAACCAGCCGGACATCGGCCTGGGCGTTCTGGAAAACACCCGCATCCGGGTGATCAAGGGCGGTGAGTTCTTCCGCGACAAAAGCGTGGCCGCGGTCCTGCCCCTGCATGACAACCAGGTGCTGGTCACAACCTTTCAACATGGCATTTACCGCCTGGCGGACGGCATCGTCACAGCCTGGAACGCGCCGTTGCAGGCATTTCTGAAAGAGTCGATTGTCAACTGCATGATCCGGCTGCGCAACGGCAACTTCGCCGTAGGCACCCAGAATAACGGCTTGCTGGTGTTGGACGCGAACGGCGACCTGCTCATGCAGCTCACGACGGGGCGCGGCATTGAAAACCCAACGGTGCTGAGCATTTATGAAGACGACCTGAGCAACCTTTGGATTGGCCAGAACAATGGGCTGGCGTATGTCGAGCTGGGATCACCCTTCACCCTGATCAACAATCAAACCGGCCTGCCCGGCTCGGGCTACGCGGCATACCTGCACGACAACACACTGTATGCCGGCACGAGCACAGGCGTTTACCAACGCGAGTCCCAAAAGGGAGGCAGCTTCCGGCTGGTAAAAAACTCCCGCGGCCAGGTATATCACCTGGGGGAATATGGCGGAGCGCTGCTCGCAGGCCACCACAATGGGGCTATGCGCATTGACGGCGATGGCTGTACGCGGCTTTCGTATGAACCGGGATCGTGGGTATTTCTGGGAATGAAAGATCACCCCACGATGTTGGTCGAAGGGGTATATTCGGGCCTGCAGGTGTACGACCGTAAGAATGGACAATGGTCGTGGCGAAAGAAGCTCGCGGGCTTTGGTGAGTCGTCGCGGATCATGGCCGAAGACCCTTCCGGCGACTTGTGGGTGACGCACGGCTACAAGGGTGCTTATCGCATTACCTTCTCTCCTACCCTGGACAGCATTCGCCGCGTGGCCTTTTACGGCGCGGACAAAGGCTTTCCTTCAAACCTGCTCATCAACGTATACAACGTACGCAACGAGCTGCTGTTTACGAGCACCAGCGGCGTGTACCGCTACGATGCAGGCACGGACCGCTTTGTACCCGATGACTTCTTTTCCAAACGGCTGGGCAGCACTGACCAGCTGTGGTTTGTACGCGAGGATGCGCTCGGCAATATGTATTTTGTAAGCCGCGATCACATTGGCGTCTTCCGCAAGAATTCGCTGGGTGAGTATACGCTGGAGGAGAATCTCTTTCGTAAGATCCGCAAGTATCTTAACGATGACCTGGTGAACATTGCCATTCTTCGCAACAACGAAGTATTGTTTGGCGCCAAGGACGGCTTTATTCATTACGACCCGACGATGAAGCCGGTGAAGGCGCCGGTCTTTCAGACACTGATCCGCCAGGTCTCGACCACGACCACGCATGGCGACTCGGTTCTTTTTTACGGCAACCACAGTGTGCGCGATTCGATCTCTGATCAGCAACAGACCTGGTGGCCAGAGCTGCCATACCGTAGTAATGCGCTGCACTTTACGTATGCGGCTACATCGTACGAAGGCAACGCGAACCTGGTCTTCCAATATTACCTGGAGAACTTCGAAAAAGACTGGTCGGAATGGAGTACCAAAACGCAGAAGGAATATACCAATCTGAAAGAAGGCAGCTATACTTTTCACGTGCGGGCGCGCAACGTGAGCGGGGAGGTAAGCCGGGAGGCCCGGTATACATTTGTGATCCTTCCGCCGTGGTACCGGTCAGTATGGGCGTATTCAATCTATGGACTGTCGGTGCTCGCGTTGCTGTTCGCGGCCTTTAACGTGCTCGATCGCAAATATCAACGCGCGCAACAACGCATGGTGGTGGAACAGGAGAAGGAATTGAGCGCCCGTGATAACGAGCTGGTGAAGCTTTCGCGCCAGTCGCAGGAGGAGATCAACCGCCTGCAGCACGAGAAGCTGGAATCGGAGCTGCAGCATATGAACAATGAGCTGGGAACGGCGACGATGCACCTCCTGAATAAGAACGAGTTTATTACTTCGATTAAGAGCAACCTGACGTCTATTATTAAAAAGAATCCGCAGGACGATGTAAAGAAAGAGCTCGCGCAGATCACACGTGACATCGAGCAGAACATTTCGGCAGACGCAGACTGGGAGCATTTTCAATTTCACTTCGACCGCGTGCACGGCGATTTTACGACGCGATTTAAAGGAGCGTTTCCGGGCCTGAGTCCGCAGGAGATTAAGTTGAGTGCTTATTTACGGATGAACCTTTCTACGAAGGAGATTGCGCAGTTGCTCAATATTTCTGTGCGGGGAGTGGAAATCAGTCGGTATAGGTTAAGGAAGAAGTTGTTATTAGATCGGAATCAGAACCTACAAGACTTCATTTTGAATTTTTAGGGGGACTCATTCGATCTGTGCGTTGGTGTAGGCGGGCTTCCCGCCTTTAGACATTACGACAATACGGTGTCTGTGGGGTGGCCTCATGGTGCCAATTTGACCTGTGCTCCCCACTACCTGATTTCGGGCCTGCCCCAGGGATGTTCTACTCTACTATAGCGTAGATCATCCGTGGTTCATCCGTGGAACATCTATGGAGCAACCCTGTGGCAGACTCGAAGGATCCCCGGCGAAGAATGCCTTTTTTTCGTCCCGGCTCCGCCTCATCGCGCAACTCCTTCCGACCTCTTTGGACCTCCAAATTCGATATTTTCAAACCAACGAAATTTATTTCAAAACAACCTGTTAAACCTGATCCAACAGGTAACTAACACGTGATTATCAAAAAAACACTCCATGGCACGAGCCTCCGCCCCGAGACGGGGCTACGACTCGCCAGGTGCCGTGTTTTTTTTGGCCATACGTCTTTTATCGCCAGATACCTTCTACTTCGTCATTTCGGTGTTTTTTGTGGAATTTTAAGAAACTTCACCCTGACTGCGTAACCATTGGGGTGAGAGTAAGTTCTCCTCATTAGAAAACGCTTTATCCGGATTTGAATGCTTTAACCGACAATGCCCTGATGCTTAAGGTCAGGGACGGCGATCTTGACAAGATGAGCCTGCTATTCGAGCGGTATAAGAGGCCTTTGTTTGGTTTCTTTTATCATCTCAACAAGGACCAGGATCTCAGTGAGGACCTGGTGCAGACCGTGTTTTACCGGATCCTGAAGTATCGCACACGCTTTCGCGGCGACGGCGACTTTCGCAGCTGGATGTTTCACATCGCGCGCAATGTGAGCCATGACCACTACCGGAAAAACAAGCTGAAGAAGGACGATCCGCTGGAGGCCTGGCAGGATCGTTTGGAAGACGGCGACAACCGGTCTGTCGAGTGGCAACAGCGCGAGGAAAAGGAGCTGCTTTCCAGGGCCCTGGAACGGCTGTCCGAAGACAAGCGCGAGGTGCTGCTGTTGAGCAAATTTCAGGAAAAGAAGTATAAAGAGATCGGCGACATCCTGGGTTGTACGGAAGGAGCCGTAAAGGTTAAAGTGTTTCGCGCGCTGCAAGAGCTGAAGGAAGTATATCAGAAACTGGAAGCGCGTTACTGATTAAGTATTGACGAGTATGACACGAGCGGAAATAGACGAATTGCTTTTGCGGTATAATGCCGGCACGGCGACACCTGCGGAAGAGCGGCAGCTGGAAGGGTTGCTGGAAAGTGGTGCCATTGGTTTGGAGGACCTCGAGACCCTGCGCCCGTGGCAGGAGGCCCTGGACCAACTACCTGCACCGACACCTTCCCTGAACCTGGACGACACGTTCTACCACATGCTGGCGGATGAAAAGCGTAGTCAACGGCCCGCCGCCGCTTCCGGCACCCTTACCTGGGCCTGGTTATGGCCACGTCTGGCATTTACGGTGGCGGTACTGGTCGCCGGCATGGCGGCGGGGTACTTCTTGCGGACACCGCCTGCGGGGCCGGTTCCGTCTGACCAGCTTGCGGCGCTTAGCCAGGAGGTGACAACCCTGCGCGAAACGATGATGCTGACGCTGCTGCAGAAAGAGTCGGCAGCCGAACGGCTGAAAGCGGTCAGCCTGACCCAGGACATGGACCAGGCCAGCCAAAAGGTAACGCAGGCATTACTGCAAACGCTCAACACCGACAGCAATGTAAACGTACGCCTGGCGGCGCTCGACGCTTTGCGGAATTATGCCGTGCAGCCCACGGTACGCGAAGCGCTGATCCATGCGATCGCTCAACAAGAGTCACCGCTGGTGCAGGTGGCGCTGGCTGAGCTGATGCAGTCTATTCAGGCAAAGTCGTCGGTGAAGGAGCTGCAAAAGCTTCTCGACAGCGACAAAACTCCGGGCGATGTCAAAAAGAAAATTGAAGAGACCATCCAGGTATTGATCTGATCGATACCCTTACTCAAACGAAAACCATTATGAAAAAAATATTGATGGGCTCGCTCCTGCTGCTGGTCGGCATGACGCTCCGGGCCCAATCCTTTACAGAGAAGATTACGCGTGAGCTGGCGTTCGAAAAGAAAAGCGCCGCCAATACCGTAGTGATCGACAACATCAATGGATCGATACACGTCGAGGCATACGCGGGCGACAAGGTGCTCGTGACGGTGACCAAATCCATCCGTGCCAAGACGGCAGAACGGCTGGAAGAAGGTAAGAAAAAGATTCAGTTGGGGATTATCAACGATGTGGATACGCTCGTGCTGTATACAGAAGGTACGTGTAGCGGCTACGGACGCAACACAGGCAACCACCGACCTACGTCGGGTCAGTGGGGCTACAGCCAATGCCGCGAGTGCCACGAACACTACGAGTACCAGCTTGACTTTTCACTGCAGGTGCCGGCAGATGTGCACGTGTCCGTGAGCACGATCAACAACGGCGATATTGTTATTGAAAACATGCAGGCTGCCTCGGCCGCCAATAACATCAACGGCGGTATAAAATTACTGAACCTGACGAGCGAAGCGCGTGCCCACACGATCAACGGCAATGTGGACATTACTTACGCCCGCAACCCCAATCGCGAGTGTCATTTTTATACACTCAATGGCGACATCCGGGCGAACTTTCAGAAAGGACTGGCCGCCAACATGAGCTTTGAAAGCTTTAACGGCGAGCTGTTTACCAACATCGATAAGATCGAGGCCATGCCGGCTGCGGTGCAGCAAGTGGCACGCAAGGACGGTATGAAGTTCAAAGTCGGTGACAACTTTTATAAGATCGGCGCCGGCGGCTCCCTGCTCGCCTTTGAAACCTTTAACGGCAACGTTTATATTAAAGAACAATAACACACCCCACACCATACAACATTATTCTCTTTTGATTTGACAACTATGAAAAAGTATATCCAGATTTTCGCACTCACCCTCTTTACGCTTACCGTCAGCCTGCTGGCGCAGGCTCAAAACGAGTTCACGATACCGCTGAGCGATCCCGGCAAACGCAGCAAGCTGAAGGTACACATCAACTACGGCTCGATTACGGTCAAGGGCACCGCCCGGAAAGATGTGCTGGTGAAATATAGCAGTGAAAGCGAAGAAGGCGACGGTCGCAAGAACGCCGACGGTATGCGCCGCATTGGCGGCGGCGGCACGAGCATCGAGGCCACCGAAACAAACAACCAGGTAAAAGTCCAGTCCGACTCGTGGAGTCACAAACAAAACATCACGATCGAAGTACCCAGCGGCTGCGACCTGGACCTGCACACGTACAACGACGGCGACCTGATTGTTAACAATATTCAGGGTGAGCTGGAGCTTACTAATTATAACGGACCGATTACAGCGCTAAACATTGCCGGCTCCGCCATTGCTACGACATATAACGGCGAGATCAAAGTAACCTTCGACAAGATCAGCGACGGCGCGCCGATGTCGTTTACCACCTACAACGGCGATATAGACATCACGTTTCCGGCGACACTGAAAGGGAGTATGAAGGTTAAGACAGACCAGGGCGAGATCCTGACAAACTTTGATGTAGAGTTTAAGAGCAGTGGACCGGTGCAGAAGAAAGATAACCAGTCGGGGGTATATAAGGTAATTGTGGACGAGTGGAAACGTTGCGACATTAACGGCGGAGGACCGGAGTTTACAATGCGTAACTATAATGGCGACATTTACATCCGTAAGAAATAGTCATTCACCACTAAATACCCTGAATTGAGCAATCCAGCGTGAGTGTGAAGCGAAAGAACAGAATCCCCGTATTCGCTCTCACACTCACGCTCACACTGTTTTCCCGGGGGTGAGATCCGTTTTACAGGCTATTTTCGTATGTTGTAGTAACGATCAATACGAACTATTATGCCACTCGCCATCGGCCAAAAGGCCCCTGACTTTATGCTCCCTTCCACGTCTGGCCGGGACTTTTCCCTTTACCAGGCTATGAAAGGCAAACCTTGCATTCTGTACTTCTACCCGAAGGATTTCTCTATGGGGTGTACGAACGAGGCGTGCAGCTTTCGCGATACGTTTGAGGTTTTTCTGGAATTAAAGATTGCTTTGTACGGCATCAGCCGCGACTCGATTGAGAGCCATGAGCGGTTTAAGAAAACATTGGGATTGCCATTCGACCTGCTGTCGGACGATGGCGGAAAGGTCTGTGCGTTGTATCAGACGCAGCTGCCGTTTGTGCCTTTGTTTACGAAGCGCACGACATATCTGCTGGATAAAAACCAGACTGTCATGGCAGTGTATGAGAATATTTTCTCATCAAAGAAACATATCAAGGCGATGGTAGAGGAAGTTACAGCAAAGGGGAAAACTGCATTGTACTGACACGCTTACCACACTGGCTGCAAACACCTTTGTTTCGCTCTCACTCTCCACACTCACACTGTTTCCTTATCCGCCGCTATCCTCGATCTCCAGTGTACGTAGGGCGGCGCTGTCGCGGGCTTGGCTGGCTTGACGCATTTTGAGCTTGCGCTTGTAGAGCTTCTCCATGTAGCTTTCTTTGGGGACCTGGTTGAGCGTATCGGCTGCGCGTAGGGAGTCTTGCTTAAAACTCATCTGTTCTAGCTGTCCCCAGAGCGTTTCGTCTAGCTCGTAGAGGTCGCAGGATAGTTTTTGCTGGGCTGCGCGCGATGGGGTCGGGAAAGTGGCTTTAGATATAGTCTTAAAGTTGGGGTCTTCGTTTATCTGTTGTAAGAAGTAGCCTACCATCGGTAGGGCGGTGTTTCCGCCCTGGCCCAGTTCAGTACTGCGAAAGTGGATGCGCGGGTCGTCTGCCCCTACCCACGTGCCCATGACCAGCTCGGGTGTCATGCCCATAAACCAGCCGTCGGCGTTGGCCTGGGTGGTGCCTGTTTTGCCGGCAACGTCGTTGTTATGCGCCGCGTATTTCCAGCGCAGTCGTGAGGCAGTGCCTTCGTGCACGACGGTGCGTAGCAGGCCTACGATCAGCTCGGCTGTCTCGGGTTTTAGCACACGCTTGCTTTTTTCTGCGGGTTTGAACTCCGTGTATGTGTTGCCGCTCCTGTCGCGCACGCCAGTGATATAGTATGGATGTACCGCCATGCCGGTGTTAACGAAGCAGGAATAGGCGGTGACCATTTCCATGAGCGAGATAGAGGAAGAGCCCAGTGCAATGGAAGGCACGTCAGGCAGCTCGCTGGTGATGCCCATGTTGCGGGCGGTCTCCATGGTATTTAGCACGCCAGCTTGCTGGATCATCTTTACCGCTACGGTGTTGATAGAGTAGGCCAGTGCACCACGCATGGTATATTTCACCTGGTAGTCGTTCTGCATATTGCGGGGCGTCCACTTATCCCCTTCTTTGTCGATATATGTTTCCTGTGCGGCGGAGATCAGGTCGCACGGCTGTGCGCCGCGCTCGATGGCCGTAGCATATACAATCGGTTTAAAGATCGACCCCACTTGCCGTTTGGTCGATACTTTGACGTGGTCGTACTGAAAGAAATCGTGTTCGATGCCGCCGACCCAGGCGCGTACGCGGCCTGTCTTTGGCTCAATGGCCAGGAAGCCTGCGTTGAGGAACTGGATGTGGTGTTTGATCGAATCGATGGGACTCATCTTCACTACCTTTTCGCCATCCCACGAAAACATGCGCATGGGCATCGGCTTCTGCATCTCGTCGAGGATCTCTTCTTCCGACAGGCCTTTTTCTGCCAGCGCTTTGTAACGCGAGCAGCGGCGGATGGCATCCTGAATTACTTCTTCATGACCCTGCCACGGGTTCTCTTTGCGCCAGTGGTCGGCGAATTGCTTTTGCACCTCTTTCATCTGCCGCGCTACGGCATTCTCCGCATACTCTTGCAAGCGCGAGTCGAGCGTGGTATAGATTTTCAGGCCGTCGGTATATAAATTGTAAGGTGAGCCATCGGGGCGTGTGTTGTTGCGGCACCACTCCAGCAGCTCGCCTTTGAGGTATTCGCGGAAGTACGGCGCCAGGCCCTGGTGGTGCGACACCATGTTGTATTTCAATTCCAGCGGCAAGGCTTGCAATGAATCCAGTGTCCCTTCGGGAAAGCGTTTATATTTCTGCATTTGCGCCAGCACGACATTGCGCCGGGTGCGCGACCGCTCAGGAAACAAGCGCGGGTTGTAGTTGTGCGTTGCCTTGAGCATGCCGATGAGCACGGCGGCCTGGTCGGCGGTCAGGTCTTTCGCGCGTACAGAGAAGAATCGTTTGGCTGCGGCTTCGATACCAAAGCATTGGTCACCGAAGGGAATGGTATTGAGGTACAGCCGGATCAATTCCTTTTTAGGATACAGATCTTCCAGGCGCTGGGCGGTGATCGACTCGCGCATTTTGTTGATCAACATGGACAATACCCAATAACGCTTGCGCGGATATAAATTCTTGGAGAGCTGTTGCGACAGCGTACTCCCACCACCGGCGGACTCCTCTTGTAAGAGGATTGATTTGACGAACACGCGGCCCAGGCTTTCGTAGTCCACGCCACCGTGCTCATAAAAGCGCACGTCTTCCGTGGCAATCAGCGCATCTACCACGACGGGGGCAATATCGTCAAAGCGTATCTCTGTGCGGTCTTGCAGATAGTAGCGGCCCAGCAGTACGCTATCGGCGCTGTAGATCTCGGAGGCGACCTGGTTTTGAATGTTGCGCAGGGCGCGTTTACCGGGCACTTCAATCCACACCACGAGCAAGAGCAACAGCGGCGGCCCCCCGATGACCAGGCCGGCAATGGTCCATTTGCGGGCTTTGGGATGCGTGCGGTAATATTCCCGCACCTGGGCATAGCGCAGGGCCAGGTACTGCAGCAGAGGGCGGGCTTTGCGATACACCCAAACACAACCGAAACGAACCTGCCGTTTAATTCTCTTCAAAAATTCTTGCATAGTACAATAGTAGACCCCTCACACGCGGTAAGTTAACACCCTGAAAATTATGGAACAAAAGCCCCAAAAACGGGATCATGTAATAAAATCGGGCCAATCAGGGCCGCCTTGCCGGACAGTTACCCCGCGGTGGGACGCACCCCTAAACCATTGGGCGAAACATTCCGCGTATAAACGCCGGGTTGTGAACTTTACGCGCACGAATGTGCCGCATCACATACCAACATCACCATGTAGGGAAGATGTATACTATCATCTTTGCACACGTACACGAGACACCTATAACATGATTTTTTTCCCTTCCTTCCGGCAAAAAGATAACATGAAAGAAAAAACGCGGATGCGCTAGGTAAGCCCCTGGGAAAAAGCTATTTTTAGAATGAAAAACGGAAATAGTCCAAAAGAGCAATGCCCCCCACAACGCAAACGAAAGATGAGCAGATTCGTGCAGAGGTAGTCACTGCTGCGCGTGGTCTATTCCAGCGTTTTGGTCTTTTTAAGACCACGATGGAAGACATCGCGAAAGCGACCGGGAAAGGCAAAAGTACGTTATACTATTATTACGCCAGCAAGGACGAGATCTTTGACGCGGTGATCAAGGAAGATATGGAAGACGTGATGAGCCAGGTGCAAATCGCTGTCAACAAAGCCGGCACCGCCGAAGAGAAGCTCAAAACGTTCAGTCTCACCAAGCTCAAGGTCCTGGCGCAAAAGGCCACCTTGAATAGCGTGGTTTTTGGTGAGATTTCCGAGAACCCCCAGTTGATTAAAAAGCTCAAAAAGGATTATGAAGCACAGGAGCTTGAGCTGCTGAAAAACATCCTCGCTTTTGGCGTGGCCGAGGGCGAGTTTAAGAAGGTTAGCGATGAAGATCTGGACAGCATGAGCTATATTATGTTGAGTGCCTCCCGGGGGATTGAGCTGGCAACACTGGAAGACTGCCGCATCAAAAAAATGGGTGATCGCCTCGATTTTATTCTGAATTTGTTGTGCCACGGAATTAAGAATTAATTCCCTCCTCCTGCCCTTCTACATTCCTCTTTTTTAATTTTACTACTCTATACGAAGACCCCAAAAGCAGGGATTGGGCTTGATACTGGCCGGTAAGAGCCCTGAAAGGGCACAACACAATAGCCCAGGCTGAAGCGCAGCAGAGGCCTGGGATAGGCAACACAGACGACACCCAAGCCCTGAAGGGGCGTAACAATTCGAGGCAGTGTCGCTCAGCAAAAGTATCAATTATAGTCCGACGCTCGCTTTAATGACAGTACCTCATGCCAGGCGCTACATCTATATATTATACCTTATGAGATTAGCTGTGTATACCGGTCGACAAAGCGGCGGAAGCCCGATTGTTTTTTCATGAGGAATCCGAACAGCGTGATCCCTGCGGCGGCTGTTGCGATGCCGGCGAGGACGTCTAGTATATAATGATGGCTGGTGTAGACGGCGGCGAACCAGATGCCGACGGTAATGATGCCAAAGGCCAGGGTACCCCAGCGTAGGCGTGCTTTCCAGGCGGTATACCACACGATCAGCGGATAGGCGGAGTGTAACGAGGGCATAGCAGCGAAAACGTTAGAGCCTTTTTGATACAGGGACTGGAAGATCGTTACGCCAAAGAACTGATCGAACCGGATCAAGCCGGCCGTGTTGCCCGGTGTGCCCGCAATGAAATCAAAGCCGTGAAGCGCTACGTACCACGGCGGCGCTGCCGGATAGAGATAATACACGACGAAGCCCAATAGGTTTACCAGCAGGAATGTGAGCAGGAATTGCAGGAAGCGGCTGCGGTCTTTAAAGAACAGGTAGGCGGCAAAGCCCAGTGGTACGGGAATCCAGCACAGGTAAAAGAACCCCGTGAGCACGTCTACCCAGGCGGCGCTATGAACCTGAAAATATTCGTTGGGTGTTACGAGCTTGCCGTCTTGCACCATACCGAAGATGGCGCGTTCGGTCTCGTACAGGTCTTGTATGTGTACCGCGTTATAAACATAGTTGGGAAACGCCTTCATGTAGTCGTACAGAATCCAGAAGACAATAAAGACCGAGAAACCCAGGATAAATTTGCGGGTGATGCGCGATGCCAGGTACAATGTGTCGAATATCAACACGAGGAACAGCTGGTCGGTTTTAAAGCCGATGAGCAATGCCGATAGCCCCAGGTATGACACAGACACCACGGCGGCCACGAGCACGTCGCGCCACGAGATCCAGCGGGTTACCGGAAGGATGGGCAAGTCCAAACTATTTTTCAAAGTCGGAACGGAATATTTTGTCCCACAAGGCTGAGCTTACGCCATAACCTTTTGTGGGGTCGGCGTAGTGATGCTGCATGTGGTGGTGTTTCAGCTTCTTCCAGAAGCGGTTGTTAAACTTGCTGTGGTGAAGTGCATAGTGCGATATGTCATACACCAGATAGCCAGCCAGAAAGGTTGCAAAGAACCCATCCATGTAGGCCACGGGAAGCAGCGCATGAAACAGGAAATAAAAACCGGTGGCCAGTGGAATGCTCATGGAAGGCGGCAATACCAGGCGCATGGCGTCGTTCGGATAATCGTGGTGCACACCGTGGAACAGGAAGTGCAGTCTTTTTCCGACGGCCGATTTGGGCTCAAAGTGAAATACGAACCGGTGCATAATATACTCCGTCAGCGTCCATGCCAGTAGCCCCAGGATACAGCTGGCAATAAACGTGAGCACGTTTGTGTACGTGACAGCCAATGCCCTATACATAAAATAGGTTATGATGGGAATGAAGAGGATCAGCGGCACGCTATAGTGTACCTTTGAAAGGCTCTCCAGGAATCCACTTCTGAAGATTCGGATCGATTCTGTACTGTTTGAAATAAAGTTCTTCTTCATAACACTACGGTTTAAAATTCTGGATCACCTCCTGCCCCGTCACGGGGTCCGTTCCCTTCACTTCGGCACACACGATATTCGGAAGCCAGAAGCTGCCACCTTCGATCTGTAAGAATACTCGCGACACGTGGATGTTGCGACCGTTGATGGTCGCCAGCACGTGGAACTGGTTGTCGGCTGCCTTTACCAGGTAGAACGGCAGCTTTTTATAGGACACAAACCGTAACTCGTATTTGTCTGCCGAAAGCTTTTTGCTCTTCAGTCCATAGGCGTAGTTGCGCTGAATGAACGACAGGTCTTCTTGTTGTCCTTCTTCCTGATAGCGGATCCAGTAGGCACGCACCGGGTCTTCTTCATCGGGTACACCCTTCTCCAACTTTACATCATACAGGATGGTGTTGGTATTGGGCGTGCGCTGAATATAAAACAGGGTAGCCTTATTTGCCGGCGGTACGGGGAATGTCTCCTGCCCTTTGCATACACAGGGTTGCTCCGCGCCCGCGTGGCCGGTGGAGAAACCGGTCATCAGCCAAACGAGAAAGTGCAGCATGAACGTCATAGTTCGTTAATCAGGGTTGTTTTTCCAGTTCTTTTTTTGATTCGCGCAGACGGTTGACGGCGGTAATGTTGGTTAACACGGCCATGACCGTAAGCGGTATGGTAAAGACGGAGATTGTCTCAAATACCTGGAACGGGATGCCTGGTATAAAGAGCTTGTAATCGCCGCCGAGGTAGTGCGCGGTAATGCCACAGGCCAGGGCCGACACACCGATGGTCACCACACGTTCCGGTCGTTGCATCAGGCCACCTTTGCAATCGATGCCCAGGCCTTCTGCCCGTGCGCGTACATAACTTACCATCATAGAACCGATCAACGCAATAAACGCGAATAAGGAACTGAGGAAATAATGATGCCCGATCAGGTAATAACAAATGCCCAGGAACATGACCAGCTCGCTGTAGCGGTCGAGAACCGAGTCGTACAATGCACCGAATTTGGAGCTCATGTTGCCCAGGCGCGCCACCTGTCCGTCGAGCATGTCAAACAGCCCCGCGAATAACACGAGCGCGCCTGCCCAGCCGACATAGGTCAGGTCGCCACGATTGCCTTCTTCCACCCCTATTACAAAGATCACGGCCACCCCAATGTTTAAGAGGAGCCCCGTAGTGGTCACGGCATTGGGTGTAAACCCAATCTTGATCAGGAGCTTTACAAAGGGATTGATGACTTTGTAAATGAGCTGCTGCAATACGATGCGCAGGGGCGTTTTCTCCATTGCCCGGTTGTTTAAGGGTTTTTCTATAACACTGTTCATAGGTCAGAAATCAAATTTAAAGCGTGCACGTATGCCCCATTGCGATACTTCGGGGTGATCCAGGTACGAAAGACGCTTCACTACGTCAACCCGGATCAGCTTAAAAATGTTCGCGATACCGACGCTGGCTTCCATGTACGGCTCGGGCTGCAGAGAATACGTCGTCTCCACACCCTGGTCGTTTACCGGAAAGGCGAAAGCGTCCGCATTATGACGCGGGTCGTTCTCACGGCGAATGCTGCCGTACAGAACTTTAAAGGTCGCCACCTCGCGCCACTTCAGCTTTTTCAGCAGCGGGATCTTATTGAAGATAAACCCGTTGAAGTAGTGATCGAAGCTCAGGCTCACGTATTTGTCACTGACAAACTCCAGGAAGTTCATCAGGTTGTACGATTGTAATTGATACGAGTACGTTTGGTTGGCACGGTGGATGGCCAGCAGCGGGAACGGCACTTTGCCGAAGATATAGCCGCCTTCCAGCACCATGTCGGTATAGCCAAACTGCGACAGGTATACACGTTTGTATACGTTCAACGCCACGTTTTGATAGTTGTACTGGCTGTTGAATAAGTTCTTTATACCACCTACAAAACGGGCGGTCAGGATGGGGTAGCGGTTGGGGATCGGAATGCGATAGAGCTTGCCCTGGTAGAACTGTTCCCCGGGCGCCCAGCGAAATTCCAGGTTGATCTCGGACGTGATGACATTGGGCACGGGCTGCAATAGGTCTTCGGTGTTACGCTCATACCGCAAACCGCCGGCCGGGATCTGTTTCCAGTTCTTAAAGCCCACGCGGTATGAAATATGGTTATCAAACTCGTGCAGGTAGTCGACGACCCAGATGTCGTTGTACAGCCACTTGTCGTTTACACCACGTTTGAATGAAAGGAGGAAGTTATCTTCCTGAATAAACTGCAGCTCCTGTCCGGGGATCTTCATGTCGTGCTGGTAGCTGACCCGGAGTGTTCGCACGGGGAACTGCCAAATGGACTTGCCCGTAAACGAATACGTGGCGCTGAGGAAGTACTTCCACTTTTCGTCTTTAAAACCATAGGCGCCATAGGTCTCAAAATAAAGGCGCTCGTTAAACTTGGGCGTAGTCCGCCCTCCTACCCGCAGGCGGAAACCTTCTACGGGGTTGAAGCTATAGAAAGTATTGACAGGACCGAGCTCCCACCAGCCAAAGCTTTTGTAGCCGGCGAGCAATAGCGTGGCGATGTCCATCGTACGACGGAACGACGGTACTTTTTGCAGGCTGTCGATGTTCTGGTATACCTTCGACTCGGCGTGGCTGAGCGAGTCATGCCGGTTGGCGAGCCAATATTCATCGGTATGTTCTTCGGCTTCTTTCTCCTGCTGCTGTTTCTCCCCCTCGAAGAAGTCGGGCGGACGCGGCTGGTTGATGACGAAGTTTTTATAGGACACGACGCGTTCGCCGTATAGGCCGCCACGCCCCTGCGTGATACCAAAGTCGGCGCGCATGCGGCTCTTGACCACCTGGAACTTGCCGTCTTCCATTTGCTGAAATTCCTGGTTGATAAACAGCTCGCGGACCCAGTTGAGGTTGATGTTTTTGTTTACGGTCATGTCTACCCGTTGCACGGCGTAGTTGCTGTCGAGGGTAACATAAAGCCGGCCCTGAAACAGGAAGCCCCCTGCGTCGCGCGGTGCGAACGACAGCTCAACGAGCTTGGGTGTGACGTCTTTGAGGGTGTCGGTGATGTAGAATTTATAGAATGTGGGCGCGCTGTTGGCAATGGGACTAAGGAACTGGTTTGTCAGCAGCGTAATGTTGTTCTCGTAAATGTCGATGTCGTTGTACAGGTAGTTGAGGTACGTGCTCATGCCCGCGTTATCGACATAGTCGTCGAAGCTTACTTTCTGGTGCGCTTTGACGACCGACTTGTTGTGTTCGGGTGAGCGTTGGTAGTATTTATCGATCAGGTTTTCCTGCAGGTAGATCGGCAATAAAGCTTTGCCTTTTATGGTGGTGGTGTCGACGTTTTCGAACATCCACTTATACTTGCGAAACAGTTTGCGTTCCTTGAATTTGTCAGACAGGTTGCTGAGCGACATCTGCAGTTTTTCGTACTGTTCGTACTCGACATTGTCGTAGTGCGTCATGCGGTTCTGCTCTTTGTGCTCGATCATTTCGCGTACGAGGTCTACCGCGGGATTGTTTTTATTGCGGTAGCGCTCCCGGCCCTGGGTGGTGACGGTCACTTCATCCAGCACCTGCGCGTCGGCGGTAAGTCGCACGTTTATGTCCTGGGTCTCCCCGACCTTTACCTTTCGGATAACGGTTTTATATCCCAGGAATGAAAAATGAAGCTCTTCGTTGGCGGTGTTTGTCGTAATGGTGTAACGCCCCTCGATGTCGGTAGTGCTGCCAATGGTCGTTCCTTTAAAAACTATATTGACAAACGGCAAGGGCTCTTTTGTGTCGGCGTCGGTGACGACACCGCGCACAATGGTCTGCCCGGACGCCTGCCAGGCGCCAACCCATAACCCTATGAATACCCATATTCCGTAAACAGCCGCTCTCACGCAAACATCTATTTAAATACAAATCTTTTCTGCAGCACGTAGTTATAGCTGACACTCAACACGATCGCTACCCCCATCTTGGCCACAACATAATTCATCTCCACATAGTGCGTTACACCCAATAGCAACGCAAAACTAAGTCCGATATAGCCCAGCCACACGACACCATAGCGCCACAGCTGGTCGCCATGCGGCACGTGCGTGGCGGCAAAGACCCAGTGGCGGCTCACCGTAAAATGCACAACTGCGCCCACGACGTTGCCCGACACGCTGCCGAAGCCGTACCACGCGCCAAACACCTGCACGAGCAGAATGGTGGCGCCGAAGTCGGCACAGGTGGCGATGAGCGAAGCAGCTTGTGACTTGACGAAGGTGAACATAGTCGTCAGAGGGGAAAAAGCTGTACAGCAACCTGCAGTATAACGTTGGCATACAGACCGGCGAGCAAGTCGTCGGCCATTACTCCCCAGCCCCCCGGAATGCCCTCCGCCCGACGTATGTAGAGCGGCTTGGCAATGTCGAAGAACCGAAACAATACAAACCCCGCAAACACCGTTGCCCAGGTGACCGGCAGGAACAATAAACTGATGCACATGCCGGCAATCTCGTCTATCACAACCCGCGGACTATCTTCTCCCCACAGGGGCTCGACCCGGTCGGCAGCCCACACGCCCAGGTCCGTAATAATGACCGTGACCAGCACGGCCACAAGGGGATCTACGCCGCCGGAAAATGCCAGGTACCAGCCCAGGCAGCAGGCAGCGGCGGCCACTGTGCCGCCGCCCCTGCCGATATAGCCTATGCTGAGTCCTGTAGCAATGATCCGATGCATGGTGTTACAGTACCTCCACCAGATCCTGGTAGTAATCCAGGCCCAGGTGTGTGATCAGGTCTTCGCCCATCATGTGACGCAGTGTGTTCTGCAACTTGATGAGCTGTTTGAAGATATCATGCTCCGGACGCAGGCCGGGCGCTGTCTGCGGTGATTTGAAGTAGAACGACAGCCACTCCTGAATACCGCTCATGTTTGCGCGCTTCGCGAGGTCCATGAACAGCGCCAGGTCGAGTACGATCGGCGCAGCGAGGATGGAGTCGCGGCACAGGAAGTTGATCTTGATCTGCATCGGGTAGCCCAGCCAACCGAAGATGTCGATGTTATCCCAGCTCTCTTTGTTATCGCCGTGCGGCGGGTAGTAGTTGATCCGAATCTTATGGTATAGATCGCCGTAGAGCTCAGGATTCTTTTCCGGTTGCAGAATATCTTCCAGTACACCCAGCTTGGATACTTCTTTGGTTTTGAAGTTCTCCGGATCATCGAGTACCCAACCATCGCGGTTACCCAGGATATTGGTCGAGAACCATCCGCGGATGCCCAGGGAGCGTGCGTGCAGACCGGGTGCCAGGATCGTCTTCATGAGTGTCTGGCCGGTCTTGAAGTCTTTGCCGCCGATCGGTACGCCGTTCTCACGGGCCAGCTCTACGATTGCCGGGATGTCGCATGTCAGGTTCGGTGCGCCGTTGGCGTACGGGACACCTTTCTTGATCGCTGCATAGGCGTAGATCATGCTGGGCGAAATCATCGGGTCGTTGTTACGCAGACCATCTTCGAAGGCATAGATGTTTTTGTGAACGTCTGTCTCTTCGATATACTTCTCGGTCGAACCGCACCACACCATGACCAGGCGCTCGCAGTCGTTCGCTGCTTTGAAGTTGTCGATGTCTTCCATGACGGCCAGGGCCAGGTCGTATTTCGTGGCAGCCTGTTTTACGTTGGTGCCGTCGAGGTTTTTGATATAGCTCTTGTCGAACACAGCCTTCATGGGCTTGATCTTCTCCAGCTCGGCGCGGATGGGCTCAAGCAGCGACGTTTCCAGCACTTTGGCATGGAGAGCCGCCTGATACACGTTGTCTTCGTATACATCCCAACCGCCAAATACGATATCTTCCAGTGTCGCCAGGGGCACGAAATCTTTAACCTTCGGGAAACGATTTTCGGTGCGTTTACCCAGGCGTATATTACCCGTCTGTGTAAGCGAACCTACCGGCTGTGCCAACCCTTTCTTCACTGCTTCCACACCCGCAATCATGGTCGTCGCCACAGCACCTAACCCGGGGATGAGGATCCCCAGCTTGCCATTGGCTCTTTCAATTTGTTCTTTCATAAAAGGTTATAATTATATATGTACAGGTTCATTTTTTATAGCCACCGGTTGTCCTTGTACCATTGTATGGTTTCGGCCAGGCCAGTCTCCAAAGTATATTTCGGTGTAAAGCCCAGCTCGCGCTGCAGCCGCGCAACATTGCAGGTCCAGTTGGCAGCGGTCAGTTCGGCGAGCTTGGCACGGTTGAGTGCCGGCGCCTGCCCCCGGATGTTGCCCAGGGTTTCCTGGACAAATGCCAGTCCTTTAACCACGCCTAACGGCAGGTGTACACGTACGGTTTTTCGGTTTAGGATACGCTTGGTTATATCGGCCAGCGCATAGCGGCCGTACCCGCTGCCGTCGGCCACCAGGTAAGTACCCGTGACACCGTCGGCCAGTGCGGCAATCGTGGCTGCCGCCAGGTCCTTGACGTATATAAAGCTCAGTTGCTGGTCCATGCGACCGATGTATGGCTCCAGGCCCTGGGCAAAGGTCTTCAACAAAATAAAGATGTCGCGGTCGCGCGGCCCGTATACTGCGGTAGGTCGTAACATGACCGTTGGCAGTCCGGGGATCGCCCGCAGATAGTGCTCGGCCAGCAATTTACTTTTGCCATAGGGCGAAATCGGGCGCGCGGCATCGTCTTCGCGGATGGCCTCGGCGGTGGCACTGGGCCCTTGCGCCGCCAGGCTGCTGAGGAAGACAAACTTCTTAACGGGCAGTTGGGCCAGGACAATCGCCTCAGCGATGTTACGCGTCACGTCTGCATTCGCAGCGTTATACGCGGGTTCGTCCTTGGCTTTTACCGTGCCCGCGGCGTGAATCACGTATTGGTACTGCCCTGCTTCCAGTGCCGTGCGCAGCGACGCGACGCTGGTAAAATCGGGGGTTATGAACTTTACCGGCAACGCACGCAAGTGGTCGATCTTGCTGGAGGACCGCACGGCGGCGGTTACTTCCAGGCCTTTCGCCAGTGCAGCCTCGATGAGGTGAAACCCTACAAAGCCGCTCGCCCCCGTGATCAGTATTCGTTCTTTCATAACGCTTTCTCGAATATTCTGTACTTTTTGTACGGAACACCCTTGATATTCAGCAGCGCGTTATTCATCGGGGCGTTGTCTTCCAGCACCCACGACGCTTCTGCCCGTGTCAATTTCTTTTTGCGATACGCCTCGATAATGCTGGCATAGAAGCACGCCTCGATGCCAAGCTTGCGGAAGCCTTCTTCCACCCCGAGTGTGATGACCCGGATACCTTTCACTTTCTTTAACCCAAACAGCAGCTTGAAAAGCCCGAAAGGCAACAGCCGGCCACGTTTTATATTAATCAACACTTCGTTGATGTCGGGTATGGCCAGTGCAAAACCGATGGCACGTCCATCTTTCTCGGCTACCAGGCAGAAGTCTGTGTCGAGGATCATTTTCATGTCCTTGGCCATGTAGTCGAACTCGGGCTCGGTCATGGGCACAAACCCGAGGTTTTTGTCCCACGCATTGTTATATACACCCCGGATCTGTCGTACTTCTTCTTTGAAGTTTTTGATGTTTACCGGACGGATGGTAATGCCTTTTAGTTTCAGACGATTGAGCATCGTCTCTTTTACCCGCACAGAGCGGTCGTCGTAGCCGTCGGCGCCAAAGCGGTATGCAAGGATGTCGACCTTCTTGCCGAATCCGGCCGCTTCCACAAGCGCGTTGTAGTACGGTTTGTTATAGGTCATCATCGCGGCGGGCGGCGAGTCAAAGCCTTCCACCAGCAAGCCACACGTTTCGTTGGTGGAGAAGTTGACCGGCCCAATGGAGGTGGTGGCACCTTGCTGGCGCAGCCATGCATCCGCCTGCTCAAAAAGCAGCCGGACTACTTCGGTGTCGTTCACCACGTCGAAGAAGCCAAAGAAGCCGTCGCGGGTATTGTTAAAGGTATTGTGATTTTTATTGAGGATGGCGGCGATGCGCCCTACAATCTTGTCGCCGTCGTACGCCAGGAAAAGCTGTATGGAAGAATGTTCGTGAAAAGGATGTTTCCCAGGGGTAAGCAAATCGCGTTGGGCGATAAACAGCTCGGGCACATAACACGGATCATTTTTATACAGATCGTGCGGAAAATCAATGAACGCCTTCAGCTGGTCTTTGCCACTGACGGAAACAATACGCTTCATTTAATACGTTCTTTTAGTTCAAGCACGCCTACCTGACGGAATACACGTGCTATTTTCTCCACTGCTTCTTCGATCTGACCGAACGTATGCGTTGCCATCAGCGAAAAGCGCAGCAGGGAAGCGTCCGATGGAACGGCCGGCGATACGACCGGGTTCACAAAGACGCCTTGTTGTTGCAGCAGGCTGGTGACGGCAAATGTTTTTGCGTTATCACGCACGTAGATGGGCAGGATCGGGCTTTCGGTAGCGCCGATGTCAAACCCTTCTTCTTGTAAAAGGTTCATGGCATACCGCGTGTTCCGCCACAGATTTTCCATATGTTCGGGCTCGGTCTCGATGATATCCAGTGCCGCCAGGGTGCTGGCCGCCGAGGCGGGCGTCATGCTGGCGCTGAAGATCAGTGAACGCGCGTGGTGTTTCAGATAGTCGATGGTATCGGCGTCACTCGCAACAAAGCCGCCGAGTGAGGCGAGCGATTTGCTAAAGGTGCCCGTAATAATGTCAACCTTGTCGTCGAGGCCAAAGTGTGAGGCTGTACCTGCACCTTTCACACCAATCACGCCCAGGCTGTGCGCATCGTCGACCACGACGGTGGCGCCGAACTGATCGGCAATGGCAATGATCTCGGGCAGCTTGGCAATGTCACCCTCCATACTGAAGATGCCGTCGACAGCTATGACCTTAATGGACTCTTCGGGCAGCACGCTGAGGCGACGGGCGAGATCGGCCATGTCGTTGTGAGCATATTTAATGACCCGTGAGAACGACAGGCGCGTGCCGTCGTAGATCGATGCGTGGTCGTATTCGTCGAGAATGAGGTAGTCGTTGCGGCCGGTGAAGCTCGACATCACCCCCAGGTTCACCTGGAAGCCTGTGCTAAAGATGAGGGCTGCCTGCTTGCCGGTGAAGGCTGCGATGCGGTCTTCAAGCTCTACGTGTATGTCAAGTGTGCCGTTAAGGAAACGCGAGCCGGCACAACCGGTACCATATTTTTCGACAGCTTTATGAGCAGCTTCTTTAATCTTGGGATGGTTGGTCAGGCCGAGGTAGGAGTTCGACCCGAACATCAGTACACGCTTGCCTTGGATCATCACCTCTGTATCCTGGGCCGATTCAATGGGCCTGAAATAGGGATAGATGCCCTGCGCCCGCGCTTCTTTCGCCGCAGTATAGGCAGCAATTCGTGCTTGTAGTGGTTTACTCATAGTCTCGCAATCAAAGATTGTTCCTGCATGGGAGGAGTTGGTTGATGCCTATTGGATGATAGTCGAAATAATATCACGTTTAGTGTAAACTTCTTCGAATAAATTTATGTTCTATACGCTGGTCGACCCCACAAGCACACCCGGATTTATCTGGTTCTCTCGAACAAAATCGTTTTTTAGTCCAACCCCTTTAGAACGATTTCGTTTTTCGGTCTAAAAGTAGCGTATCTTTTCATAATTTTAATTTAAAGCAGTTAAAAAAAAATTAATCCCGAAAAGGCCACTGAAGACGTTTATCAATACGAAAAGCACGGACTTTTGGTTCTCCATAATGTTTATTTAATGTTATTTAAAACACAAACAATCGTTTGATCTCCCACGAATAACATTGTTTTCATCTATTCTTTTTTTCCTGTTTAAAAAGCCACGTGCCGTTTGTCTCCTTCCATGTGACGTTCGCGGGCCATGTATACCGCTCATGGCCGACGTATAGCACGATGATATATACATCGCCCATGTACAATCATACAATCATCTATACCACCGCACGTGGTACCGGCCTGCGCTTAGGCATGCTGGCCCTCGCCTACCCTATCCCAATACCAGGATATGTAAGGAAGTTGCCGTATGACGCTCCTACAGGGCTTTTTCCTGCACGTGAGGCTAGGACAACTTAAAGACTCTTTACCCTTGCTTTTCCCCCGATTTTTTTTTAAACTTTGTATAAATCAAACATTTATTGTATGAGTGTTATCACTGATGTAGAAAGTTGGGGTAACAATCACCGCCCTGGCTTTCTGGATGTGTTTCGCATCCTACTGGGACTATTTTTGACCTATAAGGGTCTCTATTTTATTACGCACATGCAAGAGCTCCAGCTCACTGCGGCCGGTATCAATGTCTATTTCGCTGGTATGGCCGTAGCGCACTACGTTGCCTTTGCTCACATCCTGGGAGGGCCGCTGATCGCTTTCGGTTTGTTTACGCGTATCGTCAGCGTTATTCAAATGCCCATACTGCTGGGAGCCGTATTCCTTGTTAACTATCCGAAAGGCTTCCTGTCCGTGGCACAACACATGGAGCTCTGGGCTTCCCTCGTCGTATTGGTTGGCTTGGTTGTGTTTATGGTATTTGGTGCAGGGCGTTATTCGATCGATGCCAAACGTAGAAAAGAAATGATGGCAGCAAATCCTTAAATCTACCGGTATTTTTTTCTTTCTACCTCCACCTGAACCTGGGGCATTCGTTACAACGAATGCCCTTTTTTTATATCCGTATCCCCGCAGGATTGTGTACTTTGGTGATCGATTCCTTTAGCGCATGACCTATATCCTTGGCATTGACATCGGCACCGGCAGCACCAAGGCCGTGGCCATCGACCCCGCCGGCAGCGTACTGCACGCCGAGCAGGTGGCCTACCCCACGCATCATCCACAACCCGACGCCAGCGAGCAAGATCCCGAAGTCATCTGGCAGGCCTGTGTGCAAAGCATTCGGCAAACCCTCGCGCATCTGAAGCAAGCCCCGGCAGGCCTGAGCTTCAGCAGCGCCATGCACAGTGTGCTGCCTGTAAATGCCGAAGGCAAACCCCTGCGGCCGCTCATGACCTGGGCCGACAACCGCAGTGCCGCCATCGCCACAAGCATACACCACAGCGCTGCCGCACAAGATTTATACCGCCACACGGGCACGCCAATACATGCCATGTCGCCCCTGGCCAAGATCGCCTGGCTGCAAGCAAACGAGCCCGCCGTCTTTGCACAGGCGGCCCGCTTTATTTCTATAAAAGAATATATTTGGTTTAACCTCTTTGGTGTATGGGAAATCGACTATTCCCTGGCCTCGGCGTGTGGCCTGTTCGACATACTGGCACACACGTGGTACACGCCGGCCCTCGCATTGGCCGGTATCACCGCTGACCGGCTGTCGGTGCCCGTATCAACGCAACATATACGCACCGGACTACTACCGGCAACTGCCAGGCTCACGGGCCTGCCCGCCACAACACCCTGTTGTATCGGCGCCAGCGACGGCTGTTCGGCCAACCTCGGTAGCTCGGCCATTACCCCCGGTGTTGCTGCGCTGACGATCGGCACCAGCGGCGCGATTCGCGTAGCCAGCAGCCAGCCGGTGTACAACTTTGAGGCGATGACGTTTAACTACATCCTCACCAGTGATATCTTCATTTCCGGCGGGCCGGTTAACAACGGGGGCGCGGCATTGAAGTGGTATGCGCAAGAGCTGTTAAAGATCGATTTGTCGTCGCCTGAACGTTATGCGGCGTTGCTCGCCGAGATCGGGCGCATTCCCGCGGGAGCCGATGGCCTGGTGTTCCTCCCCTACTTAGCCGGCGAGCGGGCACCCCTGTGGAACAGCGATGCCTGCGGTGTTTTCTTCGGGTTGACCGGCCGGCATACGCAGGCGCACTTTACCCGTGCCGTGCTGGAAGGTATCTCGATGGCACTATACCACATTGCCACCAAACTGGAAGAATCGGGATTATCGATTGGGCAAGTCAATGTAAGCGGCGGCTTTGTGCGGTCGGAGGAATGGGTGCAGCTCATGGCCGATATCTTCGGTAAACCCATCGGTCTGGTGAATGTAGAAGATGCATCCGCCATCGGCGCGGGCTACCTGGCATTACACGCACTCGGCATGATCCCGGCACTCGATGCCCTACACCCGAAAACACTACGCACCTATTTACCACGCCCCGAGTACCACGCCGTATACCGCGACCGCGCCTTTCCGCTTTTCCGCAGCCTGACCCGGAATCTCACACTCGACATGGCGGTGCACGCCGAGGTCCTGGCACCGGTACCCACTAAGCCTGTGGTGGATAGCCGGCCCGGAGCGTCAGCACCGTAAGCTCGGGTGCCATGCCGAGCCGGCCCGGGTAGCCGATGCAACCAAAGCCGCGGTTAACGTAGATGTGTTGCTGCCCCTCCTGGTATAGGTCCGCCCACTGGCGATAGTGATACTGTGCGGGACTCCACCGGAAGCCGCCCACTTCCACGCCGCACTGGTATCCGTGCGTATGCCCCGAGAACGTTATGTCGATCATGGGATATTGCTTCCGCACAACGGTATCCCAATACGTGGGGTCGTGGGACAGTAATAAACGTAGATCTGTGTCCCCCGCACCCTGTAAGGCCTTGGCAACATCGCCGTATTTTTGTCTGCGGCGCAGGCTCCAATTCTCAGTGCCCAGAATGGCCAGTGGTTCGGTGCCCACCTGTATCATTTGATTTTCATTTAGCAGCAGGCGGTAGCCCATTTCGCGATGGGCTGCTTGCAGTAACTGAAAATTCTCTTGCTTGGCTTCGTCACTGGGCCACCAAACGTAATCACCATAGTCATGATTACCGGTAATGGAAAATACACCCAACGGCGCCCGTAGCCGACCAAAGAGCGATATATAGGGCTGTATTTCACGCGAATAGTAGTTCACCAGGTCACCGGTAAAAAAGATCAGGTCGGGCTTCTCTGCCATGAGCAGGTCAACGCCACCTTGCACAGCCGTGCGATGGAAGAGCGTGCCCGCATGGATGTCTGAGATCTGGCCGATGCGCAGGCCGTCAAAGGCTTTGGGTAGATTAGGCAGATATATATTTCGCCGTACGATGCGGTAGTCGTGCGCCCCGGAGATAATGCCCATGGTCAGCGCCGTGAGTGGTACGGACGCCGCGATGATGGCCGTCTTATTCAGAAACTCGGAACGCGGCATTGGTACGCCGGATGACGCAACACGGGCAGGCAGTAGTTTTTTACGGATGCGGAGTACAAACCGACGTACATCGTCGAGGAGTAACACGCCTAACGCCGTAATCTTTGACAGATATACCGTGGCAAAGATGCCGACCAGCCACTCGCGGGTAATGGAGTAGAAGTTCAGGGGATCGGCTACATAGTACCAGGCAGCGGCGGCAATGGCAGCCGCCATGATGGTCCAGTGTACCGTGTGGCCCGTGATTCGTACTGGGCGCGATGTGTGTTGCAGTACACCCCGCAAGGCACCGAAAATGTATACATCGACGGCGACGATTATGAGGGCCGCGATCAGCGCCGTATCTAACCTGAAAAGTGCCAGTCCATCCATCGCTTACAAATCCATGTACGCGGGGAAGGTACTACTTTCTTTGGTTTATGCGCGCTTCAATTCCACGATCGTGAGTTCCGGCGGCATGCCGATACGGCCTGGATAACCCAGGTAGCCAAAGCCGCGGTTTACATACAAGTACTGCGACCCTTCCTGGTATAACCCACCCCACTGCTTATAGATATACTGCGAAGGGCTCCAGCGAATGTTGCCAATCTCTACGCCCATCTGGAAGCCGTGCGTGTGGCCGGCGAAGGCCACGTTGATATCCGGATACAACGGCCGCACTTGCGCATCCCAGTGGCTGGGGTCGTGCGATAGCAGCAACTTCACGGCGGCATCTTCGGTGCCGTGATAGGCTTTGTCCAACTTGCCATAGCGTGTAAAGCGGCCGGCGCCCCAGTTCTCGATACCCAGCACGGCGATACGCTCGCCGTCCACCTCGATGAATCGGTGTTCATTCATAAGCAAGTCGAAGCCCATGAGCCGGTGTGCTTCGATCAGGTGCTGAAAGTTCTGTTGTTTGTCTTTCGCTGACGCCCATGCTTTGTAATCGCCATAGTCATGGTTGCCGGTAACGGAGTATACGCCTAGTGGTGCTTTGAGCTTGTCGAAAATATGGATGTAGTCCTTTACTTCTGAGGATTCGTTGTTGACCAGATCACCTGTGAAAAAGATGACATCCGGTTTTTCACCAAGCATCATGTCAACACCACCTTGCACAGCCGTTTTGTTGAAAAAGCTCCCCGAATGGATGTCTGATACTTGCCCGATCTTAATGCCGTCAAAAGCTTTAGGCAGGTTGGGCAGGTACACCGTTGTGCGCTTGACGCGGTAGTCATGTGCACCCGAAATAATGCCATACGCCATGCCGACAAAGGGCAACGTGCCGGCAACCAGGGCCGTTTTGGCCAGGAACTCCGAACGTGTAATGCCTTCGCCCGGTGCGGCGCTTGGCTGATCACTTTTTTGAAAATACGCTATCGCCCAGCGCACGCCGCGTTGAAGGTCGTCGATGAACAACACCAGTACGGCAAAGAGCTTGGAGAGGTACGCGCCGGCCAGTGTCGTGAAGATGAGCGTGCGCACCGTAGCGCTGTATTTATAGGGGTCTGCGAACAGCCACCACACCAATGCGACGCCAGCCAATACTGTCGGCACCCAGAATCCATAGCGAATACCGTTTTTCCAGAACGGTGTCCAGTCACGGCTTACCGTTATCACCGCCTGAAAGACGTAATAGTCGATCAGAAGGAAAAGCGTGAAGAATAATACCAGCGTCATAATCCGTTGCCTCAGTTGCTTCATAAATGCAAAAGTCGTCCCACGTTATGTAAGACGACTTTTGCGTAAAATTAGTTTATTCGGTTGCGCTTATATGGTCGGCAGCGGTTCGGTGCCGTGGCCTTCTTCGTGCGCGTGTTTGTGATGCGCATCGGCTACATGCACTTTCTTGGGTGCGGTGAGCAGATAGAGCACAGGCACAAAGATCAGTGTCAGGAATGTACCGAAAATAAGACCGAAGATCATCGTCCATGACAGCGGGCCCCAGAACGCTACGTTATCACCACCAAAGAAAATGTGGGGATTGAGCTCGGTAAACATCGTTACGAAGTCGATGTTAAAACCAACCGCCAGCGGAATCAGACCGAGTGTAGCGGCCATGGCCGTCAGCAACACAGGCGTCATACGGGTCTGGGCAGCTTCGATGACCGCAGCCTTCGTTTCCATACCTTGTGCAATGAGCAGGTCGGTAAACTCTACGAGGAGGATACCGTTACGCACCACGATACCGGCCAGCGCAAGAACACCTACCCCCGTCATAACAATGGAGATTTCCATTCGGAAAATGGAGAAGCCGAGCAATACACCGATGATACTGAGGAAGATCTCCGACATAATGATCAGCGGTTTGCCTGCCGAGTTGAATTGAAGCACAAGGATCATGAAGATCAAGCCCAATGCTACACACAAGGCAATTACCAGGAAGGTACCTGTCTCAGCCTGGTCCTCCTGCTCGCCAGTCATGCGGATTTCCACACCATCGGCCTTGGGAAAATCGGCCAGTGCTGTCTGGATCTGCGCCACAATCTCGTTGGCGTTGTAGCCGCTAAGCACGTTGGACGAAATTGATATAACACGTTTCTGATCGATGCGCTTAATACCGGCATAGCTGTTAGTGTATTCAGCCGTGGCAACTGCCGACAGCGGAATCTCACGCACCACGCCACCGCGCGCCATGTCGCGAAAGGTAATGGGCAGGTTCATGAGCGCATTCACATCGTTGCGCTGACTGCGGCGCACACGCAGCTCAATGGGGTAGTCGTCGTTCTCGTCGCGAAATTTGGAAACCTCTAAACCGTGAATCGCTGTATACAAGGCCTGGCCGATAACAGCGCTGGAAATCCCCTCGCGGTTGGCCTTCTCGCGGTCGATCTTTATCGTAATCTCAGGCTTGTCTGCCTGAAAGTCTGACTTCAGTTCTTCGACACCGGGAATTTGTAACTCCTCCAGGTAACGCTTGGCTTTCGTAGATGTCTCGATCAGCGCGTCGAAGTCATCGGCCGAAAACTCGATGTTGACAGGCTTACCGGTAGGCGGTCCGCCAGACTCCTGATCGACCGAAATCTCCGCTCCTTTTATACCTTTTACCGCGTCGCGGATTTTCTGCAGATAATCGCGCGTGCTACGGCTGTCGCGTTTGGCAAATTCCACGAAAGCAACGGTTACCTTGCCCAGGTGCGGTACGGCGGCGCTGCCGTTTGCAAAAGGATCTTCGGCGGCGCCTACGGCTACGTTAGAGATAATGGATTTCACGAGTGCTGTATCTGCCGCTACCACTTTGGTAATACGCTCTTCAACGACGCGGGTAACAGAGTCTGTCACTACCTGGTGTGTACCGATGGGCATGCGCACGTAGGCGTATATAAAGTTCGGGTCGCCTTTCGGGAAAAATACCACGGGCGGGTTGCGTACTCCGGTAAACCAGAACGAGAAGAAGAACAAGAAGATCACAAATCCAACGACCCACCAGGGGCGCTTGCCGTGTAGGAGCCACGTGATGCGGGCCTTGTACCACGATTGTACTCCCGGCCATGCGTTGGTTTGGAATGAGCTGATGACGCGCACCAGCAGGAAGTGGTACAGGCAATACACCAGGTACATAAAAACCGTGAAGTTACCCAGGCCGATAATACCTGTGATGTACGATACAAGTGCAATCGCGCCCATGACGATCGAAGTGATCTTGAAACCACGGGTGAACTTCGAGCCGCTGTGGTCGTGCTCGTGCTCGCCCATAAAGTCGACGGCAAACACCGGGTTCATGATATAGGCCACCAGCAGTGATGCTACCAGGGCAATGATGAGCGTAACAGGCAGGTAAAACATAAAGCTGCCGATGACGCCGGGCCAGAACATGAGTGGCACGAACGGCGCAAGTACCACCATGGTACCTGTAAACACAGGCAGGAACACTTCGCCGGCAGCGATCTTGGCGGCCTTCTTGATTGGTACTTTTCCGTTATCAAAAATACGGTGTGTGTTTTCAATCACCACAATGGCGTCGTCCACCACAATACCGAGCGCTAGCAGGAACGAGAAGAGCGTCATCATATTGAGTGTAAAGCCCAGGGTCGGCATGACCAGGAAGGCGATAAAGCTCGAGATCGGCACGGACAAGCCCACGAAGATGGCGTTGGTGACGCCCATGAAGAACATCAAAATGAGCGTTACCAGTACAAACCCAATGATGATGGTGTTGATCAAATCGTGCAGTGTCATCCGCGTAGTCTCCGATTGGTCGGCAGTGATGGTCACGTCCGTGCCGGGAGGCAGAATGTTTGTCTCGAAGTCTTTTACAATCTCGGTAATCTGATCGGAAGCCGCGATAAGGTTCTCACCACCACGCTTGATCACGTTGAGCGTGATTACATTCTTACCCGCCAACCGGGCAAAGCTCTCCTGCTCCTTATTCGTATCAACTACTTCGGCTATATCTTTAAGATAAATCTGACCACCCCGGATCGAGGTGATAACCGTGTTGGCAATCCCGTCGGCTGACGCGTACTCGCCGTTCACCGTCAGGGAACGCTTGACACCGTCCATCGACAATTCCCCACCCGCCAGGATCACGTTTTCGCCTGCGATTGCATTTCTGATGTCGTCGAACGTGACACCGGCCAAAGCCAATCTATACATATCGACGTTGATCTGGATCTCACGCTCCGGCGCACCAATGATGTCAACCCGGCGAATCTGGCCTACCGATTCGATCCGGTCCTGCATATCTTCGGCATATTCGCGTAGCGTCTCCAGGTCGAAGTCGCCTGCAATATTCACGTTCATGATCGGCACCTCGGAAATGTCGATGTCGATCACCTCCGGATCATCCTCCAGATTCGGAAGATCCCTTTCGGCGCGGTCAACCGCGTCTTTTACATCCTGTTTAGCTTTATCCAGTGATACATCCGTCTCAAATTCGACGATGATGTTGGAAAAGTTCTGTAACGAGTTGCTGGTCATCTTCTTCACCCCAGAGATGGATTTCATCTGCTTCTCCAGCTGCTTGGTGACGAGGTTTTCGATATCCGACGGTGCGCCCGGGTGTACCGTTGCCACATAGATCTGCGGAAATACCACTTCCGGAAATTGCTCTTTAGGAAGGAATAAATATGTTACAATCCCGCCAAGGCAGATGAACACGGTGGCAATATAAATGCTCACCTTGTTGTCGATCGACCAACTCGTGGGTTTAAATTCTTTTTCTAAATCTTGCATATCTGCTTCAGGTTGAGAAAGGTGTTCAAGATTAAAGTTTTACTACCTCGCCGTCGTTGAGACCCTGGTAGCCCGTCGTGATAATTTTATCGCCGCTCTTCAAGCCTTCAATCTGGGCGAGGTTGTCGAATACGCCGGATACTTTTACCACCTTGCGGCGTGCTACAGTATCTTTTCCATTGGACTCGGCAATATATACTACCTTCTCATTATTGATAGACTGGATTATGTTGGCGGGGATCACCAGTGTAGAAGCTTCGCTGTGATAGATAACCTTGATCACGGCGGTCATGTTCGGACGAAGATCGGCCTGCGACTTCAGCTTTACTTCTACCGGGAAGGTACGCGACAGCGGGTCGATATTTTTACCGACAAAGGTTAGTGTCGCTTCGATCTCTTTGTTCTCGAGATCCGGCAGTACGACGCGTACACGGTTGCCTTTCTTCACACGGGTAACAAACACTTCCGATACGTTAGCCTTCACTTTGAGATCGCCGGTATTGACAACGCGAACAGCCGGCATGCCCGGGGCAATGTTCTCGCCGACCTTTACGGCCACCTCATCAATAGTACCACTGATGGGCGACTTGATGCGGGCCATGTCTTGCTGTTCCTGCATTGCGGCAATCTGACGCTCGAGGCTTTCCTTGTTGGTCTTGGCTTGCAGGTATTGCACTTCTGTGCCGATCTTCTGATCCCACAGGTTCTTCTGACGCTCGTATACCGTGGTCGCGAGAGCGAGTTGCGAGCGTTGCGCATCAATGTCACGTTGGATAACGGAATTGTCGATCTGCGCCAGCACCTGTCCTTTCGATACCTGCTGTCCTTCCTTCACATATACCTGGGTAACCACCCCTGCCGACCTGGCGCTGACCAGGATGTTGTCTTCGGCATCAACCGAACCCTGTGTTTGCACATAGTGGTCGAACGCGCGCGGCGAAACTTCCTTTACCTCAATCTCTTTGGCCTTCAGCTTCGTCGAGTCAGGGCTCAGCTTGGCCAGCTCAACTTCGAGTTTCTTGATCTCCGCAGTCAAAGCAGCTTGCTCTTTTTTCTTTTCTGCCAACTCGTCTTTCTTTTTATCGACTTCGTTGCCACCACCACACGCCACCAGCAAGGCCACCAGCGTCAGGGCTCCAATAGAAGTATATACATTCGGTTTCATAGTACGGATATTTTTCATAAGGATTGGTTCTTACTTTTGATTGGTGGTGGAAGGGCTATAATTAGCCGGGTTGATTTTAGCGTACGCTTTATCCAGATCTACTTTCGACACAATCGCGTCGTACAAGGCATTATAGTAATTTACCTGTGCCTCGCGCAAGGCGCTTTCAGCGTCGGTCACTTCGATGCTCGACCCCACGCCTTGCTCATACTTGATCTTGGTTACCCGGGCTACCTTGCTGGCTAGGGTCATATTTTCCTGCTGCGACTTGAGCGTCTCCACCGCATTCTTATACAGCGTTGTATTTTGCTGAATGCTCAGGTCGATACTTTGCTTCAGCGAGTTATAGTTGTTCTGGATTTTGATTAGCGAAAGCCTGGACTGTTGCAGCTGGTAGTTGCGCTGCAGCCCGCTGAAGAGGGGAATATTCAACGTAAGACCTATCATGGAATACGGGTACCATTTGTCCGGACCAAATTCATCGGTTGACGGGATGCCGGATTCAGTCTTAAACAATCCACCGATAGTAGGCGACTGTGTCGAATACCCCAGGTTGGCAAACGCCGACAATGTGGGTAGGGACGTGGAGTATTTGTTTTTGATATCCAGCTCCTGCAGGCGACGCTGCGTGTCCAGTACCTTGTATTCAATGCGATTCTTATGATCCCAGCCCTGCTGGTATTCGTTGAACAGGGCATCATCTACCGTCAGTGTCTGTAATGTACCCGATATTTGTAAAGGTTGATCCATCGGGTAATTCATCTGGAACTTCAGCAGCAACAGGCCCAGGGCCTGTGAGTTGACGAACTTCAGGCGCTCGGTCTTGAGATTATTCAGCTGTACTTGAACGCGGTCCACGTCTATCTCTTCGGAAAAACCGTTTTTGTTTAAGGCGCTGGTGGAACGCAGCAATGAATCTACCCTGCCGATATTGTTGTCGAACAGCGCAATCCGTTCGTTGTTGACCAGCACGGCATAGTATGCTTTTGTGACCTTCTCGATCACGTCGATCTGTGTCTGCTCTTCGGTTTTATAGGCTAGCTCCTTGTAGGTGCTGGCAGCCTTCAGGCCCACCAGGTACGAGCTGCTGAATAACAATTGATTGATCTTGATACCCGCATCGCCAGAGCTCGGCAATTGAAACACGTTCTGAAACGCTACCACGTCCCCACTTTCAATACCAGGAACGGTACTGAGATCGACAATGCCAGGCTGGCCCTCGACGTACTGTGAATAGAAACGCGGCAGCTTCGGGTTGTGTGTGAGCTGTACGGTTCCGTCTACCTGAGGTAAACCCAAGCCTACCGTTTCCTTTACTCTCGCTTCGGAGATCTGGGCGTCGATCCGTGCGTTCCGGACCTCCACGGTGTTCTCCAACGCATACCGTATGCAGTCGTCCAGCGAGCGTATCGCCGACGTGTCGGTTTGCGCACGCACGCACAACGGTATGACTAGAGTGAGTAGTAATGTTTGATACAAGCGTTTCATAGCGGTTATTAAGGGTTTGATAGTTCTACGGTTTTTTCTTTGTATTGCTGGTATAGCGCCCGGCCTTTATCGGTCAATACTCCTTGCACAAAGTGCTCGAAGAGCTGCACCTGTACATCGGGTAGGCTATACTTGTCGCGGGGAAAAATATTCTGGTCGAAGCCCATCTGCACGGTCTCCAATCGCATGTTAGCGATGATGTCCAGGTGCATGTCGGCGCGGAAGTATCCGTCGGCCATGCCGGCCCTGAGGTTGCGGACAATGCTTTCGCGAATTACTTTATTCTTAAAGGACAGCCACTCGCCCCACGCACGCGGGTGGTACTTCTGCATGTCGTACAGCACTGTCGGATTTGTATCGCGCATGCTCTCTTTTAAACGGTATGACAACCGGACCATCTCGTCCACAGCATCTTTCGATACACGGGTAATCTCCTCGAACTGCTCCTGCTCTCGCTCCATGTGCGACTTCACGACGGTGGCCACCATGTCATCCTTATCGGTGAAATATTGGTAGATCGTCTTTTTCGATACCCCCAACTGCCGGGCAATGTCGTCCATGGAGACGCTCCGCAGGCCATAGCGCATAAAAAGCTCCGTGGCCCCTTTTAGCAGTTTTTCCCGTTGTTCAGATTCTTCCATGCGACAAAACTATGGAAACGTTATTACTAAAAAAAGTTTCCATTGTTTCCTTGAACGCCCGAAAGGTCACTAGGTTTAAGTTTTCGGGATATTTTTTCATGAATTCCGGATGAAGCGCCTATTATGTCGTCCGGGGCGCCCGTTCATACCCTTTGAGTCGGTATGGATGCCGGATTATTGCCCTGACCAGGGCATTTTTCTTTGTTTATTCGTCTGTTTGAACATCTTTTGAGCCATAACACGGCATTTTTTCAACGGAAAGCCTTTAAACAAAACCGGCCCGGACTTACGTCCGAGCCGGCACCCCTCCCCTGCAAATCAACTTCTCTAAAGATTTTAGCCAGGTACGTCCCCGTAACGGATGTAAAGGTAGGAAACTTTTAAATCATTCGGGGTTTCCTTGGTTTTCATACATAAACAAAAAGCCGGCGGGACAGTTCCCTTGTCTCTAAATCTTTTCCTGAAAAATTCCGGGAATGCCTGTCTAATCGTTTGAACGGGTCCGTTCACCCTCCGCCGGATTCTGTTCCCAGCGGCACAGCTTCTCCTTCATTTTTTGTTTAAAGGCTTCGCGGTCTTCCGGCTTCATGCTCGAAAACTTCTCCTGGAAACGCTGCTTCCAATACGGTGCATCGTTTGTGGTCTTGCAATTATCGGCGCAGCGTTTACCGGCGCCAATGCCGGAAAACAAAATCTTGCTGAGCACCAGCATGCCCAGGGCCTGGGCGTAGGTAATAAACGGCCCGTGGAAAAGCACCGGCACCAGCCAGTTCCAAAGTGTCTGTACCACCCACCCTACTACCAATACCAGTAGTAGCATGCCCACTGCACATTTCAAAAAATAAGCTCCCTTGTTCATAGCGTCAATCCCTTATATATCGTCATACAATCGCTGCAGTTTTTTTCGCAGCGCTAAGATCGCATAGCGTTTGCGTGATAGCAACGTGTTGATAGAGACACCGGTTCGCTCGGCTATCTCACGAAAGCTTTGCTCTTCGATCTCGTTTTGAATAAATATCTCCCGCTGCTCGCGAGGTAACTCGTCGAGGGCGTCCATGATGGCCTCCCAGAGGGCTTCACGCAGGTACGAATCTTCAGGGGTGTTACCCAGATCGGGCAGGATTTCCTGTAACGTAAGGGGCGCATCCTCCTCGACGCCAGCCTGGCCCCGGAGGTCGGCACGTTTCGGTCGGGCCGCGTCGCGCCGGTAGCGGTCTATGATCTTGTTCCGGGCAACCGAAAACAGCCAGGAGGTGACACGGTCGATCGACTCGATAGTCTCATAGCCTGCCACAAACTGGTAGAACACGTCCTGCAGAATATCCTCGGCTTCCTCCAGGGAAGAAACCCGATTCCGGATAAAACTCAATAGCCGGTCCTTTTCCTTGAGAAAGGTCTGTTCTTTTACTTGTTCCATCGCCAGGTCCATCGCGCTTCCCTAATTTGGATTTCTTACTGGGAGAGACGCGGCATCAATAGTAATTATTTTATAAAAATAGAAATAAAGCCTGGGGCAGACAGCGTATATCTGTGGTCGGAGGTTGCCATTTAGGTGTCTAACAGCGTTTTTGGGGCGGAAAACAATGTTTGCAGCCACCGACTTCTTCTATCTTTGCCTCTTAACACCCTGGCCGGTCACCATGTTCATTCCCTACAAAGGTTCTGCTCTTTTCTACACCCGGCTCGGGCACGGCCCGGAAAACATGCTGTTATTCCACGGTTTCGGCCAGGACCACCGCGCCTTCGATACCTGGGCTACCGCGCTCGCCAATACCCACACACTTTATGTAATAGATTTGTATTATCACGGTCAAAGCACCTGGCCTTCACCCGACACACCCATTCAAAAAGCCGATTGGCGCGCCATTTTGGAGTTGTTCTTTACCCAACATCCCCTGGAGCATTTTGCCGTCGCAGGCTACAGCATCGGGGCTCGCTTTGCGCTGGCCACAGCCGAAGCCTTTCCGGAACGCACGACGACGGTGTTTCTCGTTGCCCCCGACGGCATTACCGGCAACACATGGTATTCTCTGGCCACTGGCACCGCCCCTGCCCGCCGACTCTTTCATAGTATGATCGCCCACCACGGCCGTTTTCTGTCCGCCACGCTAGCGCTACGGTCGATGCGGCTGGTGCCTGCCAACCTGGTCAAATTTGCCAGCTACCACATGAGTACAGAAGAACGCCGCGGCCGTGTGTATGCCGCGTGGGTCGTGTTTCGCAGGCTTACGTTTTCGCTTCGTGCGCTGGCAGCTGGGTTAAACGCCCACCACGTCGGCGTGGTGATGATCGTGGGTAAGCACGACCCGGTGATACGCGCCGAGGGCATGCCCCGCTTTTTACGGCTGATACGACGCCATTATCTCGCCACGCTTGACGCGGGCCATTCCGGGCTCATTGCTCGCAGCCTGTCCCTGGTGCAACAGCCGCCTATCGGGTCTCGACCAACTTCTTGATCTCCATCAGGATCGGGTTCCAGCCTTCGCCGCCATTGAACGCTTCCTGGTAGCGGCGCTCGCCTTCCGCCACGATGGCATAGTCACCTTGCTCGACGTGCAACACGGTGTACCCGTTATCAGGCTTCAGGTCGTAGGTTACGCGCAGGTAGTTCTCGGAAACGTCGTCGATAGTGGAATTTGGATCGATGGTGGTGTATACCAGGCGTTTACCGGGCTGTATTTCCAGAATCTCGCCCTTGACGGCAACCAGCTCCTTGCCATCAAACACACCCGTCCACAACAGTTGACTTCCTACTTTCCAGTCTGAAACAGTCTCACAACCAAACATATACTGTTTCGTTTTGACAGGGTTGACCAGCGCATCCCAGACTTCTGAAGGAGATGCCTGAATGGAGATCGTATTTTTAATTACTAGCGGTGCTTTCATGAGCGTATGATTATAAAGGGTTTAAGAATGACGCAAAGGAAAACAGGGGTACTGACAGGAGTATGTCAACAGTGATAAAAAATTGCAATTACGTAATTCAGCTTCCAACCCGTAGTCGGGCGAACGACGGCTTTGAGAGCAATTAAAATAAGTAGGGCTTTGGTACGGCTTTGGTACGGCTTTGATAGGGCTTTAGTAGGGAGTAAGCCGGATTATCATCCTCGTCTTACGACCCCAACAGGATGGGGATTTAGCTTGCTCCGGAAGACAGGGTTCTGTAATTTTGCGGCTCAAAATCTCAAACATCCGCAATGATCTTATTCTTCCGTACGAAGGCCGACACGCGTTACGCGGTGGGCACGGCACAGCCTTTGCAAAAAACTGATGTTCAGAAACTTACTTGGCTTTTTGGCGGTGCCGAACCCCTGACGGAACAAGTTCTGGAAGGACGTTTCCTGGGCCCTCGCAAGGAAATGATCACTCCCTGGAGCACCAACGCCGTGGAGATCACCCAAACCATGGGCATTGCCGGCATTCTGCGGATTGAAGAGTTCAAGGTCGTAACCGAAGTCACACCGGCCTACGACCGTATGCTGCAGGTGCTCTACACACGCCTCGACCAGGACCTGTTTACCATTCACCATACACCGGAAGCCGTCCAGGAAGTACGCGACATCCGGGAGTATAGCCAACGCGAAGGCCTGGCCCTGAGCCCGGAAGAAATTGAATATCTGGAAGGCGTCAGCCGCGAGCTTGGACGCCCGTTGACCGACAGCGAGGTCTTCGGATTTTCGCAAGTGAACTCCGAACACTGCCGTCACAAGATCTTCAACGGTACCTTTATCATTGATGGTCAGGAAAAGACTTCGACGCTTTTCCAACTTATCAAAAAGACATCGAAAGCCCATCCGAACTACATTGTATCGGCGTACAAAGACAACGTAGCCTTTATCCAGGGCCCTACTATTGAACAGTTCGCGCCCGTACGTCACGATGTGGCCGACTTCTTTGCTGTAGAAGATATCAAGTCTGTTATCTCGCTGAAGGCCGAGACACACAACTTCCCCACTACTGTCGAGCCGTTCAACGGTGCTGCTACAGGAGCGGGCGGAGAGATCCGCGACCGTCTCGCGGGCGGTAAAGGTGCCCTGCCGCTGGCGGGTACCGCCGTCTATATAACCTCCTACCCCCGCCTGGAAAATGGCCGGTCATGGGAGAAAAAATTCGAAGCTCGTCCCTGGTTATACCAAACACCTGAGGAGATTCTCATCAAAGCATCTGACGGTGCTTCCGACTTCGGTAACAAGTTCGGTCAGCCTCTTATCGTCGGCAGCGTGTTGACGTTCGAGCACTTTGAGGGCAACAAAAAATTCGGCTTCGACAAAGTGATTATGCTCGCCGGCGGTGTCGGCTTTGGCAAAGAGCAAGATAGCCAGAAAGAGCACCTTGCCCCTGGTGATAAGATTGTGCTGTTGGGTGGCGACAACTACCGCATCGGCATGGGGGGGAGCGCCGTTTCGTCGGTGGCTACCGGCGAGTATGGCAACGCTATCGAGCTCAACGCCATTCAGCGCTCAAACCCTGAGATGCAAAAGCGTGTGATGAATGCCATCCGCGCCATGGTGGAGTCGAATATCAACCCTGTGGTATCTATTCACGATCACGGCGCGGGGGGCCACTTCAACTGCTTGTCCGAGCTGCTGGAAGAAACCGGTGGTACCATCCATATCGACAAGTTGCCGATCGGCGACCCGACTCTTTCCGACAAGGAGATCATTAGCAACGAATCGCAGGAACGTATGGGCCTCGCCATGAAGGCCGCCGACATCGACCTGCTGCAACGCATCGCTGAGCGCGAGCGCTCGCCCATGTATGTTATCGGAGAAGCTACGGGCGACAACCGCCTGCACTTCGAGAAGAATGGTCAGACACAGAAGCCGATCGACTTTGCCGTGAAGCATCTGCTGGGCTCATCGCCGAAAACGATCCTCCGCGACGAAACACAAACGACGCAATATGCGCCGGTGCAATACGACGTGACCCGTGTACGCGAATACCTGGACCAGGTACTGCAACTGGAAGCCGTTGCCTGCAAGGATTGGTTGACAAACAAGGTAGACCGCTCCGTGACCGGCAAGGTGGCGACGCAACAAACGTGCGGCCCGATTCAGCTGCCGCTGAACAACCTTGGCGTTATGGCCCTCGACTATCAAAACAACAAGGGTATTGCCACGGCCATCGGCCATGCCCCGGGCGCCGCCCTGGTGGACGCTGCTGCGGGCAGTAAATTGGCCATTGCCGAATCATTGACGAACATTGTGTGGGCACCGCTCACCCATGGTCTGAAGGGTGTATCCCTCAGCGCCAACTGGATGTGGCCAGCGAAACAAGCTGGCGAAAATGCACGTCTCTACCAGGCTGTAGAAGCTGTCAGCGCGTTTGCCATCAACCTCGGCATCAACATCCCGACAGGCAAAGACTCCCTGTCGATGACACAAAAATATCCGAATGGAGATGTAGTATATTCACCAGGCACCGTGATCATCTCTGCCACGGCCGAGGTATCCGACGTTACACGCACCGTCACGCCTGCCCTGCAGCCATTGGCGGGTACGTCACTCCTTCATATCGACTTCTCGTCCAGCGCGCGCGCCCTCGGTGGCAGCAGCCTGGCACAGGTGTTGAACCTGCTGGGCAGCGAAGCCCCTACTGTCGGTGACGACGCCTACTTCGCCCGCGCCTTCGAAGCCGTGCAACAACTGATCGCACAAGGCCTCATCCTCGCCGGACACGATATTTCCGAAGGTGGTTTGATTACCGCCGTCCTGGAAATGTGCTTTCCTGTACCGCAGACAGGCCTTGCGCTTACCCTGAACACCGGCGACGACCTGGTTAAAACACTGTTTGCAGAAAACCCCGGTATAGTGGTGCAAGTGGCAAATAACGTTCAGGCAACGGCCGCGCTCGACAAGCTGAACATTCGGTACACCGTATTGGGTCAGATCACACACGAGCGCACCGTGAAACTGACACACGGCGCCACAACGCTGGAGCTGCCGGTAGACGCTCTGCGCGACACCTGGTTTAAGACTTCGTACCTGCTCGACAGTAAACAACGCCCCGCTAATTTTGCTGAGCAGCGCTTCACCCGCTATAAAGATCAACCGCTGCATTATACTTTCCCCGGGCAGTTCGATGGCTTGTATAAAACGTATGGCATTGATCCGAAACGCCGTAAGCCCACCGGCCTGAAAGCCGCGATCATGCGCGAGAAAGGTGGCAACGGCGACCGCGAAATGGCCTATGCGCTTTACCTCGCGGGATTTGATGTGAAGGACATTCACATGACCGACCTCATCTCGGGCCGCGAAGACCTGACGGACGTAAACATGATCGCCTTTATCGGCGGCTTCTCCAACTCTGACGTACTGGGCTCTGCCAAAGGCTGGGCCGGCGCCTTCCTGTATAACCCGAAGGCCAAACAAGTACTCGATAACTACTTTGCGCGGCCCGACACGCTCAGCCTGGGCGTCTGCAACGGCTGCCAGCTGGTGATGGAACTGGGCTTGCTATACCCTTCGCTCGGCGCAGAACACCCCAAAATGCACCACAATGCCTCTGGTCGATTTGAGTCGACGTTTGTGAACGTCACCATTCCCGAGAACAATTCCGTGATGCTGAAATCGTTTGCTGGCCACCGGTTGGGCATCTGGGTAGCACACGGTGAAGGACGCTTTATATTACCCGGCGACCGTTCATCCTACCATGTTGCCGCTGCTTACTCGTACGCCGAGTATCCGGGCAACCCCAATGGTTCTGACAACGCAGTGGCCGCCCTCAGCTCGGCCGACGGACGTCACCTGGCTATCATGCCCCACCTGGAGCGTTCGCTGTTCCCGTGGAATTGGGCGCATTACCCGGCGGAACGCAAAGCGGACCAAATATCTCCATGGATCGAGGCATTTACCAACGCCCGTGCGTGGGTGGAAAAAAATAACCGATAGTGAACCTAAAAGGTTAAAGCCATCTGTTGTTCTGACGCTTGTTTAGCCTTATATTCAACGTCACGAATAATGGATGGCTTTATGAAGAAAAATTTCGCTCCGCTACTGTTGGTGCTGTTTCTTTCATCCTGTCTGGGATACAAAGAACTTCCCGTAGAGTACGATTACAGTTACAAAGGTAATTTCAAACGCTATCGCACGTTTGACATTATGAAACCCGCTGGTCCGGCTGACTCGACAATGATGAACGAGGTCATTGAGAAGTCGATTGTAGCCCGAATGAAATTCCTGGGCTATCGGCAATCTTCCAGCAAGCCCCATCTCATTATCGGTTTCAAAATGTTCAACGACAGCCTGCGCTTCAACGGGTATAATCAACCCGACATCGAAGAGTGGGTGAAATCGCAGAACGATAATATCGACTATAATCCACAAAAGTTCACCCTCAATACCGGTACTCTGCTGATCCAGTTTTACGACCGTCGGCAGAACCGCTCCATCTGGCAGGGCTATGCTACAACCATGTATGGAAGCATCGACTTTAACAACAGCCGCCACCTACGAAACGCCGTCATTTCCATCCTGGATAAATACCGTTTCTGGGCAGAAGGTTTTATTGAAGGTACGACCGCCGCGAATCAGGAAAATGATCTCTAATTTTTTTACCCAGGAGTTACATTTTTCAAAAATAATTCTACCTTTGCAATCCCAAATTCAAGGGGCTGAGGCCGTGAAAGCGGTTTTTAGCAAGGATTGTCCGATGGTGTAACTGGCAACACGCCTGATTTTGATTCAGGAAAGTCCAGGTTCGAGCCCTGGTCGGACAACGATAAATAAAGGATCCCGCTCAAGCGGGATTCTTTATTTAAGTATAAGTGTTGCCAATTTTCTTGTGGCAACCTGAAGGTGGAACGGTTAACGAAAAATGGCATAGCCCATGGCAGTCAAAATTTTCAGTGGAAGAGCCACAACCTACCTGGCAGAGAAAATCGCCAGCGCCTATGGCGAACGCCTGGGTGAAGTCAACTACCAGCAGTTTAGCGATGGTGAAATGTCCCCGTTCATTACCGAGTCGGTACGCGGACATGAAGTCTTCCTGATCCAATCTACCTTTCCCCCGTCGGACAACCTCATGGAGCTTCTCCTGATGGTCGACGCAGCCAAACGCGCAAGCGCTTCCAGCGTAAACGTGGTGATCCCCTACTTTGGCTACGCACGCCAGGACCGGAAGGATAAACCCCGGGTTGCCATTGCCGCCAAGCTAATTGCAAACCTGATCTCTGCCGCCGGCGCCACCCGCATCATGACATGCGATTTGCACGCCGACCAAATCCAGGGATTCTTTGACATTCCCGTAGATCACCTGGATGGCTCCTATATCTTCGTGCCTTACCTCAAGTCGCTGAACTTGCCGAACATCATGTTCGCATCACCCGACGTAGGAGGTATTAAACGTGCCCGTAGCTTCGCCAAGTTCTTTGATGCCGACCTGGCCGTCTGCGATAAACACCGGAAAGAGGCTAACAAGGTAGATTCCATGCGCCTCATCGGTGAAGTGGAAGGCAAAGACGTGATCCTCGTAGACGACCTGGTAGACACTGCCGGTACCATCTGCAAGGCCGCTACACTGCTAAAAGAAAAAGGCGCCAGCTCAGTACGCGCAGTATGTACACACGGCGTATTGTCCGGCAACGCATACCAAAACATCGATAACTCGTTGCTCGAAGAGTTGGTGGTGACCGATACCATCCCGCTGAAGCAAGACAGCAAGAAGATCAAAGTATTGTCGGTGTCGACCCTGTTTGCCAAGGCGATCCGCAAGATCCACGATAACGAGTCGATCAGCTCCCTCTTTATCAAACTATAAAAACGAATTTTTAATTAAACTATATAACTATTATGAAAACTGTTGAGATTATAGGGTATCGAAGAGCAAATCTCGGCAAGACGGACTCTCAGCGTCTACGCGACGAGGGTAACGTGCCGTGTGTACTGTACGGAGGTGACAACCAGGTTCACTTTCATTCACCGATGATCCTGTTCCGTGACCTTGTGTACACACAGGAAGCGAAGTTTGTACACGTGAACATTGAAGGCGAAGAATGTCAGGCTATCCTCCAGGAGGTTCAATTCCACCCGGTAAGCGAAGTGATCCTGCACGCTGACTTCCTGCGTGTTTCTGAAGATCGTAAGATCAAAATGAGCATTCCGGTTCGTCTGGTTGGCCAGGCTCCCGGCGTAGCAAAAGGTGGTACTTTGGTTCGCAAGCGTGCTTCCCTGAAAGTATACGGCTTCCCGAAAGATATGCCCGATCACATCGACGTAGAAGTATCCGGTCTGGATTTCCACCACGCTGTGAAAATTGGTGACATGAACATTGAAGGTCTCGAGTTCCTCGATCCGCACCAGGCTACTATTGCTGCTGTAGAAGTACCGCGCGCTGCTAAATTGGCCGCTGACGAAGCTGCTGCCGCTCCTGCTGCTGGCGCCGCCGATGCAAAGAAAGCTGAAGCTCCTAAGAAAGAGGCTCCTAAGAAAGAAGAAGGCAAGAAGTAATTCACTTCCAACCATTTATACAAAATCCCTCCGACGCTGTCGGGGGGATTTTTGTTTATCGGGGAATTGTAAACGATATTGATTACACGATATGAAATACCTCATCGCCGGCCTCGGCAACCCCGGGCCAGAATATGAGCTGACACGCCACAATATTGGTTTTCTGGTGCTCGACCAACTCGCCGACGCGCACCAGACTAATTTCACCGTGGGCCGTCTGGCCGAGAAAGCCGAGTTCAGACACAAAGGCAAGACGATACACCTCATCAAGCCTAACACATTCATGAACCTGAGCGGCAAGGCCATTGCGTATTGGCTGCAAGAGCTGAAGATCCCGAAAGAAAACCTGCTGGTCATTGTCGATGATCTTGCGCTGCCGTTTGGTAGTCTGCGCATGCGTACGCAAGGCAGCGCGGCAGGACACAACGGCCTCAAGAACATCGAGCTGGTATTAAATGGTCAGGACTATTCCCGTCTGCGGTTTGGTATCGGCAATGACTTTGGCAAAGGGCAGCAGGTAGACTTTGTACTCAGCAACTTTGCCGCGGAAGAAATGGCACAGTTACCCGAGGTGATGAAAAAGGCGAATGATATGGTTCTTTCATTCTGCCTGATCGGCGCGGCCAAAACCATGAGTCAATTCAACAATTAACGCTTCCCCATGAAACACCAGGTACACGTAGCTATACAGATCGTCCCCATCGGCGGTGGTCACCCCTATCCCATTATCGACACGGCGCTGGAGGTCATTGCACAGTCCGGCGTAGACCATCGCGTGGGCGCGATGGAGACCGTCATGCAAGGGCCGTACGACGTGCTGATGGATGTAGCCAGGCGCGCACAGGAGGCCTGCCTGGCGGCGGGTGCCGATGACGTTGTCGTGACCATGAAGGTGCATGCACGCCGCCAGGGCGATATTACCTGGGAAGAAAAAGAATAAGAGCCCTAGCTCACAGTGGAGCCTGGCGCCACATCCTCGGTAGGGCGTATCAAGCGCAGCTTGCCGTCATTGTCTTCTGCCATCAGGATCATGCCCTGCGACTCGATGCCCATCATTTTACGCGGGGCAAGGTTGGCAATGAAGGTCACTTGCCTGCCGACCATCTCGTCGGCGCTATAGTGTTTGGCGATGCCGCTGAGGATAGTACGACGACCGAGGCCATCGTCTACAGTCAGCTTAAGCAGTTTGTCAGACTTCTCCATTTTCTCCGCAGCCACCACTTCGCCTATACGAATGTCGAGCTTCGAAAAATCGTCAAAGGCAATTTCGGGCTTGAGGGCCTTCGTGGCTGCCACGGCATGGGCTGCTTCGGGTACAGCAGTGAGCGGCGTCTTGCGCAGGCGCTCCATTTGCTTTTCAATGTCGGCATCCTCCACCTTCTTATACATCAATTCCGGCGTGCCCAGGGCAGCGCCTTGCGCCACAACATGTACCAACTCTTCCTTTTGCCAGAATTGCTTGCGCGCGACTTCAAACAAATCGCTGTTGAGCTGGCGACGAATCGACGCAGCGCCATCTGGCAGGAATGGCTCGCATGCCAAACCAATGTTGCCGACAATCGTCAATGAATAGTTCAGGATGGCTGCAACGGCCTCCATATCCTCTTTCGCCAACTTCCAGGGCTCTGTATCAGCCAGGAATTTATTGCCGATCCGCGCGAGGTTCATCATCTGGAACTGCGCCTCGCGGAAGCGGAAGTTTTTCAAACAGGCCGTCATTTCTTTTACAGCCTGGTTCAGATCGTTATGTGCTTGTTGGTACAGGGTCAGTATTTTTTTACGGCGATCGTCGGTACCCGGCAGCTCTTGCTCGGCGGGTACTTTACCATCAAAGTATTTACCTGTCAGCACCATCACGCGGTTTACGAAATTACCCAAAATGGACACCATCTCGCTGTCGACCTTTTGTTGGTAATCCTTCCAGGTGAAGTCTGCGTCCTTCGCTTCGGGCGAAATCGACGTGAGTACATACCGCAGCTCGTCGCGACGGCCCGGGAAATCGTGCAAATATTCGTGCAGCCACACCGCATGGTTACGCGATGTAGACAGCTTGTCCCCCTCCAGGTTCAGAAACTCATTAGCCGGTACGTTGTCGGGCAGAATAAAGTCGCCCGCAGCCTTGAGCATCGAGGGAAAGATGATACAGTGAAATACGATATTGTCTTTCCCTATAAAGTGGATCAACCGTGTTTCCGGATCCTTCCAGTATTTTTCCCAATCGTTGGGCTTCAACTCTTTGGTAGCCGAGATGTAACCAATGGGCGCATCGAACCACACATACAACACTTTGCCTTCTGCATCCGGCAGTGGCACCGGAATACCCCAATCGAGGTCGCGTGTAATCGACCGCGGCTGCAACCCCTGGTCGAGCCACGACTTGCACTGGCCGTACACATTGGTCTTCCAGTCTTTATGGCCTTCGATGAGCCACTCGCGCAGCCAGTTTTCAAACTTATCGAGCGGGAAGTACCAGTGCCGCGTCGGCCGCAGCACCGGCGTATTACCCGACACCGTGGAGCGCGGGTTGATCAATTGGCGTGGACTGAGGCTCGTACCGCATTTCTCGCACTGATCGCCGTAGGCATTCGGGTTGCCGCAGTTGGGACACGTGCCGATGATATAACGGTCTGCCAGAAAGATGCCTTCCTGCTCGTCGTAGTATTGGTCTGACGTCTCTTCGATGAAGAGGTTCTGGTCGTAGATTTTTTTGAAGAACTCCTGGGCGGTTTCGTAGTGCACCGGGTTGGAGGTGCGGGAATATATGTCAAAGCCGATACCAAAATCCTCAAACGCTTTCTTCATCATGTGATGATACTTGTCGACGAAGACACGCGGCGACACCCCCTCTTTCTTGGCGCCGAGGGTAATGGCTACGCCGTGCTCGTCAGAACCACAGATAAAGACCACATCTTCGCCCCGCAGGCGCAGGAAGCGCACGTAGGTGTCCGCCGGCAGATAGGCGCCGGCAATGTGACCGATGTGAAGGGGACCGTTTGCATACGGCAATGCGGCCGTGATGGTATGACGTTTAAATTGACTCATGGTGCTTTCTAAAACCGTTGACTGAACAACGTGCAAAGATGATAATAGTAAAGGACGTAAAAAAATTCCCGAAGGTCGTCAGATGGACGGCTTTTCGGCGCCTTCATCGAGATTGGGCGGATAGGCCGGGAAGATCACGTAGAACTCGGTGTATCCCTCCGGAGTCGTTTGCAGTCCTACCCTACCCCCAAGTTTAGCGGTAGCGGTTTTTACAATGTACAAGCCAATACCCCCGGTCTCCGAACGCTCCGACGCCCGGAAGAACATCCGAAACAGCTTGCCCGGATTTTCTTCGCTGATGCCGATGCCATTGTCCACCACGCGCATCTTTACGTACCCCTTGTCCATCGGCAGAATGTATATCTCCACAAACGACTCGACAGTGGCCGCCTCGTTGTAAAACTTGATGGCATTGTCGATAAGATTTTCCAGTACAATACGAATCAGCTCGCGGTCGGAACGGATCATGGCCCGCTCGTCGATCTGCTTGCGAATCACCAACTTTTGGGGCAGGCCCTTTTTCTTTTCAAGCATGAGCACGTCGTTGACGATAGACTCGAAGTCGACCTGGCTAATGGACAACTTTGAGTTGTTGATCTGGTTAATGATCAACAATCGCGTGAGAATGGTGTTCAGTCGCTCTGCCGTGGTGTCGAGCTTGCGCAGGTAGTCGAGCGCCACGGGGTCTTTCACATCCAGCAACGCCACGTTGCACATGCCTTTAAGACTGGCCAGCGGCCCGCGAATGTCGTGCGAGGTCTTGTAGATAAAATTATCAAGCTCGTCGTTCACCTGTTTCAGTGACTGGTTGGCGCGCTCCAGGTCGACGGTCTTGGCCTCCACCTCTTTGTCGAGGTATTTATTTTTGCTCTCTAACAATTCATTCTGTGCCTGGATAGTTTCCTTCGCTTCTGAAAGTTGGGCGTTGACACGCTTGATGGTCCGGTTGCTTCGCTGAAGTACCAGCACCAGCATACCGGCTAACATCGCAATGATGGCAATGGCAAAGTTGAGATCGCTTTGTTGTTTGATGACCTGCTCCTTGGCGGCAATGATGCTGATGTTCTCCCGCTCTTCATAGTCCGTCTGGATGTTGGCTACGTTCCTAACAAGCTCTTCGCTGATAACGCTGTCCTTTAGCTGAATGTACTTGTTTTGGTAGAGAGACGCATTTTGGAAATCGTCTCTGCGGGTATACAGCACGGCAAATTGCTTATACGTATCCAGCAATAGCTGATCGTATCCCAATTCGGAGGAAAGCGCTTCGGCCCGTCGAAGGCTCAGCTCGGAGGCTTTGAGATCGTTCTCCTCCCGCGCCACCTGGGCCAGGTATACCATATTCTCAATTTGAAAGCGCTTGTCGTTATCCTGCCGGGCGATCTCCAGGGAGCGTTCAAAATGCCGGCGTGCTTCCTTGAACTCTCCGAGTAGAAAGTTGGACACCCCCAAACCGAAATGTGCTTCGATAAGAATGCTGAGGCTGCAGTTATCGGCGCAGATCTTCAACGCTTCGCTGATATACTTCTGCGCCTGGTGAAATTCTTCGGCGCCTGCCCCGCCGATCTGGTTATAACACAAGCCCAGGTTGATGAGAAGCCTGTCGAGGTCGTACGTATCGTTTGCTTCGCGTTTGATATCCAGTGCCTTGGTGTAGAACTCGATCGCTTTCCCATAGTGTTTCATCTTGAAGTACACCAGGCCGATGTTGTTCAGCGCAATACTGATCTCGCTTTTTACCCCATCCCGCTCTCGGGCGATCAGCGTCTCGAAATTATACTCCAGTGCTTTTCCATAATCCGCGCGCAGGGTATATATCAGCGCAATGGAGTTCAGCAGGATTTTATTCTCGGCAGCATAGCCGTTCCTGCGGGCGATCCCCAACCCTTGTTCGGATTTTCTCAACGCCTCGTCAAGACGCTCCAGGCGTCGCAGCGCTGACGCCTCGAGCATGATGCCTTTCACGATTCGAAGGCTATCGCCCTGGTCCCATCCAATGCGTGCGGCCTCCGTTGCGTATGACAGCGCTTCACGTTGACGCGAGTCCAGGATCAGCGCACGCGCCAGGTCATATAGTATATCAAATTTCTCGCTATCGCTCTTACCGGGCAACAAGCTCTTCAACGAGTCGATCCGCGCCGATCGTTGTTCTTGTCCACTCACATTTCCCGCTACAATCAGAAGAAGAACAATGGCGGCTAGCTTACGAAAGTTTAAAAAATTTAGGTACACGGGTGAGGTTACAAATTTTAATACGGGAAAAGATTCAACTAAACCTGCCAATTTTGAGGTATCAATTTAATTCTAATAAACCTATTACAAAAACATAAACCCGACAAACTCATGAAAAAGTGGCCCACCTCACATGGCTTTCTTTCATGGTTGGCGACCCGACCACACCGACAACACGGTCTCGCAAGCGACCGCCACACAAATTGGGGTCTCCCGGGCTAACACAAACGGAAACTATTATCGAACATATCTAACTACTACCTACTATGAGAAAAGCCATTTATATACTGTTGTTTGCCTTCATTTCGAGCATAACAATTTCGGCCTGTACCGAAGAGGAGATTACGCCGGCCTGCGATGACAACGGTGGCGGTCGTGGATCGACAGATGGCCCCTTCTAATCCCCATAAAAAAAACCTATTGACCTACTATTAAACGAATTACCACATGAAAAAAATCATCTACATCATCCTTTTTGCCCTGGTTTCAAGCGTAGCCATCACAGCCTGCACCGAAGAAGAAGTAGCCCCTACGTCTTCCAACGGCGGCGGACGCGGATCGGCAGATGGCCCTTTCTAATCCCTTAAACAAAGCTTATTCACCTATACCAAACGACATACTCCCATGAAAAAAATCATCTACATCATCCTTTTTGCCCTGGTTTCAAGCGTAGCCATCACAGCCTGCACCGAAGAAGAAGTGACACCTCAGCAGACCTTTAACGGCGGTGGACGCGGATCTGCAGACGACGCTTTCTAACCCAACCCTATCCTTATAACCATTTCCCAATATTTTGATTATCAAGACTATGAAAACTAAAGTTATAATCCTCCTCGCTGCTTCGGCCCTGGTTACGTTATCGTTCACCTTTGTGACTGTACGCGGTAAAGAAGCCCCCCAGGCCGTTAAGACCGAGATCACCAACACAAGCGCTGCCGAAGCTTCAGCCCCTGCCGGCGGCTTTACCATGGCAGACCAGGCATTCTAATGGACGTTCACTCAGACACATCCGTTATGCCATCCTGTATTCCAACAACCCCCATGCTACGCTATCATCTCAGCCCGCATTCACTTCCTTGCTGAGCCTCCTGAAGGCCCACAAAGAGGTGAATGCCCGCTGATCCGTTGGTCCGCTACCCAACCGCTGTTTCCACTGCCTCCCGCAGTTTTTGCCGATATCCGGCCTCTACATTCCATGTTCATCCCCCTTTATCAGAGCCTGTCCGGGCACTCGAATTCTTATTTTCTGTTTTTTCGGCAACCCACCGGGCCAATCGTCCGTGTAATAGGAAGTAGTTAAACTAATACTTTAACACCGTCTTTTGTAAAAATCAGACCATTTATTACATGACTAAATCGTAATATTACAATGGTTTTAGTGTCTTTCTGACGTCCAATAATCCCTGTTTTTGCGCTATTCTGCACGGTTGCTTTGGTAACCGGAAATTTTGCACGGAAACAACACATCCCCAGATTTTAAGTGTAAAACGGTGCATTCGACGAGTGTAATGGGGATTTTTTGCCACAGTTAACGGCAAATCAACAGAATTAGCGGCAGGCGTAAACCCTATAGAAAAAGCCCTTGCAAGAGAAGGGCTGGTGCCCATAGCGTTGTAAAAGAAAAACGCGGGAGGCCCGTTCCGAAAAACGTGCCTCCCGCGTTATCATGGCGGGTAGACCAACCGGTTTGTTTATACTAGCTGCTCCTTGTACGCCTGACGCGGACGTAGTTGAAGCGTCTGGAACATCTCTTGATCCTTGACGTAACCGGGGTTCGGCGTCGTGAGCAATTTGTCGCCAGCAAAGATACTGTTGGCGCCGGCCATAAAGCATAGCGCCTGTTCTTCCAGGTTCATGCGAACACGGCCTGCCGACAACCGCACCATGGCATGCGGCATGATGATGCGTGCCGTCGCAATCATGCGCACCATCTCCCATACAGACACCTTCGGCTGATCTTCCAGCGGCGTGCCCTCTACAGGCACCAGTGCATTGACAGGCACCGACTCTGGGTGCTGCGGCAACGTAGCCAATGTATACAGCATACCGATGCGGTCCGCTTCGCCTTCGCCCATCCCAATGATACCCCCCGAACAAACCGAGATGTTCGCATTGCGGACGTGCTCGAGCGTGTCGAGACGATCCTGGTATGTGCGCGTCGTGATAATATCGTCGTAAAAATTCTCGCTTGTGTCGAGGTTGTGATTGTAGGCATACAACCCGGCATCCTTCAGCTTCTGTGCCTGCTCGGGTGTGAGCATACCCAGTGTGCAGCACACTTCCAGGCCCAGAGTATTAACACCCTTTACCATTTCGATCACTTTGTCGAAGTCGCGGTTGTCACGCACCTCGCGCCAGGCAGCGCCCATACAAAAGCGTGTGCTGCCAGACTCCTTGGCTTCTACCGCCTTCTGCAATACCTCCCCTACTTCCATCATCTTGTGCGCCTTCACACTGGTATTATACCGGGCTGCCTGCGGGCAGTAAGCACAATCTTCAGGACAGCCGCCGGTCTTTACCGACAGCAGCGTACACACTTGTACCTCGCCGGCCTGGTGATACTGCCGGTGCACGGTCGCCGCTTCGTACATCAGGTCGAGTACGGGCTTGTTGTAAATGGCGGCGATCTCTTCCCGCGTCCAGTTATTGCGTATCGTCATATTTTCTCAGTTAGAGGATAAATGAATAGACAAAAATAGGTTAGTGAAGGCGAAGTTCAAACGGCATGCGCGCCTGGACGCCTTGATAGCTTTTAAGGTTGTGTACCTGTTGATACCAGCCATACAGGTCACCCAGCTCGGCTTGCAGGGCTTCCGTGCGGGCATCTTCTTCCCATTGCGACATCAGTTGTTCGAAGAAGCTCAGCTCCTGCTCCGGATAAAAGCGCAGTTTATAATCGGCAGCAACACCAGCCTTGGCGGCGGCAATATTGACAGCGTCGTCAAAGCCGCCCAGTACATCCACCAGTTTGTGGTCAAGGGCCTGTGCGCCCGACCACACCCGGCCGGAAGCTACTTTCTCAATTTCCTCCACCGGTATATGTCTCCCCTCGGCTGCCTTGCGTGTAAACGAGGCGTAGTGATCATCTAAGTTCTTTTGCCAGTAGTTGCGTTCAGCTTCCGAAAGCGGGCGCGACAAGGTATACATGTCGCCAAACTCGCCCGTGCGCACTTCGTCGAAGGTAATGCCAACCTTGTTCGATAAGAATTCGCTCATATCGAACATCATTCCAAAGATACCGATCGAGCCTGTAATCGTATGGGGTTGCGCCACAATGGTATCACAAGCCATCGCCAGATAATAACCACCCGATGCTGCGTAATCCGACATCGAAGCAATGACGGGCTTCTGCGCACGCGCCAGTGTAATCTCGCGCCACATCATATCCGACGCACGAAACTCACCACCGGGAGAATTGATACGCAATACAATTGCCTTAATATTATCGTCCTCACGGGCACGACGAATAGCCTCGACAAACGTATCAGCACCGATGATGCGTTGCTCCGCCTCGGCTTTACCCGGCATGATAGAACCATCGGCCACGATCACGGCAATCTCGTTCGAAGCGCTTTTATAATCAGAAACACCACGGCGATATTGATCATACTTCACGAATGTTACCGTATCGGCCCCGCTCAGCCTCAAACGTGTTTTGAGATGGTCGCGGAACTCGTCGCGGTATAGCAAGCTATCCACCAGGCCAAGCTCGCGGGCCAGGGCAGCGTTGCGAACCAACATCTTATCGGAGATTTCTTTCAGACGTTCTACCTGCATATGCCGTGCGTCGGCGATGCGGTTTAACATATGACCGTATACCGAGTTCATGAGCTCCGTCAGTTGCAACTTGTTCTCGGGGCTCATCTTTTCCAGAAGGAAAGGCTCGACGGCGCTTTTGAAGGCTCCCACGCGGAAGATCTCCGGGCGTATTTCAAGCTTGTCAAACAGCTTCTTGAAGAACATGATCTCCACGCTCAAACCATTGAACTCGACCTCGCCTTCCGGATTAAGATATATTTTATTTGCAGCAGAAGCCAGGTAGTAAGCTCCCTCCGTCATCGTCTCCGTATAGGCAACTACCCACTTACCGCTTTCGCGGAATTCAAGAAGCGACTGCCGTACCTCTTCCAGCGATGAGAACCCCGCGCGCGGATGGCTGATGTCAAGATAAATACCTTGTATATTATCATCCTCCTGCGCGTGGCGGATGGTTTCTTTTAATTCAATCAGACCGATGCGTGGTACATCGGCTTGCCCCACGATCGGTAGGCCGGCCAATGGGTTGCTATACTCTCTTTCCGTAATCTCCGCATCGAGCTTCAGGTGAAGCACCGTATTGGGATGAATGACGACTGCATCATCACCCGATAAGCCCGCCGCCAGCACGGCGACGAAGAGAATTAACGACAAGGTCGAGAAGATCACCAGCGCCAGAAAGGCAGCCAGAAGGCTTTTCCAAAAATTCATATCATTCCTTTAAGCCCCGAAATTAAGCAATACCCCTTCGAATAAAAAAGTATGTTTGTGGGGGCTTTCGGCCGCATTCCTCCATGACGCACGACATCTTTCTCCTGCTGGGTACAAACCTGGGCGACCGCGCCGGCCACCTGGCAGCAGCCCGCGCCGCGCTGGCGGCCCGGGCAGGTCACCTGGTCAACACGTCCGCCCTGTACGAAACCGCAGCATGGGGTCGCGCCGACCAGCCCGGCTTTCTAAACCAGGCCTTGGCATTATCGTCATCGCTGAACGCCCACGCGCTGCTCGAAGTAATGTTGGACATTGAAAAATCCCTGGGGCGGGAACGCCGGGAACATTGGGGACCGCGTGTAATCGACATCGACCTGCTATTGTATAGCGACCAAATCATCGATACCCCTACCCTACAGGTACCGCACCCGCGCATCCCCCTGCGACGGTTTGCACTGATGCCGCTGGCAGAGATTGCCGGCGATGTGATCCACCCGGTACTCCATAAAAAAATCAGCGAGCTGCTCGCGGAATGTCCCGACCAGCTCGCTGTCAAAAAATTATAAATAGTATAGCGTGAAGTAACGGGGGCTTAAAGGCTCCGTGCTTCGACGCTGGGGTTGATCTTTTTCACCAACCCTTGCAGTACCTTCTTGGGGCCGCACTCAATAAAGCTTGCCGCGCCGTCTTTTATCATGTTCTGCACCGATTGATTCCAGCGCACAGGCGCCGTTAACTGGGCAATAAGATTCTTTTTGATCGCTGCAATCTCGATGGCCGGAGCTGCTGTGGCATTCTGGTACACCGGGCAGATAGGTTTGCTAAAAGTCGTCGCTTCAATAGCCGCGGCCAACTCTTCGCGCGCAGGTTCCATCAGCGGCGAGTGAAACGCTCCGCCTACTTGCAAGTGCATCGCGTGCTTTGCGCCGGCGGCGCGAAGTTTTTCACACGCCAGGTCGATACCCTTTGCCGAACCGGAAATTACCAGCTGTCCGGGGCAGTTATAGTTTGCAGCAACGACGATCTCTCCTTCGATGGAAGCACAGATGTCCTCCACCACTTTATCCTCCAGACCGAGAATGGCGGCCATCGTAGAGGGGTTCAGCTCACAAGCGCTTTGCATAGCCGCCGCGCGTTTGGATACCAGTCTCAAACCATCTTCGAACGACAGGGTTTTGTTAGCGACCAGGGCTGAAAATTCACCCAGCGAATGGCCCGCCACCATGTCGGGGTGGAATGCGTCGCTTGTTAACGCGATCGCTACTGAATGCAGGAAGATCGCGGGTTGCGTTACCTTCGTTTGCTTTTGCTCGTCGGCGGTTCCTTCGAACATCACCTGCGAAAGCTTGAAGCCGAGAATTTCGTCGGCGCGGTCAAACAGGGCCTTGGCCGCCGGGGTAGCCTCATATAAATCCTTGCCCATACCGGTAAACTGCGCGCCCTGTCCGGGAAATACGTATGCCTTCATGTTGTGTTTTTTAGCGGGAAACCAGCACAATCGTGTCAAAAGAACGATTGCAATGGACGCCCCTGGTTAAATCAGCCGCCAAAAATAGTGAAAAAGTAAACAGAAGAAAGCGGGGCCGTTCCAGCCGGCCCCCGCCGGCATATAATTGGTGGCTGCAGTACGCCTCACGACAGGCCTATTGCCCGTCGCCAAGCAGGTGTACCCAGCCCTTAAATTTCTTCACAGCGTCGTCGGGCTTCAGTACATCGAAGGTCACCTCAGCAACATAATAATAGACAGCAGACGGCAGCAAGGAACCGTTCTTGTCCTTTCCGTCCCAATCGATATAAATCGATTCGTCATTGGCAACGTCAGCCTCATACGTATATACCTGACGCCCCCAGCGGTTGTACACGTTAAACCGCACGCTCTTTACAAATCGCGCACAACCTTCGATCACATATTCCGGACATGGCCCGGTCTCGCCGTTGCAATCCTTGTAGTTGTAGGCACGGAACACCGGATTAAATTCGTCGCCGTTCGGGCTAAACACGTTCGGTAACGTATAGGCCGGACAATTATCATTACAAACAGCGTCGCTCATCTCGCTTTCGTTACCCGAGAAGTCGACCGCCGACACCCGGTAACACCACGCAAGCGACGACAGACCGTTATCTTGAAATGTGGTCGTCGTTGCATCCAGCGAATCGATTCGGATGTACTCACCATTATAAGATCCTCTATATACATAGTAGCGTACAATATCCGATTGACATTCGTCCGCCTCGCTACGCGACCAACTAATGATGTTGGAGAAGCTGCCTGTCGCGGGCAAACACAGGCTTAGCGGATCGCGGCCTTCGCAACCTTGCGTCTCAAGCGCCAGCAAGGGCTTGCACGGCGGAATGCTGTCTCCAGGCTGTACGCAGATACGCTGCGAGAAGTTTTCCAACGGTTCCGGTATCTTTTTCGGATTACCATAGCCACCATTGGTCAGGATACGATAACAATACGTTCTCCCGCTCTCCAACTCGGTATCGACAAACTGAAATCCGCTTTCCGTTGCGTTGACCGAATCCACCAGCACAAACTGGGCATCCGTGTCATTTTCGCCACCGCGAAAAATATAGTGGTAAGGGTGCGCTTCAATCTGGTTCGACCAGGGAACCTCGGCGCGCCAGTCCAGTGTAATCTGATCTTTCTGAGACGACGATCCCAGGCGTACGGATGACGCGACTTCTGATGCGCCAATCATCTCTGCGTCTGGCCCGTGGCCGTTATAGGCAACAACACTATAATTGAAAACACTCACTTCGGTATTCAAACCTCCGTCCAGATAAGTCGTGTCTCCCAACAAAGTAGCAACGAGTGTCGAGTCACCAACCCGGTTAAAACCAGTCGCGCGGTACAGTTCATACTTCAATGTTTCCTTGGGGTACGCAACCGGGTCGAGATCGAACGGCCGCTTCCAGCTTACTCGCACCAGGCCATCTTGCGCACTGGTACTTTCCACCGACACGTTTGTTATAATTGGCACATCCGCCGGTATCGGCCCGACGCATGTATCTCTCGTTACATAACTCTCGCCGCCTTGTGGCAATGGATATACCGCCACCAGGCGGTAACAATACATCGCACCTGGAGCCAGCCCCTTCCCGTCATTATTATCAACATATTGCCCCGTTAGCTGCGAAGGCGGAATCCGGGCCGGCACCGTGGCGATTCGCTCATACCCCAGTCCGGAAGGCATACCGGTTTCACAGTTGTCGGGTCGGTAAGTCGTACTGTCGACCTTTCGCCAGACTTCTATTAATTCAGCATTTTGACATAGGTAACGGTCCCACTTAATCGTGGCCGTTTGCGTGGCCGTGTTCAGTTTAGCGTCGTTCCATATCGGGGCAGGCCCGACCACAGTAATCCGCCATGTCTTATAGTTCACGAGACCTTTCTCGTCCTCCACTTTAAAGTTTACGGTATACGGCTGCTGGCGAACGTGCTCACAGTCTGTCGCCCAACGATATACAACCTGACCGGGCGAAGGCTGAAACACATTCTCTGGCGTAAGCGTAGCCGGCGACTGCTGCGCCGGAAAATCCAAGGTCTCTGAAAATGCCGTGATCTTGATTCTGTCGCCATCCGGATCGGTACCTTTGATGGTCTCCTCGATCGTAGTACCCGCCGTCACACAAATATCTTCGGGGATAATAAGCTCGGGGCGTTTATTGTCACACTCCTCGACCAGAATCTGCATATCGCGCCGCACGAATCCCATCTGCCGCCACTGTCCGTTGATCAAACGCCAGTCAATGACGATAAACGCAATATTGTATTCACCCGCCGTGCCGGGTGCGTTCCACGTGACAGTGCCATCAACCGCATCGATTCCAAATTGCGGGGCGCCCCAGGGCGGGTTGCCACCTGGGCGAGGTTCCTGTCCGTTGTTGAAGTCTGGATAAAATTTTGCAGCATTAGGGTCTTGATAGTTTAATACTGTCGTAGCCCGGTCGCGGAAGGGAACCACCATCTGGTAGCTGAGGCGGTCACCGTCAAGGTCCTTGGCGCCGGGGTTATGAAACCAGGCCACCGTCGTACACGCCCGGTCAACAGGCGGCACTTCCAGGATGGCCGGCGAGCTACAGCCGAAAAAAGGGTCTATAACAACTTGTGTTTCAAGATAAAACGTGGTGTTCACCGATTGATCCATGTTTACCACGCCGGCATTCCGGTTCGGTTCAACATAGCTGACGGTATAGGTGCCGGGGCCGGCAAAAATGTGATCTATTTCGAAGTACGCGCGGGCGGTGCCAGCAGGCAGACCATCGGTCGAGTAACCCCAGCTGATTCCCGCGGGGGGCGTGCCGGGATTCGGGCCGATCTCCGGCACCAGCATGCGCCCCGTACGATCGCCAAAGTCCAGGTAGTCTTGTTCCCCACCAAACAGCACATTCGTGTTCGTGGTGTTAGTATAGACCTCCACACGTATTCTGTAACGGCGCGTTTCACAGTCTAGCAATGTCATTAAGATATTGCCGGCACGCAGGTGGGTAGCCTGCACAACCTCCGGCAGGAGAAAGACCAACGCGAGCAGGTAGCGCAGGGATCTAATCCGGGAACGTAGAAGAGCCTTCATGGGCGTAAATGTATATCCTCGCAGCGTTTAATTACTTGAATACAATAATTTAAATATAAAATGCCAGTGAATGTTATAAAACGGTAACTATGTTAACGGTAATTAGCGTTTTTTTATTTTACAGAAACGATTTTTAACTAAAAAAATATGCCGGCGGCCAATTACTACAATGCGCACCCGTGCGCCGGTAAAAAAAACGCTCGCAGACTTTTACACTAACACATTTTATGTGATCTTCGCCGGACCGACCTAACCTGTCTCGCTAAAGACCCATGAACCCCGACCCCAAGGCCTTGCGGGCCTCCCTGCTTAAGCGCGAATTGGAGCTTCAACGACTTATCCGTCAGATGAAACTTGACCAGCTACACCAAAGCCCCGTTTATAAAAATCTGGGACAAGAACTGACGACGCTCAAAAAACAGATCCTCGCATTGGAAGAGGCCTTATACTGACAAAAGTCGGGTACGGCGGGGGCGTTAAACTGTATGCTGTGAACAAAAAGAAAATCATAAACGACCCCATATACGGGTTCGTTCAGCTTCCTTCAGACCTCATTTTCGACGTCATCTCCCACCCCGCCTTTCAGCGGCTTCGCCACATCCGCCAGCTTGGACTCTCCGACCTGGTTTACCCCGCTGCCCTGCATTCGCGTTTTCAACATGCGCTCGGCGCCCAGCACCTGATGGGACGCGTGCTCGGCACGCTTCGCCAAAAAGGAACTGACATTTCACCGGAGGAAGAAGAGGCTGCACGACTGGCCGTGCTCCTGCACGACATGGGCCATGGGCCGTTCTCCCATGCGCTGGAACACGTTTTACTGCCGGGCATCAAACACGAGAGCCTCTCTTATCTGTTCATGGAGCAGCTCAACAAAGAATTTAACGGCGCCCTGAGCCTGGCCCTTCAGATCTTCCGGAATAGCTATTCACGAAAATTCTTTCATCAACTGGTCTCCAGCCAGCTGGACGTCGATCGCCTCGACTACCTCAAGCGCGACTGCTTTTTCACCGGCGTGCAAGAGGGCGCCATTGGCGTAGACCGCATTGTCGCGATGCTGAATGTATACCAGGAGCATCTGGTCGTGGAAGAAAAAGGCATTCTCAACATCGAGAACTTCCTCAACTCCCGGCGTTTTATGTACTGGCAGGTGTATTTGCATAAAACGGCGGTGAGTGCTGAGCGCATGCTGGTCAACGTCGTACGGCGGGCACAAGCCCTCGTCCGCGCAGGCCATAACGTCACCGCCAGCGACAGCCTGCGCCTGTTCCTGGCGAATGACTATTCGCTCTCCGACTTCACCGAAAACTCCGCCCTGCTGACAGCCTTCGGCCGGCTCGACGACCACGATCTGTGGGGTGCCATGAAATTCTGGCGTACCCATCCCGACCCCATCCTGTCGATGCTCACGGACATGCTCCTGACGCGAAACTTGTTCCAGATCCGTCTTAGCCGGGAACCGATCGGCCGGACAACGGTAGACAGTATCCGCGAGGCCATCGCGCGCGAGTATAAGACCCTGCGCGCCGAGACGTCCTACCTGTACTCCTATGGCACCGTCACCAACGAAGCCTATGCCGAGGGACAGCACATCAACATCCTCATGCGCAATGGCGAACTGCTCGACATTGCCGATGCCTCTGATCTTCCTAACATTAAGGCTATTAGCAAAATCGTCAAAAAAAACTATCTCTGCTGGCCTAAAAATGTATCTTTGTGAGATTTTTTAACTGTTAGAATGACGGACTGCTACGGAAGACTTTTTATCACGATCCGTTAACAAACAAGCGCCTATGGAATTTACGATCAATCAAATAGCCGCCATGCTAAGCGGTGAAGTGCGGGGAGATGGTCAGGAGAAGATCAACATGTTGGCTAAGATACAGGATGCCAAAAAAGGCCAGCTTGCTTTTTTATCAAATCCCAAGTACGAACAATATATCTATACTACCCAGGCGACCGCGGTCATCGTCAAGAAAGACTTTGTTCCGCGCAAGGAAGTAACCAGCTCGCTCATCCTGGTAGACGATCCCTATAGCAGCTTTACCGCATTGCTGGAAGAGTACCACAAAATGGTGAGCTTTCAGAAGACCGGCATCGAGCAGCCCAGCTATGTTGGCGAAGGAACAACCATCGGCCAGAATATATACCGCGGCGCGTTCTCCTACATCGGCAGTGGTGTCAAAATTGGCGACAACGTCAAGATCCACCCACACGCATACATTGGCGACAACGCCGTGATCGGCAACGATACCATCATTCACCCGGGAGTAAAAATCTATGCCGATACGCGCATTGGCAACAACTGCGTGATCCATGCTGGTACCGTAATTGGCAGCGACGGCTTCGGCTTCGCGCCACAGGAAAATGGCACCTATAAGACCATTCCCCAACTGGGCAACGTCATTATTGAAGACAACGTGTCCATCGGTGCCAACACGGTCATTGATTGTGCGACCATGTTTGGCGACGCCACCCTCATACGCCAGGGTGTGAAGCTCGACAACCTCATCCAGATCGCCCACAACGTCGAGATCGGCAAGAACACCGTCATTGCCGCGCAGGCTGGCATTTCAGGATCGACCAGGATTGGCGAGAACTGTATTTTCGCAGGACAAGTCGGTATCGCAGGGCACCTGGTCATCGCCAACAACACCGGCATCGGTGCACAGGCGGGCATCCCGAAATCGATCACCGAAGAAGGTCAGCGGCTGATCGGCTACCCCGCCATCGACCTCAAGGAGTACTTTCGGTCGTACGCTGTCTTTAAAAGGCTGCCAGACCTCAACAACCGCCTGCGCGAGCTGGAAAAAAAGGTGGCGGGTCAGGACCTTCCGGCAGGTGCCTGATACCCGTAAAACACTGACATACAGTACCTATTCGCAAGAAAAACGCAGAATTGCATAATCTGGATAATGGGTTTAACTTTGCCCACTTTTCCAGAACATGCTTAATATAAAACAGCAAACCATCCAGAAGTCTGTGACCCTTTCCGGGGTCGGCCTGCACACGGGGGTTCAAACCAATATGACCTTCTTGCCGGCGAAGCCGAACCATGGCATTAAGTTCCAACGTATTGATCTTCCTGGGTCTCCCATCATCGACGCCGACTGTGATAACGTAACCGATGTTTCACGCGGTACAACCATTGAACAAAGCGGTGCCAAGGTCAGCACCATCGAACATACCCTGGCGGCACTGACCGGCCTGGAGATCGACAATGTTCTGATCCAACTCGACGGTCCCGAGTGTGCCATCATGGACGGAAGCTCCATTCAGTTTGTGGAAATCCTGAAGGAAGCCGGCATGGAAGAGCAAAATGCGCTGCGCGATTTCTTTGAAGTACAAGCTCCCCTCTTCTACCGCGAGACTGCCCGCAATGTAGAGATCGCGGCTTTGCCGCTTGACGACTACCGTGTAACGGTCATGGTAGACTATAACTCTCCTGTACTGGGCAGCCAGCATGCGTCGATCACCGACATTCGTCAGTTCGAGAAGGAAATTGCTTCCTGCCGCACATTCTGCTTCCTGCATGAGCTGGAAATGCTATATAAAAACAACCTGATCCGCGGCGGTGACCTCAACAACGCCATTGTGATCGTGGACCGCGTCGTACAAGACGACGAGCTCGACAACATCGCCAAAATGTTGGGCAAGCCCAAAGTGGCTGTGAAGCAGGAAGGCATACTGAATAACATTGAATTGCGCTATAAAAACGAGCCCGCCCGCCACAAGCTGCTGGACATCGTCGGCGACCTGACACTGGCGGGCCGCCCGTTGAAAGCGCAGATCCTGGCAGCACGCCCGGGCCACGCTGCCAACGTAGCGTTCGCCAAGAAGCTCAAGAAAGCCATGGAGCAGGCCGATAAGTCCGGCCGCCCGAAATACAACCCGTCACTACCGCCCGTGATGGACATCAACAAGATCGCCAGCATTCTACCGCACCGCTATCCGTTCCTGATGATCGATAAGGTCATCTACCTCGACAACGAAAGCGTCGCCTGCGTGAAGAATGTGACCATGAACGAGCCCCACTTCCAGGGACACTTTCCCGGCAACCCGGTAATGCCCGGCGTAATGCAGGTAGAAGCCATGGTACAAACCGGTGGCATCCTGGTACTGAACACGGTACCCGACCCCGAAAACTATTGGACCTATTTTATGGGAATCGAAAACTTCAGATTCCGTAAAATGGTATTGCCAGGCGACACATTGGTCATCCAGTGTGACCTGCTGGCCCCCATCAAAAGAGGTATCGCCAAGATGACCGGCCGCGCCTATGTCGGCAACACACTCGTCTGCGAAGGAACAATGACCGCCAGTATAGTCCGTAAAGATTCATGAGCCGCTTCCCCCTAGCCAACGTACACCCTGAGGCACAGATTGGTAATAATGTTACCATCGAGCCCTTTGCCACCGTACTGCAAGATGTCGTCATCGGCGACAACTGCTGGATCGGCCCGAACGCCGTGATCATGGATGGCGCGCGCATCGGTAAAGATTGTAAGATCTTTCCAGGTGCCGTAATCTCCGGCATTCCACAAGATCTGAAATTTAAAGGCGAAAAAACCACGACAGAAATTGGTGACCGTAGCACCATTCGCGAATGTGTAACCATCAACCGTGGTACGGTCGACAAGTATAAAACGGTAGTCGGCACCGACTGCCTCATCATGGCATATGCCCACTTGGGCCACGACTGCATCGTAGGCAACCACTGCATCTTGGGCAACTCGGTGCAGCTGGCGGGCCACGTACTCATCGACGACTACGCCATTTTCGGCGGAGCCTGCGCCGTACAGCAGTTCTCCAAGATCGGTTCACACGCCTACATCGGCGGCGGATCGCTGGTGCGCAAAGACGTGCCGCCTTTTACCAAGGCTGCACGCGAGCCGCTCGCTTATGCCGGTATTAATACCGTGGGCCTTCGTCGCCGCGGCTTTACGTCCGAGAAGATTAACGAGATCCAGGAAATATACCGCTTTATCTTTTTGAAGGGACTCAACAACTCTAAAGCCATTGATCTGATCGAAAAGGAAATTGCGGGCAGCGAGGAGCGCGACTATATCCTCGACTTCATCCGTAATTCCGAACGCGGTATCATGAAAGGCTACGGCGGAATCGACTGATCACACCGGTGAGCACTCCCTCCTCCACCGGCATTACGATCACCACGGAAGGACTCGGCAAGCGCTTTAATCGCGAGTGGATCTTTCGCAACCTGGACATTACCCTCATACCGGGGGCCATCTACGCCGTCACGGGACCCAACGGTTCGGGTAAGTCTACCCTGCTGCAGGTGCTCTGGGGCCAGATGCCGCCCAGCAAAGGCGTTGTGACCTATACCCGCGCCGGCAAGCCCTTGCCCGGCGAAGATGTCTATAGCCATGTGTCGATAGCCACTCCGTATATGGACCTCATCGAAGAGTTTACACTCGAAGAGCAGCTACAATTCCATTTTTCCCTCAAAAAAGCCCGTTACGACCTTACCCTGGCCGACATGCTCGAACGCATGTACCTGGCCGATGCCCGTGACAAGATCATTGGCAACTTCTCGTCTGGCATGCGCCAGCGCGTGAAGCTGGCCCTGGCATTCTATACACAGGCCGATCTCGTATTCCTGGACGAACCGGGCACCAACCTGGACAACCGTGCTTTTACCTGGTACCTGGACGGGTTACGCCAGCTGCTCACGACCGGCTGCACCGTGTTGGTGGCCAGCAATGAACCGTCAGAATATCCGGCCGAAGCCCATAAAGTTGATATAATGCGCTATAAATAGGGGTTACTTGACCTCGTAACACCGTAATTAACAGAACGATAATTGCTGCCGCGGGTGGCAGGAATTTGATTTTTGAATATTTACGTTCATATTCGTATCCTATAATTTTAGTTTAAACATGAAACATTCAGCAAGATTTTTATCCCTCCTGTTGCTCGTAGGTGCGGGGTTTGTGGCGTCTAACTGTGGAAGCGATGACGGCGGAGGCACGTCTCAACAACAAACGCAGTTTACAAAACTTCAAGCCGACTGGACTGTATCCAGCGTAAGCGGTACATCTGGCGGTCCCGATTGGAATGATGAATTTGAGGGTGGGGTATTAAGCCTTGCAAAATCTCAAACCTTCTCCGAAAACGGCGAGTTCACCTACACATTCTCTGTACCCGATGGCGTCGTGACCAGCCCGTGGCCGGCCGAAGGCCTCTGGAAATTTGGCTCAAACGCAGCCAGCAATATAACGCGCCTGGATTCAAAACTGAATGGCGGCGTGGGTGCATTTGCTGACGTGCCGATGACCTACAAGCTCGAAAACGGTGACAAGACCCTGACGCTTGAATTTACTATACCCGAGGGTACCAGTTATAGCATCGGCGGCAAAACAGCTTCCGTAACCGGCAACTGGACCTTTATCTTCACACGCCCGTAATCGAATAATCGATATTGTAAAAACGGCTGTCCCGATATCGGGACAGCCGTTTTTTTGTTACCGCCGGATCAAGCGTTGTACAAAGACTGTATTACTTTAAAACAACAACAGTAATACCGTCGCCCCCGCGTTCAACGTGCTCGTCATTCATTGACGCCACCTCTTTATACCGTTTCAGGTGATCACGTACCACTTTGCGCAGCACGCCTTCGCCTTTGCCATGCAGGATCTTCAGCTCGCCCTGCCCCAGCAAAATAGCCGTATCGATAAACTGATCCAGCAAAGGCATCACCTCCTCCACACGCTTACCGCGTATGTCGAGTGTATCGTTAAACGTGGAACGCTTCTGAAATACATCCAGCCCGACAGAACGCAGGCGTGTGACAATCTCTTTCTCCACGGCAGCCGTGATCTTCTCCAGCTTGTCTATTTTCGTGACCGACTTCAGCTCACCAAATTGCACCGTCGCATTCTTGCCTTGAATGGATAGCACCCGGCCGCTGCCGTCCTGGCCTATGATGCGCACACGATCGCCTTCCTTCAATTCCTCGGGCGCACGTTTTTGTGGCTGTTTTACCTCCGGCTCAACACGCTGTGTGATGTCTTGCAGATTCTTGCGTACCTTCTGTGTCTCGCGTTTGTGTGCCTGGTTCTCTCGTATATGACGGATTGTCTTTTCAATCTCGCGGTTCGTATCACGCAGTAAGCCCGACGCCTCCTCCTTCGCTTTGTTGATAATCTCCTTGCGCCGGCTTTCGAGCTCGCCCGATAATGTCTGATACTTGGCCAGCGATTGCCTGAGGTCGCTCTCCTGGCGCTCCGTTTTCTTCAACCGCTCGCTCAGCTCCTGGCGCTCACGCTCCAGCGAGCGCACCAGTTTTTCAAACCCCGCCAGATCCTTACCCACTAGTTTTTCCGCCTCTTGCAACGTCTCTTGCGGCAAGCCAATCTTGCGCGCTATCTCCAGTGCAAACGAGCTCCCCGGCTTGCCGATGTCAAGCACATAGAGCGGCATCAGGTGCTGATCGTCAAAACGCATCGCCGCATTGCGTATACCCTGCCGTTGCCCTGCAAAAAGTTTCAGGTTGTAATAGTGCGTTGTCGCAACACCCCATACACGCTTCTTAAGCAGCGCTTCCAGGATCGCTTGCGCGATTGCCCCGCCAAAGTCCGGGTCAGTGCCCGAACCTAACTCATCCATCAGCATCAGCGACTTATCGGATGCCGAACGAATAAAAACATCCATGTTGCGCAGGTGGCTGCTATACGTACTCAAGTCGTTCTCGATCGACTGCTGGTCGCCAATGTCCAGCAGGATGTCGTGGAAGATGCCTACCCGCGACCGGTCCGATACCGGTATCAACAGGCCACATTGTAGCATGTACTGCAATAGTCCCACCGTCTTCAGACAAACCGATTTGCCACCGGCGTTGGGACCTGACACGAGCAACATCCGGTCCTGCCGGTCGAGCTCGATGTTCAGCGGTACAATGTCACGCTTCCCTTTCAAGCTGAGATATAATAGTGGGTGGCGGGCGTTATACCACACCAGTTCCGGTTGCTTTTCCAGCAAGGGCAGGTCGGCGCCAATCTCTACAGAAAAACGAGCCTTGGCCCGTATAAAGTCTATTTGTGAAAGGAACTGATAGGCTACGCGCAATACTGGCAGTTGCTGTCGAAACTCGTCGGTAAGCTCGCGCAGAACGCGTACCACCTCGCGTTTCTCGGCGTGTTCCAGGTCACGTATCTCGTTGTTCGCGTCGAGCATCTCCGTCGGCTCCAGGAACACCGTATGCCCCGTGGCCGACTCGTCGAGGATAAAGCCCTTTAGCTTGCGTTTATGTTCGGCCTGAATGGGAATCACCACCCGCCCTTCGCGGATCGTGGGCAACGCTCCTTCAGGCACCCACTTCTGCTCTACCGCCGTACGGTATATTTGGTCCGCTAGCTTGCGCAGGCGTCCCTGTTCCTCGCGTAGGCGCTTACGCAAGCGACCCAATTCGGGGCTGGCACTATCGCGCACCAGGGCTTTGTCGTCAATGCGGCTGGTGACGGCCTGCACCAGGGTGCCCGTCACCATCACGGGTTGTGCCAGGCGGTATAGCTCGCGGTAAATATCCTGCGCTTTACTTAAGAACTGGCGGGCGGCCATGACCGTCTCCAGCGAGTACGCCAGATTCAGGAACTCATCAGCTTCCAGCCAGTTGCCCTCGAGGGCGATCTTCTGCAGCCAGTCGGTCGGATCAAAAAAATAGCGGGACGGAAACGCCTCGCTTTTCTCGAGTATCTGGCGGAACTCCAGGTTCTGTTGCAGCTGCGTGCGGATTTCCTCCACCTCGCGACTAAAGCGCATGTCGTCCACCCAGGCGGCCCCGGCGGCTGACAGGCAGTAGCCCTTTAGCTTCTGACGTATCTGTCCAAATCCAAGTTTATCTTCAAATGTCTCCGGGTAAATCATTTCTTTTCAGCGGCCACCGAGGCACGCTGCTCACGTAAATTCAGGGAGTCAACCAGGGTCGTATAGATCTGTTGCATCTCCTTGGGATGTTCAATATAATAATTCATGGACCGCCGGAAGAGCGAGTCCGTCATGCCTGCTTTTTCAAATATTCGTGCCCGAAACAGGTCCGACACCTCATAGGCCGAGTCACTGGCGATGCCCAGCTTACTGACTTTGTCTTCCGCTACCAGTATTTCGGTGAGCATCTTCACCATTTCATCCCGGTTTAGCACACCGGGTGGCACCTCCTGCCGGTTAGCACAAGAGAGCAACACCAACACGGCTACCACCGGGCACCATTTCCGCATCATTTCATTCATATCCACCCGCAAAATAATCATAATTGTTCTATTTTTGGCGTTGACCCAGGCAAACCACCCAGGCTCAAGCAAACCGCAGGCCTGGTTTTTCAGTGCCTGTGCAGGCCGGCCCCGGCTGGGCATGAACGGCAATTTTTAACGAACGGCTACCGTATATATGAAGGAACTTCTAAAAAAGTTACGGAGGTACGAGATACAGATACGCAAGGCGATCAACAGCCAGATGAAAGGAGACTTTCACTCGGTCTTTAAAGGATCGGGGCTGGAGTTTGACGATGTGCGTCCTTACCAGTATGGCGACGATATTCGAACCATCGACTGGAGCGTATCCGCCAAAGGCCACGGCACGTTCGTGAAAACCTTCAAGGAAGAAAAAGAGCAAACCGTCTTCTTTATTCTCGACGTATCGGCCTCCGAAGACATCGGCTCCCCCGGACGTACAAAGGTTGACATTGGCAAAGAGATCTGCGGGGTACTGGCGCTGTCGGCTGTAAAAGAGTCGGGCCACGTCGGGCTGATCTGCTACTCCGACATCAAAGAGCGTTTCATCAAGCCTACCAAAGGCCAGTCGCAGGCATACGAAATCATTTCGGCCCTGTCCAACCTCAAGCCGCTGTCGACCGGCACCAACTTGTCGAAAGCCATCTCGTTTGCACTGAATGCCATTCGTCGCCGCAGCGTGGTCATACTCATCTCCGACTTTATCGACGAAGGGTATGAAGACAACCTCAAGGCACTGGCACGCCGGCACGACCTGGTCGTAGTTCACATCAGCGACAAACGCGAAACGGCCCTCCCCAGGCTTGGTATCATACCCGTGCTCGACAAAGAGACACAACGTACCGTGTGGATCAATACATCCTTCGGCGACTTCCGCGAAAAGATCATCCGTCACCACAACGAGCGGAAAGACATGCTGCAGAAATTTAGTCGCAAACACGAGATCAACTTCATAACGCTCGATACGGACGAAGACTACGTACCCAAGTTGTTGCGTTTATTCAAGGTGCGGAACAAATCGATGAAGACGACATGAGGATGAAAACGATCGGTTTAGCCGCCTGTATACTATTGTTCTTTCAGCTCGCTGTCCAGGCACAGGACACAAACATCACCGTGCGGGCCGGGTTCATAGAAGACAGCCTGCGTGTAGGCGACCCCGTACGCTTTTACCTGACCGCACGTTACGCACAAGGTCAACAAGTGCTGTTCCCCGACTCGACCTTTGCCTATGCGCCGTTCGAGCTCGACCACCGCAGCTATACCCCCACCGACACACGCGACGGCATGAGCTACGACAGCGTGGTGTATCACGTCACCACCTTTGAGCTGGATGAACGGCCATCTCTCAGCCTGCCTGTGTACTTGCTTACACCACAGGATTGTACAGCCTTCGAGTCGCCTCGCGACACCATTCGGTTGGCATTGTCGCCCATGCCGGGCCTTGACAGCATAACCATCGACAAGCTTCCCTTGCGCGAGAACGTCGCCTACCACGATGTACCCCAGGCATTCAATTATATCATCGCCCTGATTGTCGGCGGTGCCTTCCTGCTGATCGCCATCCTGGTGTGGGTCTTCTTTGGTCGCCGCATTCGCAGATACTTCCGCATCCGCCGCATGTTAAAGATGCACGAACAATTTATGATCGCATATGGTGGCTCGCTGGCAGGCATACACAGCAACTTCTCGGCAGCCAACGCAGAACACGTTTTGGCCCAGTGGAAACGTTATATGGAACAACTGGAGATCCGCCCCTATACAAAAATGACAACGCGCGAAATACAAGCTGCGCTGAAAGACGATGCCGTCACGCGCACCCTGAAGGCCATCGACGGGGCGATCTATGGACACAGCACACAGGCAGCAACCGAATCGCTCGCGAACCTGCGCGACCTGGCCAACCAACGCTTTGCCGTAAAACTACAGGAGGTGAAAAATGGATAAAGACCTCACACCGTGGTACTCGCCGGAGTGGTTCTTTCCCTCCACCCTTCGTTCCTTCACATGGGAAAACAGTTGGATGCTCTGGTTCCTGCTGGCCGTGCCCGTCGTATTTTTAGTGCGCTGGTTCATTCGCCAGAACACCAACCAAAAGCTCTCCGTCGCAATAACGCGGCAAGACCTGCATGCCTCCCCGCTCGCGCTGCTACGCCTGATTCCCGACGTATTAATGTTCCTGACACTCGCCTTGCTCATAACCGGCCTGGCACGTCCGCAGAAAAGCAACGAGAAGGTCGAGCAATGGACCGAAGGCATCGATATCATGATCGCCCTCGACATTTCTCAATCCATGCTGATCGAAGACTTTGTACCCAATCGGCTCGAAGCCGCGAAAGAGGTAGCAAAGAACTTCATTGACGGCCGTGTGCAAGACCGTATCGGCCTGGTCGTATTCGCTGGCGACGCATTTTCCATGGCACCCCTCACAACTGACTACGATCTTTTACGCGCCTACCTTAAGGACATTACCTATGAAATGATCGAAAGTAAAGGCACCGCCATTGGTAGCGCTATGGCCGTCGTGACAAACCGCATGGGCGAGTCCGACGCCAAATCGAAAGTATGTATTCTCTTGAGTGACGGTGACAACACCGCCGGCAATATCGATCCGATCACAGCCGCTGAATTGGCGACAGCCTACGGCATTAAGATCTATACCATCGTCGTGGGAAAAGAAGGGATGGTGCCGTATGGCAAAGATTTCTTTGGCCGTCCCAACATGGTCGAGAACACCATCGACGAAAGCACGATGCGCAAAATGGCAAGCATCGGCGGTGGCGAATTCTTCCGTGCAACCGACAACCGCGCACTGGAACAAGTCTTTGCCCGCATCAATCAATACGAAAAGGCCGAGATCAAAGAAACCCGCTTCAAAGACACGTCTGATTATTACTACATCTACGTGAGCTGGGCAGTGGCCTTCTTCCTGCTGTGGTTGTTGTTGAAATCAACCTTCATCAGCAACATCTTGCAAGACTAGTGCGGTAAGTTATCGGGAAAGAAAATCAAGCGACCGGCAAAGATTACCAGCACAACACCGAGGACCATGTTCATGACCTGAATAACGCGTGGTGTCATCAGCAAACGCAGTCTGTCGGCCAGTTTCGCCTTGACGACATCCGTCAGAAATACAGTACCTACAATGGAGGCAAAGAAAACAAACACCTGCTGATTGGAATGATAGGCCAATTGCGTTGTGGCTACCCCCACCGTGGCAATCCAGAAGAACAATACCATAGGGCTCAGGCCATTGATGATAAAACCCTTCGCGACCAGGCTCAGCCACCCGCGCGAACGTATATGGCCGGCTTCGGAACGAACCAGCTTACGGCTTTTGACCAGCAGGTAATACAACCCAAAGAGTAGTAACACACCACCACCAGCGTACGAAAGATAGTGCCGGAATTTTTCCGCTTCCATAAACTGCACCAGCCCCAGGTACGAAAAGAAAATATAGCAAGCGTCACTAAACGATACTCCCACCGCGACCAGCACGCCGCTGGTAAACCCCCGTTCGATACTCGTCTGGATGATCGTAAAAAATACAGGACCAATAAGAAATGCCAGCACGATGCCGGACACAATTCCATTAATGACGATTTCCATTCACCTGGTTTTGGAGGAACATTTTCCAGTCATCGAGCTGTGCATTTTTCATCACCCTCGGAAATTTATTCTGCCCCCCTACTTTCCCTTTTGATTCCATCCAGTCGTAAAATGTCTTGACTGGCAGGACATCGACAATAACCTCTTTCAACGCAGCGCTCCGCTCCACAGCATAGTCGTCATTCAGCTCCTTCAAATGCAGGTCGATCTTCTCTTTTAAGGCCTTTGGATCAACCGTGTCGTCAGTGCCGACAAACCAGTGGTGTGCAAACAATGACCCGTGTGGTATGCCGGCCACCGTAAACTCGGGAACGACGATGTTAAAATCATTGGCCACCAACTCGATAGCCTTGTTCATGTTGTCTACCGACAAGTGCTCACCGCACAAGCTCAGGAAGTGTTTGGTGCGCCCCGTAATCACGATCTCCGCTTCTTCCAGCGAGGTGAACTTAATAACGTCGCCGATCAGATAACGCCAGGCCCCTGCGCACGATGACATCAGAATGGCATATTCTTTACCTTCTTCCACCTCGTCAATCATAAAGGTCTCGGCGTCAGGCGAAATTTCGCCGTTCGCATCAAAGTTACGCGCTTCAAACGGCACGAACTCATAGAAGATCCCGTTGTTCAACACCAGGCGCATAGAGCGCCGGTTGGGAAACGCCTGGAAGGCCAGAAAACCTTCCGAGGCCAGGTATGTCTCAATGTAATAGATGGGACGGCCCAGCAGCTTCTCAAACCCCTTGCGATACGGATCAATCGAAACGCCACCGTGCACATATACCATCAGGTTGGGCCAGATCTCGTGTATATTCTGCAGACGATGATATTGGATAATCTTCTCCATCAGGATTTGGATCCAGGCCGGTACGCCGACAATGATACCGATGTCCCAGTCCCGGGCTTTGCGAGCGATCTCGTCAAGCTTCGCATCCCAATTGCGGGTTCTGGCGATCTGCTTGCCCGGCTTGTAAAAATGCTGGAACCAGAACGGAATCTTGGCCGCCTGAATACCACTCAAATCACCTTCAAAATAGCTGCCCTTGTGGTTCAGGTGCGTACTGCCTCCCAGCATCAGAATGCCGGACTCGAAGATCGCCGGCGGCAGATCATACTTCGATAGCGTAAGAATCTGCCGGACGCTGGTCTTCTGCATCGCCTTGGTCATATCCTTGGTCACCGGTATGTATTTTGACGAAGCCTCCGACGTACCCGAGCTTAACGCAAAATATTTGACACGTCCCGGCCAGCATACATTCTTGACACCTTTCAATGCAAGCTTCCACCAATCGCCATAGATTTTGTTATAGCTATGGATCGGCACGTGCGCCTTATAACGGCGATAAAATTCCTTGTCTCCCTTGCGAAAGCTGTTCAGTGTATCGGCAAAGTTGTAATACTTACCAAATTCGGTCTGACTGGCAGTGATCAGCAACTCTTTGAGCTCTTTTTTCTGCAAGTCGAACGGAGACGTATATTCCTGTTCAAGCATTTCTCGAATGCGTATTCCTTTTTTCAGCAAGGTTCCCAGGATCGCCATATTTTTGCTTTAGCTTTGATGGATTTAACGGGCAAAAATAGGCATGAATATCAAGAATAACATCACGAATCTCCGGCAAACTTTGCCGCCGGGCTGTCGTTTGGTGGCCGTCAGCAAGACCCAACCCCTGGATAAGATCCAGGAGGCGTACGCTTCCGGACAACGGGACTTTGGCGAGAACCGTGTGCAGGAGCTTACCAGCAAGTACGAACAGCTCCCCCAGGACATTCACTGGCACCTGATCGGCCACCTGCAAACGAACAAGGTAAAATACATCGCGCCTTTTGTATCACTCATACACTCCGTCGACAGCCCCCGCCTGCTCGAAGAGATCAACAACCAGGCTGGCAAGGCTGGACGTGTCATCGACTGCCTGTTGCAGTTACACATAGCCCAGGAGGAGACCAAATACGGCCTGACCGAAGAGGAAGCCCGCACGCTGATCACCTCACCGGCATTGCGCAACTATCAACACATTCGCATTCAAGGGCTCATGGGCATGGCCTCCCTCACCGACAACACGGAACAGGTGCGCCGGGAGTTCCGCTCGCTCAAAACCTTCTTCGATCGCCTGCAGCAGGAAAACCTGCCGCCCAATACCACCATGACGATCCTGTCCATGGGCATGAGCAGCGACTATAAAATTGCCATAGAAGAAGGTAGTACGATGCTCCGCATCGGAACATCGCTATTCAAAACAACCTGATGCTATCTTTACACCAGCAACGCAGGCGCTAACCGCCGCATACTTTTACATTTACCGACTGTATATGAATCATCGTACAACCTTACTGGCCGCCGCCCTGCTCGGTTTCGCCGGCGTCAGCCTGGGCGCCTTCGGAGCGCATGCGCTAAAGCCCTTCCTGGTACAAGCCGGCCGTTTCGACACGTTCGAGCTGGCCACGCGATACCAGTTTTACCACGCCCTGGCCCTGCTGGGCGTGGGCATCCTGCAACTAACCTACCCAGGCAAGAAGCTGCGCCACGCGGCGCTCTTCCTGCTCCTCGGCGTATTGCTCTTCAGTGGCAGCCTGTACATGCTGTGCTTCTTCCAGCCCGGTATATTCGGACCAATCACTCCGGTGGGTGGTATCTTGCTCATCACCGGCTGGGTGTTTGTCTTTCTGGCGGTATACACCCGCGACGGACAAACCCGCTAAAAACAGCAGAGGCTCCCATCGGGAGCCTCTGCTTTGAATGCTTTTTAGAAACGAGCGCTTATTGAGGCTGTTTCTTTTCGGATACCTGTGCGGTAAAGGAGATTTTTGCTTCGTCAGGGTTCGCGGCGTTTGATACAACCGTAACAACCTTGTCCTGGCGACCGATTTTACCGGCGCTGTTGAAAGCCACTACAATTTCGCCTTTACCACCCGGTTGAATCGGATCACGAGGCCAGCCTTTCGGCGTTGTGCAACCGCACGTTACTTGTACGTTGGTAAGGATCAACGGTTCAGTACCCGTGTTGGTGAACTTGAAGGTCTCCTCTACTTTGTCGCCTTGTACGATCTCACCGAAATCATGCGTTTTCTTCTCAAACGTGATCACGGGGCCGCTTACTTTTTTAGTGCTTGCCTGTTGCGCATAAGCACCGGCGGCAAAGGCCACCATTACTATCAGAAACAGATACTTCTTCATACGCTATTTTTTTTCAAATTTAACTAGTTCATACCAACAATGCTGCCAGAATGATCGAAATTTCTGACTTTCTGCCGTGCTTTGCTACGCGGTAGCGGAAAACACTGAGCGAAATTGTTATGGACGGAGAAATAGCCCGGGTCTACGGAAACCGGCTACGTGTGCGGGTTTGCGGCCTGTGCTGGCAGGATGACAACCTGCTGGTGGTCTGCCACCGCGGGGTGTCGGCCAACGGCTTCTGGGCTCCACCCGGCGGCGGCCTCGAAACCGGTGAAACACTGGAAGATGCCCTCGTGCGCGAATTCCTCGAAGAGACCGGCCTGCACGTACTCCCCGGCCGTTTTCTCTTTGGTTGCGAATTCCTCCACCCACCCCTCCACGCGCTGGAGCTGTTTTTCGAAGCCACGATAACCGGAGGCACCCTGCGCGTAGGCGACGACCCCGAGCTCCCCCTCCTGACCGATGCCGCTTTCCTGCCGGTCACAACACTTGCAGGTAAAGCCACCCCCGATGCACATGGCATTTTCCGCCTGGCCGGCACGGCCGCCGAAGTGCGTAAACTGTGTGGTTTTTACAGGATTTAATCGGCGAGCCACCCACCCCAACTTGTGATTTCCCCGCTAAAATCTTTATTATTGCAAAGAACCCATCCCAAAACGCGCCACAAGCGGAAAACAGGAAGACATTGCAACCATCCACACTTCACTATAAGCTCATAAAAAAAGTCAGGGACGAGCGTTTCGATGAGGAATCTATTCATCAATACCATCTGCTGATCCAACTGGGCACCCGCGACTTTCAAATCCTTGTGGTCGACCCCTACGATAACCGCGCCTTGTTGCTGGAAGACTTTGTTCTCCCCAACCTCACCTCACACGAGGCGCTGTTGCAGCTCCTCGATCAACTGTTCGACTCACACGCGGTACTCAAAGCAGGGTTCTGGAAAAAGATCAAAATCTCGATCAAGAATCAAAAATTCGTACAAGTACCCGTGGCGTTGTTTGCAGAAGAATCGATGGAAGACTACCTGAAATTCAACGCGCACGTGGATCCCGACCGTGAAGACCTTCTGGCGACGTACAACCCCACGGCGCAAGCGGTAACCGTTTTTGCCATCAACAAAGACCTGCACCGCTGGCTGCTTAACATGTACCCCAGCAACCCGCCCGTGTTCACACACCAGTCGGCCGCGCTGATCGAAGGCACACTGTCATCATCTCAGGACCGCGAAGACACACCCCTCTATATTTACGTAGATCGGTTCAAGCTCCATATACTCGTCTGCAAAGACGGTAAGTTGATGTACTATAATCAGTTTGCGATTAAGGAGTTTTCCGACTATATCAAATACATCATGCTGGTCATGAAAGCTCTTAACCTGAACCAGCAAACAAGCCAGGTAATTCTCTGGGGGTACATCGGCAAGAACTCGCCGCATTACCACGAGTTCTACAAGTATATCAGCAACGTCTGGTTTGGAAGCCGGCCTGCCACCATGCAGTTCAGCTATATGTTTGACGACATCCAGGACCACCATTACTTTGATCTTTACAGCGTGCACCTGATGCCGTAATTTCCGTACCGTTATGAATAAACGCATTGCGCTTTTCCCCGGTTCCTTCGATCCCTTCACCAGGGGCCACGAAGACATCGTCCTCCGCGGGTTGCAAATGTTTGATGAGATCATCATCGCCATCGGCTACAACAGCCAGAAAAGCAACCGGTATTTCCCGATCGAAAAAATGATCGTCAACATCAACGAGGCGTTCCAGCAATATCCCAATATCACAGTCCTCACCTATTCCGAGCTCACGGCCGAGTTGGCGCGCAAACACAACGCCCACTTCCTGCTACGTGGCCTGCGCAACACCACGGACTTCGAATACGAAAACAGCATCTCGCAGGTAAACCGGCAGCTGTACGACGAGCTCGAGTCGGTGTTCCTCATCACCACACCGCAATTGGCATGGATCAGCTCGTCCATCATCCGCGAAGTACACAAGTACGGCGGCGATGTATCGCAGTTCCTACCCTATAAATTATAAGATTCTCCCGGCTCCGCAAATTAGCGGGGTGTCGACTTTACCTCGAGCGAGGCATAGTATTGTTCAAAGACGTAGTTGATGGACTTATACGAATGCTCCAGCGCGTGGTATACCTCCTTGCTGTTCATCCAGCGAACCTCTTCAATATCTTCGTCCACTGCCGGGCGCATGCGCGAGTCGTCGACAATATCCATGATAAACCAACGCGTCTTTTTTAAGAAGGCGTTCTTGTTCATGGTATAGGTGTGCCAGGTCGTGCAGACCTTCGGGCCGAGCTTAACGGATACGTTGCACTCCTCCTCCACTTCGCGTACGGCAGTTGTACGGTTGCGTTCGCCTTTTTCCTTCTTACCCTTCGGCAAATCCCACTTTTTCATGCGGTAGATCATCAGGAACTTATCTTTCTTCCGGATCAGTCCGCCGGCGGCTTTTACCACCTTAAACCGGCTGCGCAGATAGTCCTTGATACCCGCATAGTCCGTCACGGAAAGTGCCAGCGAAAGCACATTGGTCGGAACCTTCGAATCAAGAAAACCGATGATCGCATCAAAGTCGCGATCGGTAACATTTTTGATCCATACGTGGTGGATCAGATCCGCAGGCGTCAAAGGTCTCACAGCGGCATCGGCAGTCGAGTTGATCCGGCCGCCATCGGGCATTTCGTCGCTTTTAAGTATCCGGACGGGAATGTCGTTAATAAAAATGATCATGGCCGTTTCCTTTTTACACCTTCCATTCAGCGCAAAAGAATAAAATATTCGTAAGGAGACAAGCGGTTGCGAAAAAGATTTTTGGCAGTACCTTCGCGCCCATGGCAACGACCGTACACGTACAAGAGCAAACAGCAGCCTCCGTAGCGTCTATGCTGCTGGAAATCCAGGCTATTAAGCTGAACACCGAAAAACCCTTTACCTGGGCATCAGGCTGGAAATCGCCGATCTATTGCGACAACCGCCTGTCCCTTTCCTTCCCGGCCATCCGCACCGCCATCCGCGACGGCCTCGTACAGGCCATTCGTGCAAAGTTTCCCAGCGCCGAAGCCGTCGCCGGGGTAGCCACCGCCGGCGTGCCGCAAGGCGCCCTGGTAGCCGACGTGCTGCAGCTGCCATTCGTCTATGTGCGTCCGAAGCCAAAAGACCACGGCATGGAAAACCTCATTGAAGGAAAAGTGGTCAAAGGCCAGCGCGTCGTCGTGATCGAAGACCTCATCTCCACCGGTGGCAGCTCACTCAAAGCCGTACAGGCCCTGCGCGATGCCGGATTTGACGTATTGGGCATGGTGTCCATCTTCACATATGGCTTCGAAGTGGCCGTAAGCAACTTCCGGGAAGCAAACGTGCCATTGGTAAGCCTTAGCGACTATAGCAGCCTGATTGCATACGCATCCGCCCACAACCTCATTTCCTCGGACCAGATCACCTCGCTAAAGGCCTGGCGCGTAGACCCCGCCAACTGGCGTGCCATACCCTAAACATTATAAAGGCTGCTGACACACCTTTGTCACCCCCGGGCATGTTATTTGACCTTTGGAATTTAAACCAAAACTCAAATACCATGGAAACAAAAGAAATTGCAAACCGCCTGGCAAGCTACTGCCGCAAAGGTGATTGGGACGGCGCCCAGAAAGAACTGTACGCCGACAATGCTAAAAGCATCGAGCCGTACGCTACACCTGCTTTTTCCAAAGAAACCGTCGGCTTGAAGGCCATTCTGGAAAAAGGCAAAAAATTCGATAACATGGTGGAGCAGGTGCACGGCATCGATGTTTCTGATCCGCTGGTCGCCGGCAACACCATTGCCTTTACCATGGCCATGGACGTAACCATGAAAAACCAGCCGCGTATGACCACGCCTGAACTATGCGTATACCAGGTAAAAGATGGCAAGATCGTATCCGAAGAGTTCTTCGTATAACGTACTTCCAACAATAGCAACAAAGCGCTTCCCGGCAATACCGGGAAGCGCTTTGTATTTTCACGGGATCAACGTTGTCGTGCGAGCCACGCCAGAATATAGTCGGCATCTTCCTGCCACGTAGGCTGCCCTAATACAAAATGATTCCGCCCGGCAAATTCTTTATACTCCGTTACCGATCCGTTCTGCGCATAGCGTTTGAAGTTGCGATAGTTCAGGTGTGCCGGTATGATCGTATCTTCCGATCCCGACGTGAGCAGCAGCGGTGCATGCGGCTTGTCAAAATCTACTTTCGCCACGCGCGTCAGACCACCACGCGCCGCAGTCTTCGACTCGGGAATAACGTTTGCCTGATATGCCCTTTGCTGCTCGGCCAACGGCATGCCATTAACAAAAGCATACTGCCAATCTTTGAACGACATCAGGTAAGTCTCGCGCAAAGAGGTGAACAGACCCAACGCTTTCCATCCTGCACGCAAAAAAGAAAACTCATAGGGAATCACACCCAACGGTGGCACGGGGTGAATAGCAACACCGGCAGCCGCCAGCCCGCGATTCACGATCACTTGCGTGATCAGTCCCCCCAGCGAATGACCGATTACAATGGGCCTTTCTTGTAAGCTTTGTACAATGGCCGCATAGTGATCAATCACTTCGCCCAGCGTCAGCGTTGCCAGCTCGACATCGTGCGGATGTCGTTGCCGCAATACATCGGGCGGCCCATCTTTAAAAGGCCACGGGGGGGCCAGGCACATAAACCCCTTGCTTTCAAAATAATCTTTCCAGGGATCCCAGCCGAGATGCGTAACAAAAGCACCGGTGATAAAAACAACGGTTCTCGCATGAATATTCATAACACGTAGGTAGATAGGTTCTGCTAAATGTAAGCAGTTAATCTCTTTCTTTCCTACAGGCTTATGCCCTCGATACGATCATCGGTGCGCAGTTCTTTTCTTCAATCGTTTACAACGACAACAATACCGTATATATCCGGTGTTGCATAAGCGCATTACTTCTCCACGTATTGCTGAAGCAGCTTGCCGATAAGCTCCGTCCATCCTCCGGCAAAGCTCTCTTTGGCAAAGTCCGGGTTGTTTTGGGGAAACGACTCGAGCCCTGCATGAGTCAGTTTCACACGCGTCTGCTTCCCCTCGGAAAAAAGCTCAAACGTAACGGTCGAATAACCGGGATAATTCTCGTATGTCCACGTGTGCGTGAGCTTCTTCTGTGGAATTACTTCCAGAATCTTGCAGCGATGAATGTACTGCTCGCCTTTGTGACCTTTGCCGGCAAAGGTGAACTCAAACCCTACCTCGGGCTTGAACTCATCCAACACAAAGTACCATTCCTTCATTTGATCTTTATCCGTAAGCGCCCTCCAAACCTTCTCCACGGGCGCGTTGTAAGTACGTTCAATAATAAAAGGCTGATCGTTTTTTTCCATAACAGACGCGTTAATGATTTAGTCGATTCAATAACGAAAATATATGAAACTATTCGGTTACACAAATAAAGTGATAAAAAAAACGGCAACCTGAAACAAACCCAGGCTGCCGCGCATAATTTGGTAGGAAGGACCTACTTATCCCACCAAACAGCTGTGTTGATATTGTCCTCACCCTGGGTGGTAACGGTCGCGCGCCAGTTCACCCCATTTACAGATTGCTCGATCTGGGGATACGCAAACCGCACTGGAATTTTATCATCGTTCAGGTTACTTACACCCGGCTGTAACGCCGGGATACCCGTACGACGCCAGTCGTACCAGGCCTCCAGACCGTTGAAAAACAAGGCAATCCACTTTTGCGTACCGATCTTCCGAAGCTTCTCCTCCTGCGTGCCGGTATACGCAACCGCCGTCTGCGTGAAATAACCCGCTGGCAACGTCAGGTCGGTGCCGTAAGAAGCTGGAACCGTCTCCGCATAATAATCCACATTGGCTTGTATCCCGGCGGTATAGTAAGCCTCGGCATCACCCGTAGTGATCATGTTGCGCTCCCGCGCTTCCGCCAGAATGAACTGCAACTCGGCATAAGTCATCAGTAGACCCCGCGCCACATTCGCCAGCGGCGCAGCCTCGCCCTCGTCGTTACACAACAGGCACGCATACGCAAGGCCCAGACGCGAAACGCCCAACGGACCACCGTTGTAATCCAGTGCTTTGGTATCTTCCAACCCATTGGGAATACCCGCAATCACGGGCGCACCCGCCTTGACAGACTTCTCCGTAGGACGCGCAAATACCTCCAACCGGGGATCGTTCGTCGCGGCAAGCACATCGCCCAGCGTTTTGCTCAACCTAAACTCATCAAATGATCCCACACGCGCGTTGTACAGCGGCCACTGATTCGGTGGCGACTCCAGATATTCCAGCACCGCATGGTCGGCGTTCGATTCAAATACCGGGTAGGAAACCGGATCGTTCACAATGGCCGCCATCTCTTCGTTCACGTCGAGCTTCCCCGACAACCGTAGCAGATAGCGCAGCCGCAGAGAATTGGCAAGCTTCCGCCACGACAGGATAGCGTCGCCGCCACCGCCATACAGAATGTCTCCCGCCAGAATTTCTTTACTGGTACCTAGAATCCCGTTCGCCATACGCAAGTCGGCCAGAATAGCCGCATAAACATCCTCTTGGCTATCGTACACCGGCTGGTATAAAGCCTGCTTCCCTTGCAACGACTGGGTATACGGCACATCGCCGTAGGCGTCAGTCACCAGCGAATACATCCATGCCCGCAGTACCAAAGCGACCCCAAGGTAATTGTTCTGTACAGGTTCCGACTCCTCCGCTGATTGGATGATATTTTGTAAATCGCGCAGGTTGCCATACACGCTGTTCCAGATCCGCGTGCGGTCGCCCCACAGGTAACGGTCTTCATTCACAAACTGTACCTTGGCGGTGTGTTGTACCACGATGTTGCCAATGCTCCACGCCTCGTTTACCTGGTCGTTCATGGTGTTACGAATCACGCCCGACAGCAGAAGCTCCGGCGGTACCGCAGCGGGTACATTGTTGTTCGTATTGACCTCTTCAAAATCTTTCGTACAGGCTGCCGCGGCCAACAGGCAGACAAAGAACAAAGTTACTTTTGCAATGTTTCTCATAACTAATATTGAAAATGCCGTGAGTTAAAACGTAATACCGATGTTGACACCATAGCTCCGCGAAGATGGGATAGACATGTATTCAATGCCCGGCAAAGCTGTGCCGCCAGAATACGACATGACCTCCGGATCGACATGCGGAACATCCGTCCACAATGCCAGATTTCTGCCCACCAGTGCAACACTCACTTTCCGGAAAGGGGTATTCTTGAAAAGACGATCCGGCAGCTGGTAACCCAGTTGCAATTCGCGCAGCTTCACAAACGACGCATCGTAGACCACGCCTTCCGCAATGGTTCTCCCGCCCGTCCAGGCCGAATGCCACTGACGAGGCTGGATGCGGTTGTCGTTCGGACGAAAGCTGCCGTCCGAGTTTTGCTCGACGCCCTTGCCCACCACATACGTGCCCTCAGGCGCGTTCAACAACTCGGGATCGTTGTCGACAGCCGACTGCGGATAATAACCGTTCTCGCGACCTTCCAGGGTCTCTTCAATGATACCACCCTCACGTCCCACGACCTGCGTCTGTGAATATAACTCGCCACCATGGCGGATGTCGAATAGAAAGCTCAACCGCAGACCCTTAAACGTAAACGTGTTGTTTATACCAGCCAGCCAGTCGGGATTATAGTTACCGAGTTTGATCTTGTCGGTCGTGGCAACCGGACGGCCCTTCTCGAATACCATTTGACCAGTATACGTGCCCGTAGCATCGTAGTAGGGTTTGGTATCGTCCGTACTCTGTACACGCGCAAAGCCGAGACCGTACAAGTCACCCATCCGCTCACCTACACGGGCTTCGATCGTTACGCCGCGGTCGGCCATGACCAGGTTCGTCAAACCGTCCGAGAGAGAGCCGATACGGCTTCGGTTAACGGAGAAGTTTAAATCCAGATTCCACTGAAACCCATTATTAAGTTTCACCGGCGTGGTGTTGAGCATAATTTCGACGCCGTAGTTCTTTATTTCTCCGGCGTTGACACCACGCTTCGCATAACCCGTCGCCATGGAGATCGGAATGTCGATAATCTGGTTCTTGGTAACCGTGCGATAGTACGTAACGTCAAGGCCTATACGCCCGCCAAAAAAACGCACATCCACGCCTGTTTCGTACGACGTGCTGATCTCGGGCTTCAGGCTATAGTTCGCCAGACGATCTGTTTCGCCATACACCTGCGTAGACCCGAACGGGTCAGACGGATTGAACGATTGCGAAAAAGTGAACGCATCCGTGTCATTGCCGATCTGCGAAAGTGCCACGCGTGCCTTGGCAAAAGAAATAAAGTCAGGAAGCTCCACCATGTCTGAAATCACACCGCTCAGCGCCGCCGAAGGATAGAAATACGAGTTGTCCTCCGACCCGATGCCGGCAGCTTTCAATACTTCCGGAAGCGTAAGCGCACTGGACCAATCGTTGCGGGCGGTCAAATCCAGGAAGAGCACACTACGGTAGCCCAACTGCACGGAAGCATATAAGCTGTTGATATACTTTTTGGTGTCCGTCTGCGATGTTTGCAACGGCGCCCGAAAGTTGGTTAAATTATAGATGCCCGGAATGTTCAGCTGCGGGGCATTCACCTCTAGAAATTCAGACTTCTGACGAAGTTGGTTTCCACCCGCCGTCACCGTCAGGCTCAGCTGCGAAGGAATGATATCGCGATTCATCGTCAGCAGGAAGTCGGAGTTCCGCTCTTCCGTAACAACCTTCTGCTCACGATACTGCCCGAACGGAAAACGCTGTGTGCTGAACGCCCGACGGAATTGCCGGCGCTCATTGGCATAATCTGTAGCCGTGCGAAGCTGCAGACTCAGCCAGGGCGTAAAGTCGTACTTCAGTGAAACATTGCCGATCAGCCTATCGACATCTTGCCCGTTCGTATTTTCATACATCGTGAAGTAGGGATTGTCATGGTAATTGTAGTTCCAGTTATATTGCTTCAGCCCCTCCTGGCCGGGCATCCAATAATCCCGCAGCGATGACATGTTGACCGAACGTGGAAACCAGCAATTAAACAGGTACATGATATTCTCCGTACCATAACTGATGGACGGCCGGTTGTCGCTCTCACTTTTAATATAGCTCACAAAGGCGCGGGCCGAAAACTTCTCGGTTAGATGATAGCCACCACCAAAAGAAATCGTGCTCCGGCGCAAATCCGTATTCGGAACAATACCCGTCTGATCCAGGTTGGTATAGGACAACCGAAAATCACCTTTATCGTTACTGCCGACAAGCGCAACGTTGTTCGTCAGCGTCCTCCCAGTCTCGAAAAAATTCTTGATGCCGTCCTTGTCGTTCAACCACGGCGTCGCCGTGATAACGCTGCCGTCAGGCGCATTCAAATCGCCTCCGCGACTGTCAATCGGCTGCCCGTTCAGCGTACGTGGCGAATTGAACTGCGGGTACAACTGGCCGTTAAACGCCGGTCCCCAGCTTTCATCCGTGCCATCGGTATTGCCGGCGCCGCCACCGTTGACGAAAGCGAAGTCGCCGCCATTGCCGTTACCCTGCCCATACACGTTTTGGTAGTCAGGCAGTCGCAGCACCGACTCAAACGTGGTGTTGGAATTCAACTCCACACCAATACCCTTCGTACCCTTCCCAGACTTTGTTTTGATAAGAATCACACCGTTAGCCGAACGGCTTCCATACAGTGCCGCAGCCGCCGCACCTTTTAGAACCGTCATCGATTCAATATCATCCGGATTAATAAATCCTGCGCCGTTGCCGAAATCCACTTCCAGGTTGCCCTTGCCAGACGCACCCGTAAACCCGTTGCTGATCGGCACGCCGTCTACAACGTAGAGCGGCTGGTTCTTGTCCAGCAATACCGAGCGCTCGCCACGAATGGTCACACGAGCCGACCCACCAATACCCGACGGACTGCCAATCACCGTAACCCCAGCTACCTTACCGGCAAGCTGATTGACAACGTTTGTCTCCCGCGCGGTCGTCAGCGATTCTGAACCGATACTTTGCACGGAATACCCGAGGGCCTTTTTATCTTTCTCGATACCGAGTGCCGTCACCACAATCTCCGTAAGTTGCTCCGCATCCGGGGCCAGCACAACATCGATAGAAGCCCGGCCGTTCAGTGCAACCTCCTGAGACTGAAAACCGACAAATGAAAAAATCAGGATATCTTGTTCACCGGCCGTCACGGTATAATTTCCACTAGCATCAGAAACAGTGCCTTGCCCGGCACCCTTCACCAAAACATTAACACCCGGTAACGGCGATTGATCTTCTCCTGAAACAATTTTTCCGGACACAGTACGCTGTGCAAAAGTGGTGTGCGTCACCGCGACCATCGCAAAAAACAGAAGCGGAAAGACAAATCGCTTCCACACAATAAATTCTTTCGATATAGATCTAAACATACGGGGGGTTTAAGAGATGTAAACCCCAAAGATCAACGATAACTTTGATGAAGCCTTTAGCCCAACGTTACCGAAGAATTAACAAGTACACCACATCGACCTCGTCCTTTCACGATTCTATAATCTGTGCGCCGTGTGATATATAGTTTATCCGCACAACCGGGTATCATCCGGAAGCGAGCTGCGATCGATCGCGATAGGCAGCGGTCCGTCGATATAGTGTTGCACAACTGCCAGCAACCGCTTCACATCAATCGGTTTCTCCAGGTAACAATCCACACCCGCAGCTTTCGCACGCGCCTGGCTGTCACTGCCCGAGATCATCACGATCGGCACACGCCGTCCGCCTGACTTCAGTCGTAAATACTTGCTGACGGCAATGCCGTCGATCACGTCCATATTTTTATCCAATATAAAAAGGTCGGGGTCTCCATGCAGGCCGTCGACGATGGCCATGGCGCTGGGCAGCCCCAGCACTTCGTAGCCCTTGTCTTGCAAGACCTTGCATAAGATCGAGAGCATATCCTGGTCATCCTCCACAATCAGGATCTTTTTCTTCCGGGAGGTACCGGCATCTGCCGGGCTAGGTTCCGGTGAAGTTGTTACAGAGAGTTTTCGTTCGCGCATAATCATTTTCGCCGGCGTAACATTTATAAATACCCTGCCACCGGGACAACCGCCCTAAGACACAACACGCACGATCAAATTGGGTAAACGAAGGGACAGAATCAATTCAATGCAGCCTCCACATAAGGCCAGAAAACAATCACCCCCATAACGACAGCCATTGCCGATGCCACCACCACCGCGCCCGCCGCCAGGTCTTTCACCTTGCCGGCCAGTGGATGCCGCTCACGCGTCACGAGGTCAACTAAATTTTCGAGGGACGAATTGACAACTTCCAGACTCAACACCAACGCTATATTGAACAATAAGACACACCACTCCAGTCGCGTGATGGAAAAATAAAAGCCAGCCGCCAGCACCAGCAACGCCATGCCCAGCTGTAGGCGAAAGTTCCGGCCGACAAAAGCAGCCTGGAGCCCTTGCAGCGCATACCGTACACTTTGTAGAAAGGTATTCATGATAACATCAGTGCTTCCTCAATCGCCCGGTCCAGCAATATACCGCGCGCACCCGTAACCGGCGCAAAACCGCTATACTGCGATGCTTGCTGCCAGGCCGTCTCCAGGTGGAAATCCTGCTGCGCCACGCTGTAGGCAATTCTCTTTTCCATCAACCTGGCCGCCAGATATTCTTGTTCCGTCTGCCCGGGCGTCGGAACAAAAATAGCATTCCCCCCAACATGTGCCAGATCCATCACCGTGCTAAAACCACAGCGCGCCAACACGCAACGAGATGCCTCCAATGCCTCTTGTAAACCGTCACTTGCCAGGAAGTCCACCACCGCTGCCCGCGTTTCCAACGGCGGCATCTTTCGCCCACCTGGCAACCCGCGTACAATCAATACGCGCAGCGCGCTGCGATTTATTTGCTCCGTAACCGTCTGCTCCAGCAACGTACGCTGCGGCTCAGGCCCGGAGAACACACACACGAGGTCATAACGTTTCTCCCGCGGCACGGCCGGCGACAGTCGTGACAGCGCACCAATATAACGATGCGTGGTATCGCGGATGGGCTCACCACACTCCACCAGCTTTCCCGCCAGGCTCGCCTCACCCGGGTAATCCGGCAACCAGCAACGCGTGAACCGTTTTATGCTCCGCTGATTCATACGCGCCACGATAGAGGCCAGCCATCCAAAGCGACGCGGCATGAGGATCGTACATTGATGCGTAATAAAGATACTGGGCACCAATGCCGACCAGCATCCATACCGGTTGTCGGCAATGACCAGGTCCACCGACTGCTCGCGCACGAGCCGCTCCACGGCCACATGCTCGCGGCGAATCACGGTGAGAAATTTGGGAAGCTGTAGCGCCATCGCCCGAACCATCGAGCCACCCGTTGCCGGATAGCGAGGTTGATAAGCCGGCAACACTGCATAAAATAAGGAAGGAAACTCCTGCCGTAGCAGCTGCAGGGAATCACCGCTGCCGGCCAACAACACCGTACAACCCCTGGCCTGCAGCGCGCGGATAATCGGAATGCAACGCGTGGCATGTCCCAGGCCCCAATCCAGCGGTGCAACCAGCACACGCTTCATTCGTTCAACGATTTAAAACTATACCCCTCCCCTGCCAACTGCTCCAGCAGGCGCGGCAATGCGTAGGTCATATTCTTCTCAGCCTTCAGGCTGTCGTGAAATACTACAATCGAGCCCGGGCGAACAGCCCCCAACGTATTGCGCAGGCAACGCTCCGCAGGCAGTGACTTGTCATAGTCCACCGACAGCACATCCCACATAATAATGCGATAGTCGCGCAGGTGTTGAATCTGGCTCCGTGTAATACGGCCATACGGCGGCCGGAACAAATGCTTCGCAGCCTGCATGCTGCCGGGCGCAAGAGCCTCCGCGCAAGCCTGTATATTTTGCAGGTAGTGATGCGTGGGAGTCTTCCAGCCGTTCAGGTGATTGAAGGTATGATTACCAACAGCATGTCCAGCCGCGACCAATTGGCTAAAGACAGCGGCATGCCGGCGCACATTGTCGCCGATGCAAAAAAACGTAGCCTTGGCGCGGGCGGCCGCCAACGTATCTAAAACAAACTCGGTGGGTCCTGGCACGGGGCCATCGTCGAAGGTAAGATATATCTCTTTCGCCTGCGTGGGCACGCGCCACTCCAGCGAAGGATATAACATCGGCAGAATAAACGGTGTGCGGTGTATCATGACTACCCCACGCGGCACGACAGGATCGTGATGTCGTCGTGGTATCCTTTGTTACCCTTAAACTCGTCCAGCGCTACGATAATGTCCTCGTGGATCTTCTTCAGATCACGCGTGTAGATATGATCGCTCTGGAAGTATTTCAGCAACGTCTCGACGCCAAATTCGCGGCCCGCTTCATTGGTGGTTTCCGTCAGGCCGTCGGTATAACAGAAGATCAGGAAGTCGTCGATGTCGGTCAGAAACCCTTCGTTGAGGAAGGGCAACGGGTCCATCGCGCCCAGTACCGTCGAGCCATCTTCCAACAGGCGAATACCATGCTGGCGATCCCACAGAATGGGCGGGTTGTGCCCGGCGTTCACATACACCATCGTCTTGAGCCGGATGTCATAGATGGCCGCAAAGAACGTGATAAACTTTTCGCCCTTGGTATTTTCGAGTACCTGGTAGTTAAGCGCTTCCACGATATCGGTCAGGTTCGGTGTTTGCCGCACCAGCGTACGCAACGATGCCTGGAAGTTCGACATCATCAACGCCGCCGGTATACCTTTACCACTCACATCCGCCACGCAAATCAGGAACTGATTTTTATTCATGGGAATGTAGTCGTAGTAATCGCCACCAATGCGGTCGTGCGGCAAATAGCTCGCCTCCACTTTCAGTACATCCGTGTTGGGTAGTTTCTTAGGAAACAAGAACTGCTGCACATCGCGCGCAATTTCCAGCTCCTTGCGCAGTGCCTCCTGCTCGAGCTGCTTGCGGGCCAGCTTCTTATTTTCAATGGCTACAATAATGATATTGCTCAGCGCCTGAATAAACCGGATACCGTCTTCGCTTTCATAACGCACATCGTACTGGTCGAGCCCACCCACAAACACCAGCGCCAGCGTTGTAGTCTTGTGCGCTACCGGCACGATAATATCAAACTCCGTAAACTCACAGTGCTTAAACTCGCGCAGGTGCGTAATGTCCTGAATGGTCTTGAACTCCGGCAGCAGCTTGATCTTGTAGTACGGATGTTTCGTGCCGAAGTGGGCCTTGCACTGCCAGTCTTCGTCGAACACAAACAACGCCAGTTTGGTAATATTGAGATTCGACCGGAGCGTGAAGTTATAGATCTTGTAAAGCGATTCTTCGGGCAGGTTGCTATTGATTGCCTGCGTGATTTCGAGCAGAGCATTCAGCTCCAGCTCCTTGATCTCAAATTGCTTCCGTATCTCGAGTTCCTCCATAACGTGTTGTACCGGTAAAGGTAAAGAATCCCATCAGCAATGCCCGTAAAAACTTCACATCTTTCTGCCCTTCCAGGTGTTCGGTAGGATGTTCGACAACAAGCCTGTGGCGATCACATACAAAGGGTACAATAGTTGTAATAACAGGAACGCCGGCCAATGCCAACGCACTCCCACGAACCGGGCTACCGGCCAGAGGAACCACGCATCCGCCAGGCACTTGCCCACCAGAAAGATTGCCGCAACACCTTGCAGTGTTCCTCCTGTCAGGACCAACACCAGGCTCGCACACGTCGTTACCTGAATCGCCCATACATACAACGCCACCAGCACTGTATACGCCGATGGATTATGCCGCCACTTACCCGCCCACCGCAGCCGCTGACGGGCAAAAGCACCCAGCGTCCGCGCCGCACGGGTAGTCACAACTGATTGAGGATGAGTGATAAAATACAGCGACCCGGGATAACGGGCGCCGATCTTGCGCAACAGAAATTCGTCATCGCCCGACGCCACATGAAAGTTGCCCGTATACCCGCCTACTTCCTGAAAAGTCACCTTACGGAAACCCAGGTTCGCGCCGTTGCACATGATGGGAAATCCCAACGCCATCGCCGCACCCGCCGAGCCGATCAAACTAAGAAACTCGATGGATTGTAACGTGGCGAAAAAAGTATCGGCCCGAATGGCCACCCCACCACACACCAGTTGCGTATGCGAGTCGGCAAACCGCGCCGTCAGCATCTGCAGCCACCCCGGCTGCACCCGGCAGTCCGCATCGGTGGTAACAATGATGCTCCCCGTGGCATGAAGGACGCCCGTCGTCAACGCAGACTTCTTCCCTTCTCCCGAGGCCGGAATACACCGGAACCGACTGTCTGCCTGTGCGATACTATCGGCAATGGCCACGGTCGCATCGTCAGAATGGTCGTCAACGACGATCACTTCAAAGTTCGTAGCCGTCTGGCGGGTTAAGTCTTGCAGCAGCATTTCCAGGCACCCCTGCTCGTTGCGGGCCGCAATCACCACCGACACCCGGTGTATGAGCGGCCGCGCCGGCCCCGGCGGAAGCGAAAACAACCGCCGCCACCCGAGGCAAAGCCCCAGGATGAAGCTCACATAGCTTCCCGCGAGGAATGCCAAAAGGTAAACCATGACGCAATTTCAATAATTTCCGGATTGCTGCCTATCTTGTCCCCGTGGGAAATATTATCACGGACAAAGTCATCTTAGGTGTCGATCCCGGCACAACCATCATGGGTTATGGCCTGATCGCCGTGCGTCGCCCCAAAGTTGAGCTAATTCAATTCGGTGTCATTCACCTGAGCAAATACGGAGACCACGCCCTCAAGCTTCAAAAGATCTTCGAGCGGGTGTCGAGCCTTATCGACGAGTACAACCCCGACGAGGTAGCCCTCGAAGCACCCTTCTTTGGCAAAAACGTGCAGTCGATGCTCAAGCTGGGCCGTGCCCAGGGCGTTGCCATGGCTGCAGCGTTGTCACGCTCCATTCCCATTGCCGAATACGCCCCCCGCAAGATCAAACAATCCGTCACGGGCAACGGTAATGCCTCCAAAGAGCAGGTCGCCAAAATGCTGATGAGCCTGTTTGCCATCGAGGAAATGCCCAAATTGCTCGACTCAACCGATGCCCTGGCTGTCGCCGTATGCCACCACTTCCAGGCCGGCAAAATCGAGCTCACCGCAGGCAGCGCCTCGGCACTACGCCCGCAAACAAAAACGCGCCGCGCCACCAGCTCGTGGGAAGCCTTTCTGAAAGATAATCCCGACCGCATCAAACCTGCCTAACGTGTTAGGCCTGCCTAAGACGAAATACTGCTATATACCTTCAACAGCGTCTCGTTCTCCTTCTCCCAATTATACTTACTGAAGATCAGCGCCTGCCCACGTTGCCCCATCGCTTCGGCTTCCGCCGGATGCGTGAATAACCAGACGATAGCATCCGCTACTTCCTGTACATTCAGTGGATCAACGAGAATGCCCGCATCCGCCTCTTTGATAAACGCCGCTGACTCGCCTGCCGACGACGCGATCACCGGCAACCCGGCCGCCATAAACTCAAACATCTTGACCGGATAGTTTGTCTTGTAGCGTTCAATAGGATTGGGAATAATAATACCGACACGCGAAGCAAACAGCACCTCCACCATCGCGTCAAACGAAAGCCACTCCAAAAAGCGCACCGTATAGTGTTTCAATACCTCCGCTTGCAACGACTGCGGTGCAAACTTACCGCCCAACACAAACTCGAACGACGCACGTGACGCCGCCAGCCGCGCACCTTCCAGCATCTCGATCAATCCACGCACCTTGCTCAGCGTGCCCACCGATGTCAGCACCTGTGGCCGCGTGCCATAAGGCACCGGTACATGCGTACGAAAGGCATGCGCCAACGGGAAGTTGCGGATCAGGTAAGTCTTGTTTTTGGGAAAATACTGCGCAATGACCGGCTCCGCGACAATGATCGCATCAAACCAGGCCCCGCAAAGTTTTTCGAGCAGGTAATAAAACGTAGCATACGGTCCCCGCAGCCAGCGCGGCAACCAATGCTGGTAACTGATTTGCAAAGGAGTGTCTTCGTGCGCATCATACACCACCTTACGGCCAAACAGCTTGAGGATCAATCCCACACCGAGGATGTCCGAGTCATGAATGCAAAACACCGACCGGGCAGGTTGCTTCAGGGCCTTGCCCAAAATACGCCAGGGACTGACAAAGAGCTTATCGAATCCTCCCCCCAGGGGTTTCACCACATACAGACGCACGCCGTCCTTTTCCGTGTCCTGCGTATGCGGCAGGATCATCGACACCGTGTAGCCCGCCTGCACCAGCGACCGGGCTTCTTTTATAAAGATGCGGGTATCAAAAGGAGGATGGCCATTGGCCAGCATCACGATGGGTCTTTTTACCTGTTCAGCCGATCTGTTCTCCACAAAGTTTCGTTTGACCGTATTAGTTTATGATTATGCCGTATGAGTTTACAATAGGCCACAAAATGCTTTTCTTTGCTCAAACCAAAGAAAGTACGCCTGGAAACCCTACAGCACCGGTTTCCGGCAAAAGTAAAAATACGGGTGCAACATTCCGCACGCGTGCTTCTGGGGCCGATAAAAACAACGACGTTATGTTCGGATTACTGATCAACTGCCTCACAGCCTTCGGCTGGCGCGGCCTTATTATCTATTTCAAGGTCCGGACCCGCATGACCCGCAGCGTCTCATTGCCAGGTATCCGGCACCCCTTCCGCCTGCGGCCGCAGCGGGCCGATGGTATCTCCTTTCGCGAAATCTTCCTGCGCCGCCTCTACGACCTGTCACTACCCCAGACCCTACAGCCCAAGGTCATCATCGACGGTGGCGCCAACATCGGCATGACCAGCATCTTCTTCGCCAACCGCTACCCGAACGCCCGCATCATCAGCGTGGAGCCCGACGAAAACAACTTTGCCGTCCTGGCCGACAACGTGCGCCCCTACCCCCAGATCACGCCCGTAAAAAGCGCCATCTGGCACAAAAAAGAACAGATTCACGTAGTGGATAAAGGCTACGGCGACCGTGGCTTCATGATCGAAAAGAATGCCACCGGCACCGTACTCGAGGCCATGTCTCTCCCCGACCTGTTGCAAACACACGGCATTACCCAAATCGACATCCTCAAACTCGACATCGAAGGCAGCGAAAAAGAAGTCTTCAGCGAAAACTACGAATCCTGGCTCCCCTACACCCGCTGCCTCATCGTCGAGCTCCACGACCGTATGAAGCACGGCTGCTCCCAGGCCGTCTTCAAGGCCCTCCTCGCCTACGACTTCTCCCTCTCCATCCAGGGCGACAACCTCCTGTTTATCAACGAGTCCCCAGAAATCGTACCCGTACCCACCCCAGCCCATCGCCCATCATTAGCGCAGGCTTAAACGTGGATCTGGTTCAAGTCTTCCGACCGAAGGGAGGGCGACTTGGACCTACCCCAATGCCAGTCTTCAGACTGGCGAGGCAGGGTCATACCCGTCCTACTAAAAGCATACATACTCCCTCCTAACCATATCCCAAAGCAAAAAAAAAGAGGGCGCCCACCGGACACCCTCCCCAAGCGCAAAGCGCTATTCCATCACTCCTTTTCATCATTCCCCGCGCCGTCCTTCCCATCCTTTCCCTTCTTCCCATCCTTCCTGGCATTCTTGGCATCCTTCTTCTCCTGCTTCAGCGCTTCCCACTTCTTCCACTGCTCAGCCGTCAGGGCCGCTCTTAAACTGGCATCGCGGTTATCGCGCAACGCCTTCATCTTGGTTTTCTCCTGACCTTTGGTTAATGACGTGTCCCGGCGCACAGTCGCCTGCTCCTGTTCATATGTCTCGTAGACAGCCTTCACCTTAATATACTGCGTATCGTCCAGGGCCACGTCGGCTTTCAGTTTGTCAGCGTGTTTGGCCGCGGCGGCTTTCGGATCGCCCGGGCCTTTGTGTCCTTTATCCTTCTGGTCACCACCGTGCTGGGCAAATACCAGCGTACAGGCCAGAAGCCATACAAATGTCATTGCATACTTTTTCATGATCGTCGTGTTTTTGTTTTCTGCGAGGAAATAAAGCCAAGTACGGGCCAGAATGTGTACGCCACAAGGAATTTCGACATTTCGGCCAAATTGCTATACTATGCGACACTTCCGACAGACAGAAGGCACAGTTTTTTACCTATTTTTAGTCCCGGTATCCCATCTAAACCCCTGAACGATATGCCCTTCGCTGCCAAAGAGACCGAAATCAATGGAAATAAAGTAAGCTATTTCGACGAAGGGCACGGCGATATTCCCGTGGTGTTCCTGCACGGTTTTCCGTTCAGCAAAAACATGTGGCAGCCCCAGCTCGAAGTCCTCAAAGAATCCTACCGCGTTATTGCCTACGACGTGCGCGGCCATGGCAGCTCCGACGCCGGCACCGCTGAATTTACCATCTCCCAGTTCGCCCACGACTTCATACTCTTCCTCGACGCCCTGCGTATACCCCAGGCCGTGGTGTGTGGATTGTCCATGGGTGGATATATAGCCTTGCACGCCATTGAAAAAGCACCCGAGCGTTTTGCCGCGCTCGTCCTGGCCGACACCCAATGCTTCGCCGACACCGATGCCGCCCGCGAGAAACGCAAGAAGGCCATCGACTCCATACGCGAGAAAGGCATGACCCCCTATGCCGAAGAGTCGGTTAAAAATCTGTTTGCGCCTGCATCATTGATCGACAAACCGGAAGCCGTAAACCGCATCCGGCATACCATTGCCCAGGCGTCTGACGACAACGTCACCAAAACGCTCATGGCCCTCGCTGCCCGTAAAGACACCTGTAACGTATTGCCGGCCGTTACCTGTCCGGTGTTGATCCTCGTAGGCTCCGAAGACAAGGTCACGCCGATCGAAGCCGCGCGCAAAATGCACGAGCTCGTGCCGGGCTCACACCTGCAGACCATCGAAGGTGCCGGCCACGTCAGCAACCTCGAAAACCCGGAAGCCTTTAACACCGCCCTGGAAGCTTTCCTGCATTCACTTTTATACCGGGTAGTGTAAAACAGAGCGAGTGTGAGAGAAAAAAAGCGCCGGCAGGGTCCCTGCCGGCGCGAACTATATAAACAAATCGAGCAGACACTACTACTGCTTGATAAACTTACGGCTTACCGTCTTCTTATTCTTCGTAACAATCACATTATAAAGTCCCGGACGCAGCGTAGATACATCTAACGCGCCTTCACTGACAACACTTGTCAACACCTTGTTACCCGTCTGATCGGTAATCACCACACGACCACCCACAAAGCCGGGCGACAAGCTCAAGCTGCTTTGCACAGGGTTCGGATATACTTCCCAGGAAACAACATCGGCCTCGGCAGCAGTTGCAACAGTTTGTGCAGCCGCCTGTCGCGTAAGCTTCCACCAGTTGATATTCCAACCACCGGTACCCGCGTACAAGCCAACCGCATATGTCCCCGCCGTGATATATACCGTGTGCTGCACCGTCGTCCAGGTGCTCGCGCTGCCCGTCGGCGGCACAGCCACTTCGCCCAGGTAGATCGCACCACCATTCAAGTCCAGGGCGATCAAACCACCGCTAACACTCGACACGCGGTATTCCGCCGTATAATTGCCGCTCTCCGGAATCGTAATGTTTGCATATGCCAGCCAGTCTTCAGTATCGATCGCCGTCACATGCTGCGCACCACCTTGCGGGTCCGTTGTCGTCACGATCGACACTGCTGCAGCCGACGTATACGACTCAGCCTGACGCAAGACCGAGAAAGGTGGCACTGCCACCGGCCCGACCACGACCGAGCTCGCAACATCGTTAAAGCCCTCGTTGTTCAGGCAGTTGTCATCCGCCGTTTTGACCAGCGATGTACCCGACAGGTTACTATTATCATAAAAAGTGACCTGATAACCCGATTGTACTTTTACCGACGAGATATCGTTATCAACAACACCCAGCGCCTGCAACTGCGCCAGCGTGTACGAACCCACCTGCAGCCCGACAGCATAGCCACCAAAATCGCAATGCTTATAGACTGTCACCACACCCGTGGGAGGCTGCGGCGTAGAAACATACTCCTGTCCCTGACGGTTGCGGCGTTTTACACCGCGACCACGAAACTCATCCACAATGGCCTGCACTTCGGCAGGGCTCTTACTCTGATCCTTCACATGCACAAACCAGTCTACCTTCATCGTGCTGCTACGCTGCTGCGTAGAAGGACCAAACGTCGAACCATCAATCGGCGGATACGCCCAGTTGGCAAAACTCACCAACATGTTGTAATCCGGATATACCGACACGCCATCCGACGTTCGCACCGATACGTTGGCTTTCTTTACGCCGTCGATAAAATACTCCACGTTCACGTCGTCTACAAACCGGAACACCAGGTCATGCCAACCCGCCAGGTCCTGTTTCAAAATGACGTGGGCGTTATCGAGCCCCTCGCCGCTGGGCAACACGTTAGACGACTCATAAGACGACATCCACATGGCGTTGTTATACGTACCACCGTACATACCGCTCCACGCATCCCACGGCAGATACTCGAAGTCCACCTCCGCATACGTCGCCGGATTAGCACCACCCGCCGCCGGTGAAATGGCATAAAACGTTTGAATGATCGGATCCTGGTTGTTGCGCGGCGCATTATCAAAATACACGCGCGCCGCATAAGTACCTTCAAAGTAATTTACATCGGAGCCCGTTTCAATACGGGAGTGTGTGGCACTGGCAGGCGTGCCCGCATTCGAGCAACGCAGCTCCATAATACCGTCCGTGGTAAACGTAACATTCGACTTCAGATAATCGGCACCCGACGGCGGCCCACTGTTCAGATCGTTCACAATATGCCACTTGTTAAAGCTCTCAATCGCCGGATCATCCGCGTTTGTGTAATTGAAGTCGTCAAAAATAACGGTCTGCGCAAAGGCCGGACTGCAGAGCAAAAGGATGATGGCCATAAGCCCCACCGCCACGCGCCCAAAGCGCAGCACCGTATATCGTGTAAGGGTAGTAGTAATAGTAATGTTTGATTGTTTCATAACGTTGTGTTTAAAGTAACAGAATGCGATAAACCAGCTACGACAGAACAAGTGGATCTCAATATTTTTCTTCTACCTTAGTTTTCAGGGTTTATGTTTCAACGCCCCAGTGTCCCGGAATGCTGAAGCAAAGATTTACACCAGGACCGACCGCGCGAAATTTCCAAAGGCTACATCAACTCCTACAACCCGTAGATTTTTGGGCTACAGATTTTAGAAAAAAGGCTTTAGAACACGAGCATTGACTTTTTTTAGGGCTACGCATGCTCCAGTGACTGAACCACCCGGTCTCCTGGCGTGTTAAAATTCTACAACTAATTCCAGGAATCTTATAACCCCGACCACCTCCGAATCCGCATATTTGTCCATGGCAACGACGTTCTTCATAAAAAATATGGTCTGCAACCGGTGCATCACCGCCGTCACGCAGGTATTCGATCAGGTCGGACTACACCCCGACCACGTAACCCTGGGCGAAGTGACCATCCCGGAAACCGACATTTCCCCGCAAACGATCGAACACCTCGACACCAGCCTGGTAGCGTTAGGATTCGAGCGCATCGACGACCGCCGCGCCCGGCTTATTGAAAGCATCAAAAACACCGTCATCCGCATCGTCCACAACCCCGACGGCATCGACCGCAAATTCAACTGGTCACACCTCTTGTCCGAAGCATTGCACTACGAATACAACTACCTGAGCAACCTCTTTTCCTCCGTGGAAGGCATCACCCTCGAGCACTACATCATCCGCCAAAAGATCGAGCGCGTCAAAGAGCTGCTCTTCTACGACGAGCTCAGCCTGAGCGAAATCGCTCACACCCTGGGCTACAGCAGCGTTGCACACCTCTCGGGGCAATTCAAAAAGGTAACGGGCCTGACACCCTCCGAGCTCAAAAAGAGCCGCGAGTCCGAAGCGCACCGCAAGCCCCTGGACAAGATCGCCTGACGGTAATTATATAATCCGTTCGGTGAATTCTGTAAAACCACCGTGGCGGCTTTCCGGTATACTTGCAGTGTAATCATTACCGGTTGCTATGACAATGACAACAAACATTCACCCCGGCAAAAACGCCTCGCGCACGCGCACCACCTTCCCGGTGTTGGAAATGACCTGTGGCGCCTGTGCCAGCAGCGTCGAGTCGATGCTGGCCGCATCGCCCGGCGTTTATACAGCCTCTGTAAACTACGCCAACCAAACGGCGCTGATAGAATACGACACAACCCAAACACAGCCACAAGCCCTGCAGGCCGCCGTGCGTTCCATTGGCTACGACCTCGTCATCGACACGGAAGACCCACAGGCCCAGGCCGCCGACGCGCAACAAAAGTACTATGCCGCGCTCAAGACCCGCACGCTGTGGGCATGTATCCTGTCCGTGCCCGTCGTGGTCCTCGGCATGTTCTTCATGGACTACGCCTATACACCCTATATATCGCTTGTCCTCACCGCGCCCATCGTATTTTACCTTGGCCGAAGTTTCTTTACACACGCCTGGAAACAGGCGCGGCACGGCCAGGCAACCATGGACACCCTGGTAGCATTATCGACGAGCATCGCCTTTCTATTCAGTACATTCAATACATTCTTTCCCGGCTACTGGCATGCCCGCGGCTTACACGCCCATGTATACTATGAAGCCGCTGCCGTCATCATCGCATTCCTCTCCATCGGCAAACTGCTCGAAGCACGCGCCAAAGCCAGCACCTCGTCAGCCATACGCAAGCTCATGGGTCTTCAACCCAAGACTGTTTTGGTTGTACAGGATACAGTCGAGCAGGAACTGCCGATCGCTGCCGTACGCATCGGGAACATCGTAGTCGTACGCCCCGGCGAACGTATTCCTGTCGACGGCGTGGTAGAATCGGGAACGTCGTATGTCGACGAAAGCATGATCAGCGGCGAGTCGATCGCCGTATCAAAAAAGGCCGGCGACAAAGTATTCGCCGGCACCGTCAACGAACGTGGCAGCTTCCGGCTGGAAGCCCGGCAGGTAGGTAGCGACACCGTCCTGGCCCGCATCATTCGCATGGTACAAGAGGCACAAGGCAGCAAAGCCCCCGTGCAACAGCTGGCCGACAAAATCGCAGGCATCTTTGTCCCCGTGGTGATTACCCTGGCGATACTCACCTTTGCCACGTGGATGCTGGCCGGTGGTGAGCACGCCTTTACCCATGGCCTGCTGGCAGCTGTCACCGTGTTGGTCATTGCCTGCCCATGCGCGCTGGGACTCGCCACCCCTACAGCCCTGATGGTCGGTGTCGGCAAAGGTGCCGAAAACAACATCCTCATCCGCGATGCCGAAAGCCTCGAACGCGCCCACCAGGTAACAGCCGTCGTACTCGACAAGACCGGTACGCTCACCGACGGCAAGCCGCGTGTCACCGACCTGGTGTGGCAGCAAGACACCGGCAACAATCTGGCGGCCTCTGTGCTCTACAGCCTCGAAACGTCGTCGGAGCATCCACTTGCCGCCGCCGTTGTACATCACTTAAAAGATACCGGCACGCAAGGTGTACTCCTGCAACACTTCGAAGCACTCCCCGGCCGCGGTGTAGCCGCCATGTATCAAACTATACCGTACTACGTAGGCAACACACGACTCCTGACGGAACACCAGATTCTGATACCACCGGCCTTACAAGTGCAAGCAGAACGTCTGCAAGAACTAGCCCGTACAGTGGTATACTTTGCCGACGCCCAACGCGTCCTGGCGCTGATCGCCATTGCCGACATCCTCAAACCTACCTCCCGGGCCGCAGTAGAAGCCCTGCAAGAAAAAGGAATCGCAGTGTACATGCTCACGGGCGACAACCCCCAGACCGCACGCGCCATCGCCCGGCAGGCAGGCATTGCGCACTACGAAGCCGAAGTCATGCCCGACCAGAAAGCAGCCTATATCAAAAAACTGCAAGCGCAGGGACACGTCGTCGCCATGGCCGGCGACGGCATCAACGACTCGCAGGCATTGGCACAAGCCGACGTCAGCATCGCCATGGGCAAAGGCTCCGACATCGCCATGGACGTGGCCAAGATGACCCTCATCACATCCGACCTGCAAGCTATTCCCAAAGCGCTGACCCTATCCACACAAACCGTGCGGGGCATTCGCCAGAACCTCTTCTGGGCATTTATATACAACGTCATCGGCATACCCATCGCCGCCGGTGTATTATACCCTGTCAATGGATTTCTGCTCGACCCGATGGTGGCCGGCGCCGCCATGGCGCTCAGCTCGCTCAGCGTAGTGGCCAACAGCCTGCGGTTAAAAGCCCGGAAGATCTGAACAGAAATTCTGTAAACCATACCCGGAAAAGTATAAAGCCCCCGCCCATCTATTCCGTTTCTTTACACAGCAAACAAGCACAACTATGAGTACACAAACATTCAATACCAATATCAAATGCTCGGCCTGCGTCGCCAAAGTAACACCCTACCTCGACGAGGCCGTGGGCGCCGGCAACTGGCAGGTAGACCTCAGCCAACCCACACGTCCCCTGACCGTCACCAACAACACCGACGCACATACCGTGCAGGAATCGCTTCAAAAAGCAGGCTATCGCGCCGAAAAAGCCTCCTGAATTCGGGTCGGCATCCACCGGGAAGCATGAGCACAACGCTCAAGGCTATGCAAACCTCGCCCGCTAACCTCGACGACCAACGACAGCAAAACCATCCGCAATCCCTACTTCGGTGACAAGATGTTGACCTGTGGGGAAGTGCGCGAAACTCTGTAGCGCAGACCGAACTTATTGGGGAATTTAATACACTCATAACTAGACGGCTATGTGTATTAAATTCCTCAATAAACGTCAAAATGCCATATATAAACGTTATTTTAATTGGTCGGGATATTGCATAGATGCCTGCTTCACGCTTCCCATAACCATTCATGAAAAACGAATCTATTAAAGTTCTCCAAAAGAAAAAGACGGCAATTTTAGAACTGTGGATGCAAAATCAGTTAGCCGAAGAAGGCCTGCGCGAAGACCTCATGAGCAATGACGATTTGCGCGTACAGTCGGAAGAGCTGCTGGATGCGTTGCTGGCCAACCTCTCCGATGAAAACCTGAGCAACGCGCAGTCGTCACATTTCGACACCGTGCTGGACATCCTGGCCGGCATTTCTGCATCACGGGCCAAACAGGGTTTTTCGCCCCGCGAAACCGGCGCCTATGTATTCAGCCTCAAAGACGCCCTGATTGACACCCTGCAACAAGAAATAAAAGATCCCGCGACGGTTCTTGCGCAAACCATCCGGATCGGTAAACTGATCGACAATTTCGGCATCGTCACCTTCGAAACCTTTATCAAAGGCCGCGAAGAAGTAATCCTCCGCCAGACCGATGAAATCACAGATATCTCGACACCGGTCATCCGCGTGTGGGACGGCGTCCTGGCCCTGCCCATCATCGGCACCCTCGACAGCTCCCGCACCCAGATCGTAATGGAAAATTTGCTGCAAGAGATTGTTGAAAGCGGCAGCAGCATCGCCATCCTTGACATCTCCGGCGTGCCGGCAGTCGACTCGCTGGTAGCCCAACACTTGATCAAAACAGTGAGCGCCACCCGCCTCATGGGTGCTGAGTGTATCATCAGCGGCATCCGTCCCGAGATCGCACAAACCGTTGTCCACCTGGGCATCGACCTCTCTCAAATCATCACTAAAGCCAGCCTGGCAAGCGCGTTGCGCACGGCCTTCAACATGCTTCAGCTGGAAGTTGTGAAAAAACGCAGGTTCGAAAAAGAGAACGCATAAGATCGTATGGAGAAGATACCGATACTACGGATGGGCCCGTTTCTGTTGGTTACTATCCAGGTGGACCTTTATGACCGCCTGGCAGAAAACCTGGAAGCGGACCTCGTTCAGATGGTAAGCAAAACCGGCGCGATGGGTGTGTTGATAGACATTTCCGCCGTATCTATAATAGACTCATTTATGGGGCGCATCATCGGCAACATCGCTTCGATGTCTAAAATCATGGACGCAGAGACGGTGGTAGTCGGCATGCAGCCCGCAGTCGCGATTACACTTATCGAATTGGGATTACCCCTGAAGGGAGTTCAATGTGCACTAAATGTCGAGCGGGGAATGGACCTGCTTCGAGCTAAGATTGCGCTAAATGAGGGAACTCCGGATGACTATTTTGATACTGAATAAGGAAATGATGCCGGTTGTGAAAGAACAAGATGTTGTACCCTTTCGCAACCGCGTCAAAGAATACGCCACGAAGATCGGCATGGGGTTGGTCAACCAAACCAAGCTAATCACTGCGGCCAGCGAGTTGGTGCGCAATATGCTCAAATATGGAAAAGGAGGAAAAGTGTACATAGAAGTAGTCAGCAAAGGTAGAGAGAACGGCATCCGCCTGATATTTGAAGACAAAGGCCCGGGTATACCGGATGTCTCGCTGGCGATGAAAGACGGTTTCTCCACCGGCAAAAGCCTGGGGCTCGGGCTGCCAGGCACCAGGCGCCTGGTCAGTGAATTTGACATACAGTCCGTGGTCGGCGAAGGAACAACGGTTACAGTGATCAAGTGGAAAAATGGATAATCCCCCACACTTCACCAGCTATAGCGTCGAAGACCGGAGTCATGTCGCGATCGTAAAACGGGAGATCCACTCACGGGTGGTCCAGGCCGGTTTTTCGAAAACCCGCGTCGGCGAAGTGGACATCGTCGTGTCGGAGGTTACATCCAACCTCATCAAATACGCCGGCAGTGGTGAGCTGCTATACCGTATCGTGCTATTCGGCGCAGACAATCCCGCCCTCGAGGTATTGTGCATCGACAACGGCCCGGGCATGACCGACCCCGCGCGCATGGTAAGAGATGGTGTTTCTACCCGTGACACCCTCGGACAGGGACTCGGCGCCATGCAACGCCTGAGTGACATCTTTGAGCTATACTCCCTCAAAGGCTGGGGCACAATTGTTTACACGCAATTAAAGGCAACAAAATGTGAGCCGGCTGCAAAGGCGAGTATCCGCATCCGCAGTCTCAATGTTCCCAAACCGGGCGAGACCGTCTCAGGCGACGGGCACCTGGTCAAACATGAAAAAAACGGCGTGCGTATTTTCGTTGCAGATGGTTTGGGGCATGGCGAGGCAGCGCACGAGGCGGCGAAGGCCGGACTGCAAGCATTTCAATCCACGCGGACAGAATCGCCCGTGGAAATGCTCCGATATGTGCACGAGCAGGTAAGAAAAACGCGGGGTATGGTCGGGACAATCGCATCATATAATAAGACGGAAAATGAGTGGACCTTTTGTGGCATTGGCAACATCAGCAATCGCACCTATACCGGCCTCGAGTTCAAAAACTATATGTCCTATAATGGCATCATTGGTCTCAATATCCCCGGCACCATGAAAGACGCCCGAATCCCCGGTGAAAAGAACCAACACCTCATCCTATGCTCTGATGGCATCCGTACACGCTGGGACATCACCAAATATCCCTCTGTCTTCAAACACGACACCATCATTCTGGCCGCATGTCTCTATAAAGATTTTTCGCGCCGTAACGACGACGCCTCGATCCTCATAGCCACCATCAACCCGAGCCGATGAAAGAGATCGTACGTGTAAGCCTCGAAAATGAAATGGACCTGATCCTGGCCCACAAGCGGTCTATGAAGCTAGCCGAGCTGTGTGGCCTCTCGCTTTCCGTACAAACTACCTTTGCCACCGCAGTCTCCGAGATCGCCCGTTGCGCCATCGAGTCCGGCGCCGAAGCCTTTATGATACTGGGCGTCGACTTCCTCAAAGCCAATCGCAAGCAGGTCACCGCCATAGTCTACGACACCGCCCCCTACACCGACAGATGGCAGGAAGCCGTATCGTACGCCAAGCGCCTGGCCGACAACGTAAAGGTTGTACGCAATGGCCCCCGCATCGAAGTAAGCATCCACCTGGAGATCAACTTCGCCGGCATCATCAGCACATCGAAGCTCGAATCGTTCACCCAGTACTTCGCCGAAGAGCCACCCATTTCGCCCTACGACGAGATCCGCCGCAAGAACATCCAGCTACAAGACCTCGCCCAACGCCTGCGCGAAAGCGAAGCGTCTTACCGTTTCCTGTCCGACCGGTTGCCGCTCATGATCTTTTCCGTGAACCACCGCGGCACGATCACCTTCTCCAACAAGTGGCTGCAAGACTTCCTCGGCATACCCATCACCCAGCTCGACATCGCCAGCTGGCAACAAGTAGTACACGCCGACGATCAGCACCGCATGGCCTCCGACCTCAGCCAGTTGCTGGTCCAAAAAAAAACACTGCGCGCACAATACCGGCTGCGGCAAAAGAGCACCGCCAAATACCTCTGGCACATGATCAGTATTCTGCCGGCCGAGAACGATCGCGACATGACGACACAATGGATCGGCTTCATCGTCGACATCCACGCGCAGAAGCAGGTCGAGCAAACATTAAAAGACAACACCGAGTTAAAAGATACCCAGCAAAAACTGGTATACCATCAGCAACAGCTGGAGCTCAAGATTGAAGCGCTCAACCGCAGCAACTACGAGCTGGAACAATTCGCGCACCTCGCCTCCCACGACTTGCAGGAACCGCTCCGCAAGCTGTTCTTTTATGCCGACGTGCTGCAACAAAAATACCGCGACACCATCGATACAGGTGGCGTGCAGATTCTCAACAACATGACCCAGGCCGCCGGACGCATGAAGGAGCTTATTCATGACCTGCTGGCATACTCCGAGCTTAACCAACACGAGTTTGAATTCGGCGACGTAAACCTCGATACGATACTCGAAGATTTGTTGAAGGATTTTGAGATCGCGATCCGCGACAAAGGTGCCGTCGTGCATAAACAGCCACTTCCCATCATTCACGGCAATGCCCTCAAGCTTCGCCAGCTCTTTAGTAACCTCCTGTCCAATGCCTTGAAATATTCCAAAACCAGCGCGACCGGTGTGATGCCCCGAATCGACATCACCTGTTTGCAAACGCCCGACGCGCTCGCCATTACCGTACGCGATAATGGTATCGGCTTCGACCCCAAACAACAACATCGCATCTTCGAGCTATTCGAACGCCTGCATAGCCGCGCGCGGTATCCTGGTACGGGCATCGGCCTTTCGATCTGTAAACGCATTGCCGAACTCCACCACGGTAGCATCAGCGCCTCCGCCGAGGCCGGCGAGTATGCCAGCTTCCAGGTAACACTACCCCTCTCTCAACAATCGTATACCCATACAGCATGAACCACGACTACAAAATACTCGTCGTAGACGATGACCCGGAAGACCACTTCATCATGCAGGAGTACTTCACCGAAGCAGGCCTGGGCGATGCCGTGGTCTTTCGCGAAAACGGCGAGGAAGCCCTTACCTACCTGGCCACGCTGCCGGCCAACGGCATGCCTGCGCTCATTGTACTCGACCTGAATATGCCCGTGCTCAACGGCCTGCAAACCCTGACCATGCTCAAAGCGCAGCCCGACTTCCGTCACATACACGTCGTAATCTACTCGACCTCCAACAACGATCATGAGCGTCAGCAATGTATGGAACAAGGCGCCCGCGACTATTTTGTAAAACCCTTCACCCTGCAAGACGGTACCACTATGGTGGAACGCTTCCGCCAAATGCTGCAGGACGAGCTGCACCAATCGTCGTAGGCACCCCCACCCCACTTCACCAGGCGGCAACAAACATCGCCGGCTCTGCCAACGCTGTAGGCTACTGTTACTTTGCATTTATTTTCGTATCTTCCACTACGAACACTTCTCCCCATGCAACCTATTGTCGAAAACCCCAGTGTCGATCTGCTGGTCACCGCCGTACAGGAGCTATCGTTGGCCCGAGACCTGGAAACCGTCATGCGCATCGTCCGCACCGCGGCCCGTAAGCTCACCGGCGCCGACGGCGCAACCTTTGTGCTACGCGACGGCGATCTGTGCTTCTACGCCGACGAAGATGCCATCTCGCCGCTCTGGAAAGGCAGCCGCTTCCCGCTGCACACGTGCATAAGCGGCTGGGCGATGGTAAACCGCCAGGCCGTCGCGATCGAAGATATCTACAACGACCCACGTGTGCCGGTAGAAGCGTATCGGCCCACATTTGTGAAAAGCCTGGCCATGGTGCCCATCCGCACACAGGAACCCATGGGCGCCATCGGCAACTACTGGGCCACCCGACATATGCCCAATGCGGCCGAAATGAAGCTGCTGCAATCCCTCGCAGACATCACCGCCGTCACCCTGGAAAACATCGAGCTGTACCGCTCGCTGGAAGCCCGCGTACAAGAGCGTACGTCGCAGCTGGAGGCCGCCAACAAAGAGCTGGAGGCATTCTCCTATTCCGTATCACACGACCTGCGCGCGCCACTGCGCTCCATTGACGGCTACCTGCATATACTCCTGGAAAATCACCTCGACGGTATGAGTGAAACGGGCAAAGGTCTGGCACAACGCGTGATGGCCAATGCCAAACACATGAACCAGCTCATCGACGACCTGCTGGCATTCTTCCGCATGGGGCAAAAGCCCCTCATCAAAACAACGGTGCCGGTAAACGACCTGGTACGCGCCGCCTGCAAGGCTGCTCAGGAAGCCGAAAACCCCAGCCGCGACATCGCCTTCACCATTCAAATGCTGCCCCCCATTCAGGCCGACGCCGCACTGTTGCAGCAAGTATGGGTAAACCTCATTTCAAATGCAGTAAAATATACACGCCGCCGGGAAAAAACCCTGATTGAGATCGGCTTCTACGAAGAGGGCGGGGACATTATTTACTACATCAAAGACAACGGTGTAGGCTTCAACATGGACTATGCCCACAAACTGTTTGGTGTATTCCAACGCCTGCATTCACCCCGGGAGTTTGAAGGAACAGGCATCGGCCTCTCCATCGTACAACGCATCATCACTAAACATGGTGGATCGATCCGCGCCCAAGCCGAAGAAGGCAACGGCGCAACCTTCTACATAGCATTACCGAAGACCTGATTACCGCGTGCCTTCCAGGCTTAACACATTCGCCCCCAGCGCGTCTTCAAATACCCGCTCGAGGCGTTGATCGTGTACGGTTACTAAAATCTCCACCGAGCCCGTGCCCACCGTCCCTTTCAGGATATGCCCGCCATACGCCTGAAACGTTTTATCCGTCACCACACCGTGCGCGTGCAAAGACACCTCGCCCTTCTGCCAGGCAATCGTGCCCTGCATCGAGGCCAGCTCTACATCGCGAAACTCTTTCGGATCGTATTGGCGTGTCTTGAAATCAAAGAACCCGAACGTAATACTCACAAAACCCATTCCGCTAAACGTAGCCGACGGAATCTTTTCCGCTTGCGCCAATGCCTCGATCTCGTTCAGAATGCTATCGCCCTGGCGCAGCACCATCAGGTACCCTGCCGGCACACGGGTATATTTCTTCATAGGGATCTGAGTTTTTCGGTTCGATTGTGCCAGTGCCACGGCGCCTGCCGATACCACCAGTAACATCGTCAGAACAAGATGCTTCATGGATAGTTGTTTATATTCTTACCCACGGCGGGAAAATACCATGCCATAAAACAGCGTGAACGTGAGCGAGAGAGAGACTGTAAATACGCTGCCTTTTCTCGCGCTCACACGCACGCTCACGCCGTCTCCTCGGGTATGATTATTTCGCACCCGCTTCCATTACACGCTTAAACAATACGACTATGGCAAAGTATTCCAAAACAGCACAAAAGAAAGTAGGACGTGCCATGCATGAAAAGAAAAAAGGCACGCTGAAAAGCGGACGCAGCGGTAAGAAAGTAACAAGCCGCAAACAAGCCATTGCTATTGGCTTGTCCGAAGCCCGCAAAGCAGGTGCAAAAGTACCTGCTAAAAAAGGCGCAAAGACCACGAAGAAGACCGGCCGGGGACCAGCCAAAAAGACGGCACGAAAAGGAACCGCCAAAAAGACCGCGAAACGGTCGAGCCGTTAATCGTCTTAAGTTAATCGTCTTAAAAAGAATGTTTCACCGGGCCTGTTCACACAGGCCCCCTTTTATCCGTCTATGATTCAAATCGACAAAGTAGCACTCGCAGCACTCACCGGCACAACCCTGATGACAGCATTCAGCTACGGCGCCTCACGCCACGAGCGCAAACAGTTCCGCGAGCCGGAGCTCCTCAACAAACTGCTGGACCGGATACCCGGCGCTCCCGCTATACCCACAAAAAGCCCTGCCGGCTGGCTCGTGCATTACGGTGTAGGGATATTCTTCACCTCGGTATATGATCAGCTCTGGCAACGCGACATCGGCAAACCCACCCTGGCAAACGGGTTGCTCCTGGGCACCATCAGTGGCCTGGTCGGCATCGGCGGCTGGATGTTGACCTTCAAGCTTCATCCCCACCCGCCCAAAACCGACTATACCGGCCACTACAAACAACTCCTCATCGCACACATGATCTTTGGCGTCGGCGCCGCGTTAGGGTATAATAAAATGAAAAAGCTGTCCTAAGCCGCCGGCGCCCTGTGCAAAAGTGGTATATATAAAATATCTGATTTTGCAAATCACCAATCTATCAGCTTTTTCCGGGCCTGTCAGATATAATCGCCAGTCATAACTCTGTAAAGCGGTTGTTTTCAGTATATTCACGCCCATGTATCGTATTTCGTTTCGTCGCCTGTTACCCCTGTCATTGGGGCTTGCAGCGATCTGTACCGGTGCCCGGGCACAGGGACATGTACCGGCAACAATGAATTTTAAGACAGAGGCCTTCCTCCTCAAGAACAAGATTGTAGCCGAGCACTACAGCCCGCCGGCGATAGACGATGCATTTTCCGCAGCCGCGTTCGACCTTTTTATGGACAACCTCGATCCGGAACGTCTCATCTTTACTGACGGCGAGGTACAAGCCCTGAAAACTTATCGCGACAAGCTCGATGACGAAATAAACGGTAAAAGCTGGAGTTTTTTGCCGGCAGCCACCAAAGGTTACCAAAAGGCTCTTGCCCGGGCTACACAGGCAATAAACCAGGGTACACAACGTGCGTTCGATTTCAGCGCAAAGGAAACCTATAATGAAGACACCCTCTGGACGAAAGACGAAGCCTTTATTTTTGAGCGCTGGCGTCTGTTGCTTAAATACGAAACACTCGTCCGTTTAACAAACACGAGGAGCAGGAATACCGTTGAGCCCGAAGCGATCTTCCTGAAGAACCAGGAACCGGCTACGCGCAACCTGGTAAAGACAATAAACCTTGCCCGGCTCAATCGTGTAATAAACAACGCCGCCGGCTTTGAGAATTATGTGGGAATAGCGCTGCTCCGGGCGGTCGCCAATACCATCGATGCGCATACGAACTATTTCTCGCCCAAGGAAATGGAAGATTTTATGAGCGAGCTGAGCACGGAAGGATACCTGTTCGGATTTCAGCTGAAGACCAATGACATGGGCGACCTCGTAATAGACCAGCTTACGCCCGGTGGCCCCGCCTGGAAGTCGGGAGCGATCCACACCGGCGATGTGCTTGACCGGCTGCGATGGGAAGGCGGTAACTGGATAGAGCTTGCCGGCCTCGACCCACACGAGGCCGGACTTATACTCGACGAATCGAATCACCAGACATTGGAAATAGAGTTTCACGGCCCAGGTGGCCAGCAAACAAAAGTGCTCCTGAAAAAGGAGAAAATGTCCGACGATGATAATATCGTAAAAAGCTTCGTGCTGCAGCGCGACGAACGGAAAATAGGCTATATCTATCTGCCCGGATTTTATACAGACTGGAACGGTACCGAAGGGTCGAAGAGTGCCAACGATGTGGCTGCGGCAATACTTAAATTGAAAAAGGAAAACATAGAAGGTATAATTCTCGATGTTCGCTTTAACGGCGGTGGATCTTTACAAGAGGCCGTAGCGATGGCAGGAATCTTTATAGATGCAGGGCCGATCGGGCTACTGAAAAACAAAGGAGGCGATATCGTAACCGTGAAAGACATGAATCGCGGCACGATCTATAACGGCCCGCTGGTACTGATGGTAAACGCGCTCAGCGCATCGGCATCGGAGTTCCTGGCGGCGGCGTTAAAGGACTACCATCGCGCTATTATTGTTGGAAGTCGCACGTATGGCAAAGCAACGTCGCAGCTTATTTACCCACTGGATCCTAAAAACGCAAGCGCCAAATTCACCGGTGTAACGAAAAGCCCGCTCGGCTATACGGCTATCACCGTAGAGAAAATCTATCGCATCAATGGCAAAACCATACAACGCAAAGGCGTCGTGCCTGATATTCAGCTGCCAGATTTGTTAAATGCCTTGCCCATTCGCGAACAAGACGTGGAGCATACACTGCCATCCGACTCGGTACAAAAAAAAACCTACTACGATCCGCTTCCATTCCTACCGCTGAAAATGGTGCGGGCTAAAAGCGACGAGCGCGTGGCAGCTTCCGGAGCATTCAAACAACAGCAATATTACGCAACCGCGCTGCGGCAGCAGGATGGCGGGGGCGAGTCGTTGTTATTTAAAGATATGCTGGCCGCCAGCCAACAGGAACAAACCCTCGGGACCGGCGCCAATGTAACGAGAGGTACAACGGCCTATCGCGTAAACCTGCTACCCGGTGATGTAGTGGCCGACCCAGCCGACGATTACAAAAAAAACATCAACACCGCCTGGATAACCCGCCTACTACAGGATATATACATTGAAGAAAGCTTTTATATATTAAACGATCAACTAAATCAATCTAAAAAACCATGACACACACTAAGTTGGCGCTTACTGTTGCACTGATCAGCCTGACCCTTTCAGGCTTTACAAAAGAACAACCCCATGCTGCGGGTACGGCCGTAGAACACATGGCCTTTCTGTCTGACCTGGAAGAAACACTCTCGGAAAAATACATGAGCTACATGAGCGAGGTGGCGCACGGCGGCCGCGCGCGCAAAATGGATAAACGCCGTCAGGACCTCATCGCCGCAGTGCGTACATCCATTACACAAGGCAATAAGCTCAAACCTTTTGAGGGCGACGCCACCCTTAAAACGGCTTATGTACAATACTGGAACGTATTGCTTTCGGTCTTCAACGAAGATTACCGCAAGATTGTAGACATGGAAGAGATAGCCGAGCGCTCGTACGACGAAATGGAAGCCTATCTGCTGATGCAGGAAAAAGCAGGCGACCGCCTCGATGAGGCCTATAACCAGGTATCGAGTGCCTACCGTACGTTCGCGGAAAAACACAACGTACGCCTGTCTGAATCCCAAAGCTCAAAGCTCACGCGCAAGCTCCAGCAAACCGGCAAAGTGAACAGCTACGTGAATAAGATGTACCTTCTTCATTTCAAGAGCACCGTACAGGAAGGCAACATGATAACGGCCCTGAATAATAAAGATGTAAACGGCATGGAGCAAAGCCGCGAGGCGATGAAACGCTATGCGGATGAAGGTCTGTCACGTCTTGACACCATAAAAGGCTTTAAAGGCGACGGGTCTCTCGTAACCGCATGCCGTAAAATACTCGAGTTCCAGGTGATGGAAGCTGGAAATATTACGGCACTGTCGGATTTTATGATCAAATCCGACGACCACGAAAAAGCGCGCAAGACCTTCGAAGCCAAGCCTGCCGCTAAACGTACCCAAGCTGATATAGACACCTACAATAAAAGTGTAAATACCTACAACCAGGCAGTTCAAAACTACACCAAAGTAAACGACGATCTCAACAAGAAACGCACCAGCGTCCTCAACAACTGGGATAACTCCCGAAAACGCTTTATGGACAGTCACGTACCGCATAAATAGCGAAAGCGCTCGAAGCCATAGTAAAAAGAACGCCGCGATAAGCGGCGTTCTTTTTACAATATCCCTTACCATCCCATGATCTGCGTCAGATTGGGATTCAGCAATACCTGCGGCTGTGGCACCGGCCGGTAATAAAACTTAGGCTCCTCAAAAGTACCCAGGTCACTTGCCGTAGCGATGTTACCATGCTCACCATCCTTCAGGTAGAACGTAGCGCCTTCTGTGCCAATAGCCCCCACTCGGTAATAGACCAGCGTCTTACCCAATGAATTCTTCTCTTTATTGGCTTCCCCCGGAATCTCAGCATCGGCCGGCAGCAAAATGATATCGTCGATATTATCCCCCGTCAGGTCATATTTACCCAGGCCAGGGAAATAAACTCCCTCCGGTTCTATCTCCGCGCGCTCGCCCGCATGCCAGCGCATCAAATCATCAAAACGATACCCCTCCAACGCCAGCTCCACACGACGCTCGCGACGAATCTCCAGCAACACCGCCGCCTGCCCACCGGCTACCAGGGGATATTGCGCTTGCAGCACCGGGTCAACGGACGGGTTGATCGCAAGTGCCGGCATACCCACGCGCGCGCGGAGCAGATTTACCGTACCATCCAAATCGCCCTGTGTCAGCGTGCCCAATTCGGCTTTCGCCTCCGCGAAGATCAGGTAGATTTCCGCCAGGCGAATCAGCGGTATATCCAGGTTGTTCTGCACATCGGTATCGGTATTGTTCACAAAACCTTTGATCTGGTGGTACCCGGTAAAATTCCGCGACAATTCTTGTATATAAATGCCGGCACCCTGCGCATACGTAGAGTTATTGATCAGCTCCCAGCCTGGGTAAGCAAAAGTTTGCTTCAGGCGCGGGTCGCGGTCTGCAAACTCTTCCACAAACTGATTAGTGGCGTAACCTGCCTGGCTGGTATACGGCGTGCCGTCGGCCATCAGGTAGGTTTGCAGCAAGTCTTTCGACGGGCTCACCTCGTAGTTACCGAACATATATCCCCACCAACCGCTGTTTAACAAGCCCGCCTCATAGAAACGGCCGAGAATGACCTCGGTGTTACCTTCCAGACTTCCACTGGTAAACAGCGACGCGTAATCCGATTCAGGCTTGCCGGTATTGTACAGCGCAAAGCCGCCATCGGTGATGACCTCATCCGCCACTTCACTCGCCAGCGTCAGGTATTTATCCGCCGTTGATTGCAGGTTGAGCTCTGTATGATACTTGCGAAATGTGCCTTCAAACAAGGCAGCGTCCGCCATAAAAGCACGAACAACCCATTTCGTTACAGCACCCGGACGGTCCTCGCTCGCATCTGCGTCAACATACTGACGGGCAAATTCAAGGTCTTCAAAGATCTTATCAACGACCGTTGTGCGCGTGTCACGTCCCTTGTACAGGTCCGGATCGTCTTGCGTCAACGTCTTTTCATACCAGGGCACGTCAGAATAGCGTGCTACTTTGCCCATATAAAATTTAGCCCGAAAGAACCGTCCCAGGCCCTCGTAATGACTGCGCTGCGCCTCGGTCAGCGTGGCTGTACCAAAGTGGTCAAGGTAATAATTGATCTTGCGCAACTGATCCCAGGTCCATCCTTCCGTAACGTTGGCTGCAGTCGGGCTCCCCGCCATCATGTTCTTGAGCTCGGTTACACCGGTTGTCGCGGTATTATCCGTCGACACATCCTCCACGTAAATGCCGACACCTCCAAAATTATACACACTATACAGGTAGGTATCGAGATCGTCAGCCGTGTGAAAGAAATCCTTTTCACTAATCTCTGTCTGTGGAGAACGCTCCAGGAAGTCATCGTTGCAAGCCTGCGTAGCCAGCAGGAACACAACAAACAGTATACTATATTTCTTCATGTTGTTGAGAGTAAGAATGTAAGTCCGACAGATTAAAATTGAAGCTCGATGCCAAACGAGTACTTCCGTTGAAAAGGATACGCATATCCCCAGCCGTTCTGATCACCGGTGGGCTGGTAGCTCGGATCGGTCTTGCCGATGTTGTTGGTGATCGCCTCAGGGTCAAAGTACTTCTTCAGCGCCGACCACTCCGTCAGGTTCTCGCCGCTAACATATACCCGCAGCTTGTTGACGTGGATGCGGTCCAGCAGCGCATGCGGCAACGAGTAACCAAGGGTGACGTTCTTCAGACGCAGGTAAGCAGCGTTCAGCAAATAATTCGTTTGAGGGATAGCAAGGCCTTGCGACTGGTCTGTCCGCTCACCCAGGTTCTTGTCGGCAAGCCACGCTTGCAACACCGGATACCTGGAATCGGTGTTGGCTTCCGCCAGACCCGCGTTGATATACGATTGCGAGTGTTGTGCACGCAGTGCTTCGCTATCCGCTTCGCCGCGGTAGAAGTCCAGCAAGTGTGCATAGCCACCCGCGTACGGCTGCTGATAAAAACCCCAATACAGGTAATTGGTGGGATAGTAGTCCATCTTGCCCACGCCCTGGAAGAAGGCGCGTAGGTCAAAGCCGTTCCACTCGGCACCCAGTGTAAAGCCAAAGCGGAAGCGCGGCGTGATGTTGCCGATCACCGACAGGTCTTTCGGATCATTTACCGTAGCGCCTTTCTCAATTGTACCACTGCCATCCAGGTCCCTATACTTAGGCCAGCCTTCTACAATCTCCAACGCGCCCCAGGGAATGATCGACGACTCGTCAAGATTAGCTATTTCCTCCTGATTCTTAAATAGACCGTCGCTCTGCAGACCCCAGATTTCACCCAGCGTCATACCTTCATAATATTGCGTCAGGTTGCGATTGGGGTTATCGAAGCGGGTGATCTTGGTTTTGTTGTCCGAGATGACAAAGCTGAAATACGTATGCAGCGATTTTCCACCGACACTGAACTCATCATCATACCCCAGCGACAGCTCCCAGCCAGTCGTGCGCAGGTCCGCGGAATTCTCTTTCGGCGGGGCCACGCCCAGTACCGCAGGCAGTTCCTTGCCGCGCATCAGCATACCTTCGGTATCACGACGGTATACATCAAACGACGCTGTAATACGCTGTTGCAGGAACCCCAGGTCAATACCCAGGTCACTGGATTTAACGTCCTCCCAGGTATAGTTCTTCGACACCAGGTAAGGTGACGATACCATCGACGGTAGACCACCGCCAATCAAATAGTTACCCTCGTTGAGCGACGAAAGCGGGAAGTAGCCGTACTCGTCAATGGCCGACTGGTTACCGAGGGAACCAAACGAGCCTCGAATCTTCATCGTGTTTACCACGGTAGATACCGGCTCCCAGAACGCTTCCTCGTCCACCTTCCACGCCGCCGACACCGACGGATAGAAACCGAAGCGCTTGTCTTTCGCGAACTTCGACGATCCGTCATACCGACCATCGAGCTCAACGATATACCGGTCATTAAAGATATAGTTCAAACGATAGAAGCCACCACGCAGCGCCCATTCACGAATCGATTCATCCACCGTGGCCAGGCCTGTAGCCAACCCAATAGAAGGGATCGAAGGCGAAATCACACCAACTTTCTCTGACTCCACCGAATCCAGCCGGCTATATTCCTGATTAAAGCCCACAATGGCGTTTACAAAATGCTTGCCCTTCGTTTTTTCGAACGTGGCATAGGTATTCAAAACATAATATGACAAACTGTTACCCAGACGGGAAGCGGTATTATTACCTTCTTCGCGAACATCTTCCGGCCCATAGCCGATCAGCAGCTTATTTTCGTTACTGCGATTGGTCAGGTTATCACGACGCACCGTAAAGTCCGCATTCACACGCAGCATCCGTTCGAAGAACGACAGCTCGCCGCTGAACGTACTTTGGAACATATTGATCCGGGTAATACTCTGACCACCATCAACCATTTTTGCGGCGGCACGGCCTACATCGGTGTTAGCCCACGTACCGTCAGGGTTGCGGTCCCAGCTGGTCGGGAACAGGTTGAAAAGATCTTCCATCGACAGCTGCGAAGGCGTTACCCGCTCCGTCATAGACAATGACGTATTATTACCAAACGACAGCCATTTATAAGGAGTAAAGTTTACTTTAGCCCGCACACTGTATCGGTCATATTTATCGTCCGCTACCTTCAGCGCGCCGTTTTGTGAATCGTACGCACCCGACAGATAATACGCCGTAGTGCCAGACTTGCCAGACATGGTTACATTGTGGCGCACCGACAGCGTGGGGTTGTCGAGGTAGTACTTCGTCCAGTCGCGATTGCCCATATAGGCCCAAAGCGAATTGTCGTCCGGATCGATACGAACCGGCCCGGAAGATGCCGGGTTATCAGAGCGCTCGCGAGCCCACGCATACTGGGTGGGTGTATAATCTACATAGTCCCACGGAGTGTTGTTTGTAGAGGTCTCCAACGTCCGCATGAAAATATAGGGATCCGCTACTTTGTTCGGCAGTACCGTAGCATTTCCCCACGCAAAGTTATTGTTGTACTCTACATTAAAACCTTCACGCACGCCGCTCTTCGTTGTCACAAGGATCACACCAAACGCAGCCCGCGAGCCGTAAATCGCAGCAGACGAGGCGTCTTTCAGAACCGACATACTCTTGATATCCGACGGTGCAATCAGGTTCAGGTCCGCCACGCTCATGGGTACATTGTCCACCAGTACCAGCGGCTGGCCACCATTGATCGAAGTAATACCACGGATGTTAATGTTCGGCGAAGCCCCCGGCGCACCACTTCCAAAGTCAACGTTCAGACCGGGAACAGCACCCTGCAACCCTTGCCCCACACTTTGAATAGGACGTGATTCCAGCACTTTGCTATCGACGACACCAACAGCGCCCGACAGGTTGGCTTTCTTCTGCTCGCCAAAACCTACGACGACTACTTCCTCTAAAGAAGTCGAGTTGACCTGCAACGGAATGTCGATTGTCGAACGATTGCCGACTGTTACCTCCGAGGTGACATATCCAATAAACGTGACGACCAGCACGTCACCGGCGGCAACGTCCAGCGAAAAGCTGCCGTTCACATCGGTCATCGTACCGGAAGCGGTGGATTTGATCAGGATGCTGGCGCCGATCACAGGCGATCCATCAGCAGCATCCGTCACCGTACCACGCAGCGTCATGCGCTGCGCAGGCGAGGCGTTCTGAGCCATGACCCATCCTGGAAGACACGCCAGTAAACAGGCGAGCACCACCACCTGGGCGAGGCCGGAAAGATTGTAGAGTTGCTTCATTGCAAAGGGATTGATGTTGTTTTACCGACCAAAGGTATAGGTAGAATAAATATTGAATGACCATTCAATCAAAAATTAACAGACTCTTCATATCGGGTCTGATTGAATTAATGTAGTTTTGACAAAACATTAACACGCATGGGAAGAACAAGCCTCAAGGAGGTACGACAACAGGAAATTATACTCGCCTTCTATAAAGTAGCCAAAAAAATAGGTCTCGAAAATGCCTCGATAGCCAAAGTGGCCGATCACCTCGAAATCAACCCCAGCCTGATCGTACACTATTTTAAAACACGCGAAGCGCTCATCGAAGGGCTGATCCACTTCATACTCGAACGGTATAGCGACATCTATAAAACCAACGGCGGACACTATACTACGGCAAAAGAGCTCACCACCCTGATGGACAATCTTTTCTCGCGCACCTGGGACAAGCTCTTCGACGACAGCGTATTCTATAGCTGTTACGCACTCACCTACCGGGATAAGAAGATCCGCGCATCGTTTAAATCGCTGCACGACTCCTTGCGCGAATCATTACGGGATGCACTCCACAAAGCCCGCGCAAACGGTGTCATTGAGGTAAAGAATGAAAAAGAAACGGCAGAGGTCATCTTCGCACTGATCGAAGGAGCCTATTATTACTTAGGGATGGTAGACTCACCAACAGAAAACACCCGCAAACTGAACATCATGAAGCGGCAGGCACTCACCCTGTTGGGCCTTTAGCGTGGGTATGATCGCTCTCACACTCACGCTGTTTTTTGTCGCTGACTCTTTTTCCGGACGATATAAATACGCAAAAGTGACGCCGCCGCAATCACAATCCAGAGTGCATTGACCACCAGGTTAGGCATATCCATGAGCGTATACGAAACAACCACCAGGCAAAGGCCACCGAGGGCATTGAGCAAATGATACGGTACCCCTTCCGCACGCATCCATCCCAGGCTCAACAGCGCATACGCCGTAACGTATGCCAGCACACCCGTCCATCCGATAATCTCGCCTGTAGAAAAACTTAACGTTTCATTCATGTGCCCGATTTTATTAGCTGCACGAAGATATTCAATTTTGAATGGTCATTCAATCTATTCATGTAGTACCTTTAACAGCATGGAGAGCGAATGCGCCCATACCGATTTACTACAAATCTTTCAAAGCATTTTATGACCAAGATTAAGTTTCTGTTATCAGTCGCTTGCTGCTGTATGCTGCTGAGCGCGGCTGCCCAAACGCGCAAGGCAGTATTTATGATCCTTGACGGTATTCCCGCCGACGTCATCGAAAAGACCGACATGCCCGTATTAAAAGAGATCGCAGCGCGCGGCGGGTATACCCGCAGCTACCTGGGCGGCGAAAAAGACGGCTTCAGCCAATCTCCGACCATATCAGCCGTGGGTTACAACCACGTCCTGACCGGCGTGTGGTCGCACAAACACAACGTGTGGGACAACGACATCCGCGAGCCCAACTACGCCTACTGGAATATCTTCCGCATCGCCGAGCAGGCCAACCCGTCGCTGCAAACCGCCGTCTTCTCGTCGTGGATCGACAACCGCACCAAGCTGGTCGGCGAAGGCCTGCCCGCCGCCGGCAACGTCAAGCTGGACTATAGCTTCGACGGTCTCGAGCTGGATAAAACACGCTTCCCCGCCGGTGAAAAAAGAATGTTCGACATCGATGAAAGCGTCTCCACCGAAGCCGGCCGCTACATCCGCGAAAAAGGCCCCGACCTGTCATGGGTATATTTGGAATATCCAGACGACATGGGCCATCTGTACGGCGACAGCCCGCAGTTCCTGGACGCGGTAAAAAAAGCAGACGCCCAGGTAGGCCGCGTATGGGAAGCCATCAAAGCCCGTGAGCAACAGTACGGCGAGCAGTGGATGATCGTCATTACCACCGACCACGGTCGCGATGCACAAACCGGCAAAAACCACGGCAGTCAAACCGACCGCGAGCGCACCACGTGGATCTACACCAACCTGGCCGACCGCAATGCCCGGTTCAAAACCAACACCGCCACCGTGGACATCATGCCGTCCATCCTGCGTTTCCTCACCATCCCCCTACCCGCTACTACCGAGCAAGAGCTCGACGGCGTGCCCTTCACCGGCAAGGTATCGGTGCACGACCTGAAGGCCGTACGCAATGGCAAGAACATCGAGCTGACCTGGGGTATATTTGACGGCGCCGGAAAAGCAGAGATCCTGGTCAGCACCACCAACAACGTACGCGACGGCAAGGGCGACGACACCTACACCCGTGTGGCAGAAGTGCCCGTATCCGCTGGAAAATATACGTTCACACAGCCGGAAACAACTTTCTGCAAAATCGTCGTAAAAGCCCCCAACAATACCATCAGCACATGGATCGTTGACAACAAATACGTCAAACACGTCCGCCCCTTCGGCCGCCAGTACTAACAACACAAAGGCCGCTGCCTGGCAAAACCCAAGCAGCGGCCTTTAAATTTACATTTCACACGCACATTATTCCTCCACACTCACGCTGTTTTTCGCTCTCACACTCCACACTCACACTGTTTTATCGTATCGCGCAGTCGTGCAAAAACTCATCAAAGATCAGCGAAATAATACGCTGATAGCCGTCACCCGGAGGCAGATCATTGCTGCCTTCAATATATTGATCGGGATTGCGCACGACACTTTCACGGGTGCGTTGCACCAGTGCCATCCATGCCTCGGGCGTCAGCGTATGGCGCAAATCCACCAGCATGACCTTCATGGGTTCTAAAGAACTATTAAACCGGCGCTTATATACTTTATCTTCTTTTTCCACAGCGATGCGTTCGGAAAACGAGATTGATCCGCCTATACCCATACGAATGACGGATCAATCCGGGCAAATTATGCTTTAGCAACCTTCGGTGCTTTTGCCTTTTTTGTAGTAGCTGCTTTGGCAGTAGCGTTGTTTTTACGCTTGATCTCGCGCTTTACACGAACCGACACTTTTTTAGAAATGCGGTCCAGCAGCTTCTTTGTTTTCTTCGAAGGCGCAGAGATCTCCAGCTTGTTTAGTGCAGTGCTTATCGCCTCGTGCAATACATCCTGGATCTCCTTCTTTGAAATCTTCTTGGTCATATAGGGGATTTACGTAAGTTGTTTAAACAAAAGTAGACCATGTTACTGAAATGTTAAACCACTTAACAAAAACTTAATATTAGATAGCCGGTAAATGCCAGAAATGTTCCGCCTATATCCCCTCATACAGGATGTATTCGCTATTAGTTTACTCCGCGTAAACTTAATTATACCATCATGAAACTCCACAAATCTGTTGCTAATTGACGGATTGCAGTGTCCCGTTCTTCTTTAACGTGCGAATCTCCGCTTCGAGCATCCGTTGTTGTCGCGTCATGTCCTCTTGCATCGCCTGCATTTCTTCGGCGTGCTGCCGTATTTCTTCCTCCTGCGCCTGGAGCCGCTGATTATTCTCGCGCGCATCCGCCAGCAACTTTTGCGTGTCGTCATATACCTGGCGCGAGCCCAGTGCCGACGCCACATATTCAGCAATCTTTTCGAGGAATTGTACCTGGTGAGGTTTCAGGCTATGGAAGCCCGCCAGCTCGATCGCACCGACTACATCCTCGCGTACTTTGAGCGGCAGCACGATAATATACCGCGGCGTAGCTTCGCCCAACCCCGACGTGATCTGCACATAGCCCACAGGAATATCCGTCAGCACAATGGTATTGCCTTCCGCAATGCACTGCCCGATGATCCCCTGGTCGGGGTCCAGTCGCTGGCTCACAAAACGTTTCCGTTCGTAGGCAAAAGTTGCCAGGCGATCCAGGTAACGCTCACCTGCACGATCCACCACACTGTACAGTGCTCCCTGGTTCATGCCCACGTATTTCACCAGGTGCTTGAGTACGGTATCTGCCAGCGCTGCGGTGTCCTCTGCCTGGTTCTTCAACAGCTCGCTAAACAACGCTGTACCTTCGTTCGCCCAGTGAATCATCGACTGACGCTCCTGCGCTTCCTTCAGCTTCTCCTGCATTTTGATGAGCGAACGCGCCAACACATCCTCGCGGAAATTCGCATCATAGCGCGACGACAGCTCGCCGTTGCCTAAAGCTTCGGAAAACGACGTGGCCGCCTGCATCCGGTCCAGCAGTTGATTAAAAGCTTGTTTCGTATCACCAATCTCCTCCGTGGTTTTGATAGGCATCTTGCCCGGGAATATACCGTCGGCCAGAGATTTCATCGCCTGCCGTATTTCTTTGATGGCACGCGAAAGAATATCCGCGTAAACAAACGCCAGCACAATGCCCAGGCCCAGCTGTACCAGGAACAGTACACCGACAAAGATGATGCGCTTCCGGGCATACGCATCGCTAAAATCCTTCACTTTCGTACGCAGCATGCCAATGGATGCTTTCAAACCGATCAGGTCGTTGCGAATCAGGCCCTTTAACCCGCCGGTATCTTTCAGGCCAATGACCGAATCGATGGCCACCACCTCGTTGAATTGCTTTTGATAGGCCGCGATCTTCTCTAGTATATCATCCTTTTCGGGGCCTTCGTGCTCGGCGGCAATACGCGCCGTGAATTCACCTACCTTGTTGTTAAATTCCTGGGGATACTTCATATCCTTGCGCAGGAAGAAGTCTTTCTCATGCCGCCGCAGCATCAGCATGTCGACCTTGTCGTAGGGAAAAGATGAGTTCTCCACCGCGTGAATCGCACGGCGCAGGTCACCCTCCAAACCGTAATCCTTAAAGCCCCGCTTCCGCAGAAGTTCTTGCAGGCTCTTAAACCGCAGGGCGATACGATTGACGCGGTCTTTGATCGACGCCGTCAGCGTATCTTGTTGGAAGAAACCCTGCTCACCACCAATACCCGCCAGCAGCGTGCGTACCGTGTCGTCGTGTTGGCGGTAGGTGTCTGTATACAAATTGGTACCCTCCTTCTGAAAATCCTCTTGTTTGAAGGCTTCCAGCATAAAATACTGCGCCGCCATGTCCATCTCCAGGATGTGAATGTTGACCGCGTCGACCTCCCCGCTGATTTTTTTATACTCACCAATGTTGGTGAAAGTCTGCCAGATCATAATCACCATGATCGCCGAGAGCAGCATGATTGATCCGAACGCCAGCAATAGCTTAATCCGAATCCTCAGGCTAAGAAAGAATTCAATAAGTTTCATGAGTACCCCACAGTAAAAACGCAAGATAACAGCCAACGGCTGGCCCACTGCGCCCGTCCGATTATGAAATTATTATACTTCCGGAAGAGCCCTTGCTGACCATAAAAAGGGCTTTTTGAGGCCGCTTTCCTTGACAATAACATCAACGTGGCGTAATATAAAGGTGATACCGGCCTGGTATCTTTACGCACGATTAAAAGAAGCGCATGCACATTTTAGTTGTCGACGATCTGATTACAGACCGGTTCATCGTGAAAAAAATACTCCAACCGGAGTATCATGTCACCACCCTTGCTTCCGCCCGTGAAGCCATGGCCTTTGCCTCTACCCGCCCCTTCGATATCGCCATTCTCAACGTCATGCTGAAAGACGACCTCGACGGCATCGATCTCTTACAAGATTTACGGGAAATGAAGGGACCGTCGTTCCAGGCATTTGCCATCACCTGCCATGTAGACGACCGGCGCGCCACCCTCCTGCTCGACTCCGGCTTCGTGGAGATTCTCAAAAAACCATTCGACAAGGACCTCTTCAATCGCCTGCTGACCAAATACCGGCCCGCACCGACCTTCGCAGACGCGCCCAAGCTACGCCGGCGCGCCGCCTGATCTCAGGCCATCTGCGGGTCGGTCAGGCTGTCCTGCCCCGTCTCTACGTGCCCGGCATATTGTTTCCGAAAGGCATTATACCCTTCCGCCGTGATTGTCACGTCATACCATCCTGCACTTTTCTCTAACTTCAGCTGACATATAGCCGTTTTACCCGCTGCAATGGTCTTTACCTGTGCGGGTGCATGGTAGGCATTGTCCACAACATGTACCACCAGCGTGCTCTCGCCCGTATTTCTCAGGTTCAACATGACATCGCCCTTCGCGCGCCCCTTGCTGTCAAACGCATATACATACACGCATGTCGTCACCAGCATCGGGTCCTGCGCATCGCCCGCAAACGCCCGGTAAAAGCCGTTCGGCCCATAGACCTGCAATGTATATTTTCCATCAACGAAATCTGACACCTTCCAGGAATCGTGCAAACGGTCACCGGCCGTGACGGCATACGCCCGCGGCGCAACAGTGTGTACCAGGCCCCGTGCATATACCTGAAACGGCGCGCCCGCCGCCGCATGGCTAAACATGCGATTGTTTGCCTCCAATGTCATCTGAAAGATTTTGCCCCCTTCGCGGAGCTCACCATCGGCGTATAGCTCATACGGTATGGCGCGGGCCGTGCGCGTACCGGGCTCCTGCGGGAACAGCGAGGAAGCCTTACGCGGCGCGCGGCGCAGGGCCGCCACCTCGTCGGTCGTCAGGGCACGATACCCCGAAGGCACCTGCTTGAACCGTGCCCGGTGTATAGACGCAATCACTTCATCGTGTTCCAGGAAAGACGGCAGCGGTATCTTTTCCCCCTGGTAAGGTTTAAACACCGACGTCAGGTCGCCACATACCGCGCGGCGCCACGCGCTGATGTTGGGTTCGGTCACAGGCTTACCAGTCTTGTGCGAAAGGAACTTCTCCAGGAACTGCAGCACCGACGTATGGTCGAACACCTGCGAGCAGACCGCGCCGCCACGGCTCCACGGTGAGGCTATCACCAACGGCACGCGGTACCCCAGGCCGATCGGGCTTTCACGTGCTTCCGGACCCGGCTTGCGCAAACGGTCCTGCGCCAAGGTTACATACTCCACCGCCGTATCGATCCCCGCCGACACCTTACCGGAATCAGGCTTGCCCGGGTGCGGCGGCACAAACGGCGGCACGTGATCGAAATAACCATCGTTCTCGTCGTAGCAGAGTATAAAGATCGTTTTCTTCCATACCTCCGGCTTGTTTGTCAAAATGTCCATCACCTCCGACACATACCAGGCACCATACCACGGTGCACCCGGATGGTCCGAGAAGTTCTCCGGCGCCACCACCCACGACACCGCGGGCAATGTATCCGCCGCCACATCCGCCCGGAACTGCGCCAGGATGTCACCTTTCGGCACCTGCACCTGTCGCGTATCGGTACCTTCCGTATAGGGCAGTGAAGCCAGTGTATGATAATCGGGGTCGATGCGATTGGTCGTAAACGCCTTCTCGTGCAGGTTACGGGCCCGCTCCGTCAACGCGGCGTAGGCTTCCGCCGTAAAACGTCGCTGATCTTCCAGGGCCTGCTGCAGCGCTTGTTCCTTTGCGATCCGCTCGGGACTCGTGGCGTCCAGGCGTGTGATCTCCTGTCGTAAAACGTCGATGCGCTTCGGCAAATAGCGACGATACGCTTCCGAAAACTTTACGTGATATTGTTCAAACCACTCCAGCGGATTGTCGGTAAAATTGGCCAGCCAGGCATCCTCCTCTCCTTCAAACCCTACCCCTACACTCAATTCATTCTGATATACTTTCCAGGAGATGCCATGCTCTTCCAGCCGCTCGGGAAACGTCGTCCAATGCGCCAGGCGTGCATCGTCGTAATCGAGATCTTCATTGCGCACCATGGCCGGCGCGCTGGTAGTGGGCTTTTCGCGGATCGTGCCGGTCCATAGATAAAGACGGTTGGGCGTCGTGCCGGTAAGCGACGACGAGAAATTCTGATCGCACACCGTAAAGGCATCCGCCAGGGCGTAGTAAAATGGAATATCCTCCCGGGTATAATACCCCAGCGTCAGCGGCATGTCTTTGTATCCGTCACGTCCCGAGGGTTTGGCTTGCAGCCACTGATCATGGTATCCTTCGTTGCGCGCATCCACCTGGTTAGACCACGAATGCGGCAGAGAGCCCATCCAGGTCGCCTGCGTATCCTTGATGTCGAGACGGAACGGAAAATATGTTTGCCCCGCGGCATTGGTTTGCAACCACACCGGATTCTGGTTGGGTAGTGTCACAGCACGCGGATCGCGAAAGCCGCGCACACCGCGCAGCGAACCATAACAGTGATCAAACGAACGGTTCTCCTGCATCAGGATCACCACATGTTCAGCATCACGCCACGTCGTACCGACCGGTGGATCGATCGCCAGCGCCCGCTGAATAGCCGGTGGCAGTGTAGTCAACATTCCCGCGGCACCCGACAACAGGGTCGCCTTCTTGATAAACTCACGACGTGTTTCCATGATCAACAAACTATACGGTCTAAAGATAGCCCTTATTCGCCACAACTTTTGTGCCCGCCGATTGGAATTAACGGTTTGGTAACGCACACACGCGTACCGGGAACAGACTCCGCGGTCTACGTCAGAAACACCGGGGTCTTCCGGTTATATAGCCGTTAGTCGATTTGACATACAGTTCCCGTCACCCACCCTGCATCTTCACCATACTATAAAACAAATTCATAAACAAATCACGCTATCTATGAAAACACCACTACCCGGCAAACGATCGCTGATCTTTTGCTTGCTCGTTCTGCTGGCACCGCTCTTCGCGGATGCGCAATCCTGTTACAATATCGTGGGATACTTCCCAAGCTGGTCCGGCGCTGCCTCCGCCATCGACTACAGCAAGTATTCACACATCAACTACTCCTTCGGTATTCCGAACAGCAATGGTACCATTCCTGCCATTGAAAACTCCGGCAAACTCTCCGAGCTTGTAACACTCGGGCACGCCTCCAACACTAAAATATTGTTGGCCATTGGTGGCTGGTTAGGTTCTTCGCCTGACAACACACCGTTCGAAGCCATTGCAACGAACCAAACCGCAATCAACCAGTTCGTGAACAGCTGCGCGAACCTCATCACGCAATACAACCTGGACGGTATCGACATCGACTGGGAATATCCTACGTCACAAGCACGCTGGAACGCCCTGATGAATCCGCTGGCCACCCGCATCCACGGCATGGGCAAGTTGCTCACAGCCGCGGTACCCGCCGGTTCTTACTATGGAAACAACTATGGCAACCTCGCCATCCTCGACCTGGTCAACATCATGTCCTACGACTGCTCCTGCCCGTCGAATGCACCCTACTCACAAGCCGTTGACGCCATCAACTACTGGACAAGCCGCGGTGTAACCAAAGAAAAGCGTGTGTTGGGCATTCCTTTCTATAGCTCCGACAACAACACCAACCTGCACGTACAAAAAGCAAACCTGGCCAAGACCAGCGCGGGCGGTATCATGATCTGGGAGATCTCCACCTGGGGTGACATCAACGCCGTATACAACACACTGGGCAGCGTCTGCAAAGGCGGCGACCAACCACAACCTACTTGTTCAACGGTTAGCCTGCCCGGCACACTGCAAGCCGAAAGCTTCTGCTACATGAGCGGCATCCAAACCGAAGCAACAACCGACGCAGGCGGTGGCCAGAACATCGGCTACATCGAAACCGGCGACTGGGTAGGATACAAAATTAACGTACCCTCTACCGGCACCTATACCGTACAATACCGTGTAGCCAGCGAAAGCACCGGCGGCCAGATCAGACTGGAGTCCTATGGCGGTGGCACCGCGTTTGGCACCATCAACGTCCCGGCAACCGGCGGCTGGCAAATCTGGCAGACGATCTCACACACCGTGCAGCTGACGGCCGGCGTACAGGAAATCGCACTTGCATTCCCGGCCGGAGGTATCAACATCAACTGGTTCAGCATCACCGGCGGTACAGGCTCTACAGGCAACCTGGCCCTGAACAAATCGGTAACAGCATCGTCTACAGAAGAAGCACAATTCTCCGCCGCTTTTGCCGTAGACGGCAACGCCACCACACGCTGGTCCAGCGGCTATAGCAACACCGAGACACTGACCGTAGACCTCGGCGCCACCTACAACATAAACCGCGTGAAGATCACGTGGGAAGCTGCCTACGGCCGCGACTACAAAGTACAAGGCTCTGCAAACGGCTCTACCTGGAACGACCTCCGCGCCGTCAACGGCAACACCACCCTGGTGAATGACCTGACAGGCCTGAGCGGCAGCGCGCGTTACATCCGCGTACAAGGCGTAACCCGTGCCACCGAGTGGGGCTACTCCATCTTCGAGCTCGAAGTATATGGATCCGCCGCCGCACAAGCTCGCGTAGCCGAAGCTTCGGGCACAGTATACCCGAACCCCTTCACTAGCACAACAACCGTATCCGTTGATCTGCCCGAAGCCGGCCCTGTCTCCCTGCGCGTAGCCGGTACGACCGATGGCCAGGTAATCGAAGTGTTCAACGGCTACCTGGAAGCCGGCCACCACGAAATCACCGTAGACGCCTCTTCCCTGAAGCCCGGCCTTCACGTCGGCACCCTGATCTACAAAAACACACAAAAACAACTGAAACTGCTAAAGAAATAATCACCCACAGGGTATAAACACAAACAGCCCGGCCAAAAGCCGGGCTGTTCTTTTATCGTCATTAGTTTATATATAGTATTAACCCAATATATAGTATTACACCGCGTTAGCGGCATAACTGGCGCAAGTCTTAGCGCCGCCCCGGCGCGGAGACTTGTGCCTCGTATGGGGGGAGTCTCCCGACTCCCCAACGGTAACGTCGTAACCCGTGACAACTATATAACCCAATGATCAAAACTACCTCACCACAACCCTCCCCCGCAACCGCACCGTCTCATTCTTAACCTCCACCACATAAACCCCCGCCGCCAATTGCCCATCAAGCCCGTCCTCCCGAATCATCCGCTGCGCCTCCCCCTTTACCATCCGCACCACCTGCCCCGTCGTGTTCACCACCGTAATAGTATAAGCCATCGCCGTACCCTGATCATAAAAAGCCGTCAACGTCCCAGCCGACGGATTAGGATACAACGTCAATCCACCCGCCACCGGACCATCACCCGTCATAGTAGTCAACGCCCGATAAGCATTCACACGCCCATACCCATAGTACCGATCCCATCCCGGAGTATCCTCCAACGGATCACCAACCCCATCCTCTGCCGAGCCCGTCAATCGTTGCACCAACGACTCAAGCGTCAGCCCCGGCTCATGCCCCCACACCAACGCCGCAATACCCGTCACCAACGGCGCTGCCTGCGACGTCCCGCTCATCTGCGTGCCAAAGTCCGTATCAGAAACATGCGAAAGCCCATAAATAAAATTACCCGGCGCTACCACATCGATATGATCACCGTAATTACTTCCATACTCCTGTAACCCCGCCAGCACCGTACTCCGCCGATCATCAGGATCGGACGAACCGACCGCCAATGTCAGCGGATGTCCCGCAGGATAGTATATCTCGTCATTGTTGAAGTTCTGCATACTGGCAACAACCAACACGTGGTGGTCATACGCATACTGCACAGCATCCGCCAGCGTCTGCAACTCAGTCGTACCGCCCAACGACATATTAATAATATCCGCGCCATTGTCAACCGCATAATGTATAGCCTTCGCCCACCAGCTATACAACCCCGAGTGATCGTTACGCAACACCTTCAACACCATTAGCTTGCAATGCCAATCCACACCGGCATACCCCAGTCCGTTATTACCACTCGCCCCAATGATCCCCGCCACATGCGTACCATGCCCAATCTCATCGCGAACATTAGGACTCTCTTCCACCATGTTCCAACCGTTTATATCGTCAATATACCCGTTGCCATCGTCGTCCAAACCGTTGTCGGCCACCTCGCCCGCATTCACCCACAACCGCCCCGTTAGCTCAGCGTGGCCCAGTCGCACGCCACTGTCCAGTATCGCTACCGTAATACCTTCGCTGCCTTGCGTAACCTCCCACGCTTCCGGCATATCAACATCCGCATCAACTTTTGCCCACGAGCGAAAAGAACCGTCGTTGTTCAGCGACCATTGCCGATCAAAATAAGGGTCATCAGGAAAATCTTCCGCTCCCACACTCACTCTCACACTGTTTTCTGCTGCATACCCCACAGCATCCCGCTCGACGTACGCCACCAGGTCATTCGCTTTCCATTCCGCCAACACCGACTGTATGTCACCCCGCGCCGGGAGCGTCAACACAAAATGTTCCGCAGCCACAGCACCCCGACCTGTCGCAGCCGCACGCACGGGATACAAAGGTTGCAGCGACGACATTGGCAAACGCGCCCCGGCACGCTCCCACCCCGGCTTCAGCTTCACGAGCCAGCGGGTATCCTGCGCCTGCAGCGTGGTGGCCATTATCAGGCCGAGCGTAATCAGAGCCAATATCTTCATGTCTCGATAATAGGAATTGTATACGACCGCATTGTTAATCCGGGATGAATATACATTAAAGTTCTCGGACGTCCTCGGCAGTGCGACTGTGGCGAACACGCCGGTTGTCGAATGCCAGCCGCCGGGCGGCCGTTTTGTATTCGGCGTTCAGCGCTTCCACTACGTCGTTAAGCTCGGCGAACAAATCATCCTTCCGTTGCCGCAGTGACATCAACCGAGCGATCTGCGCTTCATGCCACGCGGCGTCAATGCCTTCCGGCGCCGCTTCTTCCGACGTTCGGATTTCATCCAAAAAGGTGCGCATCCGCGCTAAGAGTTGGGTCAGGTGAGTAGGACTTACAGGTGACATACATCATGTTTACATTATAATTCAGTAGATTTTATTCGCAAAGTAGCAACCGCCAAACCCTGACCAAGACGGACCCGGTCGATCACTTTAGCAGGCGTTGTACCGCCTTGCACGCGGCCTCGCCAGATACTTCCTTCTTCCTGTTGATTTACCCAGTAAAGCATGCCCTGCCGTGTATCGACAGCCAAGGCATACGCATTATCCACCCCGACATCATACAACGTTGTTAAGGGTGCAGCGCCGCCCGCGTCCCCCCGCAGAATCCGGTCTGGTAAAGCCGTACCCGGAATCGGGTTATCAACTATATAAAGAGCGTCACCATCTACAGCCACACTAAAAGGCCTCAAAAAACCACTTCCCCCCGCATACAAGGTTTGCACGACTCCCGTGCCATCCAACCACGTCCGATTAAGCTCGACGTCGAGATATTCCACCCAATACAACGACCCTGCCTCAGTCTGCAGGGCAATGCCCCAACCGCCATCCACTCCGCTGGAAGCCGAAAGCACGGTATCAACGGTACCGCCTCCCGACGCAGGGGCGCCGAGGATCAGATCATTCCACGGCTGGGTCCAGTACAGCCGTTGCTGCACTTCGTCCAGGGTAAGGCCGACAGGGCCAGGCATATCGGCAGGTATAGTATAGAGTACTTCCATCGAGCCCTTGCGCAAGGCTGGTGCACGCACGATATCACCCGTTCCATAGTCTGTCCAGTATAACACTGCCGCGGCTTTGTCAACAACGATAGCGGCGGGAGAAAAAACACCGTCGTTGGCGGCGTATAAAGTATCGATAAAAACGGCGTCGCCGGTAGTAACATCCAGAGAAGCCCGCAGAATGGCGTGATCACTGGCGCTTGTCCAAAACAGATAGGTCTGCTCGACATACGCTACCGGATCATCCGTTGTATCGCAGGAGGTCAGCAGCATCGCGACCAATCCTATAAACCCGAAAATACTCCTCAGGATAATATGGGTCATTGTATAGGCAAACCTCACAGAAAGGAATTAATCTTTATAGCGGCCTCAAACAATTCCCCGTCCTGACAGGACGAGGAATGTTCGGGAGCCCATTCGAAATGTAGCAGCTAACAAATTATTTACAACAGCACGTTGCCTTAGCGGATATCGATATCAAAGTTGATACCATTCTCAAAACCGTCAAACAATTTTTCCACATTCGTTCCATCCAGTTTAACCCGCATAATCTCTGATCCTGCCCCGCCGGCGCTCACTGAATTCAGCCAAAAAAAGTAGCCATTCTCCGTATCAATCTCGGCATCATAGGGGGTACGTACGTTGCTGCCTGCTGAAACCAGTGTTGTAAGGCTGCCAGTACCGTCCAGATTACCTGTTAAAATAGAGCTTTCTCCGACCCCTAAAAGCTCGCCATTGTCAGTAATAAATATCTTATTAGAAACATTATCAACTGCCACTCCTACCGGTGCCTTTAACAAATTATTAGAAACAGCACTGAATAATACAGTCGGAGAAAAATCACCGGTCAACGATGCAGAATAAACTCGCTGTGTAACAGGTTCTGCCCAGTAGAGCTTTCCGTCTGCCAACGCGAGCTTGATGTTGAAACCTATTGCATCAGAGGCCTGATCCAGCAGTGTTACAAAGGGGGCTTCGCCGGTCAAGGTACCCTTATTAATATACGAATGCTCACCGTTTGCGTCAACGCTTGTAAAATAAATGGAACCACCAGTATGATCAACAGCTATATCAGTCACGCTGTTAAGTTTCTGCGCATCAGTATACACTTCTTCAATAGGACCCGATCCGTCGATCGGAGCACGCGAAACACCATTAACGCGTCCCCAGTAGATATAGCTCCCTTCTGTATCGATGGCAATACCCTGTACGGCCAAACCATCCTGATCATACAATTTGGTAACTTCAATACCGTTGTCACCAATCTCACCACGATATACTTTGTTATTATCAACCCAATATACCGTCTTAACGGAAACCGGTGTTGCGTTTACTGTAAAACGTAAGGTGTTGGATGATGTGACACCATCACGCACTACTTTTACATCAAGCTCCCCGGCTGCTACTGATGCAGGTACTTTCACAGTAATCGTTGTAGCAGTTACTGTAACTACATCTGTAGCCTCAGCCGTCCCAAAGAACACGTCAATGGCATCCTTGTCGTCACCAAAGCTGGAGCCTGTAATAGTTATCTCAGCATTGACAAAACCACTGGTTGGATTCAGGCTGGCGAGTACCGGCGCGCCAAGCGACTCATCTATTGTAAAAGGCTGGGGCGACGTTATCGACTTACCTGCTACCGTGACGGTAATGGTACCCGTAACAGCATTTATCGGCACAACCACTTTCAGCGCCGTAGCAGTAGCTTCCTGCACCATGGCAGGGGCGTCGGCGGTTAATGAAGTCTTGAACATAACGGTATTCTGGCTTGGCGTAGCACTAAAACCTGTACCGGTAATAGTCACAGTCTCACCTACCCGCGCCGTGGCTGGGTTCAGCGAAGTGATTGTCAGTGCAGCGCCCCCTCCGTCGTCATCACCATCATCATCGCTACACGACACAAAGATAGATGTCATTATCAGGGTTAGTAACAAACCGCACGCATACGCCGCCAAAGATTGTAATTTTCTGTTTTTCATTCGTTGCACTTCTTTTGGTTTATTGTGTTTATATGGGGTATTCTTTCAATCAAAGGGGTTTCTTTTTTTTGTTAACGGCGACCAGTTCAGCGGTCGCCGCTAAGAAGAGTTTAGGTTAACGAGGAATATTGTCAGGGAAGAGTCAGTCCGAAACTGACTCTTCCGCTATACAATTAGTTAAAAGCTACCCAGGGAGCAGAGATAAACCAGTTAGCATTGTTTGCGTCGCTGGCATTACCAAATGCACCACGGAAATCAGTTGTAGTCAGGCCGCTCAGCAGGGCGTCGCTAACAGCAGCTTGCTCTGTAGTAGCAACGAAGCTGCGGCTGGTGGTGGACCATGCGTTTGCAGTCAGGCCAGTTTGGCGAATAAGTGTGTTAAGACTGGTAGAAGTACCACTAACTGAAGCAACCAGTGATCTGTTGTCATCAGCAGCAACAGCAGTGAAGTTAGACAGGTTGGTGCCAACACCAGCCAGGCTGTTGAAAGTAGGTGCTACAATGGTTGTACCTTTCACAACCACCAGGCTAGGGAATGTAGTAGCCGGAGAAACTTCCAGTTGGTTAGTTTTGTAACCCGTAATGATCGAGTTGAACAGTTTCAGCTCAGAACCAACGCGGATCAGCACGCCAGAACGGAAACGCGAGTCAATCGTAGTAGAGCTGGGATCGATCGGGCCGAGGATGGTGAAGTTAGCAAACACAGCGTTAGTATAAGGAGCAACGCCGATGTTGCTGTCACCGTTTGACTCGAAGCCGTTCGAACCACCACCGGTTACGGCGATGCTAGGGTTACGCACCACGATACCGAATTGTACTTTACCGCTAAAGCCCAGGTCAGTGTCGAAATCATCATCTGTGTTGTAGTAAGAGATGAGGTGCTTGGCGTTCACTGTACCACCGAAGAATTCGAAAGCGTCATCCAGACCGTATGATACTTGTACGTGATCGATCGTAGTACCGCTGCCTACACCACCCAGTGTCAGGCCGTTCAGCTCGTTGTCGGTACCGATGATGTCACCAGCGTACTCGATGCGTACGAACTTCAGTGTACCGGAGTTGTCGTTCGCTACAGTACCACCATAGAAACCGGTGTTGTTCGGCGTGGGCAGGCCTTCGATAGTCGTAGTACCACCAGATACAGAAACCGGAGCAGCACCCAGGATCACAACGCCACCCCAATCGCCAGGAGCCGGAGTTGTAGCATTAGACGTGAACACGATAGCCGAGTCAACCGGAGCTACTTTGTCGCCGATAGCGTCGATGTCAGCACCACGCTCGATAACCAGTGTACCAGGAGCCAGATCGTTTGTAGCGCTGGTACCTTTTTTAACACCTTTAATGATTACACCCGGTTGGATCGTGAGCTTAAAACCACTTTGAACACGGAAATAGTTGTGCAAAATATAGGTGTTACCGGACAGCAGGGTCAGGTTGCGGCTTACAGTAACGTTACCGAAAGCGTCTACTGCGTCAGTACCGCCGGGCAGACCCAGTTCGATAGTAGCGGCAGCTTTACCAGCAGCGTCCTGACGGGGAGATACACCTTGATCATCACAAGAAGTAAGGGCAGCAGCCAATACGGCAACAATTGCTGCAGATTTGAAAATCCGATTCATAAATTCTTAAAATTTTGTTAACTTTGTGTAGTAGTTATTAATCATAACCCGGCGTCATGCTGAGAACATGTCGCTGAAGGAGCAGGTCAACCCCTTTTGACTCTACTGTAAGGCTGAGTCACTGTCCTCTTCCGGCACAGCAGCTTCTGCCCCCCGGAAATGTGATTGTTAGGATTTCTACATCATATAGTTGTTGATTCAGGTATGTCTTGTAGTTATGCTGCTCTTTAGAGGGCCTCTTCTTTCGAAGAGGCCTTTTTATTTGTCTTTCTTAAAACGTACAGGTCACTCCCAGGGAATAGTAGGCACCCTGGTTCCAACGCTCTGACTCATAGTCGCTTTTCGGTGCAGTTGTTCCTTCAAAGGTTTTAAACTTGCCCGGATCATAGCTACCATCATAGTTACTGTCGCGCCACCGTACAATATCCTGGTTCAGCAGGTTCTGCACGCCACCCTTTACCTTCAGGTATTTACCAATGGGATGAATGACGACAATATCCAGCTGGCGCTGTGCTTTCTCATGCAGGTTGCCGATAAAGGTCGGTGCCGTAGCGATCAGGCGCGGGCCGATCTCATTATAGGCTACTGTTACCACCGCTTTACTGCCGGGTGCTTCATAATACAAGCTGACATTATATATATAAGGCGAAGAGCCGGTCAGCGGACGTTCAGCACGGATAGGCTTCACGGAAGAATCGTCCCCCTCCTGCAACACCAGCTCGTCATCCAGGATAGTATGCACAAAGGCCGCATTGGCAATCACCGAAAACCTGTCAGCGAACGGCAATCCGGTAAACGCCAGGTTTTTGCGCACCTCCAGCTCTGTACCGATCAACTGCGCGCGCTTCTTATTGTACCATTTACGGTAAAGACGACTCCAGGACGGGAAACCATACTCCACGATCTCAATCGGGTTGCTGATATCTTTGTAGAATCCGCCCACGGACACAAATTCAGTTTCCGTGGGGTACCACTCCCAGCGTAAGTCGTAATTGTCCAGCTCTGCGTTGACCAGGTCAATGTTGCCCTGGTAATTACGTCCATCGCGTGTATTGAAGAAAGACGATCTCGATCGCTCGCGGAATGCTGGCCGATCAAGCGTTCTGCCATACCCTGCGCGGATTTTGTTCTTTTCGTTAACGTTCCACGTAATGTTGGCGCTCGGTAAATAATATTCATAATCGGGTCCCGGCAGATCTACGATGACTGTCTCAGTCGTGATTTCCCCAGTCTCCGGATTAACCACCTGCACCCTGCGTTGGTCAGAACGCACGGGTACACCTTGCGCATCATACAACTCGGTAAACTCGCGTTCATATCGAACACCTCCGAAAATTTCCAGCTTATTATTCAGGAGCTTTATCAGCGGAGCTACATAGAAAGCGGCAACATCCTGCGAATAACCATACGACAAGGCACTGAACGAGTTCACCATATCAAAACCGCGTCTGTCCTCCCGGAAATTTTCGTCCGATAAGATACCGCTCAGGTTTGTCCAGGGCTGGTACACATTCATATATTGCCCGGTCACCTCCGGCGCGGTTCCAAGCTGGGGAATGGTTACGGTAAACACGGTATTTTCAAATGTACGCTCGTTCCATTGCAGCAACGTACCCGCCTTCAGCGTAAGGTAATCCGTCAGAGCGTAGCTGTAATCCAGGCCGGCAAGCTTATTTTTATCTTCTGTATTGTAATATTGACGGGGTGCTTCGCCCGATTGGTTTACACCGAACGACACATCATAATTGGTTCCTCCGGGTTGCCGGATAAACTTATACATCTGAAAATCCGGAATATTTTCTTCCATACTTACCTGTCCCAACCTCCAGCCCAGGCGATGACGTCCCATAACATGATCACCGCTTATCTGCGACGAGATCAGATCACGCACACGATACTCAAATGACAACGTTCTCACCCTTGCCTGCCGACCGGCAATCAGCGGTTCGCCGCTGGCTTCTATATCGCCTGCTGCCGAGAAGAATGTGTTATCTGCCGCGCTACGATTCGCAAACACGTTTACGTCAATGCGATGATTTTCATTGATGATGATCCCCAGCGACTCCAGTAAAGAAAGGCGTACATCTTCCGTATAAATCGAGTCATACGACTGATCCATGATGTTGGGCACCTTCATTCCGTCGTAGTCAATCGAGTCACGCTGCGTCCATTGTTCCCGTACATGGTTCTGATCAAAATCGCGTTGGTAGGTATAGCCCAACGAAAGCAGGTTGTTCAGCCGGACACCCGGCAATTTATACGAGTCGTAATAATTCAGGGAAAAACGGCGGTCGAAGCCATGATGATCCTTTATCAGATTGTTGGCAGCCGGCATGGTGCGAATAGCCGCCATGCGCTCACCCGGATAAAATTCGGCCGAGGGTAGCTGGTAGTTCTTATCATAGAATTTCGACGGCATCTCACGGTCCTTTGCACCAAGCGCCCATGCATCTTTTGAACTGTTGTTACTACCGGTATAATGGTCGGCAAAAGACGACTCACCTGTGCGGTACTGTGCCGACGCATTGACCTCAAAACGGCGGGCCACCTGGTTACGCGGTGTACCCACTTTGATCACGCCACCGCCAAAGCCGCCCGGAAGTTCGGGCGAAGGCAGTTTATATATTTTGATATCGTCGATCAGGCCACTGGGAATGAGGTTAAACGCAAACGCCCGGGTGTCACTTTCGGTGCTGGGTGTCAGCATGCCGTTCAGGTAGGTAATGTTATAGCGTGGGTCGAGACCCCGCACCAGCACGAAGTTGTTCAATACCGTCACCCCGGGCACGCGCCGCATCACGTCGGCCGCGTCACGGTCCAGGCTGCGTACGATCTGCACGTTGCTGATGCCGGTCACAATATTATTGGTAGAACGCATGTCCGACAGCAGCGACTCTTCCGTGCTATGCTGGATCGGCGTAAACCGCACGTCTACACCGGCTTCCACCACCACCTCCTGCAGGCTGGATGCTCCCTGTGAAAGGGCCACCGAAAGGGTCGAGGCGTTGTTGGCCGTAACGGCAATGTTCTCTATTTTTTTACTCTGGTAGCCAATGAACGATACCACCACGGAGTAGTTACCCGGCAACAGTTTTGTGAGTTGAAACTTGCCATCTTTATCGGTGGATGCCCCCTGACTGGTGCCCTCGATCATGACGCTGGCGCCGGGCAATGTCAACCCGCCGTCGGCATCGGTCACAACGCCCTGTATACTGCCTGTCGCCTGCCGCAACTGCGGCAACGGTTCGGCCACCAGCACGATGCTGTTACGCACTTGCCGCGCACGCATATGTTTGGCCGCAAGCAACTTCCGCAGAATATCAGCCACCGACGTATTGTCCGCCGACAGGCTCACCCGCGTGCGGGTGTCGAGCTCCGCCCGGTTATACACAAACCGGAAGCCCGTGCGCCGTTCGATATCCTCCAATACGTCCGACAACGGCATGTTCGTCACATGCAGGCTCATACGGGTATTTTGAATGCCCTGGGCGGATCCCGTTTCCGCAAAAAGAAGAGTGCTGCAGACACAAATGAGAAGACCAACTATCGAGGTGTACCGCATAAAAATGAAAAAGACATTCCAGAATCCTTTCCAAAGGATTTTTTCCATATACTTGAAATAGGTTTTAATACTGCGTTTTACAAAAGATTAAAGCCGCTTCCCGTACTGCCGCCAAGCCTTTCGGGAAGCTTTTGGCAACCGGCAGGGATATCCATCCCTTCCGGTTGTTCTTTTTTATGTCAGGTGAAAGTCTTAAGCATAGCGTTTGTAAAGAATATAGTCATAGGATAAGTATCTAGTAATGTCCCGCTTTACCGCGTTGTCGCCGGGCAGCCGCGGCCGACAATCTTCACCTGGTGCGATTCAACTGCATAGGTAAATCCGACCGTCATACCAATCGTCTTCAATACGTTCGGCAACGATTCATTCTTAAAGCTGGCATGGATCATACACCGGTTAATCGCGGGATCCGACACGATAATCGTTACCCCATACCATTTCTCCAGGCGCCTTAACGCCTCCTGGAACGTCAAATTCTTGAGATTCAGCACGCCATCCTTCCAGGCGGCGTAGTCGTATGCCTCCACCTGCATACGGGTAACATTACCTGTTTGGCGATTGTAGATCAGTTGCTGATCGGGATCCAGCAGCGCTAACTCCTCCAGCGTTCCTTGCACACTGTCCTCCCGTGCCACGGACACTTTTCCCTCCAGCAGCGTCACGGCAATGTTGTCCTCTGCTTGTTCTGCTTTCACATTAAAGTGGGTGCCCAATACACGCGTGGAAAGTGTGGACGTCGCAACGATAAACGGCCGCTGGGTGTCACGGCGTACTTCAAAGTAGGCCTCCCCTACCAGCCGCACACGGCGGTCCTCTTTATTATAGTTGCTTGAATATGTCAGCCGGCTGTAGCTGGCCAGCCAGATCACGGAGCTGTCGGGCATCGTGATCTGCTGGCGGTCGGCCTGTGAGGTGATCGTATAATATTGTGCGGGACGTGAACCCCGGAAGAAAAAATATCCACCCACGAGCGCCCCGATCAGGATTGTCACGGAGGCTGCTATACGGAGCGTCACGCCGCCAAACCAGTGGCGGGAAACCGCTTTCCGCGGCGCTTCGTCCACGGCAATTCTTTCTCGAATATCACGGAACATGGCTTTTCTGTCCGCTTCCGCCAGGGGCACGCCCTTTGCCGACTGCGCCCAATAGTCTTCTAAAAGCCCGGGAATCGCAGCGTCATCCCGCTGCAGCGCTTCCTCCACAAACCGCTCCTCACCGGGAGTACAGCGGTTTTCGAAATAACGTCGCAACAGGTCTTCGGTAAGGTGCATGTATTCGTTTTATTGTAATACACACCTCCTGTACGATTTCCTATACGCGCAAAGATTAAGGATATGTTACGGAATCATGATCCGTTATTCACATACACGGCTAACGTCCTGCTTGACCATGTATAAACGGATCTGTTTCATGGCTTTGGCTACTTGCACTTCTACGGTGCCGTCAGAGATCTGCAGCGTGCTGGCCACCTGCTTATACGAAAGCCCTTGTATTTTGCACAACTCAAAGATCCGCTTGCGCCGCGGCGGCAACGTCTCAATAGCCTCTTCTAATAAAACGGAATAGGTGTCTTCTGTTCCTTCCTCGGCCGACAACGCCATCAACGGTTGGTCGCGTTGATACTCTTCCGCCACACCGGCCTGGCTTTTGCGTTTGCGCAAAATATTGAGGGCATGGTTGCGGCAGATCGCAAAGAGATAAAACGCCAGCTCACGATCTTCCTGCAGCTGCTCACGACTGTCCCACAACTTCACAAAAACGTCCTGGGTAGCTTCCCGGGCATCTTCCCCCGACCGCAACAGCGTGTATAGAAACCGATACACACGGTCCACGTACGCGGTATACACAAGCTCAAAAGCGCGAACAGAACCTTCTTTAACAGATTTTACCACTTCACGATCGACTGACATAACGGACTGTTTTAGAGTAGCCAAGTATACCGGTAAAACTTGGAATTTATATTACTTGATTATTAAGATTTCGATTGAAATCCAGCTGGATACCACTAAGCGTTGTTCGTATCCGTTGATAAACCAATCGAATATACCGGGACACCCTGGAATGAAAAACGCCGTGTCAGTAGTCCGGGACATCCATAACGATAAAATAACATCTTCCACACCCCATCGTTGCCTGGACCGATTAGCTTTGTTGTAGTAGTAAGTTTATTCCTTTGGGTTAGTGTTTCCCTTCAGGGTGGTTCCTGAAGGGATTTTTTTTACCTTACACCCACCAGACAACAAAACCCCCGTGTATGAAAACCGAAAAAGAAAAGATGGTGGCGGGTGAGCTGTATTATGCGCTCGATCCCGAACTTGTGGCCGACCGCCGGCAGGCCAAACAACTGCTGCACCGGCTCAACATCACCGAATATGTGGTAGGGCCCGGCGCGCTGGCCGTCCTGCGTGAGCTGATGCCCAACACCCATCCTTCTTTATATATTGAGCCGCCCTTCCAGTGTGACTATGGGTATAATATTTACTGCGGCGAGAACGTTTACTTCAACGTGCAGTGTACCATCCTGGATGTCATGCGCGTCACCATCGGGTCGAACGTGATGTTTGGCCCGGGGGCACAGCTCTATACCGCCACGCATCCCCTCGATGCGATGTTGCGCCGCACGCAGGAATTTGCCAGGCCCATCACCATCGGCGACGACTGCTGGATCGGCGGCGGCGCCATCCTCTGCCCCGGCGTGACCATCGGCGACCGGTGTGTGATCGGCGCCGGCGCCGTGGTCACACGCGACGTACCGAGCGACTCGCTGGCCGTCGGCAACCCCGCCCGTGTCGTTCGCAACCTGACGGCTAATGGCACATTGCCGGACTGATCAATCGTAGTGTTCTCACTTGTTCTGTATGCCTGATAAAAAGACAAAAAAAAATCAGCCCCCCGACCGCTTCTTTGACCGTGACCTCAGCTGGCTTTCTTTCAATGCGCGCGTGCTGGCCGAAGCCCAACGCGAAAGCGTGCCGTTGATGGAACGCATCCGGTTCCTGTCCATCTATTCATCCAACCTAGACGAATTTTATCGCGTACGCGTACCGGCGCTGATGGCCCTGCAAACGCTGGCCACCAAAAGCGGCGGCCGCGACCTGGTCGATGTGTTGCCCGACGTCACACAAACCATTCACACGCAGCAAGAACAGTTCGGGCAAACCATGATCACGCAGATCCTGCCCGCGCTCCTGCGACACAACATCCGGTTGCTCTATCACTCGCCGATCCCCGACGTGATCTTACCGGCCGTGCACGACGCCTTTGCACACGACGCCGCCACCTTTCTCCACATCATACCGTTGCCCGAACGCACGGACTTCTTCCCCGAGAACAATACGCTATACCTGGTCATCGCGCACGCGGACCCCGACGGCACCGAACGCATCAGCCTGGTACGCGTGCCCACGCATCACCTGCCACGGTTCTACAGCTTCCACCACGGCGGCATGCAGTATATACTTTTCCTGGAAGACATCATCCGCGCCAACCTCAGCAAGGCCTTTGGTGAAGACCGCATCCTCGCCTGTCACAGCTTTAAGGTGACCCGCGATGCCGAGCTGGACCTGAACGACGAGTTTGAAGGCAACCTGGCCAAGAAGATCGAACGCAAGATCACGCAGCGTGAGCTGGGATTCGCCACCCGCTTCCTGCACGAGCCCGGCATCCCACCGCACATCCTGGCGTATCTTAAAAAACAGTTGGGGTTGAAGAAGGCCACCTTTGTACAAGGCGGCGCACACCACAACCTGAAAGACCTGGCATCGCTGCCGCTAAAAGATCCGTCATTCTCCTACGCGCCCTGGACCACCCGGCCCTACATTCCGCATAATCCCGAAGGCTCGCTCTGCGAAGAGATCCGCGAGCGTGACATCCTCCTGCATCCACCCTATCACACCTACCACGCCGTGCTGCGCTTCTTTAACGAAGCGTCCATCGATCCGTACGTCACCCGCATCTACGTGACCTTGTATCGCGTCGCCCACGATTCGCGCATTGCCCATGCGTTGATCAACGCGGCACGCAACGGCAAGAAAGTAACGGTCTTTGTCGAGCTGAAGGCCCGGTTCGACGAGGCCAACAATTTACATTGGATGAAAAAAATGAAAGCCTCGGGCGTACAGGTCATCCAAAGCCTCCCGGGCCTGAAAGTACACGCCAAAATGGCCATGCTTAAACGCAAGACCGTCACCGGCACCGAATACCTCGGCCTGCTGGCCACGGGCAACTTCAACGAAAGCACCGCGCGTTTTTATACGGACCATATTTTATTTACCGCCCACCAGCCCATGCTGCTGGAGATCGAAAAGGTATTCCGGTTCCTCAAACAAAAAAGACGTCCCGGCGCCACGCCCTCCATCGCCTTCCGCTACCTGCTGGTTGGCCAATTCAATTTACAGCAACAATTTTTACAGCTTATCGAGCGGGAGATCGCCTTTGCCCGCAAAGGCATTCCGGCCGCCATCACCATCAAGCTCAACAACCTGGAAGACAAAGTACTGATCAGCAAACTGTACGACGCCTCGCGCGCCGGCGTACACGTATCGCTGATCGTACGCAGCGTGTGCTGCCTCATCCCGGGCGTGCCGGGCATGAGCGAAAACATTACCGTACGCCGCATCATCGACCGTTATCTGGAACACGGCCGTGTGTTTATCTTCCGCAATGCCGGCGACGAAGAGATTTTCCTCGGCTCGGCAGACTGGATGAACCGGAATATATACCGACGGGTAGAGGTATGCTTTCCCTTGCGCGACAGCGCTTTAAAAACGATCGTTAAAAATATGCTGCAATGGCAGCTTCAGGATACCGAGCAGGCGGTGATCCTCGACGACCACTTGCAAAACATACCCGTCACACGGCCGCCGGGCGTTGCACCCGTGCGCTCGCAACAGCAAATCGCAGAAATGATCTAGCGCAAAAAAATGCTAACGGATCGTTAGCATACCTTTCTGCTCTGGAATGCAGGCGCCTGTCAGGCGATAGAAATATACGCCAGTAGTCAGGCCGCCTCCATTCCAATCGTTTTTATAAAGCGGCTCCTGGTATACCTGCATTCCCCAGCGGTTATATACCTGAAGCGCCACCGGAATAGCATCGGGATTCGGTATAGCGATAAAGTACTCATTCCAGTCATCGCCGTTCGGGGTAATGATATTCGGCATAAATTCCGGTACATAGTGTAGCTTTGTAAAAGTCACCGTATCCTGTATCGCACCGCAGCCATTGCGCACATCCACCCAATAAACACCAAATTCTTTCACCGGTAAGGTCGGCGAGGTTGATCCGTCCTGCCAGGTAATGCTGGCGCCGGATGGCACCGTTGCCACCAGCACCCTCTCCTTCATTTCACACGCAACCTCATCCTCCCCCAGCGTAAAAGGAACAAGCGAGACATCCATTGTCACGCGAATGGTGTCCGACCGCTGCGTACAGGCATTTTCAACCGTCACCCAATATTCCCCCGTCGTCGTCACGGCGATCGATGGTGTCGTGGCACCTGTACTCCACAGGAATGTCCTTCCGATGATGGGGAGATCCGTGGAGAGCTGCACCGACGGCTGGTCACACACACGCCGCTCTTCACCGAGGTCGAACACGATGGATTCCTGGGGCTGTTCGGCAAATTCTACTGTGTCGCGATCCATACCACACGCATTCGTCACCTCGACCCAGTATTTGCCAAAATCACGCACGTCGTATACCGGCTGCGTGGAGCCATCCTGCCAGGTAAAGGCATAGTCACCGGAAACTCCGGTCACCGGCTGAAGCTTGCCCGGCACCATCACACAAAGGACCTTGTCGACGCCGAGCGATACCACGGGCTTCTGACGGAAAGTCACCTCCACCGTATCCCGGTCGAACCGGCAGCCGTTCGTGAGTTCGACCCAGTATGATCCCGAAGCGTTGATGGTAATAGTGGGCGTGGTCGCCCCCGTACTCCACAGAAAGGTCCCTGTATGCGGCGTGGTCGCCGTCAGTGAACGCGAAGGCTGGTCGCAGATCAGCTGGTCCGGCCCCAGGCCCACCGTAATGGGAGCGGACGCCTGGTCATTACGCAAGACCTCAAACCGATCGGCAATGCCGGTGGTGGTGGTCACCGTCTCCCAGGTAGGCCCGCTGTTGTTAGTACGCGTACTCACCGTGCACGGCGCGTGCCCGTCGTACAGATACTCCAGGTCGAACGTATACCCGGTGCCGCTTCCGGCGGAAAACACTCCGAAATAGGGCTGCCCGACGTGCGCCATATCCAATCCACCTGTCTGGCTGGGCAAGGCATTTACCCGGTACAGGTGCATGCCTTGTGGCGCGCCCTTCACGTTCTTGACCACCAGCTCGTGTGTTCCGTCAGCCGAGACCATTGCTGTCGCGGTGGTCCATGGAGCCGCCGGATAAAGATAGGTGCTCTCGTCGCCAATCGCCGCGCCGGAATATACCCGGGTAGGGTTGCCGTGAAGTATACCGTCGTAATGCTTTGACGAAACATCTTTTACGGTCGCACCGGATGTCTCATCGAAATTCCAGTACCCGATCAGCCCGCTTTCCGTGCCCGTCAGTTTCCTGCACATCGTCGCCCGGATCTCCGTTTCGGTCAGCGCCCGATCCCAGATACGCAGGTCATCCAGCATACCCTTGAAGCGATACACGGTACTATTGGTAACGTAGTATCCTATCTTGGCGACATCGTTTGGAAAATTTGACGCCATCGGCAAGTCGCTCGAACCAGAAGGGTTGCCATTCACGCGCACACCGTTCAGGTACAGATCCATATCCGTGGCACCCCGCATCACAGCAGTAAGGTGTATCCAGCGTCCCCGTTTATTGCCGACGGTCGACGATATCGCGCGACGATACGCAGGGTTATCTTCCCCCTGGCCATCGCCATATTCGACCGAGAAATTGTTCTCCGACATTTGAAACCAAAACCCATTATAAAGCGGCGAATTGTCCTGGCTTGTGAAGATCGGGTTTAAACCCGACGCCGAATTGTCCAGGTTCGTCCATACCGAAATCGTCAACGGAAGCTTGACATCATCGTAAATATTGCCCAGGTCCACGTAATCGTCAACACCGTCGAATTGCAAGGCACGTCCAGACCCGACATAATCGATCGTTTGTGCAACCACCGAAGAGGCAAAAGACAGGAAAACCGCAAAAACCACTGAAAAACGCATAGAAAACGAAATCAAACGAAAAATTCTGCGACGCAAGATAACCACATCGCGGGAGTATTACCGCACTATTTTCACCCGAACCTGGATCCCTTGTCGTCATACACAACGGCAACGATGCACGCCGGGGTGGGCTCCCAGCTCCTACGCCAAAGCATCTGCCACGGAAACAGCATATATACCGCCACTGCGCGTGATGTCGCGATGCCAGCAAACGTCCGTGTGATCACAACAACCGATAACAGGATGTTGCCTGCATAACTGTATAGCACACACCAGAAGATAATGATTTGATAATACCGTATATACGTCAGTCCAACACCAGCCTGTTACTTTTGTGTCATAGGATTTGGGTTAATGAAAAAAGGGAGCGACTTTCGGGCTGCTCCTTTTTTTATTTCATCCCTTTCTCCGGTAAAACAGTATATGAATTATACCATCTCATCAATAATAATTTCATAACACAGTATAATTCGATTTTTTCCGGCCCGCGTGTACCTTTGTATCATTAGGACTAGGTTATGATAAACGGAAAGTAGCGGTCGCGAGATCGCTACTTTTTTTTGTACTCCGTTGTAAGGCTAGCGTGTACCAAAGGCTTTGTTGAGCGCTTCCGTACGGTTCTGTACGTGGAGCTTCCGATAGATATGATGAATGTGTTGACGCACCGTGCCGGTGCTGATGCCAAGTTGATCGCCGATCTCTTTGTATAACAGTCCCTTGGCAAGATACTCCAACACTTCGCGCTCGCGGACCGACAGGCCGCTGTTCTCCGGTACGGCCTCCACCGGCCGGAACGATCCTACCACTTTACGGGCGATCGCCGTGCTCATCGGCGCACCACCCTGGTGCAGCTCGCGGATTGCTTCGATGATCTTGTCCGGTGACGCGTTCTTCAATAAATAACCATTCGCACCGGCCGAGAGCGCCTGGAAGATCTGCTCGGCATCTTCGAATACGGTAAACATCAGGAACTGCATCTCGGGGCGTTTGGCCTTTACCTGTCGCATACATTCAATGCCACTCATGCCCGGTAAACTGATATCCATCACCACGATTTCCGGCGGGTTCTGCAACAGCCCGACAAGACCCTCTTCGGCCGACGCATAAACAAATGGACAGGTAAGGTCCTTCCGCTGGTTCAACAGGAATTTTAAACCTTCCCGTATCTCCAAAACATCTTCTACCACGGCCAGGTGAATCATATCCATAAGGCAAGATGGGTTAAGCCAAACCGCTCGATCAATAGAACAAAAGTTATACAGGTAAAACCGTCTCTAATTGGACGACGGTTCCGTTGTCGCCAAATACTTTTAAGGCGCCCCGCAACTCGCGTGCGCGCTTTTGCATATTGCGTAACCCATTGCCCATCAGGGCATCGGGAGTTGCCGGCAGGCCCCTGCCATTGTCACGGATGCTGACGCGCAAGGGGGTGAAACTATGAAAGTCGATTGTCACGGCGTTGGCGCGGGCATGTTTGACAATGTTGTGCAACGCTTCTTTGACCACCAGGTAGATCTGATGACGATCATGTTGCGATAACTGGATCTCGGGAATCGGGGCATGTACCTGGCAGGTAAACTGAATGTCGGCATTCTTGAGCATCTCGTCCGCCTGGACACGGATATACGCCACCAGATCGGCCAGCGTATCGTTTTCATGGCTCATCGCCCAGATGATCTCGTTCATCTTATCGATGAGCTTAGAGGCAATGGTTTCCATCTTGGTCGACAACGTGGCGTGCTCCTCCGGCGCCTGGCGCAAGGCGCGACTGATAAACAACATGGACGTGAGTCCGCCCCCAAGGTCGTCGTGCAACTCTTCACTGATGCGCTGCCGCTCCTGCGCCTGCCCATCCAGGGTCGCTTTCAGACGAATGGTCTCCTGCTCGGCTTGCAGGGATTGGAGCGCAGTCTGGTGGAGCTGCCGCCGTTGTCTGTAAAACAATACTGCCAACACCAGCAAGACCAGCATAAGCACGCACACAATAATCGCCGCAATCAACCAGAACCTGTGTTGGGCTGTTTCAGCTTCGCGCTGTTGCAGCAGCAGGTCTTTGCGTAAAAGCTCGTTGTGTTGTTCTCCTACTTTGTACCGGGTTTCGAGCTCCTGTACGTCTTTCAGCAGCGTGCCGTTTAACAACACGTGGTTGAGCGAATCGTGTCGTGCCCGGTAGCGGTCAGCCGCATCGTAGTGATGCAGCACCAGGTGAACATCTGACAGCAACAGGTAAAGCGCCGCCATGACTTCTTTCTGATCGTGCTCGCGTGCATATTCCAGCCCCTGCCAGATGTACGCATCCGCTTCCTGGAACTTACGCTGCTGGAACAACCCCGTGGCTATGCCTTTGTAGACAAAGGCCTTACCGGACACGTCCTCCAGCACATCCGTCAGCGGCAGCGCACGCAGGAATGCATCCATGTATTGCGGCACCAGGTCCTGTTGGATATACACCTCGCCGAGATTGATCAGGGAAGTCTCCTGCATGTGCAGATCGCCTACCTCCCCGCCGATCTTCAGTGTGCGTTGATAGGCCTCGATCGCTTCCTCGAGGCGGTGCAAATCTTTGAGCGCATTGCCCAGGTTGATGCAGCCGTTGCCAATGGCATACGGGTCGTTATGGCGCTCGCCGAGGGCCACCGCCTGCTGTGCGTAATCGAGCGCTTTTTCCGGCTGCAGCAGGTTGCGGTACAAGCCGCACAGATTGCTGTATAGCATCGCCTCGGCCTGCTCCTGGCCGAACGACTTGATGATCGGCAACGCCTTCAGGTAGTAGTCAATCGCGGCGCGGTAATCCTCCTGGTACTGGCACACAGCCCCCAGGTTGGCGTAGGCCTTTCCGAGCTGCAGTTTTAAACCGTGGCGACGGGCCACGTCGACAGCCTCTTCGTTGAGCTTGCGCGATTCGGCAAACTTGCCTTGCACATTCAGCACGGCCGTGATGTTGGCATAGTATGCCAATACCCCCGCGGGATAGCGGAGCTTGTCGCTGAGCGTCCGGGCGGCCGTATAATAGTACATGGCGGAATCCTGGTGGGACATTTCATATTGCTGCCCTGTGGTGATCAGCGCGTGCACCTTGTTGGTGTCGTCGGGCAGGCGTCGCAGCACCTGCCGAAGGCTATCGGTGTCCAGGCCCATCATCATCTGCGCCTCCACGGACGTAGCCACCCCTACCGCTACCAGCAGTGCACCGGCCATCCAAACACGCCGCCATACTATCCGAATGGAATCGCTCATATCGCGAAAGATACGATCCGGCGACTTTTTATTGAAATCCGCCATTCGGGCCGTATTTATACAACCCCGCCACATAGGTCTTGGCATCCTGAATGCCGCCTTCCCGCAGCAGGTGCCGGAATTCGGGAATCGTCAGCTCCACCAGCTCGATGTATTCGTGCTCGTTCTTGAGCCCGCCCCCACCGTCCTTCAGCTTGTCAGCATCGGTCACGGCCGCGTAATAAATGTTCAGCCGCTCGGAGCTGTAGCCCGGCGAAGCAAAACACGACACCAGCAATGAGAGCTGGTCCGGACGGACGCGATATCCCGCCTCCTCTTCCGTTTCGCGCAACGCCGCCGCCTCAGGCGTTTCCCCGGCATCAAGCCGCCCGGCGACAATCTCCAGGATCGACTCCGGTATCTTGGCCGCCACCGCATAGCGGAACTGGCGCGTAAGAACAATCTTCTGCGTGTCGGTATTAAACAGCAGCACCGCCGCCACATCCGGACGGTTAACACGATACCGTGGAAATACATTATCCTCGTCGTCGCGGACCGTGGCCTTCTCCACCACAATGCCTTCGCGAAGCAGCACCTCTTCTTTTTCGATCTTCATACGGGGTAGGAATTGTTTGAGCGTTGAAGATAATGGCTGGAACGGGGATTCCCTACTCCTACAAAACCTACACTGCAATCGAATGCGGAAGTTTTATACCATTTCCGGAAATAATAGGAAGTTTTAGGACAAAACGGCTATATCCGGAAGTCCACCGCTCCGCACATTTGCAAACATCGTTCCCATCGCGTTCTTTTAGAGAATAACAAAAAAAGTATAGCAGCGCATTGAAATTTGCTCTCGCGAGACCGGGTAGTGCGGGGATGTCTCCGTGTTGAGTCCGTGTATAGCCCGAGTATAGTCCGATATAAGCCCGTGCTAAAGGACGGAGACTACACCCGCTAACCGTCGGTTTACCTGGCAGGAAGAGTCGTACGCTCGACAAATTTCAATGACTTCACGACGGCGCCTACAGGTGCCGCCTGGGATGGTATTGTAATCACTTAACCAAATTATATACGTATGGCAACTTTAAAAAAAGGGCTCGACATCACCGGGCCGCTGGGAAATCTCAGCATTTATCAGGCGCGTGGTCTCGACAACAAGATTGTCCGTCAAAAAGGCGGACCGACCCGTGAGCAAATACTGCATGCACCAAACTTTGCACTGACACGATTAAACAATCAGGAGTTTACCGCCTGCGCATTAGCCGGTAAACACCTGCGACTTACGTTTGTCAGTCTTCGCGATTTATCGGGCGGGTTTAACTTCAGTGCGCCGATCACCGGACTGATGCAACTGATACAAAAACAAGATACGCTCAATCCAAAGGGCGCACGCGGAATAGCGCTGTCTAAATATCCCGATGTGCTACGAGGTTTCCCGCTGAATAAGACTAACCTGTTCGACGTCATTGTTCGAACAACACTGGAATGGTCGCTGGACCGCGCCAGCCGCACCGCGCGTGTAAACATCCCGGCCCTGATGCGGGACGTCAATTTTGTTCCACAAGACGATCACGCATTATTTCGCGTTGAGATTTCCCTGGGCATGGCTCCCGACTTCATCTATAACCATGATCAAAAAGAGTATCAGCCACCCCAATGGTATGGCACTAACAACGGCACCGGCACACTCAAAGCCATAACCCCCTGGTACGCATCCAAACAAGGCTGCCCATCCTCCACACTCGAAATAGCACTGGACCGCATCCCCGAAGACGACGCCTATACACTCATCCTTGCCATCGGCATCCGCTTCGGCGCCCTATACGGCGATAGCATCGTCAAAGAAGTGAAATACGCAGGCGCCGCTAAAATCCTCGGCGCGGCAGGCGCCTAGCGGCTACTCCGGCGTGACGTGCAGCAAATACCGCCGTGACAGCATGTCATTGCGGCGGGATGGGTCGAGGAACCCGACGTTGAAGCTGGAAGCGTTGTAGTTTACGGCCTGTTCGAGCGTGTCGATCTTTACAGGCAGTGTCTTGAGCTGCTCAAGCCCTTCCGGACCGGTGACGAGGTAATGGGGAGCGGGGGAAGTTGCCACCTGCGCCACCGTCCGGAGGGGTATGTCGGCTTTCATGTAGAAGCCGAAGTCATAACAGGCTTCAAAACCGGCCAGACTATAGATGTTATCAACGGGCACCTCACGCGCCGCCGCCCGGGTCGCCAGCGTGCGACCAGCCTGGTATTTCAAGGCCTCGGGGTAATAGTGAAAGCTCATGACAAAGAACAGGAACACGCCCAGCGACAGTGACATCAGCACCACCTTGCTGGTGCGGCCCAGGGTGTTCTCGAACAAGAAGAACACGGTTACCGACAGTAAGATCAAGATGCCGGTCATGGTAGGCAGGTCGCGCACGGGCAGGCAGTAGTCACACAGCACAATGATCCCGATGATGACGAGCGTCGCCAGGATTTGCTGCGATACGATCAACCGGTTCTTGGTCTGTGTGCCGCAGCGCAACAGGAAGGCTGCGGTAAAGATGGCCAGCAGCGGAAACGTGACGTGCAGGTAATGCGGCCACTTCGTGGACATGAGCGTTAATAGGATCACAGCAATGACCGGCGCTATGCCCGTCAGGATCTCGCGCTTGCGGTTGCGCAGTCCCTTGCGGAAGCGGTAGGAAATTTCTTTGGTATAGGCGGCAATGCACACCAGGCTCCACGGCAGGAACGCGCGAAAGAACGTATGCAAATAAAATACAGGCCCGGTACGTTTCACAAAACGGTTTACCTGGCCATGATAGCCATAGATCATCGGAGCCATCAGCGCCAGCGTTATCGCGGCTACTACCACCCACGGAAAAAGGCGCATGCCCTTCCGCCACGAGCGTTGTTGCACGATATATAGGCCAACGATCAGCAGTGGCATCAACACGGCGATACTGCCTTTGGCCGAAAAACCAATCCCCATGGCAAGCCCCGCCATGATCGCATGGAGCAACCGGTTGTTCGAAACAAGCAATACCATTTGCCAGATGGCACACAGGATGCAGGCTGTCAGGATGGCGTCCAGGCGCGGGTCATTACAGGCCAGGACAAACCAGCACGACGATGCAAGCACAATCGTAGCCAGGATGCCGGTCTTTCTGTTGTAGAGTAACGTCCCCAGGCGGTAGGTAGCATACAGGCATAGCAATGTGGCCAGGAACGACGGCAGTCGAAAGGCAAAGGCAGAAATACCGAAGAGCTCAAAGCTAACACCCGCCAGCCATACGACGATGCCATCGGAGACGGCATACTGACCGGTTTTATATCCATGCAACACCTGGGCGGCATCGCGGGCGGCGTCTTGCAGCAATTGCGGACTTAACAGGCCTTGCAGATAGATCGCACCCAGCACACAAGCGAATATGACGTAGTATACGCGGACAGGAATGCGGATGCGTTCCAAAAAAGTTTCTAACAAGAGGTGTATCGACTGCATAACATTTATGCTATGCAAAATAGCGTGCCGTGGGGAAAAGTATATTACCCCAACATCATGCTATCGCACCTTGTCTATTAATTCTTTTCAGGGCTGTACCGGCAGGTAACGCAGCAGCAAACGATCTACTTCCTGATAGAACAACTGATCGTTTCCGGCCGTCAGGGATGTGGTGCCATGCTCCATGATCTCACGCACCAATCCTTCGTAATGTATACGGTCAAGGGTCGATTGCCGCAGCTGTCTCAATGCCATGCGTATAAACTCGACCTTGATCCGTGATACGTCTTGCATCTGAAAACGTGCCTGGATATACTCGCGCAGATAATTACCGCTCAGCAGATCGCCGATGAGATCATTGCGGATCAACGTGAGCAGCTCCAGTGTTTTTTCCAGGGGCCACGGTATGGACGTTTTAGGATGCTTCATAGAGGGCTTTTTTTTCCGTCACCGACGCCGTCGGAACCTCGAGAGTTTTGTAATAGTTCGGCAGTATAATGAAGAACGATGATCCCTCTCCCGGCGTAGACGTCACGCGCACCTGGCCCTTCAGCCGTTTGAGCGTTTCGTGAAAGACAAATAATCCGAGACCGGAGCCTTTGGAGTCCGTGCTAGCCCGGTAAAACATATCAAAGATTTTATCGATGTGCTCCGGCCCTATACCGATGCCGTTGTCACGCACCTCGACGGTCGCCTCCAATTCATTGACGGTCAGAAACAGCTTGATATACGACTGTTCTTTGCCCGGGTCGGAATAGCGAATGGCATTCGAGATCAGGTTGTTCAACAGGATCGTGACCCGATTGCGATCGGAATAGAAGGGCGTGACTTCCTGGATCACGATTTCCCGCGTCAGGCGTCCGTTTCCGGCAGGGAAGCTGTGCCCCTCGAAAACCTCTTCCACCAGCTGGTATAGATCCAACTGCTCGGGTTTAATGAGCAGACGTTTGTTCTTGGAAAAGCTTACGATTTGGGCGATGAAGGCATCCGAACGCTGAATGCTTTTTTCCATCATGTCGAAGTATACCACCAGGTTCTCCTGCTGGTTATCGTAGCGCATAATATTAATCAGGCCCAACAGGGACGTCAGCGGCGAGCGTAAATCGTGCGCGGTGCTGTATAAAAAATTATCGAGCTCGCGGTTGAGCTTCTTTAACTGCCGGTTCTTACGCTTGAGCAATTTTGATTTCGACTGGATCTCTTTCAGCTGCGCATTGGTTTGATGCATCAGAATGTTGAAGGCGGCCGTGAGCGCGTTGATCTCGTTCGCCGCGTGGCGCACGTTGAAGTCGATGGGCCCGGGCTTCTTATGTACAATCGACATGCGTACCAGCGACGATAAACGTGCAATGGGCTCTGACAACCGGCGCGAGATCCACAATCCCGAAATGAGGGAGAAAAATACGGCGCCCGTGAGCATGGCGATATAGAACAGCCGCGCGTTCTGTTGTGCCTGTACGGACTGCCGCAGCGAGTATTCGGACAGCAGGAAGTATTGGTTGCTGAGCGCCGACGTCAGCTCGTTCAGCTCACGGCGCAAGCCGTCTTTGTTGCTCAGGCCGATCTGTGACTGGATGTTGACCAGTTCGTTGAAGAGCCGCTGGTATTCCAACATGTGTGTGCGCGCTTCGGTACTGTCGCCGTGAAAACGCGCCATGTCGCGCATGACCTTGACGGCTGCGCGGTTAAACGTATTGCGATATACCGTATCGTGCCGCAGAAAGAAATCTTTTTCGTGGCGGCGTAAGAACAATACGTTGACCAAGCCCGGCCCGGCGGATTCTTCTTCCAGCTTGTGCGCATGCCAGCGCATCTTTCCTTCCATTCCATCGTCTTTAAAGCCCTTGCGATAGACCAGCGCTTCCAGGGCCACAAACTTGTCGTTGTATACCGAGAGTGTGCTGTCGATCGCATCGAGGTTGATGTCCACCTCGTAGCCTTTGTTGCGTGTCTGCTGCCGCACCGCGCGGATCTCCGCCTGGATGCGCTTGTTCATGCTGTCGCGCAGCTCGAGCGCCGTACTGGTGCGGGTCTTGAAATAGTTGACGTTGTAAACGTCGAGGTCAAAAAAGTCGTTATCGGATTTGATCAGCGTAAGCGTAAATACCTGAAGTTGGCTGATGCGGCTGTGAATGAGCGCGACCTTGTTGGCACGGTCGAGTATGTAGAGGGAAACGATGGCCAGGATCAGGATGAGCACTGTCAAAAATAAAAAACCGGAAACCATTCGGCTCCGTATGGAATTAAACTCCAAAAATTTAAACACGGCTAGGTAGTTTTGCTGGCGGATCCGGCAACGCGTGGGGCTTTACTGCCGGAACCAGGGTTAGATGGTTATTGGTTTTCCTTCCAGGCAGCAAGATACGAGGTCTGTTGCGCGTTTCTGTTTACCCCGTATTAAGTTATTATTACGTGCAATCGCGCGGGCCGTTTTCAACCGTATGGTTTTGAAGAAATACTACCCGTATTCATCGAAACCAGTGGATCGACGTCATAACCGACGCATCCGCCGCATTGTTTCGATTGGTCCCTTTTACGTTTGCCGTACACTATACATTCGTTAAACGGACTATTTTCGGGCGGCACACAACATACAATTAACACAGGCTTAATATTAGTATGTCTTTCAATTTTTTTTTACCGCGATGTTATACTATTGTTATAATACAACATGTTTTTACTATATCTTTAACTCAACTATCCAGGCACACCACCGTGCCATGTTATTGTTCGCGACCGTCTACATCCATTCTCCATACGAGTTATACGAATGATGTTTTTTCTACTGCGTCACTGACAGCAGTGCATTTGACAATTCCTCCGTTTTAACGTCGTTCCAAACGTTACCAGAAAAACTATGAGCCATCATTCACAACCAGAAGATTCGTATACAGACAAAGTAAAAGTAACTGAGCATGCCCACGGCCAGATTGACCTCGCTGAAAATATCCATTCTGACAGCACACTCGTATTAAAATATTCGGGACCGCTCTGCTATGCGCGTGTGCGCGAAGTGCACGTGGATGCTGCCAGCGTAGTCAATATCGTGATCCGCACGAAGGATCGCGTATCCGTGCAGATAGCTTCCTCCGAGCCGCTGCTGATGTTCTATATTGTACTGAAAGGCGACCTGCAATACGTGACGGGCAAGTACGTCGCGCACACGACCCGTTTTCATTACAACCTGCTGTATCAACCTTCCCTGGAACAGGATTTTGTGTTGGAGAAGGACCGACAATACGTGCTACTGGCAATACATTTCCAACCGACGGCCTTGCAGCAGTGGGCCGGGCTTCATCCGCTATATTCGCACTTTCTCGAACAGGCTGCTCGCCATGAGTCATCGGCGCTTTTTCAGCAGGCACGCTCCGCTTCGCAGGCATTGGTATACGCTGCCCTGAACCTGTTCCGCCGCACTTCGGTCTTTGATCTGAAAATCATGCGGCAGGTCGCCCTGCTCAATGTATTGCGGCATGCCGTGATGCCGTTGTTTGAGCCGCCCGCTGCCACACACCCCGACCTGAGACCTTCCGACCTGGAGAAGGTGCATACCGCACGTGCCTATATATTCGACCATCTCGACGAAGGTATTTCGGTGCGAATGCTGGCACGCGTCGCAGGCTTGAATGAACGAAAGCTGAAACTGGGTTTTCGCACGATGTACCAGACCACCGTCGGCGGCTTTCTGCGCGAAGAGCGCATGCTACGCGCACTGGCCTTATTAAAAGAAAAGAAGATGCCTGTCGCGCGTGTAGCGGCAGCGGTGGGATATCGGCATGCCCCCAACTTTTCAGACGCCTTCCGGCGGCACTTCGGCCACCCGCCGACGTTGTGCAGCGAGATCAGTCGTTTGTAACGCGGGGCGACAAATGTCAGGTAGCACGGTGATAGAAGTCAAAAAAAGCATTTCCAGTAATTTCATACCTTGGAGCGTTTTAACGCCACAAGTGCCGTATGAATAAGACCATCTTCATTGCCTCCGCAGAGCCATACACCGGCAAATCGGTGATCGCCCTGGGCCTGATTAACATGCTGCTGGCCCGCACCAGCAAGATCGGCTACTTCAAGCCTATTATCCGCCAGACACCCCCCGGTGAAAAAGAGGTGCACATCGAGACAATTCTCAACCACTTTTCCCTGCCGATTGAATACGCCGATACGTATGCTTTCAGCGGACAGGAAGTGCTGCGACGCCTGGAGTCCGAGGGCATGGGTGAGATCATCAACACCATCATCACGAAGTACAAGAAGCTGGAAGAAGTCTACGACTTTACCGTCATCGAAGGCACCGATTTTCTGGGGGAAGGCCTTGCCTTTGAATTTGAGATCAACGTATCCATCGCCAAGAATCTGGCCGCGCCGGTGCTGATTGTGGTGAGTGGCGAGCGCCGCACAACGGCCCAGGTGGTAACGGCCGCGCTGAACGTACTGCGCAACTTTGAAAGCCGCGAGCTACAAGTCATCGGCATGGTGGTAAACCGTGTACAACCGGGGCAGGTAGACGATGTGCGCGAGCTGCTGCGCCTGCAACTGCCAACCGACATGATGCTGGTGGTTATTCCGTGGGACAAGAGCCTGCAAAGTCCTACGTTGCGAGAGATCAAAGACGCCCTCGACGCCCGCGTGCTCTTTGGCGAAGAGCTTCTATCAAACCAGGCCGATAACTTTGTGACCGGCGCCATGATGCTGCCCGGCTTTCTCAGCCACATTAAGGACAACGTGCTGATCGTTACCCCGGGAGACCGTGGCGACATCGTGATCGGCGCACTACAGGCCAACCTCTCCTCTACCTACCCGAAAGTGGCAGGCATTGTGCTGACCGCCGGCATCGAGCCGGACGAACCTGTTATCCGCCTGCTGCAGGGTCTGCAAACTGTGGTGCCGATCATTTCCGTGAAGAAAGGCACTTTTGAAACAACCACCATCATCGGCAACATCCACTCGCGGATTACCGCCGGCAACAAGCAGAAGATCACGCTGGCCATCGACACGTTTGAAAAATACGTGGACTGGAAAGCGCTGGACGACAAACTCTATACATTCGAGCCAGAGGGCATTACACCGCACATGTTCCAGTACCAGCTGGTGCGGTCGGCGAAGAGCCAGAAGAAACACATTGTATTGCCCGAGGGCAACGAAGATCGCATTCTGAAAGCCGCCGCGCGCCTCATCAAACAGGATGTGGTAGACCTCACGCTGCTGGGCGACCCTGCTGAAATCACGGCGTCCATCCGCCGCCTGGGCCTCGACCTCGATCCCGCCTCGATCCGCATCATCAACCCGGCCGACTCATCGTACTATACCCTCTACGTGGAGACACTGTACGAGCTGCGCAAGACCAAAAATGTCAACATGGAAATGGCCCGCGACCTGATGACCGACGTCTCCTACTTCGGCACCATGATGGTATACAAAGGCGACGCCGACGGCATGGTGTCAGGCGCCGTGCATACCACACAGCATACCATTCGCCCGGCGCTGCAGTTTATCAAGACCAGGCCGGGGGTGTCGATCGTGTCCTCGGTATTCTTTATGTGTTTGCCCGAGCGTGTGGCCGTCTTTGGCGACTGCGCCGTCAACCCCAACCCTACCGCGCCGCAGCTGGCGGAAATCGCCATCTCGTCGGCCGAAAGCAGTGCCCGCTTTGGCATCGAGCCGCGCATTGCCATGCTGTCGTATTCGTCGGGCAGCTCGGGCGAAGGCGAAGACGTCGAGCGCGTGCGCGAAGCTACTTTGCTGGTGCGCCAGAAACGTCCCGACCTGAAGATTGAGGGGCCGATCCAATACGATGCGGCGGTCGATCCGCTGGTAGGCAAGCAAAAAATGCCAGGCTCCGAAGTGGCGGGTCGCGCGAGCGTGCTGATCTTCCCGGACTTAAATACGGGCAACAATACCTATAAAGCCGTGCAACGGGAGACGGGCGCGCTGGCCATCGGGCCCATGCTGCAAGGGCTGAACAAACCCATCAACGACCTGAGTCGCGGCTGTACCGTGGACGACATCTTCAACACTGTCGTAATCACGGCCATCCAGTGCCAGGACAACGCAACGGCTGCCGTATAACGCCTATCTTTTCGTTACTTCACAGTATGAATATCCTTGTCATCAACGCGGGCAGCAGCTCGTTAAAATATCAGCTCTTCCGGATGCCCTCCGAAAAGCCCGCCTGCACGGGTCTCGTAGAGCGTATCGGTCAGCAGGATGCGTTTATCCGCCACAAACAATGGGAAGGCGACGTCGAGAAAGTAACGGAGCGCACCGGTGGTTTACCGGATCACTACGCCAGTCTCCACGCGGTACTCGCGCTGCTGTCCGCACCGGGTACCGGGGTCATCAGCAGTCCGGAAGATATTGCTGTCGTGGGACATCGCGTGGTGCATGGCGGGGAGCAATTTGCGGAGCCTGCCATTATCACCCCTGCCGTAAAAGAAACGATCCGCACATTGTTCTCGCTGGCGCCCCTGCACAATCCCGCGAACTATACCTGCATCGAGGTGGCGGAGAAAACGTTCCCCCACGCGCGCCAGGTGGCAGTATTCGATACCGCCTTTCACCAGACGATGCCACCCCAGGCCTACCGCTACGCGCTGCCCGAGGCGTACTATCGCGAGAAGCGCATCCGCGTGTACGGCTTTCACGGCACGAGCCACAAGTACGTCACGCAGAAAGCCATGGCCTGGCTGCAAAAGCCGGACGCCCGGCTGATCAGTATACACCTGGGCAACGGTTGCAGCATGGCCGCCGTGGACAGTGGCCGCTCCGTCGACACCAGCATGGGCTTTGGTCCGCTGGCCGGCCTGATCATGGGCACCCGCTCGGGCGACATCGACCCGTCGGTAGTCTTCCACCTGATGGAACGCGAAGGCAAGACCGAAGCCGAGATCAGCGCGCTGCTGAACAAACAATCGGGCCTCCTGGGATTGACGGGCACAAACGACATGCGCGACATCCGCAAAGCCGTCCGCGCCGGCGACGCCCAAGCCGCCCTGGCCTGCGACCTTTACGCCTACCGCGTGCGCAAATACATCGGCGCTTACACGGCCGTATTAAATGGCCTGGACGCCATAATCTTCACCGCCGGCGTCGGCGAAAACGACGTAGACATCCGCGAAAGCATCTGCCAAAACCTGGACTACCTGGGCATTCGCCTGGACCTGGAAAAGAACCGGACAGCCGCTTCCGGCATCCGGGCGATCCATGCCGGGGACTCCCGCGTGGCCGTTTTGGTGGTCCCCACCAACGAGGAGCTGGAAATTGCCCACCAATGCTACCGGCTACCGGACTAGTTTGATATTTTTTGAAGCCCGGAACAACGGCGTCTGCCCAGAGTTATTATCTTTGCACCCCGCTCGGAGAGATGCCAGAGCGGTTGAACGGGGCGGTCTCGAAAACCGTTATACCTGCAAGGGTATCCAGGGTTCGAATCCCTGTCTCTCCGCAGAAGCAGACGATGAAGAAATCAAATTCTTTTCGTCTGCTTTTTTGTTTTCTATCTCGTTGTGCATCAAGCAAATTAGTCGCACTGCCTCGTTCACTCTCGGGGTTCGATATTTTCCGTTCTCAAAAATCAATTTTTCTGGAAATATCGAACCTAACATCAAATCACGGGCTGCCAGGTCTTTTAGCCCTGCATAGAAACTGCCCAGATCACGGACGATTATTACTGCATGGCGTACGTATTTCTCGAAGTCTTCGAGTGGTGATGATAGCGTTGCTTTCTTCCGGATTAAGTCGTTGATAGTGTTTTCGAGAGTCGCTTTCATGTCTTTATACTCTGCTACATCAAACTCGCCGTCCAGACGCATTTGCTTCGCGTTTTGGAGGCGTTTCTGGTTACGGGCGATCTCTGCATCTATAGCGTCTGTCTCACGTTGGTCGTCGCGTTGATTGGATTGGAACGTGCCCATTAGATACTCTTGAAAAGCTTCGATGGCGGCACCATTGGGTTTAAAGCCGGAAAGATATTTACGAAATTCTTCGTGTGCTTTGTCGGCTCTGAAACGTTCTCTGCACCCGTGTTGGCAGTGATAATAAAAGTACCGGCCGCCGCGACCTTTGGACGCACTGCCGGTAAGTAGATTACCACAACGTCGGCATGTCAAATGACCACGGAAGAGTACTTCTTCTTTCGTCGTATTCTTTGTTGGCCTATTGGGCTTTCGTTCTTGTAGGATGTTTTGTACCTCATAGTATAGGTCTTCACTTATGATCGGTTCGTGTACCGCGCGTGTGTAGTAGGACGGTTCACCTTTAAAGGCGGGCACGCATACTCTACCGATATACGCATGATTTCGTAATAGTATGTGGAAGGCTGAACGTGCGGAATTAAGTCCTTTCTGATTCATCTTACGCCTGAGTTCTTCCACGCCAAAAGCGCCGGTGGCGAACTGCTCAAATGCTTCCCGGACTAAAGGCGCGTGTGTATCGGGAACGATTGTGGCTTTGCCATCGTCACCCCGTACATTCTTATAGCCCGCAGGCGCTACGTTGGCCCACCGGCCTTCTTTGCGGGCGCGGTAGACGCCGGTGATGACGTTGGCTGACCGTCGGTCGTTCTCCACTTCCGGAGCCGCCAAGTAGAAAGCCAGCATCATTTTGTTCTCGGGAATGCTGAGGTCCAGCGGTTGTTCGACAGCCTGCGGTTCTACGTTCAGTTTTTTGAGCGTGGCGAGCATTGCGTACGAGTCGGTGGCGTTCCGGGAAAAGCGACTCCAGTTGGTGAACAATAGTAAATCCACTTCGCCAGGATGCTTCTTGGCGAAGTGTAAAAACTTTTGAAATGCTGGCCGAACGAATGTCTTCGCGGAGTGGTCGTCTTGGTAGTGGGCGACAACGGTAAAATTATTTGCTTCACAGTACTTTCGTAGTCGCTCTTCTTGATACGGAAGACTGTAGCCACGATCAGCCTGATCGTCTGTCGATACGCGGGTGTAAATTATTGCCCTTCTTTTCATCCTCTTTCTGCTTTAGGTATGACTTATACTCTGCCCTGGCCATCACCGAGAGGAAATTATGGATTATCGTAATTTCTTCTTTAGAAAAATGATAGCCGTGTTTGGCAAATATTTCTCTGCATCTTTCCTCACTGACCATACCCATTGCATCAAATAGTGCACCTAACCTCTCGACTGACAAATTTACAAGCTACTGATAATCAGCGCTTCTTCCGGCTATTGACCAGTACCGGACCGAGTTTCTCACTAATCTTCTCGAGAGAACGGCCCGCCACGTACCCACCCACGCCCAACTCCATCAGGTTCCAAATGCGTTCGTCCAGGACGGTCAGGGGCAAGTGGAGGTAGGGCACCAGCACGTAATTGTTGAAGATGATGAACATACAAATCACCATTAGCATCGGGCGCCAGTTACGTTGTAGCCAGCTTTCGCCTTTTGCTTCTGAGTCTATAATTTTCGTCTGGCTATCGAGTAGCTTGTTTTCATAGTTCAGATATGAACCTTCAATCTCCATGAGCAACTGTTTGTACTTTAGTTGCAGTTCAAGTTTCTCATCTGATTTGTCGATTTTGTCTATGGCGGTGCCAATAGAGTCTATTGTTGCCTTTGCTCCGGAGCCCAGAATTTTAGACAAAAAACCTCCTATGCCCGGGCCGCCGCCCGCACTTGTCGTTTCCATGATATAATAGTTTAGTGATTATTTATATTGTCTGGCCTGGCAGGGCCTTCATATCAAAGTATGTGAAGAAGTCCAGCATGCCTTTTACACCGTACCTACTTCGGTATATTTTAATCGTACCGTTCGCTACTTCTCCGGCAATCTGTATCTCGTGCTCCCAATCTTTGCCACCCCGATAGTCGCCATCTTTCGTGTGTTGGAGCACGAGGATAAATGCGGTATTGGGATGCGCTACCTTTAACGCCTTGAAATCGTCGAGTTTCAATTTCAAATCGTTAATGGAATCCAGGATAACAACACTGTAACCGGTAATGTCTGTACCTCGCAAGGATGCGGCGAATTCCAGATTTGTAGGGCGTGGGTTTAGCAGCTCTTTCACTTTTTGTGTGAACGTGACCGACTCAAATTCCTCCGACGATATGTACATGACTTTCCCGAAGTTGATTGCCAGGTATTCCGCCAGCTTTAGGAGTAGGCTAGTTTTACCTGCGCCGGGCTCACCATGTAGCATGAGCGTAAAATTTCTCGCGGGAGTTCCGAGCAGCGAGCGCCACGGATCAGTGAAGTGCAACATTTCAAATGTTCGATTGGCCATTTGCTCTGCTGTCAGTACTCCATTTAATCCTTGGTTATGGGAGCAAGTTCCGTTTCCCCGAGCGTCCGAATATGTATTGTTAAGACACTTACGAGTGCCCTTTTTGCGTCCCCCATAGATGCGGCCAATATCCTGCTCGCGTGAACATGGTTCCTGTGCTCCGCCGTTGACTATTCCGGTCATACGAGTCAGGTCTTTTTTGTTAATGGCAAAGCGTTCGTTGCCTTTCATCCTCTGAAAGACGCTGATAAGCTTGTCCTGAATAAGATCGATCTCGTTGGCATACGGCGATGCCTTCCGGATTAGCTTCTTGTCAATGGCGCTTTGCAGGTCTTTGATAAACGATAGAATGGCGGCTGGCGATTTCGTTGTGTTATGCAGGGCGATATACCGTTTTATAAACCGTATTTCCTGCACATGATTTTCCAGCAGGGCACCTACCGGTTCAGCCTGAGTTACGTCATCGACTGTCTCGGCCTCCTGAATTTCGGTGACGGCTTGTATCGGAATGACCGGCCCTACGGTCTGCCCGCCAGACACAAGCCGTTGGGCTATCGCCTGGACCACCGGAACGCTCACTGCGTTGCCGAGCATCTTGTACCGTTGGCTATCGGAGATTTCGATGACCTGTCCTTCAATCAGGCCATAACGCGTCCAGTCGTCGGGAAAGCCCTGGAGGCGTTCACACTCCGTAGGCGTTAGCTTGCGCGCGTTTACTGGCTTGTTCTTTTCCATTGCGTCAGTGATGTAAGTGCCGATGTTGGGGGTGCCGGTATAGAAAGCAACTACCGCTCCCGCCACCGGGCGAGTTTCCACTCCAGAAGCCGGGAAATCACTTTCCTGGAAAGGAAAAACTTGGCGCGCGGGTTCTCCTCTAAGATGTCCGACAAAGTACACACGCTCGCGATTTTGGGGTAGAAACCAGCGAGTATTAAGCAGTTGCCATTCACAGTCATATAGCCCAAGGTCGGCAACCGCTTTAAGTACGATTTCAAAGTCTTTTCCTCCGTTACTGGAGAGAAGCCCTTTGACATTTTCAAAGACAAAAACACAAGGTTGGTGTTGTCTGATAATTCTAATTGCCTCAAAAAAGAGGCCGCTTCGTGATCCTTCAAGTCCCGCCCTTCCTCCAGCCACTGAAAGATCTTGACAAGGGAATCCGAAGGTGATGATGTCGGGGTGTTCGATCCCCCCGGTAATGGTTTCAACTGGTCCTGCATACGTTGCGTCGTTAAAGTTGTGCGAATAGTTAGCAATGGCGTATTTATCCACCTCGCTGAAGTAGTGCTTCCTGAAAGTATACCCGGCTTCCAGGAGGCCCTTAGCAAAACCACCTATTCCACTGAATAGGTCTAGCAGTACAATACCCGTTGCTTTCATATTTCAAAAAGGCCGTCTGGCCATTTGATTTTATGAAAGATATATTCACCGTATTGCGTATGTATCGACTTTCAAGATCAATTGCAGACAAATGCAATCTTTGATATGATTTTGCCGATACTCATAGGTGGTATAATAGGATCAATACAGTATTGAGTCGCTATCACGCGAGTATTGTACTCCTGTATTGTGTTGGAAAAACTGACTTACTACCTGCGGTCTTTATCGCCCTTGTAGCCTGTGGGAAAGATTACATCAACTTCTGATGGCGGACCAATTAGGTCAACGATAATGATGACTTGATTTACGGAAAAGAAGTTTCCGTTACGCGGGCCAATCTGCTTTAGAAAAGGTTTTAGCTGGTTTTTGATGGTCCGATACGATACTCCATACAATGCACACAAATCCTTGTAAGTGCACATTTTCACTCTCCAGGTATTCATACTTGTAAAAAAAATATATGTGACTAATAACTAAGTATTCCCCAGTGAAATCGATTCGGAACGTGCGCGCTAACGGTCTTTTATCAACAGCACTTACCTGATGCGCAGCGGCTCTGTTTCGTATCTTTTTAAGATTCTAACGATGGTTTTTTATTTAAGTCACATCATCGGAATGTTTCAGCTTGTTCTTTCATATTATGAATCATAAGAGAGGGTTATTTCACATTTGTGCATTCTTTTTCGATAGTCTTACCGTTCTGTCAATTAATTAAACAACTGTGACCATCGTTAGGGCTACCCGGTATAATAATGTTATTTGGTATAACGGTATACCCATCCTGAAAATGTATCTTATATCAAAATATATTTTCAAATAGAGCAATATACCGGCCAGAATAGGCGAGGAATGAATTATTGAAGCAAAATTGAGAACCTGTGGGTGGGCTAACCGTTAAAGGCGCAAATGTCTATACTTGAACCTATTTCATCTTTTTTTAACTCCCTACAACTTTTTCCTGCTTGCTCCTGTCTAAACGTCTGTGCCCCACCCGGTCAGCGGATGAGGTCACAAGGAGGACGTGAGTCGGTATTATTACGAACGAATGAGCAAAAACGCGTCGAGAATCAGGTTTCGAAGCACCTTGATTTCACCCCGGAGCCGGGGCTTCGTTTTACGCGTGTCCACCTTAACAACCCTGTCGATTGTACGCGTGATTAATGCCAAAACTTCTCGCAATTCCAAGGTGTATTTCATTTTCGCCATAAATCTGGTTGAATAAAGCCGGCGGCCGGATGTGGCAGGGGCTTTGGGCGAGATGTACTTAGTTCCGGAGCCGTTAGGTGCGATTTTTAGTTCTTCTTCCATATCACGAAGCAGATACAAAATGTAGCGGCCCTCTCGGGTAAATTGTCTTACCAACTTACGGGAGTCGACTGTCGTAAAGTCCTCGGAGCAATCAATCAACTCGAACAGAATTCGCTTCAATGTAAACGTGTATTGTATTTCTGACGAATCCGAATCCAAGGTCCAATCTAATACTGGCGATTCTGGCTTCATCTGCTTTGGCGTTCAGTTTCCTCTTGGTTGGACTTGTAGTCATTGGCGACATTGGCTATCGCTCGGCTATTGGAACCTATGTTGTAGATTACAACTCCAGTGCATTCGGTGGCAACATTCCCGGTGTCCGATTTGAAAAGCCTTGCTAGCGTCTCGGCTTGTTGTTCGCTCATTTCGTGCGGGCCTGTTTCAATTTCCTTATATTCCTGTTCAGATATGCAAAGAAGATGGGCGAGTTCATTTCTCTGATAGCCGTGCAGATTTCTTTGGGTTTGTAGTAGCAGATTCATATGGGTGAGTTGTTATTTTAACGGGTGATTTGTGATTTTTAAATTGTTCCTCAATAGCGGCGAGGTTTTCCTGGCGGAATTCTTCAGCACTTTTAGTAACACGCATAATTAGCGTGTGTGGTTCGGGGCTCGTAACAGTGACTTGATCTCCGACATGGAAGCCAAAGTCGGTCAGCCAGAATCCCTTTAGCCGCACTAAGGGGAAGCACGTTCGGCAACTGTCCGACCATGCTTTGCTGAGCATAATTGTTCGTGACTCTTTTTTCATGCTGCTTGGATTGGGGCATTTTACCTATTGTGTTCATGCAGATTATTTTAAGCGTTTATCCGTTCCGGTGTTAGCGAAGCAGCTCTTTCTTCATACAGAAACTCGGCGGTTTCCATTAGGTTGTTTACCCGGTCTATCAGGATATTTACTTGCTCTTTGGAGACGGTGTAAGGCTCGGAATACCGCACTCGTGAATACGATTTTTCCAGAAGGTCCAGGAGTTTTACTTCTTCTTTTGTAATGCAAGGAAAAATGTCCATCGTTAGCGGGGTAAAATGCTCGGTCATCGTTAACAAGCGCTTAATACTGTGGCTTGATGTTTTATAGCCGATACAGACGTAGATCAGCGCCGAGCATGTATATTCCGCCACCTGATGAAGCTGAAGTGTAGCAAGGTCGGACCGGCCGCCGGCGAGACTTTGCTTCGCACTGTGGAAGAACTTTTTAGCCATACCGTACCCTTTGCTCCAGGCTGATTCTATATCGCTAAAAGTGGCAATGCGCGATAGTGCATTTCCTGGGTGGGTAAGCGTGAATTTTTCATTGTCGAACAACCGGATGCCCGTAAAGTACATTCCAGCAAAGAACTCATTGCCTTCCCGAAGGGCACGGTTAACAGAGTAGATGCCGTGAACAACCGCGGCCAATTTAATACCGGCATCATTGTGTTCGTCTATTTTCGTCAAAGCCTCGTGGCATCGTAGTGTATCACTTTCTTTGATGATCACGAGCAGATCGCATTCAATGAAAACTGTAGGTTCCTGGTTGGAAAAGCAGCTCCAAGACTGATGGTCTGTCTTTCGGAGGCCAAAGCAGATGACCATTTCTGGCCGGATCACCTTTATAACGGCTTGGATTTTTTGGTTCAGAGCTTCATGCTCGATTTCGTTTAATTTGGGCAGGGAGACACGCATAACTTGCGGGGTTTAAGTGGTATTCTGATAGATATTTTATAGCCCCGGCCAGCCGGTCGCGATCCAAGCGGCGGGTACGGCAGTGAAGTAAGGTGTATAATATTCGGTGTGCCATGCCCGAAACCCGATGTTTTATGGGAAAAGGCCGATAAAATATAGGTTCAGATGGATAATTTATCGGTCTAAAAAGTGGCTAAATAGCCTGGAAATGCACAAAACGGTTATATTTGGGTATGGAACAGATAACCGATACCCCTAAGCGCCCGCATCACGGCAAGAACATTAAGCGTATCCGCGAATTTTTTGGAGTTAAGCAGGAGGCATTTGCAAAGCAGCTGGGACCTGATTGGAGTCAGGGTAAAGTTTCTAGTTTAGAAGATAAAGAAACTATTGAGCCGGAAATATTGGAACTTGCGGCAAAGGCACTAAACGTTACCCCGACGATATTGGCTAATACTACAGAAGAGATGGCTACGAATTTTTTTAACAACTATAATTTCCATGAGGGTAGTGCTAACCAAGGTGCAGTAGGAAATAACCACAGCCCTATAACCTTTAATCCTTTAGATAAACTGATGGAGGTTGTTGGTAAAAACGAGGCATTGTATGAACAGTTGTTGAAAGTTGAACGCGAGAAGAATGAATTACTTGAACGACTGCTAAAAAAGCAGTAAGCGAATGAGTCCATTTCCACAGGGTTTCAATAAATCAATTGTCATTTCTTTATTATTGCCATTAGCGTTTTTAATCGGATGCTCGGCAGGAAAATCAAATGAACATCCAGAGGAAATTAGTTCATCGAATTTAGCAGGTATTGATTCGGTAGAGACAGGTAGCAATAAGTACGACACAGTGATATATAATGGAAGTGTCGACTTTGTTATGGGGGACATCAATCGTCACTATCTTGACAAACACAAAACCGAATGGAGTGAGCCACTGTCAGGGCAGTATAGGTTTGTGATTAAGAATGGGAATTTTCTTGTCTACCGAAATAAGACTCTGATTAATGAATACAATAATTGTATAGGTTATTCAATTAATCGGGGGTCGAAATTTGAGGATATGTTGACTGGGAATAAATGGTTGCGTTTTTATTTGAATGGTAATAAACTCGCTTTGAATATTTTGTATCGCGATTCGGACGAGGGGGTCATAACATACTATATAGATGCGGGTAATTATATTGTCGGCGAGTTTGTTGGCCAAGATAAATACATCCAAAGCCCGAAGCTAACTCGTTGAAATCAGCTGCTAGGCATCAATCTTGACCAACCAGCTGGTCCGTCACACCTTTGCCTGTGAAAGATCGGAATAGTTAAATGGCAAATTCCTGAAGAAGTTTCCAGTTATTATCTGGCTAAAACACCATCACGAAACGGCTCTAGCGTAAAACCCTTGAATTTAACAGCTGGCACAAATTTCATAAAGTAACGGTAAGTTTGTGGAGGAGAGAAAGTCGGAATCCTTTGCTTGATTGAACTGAGTTGAATCTGTTCTGGCAACGTTGCCACATGCGACATGACAATACCTATTGCTTTGTCGGAGTTTTCGTAATACTCAAAAAAAGCCCTTTTAGTAATTCCTAACTTTTGTGAATGCAATTCCCACATCTCCGAAGGTGTGTGAGTGATTACATCTTCGATAGTCGCAGTACCAACGATTGCCTTAACTGGCGACGTGCAGTAAATGATGATAACATCGCCGCTGGAGACACTTGGTTTAGATTTCCGCAGCTCGATCGTCTTGCGCCCTTGAAGTATCTGCTCTGTGTATTGTTGCTTAACTGATAAAAGTAGGTATTTCTTCATCGCGGCACCTTTGCTATCCCGTAAATTTTGTTAAAAACCTCTTTGCTTACCTTCAGAGGCGAAGTAAAGGTGTTTCTTTTATAATTCTCAGACAATAATACTTTATTAACGGTCTCAAAGTCAATAGGTTTAAAAAAAACCTCAGTATTGCTGAACTGAATCCCCTTAATTGGTCCGGTTATTTCACCTTTTGCTAGCTCCAAGATTTCCTTCCATTTGTAGATGCCATATTTTTTGAAATAGGAGAATAATTTTTTGGCTTCCCCGGTTGTAACATTATTCAGGTAAGAACAGGCTACAATGGCTTTTCTTCTGGTGAACTTGTCCTGCATGCTGGCATACCAAAGAATCCGCCCAGGAAACCTTTCAACATCGGGTTTCACACTTCGATAGTAAACATTCTCGTTACGCCAGGATAAATCAGGAGGCGCGCCGAAAATCATGTTATTAGCGCTAAGGTGATCAAAAAGTTGAGACGCCCAATATGGTTTGATTGGTATAATAAAAGTTGGAATCCCCAGGTCTGAAAATTTTAGAGGCCATAGAGCACGTTCAAGATTTAGTTTCAAATCTTCACGCACTTCTGTATCTGGATGTTCCGATATTTGCTCAATTGCAGCCTCTATGTGTCGATACTGCAGTACCTCTGGATGCAAATCTGACAATGATGAAAAATCACACAAACCCGTTAATACTAACTTTGTCCATACACCTTCTGATTTAAAGAATCCATTCCTAATTAATATTATAGAGAAATCGTTAGAAATATATTTCTCTGAGACGTTGACAGTTTTTTGGCCGAACGCTACCGCTTCACGAATGATCTCTACTAAGATTTGATTAAAAAGCGTGTTCTGAAGTTGTATGTCTTTAATTCTAATAAATCGCAAATCAATCCGCTCGTCGTCGTTTTTTTCATAACCGAAGAAAGCTACATTGATCTTATCTGGCGACGTGACAACTTTTGCTATTCCATTCTTAATATTAGATGAGAGCCTCATTACCAGTGTTTCGAAGTCGATCCTTTTTTCACTTTTGGACTTCGCCACAAAATCTTCTAGTGTGCTGGATATCATCGCCGAATCAATTTTTTTTACTTCGAACGATGCACCTTGTAACCTCGCAGGTTCATATAAAGACTTGTTCAGCAACTCATCAATTGTGAGTATAAATTCTGTCGGGCGAAGAATAGTTATTCCAAGCACTTCATAAATATCGTCTCTACGGTCAATTATTTCGCCATCGGTTGTTACAAAGTATTGAATCTCACAGGCTCTACACTCTGCCAATTGCTTTCGGTCGGAATGATGGTTTTCTGTTTTTCCCGTATGAATCTCTTGAAGCACATCTAAATACTTCTGACTCTCTTTAGGGTTCGACCAAAGCTCTTTGAATCGGCTCAAATATTGCACGGTAAACTCAGTTCGCTTATGATCTTTATCTCTATGGATTTCATTCAATGTTTCCTTCGCATAGAAGTAGTCAACCTCATCAATTAGCCAGTCCGAAAGAAGTGCCGTGACTTCCTCGTTAACCGAATCTTGGTCTCGGAGTTTTATGAGAATATTTAAGTCTAGTAGGACTTTAATGTTCTCATTGTTTTCGGTTGAAAACAAGTCTGGTTGGCCGAAATCAAACCAAAATTTCAATAAATACTTTTCTTGTGAACTGCGACTTCTCACTCGCTTTTTCTTTACGAACCCGTAGTCTTCCCAAAGCTTACATGCCCCTATATAGTCTTCCCGGCAACTTACAAGCATACCTTTGAAGGAGTGTTTGTATTTTTCTTGAATTTTGTCCAACAACGCCTTTGGAATCCCTTTCCGCCTTGAATCTTCTTCGATGCAAACCTGCGTTATACCGATTCTGGACTTTGATTTTACTATTCGAAACATGCAATAACCGAGCAATTTTCTCTCTTCATGAGCCACTACAATGGATCTTTTTCGGGCGTGGTCGATGTAGGCGTCTCTGGGCATCAGCCCTAATGTTGATGAGTTTCGTTTACCTAGCGTAATTACCTGTTCAAGAAACTCGCTTTGATGATCTATGAATTCAATTTCCATCTAGGACGTAATTGGTGTAACGGTGTTGTAATTTCAAAATAGTGACTAAACAAATTTCAGAGGATGCTAACATATACATAATAATTTACTTTTCAGATAAGAAGTATAAATTATTCATAAAAAGCTTTGAAAAATTACGTTTGTTATCAAAAGTCGATACCTACGCTTTTCGCCCGTCGCATATTTGATCCATGAACGCAACAGGACAAACAACAGGAGGCCATGGATCAGGTAATTGGATTGCCTTTACCTTTGGCGCAGTATTTAATGTACTCGGAAATGTTGATCTAAGTTTTCTCTTAGACTACACATTGCAAGCCCTCATCGGGGGTATCATCTGCTTATTCTTCAAAATCATCGGTGACGTACTAAGCCCCCTCTGGCAGGACTACAAGGAGAAGCTTCGTAAACTGCTCGGCCCACGTAAAAAACAGGACGATGGCCACGGGTAAACAACTGGCCATCGGTGCCGGGGCCGTCGCTGCCATCGGTGGGGTTATTTATCTGCTTAGACTCAATCGGCTATCAAAAGAATTGGAGACGGTCACGAAGGCATCGATTCACAGCGTGAGTTTGAGTGGTATTGAACTTCGAATAGACGTAACACTTAAGAACCCCAGCGGCGGCAGCGTAAAAGTTAAGCAGCCTTTTGTACGGCTCCGGTATGGTGGCACAACGCTCGTGTCTTCACAAATGAAGAACGTCAATATTACAGTGCCGAAGTTTGGTGAAGCGAGTACAGAGCCAATCATCCTGAATATAGGACTTGTGCAATTGGCCACTACTGCACCGGCGCTGCTGAAAGACTACCGGGAGACCGGTAAGCTTATGCTGACGGTAGAGACGGTGACTACGATCAACGACAGCTTGCCGTATAGCAAGACGGATAACATCACATTGGGAGGCGGAAAGGAAGCCTAAGGGCGAAAGCTGGATGAGGGGACAGATTAGAGGCGTATGGAATCGAAGAAGCGAAAGATCAGAAGCGGTAGGGAGTTCGACCAGCTCTTTCCGCCACCAAGTGAGCAGGATGTTACGGTGATACAACAGGCGGACGTTGAGGATACCCTAAAACTTATTCGCCGGACGGTACCAAAATCAACCTGGCAGACGCAGGGCATCGCCCAGAAGCTGAAGGGCCGAACACTAGAGGAAACGTGCTCGAATATCTGGCACTTTGTATACAACCATATACAATACAAAAGGGATAAGGATGGAGTGGAACAGGTACGCAGTCCACGGCGCACGTGGTGGGAACGCGAGACAGGGGTAGACTGTGACTGCTACACGGAGTTCATCAGCTCCATCCTTTTAAACTTTGGCATACCCCATAAAGCCCGCATCACCAAATATCCCAAGCGATACCCAGAGGTTCCGCGCTGGCAACACATATACCCTGTGGTGCCGAAAGACGGAAATCTTAACCGCGACTTTTTCGACCGGAACAGCTACATCGTGCTGGATTGTGTGAAGGATGAATTTGATAGTGAACAACCTTTTTTGGAACGTAAAGACTACGATATGAGACTGGACTATTTGGATGGTGTGGAAGATGAAGAAGAGGAAGGCGAGCGGGAGACAACTGAAGAGACCTACGACCTGATCGGTATGGACTACCTGGAGCCTGACACGGTAGACCTCGCGGATCTTGCGTCGATCTATGACGATGAAGAGCTGGGCAGCATCTTCAAAAAGATTGGAAAAGCGGTTAAGAAGGTAGCGAAGAAGGTCGCCAAACCGGTTGCAAAGGTGGTAAAGAAAGTTGCGGACAAAGTCGGCGACGGTATCCGGATCATCAACCGGTTTGTGAACCCCGCTACGATCCTGCTGCGCAACGGCTTTTTGCTGGCCATGAAGATCAACCTGTTGAACGTGGCCGGTAAACTTCGGTACGGCTACCTGACGGATGCGCAAGCGACCTCGATGGGGATGAACCTAAGCGAGCTGAAAAAAATCCGACAGGTGAAGGACAGAGCGGAGACAGTATACTGGCAGGCCGGTGGCAAAAAGGAAAACCTGAAGAAAGGTATTCTGCACGGCAAGGGTAACAAAAACAAGAAGGTGCCCATGAATGGGCTTTTCGGCCTCAATGACGAGTACGCTGACATCGAGGAGTATCAGATTATTCACAGTGACCCCGACGACCTGGAAGGCCTTGGAGAGATCGCCAGCGGTACTGCCCTGGCAGCGGCAACTTCGGCGGTCGCCGCCATCGCTGCCGCCCTTAAGCAAGTCAAAGGTTTATTCAACAAAGGCGGGTCGGAAGAAGCCTCTTTCCAGAGCGAGACCGACAACGCCGGTGATGCCAGCGAGGCGACGGCTACCATTCCGGACGACGAAGACCAACTCGTGACCGATCCTATCCAAAGCCTGGTCTCGAAGGTATCCACGGTGCTGCCGACAGCCGCATCAGTATCGCAGGCGGTTAGACAGATAACACAGAGTTTACCAGCCCTAAGAACAGCGGCACCGCCGCAATCCCAAACGCAAAATGAAACCCAGCAAATCGTACAGGCTGCTGCAAGTTATGCTCCTGCTGCTGTCCCAGCAGTACCAGCTACCACCGCTGTCAGTCGAATCATTACCGACACTGCTGTACAATCGGCCGCTACGAACACTTCGGTTGCAGCTAAAACGAGCGAGCCAGAACCGAAAGGCTTTGTCCAGGAAAAAGTGGCGTGGATAAAAGAGAACCCGGGCAAGTCGCTGCTTATCGCTGGCGCGGTAGCAGGAGGCGCTTACCTGCTGGCGAGAGCAATCAAGGGCAATAAAGCCAAGCCCGCGGAGCTGACCGGCGCTCCTTCGGGAATGGAGCGCAACAGAAGCAGGAACAAGCGGCGAAGGCGGAACCAGGGCAGACCAAGAATAGAACGTAAAAATCTTCTATAACATGAAACGGCACAACAGAATGAAAGCGAGGCGGCGAGGCAAAGCCCTCGGCGAAGTGGAGTATAGTGAAGCAGAAAATGCCAGCGATACCAATGCTTACGTGGAGACAGCTAAAGAAGGCGGATTGCTCTTACTGGCGGCAATAGCCGCGTGCGGAGTCGGTGCAGCCATCGGCAAGCACTCGCTTATCACCGGCATTCCGGTAACACTGATCGGCGTCCACAAAAAGAACCCGTACATCGTCGCCGCTGGGCTCGGGCTGACCTTAAGCAACGGCTTCCAGCGCTCGGCATCCAGCGTACAGGGCGTCGAAGGGCTCGATATAAAACAGGTAGCCCACGACGCCCAGGACAGGGTAAAAACCTTCTTTGAAAACTTCAAGGAGAAGCTATATATCTCGAATACTGGCAAAATTGCGGCTTCGTCTTCCTCAACGGACGGCCTCGCCGATACGCCCGGGGAAGAACAGGTTACCTACTTTGTCAACCCCTATAGTAGCGATGGTAGCATGGCCGAAGAGCATAAAAGCATAGCGCTGTCCGATGTGGATACGCCGGAATTTGATATGTCAGCCATAGACCGCATACAGGAGCAGATTGCCGAGATGAGCAAAAGCGGCACGCCCACGGCCGGGTTGAACGAAACAGAACGAGAATTTTAGAAACAATTAATTAACCATTAAAAGTATGTTGAGTGCATTAGGACAGCTCATGGAGAGTGAGTACACCAATCCGACCGATTTGATCGGATTGAACGGAGAGATGGATGCCGAGCTGCTCGGGTATCTAAATGCCCTGAACCCGGTAGCCCGGGCCAAGGCGATGAACAAAGTAGTGAAGCGGCATATACCCTCGCAAGGGTCGCGTGCAGAGTTTGAGAAGTTCTTCCTGGAGCTGCCCGCCCACATCAAAGAACAACTGCTGCAAGGCAAGCTGCGCCTAGCTGATCACCTGGTATATACGATCAAGCCTATCAACGGAGCTAAAACTATTAAGATGTTCGAGAGCCAGGACGTGAAGGAAGTCAACCTGCGGAACATCAGCAACGGTAAGCTGCCGAAGAACATGGCGCTGCTCGTGTCAGGCATTTATCTCCTGCAAGGCGAAGCAACTTCGCTAAGCACGGATGATGTGAAGGTCACCAAGTTCGACACAATCGAGAACGTAGGCGCGCTTGCCAACGGCGAGTTCAAACTAAAGGCCAACAAAAAGCAGCTGGTGAGCGACACGTCAAACCGGAATTTCATTACGGCCACGTTCGACATGGTTCCGAAGGGATACTACAAGCTCGCGAACCCTCGGCTGATCCACGACGACATCGACATAGAGTTTGAGATCGAGCTGGGAACCGTCAACGGGCTTAATCCAAACACGGTAATCTATGTCGGCTTATCGGGTACCGCTACGATTCCTTAGCCGATATGGAAAAGCGACTGCTTGACAAGGTGTATAGCTTCACGGTAGAATCAGAAGGCCAGACTATAAATAAGAAGTTTGACCTGGACAAAAACGTGAAGCTGGTGAATGCGATCCTGTTAAGCTCCGATCAGCCCAGCCATCTGTTCTATCGAGGCTCACAGCGCATCGAGATCAGCGGTGACGAGATCTTTCCCGAGGACTTTGAAAGCAAAATACTCATGAGCGGTATTTCTGTTCCACCGGATCAGAAATACCGCACCCTCGGAAACGGTGTGGTGGCAGGCAACGGAGAGATCAAAATACAGTACAAGGACGGTAGTAACGCGAATGTGTCCTTCTGCCCGTACAAAGTGATCATCGTATTGCAATGCGTAATGAAATAAGACGCCATGGAGCACGGACAGAAAATAACAACGCGGGTAAAGAGAAACTTCGTCGTACTGCATTTACCGATCGAGTACCCGGAACGATTCAAACCCTTTGAGGTAAAGCTTCCGGCGAACGTAAGACGTGTGACGGGCATCATGGTAACAGCATCAGCGACATGGATAAACTCGGGACCATAACCTTTCAATCCAACGATAGAGCCGATGTGTTCTATGTGACGGATGTATACGAAAATGGCGTGGAGCCTTCGGATGAATCCTTTGTAGGTATCCCACCCGTGGACTTCGAAAGCGCCAACGCGTGGGTCAATGGCAGGGTGCCATCAATGAAGCCTGTGCATGTGGATGGAGAGACCACCATCCTACACGGTTGGTTCAAAGGCGGCTCTTACGAGCGGCACTACCGCCTGACGATCTACGTGGAATATGAGCTTGCCGAAGAAGTCTTCCCGGACGGCGCCGAGGATATGGAACGAAGGCGTGAGATTGACGATAGCCTTGCGCCACAGGAGATAAACTTATGACGGAGCATTTTATCCTTCAGTATATCCCTGGACGCATCCGGCAGTTAGGCTACTGTAAATACCACATTCGATATAAGGACATGACAATATCCGCTTATACGAAGCAGGTACTTACTGCTTACAACGAGCTATACTTTGTCGTCGATGACCCGAGGGGCGTTTTAATTGAATCAGACTATGGGGTTTACGACGGCATAGACGAATCGGCAGCGAGTAATATGCACGAGCACCGGGGTGAAATAACCATAGAAAACCCGGGGAATGAGAGAAGGCGCATGAAACTAATACAGGTAATCATTGTGAATTAAACGTATGGCACTTCAATCGAAAGAACGCTACGAGCCTCGCAAGATCGAACGGCTTATCGAGCACCTTCGCTTGTATTCGGAGAGGGCCCAGCCGATAGATTATGAAATTGTTGTCGATGGGTTTAAAGTCGTGCGCCGGACAAGCGACCTGGCAATGTTCAGCCTCTTTGAAAGCTTCGTGGACGCGGATACAAAAAGTATGGAAGTGCTTTTATACACCGGCACGAGCAACAACAACGACAAGCGCATATTCTATTTCGGGGACATGCCCAAAGAGGGACTTAGCGGGTTAGACATTGATGCCCGTATCGACGAGCAGGTGCAACGGAAACTAAAGGAAAGGGAATCGGATACCCTGCGGCAGCAGAACGAAGAGCTACGCCTGGAGGTTCGGGAGCTTGAAAAGGATATTGAGCAACTGCAAAAGCAGAAAGCCGATTTGGAGGCCAGTCAATCGCCGCTAAAAGGTTTTTTAGGAGAGATAGGGTCCAGCTTCGTGGAAAGTTTCATCCGGCGCAACCCGAACATTGTACGTGGTATTCCCGGAGGGGAGGCGCTTGCGGGCTTGATCGAAAACGACAATCGGAGAAAAGCAGAGGAACCGGAAGAGGACGCGGCAGTAAGTTTTCAACCCGGTACCGGGGGACAGGTAACTAATTCGGAAGATCAGGCTGCCATCACTTTTGTAAGTCAGTTAAAGGCGCAGTTTAACCGCGATGAGTTTGATAAGCTTCTCATCATTCTGCAAGCCCTGGCCGACGATAAGAGCAAGATACCATTTGTGCTAAGCCAGTTAAATGTTAAACAACCGTAATCATGAACAAGTACAAGTTTGAAATCAGCATAGAAGCGCAGACACAGCAGGAGGCGGAAGTAAAGATGCTATCGGCAACCGTACTCATGCAAAAGCTTCGGGCAAGAGAGATTGCCAAGCTCGCGGATGTGGTGAAGAATGACCCGGTAAAAACGGCATTGGCAAAACGAGCCTTAGGGTTATGACGCGAAGCATACGCGCATCGGAAACACAGAAGGCCGAGAACCTTAAAACCGTGGTGATCTATTCAGCCCTCGGGCTCGGTACTGCTACGGGCCTATTCTTTCTGGCGCGTCATTTCTTCAAGAAGGTGCAGGCTAACCAAGCGCAGAAGAGCAGCCTCGATGAAGGTGATCCGGCGACCTATGCCAAACAACTGAAAATGGCATTTGACAACGATAACTCGTTTGGCTGGGGAACCAGCGAAGAACAGGTATTCCGGGTATTCAACGACATACCTACGAAGAGCATGTATACCAAGGTGCAACGCGAGTACTCCAATATGTACGGGAAGAGCTTAAACGCCGATCTGGAAAACGAGCTGAGCAGTGATGAGTACAACGAACTGATTCGAATATTGAACGCTAAGAAATAGGGATATGGAGCGGAAGGGTAGCAGGGATAATATAAAACAGTGGAAGCAGGAACGTAAGGGGTTGGACAAGATGAAGAAGCCGCCGAAGAAGGTAAGACCATCGAAGGTGTTTATCTACGTCTTTGCCCTGGCGGCGCTGGGTGGTGGCGGGTATCTGATATATGACAGGTTAAGGAGGAAAAAGTTACAGGTAGCGGATGATGCCGCAGCCGGTGCCTCGGATACCATCTTAATCAATAACTACATCCCATCGGCATCGCTCGCAACCAAATCGACCAAAGGCACCGATAGCTTTCCCCTGAAACGTGGAAGCCGCGGCACACGGGTGACCGCGTTGCAACAGGGCTTAGCACGGATCATTGGCACTGCGGCCATGAATGCGAATGACGGAATCGATGGCCAGTTCGGTCCAGGCACCGCGAACGCTTTGAAGCTGGCGGGCTATGGCGAGATTGTAGACGAGGCGGCCTTTAATAAGATCACCGGCGGCACTGTAGCGCAGATAGTATTCAACCCGTCCAACATAGCGCTTCGGTTGTACCGTGCTGCTCAGGGCAAGGACGTGAGCCTTGTTCTGGCAATTTTAAAAGAGATACGAACCGTATCGGACTACTCAGCAGTGAACGAGTACTACAAACGGCAGGCGCTTGTATCAAAGACCATTGTCACCGATTTACTGAATTATGCCTTTGCTGGCAACGAGTCGGCCAAGGGTCAGATCAAAAGCGAGCTTCTGCGCATGGGCCTGAAGGTGGACAGCGTGGGCACTTGGAGCCTCCAGGGCATCCGGTTGTACAAAGATCTTATTACGCTTCGGGAGACGATTGTGACAGACTCGCGAAACAACCGCATACCGGTTAACCGAAATACCATACTGGGGGACGAAATCAAAATAGAAAACGGGCTCACCTGGTTCCGCTCTGTGGACGACTCCGTTCTATCCGTTCCCACACAAGACGTGAGATACACTTAAAACCAATTAACACAATGGCAAATTTTGAAGGATTTGCAGGCAAGGTCCTGCATTTGGAGGGAGGGTATGTGAATCACCCATTGGACAAAGGCGGCCCGACCAAGTACGGCGTCATACTTTCTGTATGGAAGGAGCACGGGCATGACAAGGATTGCGACGGTGATATTGATGCCGAGGATATAAAACGCCTTAGCGAAGAAGATGCCGCCTACGTTGCGAAGACGGTCTTCTGGGACTACTTCCGGGCCGACTTTATTCTGAATCAATCGGTGGCTGAGTTCATCGTGGATTGGGGCTATAACTCCGGCCGGAAGACAGTGGCAAAGCAGGTACAACGGCTTTTAGGGATTGAGCAGGATGGTATTGTAGGCCCACAGACGCTGACGTCGGTTAACGTTTGCCCACAGGATCATTTCTTTGCCGTTTTAAAGGCGGCGCGCAAGTTATTCATCGAAAAGATAGTAGAGCGCCGTCCGGATCAGCATGTATTTTACAAGGGGTGGATGAACCGGATCAATTCATTTAAGTATCAGGCGTAAAATGTTAGCCCGGATCAAAGCGATATTGCGCGAGCGTGGGTACATTCTGTATACAAAGCCCTATCAGCTCAATATTGTAGGGCTGCGTGGTAAGAGTACGGTGCCCAACAAGTTCAATGATGAGATACACGTTTTTTATCGGACGGATGCCGGAAACTGGAACTATCATGTTTTCAACGCAACGACTGATCCGGGCACATTTTGGTTGAATAACCCTTTATATGAGCAAGGCACGGCAATCCTAGCTACCGGGCAGTATGTGGATGCCTATGCGTTGGGAATGCACCGGGGTTTGTACGAAGCCTTGGTGCAGGTTAAACCTGTTACGATCATTCGCGACTACAACCGGGATTCCGTTTTAGATTTCAATAATGGAGTTCGTCAAACTGGTTTTTTCGGAATTAACGTTCACCGAGCGGAGAGTTCGGGTACAACACAGGCGATTAACAAATACTCAGCTGGCTGCCAGGTATTTCAGACGGCGGACGATTTCGCTACGTTCATTGCTGTTTCCAAGCTTCATATTGATAGGCATGGAAATCTGATTACTTACAGCTTGATTGATTTCAGAGCAATTAACCGGATAACTTTGAAGAGAGTCGTGCAGACAACTACAGTAGCCGTCATTTTCACGTTAAGTTGGATACTTAGAAAGTTTTATAGTATTAATTAGCTCCAGTTTACGGAGTTTGGATGTCTCAAATAGGCATTAATCATTTGCCAACACGGAATTTCTAAATAACCCAATAATAACAGTCTCAAGGCATTCCAATTCTTTTGAGTTCAATGGTCTATCGCGCCGCTTATTTTCTCGGGCAACAAGACTTGCAAATGCCAATCTGAACTCCGGCTGATTTCTAAGTTCCTCGTCGGTCATTTTGTGAATTTCGTCGACGGGTCTCGGCTTGAACTTTTTTGCAATCCCGTCCTTAAAATATTCTATCATAGCAGGGTCTATTATGATATCAACAATTCCTTTCTCAATGCATCGCCTTTGCACTTCATCTTGAATTTCATCAAGTGGTGAAGGGGTGGTTGTTGCGTCACTTTCAAGTTTTTCTACTTCGTCAAAGTATTTTTCAAAGTCCGGGTGCTGCCTATCGCTAAAATTATGAAACTCTGTGTTATATCTAGTCACTAAAATCGTGTTAATAAGGAGTATAAGCCCCAAAATCTGATTTAACTCCTTGTAGGTTCTCGGTAATTTAAAGTCAGCAAGTTCGGTCCACCAAGGAGTGAATACATTTTTTTGATCTCTATTGTAATGGGCAAGGAGGAGATTACGTGCCTTGCGGAGACCTTTGTACTCGTTAATTCCTTTCAGAGCTGGTTTCATACAATATAGCGTATCTTGTAAAAAGATATCTCCTTTCGCTAAACCGTTCAGAATAGTCACTTCGTCAAGAATAGTGCAAATTCTTATATACGAATATTGTATTACGTCGGTAAATACCTGTGACTGCAAAGGGACTTTTAACTCTTTCATGCCTTCAACAGAGAAGAAGAGATGACGGGCCACCATATCGATGTTAAGTATGCATTGCTGAATCTTTTCATTATTGAGATTTTGTGACATATGTGATGCAAGGGGTTGATTGGCTGTAAAGTCATGCTAAGTCGACACAAGAACATAAGCATTTAATAGGCAGGCATCGGCGCAGTTAAGGAAGAAAATCCTGCTTAACTGAAAACTTGGGGCAATACCTTATTCAAGGTTACTCGAGCTTTGTCAATCGTCTTATAATCGTTTGGCTTGATTTCTTCCAAATGTTTGAGAACCGTAAAAAAAGGATTTGCCAATTCCGAAGTTTGGTCGTAGGCGGACTTTGGAGTGTCCAATGGCGTCAACCACTTTCCGTCTGTATATCCGACATATAACCCTGCTTGTTTTTTCGGGTTTGCAGTTTGCCAGAATAGCGCTTGATTTTTAGAAATTGGGCTTATCTTGAAGCTTCGAATGACTCGAAAAAACAGGCGCACAAAGGCGAAAGGATTAATGAGACGGCCTTTTAATTTTCTACGTTCCATCAAAGGATTTAGGATATGAAGTAGATTAATCATATCCTGGGCAAAAGGCTGAATTTTTTCAGCTTCTCCAAGCTTAACTTTGTGGCTAGTAAAAAATAATTCGATAGAACTCGGCAATTTTACTCCGCAAAAGCCTGCCGTTAATGCCATACTTTTGACACATTCCTCCATACCGAGTATCAACAAGGCATTTGCGGTACCATATTTTCCGTTCGCAGCCAATGCTTGGGCCGAATCATAATGACAGAGGGCATTTTTATAAACTAGTTTAGCTCCTTCAAGAAGCAATTTGCGGGGCGCGGTATTAAATTCGGAATCGGTCATACTGTATAATTTACTGCAACAAAACGACCTTCTGCGCAGTCTTTTTGCGCAGTAAGTCAAATATTTAATAAGTTTTCATAAAATACACTGAATTTTAGGAAAACATCTCTCAGTGAGCCATGGACAACAGTACCGTTTACATTATATAGTTAATAGATTGGCATTGTCGTCTGGGACGGACTGAGCGAATCCACTGCCAGCGTATAAACGACGACCTCTAATAGCTAATAATTGGGCTATTGCCCAGTTAAGATAGAGTCGTCTTTGGTTACGGGTCTCGCCCAACGTATAATGTCTGCCTACATAAATTCGCTATCAGACAAATTTAGGCCGGGTTAGAGAACAAAGCTTAAAATTAAATAGATTTCGCTACTTGATCCCTTTTTGTAATTCATATTTTTTTCTATTTTAGAAGGTAACTCCACGTTATTGTCCAAGTAGGATCAAAATGATGTGGCCCAACGTTTCTACTAACTTATACCGTATTGACTTCAGAATATACCGAGCCCTTAGCCTTATCCAGTCAGTTTTATTTTTGCGGTCTACCGGTGAGACTAGACTCGTATTTGGGTTGTCAATTCCAATGCAAATACTGTTATGCACTAAATCGTGGTGGCGTATTTTACTGGAACAAAATAAAACCTGCTGATCCGAATTTTCTCAAAAGAAGATTTCAACATATTGATAGGGTCGACGCATCTACATTGGGTGTTCTGTCACAATTTTTGTATAGAAAAACACCTATCCACTTTGGAGGAATGAGTGACCCTTTTCAGAAAATTGAGGAAAAATATACTGTCAGTAAAAACTACTTGCAAACACTGCAAGAACGCAATTATCCCACTGTAATCAGCACGAGAAGTGATCTAATCGCACGAGACGATTACTTCAGCATATTGAAAAGTTTTGAGAACGTCGTTGTTCAGTTCTCGTTTTCAACGTTAGACGACAAGAAATCAATGCGAATTGAACCGAATTCGCCCAAACCGTCCAAGTTACTTCGAACAATGGAAAAGCTTTCAAAAGCAGGAGTTAAAACAGCCGCTAGATGGCAACCTGTGATTGTGGGCTTTAGCGAAACTCCTGAAATGTTTATCTCAAAGATTTCATCGACAGGTATAAAGCACCTGGGAGTCGAACATCTAAAGATACCATTGAGCGGTTCAAGCAAGAATGCCCCGTGGCCAACCCACGTAGAATCGCTTGGAATGAATTTAAACGAGATATATAAATCAAAGGGGGCATTGCCAGTGGCGCGAGAATTAATATTGCCGGCTGAGGAAAAAATAGGGACCATTCTAAATATCAAAAAAAGACTTAATCGTCTTGATATTACATTTGGATGTGCCGACAACGAGTTTCAATATTTATCGGATACTCAATGTTGTTGTAGCGGAATTGATCAATTTCAGGGTTTCGATAATTGGTATAAATTTCAAATTGGATATGCCATTCGTGAGTCGATCAATAAAAAAACGATCAGGTTTTCTGCTATAAAAAAAGAGTGGCGTCCTACTGGGTCAATTAAGGAGTTCATAAATAGTCATTGTCGAACGGAGAATGAAAATTCAATTTATGAGCACCTATCGAAGCGATGGAATAGCAATGACCCCAGGATGAACCTTGCTTCCTTCTACAATGTATCGGATACTAACAGGGTTGATTCTAGCGGCTACAAGATTTATAAGTGGAACGACTGAAATGGAAAAATATATTTATCTGGCCGGTCCAATAAGCGGTCAAAAAAAAGCGGATGCTGAAGACTGGAGATCTGTTGTGTCGAGCAAAGTAGCTAGCGATATTGTCTGTTTAAGTCCGCTACGTGACCGTACAGATTTTAGTTCAATTTCGCATCACAGAACCCCAGAGTCAACACGTACTGATCTGTTGCATGGAATTCAGATCGTAGCAAGGGACCGGATGGACATCATGAGATGCGATTTGGTATTAGTGAATGTTCTAAATCATGAGAGTATTTCCATAGGAACGGTAGGGGAAATTTTTTGGGCTGATGCTTTTCGAAAGCCGGTAATAATCATAAAAAATATTTCGAGTGTATACAATCATTCGATGTTAGATGCGCTTTGTCAATGGAGGTTTAGTACAATAGAAGAAGGTGTCGATAAGATTAATATACTGCTATCAAATAAGAAGTGAAATCAGATATAAATATTAGCGCATTAACTCCGGTTGAGAAAATAAACGGACTATATTTTAAACGCGATGATCTCTTTCGACCTTTCTCGGGTCTTAAGGTTAACGGCGGAAAACTGCGACAGTGCATACATATTGTCCAATCATCAAAGCCAAATGAAATAGTAACCTATTCTTCAATGAATTCCCCACAGCTTGGCATTGTTTCGGCAGTGGGAAAACACTTTGGAATTCCAGTTAAATATCTAGTGGGTGGAAGTCGTGACACTGAATATTTGCGATTAGCTCGAGGTCAAGGCGCGGAGATTATCAGGCAGAAGCCATATCGTGAGAATTATTTATTTTCGCAAGCTAAAAAGATCTCACTTCCAGGTTCTTTGCTAATCAAAAGTGGTATCATCCAACCGTCGATGCTCGCAGAGCAGATCGACATTACCTCTGAACAGATAATGAACTTGCCTGACGAAATAGATACTATCGTTGTTAGTTGCGGAAGCGGCTTAACCACACTCGGACTTATCAAGGGCATTTCGCGGTACGGGAAAAAAGTCAAAAAAATATGGCTGATCTCTACGGCGCCCGATCGACGAGAATTTATTCAAGATGAAATACGAACCCAAAAAATCAACAGCAACATCCCTAAATTGAATTTCTACTCATTGTACGATAACGGGAACTTTGATTATAATTTAAAAAAAACATTTAGCATAGGGGATATCTGTTTTCACCCGCGATACGAAGCAAAGACCTTTAGCTGGTTTATACAAAACAATAAATTTATTAAGAACAAAACACTATTCTGGATAGTAGGTTCCGAAATTCTATAAATATGCAATTTATAAAAAGGCTAGAGTATTGGATCACTGGAGAACCAAAATGGGCATCTCAACTTCAGGAAATCGAAGATAGGGTTGATCATGAGATCAACACATTACTCACGGATACGGACGATAAATGTTTGGAGAAGGTTTTGACGACTTTAAAAGATCGAAGGTCCGCGCTTCACATTCAACCTGAATTTACTCACCTGATAGTAAGTGTCTGCGGCCAAATTCTTGCATTCGGCTCGGCCGGAGTCGGACTGATGGTTGCATTTGCAAATAAGATTCCGGCTTTTACCCCGTTTTGGAAAAGCATCATTTCGGTTAGCGTTCTTTTTTATCTCGATGTAATGTTAATTGCACTATTCGCCCTTGTTCTTTTCTTTTTACAATCCAGAAGTCGTTATCCTTTTCTTTTTTTAAAAAAATTGGGAAATACGGCACCTTACTTTTATATGGAAACCTTAAAAAGGGAACGGTCAATTACTTTGTGGTGGCCTTTACACACGCCATCTAGTATTTTTGCTTTTAATCGGCTGTATTTAGATGACTTGAAAAATTACGTTGAATATTCGGTTAATGAAACAGAACGAGATAAGCTAAAAATTGAGTTGAGACAAATCTATCTATTGATTAACTACCAGGGTTTTCTAGACCACTATGAAATGCAACTGGGACATGTTTTTTTGTATGGGTTTATTGGTTCCATCGGATCATTGGTATTCTTATACAAGTTCTTTTTATGAAAAATGGATATAGATATTTGCCTTGGCGACTGAAGCTTATTTGGGTTTTGACATCAGTTGCTGTGTTCTTTGTCCTAAATTATTTAATTGCTAGTAAGGTAAGGAATAATGACATGTTCATTTATTCCGAGCAAACCTTGGAGATTCAGCAGAATTCAGACTCTATCGTAAGAATGCAGCTCCGAATTGATTCACTCGATACGGATTACAACACGAAGCGAAATTCATTGGGACGACTTGAATTAACGATAGACTCACTAGCTAAAGCTAGAGCATTTTCAGAGAAAGAACTGCGTAAAATTAAAGATTCAATTGTTTCTAGAAGAAAAATAAAAGCCAACTAATTCTTGAGCTATTTTCTTTTCTTTGCTAGTTCCTCAACTGATTGTAATTGATGCTTACATCTCATGAATGAATGAATGCATACATATTGATGGATTAAAAAACGAAAAATCAAATCGTTAGTATAACATTGAAGACGACTAAAATCAATTAGGTATATTCATTCTTAGATGAGCGAACAAACAATTAATTCCGAGTTCTATTTCCTTCACAATGGAAAATTAACAGCTGAACTTTCAAGAAGGGCTTTTGATAAGTTTTCTAACGAATTTCAATCGGCATTAAAACTTGAAGGTGATTTGCCAATTGTTCTTGACACAAATATCCTTCTAGGATACTATGGAATGTCTCAACTTGAAAAAGGAAAGCTGCTAAAGTTTATAGAAGCCTATTCGAGAAGAATTTATATCACTAAGCAGATAGAGCAAGAATTTTTAAAAAACAGACTCTCCGTAATTAAAAAAGACTTGTTTGAGCCATTAGGTAATATAGCTACAGATTATAAGACACTGCGGAGCAATATTGCAAATCTTTTTAAAAGCTATAGAGATAAGAGAAAAAAGCTACTGTCTCAAGATTATAATTCTTTGTGGGAACAGTATCAACTGATTGAGAAGATGATTTTGGAGAAGTTAAACGATGTCGAATTTCTGCAATCGATTGAACGTCAAGTTGGAAGAACCACTAAAGAGAATATAAATATTTCACTGAATGACGAAATGCTGAACGTTGTCTCCACTCTAAAGCAAATGGATGGTCTCGATGGTGATGAAATTTTGTTTCTTGAGACAGAGTTCGCCAAATTGGTCGCTTTCTATAATGGCGCGAAAGCAAGTACAAGATGGAGATATGCGTTTCCGGGTTGTGGGGACAGAGACGGCGCCTCAGGCGACTTTATAATATTCCACGAGATGATGAAGTTCATGAAAAAGACTTCAAAATCCTGCATTTTTTTAACGAACGATTTCGTAAAAGGCGATTGGTTTCAATTTGACACGAAGCCTCATTTGCATTATGTGGAAAATACGTTTGTGCATACCGACAATGTGATTTTTATAGTACATGCAGAAAGAACGCTAACAAATATTTCTTTCGAAAATATCCACAAAGAGACTTTGGAAATTGTCAGTGCAAAATACGGTACACTGGCAACGGATAAACTTATAGATGTTACAGATTTGTTGGTCAGCAAAATTGCAAATAACAGATTGACGATTCGAGCAAGTAATGATCTAGCTGGCGATCCGGATCCAGGTGTGATAAAGGTCTTGCAGATTTTCTATCGCATCGGACAAGCACAAATACAATTGGCGGTGATAACTGAAGGGGAAACGGTTACGATACCTTATGAGTAGGATTTTAATAAACTTCAATTATGAACGAGCCGAAAAGCCAGTCGACCTATGATCTAGAGGGGCGGCTCAGAGTTTACTTTCCTGCGCTGTTCAATCTGCTTAATGAAAAAAAACTGGATTGGCGGTCGATCACGCGCACTTTTGAAAGAAAAATGGCTGACCACACGAAGCGATATAAAGCGAAGGGCGTACCTGTACTTGTGGAGGTTTCGTTCTATGGATATGTGGTAGCTTATTCAAAGGGGATTAAAGAGGCCGAATCATTCCTTCAGTTTATTAACGATTTGTTTGAGTCATTGAATGGCAGACTGACCGATAAAGAAAAATTGCTTATACGTGACAATATCAATGGCATATTTTCAAATATGGATCTTAAGTTTCTGAACTTCGTTGGCGAACTAGCGGTTTTAAACTACATCAAAGCGAACACGAATTGCGAGCTCGACGCAACAGAATGCCTACTCGATCCACTAAATTCAAAAGGCTCGAGGATTGACTTTCGTTTGGTTGTACCTAGTACCATGCAGGAGCAATTAATGGAAGTCGTGAATATCATGATGCATAAGGCGTCGACTTGGAGTGAAAGTCAAGTTAAAAATCGGATTTACCAGAAGATAACAGAGAAACTTCGTTTGAAGGGACTTAGTAAGGAAAGGAATTTTATGCTTGTTCCTGTGATCTGGGGATCATATGAAGATATCAAAGCTGTAATGTCGCATTACAAAGCAGAGCAGCCGGTTTTTCAAAATACTTCGATCCCGTTTGGATACGTGGCGTTCCGTAACTCGGAAGGTGAAGCACAGCTTTTTTTTGGTCCAATCTCGGCCGTCCTAAAAAAGGTTCAATAATATTGGCTTCCGGGGCGTCACCATATTTTAATCTTCCGATCCCTCAAAAAATGCCGTTTTCTCGAATAACTACCCGGTACAACAGCCCGAATTAATCAACGAATAAACAATACTTTACATGGACTTTTTGCCAGTGTTTGCACTCCGACTGAAAAAGCTTCCAGATGTCTATATCTACAACAAACCACTACCCAAAGAGCTAAAACGAAAATTGGCGCATCTGATCCTGCAGGCAACCGGGCGGTGGATTAGTGGAACTGTAGCTGACGAGCGGGGAAACAAAATCACTACATCGAACAACGAAGCTCTGTTCGATTTTTACCATCCAATCGAAACAAAATTGAGCAAGGAATTCAATACAAAGCGGATCAACTTTTTCCATGATTCATCATCACTTGTCCTCGACTTTTTTACTTCCGAAGAGAAAATAGAGCGATCTCTCACTGTCTTAGAACTGATTCTTCAACAACTTGACACACTTGGGAGGAACGAAGTTTATAGAAAAAATGCAACCAGCATTGAAATATTTCCTGATGAAGCCATTTTAGAATTCAATTTCAGAATGCGTGAGTTTGGTATTGGCTATCAATATGAATCAAGTCAGATGGTTCGAATCGACAGTACCATCTCGCATTCTGAAATAATAGGTCCGGCAATAAATCTACTTTCAAGCAAGCGATTTAGAGGCGCAAACGATGAGTACCTGAGTGCTCATCAACATTATCGCTACAATCGATACAAAGAATGCTTAGTCAATTGTCTGAAGGCATTTGAGAGTACTATTAAAATCGTCTGTGACTCAAAAGGATGGGCCTATGACAAGACTGATCCTGCAAGAAAACTGATAAAAGTACTTGTAAATAATGGGCTTTTCCAAGACTTCTACACTGAACAATTTACATCATTCGAAAGTCTACTCCTTAGTGGAGTGCCAGTAACCAGAAATAAACTGGCCGGCCATGGACAGGGGAGTGAGATAACCGAAGTATCTGAAGCTGTTGCGAAGTATGCGCTAAATCTCACCGCATCCAATATCTTGTTTATCGTAGAAATTTCAAAAACTAGCTGACGCCTGACCACTGAAACAATTTAAGCAAATGGGACCATTGGTTTTCAAAAAAAAGTTCGAAGAAATAAAATGGCGGAAACCGGTTTATATCTGGATGTCCGTCGCATTGGGTCCACCCTTTGTTGGGGGAATTTATGCTTTGTTATTCACTGATCAGTGGCAACCCGGCCTGTTACTAACCATTTTCCTACCCTTTTTTGCGACCTTCATATACAAGTCCGTTCTGAAAATAGAGACGCGAATCAATAGGTGGAAAACCTTTAGAATTGTTATCGAGGATGATTCGATTCATCGCGATTTCAATAACGAACCAAGGAAAACCATTCTCAGGTCAGCGATCCATAGTGTTGTAAACGAGCGTGGACGCGGAGTAAGAATAAACGGAAAGAACAGCGATGGACTCTGGATACCCTCTGACATGGAGGAGTTTAATACGATCCTGTCAACTATTGAGTCCGATCTTAGAGCTAATACCGTCACAGAAACGACCGCCAGCAATGAAACCGTTAGCAGCGTTATCGCTGAAGAGCAGCCGCCCGAGTCATTTCCGGTTTTTATCAAAGTACTTCAGGAAAACTTTACGGGCATCTCGCTTTTCACCACGATTATCATCCTCATTAGCTACATTAAAATCTATTTTTATTTCGGGCTTTATGGCATTAACGTGAATAACTACCTTGATGTCTCTGAAATCATATTAGCATTTGGCCCTACAGTGAAGGAACTATTCATATTGATGTTATTATATATTGGAATCTATCGACTTTTTGAGTTTGTCAAAATTAAAGAGGGACGACCGGAGACTTCCGCGAGAAAACGGTTATCAATCTTTATGATACTCATCATTGTCGGATTCGGAATACTTGCCTACTACAAGATACCCGACCTTATCATGACATTTATCTCTGACATCACGGCGTATGCGACTGGCCTTGTTATCCTTCAGATTGTAACTGTGGGGATTGCCTTTGCTGTGACGCTTTTCGTTGTATCCTTTTTATATATACATGTCATGGCTACTTTTTCCTCGGGACGTTTGGTCACCATGGCATCCACAGGCGCTGCACTCCTGGTATCTTTTCTCTTCGTTATTCTTTATGAAAATCAAATCTCCTACGGACTGAACAACGCAGGTCGACCGAAATATTCGGTGACATTGATGCTAAATAATCAAGAATCCATTATGTCGAGCAATTCGCTAACGTACATCGGGGGGACGGTAAACTATTACTTCTTCCATGATTTCAAAACAAAAGAAAATATAATCGTTCCAAAAAATTCGGTAACCAAGGCAAAACAAACGCAACACCGAATTGGGTTATGACGATTTAGATCAGTAGTTAATTGCCCAGATTACGTTGGTGCGGACTTTGCAATTTGATAAATGTATTGAGATTGGCGCCGTTGACGCCGCCGAACAAGTTCGACAATGAAATACACCTATCTATCGAGCAGATAGCAGCAATGGAATTACCATGTATTCAACACAACGACCGATCCGAGCATTCTGGCTTAACAATCCTTTCTATGAGCGCGTTACTTCGATAACGGACATTTTAGAAAGCCCGTCGCACAGAGCGAAGAAGCGCCAATTTTGCGTTAAACAGGCATTTTCCTAATAATTACCCGGTACAACAGCCTCAAATCTTCTACTAATAGGTTCGAGATTTTGCCGGTCCTCCCCGCATCCAGAATAAAAAAAGCACTGAGAAATCAGTGCTTTTTTTGTTTTGAGCAATCTCATAGCGCCTCACATCCGTACCATTATATGGTAGACACATTACCTCCCTGCATAGAGTACATCCCGTCACCGGGGATCGATTTCAGCCGACCGGCCTGTTAGCCGTGTTAGTGCGAAAATGCTCCCCCTCCCCACCCCGTACGCCGCAGAAATTGCTCCCAGGTTTGGCTATTGGGGTCCACTTTACGGCTCCATAACCAGTCGCGATCCTTGCCAAAATAACCATACTCCACGGCGTACTCTACCATACCCAAAATCTCGTTTACTAACAGTTCGTTTGAACCATAGTGCGGGAAATGATGCAGAAACTCCTGCCGGGTGTAGGCAGGTCTGTACACAGCCTTCTTGCCGGTAACCCGCACAAAGGTATCGACCATTTCCCGCGGTGAAATGATATCGCCAATCACCGGTAACGACTTGCCGGAGTATTTATCCGGGTTCGAGAATATCTCCAAAACCGCCGGGCCGGTGGCGGTGAGCGGATCAACAAAGGGCGCGCGAAAGTCGCCGGGTAAATAAATCGGGAATACAAGTGTATCGCCTTCAACCCGGGGCGTATAAAACTCTGGCAGATTGGTATAAAAAAGCGCCATGTAGACAAACGAACTTGTGACGGGAAGCGTGCGGATGTACTCTTCGATATTGCCCTTATCCGTGAAATGGGGTGCAAACTTCTTTCCTTCTGTAATTTTACCAACGTTTTCCAACCCGCTGAAAATGATGTGGCGAACCCCAGCTTCGACGGCTGCATCTGCCAACTGCTTACCCAACTCGGTCTCGTGCGTTTGCGGCGGGGCAATTCCGGGCGTCATTAAAAAAACGCCGCCGGAACCCCGGAACGCTTCTACAAACTCTTTTTTATATCCTACATCGAGCGGCACGCTCACGAGCTCAGCGCCCTGGGTTGCCAGGCTAAGCGCCGCTGGCGAATCAACGCGCCGGGTAATGCCGCGCACACGATAACGCCCACTCTGTAACAACGTCTGCGCAGTGCTACGGCCCTGTTTGCCCAAAACTCCCACGATGGTAATGAGCGGCTTATCATTTTGTTTCATAACTTCGTTTGCATTTAGATCCGACAATATTCACCTGCTTGTACGGCGAGCCCGGACAACTATAAAAACTATAGTTGCAAAACTATTTTCAGTACCCTACGTTTGCAATAACTATCCAAACCGATAGGTCAAAAAAAAAGCCTCCAGTATGAACACGGAATGCATTAGCGACCACGTAAAACTGAAAGGAAGGATTTATCCCTGCACGATTAGCCTTACCATGGATTTGGTGGGAGGAAAATGGAAAGCTGTCATTCTTTACCATTTGAAAGACGAGGCAAAACGGTACAATGAACTTCGCAAAGAAATGACCTCTGTAACCGAAATGACCTTGAGCTTGCAGTTAAAGCAATTAGAGAAAGACGGACTGGTGGCGCGAAAAGTCTATGGAAGAAAGCCACCCATTAAAGTTGTTTATAGTCTGACGGAGTTTGGTAAGACGTTTGTCCCCGTTTTGGAGGCGATCACGGCATGGGGCAATCAGGTTGTACTGGATAAAGGTGAACTAGTCTCTGTTGGAAAGCACAAACTTTAAACGTATAGGGCGCACAACACGCGTCCTCCAGCGAGGATATACAACACAACCGTATTACATGGTCTGCAGCTTCTCCAGCACGTCAATAATCGCGGCGATCAGGTTTTGGTCCACGTTACCTTCGCCGCCCCCGGAAGAAATTACGCGAAACTCACCGTTATCATCTCGTTCAAATTCCAACTCACTGTCATTTACCGTGATGTAAAATTTGTAAACGTAGGTAAAGGCGGCCAACCGGCCCTTTAGCAACAACTCCTCACCCTTGTAGGTTACGGGCAACTCGAAATAATCTTCCATATTCTGACTAATTATCCAATTCTTATCCAAGAAGCTACTTTTTTACCATTTGGTAAATGAATCACTCATTTTAAACCCTATTTTTCAGGATGAAAGCGCTTACCGATATTCCTATCGGGAATGCCAGCTCATTGCTATGCTCGCTGCTAATACATAAGCAGCTTCCTTCAAACCATTACTCCACACGGCCTTTAAATGAACTGTTTTTTTTGTTAATCACCCGATACAACAACTTCAAATCCTCCACCAAAATGTTCGATATTTTGCCGGTCCTCTCCGCATAAAGAAAGCCTGCAAATTTTAACAGCTTGCAGGCTTTTTTGTGGGTAGTGGAATGGACATCGAACCCAGTCTAGCATCAGTTGACGTAAATAATTGGTAATCTTCAGTTTGCTGTCAAGGGAATTGTCCGCACAGGGATGCATCGACTTACTGCAAATAATGATTCATTTCATGAATGGCAGCGTAGGCCTGAGTTCGATCGCTCCAATAGTCTAAGTCATCGAAATTAGCAACCACGTATTTAACGCCTTTGGGGATAGTACTCAATCTTTTGTAGAAGCCAACAACGTCAACTGCTGGTGATGGCAGATGAACCGAATACACATTTGCCGTCCCATCCTGCTTTGTTAAACGAAATCGAACAAGAAGCGAGACAAATTCTTTCGGTTGCTTCACTACGTACACACCATCAGGCAAATCAAGCCCATCATTAAAATGAACAACACCATGATTATCAAGAATAGTCTCGTAAGGGCTTTGAATTTGTGCCCGAATAAAATTGTATTGGGGCTGCATAATCAATCCATAGCCGAACTTATGGAATGCTAATAGGTAGGCAATCTTCAATAGATTCGTTCCCACCGCTTTGGTTTTGTCCTTCACCTCAAAATTAAATTGATTCTTTCCTTTGAAAGACTCTATAAATTTTGTCAAGTCATCATTGTTGCTCAAAGTAAACTTGATAGTGTTAGTATTGAAATCGAACTCAGTTATAGCACCAAACTTATCTTCCCCTGCTTTCAACTTCGCCCGCCAGTTGACCACCGTGGAATCTTGCCGATGAGGCACGTAAACGAGTTCCTTATCAAATTCACTAAAAAGATTGTTGCACTTATAACAAGTCAATACTTCGGTTCTACCTCCTAAGTATTGTGGGGGGACGTGCTCAATTGTCAAGTAATTTTTATCACCACTTCTTTTAATATCAGATTCCTTGAATGTATGAAAACAGATTGGACAGATGATAATGTCTTTTAATACATCACGATTATATCGTGGGTTCTCACAAAGCAATTCAATGTTCTTTCGGTAGAGTTTAAATAAATGCAGTTTACGTTTTGCCTTACCCATATATAATTTTCATGGAAGGTTTTATTTTTTTGCGAGTATTGAAATGATGATCGAACCAGGATTACCTCTTATAGAAGAGTACTTTTATGTTCGTAAACCTTCGTCAGCAAGTCTTTTGCAGGGACCTTCTTCACCTCTCCATTTATCGAAATAACCAACGATCCTCCGCTGGCTACAGTTTCCTCTACTAATTTGCGTGTTGCGTCATTCATCGCCTGCAGTATGCTGTTAAAAAACTCAGTCAATTCCGGTCTATTTGGCTCCATGCCTAATTCGTTAGATATTTCTCAATTCCTAATTTCTTCATTTGCAACCCATGGACCGGGCGCAGTCCAGGTATAGTGGGGCTTGTCGCCGGCCAAAATTAGGCCAATGACAGGCATGATGAATTTATCGATGCTCGTAACAACCTCTTCAAACGATTCAGGGATGTATTCCTGGTCTAGTTTCTTCCGAAATGCCTGCCACTGTAACTGCTTCAATGTGATGAATTCCTTTCTGAACGAACCGATCGCTGCCGGTATTTCTGTCTCACGATTTTTAAAAGTTAGTTGGATAGCATTTGCTAAGTCACCTGCGGTGAAGTCGGAAGCACGGGAGAGGAAGTAAATATCGTAAAAGTCTTTCATCCGGCTATTCGCATCACCGAGATAGACTAGTGCTTGTAGTTTTTCAGCTATAGCACTCTCCCGGCTGTAGCAAAGCAATTCCGCAGGTGGAAAGTCAAGCATGGCCGGTAACCTGTGTTTCGTCGGTGCGGGATAGACAATATCTCCAAAACCAATATCTATCTGCATGGAGATTCTTGCGTTATCCAGTTTGCCTGTAAATTTCACACGTACGCCCTGATAGTCGGCGTCCTCCGTAATTCTTTCCACTTTGACCGTCTCGGTTGAAAAGATAAACCCATCTTGTTCTATCTCCACGGCCATCACTTCCTGTACGATAGCTGTGATAGATTCTAAGTCGTTGCTAGTATCCTTGGCCAGCATGTCGATATCCCTGGTTGCACGTTGCTCGCTAACATCCCAGACGCGAAGCATCAATGCTCCTTTCAAAACGAAATGATTTGCACTTCTCGAGTTCGACCAACGATAGAGGAACCGATCCATAGCGGCATATTGCAACAACTCATCGAACGGCCGTTTGTCTTTTCGAGCCTGCTGCAATAGTCGCTCACGAACTGATGCCGCCTTGTTTTTAATAGGCTTACTACTCATACTAGAGATTGGATATACGGTCGCATAACATTTGAAACACGGCAGACATCAGCATAGTGGGTAATCATTTTCATATTCAGCTTTTTTCTTGATCGGTACAGTTTCAGTGCTTCCAGTACCACGTCCATACCTATTTGATTGCGAAATTTAAAACAATCCGCCAGTGTTTTTTCGGCACTGTATATTTTAGTCTCGATACCATCTATAATATGCAATTCGATTCCCTCGTGATAAGCGTTACCTGAAAATCGATACACGGCCAGGGGCGGATATTCAAGCTGTGGAGCTCTGGTTGATCGCTCAATAGCGATGTGTATTTTATGGGGAATTTGCGTTGTCATGTCATGAAACGACAGTGCTGAGATCAGGCAAACCACCGCGTTCGGAACTCGTGTGGCAACTATAAAAAGATCCGGGCTGGAGAGTTCACTTTCTGTAAGACGATAGACGCCGCGGGAAGAGAGTTCCAGCTTCCCTTTCTGAACGAGTGCGCTAAGGGTACGCGATTGAATGCCTGCAGCGGTTGCCGTCTTAGTTCGAATCATACCCCCATGTCGGCGGATAATCGAGAGTGCCATGTCTGCTATAGCTTCCTTCATGATTTAATATGTTATCACTTATTAACAAATGTAAACAAATTAGATCAAAATCTATTCCATTCAATCAGGAGCTCGTTGAGCCCAAATCTGTACATCGGGACACGTGCGAGCGCCAAAATCCTCCTAAATGCCCTCTAAACAAGGTTTTTCCCGATAGTCACCCGATACAGCAGCCTCAAATCCCCTACCAAACGGTTCGAGATTTTGCCAGTCCTCCCCGCCAAATCAAATGCTGCCCGAAGGGCGGCATTTTTTGTTTTAGGGCGAGCGGAGTGCCTCTCTCCAGCGAGTCCTAAAACAAAAAATGCCGGAGGAGCGAAGCGACCAGCATTTGAATTGACGCGCCCCCTAGTGAGATCACTTCAGCTAATCCCTGTCTCTCCGCATAAAAAGCCTGCAAATTTTACCAATTTGAGTAGTGGAATGGACATCGAACCCCGCGTGAAAACTTCTTTGCTACCGTATGTTAATGCCTCTTCTGGTTCTAGCCTGGGTTTAAAGCACAAGGCAATTGCCATGTATCGATAGATTCAAATGACTGATGCAATAACTAATGATTTAAGAATGAAAAGCAGAGAGTGACCAACCTTTAGTTACTCTCTGCTATATTTAACTGGTTACTTTTAAATGCTGAATCTGGCCATCGATAATATCGAAATGAAATTTTAATATAATCGGGCTTCCTGGAAAAGTGCCGGAACACTCTGCCGATAACACACTTGAAGTCCCATTAGCGGTATATTCAAGAGGTTTCATTACTGATTGGTATTTTTCATTAGATTCTTTAATCCAAAGTTCTATTTCTTTTCGTCCCTTGTGCGTTTTGCCTTCATCATAAACTACGGCTGTTTCGGAAAAACAATTTGCGTAAGTAGCGCTATCAAAGTTATTTTGTGCTTCTATTAAATCAGATACTACTTCCGGTAAGTTCATTATTTTTATTTTGAGGTTATTAAATAGTCGGTACAGTTCCGCCGTCAATGACAAAATTTGTTCCTGTTAAATAATTGGCTCTCGGTGAAACTAGAAAGCCAACGAATTCAGCAACTTCTTCCGGCTCGGCGGGCCTGCCGTAAGGTATACCACCCAATGCATCCATAACACCTTGCTGAGCTTCTGCTACAGTACTATTTGCATTTCTTGCAATCTCACCTAACCAGGCTATCGATGCCGTTGTATTAATCCATCCTGGCGAAACCGTTAGCATGCGGACACCTTTTGGCGTAACTTCATTCGATAAACTTTTACTGTAATTGATTAATCCTGCTTTTGCAGCCGCGTACGGCAAGGTTGAATCGTATAGCGGCAATATGCCCTGGATGGAAGCGATATGAATAATAACACCACTTTTCCGATCAATCATTTGCGGTAAAAATCCCCTGTCAAGCCTGACAGGAGCAAGTAAATTGGCTTGCAGGGTTGATATCCAATCCTCATCATTCAATGCTGAAAAACCACCGGCGGGTGTTGATGAAGAACCGAGGTTGTTTACCAGGATATCCAGCCTGCCATACGTTGAAAGCACTTCGCTGATTACTTTTTGTGCATCTTCTGCCTTGCTTAGATCGGCAGAAATAAAATGCAGGCTGCTGTTTACTTTTTCGGGAGCATTCCTGGCAGTGATAATGACCGTTGCACCGGCTTGTACCAGCCTTTCTGCAATTGCCTGTCCGGTTCCTTTTGTACCTCCTGTTACCAGGGCAATTTTGCCTGATAATTCGTTGTTGAAATTAAAATGTCCCATTTTTAAGAATTGTTTATAGGACAAAACTGGTGTGTAAAAGCAGTTTTCTCAAGTACGGAGTTACGACTCATATAGGGATAAATTAGTCCCCTATTGCACAAATTGTGACATACGTCTACTTTGCACTATGTATCAGCGGAAAATAATACCGAACTTGAACTGTGGGCTTGATCTGATCGGTGAAGTACTTTACGGCAAATGGAAGATACGTTTGCTTTGGTTTATTCATGAGGGACATAAAAGACCAAGTGAGTTGCAGCGTAAAATACCCGATGCTTCACGCAGGGTTTTAAATATTCAGCTAAAAGAATTGGAGGATCATGAACTTGTCTCCAAGGTTATTTACCCGGTCGTTCCGCCAAAAGTAGAATATGCACTTACCGAGTTTGGTAAAACTGTAATTCCTTTAATTTCTGCACTTGGTCAATGGGGAGATGAACACGAAGACCGTTTGCGGGATGTAATTTTAAAACAAATTGTAATTCCGGATTTGCACGACAACCTTGATAGTTAAGCTGTTTGGATATTCCGGACGTACCAAAGGGTGGAATTAACTTCGCTCTAAAACGGTGTTTGCACGTTCGCCTCAGGCGAGGATATACAACAAAATTATCCGCGTTACATGGTCTGCAACTTTTCCAGCACGTCAATAATCGCGGCGATCAGGTTTCGGTCCACGTTGCCTTCGCCGCCCTCGGAAGAAATTACGCGAAACTCACCATTATCATCCCGTTCAAATTCCAACTCCATATCATTTACCGTGATGTAAAATTTGTAAACGTAGGTAAAGGCGGCCAACCGGCCCTTTAGCAACAACTCCTCACCCTTGTAGGTTACGGGCAACTCGAAATAATCTTCCATATTCTGACTAATTGTCCAATTCTTATCCAAGAAGCTACTTTTTCACCATTTGGTAAATGAATCACTCATTTTAAACCCTATTTTTTTTTCAGGATGAAAGCATCCAGAATAAAAAGAGGGCGTCTCAAAGTTTGAGATGCCCTCTTTTTTGTTTCGGTAGTTCAAATCGACACCTCCGTATAACTCCCGGCGGGATTTCAGAATGACGCGAGCTAGGCAATTGCATGCCTCGCGATTCTCGACCAATATTAGAAATACCTCGTCTCACCTTAAGGAACGCTTTCCTAGCAATCAGCTTATCCAACCCAAGCTGATTTTCGCCAAGTGCACTTTAGCATTCGGAATAAAAGCATGGATTGTACGTTTTTTTGCTTCACGCATTCTCACATAACGAAATCAACCCGTTCCGATGATTATCATTGTGCTGCGGCACATGCCCAATGACAACCATCCAGTAAACTCATGACCTTAGTTATTGGTCAACATCAGCCCTTCGCACCATATTGATGCGAAACTTAACGACGAAACTACCTGTGACAACGCGATCTATCCACGATCTTGATCTATCACCTAAACCCGGCAAGCAGTATTGGAAGAACGGCGGGCGGGAATGGCGGGAAGAAATGATATACTTCCTGATGGTTGACCGTTTTCATGACGATCAGCTACGCACCCCCGCTAATGGAACAGGCAAGACAACGGGTTACGGGACTCCCGACGAACTCCGACGAATTTGTGGTGGAACCCTCCGAGGGATCACAAAACACCTCGATTACATCAAAGATCTCGGCTGTACTGCACTCTGGCTGAGCCCGATATTTGAAAATAACGAAGAATCTTACCACGGATACGCTATACAAGATTATACGGCGGTTGACAAGCGCTTTGGAAGCAAAGAAGATCTGGCCAATCTGGTGGATGCGGCACATGCTCTCGACATGCGCGTGTTCCTCGACATCGTACTGCACCATTCCGGAAATAATTGGGGCTACCCCGACGACCTCGATTATTACTATTACAACGGCTTGGTATTTCCATTTGGTAAATGGAGGTTCCCGGGCAAGCCCTCTCCCATAGAGCTTCGAAACCCAGATCTATATTCGAGAAAAGGGCAAATCCGAAATTTCGACAGCTTTCCCGAGACCCGTGACGGAGATTTCGCACAGTTCAAGACCTTTCGCAATGATGATTCACCAGAAGCATTGTACGTGCAGGAAGTGCTGACCAAAGTACATTGTTACTGGATTCGTGAGACGGACATCGACGGCTTTCGGCTTGATGCGGTGAAGCATATGGGTGAAAAAACGATCAGCCAGTTCTGTTCACATATCCGGGAATATGCGTATAAACTCGGAAAACGTAATTTCTTTTTGTTCGGCGAGCTTTTGGGGCCCGAAGAGATGTATAACAAATACATCGGGCCGAAAACCGCTGTCACAGTCGAAGATACGGCGCTCTATTATGGACTTAACTCGGTGCTCGACTTTCCGCTATACCATGTTCTGTCGAAGGTCATCTTGGGAAAGGCTACGCCGGAGAAACTCATTGAGCGATATGAATCGTTGCGCAAGAATGCCATGTCACGGGGTGAGTTTGGCGAGTTCCTGGTGACCTTTATTGATAATCATGACCAGGTAGGCCATGACGTAAAGGCGCGGTTCGGCCACGATGCGACCGAACAACAGATCATCGCCGGCATCGGCTTTCTGCTCTGCGCTTTAGGTACGCCCTGCATCTACTATGGCACGGAACAAGGCCTCGCCGGCTGCGGCGACGGTGACTGGGCGGTGCGCGAATCCATGTTTGACCTGCAGGACAGCCAACACAACATCCTAAACAAAAACAATCGAATTTATCAGGAGATCGCGCGCCTTGCCAATTTCCGAAAGGGTAGCGCGGTGCTAAAGTTTGGCCGCATGTATATGCGTGAATCATCAAACGACGGCAGAACATTTCATCTGCCGGTGACCAGCGACTGCATGCTGGCTTTTTCACGCATTCTTTATGACGAGGAAATACTTGTTGTTTATAATGGATCCCTTCAGCACGACGACGAGGAATACATTGGCATCGATGGGCATCTCAACCCAGAAGGCAGCGCATTTCGCTACTGCTACGGTGGCAACGGCAAGATTCACGTGCTAAAAGATGAAGATGGGAACCGTCATTTCATTAAGATAAAATTGAAACCCACGCAGTTCGTGATTCTAACAAACCAGCATACCGCCCCGGATGGATCAATTCCACGCCAACCATAAATCAGTCATCACCCCGATGACATCAATCACCAAGCGGCCTCATTCCCGTCATAGCCGTCGAAAATACACCACGTTATCTTTATCGAAAAATGCCACTGAGATGAATACTATCATAAAAACACTTCAAGATGCGCTGACCTACTTCAACAATTGCTGGAATGAGAAATTGCCATCGGAAATCGCCTTTCCCGCTTTCCGTTCATGAATTCAATAAATCGAACACCAAGATAAAATAGCATTAGCTTACGTACCATGAATGACGTCGCCCCCAGTACGGATATAAAAGCAGAAATCCAGTTTCTTCGTGGGCCACAGTCACGGTGGCAGGATCTGAAATTTACAATCAAGACGCTACTTGAGTTTATACGCGGATTCCGCGCGCTGCACTTCATCGGCCCGTGTGTTACATTCTTCGGTTCGGCCCGGTTTGAGGAAGAACATGAGTACTATAAGGTCGCGAGGGCGGCTGCGGGGGAAGTAGCGAAACTTGGATTCACTGTTCTTACCGGTGGCGGTAGGGGGCTGATGGAAGCTGCCAATCGTGGCGCCAAAGACGTCGGAGGAAGATCGGTTGGATGCAATATCGTACTGCCGCACGAACAGAAGCCAAACGCATACCTGGATAAATGGGTAGACATTCGCTATTTTTTTATACGGAAAACCTTGCTCATCAAGTATTCATTCGCTTTCATTGTATTCCCGGGTGGGTTTGGCACGCTCGATGAATTTTTCGAAGCGCTCACGCTGACGCAGACCAAAAAGATTAACCAGTTCCCGATCATTGTCTTTAACCGATCATACCACAAGCAGCTTCTCGGGCATATCGAGTTAATGAAAAAACAGAAAACGATTTCCCCGGAAGATCTCAGCTTAATTCTTGTCACCGACTCCATTGAGGAAGCTCTTGCGTTCATCCGATCTCATAGCATCGAAAGGTACGGCCTTCTCCCAGAGAAGAAGCATACTCCTGCTCCCTGGCTATTTGAGCACACCTAGTGCGGACAATACTATAAGATGCCTATGCAGGCATGCTTAAGATGACGTTAACCTGTGTGCCTTTCCCGGTGTTACTTTCGAGCGTTACTGTTCCCTCCAGCATTTCCACGTACCGTTTGATAATGTGCAACCCAAGTCCCGTCCCTTGAGCGTTCCCGGCATTTGATGCACGGTAAAAACGTTCGAATAGATGCTTTTGATCTTCCTTCGAAATACCGATGCCAGCATCGATCACTGTCAAATAAATCTTGCCATTCACCCGGGTGGAAACATAAATAGGAGAATTTTCCGGCGAGTATTTGATCGCATTCGTCACCAGATTCCTCACGATATTGGACAACATGATGCGGTCAGTCAAGACATCGTTTGAGCCCGTGTGGTCATACCCAATAGTCTGGCCGGGTTTTGCAAAAGCCTGCAAATTTCGACACAGATCCGCCAGAAATGCAGGGAGATCCATTTGCTCAAAACTCGGATGAACCCTGCCTTCGTCGATCTTGGTGATCGCAAGGAATTCGTCGAGCATCGAGGTGAGACTATTGACCGAGGAATTTATTTTAGCCAGATGACGGACCGCTCTCTCACGGCTTTCGCCGTATGAATAATTCTCCAGTAAGAACGCCGATGACCGAATAGTCGTCAACGGTGTACGAAACTCGTGTGAGGCGAGTGTTACAAAATCAGCTTTTAATCTGCTGAGCTCCAGCACAGCTTCCAGTGCCTTTTTGGTATCTTCCTCGGCCTGCTTATGACTTGAAAGGTCAAGTATGGCTGTCAGCAGACAAGGGCTATCGTACAACGGAATCACGTGCGCATGAATAGAGACGTAAATTCGGTCACCTCCACGCGGTTGGATATAGACCTCGGTTTGTTTCGCTACCCCGCCCGCTATTGCGTCTGACACGAGGTTGTTTCGTTGTTCCTGGCTTTCAAAAATCCCAAGCTCCACGGCCGTGTTACCCACCAGCGCATCCATGCTATAATTCACCGTCCCGGCAAATACACTGTTGCAATGCAGGATTTTACCCGTTTCTAGCTCGCTGATGACAATGGCGATCGGGCTTTCATAGAAGACTTTCTCGAACAAAACATTACTACGTCTGAGTTCCTCCTGCATGCGAATCCGCTTATTGAAATTGTACCGAATAGCAAAGAAAGCGGACAATAACAACACCGTTATACTGCACAGCAGCAGAGCAAGTGTATTTTTAAATCCAGCGGCACTTTTTTGAGTTCGGATAACTCGCTGTCGTAAAAGGATTTCCTCGGTTGCTTTGATAGAATTTAATTGCCGTGATACCACTTCGTGATAAGCACTCCAGCCGCTATCTGTTCCGATGACCGCAGAGTAGTCCGAGGCGATCCATTGCCGCAGGATTGCCTCCAACGAATCAATTCGTCGATTCTGATCGCTGTTATCACTCGTTAACGCCCGCAGACTATCAGTTGCAGCGAACAATATTTTTGTGGCCTCCAGACGCTTGCGGGATTTTTCGATTTCCCCCGCCTGAAGCTGGATGTTTTTGCAGGTGATCGATATCGCATCCACTTTTTCGACGACCCGATGGGAATGATCCACCCAGTGCACGGCATCGAGCGTCTTCAGGTTTCCGTCATAACAAACTGCGCCGAGGATTGCAATGGCAACGACCAATAATATAAGTAAAGAACCCAGTATGACTTTGAACGAGATCATAAATCCAGACGCATAAACATCCAATTAACTACTTTCTTTTCGCATGCCAATGTTTCGTAATCCATGCCCAGGCACACAAACCGTTCCTGACCACACACGATATCGCGGTTGAGCTCATCATCAAAGTACCCGCGACCAGCACCGATATCGAAGAACTGAAACTTCCCGCGGCGTCTCGGTTGATGTACCTGGAAATATAGGTTCAAATAGCGCCGATCAGATTTCATGATACAGTTGATTAATACGCTTTGCTGTCCGTTTCCAGGTAAGTGTTTTAATTTCGTGCTGGCCATTCAGCTTCAATGCCGCGGACAGCCCTTTATGCCGGAAGACGCTGATGATGGCATTCGCCAATGCATCCGTGTCCCAGAAGTCGACCTTGATCACGTGGTCCATCACCTCGGCTACTCCGGATTGATTCGAAACAATAACGGGCACGCCAGCCTGGACAGCCTCCAGCGGTGTAATTCCGAATGGTTCTGACACTGAAGGCATAACATATACATCGGTAACGGACCAAACCTGATGAATTTGTTCACCTTCCAGAAAACCGGTAAAATGTAAGCGTGAGGATATCTGCGACCGCGCCGCCCGCTCGATGATTGAAGTAAGTAGGTCGCCCGAACCTGCCATGATAAAATGCGTATCCGGGAAATAATCCAATACCTTCCGGGCTGCATCAACAAAATACTGTGGTCCCTTTTGGTGTGTTACTCGTCCAAGAAATGTTACGACATAATCGCCGATGCGAGGAATGAACGGGAAGTCGGCGTCTGCTGCAGGCGCTACTCCATTGTGAACGACGTGGACTTTGTTCGCCGCTATACCATACTTTTGTGTTATGATGTTTTTTGTCCAATGGCTGACCGCAATGACGACGTCTGCTGCGAGCATGCCGCGTTGTTCAATCGCAAAAATGCGTTCATCGAGGTGATCCTTGCCTGCCCGATCGACTTCCGTTGCGTGAACATGCACGATGAGCGGCCTGCCACTCACCGTTTTCGCTTCCATGCCTGCCAAAAAGGTGAGCCAGTCGTGGGCGTGAATGACGTCAAAGGAATATTGCCGGGCAATCTCGGCAGCCACAACAGCATAGCGCTGGATTTCTTCCAGCAGTGCAGGGCCATAGCCGCCACGGAATGCATAGTGTACGCGTCGCCCGTTATTCCCGCGGCGATCCTCTTCGGATAGATATCGCCAGTTCCACGCCTCCAGTGAGTGGAATGGCTCATGCTGCGAGTACGGCGTGATGGATGCAGGAATCGCGATCAACCGGCTGCCCGAGAGATGCTCCTCACGAGAAGATCGAACGAACGGGTCCTGCCCGCCTACAGGTATCTGGGATGCGTCAATAAGAGTGATCGGCTCGTCTCCTTGAGCTCGCGGTACAACGAAAAAGAGTTTAATGTCTTGCTCCATCAACGCCGTAGCCAGGCCCAGGCATGCCGTACCAAGACCACCCGATATGTGCGGCGGAAATTCCCAACCAAACATCAAAACTGTCATAACGTTGTCGATTTAAACAATAGTTAACTTTCTATTACCTACTACCAGAATTGCTGTGTTTATCCGGTGTGAATTCTGATCCTTGCTCAAAAAGTAGTCAATCTCGTGTGAGCGCGAAGTTTATTCCAAAGAACGGCCCGAAGCGCAGCCAGTACAGTGACAGACGTCATCGGATTAGAAAACTTTCTGCAAGAGACAAAATATAACGTGACCAATATCTTCGGAGACTGCGCCTGACATAATTGGTAAACGACGCGAAAATGCACAGGTTCCGTCAGGCCGGATTATTTCGATTAAGCATTCTCGCAATGCTGCTCATTAATCCCTTACTCAAAATGGGATTCGGCTACTTTATTTAGGTCCGGCGTGTGATAGATCAACACTTTGTAGGTTGTCAGTCAACTGGCCTCTAACGGTTATTTGTAATCGAAGTTCGCTTCGGCGATTTGTTACACACGCCCGAAAGGGTCTGTCACACCTTTTTAATCCCAGTGTGACAGAACACGTAGTAAACCACATTCAGAGCCCTATTTGGACATACCATTTAAAAACCTAACGTTATTGCTTCTTGAATCTTTGACGAGCAGCGATTTACAAACGCGCTTCCTCGGCGCGCGGTGTTTCCGATCCCCGAAGCTTTCCTTGATCCTTTGAATCCGTCAGGCGCTCTACCGAATGCTTCAGAGCATGCGTGCAGGCTGTCACTGCCTCTTCAAACGTAGCACACTGCTTCTTAGCAAACAGGTTATGCCCCAGAATGATCACTGTCAACTCACAGATTTTATTCTCGCCTGTATCGGATTTGTCTATTTTAAGTATTACGCGTGCTTGCATAATTTCAGCATCCAGGGTAGCGAGTTTTGAAACATGCGACTCGATATAGTCCGTCAATTTTGACTGTGCCTTGAAGCCCGGGGTTAGAATGGTAATTTTCATATTAGATTGTTTGGTTGAATATTTTATGTAGGCCATAAGAGGCAAAGGGCGAAAGTACTCCGACCCTTCACCACATTAAAACCAAAAAAAGATCGAAAACCAGTGACGGCAACCCACCATTTTTTTTGCTGCTAAATTCATAAATCCTCCTTGTTTTAAGTGTAGTCAAAACTAGCGCGCCAAAGGAGGGCCAGCGATGACCGCCATCAGAAAACTTCAGGATTATTGTCGCACGTTTCAGCAGGAGGCAAATGATTAATATCATTCAACAAAGTTGCGCGCAGGCAAGACCACCCGCTCCTGTCGTCTTTTAAACGCACGCTGAAAGAGTTGATGTTAATACTGCTCATCGTGGCCGCGGTGGTGCCTATCTTTGATATACAGCAGACAGGCTCGCGCACAAATGACGATTGTCACAGGGTCCCATGATGGCTCTCATGGGATAATATGCCGGTCAGGTGTTCTTTTGATAGTAATACAGAACATATGATCACAAATGTTAAAGAAGCGATCGCGCTGGTAATTGTCACAGCCACCGTACTTATCTTCGACATCCTATACATGGCTGTTCTGCTATGCAATCCCTAATATATGAAAACAATAGACCTCAACCTCCAGGACCCTGGCGCTGATCAGCCGAACGAGATACCTCAGCCAGGTAAAGAGCCGGAAACCGTTCCGGCTCGCGAGCCAACGCCCCCCGGCTGGCCTCGCACCGATCCCGAGATACGCCCCGGCCAGGAGCCGCTGACGGTTCCACCGAACGCCCCTAGCGAAATCCCGGTCCTACCCCACACTGATGCCGGCCCGTGGGTGGACATTACCGTACGGCAACACAAAGCGATACGATACCGCTATAAAAAATGCCTCAACGAAATCCTCCAATACTTCTATGCCGAGGATCAAACATCCCCCACCGTCGTGCATGACCTGCGCGTTAACCTGAAGCGTGTACAGGCAATGATCGATGTGCAGCGCTTCGGAAATAAAAAGCTTCCTTCCCGAAAAATCAAGGCCTTGACAGCACTGTTTACGATGGCCGGAAAACTGCGATCCGCGCAAATTGAATTCGATCTGATCAGTCAGCATTACAATCGCGCGGAGTTTAGTTCATCCTACTTGCGTCAACTTCACGAAAATAAGGTACGCTTGCTGGAGGATTACCGGAAATACTTGCGGGCAGCCCCATCACGGCAGCTCGAAAAAGCGATCAAAACATTAAAACAACATGTCCGGGATTTATCCCACAAGCAACTTCGCAACTACTTTGACGCCGCGCAAAAACGCGTTGCACACCGGCTGAGGCGCAGTGTCTTCCGGGAGCAGGAGTTGCACCTGATAAGAAAAGATTTAAAACGATACTACCTGAACTTGCGCCAGGCCAATAATCAAAACATACCACTAAAAAACTTCCTCGAGCTTCTCGGTATGTGGCATGACAGCCAGCGTGCATTCGACAATCTCGTCAAAGCCGTTTACACCGGCGAGTTCACCGCGTTCGAGCGTGAGCCTATTGAAAAAAATTAAAGAAATGCTGCTGGTGGAAAAAGGTCAATTATATGATCGGATTGCTTCCTTTTACGCGGAAGAGCTCTTACCCAGACAACGAACAAAAAAGAAGGCTGCGTTATGAAAAAAATCTTATGCCCCACCGATTTTTCAGAAGCATCGAACAACGCCATTGCATACGCTGGAAAGCTGGCGCAGAGACTTCAGGGCACAGTAACGCTATTGCATGTGCAATCCGTTTATGATCTGTCACCGACAGAAATAATCCGCGACGCGGAAACGGCAACCATCGCCATGTTGCCTGTGTTAGAAGCACAGTCAGAAGAAGTAACGCGTGCGTTTAAGGTCCCCTGTTATGTGATTACGGAGACTACATCCCGAAAGCTCAGCACCGTCATCCGTGACAATGCCCAGGAATTCGATCTCGTCGTCATGGGCTCAAACGGCCCGGATGACGTTTACCAGCTGTTTTTCGGCACCAATACGTACAATGCTATCACAAAAAGCAATACACCGGTGATCGTTGTTCCCGCGGGTTGTGTTTACCACGACCTGAAGTCAATAGTCTATGCCTTTGACTACTTGCGAAACCGAGCACTGCCCCGAACGCAACTGCTGCCACTGCTGCAGAAGTTTTCCACCAAATTGACGGTGTTGCAGGTGATGGAAGTCGCTTACAGCCAGGATGCGGAAGACGACCTCTCTGAGCTGCAATATATACTCAGTACCTACCAACCTCCGGAACTCCACGTCGAGTACGATACCCTTCATGCCTCCGACATTTCCGCCAGCATCAATGAATATGTTCTAAAAATGCAACCAGACGCTCTGGCACTCTGTTCAGAACATCATGGCCTGATCACGCAGGTTTTCCACAAGAGCGTCATCAAGAACCTCACCGCCATTTGTAGTTACCCTATTATCGTTTTTCAACACTGACACTCCGAAAGTAATTAGACTTCCCTTGCGCCTGATGCGCCGTCCGAGCCCATTACGATCAGATCGATTCCTTCCTCTTCGCACCGCGATGCCCTACAACGAATCAACGAATCAGCCTATCAACTCACCGTCAACACAATTTTTCCCTTTGCGTGTCCGGCTTCCAGGTAGTCCATTGCCTCCTGAATTTCATGGATTGAATAGCGCTTATCGATCACTGGTTTCAATTTGCCGGCTTCTACTTGCTCCTTAAGGTATATCAGGTCTGCTTGCGTTGTTTTGAAAACCAATTGGAAAAACGTTCTTCCATTTTTTTCCGAATAAAATGAACCCAGCAGCATCGGCTCAAAGATTTGTCTGTTCGATCCGCCAACACCCACATACTTCCCTTTCGAAGTAAGGGCACGTTTGTAATCGGACAAAGACAAATTACCATTTGCGCCAATAATCAAATCATACTTCTTTCCATTGCGCGTAAAATTCTTCTTCGTGTAATCAATCACGTGGTCTGCTCCAAGCATCTTCGCCTGGTCTGTTTTAGCGGTGCTGCAAACTGCGGTGACCTCTGCGCCTTCGTTCTTCGCAAGTTGAATCAAGTAAACACCGACACCACCGGAAGCTCCGTTAATCGCAACCATTTGTCCCGCCTTTACCTCGCCCTTGTTTCGCAAAGCATGCAACGCTGTTGCTGCTGCAAGAGGAACGGAGGCGGCTTCTTCGAAAGACAATACGGAGGGTTTACGCGCCACCATTTTCTCAGGCGCGCAAACATATTCTGCAAACGCTCCGAAGTTGTGGGCGGCAAGATCCCCAAACACTTCATCGCCCTCGCGAAATTGTGTTACATTTTTTCCAACCGCTTCTACAATTCCTGCCACGTCCGCTCCGAGAATGCTGTACTTGGGTTTTGTCAGGCCTAGCACCACACGATAAAATCTTGGCTCACCTCGCATGATGTGCCAGTCGGCAGCATTGAGGGATGTTGCTTTCACCCTGATCAATACTTCATCATCAGAAGGAAGCGGTTTTGAAATTTCATCAACGGTGAGCACCTCGGGCCCGCCATATCGACTAACAGTAATCGCTTTCATTTTTTAGATGGGTTTAGATTGCACTTGAATAGACGTTTTTTGATTCGGCTTTGACCCCTTTGATCAGGAGATAAAACAGAAATGTAAATTCAGCGATGGTTGTTACTAGCGTTGCATAGGAAAACACATCCGCATACGAGGGTGCTACGATATTTACGATGAATATCAGCACATACCCAAAACTTCCAACCATGAGCATTATGCCGAGAATCCCTGGAAATAAGTCGGACTTGTAAACGCAATAGCCCAACGGCAATAGCCACAATCCCCAAAAAACCTCGACCACCTGTATTCCCGTATTCCGAAGCTTGAAGAATATCATCGACAGTGCATTTAGCTGATCCATTGTGAAAGCCTTTAGGAAGGCATCATCGCCAAGCATAATAAATGGAGCCAGCTCAAAAACTCCATAGACAAATGCAATGGGCACCGCAACAAGCACGAACGCGAGCATCGCTAAGGCGTGAAGAGGGTTCACAGGTTTCAAGAGCCTGTACAACAAAACACCAACCATTACAAAACTCACCTGGCCGACCAGACCACTAATCACTCCCAGTCGGAAAAGCGTTGGGTGAGTTGAAATATTCTGCATCGTGGCGGCTACGTCATCTGCCACGATGATTTGCGAGGGAACGTACATGATTCCGAACATTCCTGTGATTGCGAGCGCCAGATACATGATCCCGGCGGCCCGCGCTGTTCTTTTACTTGATTCCATAGTCAGAATGGTTTAAGATTTTCAATTTATCAGATTGGTCAATCTGCCTTTTGCTTTGCAGCTTCCGCTAACTCCGGTGTAAGTCGTTGTCCTCTCCCACTGATTGCCGATACATTGAAGAATCCCGCAGCAATTGTTTTCGAGTCTTTGTTTACGTTCAAAATGTTGGTAGTCGCATTGGCAAGAGGCATTGAAAACAGTTCTGCAAATCCCCCGGGTCTTGTGATCTGAAAATAAACGCCGAACAAGAATTCATAAGCCATCGGATCGATAGAATGGATCTCAACATATACGGAGTCACCTGGTACATACGGAGGAAGCATTTGGTCCTTCTCCTCGGGATTTTCGTCAAGCGGATTTATGAAGTCTTTGCGGATAGGAATAATGAATTGCTGACCATCCACGGATTGCCCCGGTGTAAAACTCGCATCATAGGTCATATTCAATTCACCAGGCTTATTGAGATAGTGGCCGTTCTTCCATGCTTTAATCCAATACGTGTCACCGACGCCTGCAGGCTCCAGAGCTTTAAATTCTGCGGCAAAGTAATCCTGATTTACAAGAAAGTCCTTTTTATTAAATGTGAATTCAATGGAGTCAATTGAAGGAACTCGCCCGAGACGAGAAAATGCCTCAAACGTTTCACCATCAACCGAAACCGTCAACCTATACTGATGCCCAATGACACCGAACGGAGTGGACGTAGGTTCCCAATAATACGCATCGTCTCCTTCTTCAAAAGTAAAGACCTCGCCACTCGCCAGATCGTGGACAACCACTTCAGCATTATTGATTTTCTTCGGAGTGCTATTGTCAAAATAAGGCTGAGATCGCGTAACCGAAATAGTCTGTCGTTCCATTTTCTGATTGAGCCATGCGTCAACTACAACTATTTTTTCAGCCTGCTCAAGTTCCGGATGAATGGTGGTTTCGCAGCTTAGAAAGGTGAATGCCAGCGTTATAAAATATATGTATCGCATAAAACTAAAATTTAAAGTTGTAAGTAATGGCTGGCACCAGTGTGCCGATCATTGAGAGTTGCTTTGCGGATGTTTTTGCCGGAGCATCGTCTGGCTGACGATCTGCACCCTGTGAAAAGTATATGCTGAATGGATTCTGACGCGCATAAACATTATAGATCGATACTACAAGATTGTCTTCTCCCCTGCGTCCTTTTCTTCCACGCCAGATGTTATCGAACGTCACAGCCACGTCAAGGCGATGGTAATCCGGAATTCTATAGTTATTGCGAGCGCTTCCACTGATGTACGGAATCACATATCCTTGAACTACAATTCGATCGGTCGGGAATGTTGTTGGTGTACCGGAGATATAGCTGAAGTTTGCGGATAGCGTTACATTCTTTTTAAGATCATAAAACGAGGCGACTTTAAAGTTGTGTCGCTGATCGAAACGCGCAGCGTACCAATTACCTTCGCGTTTAAGATGATCCTTCCCATAGTTAATTCCATCAACTTTTAACTCCGATTTACCAAGTGTATAGCTGATCCATCCGGTAAGCCTGCCAGAATTCTTCTTCGCGTAAAGTTCAAGGCCGTAAGCACGACCGATTCCACTCAACAACTGCGACTCCAGAAACTGATTGATGAAAAGATCTGCACCATCAATGTAGTCGACCTGGTTCTTACTTGTCTTGTAATAGACTTCCGCAGAAGTTTCATATTGATTGTTTTTTAGATTGCGGAAATACCCTAACGCTACCTGATCTGCGAGTTGTGGTTCTATGTTGTTGGAAGACGGTTGCCAGATGTCAATGGGAGTCGTGGCGGTTGTGTTGGAAATCAAGTGGATGTATTGCACCATCCGATTGTAACTTCCTTTGATGGAAGAAGTCTTTGATAACTGATACCGAAATGAGAACCGTGGCTCAGGGTTCTGAAAACCCGCAATTTGTTCCCAGTCTCCTTTTTCAGAAATATTACGCAATGGCTTTTTAATTCCGGGAATCGTATCCCCATATTGAAAGACCGAACCACCCAGATACCGGAAGTTGCTAAAGCGGAAACCATACTGAAGGGTGAGCTTATCTGTGAGCCTGTGATTGTCGCTAATGAACAATGAAGCTTCCACTGCTTTTCGATGATCGAGACTGATGTCGGTTGTTACGCCTTCACTAACGGATACTGCATTCGCAGGACGGAAATCATACACAATCGCTTCACCACCAAATGAGATTTCGTGGCTGGTATTTGGAAACCAGGTGAATTCAGGTTTGAAATTATAGGTTCTGATATCGGACTTCCAATCATATTTGTCGAGTTCGTTTTCGCCGATTTGAAATCCATAGTCGTAGTTGCTGCGGAACAACGTGAGGTTTGAAAACAATTTGCTTCCGTAAAGATGATTCCAGCGAAATGTTGCCGTGCGGTTTCCCCAATTGAATCCCTGGAATTTATCAAACTTGAAAACATCTCTTCCAAAATATCCAGAAACGAAGATCCTGTTACGTTCATTGATATTAAAATTCGTCTTTGCCGTGATGTCGTAGAAAAATAGTTTTGCGTCATCGGGTATTGCGTCTGTAACGGCCCTGGCGATTACGTCAGCATACGACCTTCTTGCGGCCAGAATAAAAGATGACTTGTTTTTCTTGATGGGGCCTTCCACCGACAGTCTGCTGAAAATTGTTCCGAGGCCCCCCTTTACATCGTACTCTTTGTTGTTTCCTTCCTTCATTCGGATGTCGAGCAAAGACGAAATCCTTCCGCCATATTGTGCGGGTATTCCACCCTTGTAAAGTTTGACGTCTTTCACTGCATCCGGATTGAAAACCGAAAAGAATCCGAAAAGGTGGGATGATTGATAGACAGGAGCCTCATCGAGTAAAACAAGATTTTGTCCCACGCTCCCACCCCGGACATTGAATCCGGAAGCACCCTCACCAACCGTGCTCACCCCCGGGAGAAGCTGAATACTTTTGATGAGGTCAACTTCGCCAGCAAACGCAGGCAGTTTTTCGAGCGCCCGTACATCCAATGTGGCTGTGCTCATCTCAATGCTCTGAACATTCTCATCAACCGCTTTGCCGGTCACTTCAATTGCCTGAAGCATTTCTTCGGAAGAAAATAATTCAAGGTCGAGCCGTACATCACGATTGAGGTCAACTTCTTTGACTTGATCGTTGTATCCGACATAGTCGATCGCCAAATGGTAAGTGCCCTTCGGCAGTGTGATCGAGTAAAATCCATACACATTCGACGTCGTTCCTGTTGATGCTTCCGTTACAAAGATCGAAGTGCCAATCAGCACTTCGCCATTTCCTGCGTCTTTAACATAGCCACTCACCGTAAATTGGTTCTGACCAAAGCAAGTGATAGCGGCCAGGTAGCAAAACGCTACCGGTATTAATCGTTTCATAAATTTCTTTTTAGCTTTTGGGTTTACATCACGATGTGCGGTCAGGGATTATTGGTCCATTCCACCAGGGCGTCCCCCGTTCGAAAGGTCAAAAATCGAATCGTGTTATCTTTTCCTCTTAATTTGCAGCCCTTTTCAATGCTGACAGTCAATGAATCGGATTGAAAATTCCGTATGGTAATTTCACTGCCCCTGCGCCCCCATACCGATCGCAAAAGAGGCATCGTGATTCTCACTTTAATGACCGGATTAGTCACTAACGAATCGGCATCAGGTTCAGAAAAATACAGCGTACCGTCTACTTCTTTCACTAGCGGGAAAACGTGAGTAGAGTCTTTCACAGCAATCTCTACCGAATACTCCAGGCCGGAAACTACCTCTGCGTGGTAGTTCGCAGAAAAGTCAAGTCGCTGAAATTCATCAACGGCTATGGTTTTGAAATTCCAGTCCTTGTCTTTCACGAAGAGCAGCTGAATGTCATCACGTACGATGATCATTATGACGACGATCAGAATCGTGATCATCGCCACGGCAACAAGTATTATCTTTTGACTCGTTTTCATGTCCTTTTTTTGAGTTGCTGTTTATGAGAAGCGTTACCTGGCGCTTCTCATAAACAGGTCTTTCATACATTAATCAGCAGAATCCTTTTGGTTTTTCGTGTTTTCCCGTGACTTATACTCCTGATAATACACGCGCATGTCGTCAAGAGAAAGGTTCAATAAATGCATCGTTTTGAAAAAACGGGGCACCTCCGTGTACACAAAATTCTCTTTGAGCAATGCAATTGTTTTTTCCATACCATCTTCTGCCACAAAATATCCAACCCCCCTTTTGTTGAAGATGATTCCTTTTTCCTGCAAGAAAATATAGGTTTTCACAACGGTATTGGGATTGACTTCAATTTCAACAGCCAGATCGCGCACGGATGGAATTCGATCGAGCGCTTTCCACTTTCCGAGCAAAATATTCTCGCAGAACGTGTCAGCAATCTGTAGGTAAATAGCCTGGTCTCCTCGAAATTCCATGCTATACCTCTTTTTCTTTTAACCCCAGGTATGTTACAATCCAGCACAACGGTGCAAGTGTCCACCAGAATAGAAATTTAACAATTTGCCAACCGGTGTGGGCTTCGATCGAATCCAGTATTTCACAGTGTCCTGCTGTGCACTCGTGATCCACGAGAAAAGAATCTCGCATAAGAAAATAGGAGACAATACCGATGATCAGAGTGAACAATACCAACACAAATATTGTCTTGGCAAAAACATAACCTTTGAAATGCGCAGCCGCCACGAGGAAAATTCCCTGCAGCACGAAGTAGTATTGGATGACCGTCACTGAATATTCCCCGAAAGGCTCAAAGGGCTGGAAAGTAATAGGGCCAAACAGCAACGCGGCAATCGGATTCACGATTACAGTATAGAGCCAAAAAACAAGCGTATAAAGCATAACCCAACCCACCGAAGTGAGGAGCCACATGCTTAGAAATTTTTCAAAGGTCGATGCCGGGAGAGTGAGGTAGTTTGAGCGTCTTAAGGAGCTCGACAAATCCATAAATGCAAGACTACTTAATATGAAACCACCGATCATCATCGAAGCAGCATAGTTCTCATGGTGATCGTACACCAGGCGAATATCACTGACGATGATATCAAGCAATAATCCAAACAGAATAAGCATTCCCAACGTAATCACCAGCATCATTCCGATAGCTCTTCGACTGCGGAATAGTTCCAGCTTCAGCAACAACCAGAATCGCGAGGCCACAAAATAATTCTTCAATTCCATACCCTATGCGCTAAAAACCTCTTTGATTTTCTCCCTGCTATGGATCACCGCATTAAAAAGGATCTCAAGATTTATGTTGGTTTCCCCCCCGGCATCATTTGGCCTTACAACAGTATATCCGCCAAACGTTGGTTCTGCATAAACAATATTCTTTTTTCCATCGATCTCTTTTTCTTTCGACACTGTCAGCTTTTTCGAAATTGTTTCATAGTGTTCAAAAAAGACAACCTGTCCTTCATCGAGTATGATAATCGGATCAATCAAATTTTCCATGTCGCGAGCCTGATGTGTCGAGATAATAAATGTTCGGTTTTCATCGATTGCATTGGCAACAATTTTTCTAAACTGGCTTTTAGAAGGAATATCGAGACCATTCGTGGGCTCATCGAGTATCATTACCTTACAGTCTGTCGCCAAGCCGAATGAAAGAAGAAAGTTTTTTTTCTGGCCGTATGATAGCGTTGATAGTTTCTGATTTTTATCAAGACCGAATCCGCGCAGGTATTCGTCAAAAAGAATTTCATTGAATCGGGGATAGAACCTGCTATAGAGCATTTGATATTCACGCAGCGAGCTCGAGGGTAGAAAAAATTCCTCGTTAACGATGAAGATTTCACGGAGAAAATCGGGATATCGCTGTTTCGCCTTGAAGCCCAAAACCTCTATGTTTCCTTTTGCCGGAAAGAGAAGACCCGCTATGAGCTTTAGAAGTGTTGATTTTCCCGCCCCGTTTTTTCCCAGTAAACCGTAGATATTGCCACCGGAAAGAGAAAGATCCAGGCTGTCAAACACGTCCCGCTTTTCAGGATAAGAAAACGCAATCTTGTCTATTGTTATCATGCCGTGTCGTAGTGTACTATGTTGCTAATACACTACAAACATAACGGGATTTTGCCGATTTGGTTGTCGCGGCTTTAAATTTTCCTTAACTAATTGTCTTCCATTGCATTACCTAAGCCTGTGATGTAAATCACCAGGGAATTTAGTGATCCAAATGAGTTGAATAGGTATAACCCAATAGATCAGCAGGGGGATAAATCAGCTGAAGTGCCGGCGTGGATCATATCTCGCCGATTTTTTGAAGATGGCCTGTGGGGGTAATCAGCATCAATTTTGACTTCGCTTCCGGCACGGTGTATTTCAAACTCATTTGATACGTCAATTGTACCGTCGGCTCGGACACTACCGGATTGACAACCACATCGTATGGGCTGTACGGCACCGCTTCGTAGTATTTGGACGGTGACGGTTCTACGGAATGAAACTTTCCACTCTCGATGTCATCTTTTTTCATCGCGCTCAGCGAGGGCCTTGATACGGAGCTATAGCTTCCGTAGCGCGTTTGAGGGAGGACTGTCGCGAAGTCGTCATCAAATACCTTTCGCAGTGTATCCAACCTTATGCCCATGCTTTCGAGATATTTTATGCGGACTTTCATCGTCTCCACGCATTGTGTGCGGAGTTGCTCGTAGTGCTTCTTTACATTACTGAGAAAGTAATCCACTTTCACGAGATCGTAGATCTCTGCCTGGGCAGCGGCTGTCACAATCATATTCAGATCGGACGCGGTGTGATAGGTTATCGTCACGTTTTTTTGCAGTTCGAATCCGTCGGGGACTTCGTTGTAAGTCCTGCTGAAGACCCTTTTTAACACGCGGATGTCGTATTTGGGTACCAGGGAGATCATATCGGTGTGAACGACCAACGTATCGCGTTGCTGCCGGCGCAAGGCGGCCCGGAAGCGGTTGATGCGCAAGGTCATGAGTGAATCGACACTGGCGGCGGTCTCCCCTACCTGGGTTACATTAAAGAATGCAACGAAGGTATCGGCTTTGGCGTTGAGCAGACCGCTAATGGTGAGTGTGATCTGGCCGTCACTGATCACGGCCTGAGGCCGATGCTCCTCCGGTGCCGTCTGATGATAGCGACTATTTCCAGAAACCTGAGAGAACAGCGCGGTGCTCGTGCAGATCAGAAGAACGAATAGCATATACTTCATAGCAGTTGAATTTGATAGAGTTCAATACTATGAAATGATTAAAGCAATTGCAGCCTGGACTTAGTGAACCCTCCATTTGACTGAGTGAGCACGGTCGGAAAGATGGGCAGGCTTCACCCACGTACCCTCTTCATCAATGCTTCGTACCGTGGATCGACTCTCAATTCTTTGAAAGCGGGGTACTCCAGATATAACGCTGGTGTCGAGGTTCTTTTCTTTAAACTTTCCTCGATATAGTAAAAAGCCTTATCAAAGTCACCCAGGCCATACCAAATTCCTGCAAGATCGTTATCTAACACTACGCCGGGTTCTTCCCGTTGACGTTGTTCTATTTTGCGAATGCATTCCAATGCTTTTTCACGCTCCCCTAATTTCCCGTATGCGTAACCTACCCCCATCAATCCTTTTAATGGATGGTTTGTGAGGCGATGTGTTTCTAAAAACAACGGTAGCGCTTTTGCCCATTCGCCTTTCATGCCGGTGCTCCATGCTTTTAATTCGATACTGATGCGCATGGCAGGATCCATGGTCAGGAGTTTATCGGCCTGAAGAATCGCATCATCATACCGTTCATTCATAACGTAGATATTTCCCAGGTGGTGCGTAATAAACGGTGAGAGTGGATCAAGTTTGGTGGCTTCTTCCATCACTACGATGGCTTTCTCTTTCTTGCCTACAATAACATAGTAGTAGGCCAGCGATTGATATGCGTTTGTCGCCGTAGGATTAAGGTGTATGGCTTTTTGTAAGGCATCGTGTGCTTTTTCCCATCTCCACTCATAATACAAATACGCTGCAGCCTTCGCAATGTAGCCTTCGGCAATAGTAGCATCCAGGTGCAGGGCTATGTCTGCATGTTTATGAACAAGCTCAAATGCCTTTTGGGGCAACATCTGTCCCGTAGAACCCAGGTGTGTATAGGCACGGGCAATCATTGCGTGTGCTTGCGCATAAGAAGGTTCGAGCGTTAGGGCATTTTCAAAATATACAATGGCCTGCCGGGTATCCGCTGGCGTTATTTTATTGAAAGCATGAAGGCCTTTAAGATAGAGGGTATACGCTTCAATATTTTTAGTGCCGGTCCTGGACGGGCTTTCAGCGTGATCCGGTGACAAATTCTCCCGGAGCCTATTGGCAATGATGTTGCTGATCTCATCCTGTATTTCAAAAATATCTGTGAGATTGCGATCATAGTTCTCACTCCAAATATGATAGCCATCGGCGGCATTAATTAACTGCGCCGTTATACGCAGGCGATTTCCCGATTTCCGAACACTTCCTTCCAGTATTTTGTCAACATTCAATTGAACACCGATATCCCGTACGTCGATGCTTTTTCCTTTGAAAGCGAAAACAGAAGTTCGCGAAGTCACCTGGATATTGTCTATTTTCGTAAGCGTGTTCAGTATCTCTTCTGTAATTCCATCGCTGAAGTATTCATTGTCGGGGTCAGCGCTCATATTGACAAAAGGAAGAACGGCAACACGGTTTACGGGCGTCTTCGTCTTTCCTTTTAATGCTGCCCGCGATGGAACAACAATGCCATCATTCGTAATGGCAAAAACGCAAATCGCTTCTTTTACGTTTTTGAATTCGAAGAAACCCAATTCCAACGTAGTGATATCGTCCTGGTTTTTAATTTCTTCATATACCTTGCCGGAAATAAGAACGCTGCCTGGTGTAGCGGCCGATTCGATGCGCGACGCTATATTCACGCCATCGCCATAGATGGATTCGTCTTCCACGCTCACATCACCAATGTGTATGCCGATGCGGACCTCAACACGAGGTTCTTCTTGTAATTGCGTTTGTATTTTTATGCCACAGGATACAGCCTGACGGGCGCTGTTGAAAATGACCAGTGAGCCATCGCCATAGTTCTGGAGTATTTTTCCTTCGAAGGTTTGAACGGCGCCTGTCAATATGTCTTTAAATCGTTTCCGCTTCAACCGGGCAAGTTGTTCGTTTTCCTGCATGATGGCCGTGTACCCGGTAATGTCTGCAAATAGAATGGCTGCCAGTTGACGCATGGCCAAAAATACATAAAATTGCGCAGAGGTTTTAACGATCGCCATCGACACGAGTCCAGCCAGTGAGTGCGTCATCGGAGAGCTCAACGAGCTCATAGCGTGGCGGCGTGGTCAGCCTGTGATCCTCCGGCGAGCGGCATTCGCCTCTACGAGTTTGCATGTTGCGATGCCTATGCGCTTCCGCAGGTTCCATAATGTCGACGCTTATTCCGATCTCAACTGATCGACGGGATTCGCTAACGCTGCTTTGATGGTTTGAAAGCTCACCGTCAATAATGCAAAGCCCACGGCTATCACGAGCGACAACACAAAAGCCCACGCGTTATCGAACAATTCAATGCGATTGGCGAAGCCCTGAAGCCACTGGTCCAACGCATAGTAGGCAATCGGCCAGGCGATCAATCCGGCGATCAGCACCAGCTTGATGAAGTCGTTTGATAAGATCGCCGCCAGGTGAACGATCGTTGCCCCCAGGATTTTCCGAATACTAACTTCCTTCGCGCGTTGCGTCACGACGAAGGCAATCAAACCAAACAAACCAATACACCCAATGGAAATAGCGACGACTGAAAACGATGTCAGCAGCCGCGACATCTTCGTCTCCTCCTTGTAAAAGGTCGCAAGCTGGTCATCCAGGAAGGCGTATGTAAAGTAATTTCCAGGGAAAGCTTCCCGCCAGTGTTTCTCGATGGCAGCAATAGTTTCTGCAGCATGACTCATGTCGATTTTAACAGAACCCTTGGCAAAGTAGCCTGTGCTGGTAAGGATGACGGGATGCAGCCCCTCATGCAGCGTTACGGTCTGAAAATCACGTACAACGCCGATGATCGTCGCTTCTGTGGACCAGTACGTAATTTTCTCGCCGATGGCTTCCTGTGGATCATCCATTCCGATTTCGTGTACGAGTGATTCATTTACGATTACATATTTCCCCGATTGATCAGGGATGTCAAGGGTGCCGGCCAGCCGCTCGATCTCAAACATGCGCAGATATGTGGAGTCTATATATTTAATTTCAGCTGACCGCTCTTCGCCCATAAACGAGGAGTGCTTCAGGTTCGCCCACCATTTGTTGATGGTAGCCGAAGGAGTGTTTAGCGAAAAGCTGACATCTTCCACCGTGGCCTGTGTCAATAAACTATTTTTTAGGGAAGAAAGTACGGACGCCCGGGAATCAGGAAGATCAAAAGTCACCACGGCGTCCTTGTTAAATCCAAGTGGCTTTGACAGGAAGTGGTCGGTCTGACGGATGACAATAATCGAACCTATAACAAGTACCTGCGAGATAAAGAATTGAAACGTGATCAGCCCTTTGCGAACGAATAACCCGGTCGTTCCATGGAAAGCTGATCCCTTTAAAGCCGTGACCGGGCGGTAACCCGACAGTATGAACGCGGGATAAAATCCTGACAAGAAGGTGACGCCAACCACTACCATAGAAAGGAATACGAAAGTGTCCCGGTCGAGCAGCGCATCAGAACTTAACGGAATTCCAAACAGAGGCTCAGAAAAGCGTATCATCTGACTGCAAACGAGCATGGCGAATGATACGGAAGCGCCGGTTATGAGCAACGTCTCGATCAGAAACTGTACCACGAGACTTCTTCGCGTACTTCCCAATGTCTTGCGCACTCCAACCTCACGGGCGCGCCGGATCGCTTGCGCGCTGGCCAGGTTTATGAAGTTGATACAGGCAATGATTAATACAACCAATCCGATAATGCCCAAGGTGTGGATGGTGGTGCGAGAGATTACGCGCTGATTGAAATTGCCGATATTAAAATGAATATCGGCAAGCGGTTGGGTAAAAAAGGCGGTCGTCTTTTGTTGTTCCTTGTCGAGTGTTCGCTCTATCATTTGCTTCAACCCGGGGTCGATGGCCGCGGCATCAGCACCTTCTCGGAGAGAAAAATAGGTTTGCATGAATGAGTTCGTACCGGCGTCGAGATTTTCAGTAAGACCCGAGTCGGCTCTATTCTCCAACGTAGCAAACGATAGCGCGATCCGGATGGGAAAATCTGTATTCACGGGAGGATCTGCCACAATACCTGTGATGGTGAAATCAGAGCCGTTGTTAACGCTAAGCACTTTCCCCATCGCATCTCCCTTAAAATATTTCTCCGCAATAGATTGAGTGACCACCGCATGCCGGGGTTGAGCAAGCGACCCCGGGGTACCGTGTATCCATTGAAAATCGATCATCCGGAAAAACTCGGGTTGAACAAGATATGTATTGGTTTCGCGAAACAACTCATTATTCATCTCCACATTGGATTGCTCGGGATTCAGTTTCAAAACAATGGCCACCTGCTCCATTTCCGGAAAGTTCGTTCGAAGCGCTGCCGCGAGCCCATAGGGCGTTCCCGTATCGGCGTCAGCCGGATCTCCTTTGTTCACGCGATAAATGCGATCGGCCTTCGCGTGGTAGCGATCATAGCTTAGCTCGTAGCTAACGATAAGATAAATGAACAATGCACAGGCAATACCCAATACCAGGCCCGCCACGTTGATCGCTGTAAGTCCCTTATGGCGCGAAACATTACGCAACGCTACCTTCACATAATTTCTGTACATACCGTATGGGTGAGGTTGATAATAATTTTTAAAGGACTTCATGAACATGGGACGAAAATGTCTCAAAACACTCCAGGTGAAAAACCAGTTTGCCCTCCGCGAAGAAATCGCATACTGTTTCAGGAAGATTTCCGCCAGGTCACCTTCGATCTCATCGATATACTCTTCCCGGCAAAACCAGCGAAGAAAACGAAGTGCTCGTTTTGGGGGCTGCATCTCGAATAGTATTTCGGCTTTTATTTACTTAACAAACGTAAATATAATCGATTAGTTTCATTTTTGCTAAGTAAATGGCATTTTTTGAAGCGCCAGGACAAATTGACTAAAGCGCGAGTAAACCTTCTAAGTCCAAACTTTTGCTGTACATGGTTATTTTGCCGTTGTTATCGTACCATTCTTCCCGGGGACGGTCCCAGTACAGTTCAACTCCGTTCTTGTCGGGATCGTCGAGGTAAATGGCTTCTGATACGCCATGGTCTGATGCCCCTGTTATAGGGTATTTTGCCTGTATCAGGCGGCGTAAAATAGCCGCGAGATCTTTTCTCTCAGGATAAAGAATGGCTGTATGATATAACCCGGGAGCGCGTACGGGCGCCGGGCCGCTATCTTTACTGTGCCAGGTATTTAAACCTATATGATGATGATATCCTCCTGCTGATATGAAGGCAGCCTGATCGCCATAGGTGTTCATCAGCTCAAAGCCTAATAAACCGCAGTAAAACTCAAGCGAGCGTTGCAAATTGCTTACTTTTAAATGTACGTGACCGATGCCGGTTTGAGCGGGTATGATGTAGTTGTCCATGAGTCAAAATAAGTAGTGAGTTCTTTTTCGGTTTGATCAGCTTTGTAGAAAAACCTGTATCGGCGCCGGCTTATTGTGTTTTAGATCTTTGTTTTTCGTAATCGATCTTTCCGTAATCGCCATTATAAAAATCCCGGTAGGCGTTGGCAATATCCAGCTTGGAATTCATGACAAATGGCCCCTCTGCGAAGACGGGTTCCTGATAGGTTTCGCCGCCAAACAATAAAAGGTCACAGGCTTCGGTGTTTGGGTTGCGGATTTCCAAACTCCCTTCCTTTCTGTCGAACTCGACAAAGTCACCATCGTTGAAATTTTCGTCGTTGATCGTGGCAGACATGGTGGGCAAATAAGCAGCTACCTCCAGTTTATCCGCAAAGTTGACAGTAAAAACGGTATCCTGCTCCAGATGGATATGATACAGGAACTGTTCTGAATAATCAGGTATCGGAGAGCTTAGATCCTCAAAAGAACCAACGATAACTTTGATCCAGCCACTTTTATCTGGTAAAGCTTTGTACGGCACTTCATTGCCTTCAATAGCCAAATATTCCGGCTTTTCGGCTTTGATCTTTGCCGGCAGGTTGATCCAGAATTGAAAGGCATGGATCAGTTTGGAATCCGTCCGGGAATCATAATTCAACGTTTCATCGTGAATGATCCCCTTCCCTGCCTTCATCCATTGAATTCCGCCCGAATGAACGATGGCATAGTTCCCGGCACCGTCGAAATGTTCGTCCTCGCCATTCAGGATGTAGGTCAACGTGGCAATGCCCCGGTGCGGATGAGCGCCGGTACCTTCCTTATTGATCTTAGTCTGGATCGTAGGAACGATATGATCCAGGAATACAAATGGACCCACAGCATCCGCGTATCTGTTAGCCAGTATACGGTATATTCTAAGGTCGCCTATATCTGCCCTTTGTCCCTTGGTGGAAAAGCTGCTTTTCTTTTTCATAACATTTATTGTGAACGATTTAAATTTCTGTTGTTTTAGATGGTGGTTATCAGCCGTTTTCTGATCTGTGGGATCACTTTCGAACCGATCATTTCAACGGCCCGCATGGACTGCTAATGGGCTTTTTGCGCCTGGAATAATCACTCTGTTTGTTTGTGATAACACAAATTTCATGATCCTGGCAGATCAGAAAGATGATGTATGTAGCAAAAAAATGTAGATAATTGTCGATAAATTCCCGACGCCGCAGGTGCCACGCTATGCGACGATCGATAAATATTTAATCTTAAAAGATACGAGAGGTTTTATGCACAACGCTTTCTTTGACTATCTGAAGAAATTCAGTTCTGAACCGCTTTCAGACGAGGAAAAGGCACTGATCAGACGGATATTTATTCCGTCCAAATTAAGAAAAAGACAATTTTTACTGCAGGCCGGGGACCAGTGTAAATATTTTGCATTTATCGTAAAAGGTGCGATGCGGATGTATTCCGTTGATGACGGAGGCGTTGAACACATCGTCCGGCTGGGTATTGAGGACTGGTGGATGGGTGATCGCGAAAGTTTTGTAGAATTCACGCCAAGCCGCTATCATATCGATGCCTGGGAGCACTGCGAGCTGCTTAATGTCACCCTGGAGGGCACGCTTGAATTGCAGGAAAAAATACCTGCGTTCTGTACGATGAAAATGAAGCTTGACGAGCGGAATATGATGGCCAACAACCGACGTCTTACCTCCACTATAAGCTCCCTGGCCGATAAGCGTTATACCGATTTGGCAGAATGCTATCCTGAACTTATTGAACGTTTTCCGCAGCACATTATCGCATCCTATCTCGGCATCAATAAGGATACGCTGAGCCGTGTCAAACGGCAGCACAATCTGAAATAGATCCTTTTCTTCCTGCCCTTGCGAGAAAGTAGATTTTTATCTACTGCTTTTTGTGATAAATATCATCTTTCTCTTTTCGCCCGGTTGCAGAGATTTGCGTGTCAACTTATAACAAATGTCACGCAAGGCGAGCCTGACTCGCTATATGTGCCCTTTTGTAGGTTTCGGCATCAATCTGTAAAAAGCACGCTATGGAAGTACTTAAATATCCGAACGGGGAAATAACGATCCTGTGGAAACCAAAAACATGTATTCATGCCGGCATCTGTGTCAGGACGCTGCCTCAGGTCTATGACCCGAAGGCGCGACCCTGGATACGTCCTGAAAATGCGACGACTCAGGAGCTGATCAACCAGGTCGCCAGCTGCCCTTCCGGGGCATTGACCATTATAACTGACGATGCCGAAAACGAAACTAAAGCACAATGAAAAATACCACACCAGTTTTTAAAGGCCGTGCTTACGACGAGGTGCAGCAATCCCCTTATATAAATATAGCGTTCAGACGCCAACCCGCGCAATACGAGGATGTCCAAGAAAAGGACTGGCATCAATGAAATACATGTTGGAAGCACCGGTAAGGGGGGCGATCGGCATCGAAAAATTCAAAACAGCCATTCACTGGAGAAATGGTGTCCTGATCGCGGACGAACCTGAAAAACTGGGCGGTAAGGATCTCGGGCCGGATCCATACACGCTCTTACTGTCATCCCTTGTTTCCTGCACACTGGCGACACTGCGGATGTATATTGATCATAAAGGTCTGGAGATCCCGGAGATTGAGGTCGAGGCCAACATGTTCCAACGGATCGAGAACAACGGTACGGTCCTGCGTATCGACCGTAAGATCGACTTGAAGAATTTGGTTGATCCGGAGCTACAAGAAAGGCTGATCCGGGTGGCTGAGGATTGCCCTGTATCCAAGATCTTAAAAGGAAATATCACCATCCAGACGGAACTTAAGTAAGAGGGCAAGTCAAATGGAATTAAAGATCCTCGTGTTGCCGGGGCTATTGTTCGCAGTAGCGTTGTCCCACGCACAGTAATTCAGGCCTGCTGCGGTACGACGAGGGTCGTTCCGGTTTAAAAGACTGTATACGGACCTTACCGCTTTTAACAAGTGTACCCTTAACGTTACCTATAAAGATCGTTAGTCATAAAACTTCCTGAACGAGTATATCCTGCCCCGTCTTTACTAAAATACGCAGGGCATAATTTTTAGCCAGCCAACCATTCAAACTATATAGGATAAAGTTATCAAGACAACCCATTTTATTTGGGCATTCTTTCCAAATCACCTACATTCCAATATCCATCGAAGGTATCTGGCATATCCGCCCCAGCCTGATTCTAAAAAGACTACGTATTGACTTAAATCATCCTCGCCTTATGATTTGAATCATAAGGCATGCGTTGTTTGCTACCGTACTTTAGGCTGTGAAAACGAGACTTTCCAATATTCAACCACGAACTGCAAAACCATGAAAAAACTATTTTCGATTCTCATCATCAGCGTATTGTTTATTGGCTGTGGGCCCGAAAAACCAAAAGAAAAGACGGAAAATGAGGATGACTCCTATGAGTCTATACACGATGAGGCCAAAAATGCCATCGCCGAAAATGCGAACGAGGGGAAAGGAATAGGTCAGGTAAAAGAAGTTAAATTAAATACTCCCCTCGAACAAGAGCGCATTCCCCGGGGCCTTGCCATCTACGAAATGAAATGCCAGGCATGTCATAAACTTGATGACCAGCGCGTGGTGGGCCCGGGTTGGAAAAACGTAACCAAGCGAAGAAAGCCAGAATGGATCATGAACATGGTCACCAATGTAGACATGATGCTGGAGAAAGACCCGGAAGCCCAAAAGCTGCTTGAACTCTGTCTGATGCGCATGCCGAATCAAAACGTATCTATCGGAGACGCCCGCGACATCCTCGAATTTATGCGCCAAAACGACGGCGAAAAGTAATATTCAATCTTACTATCTACTATATGTCCATGAAAAATAAAGTACTGTGGGGAATGGCTGGAATCTTTATAGCTTTTTCTCTTTCAAATTGTAGACCAAACGTACCTGGTAGCGTCGCTACCGGCGATGCCGCGTCTAAAGTCTACGTGGCGCCAGGAAAATATGACGAATTTTACAATATCGTATCCGGCGGATTTAACGGCCAGATCGGAATCTATGGCATCCCGTCCGGAAGGTTATTTCGCATCCTACCGGTATTCTCGTTAAGCCCCGAAAGCGGCTACGGATTCAGTGAAGAGACGAAGCCGATGTTGAACACGTCGCATGGATTCGTGCCTTGGGACGACCTGCATCACATTGCCCTTTCTACAACAAACGGAGAGCATGATGGCCGATGGGCTTTTGCCAATGGCAACAATACACCGCGCGTAGCCCGCATTGATCTTAGAACATTTCGAACCGCGGAAATCCTCGAACTCCCGAACAGCGGCGGAAATCACTCCTCCCCTTTTATTACAGAAAACACAGAATATGTTATTGCCGGTACACGGTTTAGTATTCCAATCGGTGACAACAAAGATGTACCGATCAGTACGTACAAGGAAAATTTTAAAGGGACAGTTAGTTTCATCCACGTTGACTCTGTGTCGGGACGCTTGAAGATCGCGTTCCAACTACTCACCCCCGGTGTAAACTTTGATCTCGCGCGGGCCGGTAAAGGCCCGTCGCACGGATGGTTTTTCTTCTCCTGCTATAACACAGAACAAGCCTATACCCTGCTGGAAGTAAATGCCTCCCAAAAGGACAAAGACTTTATTATGGCTGTAAATTGGAAAAAAGCAGAAGAATATATCAAAGCCGGTAAAGGGAAAAAGACCAATGCAAAATACGCGCACAATGTCTATAGTGACGAGACCCACTCGGCCACCTCAACCATTCTCACAGAAGTACTCCAGTTAGACCCGGCAGAATTAAAGGATATCATTTACTTCATTCCATGCCCTAAATCGCCTCACGGCTGCGACGTAAACCCTTCGGGCGAATATATCGTCAGCAGTGGAAAGCTGGCCGCGCTTATTCCTGTTTTCTCATTCGCGAAAGTGATGAAAGCGATTGAAAATAAAGATTTCGAAGGAGATTTTGCCGGAATTCCGGTGATTAAGTATGAGTCAGCCCTTCATGGCGAAGTAAAGAAACCAGGACTTGGACCTTTGCACACAGAGTTTGACGAGAAAGGAAACGCCTACACGTCGATGTTCGTGTCTTCTGAAATTGTAAAATGGAATGTGGAAAGTCTCGAAGTACTCGACAGAGTTCCTACCTACTATTCTATCGGACACTTGTCTATACCTGGCGGCCCTACCCGTAAGCCCCATGGCAAATACGTGATTGCTTATAACAAGATCACAAAAGACAGGTACCTGCCCACCGGCCCCGAGTTAACGCAGTCGGCACAGATCTATGACATCTCCGGCGACAAAATGCAATTGCTGTTAGACTTCCCGACCACGGGCGAGCCACATTATGCCGAAGCGATTCCGGCAGAAATGTTAATGCCCAAATCCACCAAGATATTTAAGCTGGAAGAGAATAAACATCCGTATGCGGCGCTTGGAGAAGGTAAAACAAAAGTAGAACGCAAGGGAAAAGAAATACATGTATACATGACCGCCATACGTTCACACCTTACCCCTGACAACATCGAAGGAATACGCGTTGGCGACGAAGTGTACTTCCATGTTACCAACCTGGAACAGGATTGGGACGTGCCCCACGGTTTCGCAATAAAGGGAGCCTTAAATTCAGAAATCCTTATTATGCCAGGTGAAACACAAACTCTAAAATGGTTGCCGCTCACACCGGGTATAACACCTTTCTATTGCACGGACTTTTGTTCAGCCCTTCACCAGGAAATGTCAGGCTATGCAAGAGTATCTCCCGCGGGCAGCAAAACAGAATTAAAATTTTCAACCGGAAAAATCGAACCCCAGGCCAGCAGTGCCGGGCAGTAGGACCAAATTCATAGTTTGCAGGTTGAAGGCGTCCCGATTAAATCCTCGGGGATTTGACGGGGCGCTCATTGAAAAACATCTTAATGAAGAATGAAAAATTTAAAGCCCATCTCCAGAATTGCCATTGCGTTGTCAGCCTTACTGATGGTGTCGGCCTATTTTTTGCCTTTATGGAGAATTCTGATGTGGGCGCCGCAATACCCTGAATGGCTGGGTTTAAAAATCTGGATAAATAATATAACCGGCGATTTAAACACCATCAACGCCTTGAACCATTATATTGGTATGAAGCACATCAAGGTCGAGATGTTTCCCGAGTTTAATTATCTGCCGTACATTGTCGCCGGCATCATTGGTTTCGGCCTATTGGCTCCGATCATTAACAAGCGCTGGAGCCTGTTCGTGTACCTGGGTTTACTCATCGCCGCAGGTGTCGGCGCGATTGTAGATTTTTATTTATGGGGATATGACTATGGACACAACCTCGATCCTACTGCTGCTATTCAGGTTCCTGGAATGTCCTATCAGCCTCCCCTAATAGGCACGAAGCAGCTTCTAAATTTTACTGCATTCTCTGGTCCCGACGTTGGCGGCTGGGTATTCATCGGCTCGGCTATTATCGTTGCGATGGTGATCGTATTTGAAATAGTCATTAACAGAAAAAAAACAACGACATGAAACCATTCGTATTTGCTTTATTCTTATTCCTTATCGGCTGCGCAGCTGAACCAGAGCCATTGGCGTATGGAAAAGATCAATGCCATGCCTGTAAGATGACGCTTATGGATCGCAAGTTCGGAGCAGAACTGGTGACCAAAAAGGGCAAGGTCTACAAATTTGACGATATCAACTGCCTGTTCAACTTTTACAAAGGTACGGACGTGAGCAAGGAAGACTATCAGCATACACTGGTGATCGACTTTTCGCAGCCCGAAAAACTCATCGATGCACAAAAAGCATACTTCCTAAAATCCAGCGAAGTGATGAGCCCGATGGCAAGCGGCGTTGCAGCTTTTGAATTTCAAAATTCAGAGTTGACTACAAACTGGCAAGCCACTCCATTAACCTGGCAAGAGCTGGAGAAACAATTCGGCGAATGAAGATCATTGTTTTTTGTTCTGTTCTGGTTTTTACACTGGCTTATGCCGAGGCACGAACGTACAGGGTCAGTAAACAAGGAAAAATCACTACGCTGAAGGAGGCCGTTGCGCTAAGTGACCATGGAGATACCATTATTATTGAACCTGGAATTTATAAAGAGGGCAATGTAATTATAGAGAAATCTCTGACAATCCTGGGAAATGGTTTACCAACCATGGATGGAGAGCATAAATACGAAATATTTACCATTCACGCGACCAACGTTACGGTCAGTGGAATCCGGTTTATTGACACCGGTGTCGCCAACATTAACGATCTGGCGGCAATTAAAATTTTAGACTCAAAAGGAATCAAAATTCAGCACAATAAATTTGAAAACACGTTTTTTGGGATCTACCTCGCAAACACAACCTCCTCGCTGATTGAAAAAAACACGTTGTACTCACATGGGATTGCAGAAAATCAGATCGGCAATGGCATCCATTTATGGAAATGTGAAAACATAACCATAAACAAAAATAATATAAAGGGGCATCGCGATGGAATCTACTTCGAATTTGTCACAAATTCCCTCATCACCAACAACCATAGCGAGGGGAATGTGCGTTATGGATTGCACTTCATGTTTTCACACAATGACGAATACTACAACAATACATTCCTGCGAAATGGCGCAGGGGTTGCTGTCATGTATACAAAAAATGTAAAAATGATTGGGAACACCTTTGACGAAAACTGGGGATCCTCCGCGTATGGCCTGCTGCTGAAAGACATTCGGGATAGCGAGGTAACAAACAATACATTTTTTAAGAACACAATCGGCATTCACCTGGAGGGTGTGAGCCGTACAAACTTTACCGAAAATACCTTTACTGAAAACGGCTATGCCGTAAGACTTCAGGCCAGCTCCGATGACAATGTTTTTAACCGGAATAATTTTTCCGCTAACACCTTTGATATGGCAACCAACGGTTCGTTGGTTCTAAACCAAATCAATGGAAACTATTGGGATAAGTATCAGGGATATGACCTAAACAAAGATGGTATTGGAGACGTACCCTTCCGCCCGGTGAATATGTATGCCATGATCGTGGAAAGAATACCAGCGGCTATACTTCTATGGAGAAGTTTTTTTGTTTTGCTTATTGACCGCGCAGAGAAAGCCATTCCCGTTGTAACGCCCGAAGACCTGAAAGATAGTTCGCCTTCTATGAAACCCTATGATTTCGCTGCAACAAGTAAGTAAACATTTCGGGAAACTTTCCGTCCTGAGTGAAGTTAATTTCAATCTGGAGAAAGGAAACTCATATGCCCTGGTCGGCCCCAATGGCTCCGGAAAAACAACGCTTATAAAATCCATCCTTGGCATGGTAATACCTTCCCTCGGAAAGATCCTTGTTGACGGCGAAGATATCAAAGACCATTGGCGATACCGTGAAAAGATCGGGTACATGCCACAAATTGGGCGTTATCCGGAGAATATGCGGATCGGCCAGCTTTTCGACATGATGAAAAATATTCGCGGCAATACAGCAAATACCGATGAAGAATTGATAAGGGCATTTAACCTCCACAAAATAGTAGACAAAAGAATGCATACACTATCAGGCGGCACGCGGCAGAAGGTTAGCGCAGCGCTTGCGTTCCTATTCCACGCTCCTATCCTGATCCTCGACGAACCAACTGCCGGACTTGACCCGGTTTCGGTAGAGATACTCAAGGAGAAAATAATACAGGAAAAAAACGCGGGTAAACTGTTCATGATCTCGTCGCACATATTGAGCGACCTGGATGAATTATCCTCCCACATCATTTACTTGTTTGAAGGAAAAGTCGCGTACCACGACACCATCGAAAACCTGAAAGAACAAACCCAGGAAAGCCGACTGGGTAAGGCCATGGCCTCTTTCATTAAAGAAAAGGCATTCACGCACGCTATACCCGATTGACATGCCACGTATAATCAAATATATTTTTTACGACATTTTAAGAACACGGTTCATCCTCCTGTATACCGTTTTCCTGTTTGTCTGCACGTTTGCGCTCTACCAGCTCGATAGCGACACCGGTAAAGTGATTATGAGTCTGATGAACGTGGTCCTGATGGCCATTCCGCTTGTAAGCATTGTATTCACCACCATCCACTTCTATAATTCATACGAATTTATTGAATTGATGCTGGCACAGCCCGTGAATCGAAAAACAATCTATCTCAGTGAATACCTCTCGGTGGGGCTGTCGCTTTGTTTCGCCTATTGTATTGGCATTGGTCTACCGATTGTCTTTTACGGCCTGGCCCCCGGGAGTCTTACACTGTTGTTCACCGGCCTAATGCTTACACTCGTGTTTGTCTCCCTCGCCTTCCTTGCCTCAGTATTAACACGCGACAAAGCAAAGGCCATCGGACTTGCGCTGCTCTTCTGGTTTTACTTCTCCCTTATTTTTGACGGACTCTTGTTGTGGATCATCTATACGTTCGGAGATTATCCGTTGGAAAAAGTCACCGTTGCCCTCGTCGCGTTTAATCCAATTGACCTCGCCAGGATCATGATGCTCCTTCAGTTGGACATCTCTGCCCTCATGGGGTATACCGGCGCTTTTTTTCAGGATTTTTTCGGGAGCCATATCGGAATTGTCTTCTCGGCCGGCGTTCTGTTGTTATGGATCCTCGTTCCACTCATTCTTGCGACAAAAATATTCCTCAAAAAAGATCTTTAAGCCGGTCCTGCCGGACGAGCCGATCTATTCAGTTTCCCAATACAAGTCACTTCTGAAATTCGAGGCACGCACTTTACATGATTGCGGCGTAAAAAAGTTGTTTTCAGATCTTTTAACATATTTAATAACTATTTTTACTATCAAACCATCTGATATCCTATCCCCACTGCCGCAATGAAAATCGCTGTGTTTAGTACATATTCGTATGACCAGGAATTTCTCATCCGATATAACACAGGTCATACGTTAAGTTTTTTTTCTGTCCCCCTACACGAGCAGACGGCATCCCTGGCCAGCGGCTGTGATGCGGTTTGTATCTTCGTTAACGACGCACTGACGTCCACCGTATTGGAACTCTTGCACCGGCAGGGCGTGCGTTTGATTGTACTCCGATGTGCTGGTTTTAACAACGTTGACATCCCAGCCGCCACTGCACATGGAATGCCGGTTGTGCGGGTACCCGCGTATTCACCCGAAGCGGTCGCTGAGCATACCATGGCCCTGATTCTTACCCTCAATCGTAAAACACACAAGGCTTATAACCGCATACGAGAAGGGAATTTTTCGCTTGAGCGCATGATGGGATTCAATCTGCACGGCCGCAAGGTTGCTGTCATCGGAACAGGCAGGATCGGTAAAGCATTTTGCCGTATCCTTAAAGGCTTCGGCTGCCATATACAAGCCTTTGATATTTACCCAGATTCAGACCTCGTCGCTGAGGGTATTTTGTATAGTCCCTTAACAGAAGCGTTATCCGGGGCCGACATCGTCTCGTTGCACTGTCCACTGACAGATAGCACAAGGCATTTAATCAACACAGAGACTCTAAAATTATTTAAGCCGGGCTCGATGCTGATCAATACCAGCCGGGGTGGATTGATTAACGCCGCCGATGTCATTAAAGCACTAAAGAGCCGCCATCTTGGCTATCTTGGGTTAGATGTCTATGAACAGGAAAGTAAATTATTTTTCCAGGATTTGTCTGAAGACATTATTGAAGATGATCTGATCATGCGACTTATCTCTTTCCCAAATGTACTAATCACTTCTCATCAGGGTTTCTTCACTCAGGAAGCGATGGAACAGATCGCCATTACCACTTTCGCAAATATCGACGCATTTTCAACGGGGGGCGAACTTATAAATCAAGTGAGGATTTCTGAATAAGTGTCCCGAAATAGGCAGATTCAAAAGTGATGATTCTTGTTAATTCATCCCTTCGATTGATGAGCTTCGATAAACTCCGATGGAGACATTTCGAACTCTTTTCTGAACTCTTTGCTAAAATACTTACGGTCGTTAAATCCAACGGAAAACGCCACGTCGGCAATGGACATTGATGGCTGCTTCAAAAGCTCGGCGGCTTTTTTCAATCGCATTTCTTTAATAAGGTCAGCAACGGAATAGCTCGTAAGGGCTTGTACTTTCTTATAAAGGACAGACCGGCTCATGCCAATTTCAATGACCAGTGCATCGACATCAAATTGCGGATCATCCATTTTTGATTCGATGATAGCCATCAGTTTACCAATAAACTGCTCCTCCGGCGAATTTGATGTTACAGAAATCCTGGTGGGTTGAAGAATCAGCTGTTGTGAAAATTTCTCACGCATAATCTCCTTCGCCGTGAGGAGATTTTTTATGGTGAGTTCGAGTATTTTCGTATTGAATGGCTTCGAGATATAGGCATCGGCGCCCGTAGCCAGACCTTGTACATGGTTCCCAACAGACGAACGAGCCGTCAGCAGGATAACCGGAATATGATTTGTATTCTCTGTGGACTTAACCGACGCGCACAGTGCGAGCCCGTCCGTACCCGGCATCATGATGTCGCTGATGATGAGGTCAGGTATGTTCCGCTCCATGGACAGGAGTGCATGCGATCCGTTAGCGAACTCGATGATATCGTAGTTTGGTCTTAAGGTATCGACTATAAATGACCGAACTTCGTCATTGTCTTCCGCTATCAAAATGGTTGGTTTTACCTGCGTTGTACGGGGTATTTCCAAGACATCGCCCGGCACAGGATCCGTAAACGACCCGATTTCCTGATAATCATCCGAACAAAATGACTCAGAGACGATCTGGGTCTTATCAAAATGGTCTACCCCTTTTTTTAGCGACACCGTAAATGTAGTACTGCCAGCTTTTTCGTCGGTCCAGGTATTGCTGTTAAAATGCAACATACCCTTGTGGAGCTCCACAATAGTCTTTGAAAGCGCCAGCCCTATTCCGCTGCCCATGTTCTGCCTGCCGGAGTCGTCAACCTGATAGAAATTCTTAAATAATTGGTCCTGATGAGCTTTGGGAATTCCTTTGCCGTTATCAGAAACATGAATATCGACCCATTCGTGGCGGGATTCGATACGTAAAATAATCTTACGATGATCTGGGGTGAATTTAAACGCATTGGAAAGAAGGTTGAAAACTACTTTTTCAAGTTGATTTGAATCGAAGTAAAGCCATATCGATTCTTCATCACTTAAAAATTCATAAGCAATGTTTTTGTCGTCCGCAAGCCCCTGGAAGTATTCGAATATCTTTTTGCAAAAGGGGACGATGTCTTGTTGCGATATATAGAGTGACATATGCCCCTCTTCGGCTTTTCGAAAGTCCATGAGTTCCGTGACAAGCTTCATGAGTCGGGAAGCGTTATTCCTGATCAAGAGAAGTTGCTTGCTGGCGAACCTTTCATTGGAAAGACCATCCATGAGTTTCTGCACCGGGCCAAGAATGAGCGTAAGCGGGGTTCGGATCTCATGCGAAATATTCGTAAAGAAATTCATTTTCATTTGGTACAACTCCTGCCTCCGTTCATTCAGAAGATGTTCCATTTGCAATTCAGCCAGCATTCGCCGGCGATATCCCATAAGGGCCAGCACGGCCGTTACGAATCCCATTGCCAGCAAAAAATAAATGGCATAAGCCCACCAGGTTCTCCACCACGGCGGCAGCACGGTTAACGCTACTTCTCTGATTTCTGCACCCCAGCGCTTACCATCGTTCGATGTCTTGATGTAAAGTCTATAGCTTCCCGGCTGGAGGTTGGTGAAATTAACAATCCGCTGATTGCCAAGGGGCCGCCACGTTTCGTTACCCCGTAGCCCTCCAAGCTTGATGGCATATTGGCTCTTTTCCGAATTAATATAATTAAGCGCCGCAAACTTAAAACTAACAGAGCCCTGGTCGTAGTTCAACGTTATTTTATCAACCCGCGTGGGTGACTTTGCTATTGGAGACTCTCCACCGATGGGAACGCTTTTATTGTTGATCAATATTTCCGTTAACACAATCGTTGCTGGACTGGTGTTTGTGATCAATTTGTCGGGAGAAAAAATAGACAGCCCATTCGTTCCGCCAAATGCCAGCTCATGCGTTTGAAGAGACAAACCACAGGCGTTAGAAAATTGATTGCACGGCAATCCGTCGGATGATTTGTATACCGTAAAGTAGAAATCATCAACATCAAATGGAGTCCTGAATTTCCGAAACGACAATTTCACAATGCCCATATCGGTACTAAACCACAAGTTCTGATCCTCGTCTTCCGTGATCGCGTGAATGAAATTATCGGCAAGCCCCAACAGGTCAGTGATGGGATAGAATTCGTTTGTTTTTACATCGAAGTAATTTAGCCCGCTTTCGGTGCCAATCCACATCCTGCGCTTCGAGTCAATAAAAAAGACTGTGACGTGATTATGACTTATACGACTTTGAATGTCTCTACTTCGTCTATACAAATGAGTAAACGCTTTCTTTTGGGTATCGTAGTACGACAAGCCATTCTGAGTGCCTACCCAAATATTTTCCAATGAATCTTTCAGGAGTGCCGTGACGAAATTATCTGCGACCGATCCGGCACCGCCTTCATTTAAGTATGAAAGAAGTGTTTGCCCGTTGCGAAAGAATTTCAATCCGCCCCCGTTGGTACCAATCCATGCACCATCGTCATCCGGCAGTATTGTATTGACTATCTTTTCGCCGAGTCGCCCCTGCCTGATTGGGATATCAAAATGTGTGATCTTTCCGGAGGATTTTTGTAAGACGCTTAACCCCTCCAGGGTGCCTATCCATAGGGTTTCTCCATCGTCGGCCAGTGACTTGATACCGTTGTTGATCCTTCCCTTACGCGGCGACTTGACCGAATAGTGCGTGAACGAATCTAATTTTCTATTGACATGACTTACGCCGCCGCCATACGTACCCACCCAAAGGGAACCATCAGAATCTTCCACCAGCGCGCTAACCAGCGGGTGCAAAAAACCCTTCGGACCAACTGCTTCTCCGATATTGTTAAAGTTTGAATTTCCGGAATAAAAGAAATCAATACCGCCAGAGAAGGTGCCTACCCATACACATGATGCGCGATCCTTCATCAGACACCGCACGGCGTTATCGCTGATCGTATTCGTGTTGGTTGATTCGTGTAAATAGTTGGTAAACTGATTGTTTGTGGTATTCAACTGACTGATGCCATTCTGTGTCGCAAACCACAACGTGTTGCTATCATAGATCAGAATATCCTTGATCCAATCGGACGATAAGCAGTTGGCGCAATTCTCTTTGAATGCGTATGACTGTATTTCATTTCTGGCAGCATTGAACCGAAAGACGCCGGATGTTTCTGTACCAAACCACAGGTCGCCATCGACTGTTTGCCGGATAACGACAACTTTTGTTGACTGGTGCAGTTTGCTGGCCTGAATAGCATCGGGCAAAGGCAGCATTTTTCTCGAAACCGGGTCAAACCTGTTCAACCCGCTTTTCGATCCAACCCACAATTTTTGTTCGTTGTCTATATATAAGGAGTATACTGCCTCGTTGGCTATTGAAATGGTCTCCGTTATTGAGGCGTCTTCCAGTGTTTTAGTGGCTTTATTCAATTTCTTCAGGCCTGCGAACGTACCGATCCACAGGTTTTTCCGGCCATCCTCGGCAATAGCGGAAATGTAGTTCCTGCCGCCTTTTGCCTTGACGATGTCAATTGATTCAAATGTTTCAAGATCGCGATCGAAGCGATTTAGTCCATGCGCAGTGGCCACCCAGATGGATTTTTCGGTGTCCATAAAAACGGCATTAACGCGATCATTGCTGATGCTGCTTGTATCTGAAACGCTATGAATGAATGTTTTGAACTCATAACCGTCATAACGTGTAAGGCCTTTCAGATTACCGAACCAAATAAAACCCTGATCGTCCTGCAGGAATGCCGAAACCGGGCTTTGCACCAGTCCTTCGCGATAAGAAAGGTGCTTAAAATTGACAAGGCCTGTTTGCGCGCCCAGCAAACCGTACCGGAGCACTGTGATCAGTAATACGAGGTAATATTTACTCCTGGCCATTATAGTAAAGTTCATAGGCTGCGGATACAACTCAAGTTAAGCAAATTAGAAATTCATCCCAATGGCGGCTATCGATCAGGACGTTTGCCCCCCTATTCCCAGACGAATTTCACCCCTTTCCAGCCCGGTCATCTGCCATATTTGTACAAGCAAAACCAAATAAATTGGTCAATTCAAATCTAAATCTATATGACACATCAATCCAACTGGCCTGCCACCACAAAAGTGAATTTGAAGGCGGGCTTCCGAATTCATCTTCTTGTTTTTCTGCTTGTAACACCGGTCCTGTGGCTTGTCTGGTACCTGACCGACAGAACTTATCCGTGGCCTCTCTGGTCAACGCCAGCATGGGCAATCGGTATACTCTTTCATTACCTGGGCGCATTTGTTTTCCGAAAATCAGCAGACAATTAATACCCGTCGCATGAACGAACAGCCAAGGACATTCAAGCGCATCGTGACAGGCCACGACGCCGATAGGAAGGCCATTATTATTCCCAACCTGCCACCTATGACTACGCGGCTTATAGGCGGGCCCGGTGGTCCTACTCTCTTTGAAGTATGGCACACGGCAGAAACACCTGCTTTGATCACGGCACAGCCCGGCTCCTCAGACGAAGATGGTCTGGTGCTGGCACCACCGGGAAATGGGACCCGGATACGGGTTATCGAATTCCCTCCGGAAGGCGATGAGATACGACAACTTACGGGGGCAGATGCCCAGGCTAAATTCAAATCCATGGGGAGCGAAAGCGCTTCAACTTCACAGGCTGGCGCCCCTCATCCATTAATGCATCGCACGCAAACCGTGGATTACGGCATCGTGCTCGAAGGCGAAATAACGATGGTTCTCGATCGCGGTGAGACCTCCCTCCAGGCCGGCGACGTCATTATTCAAAACGGTACGAACCATGCCTGGGCTAACCGGTCGGGAAAGATCTGCCGTATGGCATTTGTCCTGATCGACGGCAGGTTCTCTGATGAAATTGCACCGGAAAAAAAATAAAGCTATGCGCCTCGAACCATTACCACCCGATACGCTTGGTGTAGACGTCCGTCACGTGCATGACGAGATAGCCAATCTCATTGGCCGGAGTCAAAGCCAGGTAACCATGATCGACGAGCAAGGAGCATTGCTTGGGCCATTTCCGCCGATGTTACATTATCCGAAGTTTGGCGTCCCGGCGTTAAGCTTTATACGTACGCTGGACATTCACGCGACACTTGAAAAACGAGTACGTGAAGTAGCCATTCTCACGATTGGGGCAGCGTTTGGTGCGCGCTTCGAGCTATATGCACATGAGATCATGGCTATGGCGTTCGGCCTTCCCGCCAGTGCTATCGCAACGCTGGCCGCAGGGGGAAAGCCTCATGGATTGAACGAACAGGAAACCGTTGCCCATGACATCGCCATGGCGCTGGCAAGGGGACGCGTTGTTCCCGACGCAACCTATCAATGGGCTGTACACCTGCTCGGGCGTGAGGGTGTGGCCGAGCTTTTCTTCCTGATTGGCGGCTATAGTTTTCTTGCTATGATCTTGAACGGTTTCGATATGCCGGCCCCCGACACGATCCGATAATCATCCATCGGCAACAGAGTTTTACCAAGACGTTTATGAAAAACAAAAACTTAAAAAAATGGAAAAGACAATCTTAGCGCTGTTATCGACAGCATTTATATTATCTGCATTTGCAACGTATACGGGAGATGAGGACAACACTGCCGCTACAAACACGTATGTGCTGGTGCACGGCGCGTGGCAAGCGCCTTATGTGTGGGATGCTGTGCGCACCGACCTTGTCAATAAGGGTAACCAGGTGATCATCGTTCAATTGCCGGGTCATGGCGATGACAACACGCCGCCTCAGAGCCTGACCCTCGATGTTTATAGTAATAAGGTTATCGAGGCCGTTTCAGAAACGAAAGGCAACGTGATACTGGTGGGACACAGCATGGGGGGAATGGTTGTGACAAATGTGGCAGAAAAGATTCCCACAAGAATCCGCAAACTGGTTTATATCGCCGCGTTCCTTCCGGCTTCCGGACAGGCGCTAACAGACCTGGCTTATTCGGATCCTGATTCCCAGCTAGGCCCCGCGTTGGTTCCCTCGGCCGATAAATTAACGCTTGACGTTTTGAATAACAAGGTAACCGATCTTTTTGTAAGCGATGGTTCACCGACCGACAAAAAAAGGGTAATCGAAAATTATCGCCCGGAACCCGCCATTCCGTTCTCCAACAAAGTTAGTCTGACGGATAATCATTTCGGCACCGTCAGTAAGGTCTATATCAAGACGCTTAATGACGTTGTGATCTCACCGGGCCTTCAAGACCGGATGATCACGGTGGCAGGTATAAAAACCGTCTATCAGCTCAAAACCAGTCACTCGCCTTTTCTGTCCAAACCGCACGATGTGTCAGATCTATTGCTCAAGATTGCGCGATAACATTTGTGGCCGGATTGAGAAGGACGGCAATCGGTTGATTGTACACCCGGTAACTCGGAAGGATCATTTTACGCAACATGGAAACAAGCATGCCAATATCATTTTCAAGAAAACACACGGCGATTATTTTAACGATGCTATTCCTGCTGTGCTCGTCGAACCTGAAAGCACAACATTCCGACGACGCTGCCGTGGGAGGATCTATACGGGATCACGCTAACAACAATGACTTCGTGGTGAGGCTAACCCGGTATGACGTTAAACCGGACCACCAGACTGCATTCCGCAAAGTTGTGAGTGATTATGTAGTGCGTTCCCTGGGCCAGGACAGCAACGTTCTATCGGAAGCATATTATGAGCAGGAAGATCCATCAGTGTTGTGGATCATCGAAAGATGGGACAGTAAAATTGAGCTGGAGAAGGCCTGCACGAGCCCGTCCTTCAAAGCCATCGAGTCGTTGGCGAAAACCGCGCTGTCAAAACCAGCAGAAAGAATCGATGTAAAAGACCTGGAACCGATCGCTAAACAGCAGTGGCGTAGTGTCGTCAAAAAAACAGATGATCCGATTACCATTATGCTGTTTGTGGATGCCAAAGCAGGAACTGAGCACAATTTTAAGACGGTCTATCACACGGCCATGCCACAATTTCGCGGTGAGCCGGGTGTTGTCACCTATCAGCTTTCACAGTTGGAAGCCGATAGCACGCAGTTTGTTACGTATGAAAAATTCAGGAGTGAAGATGCCTTTCAGTACCACCTGAAATTTCCACCGATACAGCCTGTGATCGACTACCTTAACACCAGCATAAAAAAGCAACCCTTTCAGAGCGGCCTTCACAGGCTTATCGAATTCGCGCCCCTTATCCGGAAATAACATTATTGTCTCAACCATCATTACTTGCAACAATAAGAACGAAACATATGAAAACAATAAATCAATTTATTATAACAGGTATTATCGTTATGCATGCTGTCTCTAACACGCTGGCCCAGGTTAAAGTAGCCACCGGCCAAATCAAATCACATGAACTGGAAGTACTGAATCAATTGACTTCTCCCTCTGCGGTTGTCAATATGCCGGTATCGCAGTTGCTTAATGCTCCCGGAAATGAGGCGTTGAGAGCATTCTTTTTTACTCCTGTAGTGAATAGATCCGTGTTAAAAGGCAAGAAGATCGCTGTACTGGCCGCTGATGGTTTCGAAGAGATAGAACTATCGGGACCGGTATGGTACTTCAGGGAACTGGGCGCCCAGGTGGAAGTCGTTGCCCCCAAATTCAATCCGGCTCCTGAGAGATACGGGCTTAGCACACCTGAAATGGCAAAGACACATATTATGGCCATTCAATACTTACAACCTGTAGGCTGGATTAAGTTCGACCGAACCGCGGACCAGATCAAGGTCAGTGATTACGATGCAGTTTTCATCCCTGGTGGCGCCTGGAATCCGGATAACTTACGATTCGACAAAGACGTAATCCGTTTCATCCAGGATTTCAACAAGTCGGGAAAGTTAATTGCCGCGATCTGCCACGCGCCTGTTGTGCTGGCCTCCGCTGATATCCTTAAAGGGAAAAAACTTACGGGTTACTGGAATATCCAGGTTGATTTGAAGAATGCAGGCGGTACGGTGCTGGAAGAACCTGTAGTGATCGATGGAAACCTCATCACCAGCCGCCATCCCATAGATGTCGCTGATTTTTCGAGGGCAGTTGAAAACTGGCTGACCAAGCACTAAGCCTAAGGACAAAACCCACATCGGATGACGCCGAAGACTGCCTGGGATAGAGAACATCAACGCATTAAACTTATAGGACATGAAAGCCTTAGTTATCGGCGCCACCGGTGCAACGGGTAAAAACCTGGTTGATATCTTACTACTTGACGTGGACTACACAGCCGTTGTGATATTTGTTCGTGCTGCCACCCAGCGAAGTCACTCCAAACTTACGGAGATACTCACTGATTTCGACAACCTGGAAGCGGTATCACCATTTGTCCATGGAGATGTTTGGTTTTCATGTCTGGGAACAACGCTGAAGACAGCCGGCTCCCGAGACAGACAGTGGCATATCGATTTTGAGATACCGTTTAAGTTTGCTGAGGTTGCCAGACGAAACGGCGTTTATAGTGCCGTATTATTGTCCGCGTATGGAGCGAAAGCTTCCAGCCCTCTATTTTATTCCAAGGTGAAGGGTAAATTGGAAGATCAAATTGAGAGCCTTGCATTTAATCAATACATTATATTCAAGCCTGCCATGCTATTGCGAAAGAATACCGACCGATCGGGCGAGCGGTTAAGCGCACTGCTTCTAACCCTTCTGAACGGGCTGGGTCTATTCAGAAAATTCATGCCACTACCCACATCGTTGCTCGCTGAAAAAATGGCAAAAGCTCCCAAAATTCTCTCTCCAGGACTACACATCATCATGCTTGACAAAATCCGTGATTTTAGTTGATGCGATCAGGCTAACTGGCATTTAAAAGCCCATTACACTTTGCGTAACAGGGCTTTTAAATGCCAGCGTTCATTCCGCCTTCATTTAGCGGGTGTCATGTTGGTTACGCCGCCGTCAGTGAGGATTTCAGAGCCCAGCATAAATGCCGAATCGTCCGAAGCCAGAAAAACTGCTGTCTTTCCAATATCCGAAGGCTGGCCGATGCGACCGACAGGGATTCCATCGACCCACCATTTCTTGACTCGCTCCACCTCTTCCCTGGGTATAAATTTCCCAAAAACCGGTGTTTCGACTGTGCCGGGAGACAGGACATTTACCCGGATGCGCCGATCGAGCAAATCCAATGAAAACCCCCTTGCAAAAGCAATGACCGCAGCCTTAGCAGCTCCATAAAGTGATAACGAGGGGTATGCACGATGCCCGGCATTTGACCCGATCAGGATTATCGAACCACCATCTTTCATGTACGGTAATGCTCTATGAACAGTGAAGTAAACACTCTTCAGGTTAAGGTCCATCGTCTTGTCATAGTCCGACTCTCCAATGACTGCAACGGAACCCAACTGAGCGCCTGTTGCCGCACCTCCGGCATTCGCTACTACGATATCAATCTTGCCAAACTTTTTTGTGGTCTCGTTAAAAACCCGCTCCAGATCATCTTGTTTGGTTACATCGGCACGAATTCCTACAAAGCGCTCGCCTAACTGAGCAACCGAGCTATCCAGCGTTTCCTGTGTTCTTCCCACGATTGCACCAACGGCACCTTCGCTTGCAAATGCTTCGGCGATACCGAAACCTATGCCGCTGTTACCCCCGGTAACGACAGCAACTTTACCTTTTAACTTCATAGTCTAATTTTTTTCCGACCCAAAGGTGGGGCCATCTGTGTCAACATGGCGAGGACATTTGATACAAAAATTACGTGATAAATGTCACAGACACTTGTATCAAATGCGTATTGTCTACCGACATCTGGCATCGATGTTTTCACCCATCCATCGGCCTGGATAAGCCCGCTCCTCCGTTAATTAAAAGATTGCCTGAATTCCAAAGGTGAAAGATTGGTCTTAGTCTTGAAGAATTTACTAAACGATTGGGGATGTTCAAATCCTAATTGATAGGCTATTTCACTGACCGAAAAATCTGTCGTTGAAAGTTTCTCTTTCGCCTTCTCCATCAGTTTGTCATGGATGTGTTGTTGCGTACTTTGTCCTGTTAACGATTTTAGCAAGTTGCTTAAATAGCTTGATGAAACATTTAATGTGTCTGCAATGTATTGAACAGATGGCAATCCCTTTGTTACCAAATCATCACTATTGAAATAGTCCGAAAGCAGTTCTTCCAAACGATTGAGAATTTGGTGATTTGATTTTTTCCGAGTGATGAACTGACGATTATAAAAACGTTCGGCATAGCTCAGTAAGGTTTCCAAATGAGCAATGATGATGTTCTGACTAAAGCTATCAATGTTTGAGTGGTATTCATGCTTAATATTCTCAATGATCTCATTCATGACAGCCTCTTCTTTATCCGAAAGGAATAACGCTTCGTTTGTAGAATAATGAAAATACTCGTACTGTTTAATCTTCTTTGCAAGGGTTGTATCCCACAAAAAATCGGGATGGATGAATAGCATCCATCCTTCGAGGTTGTCAGGCACTCCGTTTTCCTCCCCGCGCAAAATCTGTCCAGGCGACATAAAAGCCATCAGTCCTTCGTCAAAATCATATTTCTGTTGGCCGTAAAAAAGATTGTCGCAGCCTCTCTTCATCGATACAACATAAAGGTCGAACGTAACGGCCTTGATATTCGGATCATTTTTCAATCCTTTAAGATCAATGATACCGATAAGCGGATGATGTGGCTTTGGAAGCTCCATCAACCGGTGTATTTCCGCGATGGATTGTATTCTGTATGGTTTTGTATTTGCCATTCGTTTTCGTCATTAAAATTGAACGTTTTTTCAGCCAAAAACAATTATCCTTTATGTCCGAGAAGATATGGGAATGGGTGTTTTAGCCAAATCAATACCAATGGCATAGCGAGGAAGGGGATTTCTATCAACGCCATTCTTACATTTCCCGCGCTTAACGACAATGCCATGATTATCAAAATAATGATCGCGTGAAGCATATTGCTGAGCAAAAACGTTTGTGGAAAAAACAACATCAATCCGATCGTGATTGACAACGCCCCGAAGTATGGCACCATGGTTTTGGTGATCCCTAATTCGGTCATCATTTTTGCCTGTTCGGGCTTGAGAGGGCGAAAAGCATCCCAACCGTGCCTGAAGCTTAGGAATGCTGAAATCAACAGAAGTGCAATGCTTATGATTTTCATTCTATTCCAATTATTAACTTTTTTGACTATTCAAGTTTTTAAATTTCTCAAATTCTCTATGGCCTACATTCATAATGAATTCAGGTGCAATTCTGCTTACGAATTTTACAATAGCCGTTAAGCCCGGTTTGATTTCCAATTTGTCTTTCAAAAGGCCTTTAATAGCAGCGCTTACCATCCTATCTACATCCATCATCTGGCCTGGGTTAGGTTTTAACACCCAGTCATTTTGGAGATTCGTATTAACGCCGGGCGGTATCACTTCAAATACTTTTACATTTGTCTTCTCAAGTTGCAGACGCAACGCTTTTGTATAAGCGTGAACTCCTGATTTTGAAGCACTGTAGACAGGCGCCGAAGAATAGGGCATAAAAGCAATAGCGGATGAAACATTTACAATCGCAGCTGATTTGGCTTTTAACAAATGTGGCAAAAACCGATGCACCATTTGGATTGTACCTGAAAGATTGGCATTGATTTCACAGGTAATATTTTCCAAGCTCAGTTCGGCGTCCCGCAAGTCTATTAGACGCATTTGTCCTGCGTTGTTAATGATCATGTTTAAATTGGGAAACGCCTCTGTGACTTGCGCATAAAGTTGTTCAATGTCATTCGGTTCGCTTACATCGCTTTGAAAGATCTGAATTTTCGGAAATTGCTTTTTTGCCTGTTCCAGCTTGAAAATATCTCTACCTGTAATAACGATGTTCGCCCCATGGTCAATGAGTTGTTTTACAAACTCTAAACCAATTCCGCTTGTTCCGCCGGTTATCAGGATTGTGCTGTTTTTTAATTCCATTTCTTTTAGAATTATTTATGAATGTCCGTTGCAAAAATTCTACCCTTTAAGTTTCCAATGACTGGGCGGCTGCTAAAACACCGAACATGCTTAAGATTGGTGTACGTGTTATATCGTGGTGCCTTTTTACGAATTCCCATCTTTGTGTTTTTGTTGTACAAAGTTGGAATGTATCCAGGCAGCGGACTTAGCCGAATCTACTTTTGTTGTAGCCTAATTTGTTCGTCGTATTTATGCGCCGGCAACACATATTTCACTACCAAAACGCATCGATTTTCACTTAAGTGAAAATTTAGCGTGAGGATTGCACAGACCTTTGATGCGATAAATCAAGTGTCATTTCTTTTAAAAATTATTAAACCATGAATAAAGCTATTCTATATACCACGACATTGCTGCTGATCGCATTAAACGGCTTCGCCCAAAATGAAAAATCAGTCCGTGGTCACGAGAACAATCCGTGGTATTCAACTACAGATACGACCCGGTTGCAGGTAAGCAATACAGAGTGGAAAAAGGTGCTTTCCGCCGATCTGTATGCTGTTGCACGGGAAAAGGATACAGAGCGCCCGTTTACCGGACAATATTGGAAGAGCACAACCCGGGGCACCTACTATTGTGCCGTCTGTGGCAACCTGTTGTTCCGGTCTGATAGCAAGTTTGCCAGTACCTGTGGCTGGCCCAGCTTCTACGAGCCAGGCCGGATAACAGCCGTTCGCTATCAATCGGATGATTCAGAGGGGATGCTGCGAACGGAGGTGTTATGCGGCCGTTGTGATTCCCACCTCGGTCACATCTTTGACGACGGGCCACCGCCTACCCATAAACGGTTTTGTATGAATTCCATTTCACTGGACTTTGAGCCGGATGGCAAAAAGCATTGAGGCCAAGCCGGCGTAACATTTTCCAGCAATTTTAACTTAAGTGAAAATCAGACAACGTGGAAATCGGGAACTTTGCCCCAACAATCAAAATCATCAGATCATGAACACGACGAATGAATTAAATACGATAGAGACCGCTCAATTTGTACAGACGGCAAGGGGCCTTCGGACACTTTATTTCGTGCGTGCCGGCTTTTCGATACTGTGGGTGATCGTAATGACAACGGCTGGCAAAACAAATGCAGCACTGGCCGATGTGCTATTCATTCTTTATCCGGCCTGGGACGCTCTTGCTACCTGGTTTGACATCAGGGCTACTCCTCCTTCAGTACCCAAAACACCGCAGTTCATTAACCTGGCCATCAGCGTTGGCACGACCGTAGCTGTTGCCCTGGCACTGAAAGCAGGTGTACCCACCGCGTTAATGGTATTTGGCGCATGGGCAATCATAACCGGCGTTATCCAACTTATATTAGGGTTGACACGCCGCAAGGCGCTTGGCGGACAATGGCCCATGATCATCAGTGGAGGACAATCGACTATCGCCGGTATATCCTTTATCGCACTAGCCCACGCACCTACAATGGGTATCAGTAGCCTGGTTGGCTATGCAGCGTTCGGCGCTTTTTACTTTGTCCTTTCGGGTATCCGGCTTTCAAAAACGATTAAGGCCTCGCAGGCTTCATAATAACGCTGCTTACGAATGAACTATGCCGGCGGCCGGCATTTTTTAATGTTCCTGCTATCGCACCGGATCAATTCATCCTTTACTATCTATGAAATTTAAAATTATAGTAGTCGTCATGCTGTTAAGCAGCGCCTGCGCCTATGCACAAAATATGTTCAATATGTCCAGCCTTCCTCCGGCTGACACAATGCGGGAAGAAGCTCAGGAACTGGCTATTCGTTACCCCTCTCTCCGTCAGGTCTCGATCACTGCCAGTATTTTTGGTTCTGGGACTTTCGACTCAGACTTACATGAAAAGTCTTTTGCCAGCGGCAAAAGCCAGAACGCACGTATCAGTTCCTTTTTCGCGATACCCATAACCCAGTGGAACGGCAACGTGATCAGCGCCACGATTTACCATAATCAACAGTTTTTTAACGTAAGCGAGGTGAATAATCCGTTACCTGGAACGCCGGTGAGCAATGGTGATTTCAACGAAAGCACACTTGGCTTATCGCTCAACTTTTCGAGAACCGATGCCATTTTCCATACACCAGTAGTATACTCTGCTGTCTTCACCGCCATCTCCGATAATTTGAAAAGCGTAAAACGATTCAACTTTAATGGCAGTATAGTCTTTCCATTAAAGCATACGGCGGATGTTTCTCTTTCTTTGGGGGCATTGGTCCAGATCGATCCTTCTGCTCCGTTTCCGGTACTACCCCTTGTTAACTATTACCGGCGATTGACCAACACCGGGTTACACCTGATACTCGATTTGCCACAAAGCGTGACATTGAAGCAGCCCGTATCAAAAAATGCCTGGATCTATGTTGGAAGTACAGCCAATACCTTCACGTCGTTTTATCGACCGAACAACCCGTCACTGCCTGAGCATTTTAGCTATAATACCATTGAGTTTAAAAGCGGGCCGGGAGTTGAATATCTCTTCGGAAAATTCCTGATGTTGGGCATCAGCGGTGGTATCAATACGATCGCTTCGGCCGCCTTCATTGCAAAAGCGGATCAGTACCATGATGCGTTCGTGAAGAATACAAACAAGGCTTCGCCTTATGGCGAGCTTCGGATCTCACTGTTGCCGTTTTGATATATTTTAATGAACCCGGTAATCGTACGTTTGAATGGTAACAGGACCTAACAACCCTGATGCCTGCAACTCGGAAGAAGCTGTATACGGATTAAAAACTGCCCAGGTTTTCCGTTCTTTTTCGGGCAACTGTTGATCACCAATCAACCGGTTCATCCAATTGTTGACGACTTCTACTTTCAATTTATTCTCTCCCTGCTTCAAAAACGCAGAAATATTCAGCCGGTACGGATATGTCCACACGCCACCTGCATAGTGGTCGTTCACATACACCTTACCCAGCGCCATGACATGACCGAGGTCAATGTACGTTTGTTGCTGCGGTACAGCGGAAATTTGGAGAATGGTCGTATAGGTTGCGGTTCCGGAAAAATATTTGATCGCCGCATCCGAAGAATTTCTCCAGTCATAGAGACTATCAAAACGAACAGTGCCTTCCGGCGCCGATAATCCTTTGAACGTTACTTCCCAGGGCGATGTCACCGTACTGATTACGCGACCGGCGGGAAAATTCCGATCACCTTTTTTCGATTCGACTTTTGCTCCGCTAAACACAATGAATGCGCTTCCGAACGGCTCAAGCTCCAGCGGAACGGTTGTCGTTCTCCCGTCGCGGGTATATTCAGGCAATACACGCATTTCACCGGTGAGCGCATCCCATACTTCCGGATTTCCGTTCACCACGCGGAATGTGGCGTTGAATGTTACTTTTCTTTCCTGCTGATTGGAGATGTAATAGACATCATAGTCGCTTACCGTGCGATGAATGAACCGCACATCCAATGCGTTATTGTCGACGTTGCAATCCGGCAAAACAGACAGTACACTGAAAACACTTTCCAGCGTTGCCTCCTCGCCGAACACGTAGCCCTTACCGAGCTTCTGATAGCCTTTGGGAGCGACATTCTTCCATAGCGCGTCCGACAGCTTCTTTACTTCTCGATCGGCGTGCGGATAGTTTACGAGGCTGGGCGAATATTGTGGGGCGGGTCCCAGAACAACCAGCCCTTGCCGGACCATATCTTTAATTTTATTCACCAGTACGGGACGCATGGTATTAAGTTTAGGTAAGATCAGTACGTTGTATTGCATTCCACTGCGGAGCAAAAGTTTTCCCTCTTTTACAGATGCCTGATTGAGCAATACTTCGCCGTTGATATAATCAAACGAATATCCTTTTGGCAAAACAGGATCGCACACGCCTGTCATCTTAGGCGCATCCTCACCGATGAAATAGGCCACATCGGCACTATATCTCCCCTGCTGAAGCATGAAATTAGTACGTTTGAGGTATGCCGCAAAAACATCAAACTGCTCAAACCACGTATTCTTACGGTTGAACTCATTTCCAAACCATGCGTTCATTCCAGGCCACCGGTCTTCATACGGTTGATGTACATACACATGTAACAATGTGCTGTTGATGCCTTCGGTAAAAAAACGGTCACCACGTTGTTTCATCATGTACGGAGTTCTTCCAAAAGTTCTTCCCGCAGCAGTAAAAGACTCCGCCCAAATTTTACGCTTGCCATAAATATGCCCGCTGGAGGAGGCTGCTTTGTTTTCGATGTCGCCCAACGCACCTTCACTCCAGAACTCCCCGCTGATCTCATCCGACTGTCCGCCGTATTGCAAAAATTCCCCCGGGAATCCCCAGTGCCCATAGTTCTCCAGCCAGGTCCTGAGACCATGTTTATGCGCTACTTCACGCAGGCCGCCAACATAATCGTATGCCACGCGGTCCGCAATCAATCTACGTAAGTCCCAAAGAAAACGATCGGAGATATCAGGGCTGCCCACCACTGTTCCGCTCAACACAGGTAAGTACGGAGTAGGGTCATAACCATATACCTGTTTGAAACGGTCTGCCATATCGTCCGTCCAGTTCTGGCCCCCGGTTTCATAGCTATCTTCTACAATCAGCTTGAAGGATCTTCGATCTTCGGCAGGCACCCTGCGCAGTATCTCGCCGATGAATGCATCAAAATGGTAGGCCGCGTGTTTCTTACTCATCTTATCCACCTCTAAGCCTGTTGCTTCGGGTGATGCCGGAGCATTTGTGACCTGGGTAGTAAGCATCGCCGTGCGCAAAATCTTCCATTTACCAGCAGGTACATCCCATTCCAGTTTTCCGTTTTTGAACCTGGAGGTGATGTCAACTACCTTGTCTGCTGCAACCACCAGAGAAGGATCGGAAACCTTCGCCGGTTTGCCCCACAGGTAATCCTTCCACAACGGTAGCGGCGATTGAAACATCTTCGCCAGTGTTTTCTCCGGATAGCGCTCCACCACCGGCTGGGAGGACAACCGAACATCGATGGTGGCGCTCACCGGATCCACAACAACGAGGCGATAGTTTGTTGTTTTGACCTCCGGCAGGGAAATAACAATGGGTGCCAGCGGATCGAATCCTACGTTTAAGGCCGTATTGCTCCGATTGATGGTAATGTGTGTAAGCAATTTGTATTCCTGACCATCTTTATAATACACATCTGCAGCATTTACGGTGGGTGCATCTACACGGAGCACCAAACTGCGCATGGGATTTTTCCCGCTCACGTCAAAAGTAAATATTCGTTCATGCGTATCGCTTTTTGCAATGCTGGCCTGATAGCTTTCACCGTTCGCCGGAAGCCGCCAGGCAATCACTTTCACATCTTGTGCATGTGCGCCTACCACGGGCAGGTCCTGATTGATTTTTGCAGGACCCTCCACCACCACTTCTGACGATGCCAGGTAACGCATACTCTGCGCCGGTTTGATCCAGGGCCCGCCCGACTGACTCCAACCCGGACAGTTGAACAAGCCTATTTCAATATTCAATTCGGTAGCTCTCTTTAACGCTGCATGAAGGATCTTCCACCATTCGTCCGAAAAAACTTTGTGCGCTCCATAAGGAGTGCCTTCATTCACAATGTTGCTGCCAATAAATGCCCGGTTGATACCGGCTTTTTTCATGGCATCGAGATCCTTGATGACGCCCTCTTTGGAAATATTGTCGGAGATCCAATACCAATAAACACCCAACTGTACGCTATCCGGCACGGTACGAAATCCAGCCCGCACGGCCGTGAACGAAAAGTCCTTTTGGGCCTTAGTATTTGTGTAAAAAAGTAAAAACAGCACGCATGCTAACAATGTCGCTCTATAAATCATATGCACTTATTCTCCCATTAACATCTTCATCGACGTAACCGTGATTTACTTCAACATGATTGTAATTTCATTTGGAGCGTCGCCTGCTTTATACTCAAACACCAAAGTCCCTTCCGGCGTGCTCTTGATCCGTTTTAGCGTTTTATTATTCTGCAGTACGGTGTAATAACTGCTTTGCCTGAGCGAATTGACCTGATACACTAATACGCCAGAACCTCCAACCCGGGACGACTGGATAAAAACCACTTCGCTGGGTTCGCATTTTTTAATATCCAGCGTAAGGTCATTCTTCGGTGACGCCTTCAGCTGTAAGGAAGCCTTGTCGGCATTACCCTTAAAATACGACACCTCATTACCCGTGTTATAAAAACCAAAGTCTGTGTTGGAGACTATCTTAAACTGACCATTCGATATGGCATACCTGTTCACATCCAAATCAATGGTCAGTTGCTGATTACGATAGTTGTATTTTAGCTGCGTTCCGGCCAGGTCCGGAGTAGTATGTGGGTCCAGATAGAACCGGTTGTAAAGCGGGTTGATTCCATAAATTGCCTGGTACAGTCCAACAACCGAAAGAGCATTTCCCGAGAGAATATCGTCTCCGCGCCCATCTTGTTGGGCACGTCCATAGCGCTGAAACGCCAAGCCGTCTTTTGCATATTGCGTCAATACTCTTTTTACATACTTGAGGGCAATCTCAGGCTTATACGACGCATAGGCCCTGGCGGCGACCGATCCCCACGATAAGAAGATGTCGCCATTCTCATAGTTTGGAAACGGAAATTGCCAGTCGTTGCCTTCGCCCGGTGCATAGCTGTACAAGGAGATCGGCCAGAAGAAAAGATTCTCCTTTTGCATTTGCGCCTCTATAGTGTCCAGTATCGTTTTGATCCGCGTTGGGTCGTCACAAATACCGTAGGCAATAGCCATGAAATTTACAGGTGTGACCATGTTCGTACCGTGAATGGAGCCATCCTTATCCCGCCAGTGTATGTAACAATTCCTTTCAGCATCCCAGAAACCTCCGGATGAGGTGGGTTTATTGAAGCTCGCCTTTAGCTTTTCCGCAAACGCCATGTAGTACTTTTCTTTTACGGTGTTGCCCAATTGTTTTTCAACACCCGCCCACAAAACAAGAGCCCGATAAAGTTTGGCATTGACGAAGGCGTTTTCATACGCCGCCCAGATAATATCGATCCAATCGCTCCCTCTTTTCTGTTTATGGCTGTCTGTCATCATCTCTACCAACCCGTTGTCATCGCTGTCGCGGCCCACAATCCAGTCCAATGCTTTTTCGCTGGATTGCTGATGTGTCTTCACCCACTGCAGGTCACCATTCTGATCATACAATTCGGCTACGTTTATCACAAAGTCGGGGTTGGAATCCAACAGGTATCCCCACTGCGCCTCGTAGAAGCCTTTGTCTGTATATCCCTGGGGCATAGCATCCTCATTGGAATATGCCCATCGCGGCCACACTCTCCCGTCGGGCTTTATGGCATTATCGCGATAATAGTCAAGACACTCTCTATAACCGGTTAAATAGTTATCGTCATTGATACCGAGGCCCATTTGCGCAATGTATTGCTCGTGCAAGCAAATGGGGCCATACGGCGTATGCCAGCTATTGCCGCCAAAATGTTTTTTTCCAATCACACCAATGCGGGCAATGGTGTTCAATACGGCGCTGACCTGTTCCTGATCGATGCCGACCAGTTTACCCCTGCCGAATTTCTTGTTAAAATCAAAGTATGATAGCGTGATGCTCTGTGTGCTTTTCCCTGCACCAATCTCCACCGGCGCCCATACATCGGTTGTGTCGCGCACATACATTCTCCTTTTTGTGTCTGGATCAAACCGCGGCTGCATTTCTGTCGACGACACTCCGACTGTGTACACCAACTTATCGTCCACCGCCCGGCTGTAATCCATGGCGATCTGTTTGCCTGGCGCGGATACGGAAACCGTGAGTCCGTTGCCGGTCTTGCTATTCCAAAACTCGGATGTGCTGCTACGCACGCCGTAGGTATCCCGCTTCTTGTTGAAAAGATAGAACCAAGCCAGCCCGCCATAGTCCTGGTAAGCGCCCTCCCACGTATTGATAGCATCGAACCTAAAAACAGGGGACCCGAGATCTTCCGCTATAACTGCTTTCGAGGTGGTCCGGTCTATATCGAACCGAATGTCGTTGGCGCTGATGGTGAATGTCCAGGTTTCCTCTATGGCAAGACCCTGGCCGCCATACGATATTCCTTTCAGTATAATAGTATTACCGGCTATCGTAAGGGAGGGGTCTGCCGGCAACGTCAACGTAGTGTACTGTGAGACCTTTGTTCGAATCAGGGAATAAATACCCGCATCGCCCTGTATGACCTGCTGGCCATTGACGATTGCCTGTGATACGTTTGCTCTTTTGTTATAGTCAAGGGTAAGGGTAATCTTCTCGTTGCCAAAAACAACCTTCTTTGCACGTGCATCGTTGTTGATTTTTGATTGTGCCAAACATTCACTGACTGAGCCAATACAAATAACCAGATAAATAAGACGACGTGTGAATAAATTCCGTTTTGTGATGACGACCATTGCTTTATCAACTTTAGTTTCCTGATCAATATTATTTATTAGCAAACCTGATTTACTTCAATGTTGAGTAGCGCCCCCAGCTTCTTTATTTTAGAAGTGATGTGCCCCACTCCCACAGCGCAATGATGCGCAGGCCCGTAGTTATTCCATTCCTCCACAAATTTTCTCGCACCAATGGAAAACCTGTAGCGACTATTGGTATTTCCGATCTCGAGGATGGGTCCCTTTACGGATTCGCCCTCCGCGCACAGCAGCATGAGTTTTCCATCCACCTTTTCGACCACCGAGAGCAATGTGATCGCCCCGTGCTTCACCGACATTTCCACGGAAAGGCCCTTCCCTACTTTACCGTGATAAACATATAACGGCCTTACCTTTGTTTTGCCTTCCGCTATCTGGATGTGCCCCGGGCCATCGTGCCCCATCAATACAACATCGTCGTGATAGTCCATGGCGTAGTATTCTGTAAATGAACCGCCCACGTGAAAAGCATCCAGAATCTTCATTGCCTGGGCGTTTTTTACCTCATACTCCCCTGCCACCGGAATACCTCTTGCCGTCAACAAAGAATTTCCCAGGATGACGGAGCTCATGGTGTCTTCATTGCCATTGCCTGTCCCCTTATGGTAATACGCCATTGACCCAAGTTTATACCGATCTACCAGTAAATCCAGGGCAAGTGAAGTTTTCGCCGCACGCTCCAGCTCTTCACGCGGACAATCGGACTGAACATCAAATGCTTTCTCAAAATATTTTACGCGTTCTTCAATTTGCGCGGCAGAAACTTTCTCGCGCAGAGAAGACAACTCATCCACTTCGATGATCTCGATGTGCCCGCCAAAGGTGGCACAGTGAAGCGTGAGATTTGAATAAATATCGAGCATACCGCCGTAGTAGTTTCCCATCAGCCCCAGACGGTTGTGGCTCATGGTGTGAACCACACGTGCGGCGTCTATCCAATCCCCTACCTCTTTCCAGGCATAGGGATCATCGTGCAACATTCCGGTAACCTGGAAGAATAAAATATTGGCCCGTCTGAATACGCTGGCAATCTCCGGCACGGGGCACGCCGAGCAGTAGGCCAGCCACTCGCCTGTCATCTTCGTACGGTCTTTGAGGCTGTTGAATTGCTTATAGTCAATGGATGCCTCTGGTGACAGGTTCAAAACAATGACAGGCACTTTAGCACGCTGTATCACCGGCAACACGGTGGACGACAAAGCATAGGTGGTTACATACAAAAAGATCACATCTACATCTTCCCGTCTGAATTGATGTCCGCAATCCACGGCCTTCTCGGGGGTGTCCACCAGGCCGAGATTCACCACTTGTGCGCCGTAGCTTGCTATTTTACTTTCTACAACTTCTACGTAGCCTTCCAGTCGCTCCCGTAAACCTGGAAATTGACACCAATAGGCTTCAAGTCCAATACCAAATAATCCTACTTTAAATGGGTATTCCTTTAATTCCATCATCTCAACGTTCAACTATTAAAAATGGCTTTGTTCAATGGTGACAGGCCCTATAAGTCCTGATTTAAAAAGTGGGTCGTCTTTACTAAAGTGTCTGAAGGTGCTGAATGTATATCGCCCGCTTGTGCGGCGCGCATTGTTCAACAGCCATTCAGGCCATTGATCATGTTGTATTCCATCATCCCGCAGTTGCTCATCGCCGATCAGGCGGTTAGGCCACAGGTTAGCAACTTCTATCTCCAACAAGTTCTGCTGTTCTTTTACAACTTCACTGATATCCACCTTCCAGGGCGCCGTCCACACAGTGCCTACCTCCTTACCGTTGAGTCGGATCCGCGCCAGCGCATTCACCTCCCCTAAGTTCAGGAACAATCGCTCACCTTTCTGCAACTTTGTGTTGACCGGCAAATCAAATGTTTTTGTATATACTGCGATACCCGAATAATACTTGACCCCGTTTTCCGGTCGCAGTGTCCAATCCTCCAAACGATCAAATGACAGCGTTCCCGGTCCTCCCCAGGCCTTATCAAATGACACCGTCCAGCGGCCATCTATAGTTGTCACTACCGTAACGGTGGGAAAGTTCTTAGCCTGCACAGGCTTCTTATTGCTCTTTTCAAAAACAATAAAAAAACTCTGATAGGGTTCAAATTGTAATGGAACGGTAATCTGGTTTTCCTTTTTTGAAAACTCGGGGAGGTCGTATGTTTTCCCCGTTAAGGGATCCCACAACGAAGGAGCTCCTTCAACCGTTCTGAATGTGCCATTGGTTTGGAGCCGCTTGTCCGTGCGATTCGACACAAAGTAAATATCCCACGCGTCAGACGCACGGTGTGTGTACCGGATAGCAGGATCGGATTTGAAATCCGCCGGTATGCCAGCAGCCGCCAACAGTGCTGCCGTCACATCATACAAAGGATAGAGGTTATCCGTTTTAGATGTCACTTCACCTCCCCAAATAATTTTCCCGTTGCCATAGCTACGCATAATCTGCGTGGCAGGTATGTCGGACGATCCCCAAAGTTCATTTGCTAAAGATCTTATCGCTGCATCACACTGCGGATAGCCGGCTAAGCCGGGTGCTTTCTGTGGCGGACTGCCAACAACGGTTGCGCCGGAGTCAACAAGTGACGTAATTTTCTTCAGCAAGGCCGGCGTCATAGTTTCCCAGGCGGGAAGCACCAGTAAGTGATAAGACGCTCCACCCGGAAACGTAACCTTATGATCTTTTACGGAAGCCCTGTATAATTGTCCGGGCGAGCACCCGTCGAAATTGTAGGCTTTTCTATCGGGCAAAAAAGCATCTCCCGACAAGGCAGACGCCGGCGCCCGAAAAATGTGCGGGGCACCTTCCGGTGTCAGGTATAGAATGTCCGCCACGGCTTTACCCTGACGCAATAAATACTGGCATCGTGCTATGTATTGATGATAGGCATCAGCCATGGTCCACCAGGTTTGGTTCCTGTTCCATTGCACGCCATACGGCCCCATCGTCATGCCCGGTTTTAGTTTGTCATCCAGCGGCTGATGTTGAAAGGTATGATAGAAGAATTTGTTTACACCGGCTGCAAACGCCCAGTCACCCTGGTTTTTCATGGAAGCGGGATGTTGCCGCCAGCCGTCTACCGCAGTAAACGCTTCCGCAGCAACAATAGACTGACCGTTGACATGCGCAAGGGAAGCAGCCTGGATACAACTAAAGGAAGCGTTATACCCGCCGGGGCTCCAGAACTCACACATGGGCACGTCGGCAACGGCGCCAAGCTCCAGATCGGCGGTAGGATTCATATCATAGGGCTCTATCGACAACCCCAGACCGTTTCGGTGACTATATCTTCTTAGATGCTTAGCATGGTTCTCCACGATCAATTCCTGCGATGTTTGCCGCAAATCCCACAAGAACCGCTCACTGATCTCCACACTCTCCACGATCTTACCGGCATATACCGGATAAAATAAAAGCGGGTCATAGCCCCTTCGCTTCATAAACTCGTTTCTGAATCCCACGCTCCAGTTTTGCGCGCCCATTTCCCAGCTATCCATGTGCAGCATAGTCAATCCTCCCCGGGTGGATTTGTTTCGCGGGCCGATCTTTTGAAGAAGCGTGCCGGTGAATTCTTTCAGGTGAGCATTAAACGCCGTGGTATCGAACTTGTCGCACTCAAAGCCCAGACCTGGCAGCGGCGCCGGACGGGTAGCAGCGCCGTTATTCCTGCGCCCAAAACGCATCACGACCCACTTGCCGGGTGGCGCTTGCCACAACAGCCTTCCATCAGCGTCTAATTTGCCGGTGAGGTCTATGATACGGTTCTTTTCAATCACCGCGCCCGCGGCCGAAATGGGGTAATTTGCTTTAGAGGGAAGATATTCTTTTACGCCGGCCTGCGAAGTATACGGTGCCCGGTAATACAGCGCTTTTTCGTCAACGTCTGCCAGCGTATAACGATCCGGCGACGGGAACGCCAGCACGGCGACATCTTCATAAAAATCCATCCATTCCTTTTTCAATTCCGGTGTAAAGACATCTTCACCAAAAAATGGGCGCTTCGGCAGGGATACCGGCAACACGATTGGTTTCTTCACCGATCCGTCAACTTCCACGCTACTGCTTACCAGATGCTGCATGGATTGCGATGGCTTTACCCAGGGGCCTCCGCTGCCTGTCCAACCGGGACCAACCCCCAATGTCATTTCTATTCCCAGACGTTCGGACTCGTGCACCGCATGTGCAAATAATGTCTTCCACTCTTCACTTAGAAAGTCAACTTTGCCGCGGGGGATGCCAACATTTACTTCCAGGAACAAAACACTGCCAATCCCCTCCTTCTTCATCGATTCGAGATCAGCCGTCATGCCTTCTTTCGACAGGTTACCATCCATAAAATACCAATACACTCCGGGCCGGGCATCCTCCGGCGGATGGAGGAATTGCTCTTTCATCCTCCGGAGGTCATCATGACGTTCTCGTCCGCCAAAACCGAGCAGTAAAAGGAATATCACGAGGACGGCGCTCTTCACCAGGTAGAGCATCTTTCTATAAATTAATTTAATCATAATTCAACGACGGCCACTGAGAATGGCTCCAGTACAATTTTCCCATCTGATACCATGGCGCTACCGGGAGGGTTTTCGCCCGTAGTTATGTCTACATAATTGATCTTCGCTGCACCGGTTGCTTGCGGTAGCGTCATCTCCACACGTGTATTCTTCTTGTTGATCAGTAAGATTTTTTTACTGTTCAATCCGACAAATCCCTGGGTAGCGACACCCGGCACATTGGAATTCGTTTGTACAAGTTTGTCGCCGGGATGAAAGTTATCGATCAACAGTTTCAACACCCAGTACCTGGCATTGCCGTTGCCGTTTTGCCAGTTTACCATGCTTACGTCCGGAAATTGGGATGGATAGCCCACCAGTTGCGACTCCCCCACTACATCAATGCCCATTTTTGTCAACTCCAGGAAAAGATGGGCATACAGGGCACCCGCGAGGTTCCAATAGTTATTGTCGATTGGACCAGACACTTCGGGGCCACGCAGAATAACACCCAATTCGTTTATCATGGTAAAACACTGTGGGGACAGTCGCTTCCGGATGTTCTCAATATAACGCACCCGGTCTAAAAAAGCATCGGCCTTTTCAAAGAACGTATATTGATAGGATTCGAGTGTTTGTCCTTCAAATGACGGAGTGGAGTAATGATGGTACGAGATTCCTTCCACGGTAACACCGCGTTTGTGGTTTTTGGCATTCAGGAAGTATTCAAAATATTCCGGGCTGTTACTGAAAGCGACGGAGATTCCTACAAATTTTGTTTCCGGAGAGATCTTTTTAAGCTCCGAGACAATGGCATCATACATCGCGGTGTACAACGGTGGTGAGATGTTGTGCTCCAGGTCCGGTTCATTCAGTACTTCCCAGTAAGGTATTTTATAGTAATGTCCCGATTTATGAAATTTCCCCAACTCATCTGTGAACCCACCCTGGGTGTACCAACGGAAGACCCGCACATAGTAGTCCGCCAGTTCTTTCATCGAAGGATCTCTAAGTTTTGTTCCCTGGTTGTAGCTCCAGGTGGTTTTATAGGGATCTTCAGGATACGGCACCTTGTTCTCTGTCTCCCACATCCATGCAGGCGTTGTACTAAAATTAATGACAACGGGATGTCCCTTGGTCGCTTCTATCACAGCCTGCATGGTACTATCCAGATATGTAAAGTCCCAAAATGTTTCTGTCCTGGTGGGCGGACGCAATTCGGCGACAGCCATTTTAGGATAGGGAAACCACGGAACATAACGCAGATAATCGGCCTGGAGATCTTTCAATGCTTTGAACACGCTTTTGTGGATCGGTGAACCAGGCCTTACCATCGGGTTCTCTACCAATTGAAGCGTGGGAGTAGTTTTAGAGATTAGCTGTGTCTTACCCCAATCTGCGGTAACAGTATGCTGTGCATGACTATGCGCAGGAAACAAACCAATCGCCAACAGCACCGGCAAAATAATCTTGTTACTATTTTTTCTCATGGTCTTGATGTGAAGCTCAATCTTATCAATTATAACCTGTATTCTGGCTCAACTTCGTATTGATCCTTCTTTCACTGGCTGGGATGGGAAACAATACCTCATACGGACTAAACTGATAGTCGCCGGGGGTAAAGGGAATGCCGCCCCGGTCGGTAGTGGGGTTGCTCTTCTCTATCGCAGCATAAGCATTCAGAAAGGTTGCCATCGCTTCCGGTGTTTTGGTTCTCTTCAAATCAAACCACCGATGATTCTCAAAGGCTAGCTCAACCCTTCTCTCTTTCAGAACGGCCTCGCGGAATGACACTTCATCCAAGCCGCTTAATTCCTCCAGATCGGCACGATCGCGAATAATATTCACATAACCATACGCCTCTGTGCTGGGTCCTTTCTCTTCTTCATTGATCGCTTCGGCCAACATCAACAAAACATCGGCATACCGTAACACCGGCCAATTGTCGTTGGTGATGCCACGAATGGTGTGCGGATGGTTGTATTTATTTATAAACGGAACGGATACCCATTCATTTGCCTGATTCAAGTATCCCTCCTTTAACGACACCTCTTTGCGGAGGTCGCCGGGCTCATAGGCGGCAATCATATCGCGTGATGGTATATTCCATCCCGCACCATTTTGCCCGGGAAAATTGATGACCGATCCATCGGAATAGAGGGGCGCAAAAGTATAGATAAAATTACTCCCTTCTCCCTGTGTATTGTCGCCCTGAAACTGAACATCGAAAACAGACTCAGCATGATTCTTATTCTGAGGATCAAAAACATCAGCGTAATTAGGTAATAATGAATACCCCAATGACAAAACCTGGCGGAGTGTGGCGATGGCGTCACCATATTCTTTTAGGGTCAGTTGCACTTTCCCCAACAGTGTCAGGGCCGCACCTTTGCTGGCTCTTCCTTTGTTCGTTGCATTATAGCTCGCGGGCAGGGCGTTCACGGCAAAGTCAAGATCACTTCGGATCAGCTCATACACGTTATCGACTGGCTGCCGCTCAAACGCGTACGCCTCTGCGGGAGTTTGCAACGGTTCGGTGATAATGATGACTTCTCCAAAATACTGGACCAACAGAAAATAATAATACGCCCGGATGAATCGAAGCTCGCCTTCATATTGCGCTTTGAGCGTCGCATCAAATGTTGCTTCGGGAAGTTTTACCAGCGTCGTATTAATATTTACCATGGACAGATATATGCTGCTATACAGGGTGGAAATAGTGGGTGTGCCTGAATTGACCTGCCAGAACTCCAGTGCTTCGATATCGGGTCCTTGCCCGCGATCACCGGTATTAAAATGAAGTGTTGTATTATCGGTAATAAACTCGTTGTACCGCCATTGACTCAGGATGATCCCCTGAAGTTGTCCATAGACACCGTTCACGGCTTGCTGCACCTGCGCTTCGGTTTTATAGAAACCGGACGCTACCAACGTGGCCGGATCGGTCTTATTAAGAAAGTCGTCACCGCACGATAGCAGGCAAAGCACGACGAGTATACACGCTATATATTTCATATCTCTTTGGAGTTAAAATATTAATTTAGAATTTAATACTGGCACCCATGGAAAGTGTACGGGGCAATGGATAAGCCTCCTCGTCAAAGCCGGGTTGTGTGCCTTCCCGGATGTTAACCTCCGGGTTTCCTCCGGGATAGTCCGAAATCAAGGCCAGGTTTTCGGTATTGAGAAACACTCTGACGCTGCTTAACATCGCGATCTTTGAAAAGGTATATCCAATGCTGACATTCCGTACCCACATGTGGCTCGCGTCGTGAACATAGCGTGAATTGGATTCACGCTCCCATTTCCAGGTGTTTGAGGTGGGCCCTACTCCATCGCCACGGTCAGTAGCAGATCGCCACCGGTTTACCCCGGATTGCAAAACATTAAAGACGCCATCCATATTCATGGTTGTCGACTCGATGTTCCGATAGAGGTCGTAGTTTTGCGCCCCGGTAAAAAGAATGTTCATATCAAATCCCTTGAAGTCTCCGCCCAGGGTCAGACCCCAGGTAAAATCAGGGTTTGGATTACCGATCTCTACCATATCCCGGTCGTCGGCAGCATAGGATATGGCGCCATCGTTATCGTGATCCAGGTATCTGTAAACGCCCGGGATGGCGCCGTCCTGCGTAGGTGATGTAGCAATCTCTTCTTCCGTATTAAATATGCCGAGCACCTTGTAACCGGTGATCATGCCGATCGGTCTTCCCACCCGCGATACGCTCAGGCCATCATAAAAGGTGCCTTGCCAGATCGCATCGTTTCCGCCCCGGATGGCCAGAACCTTGTTACGATTAAAGGAGATATTAAAGCTGCTATGGAAATTGATCTCGTTAATCCTGGTTCGGTAGTCGAGTGCCAGCTCCAGTCCTTTGTTTTCCACTTTTCCAATATTTGAGAAAGCGTTGTTGAAGCCGGCAATAGCGGGAATCTGAACGGACAAGAGCATGTTGTCTGTCGTGCGATGATAATATTCCGCCAGAAGCGTCAGCTTATTGTCGAATAAAGACAGGTCCATCCCTATGTCTGTTTGCCTGGACTGCTCCCATCCCAGGTCGGCATTGGCAAACGATCCCAGTATTTTTCCATTCACCAGGTTATTTCCTATAACATAATTGGAGGAGACCATCGCCGCCAGGCTTGGGTAATTTCCGATGTTGTTGTTACCCGTGACGCCAAAGCTTGCGCGCAGTTTTAGATCTGTGAGCCAGGATACGTCAGGCATAAACGATTCTTCGCTGATTCGCCAGCCGACCGAGGCTGCGGGAAAGCTCCCCCATTTGCTATTGATACCAAAGCGTGAGCTTCCTTCTCTGCGAAAAGAACCGGAGAATAGATATTTATCCTTAAAAGAATAGTTCACGCGACCAAAGTAGGCCAATAAGCTCCAGCTTGCTTCGTCTGATGAAACATCGCGGGTTTTCGCCCCATCCAGGATCTGCACAATATCGTCAGCAAACGTATTTCCTGTTCCCGTTATAATTTTCTCCGTATACTCTTGCGCGGTATATCCCAGCAGGGCCTCAAAAGAATGATTACCGATTTTATGGGAGTATGTTAAAAGCTGATCGGCTGCAATGTTGTTGGATTTGAAATACTCCTCCAGCTTCGAAGCCGGCTGTGGTGGCGGCTGACTGAATCCGGTACCGGCCAGCGTAGAGGGCCTGAATTCCATCCGTTCGTTATTGACCAGGGTCGCACTAACCGACGACTTGAATTTGAAGTGTTTCAGGAATGACAGCTGCACATAACCATTCGTCAGTACGTTGGTTTGAGTAAGGTGCCTGTCCATTTCATGCAGTTCCTGAACAGGGTTGGCCGTTCCGAAAACACCATTGGTTCCGCCAATGTAAGCGTTGAAAGAACCGTCATCCTTATACACCGGATACCGGGGGTCTGCCCAGAGCGCACGGCCGATCAAACCATCGCGGTAATTCGTGCTGGCATAGCGGTCTGTGAAGTTAGCCCCGGCGATGTTCCATCCTACCGAAATAAAATCATTTATCGTTCCGTCCATGTTGGCCCGAACGTTGTAACGTTTCAGACCTGTCTTGATAATAAGACCCTCCTGATTCAAATACCCAGCTGAAATCAACGACCTGAACTTTCCGCCGCCGACAGCAGCGGACATATTGTAATTCTGAAATGCAGCATTCTTATTGGTGATCTCCTTCAACCAATTCGTAGAATACCGGGTCTCTTCCGGATTTCGAAACTCTTCAGGAATTTCTCCGGGATCCGGCTCCCGGTTTTCATTATACCGGATCCGGTCGATAAAGCTCTCCTTCTTAAATTGCGCAAACTCCACGCCGTTCATCATTTTCGTGCTCCTCGAATCAGGGAGACTCTGAATGCCCGTATTGACATCAAACGTTAAACTCACCTGGCCGCTCCTGGCCGATTTGGTAGTGATCAGAATAACGCCATTCGAGCCTCTTGCTCCGTAAATAGCCGTTGAGGCAGCATCTTTCAACACCGTAATGCTTTCAATATCCGAGGGATTCAGGCTTTGGCCGATAGCGGTTCCAACGGGAAATCCGTCCACCACATACAACGGTGCACTTCCCGCACCCAGGGAGCCAACACCACGGATGGTTACTTCCAGTTCCGCACCAGGCCTTCCCTGGGTTTGCCTGACCTGCACACCGGGAGCCTGTCCCATCAGCAAACGCCCGGCATTGGAAACAGGCGGATTACCAATAGCGCGCATGTCGATGACGGATACGGCAGAAGTAATCTCGGCCTTCCGTGAAGTACCATAACCGACAACGACGATCTCTGCGAGGGTTTTCTCGTCGACGGAAAGACTTATGTCAAGGACTGTTCTTCCGCCAACATTCACTTCCCGGGAAGCATATCCAATAGCGGAAAAAATCAGGATACTGTTTGCGTCCGGAACTTCAATGGAGTACCTGCCATCACTATCCGTCGTGGCTCCGGCGGTAGTTCCTTTAATAAGAATATTGACGCCAGGCATGGACACCGCATCGGTAGAATCGCTGACGGTTCCCGTTACGACAACCTGGGCCTGCGATGCAAAGGGAAAATAAAGCGCCGCGATAAGTAAGAAAGGTACTCCGTGCTTCCTGAGTGTAGCCAGTAAAATTTCTATTTCCATAGGTCGTTTGGTTTATCTTTTTTGATCTTGGTTGGAGCGCGTCTTAGAGGATCGGATAAAAGGGATATCAATACCGTTGCCTGCAGGGTACTTTATAATTATTAGCGATAAAACCGCTTGCCGTATAGTTTCAATCGATATAAGTATATATTTTCATGCAACCGTTATTAAATTCAATGATGTAAATTGAGCGTAACGTAACGTCACAAAACATGAATATTTTGATTATCCATTTATCCTTTTTGCTTAACGACCATGCCTGAGATCTATCGCAAATACCTGAACGAAGGGGAACATGGAACGGAGGACCAGACCGACTGGGGAATCTCCGTGCTTACCGTGGGACACAATATTCATAAGGCCAATACGCACTATCCGGATAAATCGCACCCCAATTCCTATTACTTCAATTGGGAGGAAGGCAGAACCTTAAAAGAGTTTCAATTAGTGTACATCTCCAACGGGAATGGGGTCTTTGAGTCAGAACTGTCCGGCACAACTATGGTAGAAGCTGGAACTGCGTTTCTTTTATTTCCCGGTGTCTGGCACCGCTTCAGACCATCGGAAGAAACCGGCTGGGAAGAATTTTGGGTAGGCTATCGGGGCAGCTATGTGGATTATTTAATGGGGCAACCTTGTTTTAAACCCACTGCACCTTTCATTCAGATCGGGATGAGCGCTGAGCTGATGAGTGTGTTCATCAAGCTTATCGAAACGGTAAAATACGAAGGCGTGGCATATCGCCAGTTTTCTTCGTGCCTCATTAGCCAATTACTCGCTATTGTATATGCTTCTGCCATTAACAGCGATGCACAACGTCAAAATCAGAATAAGATAATTCATCAGGCAAGATTCAGGATCCACGAAAATGTTGATAAGAATGTTAACCTGGAACAGCTCGCGAAAGAGCTCGGGGTAAGTTACCCCTGGTTCCGACGGGTCTTCAAGGAGATAATGGGGGTCTCGCCGGGGCAATACCATATTAATCTGCGCGTTGAAAAAGCCTGTACGCTACTAAAGGAAACAGATCTTACGGTCGCAGAAATTGCGTTTCATCTGGGTTTCGAATCAGAATTCTATTTTTCGCGTATTTTCAAGAAAAAGGTCGGGCTTCCGCCTAAAAAATACAAGCTCAGTATCAGGCCGAATGCAAAATAGTGCGTGTCTATCATTAGAAAAACTACCGGCAATCGTACGTATAACCACCGATCGGAAAACCCTGTTCATTATAGTCGTACGTCGGGGAGGTATTCGTATCGGCTTCGTTGCCCCGAAAAAGCGAGAAGTGTATCGTCACTGGATTATTCTCGCTCAACGAAATAATAATCGCCTGCCAATTACTATTAATGACATACCCCCAATCCTCCTGCACAAATTTCCAGTATTTCGACATAACGCTGTAAGGAGAAGGCTTATCGTCATAGGTGACGTCTATCTCCGTCTGAACATCCTGTTTATAAACAAAATAGCTTTCAGAAGGCACGTTGACGTTATACACCCCCTCGCGGAATAGTAAATATTGTTTTAAGTGGGTTACATTGTCGTTCGCATCATAGGTAAGTTCAAGTACGGTGTGATACAGTTGCCGGCTATAAATTTCCTGCACCGAGCCGCCGATCAGGTCATGGTGGTACGTTATGACGTTTAACCTTTTTTTATCGTCGTACCCAAAACTCAAGAGGGTATCCGCCGTTGAATTGTAATCTGGTCTGCCATCGCCATACTCCTGGTGCTCATCCCTAACCATCCATTCGGGTTGTCCGTCATAAAAATTTCCCGTGCCCCCTTGAAAATGATTTGTTATTTCAACCAGGTTTCCGGAGTGGGTATACGCATAGTGCGTTTTATCACGATCAACGGTTTGCGTAAACGGCCCATAGCCCGGATAACCAAACTCATATTTGCGCGTTGTCAGCTCACCGGACTGATTGTATTCAAAGGTTTGCGTCGTCCCGAAATAGCTGGGCGCGCTCGTAATGATGCACGGCGAGGTGGTTGCCGGATTAGGGGTATCATCGTCACCATTGCAGCCGTGCAGCAACACAACACCGCCGATCACCACGGCACATTTCAGAATAGACAAATGTTTGATTCTCATGTTCGGCTTTTGAGCATAAAATACGGGCTTAGATGGTACACCCGCAATTACCCTTTTGGGTAATAATGATACAGTCCTCGTTCACGCCGCCACCTTCCCGTGCCCGGAGCGCCCACCTAAAGCAAAAAAAAAGTGAACAGCACGTGCCATTCACTTCCAACTAACTCAATAACCGGACCTATCTTCAGACAATCATTTCAATATCAGCTCCAAAGCAACCCGTCTATTCTGGGCCCTGCCCGCTGCCGTACCATTAGTGGCAATGGGTTGTTCTTCGCCATAACCGACTGCTTCAATACGATCTTCCGAAACGCCTTTACTAACAAGGTATGCTTTTACGGATTCTACACGTGCCTGTGAAAGTGTCAGATTCGTGGCATTGCTTCCGCTGGCGTCTGTATGTCCACCCATCTTCAGCTTGTAGTCTTTATACTCCTCCAATATACTCACGACTTCATTAAGCATGGGAAAAGATGACGGTTTCAGAACCGCTTTTCCGTTTTCAAACGCAATGCCACGGGTAGCAAAATTCAATCTCTTTTTTACTTCTTCCTTTATCTCGGGGCAACCATTGGCGGAGCCTTCACCCTTCGATGTGGGGCATGCGTCCAGATTATCCGTTACACCATCACCATCCGTGTCGGCCGGGCAGCCAACTTCATCTACTTTAATTCCTTTCTCCGTATTGGGACATTTATCCGCAGAGTCTTGTACACCATCGCTATCGCTATCGGCACAGCCCTGGAATATATCAAGTCCAGCGAGATTAGGACATTTATCCTTCGAATCTTCTATGCCGTCGCCATCCGTATCGGGACAACCGGCAAAACGTGTGACGCCAGGCACGTCGGGACAAGTATCATCTCCGTCCGCTACGCCATCGCTGTCCTTGTCAGGACACCCGGCAAGCGCCGTTGTGCCGGCGAGCATTGGACATTTGTCGAGGTAGTCGGCCACGCCGTCGGTATCAGTATCTACGGGACATCCTTTTGAGTCTACTTTCGCCGTGGTGGGGGTATCGGCGCATTTATCCTTGCGATCCGCTACGCCGTCATTGTCGACGTCCAGCGGCTTACGGAGGTTAAATATAAGCCCCGCGCTGTGCTGCAGGTACAAGTCATTTCCGCCACGGTCAACGCCGTCCCAGGCGTCGTAGAGCGGTGCATTTATAGTGTTGGCCACTTCGAGGCCCACCCGGTCGTTGAACTGAAACAGAATACCGACACCTGCGGCGACGTTAGCCTTTATTTCGCCGTCGGTAATGGGCGATGAGCTTGACTCCATAAATTGTTTGGAATCGATATACGTACCTCCGATGCCCGCCACCAGAAATGGCGCAATAGCGGCCTCTTCTTTTAGCAGATAGCCGTTATTCAGTTTGTATTTCAATTTCAGATTGACCGTGTAGAAATCCGCATCCACACCAACCGTTGCTAAATCATTTTGATGACGCACCTGATTGAACGAAACCTTCTCCACTAAATTGAACGAAGGGTTGAGGTATTGTTGTAACGATACGGCACCACCTACCTGTTTGTAGTTAAAATCATAAAAATGATGTTGATTGTCATTTAGGTCGCCATCATATTCAGACATGGTGACGTGGAACCCTATAGCGCCGCTTTGCGCTCGCGCGTGATGGCAGGTGATGAATAAGATCACACTGCCGATCAGTAGTAATTTTTTTCTCATATGTTGTTTGTTTATCCTAGTGATGACGCGTTCTCATCGCTCAGGGCTTGCGGGCCTACTCCGCATCAATCCGCTTAGAACTCTCGTCATTACAAAGATTGCAACTATGCCCGGGAAAACGATTATACAATGATAGTGGATTGTTATATGAATCACGTTTCGTATACCATCCATCTGTAAACTATGCAAATCGCGCCAATCGTTCTATAACTGACACAACCAGTACGTACTCTACTTTAGCATATTGCGCGGCATACAAAACTTTGAATCACCATTCTTGTCCCGGCCACCAATTTTACTATAGCAATTCAGCAACAATTTCACGATTCACGACTATGAACAAAGAAGAAATTGAAAGGGGCGACCGCTTTATGCTGGCCGATGCAGTGGAGTACGCCACCGATTCCATTACCTCCCGACCAATTCTCAAAAAGCTGTCCGGAACGATTGTTGCAACTGCTTTCGACGCCGGCAAGAACCTACTGGAAAGAACCTCGCCGTTTGACACGTTGATCCAGATAACCGAGGGTACCGCACAAGTTTTCATTGAGTCCAGAGCCATCACGTTGAAGGTCGGCGAAGCGATAGTCATTCCCGCCCATATGCGTAGCTCCATGGCGGCGATCGCACGCTTTAAAATGGTTGTAACAACTATCAAGAGCGGATATGAAGACGTCTCCTGATATGGGGAGCCTTACAAAATATTGGGGTTGGAATGATTTTTACGTGAACGAACGATAAACAAGATCGGGCTGTTGTAATAGACAGGTAGCATAGAAACCCCACTGGAATGACTTATTCTTTTGACAAAACACAAAGCCAATTTTTCAGCGTATTGCGAAAACGCGTAGATGACTATTTTACTGAAAACAAAATTCATCCTACTGGGAACAAGATGTTGTTGATCAAAAGCGCATTGCTGCTTTTTACAGCGGTGACGCTGTATGGTACGCTAGTATTTTTTACACCTGTCGCCTGGGTGGCAATCGTTCTTTGTGTTCTGCTGGGATTGAACCTCGCGCTGATAGGATTCAACGTGATGCACGATGGCGGACACCAAAGTTTCTCAAGACATCGCTGGGTTAATATCCTTGCAGCTCATTTCCTCAATGCCCTGGGTGGCAATGCCTATTTCTGGCAGGTAAAGCACAATGTCAATCATCATACGTTCACGAATGTCGAGGGAATGGATTCGGATATAGATGTCAAGCCGTTTATGCGCATGCATGACGGTCAGCCCCTACGTTCGTACCACCGTCTACAGCATATTTACTGGATATTTCTATATGGCATTTCTTATCTGGCGTGGGTATTCTACGAAGACTTTCAAAAATATTTCGATGGCCGGATCTCGCCAAACTCGCCTCGAAAAAGATTACCAGTAGGGCAGCATGTTATCTTCTGGGCAACAAAGGTGCTTTATGTGCTATTCTATATAGCATTTCCAATTTTCTGGTTAGGTTGGCTGCCGTGGCTGATAGGTTTTTTAGTCATAACGTTTGTTTGTGGCGCCGGTATCAGCATCGTGTTTCAGCTGGCGCATGTTGTTAAAGGAACTCAGTTTTTCTCTGCCGGGGCAGAAGGCCAGCGGTACGATTGGGCTGTCCATCAGGTACGTTCAACTGCTAATTTTGCTACCGGCAACAGGTTTCTCTACTGGATACTGGGAGGGCTTAATTTCCAGGTGGAGCATCACCTTTTTCCGCGCATCAGTCATGTTCATTACCCGGTCATCGCCGGTTATGTGAGGCAAACCTGCCTCGAATACGGCATTGCTTATCAGGAGTACAAGACTATGTGGTCGGCATTCGTCTCCCACATCACCCACTTGTATAGCCTGGGGCGACCTGCAGTGCAATAGTGCACCCTGTAGAAATATTGGTAACGTGCATAAATTTATATCATGAAATTGTACATCAAGTACATGGTCAGCTTGCGTTGTAAGTTGGTGGTAAAGGAGGAGTTGAAGCGGCTCGGACTGCACGAGGTGGCCGTCGACCTTGGTGTAGTAGAGATTTCAGAAGATATCACAGACCAACAACGGCTGGAATTACGAGAACGACTGCTAAAAACCGGACTGGAGTTGCTTGACGATACTAAAACCCTTTTGATCGAGCGCATAAAAAACGTAATCATCGAATTAATCCATTATTCCGACGGGCAGCTTACTGTAAATAACTACCCGGAGTACCTGGGCGAGAAACTTCAATGTGATTACACGTATTTATCCACTATTTTCTCGGAGATCAAAGGCATTACTATCCAGCAATTCGTTATTTTACATAAGATCGAGCGCGTAAAAGAGCTACTTTTGTACGACAAACTGAACCTGACCGAAATATCCTACAGGCTAAATTATAGCAGCGTAGCGCATTTATCGAACCAGTTTAAAAGCGTCACCGGCCTTACACCATCGTACTTTAAGAAGATGGAAAAGGCCAGGAGCAGCAATCTTGAAAAGGCCAATCTCTACCCTGCCCGGCCTGAAAAAAAGCAAAAATAAAGTCGCCGGCCTGGTCGCCCAATATTAGCCCGGGAACGTATAGGAATACTGTAATGAACCCTGTCTATAAGCACCCCCGGAACATTCCGGCGGGTGCTTTTTTACTATTGCCTACAGTCCCATGTTGACAGCTTGTTCTACCTCCGCGCGAAGAGAACTCTCGTCATGTGATTTTACTATAAAGGTTTTCGCGCCGTTCTTCAGTGCTTCTTCACGCTTCTCCAAAGATGAGCTCAGCACGGCCACGGGAACATTTTTAATCAACGGATATTTGGCTTTTTCTTTTAAGAAGTCCAGACCATCCATGATAGGCATATAATAGTTCACGAAAATAATAGAAGGAAGCACCGGCATGAAACGAAGCTTTTCAATGGCCTCTCTGCCATTAACGGCAACATCGGATAGCCAAACGTCATCAATGTTCCGGAGGGCAGCCATGAAAAACTCCAGATCGTCCTGATCATCTTCTATGAGAAAAATGTTCCGTACTTTTGGCATAGGAGTAGTATACCGTTAAAAAGGCACTACAAAGATATAGGCTAATATAGCCCACGCGGTTACAGCCGGACGGGAGATCATTACATAGTTCACGCACGGACCAACGCTACAAATTTTCCAGATTTTGTTGTCGCGTGTGTGTCACTTTCTTAAAATAAGAAGGCGTAATACCGGTAACTTTCTTAAATTGGCTGGATAAATGTGCCACGCTGCTATAATGCATCTGATAAGAAATCTCTGTCAGGTTCATTTCATCATATAATAACAACTCTTTCACCCGTTCAACTTTATTAAGAATGATAAACTGCTGAATGGTCACACCATTAACCGCTGAAAATACATTCGAAAGGTATGTGTAGTCATATTGCAACTTTTCGCTAATGTAATCTGAATAATTTTGTAGTGGCAGCTCTTTAGAGTAGTGGATCAATTCGGTAATCACGTTTTTGATCCGTTCCACCAGTATGCTTTTGGGATCCTCCAGCAACTCCAGGCCCGACGTCAGTAGATTGTTGCCCAGCCTTGACCGTTGATCTTCTGTAATATCGCCTACTACCTCCGCTACACCCAGGTCGACCACCACGTCACGAATCCCCAGCCGCCTCAGCTCTGCCATCACAATTAGCTTGCATCGGGGACTGACCATATATTTGATATATAATTTCATACGCAATGTTATGTTCTTCCTACCCAACAGTAAATTGATCTGCGTGCTACAATGAGGTAAATAATGATGCCCGTCAATTGCACAAAATATATGCGTGAAATATGTAACAGTTATCCATTCCGCTGTAATATCTATTCCAACAAATCCGTGCATATTACGACAACAATCGCCCCGTTATGAATGACCACGTGAACGCTCATCAGAAGTTGGAGATTGGTACATTTAGTGCTGCTGAATTTCCGGCGCTTGCGCGGGAATTAGCCGGAATAAAAGCACGGATGAGCAATATATCCTGTGTAGACAAGGCCGTAATGATAAGTTCCTTTGCCCGGCACCATCAGATTCAGGCCAGTTTGGTTCACCTAAATCCGGAAGTTGCAAAGATTATTTCCTCAAAAGGCGCTTGTCACCAGCTGGAGGCCGTTTATGCTGATTACAAGGAACAAACTGACTTTGTGTTGTCGCTTGACCAATACCTGGTGACACACTTTAACAAATAAACGAGATTATGAATACGTCCAGTAAAGACAACATCTACCCGGTCGGCACCTTCGTCACAGCCAAGATTAATCCCAGCCTGCCGCTGGTGATCCATCAGTACTATCAGCGTATTTACTACTGCGCCGTAGTAAATGACCCGGCGCATAAACAGTTCGCGTACTTTGAGCGCGAGCTTACCCAGTCTTAAATTACGGCCGTGAACGTCATGCCAGGCTCAATTTGCCCTGGCAACCGGTACCCGCGCAGGAACTATAAAAAGATCGGCCTAAAGCAGGCCGATCGTTGTTATCTCAGTTCTATTAACCCAAATAGGATTTTAATTTCCCACTTTTGGCTGTATGTCTTAATCTTCTGGTTGCCGATTCTTTTATCTGTCGTACACGCTCGCGCGTGATATTAAATTTATCGCCGATCTCTTCCAGGGTTAGAGATTCTCTACGGTTCAATCCGAAATACAAACTAATCACTTCTGCTTCCCGTGTAGTCAGCGTCGCCAGTGATCGCTGTACTTCCTGAATAAGCGACTCCGCCATCATCGCCGATTCGGGATTCGATTCGTTCACATCCGAAAGGACATCGAGCAAACTACCCTCCTCGCCCTGGAAAAACGGCGCGTCGACCGATACCTGGCGACCCGCTATTCTTAAGCTATCTGTAATTTCATCGGTGGTGACACCGATAGTCTCGGCCACTTCCTCTGTGGAGGGTTCACGCTGAAATTTCTGCTCAAGATGGGCAAAAGTTTGGGATATTTTCGTGAGTGAACTAATACGGTTTAATGGCAATCTTACGATTCGTGACTGTTCCGCAAGTGCCTGCATAATGGATTGGCGAATCCACCAGACTGCGTAGGAGATAAACTTGAATCCCCTTTTTTCATCAAACCTGCCTGCCGCCTTGATCAGACCAAGATTACCTTCGTTGATAAGATCCCCCAGCGAGAGTCCATTGTTTTGGTATTGTTTAGCCACGGACACCACAAAGCGAAGATTTGCTTTGGTCAGTTTTTCCAACGCCGCCTGGTCACCCTCTCTTATTCTCTTGGCAAGCTCCACCTCAACCTCAGCCGTAATCAGATCTACTTTCCCTATTTCTTGTAAATATTTATCCAGAGATTGACTCTCCCGGTTTGTAATCTGTTTACTGATCTTAAGTTGTCGCATGTAAATTGATTTGATGAATAATACGTAGACAGCCTTGATTCGGCAACCTGCTTATCAAGGTGAATTAAGGAAAAACAAAAAATTCTGGGGAGAATAAATTGATTGAAAATCCAGTTTCGTTTGAAAGATAGTCATTATAAGTGAGAAACTTACTAATATTCTCAATAAGGGTTGCCCATCGAAACGAATAACACATCTTGAGTTTGGTTATGGCAATGGAAATTTGTATCTTGAGAGACTATTAATAAAGGCACGAGTACATCCTACCATGTCAACACGCTCTTAGCACGCTGGAGACGTTCGCAATCCGGTTACCCCCGGGCACTCTTTTATTTTCCATTTATTATAATCTACTAAATCCACTTCCATCTATGCTTGTTGTCAACAAGGTCATTTCCGTGTTCAAAAAATTCTCCTGGTTCAAAAGGTTCAATGCTAAAGTGACGTATGAAGTCCTGGCAAAATATATTCCTGCTGCCGACTGGCATTTTATGAATTATGGCTACATCCCCGATACCAAAGAAACTGAAATCAACATCGCTCCTTTTGAAGTAAAAGACCAGCAGCACTCCGCCAATATGTACCATTACCTTGCCTGTAAAGCTACTTTGACTGGAAAAACAGTTTTAGAGATCGGTAGCGGTCGGGGCGGTGGCGCCCGATATACCGCCGGCAACTTCAATCCAGTTCGGTACGTCGGACTTGATATTGCCAAAAATGCAGTTCATTTGGCGCGCAAACTTCACATACTCCCGAACCTGTCATTTGTACAAGGTAGTGGCGAGTCATTGGCCGTAGAGAACAACTCCATTGATGTTGTCATGAACGTCGAGTCCTGCCACGGCTATGGCAATGTGAAAACCTTTTTAAGCGAAGTTCTCCGAACACTCAAGCCGGGTGGACACCTTCTGCTGGTTGATTTCAGAAACTCGGTGGAGAATATGGATTTATTTAAGCAAGAATTAAAAGACTCGGGGTTGACCCTATTAAGTGCGGAGAACATCAGCGCCAACGTGGTTGCCGCCATTGAATCAGACGATGGATCTAAGAGAGCCAAAATTGAGTCACTTGTGCCTCGCCGATACCAGAAGTTATTTTGTGACTTTGCAGGTGTGGTGGGATCAAGATTCTATACCACGTTAAAAGATGGAACAAGACCGTACTACAGGTTTGTTTTGGTAAAGCCATCCTGATCGTGAGCTTTTTTAAACACCACCATCTAATCGATATCCCATTGTTTGTCTTTGGAACCTGCCGCGTTCAACGCGGTTCCCAGGCACAAGAACCATCTATTGCCGGATCAGTTTATAGGTTTGCTGAACTTGCCACGGTCCACCGTCGACCTGTTCAATAAGCGAAATGGCGTCAAATCGTATGACCTTCGGTAATTCATAGGAACGGATCTCCTCAAAGATCGCATCGTTACAGGTTGAATTTCGCGGGTGCATGAGCGTAATATGTGGTTCCATTTCCCGTGGATTATTTGTTATATCCTGCAATAGTATTTGTCGCACACGATGAAACTCTTCGCGGCCCGCGACGGCCGGAAGCAATACACCCTTCCCCCCTTCTGAAGGTGCTATATCACCGAACCTGATCGTAAGCGGTGGTTGCTGGAGCGTAGTGAGTTTTTGCAAAACCTGATCGAGCGATGTAAGCTCGTCTTCACGGCAGAGTGTGACGTGGCTGTCTATTATTGCCCGCTGCGCGGGGTTATAGTGACTACGAATCGATTCGATAACAGTCGCATCGGGATGAGGCACAAACATGGTAAGCTGTCGGCGAATCGATGGAAGCATATATGCGTAAGATTACATCCACAAGATAGGACATCGGCAGCAAACCATCGTATGCAGCCTGTTTACCGGCGCCCGTCATGGAAAAGACAGGCGCCGATACTCATTACCGAGCTTCTGCAACTTTCTCCCACGGCCTGAGCACATCGGCCGGCGTGCGAAAGGAGATGTTAAACCGGTTATACGTATTGGTGGTCGTGATCGTCAGCGTGAGGTCGATCAATTCCTCTTCCGAGAAGTGGTTGGTGGCCGTTTCATATACCTCATCAGGAACGTGTCCGTCGCGGATATTGGTCACGGCTTCGGCCCAGGCCAGCGCGGCGCGCTCGCGTTCCGTGTAAAAAGGAGCCTCACGCCAGGCGTTCAGAACGTACAGCCGTTGTTCAGTTTCGCCGCTGGCGCGCAACATCGCGGTGTCGGCATTCAGGCAGAAGGCGCAGCCGTTTAGTTGCGATACACGGAAGTTCACCAGCTGCAGTAGCGACGGCTCTACCGTGGACTTTGACAGGTAGCCGGAGAGGTTGAATAACAGTTTGACGACGTTGGGGCTTTTCTGATAGAAATTTGTTCTTTGTTTCATGGTATTATGAGATTATATACATCACCATAATGACCCGACATGGTGGAATTGGACATTGCTGTTGCTTTTTTCTCGCCATACACCGCCCGTACCTGACAGCCCGTATTAAACAAGCTACCCGCCTGCCTATGCTTGTGCGGGAAATCACAATAATTTTTTACGTTAACAGTCACTTTGCGATGGAATTCTGTATTCACGACCGGTTTTTACTCGATGCGCTATGGACATTGGAATTGTCGGTCTGATCATTATTCTTATAACCATTATCGTCTCGTACAAAGGGTTAAAAGACGATCATTTCTTTACTACCTATGCCTTCAATACCAGCCATATTCTCGTCCAGAAGGACTATAAAGGCTTGGTAACATCGGGCTTCCTGCACGGCAGCTGGAAACACCTGCTGTTTAACATGTTTTCGCTTTATTCGTTTTCAAGTCTTGAATATGCTGTCGGCCCTGTAGATTTCCTGCTGCTCTACATGACCAGTCTCATCGGTGGAAACCTGCTGTCGCTTTATATGAACCGCCTCAATAGCCAATATACCGCCGTGGGGGCGTCGGGGGCTGTTTGCGGTATAATCTTCGCTTCCGTTGCCTATGACCCGGGCATCGAACTGGGACTGATCATGGTTCCGGGGGTATCTATTCCAGGGTGGCTTTTTGGACTGATCTATGTAGTTATCACAATCTACGGTATCGGTGCCAAGAACGACAACGTCGGCCACGAGGCCCATCTCGGTGGAGCAATAACCGGTGAATTGTTGTTGATCGGTCTCTACCCTGAAAAGATGTTCAACAACACCCTGCCGATTTTGCTAACGCTGGTTCCTGCACTCATTTTTTTATTCCTGGTCCACCGACGACCAGCCTATGTCGTAACCGGAAGCTTTGTACACCGCAACTTCGGCGAAACGAAAGACGACCTTTACAACCGTCAGAAGCGGCAACGGCAAGCCGAGCTTGATAGTATCTTGGAGAAAATACACACCTCTGGTTTTGACAGCCTTACTATAAAAGAAAAAAACCGACTGGATAAGCTCTCCCGCTAACATCACCACAAACCCTTTTTCTCTATCTCCGTCGTGAAAACCATACTCACCCTGGGTTCGGCAAAGCCATGAAAACGACAGATAAGAAGAACAGAAACGGCTTGCAAGATCTGTGCAACAAAATCACATCCTTCATTAAGCCCTAATCGAAACCGCCCTTGGACGAATGTTCTCTGGGCCACCATCTTGGCCGTACAAGTATTGAAGGGCGGGGGGAAAGTATCTGCGCAATAAGTTAAGGTGAATGGTAACAATGACATGTTAAAAAAACCTACTCACGAGGCGCTCCTATGCGAACTGACGTCATGTTCAGCGATCCGGCAACGAGCGCATCGTTGAAAAAACTGACATCGTCGTCCTTCTCCTGGAGCGCTAATGTATAGAGCAGCGGCAAGTAATGTTCTGGCGTTGGAATGGATAAATCAAAAGCCTTACCCTGTTTACGGAATTGCACAAGTGAGGTATGATCACCCTCGAGGATAAACTGCTTCATCTTCGCATTTGCCTCCTGGGCCCAGTCATATCCATAGCCAGGCACATCCATTTTGTCCCACGCTACCATGCGCAGGTTGTGCACCATGTTGCCGCTACCGAGGATCAGCACCCCTTTGCGGCGCAGTGCCGTCAGCTCTTTGGCCAGGGCATAGTGGTACTCCGCCGGTTTGCTGTAGTCCAGGCTAAGCTGGATCACGGGCACGTCGGCTGCCGGATACAGGTGCTTCAGCACGCTCCAGGCGCCGTGGTCGAGGCCCCACTGCTGGTCCAGGCCGACCGTTGTTTGGGTAATAGTTTTCTGTGTTTCAACGGCCAGTGCGGGACTGCCGGGCGCAGGGTACTGCACGTCAAAGAGTGCCTGCGGAAACCCACCGAAGTCGTGGATCGTCTGGGGTTTGTCCATGGCAGTAACAAATGTGCCTCGGGTCTCCCAGTGCGCCGACACACATACAATCGCGCGCGGGCGGGGCAATGTGCGGGCGATGTTCCGGAAGCCCTGTACAAATGTATTTTCTTCAATGGCATTCATGGGCGAACCGTGGCCCAGGAATGCGACCGGCATTTTTTCCGTGGGACCGAAGTTTTCGGTCAGCGTGTGTAGTACATTCGTTTTCATTGCTGCGCCCGTCAGGGGCCATAAAGCCAGCGTTCGTAAAAAGTCTTTTCTGTCCATACCCAATAGGTTTGTACAACCCCCCGGCACATAGGCCAGGCGGGTACTCAAAGGTCGTAGAAAACAATGGGTGGCAGGTACAGGTTTTCGGAAGTTCTGTTGCACTTTCCGGAAAGGACGCCCTGACATCAGGCCATCAGCCGGCGCATATCCTCCCGAAAGTCGGTCGGCGTCTGGCCCGCCTTTTTCTTAAAGGCACGTGTAAAGTAGGCCTTGTCGTTGTAGCCCAATTCAAATCCGATTTCGGCCACGGTCTTGTCGGTGGTGACCAACAAGTTCTTGGCTTCGATCAGCTTACGGGTTTCGATGATCTCCGAAATGCTTTGCTGTAAGATCTGCTGACAGATAAGGTTAAGATTGCGCGCGCTCATAAATAACTTCTCTGCATAGAAGTTCACGCCTTCGGGTCGGCGAAAGTTCTCTTCCAGGATAGCCAGGAAGTTTCGAAAGGTTTGACTGTGACTGGTTTGCCATTGCACTTCTTCCGGCAACTGCTTCCGCCGCTCGGACTCGATCATGGTAAACAACGTGCTGAGCAACTGGCGCACTACGGCCAGGTCGGGCGACGGCCGGGTCATCTCTCCTACCATCATTTCGCACAAGGTTACCAGCCGCGCGAAGCAGTGATCGCGCGTGAAGCACAGGTTGGCATTGTCATGGTAGAATGAATAAAGCTGAAAGATCGTCTCGGGTATAAATTCGCTGCGAAAGCGTATTACCCACATCGTGCACGCACCGTTCTGCAACCCCGGCACCACACGGTGTATCTTGCCTTTGGTAACAAAACTCACGAAGGGTGCTTCCATGATCTTTTCGTGGAAATCGATAAAGTGCTTCAGCGTGCCTTCCGCACCAACCAGTAGCTCTTCGTAATCGTGCCCATGAGGCTCGTTGCGTGAAGCCTCTATATGACTGATCTCCGACGGGTTGAATTTGTATATTTTAAAGAGGTCTGTCACAGCCGGTTCATATCTACTTATGCTAATTATTGTCCCAACACCTGCGTCAGGTCGATCATCCCACCTATTTGCGCCGAATTATTGGTCACTCCCAATTTCACCGCGATAATCGTAGCCATGCGGTGAATGGTCTCGTGCAGCCGAATGGCCATCTGGTTGCCTTCCAGCGCCGCCACGACCTCTGCCGGCGAAATCCGTACCTTCTGGTATGAGCTGACCTGCTGTTGCCAGCCTTCGGTGGTTTTCGTGTGGAGCAAATCGGTCACGCGCACGGTCTCGGGTTCGTAGTCGAGCACGCATGTCAGTATGCGGGTGTCGTCGCTTTTGACGGGAATGAAGCGGCTGTCGCCGGTAAGCGGCGTGGTGTAGTCGCGAAAGGAAAGCATGAGCAGGCCGCCGGGAACGAGCATAGAGCAGGCACTTTGAAGTAGCGTGGTGATGTCGTCGCAGCTGTCGAGGTGTGTGAGGGTGTCGCCCCAGCAAATGATCAGCTCGGGCTGCAAGTGGGCAAAGCGGTGTACCTGGCGAAGATCCTCTTTTACGATCCCGACTGTAAGACCCTGTGTGTTGTGCGCAAGTGCCTGTAACAGTTGATCGTTAAAATCAATGGCCGTTACAGCAAAACCCTGCCGCGCCAACGACACCGCTTGCAGTCCGTGGCCGGCGCCCAAATCCAGGGCGATACCCGTTGAGACGGGCACGATCTGGTGGTCGACCAGAAAATCCTGGAACGCTTGCTGGCGGCCGGCAAAGTCGCCGACCATCCAGGCGTAAAAATTCCCGAGATGATTGTCGTAATGCTCGCGTACGGTCATGAAGCCAAGATACGGAATGTCGCCGGGAACGCGCAAGGGCGCTGCCTCTGACATGCCGGAGGGTTCCGGATCAGTCCGGGGGGCGGCACTTAACCGTTACGAGGTGCCCCGGTTTCTGCTACGATCTTCGACAGCCGTTCTCGTTCCACCGAGAGAATCGACTTGCCAGGGATTTCCACATTGTAGACAGTCTTGGAACGATTCACAACTTTCAACGCGATAACGTCAGTCTTGCCATCCAGCAGGTAGTGCTGGCCAAGTTCAATTTCGAAATTCATGTACGATTAAGGATGCTGAGTGAATAAGTTAAACGAGGGTAGTCTTTTAAAAGGCGAGCGTCTTGCTGTTAGTATACTGTATCATTGTCGGAGACGTGTGCGCTGCGACGAACGGTCTGGGTTTTGTCGTAAGGCTTGCAATAATACGGGAATCGGTTCAAAAAAATCAAGTCCCGGCCAGGATTTTGTTGGAACACAAAAAAAAGGAGGACCATGTGGATGGCCCTCCTACCCCAAACCTAAACAACCTAAGTCAATTTCTTTACCAGCGTACAATGCGGTGACTATTTGTTCCAACGGTTAACGACCTCGGCGAACACTGGTTCGGTTCCCGAGTTGAAGCGCCCCCGAATTCTTAGAGGGCGGTTTGTCGAATTGTCGTTTTGGCCGTTGCCATCGTATACAAAATCAAAGCGCATAACACCTGTCTTCTTATCGTGATCGTAGCGGGTGATCTTCAGATCACTCGAATAGTTTCGTCCGTAGTACTCGGCATACAGATAGAGCTGCATGGTAGCCGACAGTGCCTTGCTAAACTCAAATACCAGATAGACCGGCACAAGCATTTCTTGTTGCGTGCCACGGTGCTGAATGGCTACATCCAGCTGCAGGTATGGCGCGTGCGCTTCATTGCTCAGACGGCGGTTTAATTTCAGAGAGTCGCCCCCTATCCATACATTCGGGCGGTAGGCATATTGAAACGTTTCCGAAAACGGTGTACCATCAACACCTATACCTTCAATAACACCTTCAAAGTAGCCCGACGTAGGGTTATCTTGTAGATGTTCAGTTCGCTGCTGCCCGACGGGGCCATCATCGCCAGAGCAAGATGCTACTGATAGCAGCAGACATGTAAAAAATGTATGACTGGCCCCCTGAAAAATCCGACATGTACGTGTCATATCCGGAGGGGTTTTTTCTTTACACACTACAAAGGTAGCATGTCAAAGATGCCGCATACATCTGTATATCTACGTAATATATACGTAGATTTCCTATGTACCTGTATTATCAGGGTGGTAATCGTTATAACGACTATTCTGTGAATTTCTTTCCACACAACAGTATATAAACAAAGCCGGGCCGATCGAGGGACGAGCAGCCCATCATCAACTATACGCAGACAGCGACTACGTTGTAACCGCGGGTAGCTGTATTCTGCCTCGGAAAGACGGCACTTTTCGAGAAGCGGCACCCATTCCCTGAAAACTGGATATTGAAACCCACAAATAAAACAGGCACCCGGTGCCCGTTCGGATGGAACGTTACCGGCATGCCTGCTTACCCTCAACCTAATTCTCTATTCGATCAGTCGCGCACCACTTTGAAGACTTTTGTTGTGCCGTCTGTGTGCGCCAGCGTAACAATATAAATTCCTTTGTGGAAGCTTGCTATGCTAAAGCTATACTCCTTGCTCTTCACGTTTTTCACTTCGTTGATCACCTTTCCTTCTGCTGACAACACTTTTAGTGTGCGGATGGTCTTCGCGCTCTGGATCTTGACAATGTCCGTTGCCGGATTGGGAGAAAGTGTGGCCGTATCATTGGCGCTTTCAGTTAATGCGCCTGTAACGGTACCGGGTGTCAGGCGAAAGATAGCAGCATCACTCGCCGGCATTTCACGTAAAAGATTGGAACCCTGCAAACTTGTTACCTTACCGGTAAAGAGCTCTTTTACGACATACTCACCCGGCGCAATGCCCAGACGGCTCAGGCTCAGGTCGTATGTTTTCTTATCCTTATAATTGACGATCGCCACATACTGGCTCGATCCGATAGTCTGTACAAATACCTCGCTCGCGCTCTGCTCAGCATTTCCCTCCACCGGTGTAAACGCCACGCCGTTCCGGGCGATGGCAAGCAAGTCCTCGTTTTGCAGCAGCAGACGCGCCGTCGACGTCCAGGCGCCGGAAGTCGAATAATCATCGCCGGTAATAAGTGATCCCGTAATCAGCCCCGAGGTGAATCGCGCCCGATTCACACCGATGGCTTCGTTTTTAAACACGAGGTGGTCGGCATCGATGTAATTATATACATGGGTCTGCCACCAGCCATAGGTTGTGCTGTTAAGCGTATATTCCGTCGCATTCATGTCGGAATATGCATCACAGGCAATCCGACGCATGTGTCCATAGCGCCCGGTGGCCAGGTTTGGCGAAATCGCCACGTATACCAGCATCTTGCTATCGAGTCGATCGATCAAGTACTCCATCCCTTTGCGGAAGGCCTGCATACCGGTCTTGATCGTTGGATCATAATAGCTATCGGCTTCGACTGCTGCGTGACCGATAAAATCTATCTTGATCATCGTAAAACCACATTCTTTAAATTTATTGATCACCAATTCAATACGCTTTTTCGTAGCCGGGTGCGTGGGGTCCATGGCACGCGTACCGTCCAGATCGTGGTAGGCGCCATTTGCCTTCGTCCAGACCTGGCTATAGGTGTACTGACCACCGGTACCTTCTACTCCCGCACCACCATTCTTGCCCCAGTCGACAAACGGTGCCCAGTAGACACCGGGTTGCAGGCCCTTTTCCTTACAGTAATTGGCAAAGATCTTTAGCTGGCTGAAGTCGCCCGCCAGACCTCCGCTGGCAAGCATATCCCAATACGAATCGAGATCAATATAGGCTGTGCCTCCACTGCGATACGCCGGCACGCTGGACGCAAAGAAATTCGCCACAGCCTTGCCTTTATCGAGGTTAATATTGGTCTGAATGGCACCCCAGCTGTTCCAGCCAAAAGGCGTGGGTTTATCCCAGTTAAAAATATACCGAGGCTCAGCCAACACATTGGCTTTACCGTACTCGTCCAGGCCTTTGCGCCAATCGGTAAACAGCCCGACGAAAATCTTCGGCGATTTTACCTCCGTGCCGCTCAGCATACCATGCGCACGCACGTCGCGGGTAACGCCCACCTCCGTATAACCACCCCACACGGCAAACTCTTTCAGTTGACCACCCGTGCCGACAGTTCTCACACCGGTCTTCCACGTCATGTGTTCAACGGACCCCGTCACCAGGCCGGTGCGGCCAATGTTGTCGTAATACGCCGTCACTTCCGAGCTCGTGTTGGTAACTTCTTTCGACAGCGAGAAGGACTGGTAGCGAATAAACGTATCGTTGTCAAAAGGCACCTTCAATACACGGTTGTCGCCGGTAGCGCCCAACGCCACGTTGGACGACACAAGCGGGGCCATGTAGTTGCTGCTGACCGAAGCCCCGCGCAGGTATACTTCCGTGAGAAAATATTCCTTCCCCGTATAGGCATAAAAAATCTGCTGCAGATCGGGCAGGCCGCTGCCGGAAAGGCTTACCACCAGTTTACGCCCTGTGCCAAACGCGTCGCTGATATCGCTCTGCTCGGCATTCCGGTTGGTATAGTCCGTGCTGCTGATTTCAGCAGCACCGTTGTGCACCACGGCCCGGGCGTCGGTTATAAAGGCACGGTCGCCGGCAAAGACCGTGACCTGGCCGGTTTGCAGGTTATAGACAATCCTGCCGTCAGTACCAAACGGCAGCGTTTCCTGTGCCGCGAGCAATCCGGGCAAGGCAAGCGCAAAAAGAAAAAGTATATACTTCATGTGGTCGTAAATGATTCAAACGTCTGAAAATAGAAAAAGCGATGCCTCTACATGCACCGCTTTTTCTGTTTATGTTACCGATAACCTTCGTTCTGGTCTTTTTCGTCGATATCGTCGTTCACTTTGATCTCGGTATCAGGGATCGGGAAACGATAGTGGTGGTCGTCGATGCTCGTCGCCCAGGGGTTACGTTCCTTCACCAGTGACACCAGCTTGCCTGTACGGATGAGGTCCATGCGACGCCATCCTTCAAACGCCAGCTCGCGCATACGCTCGTCGAGAATGTTGACCTTAAAGTCGGCCTGCGACATGCCAGCCGACCAGGTCTGCTCTTCGGTAAGCGATCCGCCGAAGGCGCGCGTACGCACGGTCGTGTTAACCAGTTCTACCGCCGCGCTGGTCTGGCCTAGCTCGTTCAGACACTCGGCCTTGCACAACAGGATGTCCGCCAGGCGCAAGTAGGGCATAGGGAAACCACCATTCCAGAAACCGATCACACCTTGTGTACGGATATCTTCAAACTTACGGGTGTGCGGACCCAACTCATCTGCCTGGCCTGTCCAGGTCATCTGCGGCACACGGCCGTCGGGCAATGTCAGATCATACCGGATGCTGGCGTTCTTACGTGTATCGCCAGGTTCCCAGACACCACCATCGGCTTTGTCCTTGTAGTAATATGCCGTCGGCAAGGCCAGGTCGTATCCGCCGAAATAGGTCTTTCCATCAAGATCGGCTACAGGGCGTGAGCCTGCATGGTGCTGGGCCATGCTGTTGTCGGGTTGTATGTTCCGGAATTGAAACGAGTAGATCGACTCCGACAGGTTTTGGTTTGCCTCTGCGTTAAAGATCGTGGCATAGTTCGGCACCAGTGTAAAGTGCGGAATGACCGCGTCGAACTGTTCGATGGCCTTGGCATAGTCGCGTACATTCGCGGCTTCCGGCGCATACATATATACTTTACCCAGCAGGGCCTGCGCAACATAGCGGGTGGGCCGCTTCAGATCAGTCTGTGTTTCGGGTAGATTCTCAGCAGCAAACGTCAGGTCTTTGATGACCTGCGCATAGACGTCGGGTATCGGCTGCCGACCCAAGCGCGGGTTGTCCGCGTCGATGAGAGGCACTTCACCCCAAAACATCGCCACTTCAAACGTCATGGCTCCGCGTAGGAAAGCGCCGTATGCCTTGAGCTCGTTGGCGGTGGCATAACGGTATATCTGGCTGGCAGAGAAGATAATCGGCCACCGTGCATTCCACATGCCGGCAATCGTGGTGTTGGGTGCATTCAGGGCGCCATCATATTTATCCAGCGCTCCCTGGTCTGTGCTTTCCTTCACCTGTTGTCCGCCCTGCTGTGTTTCGTCGGTACCCAGGCTCAGGTAGAGCGCACCACGATCCTGACGGGTGTTGCGCCACTGCGTAAGCGCACCGTCAACCGCCAGGCCGATACGCTTATCGTCGGAAAACAAATCTTCTGCAATCAATTGGGTCTTGGGCTTTTCGTCCAGGAAATCTGAACACGACGCCAGGACAGCCAGTGTCACAAGTATATAAAGTATCTTAATCTTTTTCATAATACATGTTTTTGGATCCACGATACATCTCTTAGAAACCAAGGTTTACACCTACCACGAACATCCGGGCGGTCGGGTAACCATCGCCGTTCTCGGGATCATAGCCTTTGTATTTTGTCCACGTCTTCAGGTTGTTGCCCGTAACATAGATTCGGGCGTCTGACAGGCCGGTGCGGCCGATGACCGTTTTCGGGAGCGTATACGCCAGGGTCACAGTCGACAACCGCAGATACGATGCGTTCTGTACACCCCACGAAGTCTCACCGCTGGAATAACGCTCGTTGGTATCGAATGTAGCACGGGGTATGTTGGTGTCCGTGTTCTCAGGCGTCCAACGGTCCAGCATGTCTTTATGCGCCGCCGTATAGCCCGTACCATTGGTCAACTGTTCGTAGTACCAGCTGAGCGCCTTGGCACCATAGGAATAGGTGAACAACGCGTTAAGTGAAAAACCTCTCCACGATACGTTCGAAGAGAACCCGCCGTAGAATTTCGGATCTTTTTTGCCGATCACTACTTTATCATCCTGATCGATGATGCCATAACCGGGTTCGCCCGGTTTCTGCTGATCCCTTGGCAGGATATCACCGGGTTGCAAGTGTTTGCCGTTTGTCTGCAGACCTGCTACATAGTCCTTGTCTCCCGTCTGCATGATGCGGTCGAACTGCAACATATAGATAGTATTGATCGACTGGCCCACAAAGTAATTGCCTTCGCGTTGGATCTCGTTGTTGTTATACCCACCGAGCTTGTAAATCGCGTCTACGTCGCCGTAAAGCCGTGTCACTTTGTTTTTGTCGGCCGAGATATTAGCCGATACGTTCCACAGAACAGCGTCTGTCTGAACGACCGCGGCATTGACCGAAGCCTCTACACCACGGTTGGTCATCTCGCCGATGTTCTCGATTGTCTTCGCAAAACCAGAGGTTGTCGACAATGACCGCTCCATGAGCAGATTGGAGTTTTTGATGTGGAAATAATCCAGGCTCACCTGGATGCGGTTGTTTAACACCGCCAGGTCTGTACCAATGTTCAGCTGGTCTTGCTTTTCCCAGGTAAGGTCGCGGTTGCCACGTGTGTCACTCGGACGGAACTCGACAGCACCGTTGGAATAGGCCGCGTTGTATTTGGTATAGTAAGCATAGTCGGGAATATTCTGATTACCCGCACGGCCCCAGCCCGCACGCAGCTTGATCACGTCAAACAGTTCCTGATCGGCCAGGAAACCTTCGTTGGCAATATTCCAGGCCAGGGAGATAGACGGGAACCAACCCCAGCGATTCTCCGGAGCAAATTTCGACGAGCCGTCGTAGCGGGCCGTGATCGTAGCCATATAACGGTCGCCATACTCGTAGTTTACACGTCCCAGATAGGACATGAGCGAAGACCGGGTATAGTCCGATCCGATCGCAAAATTCGCTTTGTCATAAGCAGCGCCAAGATTATCGTAACCAAAGTCGTTGATCGGGAAACCACGGCCCATGGTGTTGGTCCATTTGAACTGATTCCGGCTTACACTCGTAGAAGCCAGGAAGGTAAGTGCGTGCTCGCCAAACTGTTTAGCATAGGTAATCGAATTGTCCCACTGGAAGTTGAAGACATGATCGGCATTTTGTTTTGCCTGACCTTGCCAGTTGTCCCGTATGGACTGCTGTATATCATTCGGAATATACTCGTAGAATTGCTGGTCGATGAAATCGACAGTCAGGTTGGTGCGAACCGTCAGACTTTTGATCGGATTTACGCTGAGGTAGTTCGAAGAAAAGAAACGATTCTTAGAACGATCTTGCGCAATGCGAAGCGAATTAACCGGGTTTTCGTTATCCTGGTTCCAGTTGTCGCCCCACGCCAGTCTCAGGGAAGTCGTATCGCTATTCAGCATCGGGTTGGCGCCACGCGCCTCTTCGAATACCTGACCGTCGACCAAATCTTCTTCTGTGCGGCTGAACGATGTGTTCGTGCCAACCTTAAGCCACGGCTTAATCGACTGCTCGGCGTTGATGCGGCCTGTGTATCGCTTAAAGCCGGAGCTTTGCACCAGGCCTTGTTGATTGAGGTAGCCCAGACTGATGTAATAGTTGCCTTTGTCGGTACCACCCGAAAAGCCCAGCACGTGGTTCTGCTGTACAGCCGACGAGCGGGTTACTTTGTCAAGCCAGTTATAGCTACGGCCCTGCGCAATGGTGCGCAACTCGTAGGGAGCAAACCGACCACCGCCGATAACCACGTCATTGACAAAGTTCTGGTGGGTGGCGTTGGGATTGGCCGCATAATACGCACCTCCGATGGAGGGCGCATTTTCCAGCGCGTCGATACGCAGATTGTACATATCCTGGGCGCCTAACGTCAGGTTTTCATTCAGAAAATCCTGAACACCCATCCAGCCATCGTACGTCACCTTTCCTTCTCCGTTCTTGCCCTTCTTGGTCGTGATGATCACTACGCCATTGGCACCGCGTGATCCGTATAGCGCCGTAGAAGAAGCATCTTTCAGTACGTTGATCGAAGCAACGTCACTGAGGTTTATCATGTTGAAGTCACGTTCCATCACCACACCGTCTACCACGTAGATAGGGCTGGCACCGTATTGCATAGAGTTGTTACCCCGCACGCGGATGGAAGCATTGCCGCCCGGTTCGGGGCTATTGCGAATGTATACACCCGTAGCGCGACCCTGCAGGGCTTCGTTGATCGTTCCTACCGGTCGCTCGCTGAGCGTAGATTGGTTGACGCTTACCACCGCACCCGTCAGGTCTTTTTCTTTCAGGGAAGCTCCTACGACCACAACCTCTTCCAACGAGCGAATGTCGGGTATCATCTGGATGTCCAGCTGTGTACGCTCGGAGAGTTGTATTTCTTGCGTGGCATAGCCGATGAACGACACCAACAGCACGTCGTTTTCATACGCAGTCGGGATGGACAGTGTATACTTGCCGTCGGCGTCCGTTACAGTACCGATGGACGTGCCCTTCACCAGCACGCTTACCCCCGGCAGTGCGGCGTTCGTCTCATCGGTGACCGTACCCGTTATCGTGCGATCGACGGGCTGTAAAGGCGGTGCGGGAACTACTGCACGCAGTACCTCTTTGCGCAATACGATCTGATCTTCGACCGCTTCAAATGCGATGGCGTACGGCGAAAATAATCGCTGCAGCACCTCGTCGAGCTCGTCGTTCGTGGCTTTCAGGCTTACCTTTTCGTGCACGGGCACTACTTCGGGGCTATAGATAAACCGTACGCCGGCAGCTTCTTCGATTTTGTTCAGGAGCGTGATCATCTCCTGGTTTTCAACATCAAGCGAAATTCGGCGATTTAGGGCTTCTTGTCCGTGGGTCTCGGTGGCCAATGCCATTCCTGAGCACGTCAGGACGATTAGAACCGGAATCATGGCTACTCTCATAATGAACATGAAAAATGAGCGATGGACATGTAAAGATTTTTCCATACATTGGATAGTTTTTTATTATTATTTATTACACCGGACCGGTGGTGCTGCGAACATCATCGGTCCTCTTGTTTGTAGGGTATTACAGTTATTTCATAGGCGTGGGGTTGGTTAGCTTGGGTTAGTTTCTACAGCCATGTCCTTCGATGGCCACGCGGTCGTTCGCCAACGTGTAGCGCACACCGATGGACCGGCAGATAAGATCAAGTTTAAGGGCGAAAGGCTCGTCGGTAAAACGGGCCGTTACCGAGCATCCTGCGACCTGTTGAGGGTCGTAGGCAATCGTCACGCCATACGCTTTCTCCAATGCCTTGAATGCCGCCGCGACGGGCGTTCCGGTGAACTGCAAATACGTATCGGGCACGTCGAGGGCATCGACCGCCGCCGCTTCCAGTCGAGTATGCTGCAGCTGTTTGCTCACTTCGCCATAAGTTAGTTGCTCGTTTTGCGTCAGTACCACATTGGGCTTCTGTTGAGGGTCCTGCGGCGAAGCAGCCCCGTCGGTATAAATTCCCACTGTACCGGTTCGTACGAGCACCCGTACCTGACGTCCGGGCGCCTGGGTGTTGATCTCGAAGCTCGTGCCCAACACTTTGGCAACGAGGTGGCCCGCGTTGACATAGAAAGGCTTTTTCGCATTCTTCGTTACTTCAAAAAATGCCTGTCCTTCTAAGACAACTTCGCGCGTGTTGCCATCAAATGCCTTCGGGTATAGGATTCGACTATTCTGCGAAAGCAACACGGAACTATTGTCGGGCAAGGTGATGAGGATGGGCTCCTCGCTTTCGTTTACGCGCTCGATGCGATAGTTGTCGGCAGTATACGTTGCTTGTTCAGTGTCTGATGATGTGAGCGTGGTAAAAAGATACCAGCTGGCGATAAACAATACAGCAGCCGATGCAGCGATCGTTAACCAGTATAAGGGCCGGCGCGAAGTTTTCTCTTCCAGTACAAGTTGGTGTTCTTCTTCATCGAGGATGTTGAGTATCTGCGCTACTTCCTGGCGAATTTCCGCATCGCTGATCGTTTCGGTATGTACGGGATGCACCGCAAGCACCATCGCCCGCGCACGTTCTACCGTCACGCGCTGTTGCGGGTTCTCATCCATCCACCGCCGCCAGGCCAGGTCTTCGCTGGCGCTGGGGTGCCGCACCCAGGCTCGAAACCGGCTGTCTTCGATGAAGTTCTCTACTGTATATTGTCTATAATGATCCATTGACCGCAATCGTGTGTATAATGAGGATAGACAACGATTGCATTTTTCTACTCTTCTTCCTGAAAAAGATTTTTCTAAAAACTTTTAAAACAAGGGCGACAGCCCTAAAAACGATGTTTTGGCTATCAAAAAACGTTTGCACATCGGACCTACACTTTTATATCCCACAAAAAAGTCCAACCTTTAAGCCACTTAATACAGGCTTAATATCGAGTACGCTTGAAATCACAACCATCCACGGATCAAGACGGTAGTCTTTGGGAGGAGTTTAGAAGGGGAAGTAAGGCTAGCTTTGAGACGCTCATTACGACGCATTATCGAAGCTTATTCAGCTACGGAACCAAATTCTCCAGAGATGCCGAGTTTGTAAAAGATTGCTTGCAAGAGCTGTTCCTGGAGCTTTGGCGTAACCGCCAAACGATTGGCGCTACTGACTATGTGAAGTCATACCTCTTTAAAAGCGTGCGGCACAAGATCTTCCGCGAGCTGCACAAGAATCGGTGGCACCTGAACGTCGAAACCATCGAAGACAACTATTACTTCGACGTGGAATTCTCCATCGAGCACCACCTCATTCGCGAACAAACGCTGCGCGAGACGTCCAACAAATTTGCCGAATTACTCAACACGCTCCCCAAGCGACAGAAAGAAATCATCTACCTGCGTTTTTACCAGGACCTCGAAGTATCCGAGATCGTACAGATCATGGAGATCAACGCGCAGTCTGTTTATAATCTGCTACACAAAGCCCTCGCCAACCTGCGTGAACCCTTCCAGGCCCGTAGGATAGTGTGAGAGCGAGAACGAAGAGAGAAGACAGAATCCCGTATTCGCTTTCACGCTCACACTCACACTGTCTCCTTCTCTCCCATCACACGCTGGATCTTCAACACCAACCCAATCTGCCCCAGGTGGTATATATCATGTTGAATCGTTCCGGCAACGGCCTGCTCATAGGTATATCCCGGCTGGTATTCTTCCGCCAGGTATCGATCGTCTTTCTGCAAAAGTATTGTTCGTAGGGTGCTTTGTGTATTTTGCAATTCGCGGCGAAGTGCTTCCCAGCCTCTTTCTTTTAGTGCATCGACCGGCAGAAAGTTAAGGCGCTCGCGTGTTTCGTCACGGTAGCGGTTGTCGCCCTGCAACCAATGGATCAATACGGTGCGCCAGTAAATGCAATGCCATACAATCTCGGCCACGCTGTGTACGCCAGGGACGGGCGTAGCAAAGGCCTGTTCCACAGTAAGTCCGTTCAGCTTGCCCAGCAGGCTCTCGTCGAGCCAGTTGCCGCCGTGGTATGTTTGCTCCAGCTGGTATAGATAGTGATGGATCTTCGTGCGCGATACATCAAAACACTCGTAGTGCCGGACATGCTCTTCGAATTCCAGCAAGATGCCCTGGTCGTCCGGATAATATTTTGCCCGCTGGAAATCGTCGCCCGCGAAGGCTTTTATGGAGGGTAGATCCTCCCATTCTGTAACAGTCCAGAAGTGACAGCCGTCATCCTCCTGCTTGCGCCATATTTTGGCCGACAGGTTGCCGGGCGTCTGCCGGTATTCTTCTGTGCCTGCGACCACAAGTTGTTCCAGGTACCGGTCGCCGTCCTCCGCGCGTGTTCGTCCATGCCAGATGCGTGTGATCATAAAGTGCGTTTTCCAAATCAATATCGCTAAAAAACGGTGCCGACCAATGCGCTGAAATGCACGACAAAATGCCCGCCACCAAGCCGTTTTCAAACAACCATTCGAACCTTTCGACGCTTTCCGGTGTCTAAGATTTTGTAAGCCCATCAGCGGCGGAGGATTGTAGCGATTGATAAAACTTTTACTCTAGCGTATTACCAGATGCCCGACTGTGCTGGAAACAGTACTGGAAGCTCCTTGTCTTCTGGCGTAGCGCTGTATTGATTCAAGTAAAAACAACCAACACAAATGATGAAGACCAGAAAAACGTTTCGGATGGGAATGGTGGGTTTGATAGCCGCCGTGTCCCTGGTGGTAGGAGGCTGTTTAGATGACGACTCCAACAACAATATCGTAAACATACCCGTGTCGTATGTCTCGTTGTACAATGCATCGCCGAACGCGCCGGCGTTGAACATCGTCGTTGACAATCGGCTGATCAACGGCAATGCCCCGCTGCGATATGCAGACTACACCGGCTACCTGCGATTTTATACCGGCGAACGCACGCTGGAAGTGGGCCCGTACGGTGCCAACAATGTAACCCTGGACACGGCCATTACGCTGGTGAACGACCGAGCCTACTCAATTTTTGTCGTCGACAACTATGAGAACGCCGAGTTGCTGGTGCTGAACGACTCATCGGCTGCCGAGCCGGCCACAGGCAAAGCCATGATACGTTTTGTCAACCTGTCGCCGGATGCCGCTCCGCTGACATTAAAAGTAAAAGATGCAGCAGGCAACCTGACGGATGCGCAGTCTTTCAAGGGCGCGACGCCGTTCCAGGAGGTGGATGCCCAGTCGTACAACTTTGAAGTTGTCGCGGGCGGCGAGTCAGTATTGAGCATTCCCAACGTATCGCTGCCGGCCAGGGCTTACAAAACGGTGCTGGTGCGCGGGTACAAAACACCCCCTGCCGGCAACACCAATGTGCTGAGCGGCGAAGTGATCGTACATTAAAAAAAACAATCCGGGCGCTTGTGTTTTATATACAAGCCCCGGTTATTTCTACGGCGCCCGCCATCGGTATTCTCTTCCATCTGTTATTCTCCACCTCTTGCTTACGAGGTAATGTTTTGCTCGATTTTACGGCCTTTCCAACCCTCTTTTTACGACGCCTACCGTATCTTGTCAGCTTTTACGCCGCATGAAATACATTCTCCTCTCCTTGTTTTTCCTGCTCGCGCCGACACTATACGCGCAGTGGACGGTCGAGTCGGTTCCCAACCAAAAGCTCGTCAACGGCAGCTACGTGTCAAACCCCGACGGCATTCTAACCGAGGCCACAACGGCCAACCTCGATGCCCTGCTTAAGAGCCTGGAAGACAGCACGACAGTGCAGGTAGCCGTCGTGGCAGTAAACTCCATTGGAGGCGTCGACATCTTTTCTTTTTCACAGGATCTTTTCACGCATTGGGGCGTCGGCCAGAAGACCAACGACAACGGCCTGCTCATCCTGCTCGTGGAAGACACTCACACCATCCGTTTTCACACGGGCTACGGACTGGAAGGGGTGCTGACCGATGCACGTTGCAAGCGCATTCAACAGGAATACATGGTACCCCTATTTAAGGAGGGTGATTACAACGGCGGCATGCTGGCGGGCATCGAGGCGGTTGTAAAGGTCATCAACGATCCGGCGTATGCCGATGAATTGGAAGCCGAGGAAACCAACAACGCCGTGGGCGATTACGCCGGCGCGGTCGCCTTTCTGTGTTTCTTTGTATTACCCGTCCTGCTGGTGTCGTTTGTCATCAAGCTGGTTAATAAATCTTTCAGCAATTCGAAAAACCCATCCCATACCGACTATCCCGAAATGCGGGTAACCAAGCTCGCATGGGTCGCGGAGTTCCTGCTGGCGCCTGCGCTGATCGTTGCCCTCATTGGCGTGAGCGGCACCGACCAGCCCTTTATCATTGCCATGCTTGGGTTGTATCTGTACTTCCTGATAACGTTGCTGCACCGCCAGTGGCGCATGAAGCGCGTCATGCGACGGTTGGTGAAAGACGGTGACTATCACGGCGTGGTCGGGTTCCTACGCAGCAACCAGGTCTATTGGTTCTTTATGGGACTGATATTTCCCCTGCCCTTCTTACCTTACTTCTTCTACCACCTCGTCCGTAAACGCCGCTATCGCAACCATCCACGCACCTGCGCCGGCTGCCAGGGGAATATGATCAAGCTCGACGAGAAGGCCGACGACGCATACCTGTCAAAAGCCCAGCTGATCGAAGAGAACATTCGTTCGGTGGACTACGACGTATGGCAATGCACAGCCTGCCAGAACACCGAAGCCTGGAATTATCCAAATCGTTCATCCCGGTATAAAAACTGCTCGTACTGCGGTTCACAGACGTCATACCTCATTAGCCGGAAAACATTGCGGGCAGCGACCTACTCGTCGTCAGGACAGGGTGAAGAGATCTATGGCTGCGTCCATTGCGGAAAACGCAAGCGCAGTACCTATAGCATTGCCCGGTTGGAGCGCTCGTCCAGCAGTAGCAGCAGCTCAGGCGGAAGCAGCTCCTCGTCCAGCGGCGGTAGCTGGGGTGGTGGCAGCTCGGGGGGTGGTGGGGCCAGCAGCAGCTGGTAAACGCTCCCCGGCAAAAACAGCAATTTCAACAGAATACTTACGCGGTCGAAGGACTAACCGGCGATCCTGCTATATTTCGTTGTATATAGTATATACCCTTCTATGAAAGTAATGCTGCTTTTGTTTATCCTGCCCTTCCTGACGACGGTCACCGTCAGGGCAGCGATGCGCGCCAAGGACATCAGCCCACTGGCCATCGAGTACTTTGTTTCGTCCGACCTCAAGGCCCTCCTCCGCCGCCTGGACGCCAGCCTTCAGAAAAACGATCCAACCCTTTACGCCACACTCCAGGCACCCCTCACCGACGCGGAGATACAAGCCCTCGAGAAAAAATACGACACAAAAGTGCCAGCCGAGCTGCGGGAGCTCTACCGTTGGAAGAACGGCCAGCGCGTTGACGGCAAGACACGAAGCCTTTTTGGCAGTAAGACTTTTATGACGCTGGAGGAAGCGCTCCTCAACCGCGACGAGTTGAACGACCTCACGACCTCTGAACAAACCGAAGATCAATTCAAGATCAGGAATTGGTGGCGGGTAAGCTGGATTCCCATTTTTGAAAACGGCGGCGGTGACTATCTGTGTTATGACACGGAAGGAACCTTTACCGGCAAGCCCAACCAGATCGTAGACTACTATCACGGCGAAAATTACCGCCGCGTTGTCGCGCCTACCCTGACGGCCATGTTGGAAGCCATCACAACCATAGTCGACAAACAGATCGAAGACGAAGACGACTACACCCGCGCGCACCACCCCGGCTACCCACGCCGCTTCGACCTGACCGAATAACACCTCTCCCTCCGATCAACGCCTACCGTGCTGTGCGGTAGGCAATACGGCTTATCGCCGACGCGCGTTCGCATACCCGTGTTAACGTTTCGATTATTGTTTATGCGACGTGTCTACAATTATGTGCACACGATTTCAACTTATCAATTATTCTCTTATCTTCATTACGTTATTCCATTTCTGTTGATGGGCCGAGATTGTCGGCTGCCATTTGTTTGTTTGCTTTCTGGTTTTTACGAGACGATATACGATCGGTATATCGCACAGCTTTGTATTGCCTTTTTTTCCGGCTCTCTGTGCAGATTGTTCTGTGAGATGGGGTATTTCCGTAGGTAGTTCTATAGGGGTTTTGCTATCGGTAAACATGTATATGTATTGCTATACCTGACTATGTCCGCTATGAATCTTTCTATCAATATAACCCCTAAACACTATGCGCATACCACTACACAACCACTGGTGCGGTATGGCCCTGGTGGCAGGCCTTTGCCTGTCGCCGGCCCACGCCTTTGCCCATGCGGCAACACCTCCTTCAAATGCTAACCACATTCATGCCCGGCTGCCGATCGACATCACGATCACGGGCCGTGTAACCGACGACACAAACAGCCCGTTGCCCGGCGTAAACGTTCTGGTAAAAGGTACCGCGAATGGTACGACCTCGGATGCCGATGGGAACTACCGTATCTCGGCTCCGGAAACCGCTACGCTGGTTTTCTCTTTCATTGGCTATACTGTCCAGGAGGTTCCGGTCAACAACCAAACGATCATCAACGTATCCCTGGTACCCGACGTTGTATCCCTCTCCGAAGTGGTCGTTACCGGCTACGGCTCCCAATCGAAGCGCGACATCACCGGTGCCGTGGCGACCATTGATGCCAACCGGTTATTAACGACACCCTCCACAAACTTCGGGCAGGCCATGCAAGGAAAAGTGGCCGGTGTAACAGTCGGCAACGAGAACAGTCCGGGTGGCGGCGTGATGGTCCGTATCCGCGGCTTTGGTACCATCAATGACAACTCGCCCCTCTATGTCGTCGACGGTGTGCCGACCAAGGGCAACATCAATACACTCAATCCCAACGACATCGAGTCCATGCAGATCCTGAAAGATGCTTCCGCCGCGTCGATCTATGGTTCGCGTGCCGGCAACGGTGTAATCATCATCACCACGAAGAAAGGCAAAGTGGGCAAGCCGGTCTTTACGTACGACATGTACATTGGCACACAACGACCGGGCAAATTGCTCGACTTGCTTAACACACAGGAGTACGCCCAGCTGACGTGGGAATCCCGCATCAATGCCGGCGTAGTATCGGATGTGAACGGCTACCCCAGGCACGCGCAGTTTGGCAATGGCCCCACGCCCGTTATACCCGACTACATTTTCCCCGCGGGCGCCATGGAAGGTGATCCGCGTGTGGCGCAGGATGCTAACGGCAACTACATCAATTACAGTCGTGACATCGACAACGCCAGCTTTAACCGCGACAAGTGGCTGATCACCAAAGCCAACAAACAAGGCACCGATTGGCTGAATGAAATCTTCGACCCGGCGCCCATTCAAAACCATCAAATCGGTGTGTCGGGTGGTAATGAGAGCGGCCGGTATGCCATGTCGGTAAACTACTTCAACCAGGAAGGCATCATGATCTATACCAACTACAAACGCTACTCGCTTCGCGCCAACACAGAATTCAACATCAACAAGCGCGTGCGTGTGGGTGAGAACTTACAAGTGGCCTTTGGCCAACGCGTAAACCAACCCAACGGCAACAGCAACGAAAGCAACCCGACCTCCTTTGCTTTCCGCATTCAGCCTATTGTGCCGGTATACGATGTATCGGGCATCACCTTTGCCGGTACGCGCGGCACCGACCTCGACAACTCGCGCAACCCCGTCGCGGACCTCTGGCGTAACAAGGACAATATGCAAAAAGAGCTGCGCCTGTTTGGTAATATCTATACCGAAGTCGATATTCTCGACAACCTCACGGCCAAGACCAGCTTCGGCGTAGACTACAATACCTTCAACTTCCGCGATTATATCATCCGTGACATCGAGTCGTCGGAAGCGCGCGGCTCCAATTCTCTCAAGACCACGAACAACTACGAGTGGACCTGGACCTGGTTTAATACGCTAACGTATAATGTTACTGTTAACGACATCCACCGCCTCAACTTCATCATCGGTACCGAGTCCATTAAAGATTACTACGAAACGTTTGACGCCAGCCGCACGAACTTCTCGTCTGACGATCTCGAAAACCGGTATCTCAGCAGCGGCACAGGCGCACAAACCAACAACGGCGGCGCCAGCGACTGGATGCTGGCGTCCGAGTTCGCGAAGATCAATTACACCCTCTCGGACAGATATCTGCTGGAGGGCACGTTGCGTCGCGACCGCTCCTCGCGGTTCTCCGCGAACAACCTGGTGGCCTACTTCCCGGCAGCAAGCGCCGGGTGGATATTTTCGGAAGAGCGTTTTGCGCAAGGCGCGAGTAACTGGCTCGACCGGGCGAAGCTGCGGATAGGCTGGGGCCAAACCGGCAACCAGGAGATTGGCTACTATAACTCGTCTACAATCTTCTCTACCAGCCCGGCAGCATCAGGTTACGACCTCAGCGGCTCGCGTACGTCGGTAATCCCGGGGTATGAAATAACACAGTTCGGTAACCCCAACGCCAAGTGGGAAACTACTACGTCCACCAACGTGGGGCTTGATCTTACGCTGTTGGGCAATAAGCTGGATATTAACCTCGACTGGTATAATCGTGTTACGTCGGACATGCTGTTTCCGGTGGCCAGTCCGCTTACATCGGGCGTAGCGATAGTGCCTTTCCGCAACATCGGCTCGATGCGCAACCGCGGCATCGACCTGGCGGTGGCCTACCACGGCCAAGCCATGGGCGGCGAAGTTTTCTACGACGTCGAAGGTAATTTCAGCACGTATCGCAACGTCGTAACGAAAACTACCGGCGATGCCAACACGCAATACTTCGGCATCAACGACGAGCGCATTCAGAACTTCGTCGTGACGCAACAGGACTACCCCATCTCATCGTTCTTTGGCTACATCATCGATGGCATCTTCCAGAGCGATGACCAGGCGGCAGCCGCCCCCAAGAACAACCTGGGCACAAACCAAAATCGCGCCGGTCGATTTATCTTCCGCGACGTAAGCGGCCCGGATGGCGTACCCGACGGTGTGATCAACACACGCGACCTGACGATCATCGGCAATCCACACCCTGACTTTACGTATGGCATTAACCTGAATGTGCGGTATAAAAACTTTGGCTTGACGCTCTTCGGTCAGGGTGTCGCGGGCAATGACATTTTCAACTATGTCAAATACTGGACGGACTTCCCCACGTTCGCGGGTAACCGCAGCAAGCGGATGTTATACGAATCGTGGCGTCCGGGTAAAACAGACGCGGTATTGCCGCAGCTCACCTCCAGTGACCAGGTGAGCATTTCCCCCTCGACATACTATATTGAATCAGGTTCGTACTTCCGGTTTAAGAATATCCAACTTACCTATTCCCTGCCGCAGACGCTGGTGTCTAAGATCGGACTGTCGTCAGTGCGTGTTTATGTCCAGGGACAGAACCTGATCACGCTCACCAACTACTCCGGCATGGACCCGGAGATCAACCTGCGGAACTATGTTGCGGGCAACGACCGCGTAGCGGGAACCTATACCTATACGTCTGGCACGGACCGTCAACTGGGTGTGGACGGTGGCGCATATCCCGCTGCTAAACAATACCTGGTTGGCCTTAATCTCACCTTCTAACCGACATGCCTTATGAAAACCAAGATCATCATACTTTGCTGCATAGCACTGATCAGCCTCTGGACAGGCTGTTCTGACTCTTTCCTGGAAACCAAGCCCAAGGCCGCGCTGCTCACGCCCTCCTTACGCAGCTATTCCGGGGCCAACGCGCTCCTGACCGGGGCGTATGCCCTGCTCGACGGCTGGGCTACAACCGAAGGAGCGTATCGCTCCTATCAGGTCGGCGCCGACAACTGGGTGTACGGTAGCGTCGCGTCCGATGACGCCTATAAAGGCACGATTGCCGGCGACCAGCCGCCCATTTCACTGATTGAGCAAGCCAACATCTCATCCGACAATATATACTTCCGCGGCAAGTGGCGGGGCATGTATGACGGCATTGCGCGCTGCAACGACTTGCTGCAGCTGTTACCCCAGATTACCGAGAATATTACCGACGATCAGCGCACGCAATTGATAGCCGAAGCGCGATTCCTGCGCGGCCACTATCACTTCGAGCTGAAAAAGATGTTCAACATGGTGCCCTACATCGATGAAACGATCTACAATCCGAACGACCTGGAAAGCACCAAAGTACCGAACGACGAAGACATCTGGCCCCGTATTGAAGAAGACCTGCAGGCCGCCTACAACGCCTTGCCTGCTACACAACGCCAGCGTGGCCGCGCCACTAAGTGGGCTGCCGCCGCTACACTGGCGAAAGCGTACCTGTTCCAGGAAAAATATCCCGAAGCCAAAGTACTGCTGGACGCGATCGTCGCCAGCAATCAGTATCAACTTGTTGACCGCTTCCACGATAACTTCCGCGCGGTGACCAACAACAACCAGGAGTCAATCTTTGAAGTACAATACTCGGTGAACGATGGTGCACCCGGGGGTGAGAATGGTAACATTGGCTCTACGCTCAACTACCCCTACGGCGGTGGGGGTGTGACAACGTGCTGTGGTTTCTTCCAACCGTCCCAGAACTTAGTAAACGCTTTTAAGACGGACGCCAACGGGCTACCCTTGCTCGACGATTTTAATGACGAAGATGTCGAGAATGATCAGGGCATTGAAGCCACCGCTGCCTTTACTCCCTATGCAGGCACACTGGACCCGCGGCTCGACTGGACCGTCGGCCGCCGTGGTATACCGTATCTCGATTGGGGCGTACATCCCGGCAAGACGTATGTTCGTGACCAGTCATACGCGGGTCCTTATTCTCCCAAAAAGCACGTCATGTATCGCTCGGATGTTGGTACCTATACATTTGTTGGCAACCCACGTCTGAACGCTAACAACTATCGCATGATTCGATATGCGCATGTGTTGCTCTGGCTGGCAGAGATTGCCGTGCGGCAAGCCGACCTGGAGACAGCCCGCGATTATGTAAATCAGGTACGAGCCCGTGCCGCCAATCCGGACGGATGGGTAAAAAATGCGGATGGGACACCCGCGGCCAACTATGTCATTAACGAATATACCGATCCCTGGACAGACGCCGATATGGCATTGAAGGCTGTACAATTCGAGCAACGGCTGGAATTTGCGATGGAGGGACATCGTCGATTTGATTTAGTGCGCTGGAAAATTGCAGAGGAGACACTGAATGCATACTACGAGGTCGAAGGAACAAAACGAGCTTATTTGAACGGTGTGCGATTCGTGCCAAATAAGCATGAATATTTTCCGATTCCCCTGCAAGAAATATTAAATACGCAGGTGAATGGAAAAGCTACGCTGGAGCAGAATCAGAACTACTGATACCGATAGCGGCAGACTTAAGAAATAAACCCTATCGCAGGACCGGCGCGCGTGCATACCGTGTAACCTAAACTAACCCGGGGAGCGTTTCCCCCGCGGCCGTGTCCTGCGATAGGATCTAAATGTCTTTACTTGAAATAGATGTTACCGGGTACGTTGGATGATCCAGTCCGAGACAATATTCAGCACCTCGGGTGAAATGGTTTCGGTCAGTTTCGTATACTCTTGTTGGGTACAGGTCTCGCAGTGCTGGAACATGTGGTTGAGGCCGGGCATCTTGCGTTCGGTATGGTCAGCATTGCCCACCAGGTTTACGCGGAACGCCTCCAGGTTGGAGTCGGCATCGACCATCACATCGCGATCGCCATTCAGAGCCAATACCGGCACGCGTATACGCCGGATGTCGGCCGATGGGTCAAGCATAATCATGTGCCGATACCACGGCGCCTGCGGCAGGATCAGGAAGCGGGCGATATACCGGTCGCCGATATAGTCGTCGAAGCGCATCTTGTGAAGCAGCGCAGTGGACTGCTCTTTTTTCCATGCACGGAATTCGCGCATCATCAAGGTATCCACCCGCGGATCGTCCACGTGATCGTGAATAATACGGAACAATCGGCGGTTCAACGAGTTGTAGGCGGTCATTTCGTCCGGCGTAATCGGCGACTGGTTGACGATGCCCTCGTTCTGCAGGGTGACACTCTGCAGGCCATCGATCGCCACGCCTGCCAGGCTTACCAGAAAGGCAACGTCTGCACAATTCGCCGTGGCAATGCTGGCCATGGTACCGCCTTCGCTATGCCCGATAATGCCGATATGGCGACGGTCGACCTGCTTCATGGTCTGGAGAAACTTTACACCTGCGATCACGTCATGGGCAAAGTCGGTGGTCGTTGCAGAATCGAAGCTGCCGGTCGACTCGCCTACCCCGCGGTCGTCGGCCCACAGCACAGCCACCCCGTGGCGGCACAGGTGGTCGACGATCACGTTGTAGTACGGGTGCCGACCCATCGTGGAAGTACGGTCCTGTCTGCCCGTGCCCGGCACCAGGATCGCCACGGGCGGCTTTTTAACTCCGGCAGGTAGGTACAGCGTGGCGGCCAGGGTCACGCCTGTCGCCCCACCCGGATAGAGTACCTCCTGCTGTATACAGGGAAGCGGAAGCCGGGGCGCTTGCGCCACCGACTCCGCAGCAGACGGGCTGCCCTCCTCGCGGTACGTTTGGCCCAGAACCGACCCCACGAGCAGGCTCATCAGGACCAGAATGAAATATACCGTCTTGCTCATATCGCTTTACGCGTAAGCTCTACCATCGTCGCGATCTCGTCGGCCAGCTCCGTCGGGCTGCCCATATACCCCACGGTAATAAAGCGCAGGTTTCCGTTGGCGTCGATGATCAGTTTTTGCGGTATACCCGAGATCGTAAAATCCTCGCAAATCTTGGTGAATACGGCGTCATTATACTTGCCGCTGCCTTTTACATCAAACAGGATGTTGAAGGGATAGTTGTTCTTCGTAATATAGCTCATCACGTTTTCCTTGTAACCAGCGTTACGCTCCTGCGTGTCGACGAAATAGAACACCACGTCGGGATCATTCTTATACTTCTCTACCGCCAGCTTCATGCCCGGGAACGACGCCTTGCAGGGCGTACACCACGTGGCCCAAAAGTCGAGGATCACGATCTTGCCTTTGAGCGACGCCAGCGTCACCGGCTTGCCCTTGGCGTCCACCAGCTTGAAGTCGGTCATCTTGCGGTTGATCATCGTCTTGCCGATCCGGTCGTGCTCGGCCTGCACCTCGGTCGCATTCTTCAGCGACTGGATATACGCATCGAAGCCCCCGTCGTTGCCGTGCTGCTTCACATAACCTTCGCGCAGCTTGTCAAGTATCCAGGGCGTACTCTGATTTTCATGCACGCTGGCGAGCATCACACGATCACGCTTCTCGGTCTGGCCGGCATTGTCCAGCAGGAAGGCATGAGCCCCGTTCAGCTCGGCATGCTTATAGTGCAGCGCCTCTTGCGCAACATTGGCATACCGAAGCGCCTCGGCATTGTTGCCGGTCTTCTTCAGAATATCGACATACGTAACCACATACCCGATGTAGCTGCGCCGGGTGTCTGCCAGCCATTCCGACGGCGCCAGATGCCGGTGCGACGCTGGACGCTCAGTCTGCAAAACCTCCATGCGCTGAATGATCTGGATAGCGTACGGCAACAATTGCTCGTCGGTCATAAAACCCGTATTGTGCCCGATCTGAATGGCCTTGTAATACATCAGCACCAGCATGTCGTACGACGCGTTGGGCACCAACGGAATCAGTGCCGCGTAGTTCTTCTTAGGAAGCTCGACGCCAAAAATGGGCGCGTAGATACGGCTATAGTTAACCATATTCTCGTAATCGAATGCTCGGTCTGCCTGCGTTTCGGGATAGTCGCGCAGGAACGTATGGCACATCGCGCACTTCTTCGCCACGTCGCGCTCTTGCTCAATCTGTTTGTAAATTTGCAGCTTGGCCTGATTTCCTTTCGGGAATTTGGCGACAACCGCTTTGCGCACGGAGTCGGCATGCACTTGATCTTGCAATTGCTGCTGATACACCTTCGCCACCTGGATCATCTCTTGTTCGGTTACGTCCGGCTGCGAAAGAATATAGTCCACCTCTTGCTGTATGCGGGGCTTCTTCGCATCGCCCTCTACTTTCGCCAGCAGCACCATGGCCGGGTAAAAAACGCGGCGGCGGCTTGTCGGGTGATGCATCAGTTCCTGCCTGATCCAGTACAAAGCGACCTCATCGGCAATGGCCGCCTCCGGATTGTCATAGCCCGGCAAACCAAAACTGCCGCCCGTGGGATTACGCAGGAATGCCCATCCAATGAATGCGCTGGGCATCTGCCCTCCTTTCGGGTCGGTGATCATATAAGCATAAGTAGTCTTTCCACCGTAGTCGACCACCGTATCGGCCTGAAACACGCAGACGGTCAGCGCACCGTCCGCAGGCACTGTATACGAAGAGGTCCATTCACGGCCGTTCTTGCGCAGCGTCAGGTCGTTGCCCTCCCATTGAAAATCATGGAATAGATACAAACGGCCGGTAACACCGTCTTTTCCTTCCAGGGGGGTGCCCGCCGGATTGTAGTGTACGGTAATAGTCGTGCCCGGCGTTGGGAGCTCGGGTGTAATGTAAAATGTTTTGGTGGAGTCCTGTCCCCAGGCAATACCGTGTAAGAGCAGGAACATAAATGTTCCTGCTAATAGTGTTATATACTTCATGAAATAGTTGGTTGTTTTTACTTTCTCTCCGTCATCCTCTTACCTTCCGGCACATGTCCATGATCTTACCGTCGAAACCTTCGAAGACATTCAGCGGCGTTGGTGTGATCGTCCCGCCATTGGCGTCGATGGCAAACTCATAGAGCTTCGCCGTCTGACTCGCCTCGTCCCACGTCGCTACATACAGCAGCCGGTTGTTGACATCTTGTAAGTTGTTGAACAATTTTGGTTTGTAAATCTTCATACTGGTGATAACCTCACCACCGGCAAAGCCGTCGTAGGCCACCCGGGTCAGACCCGAGCCACTATAGTCAAACGAGTAAATCGTTCGGTCTGTGGCATAGTATAGCAGGTTGCTAAGGTCACCGCACTGGTAGAACTTCGCATTGGCAATATCGGGCAGACCGGTCATATCATAGACTGCCTTGCCAACGACGCCGGCATCGCTGTTGTAAAAGTCAGCGATATACAGCCAGCGGCCATCGCCCGTCACATCCCGAAAGAATGCGTAGGTCCGGTCCTGGTACGCGCGTTCCATATAAAGCAAATCTTTGCCGACATTGTTCACGTCGAAAGCAGCGCCCACTTGTGTTGTGAAGGCGGTAATGACCGGCTGCGAAAACGCTAATGGCACACGCACAAACTTCCGGTTCTGGGTATCGTAAAATACACCGCCATTGGCGCCCGACGCTCCCGTTGTGCCGGCGGCCGTCGTCAGATCGACCACAAAGGGAGCCAGCGTGCTGGCATACGCCACGGGCGCATAGTACCCGATCGTCGCCGGCGCTCGGATGGCGCCAATGCCATAGTGAATCATGTACAGCGACCCGTTGGAAATATACCCTTCAAAATAACCGTACGCCGCGTGGGCCTGCGAGCTCACCGCCATCGGGCCGCGCAGGAAAATATCCGACGGGTCGTTGACCTTAAACAGGTCGGTACCCGATGCGCGTACGAACGACGACGACGTGCCGATGTTGACGTAATTCAGATAGTAAATCGAGTTGCGCGTCTGCGTGATAAAGCGGCCTTCACCGGCCAGTGCTTCGCCGTTGGCACCCGAATACATATTCCGCAACCACTTCTCGGCCGCGGCCGTGGGGAATGCGTTTTTGGTGACGATAAAATCGACGTCGCTATGTCCGTCGCGTGAGTGCAACACCAACCAGCCGATATCGACCGCTGCCTGGATCGTTACGGTAAAACGCATGTTGTTCTTGATACCCGTCCGGGTGTCGGTCACGACCAGCTCGACATAGTAGCCACCCGGTGTTTCGTTCATCGGCCGATCGAGTGTACGCGTCGAGGCAACAACGCTCGACGGCGGGGCCTGCGACGATGTATTGTTTGTATAGAGCAGCCACTCGTACGAGAGGTTCTCCGTGTCACCCCCGTATTGAATAGGAGGATCGATGACCAGGTTCTGAAATTGTTCGACGGCATAGGTCACCACAAACCCCGTGGTATCGATCAGTGGTGTATTAATGTCGGTGTAGTCGTAGTTTCCCTTGTCGTCGTAGCACCCTGCCACACCCAGCATGACGCCGATGCAAAACAGGATAGAGGAAAGTCGTATGGTTTGCTTCATAGCTGTTTTACAGTTTAGGGGAATGTTACCAGGGCGCCGGTTTCGTCCGTCATGTCGGGGTCGTGCGAGTCATTATATGCCTGCAGCGCCTCCTTTAGACGCGACCGGAAGTCATACATATCACCCGTTGTAAATTCACCCGTGGGATTGAAACGCGAGTATATCGTAAACTCCGCAACCCCCAGCACATCAATGACGAACTGGTATTTGGCAGTGCTATAGGGACCGAAGAAAAAGGAAAGCGATGTATCCCAGTTGGCGGGCTTCACCAGGCGGTCGCTCCAGTATACGGTAAAGGAAAGATTGCCGGGCGTACCGGCCCGGAGGTCATAACCCTCGGTGTCGACGATCTTCAGCGTTACCTGAAGGGTGGTGTCCTGGATCCACGCGGTGCGATAGATCAACAGGGGCAGGTAGCCATTCACCTCGCCGGCCGGAATGATGCCGTCCAGCACCTCGTAGTACACGGTATCGTCCCGCACGGGAACGGCGGAAGAATCGCCCACCACGATGGCCTTAAAGCGGCGGTCGGTATCGGCCGCATAGCCGATCACCTTCGAGGCCAGCCACACAGTATCTTGTAAGACCGACGACGACCGGCCGGCAAACGAGTAGCCGCGTTCGGAAATCTCCGTAAGCTGGCCATTCACCATTATTTGCTCGTTAAAGTACACACTCGGCTCACCGGAGAACGGCAGGCGCTCATTCTCTTCACAGGCGGTCAGCATCAACGCTGCCAGGCAGCCCCATATATAGAATATAGCTTTCATAAGAATGCTCGAGGTGGGTTAGTTACCGAATTCAATTTCGTTATCAGGACGGGGCAACACATAAACAGCATCGCCCGCCACCGTGCCACTGAATCGCATAGACATGGCGTTGACACGTTTGTAGTAATAGAAAAGCTGCCCTTCCAATAGGAACTCCTTTTCATATTCCTTAAAGATCTCCTCTTGGATCTGCTCCGCGCTAAGCGCGGGCGACAGGTTGTCCAGTATGCCGCGTGCCGTGCGCACCGCGTTCAGGTAGCCGATGGCCTGGCCGGGATCGTTATCTTTTAAACACTCCGCCGCGATGTAATACATCTCCGACACGCGCAGCACCGGCATACGGTTGGCGTATGCGGTCGGTATACCTTCCGGCTGGTCCAGCTTCACGGCATAACGTTCTGTGTTGACCAGACTGGTCAGCACCCGGAACCGGTAGTCGGCCGCCGTGGCATCATCCTGCACTTCGTACACAGTGCGATACTCATCGGGTGTCTTGCCGAGCTGCTCGAGCGAGCCATCGATCAGCCACGACGCCGACAGAGTACCCAGGTTGGTCACGTTCAGCGTAAAGATCAGCTCCGGGGTAAACACCCGGTTGGCCGACGCCGGCACACCCACCACCACCTGCGAAGCAGGCACGAACGGAAATGCATTGGATTCGATCACTTCCCTTGCACGGGCCAGGGCAGTAGATTTGTCGTTGGCATACAGGGCGACACGCGCCTGCAGCGCCTTCGCGGCATAGTAGTTGAACTTATAGGACCGGTCGCGCAGGTAGTTGTCAGACGTCGTCGTCGTTTTACCCGGAATCACCGGATCTTCCGCCAGCGCGGCCACCGCCACGTCAAGGTCGTCCTGGATCATATTCAACACCTCGCCGACCGTAGACGAAGGCGTCACCGTCAGCCCAAACGTATTGACGTAAGGAATGCCCATCGCCCCCGTTCCGCCCGACGAAGGCGCCGTCGCGAACAACCGCAGCAGGTCGAAGTGCAGGAACGCCCGTAACCCGTATGCTTCACCACGGATGATGTTATAGTTTTCGTTTTCGAACATCAACGGATCGGCTATATCAATATTTTCGATCAGGTTGTTGACGTTGGCGATGGCGTTGTATTGCGACGTCCAGACATCGTCGATCGCTGTTTCCGCCGTATCGGATTCATAGTTGAACACCGACAGCTGGTAGTAGTTCCGATCGTTGGCAGTGAAGCTGCTGTATTGATTGCCCAATACGTCCACCATACCAAAGGTCAGCTGACGGCCGTAAACAGGCTCGCCGGTCATCAGAACATAGATACCCGTCAGGGCATCTTTAAAGCCTTGCTCGCTTTGAAAGTTATCGTCGGAGCCGATCTGCGTCTTGGGGTCCACCGCCAGCCAGTCGTCACACGACGTGAGCGAAGACAGCGCCACCAGCAGGGCCGTTATGGATAGTATAATTCTTTTCATAATCATGGTCATCTTCGTTAAAAGGTTGCCTGAACGGAGAAAGAAAGCGTGCGTGCAAAAGGATAGCTCAGACCGCGCTCGGTCTTCATCGAGCTGATGCGGGCCAGGTCGTTCATGTTAAAGCCGACACGCACGTTGTTGATCTTCTGCCGCGCCAGCACGCTGCGCAGGTCATACATCACGCTCACCGAGGAGAACACCAACTCGTTGAGATCCTCCACAAAACGCGTGGTGGGCTTGGTCACGGTCAGGTCGGCAATGTTCTTGTAGAAGCTTGCCTGGCCCGGCTCCTTCCAACGTTCGCTCAGGAAGCGGGCGTCGACGTTCCAGGAAATGTCCGCATTCTCCACACGCTGTACCAACGTGGTATTGTAGGCTTGTCCGCCTGCCTTGAAAGTGAAAGCCACGTTGGCCGTCAGGCTGCGGTACTGGAAGTTGGCACCGAAGCTGCCCATCACGTTGGGCGCAGCATCGCCCGCGGCGATCTGATCTTCCGAAGACCACAGGTAGGTAAGCGTGCCGTCTTTCTTGCGGAAGATTTCCTTGCCGTTGGCAGGATCTATACCGAGTGATTGTACCGCCCAGATGGTCTCGGTCGACATACCCTCCTCCAGACGGATGGAAGGCGTCTGCCGCTGCTCAGGTGTGATATTGCCGGAGTTGCCGTCTTTGTCGGCATCCTGCTCTGCATTGAGCTGCTTAAAACCGTTCGATACTTCCTTGATCTTATTGGCGTTGTGCGCAATATTCACAAACAGGTTGAGGTAGCTCTTCTTCTCGGCACTGACATAGGCCTTGTAGCTCACCCCCAACTGGTACCCGACGTTCTCGGTCCGGCCGATGTTTGCCTTGTACGACGTAAAGCCCGAAGACGGTGGTGTGGTGACATCGGACAGCAGGCTGTTAGTGCGCGACAGGTAGTAGTCGGCGCGTAGAATCAGGCGACCGAACAAGCCCATATCAACGCCCACGTTATTATCCTGCGTCTGCTGCCACTGCAGGTATGGGTTCGGCAGGGCCTGCAGCGTAAGGCCGATATCGCCATTGTACGTCTGCCCGGTGTTGTAGCTGTACGACGCGACCGACATATACGAGTTGAAATTCTGCGAGCCGGTATAGCCGGTCGACGCGCGCAGCTTGAGCTGGTCTACGTGGCGCAGCTGCTTGATGAAGTTCTCATTGTGCAGGTTCCAACCGGCGCCGACACCCCAGAAACCACCCCAGCGGTTACGCGCGCCGAACTGCGACGAGCCGCTGAGCCGGTAGGAAAAGTCGGCCAGAAAGCGGCTGTCATACGCATAGTTGGCGGCAAAGGTCACACCCAGGTTACGGGTGGTATTTTCGGATCCGGTAGGCGAGCTACCTTCCAGGTATTGGTTGGCCATCGAGATATCGTTCATCCGATCGTTGGGGAAACCCACCGCCATCACCTGCGTAACGGACGAGCTCTGCTGGCCGATGCTATAGAATGCGTTCGTGTAAAGCGCGTGCTTCTTGCGCTCGACGTTATACGCGATACCGATGTCGGACGTCACGTTGTTGTCCACGCCCGTGCCGATAGTATATTCGCCGCGATTTACATATTCTGCCGAGGCGGACGAGATGGTGGCATACCGCGAGTGTGTAGCCGGCAGGAAGTATTCCGTGCGGCGGCTGGCGTGGTTAACACCAAGCCTGGCCGTGGCGCGCAGGTTTTTGGTAATGGCCCACTCGCCGTAAAAATTCTCCGTCACCGTCAGGTATTTGCTGAAGTCCTTTGTATTCAATGTGGCATCGTACAGCGGGTTGAAAACGCCGTTGCCATAGCTGCGGATCAGGCGTCCGTTTTCATCATGGATGCGCCAATAGGGGTTCATACGGGCGTACAGGCTGAAGTCTCCGTAGGGCGAGTTGACAGACTTGTTGTTGTCGATTGTCAGCAGGTTACGGAACGACAGGTTCTTATAGCGGTAGGAAAGCCCCGCGGTGCCCGACAGCGTGGTGCGGTCAGAGCCTTTCATGACACCTTTAATATTGTTGTAGCTTACGTTGACGGAATAGATCATAGCGTCGTCGCCACCGTCGAGATACACGTTGTGCTTCTGCCCTACGCCGGTGCGCAGTGGCTGCGACAGCCAGTACGTATTCACGCCGCGCTCCGCTTCCGCCAGCCGCTCGCCGTACAGGGTGGTGAGCTCCGCCTGTTGCATGGGAGCGCTGCTGGTATAAACTCCCGCGAGCAACTCGGCCTGAATCTTCTCGTGCGAGTTGGTCAGATCGTAGCTGGTCAGGTCGGGCGCCTGAATGTCGACGCTGCCATTATAATTGATGCGCATCTTGCCTTCCTCCGGACGCTTGGTTTCGATCACCACCACACCGTTGGCGGCACGCGAGCCGTAAATGGCTTTGGCGGCAGCGTCTTTTAAGATCGTGATGCTTTCCACAAAGTTCATGTTCAGATCGTACACCTGCTCCATGGTAGCCTGGAAGCCGTTCAGGATAAAGAGCGGCTGGTTGGGATTGGTTTGATAGTCGCCCCGTAAGTCAGGCACGCCGGCCTGACCACGGACCTGTACGTTCGGCAACTGATTTGGATCGGAGCCGATGTCAAGATTATCGACAATGCGAAAGGAAGGATCGAGAATAGCCAGGCTTTGCAGCACATTTTGATTACCCACCACGCGCAGCTCGTCTTTGGAGATCGTAATAGCCGCTCCCGTAAAGCTCTCAGCCTTGCGGGTATAATACCCCGTCACCACCACGTCGCTGAGTTGCGTAACGTTCTCGTGCAGCACGACATTCACCACGTCGCCGTTCACTAACATGTCCTCGGGGTCAAACCCGATGAAGGAAAATGTGAGGACATCGCCGTCACGCGCTTCGATGGTATAACTACCGTCACCGTCGGTCGCGGTACCGATGTTCGTGCCCACGATCATGACATTCACGCCGGGTAGCGGCTGACCATCCTTGTCCGTCACGCGCCCCCGCACACTCCGCGCTTCCGGCGGCGCCGTCAAGGTACCGGGTTCGGTCGCCGGCAGGTCGACCGACGTGTCTTTCTCTTTTTTGAGTACGATATAAGCGTTGTTCTTGACTACGAACTGGATCGCGCGCGGCTTCAGCACCGCGTTCAACACGGCACCGAGCTTTTCGTCCGATGCGTCGACCGTGATGCTCTCGGTCAGGTCGAGGGCACTTGTACTGTACACAAACTTCACCTGCGCTTCATTCTCCAGTGTCGTCAGCACGTCTTTCAACGAGCGAGCGGTGAGCTTCACCGACACCTTGCGATCCAGAAGGCCCTGCGCAAAATTGTCGCCGGCAAACGCGACGCTAAGCGTGAGGACAAGCAGTATGAATTGAGCAGCAGTAATTCGCATAATCTTACAGGTATTCTCCGTAAAGAATTTTTGCATATTTTTACACTGTTTTTTGTTAGTTCTTACTAGGAATTGGGCAAAAGGCAGCCATGTTCCCCGCCTGGCGGAGAATGCTGGTATTGAAGACAGGGGTGGTAATGACACCTCTGTTTTCTTTTATAGTGGGGAAAGAATCAGGCTATGCTTTCATAGGCGCTGGTATTAGGATAGGTTAGGTATATGTTTTCGTTAGGTGGTACTGTGTTGTAATCGTCATTGACACCCGCTGCCTCGCAGCACAACGACATCCTCTTCGATTGTATAGGTAGCCGTGACAGTTTCGGCAATAATATCAAGCGTATTCGACAATGACTGGTCCGTAAAGTCTGCTGTGATCATACAGCCCTCCAGCGGTCCTTCCAGGGTCATTCGCACATTGAACTTACCTTCAATGCGCCGGGCGATCTCGCCAATAGTAATATTCTCGAACAGCATGCTATACTCGGTTCCCTTGATATATACCTCGGCTTGTTTCTCTTGCTGCTTGCCGATCTTCTGCAATTGCCGCGTGGCATGCGCGTAAACAACCGACTCGCGGGGCAGCAGCTCGACATTTTCGCGTGTGGGCTGCGAGGTCACCGACACCTTGCCGGTCAGTACGAATACTTCGGTGTGCTCCGGTGTACTTCGAATGTTAAAGCTTGTTCCGAGCACGGCTGTCGTCAGCTCGCCGCAGTGAATCAGGAACGGATGCCCTGCGTCCTTGGCCACTTCGAACAGCGCCTCCCCTTCCAGCGACACTTCGCGCGTGCTACCAGTAAAGCGGTCGGGATACGTCAGGCGGCTGCCGGGCTTTAACCACACCAGGGTCCCGTCGGCAAGCATGACCTTTTCGATCGCGTCAGGCTTGCTCGCGCGCATATGCGTCGCCTCCACACGCATGCCAGGGCCAGCGTAATACCAGACACCATAGCCCGCAGCAACCAATAGCAGCAGCGACGCCGCGACGCGCCAGACCGTCCACATCGGAATCGTGCGGGATGTACGCATAGAAGTCGACTGCCGGATGCGTGTTAACAATAGACTTTCGGTCGCGGCGCGTTCTGCCTCATCGGCAAAAGCGCTGGGCTTGCCAGTGCGGCCATCCAGCCAACGTTCCAGGCGAATGCGTTCTTCAGGCGTACAGGTGCCATGCTCATAGCGCGCCAACAATGCTTCAAATTCGGAGGTGGTCATCGGGGTATAATTCCTGTTCTACCCCTGAAGTACTGCCGGCCACCCCAAACACACATACAGATCAGCATTTTTTTTAGAAAAAACAGAATTAAATAACAGGAATGGCGCTGGAAAACACGATAAAATTGGGATCAAACAGGATTCAAACGATAGCAGGCCGAGCCAAAAAATAAGCAATAGCTACTCAGGAAGCCGCCAGGATAACAGCTACCGCCAGCGACATGTTACCAAGCGACATGCGCAGGTGTTTCAGCGCATGGGTAAGCTGATTCTCCACCGTCCGGTGTGAGATGTTGAGCTGCAGGGCGATCTCGCGGATCGACTTATGTTCACGGCGGCTCAGACGGAAAATCTCCTGGCAACGCGCCGGGAGCTGTTGCAGGCTGTCTTCAATAGCTTTCTCCAGCTCGCGCAGGTGGATGCCTTCTTCCGTGGCGTTCCCTTCCACGGGCACGAATGAAAGATAGTCTTTGAGGTACGCGGCCTGCTGCTTGCTGCCTTGGATGTGTTTAATGATCTGGTACCGTACAGCAGCAAAGAGATATCCTGACAGGGACGTTTCCACCTGCAAGGTTTCGCGGCGCGTCCAAAATGAAACAAAGATTTCGTGGACGATCTCGAAGGCAAGGTCCTTCGATTGCAAATTGTGAAAGGCGTAATGGTAGAGACGCTCCCAGTAGCGGGCGTAGATCTCATCAAAGGCTTCCGCCTTTCCGCCTTGGTACAGCGCGAAAAGCTGTCCATCGTCGTACGCACGCAGCCGCCCTCCTTGCATCTTATGAATCTTTGATCCTCTAAAATTAATATTTGGTTAACGATTATGAAAGCTCCCCGTGCATCTCTAACGCCTTCCGCACCCCCGGGAGCCATTCAATCGTTTACGCCTGAAGCAGCGGCCTGCCGGTCGTCTATGCCTGATATTCGATAGGAGTTTTACCAGTCCAACGTTTGAAGGCGCGGCTGAAGGCGCTAAGCTCATTGTAGCCGAGAATAGCCGAGATTTCCTTCACGGGATGGCTGCGTGTTGACAGGTAGCGTAACGCAAGCGACTTTCGTACAGCATCTGCGAGTTGTTGGAAAGACACGTTTTCTTCTTGAAGCCGACGCTGCACGCTGCGGGGGCTCATGTTGAAATTGGCAGCGACATCTTCGAGGGTGAAGATGCCCAGATAGCTATGACCTTCCAGGCAGGCTAATACACGGTCTTTGAAGTCAGGTGTTGTCGTAGCCGACAAATCATCTATACCCGCTCGTTGCAGCAGTATTTGCTGCAACGCATGGTTCGCCGTAATGATAGGCTCGTCCCAGTAATGGGCATCAAAAGTAATCGTACACGGCCCAGCCTTTCTCGTAGGCGCACAGCGAAGCACGCGTGTATATTCGCTTGCCGGCACAACAGCGTCGGGAAACGTAGCAGAAAGCGGCTGCACCTTCTTCAGCAGCAAGCCATCGAGCTCGTGAATCATAAACACCATTAAAAAGTCGCGCAAATGCCGCGTAGTCGGCGAAAGCTCTTTTACCGGCACAACGGGTTTCAAGCAGGTAGTAAACGCCGCACGCGTCCGCTTAATCTCGACAGTATATTGGTCCGTCACCAACGCCGTAAGCGGCGCCACGGTTGTCAACGCCTCGCCCACCGTACGGCTCGTCTGTATAATCTGTCCCACGATACCCAGTGCTGTCAATTGAATGGACTCGCCGAAGTGCAATCCAAAGAGCGGGTCCTGGCACAACTGTGCGGCGTGAAACCACAGATCGTCATATTGCCGGGAGGTGATCGTAGCGGTGCCGTTTTGCATAGCCGACAAGTCCACATGTGCTGCCTGGGTAATCGTTTCCGGCGCTACACCGCGTTGCACGGCGTAAGCCAACAAGGTCATCAATAGAGAATGGCGTCGTTCTTCCATAAGCGTAAAGGTAAAAGCAAAAACATGGCATGCTACAATCCGCAAACCCGGTGGCGTAAAATGATAAACGCTTGGCGCATAAAGGTAAGCCTCCGGCCCCGAGCGAAGGATACCTTTGAATCATCAAAAACAAAAACACATATACATATGAATAGCCTGTTTAATCTCCGCAATGTTCTTTTTCTGAATGGTATCAGCTCGGGCGCTACCGGTGCACTGCTAGCCGTGTTCGCCGGTACGTTCGCATCCTGGTTTGGCGTAACCACTCCCACACCTTTTGTTGAAGTAGGCCTTTTTCTGGTGGCGTTCGCCGCGCTGGTCGTCGCTGCGGCGTTGCTACAACCGTCGGCCCCGGGGCTGGTGCGCCTCATTATTGTGCTCGACATAGCGTGGGTACTGGTGAGCATCCTGGTGATCGTTTTACAGCCTTTTGCTCTTTCCCTGATCGGAAACCTGCTCATTCTGGGCGTGGCAGCCTGGGTGGCGGCCATGGCGGGCCTGCAATGGCGCGGCCTGCGCCAACCCGCGTAAGATTGATGAGCAGGGTTGCATCTGAACGTTCCCCTCGTTACTTTTGACGCGTAGCTAAACCCTTTTAGCTTAGCGCTGAGGCCATTTTTCTACGCCCCGAGCCCTTCCTTCGGAAGGTTCGGGGCCTCATCATTTCAGTAGGGAACAGTTTAAACGTGCAGGGTCATGACCAGAATTTCCATTTTCACTTTCGTATGTTTCATATTTTTTACGGCCGCCCATGCGCAGGAGCCGCTCACGCCGTACGTAAACCCCTTGATCGGCTCAGCCGGCCATGGCCACGTGTTTGTGGGGGCAAACCTGCCCTTTGGCGCGGCCCAACTCGGCCCCGTCAACATCTTCGAGGGCTGGGACTGGTGCAGCGGCTACAACTACTCCAGCAACACCATCATCGGCTTCGCCCACACCCACCTTAGCGGTACGGGTATCGGAGACCTGAACGACATCGTCATCATGCCCGGCACCGGCGCCCCGGTATTGGAAAAGGGAACAAAAGAAAATCCCAACCAGGGCTACCTGTCTACATTTTCGCACGCAAACGAAGTGTGCCGCCCGGGATACTATAAAGTGCTCCTGGACAAATACAATATCCAGGCCGAGCTCACCACCACGGCGCGTGTAGGCCTGCACCAGTATACATTTAAAAAGCCCTACGAAAAACCTCACGTGCTTGTCGACCTGATCGAAGGCATTGGTTGGGATGCGCCGGTAGAAGCCTATATCCGCCAGGTGGACGATAAAACGCTTGTTGGTTATCGTTTTTCAAAAGGCTGGTCTTCTGACCAACGTCAATACTTTGCCATTAAGCTCTCCCATCCCGTCGCATCGGTAGCGTTATACGACAGCGCCGTGGCTGCGGGCAACAAAGCGGAAACAAAAGGCAAACGCATTCAGGCGGTTCTGAATTTCCGCGATATACCGGGCGAAGTGCTGAAGATCAAAGTTGGTCTCTCGCCGGTGAGCTTCGAAAACGCCTTGCAGAACATCGAGTCGGAGCTACCGGGATGGGACTTTGCTGCCACCGCAAAAGCCGCCGATACACAATGGAACAATGAGCTGAGCAAAGTGCGCATCAAAGGTCCGGATGAAACCAAGAAAGTTTTTTATACCGCTCTTTACCACACCATGATCGCCCCTTCCCTCTTTAACGATGCCAACGGCGACTACCGCGGCACCGACAAGAAGGTATATACAAAAGCACCTTTCACAAACTATACTACATTCTCCCTCTGGGACACCTACCGCGCGTACCACCCCCTCTACACCCTGGTGCACGGCGACCGCGTATCGGATATCATCAACAGCTTCCTAGCCATCTATCAACAACAAGGCAAACTGCCCGTATGGCACCTGATGGGCAGCGAAACAAACACGATGCTAGGCTACCACGCCGTACCGGTCATCGTCGACGCCTACCTGAAGGGATATCGCGGCTTTGATGTGAACCTGGCGTACGAGGCCGTGAAGCAGTCGGCCATGCAAAAGACAGAAGGCATCAACTATGTACAAAAGCTACGCTACATTCCGGCGGACAGCATGGTGGAATCTGTGGCAAAAGGATTAGAATATGCCATCGACGACGGCTGCATTGCCCGCATGGCCAAAGCGTTGGGTAAGAAAGAAGACTACGAATACTTTTCGAAACGCGCAAAACTATACACACAATACTTCGATCCGCAAACACGGTTTATGCGCGGTAAATTGAGCAATGGCCAATGGCGCACACCCTTCGACCCCATCGCGTCTAAACACCGCGAAGACGACTACGCCGAAGGAAACGCCTGGCAGTACACCTGGCTGGTATCGCACGACGCCCCTGGTCTTATTAAGCTCTTCGGCAGCCGGGAAGCATTCCTGAGCAAGCTTGATTCGCTGTTCACAATCGACTCAGACCTGGGCCACGGCAGCTCACCCGACATCAGCGGCCTGATCGGCCAATATGCGCACGGCAACGAGCCCGGCCATCATACCACATACCTGTATGCCTATGCCGGTGTACCGTATAAAACTGCACCACTCATCCGCAAGATCACCAGCACCTTCTATACGTCCAAGCCCGACGGCCTGTGTGGTAACGAAGACGTTGGTCAAATGTCGGCCTGGTATGTACTGTCGGCACTCGGCTTCTACTCTGTAAATCCCGCAGATGGCCAGTATGTCTTTGGCTCACCACTGATCGACCATGCAGTCATTCAAACATCCGGCAAACCGTTTACGATTGACGTAGCCGGCAACAGCGCCGAGAACATCTATATCCAGAAGATGGAGCTGAATGGCAAAGCCTATACAAAATCGTTCATCCGCCACACAGACCTTACAGCAGGCGGCACCCTAAAAATCTACATGGGCAAAACCCCCTCAAAGTGGGGAACCGGCAAAAACGACATCCCCCAATAACACGCGCTCTGCGCCTGGCGCAAGTCTTCCGACCGAAGGGAGGGCGTTCCGATAGCTATCGGAATGTGCCTACCATGGTGCCAGTCTGGCGAGGAGCCCTATCAAAAACAAAAGGCCATCCCACACCGGGATGGCCTTTTAACTTCATATTCCTAAAACTTATTGCTTAACCTTCGGAGCTTCCTCCAGCAACTTAATAAAATACCCCCCTACAACAGAGCGAGCCTGAAAGCCCACCTGCTTCCCATCAGTAGTCTCATACCAATCCGACATCGGCACCCGCGTAGGCGTCTCCGTCACATACATATAAAGCGGATCAATAATCTTCTTGAACGTCGTGCTGTCATTCGCCAGTGTAGCGGTCCAAACAATCCAATCGGATTTAGTATACGTACGACGACTGTCAAGCGGCAAACCGTACGTATTCTGCTTCGTGAGATAATACTTCAACTCGCGTTCAGCCACTTCCTTTGGGAAGATATTGAAGCCAAGCAGCTTATCCCACACCATGTTATACTTCTGACTCCAGGTGCCCGGCTGATCGAACGTGAGGCGGTAATGATCACCGTCGTTCGCCATCTTCACCCACTCTTCGGCCATACGCGCAGCTTCTTCTTTGTACAGCTTGGCGGTATCTTGCTTGTTCAGCATCTCCGCCAGCATGCCGTACGAGGCAATACCCATGATGGCTTTGATCGACAGGTTAGTATTGTGCGCCAGGTGACCGGCGAAGTCGTCGGTACAAAGCTGGTTTGCCGGATCGAGGCCATTCTCGCGCAGGTAGCCCGCCCACGTCGTGAGCACCTTCCAGTGCGCCTTGGCGTAGTTTGCATTACCCTCACGCTTGGCGATAGCGCCCGTCAGCACGAGCATGTTACCGCACTCTTCCACCGGCATGTCTTCACCATAGGTCTGGCCGTTGGCCAGCGGGTACGTGCCAACGTCGTGCGCCGCGAAGGGCTTCGTCCACTTGCCACTTTCCGAGTAATAGAAGATCGGGTTCATCATGCCCTTGAGCAGCTCGGGATTGTATTTCAGGAACAGCGGTGCGGAAGGATATGTTACGTCCACTGTACCGATCGAGCCATTGCTGAAGTTCTCTTTCGAAAGAAAGAGAATGTTGCCGGCGGAGTCCTGGGTCAGCTTGTGCGCCGCAATGGACTGGCGGAAAGCCAGTACACAAATATCGGCATATTGCTTACCACCGGCTTGCAGCGTCTCCTCATATACTTGTTTATCGAATGCATTACACTTCTCCTTTACCTCCTGGTAGTCGGCTTGTGCCTCGTTCAGGATGTCGTCGATGGTGGCGTTTTTCGTTTGTTTCCACCAGGCCGGACGGTTGTCGCCAAAATATTGAATGGACGATACGTCGTCGTAGGCGATCATGATGTAACCCGACGATGCCTTGGTACCTACCTTACCAAGATTGTGCACGTAGCTCATCGCGGGTGTGCTCTCGGTCAGTTTGGCCTTCGTCTCGCCGGCGCTGGCCGCCAGGTCTCCGTTGTTACTGAATTGCTCTTTCGCGGCGACAGCCGACGCGCCGATTCCCAGTTTCGTTTGTGCCGGCTGTGCCGATACCAGGTAAGCATACCCCCAGTCTATACGCACGTTGTCGCCTTTACGCTTTAATACCGGTTGTTCGGTTGTGCCTGCACGCAGATACGCTACATTGCCGGCTTTACCCTCCGTTACGACAACCTCCTGATTCAGGCTGTTCACCGCCCAGCTCGGCGTCATTTCAAAATATACTTCTACCGCGTGTTCCTGACCGTCGTTCGACGTCACGCTGTAATCCACGAAGCTGATCGGACGCGACAGCAGGTTGAGGTCGGTGGGCAGCAGCGGCGAGCGGAATGTCACTTGCAATCCAACCCCACCGCAGGTAAAGTTATAGCGCGTTTGAGTGGCCGATACCACTACGCCATCCTGTTTCGCAGTTTGTTTAAATACTTCCGGTTGAGCGGAATTGGTATACAAACCAAAATCAAGATACGCCAGGCCACCGGTATCTTTGCAATGGCCTGCCAGGACGTTGGGGCCGTCTTTGCGCAACAACGAAGCGTCAATCTTTAACAGCACGTCCATGCGCGCCGCGGCGCCGGTATTAACAATCTCCTGGCCGTTGAGATACAATTCGAAATTATCGTCGTGCGAATAGATCAGATATACAGCCGAGTCGATCTCAGACAATGTAAACGTACGCCGCACCCAGATATCGTCGACGTCCCAGAGTGTGGCACTGGAATTAAAATCCTTCGTGCCAAAAGCCGCTTTGCCACTTTTCCAGCCGCCGGTCGGTTTATACTCGGGTTTTTCCCATCCCGCAGCGGGGGCTTTGGTGGTGTACTGGCCTTCCCAAACCTGATCTTTGGCCATGGGAACAAGGGCCTTTAAGGGATATTTTTCCTTACCCAAAAAGCGATATACCGTACCGTCTACGCGCACGGCACCGGTTAACGCGTGGATTTCCCCGGTCCAGTGGCGCACAGCATCATCATACAAGTTGTCGGCCATCGACCACGCACTGGTATAGGGATCGATCGTCACCAACGGATAGGCCGGTGCGTGAGCGCTGGTAAATTGTGCGGACGCGCCGTCCGTAGGTGTTGTAGGCTTGGATTTGTCGCAGGAGATCAACCCCCACGTCAGGCAGCACATGGCTACCCATACATACTTCGTCTGGTATCTCATCAATTATGTTGTTGTAGTATCGCAAAATAAGAAGATCGCCGAACTTTCATAGCCTGTACTGTCATGTTCGCTCACGTCAGGCCAATATTTAGGGCATTCGCACTTCGTCACCGAAGCTGGGGCACACGCTTTCCCACTTGCCGCAGCCATTCACGCGCCATCAGCTCATGTCCGGGCACCGTGGGATGTATACCATCCCAGATCCAATAGTCGGCCGGCGCCTTTTTACAAGCATCCTGGAACACCTGCTGATAGCCTACAAACACGGCGTTAAAACGCTTCGCCAGATTGCGTACAATTGTTTGGTGTTTCGCGACCGCGGGCTGCCACGCCGACAGATTTTCTTTAACCGGGTCTACGGGTAGTATAAACGGTTCCCCCAGCACGAACACGGCGTTGGGCAATGCCCGCTGCGTTGCGGTGAGCAGCGTTGAATAGTGCTCGCCAAAGCCACTGCCCTCGGGGTCCTGCTGATTCCGCAAGGAAAACAGTACGTCATTCACACCGACGAGGATACTCACCACGTCAGGTTTAAGGGCTAACGCCTCCGTCTCCCAGCGCGTGGCCAGGTCGGTAATAGTGTTACCACTGATACCCTTGTTGATAAACCTGAGATTTCGTTCGGGATAATCGGCGCCCAGGCGGCTGGCAATGCTGAATGCATAGCCATGGCCCATGATATGATTCGGGTCATCTGTCCGCCCACGGTTGCCGTCTGTAATAGAGTCGCCCTGGAACAGCACGGTAAACGGCTGACCGTCGCCCGCAGGTATATTCTCATTAAAAAAATGGCGCGGCAAGGGCAGTGCTGCAGTGGCCAGGGTGGCCTGGTGCAAAAAGAGCCTTCTGGTAAGTGGCATCGTGGTGGCGTCTAAATTTGCCCCAATATGCTATAATTCGGTGGTCCATAAAAGCCGGTGGAGCCACACTATAAATTGGCATATACTTTGCCCTTTCATCTTCCATGCTTGCCATCTTTACCTTCTACCGAAACTTTCTGTACCCTTCGACAGCCGTCAATCTTTTTAGTTGTTACATAATCCTCGACAACGGATCGGGCTTCTACGGATTGGCGCTGTTCTGGTTGAAGGTCTTTACCATTCCTCTACTCGGTGCCTTGTTTCACCTCTCTCATGCCGGGCGACTCTATTTCTTTCACAACCTGGTATACTCAACACCCCGATTATATACGCTTACCGCATTATTTGATCTGACTATTTGGCTTTTTCTCATTATCCTAACCGCACAGTGCGTATGAGTGATCTATTAGAATTCGACGGCATCGAGCTAAGCTACGGTCCGCAAAGGATTCTCTCGGGCATTTACATGAAATGCCCGGTAGGCAGTATCACCGGTATATTGGGACGCAATGGCTGCGGTAAGTCCAGTTTGCTAAAGGTCGTATTTGGCAGTCTGCCGGTACCCGTCCGGTCGGTACGCATCAACGGGCAATACTTGGCCGGCGACTATATGAAGAAGCGGATCATTGCCTATCTGCCGCAAGAGGATCTGATCCCCGCGAATATGCAACTCCAGCAGGCCCTCCGGCTATTTGCTGTAGACCCGCGGTCCATTCTCGAATACTTCCCCGAAGCAGAACGGTTTTTGCCGCTCCGGTCCCGCGAGCTTTCCGGCGGCTACCGCCGCATCATCGAAGCCATGATGGTTCTGCATTCCCGGGCCACCTTCTGCCTGTTAGACGAACCTTTTACCGGCGTAATGCCCGTGCATGTGGATACACTCCGGTACGTATTGACAAAAGCGAAAGAACGGAAAGGTATTATCCTTACCGACCATCTTTATCGCCAAGTATTATCCGTGGCGGATCACCTCTATGTATTATCCGATGGACGTACGTTTGCCATAAAAGATCATGAAGACCTCGTTACGCGGGGTTATATCCACACGATGGACTAGCAGTTCAGCTATCGTACCGCTTCCACCGATGCCATCACGCGTGCGCAGTAATCCCAAACCTTTTTCCGATTCTCTATTGAGTCGTACTTCCTGCTAACCACCGCGGGCTTCAGGTCAATAAAATATTTCCCACGTACGCCTTTCACGACGGCATCGGCTGCCAGGTACACCAACGTCTCCGCGCCTTTCTCCGGTGTCCGGAAAAACAACCGCGCTACTTTCGACAACGCATTCAACACCGGCCCCAGGTCACTCTGAACACCAAAGCCCGTAGCCACCGCTCCGGGGTGCATGGTATTGACCGTAACATTCTCAATACCTTTCCCACGTAAGTCCTCCGACAACATTTCCGTCACGAACATAATAAACAGTTTGGAATTACCATAAGCCCGCAAAGGATTGTATCCATTCACCAATTCTAAATCGCTAAAATCCGGCTTCGCATTAATCCGATGCGACGATGACGAAACATTGACGATCCGTCCATCCTCACTTTTCCTGAGCAGCGGCAACAGCTCCTGCATCAGAACAAACGGCGTAAGCAAGTTGAGCGCAATAGTCGTCTCGTGCCCCTCAGCCGTCAACGCGCAGATATTACTCATGATCCCGCCTGCATTATTAATCAACACATCTAGGCGCTCATAGCGGTCTATCAGCGCATGCGCAACCCGGCGTGCTTCTGCTAGCAAGAAAAGATCGCCCACGATATAGTCGACATGTTTATTCCTCGTCGCCTCCATGATCTCCTGCTGCACACGCTGCGTGCGGCCTTTATCCCGACCGTGTATAATAACGCGGTGTCCCTGACGCGCCAGGGCAAACGCTGCCGCCTTACCGATACCACCCGTGGCACCGGTAATAAAGATTACCTTCTCCTGCATGATCTTCTAAAAGTTTTATGTAAAAGTACAGCCTGAGTGGTATACATTTGATGCCAGTTACCTACAGGATACCAGCGATGAAACCAAAAGACCTACCCATCGAACAGAAAATCAAGTATGTACAAGACACATTGTACGTCATCAGTGGCAAGTGGAAATTGCCGATCCTGCTGGCCATGAACTTTGGCGCCCGTCGTTTCCGCGACATTCAACGGGCGGTGCCAAAAATCACGACCAAAGTATTATCAAAAGAGCTGAAAGACCTGGAAACAAACCTGCTGGTGATTCGTACGGTCTATGACACATCGCCGGTAACGGTTGAATATACGGTCTCACCGTACTGCAAAAGCCTCAAGCCCCTCGTGGATGAGATGATCCTCTGGGGGTACAACCATCGGAAAAAGCTGATCACCCAGCCTTAAAAGACCCATCATAGGCGCGAGTCTCCGTCCGAAACAGGCTGAGACTCGCACCCCGGTGGGCTCTATTTCAATTGCTATAAGACAAATCCGCCGACCAGGAAAAGCCCGCGGGCTTGGTAATAATCCCATCAAATATCTCACCGGGGATATTATCCTCATACAGCAGCGCATTAAATCCGTGCGAGCTATGTGTATCGTTCGCATTTACGCTGCTTTGCAGTAAGTATACATTTCCATGAGAATCGACCGTCATAGGCAACCCGAAATCGTGGGCACCCGGCTCAAACGTCACGCCATCGTTGGTGTGCAAAGTCGACACCTGTGTATGCGCGGCATTGATGATGCGCACGCGTTTGTTACCACGGTCGTATACGTATAGGGTGCCATCGTCGCCCACAGCAATAGCCGCCAGGTCTTCGAAGCGCGCATCGCCCAGTGCACCATCACGGTTGCCCGCCTCAGTAGAACCGGCGAACGTCGTCACTACACCGGCAGGTGTTATTTTACAAATACGGTTGCTGTCGGCTACGTAAAGATTGTCCTGACCGTCGATGGCAATGCCCTGTAAGGTCTGAAAGGTGGCTGCCGCGCCTGTTCCTTCCGTGCTCCCACCTACATCGCTACCGGCAAACCGTGTAACGACACCTCCGGAAACTTTATGAATATAGTGACGTTGATGCTCAACGGTAAACAAATTCCCCTTCGAATCACTTGCGAGGCTGGATACCCGGCCGAGTTGCTCGTAATTAGCCGACGATGCATAAAATTCCGGCGTATAATGATCGTTTGTCAACGTCGCTGCCGGCACCATCATGATGTTATTCCACTTTCCGATGCCTGACTTGTCACCCGCACGCAGGAAGTAATAAAGCGTTTCACCATCCGGACTGGCGACCATGCCCGCGCCGCCATGTTCATAGTCCATCATCTCCATCGAATTTTCAAACTCCGTCTGATTGATCATTGATCCGGTCACGTCGAAAACGGCCTGGTGCACGTTAGACGTTGACGTAAATCCTGAGTATTTCAGCAATTTCATACCCATGTCCGTGCCGTCAAAGAATGCCATCACATCATTCGGCAATCTTGTCATTTCACTTCCCAGGTAATACTGACTCAAAAACACGCGCACATACTGTTTGTTATAGGTAATGGTAGGCCCCTGTTTCTCTCCATCAGCATTTTTTAATACCAGGCGACCGGAGCCGACACGCGGCGGGATCACAATGCGGACGGTCGTGTTGCCGTCCTTTGTTTCTAAGACCTCTGGTTTAATCGTGACGTCGTTGAGCGATAACACATGGAGTGTCGCATCAAAATCCTTGATCTTTATTTCAAAGCTGTCGCCCGCATAGGCATTGAAAGTGGCGCCAGCATCGGAGAATTCCGCGTCGCCCACCGCGGGAGTTGGATCTTCGTCCGAACTATCGCTACACGAAGACAAGGCGAACACCGTCAGTGCCGCCAAAGAAAGTACAAATTTATTCATAAAACCTTGGGTATAGTTACAACGACGCAAGATACGTCGACCCGACAGATGTCATCGCGGAATATACAAGCAAAACATACGTTGTATTATTCGATAACAGAGCCGGCCCCTACAACCATATACCGATTACCCAGCCATATGTCCGCACCGTCCGAATCCGGAAAAACATGCCCCCGATATACACGACTTGCCGTCAAACACAACCTTTCCGCAGCCCCACACAACCCAATGACCATTGGTACGAGCAACAGCACAAATGCACAATGACCGCCTACGGTCATTGTGCATTTTCTTTGTAAACTCACACTGCTACCCATCGCCTGGAAATCGTACAAAAAAGTGCCTCCACGACGATTTAAATTACATGTCCCCTGACTTCCATTATACCCTATCCAACACCTCTTTCAAAATCCCCACCGCCTGCCGCTGCTCTTTCAAATCAAGCGAAGCAAACCCCAGTCGCACAGCATTATACTTTATCCTGCCCGTATCGTAGCTCGTCCCATCTTTAATAACAAGCCCCTTCTCCAACGCCCGCGGCGACACCATCTTCAGGTCAGCATGAAACCGTGCCCATACAGACATTCCCCCGTCTGGAATCGTAAAATCAAGGTGCCCCGGCAGCTCGGTCTTCAGCAAATCGCAAAAGTGGTCACGGCGGTCACGATAAAGCTTCACAGATTTCTTAATATGCCGCGCCAACGTACCATCCCGGTATAGTTCAGCAATGGCATGTTCCATAAAACTATCCCCCTGAGTATCGACCGTCTTGCGGAAGTAAGTAGCGGTTTGAATAAAGTCCATCGGCGCCACAACAAAGCCAAAGCGCACGGCCGGCGCAAACGTCTTAGTCAGTGTACCAACGTAGACGACATTGCCCCGCCCATCATGACTGGCCATGGGCATGATCGGGCGGCTGGCATAATGAAAGTCGTAATCATAGTCGTCCTCCAAAATGGCAAATTTATACTGTGCCGCCAGGTGCAGCAGGTGCATCCTCCGTTCAGGCGATAGCGTGACCGTGGTAGGGTTGTGATGGTGGGGAATGACATAGAGCAGCCGGATCTTTTTCCTTTTACACAGTTGTTCTACTTTGGCCGTATCGATTCCTTCGGCATCGACGGGTACTTCGTTCAGCCGTGCGCCTAACTGCCGGAAGGTAATGTTCGCCATATCATAGCCGGGTGATCCAACAATGACCTCGTCACCAGGTTTTAAGATAACGGAGCCCGCAATAAAAATACCCATCTGGGCGCCTTTCGTAATGAGTATATTCTCGGGGGTCACCGCCAGGCCACGCGTATCGCATAAAAGCTCTGCCAGCGTTTGCCGCAGCAGCAGCGTACCCTGCGCCCCACCATACTGCAGATACTTCCGGTTAATGCTCCGGCGGGAAAGATTGCGAATCGCCGCTCCAAGCGCTTCAATGGGCGCCAGCCGGATGTCCGGAAAACCATCGTTGAATACCAATTTATGAGCAGACTGAAAGTCGGAAGTAGCAACGGGAAGGATCCGTTTTTTGTCATAACTAAAGCCCACCACCTCGGGAAAACCTATAGGCGTCGCCTGCCGCATGATCTGCGCCGGCGCTAACAACGGCGGCACAGCCTTAACAAAAGTACCCTGGCGTGCGCGCAGCTCGATCCAGCCCTGTGCGTCGAGTTCCTGAAATGCCGCGACAACCGTCATACGATTGACCTCCAGCAAACCGCCCATCTCCCGCGTTCCGGGCAGCTTTAATCCTCTGCGCAATTTACCCTGCCGGATACCGGCGATGATCGCATTGCTGATCTGCAGGTATACCGGCACCGACGATGCCGGGTCGATCTCAATCAATTCTTTTAGCAGTTCCATGGCTGGATGAGGTCTTTTGTTAAAACTGGATTATTTCACTCATCCAGTAAACATATAGTTTTGATGCGTAACATTCAACGAAATCCTATGCAACAACTTCTCTTACGCCTGGCATTATCGGCTACGTTCCTTTCCGCCGTGGCCTCGCGGCTCGGCCTGTGGGGCGCACGCTCAAGCGGCTGGAAAGGTTTTCTGGACTACACAGCCCAAACCTGCTCCTGGGCACCCACCGGCTGGATTCCATTCCTGGCCGTGACGGCCACCGTCCTGGAAATAACACTTGCCCTGCTCCTGTTCGCCGGCTATCAGACCGCCTCGGCGGCCTTGTGCAGCGCGGCACTAACATTCCTCTTTGCGTTATCGATGGCCTGGTCGTTCGGCCTCAAAGAGCCGCTAGACTATAGCGTCTTTGTATTTTCAGCAGCCGCCCTGCTGTTGGCCAGCCTGAAAGACTTTCCCTGGAGCATCGACCAACTTTTAACCCGCTGAGCCATGAACCCGCAAACCCTGTGCAGCACCTGCGGCACGTATTATCCAAATGACAGCGTGCCGGCGCTTTGCACGATCTGCAACGAAGAGCGCCAATACATTCCCGACGGCGGCCAGCGCTGGACGACTACCGGGGAATTACACCGCAAACATAGCATGAAGGTGACCAGCCTCCGGGAAAACCTATACGAGCTCGAAGTCAATCCCACGTTCGCCATCGGCCAGCGGGCGCTGTTGGTACTCTCGGAACACGGCAATATCCTGTGGGATTGTATTCCCCTGCTCGACGAGGCCACCATTGCCTTCATTCATGCCCACGGCGGCTTGCAGGCCATTGCCTTCTCACACCCGCATTATTATAGCAACATGAACGACTGGGCCGACGTGTTTCAATGCCCGGTATATATCCACCGGCACGACGCGATGCACATCGTGCAGCAAGGACCGCATATTCAACTTTGGGAAGGCGACGAGCTTGCCCTCTGGGATGGCATGAAGCTGTTCCTCATCGGCGGGCACTTCGAAGGTAGCAGCATATTGCACGTACCGTTCTTATCGCCCGAGGGCAGCGTTTTATGCGGTGATACCTTATTTCTCTCGCCCAGTAAAAAACATTTCTCGGTACAGCGGAGCTATCCCAACAAAATACCGTTGCCCACACAGGAAATGCGTCGCATTCACGCGCGACTGGCGGCAATCCCCTTCGATGCTTTCTACGGCTATATCAACACGCAAAACCTGTTTGAGGACGTAAAACCCACCCTGCACGATTCCATGCAACGTTATTTTGCCTAATGTTATGCCTCTATTCGCGCTCGCCCTCCACACACACACTGTTTTTTGCTTTTCGTCTTGCGAAATAAAATTGTAAACTAGCAAGACAAAACACGCATCATGAGATCGAAGACCATTGTCCTGCTGGCCGGGGCCTGCCTGTGCCTGTATGCAGCGCACGCCCAAAACGCGAACTACATCTCCAACCGGGCGCCGCTGCAACCTACGCCATTCGTAGCCCTACCGTTGGGTAGCATTACCCCCAAGGGGTGGCTGGCGACGCAGCTAACACTGCAAAAGGACGGTCTGACGGGCCATTCCGAAGCGCTTTATGCCGAGCTGAAATCAGACGCCGCCTGGCTGGGTGGCAAAGCGCCCGACTCTGACTGGGAGCGCCCTACCTATTATTTGCGGGGGCTGGTCGGGCTCGCATATTCCCTGCACAACGCCGAACTAAAACAACGCGCGCAAAAGTGGATCGATTGGGCACTGAACAGCCAAGCCGCCAACGGCAGCTTTGGCCCCACCACCAACAGCGACTGGTGGGCCCGCATGCCCCTGCTCTATGCCCTGTGCGACTACCAGGAAGCCACCCAGGACGCACGTGTTGTTCCCTTTCTGACGCGGTACTTCCAATACCAGCTGGCAGAGCTCGACCAGCGTCCGTTGAAAGAATGGGCCAGCGCGCGCGCCGCCGACAACGTCGACGTGATCTTCTGGCTCTACAACCGCACCGGCGATGCCTTTCTGCTGACACTGGCCAGCAAGATCAAAGCACAAGCCTATAATTATACCGATATCTTTTCGCAGAACACATTCCTCACGGACTTCCACAGCGACTTCTTCCCCAAGCACGGGGTAAACGTAGCACAGGCCTATAAATACGGACCGGTCTTTTACCAGCAAACACACGACGCCAAAGACAAAGATGCTTTCCTGAAAGGCATCAAAAACCTGCAGCCGTATCATACCCACATCACCGGCATGAACTCATGCACAGAGTTTCTTTCCGGCAACGCTTCTATACAAGGCGTAGAGCTTTGCAGCACAGCCGAGCGCATGTTCTGCGACGAGATCGCGCTGCGCGTTTTGGGCGATGCCGTCATTGGTGACGAGCTGGAAAAGATCACGTTCAACCAGCTGCCGGCGGGCATCAGCCCGGACTTCCGCCAACACCAGTATTACACGCTGCCCAACCAGGTGCAAAGCAAAGATGCCCCCAATGGCTTTGGCCAGGACTACGCGAACGGCGTCGTACCCGGCCCCTATTCGGGTTACCCCTGCTGCCGCTTCAACCTGCACATGGCATGGCCCAAATATACCCAGCACTGCTGGATGGCGACTCCCGATAATGGCCTGGCAGCCACTGTATACGCACCCAGTAGTGTACAGGCGAAAGTGGCAAAAGGTATACCGGTAACAATTACCGAAGAGACCGCATATCCCTTCGAAGAGCAAATACGGTTTACCATTACAATCGACCGTGCCACGTCCTTCCCGCTGCAATTGCGTATACCGGCCTGGTGCGCCAAGCCGGTCGTAAAGGTTAATGGTAAAGTACAGAAGGACGTCACTCCGGGAACGTATTATACCATTAAGAGAACCTGGGAGAACAACGACAAGGTTTCCCTCGACCTGCCCATGACATTGCAGACGTCAACCTGGGTTAACCACTCCATCGGTATTGAACGTGGTCCGTTGGTCTATACCTTACAGATGAAGGAGCAGTGGAAGCGCAAGAACGAGCACACCTTTGACGGTATTGATTTTAGCGAATATGAAGTGCTACCCGCAAATGACTGGAACTATGGTTTGGTGATCGACCCGCAGTCGCCTGCCAAAAGCATCACACTGGAGCGTGCCGCCATGCCGGAGAATCCTTTCCGCCCGGAGACCACGCCCGTACGGCTAAAAGTAAAAGCGCGGAAAGTAGCGGATTGGGGACTGGCCGCAAATGGTGTCCACGCCGCCGAGCCACCGCTCAACCCACAACCTACCGGCCCGGAAGAAATCGTCACCCTGGTACCTTTTGGAGCACAGCGTATTCGCGTCACCTACTTCCCGTTGATTGGCCCAACGGTCAAGCCGGAACAACAAACCTTCACCGACCCGTTTACAGCCGATGGAAAAAATCCCTGGGTCAACTTCGGTGGCGGCTGGCAGCAAGCCGGTGGCAAATACTTCTCGGAGTCCTATAATATCGACGGTGCCAAGTCGGTTGTCACGACAACAAGCTTCGACAACCTTACCATGGATGCCACCGTCACCATCCTGAACGATGTGACCGAAGGTGGTGTGTTATTCCGGACATCCTCCCCTACTATGGGCGTCGATGCGTATAAGGGTTATTACGCGGCCATCAGTACGAAAGGCAGCTTGATTCTGGGCAAGTCCAACAATGCCTGGCAATCGCTGCAGGAGATTCCGGCCACGATCATCAAAAACAAAGCCTACCACTTACGGGTTGTTGCCCAGGGCAATCGTATCCAGGTATACCTGGACGATATGAAAACACCACAGATCACGGTGTCAGACACTACGTATGCCTCAGGCGCCATTGGCCTGCGGCAGTACAGCGGCACCGACACGAGCGACCCGTCCGGTAAAACGGTGATCTACGAGAAAATATCGGTGCAGCGTGCCGGCCAATGATCTATACTTTGTCGGCGTTGCGTGACCCTATTGGTCACGCAGCGCATCGACAGGGTTACCTGACGCCGCCCGGATCGATTCGAAACTGATCGTCAATACAGCGATGAGCAACGCCACCCCACCGGCCAGCGCAAACAAGGTCACATCCGGCGAAACTTTATAGGCAAAGCCTTCGAGCCATAAATTGATACCATACAACGATAGCGGCACGGCCAATACAAACGCAATCAGCACCAGCCGCACAAACTCGCCCGACATCATCACCACAATCTGCCGCACGCTGGCGCCCAGCACCTTGCGCACCCCAATCTCGCGGAAGCGTTTCTCCGCCATAAAGCCCGACAAGCCATACAACCCCAGACAGGATATGACCATTGCGATAACAGTAAAAGTATTGATGACCCCGGCGACACGCTTATCGTCGGCGTATTGTTTCTGAATATTCTCGTCGAGGAAGCTATACTCAAACGGCGCATCGGTAATGACCGACTTCCAGGCGCTTTCAAACGCGGCCAGCGACTGCTCCATGTTACCTCCCTTTACTTCGGCAATGAGAAAGTCGTGTTCAACTTCGGACTGTACGCGCAACAGGATCGGGTAGATCTTTTCACGCAAGCTGATATGATGATAATCCTTCATAACACCAATCACTTCAAACGTGTACTGTTCTCCCTGCCAGTCGAAATATAAGTTATCGCCTACAATCGATTCATTAGAGAGGCCGAGCTGTCGCACCGCTTCTTCGTTTACAATGACCTTCCGCCAGGACTCTTCATTGCGCGTGGTGGGAAAGTTATGCCCGGCAATCAACGATATCCCCATTACCTGGAGATAATTAGGCTCTACCCAGCTGTTGTGCACCAATACAGCTTTATCCATATTGCTCCCCGCCGGGTACAATCCGAAGTCGGAGAAGATGGGACTGCCCGGTAAATACGTCGTACCCGTTACACCCGACACCCCCGCCATATTCTCAATCGCCTGGCTCAACGGCTCGAAGCGTTTCTTGCCGAGGTCCGTGCGCAAGGGCAGAACGATCTTATGATTTGTATCAAAGCCCAGGTCTTGCGCCTGCATAAAGCTCAACTGCCGCGATATGACAATCATACCGCATACCAGCGTAATGGCAATGACAAATTGAAACACCACCAACGCCCGGCGCAGCAGGCTGCCCGTTGTCGGCAAAGCTGCACGGCCTTTGAGAATGCCTGCCGGTTGGAAGGAAGATAAATAAAATGCCGGGTAGCTCCCGGCCACCAACCCGGTAATGATCGTAATCGCCAGCAGGCAAAGAGCCGTCAACCCCAGGCCGGATGTTTCCAGGTGGATTGCCTTGCCCGTAAGCTGATTAAAGACCGGCAACACCAGCGGCACCAGCATGCAGCTGATGATCATGGCAATCGCAACGATCAACAACGTCTCGCTCAGGAACTGGCGGATCAGCAGCCCGCGCGGCGCGCCAAGCGATTTACGCAGGCCCACTTCGATAGCACGTTGAGCGGCCTTGGCGGTCGAGAGGTTCATAAAGTTTATGCAGGCTATCAGCAGGATAAAGGCAGCGATAGATCCCACCACGTACAAGTAATGAATACGGGGCGTCTTATCGGTCGACGAGTACAGGTATATATTCTCCAGAGGTTCCAGGCTCAGGTTCTTTTGCACACCCAATTGCTTGAGGTCTGACGCCCCATGCTTCTGAAAAGCTGTATTCATCTTAGCAATAACATCTGACAACGAATACCCCGGCCGCAGCTTGACATAGGCATTCATAAAATTCTGCCCGGCCCATTCATCGGCCACATCGTCCTGGCGTACATACGCACCCCAACCGTCGCTTGTCATGGAAGCGAAGAAGTTTACCCGCAGGTGACTGTTCGCCGGTGGCTGCATCACCCCCGTCACCGTGAAATCCACCGCCGGGCCGCCCTGATTGATGTTCAATACTTTACCAAGGGCAGACTCATTGCCAAACAGCTTGCGGGCCATGGTCCCACTAATAACCACACTGTTGGGATGTGTCAGTGCTTTCGTGGGATTGCCTTCTATAAACGGAAACGTCAGCACCGACATAATGGTCGAGTCGGCCAGGTATCCGTCAGGCTCATAGAACATTTTATCCTCATACCGCACCAGGTTGAGCGTAACGTTGGGCGGGCTTACAATCCGTGCTACCGTCTCAAACTCCGGCACCTCGTCTTTTATCCCCCAGGCAATGGGCGGCGACGTACGCGGATAAGGTTTAAAATCGCTCAGGTTTGAGCTCGACGTGATACGAAATACGCGCCCGCCGTCGCGGTGATAGGTATCGTAACGCAGCTCATCCTGCACATACAATACCAGTAACAGGCAGCAAGCCACGCCGACAGACAGGCCGACGATATTAATCAGGGAAAAGACCTTATTGCGCCGCAGGTTGCGTAGCGCCACGATGATGAAGTTACGGAGCATGGGTTAAACGTTTGGGTACGATAAAACAATTACCCTGCATTTACGCCATGGTTACAGAAGCAACATAATTTATTTTGAAAATTTACCGGGTCGTTTTCAGACTACCGGGCCAGCCGCCACAGCCCCTTTAAACAAACATCTCCTCCACCTTGTCCTGTTTCTGAAAGATCTCCCGGATATGATAGGTCTTCTTATGCTGCGATTCGTAGTATACGCGCATAATCAACTCGGCAATAATCCCGAACGTCAGAAATTGGATGCCCGCCAGCACCAGCGTCACACCCAGGATCAGCAAGGGACGCCCCCAGATCTCGTTCCCCAGCAGCTTAAGGACAAGGAAGTATACACTAATGGTCGATCCCGAGAAAAAACAAAGTATACCCAACGGACCAAAGAAATGGATCGGACGTTTGAAATAGAATTTAAAAAACCACATCAGGATAAGATCGCTCAACACCTTGAATGTGCGGCCCAACCCATATTTCGATTGACCAAAGCGCCGCGGGTGGTGTTTGACATCCACATCCGTAATTCTTCCACCTTCGAGCACCGCCAGGATGGGAATGAAGCGATGAAGCTCGCCGTAGAGTCCCAGGTTCTTGGCTATCTCTTTGCGAAATACCTTGAGTGTACAGCCATAGTCACGAATGGTAATACCGGTCATTTTGCGAATCAACCGGTTGGCCAATTTGCTGGGAAGTTTGCGCAGCAACTCGCCGTCCTGTCGATTCTTACGTGTGCCGGCGACCATGTCCCAACCTTCCGATTTTAATTTCTCCAGCATAGCCGGGATATCGGTGGGGTCATTTTGCAAGTCGCCATCCATGGTGGCAATATATTCGCCGCAGGCTTCTTGTATACCCGCCGCCATAGCCGCCGTCTGACCGTAGTTGGCGTTAAAGATCACGAGCTTTACATGCGCATCGGCATGTAGTTTTACTTCGGCCACCGTACGGTCGGTGGAACCGTCGTCGACGATGATGACCTCGTATTCATAGCCCGGCAGCGCCGCGGCAAGCTGCTGTAACAACGGCCGAATATTTTCCTGCTCGTTGAAGACGGTGATGACGATGGATAATTCCATAGTTGCAAAGAAACAATGTTGATTTTTACCCTTCGTGAATTCGCTGTTGTGATGCCATTAAGTAATTTCACGATTCGGTAACGCAGCTGTTGCAGCGGTGTGGTAAGTTGGTGCTGAATTCTGGATTAATTCTGTATTATGAACAATCGTCTCCTCCTGCTGGTGATTCTGAGCGCCCTGGTGTTCTTTGCTAACCTTGGTGGCACCTCCATTTATATCCTCGACGAAGCCCGCAACGCCGGCTGCGCCATGGAGATGTGGCAGCGGCACGACCCGATCGTTCCTACATTCAACGACGTACTGCGCACCGACAAACCACCCTTGCATTATTTTTTTATGATGCTGGCATATACCATCGGTGGCGTTACACCGTTTACAGCACGACTGTTCTCCGCGCTCGCCGGCGTTATGCTGGTGGTGTTTGTATACCGCAAAGTGCGCACCGCTTTAAACGAACCGGTCGCCTTTTATACTGGGCTGGTGTTGCTCAGCTCCCTGCAGCTGGCCATTCAGTTTCACCTGGCTGTGCCCGATCCGTATCTTATTCTGTGGATGGCCGTCTCGCTCCTCTCCTTTTATACAGGATTTGAGGAAAACCGCCGCGCGGACATGCGTTGGTTCTATGTTGCGGCGGCACTCGCGTTTCTCACCAAAGGCCTTATCGCGATTGTCTTCCCCGGCATAATCATTTCGTTTTACTTACTCCTAACCCAGCGTGTCAACCTGACATCGTTCCGCAAGTTACGGCTGCACTGGGGAATAATGTTGTTCCTGATCATTGCCCTGCCGTGGTATATCGCGGTGGGATACCAAACGGATGGCGCCTGGTTGCGCGGTTTCTTTATCGAGCACAACCTGGACCGTTACACCCGCACCATGGAAGGCCATCGCGGCTTTCCATTGGCGCCCTTCGCAATCTTACTACTGGCGCTATTGCCCTTTTCCGTATTTATTATACAAGCCGTGAGGCTTGCACTGCGTCAGCGAAAAGAGCATCCTTTTTTACTATACTGCCTGATCGTTGTGGTAACCATTGCCGGCTTTTTCAGCTTCTCAAAAACTATTCTGCCCAGCTATCCGGCTCCGGCTATTCCTTTTCTGGCCGTCGTGCTGGGCTACTACCTGCACGCACTGGTGGAAGGCCGCCATACGCACGGGACACTCGCTTCCTTTATTGCCCATGGCCTGCTGTGCCTCGCGATTCCCATCGGGGTATATATCGCGCTGGGGCAAGAGAAACCCCTGGCTCCGCTACAATGGACGGCCTGGCTGTTTGTGGCGCTGCCCGTGGGCTGTCTGACGGGAATGCTCCTCTATTTCCGCGGCCGGCGCGCGGGACTGATATATGTATGGAGTGGCGCCTGGATGCTGGCCACGCTGTTGTTTTTCTACGTTGCCTTCCCGGCCGTGGATCAAAAGAATCCGGTAACAGAATCACTCCCAATCTTAACATCGTATCCCGATCATGAGTTTGTAGCGTACCGACGTTTCAACCCGGCATTTGTCTTTGCGCTGGGCCGAACCCTGCCGATGATCGATTCGCCGCAGCAAGTCGAAAACCTCCTGAAAAAAAAGATCATAATCTTCTCCCGCACCCAATACCTGGACGACTTTAAAGATTATCCTTCGCTGAAAGTGATTTACCGGGGGCGCGATCTATTTGAACGAGGTGAAACCGTCCTGCTCGCGAACTGAGAGCTCGCGGCCGGCACTCCCCCAACGAATAATGATCCAGCGCATCATCCACTCGGGCTTGCGCATATAGGCAACGCCGTAGTAAGCAGCGATCCCCACCACATTGCCGATCAGCGCTCCGGCAGCTACATCCCCGACAAAATGCTGCAACAGATAGACGCGCGAAAGCCCAACCAGCACCGACAGGATCAACAACAGGACCGTAACAAAACGATTGCTCGAACACAACGCCAGAAATACACACAGTCCAAAGATGGTAACAGTATGGCCGGAAGGAAAGCTATACACTTGGTGCAATGCTACGCCTGGCACCAGGTGTACCGATTGGCCTTCGAGGAAGGCCGCGGGCCGCAGGGTTCGGGGGAACAACACCCGTTTGAACAGACTGACAATCAAACCTTGCACTACACCGTTAGCCAGCATGGCGATGGAATTATACACCCGGTACAGCAAAAGCACGATGGCAGCCAACACGACAAAGGTACCATCTCCCATCAAGGTGATACCGGAAAACAATACATCGAGCCAGGGATGATGCAACCCATTGATAAGAAGAACGGATTCTATTGGCGCATAGACAATGGCAATCCCCGCCAGCACGAGCACGGGCACAAAAAACAACACCATCGTATCGACATTAAAGCGGTCCTGGGTTATAAACATAGGCATAGTGGTTCTGCTCCAAAGCTACCGTTGGATTGCTTCTTTATCGTGACTGGAAGGTAAACGAAGATTTAAGTTCGTGGTGTATAAACGACAGGACTACAGATTTGCAACATGTTCCGATAATACTGCTTTCACGAATTCATAAAGGATAGCGCGGGCACACCTTTATACCGGTATACTTTTTATGAGTCGCTGGTGGCGTTTTTTCCCAACATGATATTGCGCGTGTAGATCACCACGCCCAATGCCTGCGCCAACAACAGCACAGGATCAACGCGATAGATGGCATATATTAGCACCAACCAGGCGCCGACCAGGCTGATACCCCAAAACCCCAGCGGAAACACGGAGGCGCGAGCCTTCTCGGAAAAATACCATTGGTATATAAAACGAAAACTTAAAAATCCTTGTCCTATCGCGCCGGCGATCATAAGTGGATGCAAGAAATCACTTTGCGTCAACAACAACGTTCCGTAGTCATGCCCCGCCAGCAGCAACCACACCGCGAGCACGACCGGCATCGCCACTACCAACACGCGGAAAGGTAGCGGAATGCGCCGCCAGGCATCTTTCAACTGCAGGTTGCGAATATAAATACCGTAAGAGGTGAGCTGCCCGGCAAAAATGACCACGTCACCGCGCAGAATGCCATAGAGCAATAACAGGAAGGACGCCACCAGACTGGTCTGCCAAAAAAAGGTAGGCGAGATCACCCGACCGGCCCGCTCCGACTGAATCCACTGCACAATCATGCGGGCGGCAAACAACGCCTGGGCGAAAAACCCTAAACCGAAAATAAGGTATGTCTGCATGCAATGGTTCTAAAAGTAGTAAAGCCCTGGCGGGTGGCCGTACGTGTGGATGTTATTTTATTATTACCGCAAAAACTTATCGGTCTTTGCACAATCGATCGCGAAGCTTTTACAGATTAGCAATACCGGTTGGTCTTTATTTCGAAAATAACAATACACAATCTGTTTGTTGGTAATTCTGAAAAATGCAGTAGTGTTGACGTAGTACCGGCGTAGTGTTGTGCAGTCTACTTTTTTCGTTTCGGCCGCAGTAAAAAACATCTTTGACGGGGCAGCCATGCTGTGATGCAATATACCTGACTTATCCGGTATAGCGTGCGGCAAGCTTCCTGAAAAATTCTTAAACAACTACGCGTATGAGACACTTTTATCGGATTCTATTTTTACTGCTGGCCGCCGGTGGGTCGCCAGCCTTTGCGCAGACCCTGGTGTGGTCGGACGAATTTTCGCAGCCGCGGCTTGACGCCGAAAAATGGACCTACGAAGTAGGTGGCAGTGGCTTTGGCAACGGCGAGTTGCAGTACTACACTTCGGGCGAATCGAACGTCTTTGTCGGTTCCAAAACCAATGCCGCCGACACCGGCTACCTGGTGATCGAAGCCCGCCGCGAGAACTACGGCGTGCCCCCGGAAAATCGCCAGTTTACTTCCGGCCGTATTGTCACCTCCGGAAAATTCAACGTCAAGTACGGCACCATCCAGGCACGCATCAAACTGCCCAACTTGCAGAACGGCCTGTGGCCTGCCTTCTGGATGCTGGGCGCCAACTATCCGACCGATGGCTGGCCACGCTCCGGTGAGATCGACATTCTCGAAGCCGGTTTTCAAACCGACTGGCAGACCAACGTCGCCAATCACAAGAGCCACTCGACGGTACACTGGTTCCAGGACAACTTCCAGGTAATAGACCCCAATGCACCGGGCAACGGCTGGTGGGGCAATGCATCCGCCACCGGCAGCAATACCATTGCGGGTAACTTCTACGACGATTTCCACATCTTCAAAATAACGTGGACACCGACACAAATTCTCGGCTACGTCGACAACGTACAGTTTTATACCTTCAACATTCCTGTCGGCGATCCGAACTTCACCGAGTTCACCACGAATCCCTATTACGTCATCATGAACCTCGCGGTCGGCGGCAGTAACTTTGTAGGCATCACCGACCCTGCACAAATCACCGCGCCGATGCCGGCGCAAATGATCGTCGACTATGTGCGTGTATATGCAAACGCCAACACCCAAACATTCCAGGCCAAGAACCTGCCACGGCAGACCGGCACGTTTGGTGTCTTTACCGAAACGACACCGGTAACAGCCTCCCTCGGCGCCAGCCCGACGATCGATGTATGGAGCAACCTGACAGCTGCACCTACAACACCACAGGAAGGATCGGCAGTGCTATCATTCACCGCCAACCCGGGTAACTGGTTTGGTCTGGGCATCCCTACAGGCGCGACAAACGTCAAGAACATGCAGAACTTCATTGACGGTACTATGCGCTTCCGGATGAAGACCACATCGTCGTGGCCCCTCTCGATCGGCGTGATCAGCACGGCCAACGGCAACGCCCAGGCGAGCACACAAAGTAAAACCGTACGCCTCGACCCGGCCGGCGCCAATCAGTATGGCCTGGTACGCGACGGACAGTGGCATGAAGTGGTGATCCCGATCAGCGCCTTTGGCAACGTCGAGTTCCGTTCCATCAACACCATGTTTTACCTCGTGGGTGATGCTCCTTCGTCTGCCGTCACGTTTGCCGTCGACAACATCTATTGGCAGGACGGCACCAAGGTCACCCCGCAAAACGGCAACTATATACTGTACAGCGACACGCAAACCGGTGTAGACCGTTTTGACCTCGGCACCGACGGCAACTTCTTTGTATGGGAAAATACATTGACCCCGCTGGCCACGACACCTTCGGAAGGCAGCAGTGTATTGTCGTTCACCCACAACAACAAAGGCTGGTTTGGCGCGGCCTTTACGCCGAACAACGTACACAACCTCACGGCGTACAAAAATACGTCGGCCCGGCTGGTGCTGTCATTAAAGACGTCGGATACCACCACGCCTTTTTACCTGGGCATGAAGAGTGGTACCCGCGACGGCGAAGGCCAGAAGTGGATTGCGTTTGAACCCGGACAAACACCGTATGGATTCGTACGCAACGGCACCTGGCAAACGATCCAAATTCCGCTGAGCCAATTCTATGAATCGGTCAACCTGATGGAAGTTACGCAGTTGTTGCAAATCCTGGGAACAGGCAACATCGCAAACATCGCGCTGGACAACATTTACATCACGGGCGGCGGCACGGCCGAACCCGACAACGGTGGCAGCAACGTAGCCCCTGTCGCAAATGCCGGTGCCGACAAAGCCATTACGCTCCCCACAAGCAACACAACATTCAACGGTAGCGGTACCGACAGCGATGGTACCATCAGCAGCTATGCCTGGACACGCGTCAGCGGTCCCAACACACCCACCCTGAGCGGCGCTACGACAGCCACGTTATCGGTGAGTGGTACAATCGCCGGTACCTATGTGTTTCGCCTGACCGTAACCGACAACGGTGGACTAACGGCCAGCGACGATGTAACGCTTACAGTGAACCCCGCCGCGACCGTCAACCTGGCCTTATTGAAGCCTGTCACCGTTTCGTCTATCGAAGCCGTTGGCACACCCGGCAGCGCAGCCGTGGATGGCGTGGCGACGAGCCGCTGGAGCAGTGTATTTAGCGACCCGCAGTGGCTGTATGTAGACCTGGGTGCCACATACTCCATCTCACAAGTGAAGATCACCTGGGAGGCCGCCTATGGCCGCGACTATGTTGTTGAAGTATCGCCGAATGCATCGACCTGGACGCCGCTGCGCACCGTGACAGGCAACACCGCCCTTGTCAACGACCTGACGGGATTGTCGGGCTCAGGCCGCTATGTACGCGTATATGGCACCACCCGCGGCACGCCCTACGGCTACTCCATCTATGAGCTGGAAGTTTACGGCACAGCCGCCGGCGCCCGCACAGCCGCACCGGAAAGCATCACACCCATACTGGCTGAGGAAAACCCGGTCTTCTTTTATCCCAACCCGGCCCACGACGTCCTGCGCATCGAAGGCCTGGCCGATGGCACAGAGGTCGGCTTCCTGTCGACGACAGGGGCGCGTCAGTATACACAGCGGGTGGAAAACCAGGCCGTGAGTATTGGCCACCTGCCCGCCGGAATCTACGTGGTACGCTACCGCCATGGCGCCCGGGACGTGCAGAAGAAACTGATTAAGTTATAGTCTAACCTACCTTCCAGCCGGAGGCGTTCGTATCGTGCGTCTCCGGCTTTCTTTTTTACACCGGCCGGAAATTCAGCTCATTCCCTCCCCGCGCAACAGGCCGTTCTTCGCTAAGAAAGTAAACGAATTGCTGCGTATTTTCAGTACGACAACCCGACCACGTTATGGACCACTTTGTTTTTCCGGTTATGCACCGGAGGCTCGTCTGCTTTATTCTTGCCGTATGGCTGCCGGCCATGGCGCCGGCTTTCGCCCAGGCACCACCCGAAGGGATTCCCTACATTCGTCACTACAGCCGCCAGGACTACGGCTCATCTCCGTTTAATTGGAACATTGTACAAGACCGTCGGGGAATCGTGTACGTGGCAAACAACTACAACCTGCTACAGTTTGACGGCAACACCTGGCGCAGCACGCCGCTCCCCAATCGCACGGTAGTACGCTCACTCGCGCTCGACAAAAATGGTACGGTATATTACGGCGGTCAGGCCGACTTCGGTTACCTGCAACCCGACGCCCATGGCGAACCGAGCTTTATGTCGCTCCGGTCGCGCATCAAGCCCGCAGACCAGGCCTTTGCCGACGTCTGGAAAATACTGGTCACCGAACACGGCGTCGTATTCTGTACCACCGCCGGACTCTATACCTGGCAACATGACTCCATCCAATTCTTCCCGCTGGACCCGGAAGCTGCGGGACTCACCTCCTACTTTTATGTAAGCCGCCGTTTATTCGTCTGCCGGCAGCGCCAGGGGATTGCAGAGTTCAAGGACCAGGAGCTTGTAACGGTGCCGCACAGCGAGGCCCTCGCACGCCACAACATCACGGGCATGCTACCCGCCCCAGGCAACCGTATGCTGCTGGCGACGCAGCAACAAGGACTGTTTATGTACGATGGCTACAGCGGTTTTACACCATGGTCACCCGAAAGCACACCCTTCTTCCGCAACAATACCGTCGTATGCGCCGCCGCCGTATCCGGCGGGTACATCCTCGGATCGTCCCACCACGGCATGCTGATGCTGAGCAACGATGGCACCCCACGACTACATTTGCACCGCGACAACGGCCTGCAGCACAACGGCATCGAGTATATATACCCCGACAATCATGGCAATGTATGGCTGGCCTTGCGGGATGGTATCGACTACCTCGAGATCAATTCTCCCTTTACACGTCTGTCGACAGCGAGCGGACTGGCAGGTGCCGGGTTTACTTCCTGGGTAGAAGACAACCTCTTCTATGTCGGCACAAGTGAAGGACTATACTACAAGCCGTGGACTCCGAACAACAATCCACTCACACCTTCACCCTTCCGGCTGGTAGAAGGGACTGCCGGCCAAACCTACAACTTACAAAAGATCGGCAATACGCTGCTCCTGACACACAACAACGGTGTATATACCGTGCAGGGCCAAACGGCACGACGTTGCGAGGGCCCTGCTGGAGCGTGGCTGGTACAGCCGCTCGCAAAGCGGCCGGGATATCTGCTCTGCGGCGCCTACGACGGCCTGCGCCTGTACCAGATGATCGGCGACCAGCCAACATTCCGCTGGAAGATCCGAGGCTTCGACGAGTCGTCGCGCGTCATCGAACAAGACGCTGCGGGCAACCTTTGGGTGGCGCATGGCTACCTGGGGCTATACCGCATTGCCCTGACCGAAGACTTGCGCCAGGTGCGCGATGTACAGTTCTACAACGCACGCAACGGCTTCCCGTCAAATGTCTTTATCAATGTCTTTCAAGTCAACCACGAGCTGGTCTTTACCGGCCAACGAGGTATCTATTCGTACGACGCTGGCCGCGATACATTTGTACCCCACGCCGCGCTGGTGGAAGCTCTTGGCGCCGGGGGCCACACACGTAAGCTGGTAGAAGACCGCGAAGGCAACATTTGGTTTGCCTCCGGTGACGACCTGGGCATCCTGCGCAAACGCAATGGCCAGCATTATGAAAGCACACGCACGATCTTCAACAAACTGCAGCGTCGTTTAGTCGGCGGCTTTGAACATATCGCGCCGTATAATGCCCGCCATGTGATCATCGGCACAGACGACGGCTTTGTGCACTTCGACCCGGGCTTCGTTTTCGACACAGACCACACCTTCACCACGTTGATCCGCAGCGTGACCATCACCGCCGGCGGCGACTCCCTCCTATCGGGCGGCTCGTCCGCTGATGCGACGGCAGCTACGTCTGACGATACACCCGCGCTACCTTATGCGCGCAATGCCCTTCGCTTTTCCTTCTCGGCAACGTCGTACGAAGATCCCGAGCATGTACAGTATCAGTATAGATTGGAAGGATACGACGCACAATGGTCACCCTGGACGAAACACACCGCGCAAGCGTATGCTGACCTGCCGGAGGGGCGTTATACCTTTCATGTGAAAAGCCAGGACCTCTACCACCGTGCCGGGTCGGAAGCGGCCTATACTTTTATTATTCTTCCTCCCTGGTATCGTTCTTACTGGGCATACGCGGGGTACCTGGTCGTATCGGCGTTGCTGTTACAGTGGAGCTACCGCAGCCTGCAACGGTCGCGGCAAAAGGCGTTGCGTCTGCAAGAGGCCACACATCAGGAAGCCGTGCTGCGCGCAGAGAAAGAGGTCATCAAGCTCAACCACGAAAAGCTGGAACATGCGCTGGCCCATAAGAATCAAGAATTGGCCTCGTCGGCGATGCATATCGTGCATAGCTTTGAAACGCTGCAAAAAGTAAAGAGTGATCTATATGCGGCGTTGGAGGCGGTGCAGGATCCCGAAGCACGCGGACATCTAAAAAGAATCCTGCGCGCCATTGCCGGAGAATTGACGCTAGAAAACCGCTGGGAGCAATTCGAGCATCACTTCAATCAAATCCACCAGGACTTCCTGGCGCGCCTGCGGCGCGAGTATCCGGGGTTGACGCACAATGATATTAAGTTGATCTCTTATCTCAAGTTGAACTTAGCAACAAAAGAGATTGCACCCTTACTAAACCTAACGGTACGCGGCGTAGAAGCCAGCCGTTACCGAATCCGAAAGAAGATGAATCTGGATCCACATGTGAATCTGACAGATTTTATTTTGCGATACTAATATCGAGTTTGCCTTGGGTGTTACTATATTGGGCTGTCCACGGCAGTCTGAAGACTGGCGGGCAGTATTTGTGAAGTATGAATTAGACTCGCGTATTAATGTGTTACTTGTTAAGCTCCGTCAACCGCTCCTCAAACGGCGAAGCCGGCAACCCTTCACGATTAATAAGATTCGCCCTCGCAGGATTATCCCCCCAAGCATACCGAATATATACCGGCCGTTCAACAAGCTCACAAGAAACCACAACTTCGTTATTATTAACGATCCTGGCCTCAGCCCATTTAAATACCTTGTCAGCACCCGCTACAGCAAACTGTCCCGGCGCCTCGCCATCACGCGTCGTCAATCCTGTACCCGTCTCACGAAACGAGAGAATAACCGATCGCCCCTGCACCCGCGCCTGTTGAAATACAGGCCCCGAGCTCACAACTTGCTTATCATCATACACCAACCTCCGCGCCGCCAATGCCAATCGCTCACCAATAGGCCTTTTATTACCGGGATGGATATCATTCCATTCTCCCAGATCGATCGTAACAACCATTGCGGTACGCGGCACGCGCAGCGTCTGACGCTGTGCCTCCCGCAAAGAAGCCCACTGACTCTCCGCCGGCAGGTAGTTCACTTCGTTAAAGTTGGGGAGCTGCACAAACAAAAACGGCAGATCATCACGCTGCCATTGGTGACGCCAGTCGGCCATCAATGCTGAAAGAAGCCCGCTATATTCCCCGGCACCGCCGGTATTGCTCTCTCCCTGGTACCAAACTACGCCCTTAATAGCATACGACGTCAGCGGTGCCACCATCCCATTAAACAACGCCGCGGGTTGAGAACGTAGCGGTATCGTTGCGCCAACGGGTTCGGGTACATGAAAGACGACGTCAACCGTATATCGCCAATAGCCTGTCAGATCGACCGTGTCATTCTCTACGATCAGTCGATACGGCTTATCCGGCACGAAGCCGCCTTTGCCATGATAGTTCGTCACACGCACTGTCAATGTATTCAGGCCTTCCTTTAACACCCCTGCAGGCACCCGGTAACGGCGCTGCGGATATTGATACCCCGTATGGCCAACAACCACGCCGTTGACATCCACATCATCGGCATCAACGATACGTCCCAGCGCCAAACGCGCCGCTTTTCCGGCAGCCGATGCAGGCAACATGATCTCCCGGCGATAACGTACAATACCATCAAGATCCTGGATTCCTTGATCCTCCCAATATCCAGGCACATAAATCGTACGCCAATCCTTTGGCTTCGTCTCGCCCGGCGCCGTCGCCGAAAATCCAGCCTCCGAACGAACAGCACGCTCCCAGGCATCGTGACGCGCTGCTGCATCCCGGTTCATACGATTAACGTATACGCTATCTTTATTTTGCTGAAGAATAGCCGTTGTTGTGGGAAATGCACGCAGTCCTTCTTCACTCGTCCATGCTTCAACCGGCGTTCCTCCCACACTGGTATTAATGATCCCGATCGGCACACGATATTTTTCGTATAATGCCCGCGCAAAGAAGTAGGCAACCACCGAGAAGCCCTTCACATCGGATGGATTCGCGGACTTCCACCGGCCACCCGACAGCGCTTCACGAGGTCCCTGTAGAGCGGCCGCCACCGGCACCGTGAAGTTTCGAATCTGGGGATAGTTTGCTTGTCTTATCTCTTGCGCATAACGCTCCTCGTGTAACGCCAGGGAGTGCACCATATTGGATTGCCCTGCACAGAGCCATACATCACCGGCCAGGATATTACGCAAGGTGATCTTATTGCTGCCTTGAATATAGAGCGTGTAGGGACCGCCCGTCTGTAAGGGCGCTATCCAAACCGCCCACTTACCGTCCACCCCCGCCGTCGCGTTGTATCGCTTCTTGTTCAGCATCACCTGTATACGCTCCCCCGGCGACGCCCATCCCCAAATCTTTAACCGGGTGTCGCGTTGTACGACCATGCTGTCGCGTACGATGGCGGGCAATCGTACCTGTGCCGATACCTGCAGGTTGCTCAGCAGACAGATTGCAAAAACAACGATGATCCACCGCATCTTATTTATACTGGTATAATGACAATTTCTGTATTCCATACTCGCCGACGGGAAAGCGCAGATGCCGCCCCTGGTGGCTTTGATCACCATTCATCGTGCGACCGGGTACCCAACGGTCCCCGCGATATTCACCCTCTTCGATGCTGAGAATGCCGGCTCTGCCTTTGTTCGGTTGCGCCGAAACAAAGCTAAGAACAATACCGGTGCCGGCCACAACAAACTCATCGGGTGCCGTTTGGATAATCAGCCCACCCGCCTGAGGCCAGGCCGCCTCCTTCGCACCGGGTGACCATCCCAATGTATAGTCATGCTTTACAATAAAGGTATAGTTCCCAAACGTGAGCGTATCGGTATCCGCGTGCTTATCGAGCAGCACGCCATCCAGTGTCGGTTTGCCCTGGTGCTGGCAGAGCAGTGGCATCAACTGGTTGAGAACCTGGTAGCTCTTACCGATCGGCTCGTTTTCCGGTGTATCGGTCGACTCAATGGAGAACGGCGAAAAGCCAATAGCCTGGTAGTGGCCGAGTGCATAAAACACCTTCGCCGACACAGACGGTTCGAACCGTATCTCCGGAATAAACAACGCATTATCCGGACGCGTGTACAGGTCGTTCCAATGGATAAAATCAGGATTATAAAAATCGGGGGACAGCAAGTCGATGGCAGGCGTGGCCGCCTTCCAAATGTCGATGATGTGCGGCAGCGGGCCTCCACTCGGATAATCACCCGGTTTTACATTGGGCCGGTTTAGCGCGGCATTGACAAACATCGGCAATGGGTATACTTTCTTACCCTCCAGCGCTACCTGGTTAGCAAAGATGGCAAAATGCCAGGCGATAAACATTTCGTCAGTTGCCAGGCCCTTTCCAAATACTTCCTCCCAGGTGCCGGTTGTTCGGGAACCGTTCTTTCTCCAGGCTTCCGCCAACGCTGGTGTGAGATTCTTTTTGTGTTCCTGCAGGTATTGCATCAACGGCGCAGGTACAGGCTGGTGAAAAGCCTTCGTCGCTTCCGGATGATGATCGCGGGCACTGGGCAACATACCGATCTCGTTCTCCACCTGGATCATGATGACGGTTTGGTATTTCTCATCCTGTTCACGGATGTGCTTCATCAGGGCGCGAAAGGCATCCACGTCGGCGCGCAGGTTGTTGGCGCTAAACGGCGTAAGGATCTCCTGTGCCTGACCCCGTTCGCTGTATGCACGGGGGTACGTCTTGTAATCTTTCTTGACCCACGCCGGCACATAGCACGACATGCTATTCTTCCAGCTACCAAACCACAGAAAGACCAGCTTTATACCATGCTGGCGTGCGCCGACCAGCAAACTATCGACCATCGTAAAATCAAATTTTCCCTGGGCCGGCTCGATCAGCTCCCAATATACCGGTGCGAGCACCGTGTTACAGTGCATAGCCTGGAGCTTTTTCCAAAGGGGACGCATGTAGTCGGCGCTGGACGCGCTGGAGTTGCCTAATTCGCCACCGAGTACTAAGAAGGGTTTTCCGTTTACCACCAGGTGGCCGGCGGAGCCCTGACGCCGTAAGGACGGCAGCGGCTGCGCCCCGGTGGTAACGGCCGCGCCGGCAAGTATAACGAGTATGCAGTATATAAACAGCTGTTTCACCATAAGGAAGATACGTTAAAAAACGTGAAGGAAGGTAACGACCTTCCTTCACACTAAACGCCAAAGGGGTAAGCGGTAACAGTTCCGTTAATATAGGGGGTTTTGATATTTGGCTTTGTCCGGGTCGGATATCCGGTCAAGCTGACTTTGCGGAATCGGGCGCAGCACATGGTGCGGCTGAATATTGGCCGCATCGACGTTACGCGTCGGCACGCGGTCCAGCAGCTTGCCGCGGGCCGCAAGATCGGGCCAACGGGAATGCTCGCCGGCCAGCTCGCGGGTGCGCTCATCGAGTATAAAGTCAATGTTTATATCGTCAGCGGTCACTTCCATGGCGGAATAACGATTATCGATCTCCTCCGGCGTCAGTCCCGGGCGATACGCCGCACGGCGCTTCAGCACGTTGATCAGGTCGGCAGCCTCGCCCGGCTGGCCCAGAAGCATGGCCGCTTCGGCCGCCAGCAGATAGGTCTCTGCAAAGCGGCTTACCGGCAGCGGTCTGCCAGACGCATCCTGGAAGTTAGCCCGCTGTACACTTTGAAACTTCTTGAGACTCGGATAGATCAGGTTGGTCCGGTTGGTGTTGGTATAAAATTCACCTGGACCAAAGACCCGATATTTTTTCTTTTGGACACCGGTCAACGCTTTCAACGAATCGGCCTCGCGGTCCGTCTTCGTCAGGTAAAAGGCGGTGTCGCCAATCGCTAACCCGATTACATTCAGTCGATTCACGTAAGTAGCGGGCGGCGTAGCCGATACAGACCGTGCATACCACACCATGCGGAAGGAATTGTCAAAGCGGCTGTCGTTCTTCTTGTCGGCAAAAGCCGTCTCGAAAAGCCATTTGGTCGGCGCGAACCGGCGCAGGGGACGCCCATACTCCAGCGGGCGGCCATCGATATAAGCTTGCGTGGACGGCGGCGTAGTCGTAGGATCAAAGACAAAGATCGGCCCCTGGTAATTAGAATTAAACATGTTGTTAGTCATATTCGCCTTGTTGGCGAAGTCGGTCGAGGGGTCGATCATTTCGTTCGCGGTATTGTTCTTCGGCAGACGCTCGACGGCGTACATAATCTCTGCGTTGTAGTCATTCCCTTCGCGGAATACATCGGCAAAATTCTCCAACAACGCCACACCATATGTGTCCTTACCGTCGATCAGTTGTATGGCCGTATTGTATGCGTTCTGAAAGTCTGAAGGCTGTCTGGCGGCGGAATAGCCCCGGTATAGATATACCTTTGCCAGCAGGTGCAGCGCGGCGGATTTCGACAAGCTGAAGGCTCTTTCCGGACGCTTCGCCGGCAAGTTCTCCACAGCGAAGGTCAGGTCGTCAATCATAGCCTGGTAATTCTTTACCAGCAAATCGTCCACCGGCAACCGGTTAAAGGCGGACGTCGGCAGGTCGTTAAACTGGAGCTCGCCCGAACCCAGGTCGAGCGGTACCGCACCGAACTGCGTTACCAGCAAATAATAATAATGCGCACGCAGGTAATGGGCTTCCGCTACCCAGGCGAGTCTGTCCGCCTCCCTCACGTCAATGAGCTCTTCCGGTTTCAGGTTAATGATCAGGTTGAGGGTATTGATGTGCCAGAAATTGTTATTCCAGGGCGTAAGCAAGTCGCCTTCGGATGTACTGACGTTATAGACATTCAGCGGCGAGCTGATAGCCTGGTCGCCGTTGGTCCATTCGTCGGTACCAAATACGTTGATGTCCAGGGCGCCGATAGGCCCATAGTTGAAGCGCATGCCTGCATACCCGGTAACGACAGCCGAACGAAAACCGCCCGAAGTCTTAAAGTAATCCGCCGTAAACGTGGTATAGGGATTTTCCTCCAGGATCTCATTGCACGCCACGGTCGACAGCAGTGTTACCAACACCAGGCAGCGTGACGAGGGTATAAGTTTATTCAAGAATTTCATAAACCAATATTTTTGTGTTAGAAGGTAATGTTAAGGCCCAACGTAAACGACCGCGTGGGCGGCGAGCTGAGCGCTACCGTCAGCGCGCGGTCAGGAATATTGCCACCGTTTTGTACAAAGCCGGTTTTACCGGTGCCGGTTGCTTCTGGATCGACGCCACCCGCTTTCATGTACGGCGAGTACAGCACCACCGGGTTGATCACCGTGGTATAGATGCGAATGGAACGCGCCCGGATTCGCTCGGCCACCGCCGTCGGAATTTTATACCCAAAGTTGATGCTCCTGATCCGCACAAACGACGCATCGTGGTAACCCAGGGTTGTCCAGGCTGACGTAGCTTGTGGCGGGGTAATCGTTGCGAGGGGTGCCGGGAAATCGTTCGTCGGATTTTCCGGTGTCCAATAGTCGACTTTCAGCTGATTGCGACGGCCGTCGTTGATTGTCAGGTAGCCTGCCAACGGCTGGTGTATAGCACTGACTAAGGTTCCGCCGTAGCGTGCATAGGTCACAAACGACAAGTCAAAACCTTTATAGGAAAAGCGGTTGGTAATACCTCCCTGCCATTTCGCCTGGCCACTGCCGATGATCGTACGGTCGTATTCGGGGTTGATCTTACCATCGGGTACGCCTTCGGGCCCGCTGATATCACGTATCTTGAGCTGACCGGGTACCTGTCCAAAGGCCTGGGCTTGTGCCTCTTCACCCAACTGCCAAATGCCGGTTTTATCAAAGTCATAAATCGCGGTGAGTGGCTCGCCAATGTGCAACCCGTTCTCAATGTTGCGTACAAAACCGTCGTCGAGGAAAAGAAGCTTATTCCGGTTCCAGAAGATGTTGAAGTCGGTGCTCCACTGGAATCCGCCCGGCGATTCAATGTTAATGGATGAAATAGCGATCTCCACACCTCGGTTTTGCATTTTACCGATGTTGGTGGCATAGTCGCTGTTCACACCCGACGTGGCGGGCAGCGTACGGTTATAAATAATGTTGTGCGTACGCGCGTTATACCAGTCGATCGAACCGGTGATGCGGTCTTCAAACAATCCGAAGTCGATGCCGATGTTGGTAGTCGCCGTAAACTCCCACACGAGCTTCTCGCTGGCGATGCGGCTTACATAATAGCCGTTCTGGAGTTTTGTACCAAAGTTATAAACGATCGGAACATTGTTCGTACCATTGCGCCAGGTATTACTCACGCCACCGATCAGGCTGTAGGGATCAACGGCCTGGTTGGACGTATTCCCCCATCCTACCCGCAGCTTCAGGTTTGACACGGGCCGGACGTTTTGCATAAAGTCCTCCTTGATGATATTCCACCCACCCGACACTGCCGGGTAGCGATGCCATTTCTCTGAAAGACGGGAAGAACCGTCGATGCGTCCGGTCAGCGTCAACAGGTATTTGTCTTCGAAACTATAGTTGATACGCCCCATATAGGACACAATGCCCCATTTTGCTTCTTTGCCATCCAGACGACGGTTGGCGGTTTCCACCGATGTGCCCAGATTGTAATATTCCACAAAGTCACTCGTGATCGAATCCTTGCGCACAAAGGTGTTATGCTTTTGCGATTCCTGGACACTATACAGGCCCGTGAATTTAACGTGGTGCTTCTCCGCGAATGTCTTCTCATACATCAGAATGTTTTCCACGGTATAGCTCCATTCTTCCGTATTGTCTACACTGGCGTAGTTGCCGGCATTCGGTGTAAAGTACGTATCCATCCCGCGGAACTGGCTATTTTCCTCCTGCGAGTAATCCAGCCCGACATTTAAGCGATAGGTCAGGCCCGGTATAATTTCGGCCTCACCGTATAAACTGTTGAACGTGCGAATACGGCGAATGCGATCGACCCAGTCATGGTCGTTGCTTTTCAGGTAGAGCGGACTATACGTATTGGCCCGGTCGTCGTCGTTGCCGGCGGGAGCCTTGACAATCGTACCATCGGCTTCATACGCCGGCATCAGGGGACTGAGCGATAAGATCGGGAACATGGGACTGATGTTCGAGCCATTGCGAATGCTATAGGAGTTCATGGAATTGAAGCCGAACTTCACACGGTCGTTTAGCTGCAGGTCTTCTGTGAGCCGCAGGCTGAGGCGCGAAAAATCCTGCGCGGGCAATACACCTTTCTCTTTGAAGTATCCGCCCCCTACCGAATACGTGCTGCGGTCGCCACCGCCGGAAATCGATAGATTGTGATCTGTAATATAACCGTTCTCATACATCAGGTCCTGCCAGTCGGTAGACCGTCCCAATTGGATCGATTCAAGCTCCTCGGGCTTATAGCCGCCGAGGTATACGGACCGGTCACGCAGGTTTTCATACCCCTTGGCATCATATACCGGGTATTTCTTGGATACAGTACTAATACCGTAGTAGCTATTGAACGAAAGAATGTTTTCACCCTTCTTTCCCCGTTTCGTTGTTACCAGGATCACGCCGTTTGCACCGCGCGAGCCATAGATTGCCGTGGCCGATGCATCTTTTAATACCTCAATGGAAGCAATGTCGCTGGTATTAATATCATTGAGACTTCCCTGGTACGGTATCCCATCGAGTACAATGAGTGGATCGTTGCTGCCCGATACGGAGCGTTCACCACGAATGCGGATTTGCGCGCTTGAGCCAGGTGTGCTTCCGATGCGCTGCACCTCCACGCCGGCAGCACGCCCCTGGAGGGCATTCTGTACGTTGGCCACCGGCACCTCGCGCAGCGACTCGGAGCTGACAGACGCCAGCGAGCCGGTGATGTCACTCTTCTTTTGGGTACCATATCCCACCACCACTACTTCATCCAGCGACTGCACACTGGCAGCCAACGCCACGTCCACACGCGTGCGGTCGTTGACGGCCACTTCCTGCGTGGCATAGCCGATAAAGCTGAATACCAGCACCGCATCGTTGCCGCTGACGTTCACCGAAAAATTACCATCGGCATCGGTCGTTGTACCCAGCGACGTGTTCTTGACCACGACGTATACACCGGGCATGCCGGCACCGCTCTCATCCCGAACAGTACCCTGCACGGCTGTCTGCGCGTTCGCCACGGAAGCGAGCAACAAGAGGCCCCATAGGACAGCCCCCGGAAAGCCCCGCCCCATGCCTGAACCTGGGAAATTGGGTAGAAATAGAGTTCTCATAGGTTGTTTATTTAAGTGGATTAGTAATTGGTCTGGTCCTGGGATTTCCCGGGTGTCAGGAAATGCACGAATCGAAGATGAGTGTTTTTAGCAATTCTTGCAACCGATTGCATAAATTTATCTCAACAAATCACTATTTTAGGCCATTGGAAGGATATAAATCGATATAAATGAATGATACCGATGTATTGAAATGCCTTCAAAATGGCCTTATTTCTATCTCTCATGAGCATAATTACCATCGACTTCGCAAACGACACCAGTATCCGACCTGCTACCCTTCTGACGACCGGCCGGGTTCTCGTGCTACTTCTCTATCTAATGGTTCCGTTCCGGTTGCAGGCGGATGATGGCTATGAACTTTGGTTGAAGTATACACGCATAGCCGATCCAACAGCAGCTGCGTCGTATCGCCGTCAACTCCAGGGCTGGCGGGTGGTATCGGAGGGCGCCACCGCCGAGGTTGCACGAACGGAGCTCCGACGTGCATTACCCGGATTGTTTGGTAAGACTATACCGGAGGCGGCCAACGGCGTAAACCACCAGCTCGTCATTGGCACTTCGCAGTCGCCGTTGCTCGCGTCGCTGCAGCATACGGTGGTCGGGCTGGCGCCGGATGGCTTTGTTATTACACACACGCGTATTCAAGGCAAGGAATCCATTGCAATTGTATCAGCCACGGAAACGGGTATGCTCTATGGCGTCTTTCATTTCTTGCGCTTGTTGCAGACCGGGCAACCGTTAGCAGAAGTCAGCAGCGCACCGAAAACAAAAGTCCGTATCCTGAATCATTGGGATAATCTCGACCGCACGGTAGAACGTGGGTATGCCGGCTTCTCCCTGTGGGATTGGCATAAGCTTCCCGGTTATATCGACCCACGCTATACGGACTATGCGCGGGCGAATGCCTCCATCGGCATCAACGGCACGGTGCTGACCAACGTCAACGCCAATGCGTTGGTGCTTACACCGATGTACCTGGAAAAGGTCAAAGCCCTCGCCGACGTATTCCGGCCCTATGGTATTCGAGTATACCTCACGGCCCGGTTCAGCGCCCCCATGGAGCTTGGCAACTTACCGACGGCCGACCCCTTGAATAAAGCGGTACGGGCCTGGTGGCAGGACAAAATTCGCGAAATCTATACCTATATACCCGACTTTGGCGGCTTTACGGTGAAAGCCAACTCCGAAGGACAACCCGGCCCGCAGAATTACGGACGCACGCATGCCGATGGTGCCAACATGCTGGCCGAGGCATTACAACCGTACCACGGCATCGTGATGTGGCGTGCCTTTGTGTACGACCACCAGGTACCCGAAGATCGTACGCGCCAGGCCTATAATGAGTTCAAGCCCCTGGACGGCAAGTTTCTGCCGAATGTGATGGTGCAGGTAAAGAACGGGCCGCTTGACTTCCAACCACGGGAGCCGTTCCACCCACTCTTCGGTGCGATGCCCGCCACGGCCCTCCTACCCGAATTTCAGCTCACACAGGAATACCTGGGTTTCGCGACCCATCTCTTTTACCAGGCGCCGCTGTTTAAAGAATGCCTGGACGCTGACACCTATGCCCGCGGCAAAGGCAGCCCGGTATCGCGCGTTATAGACGGTACGTTGGATCAGCATACGCTCACGGGCATGGCCGGTGTGGCCAATATCGGCAATGATCGAAATTGGTGCGGCCACCCCCTTGCCCAGGCCAACTGGTACGCATTCGGCCGTCTGGCGTGGGACCATCAACTTTCGCCGTCGGCCGTTGCCGACGAGTGGATCCGCATGACGTTGCACCAGGATGCCGTCGTCGTACAAACCATCCGCGCCATGCTGCTGGCCACCCGTGAGACGACAGTACGCTATATGACGCCGCTGGGGCTACACCACATCATGGGCTGGAACCATCACTACGGGCCTGCACCATGGATCAAAGACAAAGAACGCGCAGACTGGACGTCGGTTTATTACCATCGTGCCGACGCGCAGGGCATCGGCTTCGACCGATCCTCGCGCGGCAGCAATGCCCTGGGCCAATACCACCCACCGGTACAGGCGCTGTACAACGATCTGCAGCAGTGTCCGGAGTCGTACTTGCTGTGGTTCCACCATGTGCCCTGGAGCCATACCATGCGCTCGGGCCGTACGTTGTGGGACGAGCTTTGCTATACGTACCAGCAGGGGGTCGATTCGGTGGCCTGGATGCAAACGAGGTGGAAGACGCTGCACGGAAAAGTGGATGATGCTCTTCACACCCAGGTGACAGCGTTGCTCGCCGTTCAACACCAGGAAGCAACCTGGTGGCGAGACGCGTGTCTGCTTTATTTTCAACAGTTTTCAAAGCAGCCCTTGCCGACGGGAATTCCTAAGCCGGCAAGGACGCTGGAAGATTATCAACGCCTCGAGTTTCCGTATGCACCTGGCATTCGCCCGAAATGGTAACGCTCAGTCGAGATACGGCGAAATGGTTTGAATGGTGCCATCGGCATTGTACTTCAGCTCGGTCATCTTGATGTTCCGCAAGTGTGTTTTACCGCCCGACAAGGTGCTGTCGTGATAGAACAAATACCACTTGCCTTTGAATGTGATAATGGAGTGATGATTCGTCCAACCCAGTACGGGCTTTAAAATCACGCCGCGGTATACAAAAGGGCCATACGGATTGTCGCCGGTGGCGTAACAGATCAGGTGCGTGTCGCCGGTAGAATACGACAAGTAGTACTTACCTTTGTATTTGTGCATCCAGGCGGCTTCAAAGAAGCGGCGGTTGTTATCGCCGTTCAACAGTTCTTTCCCGGCGGTATCAACGATCTTCAGGTTGCGTACGGGTTCAGCGAACGCCGTCATGGTATTTGTAAGTTTTGCCATGCGGGGGCCGAGGGCGGGCTCCTGATCTTGCGGCAGCACGCCGGCGCTGTCATATTGCCCGGTGCGCCACCGTTGTAACTGTCCACCCCAGATGCCGCCAAAGTACATATAAGACGTACCATCGTCATCTGTAAAAACACAAGGATCAATGCTATAGCTGCCTTTTATAGGTTCGGGCAACGCCTGAAAGGGCCCCGCCGGTGACTTGCTCGTCGCGACACCGATGCGAAAAACACCTTGTTTGTCTTTGGCCGGAAAGTATAAATAGTATGTACCGTTGCGGACAGCGGCGTCGGGTGCCCACAGCTGCTTTCCAGCCCAGGGCACTTGTTTGATATCGAGCGCAACACCATGATCCTGGATCTTTTTGCCGGGCGCTTCCAGCGAATACACATGATAGTCGCGCATGTCGAAGTGGTCGCCGTTGTCGTTTTCCGGCACGCCGGCGTCGATGTCGTGCGAAGGATAAATGTAGATCTTACCATCGAACACATGCGCCGAGGGGTCGGCTGAGTAAAGATCCGTGACCAGCGGCGGTGAAAGTGGTTTTGTGGGAGCTTGCGCGAACAACGTCGCGCCGGAAAACATGCAAACACAATAAAGAATCAATCGTCTTTTCATAGTTCATCGGTCGGCCTGAAAGCCTGGGGTTTGGTTGATTGTCTCTAAAACTAGTAATTTTTGCAACCGATTGCAATATCATAACACAGAGAGATGGAATTTTAGTTATTTTTGAGCATCAGATCGCGTGTAAGCGATTGTAAAATATGGACGGAAAGAAGGAAGTCACGATCTACGATATTGCAGAAAAACTTGATCTGTCGCCTGCTACCGTTAGCCGCGGACTGAAGGATCACCCTGCCATAAGGAAGGAAACACGCAAGCGCATCAAGGATACGGCGCAATTGATGGGGTATCAAAACAATCTGTTTGCCAGCAACCTCCGCTCAAAAAAGACCAATACCATCGGCATCATCATCCCCCGCATCAACAGCTACTTTATGTCGACGGTGATCTCGGGCATCGAGCACGTGGTCAATGCCCAGGGCTATAGTCTGATCATTAGCCAATCGCAGGAGACCTTTGAAAAAGAGATCAAAAATGTCACGACGATGTACAACAGCCGCGTGGATGGTTTGCTGGTGTCGCTTAGTTATACCACCGAAAACATCCAGCACTTTGAAGCCTTGCTGCGCAAGAAGATACCGGTAATCTTTTTTGACCGCGTCTTTGATGATCCCACGTGCACGAATGTCGTCATCGACAACACAAAGGCAGGGTACGACGCCACGCTGCACTTGCTGGAGCAAGGGCGCCGGCGCATTGTACACCTGTGCGGCCACCTGAACCGCAATACCTACGCGGACCGGCTGAAGGGTTACCGCATGGCATTACAAGAGAAGGGCATTGCGTATGACGAAACACTTGTCATCGTTAACCCGCTGAACGAACAAGGCGGCATCGAGGCCGCGCAGCGGATCTTACAACTTGATCCACATCCCGACGGTATATTCGCAGCCAACGATTCCTCGGCGGTAGCCTGTATGCAGGAGCTTAAAGCCGCCGGTATCCGTATTCCGGAAGACATCGCTGTAGTAGGCTTTAACAACGACCCCATCGCCCGCGTGATCGAGCCTAATCTGACCACTATACATTATCCCGGGTATGAGATGGGGCAGATCGCCGCGACAACCCTGATCAACACGATTCATAACAGCCGCACCTCTCCGATCAATACGCTGGTGTTAAAACACGAGTTGTTAGTGCGCGAGTCGTCACGCATAAAGTGATCCACCTTTTTACCGGCAGACCAGCCTATCGGACGGGCGGTAGACTTTTCTGTGTACATTCTCAAAAAAAACCTTTAATTAGGTTTTCTTAACCCCATCGTCCTATGCCTAAAAGTACCGTTTGGTCTTTGTCATTATTCATTTTAGCCATCGTTTCGTGCACGCCGAAACAATCCGATCCACAAGACGGCCTCGCCAGCTTTACCGAGGCAGGTTACGCCCGGCACGTAAAGACCCTCGCCGCTGACGATTTCCAGGGCCGCAGGCCTTTTACCGCAGGCGAGAAAAAAACACTGGCATACCTGGTGAACGAGTTTAAACACCTGGGACTGGAAGCCGGTAATGACACCAGCTTCCTGCAGGAAGTGCCCATGGTTGAAATTACCACCACCGCCGACTCGGTCATGAATCTCACCGGGCCAACCGGTAAAACAACACTATCAGGATTTAAGGACTATGTACTCTGGACACAGCGCACAGACTCGATTATCTCCTGGCGCGACGCCGGGCTGGTATTTGCCGGCTTTGGCGTAGTCGCCCCGGAGTATAACTGGAACGACTATCAAGGCCTGGATGTGAAAGGCAAGATCGTTGTTGTATTGGTAAACGACCCGGGCTTCGGCGGCAACGACACGACATTCTTCAAGGGCAATACCATGACGTATTACGGACGTTGGACCTATAAATACGAAGAGGCAGCACGTCAGGGCGCCCGCGGCTGTCTGATCATACACAACACCGTGCCCGCAGCCTATCCGTTCGGCGTGGTCCAGAACAACTGGAACTCCCCGCATCTTTATCTTGACCAACGGGGACACGAGTCCTATGTCTGCGAAGGTGTAGGTTGGGTCTCCTTCCCGGCGGCAGAAAAACTATTTCAGCTGGCCGGTCTTAATCTCAACGAGCTGCAGACACGGGCGCGCAAGCCCGGCTTTACGGCCGTGGATATGAACGTAAAAGCGTCCACAACCTTGCGCGTCAAGACACGTTTTGATAAATCCTACAATGTCATTGCCAAACTAACAGGGAGTGAAAAGCCAAACGAGTATGTTCTGTATAACGCGCACTGGGACCACTTAGGCATCGGCAAACCCAATGCTGCCGGCGACAGCATCTACAACGGTGCACACGACAATGCCAGCGGCACGGCCGCCCTACTGGAAATTGCAAAGGCCTTTAAAGGCTTGCGTGAAAGACCTCGCCGCACGGTAGTATTCCTGGCGGTTACAGCCGAAGAGCAAGGCCTGTGGGGATCGGCCTACTACGCTGCGCACCCGGTATACCCTGCCACGAATACCGTTGCCAATATCAACATGGACGGTATCAACCCCTACGGTAAAATGAAGGACGTTGTCGTCATCGGCAAAGGCCAATCCGAACTGGAAGATTACCTCGCGGCGGAGGCCTCCAAACAAGGTCGTTATGTTGTGCCGGACAGCGAGCCGGAAAAAGGTTATTACTTCCGTTCCGACCATTTCAACTTCGCGAAGATCGGCATCCCGGCGCTTTATATCGGCACCGGCAACGACCATGCTGAAAAAGGTAAGGAATATGGTGCCCAGTTAAAAAGCGAGTATACCAAACTATACTACCATCAACCTACAGACGAGTACGACAGCACTCGCCTGAACGCTGTCGGCGCCCTCGATGACATCAAACTTTTATTCCAGGTTGGCAAACGTTTAGCGGCAGAAGATGCCTGGCCGGCATGGAAAGAAGGTTCGGAGTTTAAGGCCATGCGTAATAAACACTGACAGCATCCATTGTCCAGCCCTCCGGGCTGGACAATGCGCGTCACCGAATCATTTCAGGTTTAAAAATTCTTAAAAAGTGCCGCATGGTGCCCGTCAGCGCCATGCTCACCACACCCTGGGTCTTGACCTTATCCAGGGATGTTCTACCCTCTATAGTAGTAGAACATCCGTGGTTCATGTGTGGAACATCTATGGAAGAACCCCGTGTCAGACTCGAAGGAAGGTCGTCTTTGAAGACCTTTTTAAAGCCACAGTTTCGATCCTCCACGACAATCCTTTCCATACCGTCGTCGCCATAAAGTAACGAAAATCATTTCTTTTCATCCTGTCACATCTGATACAACCGGTGGTTAACATGTGATCGGAAGATGATACCAACGCAATCGGGACACACCGACACTTCTGTTCGGGGATTTTTCCGGTGCTTTGCCACGCTGCTTGGCATTCCTGCTGAAAAGAAATATATTCATATATCTATTGCAGAAGCCCACCCACAGCTATCCCTATTGGCTGTGGTGGGCTTTTTGTTTTTTGTACACTATTCTAAAAACCCGCTTATGAATGCTACACTCTTTAAACTACGCATGATCCCCTTCATCCTGATGGTGGTCATGTCGTGCAAGCCACGCAGCGATCTAAAAGTGCAATGGAACGAGGATAAAAGCCTTCTTTCCATTCATGCTCAAAAACAAAAGCTATCGGCTGTGCTCGATGAAATTCAATCAAAAACTTCCTTTACCGTTTTTGTACCCGGAGGCGATCCGGACTCACTCGTCACTGCATCGTTCGAAAACCAGCCGCTGAACGCGGGCCTCGACTTGCTCATCGGCAAACACCGCGGGTATACATTCGATACGAAGGGGAAAGAATTTTCCCTGGCCGGTAAAGAAGGAGTAAAAGTCGGAAGAAAGAAACCGGATAAAACGGCCACGGAACGAAAAAATAAACCCGACACAGCGGAAGTTTTCGTTCCAAAGGACCGGGAAAGATTAAAAGGTAAAATAGATACACTACTGGCAGAAAAGCCCACGGGCCGTATAACAAAAATAGCGCCCGAGAAAGTCGAAGTACCGGAAAAGAAATCGAAGACGGAATCCCGCAGTCCGCTCGAGCCGCAACAAGGGCAGTTCTATAAACTACGGTTACGCTTCGCCGATGACGCCATCACCATCGTGAAAGCAATCAGTGTAAAAGGTGCACTCCAACAAAACGAAGCGCCCAATCGCGACTACTTAGTCGCCTTTGAGTCGGATAATACGTTGTTGTCATTCGCTACATTTGACGATCCGCTGATTCTACACAGTTACGATCCCGATCCCAACGCCGAGCACAAGGAGCTCAAGGCAAAGCGCGCAACGGTGGACGTTTCCCTACCCGACACCTTTAGCGAGCGCGAAAAAAATAGTATCGTCGTCTCGGTCTATCAAATCACAAAGCCTCTCCCGGAGAATATTACTCCCGATACCTGGAAGAAATTCAAGCCCACGCTTAAGCAACGGGCCTCCTTTCGCCTCGCTGAAATTATCAAGAAACAATAAATCCACGTAGATATGAAATTTTATCTGCTCGTGCTGTTGAACTTCATCAGCATCCATTTTGCCATGGCGCAACGCACCACCCTTTTACGGTCGGGCACTGCAGGCACAAAGTTTGACTTAGTCATTATTGGCGACGGCTTTCAAGCCGGCGCAGATCAAACTACTTTCAATAACTACGTTACCAATACCATCGTGCGACAAGCATTTGCCGAAGGGCCGATGTGGGAGAGTCTAAACGCTTTTAATATCTATCGACTCAACCTCACATCACAAGAATCCGGCGTGACGCGCGTCAACGCCGACGGCGAGGTTACGGTAGAACGAAATACGGCATTGGACTACCGGTATAGCGGCGTCTGGGACCGTTGCTGGATGGAACCCGGTGATAACTCCGGCGATCTGATCAGTGACGTACTGGACGAAAACGTACCGGGATGGGACTTTGTTGTGCTGGTATTAAATGAAGCCAGTGGCGGTGGGTGCCGGCGCGGGAACCAGCTCGATGTCACGCTGGGCAGTTCCTGGTCGACCGTCGCACATGAGCTGGGGCATATGGTTGGCAATCTTGCTGATGAATATTGCCGCGCAGGCTGCTTTTCGGGTACCGATGGACAGGTTAACGTAACCACCACCCAAACACGCAGCAGCCTGAAATGGAAAGACTTTGTCAATCCCAAAACACCCGTGCCTACCTCCCTTCGACAAGGCACCGAGCCCGAAGGCGCCTGCATCAATTACAACCAGGGTACGAAACCTGCCGGCTGGTCGGGTTCGGATGACGCGGGGCTATTCGAAGGCGCGAAATATGCTGATGCGTGTGTCTTTCGACCGGCCGAGAGCTGTCGTATGCGTTCCAACTCGCCACCTTACTGCCCGGTGTGTTACAACGGTATGAAAACACGCATGGACACCTATCATGACTATACCTTCAACGAAAGTTATGTGGGCGATTTCGACGGCGATGGAAAAGAAGAAGTAGTCATTCACAATGACAACAGCCTGGCACTCTACAAAAGCCTCGGAACTGAAATAGAACCTTCCTGGGTTGCCACGGGCTCCATACCGGTGTGGGACGACTTTAAAAAAGGTGACAAGTTCTTTGTCGGTGATTTTAACGGCGATGGGAAAGACGACCTGTATGTGTTCAACTATGGCGATTGGCTATATCCGTACCTGGGCATGCTTCGATCGACCGGCAATGGCTTTGAATGCATTAAGTTATTCGAGTTGAAGCTGCCGGGCTGGGACGATATGAAACCCAACGATACCTTTTTTGTCGGGGACTTTGACGGTGATAAAAAAGAAGATTTATATGTCTTCAACGGCAAGGATTGGTCGATGGGCTATCTGGAAATGTTACGCAGCACGGGCACCACGCTCGCGCACGTCAAACGCTACGATCGTGATCTGCCGGGTTGGGGCGCCATGCTGGAGCACGACCAGTTCTACGTCGGCGACCTGGACGGCGACAACAGGGATGACCTGTATGTCTTTAACGGCCCGGACTGGTCCATGCCTTACCTGGAAATGCTTCGATCTACCGGCACACAGCTATCGTATCGAAAACGATTTGATGGAACGTTGCCGGGCTGGGGCGATATGCGGAAAGGCGATAAATTTTATATCGGGGATATCAATGCTGACAACAGATCCGATGTATATGTCTTTAACGGCGTCGACTGGTCTATGGAATATTTGCTGATGCTTCGCAGTTCCGGCTCCAACCTGCACTATGTACAACGCTATGACGGCGATGTGCCCGGGTGGGATGGCCTGGCGGAGCACGACGAGTTCTACATCGGCGACGCCAACGGCGACAACAAAGACGACCTGTTCGTATTCAACACCAACGACTGGTCTACGGAATACCTGGGCATATTACACTCGTCTGGAACGGCCCTCAACGGCCGGTGGCAGGACGATTGGATCGGCAGTTGGAACATGGGGCGCGTTGACAAATTACTCATAGGAAATTTCAACGACGGCGCGAAGTGGGACGATGTTTTTATTCGAAACAACAACTGGTTCGGGCTGCTGCGATCGTATCAATCATACCTGGTGATGACGGCAATCCATCGGGATTGGATTCACCGGCATAAGTATCATCGGTTGGGGTGGTGGTAAAAAAAAGTAAGGCCATCAAATTACTTTGATGGCCTTTATTTTTCCTGTATACACTAACCCTTGACGGCAGGGGTTGCCGAAATAGTCACTACGTTGGAAGACGCCTCTTTTTCATTGATGGTAACTTTTGCATGCACCTGTACGCTGACGGATGCAGCTTTATCAATTTCCAAATCCAGGTTGTCCACCAGGATGTTGTTCAGCTCTACATTTGAGAATGCCTTTTCAACGGTATTGGCAGCCACGCTGACGGAGTCGGATTTTGACCCCACGGTGAAAATAACGTTGTATGCCACCAACGTGTTTTTCTCGGCCGACCAGGTAAACTTAATAGCCTCATTGTCCGGACTGGTCATATCGATAACCACCTCGGACTTCGACGCCGAGAGTGTTCCGGTCGTCAATGGCAGAGGTTCCGGCGCGTCAAGATCCTTACTGCACGACAGTATAGCAAGGGTCAGCAGCAATAGTGCGGCCAGGCCGAAATTTCTAATTTGGTATTTCTCCATCGTTATAGTCGTTTAAATTAATAACCAGGGTTAGGGTTAAGAGTGGGTGTCAAGTTTGTCACTTTTTGACCAATCGGATATATTTTCGTATGGTCATCCGCATCGGGTTGCTTATCCCACCAGGTTCCTTTATTAAAGAAATCCCAACGAATGAGGTCTGTACGCCTTCTACCTTCGCCGATAAACTCCCGGCCCCATTCATCGATCATTTCGATGTCGGTCAGCTGACTACCATCGGGCGCATACAAACTGGTGGATCCGTCGGGGTAATTACGCTTCCGAACATCATTCAATAATATTGCAGCGCCTGCCTTGTCACCCGCCCGGTACTTGCATTCCGCCAGCGAGTAGTATATCTCTGCGTACCGGATCTCGGCATAGGCAGACCCGAGTTTGTTCGCATCCTCCGTGGGATAAAACGGATATTTCACAAGCCATACACCCGAGTTATCATCCGCGTGATCCATATTGGAAACTTTGTCGGCCGGCACCTGTCCGGGAGGTGTATTTTTGAAAAAGCCAACCTGGTCGCGGCTAAAAATGGTGTAGTTCTTGTTGCTCTGAACATACTTGGTTTCGCCATTTTCCACATAGGGAAGATAACCATAGAGGAACATGCCTTCACGCGTACTATTCCCAAGGTTGCGATATTTCTTCAACCGGAAGTCGTCGGGATATTTCTGAAACTTCACGAACGGCTTACCCAACGCAAAGGGGTACTCGACGCTATCCACGTCGCGACCAGGCTGCAGGGCATATCGCGTGTTAAAGCCGAATCCCGACAGACCAAAATATTTGCCTGCCTGATGCGGTGCCATCCATCCAAACATGCCACCGTCATAGTGCCAGTGTGTTTTGGCAAAACTGGATGGGAAGCCAAATACAGTTTCGGCCGAGGTGCTATTGGTGTAATCAAACGGAGCATCCCAGCGAGTCTCGAGCGCGTAATTGCCGTACTCGCCGGCAATAAACTTTTCACAGATCGCGGCACACTCCGCAAACTTGTCCTGGTCGATGTAAACCTTCGCGTTGAGATACAGTCGAACTAATAGCGCGGCGGCGCCGCCTTTTGTCCAACGGCCTATCGCATCCTTGCCGAGCTGCTCACGGGTCGGAAGACCCGGGATGGACTCGATCAGCTCTCGTTCAATAAAATCGAACACCTCCTGTGGCGACGACTGCGGCGGCATGAGCTTTTCGCCTTTCACTTTTGTGACCAGGGGAATATTTCGATACAGATCAAACGCCCGCAAGTGATACCACGCGCGCAAGGTTCGCAACTCCGCCACGAAGTCGGCCTTCTCGGCCTCTGTCAGCTCGTACCGGGCGGGGTCGATACCGTGAATATCTTCCAGGGAATTGGTTGCCAGGCTTATACCCTGGTACAGGGCGTTCCACATATCGCTGGTGTAACCGTCCTGGTCAGTCCAGGTATGATAGTGAGAGCGTTGGTACAAGCCACCGTCGAACCAATCGCCATCGCGGTTCGGCGTCATGAGCTCATCGGAGGGCAATTCCTGGGCATAGTACAAGCCACCCCCCTGGATGGACCAGTAGCCGTGCTCGAAGGATCGCAGAAAGTCGCGTATTACGTCGTCCCGGGTCTGTAAAAAATTATCCGAGGTAATACGATCGTACAGTGTTTCTTCAAGGTCCGTACAGCTATTCGCAAAGAACATCAGCAACACACTGCATGCTATGCGGACTATAGGTTGAGTTATAGTTTTCATACGCCAGTAGTAATTTTAGAACTTAATTTGTAAGCCAGCGATAAGCTGGGTAGACGAAGGGTAATACGGAATCGAGGTATTTATACCCGGTGTCATACCATTGACACTCACCGACTCAGGATCGCCCCCGGTGAACTTCGTAAACGTGTATAGATTTCGCGCCGTAAAATACAGTCGTACCGATGACAAAAACTCACTGGGATTTTTGAATGTATACCCCAGCGTCACATTGTCGATCTTAACAAAGTCACCCTTCTCGAGAAAATAATCCGACAGGGACGAATAAGTCTCTGCGTTGGTAAGCGCAGAATACTTGCCCCCATCGTAGGCCGAAGTCAGGACATTAACACCTCTGGGCGTTGCGGGCGTGCCCAGAAAATATGCTGCCGTATTATACAGATCATAACCAAAGGCGCCACGCAAAAATACGCTCAGGCTAAAGTTGCCGTAGGAAATAGTATTTCCCAGGCTGGCCGTGAATTTCGGGAGCCCGTTTCCAACATACTGCCGGTCCTCTCCTTTCGAGCGATTAGCCGGAATAACCTCACCCGCTTTGTTATATACCAATAACCTCCCCGTGGCATCTATCCCGGCAGATTTCAGCATATAGAAGTTCCCGATGCGTTTCCCTTCCTCCAGGCGCTGCGCATTCAGCCCGGAGCTGCCCATGCCACCCAAGCCCGCGATATCGGAAAAGCCCTGACCGCTGTACGTATCGTTTGAAAACGATACGAACTTGTTGCTGTTCGTGGCGCCGGCAAACGACATGGAATACGTCAATTTATCGGATCGGTATACATCTCCCTCCAACTGGATTTCCAGCCCGGAGTTCTTCATGGTACCCACGTTCACGTACGTAGAGCCCTGGACATTCGGAGGAACGGGCGCGTCGTATGAGCCCAGCAGATCTTTGTTCCTGCGGCTATAATAGTTCAGGCTGCCGGTGAGTCGCCGGTCGAAGAGCTCAAAGTCTAACCCAATGTTCAGGTTTTCGGCCTTCTCCCACCGCAGGTTATAGTTGATATTTTGACTGGGACCCCAGACCTGGTAGTCTTTACCCAGATAGGTGTAAAAGCCATAACCCGAATAAGTGTCCAGGGACCAATAACTGCCCAGGTCTTCACCGCCGCGGTTAAAATCCTGATTTCCCGTTACCCCAAAGTCGGCCCGAAATTTCAAATCATTGATCGCGTCGACGGCAGGAAAGAATGCTTCATTGCTGATGCGCCAGCCGACAGAAACACCCGGGAAATTCCCCCACTTATTGTCGGCACCAAACTTAGACGACCCTTCGCGGCGTAGGCTGGCTGACACAAAATACCTATCAGCGAAGGCATAGTTCACGCGGCCGAAAAAGGCTATGAGCGTGGCATCCGTTTTATACGACCCCAGTCGGTTTCGCGGTTCCTGCAAAATCCACGTTCCAGTACCCAGGTTATTGTAGGTCAGCACGTCGGATGGGAAATCCTCATTGGACGCGTTCATCCCCTCGTTGACGAAGTAGTTGAACGCATAGCCCCCCATAACCTCGACGTTGTGTTTATTGAGATCCAGGGTATAATTGCCGATCCACTCGAAGATTTTCTGATCCCGTTTCTTATACTCCCGACCCGCCGTGTTTCTTCCCTGGTTGTTATTGATCCGGGTGCTGTTGTAGGAAGGCGTAAAATCAAAATCAAAGAAGTCCGACGTTTGCTCGCTGAGACTAACCTGCGTATAGAGGTTCTTCAACAGATTGAGCCGGAACGAAGCGCTCCAGTCGAGGTATTTTCCTTCCGTACCGCTCTGAACCGTCTTTAATTCTTCCACCGGGTTAAAGACGCCGTCAAACCCGGTGCGGATGTTCAGATACCGCGCGGGATTGATGGTGTCCTGAACCGGAAGTGTCGGGTTCAGGAACAGTGCCTGGCTAAACCCATTCTTGCTGATATCATTGGACTTTAAGTAGCGCGGCGCAATCGTAATGGTGGCAACGTACAGATTATTCGCTGAGTGGTGACTCAGGTTAAGACGGGCGCCGTATTCCTCCTTGTCCGAACGCAGGTCGAGCCCCTGGGCATCACGATAATCGACGGAGATCATATAGTTCGTCAGTTCGCTGCCGCCGGATAGCTGTAGCGTATGTTTATGCGATACACCCGGTTCATGGGTAATAGCTTTCAACCAGTCTGTATTACGTCTATAATCGACGCCGCGGCCGTGCCTCACAAAATCTTCGGCCGAAAGCACGTCCAGCGTGTTGGCCAGATAATTGAAGCTGACGTAGCCGTCATAAAAAGCTGTCGGTGTCGTCGTTCCTTTCTTGGTGGTTACCAGGATGACGCCGTTGCTGCCACGAGTACCATAGATCGCCGCCGCCGCGCCGCCCTTTAACACAGTAACCGACTCGATGTCGTTTTGGTTAAGGTTGTCTATATTTCCGCCAGGGATACCGTTGATAACGAACAACGGGCCCAGCCCTGCATTGCGTGAAGACACTCCGCGCAACTGAAAACTGGGAGAAGAATTGGGATCGGCAGCATCCGTGTTGACGATCGACAACCCGGCTACCTTACCCTGTAGCGCCATCAATGCGCCGTTGCCGGCCACTTGTAGAAGATCTTCCGATGACACTTGTGTAATGGCAGTAGTAACGTTTTTCCGCTGTTGCGTACCATACCCCACTACGACAACTTCATCCAGGGAGGTAATATCGGCGACCATATCGACGTCGATCACGGTACGATTGTCAATGATCACTTCTTGTGTGGTATAGCCTATAAAAGAAAACACCAGTACACCACCCTCGTCAGGAACGTTTAGGGAATACTTGCCGTCGCCGTCGGTGGTGGTACCGTTACTCGTGCCCTTGATCACAACGTTTACGCCCGGAAGCGGACTTTTACTGTCACCGTCCAGTACAGTGCCCGACACCGTACGGTCCACGGTTTCAGGTGTCGATCGGTAATTGTCGGGATTGGACGTTGCCGGGTCGAGGGGGCGATCGGAAAGGATAATAAATTCGCTCTGCTCGACGTACGAGATGCCGCGGGGCTTCAGCAAGGTCTCCAGTACCTCTTTTAACCGGGTACTATTGACGGCGATGGTCACCTTTTCTTCCAGGGCTGACATGCTGCCACTGTACGCAAATCTGACCGAACTCTTACGTTCGATGCCTGAAAGCACATTCCGAATTGATTCGTTACGGTATTTTACCGTCACCTGCAGTTCGAGAAGCTGGCCGTAATTGTCTCCGGCGAGCGCGACTCCGAAAAGGGTCATGGCAAGAGTTGCCTGAATTAGGGTAATACGCATAAGCTTACCGATCCAACTGATCGTAAAATTTTGCATTTTTGATAAGGTTTATTGTGAAACTACTCGTGGTGAAACATTAGCCTACCGTCTTCGGACGGGGGGCAGAGGTGGTGCAAACACTTCTGCCTTTTTTTTAGGCTTTGGCTAGTATTGGCGTTCTAGCTCGTGTTGGGGTTGTCTTCGGGTTTATTCATATGTTGTTTTGTTTGGGTACGTTAATCCTCTATTCGCTACACCCGGTGCCGGTCAGCGTCACGATCCTTCCATTCACTTCGTAGTGTGCACGCAACGTCAGGGTTATGACGTCCAGGGTCTTCTTGAGCGATTGGTCGGTGAGATTGGCGGTGATGATACAATTGTTCATGCCAGGATCTGTCAGCGATATCGCTACATTGAACTTCTGCTCGATGCGCCGGATGGCCTCCACCATGCGTGTTTGGCTGAAATTCATGTTGTACTCCGTGCCCGAAACACTGGCCACCGATTCCTCCGGTTGTGCCTCGACCTTGGCCAGTTGCTTCATCTCTTTGCGGTATACCGCTTTCTCCGACGGTAGCACAACAATACCCTGCTGGTCGTTTTGGGCCGTCAGCGACACCTTGCCCGTCAGTACGACTACTTCGATATCCTTTTCGTTAGACTTGATGTTAAAGCTTGTACCCAGCACGGTAGTCGTCAACTCGCCGCATTGAATAATAAAGGGGTGGCTGGCATCTTTCGCTACTTCAAACAGCGCCTCACCGCGAAGCACAACCCGTCGGTCCTCGCCTGTAAACTTTTCCGGGTAGGTTAAGGAGCTGTTGTTCTTCAGCCATACGAGGCTTCCGTCGTCCAGGAGAACTTTGTGTACAAATCCCTCCGCGGACGAAGCCGTCAATTCTTGCAGTACCGGCCGATAACCCTGGTGTGCGGTGTACTGCCAGACTGCGAACGAGGCCGCAGCAATCAGTAAAATAGATGCTGCAATTCTCCAGACGCGCACCGGGGTCGACGTCCTACTTCCGCGCACGCCTGTCATCACCCGTTGTTTTAACCTATCGCGCTCCGCGTCTGTCCGCAGGGGGTATGCTTCGTCCTGGCCCATGGCCTCGAACCATGCGTCCATTAACTCCTTTTCTTTTCCAGACAACAGCCCCTGCCGATACTTTTCGACAAGGCGCTCAAACTCTGATTTCTTCATATATAGGTCGGTGATACTGGGCGCAATCTCGCTGTCCCGTATACTGAGATGTAACCTAAGCAGTCGTTTACGCACACGTTTTCAGGAAATTTTCTTCCAATAATGTTCAACTCTCTGGTTTTCAACCAAATCCGGGTCATGCTTTCGATTGAAATAAAAAAATTCTAACTTTCTTACATTATTACCCTCGCCCAGCCTATGGCGTCTGAACTCAACCTTTCGGACTTCTTCTCTTTGCCTGCCACAGAACAGGCAAAGGCCTTTGAGGCACTTTACGACCGTTTCGAACCGGCCCTATACCGGTATGTCTATAGTAAAGTGAAGAAGAAGGAAGTCTGTGAAGAAATTGTGCAAGAGATTTTCCTGGCGTTGTGGGCTAAGCGCGATACACTCGTTATTAACACATCGGTAGAAGCCTGGCTCTTTGGGGCGGCGAAGAATAAGATTCTTACTTTTATGAAGTCCCGTTCGGTACGCGAGCGCTATGCTGCCGACTTTGTACTGTATGCTTCCGAGCGTGTGGATAACTCCAGCGAAGAGTTGCTACATCTGAAAGATCTTTATAAGACTATTGAAGAAAGCCTTTCCGGGCTGCCGAAGCATTATCAAACGGCTTTCCGGCTTAGCCGCATGCAGCACGAGCCCACGCAGCGTATTGCCGAGCATATGAAGATCTCACCCCGGACGGTAGAGAATTATATATCCGCGGCATTGAAGCACCTGCGGTTGTCGTTGGATCGGGTGATGCTTTGGATGATCGTTATGAAGATATTTCTGCTTTGGAGATAAACATCACTCGGATTTGCCTTGCGCAATAAGTCCACAGCCTTCGGGTCTTCAATAAGGGCTTCTATCCCTTACACGGGCACATTCAAATATATGTCCATTAATTCAATCGATTGGAACGGAGGATTCAAGCAAACAACCACGTCCTTATCGGGGTGTTTTATGGAAATAAATTAACGGATTTTACCTGATACACAGATCATGTAAAATATTCCCTGATGTTGGCGACCTTCGATGAATTTAGGGGAAACTGAATTACAGCAACACATTAACACATCTTGACACCGTTTAATAATTCAAGTCGACCGTTCAATAAGTTGGTATAGCGCTCATTCGCAATTCCGGGTAAAGCACACACAATCATCTTATACACCTATACATTTATCGCGGCTATTTTCAAATAACACGTAAGGGTTAGGAGATATTTTCATCGTCTTTTATACAAGAACTGAAAAACATTCAACCAAACGTTGATGACACTTTATTAAAAAGCTGTCGTGAAGAACATCCGATGAACGGCATATACTATAGTTATAATAAATAGTAAGACCGCTGCCGTCTGTCCTACTTCTTCAGCGATGTTAGCGATTGAACCGAAAACATAACCCATATGAAAACACTAAAACCGGAATTACTAATCAACACCTGGAGCATCGTTGCCCTATCCGTTATGCTTAGCGTCACCGCAGCACTTGCACAGACCCCCGTACAGAAAAATGGAAAACTCAGTGTTTGTGGCACCAAACTATGCAACCAGTACGGCTCGCCAATACAGCTACGGGGCATGAGCACGCATGGGATCCAATGGTATGGATGGGGCAGTTGTCTTACCGAAGCATCGCTCAACGCACTTGCCAACGACTGGGGAGCTGACATCCTGCGCATTTCAATGTATATCCAGGAAGGTGGCTACGAAACAGACCCCGCCGGATTTACCAACCAGGTAAAAACACTCGTTAACGAAGCAACTGAACGCGGCATGTACGCCCTCATAGACTTTCACCAGCTGAACCCTGGCGATCCGAACTTTAATACCAACAGGGCAAAGACCTTCTTTACCGCAATGGCCAATGAATTTAAAGATTATAACAATGTGATCTATGATATCTGCAATGAGCCTAACGGCGTGGGCTGGACAACCATCAGGAACTACGCCATACAAGTAATACCCGTCATCCGCGCCATTGATGGCGATGCTGTTGTGCTCGTAGGCACACATGGCTGGTCTACCTTCGGCGTATCCGGCAATGGCACATTGCAAGACGTGGTCAACAACCCCCTCCCGTATTCAAACGTCATGTATACCTTCCACTTCTATGCCGGCTCTCATGGTCAGGCATACCTCGACATGCTCAACAACGCTTCGAATGTGCTGCCTGTTTTCGTGACCGAGTTCGGGAGCCAGACTGCCAGTGGCGATGGAGCCAACAACTTCACCCGCACCCAACAGTACATCGACCTGATGAGAACAAAGAAAATCAGCTGGTGTAACTGGAACTACTCCGACGATTTTCGCTCCGGCGCCGTATGGGAAGAAGGTACTTGTTCCGCAGGACCCTGGACCGTAAGCCAATTGAAGCCCGCAGGTGCATGGATACGCGAACGTATGCTTTCTCCAGCCGATGATTTCCCGGGCGGTGGCGGCGGATGCGAGCCAGTAAGCGCAAGTGCCGATGATGGAAACGTGCCGGCTAATGTACTCGACAATAACCTGAACACGCGCTGGTCTGCCAATGGCGATGGACAGTGGATACAATTCTGCCTCGCCACCCAGCAAACAATAAACGGTGTAGCCATTGCCTTCCATAACGGAAATGTGAGAACTTCCGAATTCGACATCCTTACTTCACTGGATGGCTCCACCTGGGCTACCGCAGCAGCAGGCCTCAACAGCAGCGGAACATCACTCAATGCGGAAACATTTACATTCAGCCCAAGAACTGCGAAACATGTACGCATCGTGGGCCACGGCAACAGTGTAAACCTGTGGAACAGCTATGCAGAAGTAGATATCCTTACCGTAACAGCGCCAGCCTGCGAGCCTGCAGTGGCCAGTGCTGACGATGGTAACGTAGCGACCAATGTGCTCGACAATAATACAGCCACACGCTGGTCTGCCAGCGGCGATGGCCAGTGGATACAGCTATGCCTCAGTAGCGCCAGCACCATAAGCGGTGTGCAGATAGCGTTCTACAAAGGCAATGAACGGCAGTCTATCTTCGATGTGCTCGTCTCACCCGATGCTACCACCTGGACCACCGCCGCTACAACGCGCCAAAGCAGCGGAACAAGCCTAACACTTGAAACCTTCACCTTCGCATCCGTAACGGCGAAATATGTCCGCATTGTCGGCCATGGCAACTCCGTAAACGCATGGAACAGTTATACAGAAATAAAAACCATCACGACTGCATCAAGAACATTGGTGGTTGACCAGGACACACCGTCTGAAAATATGGCACTGAGCATTTATCCCAACCCCGCTCACGACCAGGTTACTTTCGCTTACGAAATAAAAGAAGCTGCACGGATACACGCATCCCTATACACGATAGGAAACGGCTATACGAAAGCATTGATCGATGAACATCAGGAGGCAGGCCATCACGAAATAATAATCGATACAAAAATGCTCCCAAAAGGGCTGCATGTAATTAAGCTGATACACAAAGGCAATATATACGTTGAAAAATTAGCAACACAATAGACCATAAGCACACATTACACCAATCTAAACCACGCAATGATGTATGAAAAAAATAACGAACTTCCTTCGGTCGTGGCATATACTGTTTATACTATGCCTGATCACAACAACCCTATGCCATAGCATACAAACAAAAGCGCAGACCTTGCCTGCCAACTTCCAGCGTGTAACGGTAGCCACCGGATTAAATACACCTACGGCCATGGCGTTCACCCCCGATGGCAGGATACTTATCTGCCAAAAAGGAGGTCAGCTTCGCGTCTACAAAAACGGAAGCCTGCTCACCACACCGGCCATCACACTATCTGTCAATACAGCAGGCGAACGCGGACTCATCGGCGTAGCCGTAGACCCAGCTTTCACAACAAACAACCTTGTATACCTCTACTACTCTACCTCCGGCACAACAAAGAACCGGGTAAGCCGGTTTACCATGAGTGGAGACGTGCTCACAGGTGAGACGGTAGTCCTCGATTTTCCCAACGACACCCACATGTATCACAATGGCGGCGGCATCACCTTTGGCACCGATGGTAAACTGTATATTCTCGCCGGTGATGATACGAATACAGCCAACGCCACAAACCTCGATAGCCCCTTCGGAAAAGTGCTCCGCGTTAACCCTGATGGCTCCATACCTACGGGCAATCCGTTTACCGGCGGCACCACACGCAGCAAAGTGTGGGCTTATGGCGTGCGTAACCCGTATACATTGGCAAGCGATCCGCAATCGGGCAAACTGTTCGTTAACGATGTAGGTAACGCTACCTGGGAAGAAATAAACGATGCTACTACGGGTGGAAAGAACTTCGGCTGGCCGTCTAAAGAAGGCATGTGCACCAGCGGTTGCTCGGGCCTCACAAACCCTATTTATGTTTATAGCACCAATAGAAATTCCCCGCCACCCAATGGCCAGGGTTGCGCGATCAATGGCGGCACATTCTTTAACGGCGCCATCAGCAACTATCCCGCGGTATACAATGGCAAGTACTTTTTCCTGGACTACTGCGGCGGCTGGATCGATTATATAAACCCCGCGCTGGCATCGCCCACCCGCACCTTATTCGGCAGCGGCTTGCCCGACGGAATGGTGTATATCAAACAAGGTACAGACGGAAACTTATACTTCCTCAACCTCAATAACGGCAGTCTCTATCGCATCATCTATACACTCAACAACCCGGCTCCCGTCATCACGCTGCAGCCACAACCGCTTACCGTGCCCCAGGGAGGCACCGCTACCTTCAGCGTCACCGCTACCGGCAGCCAACTCTCCTACCAGTGGCGTAAAGGTACAACCAACATCGCGGGAGCTACCGCTTCTACCTACAGCATTACCAATGTACAACCTTCACACGAAGGAAATTATAACGTAGTAATCACGAACCCCGGTGGCAGCGTAACCAGCAACCCGGCATCCCTGACCGTAACAGCGCTGCCTACAGCAACGATCACTTCCCCCGCCAATAATACCACGTTCAGAGCCGGCGATGTGATCAGCTATGCAGGTACAGCAACAGATCCTGACGATGGCACACTGCCCCCGAGCGCCTATGAGTGGTTCCTCGACTTCCGCCACGAAAACCACGGTCATGGAGGGCCCGAACTTGTCGACGGCGTAACCAGTGGCTCATTCACTATCGACACCCGCGGCCATGCCGAAACAAATGTATGGTACAGATTGTACCTCGTGGTCACGGATTCTGACGGCGCCAAAGACACCGCCATGGTAGAACTAGACCCCATCGTGTCCGATCTTACCTTTACCACACAGCCCGCAGGACTGCAGATACTCGTAGATAACATTCCCATTTCAACACCACGCAATACAGAAGGTGTCTCCGGCACAACACGCCCCATCGCACCCGTATCACCACAAACAGTAGCAGGTACAACCTATGTGTTCGACCGTTGGGCACACGGCGGCCCACCCTCTCAAACCATTACCATCACCGACAATGCGGCTACCTATACGGCTATCTATAAAGTAGCCCCTGCCCCCATTATCCTCGCGCCAACGCACGACGCTTATGTACGAAACGGCACCAATGCCGCCATAACGCATGGCACTACCGATGCGGCTAACCTCATCGTGAAGCGTGCACTCGCGGCGCAGGTCGATAATAGCAGGGAGACCTATTTCAAATTTGACCTCACCAGCATAACCGGCGTGATCGCCGCCGTACAATTAAAAGTCTTCGGGCGCATTGAAGATGCTTCCCTCACCAACCTGCCCGTAGAAGTGTTCTCCGTCTCCAACACGACCTGGACAGAGACTACCCTTACCTGGAATAATAAACCAGCCACATCAGCCCCGGCCATTGCGTCGGCAACCGTTACCGATGCAACCGCCAGGTACTATACGTGGGATGTAACCGATTATGTAAAGAACGAAGTAGCGAATGGCCGCAGGGTGGTAACCCTGGCGATGAAAAGTGTGCCTGAACATAACCCCAGAATATTATGGAACTCAAAAGAAACCGGCACCAACCCACCGCAGCTTGCCGTAGTTGCAGAAAGTGGTGGCAATGCGTCTCCTACTACATCCATAACTTCTCCCGCCAACGGCACTACATTCACCGCACCGGCTGCTATTACAATCGACGCCAGTGCCGCCGATAGTGACGGCACAATAACCAAGGTGGAGTTCTTCCAGGGCACTACCAAACTCGGCGAAGATACATCAGCTCCCTATAGTTTCACCTGGACCAATGTGCCCGCCGCTACCTATTCACTGAGCACCGTGGCCACCGATAACCTTGGTGCTACGGGCACATCCACAACGGTAAACGTCACCGTACAGGCAGCCCCCTCATGCCCCGCCGCAATAGCAAGCGCCGACGATGGAAATGTACCCGCCAATGTACTCGACGATAACCTCAGCACGCGCTGGTCTGCCAATGGCGACGGCCAGTGGATACAATTCTGCCTGCAAACGCAACAGTCCGTACGCGGTGTAGCAATAGCCTTTTACAGTGGTAATATACGATCATCCAACTTCGATGTGCTCACGTCTCTCGATGCGAACACATGGACAACCGCTGCAGCAGGCCTGAGCAGTAGCGGCACATCACTCGATCCACAAACATTTACGTTCACACCGCAGCCAGCAAAATATATACGCATCGTGGGCCACGGCAACAGTGTAAACGCCTGGAACAGTTATACGGAAGTAGACATCCTCACCGTAACAACACCCGCCTGCGAACCCGCAACGGCCAGCGCTGACGACGGAAACATAGCCGCCAACGTGCTCGATAACAATACAGACACACGCTGGTCTGCTAGCGGCGATGGGCAATGGATACAATTCTGTCTTAGCACGACCAGCACCGTAAGCGGCGTGCAGATAGCCTTCTACAAAGGCAACGAAAGACAATCTTCCTTCGATGTACTTGTCTCCGCCAATGCTTCCACCTGGACAACCGCCGCCACAGGCCTGCAAAGCAGCGGAACAAGCCTGGCCCTTGAAACTTTCACCTTCACAGCCATACCAGCAAAATACGTTCGCATCGTAGGTCACGGCAACAACGTAAACGCCTGGAACAGCTACACAGAAGTACGAATAACAAATACGCCGGCATTGAACAACACGACCCGTGATAGTACGTCCCTCGGTGAATCAGACGTCATCAGTCACCCGAACCCCACCGACGGACAAGCAACCATCACCTACCGTGTGTCCGAACCCGGCAGAGTCACCCTATCGATACACGACGCCCGTAACAACCGCACCATAACGCTTATCGATAAAGTCCACACCGCCGGCACACACCAGCTAACCCTGGATACCAGGTCCTTTACCCGTGGCGTGCACATCCTAAAACTCACCACCCGTCAAAAAACAACCACTCACAAACTGCTCAAAAATTAAAAAAACAGCAGCGTACGATTCCAGGGTTACAAGACCAGACCTAAACTAATACCAATATTATGAAAAACCAAGACACTCGAGAACCTTCGACTAACCGTACTTTATCACCAAAGATTGTAAACGTACCGTTGTTATTCTTTCTTTTCATTGCGTTACCGGGAAAAACGCATGGACAAACCGTAACTTCCCTTTCAGCATTGCAAACAGCAATCAATAATGCAGCTGCCGGCAGCACGATCACATTAGCGAATGGTACCTATACCGCATCTAGCGACATTGTGATTACTAAAACAGGAACCGCCAGCCAGCCTATAACCATACAAGCCCAATCGATCGGGGGTGTTACCATTGGCGGTACTGCCGGTTTTGCCTTGAATAGTCCCGCGGCATATATTGTCATCAAGGGTTTTAGATTCACCCATAGCGCCTCTCAGGCTACCATGGCCAGCGGCACAAACCACTGCCGTTGGACCCGCAATGTCTTTGACACGCCCGGCGCCGGAGATTACCTGCTGCTGAACGGCAATGACCATGAAGTGGATTACAACACGTTTCAGAATAAGGAAGACCCGGGCAAATTTATTATTGTGCGGGGTTCCGGCTCACAAATTGCCCAACGGCTGTGGATACACCACAATTACTTTTTCAACCAACCCGCACAAAGCGGCAATGGTAATGAAACCATTCAGTTTGGACTGAGTGGATATAGTCTCTCCAATAGCAACAGCATATTTGAGCATAACCTTTTTGAACAATGTGCCGGCGAGAATGAACTGCTTTCGGTAAAAGCATCGCAGCTCACCATACGGTATAATACCATTCGAAATTGTCCGGCGCAATTTACGCTAAGGCATGGAAACCGCTCCGTCATTTACGGTAATTACTTTGTCAATACTCCGGGACTACGCATTTTTGGAGATGATCACATTATCTTCAGCAATCATTATCGGGACTGCAGCGTCGCCATTGTTATCGGCAATGGCGATGGCGAAGTCGCCGACGGTGCTCCCCTTACGTCACATGATCGCCCCGACCGCGTGCTCATCGTTTTCAATACGCTGGTAAACAATACAACAAACATTCAACAGCCTGGCCGTACCAGTGGCCTGGGCTCTACATATATAACAGTGGCCAACAATATCATACAAGGTGGTGGTGCGGCAGCCAGCATTGCCGGGCCGTATACAAATCCCACATGGTCAGGAAATATCATCTGGAACACGGATGGCGCCGGCGCCATGCCTTCGGGCGGATACAGCAATGTGAATCCGCTGATTGCACCCAATGCAGCGGGCACATACCATCTGCAATCGGGAAGCCCGGCCATTGGCACCGCGGTAGGGTCATATCCCAATGTTACCGCGGATATGGATGGACAACCCCGATCTTCCTCATTGGACAAAGGAGCAGATGAAGTTTCCTCCTCGCCCGTGACCGCCCAGATCCTTTCACCGTCCATGGTTGGTCAAAATGGCTCTGTTTCAACAACACTTCAGAATGTTGCGCTTAACAAAACCGTTACCGCTTCCGGCAGCGACACCAATCTCCCGACGGGGGCTGTAGACGGAGACAATACCACTCGCTGGTCGGCACAACCCATGCCACAATGGTTGGAAGTTGACCTCGGAGGTTTATATAACATCAGTAAAACGGAGGTCATCGCGTACCAGGATCGTGTCTACCAGTTTAATATTGAATCTAAAACAACTTCGGCAGGCTCCTATACCCAGATTGTAAACAGAAGTAATAACACTACTCCGGCCACCATTGCAGCTCCGGTTACAGATACTTTCTCACCGGTGGCTGCCCGGTATGTAAGAATAACGGTTGCAAGCGCCACCGATTATACGGGTACATGGGCAAGCCTTCTGGAGTTCCGGATATTCGGTATATCCGCTTCCGCCGGCCAGAACGCGGAAGATCTGAGGATCACTTCAAAAGCTCCGATCACAGACGCTGAAAACATATCCATAGAAGAGTCAGATTCAATGCTGGAGGCCTATCCCAATCCTGTGTCAAAAGAGATAAAGATTAAATATGTCGTGAAAAAAGATGGCCATGTAAAATTATTCCTGTCAGACACCATATTATCCAAAAGCGTATCATTGGTAGATGAAGATAAAAAGGCGGGAATATATTACGTCGTAGCCGATCTGTCTTCGCTACCGGCTGGAATTCACACCCTAAAACTCATGCGAGGTAGAGACACCACTGTCTTGAAGCTTCTTAAGAAATAATACTACTCCCATTACCATTAACGAAGGTCTGCCTATTGCCAGGCAGGCCTTTTCCTGCTTTGAGGCGTAAGACCGATTGGTTATGTCCCTATCATGGCATAAGCGGACCTGCCTGCCGCCAGGCAGGTTCGAACCAGGTTAGCATATAGCAGAGATTTTTACATTTTCTCAAAAAAAACTGCAAAACGTCTTACTACGCAAAAAGGCTGCGCAGTTGCCCCTAACCTTTGTATCGTTAATTAAATATAAAGGTTATGAAATTCAATGTACGGAAAACCAACAAGCTGACGAACCACGCAGGCGCTACCGCGCATACGCTGGACGAGCGCCTGGAGCTGTATAGCGCCGTGGTAACGACCTCGCTAAGCGATAAGTTCTACGAGAAGGCTGGCGAGCGCATGGAGCGCATCCGTATGCTGATCGAGCTGAATGAACCTGATTTTGTAGCGCGACTGGCGGTCTATACGCGACAGCGTATGTATTTGCGTAGCGTGCCACTGATGTTGGCCGTAGAGCTGGCGAAACTCCAATCCGGTAACAGTGTGGTTGGAAATACGGTACGCCGGGTTGTACAGCGCGCGGACGAGATCACCGAGCTGCTGGCATACTACCAGCTGGCCAACGCGCGTACCGGTGCCAAGAAGCTCAACAAGCTGTCGAAGCAGGTACAGCGTGGTTTGTCTGCAGCGTTCAATACGTTCGACGAATATCAATTCGCGAAATACGATCGCGCTGGCGAGATCAAGCTGAAAGACGCCTTGTTCCTGGTTCACCCGAAAGCGGTGAGCGAGCAGCAACAGGTAGTATTTAACAAGATCGTGCAAGGCACGCTGGATATACCGTACACCTGGGAGACTGCGTTGTCGGCGCTGGGTCAGCAGAAATTCCATAGCGAAGGACAGAAAATCCTGGCCTTCCGCGCACAGTGGGAAGAACTGATCTTTAGCGGCAAGCTGGGATACATGGCAACCGTCCGGAACCTGCGGAATATGCTGGAGGCCGGTGTATCCGCGCAAGCGATAGAACACGTGTGTGCCTACTTGTCGGACCGTGAAGCGGTGGCAAAGTCACGCCAGTTGCCGTTCCGTTTTCTGGCGGCCTATCGCGAGATAAAAGGATTGTCATCGGCCCTGGCAGCGATGGTATTGGATGCATTGGAAGATGCCGTGGCGCATAGCGCGGCAAATATCCGCGGCTTCGGTAGCAATACGTCGGTATGCATAGCGTGCGACGTCTCCGGATCGATGCAGACGCCTGTATCTGCAAAAAGCAAAGTGCAGTTGTATGATATCGGGTTGATGCTCGGTATGTTGTTACAATCGCGCTGCGCACAAGTGCAGACCGGTATGTTTGGCGATACCTGGAAGATCGTGAACGTTTCGCGTAAAAACATCCTGGGCAACGTGCAGGAGTTCTACCGCCGCGAAGGCGAGGTGGGATATTCTACGAATGGCTACAAAGTCATCCAGGATTTGATCGCGCGCCGTCAGATCGTCGATAAGATCATGTTGTTTACGGACTGCCAGCTGTGGAACAGCGATTCCTCACAGGCGGCCGCCACGGCAACATTGTCGGCACAGTGGGCGCTGTACAAGAAACTGGCTCCGAAGGCAAAACTGTACCTGTTCGATTTGGCGGGACACGGCCAGGCGCCAGTCGATATACGCGCCAACGATGTATACCTGGTCGCCGGCTGGTCTGATAAGGTCTTCGATGTGCTGAACGCATTGGACGAAGGTCGTGCCGCATTGTCGGAGATCGACGCGATAGCGTTATAGTATGATGCCCCTCTCCCTTGCTTTAAGGGAGGGGGTTTAGATAAAGATATACAGAGGTGCCGTACAACAGGGTTACTTCGACTTTTAATTGAACATAAGCCCTGTTGGTTTGTTGCCCTCTGTTTAAAGAATTTAAACCGATGCCGTAGGCAAGCGCTACTTCGGGACTTAAGGGACGGGGGTTCGAATCCCTCCTTCGGCGCAAGCCGGAGTAGCTCAGTCAGGTAGAGCATTAAAATAAAGTCGCTTGCCGGGTTGTTGCTCGGTTTTTTAGAATAGTAAAAATAACAGGTGCCGTAGAATAGCGTTACTTCGGCTGTTAACCGGGAGGTCGCGGGTTCGAATCCCGCTCTTGTGACTTAGGCTGTATATATCACAAGATAGCTCAGTGGATAGAGCACCTAAACGTACGCTTTCGCCTTTTGCCCTGTTTTTCTATTTAAAGACGGTGTCTCAGTTTTGAGACACCGTCTTTTACTTTTAAGCCGACAGGGAAGGTTTTTACTGCCGGGAGCGTCGGTTAGATCCGTCATCCCCGCGGCTGTAAAAGAGCAGCCGTTCGTTGACTTTTTAGAACAAATCCGGCGAAATATAAAACCGCTCTTGTGCGAATGCATTATACTGACAATTTACAACTCCACCGCCATTGTCCAATGGCCCCGTAACAGTGCTACCGTCCATCCGAAGGTATATGTTCGGATAAGTTTTTGAATTAATTGTGTAGGTTCCATCGCTTAGCTTCACAATATAAAATCTCTCCTGTGCGAAAGAACCATATTGACAGTTGGCGGTCCCGCCACCAATATCTGAAGGCGCAGTAAGGCCGGTCCCGTCCATTCGTAAGAATACATTCGGGAACTGCACAGACTCAATGGCATACGTTCCGTCTACCTGAGGGTAGAAATTAAATCGCTCATATAGATTTGCTCCGTACGCACAATTAACCAAGCCACTTCCCTGTCCAACCGCTGCAGTAACATTACTACCATCCATGCGCATATAAACATTTGAAAATACAGCGGAGCGTATCGTTCTGACGGGAACGGACGCATGCGGATAAACTGCCCGCAGTGCTGTAACATCCGATGTTGTAAAAGGCCGATATGTATTACTGGAACATGCCAGCATCCAGGATTCAGCGGATGGCGTAGTCGGCGTACCGGGTATATGTACCGCTCCTACGCCGGCACTTCCTTCATTATTATTTGGGTCATTAGGTCTATTGCAACTGAAGGTGCGATTCATGTAGTCCGTATGACGGAAACCGATAGCGTGACCAATCTCATGCGCAATGACCGTGGGCGCATCCGGTCTGCTAGTGGAACTGTTATAGTAATATGTATTGAGATAAATGGGATTGGCGGGATTACCTGCGGTCGGGAATCCGGCACTAATTCCCAACGTGGAGCTTACCTCATAGAAAGCATAGATGCTGATATCCGCGGCAGCCGCGCTTGAAACGCTCAGAAACGTGAGCGAAAGGTTAAGGCTATTATAATTTGCCAACGCCGTAATAAAAGAATTTTGCATATACGAATCAAACGCCGCATCCATATATACATGTATCGTTCTGGCCGGAGAAGCAGTCACCAGATTAGTCGTACGGTAATGCTGCGTTCTAGCATTTTTAGAGTTTTCATTTTCCTCGATCAGCTCATCAATCTGCTCTTCCGTAAGCAAGATATCGTACTCTATTAAGTACCCATCACGGTACTTCGATAACCCTTCGCTGGTATCAAATCCAGCGCGCTGTATCTTCGAAATAATGTCCTCTGGAACAGCATCACTTTTTTGATCCTGTACCTCATCCTCATGGCAGGAAAAAACGACTGTGCATAACAACACCAAAATAGCATAAACGATTTTTTTCATGGTAATAGTATTTTTTTTAACGAGAATTTCAAGAGAGATTTCACTCCCGGACCGAAGCTAGGAGAATTACAATAGATTCATTGGTACAGCATTATGAATTACCTACATGGTAATCGGTGTCGTAGTTATCGGACACCAGCAGAATAAACTATTTGATATTCAATTTCTTACATAACCAGCCAGTTAAAGAATCTCAAAAAGAGAAAAATATCTTACACAATCATCCCGACAGACTTAAATTTAAGTACATTACACAATAGCAGTACAACCCCCGTTGCCCATGAATATACTGATTGCTGATGATCATCCGTTGACCCGAAAAGGAATCATTTCCCTGCTTACAGAATCTCCGGACCATTTCAATTGTTATGAAGCTAATGATATAGCCGAGACGTTAACCATTCTCGCGGCAAAAAAGCCAGACGTCGTGTTATTGGGAATTGGCAGTCAATTTTTGGATGGATTTTATCTGCTGCGCTATATCCAAAGTAACAAGATAAGGAAATTCAAAATCATTGTTATTACGCTCTACACAGATCCCATTCTCGTGCAGTGGCTACTTGACAACGGCGTGGATGGCTACGTGTCTAAGTCCAGCGCACCAGACGATACGCTAAACGCTATCAGCGCTGTATCGCGGGGGTATCATTATTATCCACAGGAACTATCACAAGATCTCAAGTTTCCAACTCCGCCTTATCCCTCACTTAAGTTATCGGATAACGATCAAAAAATATTGACACTCATCGCCAATGGAGATACCAGCAAAGAGATTGCAGCGAAGCTAGGCTATACGCTGCGCACGATCGAAACAAAACGGAGAAGGCTCGAAAAAAAACTGCTCGTTAAAAATTCTTCGGAGCTGATCAGCGTTGCCTATAGAACCGGGCTACTAAAGATCAGTGATAACGGTACATCGGCGCATATTGCGTTTGAAGAGCATAATATGCGTAAGCCCATGCGCACTGATCACCGCGGCGGTTTTGCAGTTGAGAAATCTATATCCAGCTTGTGAATCAAATGATCTACCCGTTCTAAAAGAAAGAGGCTGCCCTTTGTGAAGTGTCCCCGAAAAGTTAGACACTTTTTGGGGGCACTTCACTAAGACAACCTCTTTGTTCGTTACTGAACCCTTACAGACGAAACCAAATCATTGGCGTTCGGCGAAAGCGTTGTGAAGTTGGGCGTATCTGCCGTGCGTGTCCACGATATTCCGCTAAAATTGTCGTCGGAATACATAATAAGCGTCCTGCCGGCGGGTACGCGGACAGACGATGCCCAATCGTTTGGTACACCGAGTGCCGCGAGCTGTGCCAGTGTATAATTACCGACCGGCAATGCCTGACTGGCTGCTCCTCCGTAGTTGATATCCTGGTAAAAGACAACGCCTGCCCCACTGCTGGTAGTATGAGGCGTCGGGTGATTGGGCGTAAGACCGATTTGGCCCTTTAACATCTGCGCACCATCTCTGGTAAGCCGCAAGTAGAAATCCGATGAGACGGCCACGCCATCAGCATCAAGGCTCAGGAACCACTGATTAGTCGGACGCATGCTGGCGTTCTCGGCAGCTTTTGCAATGGCTGTGCCCTCGTCGTATTCATCAAACATCGCGACGTAACCGGTCGACATTCCGGCGTTCTTTACATTATAGAATTGACGCCACATAAAATCGCCGTGGAGCCGGGGAATCTGATTCTGGGCGCCGCCATTCCAATTGGCCCACGAGAAGCCGGGCCAGATCACGGGCATATAATCCATATTACGGGCATTGCAATACGCCAGGTCGGCTTGCATGACGGGAATATAGCTGTCAGCGCCTGCCAGGCTGTTAAATGTTCCGACGGCCCAGGGCGTGATCATGTTCGCTGCATCAAAGGCCGGAAGATTGGCCGTTTGATTTCGCCAGTCCCGGGGTACACCTATAATAACGAAACACCCCTGGCTCTTGAACCAGTTGATGACATCCAGGTAGGAAGTGACATTGCCCGGCCGGTCGGCAACGCCCATACCCCAGATGCACACCACGGGCTTACCATTCTGGATTGCATAGGCGCTCGACCCGGTCAGGTTCAGATTGCCCACGATGGCGTTGGTCCAATCCGTTTTGATCTCACTTTGGAAATTGGTCCACCCGGAAAGATCATACATGATAAAGAATTTCCGCCCGTAGGTCTGCGCGGCGTTCCGCACGCGGGTGGCAATTCCATCCTTCTGCCCGTCGCTCTTTCCAAACCGCTGCATGGCCGCGCAGTCAATGCCATGCTGCTGCATCCACTCGAAGTGTTTGTTTACTACCTGTGGATCCCAGGAGGAAAATAGTCGCGCCGGTTGTCCATTGCCGAGATTGGCGTAGCCGGTTTGATACGTGGTGGTGTACTCCCGCACATCGGGCCACAAATCGAAGGTCTGATTACCGGGCCTGGGGCCTTGCGCACCGCCACCCCAATGCACCCACGTATTATATGCGGATCCGTCACCCGCGCAGGCAAACCACCCTTGATATCCGACGACCAGTTTTCCAACAACATCGCCTACCGGAGAGGCCAGGGGCGCAATGACCTTGCCACGAGTCGACTCGGGGCCCAACGCCTTATCACTATCACTGTCAATAATTCCCTGATCTGAACATGCTCCCAAGACGCTAACCAAAAGAACAATAAAGGCTTTTGCGTACGTGTACTTTTGCTTTTTCATGATTGTTTAGTTTTCGTTATAAATGACTCCTAAAAGCGGACTGCAGTCCATGGCGTTAACGTTATGAACAAAAGATAGCGGCAGGCGCTTACTATGCGCTTAATAGAGACTTAATGGTCGCAGAAGCGCTGAAAATAATCTATCAGCGTACGGTATTGTCGGCAGAAAATCACACGCCGGCATGTCCAAAATATACCACACATGATTAACGTATGAAGACGACCCGGATAAATCCGGTTTACGGATGCCGCCACTCACGAAAAAACGCATAAAAAGCATAGCCTATTTACCGTTCATGATCCGTATTAATTGATTTGTCTATTCGTGCTTAGGCCGTCGCACGTAAAATTGCGATTTTCAATACTCCGTAAACCCCATTTCTCATGATCCAATCCAGAAGCACTTTCTTAAAAATGCTTGGGCTATCCGCAGCTGCCATTGGCCTGTCCCCTGCCCTAACCCACGCAGAGCCAACAGGAACTAAATCGGCAGCTGTGACCCTACAGCTTGGTCTTGCCTCTTATACCTTGCGCAAATTTAGCCTGGACGACGTGATTAAAATTTCCAAACGCTTGGGCCTTACAGCAATATCGCTGAAAAGCATGCACATGCCTTTGGAAAGCTCCGCCGAGGACCTTCGGGCAGTGGCGGAAAAAGTCAAAGCCGCCGGCCTTCGCCTGTATGGGGCAGGCGTTATTTACATGAATACAGAACAAGAGGTTGAAACCGTATTTAATTACGCCGCCGCCGCGCAGCTCGAGATGATTGTCGGCGTGCCCAAACATTCCCTGCTGCCGATGGTCAATGAAAAAGTAAAAGCCCATAACATCAAGGTAGCCATCCACAACCATGGCCCTGGCGACGAGCTGTATTCCAGCCCGCTGGATGTATACAATAAAATCAAAGACCTGGATAAACGCATCGGCTTCTGCATCGATATTGGCCACGTGATCCGCATCGGCCAGGATCCGGTTGCTTTTATCGAAAAATATAAAGATAGGCTTTACGACCTCCACATGAAGGACGTTGACAAACGTGCGGCGGATGGTGCTCCGATCGAAATTGGGCGGGGTGTTATTCCTATTCCGGATGTTGTGAAGGCGCTGAAGAAAATCAGCTACCAGGGTGTCGTGGCGTTTGAATATGAGAAGGATGGGGATGATGCTGTGCCGGGGTTGGCAGAGTCTATTGGGTATGTGAGAGGGATTATGAAATTGTCTTAGGCTCTATGCTGGTGTGGTTCCCGCGGGGAAAGATCACACCGCCAGCTCTATTCTTCTATTTCGTACACCAGGAAAACCGATTCTTCTATCGTTTGACTACCGACCTTGACAGTCAGCGTTCCATTTCCGGTCAGGCATCTCAGGATTGTCTTAGGTTCAAGGTGAGTTGAAAGCTGTATTTCGAGCGTATCATTTTTGAATACGTTTTTATACTCGCCTTCCTTCATTTTCACGTTATTGACTGGCGGCAAATAGATTTTTTGCTGGTTGTAATGAACTCTTAACTTCCCGCTTGTTTCGATCAGACCAATCATGGATTTATCCCAATAGCCTGTTTCATCCACAGCAACGATGCAACTGATTTTCTCCCATTCGGAATACGCCAGGTAAAATTGCCGTAGTGGATGATTTATAGTATCACGTTGATACACCTGCCCCTCTGTAAACTTTGTTGTATCGTAATTTACTTTCTGCGCAGGTGGCATGTTTGCAAAAGTGATTTCTTTTTGCCCTTGTTGTTGGCAGGCGGCAAAAAGGACCAACAGAAAAAATACGATATGGGTTTTCATACATCTAGCTTCCGCTGTCAGCTTTGTCTCTTTGAAGACCGCCTAACCGGAGACCGAAGCCAAAAGAAAAATGAAAGGGTGCGTAATCATAGACGGTGGCTCCTTGCGTAGTGAAACTGAATCCTGTCTGGAATTGTGTATAGATAGGGCTTTGACCAAAATTGATCCGTCCCGTAAAAGCAGGTTCAACAAATATCGCCGGATCGTTGAAAGTCGCACGCCGGCCATCATAAACAAATTCTTCAAAGTCGACGTAGCTCATTCGCATAGAAAGTATCCAATTAAAAATGCGTTGATTCGAGCCAATAGAAGGCTGAATGAAGAACCGTTGATATTTTCCTGTCGCCAGGACATCCGAAGGGGCGATGAACAGATCATCATAATTGTTGTAGTTTGTCCCCTCTCCTCTGCCATACCCTCCAAAAATCTCATAACACAGCTTTTCAGAATTCTCATAATACCCGATGGCGCCCTCCCAGAACTTGTGCTTGATGTAGCTATCTTCACTTTCGCTATTACGATTTACAAACTCATAATTCGCCATCACGCCAATGTGATCCGTAACAGAAACTGCCGACTGCAAATCTACTCCGTTACCCGCGTGTCCCGACACCTGAACTTCCCCCGCGCCACGGAATAGCGCAGCGTTGCGAACGTTGGGCACGTACACCGGTGAGCACGATGACAAAATGAATACGATCCAGAGAAGTTTTTTCATAAATGCGTTCGTTGATACAAAATCTACCCCAAATTACGCATAATCGCGTTATAAGGGATGTCAGCATTAACCATGCCGTAAAAAACACGATGTCCGCGGTCCTCAGGCTCCCGTAAAAGATACGGGCATGAAGCCCGTAAGCTCATGCCCGCAAGACGTATAAGCAGATCGTATTTTATGCGCGAATCTTGGCCTTGCTGACCGCCTCCATCAATCCCCGGATGTAGCCCAGCGCGTACAATGTGCCGATGGTGCTGTAGCCGGGAAAGTCGTTGCTGTCGCCATACATGGTCGGTACGTGATCGGGGCGGATAGGTCCCTGGAAACCGATGTCATAGTAAGCTTTCATGGCCTGGTACATATCGATGATGCCCTCGTCGTGAAAGCATTCTTCGAAATTAAATTTGCCGCCTTTAACATTCCGGAAATGCACGAAATGGATCTTCTTGCGTTTACCGAAGTCGCGGATAAGCGCAGGGATGTCTTCGCCCATCAGCGCGAAATTTCCCTGGCACAGGGTCACGCCGTTGTTTGGACTGGGATAGATGTCCAACATACGTCTGAAGGCCGCTGATGTGGTCATAATCCGAGAAATGCCACGGATGCTGTCTACCTGCGGATCGTCGGGATGCAATGCCAGCTTAATGTTTGCTTTCTCTGCTTCGGGAACCACCGCCTTCAGAAAGTACTCCAGGTTCTTCCACAGCGTTTCCTTCGACACTTCTCCATAGGATGTGAGGGGTAGATCTTTGATCTTCTCATTGTCGAACGCTGTCATCAATGCGCCGCCGCGGCCGGGGCGATCGTTCTGTGTGCGGTACCAACTGATCACCGGCATCCAGTTATAGCAAATGGTGTCGATGCCTGCCTTGCTCAGGTTCTTCATGAACGTAATGAAGTTGCTGATCTCCTCATCGCGTCCTTCGAGGCCGAGCTTTGTTTTTTCGCCAAGAGACGGCGGTCCTTCGATGACCCGCAGCTTCAACCCTACCTTATCCCAGGCTTGCTTTACAGCGAGTATCGTGTCATATTCCCAGGGTTTTGCATCGGCGCCGAGGCCAGCCACCCGCGGGTTGATCCCCCCTACTGCGCCGAGCACGTCCATTTGTTTCGTCAGCGCGATCTTCTGTTCGTGCATGCCTCCGAAATATGCTTCGCACATTTGCATGCCCGCATCGCGCGCTACTTCCTTCACGGACATTTCATTCTTCTCTGCCGGTTGCGCCCATGCAGCGCCTACACCACCGCTTACTGACAGTGCGGCCAGCGATGCGCTTTTCTTTATAAAACTTCTGCGGTTGTCTTTCATACTGTTTAACGGTTTAGTTGTGATAAGAAAAGGGAAGGCTGCCGGAGCAGCCTTCAAGTTACACAAATGTCATTGTTTATCCCACCAAACGGGCGCGGTATACAGATCGGCCTTGCCTTCCAGATTACCGACAGCGGTATTGTAATTCACTGTGTTCAGCGTCGATTCAGATACAGGGTAACGCAGTCTTAAGATGGGCGTGCCGCCTGTGAAATTTCCAGGGTAATTGGTCTGCACGAGGGTCGGGTAGCCGGTACGGCGATAGTTAGACCAGGCTTCGAAATTATCGTACCACATAAAATGCGCGAGATAAAACTGGGTATGGATCTGTTCCATCTGTTCATCGAACGTTGCTCCGTCCAGTGGCTGGGCCGCTATATAATCCGAGATCGCGGTCGCACTGATTACGATACCTCCGGGAAATATAGTAGTAGATTGCATGGAGGCAGTAATGGCAGCGTTGTAGTGAGCAACAGGGTCTCCCAGATCCCAGCCACGTATGGCCGCTTCTGCGAGTAAGAACTCCACTTCAGCATAGCTCTGCAACACGGTGGGAGCATTCAAACTGGCGATGGTGCCGGTGTTGGGCTCCGAATAGTTCACCAGGTCGTTGCTGCTCCAGTCCGGAATAATGGTCTTGATCGTCGTGGCATCATAGCCGTTGGGCAGGCCCTTCTGTATGGCGGGGTCGGTTGTCGTCGGCAGCTTTTGAGCCTGGATCGCCAGGATGTTTCCTTCCCACAGCGTAGCGTAAAATGGAAGACGTGGATCGTTCTTGCTCTTCAGCAAATCGATCAGCGTGCTGCTGAGCTTCACAGGGCCTTTACCGGCATTAGATTCCGGAAGACTTTCGCGTTTCAATTCAGCGGCATCCCAGTTCTGGGTATTTCCATTGCCTGCTACGTGATTCAATTTGGCCATGTCGGCATTGCTGCTCATCACTCCGCCGGCAATAGCCTTCTTTACCCAGAGCTCAGCGGTCGGCTCTTCTATTTCTGTTAAGCGCATTCCGAGACGCAGCATCAGCGAGTAGGCAAATTTTTTCCATTTGGCCACATCACCCTGATAGACAACATCCGACACACCATACGAAGACTTAGCCGCGTCCAATTGTCCAATGGCCGTTTCAAGCTTCGCCAGCATGTCCGGGTAGATAAACGACTGCTTGTCATATACGGGTTTGTAGTTTTGTGTTAGAAAACCCTTCCCTGCCTCCAGGTAAGGAACATCGCCGTAGAGATCAGTTACGCGGTGCAGAACGAATACCCGCCAGATATTGGCGATGGCATGCAGATTGACCATCTCCGCGTCACCCTCCGTTGCAGCAAGTACCTGCTCGAGCTCTTTCAGGTGAACCGAATACGCTGTTTCAAAGAAATCGCCGAACTGTCCGTTCTCGAAGTTCTTATCACCTGACCAGTTCGTGCCCAGGGAAGCCATGTATTGCATCACCCCGGCAAAATACTTGATATTCGTTCTATTGCGATCGGCTGTACCGGTACCGGCCGTACGAATCAAACTTGTGGTAAACAGGTTACCGATCACGGGCTCGGTATACGCATTTGGGTTCCTATTCATATCTTCAAACCCATTGTCGCAAGACGTAAACACCAGGAGAGCGACCAGGCCTGTCTTGAAGAGGCGGCCGGTTCGTCTATAGTTTATAAAATTCATCATAAGTTTAATGTTTGAAATAACCATTCTTAACATAAGATTCTAAAACTTCACCAGCAGGTTAAAGCCATAGCTTCGTGTGGTCGGCAGGCCAAAGTTTTCCAGTCCCTGGGCATTTCCATTGCTGTAGCTTGACTCCGGATCGATGTTGTCAGCCGAGTTATATAGAATAAACAGGTTACGCGATACGAAAGACAGGCTGGCAGACTGGAAAGGTGTTTTGGCCAGCAGGTCCTTAGGCAATGCGTAGGTTAGCGTTACAGAACGCAGTTTGATAAAATCGGCATCGGTTACAAACTGATCGGTAATGGTAGACCAGATCGTAGAATAATACGTCTGTGCCGATACTGTGCCCGAGTACGGTTCGCCTATTTGGTTTACGCCTGTAACCTTAACACCCGTTTCACGTACGCCATTCGCTGCCGTGTTTTTATGAAGTCCAAATTGAGTAGCGTATGCGTTGGTTGCTGAATATACCTGCGCGCCGAATTTACCATCCACCAGTACGTTTAAGGTGAAATTCTTGTACCGTACATTGTTCGTCAATCCCATGGTTACCGGAGGTACACCGCGTCCGAGAATCTCCAGCGGCCCCTGTACGGGTATGCCGGTAGCGCTGTTGTAGATAATGTTACCATCGGCGTCACGTTTCATACGATTTCCTGCAATCACTCCAAACGGTTCTCCCTCGAAATGATAGATGCCACCGTTCTGTGTACGGGTAGTCGCGCCGGGTAAAAACAGCGACGTAAGACCCTCGGAAATGTTCACCACGGTGTTTTTGTTGTAGGCCAGGTTATACGACACATCCCAGGTAAACGCGTCTTTCTGTACAGGCGTGCCCGAGACCAGCAGTTCAATACCCTTGTTCTCCATCTCACCCACGTTCAATGAAACAGCAGAATATCCGGAGGAAAGAGGAACAGATGCGTTGACGATGTCATCCGTAGTGGTGCGATTATAAACCGTGACATCAAAACCGATCTTGCCCTCGAACAGACGTGATTCAAGTCCTAATTCTCTGGTCGTAGAGGTGTATGGCTCCAACGCATTCGGGATCGTGGAATTAGTGATCGTCATCAGCGTGGCTCCGAGGTGTTGCTGAGGTTGTGCTGTGTACGCAAGGGCCAGTGCGTAAGGATCGGTCGCACCGCCGCCAACCCTTGCCCACGACGCTCTGAGCTTACCGAAAGACAACCAGGCGGGTGCCTCAAAAGCATCCGAGAAGACAAAGCCTACACCAGCAGAAGGATAGAACTTGTAGTTTTCGTTATCACCTTGCGTCAAGGTGGAAAACCAATCCTTACGGCCGGTAAGCGTAAGGAAGAGGATATTCTTGTATCCTATATCGGCTGACCCAAAGAGTGAATTGATGGCCGTTTCTCCAAACGACTTGTTGAACGTCTGCGCGCTACCATTGCCGATAAAATACTGGTATGGTACATTGAAAAAACCGCTGGACAAGTTAAGGCCTTCTGTTTGAGTCTTCATTTGGTTACCGCCAGCGAGTGCATTCACGGAGAAGACACCAAAGTTTTTCGAGAAACCGATCAATGCCTCGGCGTTCACTTCCTGGTTCACATTCTGATCGGTGGTCATGCTGCCCCGGTTGTTGAACGCGATACCCGTCGGCTCTATGTTTTGGGCGTCGAAGTTAAACTGGTCTATTCCCAAGCGGCCCCTGACATACAACCACTCGGTGATATTGTAGCGGGTGCTGAATGAACTGATCAGGCGACGGCGCGTATCGCCATTCTTTACTCTGTTAACAGCAAAATAAGGATTGGTCGAATAGATATAGTCGTTCCAAAGCACTTCGTTCCCTTTCTCATCGTAACCCGGATCCAGGATTCTCACATCGATGTTGGTACCGATCAACTGTGCACCTGCGTTTGGGTTCTTTTGAAAATCGGCCGTAAACGTCCGGTTCTTCGTTTCTTCTACGCTATATTGAACCTTTGCATCGAACGTCACTTTCTTCGCGAGGGTCGCATTTGCGCTCAGGTTAAACGTTTTGCGATTCAGTGAGTTGTTGGGTACGATACCTTTGTTATCCAGGTTGGAAGCTGAGAAGCGAAAATTGGCCACGTCGTTGCCACCGCTAAGTGCCACCGTATTGGTGAATGTGTGGCCGGTGTTGTAAAAGTTCTTGATGTTATCCTTTTCCGCAGAATAAGGTCTTGACACTCCATCGGGCTGAACCACTTGTGAACCATCCAGCTTCGCGCCCCAGGACATTCTGCCAGCGCTGATCGCTTCGGCCTGTGTGGTCGGTGCTTTGCCTTGTGAGCCCGATCCATATTCATACTGCCAGTCGGTCAGGTTGCGGGGAGTTTCCCAGGTATAGGTCGAATTATATTCAACACCAAGACCTTTCTGTGCCGCACCCGATTTAGTGGTGATCATAATCACACCATTGGCTGCCCGGGAGCCGTACAACGCTGCTGCTGTTCCGCCTTTCAACACGGTAATAGTCTCGATGTCGTCAGGGTTGATGCTCGACAAACCATCGCCGCGATCAATACCACCAAACGTTCCGGCAGAACCCTGGTTGGCATTCGTGACAGGAACACCGTTGACAATATATAACGGCTGGTTATTACCATTCAGCGATCCGTTACCACGAATCACCACCCGGCTCGAACCGGAAGGCCCGGTGGCCGTGCTTGTTGCGTTTAGACCGGCTACGCGACCTACCATCGCGTTTCCCAGGTTCACTTCTCTGGATTTGGTAAGCACCTCGCCATGTACTTCGGTCACCGCATACGTCACGGCTTTCTTTTCCTTTTTAATACCGAAGGCCGTCACGACAACTTCGTCCAGCGATGATATATCGGGAGTCAGGGTGATCGTAAATTCAGTCTTATCACCTACCGCAACTTCTTCTCTGCTATATCCGATGAAGCTGATCACGAGAACGGCATTCTCATCCGGCACCTCCAGAGTGAAGTGCCCGTCGCCATCGGTGTTAACTCCGACAGCACTTCCCTTTACGACGACATTCACACCCGGCATAGGCTGGTTTGTTTCGTCAAGAATCGTTCCATGTACCGTGATGGCGGCAATGACAGGCGAAACTGTATGCGACAACGCCCCCTTGTCAACGGAGGCCGAAGCACCGGCGTATTCTTTCGAATTGCCAGGCCAACTTAGTACCAGTAACAGGCACGCGGCCATATACCTACCCTGCAGCTTTGGTAAAGATTTTTCCATAATTGATTACTTTTAAAATTGGGATAATTACTTCCGGTTCAGCTTTATTGCCTTGAAAACCGCCCCGCTTTACGAACTACGTCAAGCGAGCGACATCTTCAGGTTTCTATATAAAAAATTGATTTCCATCCTGTATTAGTATACAGGTCGAAATTAGTATAGCGCTTAAAAAAAAGGGTCTTGCAGAATTGTTACCCGCGGCGCAGCATCAATCTCCGCTACTTCCACCAGGTCGCCAGTTTCTCTTTATATTCTACGTTTCTTATTGCTCGTTGTGAATGTTAAGCTTGTAATCTATAGGATCCAGATAGCAGCGCGCCACCAACGATTTTGAAGATATCTGTTGTTAGTCCGGCATCTGCTGTGATCCGCGCCCAGTAGTTATATAGACTGTCAAAGAATTTGGCGTAACTATAACCTAAATCATTCGCGCCGCTTTTCTTAACGTTATTCCAAATGGTAGCGCCATGCCATGAATCCGTATCGGGTGCGTTGTAAACAAATTGAAGTTGCGTCGTGTCGCTCATACGTTGTAGCTTAACAAATATTGATAATCGGCCTGTAGAATACAAACGTGTGTGCAAACCATTCAGTTTTACACGTCGGGAAGCCGTCACCGAGGGTGTGATATTTTTAGTCCGTGTACATTTTTTCATACACTTTCCCCGGAAGAATGGGGCAGCGTGCGCTTCTCAGCAACACAATTTATCTCAAGGTGTAGATATTAATTTACACACTAAATAAGACCAAAGGGGCTTTTTAATATGACAACGGGGTGGGTGGGTAAAGAATTTCATAGCGGGAAGAGAAGCTTAGGGGGACCTGAATTCCAAGAATCCCGATAAAAGGTAAATTTCTACGCAAGCAAGAAAATACCACCTTATGTAATAATTTAAAGGGATAAAAAAGCATCCTATTGATATACCTGATTTATCCGGTTGCTCGCGTAGACCTCTAAAAAACGCGTTTTGTATATGGAGTAACCCGTATGAATACGTAGGTATTTATACCTTCATGCCGGATATCAAGCGTACGAATGCATTTTCCGTTGCCCGCACCGTCATTTGGTGAAGATCTCTCAACTTTTCTTCCGCTATTGCCATTGCCCTGCTAAATAATAGTCATGCGTCACCAACTCAGGGCAACGGCCGGTCCTCGCTCTATATCTATACCTGTAAAAGTATGCGGGAGGAATCAGATCCTAATAAGCTCCTTTATACCCTATAGGATATATTAAAGATTCATCATACTTCTACTAAATGCGTTTACTGTCTCTGTTTCCAAGTTGGATGGAGGCCATCAGAATCCAGCATGTTTGTGTAGTGAACTGGTTCCGTTATCATTGTTTACAAGGGAGTAGTAATGTCATTGCAGACTGGCTGCACATCGGGAAGTCGTAAATAGCTGTTCTCGGGATTTTCCGCGTCGAGCTGTAGCAGAAGGCCTGATAGACGATTTTATAGCTATTTTTTTTAAGGTGGGGATCATGACACCCTTTTTTCGGCGAGCTGCCCAGCGCGCCACTAAATTTCTTGATTTCGTTGCAATCACAACCGTTTTTTTTACTTTTGCACGATCGAAAAAAGGTCCCGTGGCCGAGTGGCTAGGCTGAGCTCTGCAAAAGCTCCTACAGCGGTTCGAATCCGCTCGGGACCTCCTAAAGGCTGACTTATTAAGTCGGCCTTTTCTGTTTCTAAACGGAGCTTTTGCAGAGCCCTGGCTCTGCTTAATAATTTTTCCTCCTACAGCGGTTCGAATCCGCTCGGGACCTCCTAAAGGCTGACTTATTAAGTCGGCCTTTTCTGTTTCTAAACGGAGCTTTTGCAGAGCCAGGGCTCTGCTTAATAATTTTTCCTCCTACAGCGGTTCGAATCCGCTCGGGACCTCCTAAAGGCTGACTTATTAAGTCGGCCTTTTCTGTTTCTAAACGGAGCTTTTGCAGAGCCAGGGCTCTGCTTAA
>NZ_JAIOAO010000006.1 GCF_021190955.1 Parachryseolinea silvisoli
TGGTCGTAAACCTTTCACAGTTTCTTAACCTTTCAATCTCTCTTCGATAACCCTTCCGATTTTCGAAGCCCTCTTTCGTTTTGGGAGTGCAAAGGTAAGAAGCTTTTTTCTCTTTGCAACTTTCTGGCTAAATCTTTTTTTCTTTTTTTAAACCTCTTTCAAGGCCTAATTCACTTCCATTCCAACCAGAATTCCTCAATACGTCAAGTCTATTTTTCTGCTTTCTCAGCCTTCGCCTTCTGCATCCCCGCCGCTCTTCTAGCGATTGGGGATGCAAATGTAGCAGGTGTTTTTCGTTTTGCAAATACCCTGCGAAAAAAATTACACAGTGACGAGCGAACGGTGTATGGTCTGTGTACGATCAGGCCCTGTCGACACCAATGTAATAGGAACATTCAGCTCTGTTTCCAGAAGCTTTATATAGTCGTTTAGCTCCGCCGGGAAATTTTCTTTTGATTGACGCAGGTCCGTGCCCCACCCTTTTATTTCTGTATAAACTGGTGAGATTTTTTCGTGCACGATCTCATAGGGGATCATATCCGTCACAGAACCGTCTTTTAACTCGTAATGAGTACAAACTTTGATAGTCGGGAATATACTTAGTACGTCCGCTTTCATCATCAATAATTGCGTCACGCCATTAATCATGATGGAATATTTTAACGATGGCAGGTCGATCCAGCCACAGCGACGTGCACGTCCTGTCGTAGAACCAAACTCATTGCCCTCTTTGCGCATAGCCTCGCCGTCGGTATCCAACAATTCTGTTGGGAACGGACCGCCGCCAACGCGGGTGCTATAGGCCTTAAAGATGCCATACACCTCGCCGATGTGACGCGGTGCAATACCCAGGCCGGTACAAGCGCCGGCGGTCACTGTATTAGAGCTTGTTACAAACGGGTAACTACCAAAGTCGATGTCGAGCAACGCTCCCTGCGCGCCTTCCGCCAGGATCGACGATCCTGCCTTCAGCTCGCGGTTCAGGAAATATTCGCTTTCAATGAGGTTAAATTCTTTCAGGAATTGCACGGCATCCAGGAATTGTGCTTCCAGCTCCGCCCAGTTGTAGGTCACATCGTGATCTTTCAAGATCTTGAAGTGCACGTCCGTGAGGCGTTTCAGACGGTCTTTGAAATCAGCCGAGAGGATATCCCCTACCCGCAAGCCTTGCCGACCGATCTTGTCCTGGTACGTGGGCCCAATACCCTTTAAGGTCGAGCCGATCTTGTTTTCGCCTTTCGCTTTTTCATAGGCCGCGTCCAATAGCCGGTGCGTGGGCAAGATCAACGTAGCCTTCTTAGAAATGAAAAGATTCTTTTTGACGTTCAGGTTGAACTTGGCCAATTTTTCGATTTCGGCTTTAAAGATCACCGCATCGAGTACCACGCCATTACCGATAACGTTGCGGGTGGTCTCACGGAAAATGCCGGAGGGAATTTGATGCAGCACATGTTTGATGCCATCGAACTCCAGTGTATGGCCTGCGTTGGGGCCACCCTGGAACCGGGCGACCACATCGTACTTGGGGGCCAGTACGTCAACGATCTTCCCTTTGCCTTCGTCTCCCCATTGAAGGCCCAATAAAACATCTACCTTAGACATCCGTGAAATTTCTTATTGATCTGATAAATTATTTTGCGATTTCTGCTTCCGACTGTATGATCTGGAAGATGGCGTTGAGCTTGGTAATGACCAACAGCTTCTGCACGTTTTCCGACGGCTTCATGAGGTAAACCTCACCGCCTTTGTTGCGGAACTTCGTGAGAATGGTGATGAGCACGCCAATGCCAGTGCTGTTGATATAGCGCAGCTCGGAAATATCGATGATGCACGTCAGCGCTTTTTCCTGTATGGCGTTATTGACGATCTCGATGACAGCAGCGCCATTATCTTCGCCGATCAGGTCACCCGACAGGCGTATGGACAGTTTGCTACCGTTTATTTGGTGATTAAAGTTCATAGTGTATTGTGCTTAGTTTGAAGCCGCCTGGCGATGCTCACAATCCACTTTGGTGCAGGCAGCGTACAGAATCAACGAATGGTGCATCACGTTGAAATGGAGGATCTCCTCCACGGTGTTTTGAATGTTTTGAATACGGGGATCGCAAAACTCCACCACTTTGTGACATTCTGTGCAGATCAGGTGATCGTGCTGTTTGAAGCCATACGATTTTTCGTATTGCGCCAGGTTCTTTCCAAACTGGTGTTTACTAACCAGGTCGCATTCCACCAGCAAGTCGAGCGTGTTGTAAACAGTCGCCCGGCTTACACGGTAGTTCTTATTCTTCATGCTGATGTAAAGAGACTCTACATCAAAGTGGCCATCGCGGGTGTAAATTTCCTCGAGTATGGCGTACCGTTCAGGCGTCTTGCGAAGCTCCTTGTTTTCCAGGTAGGCCGTAAAGATCTTCCTGACCTCGTCGTATAATTTCGGATTTAGTGCCATGAATTAACGGGCAAAAATAATCAAGTTTCAGCGATATGCCAATTTAGCTTTCTTAGACGTAGACTTTTGGCCAAAAAGGTTGTATTACAGGGTTTTAGTGGATCTTGGAGAGGAAGACTGGGGAGCATCAATGGAATGATTGCGGGCTTTCCTGTGGCAAAGGCACCCTGACGACATCGTGGAGGCACTGCCTCTCCAGAGATAAAGCATAGATAAAGCAGCGCTCCTTAATGCTGGCTTATCTATGCTTTACATATGCTTTATGTATGCAATATCTATGCTATAACCCCGGGGTTTACCCGTATCAAGGCCGTACTAAAGCCGTACATTACCCGTATCAAAGCTATACCATAGCTATCCTTCACCTATCCCTGACATATCCCCTACGCGGGAAATCGTACTATTCCTTGGAATCGAAACGGCTTACCTTCACAACCCCCTCCACACTCCGCAACTTCTCAATCAGCTGCTCCAAATGGCGGGTATCGTTTACATAAAGCATGATTTCGCCCTCAAAAATGCCGGAATCGGTGTGAATGGACATAGAGCTCATGTTCACTTTCAGCTCTTCGGAAATGATTTTGGAGACGTCATTGATGAGGCCCACGCGGTCAGTGCCGCGGATTTTCAGGCCGGTGAGGAACGCCACCTCGTGCTGGGACGTCCACTTGGCTTTTACGACCCGGTTGCCGTGGTGCGACAGAAGCTCGGGCGCATTCGGACAGTTGGTGCGGTGTATTTTGATGCCTTCGGACACGGTCACAAAGCCAAAGACGTCGTCGCCGGGGATGGGCGTACAGCATTTAGCCAGCTTGTAGTCCACCACGTCCATGTCCTCGCCTACCAACAGAATGTCGTCGTAGCGGCCTTTCTTGGTGATTTCCTGCTCGACGGTCTTCGCATCGGCCACCTGCAGATTGGGCCTGCTTTTAATGGGCGAGGACGGTTTGTTCTCAATAAATTTTTTGATGTCGGCCGCGGTGATAAAACCACGGCCGACACGGTAATACAATTCAAAGTTGGCGGGCACTTTAAAATGCTCACGCAGCTGCTCCATAAATTGCTGCGTGGGCTCTTCTTTTAGCTGGCGAAGCTTGCGGAGTAAAATCTCCTTGCCCTCTTCGGCCGATTTCCTTTTGTCTTCTTTGAGCTCGTCTTTTATGCGCGACTTGGCCTTGGAACTCACAACAAACCGCAGCCAGTCCTCGTGGGGGCGTTGCTTGGCAGAGGTCAGGATCTCAATCTGGTCGCCGTTCTTCAGCACATAGTTGATCGGCACCAGCTTATTGTTCACTTTGGCGCCGATGCATTTGGACCCCACCTGGGTATGGATTTCGAACGCAAAATCCAGCGCTGTCGCACCGTAGGGCAATGTTTTCAGCTCGCCCTTGGGGGTGAACACAAAGACCTCGTCGCTGAACAAATTGCCGCGGAAATCGTCGACAAAGTCGAGCGCACTGTGATTGTTTTGTTCCAGCAGGTCGCGTACGCGAGCCAACCACTTTTCGAGGTTCGATTCGGCGGTCGTATTGGTGTCTTTGTATTTCCAGTGAGCAGCGTAGCCTTTTTCCGCGATTTCGTCCATTCGTTTGCTGCGGATCTGCACTTCCACCCATTGCCCGTTTTTGGCCATAACGGTAGTGTGTAGCGACTCGTAGCCGTTCGCTTTTGGGGTGCTGATCCAGTCACGCAGGCGATCGGGGTTGGGGGTGTAGTAGTCTGTCACAATCGAATACACCTGCCAACAGAGCGCTTTTTCATGCTCCATTGTGGTGTCGAGTATGATGCGGATGGCAAACAGGTCGTACACCTCCTCAAAGGGGATGTTTTGCTTGCGCATCTTATTCCAGATCGAATGAATGGACTTGGGACGCCCTTTGATGTCGTATTCGATGGAGAGCTTGTCGAGCTCTTCTTTGATGGGCACCACGAACTGTTTGATAAACTTGTTCCGGGCGAACCTGGTGGCATCGATCTGCTGCGCAATGGACTGGTATATAGGCCGATCCGTAAAGCGCAGGTAGAGATCTTCCAGCTCGGTTTTGATGGCATTTAGCCCCAGGCGGTGTGCCAGGGGAGCGTAGAGATAAATGGTCTCGTTGGCAACCTTTAGCTGTTTCTGGCGGGGCATGCTGTCGAGCGTGCGCATGTTGTGCAAGCGATCGGCCAGCTTGATGAGGATCACCCGCACGTCTTCCGACAGGGTGAACAGCATTTTACGGAAGTTTTCCGCTTGTTGCGAGGTGCCGTATTCAAAAACACCTCGGATTTTGGTCAGACCATCGATGATCTTGGCGATTTTTTTGCCAAACATGCGCTCGATGTCGATCAGCTCGATGTCGGTGTCTTCGACAACGTCGTGCATGAGGGCGGCAATGATCGAGGTTGTACCCAGACCGATTTCTTCCACGCAAATCTCGGCTACCGCCAGGGGATGGAAAATAAAGGGCTCTCCAGACTTGCGGCGCATGTCTTTGTGAGCATCCAGCGACAGTGTAAAAGCCTTTTTGATCAATTTGGCGTCCTCATCCTTTAGAATGGGCTTAGCCTTGCGTAGTAATCTTCTGTATCGGCTGATGATCTCTTTTTTCTCCTGCTCCGTGTCGATTACCATCTTCTGAAATCCCTGATTTGAACTAATAAACGAGGTTTTTTCCTCTTTTGTAAGCTCTTTGTGAATAAAAAACGTAAACTATTCTTTATTTGCGAATATTCCATAAATTTGCGGCCTCATTTTCCGGATGTGGCGTAATTGGTAGCCGTGCCAGACTTAGGATCTGGTGCCGAAAGGCGTGGGGGTTCGAGTCCCTCCATCCGGACCAGCTGAACCCTCACTGTTCGTTAACAAAAGCGCGGGCAGAGAGGGTTCTTGGTTTCTCTGGAAAGGTAAACAATCAAACGTTTTAAGCTTTGGAAATAACTCTGAACAAAAAGAACAGCACTGAAGGTCTAATTAAAATTAGATTAACCGAAGGTGATTATCAACCCCGTGTGGAAGAAAAGCTGAAAGATTATTCGCGCAAAGCGAATATCAAAGGCTTTCGTCAGGGCAAAGTGCCTACCGGAGTGGTCAAGAAGATGTTCGGTAAATCCATTCTGGTAGACGAGATCAACCATCTCCTGTCCAACAAGCTTTCAGACTACATTAAAGAAAATAAGCTTCGCATTCTGGGCGAGCCCCTGCCCAATCAAGAAAAGGCCAGCGGCATTGACTGGGATACGCAGCGTGATTTTGAGTTCGAATATCAGATTGGGATGGTGGAAGATTTCACCTACGATCTTTCTCCCAGCGTAAAAGTTCAAGGCTACACCATTACAGTAGATGATAAGGTGATGGACGAAACGATCGCCGATCTGAAAAACCGCTTTGGCAATATGACCTACCCCGAGGCTGCCGGTGCAGAAGATAACCTGACAGGTGAGCTTCGCGCGAAAGACGGCGACTTCAAAAAAGAATACGCTTTCCTGCAACTGGACAAAGTCAATAAGAAAGAGCAAGCCAGGTTTGTTGGCGTGAAGAAAGATGAAGAAGTAGAGTTTGAAGTAAGTAAGCTTTTTGCGGACGAAGGTCTTACCGGCCAACTACTCGGCATTCCGGCAGAAGAAGCTAAAAGCGCCAAAGGAACCTATATTTTTAAGGTTACCAACATCAGTCATAACGAGCCCGCGGCTGTCAACACCGAGCTTTTTGATCGTGTTTTCGGCCCTGGCGTAGTGACGACAGAAGCTGATTTCATTCAGAAGGTGAAGGAAACGATCGCCGAGAATTACAAGCGTGAGTCCGAACACTTCCTCGACCACCACATTGAAGACTATTATCTCGATAACACGAAGATTGAGATGCCGGCGGAGTTCCTGAAGAACTGGTTGAAGTCGACCAGCAACGGTCAGGTAACGGATGATGTACTCGCAAAAGAGTTTGATGCGTACGCGCGCGGCCTGAAGTGGGACCTGGTGAAAAACAAAATTGCCGAAGACAAGCAGATCACGGTAGAGTCGGAAGAAGTTCGCGGGAAAGCGAAAGAAATGATCCTGGCACAGTTTGGCGGCCAGCAGTTTGCGGCCCAGCTGGGTGACCGTATGGATGCCATCGCTGACAATTATTTACAAAGCGAGAACGGCCAGAACTTCATGCGCCTTTACAACCAGCTTCGCGGCGAGAAGATCATGAAGCTGATCCGGGAGAGCATTACAGTACAGGAGAAAAAAGTGTCAGCAGACGAGTTCAAGAAGATCGTCGAAGAGCACAAACACTAATCGATACGTATTCAGGCTGGTAGCAGCCGTTGCGGACGACTGCAATAAAGCGCGCCAGTCATGCGACTATGGTTTTAATTCCGCCGCCGGGAGGGAATTAAAACCATTTTTGCTTTAAATGGGTTAAAGGATCGAAAGGGTTGGATTTGTGACCTTGGATGCCTAAGATTACTATAATTTCCGACCTCCAAAATGTAATTATTTTCATAATTGACTATGCAGTATAACAATGAATTCAGAAAGTACGCAGTGCACCACATGGGCATGAGCGGTAATACCGTTGACAGCTATGCGCAGCAAATCCAAAACATGACGCAGTATGTGATCGAAGAGCGGCCGGGCAACTTCCGGGCGATCGATGTCTTTACGCGTCTTATTTCTGACCGTATTATTTTCCTGGGAATGGGTATTGACGACCAAATCGCCAACCTGATCACTGCCCAACTGCTTTTCCTCGAATCTTCGGATCCGAAGAAAGACATCATCATGTACATCAACAGCCCCGGTGGTTCCGTGTATGCCGGCCTCGGTATCTATGATACCATGCAATATGTAAACCCTGATGTTGCAACCATCTGTACAGGCCTGGCAGCGTCGATGGGTGCCGTGCTGCTGACAGCGGGTGCTGCTAAAAAACGCTCTGCTCTGCCCCATGCGCGCGTCATGATTCACCAGCCCATGAGCGGCATGCAAGGTCAGGCTTCGGATATGGAAATTTCATTGCGGCAGACCCTGGAAGTGAAAAAGGACCTGTATAACATCCTGGCCAAGCATAGCGGCGCCAAATACGAGAAAATCGAGAAAGATTCTGATCGTGACTACTGGATGCGCGCCTCGGAGGCCAAGGAATATGGCCTGATCGACGAAGTTCTGGAACGTAAGAAAATCTAATTTAAAGGCAGATTTGTCACTGTGCAGATGTGCTAACTATTGGGTATTTTTGAAAGACCCAATGCGCACATTTGCACATTGCTAATCTCTACAAAACATGGCTGAAGTTACCTGCTCATTTTGCGGAAGAAGTAAAAAAGATGTTGACCTGATGATCTCTGGCATCCACGCGCACATTTGCGACAAATGTGTGACGCAGGCGAACCAGATCCTCAGCGAAGAGAAGAAAAGCAAGACGGAAGCGGGCTTTTCGCCCAATTTCAAGCTGATCAAACCGATCGAGATCAAGAAGTTCCTGGACGAATACGTCATCGGTCAGGATGAAGCTAAGAAGATCATGTCGGTAGCGGTATACAACCATTACAAGCGGTTGATGCAGCGTAAGCTTGACAACGATGTAACCATCGAGAAATCGAACATCATCATGGTCGGTGAGACCGGTACGGGTAAAACGTACCTGGCCCGCACACTGGCCAAGATGCTGCAAGTTCCGTTCTGTATTGCCGACGCCACCGTGCTGACCGAAGCCGGTTATGTTGGTGAAGACGTAGAAAGCATTTTAACACGCCTGCTCCAGTCCGCCGACTACAACGTCGAAGCTGCAGAGCGAGGCATTGTTTATATCGACGAGATCGATAAGATCGCGCGTAAATCGGACAACCCTTCCATCACCCGCGATGTAAGCGGCGAAGGCGTGCAACAGGCGCTGCTGAAGCTTCTGGAAGGTACTGCCGTGAACGTGCCACCGCAAGGCGGACGGAAACACCCTGATCAGAAAATGATTACTGTCAACACGGAGAACATTCTGTTCATCTGCGGCGGTGCATTTGAAGGTATTTCCCGCTTTATCGGTAACCGCCTCAATACACGCCCATTGGGCTTTGTGGCTGGTCTCGATGGCCTGCATCCTGCCGATATCAACAAAGACAACCTGTTGCAGTTTATAACAGCACAGGATCTCAAGAGCTTCGGCCTGATTCCCGAGCTCATTGGCCGTCTGCCAGTGGTGTCCTACCTGAACCCGCTGGACACCGACGCCCTGCGTAAGATTTTGACGGAGCCCAAAAACGCGCTCATCAAACAATACCGCAAGCTGTTCGACATGGAAAGCATCGAGCTCGAATTCAAAGATGGCGCCATCGACTTTATCGTCGAGAAAGCCATGGAGTTTAAGCTGGGGGCTCGTGGTCTACGCAGCATCTGCGAAGCCATCATCAACGACGCCATGTTCGAGCTTCCGTCTGAGAAGAATACCGACAGGCTGGTGATCAACCGCGCGTACGCGGAAGAGAAATTTAGCAAATCACATTACAGCAAGCTGAAAGTAGCCTAACCGGGCTACTTTCCGGCTTTCTTTAAGTACTGTATCATCAGCTGCGCCGCATTGTCGGACGCCGACCCTGTGTCCAGGATCCTGATAATCCGATCGTATTCTATGAGCATGTTCTCCCGGTAGGGCATATTGTCTAACATGCGCGTGAGCTCCGCTGAGACATCGTCTGGATTGGCTGCCCCTTGGATCATCTCCTTTACCACTTCCTTGTCGGCAATCAGGTTTACCAGGGATATGTAGGCTACACGAATGACCTGTTTTACCAGCCAGTACGAGATGGGGCTTGCCTTATACACCACTACCTGGGGCACGCGGAACAAAGCTGTTTCAAGCGTTGCCGTGCCTGACGTTACGATCGCGGCGGATGCATGCTGCAATAGATTATAGGTATCCTCAAAGATAAACGTGACGTTTGGATACTGCCGCAACGGAGCATATAGTGATTTATCCAGGTTTGATACAGCGGCCACGGCAAACTGGCGCCCCGGGAATTTCTCAATAACCGCTGCCATGAGTGGAATGATAGAGCGTAACTCCTGTCGGCGACTGCCAGGCAACAAAGCAACCAGTGGCGTCTTACCTTCAAGCTGGTTACGCTCCAGAAACGTAGGATCGTGTGTATGCGCTTTTACGGCGTCCAGGACGGGATTGCCGACATAGTCTACCTCCCAGTCAAACCGTTTAAAGAACTCCTTCTCAAAGGGCAGGATGACAAATAGCTGGTCTACATTCGCTTTCAGCTCCAACGCCCGGCGCTGATACCAGGCCCATACTTTGGGAGGTATATAGTAAAATACCGGAATGCCCGTCTTCTTGCCAAATTTGGCAATCCGGCGGTTAAAGCCTCCGTAATCTACCAGAATGATCACATCAGGCTTGTACGCGATGATATCCGCCTTGCACTTTCCAATATAACGTGATATCCTATTCAGGTTCGTGAGAATCTCTACCAGGCCCATAAAGGCCAGGTCGCGATAGTGCACTGTGAGCTTCACCCCACCCGACTCCATGTAGTCGCCACCAAAACCTTGAAAATCGGCTTGTGGATCACGCTGTTGAATGGCCCGGACGAGGTTGCCAGCATGCAGATCGCCTGATCGCTCCCCCGCTATGATATAATATCGCATGGCTGATAGAACTGATGAACGGGGTACGAGTTACGATTTATTCGCCAAAGTACTCTACATAATTCCGGGGTGTCTCGTACAAGCGGAGTGAATGCAGGGTACCGTACTTTGTAATGATAGGTATCTGGGCGTTCAGGATTTTCCAAATCTCGAGGGTCAATGTTTCGCAGCTGGCCAGTTTGCCCTGCATAAAATCGACGTCGAGGTTGAGGTTCTTGTGATCGAGCTTGTCTATCACCTCCCGGCGGATGAGCGTGCTCAGGCGCTTAAGGTCTACCACAAAGCCTGTTTCGGGATCTGGATGGCCTTTTACGGTCACAATTAGCTCAAAATTATGCCCGTGCCAGTTTTCGTTGGCACAGGGGCCAAAGACCTCCGCATTTTTCTCAGGTGTCCACTGCGGATTGTACAGCTTGTGGGCGGCGTTAAAATGTTCCTTGCGGGAGATGTAGATCATTATTTCCAGAAATTCCCTGCAAATTTTGGAAATAATCCTGAACAACCGGCCGACGATGGCCTATTAATTCAGGCTAATATCCCGGTCATTCAGGAATTTGCAAACGGCAACGATATCTTCCTGGTCTTTGAGCTTCACGTTAGACTCCTTCAGGAAGGCTTCTACCTGGGCGCGGTTTTCGCCTGAAAAGGATTCCAGGAATTTCTTCTTGTTGGGCGACACCTCCACCAACTTACCGTTCTTAGAGAGGAAATATCTGTTCTTCACCACGTACTTCGTCTCGTTGTTGCCCATATCCAGCGCGGCGTTGTAGCTGCCTGTTTTCACTTCGAGGAAATAGTATTTCAGCAACGTAGTCTCGGTATCGTTCTGCACCAAAATCTCAAAAAGGCCAGCTGCGCCCACTTGCGTTCCGCCATACTTCTGGGTAGCGACAAATGTCTGCAGGTCGCGTGTGTTCGCCAAGCCCATCGTCAGTGTTTTGACTGCTTTCATCGGTACCGTGCGAACACCTACATCGGTGTTGATCTCCAGGTAGCCGTTTTGGAGGTCGATGTTCATGCCATATTCTTTCACGACGCCGGCGTCGACCTCGAGTGTTCCGACCTTCCAGGTTTTATACAGGTACTTGCTGCCGGTAGTGACTTTCTCCGGAAAGCCAAAAGATTTAATCGTGCCGTACGGGCCGGTGTTCATATCCATGCCGCTGGCCTGCGCGCCACCGACCACGCCTTGTCCAAACATATTGGTATGCGACAGCATCAACCCTGCGAAGACAATCAATAAGCTAAATAAGCTTTCTTTCTTTCTCATAACTATGCTTTAAAACTCTATGCTATAATAACTGTAAAAAGGCTGACCGTCAAGGTCAGCCTTTTATACTTTGATTACATAGCGACGATTCGCCGCCCTGTATTTATGGTTTTAATGTAAAGGTGTGTGTATTCGCATCGATCGTTGCCGCTCCGGCCTTAACAACGTAATCAACAATAATTTCACCTTCGGTATATGTACCCGAGCCCGTTACGGTATAGGTTGTTCCACCGATCACGAAATTTTGTGAAGGAATTGTTATCTCTCCTACACCCGCGCAAACATCCGAGTGGTATTCGATCTCAACACCTGAATCCCAGAAGTTGTCATTCACCAGGATATAAGGAGCAGAACCCGCTGAGAAATTCACATCGTAGGTACCATATCCGGGCTCCAATGCGTCATAGTCTCCGGCATACGCAGACAGATCTTTATCTGCCGACACGCCTACGCGAACAACCTCATACGAAGAACCGCTCTTCACCACTTTTGCCAGTGTGTAGATGTTGTTGGCACATACGAAACTCGGATCAAAGGCGGCCGGGAATTCCAGTGTACCGGGGTTTTGAACACCCAACTGAGAATATTCCAGAGTAAGATCAAGCTTAGGAAGTTCTCCAAGTTGACCCGGATCAATCGCACTAGCGATACCCACTTGCAGCAAGTACTCACCATCATCGAGATCTTCCGTCAGCAGAGCCTCCTCAAACGCAGCGCCATTTACAGTCGCTCTGTCGCCATTCGGGTCTGTGATATAGAAGATTAGGTTAGCGATATCGGTCGGAGCAATTTCAGTACCTGAACCATCGAACAATACACCTGCCCAGCTCAGCGCCAGCGGCAGATCGCCATTGGATACGTTCTGGATTGTGAACGATATCGTGCGTGGCGTAATGCTGGCATTCTCTGTTCTGGCATCACCCACGGTGATGGTCAGGGTCTCGGTATCTTCGGGCACTTCATCCGCCAGAATCTTCACCTGACCTTTGGCCGTAGTCCGGTTTGCCGGGATCTTCAGCAGGCTCGTATAGGTGAAATCGGAACCTTCAGTAGCATCGCCACCGGTTACGTTAACATATACTGCTACGTCGACAATCTGCGCTGTGCTGAGGGTTACGGTGAATTCAAATGTGCTGTCTTTTTCCAGCAGCGTAACTTCCGGGTGATCAATTGTGATATTTACCGTCGGAGAGGTCGGCGTAAGTATGCTTTCACCCGTCTTATCGTCGTCGCTACAAGCCGCGAAGGCCACCGCCAGGGCAAGGAGGGATATATATTTACTATATAATTTCTTCATAATTCTGATAGGTTAAGCCTTATTCAACAATCTTCTCGAGCACATGATAGAAAGTACGGGGACCTGAGCCGGCGGTGAAGTAACCGAACGACATCGTCAGACGGTCTTTTCCGTCGGGCGAATTCGTTACGAAGTTGCTCGAACCACAATGTACATCGTCCATGTCTACCGGGTTGGACTCACAATCGATGAATGGCTGACCGTTACCTACTTGATCATCGCCTGTAGGCGTCTTATCAGGATAGGTGATCACACCGTTGATGATTTGGAAATACCAGGTGTTTCCTGTAAAGGCTTTTGCACCCAAATATTCTACCACACGGTAGGTTGTTGCATCTACCGATTCGATTACGGTTTCTTCCGGCCAGTCTGATGTGGTGTATGTAGGCACACCAAGGCGGTAATATTCACCTACGATCGCTCTGTATTTACCAGCATAACGAGTCGATACGCTAATACCTACTGTATAAGACTGTTGCACTACGCGCTCGTCATCCAATACGCTTTCAATACGAAACACCCAACGGTCGCCGATTTGATATTCGGTATCGCTGTCAGGCAATGCACCGGTAGTGCCGTCGGGATAGCCAACGGTCAGACCTTTCGTCAACTCGTCGAAATCGTACGAAGACGTGATGAAGTGGCCTTCGTCATTGGTGATCTCGATGCTTTCCGCTAGAACCTCGTTCGAAGTAAAGGTCCGGGTGGTATCTTTCGTTTCGCCGCCGACTGTTACTTCCCAGGTAACAGTTTTAGTGAACGACTTATACAGATTTACCGTGCGGGTTTTTTGGCGGCCCTGGTTTACCCAAAGCTCGATCGTATACGGACCATCCGGATTTCCTACTACATAGTTTATGGAAGCGCTCGTTGCTGTCAGCAAGCCCCCTTCCTGCGCATGTTCCGTGATGAGATCTTCCGACTCGTTACAAGCCGAGAGCACAGTCAGGGAAAAAGCGACGAAACAAAGTATCTTATTAAAATTGATTGTCATAATTTTCTTTCCGTTTAAAGGTACTACCACCTGTTATTGCATCCACCACACTTTTGACGTCAGCAAATCTCCGCCCATGTTGCCAACGGCAACCTGATAGTTGGTTGCATTGAGCGTTTGCTCATTGGACGGATAAATAAACCGGGAAGGGATTTGCGTAATGCCGATCGGGTCTCTAGCCGGGGTCAATGCAGGAACCTTCGTTCTTCTCCATTCGCTGAAGGCCTCGATACCCTGGAAGTACAGAGCAATGTATTTCTGCGTATAGATCTTGTTCAGACCGCCAGCAGCGTCATAGGCTACTCCGGGGATCGCGAGATAATCTGCAGCAACGAGGTTAACAATAGAACCATCCTCATTCTTGAACCCTTTGAAGGTATCGAACGATGCTGTAATACCCGCATTGTAGTAAGCAGCAGCGGCAGCATCACCACCACCGATAATGCCAAGTTTAGCAGCCTCGGCCAGTAGAAAGTTCAGCTCAGCATAATCCATGAATACACCTGGTGTATTGGGTTGCAGGAAGTATTCGCCAATCATTGACGTGTTAGCATAGTCATAACCGTTCACTGTCGGGTTGTTAACGCCAGGAGCAGCACCACGAATTTCATCGTCGTCATTCGGCTGCGCATATACTGGCAGGCGGGGATCGTTCAGACCATCCATGAGTGTAACGAGGGTCTCGTTAATTCTCCACTCCAGACGGGTGGTAAAGATTACGTTGTTCCAAACCGGATTTGCGTTCGGGTTGGTGGCGCGGTAGTTCAGTTGGCTGTTGTCAGCATTCGAAGTAAAGATTGCTCCGCTATTTACAATGGCTTGCATCTCAGCATCCACATCCACTTTATTTGACATTCTCATCAACAGACGTACACGCAAGGAGTTTGCGAACTTTGTCCACTTGGTCACATCACCACCGTAAAGGATGTCCTGCGCGGCCGGCAGTGTGCCCGCGCCAGCGAGGTATCCTACGGCTGCCTCCAGCGAGTCAACCATAGCCGGATAGATATCTTCCTGCTTGTCATATACCGGCAGTGTTTTGCCTTCTTCCGCCTGCAATGCACCCGAGTACGGAATATCACCAAATGTATCGGTCAGCAGGGAGAACACATAGGTCTGCCAAATCAGCGCAACACCTTTGGTTACGTTGTTTTGCTCGTCGACAGCGGCCAGGTACATCTTCTTAGAGTCCATCAGCGGACGTGCATACAGTTGGTCCCACCAGTTATTGATGGAAGTAACCCGAGGGTTATAACGTTCCTCATCATTGTACTGAACTTTTGCCCAGTGTTGAATCCAGGTTTCACCCATGTCACCACTGTTGAACATGTCGTACAGGATGTCACCGGTTTGCTCGATCATCGCCGGCAAGTGCAGATGAGACGGGATGACAACGGGACCGTTGGGGTTCTCGTTGATTTCTTCAAAATCGCCGGTACATGCGGTCACCAACATCGTTGTGAGCGCAGCGCCTGCCATATATTTCTTTATATTCAGAAAGTTCATCTCTAAATCCAGTTTAAATTTTACAGCGTAAAGTTTAAGTTAAAGCCCATGCTTCTGGTGCTGGGAGTCTGAGCGTGCTCAAGACCCAGGTTACCGTTGCTGTTGGTGAAGCCGGTTTCAGGATCAATGTGTGGCACTTTCGTGTACAGCAGCGCCAGGTTACGTCCGATAATCGAGAAAGTAACTTTCTTGAACGGAGTCTTGGTCAGCAGCGAAGCGGGTAGTGTATAGCCCAGTGACACCTGGCGCAGTTTTACGTACGAAGCATCGAACACAGAACCTGCTACTACGGTATTACCGAAGGCAGCATGGTTGTAGGTCATAGCAGGTACGCTAACGTCATTCGGGACATAGATCGGGTCACCATTTTCGTCGGTGCCAGCTTGTTTCACACCTTTACCGATGATACCGGTTTCACGACCTATCAGGGTTTCTTCGAGGATACCTGAATAGCGGCCCCATGCGTTGGTCATGGAGTAAACTTCACCGCCAATCTTCGCGTCAACCAGTACGTTCAAAGAAAGGCCTTTGTAGGAGAACGTGTTGTTCAAGCCTGCCAGCCAATCGGGGTTTGCGTCACCCAGCGTCTTGTTACCGCTAGGATCGCGTTGCGGCACACCGTTTACGTGAACGATGTTGCCTTGCGGATCACGCAGGTAATCGGTACCATAGATTACACCGTACGGCTGGCCGCGTTGTGCTATGATCTGTGAGTTCCAATAAGAGCTCAGCTGCAGTGCTTCCAGGCCAGGAGCCAGTTTCACTACTTCGTTTCTGTTTCGGGTAAAGTTTGCTGATACATCCCATGTGAAGCCCGTCGACGTTTTTATCGGAGAACCCGACACTTGCAGTTCGATGCCTTTGTTTGTCATCTCCCCGGCGTTAACCTGGAAGGAAGTATAACCAGAAGCTCCGGAAATGCTCACCGGTACGATCTGATCGGTAGATGTCTTGTTATAGTATGTAAACGTCAAGTTTACAGCGTTACCGAACAGCCCTAATTCCGTACCCAATTCGTAAGAAGAGCTGATCTCAGGCTTCAGGTTCGGGTTCAGCAGGGTATTGCCTACTGTAGGCGTGATCAGTGAACCGCCCCAAGGATCGAAGAACGAGTAAACGTTCACGAGCTTGTAGGGATCCGTATCGGCACCTACTTGCGCCCAGCCACCACGTATTTTTGCGTAGCTCAGCACTTCTGATTGCAGGCCGAGGATCGACGTTACGTCGGCACTCAACGAGAAGGAAGGATAGAAGTATGAGTTGTTATTTTTCGGCAGCGTGCTTGACCAGTCGTTCCGGCCTGTTACGGTCAGGAAGAGGTAATCACGGAAGCTCAATTCAACGTTACCATACAAGCTGTGGATCTCTTTTTGCTCAGCGAATGTCTCGACGTCTACCGCTACGCGGGAGTTGTCGAGGTTGTATACGCCGGGGATTTCCAGCTCAGGAGCTTCGGCGATAGTACGGTCATGCACCTGACGCATATTGTTACCGCCCACACTGGCCACAACTTTGAGGTCGGTCATGACTTCTTTATTGAATGTCAGCAAGAAGTCGGAGTTAACTTCGTACCAGGTACGGTCAACCTCCTGGTAGTTACCATTCGGGTAGTCATTAGAACCATGTGCACGTTTGCTAACGGCCAGATCAGTGAAGAAGTCAGTACCGGTTCTCACCGACAATGACAACCAATCTGTAAACTCGTAGGACAGACGCACGTTACCGATGATACGGTCTTTGTCGAAACCCTGTGTGTTGTTATACAGCACCCAGTACGGGTTGTTGTTGAAGTTGGTATTCCAGTTGATCGGCGTTCCTGCCGCGCTGGTACCTTCAGGAGCCAGTGGCAGATTGGCATAATCTTTCAGTTTCTGAACGTCTACGTTGCGTTGAAACCAGGTGAACTGCTGCATCGGGTTGTTGTTGTCATAACCTCCACCCGTGGTGTTGTCGCTTTTAGACTTGATATAGTTCACACTTACTTCTGCGCGAAACTTGTCGGTGACGTTCAAGCCGCTGCTAATAGCAATGGTATTTTTCTTAAAATCGTTGTTTGGGATGATACCCTTCTGATCGAAATTGCTCAACGAGAGACGGAAGTCAGCCTTTTCGTTACCGCCGGAGAGGGCGATGTTATTCTGGAATGTCTTACCTGTTTCGAAAAAGTCCTTGATGTTGTCTGGGTGCGAAACCCAGGGACGAGGCTGGCCGTCGAACGAATCCCATTGTACGAATTCAAGACCTTTGTCCAGTGCGGGACCCCAGCTTTCATCCTCACCACCGCTATCGGTAGTACCGTCGTGCCAGTTGTAGTATTTGTTGTTATAGCCACCACCGTACGAGTTTTGATACGAAGGTAGACGAAGGGGCTTCTCAAATGTAGCGGAGGAGTTCACTGAGATACCGAGACCTTTTGAACCACGGCCACTTTTGGTTGTAATAAGGATTACACCGTTCGAAGCCCGTGAGCCGTAAAGCGCGGCAGCATTCGGACCAGGGAGTACCGTTACAGACTCTACGTCATCGGGGTTGATATCGGCTGCACCGTTCTGACGGTCAGCGCCACCGTTACCATTTACTACGGTATTACCAATGCCGGTTGCGTAGTTGTTGTTGTTGATCGGAATACCATCCACCACGAACAGGGGTTGGTTGTTGCCCGTCAGGGAAGATGCACCGCGCAACACGATACGAGAGGAAGAGCCGACGCTACCTGAACCGTTAGTAACCTGAACACCGGCTACACGTCCCGAGAGGGAGTTTACGATGTTTGATTCACGTGCGGTGGTAAGTGCGCTACCCGATACATCTTGTACGGCATACCCCAGGGACTTTTTGTCCTTTTCAATACCGAAAGCCGTTACAACAACTTCTGTAAGTTGTTTGGTATCCGCGGCCATCGGCACGTCTACTGTGCTACGGCTTCCGATCTCAATTTCCTGAGTCGTCAAACCAATGAAAGTAATCATCAGGATACCGCCTTCAGCGGGTACCTTCAGGGTGTAAGATCCGTTTGCATCCGTTACTGTACCGTTGGTAGTACCCTTCAATACAACGTTTACCCCCGGAAGACCGGAACCATCTTCGGCGGAGGTGACACGGCCCGTGACCGTTCGCTCCTGTGCCCACACTGCGCTGCTGGCGAGTGCAAACACCGCTGTTAAGCATACGAGTAGAATTCTCTTCATACTGCTAAGTTTAGGTTAATGAAAATTAAATATGCACTTCAAACTTATAACAAAATAATAACCCATAAAAGGGTACTCCCTCAAAATTTAGTAGGTAATGCCTAAAAAAATCCCCCAAAAAAGGTTATAGGAAACGTTTGTGCTAGTGCATGTTAGCCTAAAAAAGCGCGTTTAAACACCTTTAAATCGTTTGTTTAAGGATGGGGTAGAATGCCTGGCTACCGAACAATAGTAAATTCGATCCGGCGGTTTAGCTGGCGGCCGTTTTCGGAGTCGTTTGAGGCAATGGGTTTGTCGGGACCATACCCTTTTGGAATGAGCCGGGTTTTGGCAATTCCTTTCGATAGAAGGTAGCTATATACGGACAGGGCCCGTTTTTCCGAAAGCTGGCGGTTGTGCGCGGCGGCGCCGGAGTTATCGGTATGGCCGCTTATTTCAATTTTCAGGGTCGGGTTTTCGTTCAGGAACCGCAAGATCTTTTCCAGTTCGGGAATAGACTGTTGCTTGAGCTCGTATCGGTCTACATCAAAGAAAATGTTGTTCAGGACGACGCCAGAGCCTATTGCTGCCCTTTCCAGGTCTACATCAATCTCTACCGGTCGCAGCTCCACCGGTCCCGCGTAATTAAAGTGTAAGCTTTTAAACAGATACGTCGTTTTGTTAACATAAAGTGCATAATCGGCTCCTTCCGGCAGCACCATTAGATATTCGCCAGAAATGGAGTCTGATGTTACCAGGGCTACCACCTGGTTGCTCGACAGGTTTACCAGCTCCACCCGGGCCGCCAGGGGCTGCCGATTTTGTTTGTCGCGTACGATACCTCGTACATAGTTGCTCTTTTTGTTCAGGCGCGTGCCTTCGGGAAATTCCAGTTCAAAGATCCGGCTACGGGAGGTGCCTGGACCAGTGGTTTCCTCGTGGGAGTAGTATCCTTTCTTACCATCGGCAGTAACGAATAATGAGAACTGGTCTTCGTGAGTGTTAATGGGAGCCCCAATATTCAAGGGGCTCGTCCAACCCTTGGAGTCCTTTTCTACAAAGAAAACATCATAACCGCCGAAGCCGGGCAGACCGTTGGACGCATAAAATAGCGTTTGGTTGTTTGCATGGATGAAGGGTGAGATCTCGTCAAAGGCTGAGTTCACGGGCTTGCCGACGTTCACGGCCTTGGTCCACCGGTCGTGATCGTCGAGCGTCGACATCCAAATGTCGCGGCGTCCCATGCCTGCGCGGCGATCGGAGACAAAGTATAATGTACGGCCATCGGCCGAGAGAGACGGTTGTGACTCCCACGCTGTACTGTTTACGCTGGCCCCCAGGTTGATGGGCTTTGTCCAGTCGTTGCCGATCTTGCGACTTTCGTACAGGTCGCAGCTGCCGATGATGTCGGGACGGCCCACACACGCGGTAAAGATCAGCTTGCGGCCGTCGGCGGAAATTGTACTGGTGCCTTCGTTTAACTGGGTATTAATATTTTTAGATATAGACTGGGGTGTGGTCCATCGGCCTTGCGCGTCTTTTTTTGATACCACCAGATCTTCGTCTGCATTCGGGTCGTTTGTTATGCGCCGGGTGAAGATCAGCTGCTGTTGGTCCGCTGTCAGTACGGGGAAGTACTGCATGGCGAAACAGTTTACGGTGTCGCTTAAAGCTTTCTGTTTGTATGGGGCTACGTCTTTTTGATTCTGCAGTGCAAACTCTGCACTCTTCAGCAGATGGGCCGCCCGGCCCAAACGAGATCTGTTCTGAGTCTCCTTTTTAAGATACTGGTCCAGCATCACGACGGATTTTTCATAGTTGCCGGAGGCAAAGTATGCTTCGCCCAGGTCGAACCAGAATACCTTTTGTTTGTTGACATCGGTTGTGCGTGATAGTCCCTGTTCGTAATATCGGATTGCCTCTGTGGTATTTTTCATGTCGGCATAGACCAGGCCCAGGCGATAGTAGGCTTCTACAAATTCCTCGTCTTTTTCAATGGCTTGCCGCAACATGTCGATGGCGGTATTGAACTGACGGCGCACGCGAAAGTTATCGGCTTGTGTATACAAGTCGATGGCTTTCTTGGATTTGGTGCTCAGCTGAACCTGCGCGGATACATAACCGGTGGACAACAGTACAAGTGAGAGCAGGAACAGAAGTCTAAGCATGCTTAAAGCTAAAAAACTATGTTGGATACGTCAATTTCAGGCGCATCAAATTCCAGCATGGCATTGATGAGCTTGCAGGCATCAAACGACCGAATGTCCTCCAGGCGTATATCTTCTTCTTGTAGAATGTTTTGCTCAATAAGCTTTTGCCGCTGTGTTCCTTTAAGCAATGCGGACCAGGGCGTCACCCATCGATTTTTGCGACGGAACGCTACGTTCGCATAGGATGAATCGGTTACGTAACCACGCTTCACGATCAGGATATCGTCACAATCTTTGCGCAGGGCAAACAACTGATCTAACAGCTTTCGGTTGGTGTATTTAAATTCATAGTTTATGCGATCGTGCTCTACTACGCGCAGGCTTTGCACCGGGCGATAGGTATAGGGTACAAATTCAATTTCGCGGCTGACGTCGTCGTATACAATTCTGCATTTATATAGCCCCTGCTCGGGACGTGCCATGGTGTTCAGCATAGGCTCCAGCTCCACATGGTCTTCGGCACCACACAATGTTTTCAGCGCACGGTTCATGCGTTGTTCGTGGCGGGAGAGGTTCAGGAAGTTGCCGTCGAGTAGCTTAATCGTTTCAAGTAAGAGGGACATAGACTTTATCGATTGTTTCCTGGTATTCTGCGTCGACCTGGCTTTGGGTGGTGATGCCACCACCGCTCCGGTAGTAGTATGTTCCGTCCTGGTTTTCGAGAAAACGGATCATCACACCACTGTCCAGTTGCTGTCCATTAAAATAACCAAATATTCCTGTATAATAACCACGTTTCTCCCCTTCTGCCTGGCGAATGATTTCCAACGTCTTCACTTTGGGTGCGCCGCTCACGGACCCTGCCGGCAACAGCGTGACCAAGATGCTGCCCAGTCGCGACCGGTAGTCATCCGGTAGCTCGCCGATGATCTCAGAGCTTACCTGTAACAGGTTCTTGTGGCTGGTGCGAATCTCGTCAAGGTAGCGGAACCGGTTTACTGTTACGCGTGTGGCCACCTGGCTCAGGTCGTTGCGAATCAGATCGACTATTGTCGTATGCTCGGCCCGTTCCTTTTCATCGTCCAGGATGCGTTGGGCTGCGTTCGGCACCGCGGCGTCGATGGTGCCCTTCATGGGATAGGAGTATATTTTGCCGTCGCGGATCTGTACGAAGATCTCGGGTGAGAAAACCAGGAACTCGTTTCGGAACAGCAATTTATACCGTGCCCGGCTGGCGTGAAACAATGTTTGAAGGGAGTTGCTGGATGTTACGTGGGTCTTAACGGTAAGGTTGGTCAAAAACGAATCACCGTATCCCAACCTTTCAAATACGTGCGCGAATTTCCGGATGTACTCCTGCCGGTCGTGCGGTGTTACGCGTAAAGGCTCAATGGGTGTGCTGGCGCGTGCCGTATTGTAAGTGTTAGTATAACCATTAACATCAAACCATATTTCCGACCCCGGCAGGTCTGCCAGCCGGGCAATGAAAGGCTTTTCCATTTCAAAGTCGATTACAAATAAAAAAGGGACCTTTTGTTGCCCCCATGCATTCATTGTATCGACAAAGTCGGTAATGGTCATCGGTGTCTTACGGTATATTCATGTATTTGTGTACCTGAAGCGATACCTGCCATTGCGGGTTGGCCTTGACGTAGTCAATAATTAACGGGAGTATTTCTTTTTCTTTTGACCATTCTGGTTGCAGAAAGAGCTGACACGACGAGCTTACTTTTTTTGCAAGCTCTTCGGCCCAGGCAAAGTCGCTTTTATTGTATACCACGATCTTCAATTCATCTGCTTTTTCAAAGATCGACTCGTGTGGGTTCTTAAATTTTTTGGGCGAGAAACATACCCAGTTCCAGGTGCCGGTAAGCGGATATACACCCGACGTTTCAATGTGGGTACGCAAGCCCGCTTGTTGCAACGCTGCGGTGAGGGGTGCAAGGTCGTGCATGACCGGTTCGCCGCCGGTTATCACGACGATCTTCCCTCCTGCTGCCGTGGCGCGGTCTACCATCTCCGTTATGGCAACGGATGGGTGCAGGCTGGCATCCCACGATTCTTTTACGTCACACCACACACATCCTACATCGCATCCGCCCAGGCGGATGAAATAGGCCGCATGGCCCTGATAGTGCCCTTCGCCCTGAATGGTATAAAAATCTTCCATCAGGGGAAGTGACAGCGGTGCTATAGCTTGTGCAGTTTTCACGGTGTCTCATGGGCTGTACAAGCCCTTGTGCGTCTAAACAACTTTAGGGATGTTGCAGTTCAGTAGCCCGCAGGGTATTGAGCAGCAACGAAGCGATGGTCATCGGTCCTACCCCACCCGGTGTCGGAGTGATATAGGATGCCTTGGGGGCTACCGCGTTGAAGTCTACGTCACCTTGAATGGCCCATCCTTTCGGATATTGCGGACCTTCTACACGGGTGGTGCCGATGTCAATGACAACAGCGCCTTCTTTTACCATGTCGGCCGTGATCAGTCCTGGCTTGCCTACAGCGACGAGCAGGATATCAGCCGAACGGGTATAGCTACCCAGGTCTTTTGTGAATTTGTGGCAGATGGTTACCGTCGCACGGCCTTGTTCGGCGAGCATCATGCTCAGCGGTGCGCCCGCAATGCGGCTTGCGCCAACTACTACGGCGTGTTTACCTTCCGTATCGATGTTATAGCGACGCAGCAATTCCATTACACCGAACGGTGTGGCCGGCATCAGTAGCGGATTTTTCGATATGATACTACCGAAGTTGTGGTTGGTAAATCCATCCACGTCTTTGTCGGAGCGAATCTTCTCGGTAATTTTTTCTACGGAAATATGCGGTGGCAGGGGCAGCTGTACAATGAAGCCGTCGACGTCGTCGTCGTTGTTGACGTGATCGATATGTTTGAGCAATTTCTCTTCCGAGATAGTGTCGGCAAATCGCATCATGGTATAATGGAACCCCACCGACTTGCAAGACTTCACTTTGTTGTCTACGTAGGTCTGGCTGGCGCCGTCGTCGCCGACGAGAATGATGGCCAGGTGGGGAATCTTCCGTCCCAGGGCTTTTCGCTCGGCTACTTTTTGTGAGATCTCATTTTTGATATCGGTCGATATTTTTCTACCGTCGATCAATGTATACGTCATTGCTTCTGTCATTCCCTGCTTAAAATATTATTCAATTTTCAGGATCGCCATAAATGCTTCCTGTGGCACTTCTACAGAGCCAATCTGGCGCATGCGTTTTTTACCTTTCTTCTGCTTGTCCAACAGTTTACGTTTACGGGAGATATCACCACCGTAACATTTCGCGAGTACGTTTTTGCGGATAGCACTCAGATTTTCGCGGGCAACAATCTTCTGACCGATGGCCGCCTGGATGGCAATGTCGAACATCTGACGCGGGATGAGCTCGCGGAGTTTTTCACAAAGCTTGCGCCCCCAATCCTGGGACTTGGCGCGGTGAACGATGGCACTGAGCGCATCGACTTTTTCGCCGTTGAGCATCACGTCGAGCTTCACCATGTCGGACTCGCGGAAGCCAATGAGTTGATAGTCCAGGGAAGCATATCCGCGGGAAATTGATTTTAGCTTATCGAAGAAGTCAAATACTATTTCGGATAGTGGCATCTCAAACGACATCTCCACGCGGTCGGTCGTGAGGTAGTTTTGGTTTTTGATGACGCCACGCTTATCCATACAAAGGCTGATGATCGGCCCGATGTATTCGGATTTGGAAATGATCTGTGCTTTGATATATGGCTCTTCGAGATAGTTTATTCTGGTCGGATCGGGCATTTCCGAGGGCGCGTTGACGCTTAGCTCCTCGCCATCTGTCAGGAAAGCTTTGAACTGCACCGAGGGTACGGTAGTGATCACCGTCATGTTGAACTCACGCTCCAATCGCTCCTGGATGATTTCCATGTGCAGCATGCCAAGGAAGCCGCAACGGAATCCAAAGCCGAGGGCCGCGGAGGTCTCCAATTCCCACACCAGTGAGGCATCGTTGAGCTGGAGCTTTTCCATCGAGGCACGGAGCTCTTCAAATTCCGTCGTGTCGACCGGATAGATGCCGGCGAATACCATGGGCTTTACCTGTTCGAAACCTTTGAGTGATTCGCCCGGCCTGTCAGGGTGTGTGATGGTATCGCCTACGTGCACTTCACTGGCAACTTTAATACCAGAGATCATATACCCTACATTCCCTGCACTGATCTCCGCGCGGGGTTGTTTGTCAAGCTTCAATACACCGATCTCTTCCGCAAAATATTGCTGCCCGGTGTTTACAAACGTAATTCTGTCGCCTTTGCGAACAGTGCCATTGATCACACGGAAATAAATCTCGATACCTCGAAACGAGTTAAAAACGGAGTCAAAGATCATGGCCTGCAGCGGGGCCTTAGGATCGCCCTTAGGGGCCTTGACACGTTTTACTACTGCCTGCAGGATCTCTTCGATGCCTTTTCCTTCTTTGGCGCTGGCGCGAATAACATCTTCCCGTTTACAGCCAATCAGCTCGACGATTTCGTCGGTCACTTCGTCCGGCATGGCGTGTGGAAGATCGATCTTGTTCAGGACCGGGATGATCTCCAGGTCGTGTTCCAACGCCAGGTAAAGGTTGGAGATAGTTTGCGCTTCGATGCCCTGGCTGGCGTCTACGATGAGGAGTGCTCCCTCGCAAGCGGCAATTGAACGCGATACTTCGTAGGAGAAGTCGACGTGTCCGGGGGTGTCAATGAGGTTGAGAATGTATTCCTGACCATCCAGTTTGTACTTCATCTGGATGGCGTGTGCTTTAATGGTGATGCCTTTTTCCTTCTCCAGGTCCATGTTGTCGAGGACCTGTGCTTCCATTTGCCGTTCATTGAGGGTTCCTGTGAATTCCAGGAGCCTGTCCGCCAGCGTGCTTTTGCCGTGGTCGATGTGGGCAATTATGCAAAAATTGCGGATGTTTTCCATACCCGTCTGTTCCTCAAAAATTTAGGAATGCAAAAGTAGGAATTATTACTGGATTAACCCGAGGGAATTTGCAGGCTGAAAGCGATCTTTAGAGCCTTCTACATCGCGATTTTCGTTGTCTTCGAGGTATTCCGCTTTCGCCTATGGCGTCTGAATAATGCAGCCAACCGCCTCCGTTTTTCGAACGGCGGGTGTTTTGCCTTGCAGGGCCTCGTCAATGGCGTCCTGCAAATAATGTTTTGTTACTCGTTGGCGGTATTTGCCTAGATCAAAAAACCAGTTGTCGATAGCCCCCTGGTAGAGGATCTGGCCCTGGCGACCTACGAGAATGGCTTCGGGCGTAATGGTGGCATGGAACCGTCGTACGTCGGTGAAATCGCGGTCGATCGATACCGGAAATTTAATGGCGTACTCGTCCACAAACGTTTTTACTTCGTTTGGATTAACCTTTCCCGGTATGATACCTCGCACGCGGGGCTTATGCGTAGCGTAGACGCATCTATGCGGCGAAGCTCACTTATGTATTTTTGGCTGATGGGACAGTCAACGGCGAGAAATACCCATACCGTGAGGCTGTCAGTAGAGCCTTGCGTAGGGGCCTCCTGTAAAGTTTTTTGCTGTGCGGCGGCTGTCTGCCAACTGACCATGGCCAGCCAACAGAGGAGCGCCATATTCGGAAAATACCCTGCGAGCCGGTTGCGCCAATAGCGGGTCAAACCGAAAAGCTTTCACCGCAACCACACGTACGGCTGGCATTGGGATTGATGAATTGAAAGCCTTTTCCGTTCAGGCCATCTGTAAAATCCAGTACGGTGCCTAAGAGGTACAGCAGGCTTTTTTTATCGACGAGAATTTTCACGCCCTTGTCTTCGAAAACCTGGTCGGCAGGATTGATTTGGTTATCGAATCCGAGGTCGTACATCAGTCCTGAGCACCCGCCGCCCTTCACGGAAACGCGAATGTTATGTTCTTCTGTTCTGCCCTCTTCGACCCGCAAAGCGGCAATTCTTTCTTTTGCTTTATCCGTTACCTGTATCATTGTAGGAATGAACGTTGTCGTTTGTTGTATTATAACTGCCCGCAGGCTATTAATGTTCCCTTCTTGCCTCCAATACACAAGCTTTCGCGCTGTTTAATTCTGGCAAAAGGCTCATCTTTGACTACAAAGCTAACACATTATGGAAAAACTTGAGCACATCGGTATTGCGGTTAAGGACATGCAGCAGGCGAATACACTTTTTGCTGCTCTTTTGGGAAAGGCGCATTACAAGGTGGAAGAAGTGGCATCCGAAGGCGTTCGCACGGCTTTTTTTGACGTGAGTGGGGTGAAAATTGAGCTGCTGGAGGCTACACGGCCAGATTCGCCTATTGCCAGGTTCATAGAGAAGCGTGGCGAAGGCATCCATCACCTGGCCTTTGAGGTAGCAGACCTGGAAAAAAGTGTAAAAGATTACCAGGCGAAGGGGTTTGAGCCGATCAATCCGCAACCTAAAAATGGAGCAGACAACAAGCGTATCTGCTTTTTACATCCTAAAACGACACAGGGGGTGCTGGTGGAGCTTTGCCAGGAGATTAAGGACGCTTCATCTGACTAGCGCTTTTTCCGCCAAACTGGATGTCGTTATAATACTTCTGTTTCTTCTTCCCTTTTTTGGTCTTGTAATAGGGTTTGGACGAGGCGCAGGCGCCAATCACCATTACTATTACAACCAACATCGCAATCATCTTCTTCATCGTGGTCTCCTTTCAGGGGCATAGTTACTACGATATTAGGAAGTAAATCGCTCATATTCGAGCATAATCTTACTTTTGCAGGATGAAAGGGCTGTTCTCCCGGTGAAGCAGCATCTGCCTTATTTTATTTATGAGCGAGACGAGATCAGAAATCAGCCAGCTTGGAGAGTTCGGGCTGATCGACCATATCAGTCGGGGTTTTTCCCTAAAGAACACTTCTTCCATCAAGGGCATCGGCGACGATGCTGCCGTGCTGTCGGCTGGGCAGGATGATTACCTGTTATTGTCTACCGACATGTTGGTGGAGGGCATTCACTTTGACCTGGCGTATATGCCGTTGATCCACCTGGGATATAAGGCTGTGGCAGTCAACGTATCGGACATTGCCGCGATGAACGGTAAAGCTGAGCAGATCACGGTGAGTCTTGCGTTGACAAACCGTTTTTCAGTGGAAGCTGTCGATGCCTTGTATAAGGGTATTCATGCGGCGTGTGAAAATTATGGCGTTGATCTCATCGGTGGCGACACGACTGCTTCTCCGTCAGGGTTGGTCATATCTATTTCGGTGACGGGTCGTGTGAAGAAAGACAAGGTAGTATATCGCAGTGGTGCAAAGCCCCATGATATCATCTGCGTAACGGGCGACCTGGGCGGCGCGTTTATAGGCCTTCAAGTCCTTGAGCGCGAGAAGCAAGTGTTTCTATCGGATCCGAATATGCAGCCTGCATTGGATTCGTTTGAATATATCGTTGGCCGTCAACTTAAACCCGAAGCACGCACCGATGTTGTTTCCGATTTGGCAGAAGCTGGTGTCCTGCCGACTTCGATGATCGATGTTTCGGACGGATTGGCCTCTGAGCTTCTCCATATTGGTAAAAACTCCGGGGTAGGCGTTCGGATCTTCGAGGACAAAATTCCAATAGACCAGGTCACCTTTAATACGGCGGTCGAGTTCAATCTAGATCCTATCACATGTGCATTGAACGGCGGTGAAGATTACGAGCTGTTGTTTACAATCTCGCAGGCGGATCAGGAGAAGATCAAAAACCATCCGGACATTCATATGATCGGTTATGTGCACGACAAGGCCGACCAGCATTTGATGATCAGCAAACAAGGCACCATCGTACCGTTGCAAGCGCAGGGATGGAATCACTTTGCATCTTAACGTTGCAGGGCGCTTTCTTCCGCGAGGGGAAACGCTGACCGGATGGTGGTGCCTATGCCTTCTTCGCTGAAGACATCAAAGGTACCGTTATTTAACGCGATGAACTCCTTACATAACAACAATCCGAGGCCGGTGCCCTTTTCGTTGAGTGTTCCCTTTTTCAGGATTGGTTGTTTCATCGATAACACTTTGCTGAGGTATTCGGCGCTCATGCCAACGCCTTCGTCGTGAACCACGACTTCGGCCATGTTTCCTTTGCGTACACAGGTTACACGAATGGCTTTCCCTTCAGGAGTATACTTGATAGCGTTTGACACCAGGTTCCGCAGAGTGACATAGAACATATTTTCGTCAACATATACGACCAACGCCTCCTCGGCTTTATACGTGAGCTCGATCTTCTTTTTTTGTACGGTCAGCTGGTACAACCCCATGATCTTTTCTACAATCGTGTTTACCGGCACGCGGGTAGGGCTGTAGGTGATATTACCCATCTGAGAAAGTGACCAGAAAAGGGTATTATCGATAAGGTCGAGTGAGTTGGTGACCGAATTGCGAATTGTCAACGCATACTTTTTTATATCCTCCCGAGACAGTACACCGGCATCTTCAATGAGAATCCCCAGGAAGCCTTTTAACGTTGTCAAGGGTGAGCGCAGATCATGCGAGAGGATAGAGAAGATGAGGTCTTTTTTCTGGTTCAGGGCTTTCAGCTCTTCACGCGAGCGTTCGATCTCTCCCGTACGCATCGTTAACAGGCCTTCCAGGCGGTGTCGATCCAGTTTGTCTTGCTGTACACGACCTTGTATCACGCCGAGTACAATTACGCCGGCGGCCACGAACGCCAGCACGTTAAACCACCATGTCTTATAGAAGGGCGGAATGATATAGATTTTAACAGATGCTTCCGTGTCTGCCCCACCCGTACCGGTGACTTTGACACGGAATATATATTCGCCGGGTTCTAGTTCCGTGTAATTAGCAAAATTGTGCTGCCCCGCGTCGATCCAGTTTTTGTCGATGTGCTCCAGCTTGTACTGGTACGTGTGACGAACCGGGGTATGAAAATCGGCTGTACCGAAGGTGATGGTGAAAAAATTCTGGATATGTTTCAGTTTTAACTCTTTTTGATCGAAGAGTGTATAGTAGTCACGTGTGTTTGATGCAGACTCGGCTGTGTAGGTCGTTAGGCCAAAAAGAACAGGGGTGACAGTATGTCTTTTAATGGAGAAGCGTTCGGGGTCAAATACGTTTAGCCCATTGATTCCACCGAAGACTAATTTTCCGCTATTGGTGCGTGCAAATGCCAGACGATTAAACTCCTCATCCTGTACTCCTTCTGATGTATCGAAGCTGGTGAACGTGCTATCGCTGTGTGCATAGCGGATGATCCCCTGGTTGGAGCTTAGCCAGAGGTTACCACGTTTATCTTCCAGGGCGGCGTACACCGTATTATCGGGCAAGCCGCTTCTCGTCGTAAGGTGTTTTCTTACAGTGAACCGGCCATCAGCGCCCACATCCAGTATATATATACCAGATTCGTATACCGTTACGATCAATGTATGCCCTACCTGTTGGATGAGCAAGGGCATTTGTTTTACTGTATCAGCAGAAAACTGCTGTCGCGTCAGAACGCCGGCACCTTTGTCACGGTGCCATAGGTAATCCGGTGTACTGACCCAGATACGACCTTCGTTGTCTTCATACAAAAAGGTTGCGCGGCCCCTGAAGTCTTTCCATTCTTCGACCGCACCACTTTGTAAATCGTAGACCAACACATTGCCTGCCACAAGCGCGTATAGCTTCTGCCCGCTGCGCATTAGCTGCCGTACGCGTTTCCCGTCGGTGTATTGCGCCAGGGCGCTATACACCGATATCTGTTGAGACCGTGTATTAAACAAAAGCATTCCCGCGGACGATCCCACGAACATTTCCGTTTCGCTTTTGGGCGCAAAGGCATAGGGAACCACGATATCATCAAAACCCGGTACTGTGATTTTTACGCGTTGAGCTTTGTGTGTTGCCTGATCTACGATGTTGATATAGCCGCCTTCGCTCGCCGCCCAGATACGATCGGTCGGATCTACATATATGCCACGGATGATATTGTCGCTAAGCGAATGCGGATTATGGGGATTAAATTCATAGTGCATGAATTTACGTTTATCCCGATCATATTTGTTCAAGTCGCCATTCGAGCCGATCCAAATGATTCCGGACCGGTCTTGAAAAATGGATGCACAATTGTTCCCACTAATGGAGTATTGGTTTGTTGGATCCCGTATCAATTCTACCATTTTTTGGGTATCGGAATTGTATAATATGGTTCCGGATGTTTTGGTCAGTATCCAGATCAACTTTTGGTCATCCTGCATGAAACTATTGATGCGACCGGTGAAGGGTTCTTCGTTGGCGGAGAAATGTTCTACGACTTTGCGTGTAGCCAGATCAATCACCACTACTCCCTCCAGGTCTGTACCGGCCCACAGTCGGTTGCGGTGATCTATCATGAGGGCCGTGACGCGTGTCTTGGATGCAAACGTGTATCCATCCTTCTGCAAGGGAATGGTGTATTGGAATACTCCGTTTTCCATGACTGTGACGCACTGTTTGCCTCCCGCAAAAATTTTGTTTTCGTGGGCTAATAAGGCCGATACTCCGGGATCGGAATCGTGGGTATCACAATATATCAGAGTGTCTTTTGCCACACGGTACAGGCCAGCGGTTCCGGAGGCTGCCCAAATCATACCATCACGTGTTTGCGCCAGATCGTTGAGCTCGACTTCTTTTGAGCGGACAAGTGTTACCAGCCTGTCACGCACGTTTGAGTACATCAACAAGCCATGCTGACGCGTTCCAACCAAAAGGCGCTTGCCCTGCACGTCCCACAGGAGGGACGTTATCTGGCGGCTGGCCATATGTACGGAGTCGGGCTCGACATAGTCAAAAGCGGTGAAGTTGTAGCCATCAAAGCGGAACAAGCCGCTAGCCGTCCCAAGCCACAATAGTCCACCCGGATCTTGCAGTATGTCTACAGCGTAAGAAGAGCGAATGCTGCCCGGAACAGATACATGTTCGAAGGGAATGTCGTCGGGCGTAACCTGGGCAACGGCGTGGAGGGAAAACAGAAACAATACCCATACCGGAAGTCGACTGTGGAGCGTTTGACGTATAACTAAATTTCCGGTATGCTGCATGTATTAGTCCTCGGGGTAGGGAATAAATAAAAAGTTCGTAAACTGTTCGTCCACTACGAACAAGCAGCAAAATTCATCGGGGTCTTTGTAGGCCTTTTCAAAGTCTTCGCGATCTGCGACCAATCCTCGTTGCAAAAATTCATCCAGGAAGGATGCAAAGTAGTTCCACGCTGTGCTCTGCTGGCGCTGATCGAACAGTAACTGTCCGATAGGTTGTACATCTTTGCACAATACAAAAACAGGGTAGTCGAAGCCCGCCTTACGGATCTGGTAAGATGCTTCTTTCAATGCATCGGCTACTTTAACAAAATCCTGTGAGATGGTGCCCAGGTATTTTCCGTTCAATTCGGGATCGTTCTGCATAGCTATAGTGAAAGTCACGGTAAAAAAACTATTTCATTCGCTCAAAAACAATGTCTTGCGCTATTCTAACGTGCCAAAAATGCCTGGGCGTGATGTTGCAGGTCGGGAAAGAATGCTTCGAACTCCTGTTCAAATTCTTTATCGTACTTGCGCAGGTCATTGACGGCTTCATCCATGCGGGAAACGTGCGTCGTTCGCCGGGACATACCGGTGAGGGCGCGCTGTATGCCTTCTGTGTAAGAATAGCCTACCAGCCAATTGCCGCGAATCATATAGGGCAGCATTTGCTGAAGGCTCTCCGGCAACAGGTGTTGGAGCTCCTGCATGGTGGCGTAGACGTGTGCGGCAAAGTCTTCCAGCGATATGTCGTGATACTTAGACCATTTTCGCGCCAGGTAATGATCATAAAATACGTCCACAATTACGCCGGCGTAGTGCCTGTAGGTGGGTCGAAGGCGATTTTTGCTTTGTGAGACGACGGGATGATGGTCTGTGAAGTGGTCTATGGCGCGATGCAGCTCTACACCTCGTACGATTTCGGGATCGAGCTTATCAAGCGAGGCGCGTCCTTTGACAAAGTCTCCCATAAAGTTGCCTGCCATGATTTTCGGACTGTTGCCCGATAAATAGAGGTGCGCCAAAAAATTCATGTCCGTAAATTACGATTCCCCGCTTAAATATGATGTTTTTATGCTCACTGGCTGTTCCGACGACGACTTTTGGACATAATTGCTTATTGTGGTTAATTTTGCCCCAGCCCGACAATACGGACTTCTCTCTATGGCACCACTTGCACAAATGAAGCTATTGATCAGCCTTGCACAGATCGATGGCCGCGTGGCTGAACGCGAACAGTTTTACATCATCAACATTGGCCGGGCCAACGGTTTTTATCCCGATGAGGTCGAACCTCTTTTTGATGCCTACCATGAGCTGATTGTTCCTCAAGATCTTACGGACGACGAGAAGTTCAACTATATCTTCAGTTTGGTTCAGCTCATGAAAATTGACGAACGCATGTACAAGGAGGAGATGATGTTTTGCTCCAAGATTGCGGCATCATTAGGATACGATCAACAGGTGATGTTCGACCTGTTGCTGCATGTGAAGGCCACTCCCATGTCCGCTGAAGAAACGGCCGCTCTGAAAGAGCTCACGAAAAAGCACTTAGTGTCCTGATCCCACCACGGCAATGCATTTGAGCTCAACTGCGATGGGGGTTGGTAGGGCATTTACCTCCACCGTGGTGCGACACGGTTGATTCTCTTTGAAGTACTCGGCGTAGATCCGGTTAAATGTCTGGAAGTCGTCTTTCATGTTGGTGAGGAAGACGGTTACATCGACCAGGTTCTCCCAGCGGGCTCCGGATGCTTCCAAAATATAGCGTACGTTTTCAAAGACAGCGTGACACTGCGTCTCGATGTCGTATTGTACAATTTTTCCTGCTGCATCCACCGTAACACCGGGAATTTCTTTTGCATCGCGCTTTCTCGGGCCCACGCCGGATAAAAAAAGTAAATTGCCAACCTGTCTTGCGTGTGGATATGCGCCGACCGGCTTGGGTGCCTTATCTGAAAAAAGCATAATTTCTATTGTTTTTTTGATTCTATCGAATACCAAAGACAAGGCTGGCCGAAGATGTGTTCCATTCAGCGCCTGCTGTTTTTGATGGTTCTGCCTGTACGACGCTTACCATCCACGGCCCGTCGCTACTCAGCCGGGTTTCCATGGTTCCGTCTTTCTCGGTATAGATGTTTTGCAGGGTGGTGCGGTTATCTTTTCGATTCCATACTTTAACCCGCGCTCCAAAGAGAGGCTTGCCATCCTTTAATATCCTAAAGCGCATAACATCTCCAGACCGAAGGCTATAAGGGTTTCGTTCGGGTATTATCTCCAGCGGAAAACCTACTACTTCTTTATATACATCATCTGGTGTATTCCCGACCTGTACTAATAGTTTGGTGTAGACCACCTGGCGCTCACCGGCGGGCTCATCGCTCGTGCCGTTTTCCTTACGCTTTGTCAGGACGTCTTCTAATCCGTTTTCTTCGAGAAACGTATTGAATCCTGCTGCATCCCACGCTTTAAATTGCACTGCACTTTGCAAAGTCAGCAAATGTGTGCCGGCCCTGTCAAACTTTATAGTGAGCCGTTCGCGATCGTCGTTTTGTATGGAAGCACGAAGGTCTTTGACACCCAGTCCCACGCGATGGTGTTCGAGACGCACTACCTGGTCTTGCGTTATCGGCCACGGCTCTGCCTTAAATTCTTCTCCTTGCACAAACCCGATCTTGACAGACTCCCCTACTTTGAAGAAGTAGCTACTGGGTAACATCCACCATGTCGCAGCCTCTACGCCCCACGTGCCCGCGAGAAGTATTGCCAGCATGAGAATCCGCTTTCGCATGGTCGATCCGTTTAGCTATTCATGATGTGTTCTATTTCCTCTACTTCTTCGGGAATGTTCTTCATCAGGTCGTGCACGCCTTCTTTGCCGATCACAACGTTATTTTCTATGCGTACGCCAAGGCCTTCTTCCCGGATATATATACCGGGCTCTACTGTCCAAACCTGCCCAGCGCTCATTTCATGATACATACTGCCGACATCGTGCACATCCAGGCCAAGCTGGTGGCTGGTGCCGTGCATGAAGTATTTCATGAAGAGGGGTTTGTCTTTGTCCTGATTTTTAATGTCGGTCTTGTCTATGAGTTTTAAACCGATCAGCTCCTGCTCGGTAAACTGCTGGATCTGTTTGTGGTACTCGTAGTATTTTACACCGGGACGCAACAACGAGTATGCATGACGTTTTACACGTAGCACAGCATTATACACTTCTTTCTGGCGTTTGGAGAACCGTCCATTGACTGGTATGGTACGCGTTAGGTCGGCGTTGTAGTTGGCGTATTCTGCGCCTACATCGAGCAGTACCAGATCGCCATCCTGGCAGACCTGATTGTTGTCCAGGTAGTGCAGCACGCACGAGTTCGTGCCGGAAGCGATGATGGGCTCATAGGCAAAGCCGCGCGAACCGTTGCACAGAAACTCGTGTACATATTCGGCTTCGATCTCGTATTCTTTTACACCGGGCTTTACAAACTTCAACACACGGCGAAAGCCGGCTTCCGTGATATCGCATGCGCGTTGCATCAGGTCGAGCTCGTGTTGCGATTTTACCGACCGTAAGCGGTGCATGATGGGTGCCAGACGTTCGTATTTGTGAAGCGGAAATTTTTCCATACACCATTTCACAAAGCGCGCCTCGCGTGTCTCCACAGGATTGTCGGCGCGGTAGTGGTCGTTGGTATTGAGGTATACATATTCGGTATCCCCCATGAGCATCATAAGGTTAAATACCTTTTGAAATTCTGATACCCACACGATGGTTTGAATGCCTGTCTTTTCCCGGGCTTCCTGTTTGGTGAGCTTATGTCCTTCCCAAATGGCAATCATCTCGCTGGTCTCGCGTATAAAAAGAACCTCTCTATATCGTTCGTCGGGGAAATCGGGACACATTACCAAAATGGTTTCTTCCTGGTCGACGCCTGAGAGGTAGAAGAGGTCACTGTTTTGTCGAAAGCGCACGGTGCCGTCGGAGTTTGTCGGCATCACGTCGTTCGCGTTGACCACCAGCAAGGAATGGGGCTTTAGCTCTTTGCGAAGCTTTTCCCGGTTCGATTCAAAGAGTTCTTTGGGTATGTTTTTGTATCTCATTTTCAATGGTTAATTTTCAAAACACCGTTTAAAACGGTGGTCAGGCTGCAATTTAAACCAAAACTCTATGAAGCCAATTTCTATCCTTCTAAAGTCGTTCCTGATCCTGTTGTGGGTTTCGGGGAACGTCGTGGCACAATCAACCTATACACCTTCTGATGCCAACAAACAAAACCGGGAATGGTTTCAATCGGCGCGGTTCGGCCTGTTCATTCACTGGGGCGTGTATAGTGTGTTGGGCGACGGCGAGTGGGTTATGAATCAGCAGCAGATTCCCATCCGCGATTATGAGAAGCTCCCGGCATTCTTTAATCCCACGGCTTTTGATGCGAAGAGCTGGGTGCAACTGGCCAAGGCTGCGGGCATGAAGTATATTGTCATCACGAGTAAACACCACGATGGGTTTGCGATGTGGGACAGCCGCGTGTCGGATTATACTATTGTAAAACGGTCACCCTATGGCAAGGATGTTTTAAAGATGCTGGCAGACGAATGCCGCCGTGAAGGCATCAAGCTGTTTTTTTATCATTCTCAGTTAGACTGGCATCATCCCGATTATTTTCCTCGTGGCAATACCGGCGGCAGTTGGACGGGACGGCCGGAACAAGGCAATTGGAATGCTTACCTCGACTATATGGATGCCCAGCTTACGGAGCTCCTGACAGGCTATGGCGAGATCGGTGGTATCTGGTTTGATGGTATGTGGGATAAAAAGGATGCCGACTGGCGGTTAACGCGCACGTACTCGTTGATCCACAAACTTCAGCCTGGTGCCCTCGTTGGCAGTAACCACCACGTGACACCTTTTGCGGGGGAAGATTTCCAGATGTTCGAAAAAGACCTGCCCGGCCACAATACTACGGGATTTGCGCCTGAGCAAAAGATTGGCGATCTGCCGACCGAGACTTGTGAGACCATCAACCAATCGTGGGGCTTTAATTTGAAAGACGACCACCACAAAAGCGTACAAGAGCTTGTTCAGTACCTGGTCAAAGCGGCCGGCTATGATGCCAACTTCCTACTGAACATTGGGCCTATGCCGAACGGACAAATACAGCCGGAACACGTTGAACGCTTACAAAAGGTGGGGGCCTGGCTAACCAGAAATGGAGAGACTATCTATGGTACACACGGTGGCCCGCTGACCGCGAGGGACTGGGGCGTGACGACCCAAAAAGGGGATAAGGTTTTTGTTCATATTCTACGCTGGACGGATAATGTGCTGACGATCCCTTCCTGGGGCAAAAAGGTGAAAGCGGCCAAAGTTTACGGTACGATGACATCGGTCAAGTTCGCAGAGAGTGAATACGGTATTACGTTACAAATACCTCCTGCCGGGCGGCAGGAGTTTGATACGATCATTGAACTTCAAATGAAGTAGTCTCTAAACAAAGAAGCCCCTGAAAAACAGAGGCTTCTTTGTTTATATCATTGTACTAGCCAATGGGCTGGTTTACCTGATCGGTGCGTACCCAGTTCAGGAGCACGAACGTCACAAACAGACCGGAGAAAAGGCCTTCCAGCAAAACCATAAATGAAGCTATATAAGCGTTCAGATAAGGTCCCATTGGTTCATTTTTTATGAGGGATTGCATCAGATTTGTATCGATCTTGAGGTAAAAAAACAAAAATGCTGCAAACGTGGCCGAGCCTATTGCGGCAGCTCCTACCCCGATGGCCATGGCGCGAAAGTAGTTTAGTTGCCCATTATGGGTACGGGTGAATTGTTTCAGCGCGTAATAAACACCGGCCAGCATGATGAGCAGATTCAGTAGTCGAAGCTCGACGACGTGGATCAGCCCTACAGCGTACATCAAGAAGAAATAGACAATCAATCCCAGTGCGATCGCTGTACCATAGATCTCAGGAATGCGGGTGCTTCTGTTCCAGATATTCATATTCTTTAGGTTTCGTGTTCTTCCAATAGAAATCTTAAAATACTGTGCCACAGGACCGGTACCCACTACGTTCTGACAATCTCTTTGAACCTGTTTATCTTACTCCCGATCAATCACTTACCAACGGATATCCTGCTGAATATCCTGACATTCCGCTATAAATGCAAACGTTTTCGTAAAAGATTATTTCTTATCTTTCTGCTAGTCACTTTAACCCCGCCACAACTATGAAAAAATTCTTTTTTGGGCTTCTAGCCCTTCTTGTCCTATTGGCCATCGTCGGCCTGATGTTACCCGGGAAGATGGAGATAACCCGCCATATCACTATTGCTGCGCCTGCGGAAAATATCTTTGAGGAGATCAATGACCTCGAGCGCTGGGGCAGGTGGTCTTATTGGAACGATCTATACAAAGATGACATGCAACTGACCTATGGTGACAAGCGCGTGGGCTCGGGGGCATGGTATTCCTGGACGGGGAAGAAGTCGGGTGATGGTAAGGTAACGATTACTGAAAGCATTCCTGGTTCGTCGATTAAAACGGATCTTGATTTTATGGAGCATGGTGTTGCCAAGGGCTGGTATACATTTACACCGAAGAATGACAGTACGCAGTTGACGATTGGTTTCTCCAGCGACCTGGGCCCCAACCCGATCTCGCGGTGGTTTGGTATTATCATGAAGCCAGAAATGAACAAGGCTTTTGATTATAACCTTACCCACCTGAAGGCGCTGGCCGAAGCGAAGCCCGTAAAGTAGATCAGTTCCGGCGGCCCGTTCAGGATACGGCACAGTGGATCAGGGAAGTATATTATCCTATTCAATAACTGTTAATAGACGGCGCTTTGGTTTTTGCCGAGGCTTTAATACTTTGGCAACATGACTTACGAAGAATTTACTGCCTCCCTGGAAGACACAGCGCCCTCGCCTACTCTCTCGCCGCTTTTACAAGCCCTCTGGTTTGCGGGGAACGACGATTGGGATGCTGCTCATGCTCTCGCACAAGACGTGCCTACAGCGGAAGGCTCATGGGTACATGCTTATCTTCACCGTGTAGAAGGTGATCCTGGAAATGCCTCTTTTTGGTATCATCATGCAGGCAAGCCGGTACCCAAGGTCGGCTTACAAGAAGAATGGGAAAATATTGTGCAAGCGTTGTTATCCTGATCTCTGTTCCCACGGATCACTCGTGGTCTCGGATTTTCTTTTGCTGTTCTTTCCAATCCCGCAAGGCTGACCGTCTTTCTTGCAATTCTGCTTCCGAAGGCACCTCTACTATCAACGCCTGCAGATCGGGCTGGCCGGCATTTACCCATGCGGTGTACCAAATGCTTCCCGTGAGGTGTATCGCGGCGCGCATCTGACGTTCTACCATTCGCCCCACGACCCGGTGGTACGCCGCGGCATACTCTTGTGAGTAAACTTTTTGCGTTTGCATACCGCGCGACTCAAATGAGTATTTTTTGTTGCCCATTTGAGCGGCCAGTTTCTTTTCTTCTTGTAGTACCGAGTCCACTACGCGGTGCGCTCCGAGGATTGCGTTCCACGTTGCCGTCTGCGGATGCTCGATGTACTTCGCTTTTCCTACAAAAAAATCGTAGTCATCAGAGAATAGTTCGGGGAGTCTGGATTCCCAAAAGGCGTGAATGCCTTCCTGGCCGGTGCGTTGTCCATTGTAGTTTACTGTCGTGTGCAGCGGTACGTGGGCATCGCCAATATAATGCCCGAGATCTGCCGACAGACGCAAAATGGCCACGGGGTCACGAATCATCATAGCATCTTTCAGGCGATAGTAGGTCTTCACGATATGCCAAGGAAGGATGCCGTGAGCTTTGAGCGTGTCTTCAGAATATTTGGAGACAGCGCTGTCCCAATATGGCGGGACTTTATATTGGGCACTGTCGCCAAAGTGGTCGAGATCTATGTAGTGGCGGGGTGCTTCGTCGGGGAGGATGAATCTACGGCGGTCGGGGTTTACGGCGGCTTCGGTTAGGTAGCCTATGTTCTTTTTATAGAAACCGATCATTTCGGGTGGGAGAATGAATACGGCCAGGCGGTTAATGCGGCGATGGGCAAAGAAGCCCCAGGTGAGGTTGGGAAGGGTTAGACTGACGAGGGTAAGGAGGATAATTGCCGAAAGGCAGCGGCGGATAAGCTTCACAACGTTTTCTTTAGAGAAAGATACGGGATGGGGGCAAACGATCCAATTAAGAATAGGTCAAGGATTTTAAACATGCCGGGGATCTTGGCCTCTACGATTTAGGGACACCCTGTTGGATACATCACGATCGACTCAAAACATTCATTTTCAGGATTTTGAAAAATAGATTTTGGAGGAGCGTTGGAAATTTGGAGAATCCCTCTACCTTTGCAGTCCTTATTTGAAAACGAGCTATGGCAAACCATAAATCAGCAGAAAAGAGAATCCGTGCTAATGAGGCTAAGCGCGTGAGAAACCGCTACCAAAACAAGACTACCCGTACTTTCATCAAGAGATTGCAGAGCGCTACGGTAAAATCTGAAGCTGTTACTCTTTTGAAAGAAGTTTCTTCTATGATCGACAAGTTGGCCAAGAAGAACATCATTCATTGGAAGAAAGCGGCCAATCAAAAGTCCAGACTCACCCGTCTGGTGAATAAACTCGCCTAATTAAGCATCCGTTTTAGGATTACTGATATTTTAGGGAGCCCCTTACCCATGCGGTGAGGGGTTCTCTTTTTTTTGTTGGTTGGCTTGAAAATCTGAGGGGGAGGAATATCTTTGTGGGGTTACGTTGTTTGTAGATATGGAAATAGTAGAGAAAAGGCCTGCCATTAAGGATTGGTTACGAGAAGACCAACCTCGTGAAAAATTAATCCTCCACGGAAAATTATCGCTTTCCAATACTGAGTTGCTTGCTATTCTTTTGCGCTCGGGAACTCCCACGTTGAGTGCTGTCGATCTTGCGCAGAAAATCCTGCAGATGGCGAGTAATAATCTGCACAATCTGGCACAGCTTACGGCCAACGATCTGATGAAGATTAAGGGCGTTGGCGAGGCGAAGGCGTTGGCCATTGTTTCAGCCTTGGAATTGGGACGGCGGCGTAAAGCTGCAGATCCCGAGAAAAAACCGAGGATTGTTAGCTCTCGAGATGCTTTTGAGGTCATTTCTCCTTGTTTGCAAGATATTAATCATGAGGAATTCTGGATCATTCTATTAAATCGCGCTAATCGGGTTATTCGAACCCATCAGATCAGCCAGGGCGGGACTGCCGGCACAGTGGCCGATCCCAAAATCGTTTTCAAGCTTGCTGTTGATAACCTCGCGTCCGGCCTTATTTTGGCTCACAATCACCCGTCGGGAGAAACTACGGCCAGCCAGGCAGATATCAATCTCACTCAAAAAATAAAAGAAGCCGGCAAGTTGCTCGAAATACAAGTTCTGGATCATCTTATCCTCGCAGGCCAGAAATATTTTAGCTTTGCAGACGAGGGCATTTTGTAAACGGCGGGGAACATCCCTGTAGCCGAATGCCTGGAGATATCTGTGGTGAATGAAAAAAAAGCAGCAACTCTTACTTGTCGGAACGCTAATCATCCTTTTACCCATCCTCCTGGCACAGGTATGGAAAAGTAATACGGCGTCTGTTGCTGTAGTACCGCCAGTGCAACCGACACCCCCTCCTCCCTATATAAATCCGGCCTTCGATCAACTTATGCATGCGTTTGAGCATGAGATCGAGCTGTTGACGCAAACCTCTCAAACCCCTGGCTTCGCCGTTGCGATAGTAAAAGATTCTTCCATTGTTTATCTGAAGGGGTTTGGTGTTCGGGCGGCGGGCAGTAGCGCCGCCGTGGACGCACATACGGTGTTTCGCATTGCTTCGGTGTCGAAATGTTTTGCTTCGTTCCTTACAGGCATTCTTGTTTCCGATAGTGTTCTTGGATGGAATGATCCTGTGATTGAGTATTTGCCCGACTTCCGATTGAAGTCGCCTGAGCAAACCCGGGCGCTTCGATTGCGGCATGTTTTATCGCATACCACGGGCCTTCCCTATCATACGTATACTAACCTGGTGGAAGCCGGCATGGAGCTTCCCGTGTTGCTTGGTAAGTTGAAGGATGTCGATTTGTTCCGAGAGGTCGGTAAGGAGTATAGTTATCAAAATGTAGCCTATAGTTTAATTGGTGAAGTTATTCATAAGGCAACGGGCAAACCCTACGAGGTGAACATGGCGGAACGGGTGTTCAAGCCTTTGCATATGGAGCAGGCATCGATGGACTACACTACGCTCATGACCAATCCCAACATTGCACGTCCTCACAAGTCGCGTGGTGGCCGGTGGGTTCCTGCCTCGATTACAAACACGTATTATAACGTAGCACCTGCTGGCGGCGTAAATGCGAGCATTTCAGACATGGCGAATTGGATGATTGCATTGCTGGGCCATCGCGAGGATGTGATCGATGAGGCCACGGTGCATCAACTGTTTTCTCCACAGGTGCTGGCTCCTTCCAAGAATCGGAATTATGGCCGATCTCAACGGCTTAGCAGCTCGTACTACGGCCTTGGCTGGCGTGTGTTATATTATCCCAACGATACTGTTATTTATCATGGTGGGTTTGTGAACGGGTATCGCAGTGAAGTGGCCGTTAATACGAAAGATCATATCGCTATTTGTATCCTCGCTAATGCACCCGGTGCAGTGGCCGACAAAGGCATTCCTACTTTTTTTACTTTATTCCGTGCGCACCGGGATTCCATTTTGGTATATGATGATCGCCGGCGCCGGGCACTATCCACCAACCTACAAGTTCCGTGAAGAAGCAAAGCGTTATTATCCTGATTGTCGTTGTCGCCGCAGTCGTCGGGGTGCTGTATTCTTTTACTGGTAGCCAGGACCAAAGTGCCTACGCGGACAAGATTCAGGCGGAGCGAGATGCTAAGGATCAATTTATGCGTACCTCTCAGGAATCTCCTTTCGCGAATGATTCCACGGCCACGTTTACGGGGCTGCGCTATTACCCGGTGGACATTCGCTATAAGGTCACGGCCACCCTTGCTCCTATCACGAACAAGCAGGTAGTCTTGCTGGCAACCAACGATGGGAAGGAGCAGCGTTATGTTCAATATGCTTACGCCGATTTTGACCTGGGCGGCTATCATAACCGGCTACTGGTCCTGGAAATGATTGACATGGGGCCGTTCCGAGGAAAATTGTTTCTGGCTTTCGGCGATGAGACCAGTGCAGTGGAGACCTACGGAGCCGGGCGATACCTGGATCTGAACAAGGTACAGGGTGCTAATACGGTTACTTTGGATTTTAACCTGGCGTACAACCCCTATTGTGCCTATTCTGACAAATTCTCGTGTCCGCTTCCACCGAGGGAAAACCTGCTGAAAGTCCCCATCCGGGCGGGTGAGCGACAATATCATTAAGCTCATTATCTTAAAGCATTACGTTAGCATAATAATTAGCACCAAACCCTTATTTTTGAGGTTTACACACCCCTGAGAAATGTTCAGGGCTTTTTTACGCTGGAATTATGACCATTTCTTATAATTGGCTAAAAGAATACATTGATATTCCGGAGACTGCGGAGAACATCGGCAAGGTATTGACGTCTACCGGCCTGGAAGTTGAAAAAGTAGAAGAGCACGAGACGGTTAGGGGCGGACTGAAGGGGCTTGTGCTAGGTACAGTCCTTACCTGCACCCGACATCCGAACGCGGACAAGCTTTCCCTGACCACTGTGGATGTGGGCGGCGAGCGGCCGTTGTCGATCGTTTGCGGCGCGCCGAATGTGGCGGCCGACCAGAAAGTTGTTGTAGCGGTTCCCGGCACCACGATTTATCCTACTCAAGGAGAACCCTTTACGATCAAACTAGCGAAAATCAGGGGCGAGCAGTCAGAGGGCATGATTTGCGCTGAAGACGAGATTGGTCTGGGAGAAAGCCATGCGGGGATCATCGTGCTAACCAGCCCTGAAGCGTTGGTATTACCCAACGGCACACCTGCCGCACAATACTACAATATCGCGTCGGATTATATTTTTGAGATTGGCCTGACGCCTAACCGGGCCGACGCGGCATCTCACATGGGCGTGGCGCGTGACATCCGTGCCTCGCAGAAGCGTGTCATCCGGTGGCCTGCTGTCGATCACTTTACGATCGACAACCAGAATCTCACCATCAAGGTATCGGTGGAGGCCACACAGGCTTGCCCGCGTTACTCGGGTGTGACGCTTGCGGGTGTAAAGGTGGCAGAGTCTCCTGCCTGGTTAAAGAATCGTCTGCTTGCCATCGGAATTTCTCCGATCAATAACATTGTCGATATCACAAACTTTGTCTGTCATGAATTGGGCCAACCCATGCATGCTTTTGATGCCGACAAGATCACCGGAAAAAAGGTCGTTGTTAAGACATTGCCTGCCGGCACTAAGTTCACTACGCTAGACAACAAAGAGCGTACGTTGCTGGCTACCGACCTGATGATTTGCAACGCCGAGGAAGGTATGTGTATAGCCGGTGTCTTTGGTGGCGCTACTTCCGGCATCACGGGACAAACTCAAAACATCTTTCTGGAGAGTGCATATTTCTCGCCGGACACTGTTCGCAAGTCTTCACAGCATCACCAGCTGAAGACCGATGCTTCGTTCCGTTTTGAGCGCGGCACAGATCCTGAGATTACGGTGTATGCGCTGAAGCGGGCTGCATTATTGATCCAGGAAATTGCGGGCGGAAAGGTGTCGTCGGACATTATCGATGTCTATCCTTCCAAGATCGACCGTCGTACGATTGTCGTTAAGGACAAGAATGTTGACCGGTTGATTGGCAAGAACATTCCACGGGAAGAGGCGTTTGCCATTCTGGAGGGGCTGGATATACAGATTATCGACAGGCAGGTGGACCAGTATACGGTGTCTGTGCCGCCGTACCGTGTGGACGTCTTACAAGAAGCTGATGTGGTAGAAGAGATTCTACGCATTTATGGTTTCAATAATATACCGCTTTCAGATACCGCCCGCACGGATTTTCTGGCGGAGTTCCCGGTTAAGAGTATAGATAAATATAAGCGGAGTATGGGCGAAATGCTTGTCGCCAACGGCTTTTACGAGATCTGGACCAATTCGCTTACGAACAAGGCCTACCAGCAAAAGCACCAGCTTAGCTTTACGGGCTCTCCGGTAGAGATCTTGAACAAGCTGAGTGAAGAGCAGGGTGTTTTGCGTCAGACGTTGTTATTCTCCGGACTGGAGGTGTGCGCCTATAATATCAACCGCCGTCAGCGCGACCTGAAGCTTTATGAGTTTGGAAAGATTTACTATAAAGACGGTGGCAAGTATCATGAAGAGGACCGTTTGTCGCTGTTTATGACGGGTAACGTGGAGACAGAGAACTGGCGGCATAAGACACAGGCAGTAGCATACTATGACTTAGGTCAGCATGTGCAGCATATACTTTCGAAAAGTGGTATTTCGTCGGTACAGCAGGAGAACATAGAGCACCAACTGCTGGAATATGGCTCGAAACTTCTTCGTGGAAACATTGAAATAGGAACACTTGGAAAAGTAAAAACGGCCTTGTTGAAGGATTTCGGCATCAAACAGGAAATATTTTTTGCTGACCTAAACACATCCTTGCTTTTCCAATCGGCAACCCCTAAGTTAGTAATTCAAGAAGTTGCTAAATTCCCTGAGGTGCGACGTGATCTTTCGCTTGTATTAGACAGGCAGGTGCACTTCAGTGAGATCAGCAGTCTTGTGATGGCTACCGAGAAGCGGTTGATCAAGGATATAATAGCGTTTGATGTGTATGAGGGAGAGAATATCCCTGCCGGGAAGAAGGCCTACGCATTAGGATTTACTCTTTTGGATGAGACGAAGACGCTGACAGATGAAGAGATTGAAAAGACCATGACTCGCCTGATGCAGGCTTTTGAAACGAAGCTTGGGGCGGTTATCCGGAAGTAGAAAAAGGTATATATCCGGAAAAGGAGCCGGGCGCTACCAGAACGAACAGTTACAAGAGCCGATGGCGTTGCCAGGGCAAAAGATATTCGCATGGATCAAGAACTCTTAAAGTCTAACCTTTCGGGGCTGGAACGCAAACTTGTAGTGCTCCTGAACGAGCACAAAAACCTGAAGGAGGAACTTAAAAACCTGAAAATCGAAAACCAGGGACTAAAGTCGGCTCTTAAAGCTCGGGACGAGCAGATCAGCAGCTTTCATAATCAACTGAAAATCACTAAAATTGTGGATAATTTGAACCCGGAAGACGGAAGTGTTCTGGAGTTGAAGAAAAAAGTGGACGAATACATTCGCGAGATCGACAAGTGCATCGCTCACTTAAGCAGATAAGGTAAAAAACCTGTAAGATTTCTTGATGGAGGAACTTTCTATAAAAATCAAAATAGCCGACCGCGAATATCCCATGAAGGTGAAGCGATCTGATGAAGAGCGGGTAAGACTGGCCGGCAAGCTCATCAACGAAAAGCTAAAATCTTACCGGGAGCAATTTGGGATCGACGACAAACAAGATTTGTTGGCTATGGCTGCATTTGACTGTCTTGTCGATAAAATGGCAGCCGAGGAAACACATCATGTCATCGATAAAACCGTGTTTGAGAAAGTTAGTCATCTCAACCATTTGGTTTCCCAATCCATTCTGTAATCCTTCATTCCTGATGATCATTTTCTGAGCCAAGGTGGCACTCCGGGCAGTATAAACCCTATTTTTTTATGTCATCCATTGCTATAGCTATTGTTGTCAGCATAGTCGTTACGGCTGTGCTGAGCCTGCTCATTAGTTCCGCGTCGTACAAGCGGAAGCTGAAAAAGAAACAGGAAGAAGCCACAGACAAGTCCGATCTGATTCTGAAAGAGGCTGAAATTGCTGCCGAAAACCTGAAGAAGGACAGAATCCTGGAAGCCAAAGAAAAAATTCTGAAGATGCGTTCGGAGTTTGAAGAGGAGGCCAACAAAAAGAAAGCCCTCATCATCAGCAACGAGCAAAAGATCAAGCAACGGGAACAGACCCTCAGCAAGGAAATCGAGAATTTGAAGCGTAAAGAAGGTGAGCTCGACGATATCCGGACAGATCTCGCCGCTCAGCTCGAGCATACGAAGAAGCGCAAGGAAGAGCTTGATAAATTCAACCAGCAGAAGATCCAGGTACTGGAGAATATTTCCAAGCTGACCGCCGAGGAAGCTCGCGAGCAGCTTGTCGCTGCCCTGAAAGACGAAGCCCAGACCCGTGCCTCCAGCTTCATTAAGGACATTATGGAGCAGGCGAAACTTTCGGCCACCAAGGAAGCCCGAAAGATCGTTGTGGAGACCATTCAGCGTACTGCTACAGAACATGCTATTGAGAACTGTGTATCAATCTTTAACATCGAGAGCGACGATATCAAAGGAAAGGTTATCGGTCGTGAAGGCCGGAATATCCGTGCACTTGAAGCGGCGACCGGTGTCGAGATTATCGTAGACGATACACCAGAAGCCATTATCATTTCGGGTTTTGACCCGGTGAGAAGGGAGATTGCCCGGTTGTCGTTGCACCGCCTGGTGCAAGACGGTCGTATTCACCCGGCCCGTATTGAGGAGATCGTTACCAAGACTACGAAAAACATTGAAGACGAAATTGTCGAGATCGGCGAGCGTACAGTAATCGACCTGGGTATTCATGGACTTCACCCAGAGCTCGTGAAGATGGTAGGGCGTATGCGTTTCCGTTCTTCGTATGGCCAAAACCTGTTGCAACACTCGCGTGAAGTGGCCAACCTCTGCGCTATCATGGCCAGCGAACTAGGTTTGAACGTTAAGCAAGCGAAGCGTGCTGGTCTGCTTCACGACATTGGCAAGGTATGGCATGAAGAACTCGAAAAGCCGCACGCTATCGTAGGGATGGAGCTTGCCGTGAAGTATAAGGAACATCCGGTGGTTTGTAACGCCATTGGTGCTCACCACGACGAAATCGAAATGACGAACATCCTGTCACCGATCGTACAGGCTTGCGACGCCATCAGTGGTGCGCGACCAGGCGCTCGTCGCGAGGTGATGGAGCAATACATCAAGCGCCTCAAAGAACTGGAAGAGCTTGGCTTAAGTTTCGATGGTGTAGAGAAGTGCTATGCTATACAGGCGGGTCGTGAGCTGCGTGTGATCGTTGACGCTGAAAAGGCCAGCGATGAACGCGCCAGTCAGCTTAGCTTTGATATCTCACAAAAGATTGAGCGGGATATGCAGTATCCTGGTCAGGTGAAGGTGACGGTGATTCGCGAAATGCGCAGCGTTTCCTACGCAAAATAGATATACAACCACGTTTATACAGAAAGGGCCCCGCTACGTGCAGGGCCTTTTTATTTAATGACAAGCTTGACAAACTATCTGGCGACTATGGAAATAAAACTTACGGAAACGGCAAACAAGGGGGCATTTTACATCGAGCAAGACGGTACCCGCGCGGCAGAGATGACGTTTAGCAAAGCCGGTCCTGCCCTCATCATTATCGATCATACAGAAGTGTCGGATGCGCTGCGCGGTAAGAGTGCCGGCAAGCAACTCGTCGCGGCCGCTGTTCAACATGCGCGCAATCATGGCTTAAAGATCCTTCCGCTTTGTCCCTTTGCCAAAAGTGTTTTTGACAAGGTGGCCGAGTACGGAGATGTACTGGACCGATAAGCTTATTCCATGTGCATGATCACTTCTTTCTCGTCGAACCGGACGTCATCTTCGCCGACTTCATCGAAGGGATGTTCCAGGTGGTCCTGTATGTTATCCAGGCTTACCAGGATAAAGCTATATAACACGGGCATGACGTATTCGAGGTGTGCCGAGAAATCGTGGAATGTGCTGGCAAAATAGGGGCCGTAGACGATGGGAAAGATGTAGATAAACACTTTGCTGTAGGCCCGCAGTGTAATGGGTGTTCGGTACACATGAACGATCCGCAGGTTATCAAAGGCTATGATCATTTTGCTGATGTACTGATTCACGCGCGAGAGCTCCCCTGCCTGCACGCCATGGTTCTTGAGATCCATCATCAGCAAGGAGAGGTCTGAGAAATACTGAAAGATCTTCTTCTCGTTTGCGAGTATATCTTTTTCGTGTCTTGATGTAAACATTGAACGCATCAGCACGATCATGTACTCGACGATGGTCCGCGTCCGTTGGGGTATATCATTTTGTTTGTCAGTTGTCCAATCGCGTGTAGCAAAGTAGACGGCCAGTGCATGCCCTTTGAAGTCTGAGAAACGTTGCAGGGCTAGTTCGCGGCGGTTGTAGGCGGAGCCAATTGAAAACACTACGGGAAATACGATTGCCACACCGACCAGCATGTCGGGAAATTTGGCTGTCAGGCCAAGGTGGTAGCACACATAAGTTGAAATGACCGACAATGCGGTTATGACGAGAGTCTTATAGTTGATGATGAGGAAGAAGCTTTTCAGTACCTTTTTCACGTAAGTTTCTTTTATAAACCACGCGAAGGTAACACCCTCGTTAAAAAGCTAAAAGCCCCAGGTGGGGCTTTTAGCGGGGCTCCAATCGAATCAACTGTATTATTCCTCCAATATTTCAACTTCTACACGTACGTTCTTTTTGGCGTTTGCACTGCGCTTGTCGTATAGCGGGCGTTTTCCTCCCCAGGCTTTGATTTCAATGCGGCTGGCATCGATGCCGTTGGCCACCAGGTATTCTTTGATCACGTCGGCCCGATGGCGTGAAAGGTCTTTGGCCGATCCTGTACTTTGTTTGGCGCCGTCGAGGGAGAAGAATTTCTTATCGGGACCTATTGTGAGGAGCTTGCCGTGGTAGTTTCCATTGGTGTGACCGTGCAAGCGAATGCGGTAGCGCGAGTTTTCCTGCATAAGCTGTAGCAAGCTGTTAATCTCGTATTTCGACTCGGGCTGCATGATGGCTGCGTCGTTGTAGAAGTATACATTGTACAGGGTAGCTATGTCTCCGGGATGATAGCGTACCATGTCAAAGTTGATTACGACCGTGGTGCCCACCAGATCAATATATGGCTTGACCGTGTCGGCCAGCGGCAGTGGATAGTTTATCTCTTGTTGTAGTTTACGATATCCAAATATATCGCAGATCAGTGTCAGCTGGCCGGATTTGCTTTTCGGGTCCGGGAGGTTGAGGTATTCATTTCCTTTCACGCGCGTAATCGGGTGGGCACGGTCTGTATCGATTACCTGCACAGTACCATCTACAATACGATCGTTGCGGGCATTGTACACGCTCAGGAATACTTCGGTGTTTCCGAGGGTCATGACCTTGTATTGCACGATCTCGGGGTTATCGGTTACGACGATACTATCGCCAGGTGGTGTTGTGGGTTCTTGCTGGTTTTCGGAAGGGGTCGTTGCCGGCGCGGGCGGCGCCTCTACTACCGGTGTTATTGTTGTTTTCTTACCCGGAGGCTGCAGGGCAGCTATGTCACCTGGCACAACGCGGATCCAGGCGTCCTTGAAGGCTTCTTGTTTGCGCACTGCCGTCATCTCAAGCAAGGATGCACGCAGCGTTGTAAAGTATTGGAGGTAGACAAAATACAACCCACGACCTGTATTAAAACCGTAGGTCGCTTCCTTCCCCTGTTGTTTTAATTGTTGCATGTAGGCCTGGGCCGCACTTTCGCGCGTTTTAGCATATGCGCCTACTACAAGGTAATAACCGGGAGAGAGTTCGGGCGTTTGGGAGAATGCGGTGGATGAGATGCTTGCAAAGCCAACTATGAGCGCAAGCGCGAATGATTTTCTCATGTAAGAATAAGGACTGTTTCTTATCAATATTATTTAAAAATATTGAATAAAACTGTATCAGGTATGATTAAATGTCACCAAATCGGTCACTTACGAATGTATGATTTGCTCCATTCGCGTAAAAATCCAAGTCCATAACCACTCAGCTGGATTAAAGCCGCAGGAACTGCCAGGAAGGCCACCCCCAGATTCTTGTTCTGCCATAGTGCATGTAGAAAAATGACGGACAGGTAGAGCAGCCACCCGCCCAACGCGGCATAAGAGAGTATCGGGCTGACCAGCGCCCACAAGGGTATGCTGAGTGTCCCGAGTACAAATATAGTCGGTAGCCAGTGTGTAATTTTAACTTCGCCTGGATGCGCGCGGCCTACGAGGGCTCTGCCTTTGCCGAAGTTAGCGACCTGGTGATAAAATTGAGAGAATGATGTGCGGCGTTTGTGGTAGACGTAGGCCTCTGGTATAAGTCCTACCTTATAGCCGGCATTTTTCATCCGGATGCTAAATTCTATATCCTCGGCATACCGGTCAAAATGAAATCCCTGTGTCTGCGTGTATACTTTCCGGGAGATCCCCATGTTAAAGCTACGCGGCTGGAAAGAGCCTACGTGTTTTTTTCCGCCACGTATACCGCCCGTCGTCCATACCGACGCCATGGTATATCCCATAGCGCGTTGTACGAGCGTGAAGGTTGTATGCGCCCGGTCCGGACCGCCCCACGCATCCCAGCCGTATATCGCCAACGCTTTATCGACGGCTTTCAGGTAGTCGGGAGGTATGATACAATCTGAATCGAATACAATTAGATATTCGCCTGTGGCGTTGGAATAGCCAAAATTCCGGGCTGGGCCGGGACCGGCATTCGGTTTAAAAAAGTATTGAATGGTTAACTGGTGACGGTATCGATCTACTATGTCATCACACCGCACGGAAGATCCGTCCTCCACGATCAATACTTCAAAGGCCTTCACCGTTTGCTGCGTCAGGCTGTCCAGGAGCTCGCGCACCTCTTCGGGGCGGTTGTAGACCGGAACGATGATGGAATATTTCACAGCTTAGTTAACAACCCCTTGAAGCTTGCGTGCCGTTTCTTCCTCCAGGCCCACCTTTTCGATTACGAGGTAGTCGCGTTTGGAGAGGGACTGCATCGCGAACATCTCAGCCAAAAATCCTGTTACGAATAGCTGTACGCCAATGACAACTGCCACAAGTGCCAGGTAAAAGAGGGGTTGCTCGGTGATCTCACGTTTCATGGGTACCCGGGAGATAAAGAGGGAGTTCATTTTATCCCAGAAAAGCTTGGCGGTGAATACGAAACCGATCAGAAACGATACGGTGCCCCATGTGCCAAAAAAGTGCATGGGTTTCTGTCTGAACCGACTTACAAACGTGATGGATAATAGATCCAGAAAGCCGTTGATAAAGCGCTCCAATCCGAATTTGGTATACCCAAACTTACGCTCGCGGTGCTCTACTACTTTCTCTGTGATCTTCGTGAAGCCAGCCCATTTGGCAATGACCGGAATATAGCGGTGCATTTCTCCGTAGACGTTGATGTTCTTCACGACGGTCGACTGGTAGGCTTTCAAGCCACAGTTGAAGTCGTGCAAGCGTATGCCGGAGAGCAGGCCGGTTATGTAATTGAAGAACTTCGACGGTACAGTTTTCGAGATCGGGTCATGCCGCTTCTTTTTCCACCCGGAAACAAGATGGAACCCGTCCTGGGTAACCATGCGATATAACTCGGGTATTTCGTCGGGGCTGTCCTGAAGGTCGGCGTCCATGGTAATTACCACTTTTCCGCGCGCTACCCGGAATCCGGTTTGCAGGGCGGCTGACTTCCCGAAATTGCGATTAAAACGAATCCCTTTAAACCGCTCGTCGTCGGCGTTCACTTTCAGAATCTGTTGCCAGGTCCCATCAGAACTGCCGTCGTCAATAAAAAAGACTTCGTACCGGAATCCGTGCGCCTGCATGACACGACTTATCCACTGGCTGAGTTCTGGAATTGATTCCTCTTCGTCTTTGGCGGGCACAATGACCGAAATATCCGGTTGGTTCATGAATTAAAATGTCGGTTCTGGATTCTTTTTCTGCGTAAAGATAGTAACAATTAGACCTATTAATACGCCAACGAAAATCCCGCCGCCCACATAAAAAAGCCAAAAATAATCCCTTGTAACCTGGATCGTCATCTCTATCTGGTTTTCAGGCGTGTTCTTTTCGCTCAGTTTCTCTGTCAATTCCTGCAAATGCCTGTCCATCAGATTAGTGTCTACAAAATTTAAATATATGTATGTGAACACAAAGCCGAGAATCGTGCCCGCAAGTGCTATGAAAAATGCAATAAGCACCCCCTGACCATAAGTCATAAACCCATCGCCCGCGTCTTTAAACGCCTTGTGCGCCAGTACATAGATCAACGGTGTGACCACCAGCATACTTATGTACCCTACAATTTCATTAAAAGGGTTTTCACCCAGCAGCGCCAGGGCAAGAAATACAACAATATGAATTAAGGTCGAAATCAGACCCCATTTCAGTCCTACTGAAAAGGTGCTGGGCTTGGCTACTGTGTTTTCCATATCGTTTTTTAGGGTTTGGGTTGCCGTCTCAGGATTACCGAAAGAATGATATTCACAAAAAAGCCAATGGCGATACCCTGCGCAAAATACGTTTCCACCAGCTTCCGGATATTAGTCTCGGGGAGGTCATTCAAATTACGTTCGTAGACATCTTTTCCGATCCGTTCGATGTCTTCTTTGGGGAAAGTTTTTAAGTAATCGGTCATCTGTTTGATGTACTGGCTGACAAATTCGCCTTCCCAGCTACCGAATAGCTGCAGTCCCAACGATGATACTACCGTGGCAATAAGCACAATCAATCCGCCGCCGATCATACCCTGCCAGAAGTACAGTACGCCGCCCTGGTAATAGTCACGGAGCTCCTTCAAATTGAAAAAGATAAAGATACCAAAGACCATGATCCGAAAATCCAGGAAGGGAGAAACCATGGCGGGGTGTCTTCCCATGTAAAACATGGCCACTAATACGGCGGAGGCCATCACTCCCGCTACGAGGCCATACCGGATTGATAGCTTTAATAAGGGCTGTTTCATACGCTCAGTCCTCCGTCCGCTGCCGGTTGTTGTTAAATACTGCTACGACCTTTCCCGTGATTTCCTTTCCAAACCAGGGCGAGTTTTTAGCCTTCGACAGGTTGGTCCGGTCGTCCAATGTCCAGGTTTTATTCGGGTCAAACAGTGTAAGGTTGGCTTTCTCATCCACCTCAATGCGTGGTATCTCCAGGTTGAGCAGTCTCCGGGGGTTTATCGTTACTTTTTCCAGTAATACATCCAGGTCGACTGCTTTGGAGAGGGCCACGAGGTTGGCGCCAAAGGTTTGGAGGTTGATCAAGCCGAAGTCAGCCATGTCAAATTCCAGGCTTTTGCTTTCTTCTTCGTGGGGTGTGTGCCCCGAGCACAGGACATCGATAGTACCGTCGCGAAGGCCTTTGATCAGGGCGTCGTTGTCGGCTTTCTCGCGTAGTGGCGGGTTGACTTTGTAGTTGGTATCGAAGTCTACCAATGTCGTGTCGTCGAGCAACGGCTGGTATGCTGCAATGTCGCAGCTCACCTGTAATTTCTTTTTGGCGTTGCGTATCAGATCGACCGCTTTTCCTGTCGACAGGCGTGAGAGGTGTAGACGGCCGCCCGCATAGCCTAACAGCTCGAGGCTTTTGCTCACCATAATGTCTTCGGCAATGCGCGGCATACCTTTCAATCCCAGCATGGTGCTTTGGAGGCCTTCGTGCATCTGGCCGAACATATTTAACCAAATATCTTCCGGATGGTCGATGAGGAGGCCATCAAATTTTTGCAGGTATTGCAGCGACTTCAACAGAATGTCGGTATGCCAGATCGGCTTGAGGCCATCTGTAAAGGCTACTGCTCCAGCCTCGTGGAGGTCAATCATTTCCGTCAATTCCTCGCCCTTATTATTGCGCGTCACAGACGCCAGGGCGTGTATTTGCACCAGGCGATTGTCGTTACCATGAGTGATGTACGCGACCTCGTTCTTTGATTGGACGGAGGGGACTGTATTTGGCAATACGGCTATTTCGGTAAAGCCTCCGGCGGCGGCGGCTTTGGACGCCGAGTCGAGATCTTCTTTGTGTTCTAATCCGGGGTCTCCCACGAAGGTGCCGAGGTCGAACCATCCGATGGATAGCTTCATTCCTTCGGCTTTGATGACACGGTCGGCCGAGTAGTTCCTATCGCCTATTTCGACGATACGGCCATTGTTTAGCAGTACGTTTTTTTCTTTTTTATGGAAGGATGACCGGGAATCTATAATTTCAGGAGACTGGATTAAGATTTTCATTAATCTCTATTTTAGAAAGCGAATCAAGAGGATCTCCGCCAGCAGAAAGAGTAGCGCTGCCATCAACGCATACTTCCACAAAGGCGTGCCCAAATATCGTTCCTTTATTTCGTTGCTAAAAGCGTCGATAGAGGAAGCCTCGAAAATACTGACGTTTTCACCCCCTGCTGCCAGCGCTTTGACTTCCTCGCCTGTATATTGTTCCATCAGGGATTCTGCCTTGTTAACATTGAAGGCGATTAAGCCAACGGTATCCTCCTGAGCTACAATCTTATAAAATCCTTGTTCGACCGAAAAACCCGGGATGTCGAGAAAGACGTTGTCTCCGACGACCCGCTGTCCGGGAATCACCTCTTCTTTTCCCACCAGGCGCACGGGCACGTCGCGGGGAAGGCTATCAAGCCGTAGGGGGATAAAGGTCTCGTTCAACGAGTAATATAATTTGCCTTCCTGTTTTTTGCTGCTGGCGGCCAGGCGATACATGACGGGAACGAACAGCGCATGTTGGTGAAAGTCTGTATGATCCTGGTCGAGGCTACTCGCCAGCATGTACAGTTTACCACCCTGATCAAACATAGATAAAAAGGGCTGGTCATTTTTGAATCGCAGAATGGCTGACCGATCGCTCCCCCACTCCCAGACCCGGCTCGCTTTGGGCATGGCCAGTGATACGGATTTTTCTTCAAACACGTTTTCAAAAAAGGGATTCGAAAAGTCCGGACGGTCCAGCTCGACCATTGCTTCCTGCGGAACGGTCTTCAGCGCGGGCAATGCCAGCGCGTTTTTCCATCCTTCCACTTGCGGTTGCGCTCCGGGGGCAATCAGCACCGTTCCTCCGTTTTGTAGATGGCTGCGCACGGCGCCGGCCAGCGAGGGCTCGATGTTGTTGAGCCCGTTCATGACTACGAGGTCTGCCTGTTCCAACTCGTTGTAATTGAAATTGCCTACTGCAAATCCTTTATACGCAAATACTTGCTGATTGCCATATACCTTCTGAACCGCCTCGGAAGCTGTCATGCTTTTAACTTCCACCACCCGGATCTTGTCGGCAAAGTTTAAGGCCAGGTTAAAGGTATTATCAAAGGTTACCGGGAAGTCGTTGAAGCTAATGACAGCGTTGTGAAGTCCCGACAATCCTGTCGCCAGGTCGAAATTGATCTCTGTTATGCCTCCGGCCGGGATGCTCACGGTGGCGGCGCCTGTCTGGACGTTGTTTACCAGCAGCTTGACGTTGACCTGATCGGCCTCTCGCGCACCGTCGTTGCGCACGTTTACTTGCAGCACATTTTTCTCGCCACTGGCAGCAAACGGATTCTCGAGGTATGCCGAATCAACAAAGATATTTGACATGGGTTGAAAACGAATGGGCACCAGATGCCAGCGGGCGGCGGAATCGAGCGTGTGGTCAAGCTTCCCGGCTGTTGATTTCTGAAAGTCCGCGATCCAGAACACCTCCTGGCTTTGTCCGGACGTTGCATCTTGTGTGATTCTATCGGTCACCTCTTGCATGGATCGTGTTACGGGTGACAGTCGAAGCTGCGTCAGCAGGTCCTGAATCTCGGCACCGGTCTTAAAGGTATTTGAAAATGGTGCAAAATCGTTGGTTATGAGCTTATAGCGCGTGTCGGGGGGAAACATGGAGACGATGCTCCGGGCCATCTGGGCTGCGGCGTCCAGGCCGCGGGTTTTGTCTTCGAGGCGGGCGGACATGCTTTGCGAGTTATCGAGGTAGACCACAATGGCCCGGCTATTGGCCAATTGGTCTTTGGCCGGAATGATGGGCTGGCAGAATGTGACGACCAGGAAGAGCAGGAACAACAATCGTGCTACCAGGATGAGATAGTGCTTCAGTCTACGGCGCGCGGTAGAGGCTTCCTTTACCTGGCGCAGGAACCGTGTATTGGAAAAATATATACGGGTTGCCCTGCGGAAGTTAAAGAGATGGATGATGATGGGTACAGCAAGTACACCCAATGCCCACAAAAACGAAGGATACAGCAAATTCATCCCCGCAATGTACAATTTTCGATGAACCCGTTGTAGGACGATTGGTCTCAAAAACTAAATCGGGAGACTGAACGGTGGGCAACTGGTGGTGGACGGCGCAAAAAAAGCCTGGCGTTTTAGGGCCAGGCTTCGGGTTAACCGCTAACGAAGTAACATCTTGCTTGCTTTTTCCGCTTGCTCACTTTCTCTTGCTGCCGAGCATGACCATGTCGTTTACGGTGATCTCGGTGATATAGCGTTTCTCTCCCTGAGCGTTATCGTACGCGCGGTGCATGAGCTTGCCCTCGATGGCAATCTCATTTCCTTTCTTCACATGCTCGCCTACTACTTCTGCCAACTTTCCCCAAAACACAAGGTTGTGCCATTGCGTCTCTTCAATCTTTTCCCCTTTTTGATTTTTATAGGAGCTATTGGTTGCCATTGAACAGGAGGCCTTAACTCTTCCGCTGTCAAAGGTTTTTACTTCGGGAGCTGATCCTACATTTCCGATCAGTTGTACGCTGTTTCTTAAGTTTCTCATAGCTATATGTATTTATTTTATTGATTACTGATTGCTTTTGCGTTGGATCAAAATTGGTGGAAGAAAAGTGCCATAATCGTATGATAAACGCTTATATTCGTTTACATTCGTTTGTAGCCGTTTGTAAACGGATTGTTTGTGATTCTATATGATGTCTGAAAGCTTAACTAAGTCCTGCGCGGAGTGCGGGACGGCCATAAGGGGCCGCATTGATAAGAAGTTTTGTTCTGATCATTGTCGCAGTGCGCACAATAACCGGTTGAACAGTGACGACACGAACTACATGCGCAACGTGAACAATATCCTACGCAAGAACCGGCGTATTCTCATGGACTTGAATCCGGATGGTAAGAATAGGGTTGGCCGGGAGAAACTCGTCGGTCGCGGATTTGACTTCAAGTATTTCACGAGTTTGTATACTACGAAGGAGGGATCGCAGTACATCTATTGCTACGAGCAGGGCTACCTGCAGATTGAAAATGGTTATTACTTATTGGTGGTAAAGAAGGAATTTTTGGGGTAATACCGGAGTGGCTGGTTATTGGCTAGCAAGCGCCAGATACCGGTCTGCCTATGCCCTGAGAAAATATACTATACAACTGAACCGCAACTGGTCAGTCCAGACATCAACCCATATCCTTTATCGGTCTATTCTACGAAAAACTGTTACCTTTTTCGTTAAACACTTGTCCCTTATCAAAAATAGTCTTTACTTTAATAAGGCTCAAAGTCTACCCAGTCTGGTTTCCTGATGTCCTCTATCCTACAGGTTGTCGGATGGTAAAAGCATTAGACTTAGCTATAAGCATGGTTCGAAGGCCTACCCTTACCAGTTGTATGTACTTCCTTTCGTTATTGAAAGGAGGCGGCTGGTTCCATGGTATCAGTTTACGAAACTTATTTCACTCCCTTGTCTTTCCTTGTCGCGCAAGTCCACCGTGGCAGGCATACGCGCGCACGATAGCCCGGGGGTCGGTACACTTATTGCAACGGCCGACGCAACTTTCTCCTGAACCCTTACCCTATTAATTTCTACATATGGCAACAACTAAACAATCTAAACTAAAATTCCTCGCCGGGGAGACCTGGAAGGAATTGAAACTGAAGAAAGGCACAACCACCAAGCGATACGCGGTATCGGACAAAGGACGGATTGTAAGCTTTAAATCTGAGCTGGAAGATGGCTATATCCTGAAGCCGCGCTTAACGCAAGGTTACCCGAGCATTACTATAGGCCGGGAGGATACTCGCCAGAATTACTACATTCACCGGCTTGTAGCGGAATATTTCTGCAAGCAGGGCGGTGCAAAGCAGACCTTCGTAATTCATGTCGATCACAAGAAGGAAAATAACAAAGCTTCTAACCTCAAATGGGTGAAGCATGAAGATCAGATCGAACATGCCAAAAAGGATCCCAATGTATTACTGCGTATGAATCCGGAAGAAGGCCCGAAACTTACGGCCGACAAGGTGAAGCAGATCAAGGTTGCGCTTTTCAAGTCAAAGAAACAACCCACCCTGAAGGCGCTCGCCAAGAAGTTCCGTGTTTCTGATATGCAGATTCATCGTATCAAGATTGGAGAGAACTGGGGCCACGTCAAGGTTTAAGGCCCGGGGGCCTGAAGTTTAAGGTATTGATCCTTAAACTTCAGGTTTCTTCCCCACTGCCCTGTTACTCGTCAGCCATTTCCCCACCACTGGCTCACCTGCGCCAAAACAGTACTCCCTAACGTTCAGCAGCCATTCTGACCTGGGTCAAATCCCCCGGCAGAAATTCGTTCCCCATTTTTTTGTTTCGTATTAAATCCGATACTTGTAGTAGTACTGAAGTAATCATAACCTTATGGAAAAAATCTATCTCGGTGATGCCGGCCCCAAAGTTTCTCCTGCCGTCTATGGCTTTTACCGATGGCACGACGACGCTGCTACTGAATCTGTGTCTATGGAAAAGATCGTCGGCCTGTGTCTGGAACTGGGTATTAATACATTCGATCACGCCGATACGTACGGTTCATCTCGTTGCGAGGAGATGTTTGGCCAGTTGATTCGCAAGAAGTCTTTTAAGCGCGAAGACCTGGTGTTGTTTACAAAATGTGGCCTGCGTGTGCCTGGTCCGGACCAGCCGGAGGTACGCGTGAAACATTACAACACATCGGCGCAGCATATTCAGCGAAGCGTCGAAAATTCGCTACGCCGGCTCAATACAGATTATATTGATATTTTCCTGCTCGACCACCTGGACCCTATTTCCAATCTGGAGGAGACGGCGATTGCCCTGGAACAACTTCTAAAGTCGGGAAAGGCGCGTAGCATTGGAGTGGCAAACTTCTCTGTGTTCCAACATCAATTACTGGCGTCCTATATGCATACGCCAATCGTGACCCACCACCTGGAGCTGAACTTATTGAATACCTCGGCGCTGGACAACGGCCAGGTCGACTACATCAAGCAACGGTATATGCGTCCCCTGGCGTCGGCACCCGTAGCTAGCGGCCAGATCGTGAGCGGCACGGATGAACGTGCGGTGCGTGTGCGGAAGAAGCTGCAAGAGTTTGCGCAGAAGTATAATGTCGACCTTGAGTCTGTCGCTGCGGCCTGGCTGATCAAGTTGGGTGCGTTACCGCTGATTGGTACAAAAGAAGAACAGCGTATTCGCAATATTGCCGATGCCTTTAATATTAACCTCGACCATCAGGATTGGTACGAGCTGTATATCGCCTCACGCGGCGAAATGCCCGGCTAGTCTTCCGACTACACCCGAGTTAGCCGGGTGTCAGGATGAAACAGAAGAATTTGTCGCCAGCCGGAATAACTTTCTTCCGGCTGGCCCGTGAAAGGTGTTAAAGCATTACACCATGACGAACCTGTTTCATCGCCTGAAAGAACATAACCGACTTTCTATTCTCTTTATTTTCTCGCTCACCACCATTTTGTGCGTATCCCTGGTGGCTCTTCGCGTGCAATACACTACCCGTATTACATTCGTGTTCCTGGTCTGGAATATTTTCCTGGCCCTTATTCCTTATATTATCAGCACCCTGCTGGTATTATACCACCACCGTCTGGGTACTTTTAGCTTTCTGTTGTTATTCGCAACCTGGCTGGCGTTCTTACCCAATGCGCCCTATATCCTGACTGATCTATTTCACCTTAGACCGCGCCCGGGTGTGCCGTATTGGTACGACCTGGCTTTGATCCTTTTCTTTGCCTGGAATGGTTTGATGCTCGGTTATGCTTCGATTATGGATATACAGTCCGTTTTTGCCACACGCTTCCGTCCCTGGATAGGGTGGTGTGTCGCTGTCGGTACATTGCTGTTATCGGGCTTTGGAATTTACCTGGGGCGTTACCTGCGTTGGAACAGCTGGGACATTATATCTTCTCCTACACCACTGCTGCGTGACATTGCACAACGTATACTGCATCCCTTCGAGCATCCGCACACGTACGGCGTTACGATTATCTTCGCGGCCTTCCTGGTGCTGGGCTACGTGCTGCTGGTTCAATTTGCACAGGTGTATGCACGGAAATCTGCGTCGCATCCGAACAATTAACTAAAACGCCCCGGAATAAAGCCGGGGCGTTTTTAATGCTCTACTCTTCGTCCATTGTCAGCTTTTTGTGATACCCGTTGGAAAGCTCATTGAAGGGCATGTGCACTACAAGCTCCTGGCCTTCGTGTTCGGCCCGGATACCACTGACGTCAACAAAATACGGGATCGTTTTGCTATACACTACCTGGGGCATTTGTACGACTTTCTCCCGCACGGTGATGGGAATGAGGTAAAATACCGATAGCGTATTGTTATGAACCTCCGCCTGCAGTACTTCCTTTTCCATACCGGGCACTCGCACGTGAAGCTCGCGTCCGTCTGCTTGTTGATGGACGGTCAGGCTTGGTTCGCTGATGCCTCCGTTTATAGTATTCAGAACATCTACCGACGTTAACAGGTCCTGGAAATTGTTCTTTTTCATAATTCATTTCTCCTTCTGCGGAGGGAAGAGTCAATCGGTGTACCAACACGTTTTTTTACGCCATCGGGACAGCCGCATGACAATCCAGCCAGAAAGAATATGCCACAAAGAGGTTGGAATCGATGATTATTAAACAAGTTCCCGACTGGGATAAAAAAAAGCCTGCCTTTTAGGCAGGCCATTTTGGCGTCTGTTTTCTATCAAGGCCAGGTGTATGTAGCAACCGCCCCTGGCGATAGCGCAGCGGCAGCTACTTTGCCGTTGTAGCGAATACCAAACCGTTTGACTTCGTTGCTGTCGTTGACTACAATCAGTACTTTCTCGCCTGAAGCATTTAAGAATGCCACATTATACAGGTCTCCCACGAGGGTAGACGCTATACGCACTGCCCCGGGGCGTACGAACTTCGATGCGTGAGCGATAATGTAATAGGATACGTTGCGTGTTACAGCATCCTTGTCAATCGTCAACGCGCCCTGGCATGTCGTGCATCCACCGTCGTCTGTGTGCGGCTTAAACTCGGGATCGGCAGCAAGGTTCCATTCCAGCACGTTGCGGCTCCAGTTGCGTGTGGCGCCAATGATCAGGTGCCGGGTGTGCCAGCGCAGATCGTCGCCGAAGGTGCTTTGGGGTGAGGTCCATTGCTCGGTGAAGTAGAGATGTTTGTCGGGGTGTGCCTGGTGTACTTCCGAAAGTGCCTCTATTTCGCCGAGGTACAAGTGGAACGCCGAGCCATCGATATACTTCCTGGCGTCCGCGTCGTTCAGCGTCTCGATGGGGTAATTGGGATGATCGCAGTTGTGGTCGAAGATCACGATCTTCGTTTTAAGGCCAGCTTTTTCAAATGCGGGGCCAAGGTTGTTCTTCACAAACGTAGCTTGCTCGGCAGACGTCATCAGCATGCTGGGGGTGTTCTTCGGATTCTCAGGTTCGTTCTGCAAGGTGATGGCATCAATCGTTATTCCTTCTTCGGCCATGCCTTGTATATACCGGACAAAGTACTCTGCATAGGCTGCGTAAAACTCGGGCTTTAAGCTTCCCCCCTTGGGGTGACCGTTGGTCTTCATCCAGGCGGGCGCCGACCATGGACTACCCATGATCTTGATGTCGGGATTGATAGCCAGGATTTGCTTGAGTGCTGGTATGAGGTATTTTTTGTCTTCCTCCAGTGTAAAGCCTTTTAGCTCGGGATCGGTCTTGCCTGGGGGCAGGTCGTTGTATGAGAAGACATGGTCATCCAGATCGGAGGCACCGACGCTCACACGCAGGTAGCTTACGCCAATGTTGGTGCCGTCCCATCGGAATAGCTCGTTGAGCAATGCCTCGCGTGTGGAGGGTGTCAGCGTTTGGATGTGGTAAGCGCTTCCTCCGGTTAGGGAGTAACCGAATCCATCGATCGTCTGGTACTGTTGTGTGGAGTCTATCTCGATCACGAGTAGATCGGTTGCCTTAGTGTTAAACGCCAGGGCTTGCTGGTCTTTCGCCAGGAGAGACGATCTGTCGCTGGTGGTTAGGTAGGAATGGATGGACGACGCCTCAACTTCAGACTCCGATGTTGTTTGTTTTTCCTGGTCGTTGCGTTGGCATCCTTGCCATAGCACGCTCGTCAGCACTAATGCCACGCCGAGTGTAATCCCTTTTACGGTTGAGTTCAGTTTTACTTTCATCTTTATGTTCTAAAGAAGAACCCCGGTATACAGGGTTCCTCTTTTCTTTATTAGTATCCGTCGTTTTGCGTTAGCTTTTCGTTTTTGTCACGCTCATTTTGCGGAATGGGCCATAACAGTCGGTCTTCTGTTAATTGATACCCCAAGCTATTGCCATTTCCATCGCGGAGGGCATTCATTACCTCAATCGCCTTTCCCGTGCGTTTCAGGTCGTACCAACGTTGCCCCTCAAAGACAAGCTCCAGGCGGCGTTCCTTTGCAATCGCCTGAACCATGTTGGCGTCTGTTGTCGGTGTGATGGCGTCTAGGTGCACGCGCGCGCGAATCTCATTTACAAGGTCTGCTGCGCCCTCCAAATCACCAGCGTCTGTCAATGCTTCGGCTTTCAGCAGCATGATGTCGGCGAGTCGGAACAAAATATAGTTTTGTGTGCCGTTGGTGTTTCTGTACTTATAGGAGTATGGAAAGTTTGTTAGCGGCCAATATCGGTCAGACCATTTGCCGGTAACGTCCGCAAAGCGAATGGACGCGTTTTTACGGATCTCATCGCCTTCGGCATCAAATGCCGCCACCAGGTCATTGGTGGGAGTATTGAATTTCTTCCAGTCAATACCATAAAACATACCAGCTCCCCAGTTGCCTGTACCAGCATCCCAGCCGTCGTAGGTTATTTCAAAGATTGCTTCAGAAGAATTTTCGTGTGTTCCGTCCCACAATTGATCGAACTCGGGTAACAGCTCGTACCCGGCCGCCAGTACGGCGTCGGCATGCTCGTTAACCTTTGCCCAGTCGTGCGGCTCTACGGTTGCGTATACTTTCGCGAGTAGAAAATGTGCTGTGCTTTTTGTCGCAACGTTTTTGTTTGCAGTAGTAGCCCGTGTATTGGCGACGGCAAGTTCCAGGTCCTTGATTATCTGCTGGTATATTTCAGCCTGCGGTGTACGAGACAAGTATATTTTACTTTCATCATCCACATCCCATTCGGTTATTTCATGCACCAGTAACGGTATATCGCCATATTGACGAACCAGCTCAAAGTACATGTACGCCCGCACAAATGCCGCTTCGCCCTTGATTTCGGCTCTTCTTGTTTCCGTCAGGGCTGCATCGGTAACAGAGTCGATATGATCTAATACCGTGTTGGCTTTGGCGATTGTACTGTACAAGTAACGCCAGTCACGAAGCACGTTATTATTTACCGATTCAATGGCGTATTCATCAATCTGAAAATTATTAGGATTGTCTGCGCCGGCATACGCATTGTCGGCTTGCGCATCGCCATTTACGTAATAATCCAACTGAAAATATTCGTTTCTAAAATCGCCATAACAGCCTGCCAGAATCGCTTCCGCCTGACTTGCCGTTGTGAATCCAGTTGATTTGCCGTCATTTCCAAGATCCTCGTTCGTTAACTTAGAAAGTGGGTCTCTATCCAGAAAATCATCGCACCCCAGTAAAAGCGCACCAACCAACAGAAGGGCGCCTATATAATTGTATGTTTTTGCCTTTCTCATCGCTCGTCTGTTTAGAATGAAACGTTTACGCCCAGAATGATCGTTCTCGATTGCGGATAGGTTCCGTAGTCGATGCCAATCTCGGTTCCTTTTCCTCCCGCAGTAGAATATGCGTTCACTTCAGGATCGTAGCCCGAATAGTTTGTCCATGTCAGCAAATTTTGCCCGGTAGCGTATACCGATAGTTTATTGATACCCAGCTTCTCCAGCGGACTGGTATTTACATTGTACGAAAGCGTTACGCTCTTCACCCGGAGATAGGAACCGTCTTCAACGAATCGCGTTGAGTTACGAATACTACCGGTACCAATGCCTGCGCGTGGTATGTCGGTATTCCGATTGTTCTCGGTCCACCGGTTCAACACCACTGTTGATTGATTCTTGGTGTCATACATGCCTTCCAGTTCCATACGAGTGGCATTGTAGATATCGTTTCCTTGCGATCCTTGCAGGAATACATTGAGATCAAATCGCTTGTATGAAAGGTTATTAGTCAACCCGAATATGAAGTTCGGCTGCGCGTTTCCAATCACAGTACGATCGGCGTCATTCAGGCCGTTACCTGTAAAGTCGTGGTACAACGGATTTCCGTTTTCAGGATCAACCCCTTCATAGATGTATCCAAAGAATGTACCCAACGAGCTACCTTCCGTCATTCTCACAAGGTTTTGATCGCCGTTGCTGTACATTGGAGCATAGTAGTAGACTTTGTTCAACGTCAATTCAGTCACCTTATTTCGGTTGAACGATATATTGAAGTCCGTGGTCCACCGCAGTTCGCTTTCGGTATTGATTGACGATAGGGCCAACTCCAGTCCTTTGTTCTCCATTTTACCAGCATTTTTGCGAGCAAATGCGAAACCTGTATATTCATTAAATCCAACGTCGAGCAGCAAGCCATCTGTTTTTTTCAGGTAGGCGTCGAATGTAAATGTCAATCGCGAGTTTAGCACGGAAAGATCAACGCCGATGTTTGTCTGGGTTGTTTCCTCCCAGGTGATCGCGGGGCCACCCAATACATCTTCTTCGATAATCTCCGGACCCTGTCCCAATTCAGATCTGCGTCTGAACCCCGATTGTGTATACGAGGCATAGGTGTTAATATTCTCCTGATTACCGTTCTTACCCCATCCAGCACGTAGCTTTAAGTCGTTGATAGTAGCAACGCTTTGCATGAACGGCTCAGCCGAAATTCTCCAGCCGGCAGAAAACGACGGGAATGTGCCCCATTGACGACCGGCGGCAAATCGCGATGATCCGTCCCGTCGTAGCGTAGCCGCAAAAAGATACTTTCCATCGTAGTCATAGTTCACACGTGCCAGTAACGATGCTATACCCCAGTCAGTCGCCTCTGTGAAAGCGTTGACAATTTGGTTTGCGGCATTTAATGTTTGTACGCCGCTTACGCTGGGAAAGTCTTTTGCTTCGATATAGGTACGTTCCCACGTAGACTCTTGCGCCGTCATGCCCGCCAGTACATTGATATTGTGTACGCCAAACGATTTTACGTAGTTGAATGTATTCTCACTCAACCACGAAAATGTTGTCGACTGATCCGTGCGGCCTATACCGTGATTGGAGGGGTCTCTGCCAAATACGGTTCTAAACGGGTCGAGGAAATAGTCATTACGATGGATGGTATAGTCTACACCAAAGTTGGTACGGAAGGAAAGCCCTTCGAGAATCTTCACTTCGGCATTAAAATTTCCAATCAGGCGATCATCGGTTGTGCCTTCATCAGCACCTTCCATGAAGGCCACGGGGTTCTCCCATGATGGTTGGAACGGATTGGGCGCAAATTGTCCGCTGCCGTCGGGATTGTACGTCGTCAGAAAAGGAGGTGTTGTTAGCGCACTTAAGATTACACCTCCCCGACCTCCAGCTTTGTTATCTTCGGTGTTCTTATACTCGGAACGCACGAAGTTGAAGTTGGTACCGAACTTCAGCCATTCTTTTACCTGATTGTCAAGATTCAGGCGCAGTGTATAGCGGTCGTACGCCGACGGGTTGATGATACCTTTGTTTTTGAGATAGCCGCCGGATACATAGTACTGGTTTTTGTCAGTACCCCCAGCGTAAGAAAGCTGGTAGTTTTGAAATGACCCGGTTCTATAGGTTTCGTCCTGCCAGTTTGTGTTTTGAGTAATGGCCGGGTCGACTACGGTATTGTTAATTTCGCTCATCAAGTCACGATACTGCTCGGTATTCAACACGTCCAGTTTCTTTGTGACCTCTGTGACCCCTACGTTGGCGAGGAACTGAAGCACGGGGGCGTTGGCTTTACCGCGCTTTGTTGTGATCAGTACCACGCCGTTGGCCGCACGCGCTCCATAGATCGCTGCAGACGACGCGTCTTTTAGCACGCTCATGCTTTCGATATCGTTGGCGTTGATGCCGCGAATGTCGGTTGTCGGTACGCCGTCCACGACGTACAGCGGCTCATTACCAGCCTGTACAGATGTAGCACCGCGCACACGGATGGAGATCTCACCACCCGGCTTACCGGATGTCTGCGTGACCTGGACGCCTGCTGCCTTACCCTGTAATGCTTCTGCAGCGGAGGTCAGGGGACGGTCTTTGATGGAAGTCTGGTCCACGATGGCCACCGACGTGGTCAGGTCTTTTTTCTTCTGGGTTCCATACCCTACCACAACGACCTGTTCCAGGGTGGTTAGGTCTTCTTCCATTTTAACATCGATGACTGAGCGGTTGTCGATGGGAATCTCTAAAATTTGGTAGCCGATGAACGAAAAGACCAGCGTTCCTTCCGTGGCGTCAAGCTTGTAGTTGCCGTCACCATCTGTAATGGTACCAGTAGACGTACCCTTCAGCACGACGTTTACGCCAGGCAGCGACTGCCCGTCTGGTGAAGTAACTTTCCCGGAGACGCTGCCATTTTGAGCCCATAGGGCCGCGGATAGCACCATGCTCCATAGCAGGAGTAAACCTCTTTTCATAGTGTTTGAGTTTGGTTGATTGTGAACCAAATGTAGAGGAGTGTTTTCTAATCGCGATACAACTTACTGGAATGTAGGTAGTTACAAAAAATGATACGCTTCAGTCGCAAGTTAAAAATGCCCTTTTGACACAATTTGATGGCATTGGGCCTGGAACCGAGAAATGATGCTGATACGCCAGAAAAGGCGCAATCGTTTACGACAGGCTCGGAGGTAAAAAAAAGAATATCAATCGATTACGATTTCGAACGCAGTACCCGAATTTATTTTTCAAAATTGCTAACGTGTTATTATTCAGCGTAATAAAATCATTTGTCTTCCTCTACTAAAATGGAATTCCACCCTTCGCGCAGGTGTAGGCCACCATGGCGACGTCTTTCTTTCATGGTTTTCTTGATGCGTGAGCTGTAAGTCCAGCAGGTGCTTTGACGGATGCCCAGGATCTCGGAGAGCTTATGAGAGGATATATTGCCCTGCGAGCTGTAGACCAGGAAAATCATGTAAAAGGCCTTGTTGATGGGTAGCCGGGTGTTCTGCAATACGGTGTAGGCAGTTACGGATTCGTCGTAGCCACATTTGGAGCAGCGGCGGCTGTAGGGGCTTTTGCCGGTGCTGTATTGGGTATGGCCACATTTGCGGCAGGCATAGTTGTGATGCCATTTTATATCCGCCAGGAACTTCAAGCAGCTGTCATCATCGGGGTACATCGCGCTGAATTCCTCAAAGTCGACCTCTTTGGACATGATGCGCGCTTCTTTGACTTCTGCCACGTCATGTTTTAGTTGGTCATTGTCACGGGCCAGGAGGGTGTTCATCGCAGCAATTGCTTCCGCTTGCCGGGCCAGCCGGACGTTGGCTTCCTCCAGGCGGTGGTTCTGCTCTTCGATGAGCTCCGTCTTTTGTACCAGCTGCGCCGTTTTCATGCGCACCTGTTCTTCCAGCTCCTGGTTCAAGCCATCTTTCAGGCGTTGGTTTTCGTGCAGTTGTTCAATGGTCTTCTCCTGCGCTTCGGCCTTTTCGATGCGGAGCAACCGGATTTTGTCACTAATTGCAAATGACAGGAAAAGCATTTCCATGATAAAGCAGAATCCCAGGCTATAGTGTGATAGCTGTCCAAAGGGCATCCACTCAAAGTCAAAATACAACGACACTTTGCTTACTACGCCAAACAGCAAGATGCTATAGCCTATTACTAAAAACCGGGCGGCTGAATATCCCTTGGCCCAACGGTATGCCGCGGCATAGAAAGCTGCGGCGAACGGCACAATCTCGATAAACCGAACGGCAAACCATTCGCGCACGACAAACAAGCTTACGAAGAGAAAGATTGTTCTGAAAACAAAGGCTCCCAGGATAAGCTTAAACAATCCTGGTGCTTCTCTTCGGAGGGTTAGTACCGAGGCGGCAAAAAAGAGTGCAAAGGTTGATGCCAGGTATAGGGCTATGCCTGGCGCGTATTGGTTCCAGGTGATGGCCCGCGGCCATATATATTGGAAGGCTATGCCGTCGGCGCTCATTTCGTATACCCCGATGCCCACCAGGTACAGCATGTAGAGCAGGTAGTGGCTTTCGCGCACGGCGGCATACATCAGCAGGTTATAGAAAGAAAAGACCAGGATCATACCGTAGAATATGCCGAAGAAGAAGTATTCGTCCGTGGCATATTCAAACAAGTAGTCTGTTGAGCGGAGTACAACGATCGCTTCGGCCTGCTGTGCCGACCGAAGCCGGAAGTAATACGTTACTTCACCGGCTACGTCATTGGCTATAGGGATGACAAAATTTTTATGTTTTAGCGGGCGGGCCGAGAACTCCTGGTGGTCCCCGTAACGATGGCGTACATACCCTCCGTCTGCTGTCGGGATAAAGAACTCGATGCTGTCTATCGTCTGATCAAAGAATTCAATCACCCAACGTGTTTGTAGCGCGGGATCGAGTTTTACTTTTACCCGGTGCCAGTAGGCGGCATTGCGGTGTTTGTTCTCGGGATTAAACGTCGCACTGGGGTTGAAATGAATATTCCAGGCTGGGCTGCTTACCTCTTGGATGGTAAGCTTACCGGAAAGGTCTTCCAGGTATTGAATTTCCTGAAAGGAAAATATGTGTTGCCCCGATACGCTCTCCAGCGCAACAGCGGGTTGGGCCAGGCTGGCGTAGCACAAGCTCCAACCGATGGCAAGGGCAATTAACTTTCTCATGTTTCCCCACAGGCTTTTCCAATGCAATGTTAAAGCACCCTGGCAAGGGAAACAACTACTGTCGACAAATGAGTTCCGAGACAGGTCGTAAGCTAGATATCAGACCGTTTTAGTTTGCGGTAGCTGATATAATTAAAGACAAAGGTCCACACCAGCACAATCGCCGCAGCCCCAGGGCTGATATAGTCGCGGATTTCTGAGAAAGCATACCGGGGAAAGGGAAATGTAATGAGGTTCCGGATTGATTCCATGGGAAAGAACGGAATTACACCGGGTAGATAATCGTCGAGGTTTGAGGTGATGATAAACTCGATCAATTGAGACAACAGCAGCAAGATAATCGTGAGGCCTGAACGCTGTATTAAAATGCCAAGCATGAGTGCGTACGACAAAAAGAAAAATACTTCCAGGAAATAGGCGGGAAGAAACTCCAAATCGGTCAATATTCTGTTCAACTCCAGCGAGGGGCTATAGATCATGCCGGTTACCAGGCCGATTACGAAGATCATTGTCATGCTCATCAGGCTCAGCAACACATTCGTCAGAATCTTTGATAGCAGAAACTCACCGCGACTGAGGCCGTCAATGATATTTTGACGCAATGTACGGTAGGTGTATTCATTGGTGATCGAGATAACCACCATAACGGCCAGAATTACTTTAAGCAGGCCGGCACACCAGATCAGGTTGAGCCATACATCCGGAAAATGATAGAGTGGAATTCGCCCGATGTTTATTTCCTGCCCGAAACCGTCGATGAAACTGGCGAGCCATTTGAGAAACTCCATGCCGCTGGCAGCGCCGAAGCCCAGGGTCATAAAATACAGACCACACACTACCCAGAAGGTACGGTAGCTGGTCATTTTTTTGAGGTCTATGCGTAACAGTTGAAGCATGGCGGCGTTGTGAATTATGATTCGGCGAGTATTTCCAGGAACTGTTGTTCCAGGCTTTTCTGACGAGTGACCAGGTGTGAGGCGACAATGTCCTTTTCAAACAGAAAGCGATTGAGGTCAGTTGCATTAAACTGTTCACGCAGGTGTACCTGAAAGCTGCCGTTCTCACGGTTAACGGAGGATGTACCGGGAAACGCCAGCAGCACTTGTGACAGGTCGGGAGCGTCTGCTTTTACCTCCACCGTTTCTGTGCCTTTACCAACATCGTGCACGGGGCCATGGTGTACCAACGTGCCTTTCTTTAGTATGGCGAAGTGTGTGCATACGCGTTGTACTTCGTCGAGCAAGTGACTGGCCAGGATGATGGTCTTCCCTCCTGCTGCTATACGAATGATCAATTCACGGATACCGGCGATGCCCATGGGGTCCAAACCGTTTGTGGGCTCATCCAGGATGAGTACATCCGGATCGTTTAGCAGTGCTGATGCAATCGCCAGGCGTTGCTTCATGCCCAGCGAGTACGTCTTATAGGCATCGTCCTGGCGTTCCGCCAGCTCTACCAGGGCCAATACCTTTGTTATATTTTCGGTCGGGCACTGTTTGATCATAGCGTTTAACTCGAGATTCTTCCGACCACTCAGGTATGGGTAGAAGATTGGATGTTCGAGTACGGCACCAATCCTTCTGCGAATATGGTCGGTCGGCGGCTGGCCAAACCAGGTGAAATTACCGGCGGTGGGATTTACAACGCCCATCAGCATCCCTAATGTGGTTGTTTTGCCGCTGCCATTGGGACCCAGCATACCAAAGACCTGTCCAGCTTTTACTTGCAGGCTTACGTTGTTGACGGCTTGGATGCGACCAAAGCGCTTACTGAGGTTATTTATGGCCAGTACGTTTTCCACCAGTTGAATCGGATTAATGCTATATACGTGTCTATAAAACAGCCGGCATTACATCAATGCCCATCTTTATCATCTTTATTTTTATCATCTTTATTTGCAAAGCTCTTGATCTTGTCGCCGATCTCACTGTTTTCATTTACCGTTTTATAGAGGCTGGTAATCTTATCCATGGCTATCCGACCTACAATATCCAGTACGAACAAGCTTTCTGCATCGTTTACCAATACCAGCATTCCCTTTGTTACGCCGTTCTTTTCTTTTATAAATACATCGAAGTTTTTTCCCTGGTAACGGCTTGACATCATTTCTTCAAACTGTTCAGATTTATAATCCGTTACCAATTTAGTATAATCACCTGTGGCAAAACCATTTGCTTTTTTGATCATCAGGAACCGCATCTTTTCTATATCTTCGATCAGGGCATCGAAGTCTTTGTCGTTTGTTTGGTTAAGCATGCGGAGCGTGTTGTTGTAGAAGAACAATGTCAGGGCGTCGCTATGTTTCTTGTACAGTGCTTCGGTTACCGGGCTTTGGGCGCTGGCCCAGGAAGTACCCGCCAGTATCAGGAGTATTATGATATATCGCATGGGAGTTATTATGTATAGACCAATGTTTGTTACTTCGGGGAGTCGCCAGTTTGGAGACTGGCATCATGGCAGGCACGAGTCTCCACCCCGAGGCGGACCTGCCTGCCGGTAGGCAGGGCTAAGACTCGCGCCAGAATCCTCGGGAACGAACGGCTGCTACTCGTGCTTCTTGCCGTTGTCTTTTACGTTCTCGAGCTTTTCGAGTCCGCTCACGTTCATTTTACGACCGATGTGTGATACTTGTTTCAGGTCGATCTCACCAAAAAGGCTCAGTACCATAAAATCTTTGGTGCCGCCCATGATCATTACCAGCTCAGAGATCTTTCCGCCGCTTTCTTTGATGTAGAACTTCATGTCTTTGTCTTTGTCGCGTACAGACATAAGCTCTTCAAACTCTTTGGTTGGAATAAGCGAAAAGGCTTCTTTGTATAGTGAGCGGGCGTCAGAGGTATTCTCTTTGCCGAGAATGCGCAGACCTTTGAGCTTACTGATGGCGCTTAGCACTTCCTGATCTTCTTTGTTTTCAACCTCCATATTCGTAAAGAGGCTGAACATCTTGCTACTGATTGTTACTTGCGTAAACGACTCGTCGTTTTGATATTTATTGAAGAACTTGGAGATAATGTCCTGTGCAAACACACCCTGTGCTGCCATCATCACGATTATTACTATATATATCTTTTTCATGGTGTTTAGTCCGTTTATTGTTCCTGTCGATTGCTGTTCTCAAAGTTTTTGCTCCTGAGAAGGTTTCTCTTTTTTAATTTCTTCTTGCGCCTCATTAAACATATTGATCTTCCGAGCCTGCTTTTCGGCTTTGCCAAAACTTTGGGAGATGAGCAGCAGGGCCTTTTTAGTTTCCTCAAATGCCAGCTTAGGGTCGCTGTAAGTATCCACCACTTCTGGGTCAGCGGATTCCTGCATTTCTGTGTGTACGAACCACGTGGCCAGGCAAAGTACGGAGACGCCGGCTGCAATCCGTAGGGTGTTATAGACCAGCTTCCGTATGCGGCCGGCCTCGGCCGTAGGCAGGTTGCTTACCACGGTGGCGTTAAAGGAAGCGTCGTCCAGTGATTTTTTTTTGGTGTCGTCGAAATAACGGAACATGGCGGCGGTTTCTTTCCACGGTTCTGGGGCCTGGTGGTTACGGAACCATTCGCGCAATTGCTGTTCTTCTTCTTGTGAGGTTTCGGCCTCCCAATATTTTTGCAGCAGTGCTTCGATTTTATTAGAGTCCATAGGCGTTCATCTTGGTGAGTTTTTCGCGCACTGTTGTCCGTGCTCTGAACAGGTTTACTTTTACCTGGTTCATATCCAGCTCCAGTATTTCGCAGATCTCGTTGTAGCTGTATCCTTCCACATCCCGAAGGTGTATGATCTGCCGTTGTTTTTCGGGCAGTGCTTCGATGATTTGACTGATACGGTGCATACTTTCGCTGATCTCCGTTGATTCGTGCGGTGTTAACGCTTCCTGACGAACGTCGAAGGTCTCTTCCATCGGCCGGGTTTGGCGGCGATGGTTGGAGCGGACACGATCCAGTGAGAGGTTGCGGGTGATGCGCATACACCAGGCCTCCCAGTTCTGTATCTCTGTCATCTGCTCCCGACCGTTCCAAACCCGAATGAATACCTCCTGTACCACGTCTTTCGCATCTTCTTCGCTCCCCAGAAAGCGAAGGGCGAAGCGAAAGAGCTTGTTCTTGGCAGGCAGCACCCGGTTTTGAAAGGATTCGAGGTTCATGTACTGAAATTCAAAGGCAAGACGCCCGCTCATCAGGTTTGTTACACATTATTTTTTCTTTTTTGCTTTTACCTCGCGAATCAGCTTAAGATCGACGTTTTGCGCCGAAATGGCGGCATAGTTTCCTTTCCCTGCGGTAGCCAGTTTTTCCAGGCTTTTTGAGGCACCCATCCCTTTGCCAAAGTTGAAGATGGATAGCAAGATGTCTTCCCTCGAAAATTTATCGATTAGCGCTGCTACGTCGCTGTCCACCGAAAACTCGCCGTCGGTCGCCAGCAAAATGCGGTTGTTGCCGCCACGGATATAATGCTGGTCGGCCAGTTTATACGCTAGTTTGAGACCCGCGTTGCCATCCGTTTTGCCGGATGATTGCAGCTCGTCAACCGCCTCTCTTATTTTTTCTTCTTCCTTAAAGGAAGCTGCGGTTAGCAACGCCTTCGGCTTACCCGAAAAAGCAATGATCGTAACCTGATCTTCGACGCGCATCATGGACAACAGGTCGAGTACCGATTTTTTTAACAGTGGCAATTTGCCCGGCTGGTTCATGGACCCCGATACGTCCAGTAGGAGTACCATGTGATTGGTAGCATAACCTTCCATGGATCGAATGTCTTCGCCGGCATCCGACAGGTAGACGGTGTCACGCCGCTCAATATACACGGTGTCGTGTTGTACGGTGTGGGTGTTTTGTCCTGGCTCGCGCGTTACCTTGACGGACGGATTTTGTTCCGGTATTTTCGTGGCATCGTTTGCCGGTACCTGTGTCGTTGGCGGCCGTGCAGGACGCTTGTCCGGCAAAGGCTGGCCGGCATATCGCGGGAGGAATAATTGCGGTTGTTTGACCTTCTTGAGCAATAATACGTCAGGCGACAGCTCACAGAATTTATTGTAGTCATCCACTACATCGTTATAGTGGTATACCATGTAGTAGTATGGATGTTCCCGCCGCGCGTCTACAGCCGGTGCCAGCTTGCGCAACTCTTCGCTTAGTTTACGCGACGACTCGGGCAGGTCCTCGTATGGCGTATAGGGACAATTTCCATTGTTACGGCCGATCTTTTCTATCCCCTTCATATTCTCGTATTCCCGGGCGATCACATCGCGTAGACTGGCGTCGATGGCGGTGGTCGAGATGGTAACGGGCGTCTCGTTGTCGTAGTGTTGCTTTGCCTGGAACAAAGCGTCTCTATCCAGGTCGGCCAGGTCTCCCAGGGCTTTTCCCGCGACGTACCATGACGCTGTTTTATTCGTCTGGGGCCAGGCGTTAAAGGTTTGGCGGATATCCATGTAGAGCTTTTCCTTTTTTTGGTCCCATGCTTTCATCAATTCCTTTTCCCGGTCGAGAATCTCGGTCACACGCGCCAATCGATCTTTTTCATACCGTTTTTCCTGCACGTCGATCTGGAGGGTCGCGGCCAGCGCATCCATTTCCTGGAGAATGGTCAGTATTTGCGTTGCTTCTGCATTCAACGTTGCCGCTACCGCCGGCGGCAGGGCCTTGCTAGCGACCATTGCTTGCTGATGGGCCGATCGAGGAACTGTAAAGTCAGGGTAGTTAAAGCTCATGGCACCGTGCCGCTCAAACGATTCCAATTTCCGGTAGTAGTCGGCGCTGCTGCTCAGGTTTGTCAGGACCATTTGCATATACCGTGTCTGGCGCCAGGTTTCGTTTATGTAGTCGATGTAACGGTCCAACGACGTGTATACTGCCCGTGACATCGGCGTGGCTGCCGGGGTAGCGGCGAGCGGTGGCACGGCCGCGTCCTGAAAAGGTTTGATCGTGACGGCCGGTGGTACGGCTTGGGTGCGGATGTCATAGCGTGGAAAGTAGGCGAAGGCTTTCAGCCCGCGATACCCGTCGGCGGCAGCATAATCCAACAGGCTGTTGTACCCGGAGACCAATGTACCGTTGTAATAGTTAATCAGGTCCAGGTAGACTTTGTTACTGTGCGCGTCGGATTTCTGCGCGTCAAAATTGTATTCGTCCCATCCCCGCCGTTTTACTTCGAGGATTGTATACCAGCTTTCGATCAGGTTTGACCAGGAAGATGAGGCCGGGTATTTTAAGCCCGTGCTGATCTTTTTCATATCTTCCACCAGTGTCATCGTTGCGACAATGCTTTGTTGCAGTTGCTCTACCGGCCAGCCCGTATGTGTTTCCTGCTGCAGGTTAAAAGTCCAGGCGTCGAGCAATGCTCTTTCCTGTGCCATGGCGACCTGGAGTTTGTCGTCTGCTTGCCGGTAGGGGCCCGTGGAGGGCACAAGCTTTTTATAGGCTGCGTCCAGTGCGGTCTGCAATGCCGTTTGTTTTGCCTGGTAGTCCTTTACCAAGCTCTGTACGGTCGTTACGATCTCGCGAGCTTTGGCATAGTTGTCCTGTTTATAGTCTCCAAGCTTGTGATAGGTATCGAGGGCTTTACATTGGGCATCGATCTTTTCCGCGGCGGCGCGCAAGTCGTTCAGCCGGGCGTTTAGGGGGGCAGCCTGGCTGGCCAGGGCGGTGCTTAATGTCAGCGCGTTTTTGAGGTAGTAGTCTTCCAGTTGAACGGGGCAACTGTAGCGGGGCATGGACCAACTGGAGGGCTTCGCCAGCGATGGATAATAGGCCATGAGACTCTGTACCACCTGGGCGACTTCGCCGGCCGAGTGGTTGGCATATTCAACATAGCTGTTGAGTGCTTTTTGCTGGGCGGGGGTGATGGCGATCGCCAGTCCCGGCATGCATACTAAAAGGAGGGCTTTTATAAAGAGACGCATGGGCCGAACTTACCAAATAAGACAAATAATGTAAAGCTGGTTGTTTCTCACCAGTCAAGTTGCGTTCTTCGTACGCCGGCTATGTTCACGCTTACTCCCAAACTCGCCTTACTGGTCTTTCTGTATTTTATCACGTTGTTTACGGTTGTGCGTATCATTATGGATTCGCGGAATCCTTCAAAGGCGCTTGGCTACCTGGTGCTGGCCATTACGGTGCCCATTATCGGTGCGATCGTTTATTTTTCTTTTGGCGTCAACTATCGCAAAAAGCGTATCTATAATAAGAAGCTGATTGCCAATGACCGTTTGCTGCTGCGAATCCGGGAGCGGATCATTACGACCACACACCAGATCCTGGAAAGCAACCGGCACAAGCTCGATGGCCAACGGGATATGGTCAACCTATTACTGAACGATTCCTTCGAGCCGTTGTCGTCCAATAAGGTTAAGTTGCTGATCAACGGTGAGTCGAAGTTTCCAGAGGTACTTGCCGAATTGGAGCTCGCTACGCAAACGATTCATTTCGAATATTATATTTATGAAGATGACGGCATCGGCAACCGCCTGAAAGAGGTTCTGATGCGAAAGGCGCGTCAGGGTGTCAAGGTACGGTTCATTTACGACGACTTTGGCAGCAAAGGTCTGAAGCGGAAGTTTTTTCGGGAGATGGACGCCGCGGGTGTCGAATCGTTTCCGTTCTTTAAAGTGCACTTGCCGTTTATTGCCAGCAGGTTAAACTATCGCAACCATCGCAAGATCATCGTCATCGATGGGCATGTTGGTTTTGTCGGCGGCATCAATGTAGCGGATCACTACCTTAACGACCTGCCAGGGCAATCATTATTTTGGCGCGACACCCATATTAAGCTTTCCGGCCCGGCCGTGCAAAGCTTGCAGTATCACTTTCTGGCCGACTGGAATTTCTGTTCGCGGCAGGATCTACCTCCCGACGGCACCATCTTTCCTGATTCCGCCCGTATGCCCAAGGGCGATTCGCTGGTACAAATTGTGGCGAGTGGTCCAGACTATCCCCGGGCGAGTATCATGCTGTGTTATTTTACGGCAATTGTCAATGCCCGGGAACGGGTATATATCACTTCGCCGTATTTTATCCCCAACAACAGCATCAACGATGCGATAAAAAAAGCTGCGCTTAGCGGCAAGGATGTGCGGCTGCTTGTACCGCTGGAGTCTGACCTGCGGTTTGTCAATGCCGCTTCGCGTTCTTATTATGAAGAATTATTGGAATGTGGCGTAAAAATCTATCGCTATAAAAAGGGCTTTGTGCACGCCAAGACAATCGTGGCGGACGACAACCTGGCGATTGTTGGCACGGCTAACATCGATTTCCGGAGCTTTGAGTTTAACTTCGAAGTCGGTGCCGTGGTGTATGGCGAGCGAATCTGCGCAGAGCTTACGGCCCAGTTCCTGGAAGACCTGACCCAAAGCGAGGAGCTTACGCTGGAGATGCTCACTTCCCGCAGCTGGCTCGACCATGTTGCAGACAAAGCTGCCCGGCTGTTTTCGCCCCTATTATAGGGAGGCCACTGCCCCGTACTATCGGAACTGATCTGTTTATTTTGCCATAAAGTCTTTACTTTAGAGAACAATTTACCTGCAATGGAAACCGGGGGTACGATCATTGCTTTTTTGGAATTTAATCACGCTATTGAAGCTAACCTGGCGAAGACGAAGCTGGATGCCTATGGCATACCTTGTTTTTTGACGGAGGAGAATCTTTCAAATCTGTATCCGGGGCAGCCTTTCGCGGCTTTTCGGGTGCGGCTGCACTTGTTCGCTGAAGATGCAGAGCGTGCACGCCAGGTTCTGGACGGTGGAAATATGCAGTTAAGCGAAGATTCCACGCCACATTGCCCCGCTTGTCATTCCATCTCCCTGGAACGTGATTTCCCAAAAAAGCTTCAGGATACATTCCTGGCGGGTTTGCGGGTCTTGTTCTTCGGTATATTCTCGCCGGGAGAAAAGATATACCGGTGCCGGGATTGTCACCATGAATTTGCCGGATGAAGCCTGGTATATATTTGTAATTCTAGAATCGCACATTAATTTAGCAGCAACTAATCTTATATGTCAGCAAAAATTATCATCGGTGTAATGGGACCTGGCGAAAACGCCACTCCTGACGAGAATGAAATGGCCTTTGAACTGGGCCGTGCTATCGCCAAAGAGGGATGGGCGGTGCTGACAGGCGGCCGCAGCTTTGGGGTAATGGAGGCCGTCATGAAGGGTGCGCGCGACGCCAATGGTCTCACCATTGGCGTGCTGCCTGACGCCCATGATAAAGGGGCTTCAGAAAATGCTCAGATTAAGATTGTTACCGGTATGGGTAGTGGCCGCAACATAATCAATGTATTGTCCAGCAATATTATTGTTGTTTTGGGCATGGCCGCCGGCACGGCCTCGGAAGTAGCCCTGGCTATCAAGTCCAATAAAAAGGTAATTCTGTTACATCAGGATGAGATCACGATACGGTTCTTTAAAAATATTGGCACCTATCGTATTCTGATTGCCAAGAACGTGGAAGAAACGATTACCCAGATCAAAGATTATCTCGCCGTACACCAACTGCGGTAAAGGAGGAGGCTCCCCGGAACCTCCCGAGATCCTTTCCTCCTGAGCCCCAACTGTGTCATTGTATTGCCCGAGTTGTCTCAGTTCTTTTACACTGACTCATGTCTGACTAAACACTGAGAATACACTGGGAATACTCTGAGACATCCCTGCTTCTTCCTCCCTTTCGCCGGTGTTTTGCTCACAAAAAAAGGGCTCCCGTAGAGAGCCCTTCGTAATCTTTTGCTGCTTTGCGTCGGATTCCAGTGTCAGTGAGTTCCGAGAAAGGCTTATGCAAAAGATCGTTTATATGATCGATTTCATTTATTAATGATGCGTGGAAGCACGGCGGCGTGCAGACTCTTTTAAGCTGTTAACGCCTTGTTCTGCTTCTGCCGCCAGGCCTTCCGCTTCGCCTTCTGCCTGATCTTTAATGTCAGCGAGGTACTTTTTACCTTTACCCATCCACTCCGTGATCTCACCCAGCCAGTCGTCTGTTGTGTTCTTCAGATTCCTACGCAGATCGGATCCCTTTTCGGGTGCGATCAACATTCCCAATACTACTCCAGCGGCGGCGGCGCCAAGAATGCCTACGATTACTTTTGATGTACTTGTCATAATGTTTCCGTATTTAGAGGTTAAACAATTATCTGGAAGCGGTCACATTTGACTCCAGCGCTTTTACCTTGTCCAGGTGTTCACGCAGATGGGGAAGTGTTTGTTCTATCCAGATTTTAAGATCGGCATCCTGGGTCTTCTCCAGGCGGGCTTCAAACTCCTTAATGCTTTTTTCGTGTTTATCTACCAGTTCTTTGCTCCATTTCTTATTGAATTCCTTCACGTCCTTCTCTTCACGAAGCTTTTCGATGGTCTTCTGCTCGGCATCATTCGCTTCGGTAGGAACTGTGATAACTTTTGCGCTGGCGAACGACTGGAGCTCGCCAAGAATCTTATTGTGTCCAGCCTCTAACTCCTGGGCTACTTCTTTCACCTGTGGGTTATTTGATTTCTCCTTGGCCAGTATAGCCAGCGCTATCTCTGAATAATTCGAGGCTACTGTTTCCGCCACAAACTCGGCGTCTTTTTCGTCTTTGCGATCTTCAAATTTTTCTTCGTTCGCTTCTTCCGCTACTTCATTGGTATTTTCAACCTTTTTTGGCCCGCAGCTAAAGGCTACTACGCCGGCGATAAAGAGCGGCAATATTCTAGTGATACGTTTCATTGTCGTGTTTGTTTTGTGATTAACCGATTTTTTCGAATTAATGGGATTTTTCTGCGTTTGCGTAATCGTCACGATAACGTTTAATCCGGTCGTGAGAAGACTTCAATGAAGCACGTTCTTTCTCGATAATCAAACGTATATCCGTCGGCCACGTAACGTCGTTAGCCAAAGCCGTTTTATAGGCCTCGAGCGCTTTGTCCTCCCCATACTCACACAGTTGTAAAGATGCCAGAACGTCGTTACCCGCGAAGGTTGTTTTAACATCCATCCACACACGATAAATGTCGCCTGCGGTTGTTGTGTCAGTGGCTGGCTCACCTCCAAGCTGTACTACGGCCTGCGTCAGCTCCGTACGATGTTTGCGACTTTCTTCGGCCATTTTGAGAAATACACCTTTTATCTCTACTTCTGAGAAGTCTTTGATTTCTTCAATGGCTTTTTCATATCCTTCGATGCGATCGTAGTTGATACGGATGAGATCGTTGAGGATGGCAATAAGCCTTTCATCATTTGCTTTCATAACTTTAACTATTTAATGGTCTTTTGTTGTCTGTATTGCGGAAGCCTCAGAAAAATTGATGCCAGATGGCCTATGCGTAAGCCTATTTATGGTGAAAGAGCGGCTTTTGCGTTTGTGTGGGTGCAGGCATCCACACTACACGGTATATCGTCCACAGTATGGTTTGTTCCAAAAAATCATTGACTGACGCTGGTTTACACAAGCTGTAGCAGTTTTTACACAGGCTACACAGCTTTTTGAAGCAAAACAAACATGTGCGGTTTTGTGGCATAGAGTTTTCAAACACGCTATTCATTGACAACAAACAACTACCATATTATGATACCTGACAGAATTTTGTATACCGATGGTCATGATGTCACGATCACGGATTCGACGTTTCAAGTAAAGAACACGTCCTATAGTTTAAAAGGCATTATCAAGCATGGACTGCTGATCCTCAAGCCTCATCGCTTGCCCGGCATTCTCTTGCTTGTAATTGGCTTACTGCTTTGCATAGTGGGTGTACTCGGCCTTATTTCCCCTGGCACCATTCCTGATTCCAATATTAACGGCGAATATGTCAGCGCCAACACGATGGCGATTTGGATCGGCGGCGCCCTGGCATTGATTGGGCTGTTGATTACAGGTTTAATCCGTGAGCGTTATGCCGTTCGGATTGCCACAGCGGAAGGTGAGAAGAATGCGGTTGTGAGCACGCAGAAGGAGTATGTCACGCAAATCGTTAATGCACTAAATGAAGGGCTGCGTTTAACCAAGCCTACTCCAAGCCGTCCTTTTATCACGGTAAAAGAATAACAACGAATCAGCAACAAAAGGCCGCCCGACGATTTGTAGAGCGGCCTTTTTTATGAGGTGTTGAATTTATACTACGATTCTACCAAGCCATTGCGACTCTTGCTTTTTTCTGTTGTCTGTGTGCTACGCGGTGTCGTCGTGAAAGAGCTGGTGCTCTCTCCTATTTCGCTTTGAACACGAATGCGATTCTCGACGTTTCGTACGCCAGAGACACCCTCGGCTATATCTTCTGCACGACGTTTATCATGCCGATCTGTTACTTTCCCACTCAGAACTACCTCACCGTTGCTCACCGACACTTCAACATCGCTGGCATCGATATACGGATTATCACTCAGACGATCGTTAACATCTTCTTTGATGCGGTCGTCGGAGCGACTATAGCCCCTGGGGCCTTTGCCGCGATGTTGCGCAATGAAGCGGCGATCCATCTCACGACGACGCTCCGCGTCTTCATTCCCAAACCAGGACGAAACCTCATCCTTCGCCTTGTCCCAGACACCGCGATCGCGGTACTGCTCATTCCCATAACTACCAATGGTCCCATAGCTGCCTGCATTGCCAATGCTTCCCTGATCGTGTTGTCCACGGTTATAGTCATACCCTCTACCATAACCATAGCCCGATCCGAAGTTGCTATTGCCATAGCCGCCTGAACTGCCATAATTACTATAGTTACCACGATCATATTGATTATTGTAGCTGCCACGGTTATATTGATTGCCGTATCTTCCATAGCTGTTATAGTCGTCGTCGTTGTATCCACGGTTGCCATAGCCACCTTCATAGCTACCTCCTTCGTACGACCGGCGGTTGCCAAAGTAGTCCGTGTCGTAATCACGGTCATAATTACGGGACATGTCGCCGGAGTTGCCATAGCGAGACTGGGCGTAGTTTGTATTATAGCCCGTATTGCCATAGTCGCCCTGGCGGCTGCGGCCGTACCAACTGTTTTCGTTGTAGTCATTTCCCTGCTGTGCGCCCCAGTTGGTACCATACTCGTTGCCATAATCGCGATTTTCGCTGCTGTAATTACGATTGCTGTCTTCGCGATTATAATTAGGACGTTGGGATCTTTGACCTCGCTGTCCACGATTGTAGTTTGACATGAGATTGTTTTTTAGTTGTGAAACATTTTTTATTGAACGTTCACAACGGGCGACAAAACTATGCCTGTCGAAAATAGTAATACAGGCTGCCCCTTTGAGCAGCAGGTTACTCAAACGGTTGAACAATGATGATCCGATGGGGCGTGGCTTCTTTTACTCAAACATCTTGTTAATCTCTTCCAATACAAGTGGTTTTTCCAGAATGCGAAAAGACGATGCAGAGGTTTTCGGCACGTGATAGGCACTGATCAAATTTAGTTGTGACAACGGATAATTCACGAGGATATATTCTGTTTTGCCCCAGCCGAGACCGTCCGGGAGATTGTTATCCAGGAAGATGACGTCGGGCTTCTCTTGCTCCAAAAGTTTCATTCCCTCGGCCAGTGTCTGGGCGTGGTATACTTCACAATTCTTTTGCGAAAAGAAGTTTTTCATCAGGATACCGAAATCCCTTTCGTCGTCAATCAACAGTATCTTCCTGGTCTTCATGCAACTATCTATTAAAAACTCTTACCAAACATATCTCGTTAATTTTACGCTAATTTCCGTGCCCACCGCTTTAAACTGGGCATCATATTACCCATTCCGGCGCCTTTACTGTAATCCGGACCAAGTGGTCGACCTTGTCATTCACGAGGTCGATGAAGTGACCTTCCTGACGCACGTCGTCCACCCAGATTTCGATTTCTTCGCCCCCGGTTACACGGTCCAGCTGCAATGCATACACGGTTTCGAGGAACCTATATTGCATTGTGACGGACGGCCACTCCGGCGGCAGACAGGGTGTTACCAGCAGGCGATCGCCCTGCCGCTTTAATCCAAAGAACCATTCGATGATCAGCTGGTATACCCAACCGGCTGAGCCGGTGTACCAGGTCCAGCCACCACGGCCTTCGTGTGGCGCGACACCATAGACATCTGCGGCAATAACATAAGGCTCTGCTTTGTATACTGCAATTTCTTTCGGATCGCGACCGTGATTTAAGGGGTTGATCATATTGAGCAGCTCCCAGGTACGCCGGTGGTCGCCCAGTTTCGCAAAGGCCATAATCATCCATACGGCGGCATGTGTATATTGACCTCCGTTCTCGCGCACACCCGGAACATAGCCCTTTATATAACCAGGATCTTTCTCGGACTTATCAAACGGGGGATCGAGTAGCTGGATTAACGCGCGATCCCGTCGAACAAGATGTTTGTTGACAGCCTCCATCGCTACTTGCGACCGTTCGGGGTCTCCCCCTTCCGACAATACCGACCAGCTTTGTGAAATCGAGTCGATGCGGCATTCGACATTTCGCGACGAGCCAAGCGGTGTACCATCATCGTAATACGCGCGGATATACCATCCGCCGTCCCATGCATTGTCGTGGATGTTTCGTTTCAGCTGTGATGCCTGATGTGCACATTCCGAGGCGAAGGCTTCGTCGTTGCGTGCACGCGCCAGAGCTTCCGTGTGACGCAGCACATCATATAGAAAGAATGCCAGCCATACACTTTCACCCTTACCGTGGATCCCTACCATGCTCATACCGTCGTTCCAGTCGCCCGAGCCAATGAGGGGCAATCCATTTTCACCGAACAGCAGGCCTCTTCGTACGGCGCGGCGGCAGTGCTCATAGAGACTGGCCCGCTCGTCGGACACGGCCGGTAAGTCGTAGTACGACTCTTCGTGCATGTTCAGCGGCCGACCTTCCAGGAAGGAAACTTCTTCATCCAGGATGGCTGCGTCGCCTGTCGCTTCCACGTATCGGCTTACGACAAAGGGCAGCCACAGGAAGTCATCGGAGCATTGGGTACGAACACCGCGACCCAGCGGCGGGTGCCACCAGTGTTGTACATCGCCTTCGCGGAACTGACGCGACGCTGCCAACAGAATCTGTTGTCGTGTTATCGCGGGAGCCGCATGCACAAGTGCCAGTACGTCTTGCAATTGGTCTCGGAACCCATAGGCCCCGCCCGACTGGTAGAAACCGCTGCGACCCCACAGACGTGAAGACATAACCTGGTATAGCAGCCAGCCGTTCGTCAAGATGTTCAAGGCACTGTCTGGTGTATTAATGCGCACTGAAGACAGGGTGTGACTCCAATATTGGTGTACGCGTGTCAGTGCCTCGCGTGCGGCTTTGGGTCCTTTAAATTTGCGAATGGTTTCGGTCGCTTCAAATACATTGCGTCCTCCTCCCAGACGGAAAATCACTTCCTGCTCGGCACCATTGTCGAGCTCTACCGGCACCTGTATGGCAGCACAAGGGTCAAGACCTGCTCCGGCTTTTCCGGACAGGTATAGTCGGCGCATGGCATCGGGTTGTTGCAACGTGCCGTTTCGGCCCAGAAATTCCTGCCGGTCAGTGGTATAGGTATATGTGGGCGCGTCCACGTCCAGGAATGCCACGTAGTTGGAGAATTCCATGCTGTAGGCATTTCTGGCAATGATCGCACGTGTTGCCAGGTCTTGTTCAGCTACTATGTGTAACAATGACTTTTCGCGCAGATCGGCCAGGACCCATTCCACATAGGCAGTAGTGCTCAACTTCCGGGGGCGGCCGGAGATGTTGCGAATCTTCAGGGTTGTAAATTTCACCGCAGCTTCACGGTCTACGTAGATCCATACTTCCGTACGGATTCCGTCGTACTGGTGCTCGAAGACGGTGTAACCAAAGCCGTGACGTGTGGTGTATACCGCACCGGCTATTGCGGGCTGTGGCGTGGGTGACCAGTAGCGACCTGTTTCTTCGTCGCGTATGTAAAATGCTTCACCGGCGCGTCCGGTAACCGGATCGTTATACCACGGTGTAAGCCGGTATTCGTGTGCATTTTCAATCCAGGTGTATGACGGACCACTTTCGGTTACTACTGTGCCGAAATGATTATTGGCGATCACGTTAATCCAGGGCAGCGGCGTGGTGCTGGTGGCGCTTGTGCGAATGATATATTCCCGACCGTCTGCCGTAAAGCCGCCGTGACCGTTGAAGAATAGCAAGGGCGGCACCTCGGTCGTCTCTTCCACCACGGTTGGCGCGATAGCCGAAGCTTGCAGATAACCAACGCCAGGCTTCGGTAATGGGCGTCGTTTAATTTGCTCGTTCAGGCTTCCGCGCGTGTCCGATATGATTATGCGGGCCACTGTTTGCAGCAGCACCCAGTCTTCTCCTGACACCTGGTCGGCGGAGCGAATAAATATTCCGCCCTGACGGCCGGAATTTAACCCCACGCCGGCAGCGATCAGGCTTTGAATCTGGTCTTGCAATACCTGCCGATATCCGGATTGGTCTTCGTTTAGAATAACAAGATCCACGGCCAGTCCTTTGAGTTGCCAGTATGCATGCGCTTGCACCATCTGACGGGCTAATGTCACATTGGTAGAATCGGACAGGCGAAGCAATACAATCGGCAGATCGCCTGATATAGCGTATGCCCACAATGCAGACTGTCCCCGTTGGTTTCTTACTTGAACGGTGCGGCTGACACGCATGAAGGGATTGGTATAGATCACCGCACTGGCCAGGCGTCCGAAGAGCTGAGCGTCGCCTTCTGCTGCGTTGATCTGTCGTAATACTACCTGGCTATGCGTCCAGGATAATTCAAAGGCCCGGTCCCGTAAGTGGGGATCCTGGTATTTGTCTATCAGGATCTGTGTTTCTTCACGTGTTTTTGCCATACCCGTCACGACGTCGAAGGTGACGCTTTCTCCGGGTGGCAATGTTATGCGGTATTGTACGGATACGACGGGATCTAATACGGAGCCCTGCGAATTCCCCAGCGGCTCGCGTGTGCGCATCACGCGTGGGCTGGCGAGCGTATGACCACGGCCGATAAATTTATCGCGGTCGGTTTCGTAGGCAATGTTGTCGGCTCCTTGCCCACTGATCTTCATCATGTGCAGCATCCACGGTGGCTGTTCGTCGTGACTACGCGCACGACGGGTGGCGAGGATAGCGTGGTGTGTTTCCTCTATAGCGGTCTGCACGAACAAGTTGCTGAAAGCAGGATGGGCGGCATCGGCAATGGCCGCCGCCAATACCACTTCGGCATAGCTGGTCACTTCCATGTGTCGCTTGCGCCCGGAGCGATTGACCAAATGAATGCGGCGGATCTCGACGTCGTCTTCGGGCGATACAATGATTTCGGTATGTGTTTCGATGTCGATGTCGCGGCGGCGGAATTCCACGCGTCCTTGTGAGAACAGGGCTTCATACCGCTCGGCCGGGCGTAGTACGGGTTGATGTGCGGTCGACCAATATTCATTCCGATCGAGGTCGCGTATATAGCAGAAGGTTCCCCAGTTGTCGCAGGTTGTATCTTCGCGCCAACGGGTCACCGCCATGTCGCGCCAACGGCTATAACCACCGCCGGCGTTGGTGAGCATGACATGGTACCGGCCATTCGACAGCAGTTGTACTTCGGGCACTTGCGTATCGGCTGTATTGATGACGCGCATCTCGGGTACCGACTGCATGAGCGTAACTTCCTGCATTTCGGTCGCCGCAGAGTAGAAGCTTGTTGTACGTGGTACACGTTCCTGTAGCAGCAACAATACGGTCTGGCATTGAGGATCGGCTTCAAACCTTTTTTGCATCGGCTGGTCCAGCAGTACGTACGCCAGCGACAACAGGCTCATCCCCTGGTGATGCGCCATAAAGGTTTGAACAAGTACGCGTGATTGTCCGCGCGGTAACCGTGACGGGGTGTAGTCAGCGGCTTCAAAGAAACCGTATTGCCCTTCAAAGCCCTGTTCGCGCAGTGTCGCCAGGTTGTTGTAGGCATCATCGGGGGCAACCATCAGCGCCATCACGGTTGCATATGGTGCAATGACCAGGTCATCACCCAGGCCGCGTTTAAAGCCTAGGCCGGGTACGCCGAAGGCCCTGTATTGATATGTCAGGTGTGCATCCACCACGTTGTAGCATGACTCCGATATCCCCCAGGGTACATTCCGCTGGCGGCCATATTCAATCTGCCGTTGTACGGTGCCACGCATGGTTTCGTCGAGCAATGTGTTGCGATAGCTCGGCATGACCAGCATGGGCATGAGGTATTCAAACATCGACCCGCTCCAGGATAACAGCACCGGTGTGTTGCCCGCCGTTGTCAGGCGTCGACCCAGGGCAAACCAGCTCTTCTGCGGCAGTTTGTCCTGCGCAATGGCGACAAACGTGGCGAGGCGTGCTTCGGATGCCAACAGATCGTAGTAGCTGGCATCGGCGCGATGGCTTTCGACATTATAGCCAATCGTTAACAGGTGCTGCGACTTGTCATATAAGAAGTCATACTCCATGTCTGCCAGGTAGGCACACTGCTCGGCCAAGTCGGCTGCGCTTGTCAGCTGGCGACGACTATACGATGCCGCCTCGTGCAAGGCGGTACGAAACCGGCCAATCCAGCTTACTTCTTCCGGCGTTTGTGTTTTGCCGGACAGACGCGTCATCTCTTCCTCCAGGAGATGTTCAGCTTGTAAAATCTGCGCGAAGGTGGGTACGTCCGTCAGTAAACTCATCTCCTGGAACTTTGCCGGTATAGGGCCGGCGGTCAGCCAAGGTGCCACGGCATCGATCTCGGTCAGGAAGGTCTGGATTTGTCTGTCAAACATGACGATCCAGCGATGTGTCTCCGTGCGGGAGTCGAGACGGTTTAATACCGCTATACCCTTTATACGCACCTGGCTCAACAACGCGCGCAGCGCCTCCAGGTCAATAAATTCCTTTTGCAGCATCTGTGTGAAATCGCGGACGATGCTTTGGTATATGCTTTGATGTATTTCAGGAAGCTTGTGTAATATAATCCGAACTGTGTCTTGCAGTCCCATCAATGCCTGTCGCTCGATCACTTTACGATCGGGCATTTGAAGTAACCCTTGCCGCAATGTAATTAAGTGCCCCGCCAGGTTTCCGCTGTCTACCGTTGACACGTACCGTGGCTGCAATACCTGTAAGCTTTGCGTATCGTACCAGTTATAGAAGTGGCCTTTGTACCGTTCGAGGCGGTTCAGGGTCGAGAACGTGTGCTCAGTACGTTGTAAAAATTGTGCGGCGGGTATATAGCCAAAGTCCACCGCGGTAAGATTGGCCAGTAACGATAAGCCAATGTTGGTGGGTGACGTGCGATGGGCCACCACCGGTATAGGATATTCCTGCAGGTTGTCAGGAGGCAGCCAGTTGTCCGGCTCCGCTACCAGGTCTTCGAAGAAGGCCCATGTTTTACGCGCCAGCTCACGAAGCGTGTCTTTGCGGTCAGCGTTCAGCTCACCCGAGACGGTCGGCAAGGGTTGGTTCAACCACCAGACCGCCGCAGGCGCCAGCATCCACACCAGTAAGAACGGTGCGGCCGCTGCCCATGCGGCCGGATTCCAGTGTATGATCGCAGCACTTGTCAGAATGGCAAACAGCGGCGAGGCCAGCATGGTGACGTAGGTTTCCGGCAGTGTTTCCGGACGACCGTTTTGCACAAACCCCGACGGATTCCACTCGAGCAGTCGCCGGTGGCTGACAACGACGCGCCATCCGGTGCGCCCAATAGCATCCAGACTGACCATGGCTTCGTAGGGCAGGCAGACGATCGTAAGTCCTGCCTGTGCCAACGTATGGTATATGCTGCGTATATTGTTTACCAAGTGTTGACGAAAATTGATCTCTGTCGGTTTATGCACCATCCCCCATATAGAAACCACGAGTGCGGGCAGCAAAATGACCCCCGTGGCACATACCGTCCAAAACCAGGTTGCCGGCAACACGAGCCACGCGAGCAGGTAGAGCAGCACCAAGGCTACCGGCACAAGGCTGCGGCGCAGGTTGTCGAATATTTTCCAGCGGGAGAGCGCATTTAGCGGGTTGCCGATAAACCGGCCCCTGGCGTCAGGGATCCACGGCAATGACCAGTTACCAATCTGCCAGTCTCCCCGTATCCAGCGATGCCGGCGGCTGACGTCTACGCTGTAACGCGCCGGATATTCTTCATAGAACTGTACGTCGCTCGCGTAGCCACAGCGCGTGTAGGAGCCTTCCAGCAAGTCGTGGCTGAGAATGCGGTTTTCGGGGAAGCGGTTATTTAACACCTTCTCGAAGGTGTCGACGTGGTAAATGCCTTTTCCAATAAAAGAACCTTCGCTGAATACATCCTGGTATACATCGGACACCATTTGTGTATAGGGGTCGATGCCTGAATCGTTCTCATGCATGCGTGTATACCGTGTGCGGGTGGCGCCGTGCAGGCTGATCGCGATGCGGGGTTGAATAATGCTATAGCCCTGTACTACGCGACGCTTTTTATCGCTGTATACAGGCTGGTTTAAGGGGTGTGCCATCATTCCGACCAGCATCCAACCGGCATCGCGCGGCAGCTGGGTGTCTGTGTCCAGTGTGATGATATATTGCACACTCTTGTAAATATGTTCTTCCCCCGCGATCACGGAGAACCTGGCCTTTGCACCGCCGCGCAGCAGTTGGTTTAATTCCGACAGCTTGCCTCGTTTGCGTTCATATCCCATCCATATTTTCTCCACCGGGTTCCACATACGCGGGCGATGGAAGAGAAAAAAGGTATCGTTTACATCGCGGTCGTATTTTTTGTTCAGGGCAATGATTCCATCGCGGGCGATTTGTATGAGCAGCGAATCGGCCGGCAGAATTTGTTGGTCGGCGTCTTTCAAGTCTGTCAAGAGACCGAAGAGCAAGTTGGGGTCGCGGTTTGCGAGAAAGCGAACTTCGAGGTCTTCCAGCAATTTCTCTACCTGACGTGGGTTGACCAGCAAGGTGGGCACAACGACCAGGGTACGGTTTTCGTCGGGTATGCCACCCGAGAAATCCATCTTGGGTAGTTGGTGAGGTTTGACTGTTAGTGTTGACAGCCAGTTGACAATGGACAGCGCAAATTGACTGGCACCCAGCAAGGCAACAACGCCCGTCGTCAGCCACCATCCCCACGCCACATCCCGGGAGTAGCCTCCCGCTACGCCGATGACCATTATTAACAGGGTAAGCACGGTTGCTCCTAACACATACCAGGCATATCGGCGACGTGCCGTCCAGCGTCGTACGCCTTCGACGGTCGTCAGTCTGATCCGTACCGCGGCTTCGGTCTTCTTTACTCCTTCGCCTACCAGGTAATAACCGACGTGCAACGTGCGCACGTCGCGTGTGCCGCCGGAATGTTCTTTTGCGAACTCCAACGCGATGCGTGCCACTTCGTATTCCGCCGCGCCGCTTTGCTTCGCGATTCGTTCTACCACGTGACGGTATTGATCGCGTGTATGGAAGTCCATGTTGGGATATACCGCTGCCGGGTCGGCTCGCAGTGTCTGCTCCACCATGCTCATGGTCTCGACGAACTCGCGCCAGTCGGTCTTTACCAGAAAGCGTAAGCTGCTAATGCTGTTACTCATCGACACCTGGTCGGCCGCTTGCTTTTGGTTTTCCTGTTGTACAAGGGCATTGATGGTCTGACCACTCTCGGAAAGGCTTTGCTCAATCCACGACGCGGGCAATGTAAGGTCAGGTCCTTTCCATTGTAGCTGGCGCGTAAACGCCGCAACGAAGGCGCTGACCATCGGCGGATTCGAACGGGCCATATCGGCGATGTCGAGCACGAGGTCTTTGGGATGTTTCTCGGCCGTCTCTAAGATGCGGTGTGCCCAGTCGTTGGCCAGATCCTCGTCGGCGCGATCAATGGCGATACGTGCCGCGACGCGACTCAGGTTTTCCAGCAAGGCCAGGCGGAGCATGATGGGCACCGCCCAGAGCTCACCCAACGTCAGCGGGTTGAGCTTTTGATAGGAGGCAATGAAGCTGCTCAGGTTATGCATGTCTACATGTCCATCGCTGTGCGAGATGATCTCGGTGGCGATTTCGTAGACACGCGGCAGACCGGCGGATTTGCCTTTTTCTAAACGCGGTAAACCCTTGCTATAGCCCTTGGGCAAATGGCGTTTGGCCAGGCGTATCTGTTCTTCAATGAGATAGAAATTATCGAGCAGCCATTCACCCGCGGGGGTTACGACTTTCTTTTCTTTTACAGCATCCTGTAATAGCCTTGTTACGTGGAATAATACGTCTTCGTTAACGGCCAGGCGACCGAGCAGTAGCTCGGGGGCTTTATTGTTGGTGAGTTTATGCGTGCCCGCCAGAAATTGCGCATGTTGGTCCATTTGTTCCGCACTGAAAAGTTCTGATCGCAAGGGCGGCTTTTCGTTAACATCCTCCCGGTTGAGACCATCTCGCTGCAGGTGTTGGCGCAACTGGGAGAAAAAATCTTCAATGGACGTTGTGTTTACCTTCATGGATACGGGGCTTAGGGGATAGGCATAGTTTTGCCTGGAAGATATGCCAGGAATAAACGTTCCTGCCTGGAGTTGGGGCACTATGGGGAAAGTGATCTACAGTGTGGGGCCGGAAATCATTCAAAATGCAATGCTTATGAAAGAGATCAAACAAAAGACCGAAGCGTTCTTCCGGGAGTATGAAGATCGTTTCAACCAGGGACTGGCGGGGAAGCCAGACGTTGAAGGTACGGCAGCTGCTTTTGCCGAAAGCTTTATTGAGTCGAGCCCGGTGGGCGTAAATGCGGCGAAAAATGATGCGGAATTTCGAAAGGTTATTCCGCAAGGGATGGAGTTCTATAAAAGTATTGGAACGCAGTCCATGAAGATCAAAGAACTGGCGGTGACGTTAATCGATGAATTCCACGTGATGGCTAAAGTACATTGGGATTCGCGTTATCAGCAGCAGGGGCGTGATATTTCGATCGAGTTTGATGTGGTTTATTTTCTGCGATACTTTGATGGCGTGTTGAAGATCTTTGCCTATGTCACGGGGGATGAGCAGAAACTTTTGGAGCAGCATGGATTGGTGTCGAAGAATAAGACACCGCAGGCGGCAGAGGCCTGAAAAACAAAGAGCCTGCTTGCAGGCAGGCTCTTTGCTTTTGAATAGGTAGTCGTTTATTTCTTGACGACGGTGAACTCTACGCGACGGTTGTTGGCGCGGCCGGGTTCGGTGTCGTTGGTGTCGATGGGTTTGGACTCGCCGTAGCCGTGGGCTGTCAGGCGGAAGCTTTCGATGCCCTGGCTGACGAGGTAGTCTACTACGGATTGTGAACGGCCTTGTGAAAGATTGGCATTGTAGTCGTCGGAGCCTTTGCTGTCGGTGTGGCCGGCGATTTCAATTTCTACCGTAGCGTTTTGTTTTAAGAAGTCTGCCACTTTGTTCAACTCGGTGAAGGATTCTTTCTTCAAGGTTGTTTTATCGAAGTCAAAGTATATATTCTTCAGACGCACGGTAACACCGATTTCAATCGGCTCGAGGTATAGATCGCGGGTGGCGGGTGAGAGCTCTTCGCTTTCAAGCTCTACGCTATCCGTGGCATTGAGGTAACCTTCGGCGGTGGCGTTCAGCATGTACCAGCCCAGCTTCGGCACTTCTTTCTCGAATGTGCCTTTCTCGGCCGGCACTTTAAACGTTGTTTTACGATCTTTGCGCAGGGTGACGTCTACTTTGGCTGCGATCAGCTTTTCTGTTTTCTTGTCATATACATTTCCCATTACCATCAGCTTCTTCGCTACGGGCTTTAACAAAATTTCTACAAATACGGTCGTGTCGGCCGTTAACACCGGCAGCTTCAGGGATTGCTCTTTTGGCAGGAATCCTTCTGCGGATGCAGCAATTGTAATCGCCTGCGTTTCGGGTAGTTTAGTCTCAAATTTACCGGTGGTGTTTGATTTCAGCTTCAGGGGCTCTTTCTCTTTGACTTTTACATCGAGGGCGGCTACGATGGGATCCTGTGTTTTTTCGTTTAACACTACGCCCGTAAGATTTACCTTGAAAGTCTTGGGTACGAGCTGATATAAATCGAGCTGCGCACCTTCCAGTGCCTTGTTGGCGCGGCTTGTAAAGATGTTTCCGTCGCGGTCGATGGTGAAGTAGAAGTCGAGGGCGTTGGTATTGATGGGCTTGCCCATGTTGATGGGGTCAGACCATTTTTTCCAGGTGTCGTCCAGGCGCGTTGTTTTGTAAATATCAACACCGCCCTGGCGGTTGGGGGCCTGGCGTGCGCTGCCAAAATATAACGTCTTTTGATCCGGGCCGATGAAGGGCCCTACTTCGTCGGTTGTGGTGCTCAGGCTCATCTTCTCCGGGCGCGACCAGCTGCCGTCGGGTTGTGCCTGGCTTAGGTACAGATCGCTTAGCTCGGCGTTGTCTTTCTCGCTAAAGTATATCACCATGAATTTTTTGTCCGCCGACATGCTGGCGCCATAAAAGCGCCCTTTGTTCATAGACTTAAAGTCTTTTACGTCCAGTTCTTTCAGCGAGCCATTGGTGACAATGGAGAATCCTTTTTCACCCTTGGAGCGGCCGCCGCGAATGAAGAGGCTGCCGTCGTCGAATACTGTAAATACCTGGTTGGAGGAGTGGATATTATACGGGTTGCGTAAGTGTTCGGCTACGCCCCAAACGCCGTTGGCGTCTTTTTTGGAAGCCCAAATATCTTGTGTGTCGTCTTTTCCGAGGGTGTTGTCGGGGTGGTTTTGCACAAAGAAATAGAGGGTGTTGCCATCGGGAGAGACTACGGGTGCAGCTTCGTGGCGGAAGGTGTTTACATTCTTGTCCATCTTCACGAGCTCATACCGCAGCATGGATTGCTGCTGCGCACGGGCACAGAATGTAAGCGACACCAGTAACAAAAGTAATAACGATCTCATAGCGTAGAGGTTAGATATTAGGGAGTAAAGTTAAGACAATAACAGAAATGGTCGTATACAAAAAAACCGGGATTAACCCGGCTTTGTCGATCGAAAAGTATGATCTGTTACCTTCCGACAATTTTTACACCTCCCAGCACCAATACGACCAGGACGATCACCAGGGCAATAGTGTTAAATAGGAACAGTCTTTTATGCTTGGCGACGGCATCGGTCATGCGCTTAGACGTCGAGCGCGCTATCGTTATCAGTACGACGGCCACCAGCATCCCCGTGATGTGCTCGGCTGTAAAGTACCGGTAGTAGTCGGTCATGGCTTCGGGGCCGAAATTTACGCGCGGGCTGACGAAGTACAGGAACAGGCCCAACAGTAGCTGGATGTGTGTGAAGATCAGCAGAAACAGGCTGAGCAAGTTGTCGGCTTTGGCAAAGGGGCTTTTGTTGATCAGGCCCATCAGCGATTTTACAATCACCACGATCAACAGCAACAACACCAGGTAGCGGACGCCCGAGTGTGCTTCTACAAGAATTTTATAAAGCATAAAAAGTTGAATTTTGGTCCAAATTAGCACAGCCGGGTCAAAGTTCCGAACCTTCCGGGGCTTCTTTGGGTGCGGGGAAAAAGCTACCTTTGGATAAAGGCGTTCAACCCTAACCCCGAACCGATGAACCGACCTGTGCCTTTCCTGTTGTTTTCAGGTATGCTGCTGCTTTTTTCGGTCTGTACGGCCGTGGCGCAAAAGCTCACCCTGGCCTGGCAAACCGACACGGTTTTTCGCGTTCCTGAATCTGTTCTGATCGACCCCGACCGCAAAATTTGTTACGTTTCCAACATCGACGGTGGCCCTGGCGAAAAGGATGGCAAAGGTTTTATTTCAAAAATATCGCCGGGAGGAAAGATACTCAATCTGCAATGGGTCACTGGTCTCGATGCGCCAAAGCGCATGGGCATAGCCGGTCTCCATCTATATGTAGCCGATCTTTTTCAAGTGGCGGTGATCGACCTGGCCTCGGGCAAGATCGTGCGCCGCATCGACGTACCGGACGCTAAATTCCTGAATGACATTACAGTAGATAAAGCCGGCACGGTGTACGTATCGGATTCCGGCACAGGTAAGATCCATCGCATCCAGGGTGACGCGGCCACCCTGTATTTTGAAAGCCCTCTTTTCCAACGCATCAACGGGTTACTTGCACAGCCCGAGGGTATTTATGTCGCTGACGTGGGGAACGGCGCGCTCTACTGCTTAAAGGAAGGAAAAGACCTGGTCAAGGTGTCGGATGTGGCGACTGGCGGAAATGACGGGATCGTGCCTGTAGGCAAACAAGAATTTATTGTGTCTTGCTGGCCGGGAGAGGCGTATTTCGTTGATGCGCAAGGGAAATCACACGCCCTGCTGGACACACGGGAGCAAAAACTGAACTGCGCCGATGTCGAATACGACGCTACCCGAAAATGGCTTTACGTTCCGACGTTTTTTGGCAACCGCATTATGACCTATACGTTTCAAAAATGATTCTATATCTTTAAGCAATTTTTACGAACATGGATTCTTCTACTACGCCTACAATGCCCACCGTTGACCAGGTACTGGCCGAGCAACAACGTTTCATGGTAAAAGTTTACGGATGGATGAGCCTCGGGCTGGTCCTGACCGGACTGGTAGCCTTGTATACCGCTTCATCAGAAGCTTTGCTTGGTTTTATTTTTGGTACGAAGTGGGTATTCTTCGGGTTGATCATTTTAGAATTGATCTCCGTCGGTATCCTGGTCAGCATGATCAACCGTATGTCCGCCAACCTGGCGACGTTCGTGTTCTTTATTTATGCTGTGTTGAACGGACTTACCATGTCGTGTATCTTTATTGTTTACACGGCCTCATCGATTGCCTCTACATTCTTTGTGACGGCTGGAACATTCGCGGTGATGAGTATATACGGCTATACTACCAAGACTGATCTGAGCAAATGGGGTAACATCCTGTTTATGGGTCTCATTGGTTTAGTCATTGCGTCGATCGCAAACTATTTCATGCAAAGCGAGACGCTTTATTGGATCACGTCGTATGCCGGTGTGTTGATCTTCGTCGGGTTAACTGCGTACGACACGCAGAAAATCAAAAACATGAATATCATCGGTAACGAAGGCAGCGATGATGACCACAAGGAGGCCATCATGGGTGCATTGACACTATACCTCGACTTCATCAATCTGTTCCTGTATCTGCTGCGGATCTTCGGTCGCCGCCGCTAAACTACGTGCTAAACCGACATTAATACATTAACTTTATAGCCTACGGATTACCGTAGGCTATATTTTTTTTACAGCGTTCTATGAGTAAATCTTTCGTAAAGGAATTGGCCGAGCTGGAGCAAGCCTCCATCATTACGCCCGATACTGCGGAGCGCATTCGCGCGTACTATGCTCAAAAGCCGGAGAATGCCGCTAACCGTCTCGTGATCGTATTCGGTATACTGGGCGCGTTGCTGACGGGCCTGGGCTTCATTCTCATCATCGCGCATAATTGGGATGTGCTTGGCAAGGCGCCTAAGCTGGCCCTGGCGCTTCTACCTTTGTTGGTGGGGCAGGCGGCCTGTGCTTTTACACTGTTTAAGAAAGCGGACAATACGGCCTGGCGCGAGGGAAGTGCTACGTTCCTGTTTTTAGCTATCGGTGCTGCGATTGCTATCGTCAGCCAGGTTTACCAGATCGATGGTGCGCTGTCGGAATTCCTGTTGGTTTGGATGTTGCTGGCGTTTCCGATTCAGTATATTCTCCGTTCGTCTGTAGCGTCCATGTTATTGCTCGGGGGTATTACGTGGTATGCGTGTAATGTCGCTTACTTCGACCGGCCTGCCGACGTTGCCTGGTGGTATTTTGCGCTGCTGGCGGTTTCATGCCCGTATTATTACCGGCTATATCGCGACCGTAGCGAAAGCAATTTCTTTGCATTCCATGCCTGGCTCCTACCTTTATCGCTGATTTTTACGTTGGGCATGTTTAACCACCTCTTCCTGACCAGCGCCGACGAGGAGCTTACTGCACTACTCTATGTCAACCTAATGAGCTTGCTGGTACTTATTGGACATTTTGAAAAAATACGCCAGCGCCGGTTGATTGCCAATGGATTCCTGATTTGTGGAAGCCTGGGCACTATCGGTATGCTATTATTTTTAACATTCGATAACTTTTGGAACAGTGTATCACGTATGAATATGGGTGACGCGCTGAATCTACGCGCAGCCGCCCCGTACTGGATTTCTGTTATCCTTACCGCTGGCCTGCTGGTATATATGCTATACCGAAACCGAGAAACCGCGCTCAATGCTAAGGTCTTCGCCTTCGCCGTCGTTCTTCTGCTGTTTCTTGTTGGGTTTACGCAACCACAGGTTAGCCGCATTCTGGCCAACGTTACCGTCTTTGTCTTTGGCGTGTTTACCATTCGCGATGGAGCACGGCAAAATAAGCTAGGTATTTTGAACTATGGCCTGTTTATTCTGGCATTGTTGATCCTTTGCCGCTTCTTCGACACCGAGATGAGCTTTGTCGCACGTGGGCTGTTATTCATAGCCGTGGGGGCTGGTTTCTTTGTCGCCAATCTGCGTGTGCTCCGCAACCGACGTAATGCATAGTATAAAATATATTTTATTGATCGTATCATGCAAAAAACATTGATCATCGTTGCCTTTGTGGTCATGTGCCTGGCACAGTGGTTCATCCCTTTCAAGACGATTCTCGACCAGGAGGCAATCTTATCGGAGGGGCGGCTATTTAAATTACAAACCGCCCCGATCGACCCGAGTGACCCCTTCCGGGGAAAATATATCATCCTGAATTTTTCTGAAAATCAGGTGACGGTGAACGACTATCAGGAGTGGATTGGCCATGAGTATATGTACATTACACTGGCCGACTCGGCCGGCTACGGCCGCATTTCGCGCGCTTCCCTTTACGAGCAGGAAGGTGATGACTATATCAAAGTGCGCATTTCGTATGTCGAAAGCGGCACCCCTGCCACCGTAGTATTCGAATATCCTTTTGAGCGGTTTTATCTCGAAGAGTCGAAAGCCTCCGAAGCTGAGCGGCTTTACTGGGAATCGCGGTCGGACTCGACGCAGCAGGTGTATGCTACGATTCGTGTGCGTAATGGGCAAGCAGCGTTGGAAAATGTTATGGTTAACGACCGGCCTATTGCCGACATTGTGCGGGAAATGAATAATAAGTCGGAATAACACGCCGTTCATCAGGCTCAAGCCGGTGTTGGTACGGGTTTGTTCGGCTGAATACCTCCGTATTCTATCTTTGTTCCTTTATACAATCATGAAAAAATACGTACTTCTGTTTTTGTCGGGCATGACCTTCGCGCTGACACAATGTTCTGATAAACCTGGTGATTCTGCAGCCTACAACGGGGCGGTCACCCAATCTGAAAAACAAGCTTTTGGTGTTGATACTGTCGCTACCGGGTTGGAAAATCCGTGGGGTATGGCATTTCTTCCTGACGGCCGGATTCTCGTGACCGAGCGCAAGGGTGAGATTCGCATCATTCAGGATGGCAAGTTACTGGATGAGAAGATTGAAAATGTACCTTCTGTTTATGCCAACGGGCAAGGTGGGTTACTCGACATTGTTGCGCACCCTGATTATGCCAACAACGGCTGGATTTACCTAAGCTACGCGAAGCCCGGCGAAGGCGGTGGCGGCACCACGATTGCCCGCACCAAGCTTCAAGGTAATGCGTTCACGGATTTCCAGGAGTTGTTCTCGGCACAGCCGTTTGCTAATTCGGATGTGCACTTTGGTTCGCGGATTGTGTTTGATGGTAAAGGGCATATTTTCTTTTCGTCGGGTGAGCGTGGTACAAAGGCGAACGCGCAGAAACTTAGCAACCACCTGGGCAAGGTGCTGCGGCTAAATGAAGATGGTACGGTGCCGACGGATAATCCCTTCGTGGGGATAGACAGTGCCAAGTCGGAGATCTGGAGCTATGGGCATCGTAATCCGCAAGGGTTGGTGTATGATGCCGCCACGGAGACACTGTGGGATGTTGAGCATGGTCCCAAGGGTGGTGACGAGTTGAATAAGGTGGAGAAGGGGAAGAATTACGGCTGGCCGGTTATTACGTATGGTATAAACTATGATGGCACACCGATTACGGATATTACCGCTAAGGAAGGTATGGAACAGCCGGTGCATTATTGGGTACCGTCCATTGCAACGTGTGGGTTGGTGCGGGTGCGCGGCGATCAGTATCCGGGATGGAAGGGGAATTTTTTAGTAGGAGCGCTGGCGCTTACGCATGTGCACCGGGTTGAGGTGAGTGCCGAGAATAAGTCGGTGCATGATGAGAAATTGCTGGATAAAATCGGACGGGTGCGGGCGGTTGTGCAGTCGCCGGATGGGTTCTTGTATGTGGCGACCGAGAGTCCGGGGATGGTTCTGAAGATAATTCCGCAGTAAAAAAAACAGGCCTTCGTTGAAGGCCTGTTTTTTTTGCTTACATGCCCATCATTACAAAGGCGCCCCAGTAGTATGGGTCTTTGTATTTTGTCATTAGCTGGAGTTGGGCTTGTTTGAAGGCTTTTTGTTTGTTGCCCAGTTTGATCCACTGGGTATAGAAGTTGCTCATCAGCATTTGTGTGGCGGCGTCGTCTACTTTCCAAAGGCTCATGATCAGGGCTTCGGCACCGGCTACCAGGAAGGCGCGTTGCAGGCCGTATACTCCCTCCCCTGCCTTTATGTCTCCCAGGCCTGTTTCGCAGGCGCTTAGTACCACCAGGCTGGTACCGTCCAGGTTGAGGTTCATGGCTTCATAGGCTGTCAGCACACCGTTGTCATTGCTTTCCAGGTCCGGCGCACGTGTGCCGCTGGCGGTGCCTGAGGCTCCCGCTAACAACAGGCCCGAGCGGAGCAGTGGGTTGTTGCCTGCGTTTTCAAGTTGTACGCCAAAGGCGTTGCCGGTCTCTTCTACGTCTTGCAGGAAGTAGCCATGGGTCGCGACGTGTAGCAGCGTGGGTGCCTTTACGGCCTTGAGGTTCTTTTCGGTTGCTGTCTTCTGTGTGAACTGTGTTACCTGGTAGGCGGATGCTTTCAATACTTTGTTGACGTTGTCGATCTCTACCTTCGTGCCCGGCAGCGGATTGATGTCGCCGGCACCGTAGTCGGGGAAGCCCAGGAGCGTTGCATTCTTTTTTGTGGTACGGGGCTTGCGTCCTTTGAGGGCGATCAGGTCTTTGGAGTTTCCCAATACTACCAGGTCGTAGCGGTTGACGAGGTAGTCGGCGTCGGGCTTTTTAAGTGTATTGATGTTTAGTTGGTTGTAGGCGCCGTCAGGCGAAAGGTAGAGGAGCTTTTTGCCTGCGAGCGCTGGCTCGATGCGTGCCCAGAATTGGTCGTAGGAGTAATTGTCGTCGGCATGTGTCTGGATAGCATTGCGGTAGAATTTGGCATAGCGTGTATCGAGCTGTTGGCCGTTTTCGAGTACCACCAGTTTGGGCGATTCGGCACCTTTCGTCAGCACCAATGCTAAATAACGCGCGTCGGTGGTAAACTTCTGATCGAATTTTTGCAGGCGTACGATCTCTACCACGGCCTCGGTATCGGTCAGTAGTCCGGCGAGTTGACCGTAGCCGATCTTTTGTGTGGCGTAACCGGACGAGAAGTCTGCCGAGCGTTGTGACAGGCTGCGCTCCATGGCGTTGGCGGCACGCTCTAATGAATCGAGGTTGATCTTCTGTTGTTTCAACTCGTCTTTGGAGTAGGCATAGAGACGGGCGAGCGTTTCCTTTTGATCCAGCCAGGTGATGTAGTCACCGATCAGCGCGGGATCTTTGCTCGCGAAGATTGTTTTCTTGACCTTATTTGTTGAGTTGAGCAGTAAGGCCTTGGTGGCCATGCGGTAGTCGAACAGGGCGCCTACCACATGCGGATTTTCGGGGCTGGCTTCTACGGCAAAATTATAGAAGCGTTGGAAGCGCGGCGAGAGTACATCCCAATATTTCGTCTTTTCGGCTTCGCTCATGGGGGGAAAGTACTTGCTGACGAAGTCGAGTGATTTATCCATCGCCTCGCGATACATCGTGAAGGCTTTGTCCCATGCCTTTTGTTTCCAGTAGAGAATGGCGAGGTCTTCCTGCGACTGTACGTATAGGGGGTGGTTCTTGCCGAGTGTTGTTTCGCGTACGCTCAATGCTTTTTCGAGCAGGGGTTCGGCTTCGCTATACCGGGCTTTGTATCGATAGAAATTACCCTGGTCGCTCACAGCCCGGGCATACGCGGGGCTATCTTCCGTAAGCTTTGATTTGTAGATCGCCGCAGAGCGCTTCAGTAAGTCTTCGACTTTGTCTTCTTTGCCCATGACCATGTACAGGGCTGCTTGATTGTTGAGCATGGCGGCGTAGTCGGGATTGTTTTTACCCAGACGTTTCTCCATGCCAGTATAGATTGTTTCGGCTTCGGTATATTTTCCCATCTGCTGGTATAGCAGGGCGAGGTTGGCCAGGAAGCGCAGGTTGTTTTTAGATTTGGAGCCCTGAATCTTTTCGGCAATGGCTACTCCTTCTTTCAATTTCTTTTCGGCTTCTTCCAGGCGGCCGATGGTTTGGAACAGCATGGCCTGGTTGTTCAGCACGATGGCATGCTGCATGGCGGCCTGCAAGTTGTTTGTATTGATGACGGTCTCCGCGGCTTCGAAGTCTTTCTCGGCTTCGTTGTAGCGGGCCAGGTTATACTTCAATACGCCGTAGTTGTTTTGGGATGCCGCCACGCTCAGGTTATTGGCGCCGAATTTGGTTACGCGCATGTCGAGGGCTTCCGCGGTAGCGCCTTCGGCTTGCGTGAAGCGGCCCATGGTGTTATAGAGCAGGCCCTGGTCTGACAGGGTTTTGATATAGCCCATGTCTTCGCGCAGGTTGGCTTTTTCGTAGGCCGCTTTAGCGGCGGTGAATTTCGCTTCTGCCATTTTAAACTTACCATTGGCATACCACACCTCGCCCATCTCACGGTGGAAGCGTGCTTTTTCGGCATCGGCCAGCTCATCGTTTTTTAGATAGGACGAGCCGAGTCCTACAACAGAAGTGAAGCGCGCGGCGCTCTCGCCTTTTTCCTTGAGGTCGAACAGACCGGAGTTGTCGCTCACGAGGATGGCATAATCAAAGTCCGTGGAGTCGAATTCGGCACGCGCCTTTTCCATGTCCTTGAGCACGATGGTAGCAACCTTGTCGCGGTTTTCTTTGGTGTTCAGTTTTTTTCCGGTGTCGGTTGCCGCCTTTTGGAGGTCTTTGAGTATTTGAGCGTTCAGGGTAAACGTGAGGGAGAGAAAAAGGAGGGTTATCCAGCCAAGTTTCATAGAGGGTTTTTTAGGGAGTTCAAATCTACAAAAGTCTTGCCGCTATCACTCAAAAAAAACAGACCGTCTCTTAGGTGAAACGGCCTGTTTTAAAATTATCCCCCACGGTTATGTAGGGTTTAAAAATTATCACTTTCCCGATACGCCTTGATCAGTGCCAGCTCGCCTTCTTTACCGCTTTTGGCGTTGCCGTGCTCCATGCCCATGACGCCGCGGTAGCCACGATCGTAGAGGTATTTGAAGATGTTCTTATAGTTGATCTCGCCGGTAGTGGGCTCGTGGCGGCCCGGGTTGTCGCCGATCTGGACGTAGGCGATTTCATCCCAACACTTTTCGATGTTCGGAATGAGGTTGCCTTCGTTGCGCTGCATGTGGTATATATCGTACAGGATCTTGCACGATGGACTGTCGACTGCCTTGCAGATCTCATACGTCTGATCGGAGTAACGCAGGAAGAGCTCGGGGGTGTCGCTCAGGGGTTCCAGCACCATGATCAGACCTCCTTGTTCCAGTACTTCAGCACCGCGGCGCAGGGCGTCCACGACGTTGGCTGTTTGAATGCCGATGGGTAAGTGGCGTTCGTAAAAGCCGGGTACCACGGTAGCCCACTTGGCGTTGACGCGTTTGGCCAGCTCGACGGAGCGTTTGCAGGTATCGATAAAGTTGTCTTTAAATTCTTGTTTGCCGCTGGTAAGCGATACCTTCCAGTTGTTGCCGGTGTCGATCACAAATACGCCCATGGTCATGCCGAGCTTGGCCAGGGTAGCACCGATCTTGTCTTGTTGTTCTTTGCTGCGGCCGAGCATGCCGTTGTCTTCGATTCCGCGAAAGCCCTGGTCGTACATGAATTTAATCTGGTCGACGAAGTCCTTTCCGCCGTGGTTGGCAAACATGCCGTCATGGGGGGCGTAGTTGAGCTTAAATGGTTTTTCGGCAGCGGCCGTGGGGCGTGCGGTAGCGACAGTAGCCAGGGCGCCGCCGAGCGTTGCGGTAGAGGCGGCAGCGGCCAGGCTTTTTTGCAAAAAGTTTCTGCGTTTCATGGTTATCGGGGTTTAAGGGGCCGGGTCGTTTTGATACAAGGTAAAAATTCTCTCCTTATTCCCCTAAGCCTAGTATCTTCGCACCCACATGAAACTCTACGTTAACATTGCCCGTGCCGTAATCCAGTCACTGGAAATGATCTTCGAGCAAGGCAAGTTCGCCGACAAGGTGATCGAAAAAGTATTAAAACAAAATCCGAAATGGGGTGCCCGCGACCGGCGGTTTATCGCCGAGACTACATACGACATTGTGCGCTGGTACCGGCTCCTCCAAACCCTGACCGACACTCCGTCAAACGATTATTGGTCACTGCTGGGCGGCTGGTGTGTGCTGCATGACGTGCCCATGCCCGAATGGGATGAGCTCAAAGGTCTGAACCCCGACAAGATCCGGGCCCGCTTAGAGAAGTTTCAGCAGATCCGCCGTATTAACGAATCGATTCCCGACTGGCTAGACGACCTGGGGGAGCAGGAGCTCGGCGCCCGGTGGGATGACGAGCTGCATGCCCTCAACGAAGAGGCTGAGGTAGTGCTGCGCACCAACACGCTCAAGACGTCCCTGCGCGAGCTGCGGGCTATGTTGCTGGAAGAGCAGGTAGAAACCGCCACGCTGCCCGACGTGCCGGATGCGTTGGTGCTTGAGCGCCGACAGAATGTATTTCGGCTGCCCGCTTTTAAACAAGGTCTTTTCGAAGTGCAGGATGCTGCCTCCCAGCTGATCGCGCCGTTCATGCGGCTGGAGCCTGGCATGCGCGTGGTAGACGCCTGTGCGGGTGCGGGTGGCAAGACCCTACACATTGCCTCGCTGTTGCAGAACAAAGGACGTATTCTCGCGATGGACACCGAAGAGTGGAAGCTCGAAGAGCTTAAGAAACGTGCCCGGCGCGCCACCGCGAGTAACATCGAGACCCGTGTTATCGACTCTTCCAAGACGGTCAAGCGCCTGGAGAAGTCAGCGGACAGGCTACTGCTCGACGTGCCGTGCTCCGGCCTGGGTGTGTTAAAACGCAACCCCGACGCCAAGTGGAAGCTCTCGACGGAGTTTATTCAGAACGTGCGCGAGCTGCAACAGCACATTATCAACGATTATTGTGAAATGCTCAAACCCGGTGGGCTGATGGTATACTCCACGTGCAGCATCATGCCTTCTGAAAATGAAGTCCAGGTAAAAAAATTCCTGGAGACGCAAAACGGACGTTTTGACCTGCTGGACGAAGCGCACGCCTGGCCGTCCGAAGGGTTTGATGGATTCTATATGGCGCTGCTGCGTCGTCTCTCGTAGGTACACCGTGGTTGCAGCGGGGGATGGGTTTTTCTATATTGAGGCCCTAACCATTTACGACTGACGTGAGACATCCGCTTTGCCACCCGCTTTCCTGTATTGTACTGACCCTGGTCCTGACTTTTTCCTGTTTCTTTAGTATCGCTACTGCGCAAGATTTTCTGCCGTACGAGCAGACCGTGCCCGGCGCTGCGGTAAAGTTTAAAATGATCCCGATCAAGGGCGGCAGCTTCAGCCTGGGCAGCGTTGCGGCCGAAGCCGGACGTGAAGAGGACGAAGGCCCGCAAAAGAAAGTAGAAGTTTCTTCGTTCTGGATGGAAGAACACGAAGTGACATTTGCCGAGTGGGATACCTTCTTTAAGAATATGGATGTGCCGCAGACAAAGGCTATCGACGTTGATGCCGTGTCGCGCCCTACGGCGCAGTATATCGACCTGACGTGGGGCATGGGCCGTGAGCCGCAACACCCGGCCAACAGCATGAGTCAGCAAGCCTGTATTGTGTATTGCCGATGGCTCTATACCAAGACCGGCATCTTCTACAGGTTGCCGACCGAAGCAGAATGGGAGTATGCCTGTCGCGCGGGAAGTACGACGGCCTATTCCTTTGGCAACGACCCTAAGCTGTTGCCAGAGTATGGTTATTTTGTCGGCAACAGCGGCGGTAAATATCAGCGGGTAAAACAGCTGAAGCCCAACGCCTGGGGTTTGTACGATATGCACGGAAACCTGAGCGAGTGGACGTTGGACCAATACGATGCCGCTACCTATAACACGCTGGCCGACGGTGCAAAAGATCCCACGGTGGCGCCGGCTTCACGGTATCCCCGTGCTGCGCGCGGCGGTTCGTACCTGGACGATGCCAGTATGCTGCGAACGGCCAACCGCATTCCGTCTAATGCCGCGTGGAACAAACGCGACCCGCAGATACCGAAAAGCCGCTGGTGGTTAACCGAGGGCATGTATATGGGTTTCCGCATCGTGCGTCCATTGGCGCAGCCCACAGCAGCGGAAGCCGATGCGTTTTATGCATCGTACCTGAAATAACAGGCTAAGGTCAACCCGCATTCCGACCGGGTGTATAAAAGCCGGTGGCAAGGAATGCCGGAAGGTGTATATTCACTTTACTTCGCTTAGAAAACGAACGATACCAAACACTAGAACCATGAAAGAAGATAAACAATCACGCCGGGAGTTTGTGAAGCAATCCTCCCTGCTGGCCGGAGGCCTGGTGGCCGCTCCGTTTTTATCCCATGCCAGCGGCTATTTCAACTCGGTAGATGATACCATTAAGATCGCACTGGTTGGCTGCGGTGGCCGGGGTACCGGCGCAGCGATGCAGGCCATGCTCACCAAACAGAATGTAAAGCTTGTGGCCATGGCCGATGCTTTCCGCGATCGCCTCGACAGCGCCTACGCTGCGCTTACCGACGAGAATTCGGAAGAGGGCAACGTGAAGGCTAAAGTCGCCGTTCCCGAAGCAAACAAGTTTGTTGGCTTCGACGCATACCAGAAAGCTATTGCGCTGGCCGATGTTGTGATCCTGACGACGCCTCCCGGCTTCCGTCCGATTCACTTTGAAGAAGCTATTCGCCAGGGCAAGCACGTGTTTATGGAAAAGCCCGTGGCCACGGACCCTGCCGGTATACAGCGCGTGCTGCGCGCAGCGGAAGAAGCCAAGAAGAAAAAGCTCAACGTGGTAGTGGGTCTGCAACGTCACTACCAGAACTCGTATCGCGAGCTGCTCAAGCGCGTGAAGGATGGTATGATCGGCGAGATCACTTCGGGCCAGGTGTGGTGGAACAACGACGGCGTGTGGGTAAACATGCGCAAGCCCGGTCAAACCGAAATGGAATATCAAATGCGCAACTGGTACTATTTTAACTGGCTGTGCGGCGACCATATCAACGAACAGCATATACACAATATCGATGTGATGAACTGGTTCAAGGGCGATTACCCGGTGAAGGCTTTTGGCCTGGGTGGCCGCCAGGTACGGACGGGTAAAGAATATGGCGAGATCTATGATCACCACTATGTGGAGTATCATTATGCCGATGGCACGATACTGAATAGCCAATGCCGTCACATCAAAGGTACGTATGCGATTGTGGATGAGATGCTGGTGGGAACGAAAGGGGTTGTGAAGTGTGGTGCTGCGGAGATTACCAGCAAGGGCAAGGCTTTGTATAAGTATGACCGGAAGAATGAGAATAATCCGTATCAGACGGAGCACGATGAGCTGTTTGCTGCTATTGCGAAAGGTGAATATAAGTTTGCTGACGCAGAGAATGGCGCGAAGTCTACATTGACGGCGATCATGGGGCGGATGGCGACTTATTCAGGACAGGTGATTGAGTGGGATAAGACACTTAACTCCGGGCTGAGTATTATGCCGACCACGTTCGCCTGGGATGCGGATATGCCGGTGAAGCCGGATGCGAATGGGTTTTATCCGATCGCTACGCCGGGGGTTACGCGGTATTTCTCTTAACATAATATTCATGGCCAGGCTCGGGCATCTCCCGAGCCTGGCTTTTCCCCGCCCCTTCACTCCTTCCCCCTTCCCTCCGTCCTTTTTGTGCTTGTTTGTTAAAAAAAGTTTCGGAACTTTCGCGGTCGATTTTTTAATTCAACGCTTTGAAAGTCATTCGTTTCATTCTGCTTACGCTGTATAAGGTGTGGGTTTTTCTGGTGTTTACGGTGTTTATGCTGATCCTGCTGCCGGGCATTGTTGTGCCGTTTATGTTGGGACAGCGCTTTGGAAATATTGGTTATGCGTTTTTGTATGCATGGTCGTGGATCTTTAGTCAGCTTACGTTTATCCGGTATGAGTTTTATGGTACGGAAAATTTCAAACGGGGCGCGTCGTACATTTATGTCAGCAATCACACCTCGTTCCTCGATATTCCCGGCATTCGGATGATCATTCCCGGGCAGTTCCGGCCCTTGGCGAAAAAAGAATTGAAGAAGATTCCGGTGTTTGGGTGGATTGCACAAGCGGCTACCATCATCGTAGATCGTTCGAGCCCGGAGAGCCGCAAGCGTAGCATCGATAGGCTCAAGATGTTTTTAAAGCAGGGCATTTCGATCCTCATCTTCGCCGAGGGCACGCAGAACCGTTCAAAGGAATTGCTGCAGCCCTTTAAGGACGGGGCGTTCCGTATTGCCGTCGATACACAACAGCCTATTCTACCGATGGTTGTATTGGGCGCGGGCCCGCTGATGCCGCCGGGTACTATTGATTTGCGCCCGGGTACGATCCGCATTTATGTAGGCGAGCCCATTGAAACGACGGGGCTTACCACGGCTAATACCGTGGCGCTAAAAGACAAGGTGTTTGCGATCATGCACGAAATGATCGTGAAGAATACCCCTGTAAAAAAGTAAATCCGGACAGCCTTCAAGAGATGAAGACTTATCCGGATACTCTCGCGTGTGAGTCTGAGCCGTGCGGGTGTGTTTGAACTAACCCAAATTATTAATTCAAAATCTTTCGTACTATACCTTCAACGCTACCGTCACGTTCATCGAGCGGCCGTCTGACGACCAGACACCTGGGCCCGGATAGAAGCTGGGGCGTTTCGTGAAGTATTGTTTATCTGTCATGTTGTTCATGTTAACCCTTACCATCCACTGCTGCGTGACGCGGAACGACGCGTTGAAATCCAGCAGGCCGTACGAAGGTACCAGGCCCACGGCGCCGGTTTTCGAGGGTGTTACCGTGTTCAACGGATCGGCATAACTCTCCCCTGTATAGCTATACAACGCTGTCGCGCTCAGGCGGTGCCAGTAGAAGGTGATACCGTTGCGGGTGATCATATCGGGTACAGTTTCCACTTTGTTGCCACGTATGTCGATGTTCTCCGATTGGGCACTTCCCCCGGCATTTTTACCCGAGCGTACAATAGCATCGGTATATCGCGCGTGGAAGAAAGCAGTCGAGGTAAACAACGACAGGTTGCTGTAGTCGCCTAACCGCAGGTTGTATGCCAGGAAGATCTCGGCTCCTGTGGTCATGGAGTTGCCGATATTAGTGCGATATATATAGGTCGTGCCGTTGTCAGGGTTCGTCTGTTCAAGCGTACCGAGGCGGTTGTCATAACCCAGACTAAATACCCCTATATCCCAACGCAGACCATGGGTGATGCCGCGATACCCGAGCTCCATGTTGTAGCCCGTGGCGTCTTTCAGGTCTTTGTCGATGGTCTCGTATGCCGAGGCCGGAATGATGTCTTTAAAGATTACCGGGCGGTAGGCCTGCGAAAAACCTGCGTAGACGTTGTTTCCCTTGCGGGTGATGTAGTCGATATTCAAGCCGCCGAGGGCAAAGGTGTGATCAATGTTATCGGGAAAGCTGCCGGCATCATAGTACGATATAGTACCCGACATTTTTGATTCACCCATTTCTACGCGTACGCCGGGGGTGATTGACAGTCCCGGCAGCAAGCGGAACGCGTTCTCTACAAACACGGCTACGTTGTTGGTTTTAAAGTGCAGGTCGCGGCCCCAGTTGGGATCGATCAGTGACAGGTCGAAGTCAGCGCCCGTGGTGCCTTTGCCGAGCTGACGGCGGTGCAGGTCGTTGTTAAAGAGCTGTACACCCGCTACCACTACATGCTCGGTTTTTCCCAGGGTATAAGTATGCAACAGGCGCAGCTCCGAGGTATAGCTGTTAAAATTATCGATGTCTACCTGGCGTGAGGCGTAGGTGAGTGTATTTGGGTCGATCACGTCTTTAGTCGTGGCCAGCTTGTCGAGCTGCACGCTGTTGCGCTCACCCAGCACTGCCGATAGTACCCATGACAGACGCGTACGGTCGGAAAGCTTCCAATCCAGGGAGAGCGACGGCACATAAATCGCTGGATTGAAGTAGTTCCGCGCACGTGTCGACTGGCGGGGATCGGCGTGGAACATGCTGTCGGTCAGCGGGCCGGGGATATGGTAGATGTACTTTGAGCGCGCTACTTCGGCCTTGATTGTCATGCGATCGGTGGGGCGATACGCCAGCATAAACGACTGCGCATCGAAGTCCGAGTCACTGTTGTCGCGGTAGCCATCGGATTTTCGTTTGTTATAGTATACATAGTACTGGAATTTGCCGACCGTTCCGCTCAGCGCGTGGTAGGTGCTAAAGAGCCCGAACGAGCCGACGGTGTTGATGGTCTCGTAGGCCGCTACGCGTGTGGTGTCGGGGTGTTTGGATACATAGTTCAGCATACCACCAAACTGGGCGCCGTATTGCAGCGAGCCTGTGCCGCGTATCATTTCAATACGTTCTACCGCTTCCATCGGCATGCTGTAGTGGCTGGCGGGATAGCCGTACATGTCGGAGTTTGTGATGATGCCATTCTTGCGAATGTTATACTCCCAACCGCGGTGCGGATCGAGGCCGCGGGTGGAGATGTTGGTTTGGTTGCCGGTGCCGTCCATGTCGTATACAAATACGCCGGGCACTTTGGCGAAGATCTGGCGCGGGGTTTTCTCCGCTATGTTTACGTTCATCTGCTGTATGTTCAGCACTTCGTTCTTGCGGCCGCCCAGCAGGTAGGTACCCTGGGTAGCCGGCAGACGCTCTACTTCATACCGGTTGGACTGGATCACAACTTCCTTCAGCTGCTTTATCTTCAGCGAGTCAGTTTGTGCAAAGCCTGCTGAGATGCTGGCCATAAAAACAATCGCGGTAAAAAGTCTTGTCATGTGTCCTGGGTGGTTCGGATAACCGGGAAAGGCTTTGGTCCAGCCCTTCCCGGTGATTTGCACTTATGGGTTAATCGGCCCCGTCTGTCGTTGCAAAGTTTATGGTAAAGCCGCCGATGGTCTGGCCGTGCTTAAGGCCCATCTCCACGTCGGAGCGGTAGTGTATCGCACCATACATTCGCGAGTACGATGCTTCTGTCGCCTGGAGCAGGAAGTACTGCGCCTGCTGCGGAAAGAGGTAGCCTAATACCGTGGCCGCCGATCCGGAGAAAGTCGAGTGGCCAGAAGTGAAGGCAGGGAAGTTAGGCACGCCGGTGCCTGTCTTGATGGACGGGTCCATCTGGCTCGGGCGTGGGTTGAAGTAATAGAATTTCGTATCCCAGCAAGCGACGGCAGCGTCGTGCAGCGTCATGTTGATCAGGGCAAAGGCCCGCGCCGCGCGTACTTCGCTATAGTGGGCATCGCGGATATATTCTGCGCCAATGTCGTTCCAGTGGCCAGGGGGTGTGTAAGTGCCTGCACCGTCGGCCCATTTGTGTACAATGGCCAGGCGCTCGCGGGTCAGGTTTTTGGAATACCATTTTACCTCCTCGGTTTCTTCTTTCATTTCAGCTGAGGCCGTAAACGGCGGGGGTACCGGGCGACACTGCACGAGGTCGGCGTCGGTCATGCTCCACAGCTTGGTACCTTTGTTGGCGTCTTTACGCAAGCCAAAGAACGGCAGCATCGGCGGGCGGGCCGGTGTTTCCAGGCTTTTCCAGGCGAGCTCGCCACGTTTGGTACAGCTGTCGACCAGTGCCTGCCATAGTGCTTTGTTACCCCCGGCGGCGCCCATGCCATCGCCACGCGCGCGGGCGATAAACAGGTTCGCTACGGACTTGCCCAGTGCAAGGCCCGCGGCAATGTCGCTGGCAGTAGCTTTACCCGACCACAGCGCGGCGTTGCGTTGTTCAGCCGCTTTCTTCGTGATCTCTTCTACCGCAACAGGAAACAGTAGTTTTAGCATCTCCACGGAAACGCCCGACATTACCGCATCGGGTGAAGGGTATGCAGGCAAATCTGTTTCCGGCATCAGGGCCTTGATCTCACTGTCATTCTTATAGGGAGCCGGGCGGTTGTATTGATACATATAGTGCCAGGCTGCTTTCAACGCTTCATATTGCGCTACGCTTACATAGCTATAGGCCCGCGCGGCATACGGCGGGTTGGCAAACGGGAACATCGGATCGGAGAAGGGGTTCTCGGCATCGGGTGCCGGATACGCGCCGACGGCATTCGGTTCCGGCGGCAGGTTGAAGCGCGCCACCATGCCACGCATAATCTGGTTCCAGCGCAACACGCCGCCACCGCTCCAATATTCGATTACGCCCCGTTGCTCTTTCGTTAAGTTCTTTTGCAGGTCTTTGATCGCGGCCAGCTCTGTTTTATACGCGTCAGAGCTTACATCGGCCGGCGGGTTAAATACTTTGGGTGTTGAGTTCTCGACAATGCCTGTGATCTTTTCGATGGTCATGACCGATGCATCGACGGGGGCCCAGTTCGCGGCATCTTCGTCGAGGGCCGCAGGCGCCTGCGGTGCGAGGATCTCGGTATCCTCAATGTCTTTGTTACAGCTTGCCAGCAGCAGCAAGCCGGCAGCGAAAGCTGTTTGTGTAATGCGGTATAGATTGCGGGTTATCATGATCGGGTCGGTTACAGGTTCTTTTTATTGAAGTTGATGGTATACAGTGCGCCGGCTGTAAAGGTGGTGGATTCCCCTACGTTACGGCCCGTCAGGGTGCGGTTCACAGCACCACGCACGGCAAGACCTTGCGGCTTCGGCAAGTAGTACATCACCAGCACGCCAGCTTTAATGTAGTTCATGCGGTTGGACACAAACGGCATGTCCTGCTTGCGAATGTCGGCGCCGCCGAGTGTATTCTGCTGTATATAGTTCAGCTCTGCCTGCAGGGCACCTTTATGGTAGCCGGCTGAAACAAAAACATCGAACACATTGGGCATTTTTACCTCGTCTGTGTTGTACTGTTCATTACCATCAAAGTAGGCCGGGCGATCCAGCGTGGTGTTGCTACGCCAGGTATACCCGCCGGAGCCGTTTACGAACCAGCCTTGCTGCACTTTGAAGTGCGCCGTGAGGCGATATTGCAGGTTGGTGGTCTGGGTGCCGATCGACAGCGGAAAGAAGTCGGGTGTGTAGTCTGACAGCGGTGTCGAGAAGTTGATGACGGCAAAGGTGTTGAAGGCATTCTTATCGGACTTGTGACGGAAGAAATTATACTTCACGCCCACCGACAAATCTTGAATACCTTCCATGCCGTGCAACGTGCCGGCACTGGCTTTAGTCTTTACATAGGGCAACATGGCGATGACGTTCACTTTGTCTGTAATGCCATAGGTGCCCATCCACGCCACGCTTTGTGTTGTCACGTGGCCGATGTTGCCGTTGTCGCGTTTCTTCTCACCCTGCCAGTAGTCGGTCCACTGGTCATGGGTATACAGGAGCCCCGTACAGAGCTTTTTGGAGCTCATCATGAGCCCGTCTGTTAGATTCTGTGCAAAAGAGAGGGCTGGTAAAAGCCCGATCAGGATCAGGTAGATTTTCTTCATATAGGTTATTTGGGTGTTACTTGGGTGTATCCATCAAAGGCGGGCATGCCACGCACGGGGGAATGGCCGCATGGTTTAAGAAGTCGGCCATCTCAGGCCGGAAGTACAGCAACCCTATGTCGGGTCGTTGCGCGTTTACAGCAATAGGTGCCATCGCGAAGGATGATTGATTGAATGATGAAAGAAGAATTTGAGACGTCGCGGCCAGCGGAGATTAACCTGCCGCAGCCGTGTTAATAAGGATACACCTCGGCATTAAGCCCGTTCAGGCGGGTGTATAATAGAAGTCTGGAAGGAAGGAATAAAAATCGTCAGGGCGCCGTGCTGAGAGACAGGCTGGGCCCAACCGATAGACGACCGGTCCATGTCATGGAAGCCGATCAGGTATTCTTTAATAAGGGTCGGTGCGATTGTTTTGGATTGATCTTGCGCACCCGACGCGTCATCGCTAAAGGTTTTGACGTAGTCGGTCATGGCGCGGTGAATGCGTTTGCTTTGCTGGTCGTTGACACACACTACGTAAAGTGTGTCCTGACTGAGCCGCTGTTTGATCATGTGGAAGAACTCCCCTTCGTGCTCAAACTCGCCGTCTACACGCACGTAGTCCTGCCGGTCGCCCGCATAGGGAATGGAGAGTGGTACTTTGAATGTGATGGTTTGGGATTCGTCGTATTGCTCAGCATCGAAGCGCTGCACCAGTTGCTGCCGGTTTTGATATTGCAGCCCCATGAAAATACCGTAAAAGCCCAGCACATTAAAGAGCAGGAGCAATAAGAGGGCTATCGCAACAATTCTTCTCACGGTTCGGTACAGGTGGATACATAGTTAAGAAATTTACACGTATTAAACAACGTACCGAAATCGTTTCCTGAACGGGCAGGCGGTCAAGTCGCCCGAAATATTCTCTACAGCGGCACAAATACGACCTTTTTGGTCTCGAAAAATTCCTCTTTAAAGTAGTCGGACAGGTCGTAAATCTGGTGCAGCTTTTTGAGCTCCGCCAGCTCTTCGTCCAGATCGCCACCTTTTAAATATAAAATGCCGTTATCCAACGTGTGTGTGGATTGTTTGCGCGTTTTGCGGTGTACCCACTGGTAGAATTCCTTGATGCGCGTCACGGCCCGGCTTACGATGAAGTCGTATTCCGCCTTTATTTGTTCCGCGCGGATTTGCTCGCCATGGACATTGGTTAATCCCAGGCTGCCGGCTACGCCGTTTACGACGGTGATCTTCTTGCCGATCGAGTCTACCAGGTGGAAGCTCGTCTCGGGGAACAGGATGGCCAGCGGTATGCCGGGGAAGCCGCCCCCTGTACCGACATCCAGCACGCGGGCGCCGGGCTTAAAGGCCATCACTTTGGCAATGCCCAGCGAATGCAGCACGTGGTTGATGTAGAGGTTTTCAATGTCCTTGCGGGAAATGACATTGATCTTTTCATTCCAGTCTTTGTAGAGATCAAAGAGGGCAGCGAACTGCTGCTTTTGCTTTTCCGTAAGGTCGGGAAAGTAGTGGTATATGATGCTGACGTCTTGCACGATGTAAAGTACAGTGGGCCGGTAGCCCGGCCGGGTCTTCAGGAATTAAATATGATCGCGTTTATTCTTCACCATGTCGAACATCAGTTCGCGGGCGCGGTGGAGCTGCGCCTTGACGGTGCCCAGGGGCGCGTCGAGCTCTTCGGCAATCTCTTCGTATGACAGCTCGTGGAAGTAGCGCAGGCGTACCAGCTTTTGGTACTTGGGCGGCAGCTTGTCTACGAACACCTGGATGAGCTCTGCCTTCTGTATGCGGATGGCCTCTTCCTGCGGGTCGAGGTTCTCGTCTTCTACGTCGATGGACACGGACTGGCCGTCGTCGTCCGTGAAAGAGTTTTCAATGCTCAGGGTGTTGAGCTTCTTCTTGCGAATGAAATCGATGGTATTGTTGGTGGCAATGCGGAACAGCCACGTGCTGAAGGTAAAATCTTTTTTGAAGCGGTGCAGGCTGCGAAAGGCTTTGGCAAACGACTCGATGGTCAGGTCTTCGGCGTCGTCTACGTTCCGGACCATCTTCAGGATCATGTGATACACGGGCCGCTTATAGCGTTGCATCAGGCGCGCAAAGGCCTTATCATCCCCGTCCACCGCGTTATCTATCAGCCGGAAATCTTCGAGTGCTTTTGAGGAAAACCTGTTTTCTTCTAATTCTTCCATCGTACTTCTTTAGAAACTAACGCAGTGAGGCCGGTGACAAGATAATAAAACGCATAAATAAAATCTAAGAGAGGCACCATCCAGGCCTCAAACTTCTGGCCAAGTTTCTTGGAAGTTATGTGCAAAATCAGGGAAATAAAGCCGGTTCGGAGCACCAGTACACCGATGACGGAGTACAGTGCGATCCACAGCGGCTCGGCTTGCAAGGGCAGCGCGATGAGCAAGCCAAGACCCAGGAACCATGTCAGCAACCATGTTACGGAGAAGGCGCCTAACAAAAACCGATGTTTGGCCCGGTAGAATTTGCCCACCGACAGGTGGCGGGTCTTCTGCGTGTAATAGGCGCCCCACCGTGTGTGGGGAATGGAATACATCATCGACTCTTCGCCTACCACCACGCGGGTGTTCTTGCCCCGGGCGTGCTGGTTTACGAAAAGGTCGTCGTCCCCTCCGGTCACGTTTAGAAAGTTGTTAAAGCCTTTATTCTCCAGGAACATCGATCTGCGGTATGCCAGGTTGCGGCCCACACCCATAAACGGATTGCCGAGCAACGCTAATCCGATATACTGCATGGCGGTCAGCAAGGTTTCAAAACGGATGAAAATATTCAGAAAGCCTGGGATGCGGATGTACGGCGAGAAGCCCAGGACGAAGCTGACGGACGGCTCATCAAACCGGGCAGCCATGCTGCTGATCCAGTTCCGGCTGTTGGGGCGGCAGTCAGCATCGGTCAGCAATAGCCACTCGTATTTGGCGGCTTTGATGCCCAGGGTGACCCCATATTTTTTTCCATTGACGTGTGGCGGCGTGCGGTTTACGTGCACCATGCGCAGGCGGTGGTCTTTACGTGTTTCTTCCAGTAGCCAGTCAAAGGTGGCGTCGTTGGAGCGATCGTCGACCACGACGATCTCAAACTCGGGATAGTCCTGCGCCATCAGGGCTGGTACGAGCTCTTTGAGGTTAGCCTCTTCGTCGTGTGCACAGATTACGACGGACACAGGTAGCTGGCGGCCGGTAGCCGGCGCGGACTGCTTTTTCGAAAAGGCTGCCAGAAAAACGATCCAATAGATGATCTGTACGGCAGCGAGCGCGAAAAAAATGGCGAGTAGAATTTGCAAGGTGTCTTTTCGATTAGCGCTACAAAGATAAACGGCCGTCTGTAGGATAAAAGCCATGCCAAAGAGGTTTTTTACCGTCTACCGGAATACTGCAATTGTTATCAAAAACTAACGTGTCGCGCACGGATTGCTAAAATGTAACTATACTCGTGCTATAGATTGCCTCGGAGACACTAATCATCAGTTTACCGACATCATCATAACTGCTTTCCCTACATGATACCCTCGATTGCGTCTTTCCCGGGCGCGCAAAAGCGAATACTTTTTACCCTGGCGGCTGTGTGGCTGACCGGTCATTGCTTTGCCCAAACTGCGGCTTTTACGTCGGATAAGACCTCGGGCTGTTTCCCGGTAACGATCAATTTTAAGGATCTGTCCACCGGATCACCCACGACGTGGGATTGGAATCTGGGCAACGGCAACACCTCCAAGTTGCAAAACCCCAGCGCGGTGTATGCCGGCCCCGGAACGTACACGGTCACGCTACGGGTATCGGGTGGGTCAGAGTCTGTCCGCACGGCGTATATACACGTGTACGATTTTCCGACGCCCAGCTTTACCAGCGTGGCACCACCGACAGGCTGTACTCCCCTGAAAGTGGAGTTCCGCGACACCAGCACACCCGGCTCGGGCGCGAATACCAATTGGCTGTGGACGTTTGGCGATGGCAGTTCCAGCACCGAACGCAACCCTACCTATACCTACACGGCACCCGGCACGCGCCCCGTGTCGGTACGCGTGACGAACCAATACGGTTGTTCGAAGACCAGTCTGCAGACCTTCGTCGCCGAGGCGCGCGGGCCGAATGTCGCGTTCGAGGTCGATGAAGACGTTTTTTGCCAGGCGCCGGCTACGGTAAAATTTACCAACAAAACGAACGGCGCCGCGCCCTTCACCTATTCGTGGGATTTTAACGATGGCACAAGCAGCGCCGCGATCAGCCCGTCACACCCGTTTACAAAGGAGGGTGCCTACAAGGTTACGTTGCGTGCCACAGACGCTAACGGCTGCCAGGGTACTTCCACCACCGCCGTCATCAACGTTGGCAGTGAAGGAGGCCTGAGCGTTACGCCCTCGGCTACAAAAGTATGTGTCGGCCAGGCGCTGACCTTTGATGCGAACGTTACGTCACCGGCCATTTCATGGGTTTGGCGCTTTGGGAACGGCGCCGTCTCCCACGAGCAAGACCCCGGCACAATAGTCTATAAAACGGAGGGTACCTATACCGTGCGCCTCGAAGCGCTGCTGGTTGGTAAGTCGTGCGCCTCCGTCGTGACGCAAACCATTGAAGTGGTGCCTGACCCTGTTCCGAATTTTACTACTTCCGCCGACTGTAACTATAAAGTGACCTTTACAAACAGGTCGACCAAGGCTACGCGTGTGGAGTGGTTCCTGGATGGTACGTTGTACTCGACGGCTTCGTCATTTGCATACCCTTATGCTGGGCCGGGAAATTATACGGTGAAGCTGGTGGCTTACAACAGTCTTAACTGCAGCAAGGAGCTGGAAATGCCGGTGTCGGTACCCGCCAAGCCCCAGGCGTACTTTGAGCCCAATAAGACGCAATCGTGTACCGAGCCGTCGCTGGCGGGGTGTGCTCCCTTTACCGTGAACTTTATCAATAAATCAACGTCTTCGTCGTCGTTTACTTCGCAGTGGTCTTTTGGTGACAATACGACTTCTTCGAGCAAAAATCCGACGCACACCTATGGTAAAGGCTCGTATGCCGTAAAGCTTACGATCCGTACGCCCGAAGGTTGCACGAGCACGATGAGCGCTGCGGTGACGGTGTCGGATGTGACGCCGGAGGCGGCCTTTACATTTGACAGAAGTAAGGTCTGTCCGCACGAGGATGTAAACTTTACCAGTACCTCCAAGAATGCCGTCTTTATATGCTGGGATTTTGGCGATGGCAATACGGGGAACGGCCCGAACGTGAGCCATTACTACGAGAAGCCAGGTACCTATACGATTACGATGATCGCGAAGAATGCCGGTTGTTCCGACACGGAGACCAAAGCGAACGTGATCACAGTGGGCGATCCGTTGGTGGATTTTAAAATTACAAAGGACTGCCAGGACCCTTATAAGGTTACGATAGAGGATCTCACCAGTAAATGTGATACCAAGACGTGGGATTTTGGCGACGGCACCATCAAAACGGGCAACGTGGCCAGTTATCGGTATGCTGCTACAGGCGAGTACACCATCAAGCTTACTGGTACCAACAACACATCGCACTGTACGGTGGACAAGCCCGTACCGGTTGCCATCCACGAAGTTAAAGCGAGCTTTACGATTGATAATCTGAGGCCTTGTAAAAATGCGCCGGTAAAATTTGAAAGTACATCCCAAGGTGCTGCGAGTCTGAATTGGGATTTTGGTAATGGCGCTCCTGCACAGTCGGGCATTCAGGCCTCCGCCAGTTATGATCATCACGACGAGTTCAAAGTGACACTGACGGCCAAAGACCCCGACGGCTGCCCCGCTGTCGCGGAGTTGTTGGTAAGTGTTCTCAATCTGGAAGGTAATTTTAATTTTATCGCCAGCGGCGTGTCGTGCGACGCACTCGCCGTGCAGTTCAACGATGCCTCTACTGCTAATCCCCCCGTTGATACCTGGACATGGGACTTTGGCGATGGCAACACGGCCATAGGACCTAACCCCGCGCATACCTATACGCAGTTGGGTAACTATCCGGTAAAGCTAACACTGACCAATGCCGACGGTCAATGTTCTTTTATCCGCTATGATGCCGTAGTCTTTACGAATCCTATTCCGGACTTTACGACTTCTACCGGCAAGTTTGGTTTTTGCAAGTTCGACCAGATTCAGCTCGTCAATCTCTCGCAATACACCACATCACAGCGATGGGATTTGTCTCCCAGTACTCCTTCGACCACCATGCACCCGGTTATTTCCTATCCCAACAAGGGCTCTTACGTCGTGAAGCTGGATGTCGAGGACGGCTATGGCTGTAAGAAGTCGGTGAGCAAATCAATCGAGATCACCAAACCAGAAGCTGACTTTACAGCAGCTAACGTCTTTACGGAATGCCCCGACCCGCCACTGTTAAGTGAGTTTACGGATACTTCGGAAGGTGATATTAAAAAGTGGGAATGGGACTTTGGCAACGGACAAATCCAACCTCATGAAAACCGTGCGCCGGGCGAGACCTATCTCTATAGCTATACACGCCCCGGCATATTCGATATCACCCTTTTTACAACAGATGCGAACGGTTGCCGCGATACCGTTACCCACGACGCGCTGGTGCGTGTAGGTGGGCCTGATGCCACATTTGAGGACGATAAGTTCGGGCTGACCTGTGTCATGGACTCCATCGGCTTTGTTGCCACGCCACTGAACGACGCCGTGAAAATCTACCGCTGGGACTTTGGCGACGGCAATGTGGTAGACCTGGGGGTACCAACCGTCGGCCACGCGTATACCGGCACAGGCGACCGTATTGTGTCCCTGGTGTTGTTCGACGATAAAAATTGTAAGGTTATTTCAGCCAGTACCGTAAAGGTGACCGTCAGCGATTCTTCGCTTATCAAATTTGACTATGGCCCGCGGTGTATTTTTGAAGGCGAGAGCTTTACGCTGCGGGCGGAGTCGGACGACCAGGACCTGACCTGGTCGTGGGACGTGGGCGATAATCCTGTTGGTACAGATGCCGAGGCCACCATCACCACCGAAAAGCACGGCAACTATCCGGTAAAATTACGCGCGTTGAATGCTGCCGGCTGTACCTCTACCGTTACGCAGGAGGTGCCCGTGCGGGCCAAGCTGACCATGATCCCGAATATTTTTACACCCAACGGCGACGGCACCAATGAAACGTTCGAATTGCAGGGGCTGGAGAATAGCGCCTGGGACCTGCTTGTATATAATCGCTGGGGCGGTACGGTTTATAAAAAGAAAAACTACCAGAATAACTGGACGGGCGGCGGTCTGTCCAGCGGAGTTTATTTCTATACGGTGACCAACGCATTCTGTCCTGACAGAAATTACAAAGGCACTGTTACCATATCCAAGTAGTATTACCTACCCTACACAGGGTAGGTAGTTTCCCGGATGGTCCCTTCCAAAAGGTGTTTATTGGTATCTGCGTCACTTATCGTGCGAGCACCTTGCTATCGATAATGAGTCTAAATTAGTTTTGCGGCTCATTAGTATACGATCATCTATGCACCATCTTTCCGCCAACCTTTTTAGAATCATCTTTTTTGTCTTGCTGCTGGCCGCCACGACGGCATTTGCCCAGTCGGGCAGGGTGTCTGGCACCATTAAAAATGCCGCAGGCGAGTCACTTCCCGGAGCGTCGGTCATGGCCGAGGGCACCACGGGCGGGACCGTGTCAGACGCCGATGGCCACTATGAGCTGAGCCTGGCGCCAGGCCAATACCGGCTTACTACGTCCATGGTGGGTTATACGCCGCAACTAAAAAATATTACTGTAACCGACGGCTCGTCGCAGACCTTTGACTTCGAGCTGACAGAAAACGACAACGTCTTACAGCAAATCGAGATCATCGGCCGTAAGGAGCAGTCGTATAAAAACTCCCAGACCTTTATTGGTTCGAAGACCGAGCTGGCCGCGAAAGATCTGCCGCAGTCGGCCGCCTTTGTTACAAAGGAGCTGATTGCCGACCAGGGCCTGATGCGTGTAGGCGAAACAGTGAAGAACATGAGCGGTGTGAGCCAGTTTACGACCTACGACGATATCACGATCCGTGGCTACCGCATCAATGGCCAGAGCAACACACAGCTTCTCAACGGCATGCGCACCTCTACGGGGTTTTGGAAACAGCCACTGGCCAACTACCTGGAACGTGTTGAGGTGCTGAAAGGCCCTTCTTCGGCGCTGTTCGGCAACGCTACGCCTGGCGGCGTGGTAAACCGGGTGACGAAGAAGCCGTTGGATTATCAACGCAATTCCCTGGACTTCTCGTTCGGCAGCTTCAATACGTTCCGCGCGCTGGGCGACTTTACGGGCCCGGTAAACGACGGCGGCAAGCTGCTATACCGCATCAACCTGGGCTATGAAGACGCCAACTCGTTCCGCGACCTGCAATTCGACAAAAACATTGTCATTGCGCCATCGCTTTCATTTTTGGCCTCGGAGAAGACCCGGCTGAACCTCGATATTATTTACAACCAGTCGGACAGCCGGCTGGACCGCGGACAGTCCACCATGCAAAACGACCTGTACTCGACGCCCACGTCCCTGGCGCTAAGCTCGGCCAACGACTTCCTGAAGGAAAACACCTATAACATTTCGGTATCGCTCAACCACCAGTTTACGGAGCGGCTTTCGTTCAACGTAGGGTATCTGAAGACGGGCTATAACGAAGACCTGCTCGAGCACCGGAGCGCCAATGCCTACGCGCGCGATGAGCAAGGCCAGACGATGACCGACCGCATCGCGATGCAGGTGTTCCAGCGGAAGCGCAGACGCTACAGCGACAATCTGTCGGCCTATTTTAACTATACCGCGAACACGGGCGCCATCGAGCACAAAATCCTGGTAGGTTATGACTATGCGCAAGACGAACTGCCGCCTGGTGCCTCGCAGATTACTGCGGGCGGATACTTTAACAGGGTCGATGCCGAGGGCAACGCCATCCTCGTACCGAACGTGCCGCACTTCGACCTGCGCAACCCGTTGGCCTCGCAAGGGCTGAAAGACATGACGAAATATACGTATGTAACAGCTGCGCAGGCCCCGACATTCTACAACCTGCATGGCACTTATGCGCAAGACCTTATCAAGTATGGCAAGTTCCAGGCACTGCTGGGTGTTCGTTACGAGCGTTATATAGACAAAGTAGGCTATCGCACAAGTGACGAAAAGAACGTACGCCAAAAGGCCTTCCTGCCCCGCGTGGGCGTGGTATACTCCATACTGCCACAGATCAATCTGTATGGCACATATGTGGAAGGCTATAATCCACAAACGGCATCTTCCATCTCGAACCCCAATGCCGGGGGACCGTTCGACCCGCTGACGAGCCGGATGTATGAAGTTGGCGCCAAAAGCGAGTGGTTCGAGAAACAGTTATCGATCACCGTTGCCGTATACCAGATCGAGCAACAGGGCACCTTGCTGAACGCCAACGACCCTGGCAACCCGGAGTTGCTGCGTCAGATCGGCGAAGACCGCTCGCGGGGCATCGAGTTGGATGTACTCGGGCACATCCTGCCGCACTGGAGCATTCTTACCACGTATTCGTACAACGATGCCGCTATTACAGAAAGCTTCACCGAAGCAGAAGTAGGCCGGCAAATGCCCAATGCGCCACATCACCAGGGCAGCTTCTGGACACGCTACTCGATTCCGCGTGGTGACTTCACGGGCCTGGGCTTCGGCCTCGGCACCAACTATGTGGGCCGTCGTGTTCTGAGCATCAACGCCCAACAGTCTATCCCGGACTACCTGCTGGTGGATGCCGCCCTGTATTACACCGTGAACAAAGTCAAGATCCAATGTAACTTCAACAACATCTTCGACAAAACATACTGGGTAGGCGGCTATGACTATATACGCCTCTTTCCCGGAAAGCCGCATAACTTCCTGGTGACCTTAGGTTATACTTTCTGATATACGGATCATGATTAAACAAGCTCTTCTTTTTTTACATCGCTGGCTCGGTATCATCTCCGGCATTGTCGTGGTTGTGGTCAGTATTACCGGCGCCATCTTTGTATTTGAAGAAGAGCTTTTTCAGGTTTTCCACCCTGCTCTTACACACGTCGAGCCGGGCAAGACCCTGGTCGACATCAATACATTAAAGGCCTCTGCGCAGGCGGCTCTCGGCGAAGACAAGGTTATCAATTTTGTTTCTATTTACGGCGATCCTGCGCGCGCCTATAGTTTCTCCGCTAATAAGCGCAATCCCGAAAGCACATCTTGGTGGGAGAAAGACGAGATCCTTTATTACAACCAGGTTTTTGTAAACCCTTATACCGGCCAGGTGCTCGGTACAATCGATAAGAGTACAGAGTTCTTTTATTTCGTACGCCGCATTCACCAGAACCTGCTGCTGCGTCGCGATATTGGTAATATGATCGTGGGCTGGTCTGTCGCTATCTTTGTTTTTATTCTCATTACGGGTATTGTGCTGTGGTGGCCGCAACGCGTGGCCAAGATCAAACAAAGTATCGCTATCAAGTGGAATGCTAAATGGAAGCGCGTAAACTACGACCTTCACAACGTGCTCGGGTTCTATGCCTTTATCTTCGCACTAATCATTGCCCTGACCGGCCTTACCTGGTCGTTTGCGTGGTGGGAAGAAAGCGTGTTTAACGCAATGGGTTCGACAAAAAAAGATGTTGCTTATCTGAACGTACGTGACACGACTTATACAGCCACAGCAGAAGGTGTTACCCGCGCATGGCAAGACGTACGGCAACGCTACAACGCCGACAAGCTTCTGCGTGTAACCTTTAACTTCCCCACCAAAAAGAACGCCCGTGTCGGCGGCCTTGTGCACTACCATGGTGACTCGTGGTGGAAGAACGCAGACTATGTTTATTACAACGGCGCCACCGGCGCGCTCTCACTGTTGGTAGCCCACGACGCCAAAGGGCTTGGCATGAAGTGGCGCAATTCTAACTACGACATCCACACCGGCAAGATTTACGGCTGGCCCACGCAAGTACTGGCTGTCGTTGTATCGTTAATTTGTGCGTCACTGCCGATCACGGGCTTTATTATGTACCTGCATCGGCGCAAGAAAGAGAGGAAGCGCATGAACAAGGCGAAAAAGAAGGACGCCGCTTCCGCGACTGTTACGGCAACCATACCTTATAAGCCGCGCCTGCCTGTAAGACGAAAAGAGGTTAACGCGGATTAAACTATGAATAACCACTGTAATTGAAGTGGGAGACAGTCTAATAATCAGACTGGCAACGCCCGTCCTCTCACTATTTCATTGCTCTTGTCTTATACCTTCTTACCCGTCTATGATCGAGCCATAATGCACCGATCTGCCAAAGAAGGTACCTAGCATCGTTAAATGTTCCTTAGTAAAATAAGGACCAATGCAATGAACATGAGTAACAATACGGCAGCTAATCTGCCATATTTACTTATCAAAGGCCCAAACGACTGTTTTTTACCTTTGATCAGCCACAATATATATGTTCCAGCAAAACCCAGAATAATCATGAAACCTGCCTTCACTATTATCCTATAGAACATCTCCATTGGTACAATCGGTTAAATTCTCAATCAGTGTACACCCAAGGCCGCATTCACACCCGACATAACGACCCTCCTCGGTCGCTGACGACATAACGTCACCCAACCATCATTCTCAATCGTTGTGCTTTGCAATTTATATGTCGTACCATCTGCAAATGTAACCTCCGAATTGAGCCCGTAATCGTCAGGATTCGGGCTATGGGCCGATAACCAAACCTTCCAAAAACAAAAAAAGGGCATCTCCCCTTTTGAGACGCCCTCTTCTGCCATAACACAGACCGGATCTCAGAATCTGTATCCGATCGTCACACGGTAATTACGCATAGGCTCGGTCTGCCAGTAGTACATTCCATAGTAGGGAGCGCCCGACTGCAGTTTGGTATCGAAGATATTATTCACGTTGACCGCCACCGACATTCTTGTAAACTGGTACGATACAGCACCATCGAACCGGGTAATGTCAGGCATGGCCGGATCGTTCGCTCTTGTCCACTCTCCATACCAGTTTGAGCGTTTCGACGCATGCTGCACACCGGCAGCAATACCCAAGCCACGTACGGGCCCTGCGGGAAAGCGATAGTTCAGCCATACGTTGACGATGTGCTTGTCAGTACCGGGCACCTGCCGGTCGACCAGATCGTCGCTGATGTCCTCCGTGATGACGGCATCTGTATAGGCATAGTTGGCTGTAACGTCCAGACCCTCCAAGAGTTGCCCGCGAATATCAAATTCGACGCCCCGAGTACGGCTTTCACCGACCTGGACGTAACCAAACTGAACGTTATTATTTCTAGGATCTGGTACCATGACTTTGTCCTTGAGTATTTCATATACGGACACCGTCGCTGTCCAGCGGCCGCCTAGCCATTCACGCTTTACACCGACTTCTTTGTTATTGGCTTCAACAGGCTCATACACGTTTCGGTCGATACCCTGACCGGTTTGCGGTATAAAAGACTCGTCGTATACAGCATATACGCTGGTCAAGCTGTTAATGGAATAGCTCAAACCGATACGCGGAGTAACTTTATCGTCGGCGTCCTGGTCCATATTTTTAGCACTCGTATACCGGGCAGCCAATGTTACGCGCAGTTTTTCTTCGAGAAACCGAAGCTCGTCCTGAATATACAATGCAGAGTACTGGCTCGTCGACTGTAAACCACGCTTGCGGATGTCCAGACTCCGATCGTATACCGGGTACGCTGAAGCCGGCACAAATCCATATTGGGGATCATATACATTAAGCTTGCCAAAGACACCACTCGTCGAATAGTCGTTATACACATCTTTCGAGCCCATGTCGATACCAGCAAGAATGCGATGTTTAACAGCACCCGTCTGAACGTCGCCATTCAAAAAGAACTGTCCTACCTTTACCATGCCCAGCACGTCCCAGATGCCGACGCCGCGTATCAACGTGTCGCCCGCGAAGCCCGTCGGCCACAAGCTTTCACCTTCCTGGCTAAACCGCAGGTATGCGAGCTGGCTGGTAAATTTCCAGTTCTCGTCAAGGCTGTGCGAAAATGTGAGCATAAGTGAATGGTCGCGGATTGTCGTCGGTGACATGTTGGGCTCCATCGTCGTGAAATCATCGGCAACCCGCTCGTCATACACCTTGGTTGGCGACCAGGCGTAGCTTGACCCTAACGGAGACATCTGCGCATACTGCAGGTTATACTCTGCTGTAAGGGATGTTGTCGGATTAATTTGGAATTTCACAACCGGTGCTACTGAGACGCGGTTGTTGTATTCAAACTTGCGTTGTGTACCTTTCTCCTGCCCCATTAGGTTCAAGCGATATAGCACTTTGCCATCCTTGCTCAGTTTGCCATCGAAGTCGAGCGTGCCGCGGTATGTGCCGTAGCTGCCGATGGTCATGCCCATTTCGCCTTTTGTGATCCCGGTAGGCTTCTTTGTCACGACGTTATAAAAACCGCTGGGCTCGCCGGCCGCCAGCATAAAACCAGCAGGCCCCTTTACGAACTCAATCCGTTCCACCATGCTCATGTCTTCGGTCATGGGCCCCCACGATGTGGTGACGTCCATGCCATTTCGGAAAGATGCCACGCGCGATCCTCTCATCACGATGCGGGCATAATTCTCCCAGTGGTCAGAACGGCTGGCGCCGCTGACGTTACGGGTTACGCCTTCCTGCATGTCGAAGATGGCCTGCTCGCGCAGTACCTGGCCGGTTACTACCTGGATGTTCTGTGGTGTTTCGATAAGTGGGGTTTTGAGACGTAGCGAGACAGACGGATAATCTGTTACGTGCTGACTGGGATTTGCCGTTACGACAATTTCCTGGAGCTCTTTGTCGTCTTCGGCCATGGCAATAGCCAGGGGCGTTGACTGGCCACCGGCGACCTCGACTGACTGCGTAATGGTCTGCAGGCCCACGCTGCTGGCAACAACGGTGTAGGTACCGTCTTTTACGCCGGTTATTTCGAAATTACCCTCGGCATCGGTCAGTACACCCTTGCTCGTACCTTTCAGGTAAATGCTTACAAACGACACAGGCTGCCCGTCGTTCGATTTCACGGTACCGGTTACTTTCCCGGTCTGCGCATAGAGCGATCCTGCCGTGAGCAGCAGGAATAAAAACATGTAGCGTATTCGATTCATGGTGTAGAATTGATCTATAGTTCTGAGTTTGAGTTTCTAATCACGCCCCCATAGATTTTCATCACCTGGGTACGGTTGGAGAGGGCGCGCAAATATGCGGAGAAGTGTTTTGTCAGACACAAACCTATTTGGAATTATTCTAAATATACCCTGTGTAGGGTAGACAGCACCCAATAAAGGGTAGCCTTAGAAATAGTAAAATCACTACGGTGATTTCACAGATTGATCGACTCACAACCAGAGCAGTGGTTCAGGACCTGATCTTTAGGTTAACGAGAGGCTATGTATTACCTGTGTCAAAGCCCAGGCATCGTTATCCATCAATTATACCCGACATACAGCATTCCCGAGCGCAGGGATGTTGTTGTCATGCTTTACATACGCTTTTAGTATGAGATCGGTAGGGAGTTGATACGGGTAAAACCGTTTTGCTCCATAGGACATTATGGGAATAAATGGGACATTATAGGACATTATGTACCATTATGATCCATTTGGGACACCCGGTCTTGTCCATCCATAATCTTTTGCCGTATCTAGCATTGACATGGCAAAACAAACGGGTATTCTCAAGTTCACGGGTAAGCTAGGCAACATGGTATACTACTACCATCGCTACTTCGGCTATTTAGTCCGGAAGATTACATCTGTGGACGCCCACCGTATCCGCACCGATCCGGCGTTTGCCCGTGTGCATAAGTATAACGTCGAATTTGGTGTCTGCGCGTATGCCGTCAAATTGTTGCGCGCGGCCTTCCATCCACTTTTCGCAACGCTTGCGGATACCCGCATGACCAGCCGGCTAACCAGCGCGATGCTCGCGGTGATGCATGCCGACCGCCAGCACGTTCTGGGCCGACGTGTATTGACCGCTGAAAATATGTCACAGCTAAAAGGTTTTGAGTTCAATAACGACACCCACTTACACAGCGTGCTTGCGGGCACTCACACCGCCGCTATAGATCGCAAAACAAAAACCTGCACCGTATCGCTACAAGCATGCCCGACTGGCCAATTCGTGAAGGCGCCGAAGGCCGCCACACATTTTCAACTAACGATGGGGATAGCCGCTGTCAACCATCGTACCGGTCAATATGTCCTGCATACTCAAAAAGGGCCGCCGCAAGCCATCAGCACGCGCTCGCATGACTCCATTACGTTGGTCAACCCGTTACCCGCTATAGAAGGCGGCACGGTGCTGATGACATTGGGAGTAGAATTCTTCCAATACGTCAACGGCATCTTATGTCCCTTGCGCGACCGCCAGCAGCAAGCGCTGGCGATCGTACTTGTAGCAACCGGCGTGCGCCGGCCCGCAAGGCATGGTCGCGAGCATGCCCTTGATTGCTCACGACGACCGATGTCACGCCGCCTTCGGCACAACGCTCGGAAAGTTGTTTCGGATCAACCAACGGCTACCTTCCTGCACCACTACGATATACGAGGTAAACCGCAGCACAGCACTTTCGAGATGAACTTTGGCAGTGGCCAGATTGCCAAACACTTCCACCGATGCGAAGTCGACCGTACGGGGTGAACCGCCAAAGCGTTTGGTTTCTACGAGGTGTTTGTATTCTGTTTTGGAGAATGTAAAGATGCCGGGCTCACCAAAGAAGCCGTCTTGTACGTTTTGATAGTCGGCGTGTAGTACTTTTTCGAGGAGCGCCGGATCGTTTGTGTCGCCACCTTTCAGAAATTCACGGACGGTGTTCTTTACAGCTTCGATTGTTTGTTCTTGCGTATTCATAGTTTTAATTGTTTAGCAGTTGGGTGATGGATTGTTGGTAGGTGGTTTGCCAGTCGTCAGTAAAGCTGCGCATGGCGGTACCACCCACGGTAATAAGGCGTACGTCGTGTATGCCCATGAATGCGAGCATGTCTGTGAGGTAATATTCAAAGTTCTCGGTCGTGCGCAGGCCCGGGCGCCCGTCGCCCATGGCAATAATGACGTACCCTGTTTTGTTGTGTAGCAGTCCTTCGTACTGGTTGCCGTTGCGCCGGAAGGTTTCGTTTGCACGTACCACCAGGTCGAACCACGCCTTCAGCGTCGACGGTATGCCAAAGTTATACATCGGGCAGGTAATGAGTATCTCGGGTGCTTGTTTGAGCTCATCGCATAGATGGTTGCTGAGCGTGAGTACCTGCATGTCGCGCTTCTCCATATAAAATGCGTTGGCGACTTCGTCTGATAAATGCGGCAGCGGCTCGTGGCCGATGTCGCGGTGTATAATGTCGCCCTGTGGATAACGATGTTTCCACGCTCTCACAAAAGCGTCGCCTAAGGTCCGGCTGAACGACCCTTGCCGGCGTATGCTGGCATCGATGCGCAATAGTGTCTTCATGTTTGTTGTAATATTTGTGTAGAAGACAACCAGCCGCGACAGAACGTGACAAGAAAATATTACGAAATCGTACGGAGTTTTTCAGGGGCTACAATGGAGAAGATGTTGCCAATCTGGCCGTCGGCGGTGATCTCTAATACATGGCAATTATACAATGTGCCGTTCTTATAGAAACAGATTGCTGGCTGGTGATTGATTGTCGTAAAGGTATACTCGGTGTCGCGCAGGAATAACGTGTATACATGTTGCAGCAATCGCGCGGCGGCTTCCCTGCCTACGGCTACATCCTTTACAACCTTCACGCTACGGCCACCATCGGCCATCAGTCGGATATCTTCTACGAGCAAATGCTCGAGTGTATCGAGATCCGCATCCAGGATCGATTGAATGTATTTTTCCAATACGCCCTGAGCGGGCATATCGGCGCGGACTGGCGTTTGATCCAGGGACTTACGGGCCCGGGTGAGTAGTTGCCGCGAGTTCTCCAGGGTGGTGTCCAGCACTTCCGCTATTTCTTCGTGGCTGTATCCGAAGGCTTCTTTTAAGATAAACACTGCCCGCTCTTTGGCATTGAGCTTTTCCATTAACACCAGCAAGGAATAGCTGGCGGTCTGCTCTTTGATCAGGTTGAGGTCGGGGCTTTCAGTAGCCATCGGTTCCGGCAGCCACACGCCGTAGCCTTTTTGTTTTTCGGCACGGTTCTTAAAATTGATGGAGGCGTTTATGACAGTCTTGATGAGGTAGTTCACTTCGTGCTCGATGTGTCGCTTGTCGAGTGTGATGTATTTTTCCATTGTGCTCTGTACGAGGTCCTTAGCGTCTTCGTACGAGCCGACGATGTTGTAGGAATAGGTCAATAGCTTGCGGTACGTGGCGTCCATGGCGTTGCTTTGCGGTGAAGACAAAGATAGGCGCGGAAACGTGACAGACTTCGAATGTCGCGGTTGAATCTATATAAAAACGAGGGGAGATCGAACCCTCCTAAACTCTTTTAGCGTCGCAGCAAACTTCTCCTCCTCTACCGGTTCAGCCCATCCAAAGTCTTGACTTTGGAATCCCATCATATCCTGATCCAAAACTATCCCTGTATCAAAAACTATCTCGCCATTATGCACAACAATCAATGAACTGGTAACAGTCGCTATATCGCTACCTCTTGGCTTAAGTTCCAGGCATTCTGCATTTGTTTCAAAACAGATCCGGAACTTGCCTTCCATACCTTGGACGGCTTTAGCTCCGGTGTCAGCTTTTCAAAATCATACTTATCGAGTACTAAATACACGGCCCATTCTCCATCGTCAAGTGGTAGACCCCTAAGCGGATTAAACACCGCGCTGTCGTAATGAAGCTGCGCTTCTCTTGTTTTGGACGTTCGAAAAACAATCGGATATCCCTTCCAAAAGAATATTGCTGACAAGAAAATCCCGATGAGCACTATCGATAGTATGGCTATTTTCCTTCTGTTCATTGGGCTAGAAATTATTCACTCCCTGCAAGCTATAAAAAAAGAGGCTTTCCGTAACCAGCGGAAAGCCTCCAAACCAAACTAACTCCCTATGAAAGAGTTAAATCTTATATATCCTTAGTTCTCTGTATCCCACCATACGCGGCCTGTGAGCAAGTCACCGCCCCGCACAGCATCGTGCGCTACTTTATAGTTCACCGGGTTGTTGTTCGCTTCGGTAAGCGGATACGGGAATCTGCGAGGAATCGTACCGTTGGTAGCGTTGCCCGGATAGTTCACGGGGGTGAGCTCAGGGAAACCGCTTCTGCGCCAGTTGATCCAGGCTTCATAGCCATTCAACAGCGTGGCAGCCCAGAACTGTGTGTTGATCTGCTTCAGACCGTTGGCAGCATCGTACGGATGAGCTGCTACATAGTCGTCGGCGGCAGCATCAAGATCACCTACACCGGGATATTTCTCAAAGTAGGTGATGCCAGCTTTTGTACCTGCGTTGTAGTGTTCTTCGGCATTGCCGCCAACACTCCAGCGCTGCGCGGCATCGGCCAGCAACAATTCAGACTCCGCATAGGTGAGCACGAACGTCGGGCCGGCCAGGCTTAGCAGGCTTGGGCTAAGGCTTGAGTAACCACCGATAGCGTCGGGCAATGGATTCTGACCATCGATATCGAAGCCGTTGGGCAAACCTTTCTGCGAAGCGGGGTTTGCGTTACCGCCCAAGGCAGTACCGTCTTCGGCATACGTGGGGTTGGTGACGGCGATCACTGCCAGGCGTGGATCATTGTTGCTCTTCATGAAGTCGACATACGTTTTCGAAAGCTTCACTTGCACATTTTCGGGACCTTTCAGCAACACAACACTGTTACGGTTTTGTGTAGTCCAGGAACCCGAGGGGTCGTGTACAACCACCGCGTTGTCTGCATTACTTTCAAAGGTTTTGCCAACGGCCTTGGCAACATATGCCTTAGCAGTCTCTGGTTCTACTTTTGTTAAACGCATTGCCGTGCGGAGCAACAGGGTATACCCGAATTTACGCCACTGGCCGATCTCGCCACCGTAAAACAGATCTCCTTCAATCTTGCCGGCGCTATCATCCAGGGCAACCGTAGCCTCTTCGATCTCTTTCAGGAGGTCACCGTAGACCTTGTCCTGTGTATCGTAGGCGAGGAAATACTTCTGGGTATAGTATCCCAAGCCGGCATCAAAATACGGCATATCTCCGTACATATCTGTAATCCGGCCCAGGATCATGGCACGCATCAGGCGTCCTGCCTGATAGAGATTTTTATGCTCTTCCTTGTCCTTTGTCAGCTGGATCAGCTCGATCGCGAATTTCAGCTGTTCGGTATATGCACGCTCCCAGTACGCACCTGCATAGCCTGTATTCAGCAAGTACTTATCGCCGGCCCAATAACTGGTTACTGCGGCAAGCTGTTGCATCATGGTTGATGCATAGATCAGATTACTGCGCCATGTTTCATACGCGTTATCAGGGCTACCGGTATAATTAAGCTGCGCGGTTGTTAGCAAATACGCAGGCTCATAATTACCCGCTCCGTAGGCCACGGGATCTGTATTGATCTTTGCAAAATCATCGGTACAACCGGTGGTTACAAAGGCGCCGGCAACGGCGAGTGCTATATAGGAAAGATATTTATGTTTCATATTGTTCAGCATTGACGTTCTTATACGATTAGAACTTAACATTTAAATTGAAACCATAGGTACGCGTCGGTGGTACGCCACCTTGCTCCAGACCCGGTGCAAAGGTCGAGTAGTTCGCCTCGGGGTCTATGTTGTCTGTCTTCTTTGAGATAAAGAAAAGGTTTCTTCCCACAAAACTGAGGGTTGCGCTCTTGACAACGTTACCCAACAGCGCGCCCGGCAACGTATAGCCTAACGTTACCTGACGAAGCTTGACGAAGCTTGCATCGTACACGAACAGCTCAGAGACATTGGAAGCCAGGCCAGAATAGTACGCCTGACCGCTGGTCAGCTTGTCATTTGAACCCGTTACACCAGCGCGAAGCGGTAACGTCTCTTTATGCAGACCGAATTGATAGGCGTAGAAGTTCGTACCCGAGAACACCTTACCACCGAATTTGCCGTCGATGAGGAAGCCGAAATTGAATTGTTTGTACGAGAATTCGTTATTCCAACCAGTAGTCCATTTGGCAATGGCTGAGCCATAGGTTTTCAAGTCGCCTTGTGCAGGCACGCCGTTGTCCTGGTATTCTATGTTACCATCAGCATCACGCTTATAGTCGAACGCCATGATCTGGTGCGCAGCATAGCCCACCACATGTTGGGTAAAGCCGTTACCACTTCGCGCCGTATTTACACCCAGGGAGTTTTGACCGGCGGCCAGTTTCAACACTTCGTTCTGGTTGAACGAACCGTTCAACGTAGTCGTCCAACGAAAATCCGTCTTTTGAACCGGAATAGCGGTGATCAATGCCTCAACACCTTTATTGCGGAGTTCACCGATATTCAGCATCACGTAGTTGTAACCAGAGGTACCCGATGCTGGAGCACGGATAATCTCATTCGTTGACTTTTTATTATACCAGGCCAGGTCAAGACGCAGACGGTTTCCAAGGAATCCCAATTCTGTACCAACCTCGACTTCCGTCGCTTCAGAAGGAACCAGGGCACTGTTCGGAATCGCATCGTTGATCACGGTACCAATCGGATTGCCGTTAATCAGGCGCGGGTCAATACCATAGTTCAATACTGTTTGGTAAGGGTCGGTTGCACCCCCCACTTTCGAGAAGCCTGCCCGTAATTTACCGAAGGTTACCGACGGACCCAGGTCCCATATCTCAGAGAACGCGAAGGAACCGTTTACAGACGGATATAAGATGTCCAGGTTCGATTTGGAAATATTTTGTCCGGGTACCGCCAGCGTAGAGAACCAATCGTTACGCGCAGTAGCCGTCAAGAACAGGAAGTTCTTATAGGAGAAATCAACCATACCATAGAACGACTGCACTTCCTGGTTGTAGTTTTTGTAGTCAAGTGATTTATTCCTCGGGTTGGTGACATTATATACAAAGGGTATAGCGAAGTTATCACCGTTTTGAACCATTCTTTCTTCCTGTTGCTTACGCAGGTTACCGCCTATACTCGGTGAGATTATCAGGTCTGTTCCGACTTTGAACGGTTTGCCCACCAGGAAGTCGGCATTCATCTCATAGAATTTAACCGTCGTCTCGCTGATACTTCCTCCGGGCTTGTAGGCCGTACCCGAAGGTACTACGCCGGTGATGCGATCGGTATACGAATCACGGCCGACACGACCTTGTACAAAGAAACCGTTGTCAAATGTATACCGTGCAGTCAGCGATCCGATAAAACGCTCGCGTTTTGTGTCGTTGATAAAATTCCGGGCGGCAAACCAGGGGTTTGTAGCATACGTATTGCTGCTAAAAGGCATTTCCGTTCCGTCGGCCTTCGTACCCGGTTTCATTGTGTTAATGTCCAGGCTCGTAGGAATGAACATGGCCTGGAAGTTGGCGTTGCCTGCACCGTCCGATAGCATGGGGCGGTTTGTAACATCGTCCAGCACAAAGTTGGCACGTGCGTCGACCTTCAAGCGCTTCACTGGCTCGAGGTTGATCGCCAGGTTAAAGGCGTTTCGCTTGAGGCCCGAGTACGGCACTACCGACTTGTTGTGCAAGTCGCTCGCCGACATCCGAATACCACCGCCGGCAAAACCCTTGCTAAAGGACACCGTGTTAGTGAATGTGCTACCAGTACGGTAAAATTCTTTCATGTTGTCTTTGTGCGCAACATACGGACGCGCTACGCCATCGAAGTTCACCACATCAGTACCGTCCAACAGGCCGCCCCAGCTATTGCCACCGGCATCCAACGCAGCCGCCTGTGAAACAGGTTTAATGCCGTTGGCACCCTGGCCATAGGTCTGTTGCCAGTCCGTCAGGTCAATGATGTTTTCCATCACAAAGTTGGAATTCCATTCTACCGTGCCTTCACCTTTACCACTTTTCGTGGTGATCAGGATAACACCTGCCTTTGCGCGTGAGCCGTAGAGCGCCGCTGCAGCACCACCTTTCAGTACTGTCATGGATTCGATGTCGTCCGGGTTGAGGTTCGAAATACCGTCACCTTTGTCCGGCTCATTTACCCACTGATCTTTCAGCTTGTTGCTTTCGTTGCTCATGGGCACGCCGTTAATAACATACAACGGCTGGTTGGTTTGGGTAAGGCTCGATACCCCGCGAATGAGAACGCTGGTTGAGGAACCCGGACCACCGTTGATAGAACTAACGTTCACGCCCGCCACTTTCCCTACGAGCGAGTTTGCAACGTTTATCTCGCGCGCTTGTGTGAACTGCTCTCCTTTTACTTCCGTCACCGAGTATCCCAGTGATTTCCTGTCTCTTTCAATACCTAAGGCCGTAACCACGACCTCATTCAACTCCGTAGCATCTTCCTTTAACACAACGTCAATGTTCGTCCGGTCTTGAACCGAGATCTCTTGAGTTGCAAAACCGATAAAAGAGATTACCAGCACATCATTTGCTGCGCTGGGAGCCGTAAGCGTAAACTTTCCTTCTGTGTCAGTAGAGGTGCCGACCGAAGTTCCTTTGATGATCACCGATACGCCAGGAATGGGCGCACCGTCCGTTGCCGAAGTGACCTTTCCGGTCACAGTCTGGGCGTATGCCGAGACGCTGGCCAATAGCAACAACGTGACCAGCCCGAGTAGACTTTTCTTCATTTAGATTGGGTTTGGGTTAAAATTTTATTCTCTGCGAATTGCCGCCTGCCGAATATTCTAGCGGCAAATCCACGATCGAAAGTAGATTATGAAAGAAATAAAAGCAAGAAAATTTTTAAAATGTGTACGCACACATTTACTTTGTGTGCGAGAACATTGAAACTCACCGTTTTGGCAACGTTTTCTTATCACTCACGAAAATTGTTTTTTTGAAGTATGGTCGAGAAAAACATCAGGATCAAAGACATCGCCCGCCTGGCGGGTGTATCGGTCGGAACCGTGGACCGTGTACTGCACAACCGCGGTCGGGTTTCACCGGAGGCGCTTCAAAAAGTCACTGCCGTGATGGAGCAGATCGACTACAAGCCTAACCTCCTGGCGCGTACGCTGGGCTCTAATAAAAACTACCGCATTGCCGCCATCCTGCCCGATCCCAACCAGGACCCCTACTGGGCGCAAGCCAGCCTGGGCATTACGCAGGCCCAACTGGAGTGGGCACAGTACGGCATCCAGGTAGAGCTGTTTTTGTTCGACCTGCTCGACCGTGACTCGTTCCAAAAGACCGCGCACCGTGTGCACCTCGCACGGCCCGACGGCATTCTGATCGCCCCGACATTCTACCACGAAGCGCTTCCCATCTTTGAGCTTTTCCGCGAAACCGATATTCCGTTCGTTCTTTTTAACACCAACATCCCCGAAGCCCAGCCGCTCAGCTTTATTGGTCAGAACCTGCACCAAAGCGGACGCGTCGGCGCCGAGCTCATGAACCTGGGCCAGCACGAGAAGGGTACGCTCGCCGTGTTGCACATCGACGAAGACATTCAGGACTCTGTCCACTTGTTGGAAAAAGAACGTGGCTTCCGCGAATACTTTAAAGAGAAAAGCAAAGTCGCATTTGATATCGTCGACTTTAACATGAACCCGAAAGACCCATCGTTTGAAGATCAGTTCAAAACGTTGCTGGACGACAAGAGCCTGCGCGGTTTGTTTGTGAGTACTTCCAAGGGTACAGCGGTGGCAGCTTCAATCGTAGAGAAATATGGCCGCCAGGACATTCGGCTGGTGGGCTACGATTTGCTGGAAGAAAACCTGCGGTATTTACGGGCGGGTGTCATTGACTTCCTGATCAATCAGAACCCGAAGCGGCAGGCCTCGCTGGGCATCAGCCACCTGGTCAACCACCTTATGTTTAAAAAAGGCACGCCGTCCACCGATCTCTTCCCGCTGGAGGTGATCACGCAGCAGAACGTCGAGTCGTACCTCGGCTCGGGCATTCACTAGTCCGGCGTATACCGGTTTTCCGGCCGATTATTCTATTTTTGCACCGCCATTGGCGATGCCCTGTATGAAATTTGACCTTCTTGCCACGGACCCCGGTTCGTCTGCCCGTGCCGGCCTGTTGCACACCGCCCACGGTGTGATTGAAACTCCTATTTTTATGCCCGTCGGCACGGCAGGATCGGTTAAAGCCGTGCATCAGCGCGAGCTGGAACAGGACATTCAGGCCCAGATCATCCTGGGCAATACGTACCACCTCTACCTGCGCCCCGGACTGGGCGTGCTGGAAAAGGCCGGCGGCCTGCATCGCTTCAATGGCTGGAGCAAGCCCATCCTGACCGACAGCGGCGGCTACCAGGTGTACTCGTTGGCCGCCAACCGCAAGATCACAGCTGACGGGGCGACCTTCAAGTCGCACATTGACGGCTCGCGCCACCACTTCACCCCCGAAAATGTGATGGACATTCAGCGGACCATCGGCGCCGACATCATCATGGCCTTTGACGAGTGCACGCCGTACCCCTGCGAATATGCCTATGCCAAAAAATCGCTGGATATAACACACCAGTGGCTCAAACGCTGTGTAGACCGCATGCAGACGACGGAACCCAAGTATGGTTACGACCAGGCGTTGTTCCCGATCGTGCAAGGCAGTGTCTACAAGGACCTGCGTGAGCGCTCTGCGGAGTTTATTGCTGCACAGAACCAACCCGGCAACGCCATCGGTGGTCTGTCTGTAGGTGAGCCGCATGAAGATATGTATGCCATGACCAGCCTGGTGTGCGCCATTCTGCCGGCCGACAAGCCGCGGTACCTGATGGGCGTCGGCACGCCGGAGAACATTCTCGAGTGTATCGCGTTGGGTGTAGACATGTTCGACTGTGTCATGCCTACACGCAATGCCCGCAATGGCATGCTTTTTACAGCCGATGGTATTATCAACATCAAGAACGAACGGTGGAAGGAAGACCTCTCGCCGATCGACGCAACGCTGGGCGGCTATGTCAGCAGCTTCTATTCGAAGGCCTATCTGCGACACCTGATGATCAACAAAGAAATACTCGGCGCGCAAATTGCTACGATCCATAACCTCACTTTCTACCTGTGGCTGGTGAAAGAAGCCCGCAAAAAGATTCAGGAGGGCACCTTTGCCGCCTGGAAAAACGACATGGTGAAGCGAGTGCGCGAAAGACGCTAAGACTATGAAGCTACTGGACAAGTATATTCTGAAAAATTTCCTCAGCACGTTCTTTTTCGTGGTGCTGATCCTGCTGGCCATCATTACCGTAATCGATATGACGGATAAGATGGATAAGTTTGCGAAGGCCCAGCTAAGCTCCGGGCAGATTGCGCTCTATTACCTCGACTTTGTTCCCTGGATCGGCAGCCTCGTAGCGCCCATTACCATCTTTATCGCTACCGTATACATCTGCGCACGCATGGCGGGGCATACCGAGATCATCGCCATGCTCAGCTCCGGCATGAGCTTCAAGCGTATCGTCGTCCCATTTTTCATCGGTGCGGCAATCGTCGCGGCCCTCATGTTTGTTCTTAATGGCTGGGTTATTCCTAACTCCAACAAACGGCGCGTAGCCTTTGAAGTACAGTACCTGAAAAACAAATACTACTTCGACAAACAGAACATTCATATACAGGTGGCGACCAACACATACCTGTACCTGAAGAGTTATAACAACACCAACCAGACAGGCTATCAGTTCAGCATGGAAACATTCCAGGACAACAAGCTGATGGAAAAGCTGACCGCCAGCCGCATCGAGTGGGACACGGCAAAATTAAAATGGACGCTACGCGACTGGCGCCTGAAGCGGGTGGAAAAGATCTTCCGCACGGTGGGCACAAATACGGCCGGCGATACCACGCTGGTCACGACCGGTACCGAGCTCGACACCACCCTGGTGATCCATCCGAAAGAATTTGAAAGCGACTATCGTAAGTACGACGGCATGACCATGAACGAACTGAACGAGCACATTCGTACGTTGCGTTCGCGCGGGTCTACCGGCATCGAGACGTATGAGGTAGAGTTATATACACGCTATACGGCCCCCTTTACAATTTTCATTCTTGTGTTTATGGGCGTAATCGTATCGTCGCGCAAAAGCCGCGGGGGTACGGGCGTACAGATCGCGTTGGGCTTTGCGCTTTCGTTCATCTTTATTTTGTTTTTTACGCTTTTCAGAACGTATGCTGAAAACGGGTCGGAGTCGCTTACACCGCAGATCTCCGTCTGGATTCCGAACATCATCTTTGGGGCGGTGGCACTCTGGATGTATAAATACGTGCCTCGCTAACCATCATGGCTTCTCGCAACGACTACGTCAAACTTCATTTCATTGTTTTCCTGTGGGGCTTCTCCGCGATCCTCGGTAAGCTCGTTTCCATTCCCGCCGTGGAGATGATTGTGTGGCGTGCGCTTTTCTCCTTCGCGGGTATGGGACTCGTCATCCTGGCTACCCGTGGTAGCTTCGTTGTTAGTACACGCGACCTGATCCGGTTGTTGCTGATCGGCGCCGTTGTCGCCTTTCACTGGATCGCCTTCTTCGGTGCTGCCCGCGTCTCCAACGTATCGGTGAGCCTGATCGGCTTTGCCACCAACTCGCTTTGGGCGGCTGTGCTCGAACCCTGGTTCAACCGCACCCGCATCAAGAAATTTGAGATCGCCCTGGGCCTGGTGGTAATCTTCGGCCTGTACATTATATTCTCCTTCGACTTTCAATATAAGCTCGGTCTGCTCATGGGTATCGCAGCCGGTTTTACCTCGGCCTTGTTCTCGATCTTCAACTCCCGCGCGGTTAAACACCTGCAGCCGTTCACCATTACGTTCTATGAAATGATCGGCGTATTTCTGGCTACGCTACTCTTCCTGCCGGTATACCAGTATTTTTGGGCAACTGACCATGTGCTTCGCCTCATCCCCACCGGCATGGACCTGTTATATATTGCCATCCTCGCCGGCGTGTGCTCTGTTTATGCTTACTCGGTAGCGGTGGAGTTGATGAAACGTATTTCTGTTTTTGTTATTCAGCTTAGCCTTAATCTGGAGCCGGTCTATGGCATCATCATGGCCACTATCATCTTCGGCTCCGCCGAGAAAATGGGGTGGAACTTTTACGTCGGTACCTGCATCATCATGCTGGCCGTTGGCGCGTATCCTGTCTTAAAGAAGCGCGTGGCTGCGGCTCGCGAGCGCGCTGGCACCAAGTAATATAAATACTCTACGCCAGTCTGAGACTGGCTGCAGTTTTAGGCACAAGTACCGCACCTACGCTAACGCTTGGTGCTAATACTTGCGCCAGTTGCGGCGCATTTTGCACCTCTGCAAAACCATGTACGAATTTTTTCGTAAATAGTATTGCATTTATCCCGACCACCGATTAACATTGTACTACGAAAACATTCGTACATGAGTGACAAGCCTCTGAAACCCACTGAAAAAGAGCTCGAAATCCTTCAAATTTTGTGGGAAAACGACGCCGTATCCGTCAAAGACGTGCACGAAAGCCTCGGCGGCGAAGCCATGAACGGCTACACCACCATCTTGAAGCTGATGCAGATCATGACTGAAAAAGGCCTTGTATCGCGGGAGCGCAGTGGTAAGCTCCACCTTTACAAAGCCGAATTGTCGCAGGAAAGCACCCGGCAGCAGATGGTTGACAAAATGATCGACACCGTCTTTCAGGGCTCCGCCGCGCAGCTGGTGCTGAGCGCGCTGGGGAACAATCGCTCCTCGAAAGAAGAGCTGCTCGAGATTCGCAAATACCTCGAAAAACTGGAAGGAGGTAGTCATGAGTAGCCTGTTGACCGAAGCCCTGGGCTGGACCCTCATTCATTCGCTCTGGCAAGCGCTGCTGGTATACGGCACGGTGACGATCGTGCTGCGTATCATTCCGTCGCATCGCTCGTCGCTGCGGTACGCCGTCGCATTGAGTAGCCTGGCCGTGGTGCTCGTGGCGAGCACGGCAACGTTCTGGTGGTATAGCCAGGTCCCGGCGCACCCCACGGGTGCAGTAGACGTGACCTATACCTTCATCGCTTCTGACATTGCTGCGCCGGCGCCGGCCAGTGTGTGGGAGCAGATGCTCACACACGTGGCGGCACACATGAACCTGATCCTGGCGGTTTGGTTTGCCGGTGCGCTGCTGTTCTCGTTACGTGTGGCCGGTGGGGCGTGGTATGTCACGTCGCTCCGTCGTGCATCGTCACCCGTGGGCCACGCCTGGCAACAACGGCTGGATGCGCTGGTGCAACAACTGGACATCCACCGGGTTGTAACCCTGGCCACTTCTGTGCGTCTGCAGGCGCCGGTGGTGCTGGGATATATCAAGCCGGTCATCCTGGTGCCGGCCGGCATGCTGGCGGGCCTGTCGATGGAGCAGGTAGAAACAATCCTGCTGCACGAGCTCGCCCACATACGCCGACACGACTACCTGGCCAACCTGGCACAAATGCTGGTCGAAGCGCTATACTTCTTCAATCCGTGCATCTGGGCGCTCTCCGCGCAGGTGCGTACCGAACGTGAGCACTGCTGCGACGATGCCGTGGTGTACTATGGCGGTAATGCCCGGGCTTATGCCACGGCCCTGGTACAGTTGGAGGAAGTCCGCTTGCGTCAGACCGGTGTGGCGTTGTCACTCGCCGAAAACAAACATCAACTTCTAACGCGTATCAAACGAATTATGGAAAAATCTGTCCAACAAAATACCGGTCGCGAACGGCTGATACCAGCTTTCTTGTTAGTGATCGGTCTGGTATGCGCCTCCTGGGTCGCCTTCGCGCAAAATACTGCCGAAGCGGAACAGCAGCAGGCTGCCGCGCAGAAAACGGTAATCCTCAACGCCGATACCATTTTCATACAAGGCCCGAACCCGAAAGAAAACAACCGCGCTTACTACGAACGTCGTACAACGGTTACAGTAGGCAAAGACGGTAAACCGCACGAGGTCACCTCGGAGGTATACGAAGGCGACGAGGCTATGCGCGCGAGCATCATGGCGGCTGTCTCCAGTCCCGACGTGCCGGGCTTCCCGACCCCTCCCCGAAACGTCTTCGCCTTTGCGCCGATGGAGCCCCTGGAACCGGTCGAGGTGCTCATTCCCAACGTAGACGTTGTATTCGAGGCATTCCCACCTTTTCCTCCGCTGGATGTCGTTCTTAGCGACTCACTGCCACGCGCACAGCGATTTGGCTATGCCGCCGACCTCGAAGCCATGCAGGAAGCCATTCTCGAAAAAATGAAAGAACAGTTCGGCGATTTCTACGGTGAGCACCAGGCAGAGTTAGAAAAGATCATCAAAGAAGCGGAAGCCGAATTGGCTAGGGCGGAAGTCTCGTTCCGTGCAGCCGATTTCGAAGCACAGCGTGACCTCTTTGAAACACATAGGCGCGTCCGCGACGAAGCGCGCCAGTATATGGCTGAGCAGCAAAGAGAAATGCAGCGCCACGACGAAGCGCTCCGCAAACAGGAAAAGGTGCTGCAAGAACAAACCGTTGAGCTGCGCAAAAAGGATGAAGAAATGCGAAAAGAGCATCAGAAACTCGAGCGCTATCACGCAGCACTCCGGGATCAATTAATCAAGGACGGGTATATCAAAAAAGGTAGCGATATATTCGAGATTCACGAAACCGATACGGAAATGTCAGTAAATGGCAAGAAGGTAAAAGACAAAGACTTCGCGGCATACCGTAAGCTACGCAAGAACTACGTAAAAGAATAACACTACCGCGATCGGCATAAAAAAGCTCCGGCAGACAAGGTTCTACCGGAGCTTTCTAGTTAAGATACTTTCATTGCACTACCACCGCCTGGCCATTCCGTAACTCCTCATACGCTTCGGCCACCACCCGTTCACCCGGCTTTAACGCGCCGAACACCTCTACCAGCGAGTCGAGCACATGCCCTTTTTGGACGGGCAGCCACTCGGCAATATTCTCTTTCAATCGGATCACAAACATACCCTCCGTGGATTGAATCAAGGCCGTACGCGGCACAAACAGGGTGGACTTATTACGCGCCACCGGCAGCTTCACTTCTGCATACATACCGGCCTTGAGCTCCCCCTGGCGGTTATCCATATCAAACTCCGCGATCATCGTCCGGTTGCTTTCTTGTAAGCTCCCGGCACTCCGCGCAAACTGCGCACTATACTCTTTATTGGGATCGGCTTGTACTGTAAAGGAAACGGCGCCCCTATCCGGTATAGCATTCGACAGGTTTTCGGGCACTGCAATTGTCAGACGCAGGCGTGCGTGATCTTCCAGCACAAAGAGCGGCTTGGCGTTGCCCTCGGGGCCGACAAGCTCGCCCGGGCTGATGTTACGCTCGATGACGGTGCCATCGAACGGTGCAGTCACGGTTAGGTAGCTCACGAGTTGTGATTGCGCCGCCAGCTGCGCCCGTGCCGCCGCGAGGTTGCTGCCCGCCGCCGTCGCCAGCGCACTATCGGCCAGCATGCGCGCATATGCCATATCAAGCTCGTTGGCAGAGACTGCACCTTTTGTGCGACTCGTCGCCACAATACGCCGGTGCGTCAGGCCACTCGCTTTCATCCTGGCTTTTGCTTCGATCAACGAAGCTTCGGCGGAAGCCTCTTGTGCACGTGCATGGTTGAGCGATGCTACGAGCTCTGGCGCCTCCAGCACTGCGAGTACCTGACCTTTGCGTACGACCGTGCCCCGGTCGGCTTTCACCGATCCTATATATCCTTTCACACGCGGAAAGATGTTTGTTTTATTCCACGGCTTCAGCTCGCCGGGCAACACCGTTTGCAGCGACGGCTGCAAACTCTGTACAGCCGCGGCATGTACCACGGGGACACTACTCGCCGCGGCAGTCTTTTTTTCTTCATGCCCGCAGGCGGTCAGCAACGCCAGGCTCAGGGCCGGCAGTACGATATGGAGACGGAACAAGTTCATAGACAATTATGATTTCGAAGTATAGAATTTACTGTTTTGGTCTTCCGGGTCGAGCGACACCGATTCAAGAGAAGTGTTCCGCTGCATGCGTGCAAACACGGCCGGCAGGATCAGCAACGACGCGAGCGTCGATGCGATAAGTCCGCCGATCACGGCTTGCCCCAGGGGCGCCACCTGATCGCCGCCTTCGCCGAGACCCGAGGCCATCGGCACCATGCCAGCAATCATCGCGATGCTCGTCATGAGAATCGGCCGGATCCGGCTACCCGCCGCCAGCAGCCCCGCGCGCCGTGCATCTTTTACTTCCAGCCGCAGGTTTTCCGCATTGGTAATCATCAGGATCGCGTTTGCGACCGATACCCCCACGGACATGATCATACCCATATACGATTGCAGGTTGAGCGTCGCACCAAACAACAATAGCATCAGCAGCGAGCCCGCCAACACCGCCGGTACCGACGAAAGTATTGCCAGCGAAAGTTTGAACGACTGAAAGTTTGCGGCCAGCAACAGGAAGATGATCACGATTGCGACCACCAGTCCGCCTTGCAAACTGGAGAGCGTCTCGGCGAGCAGCTTTACCTGCCCCTTGAACTCGATCGCCATACCACGCGGGGCTTCCCCCGCACGTGCTACAGCTTCTTCCACGGCCTTACTGGCAGCACCCAGATCTTTCTGATGCAGGTTTGCCGTAATAGTCACCAGACGATTGGGACCTGAACGATCGTATTGCCCCGGACCACTTTCTTCTGAGAACGTCGCGACGTCGGTCAGCGTTGGATGCAGGTTACCACTTTGCAAGGGTATATTGGCAATGTCTTCTACCGCCGTCATTTTATACTCGGGCACTTGTACCTGCACCTGGTACGCCAGGCCTTTGTCATTATCAAGCCACAGGTTTTTATCGGTAAAGCGGCTGGACGACGTCGCGGCGACCAGTGACCGCGCCACTTGCGTAGGCGTTATACCCAATTGACCGGCACGCTCGCGGTCCATTTCGATGCGCAAAATGGGATAGTCCATCGGCTGGGCTATTTGCACATCGCGCAGAAAGGGGATCTCTTGCATATTCGCCATCACCTTGCGGGCAAACTTCTCCGCCTCCCGAATATTCTTCGCGGCAATGTTTACCTCGATCGGTGTTGCGGCCCCCTGGCTCATGATCTTGTCAACGAGCTCGATGGGTTCGAACGACAGCCGCAACCCGGGAACGGCTTTCGTAATGCCGACGCGCAGGCGCTCTTTCAAGGCGTCGATGCGCACGGGATAGTCTTCGTGCAGCGATACCTGTAACACCGCTTCGTGCGGGCCACTGTTAAACACGAAGATCTGCGAAGTACCGTAGCTGGTGGGCACGTTGCCCACATAGGCTGAAGTAATGGCAATATGCTCCGCACCTACTTCCTTGCGGATTACATCCAACACCTTTAAGGTGATCTCTTCCGTGCGCTCCACGCGCGTACCATCGGTCGCCCGAAGCCGCAGCTGAAACTGGTGACTGTTTGCCTTCGGGAGAATATCGGTACCGATCGCCCAAAACGCCACGCCAATCAATATGCAGGAGCCTGTCAGGTATACCGTTGTCCATAGTCCGCCACGATCCATGATCTTTTCCAGCCAGCCGGTATAACGAATCTTAAAGCGGTCGAAGGCGGTCTCGCGGTGCGGGTGGCGTCCTTCTTCTACGACTGCGGCCGCCTCACGATCGTCCAGGGCCAATGCCGGGACTTCAGGATAGTGCTTATGATCTTTTAACAGCCAGTTGGCTAACACGGGCACGAAGGTTTGTGATAATAAGAAAGAAGCCGTCATGGCAAATCCCACGGCCAGTGACAACGGGAGAAACATCGAACGGGGTATCCCACTCATGACAAACGCCGGCGCAAACACGGCGAGGATCGAAAGCAGAATGAGCAGCTCGGGAAAGGCAATCTCCTTACATGCGTCCCAGATCGCCTCCGCCTTGGGCTTATTCATCTCCAAATGCTGGTGTATATTCTCGATCGTCACCGTAGCCTGGTCGACGAGAATCCCCACCGCCAGCGCCAACCCACTCAACGTCATAATATTGATCGTCTGCCCAAACAGGTTTAGTAAGATTACCGCGCTCAGCACGGACACCGGTATTGTCACCACCACGATGACCACACTGCGCCAGTCGCGCAAAAACAATAACACCATCAACCCCGTCAGCAATGCACCCAATGCACCTTCGGTCACCAGGCTTTTCAGCGCGTTGGTGACATACGTCGACTGGTCAAACTCATACGAGATCGAAACATCTTCCGGTACGGCGTTCTGCAACGTCGGCAATGCCGCACGAATGTTGTTTACAACATCCAGCGTGGAGGCATCGGATTTTTTTACTACCGGTATATATACAGCGCGGCGGCCTTGTACCAGCGCATAGCCCACGGTAATATCTGCCGCATCTTCTACCGTACCAATGTCGCGCACAAACACCGTCGGTCCGGAGCCTACCCGCAAAGGTATATCCAGAAAGTCAGCGGGTTTGGCAATCAGTGAATTGACCGGCGTCATCAGCGTACGGTTGCCAATGCGAATGTTACCCGCGGGCGAAGGCTGGTTATTCACACCGATGGCGCGAATGACTTCTTCCGGCGTGAGCTTGTAGCTCCGCAGACGCTGCGGATCGACCTTGATCACGATGGTACGTTGATTCCCCCCGAGCGGCGGCGGGCTGGATACACCTTCGATCTTCGAGAACATCGGTCGTATGCGCGACGAGGCATAGTCCTGTATTTCGTTCAACGGCCGCGACGGACTGGAAAACACCAGCTGGCCCACGGGCACCGAGCTGGCATCAAAACGAATTACCTGCGGCGGCACGGTCCCCTCCGGCATATAGGCCTTCGCCCGTGAAATATTATTGGCCACCTCGGCTGCCGCCTGCGCCATATCCGTGCCGGGATAAAATTGTAGTTTGATCAACGACATCCCCTGGATGGTCTTCACTTCCACATCGCGGATACCCGAAACATAGAGAAAGTGATCCTGGTAACGCGTTGTGATAAAACCATCCATCTGGTCGGGCGCCATACCACCGTAGGGCTGCACGACATAGATCGTCGGCAGATCGAGATCGGGAAAGATGTCGACCGGTATGCTGCGCATGGCCAGCACCGAAAAGAACAGGATGGCCAGGATCCCCACCATCACCGAAACAGGCTGCCGCAAAGCAGCGCGAATAAGTTTATACATATTATAAAGCCTTTTTATGGATTGATAGCATTCAGAAATACCGGCAGGTCGCCTTTAGCCGCCGCCACCATCAGCAGCGATCGCCACGCGTTGCTATAAGCAATGGCTACATCGGCCTCCGCCCGGTTGAGTACGACCATGCTTTGCAGCAACGTCGGCAGGTCAGTCAGGCCACTGGCGTAACGGGCACTGGCCTGTTTATAGGCCTGGGTTGCAGCAGCGAGCTGTACAGGCGCGGTGCGCGCTTGCTCACGCGCTACCTCGTACTGCATCTCTGCTTCCTTTGCCTGTCGTTGTAATCGCAGCGCCTGCTCGTTATATACTTCGTGGTCGCGGTCGGCGCGATAGCGTTCACTCTTGTAGCGATGCCGTATTTGCGCAAAGTCGGTAAGGGTCCAACGTGTAGAGATGCCCACCAGGTAATTATACACCTGGTAGCGAGTACCACTGGAAAAGTCGGTGCGGTACTGATCGTCTGTATTTGACACGCCGGAGCCACGCGCCCAGGCAGCACCCACCAACGAAATGGAGGGCAGAAAAGAACGGCCAATAGCCTTACTACGCGCCTGCGTTGTTTCCCAACGGAGCGCTTGCAGCCGCAACGCGGGATGCCGCTGCCATGCCCGGACGGCAGTATCGACAGGTTGTGGCAATGCCGTATAAAATCGCATGCTGTCGATCGCAATGGAATCACCCAAGACACCCGTAAGCTCCAGCAGCCGCAGCTGTCGCGCCTGCTCGTTACGGTGACTTTCTAATAGTAACAGGTTCGCTTTAGCATACTCCGCTTCGGCTAACGCACTGTCAACTCCCGGACGCAGCCCCGACTGTACACCCGCGGAGACTACTTGCCGGAAGTTTTCCGCACGATCACGATTGGACTGTTGAATATCCTCCAGCTTCTCCCCGATCAGCAAAAGCAAATAAGCATCTGCAACTTGCACACGATGTTGAAACAATTCGTTTTCGTACGCCGCCTGACTCGCTGCCAGTGCTGTACGAGCAGTACCCACCGCGGTGGACACTTTTCCAAAGTTGACAATGTTCCACTCGAGCAACGCCGAGGTAAAGCTGCCAAAGGTGCCGTCATAAATATTATCCGCGCGAATTCCTCCCGACGGCGAAATAACGGTGCCGCCATTGGGATAAAAGGAGCCCGTCACGCTGTTGTTGGTAGAGTAGGTGTACTGGTGCTGCACCGACAACCGGGGAATATAGTCGCTGGTACTCGTCTTCACATCTTGCTCCGCACTGTGCACCTCGGCCTGACGAGCCTTTAACGATGGATAATACTGTACGGCCTGGTCCAGCACCGCAGGCAGGCTCTGCTGTGCGTGGGTGGCATACGTACTGGCCAACAGGACCAGCACGAGCGTTAGCCTGGTAGTTCGACAATCGATCCGCTTTTGTTTCATGCCCACAATAGTACGGGGTCGATTCTGGAAACATTTTGGAAACGGAACTTCCCGGATTCCCATATTTTTCCAGAATTGAGGCCGTATATTCGATCACTTTTTCACAACAGGCTTTGAAAATACTCATCATTGAAGACGAGCGCGACCTGGCCGAAAGCATTGCGGCACACCTGACAAAAGATGGTTTTGTCACCGAAACCGTATTCGATTTTCATTCCGCCGAAGAAAAGATTAACCTCTACACCTACGATTGCGTTGTCGTCGATATCAACCTGCCCGACGGCGTGGGGTTCGATCTCGTAGAGATTCTAAAAAAAATAAAGGCTTCCTCCGGCATCATTATCATCTCGGCGCGCAATGCCCTGGAAGACAAAATCCGCAGCCTCGAGATAGGCTCCGACGATTATCTCACCAAACCTTTTCACCTCTCGGAACTAACGGCCCGGGTAAAATCCATATTACGTCGCCGCAATTTCGGTGGCAGCAACGAAATACGCTTCCACGAGCTCCTGGTGAACTACACCGCGCGCAAAGTTTTTGTCAACCAAACGGAAGTACCCTTATCAAAAAAAGAATACGACCTGTTGTTATACTTCATGTCCAACATCGACGTTGCCCTTACAAAGCCTGCCATGGCTGAGCACCTCTGGGGTGACAGCATCGACATGGCCGACTCATTCGACATGTTGTACTCACACATCAAGAACCTGCGCAAGAAACTCACCGACAAAGGGTGTAAAGACTATATACAATCTATCTACGGCATCGGCTATAAATTCAGCGACACTTGAAACTGTTCGATAGCACCAACCTCTACTACATTCTATTCGCCATCCTCACGTATATCATCGTTGGATTGGCGTTCTACCTGGTTGTCGAACACGTCATCTACCAGGAGGTGGAAGACCGCCTCACGGTCGAACGCCGCGACTTCGAGAACTTTACAAAGACTCACGGCATGTGGGACGAAAGCTGCTATTTCGTCGAAAACAAGATCGAGCTCGACACGGCCGGCAACCTGCCCGCGAACCATGCCGTATTCAAAGACACCCTGCTTTATAATCGCTATAGCAACGAGTACGTACCCTTTCGCGAATACAGCTTTATTACCACCATTGGCGCAACACCATACAAAGTCAGCATTCGCAAGTCACTGATCGAATCCATCAAGTTGCTGAAATCCATTACCGGCACCATGCTGATTGTACTCAGCATTGGTCTGTTGCTATTATTTTTATTCCAACGACGTATCGCCCGCACCATCTGGGAACCCTTCTACGCCACGCTGGCGTCTGCTAAAGCCTTCGACCTGAACGAGGGCCGTGGGCTGGCCTTGCGCGAAGAAAAGATCTTCGAGTTCAACGAGCTCAACTCGGTCTTACGTAAAATGACGGACAAGATCGCCCGGGACTATACGAGCCTGAAAGAATTTACCGAAAACGCCGCCCACGAAATTCAAACCCCGCTGGCGCTGATCAACAGCCGCGTCGAAGAGCTCATCCAACAAAGCAACTTCTCCGACGAGCAAATGCGGTGGATCCAAAACATCCACGAATCCTCCATACGCCTGTCACGCCTGCACCAGGCGTTACTGTTGCTCTCCAAAATCGACAACGGCCAATTCTTCGAGCACACCGCCATCGACTTTCACGCGCGCGTAACCGCCAAGCTCCAGGAACTGGAAGAATTCATCGCACACAAATCACTAACCGTAACCGTCACCTCCGTGGCATCCTTCGAAGTAGAGATGAACCCCACCCTCGCCGACATTCTCATCACCAACCTACTCACCAACGCCATTCGCCACAACGTACCCAACGGCCGCATCAACATCACTATTACGGGCACAACCTTCACGGTCGCCAACACCGGTGCCCCCCTCACCATCGACCCTGACCGCCTCTTCGAACGCTTCAAAAAACAACACCAAAGCTCCGCCTCCCTCGGCCTGGGCCTCGCCATCGTCAAAAAGATCTGCGACAACTATCCCCTCGACATCCGATATCAGTACGACAACACCCTTCACACGCTGACCATCCACCAACGCACATAATACAATTTTAAAGCACGCTGCCAACGCATCGTAGCGACCTGGCACAGCAACGCACACGCCAGATGTTTAGTATACTATACCTCCAATCGATTGCGTCCATTCTCTACTCAATAACTCCTCTACAACAACATTTCCCCAATTTCACAAAACATCGTTCACGCCCGTGACCAAAAAAGCGACACCCGCATCCAACTTGTATACATCCGTATCATTCCACAAAATATAAATCACCAGTATTGAAACATTAAAAGTATTTCCCTATTTTAAATCATTATTGTCTTTTAATGTAATTGTGTACTATGACCACCATGAACCTTCTCATTATAGACGACCATTCTCTTTTTCGGAAAAGTCTCATTAATACCATCAAAAACAATCTTCCGTTTCAAAACATCTACGAAGCCTCGAACAGGCTACAGGCATTAGAGGTTTGCAAAAGTAAACTGGTGCACATTGTGTTGCTTAACATCAACATGCCGATCCTGGAAGGATTCGAAACGGCCAAAAGCCTGCTGCAACGCTCCATTGTCAGTCGTCCGTACGTCATTGTCCTGACGCTCTACAGAGAAGCATCCATTATATACCAGCTGCTGGAACTGGGCGTACACGGTTTCGTGAATAAAGATTGTGATTTGAAAGATCTCCTGGCCACAATCGAGAGCGTTGTGAAAGGAAACCTGTGCTATCCGCAAGAATACAACGACAAGCTCAAGAAAATGATCCACCAGGGCACACAGCCATCCCTGATGTTGTCCGCGCAGGAACGCAGCCTTATCCAGCTTATCGGACAAGGGAAAACAAACAAAGAGATCGCACAACTGGAAAACTGCTCTGTCCGCACCATCGAGTCAAAACGCCTCAAGCTTGAACGAAAGCTCCTGGTAAGGAACGCCGCCGAGCTGATCGACTATTCCTACAGAAACGGCATCCTGAGCCTCTAACTATTTCAGGCACCAGGCCTTTTCTTCAAGCTTCACCAGCTTCGTTAATAATTTACCCGGATGCCCACCAAAGAACGGTTGGTCCAATTGCCGCTGTGCCGCCCGTGTCAGGACATCAATATTGTTATCCTCGTAAAACATGATAATAGCCGTCAGCCAATCTTGTAATCGTTGCTCATCACTGGTGACCACAATAAAGTCGCGCAGGTATATGGCCAACGTATTAAAAAATGAAATACGCGCCGAACGCTGCGTTGCGTTATCTTCCTCGCCTACATAGGAACGCACTGTATCAAAGATCAACTGGCATAAGAGCGAAAATCGCATGTCCAGATAATCTTTGTTGTAGCTTCGGATGCCGGGCGCCTGCACCGTGTCAAACAACGGCGACGCACCGGTCATCAGAAAACAGATATTGTCGAGCACAACCTTCATCCCTTCCTCCGGACGACTCATAGAAAAATATACCCGTGCCAGATTGTGATACTGCGACACGCGATCAAACACCAGGAAATCAAAACCCCGGGCTTCCAGCCGTTGGTTGTTCACGACCGTAGCCTGGATCAGGGCGATGGCCGTATCCGTCTCTCCCCTTCGGTAATGAAATAACGACTTCGATCGGTTATAGACATTGTTTAGGAACGCCATCAACAACGGATGATCCGCACGGTTGATTGCCGCCATCAGGCGCTCGCCCTTACTGAAAAGGTGATTTGCCAGCAGATACCGCCCACGCGTCACTTCCGCGGCGGCGTCTGTAAAAAACTTTGACAGGAGGTAAAGTGTCTGGCGCTCGGGGGTCGCGAGCACCTTGTTCAAGGCCCCGAGGTACATCTTCACGTAGGTATTGTTCTCCACTACTTCGCTTTTGCTCCAGCGAAAGCGCTCGTTCACTTTCTTGGCAGCTCGTCTCATAGTCGTCCTGGGGCTAATGCGTATTTGAGTCTTACCTTCTCGCCAAAGTTGTGCACAAACGCCGGGCACGAATCGTCGCCCGGGCCTTTATCAACCTGTCCACCACACATCGGTAAATAGGTGCAGGTAGAGCAGGCGATGGTATGCGCACGGAGCTGCTCCACAATTGTATTGTCGTACAAGCGTCGGTCCATGGTATTCGAGGGACCAGACAACAAATTTTCGACCGTATATTTCTGAATATGCGAAACTATACCGGCATCACTTTGTTTCGAGTACGTACACGAAGTGCCGGGCAGGAGATTGAGGTGCAGCTCCAACCTACGCAAGTATTGCAGCAACGTGTCCTCGCCGCCCGCGCCATAATCGTCCACCGCAGGATATATCCGCACGTTGCTATACGTGGCCAGTGCTTTTAACGGAGCAGCCAAATCTCGTAAGACCGACGCATCGTCCGTCCAGGGTATCCGAACGTCTGTCAATATCGTTTGCCATCCGGACTGCCCTACTAACGCTTGTGCTTGGGTTAAGGCATGTATTGTTTCGTTCATGTCTTCTCTCTGATCGAATGCAAAAACAATGCGCGCCACCTGCGGCAAGATCGTATCATACAGTTGAGCCTCCTGTATGTCCAGGATATCGTCAAACACCAGGCAGTATTGGACATCTATCGTATCGCCCGGGCTATGAGCGTCGACGAGATCCTCGACAAATTGCGCCACGCGCAGTGCATTGCCACGGCCCGCATCGGGCACGGTCACTTTTAACGTCTTACGAAAAGCCTGATCACTTGTATCGATCAGTCCCTGCAACAATCCTTTGAACGTATCGGCAAATGCGGGGTCGGTAGTCAACGTCAAATCGATGCACACTTCGGCCTCCTGGTTGCGGGTGTCGCCCGCCATGCACACTTTCCGCGCGATAATTTCCTCCAGCTCATCTTCGTCGGCGGGTATGATCATCTCGTGAAACATGAGAATGTTAAAAAGATGATCGGGCAGTATCTCAAAGTTTCCTGCCTCCACCATAGTCCACACATAGTTGGTCAACGTTATACCCATGCCCTTGCGCGTAGAAAATATCATCCGAAGGCTCTTGGGTGTATCCTCCTGATCTAACGGTTCGGATACCGTCATATATTTTGATAGTTTAAAGCTCATGCGGGTTGGAAGTCATGGTTCCACGCCATCGTCATGGGAAACGCCGACGGCCCGCGCAGCATATAGGGAATGCTTTTCCACTGGATCTTATTTCGCTCAATATTATACGCCTTTGTCGCGCTGATAAACTTGCCCAGGCCAACACCGGCTTGCAATTGCGCCAACCCGGCGCCAATACACCGGTATGGCCCTGCGCCAAAGCTGAGGTGCGCCGGCCGGCGTTGCAAGTCGATCTGGTCGGGATTCGAAAATATTTTAGGATCACGGTTAGCCGCCCCGACACACACCAGCAGCATGCTGCCCGAGGGGATTTTTGCTTCACCTACCTGCACACGCTCCTTGGCAAACATCAGCAGGAACTGCACCGGGCTGTCATACCGCAGCAGCTCATCCACACCACTGCTGGCAAGACGCGGGTCTTTACGCAACGTATCTTGTACCGCTTCGTGCGATTGCAGGGCAATCACGGCGTTGCCCAGAAACTTCATCATGTTTTCATGACCGGCATAAAACAGAAAGACAACCAGTGACAGAATAAACGATTCATCCTCGCCGTCAGTACAGGCTTCAATCAACGCGCTGCACAGGTCGTTATCGGGCCGTGCTCTTTTCTCCGCGACCAGCGCGCGCAGGAAGTTGATGAACGCCGATCCGTCACCTGACTCCGGGTGGTAGGTTATGTATTGGGAATAGCCGCCGCTTTGCAATAAGGCGCCGACGATATCCGAAAGCGCTTCGACCTTTTCTTTCGGCACACCGATGATCCGGCTAATGGTATCAAACGTAAAGGGATGTGCAAAGTCCGCCATAAACTCGATCTGATCCCTGCCCCGCAGCCGCTCCACCACCCGGCTGGCTTGCTGGTGCATGGCCTCTACTTCGATCTTCATATTCTTCGCGGCCAACGCATGCAGCACCTTCTTGCGATACGGGGTGTTGCTGTCCGGCGCATAGGCATAGAGCGTCTTCGACATCTGCCCCTGCTCGGAAAACATCATCGACTGCGTCTGGGGGTCTTGTCCCCAATGCGAGATGTCCGGATGCTTGAGAATGGCCACGGCATCTTCATACTGCGTGATGATCCACTGCATGGGCGAGATGCGATACACCGGCGTACGCTCCCGTAACTGTTGATACGCCGGGTAGGGGTTGTCTACCGGAAACGCCATCGGTGGCGACTGTAACAAGGCCAGAATGTCGTCTTTATTCTTCGTCATAGGTGAACGGGTAGAAGGTTAGGGGTCGGGTGGCAAAATCGAGACGGAGCTTACTCGCTGCGCAGGGAGTGCACCGGGTTTTGTTTGGCCAGCTTGACAATCAGGAACGATACCGTGCCCAGGCAAATGAGCAGCATCAGTACGACCGCCACGAACGGGTATACTAACGTGATCGGTATATGATCGCCATACACAACATCAAACAGCATCTTCGTCGAGAAAAGGCTGAGCGGAAAACTTATCGCCAGCGCAATGACTAATATCCAGATAAAAATACGTACCACTTTCCTGACCAGCCGGCCCGTGCCCATGCCGAGCACCTTCATGATACTGTAATCTTTCAACCGGCTCATGACGTTAAAATATACCAGGCCAAAGAGTCCGAAGCACGCCAGTGTTACGGCCAGGAAGGCCGAGAAGAGAATCACTTTGCCATGCCCGGAGATCAATGCAAAGTATCCCTGAAAAGCCTCGTCCTGATGATATCCACCGAAGGGAACCTCCGGCGATACTTCGTGCCACAGTGACCTGACATGAGTCAACACTTTTGCCGACGCGCCTTGCGCCACCCGGACTACCACATAATGATAATACCGGTCCTCCAGCGCCAGCCGCAGCACCGTGGGCTCCACCCGCGTCTGAAAGTTGCCGGTATGAAAATCAGCCACGACGCCGGTAACGTAATACGTCTCGTCCTCCATCTTGAGGGTATGATTTAAGGGATCGGGCCAATTCATCTTCCGCGCGAACGCTTCATTGATGATAACATTACGATGGCCCGCTTCCTGGTTCACGGCAAAAGAGCTGCCTTTCACTACGCGGACCCCCATCGTTTCCAGGTAGGTACTATCGACGTCAAGCAATAAAGACTTGACAGCATCTCCTTCTACCTGCACACTCACATCCTGCACGTTATAGCCAATATGTTCCTGCGCGCTCGACAAACGCATCACATCCGGATGCTGCGGCAACGCCTTTACAAAATGTTGATACGCACGCTCGTCGGCAGGTGCAACCACCAGCAGATCGCGGTGGTCATAGCCCCAGTCCTTGCTCTTTTGAAAGCGTTCGTTGGCTACAAAAATGATAGCCGCCACGATATAGAGGAATGATAGTTTAAATTGAAAGAACAATAAGAGCTTCGAGAAAAAGCTCTTCGTCCCCAGGCTCTGCCGGCCGGACAAGATGGTGACCGGTTTGAAATGCGATATATAAAAAGCTGGATAGGCACCTGACAGCAGCGATGTAACGGCCAATAAGCCCAGGAAGAACAGCCACAACGAGCCGTCGCCGATTTCAAACTCCAGCCCGATCTGAAATAAACTGTCAAATCCCGGCAGCAGTAAGAATCGCGCCAGAAAAATACCGACGATCAAGGCAAAGCAGTTCAATACAATATTCTCTACCATAAACTGCAGCATGATGCTGGTGCGCCGGCTGCCAATGACTTTGCGGATGCCAATTTCCTTGAGGCGGGTAGCAGCCGTGGCCGTGGCCGAGTTGATATAATTCAGACATGATAAGGTAATCAGCAATAGCCCCATTATACTCAAGGCGACTTTGCCGGATGGCGGCCCGTAACCCTTGGCGATGTCGCCGCGAATGCGATAGCTCTCACGTGCCAGGGTGCTCAGTGCTTGAAAGCCATAGCGCTGAATGGGTGCATCGACATGCACGGCGTTGTAGGCCGTCACAGCCTCTTTTAATCCATCCGATAGCGTGAGAGCACTTGTACGAGCTTTTATAAACGTAGCATCGCACAAAGTCTTCCAGTCGTCGGGTGCGCCGCCGACCTTGTCCCAGGTGCTGTTGTTGATCAGCATGCTAAAGTCAAAGCTCCGCTTCTTTGGGAACGCATCGGCTACACCACCCACCACGGCCGACGCCTCATAGCCATTGTCAAACCGGAGCTTCACCACCTGGCCAATGGGGTTATCCTGACCAAAATACTTCTGCGACGTCTCTTCACTCAAAATAACCTGTGCAGGATCCTTTAGCGACAACGCACTCCCCCATTTCATGGAAAAGGTAAAGACATTAAAAAACGATGCGTCGGCGAAGGTCACCTGCTCGTACAGCGGCTCTTTGGACTCCACCTGTACGACAGCATTTCGTTGGTTCAGACGCACCATCTCTTCGACCTGCGAGAATTGATCTTTCAACGCCTTCCCTACCGGGAACGACACGCGGCCATAGACATCGACGGACTGTTTACTTTCTTCCGTCTGTGTGACCAGGAAAATGCGGTCTGCATCGGTATGGAAATGATCGACGTTATATTCGAAGTTGATAAAAATAAAAATAACAATGGCGCAGCCGATGGAAAGTGACAAGCCGAAAATACTAAAGACTGACAAGATCTTATTCTTGCGAATATTCCTCAACCCGAGTAGAATGAAGCTTCTGATCATAACCGTGACAATATTTATTTATACCTAAAAAAGTCTTCTTCTTTCAATACAGCATCAAAGTTGCTCAACGTGCTGGCCAATTGTTCGCCTGGCGTTGTCCGCAGCAAGTACCGGAACTGCATGTCTTTTAAAATACTATACTTCAACGGCGGGCAGGCCACATTATCCTCCACCCATGACTTGGGACACCCACCCCCGCACACCGGCAGCAGCCGGCAGGTGTGACACGGGTATTTATCCGTGTCGCGTACACTGGTGTACCAGTCATTGAAAGGCTTCTCTCCCGTTTTGGGCGTTGCCTCTCCTAATTTCCCCAATTTGTAACCTTTGTCGTTGTAATAATCCGCATAGGGTATCTCCGTGCAGTTGTAAATATTTCCATAGGCGTCGTATACTTCGCTTTCGCCGCCTGTCGCAATACAGACCATTTTGGTTCTGCCATATGCTCCGGAGTCAAACGGATACCCCAGCTTGATCTTGGCGATCTCCCACTTCATCCGCTTCATGGCAAACTGCTCTTTGGTCAACGAGGTCTTATGCGCCTCATTCCCGCCCCACGAATAAATCCCCACGAAGTATAAATTGGCAATCCGCGTGTGTAGTCCGTCTGATGCTATTTGCTGTATCAGTGGCTCTACTCCGGCTACGTTGTCATAGCTCACGTTACACCGTATCGTTACCTTGCACGCAGCCCTGTCAAAGTCTGGTCGTAGCAAAATCCTCTTCAGGTTTTTGTAGATCACTTCAAACGATCCACCGCCGGCCTTCAGGTATCGCTGGCGGTTGTGGTGCTCCTCTATTCCATCCAACGTAACTTCCACACGGGTTACACCAAAATCTCTGACCAGCTCGTCAAAGATGTCGTCCTTTAAGCTCAGTCCATTCGTGACAACTTTGCCCGTTACCAGCACGCCCTCTGGCAGCACCTGGCGCAGCTTTTTATTAATGGCCCGCATTTGCGGCAAGCCCATCAATGGCTCGGCGCCAAACCACCCGATGTGCAGGGTTTTATAACCACCCCGCATAAACTTATCATGTATCCTGTCGACCAGCGTGTCAATGAGCGGATCGGCGATGTTATTCTTCGTATGCTGCTGACCACAATAGTGACACCCCAGCTGGCAATTTGCTGATGCCTGGATAACCTCGTACAACTGGCTTCGCTCATGATCAATATAATCATTATTTTCCTGAACGATAGACTCCAGCTCATTTTCTTCCGCATCCACCAGGATATTGTTGGCTACCAGCTTCTCACGAATGGGTTCCGGAATATTATCGACCAGGTCGTTTTTTAGGAACTCCACACAAATATCATTCACCAGCACCATGCGCCCCGACCGTGTCGAAAGCATCAACCATTGGCCCGCCTCGTTCACTGGTCCCGAGGCAATTGTATAATACGACAGTTTAAGGCTTTTCATGACGAGGAAAGTATTTAAGGAAGACCTTTTTGTAAACAGACTTGATCAACAGATAATAAAACAATCCCGGTATGGCTAAGCTTACCACCGAATCTTTGAACCACGAAAAGTTTACAACGTCGGACCAGGTAATCAAATCCCGCAGGAAGAGATACAGGTTGTAGGGAAAATAGATCACGGATTTATAGTTGAACAGCACCATGTAAATCAGAAACAACACCAGGAAGCCAACACTCAACAAGCCATATACTGCCAGGAAAATGGTATGACGTGTCGGCCGCCACCTGTTCTGCATCCCTGCAATACGTCCCAACATCAGCCGGGCCGACTCAATCGACCGCGACCGTAGATTGGCCACGGCCAGTGAATCGCTCAGGGCCCAGTAGCCATCGTAGCGTAAAAACGGATTGAGGTTGATCAGGACCGAAAGGGCAATGAGGTACGAGAGTGTAACAAACATCAACTGCGACGTAATCAAAAAGACAACGGCCAGGCAGGCGCAAATCAACACCTGGATATAAATACCCCCGAGGTCGACTATAATCCGCTCGTCTTTACGCAAGCGCCAGGCATCGGTCACGTCTGAATAAAATACCGGTGTAAATACATAAAACCCAAAACCGATCGCTCCACTTCGCGCGCCAAAGCGGTCGCACGCCGCCGCGTGCCCGAACTCGTGCAACAACAACCCGGAATAGTGTATCACCATAAACATCACCAGAAAGTTGGGATCAATGCTATGGTATACTTCTTTCGGGTCGATCGACACCATAAATACACCAGTCAGTAGCGCTAGCGACAAGGCAAACGCTGTATAAAACACTTCTTTGTGGAACAATGCCAGGAAGAGCGGCGTGATTCTCCGAACCACGAAGAAAGGGATCAGCGTGATCTTAAACTTAATATAGCCATCGGTAACACGCAATCGTTCCTGCGAGTCGTCCCTCAAAATACCATAGCCGGAAAGTTGTTTCGTAAAGATGGTGATCGTATCCGTCACCGACAGCTTCACATCGCTTTTCTGGTTAAACGCAGCCGTGAGCTGTTCGATGTTTTTGATGCCGTCGATCTCGTCCAGTAACTCTTTGACAAAATGATTGACATTGAGCTTAATGGGCTTCTGTAAATCATCAATGCACAGTGTGTACGTATGCTGGTTAAACCGAACATACGAACAGTTCGGCACAAGCTGCGGAACGTAATACTCATCCACTCCCATCACGCAGCGCTTAAGGAACTGTACCGGCTCAAGGCCTGCTGCGAAACAGCGGTCGTAAATAAGTGCGCAAACTCACCCGTGACAGTGTTGCCACCACCCTGCCGGTTGACTTTGAACGAGGTATTATTTGTCGTCCACCGCACCACATCCGGATTGGGAATCGCCAGGAAAGTCGAGCCCTCGAATGCGCCGTTCGTATATTGATTTTGCAACATCCAATTCTTCATGCTCTCCACCGGCTTGCGATAACGGTTGTAAAGCTCCTGCGAAGCACAACATGCGTCCAACACCAAAGCAGTATAAAACACGCTTTTCTGTTTCAACACATCGCATGAAAAACTTCCATCGCTATTCTGCTTTTTCAATAAGAAATCCAGCGATTGCAGGATCGCAGGATCGAGCTCGCCCTGCTCGGACACCATTCCCTGTACAATGTACGATGTCGGGTAAATACTGGATGTCCACCAGTACGGCTGCCAGGCACCATTCCGGGCACGCGTCTTCGTAAGATATTCTTTCAACGCCGTAAGCTCGGAGGCATACTCCTGCCGGTTGGGCAACTTGCTGAGAAAATAATACGCCAGCGCACTGACGCACACATGCGCGTGGATCCATCCTTTGACTTGATTTTTTCCTTTTAAGCCGAGGTTGCTTACCAGCGAGTAGTGTTCTGAAGAATAGGTGCCAAAACCCCCTTCGCGCGTCTGGCCCTTCAGCCATTCTTTTAAATCGGCATCGATCGAATGCCCTGCCTGGCTTAGCGCCAACAGGGCGCAGGTCGATGAATCGTAATCGAACGTCCACTCTGTATTGTACCCCCACAAGTTTCGGTCTTGCTTGTTCTGTGCCAGGAAGCCCGCAGCTTTTATAAAATTATCAGAACGATTGTCGAGGTGTGCGGCGATAAAGCCGGTCGCCCACACGTTGCTCATGCCCTGCATGTTGGTCACTTCAAACCAGGAGCCGTCAGCATTCTGCATATTTGCAATGTACTCGCGTGCCACCCGAATGGAATCCTCCAATCCAAAAGAGGACAGTGTATAGGCGCTATTGACCCGATCTACATATTTATGAATACGATAGGCCTGTATATTTACCTTGAAATAATTGATGCGATTCCGTAGTGTTTCGATAATGCCGATGTATGGCTGCAGGTGGACATGATAGTCCTGTAAGACATCGATCGCAAGTTGATAATACTTTTTGGAAAGCACCAGCATCGCTTCTGCCGTCTCGGACGTAAACAGGTATTTCTCCAACATCTCCGGCGTGTGATCCTCCAGGCGCAGCTGGTGTTCCTTCATCCACTTATGCAGATACATATGACAGATGTTATTCTTGCGGTGAACGAGGTCCTTTTTAAAGTCCTCGAGGTCGTCATGAATACAGCGGGCGATCGAGAAGTATTCGATGGACTGGATCAACAACGCATGCAGCGCGGGGTTTTCTTTCCGGGCCTGATAGGCATCGGCGGCCACTTTTGAAAAAGCACACTTACCGATGGCCAGCTTGCAATAGCCGTCAAACTCCATGTCGAGGTTATAATGCTTGTCCATCAGGATGCTGCCCAGGAACTCTTTGTTCCGGCGATCCCACAGCTCCCAAAACAATGGCTTCTTTCCAAAATGGCGGGAGAGGATCTTCAAGGCCTCCTCATGATAAATGTGAGTTTTTAGGTGGACCATGCTGGCATCCGCCCCTTGCGGATTCTCGTCGTCCTTATCAATAAGCCTGTCGACGCAGAGCAGATACTGGAAATATAAAAATCCCGAGAAGCAAAGCTCGTCCGCAAAAGCTTCGCTACGTTCGCCAAATACCTTTCGGAATAACGAGGGATACAGAAGGTAAAACTCCGAATCAAAAAAATCCGGAGGAAAAACAAAGATCTTTAACCCGCCCGGCAACTGAATGTGATCGTCCAGGTAATTATTAAAGGATTGCTTCAGCCGGTCGATGGTACCGGCGGAGTTCTTCAACCCTATCTTGCTTAAGCCGAGCATAGGTGTATATGGGTTTAGGTGAATGATGTCGTTTGGGAAAGGACTCTCTTGCGAGAGCCCTTTCTGAAATGGTAGAATTACTTCGTGCTGCAACCAGCGTCGCCAACCCAGCAAACGCCGTTGCTGCCGGCAGCAGCGTCGATGCTGTCTGTCAGCGCAGTCATTTCGAGACGATCTTCAAGTTCTTCAACTTTGAAGAGTTCCAGTTTTTCGGCCTCAGAAAGATCCTCGATCTTTTTGAGAAGCGGTTTTTGATTCTCCATTATTAATTAGGGGTTTATCTCAACAATTTTTGCATTAAACAGTACATACGTAAACACCCTAACGATCTAATCATACATCTATCCCACATCGTACAACTACGATCAAACCCGACTTCACCACTCGGATTATCAAAAAACCTCTCTCAATTTAGTAATTGCTCTAAAGAAACCTACATAACCTCCGTAAAAATCGCTCCCAAACAATCGTAGTTTTACGATATACCTAGCAGTATATACTACGATCTACCGGAAATATAAGGTACCTTAAATATAAGGTATATATCCACTAAAAACAAAAAAAAGGCCGCCTGGACTAATATCCAAGCGGCCCGGCACCGGCCTTCAGACCGGTAAATCACTATACTCGTTCCACGCCCAACCCCGGCTTCTCCGAACAATACATATACCCATCTTTCAAAATAAACCCACCCTTCACCACATCACGCGCCAAATCCAGGCTTCCATCCAGATCAATATACTTCGTATTCGAACAAGCATAGGCCGTGTGCAACGCCGCCGTAATACTTACAATGCTTTCATCATTACATCCCCAGAACAAATCAACATCTTCATGCAGCGCGATATCGGCAATCTTCAACGCCTGGCTGATCCCGCCACACTTCATTAACTTGATATTAAAGATTGCCGCCGCCTTCGGAGGCTTGATCAGCTCCAACGCGTCCGCCGGTGTAATCAACGACTCATCTGCCGCAATCACATTCCGCACTTCCTTTGGCAGGCCTTTCATTTCATTGATATCGTGTGCTGGCAGCGGTTGCTCGATCAGCTCGATATTCAAATCATATGCCCGCCCATAAAATTCAATCGTCTGCGCCACCGTATAGCCCTGGTTCGCATCGATACGAATAACAATACTCGCCCCAAACTTCTCCCGCAGCTTCATCACCCGCTCGACATCTTCATCGAGGTCCTTGCCCAGCTTTACCTTCAGTACTTTAAAGCCACGCTGGATATAATCTTCTGCCTCTTTTAGAGTCTCCTCCACATTCTTAATCCCAATCGTATTGGACGTCTGCAGCTTCTTGATCTTCTGCCCCAGGAACTTCACCAGGGGAATATCCAGGTGTTTCGTAAAGGTATCGTACAACGCGATGTCGAGTGCCGCGCGCGCAGAAGGGTTGGCCGGAAATTTCTTCCAAATCTCAAAAGTCAGTTGGTTGATCTCGCGAATGTCGCGGCCGATCAGAAACTCCAGGTTCTTTTCTTCCAACGCTTCCAGGCACTGGTCGAGGGTCTCACCTACCACGTACTCGCTGGGGTTTCCTGCGCCGATGCCCGTAACACCGTTGTCGAGCGTGATCTCTACAAAAGCATTGCGCACCTCATCAACAGTTTTAAACGCGATGGTGTAGGGCTTGGTGTTGCCCAGGTCCACGCTCCATACGCGGATGTCTTTTATTTTGGCCATGTATATAAAATAGGATAGTTAGATTCTTTAAAATCACGACGCTATACCTGCGCCACACTGTTTTTGATCATCGTCTCAAATAGCGGCACCAGGGTGTCGACACCGTCTTCCAACGGCAGCACCACCGGTATATTCAGCTTGCGATTATACTGCTCCGCATAAACCCGTGCTTCGGGTTCGCTCATCTTGGCGGTATTGATCGTCAGCGCCACGGTCGGGGCACCGTACAATTTAATCAGGGCAATCTCATCGGCGGGGTCGGCAATATAGGCGGGATAATACTCCATATCCTTGTATTGCTTCCGCGCCGGGTTATGTTGCAACACCACACCGTCGGCTGCGGCCGATACGATCCACTCCGCACCGGCGGGACCACTGGGGTTGCGCAGCGACGACTGCCCTTCAATAAAAATGATATCGGGCTTCGCCTCGTGGTAACAGGTCACCACAGCATGTTCCATTTCACCCGAGATAAAATCGTTCAGCGTCGAGTCGAATACAAAACCATACCGGGCACCCTGCATCCAACCGGTTTGCCCCGTATAGATCATCTCGGCTTTGTAGCCGGCCTTGCGCATAGCCTCCACCAGGAACCGGGTAGTGGTGCGCTTGCCCAGCGCACAGTCAGTGCCCAGCACGGCAATCTTCGGGCATTTCACCTCCACGATCTTTCCCGTCCAGAAATGCAGGTCCTTGAATTTCTTGGGCTTGCGTACGTCGATGATCTCCAACCCCTTGTCCTGTGCCAGCGCAGCCAGCTCAGGAATGTCGGCCACGTACTCGTGCAACCCGTTCACCAGGTTGTAGCCGTGCTCGAGTGCCTCGCGCAGCAAAGCCCGCAGCGTATCGGGTATGACGCCACCCTTCGTGGCGACGCCCACAACGCAGTATGTTGCCGCCACCGGCGACGTCTTCTGAAAGTCGTCCAGGGTGGCATACACCGGGATGTCGCGCTTGCGACCGTCGAGCACTTCGCCGGCATCAGCCCCCGGGTACTTCTGATCGATGACACCTACAATGTTAAACCGGTCCGTGCCACGGATCAATCCATGCGCAGTTTTCGCGCTACCGGTGTCCAGGAAGCCTCCGGTCAGTACAATCGCATTACTTTTAACCATAATATGTGCTATCTGAGGGGTGGGAAGTTCGTTTAATAAAGCGATTTTTCAAAAAAGGGTTGGCGACCAGGCTACTCATTTGTCTTTATCGTCATAATAAAATCTGAGCCCCGAAAACTCGGGCATCACATCCTTCTTCCGTTCCTCGCTTTCATACCGGTAAAGGATCTCACCCAACCGCTTCAGAAAGGGGAAACCTAACGTTTCGTAGTCATACTTGCCGTCGTTATAAATGCCGTCGGTATTCGTGTTGATCACCGCGCTCACCATAAATTCCACGCCGGTATCGAAGTTTACAATGTAGGCGTTGTCGATAAGATAGCCGTAGGCATCGCCCACCTTATTAAAGATCCGAAGGCCGCGCGGTATCGGGCCACGTCCGCCACCAAACATCAAAAACTTGCAGTAGGCATCGTAGTACGTCGTATCCGTTGCATAGGGTGGGGCGTATGTCTCCGTCGGCAACTGCGACATATACTCCAGCACGCGTGCGCGGTCCTCGTCTGAAATCGCAAACCTCCGCGCAAGCGGTACCGTCTCCGGGAAAAGAATAGCCCGCAACATGGCGTGCTGTTCCGTTAAAGGGAAAAAGTTCTTATAGGTAAAATCAAAGGGCTGCTGAATGAGTGAGTCGTTGCGTATAAATCCGGTTCCGCGAAACACTTTTTCCGGCACCTCGATCAACGGCGCGTTCACCAACATGGGCTGCCGGTATACCACCCGTCCCTGCTTTTCAAACCGCACCGCCTCCGTGTGTGCATTCTCATCACGGCTCAACGGTCGCTCCAGCCGATGTAAAATACGCACCTGCCGGTACCACAATTCATGCAGCCGTTCGTTCATCGCCTTTTGGCCCACGAACTCATACAACCGGTTGTACGCGTCGTTGTCACTGACAACCAGGATCTTCTTCATATAGTGTTCCACCGACGGCAGGCCACTGCGCGCCGTGCTGTCGCGAACAACGGACACCTGCCCGGCGTAAACGCTATCGTGAAACATGGGGGTATACACATCCAGGCTGTCGATGTTCAGCGCACGCAACTTTTCCAAGGCCAGCATAACGGCCGGCAGCTTGACGGTAGACGCCGGATAGAAATAATGCGTGGAATCTACGTTGTAATAAAATGTGCGGAAGGTAGGGTTGTTCGCCGTATCACGGTCGATCATGGTATAGATGATCTGCACCTCCAACGAATCGGCACGCGCGAGCACCGCTGCCAGGGCAGGATCACGGGCCAGGAGATTTTTCAGAAAGTCAGCATCTTCCCGCAAGGGCTGCTGGCGGCAAGCCCAAAAAACAACCAGCAAGACAAGAGCCATAGGCAGTTTTTTCATAACAACCGGGTACTGATCCCCTAAAATACCGTTTGCAGGCAACTTGGCTGGCCTGAAATTTGACTAAATTTGGTTACACCTCCTGTAACGGTACAAACGGCCCGTATACGCTTTATCCGGCCACCGGACTATGGGGGGTTGCCCAATTTCCCATGGACGCTAAAACCAACATTCGCCCTATGAAGCTCGTGATCGTATTTTGCCTTGCCTGCCTGTGTGGCCTGACCGCCACCGTTCCCGCCCAGGCCCAGTCCCTGATCGGCAAATGGCAACTGGTAAAACAAACCAGCTGCCTGGACGATGACGACGCCCTCGCCGTAGACGAGCTGGGCATGCAGGAAGTCGTCGACGACATGAAAAGCCGCGCCGGCTCCTCCGCCCAGGTACTGCAACTCAAAGACAACAATTCCGGCGAAGAAAACACCCGCATCATCAGCCGCAAAAAGACCTATAACTCGCGCTCATTCCTGTACAAATACGACGGCACCTCCCTGCACTTCCTCGACAAAAAATCCCGCACCATCATCGAAAGCTTCACCGTCGAAAAGCTCGAAGGCGACTCGCTGATTATTTCAAACGTTTCAAGGGCATGTGAAACCAAAGTTTTTGTAAGGATAAAACCGTAATCAGCGATTTATCAATTCGGCAATAAATTGCCGAATTTTGACTTTTCACCCCCTAAATACACAGAAGAATAATCAAACCGGCACTATAATGCCGATTCGGAACTATAATGTCGATAAGTTGGTGGACGCCTCTTTTTTTAAGAGAAGCTTTTCAAACGCTTCAAGAGCCTGCGACCAAAGTTTTTATAAGGATAAAGCCATAAACCGCATATTATTTTGGTTTTTCAATTCTAACAGGATCTAGTTATCTTTAAGCTATGGGAACAATGGAAATGAAGCGGGAGATCCATAAATGGATAGAAGACCAGAATGATCCTGATCTTATCAAAAAGATATATGATCAGTTGGGGAGGGAAGACGCTATTCGTGAAGATATGATAGCATCCGCTTTACGTGCAGAGGAAGATATTAAAGCAGGAAGAGTTTATACCTCAGAAGAATTCTGGGCACATATAAAAGATTATGTAAAAAAGCGTTAGTGGAAATAATTTACACGTTAGAGGCCAGAGTAAGATTTAACCAGTCGATAGATTTTCTAAGATTTCAAGGAGTTCTAGAGACCAAAATATTCGAAATCATTGACGCTGTAAAGGAGAGGATGGAATCGCTCCGGCAAATGGGACGTCGTGTCCAAACTGAACGTTTTATGGACCACCTCGGTCGCGAACACCGCAGAATTATTTGTGGCCATTACAAAATCGTCTATTATGTTCAAGACGACCGTATTTTTGTCACGGATATTTTTGATTCCCGACAAGATCCTTCAAAAATGAGAGGGTAACGACAGCGCAAATCCATTTTAGTTCCGATTTTCCCGCTCGTATCTCTCGAAATTACGCCTTACCTTTGCAAAATGGTTGAAACAGAGTCCCGGCGCGACATTCGAAAACTGAAGGCAGAGGAGCTGAAGGAATTCTTTGTGCAGCACGGTGAAAAGGCTTTCCGTGCCCAGCAAGTCTATGAATGGCTGTGGAACAAGTCTGCCAAAAGCTTCGACCAGATGACCAACCTGTCCGTCAGCCTGCGCGACATGCTTAAAACGCACTTCGTGATCAACCACATCAAGGTAGACCACATGCAGCGCAGCAGCGACGGCACCATTAAAAACGCCGTCACCCTGCACGACGGCATGGTGGTAGAGTCTGTGCTCATCCCCGCCGAAAAGCGCATCACCGCCTGCGTCTCCTCGCAGGTAGGCTGCAGCCTGGCCTGTAAATTCTGCGCCACGGCGCGCCTCAAGCGCCAGCGCAACCTCAGCCCCGACGAGATCTACGACCAGGTGGTGGCCATCAAAGAACAATCCGAATTGTTCTACAACCGCCCCCTGACCAACATCGTGTTTATGGGCATGGGCGAACCCCTGCTCAACTACGCCAACGTCATGTCCGCCATTGAAAAGATCACCTCGCAAAAGGGACTTAACATGGCATCCAAACGTATTACGGTCTCTACCGTAGGCCTGGCAAAAATGATTATCAAAATGGCCGACGATGGCGTGAAGTTCAACCTGGCCGTATCGTTACACGCCGCCCTGGACAAAACCCGCTCGTCCATCATGCCCATCAACGACACCAACTCGCTCGCCGAGCTGGGCGAGTCACTGAAATATTGGTATCACAAAACCAAACGGAAGGTGACCTACGAATACGTGGTGTGGAAAGGCATAAACGATAACGAAGAGCACGCCCGCGCACTGCTCAAGTTTGCACAGATCATTCCGTCGAAAGTAAACCTGATCGAATACAACCCCATCGACGACGGCGAATTCCAACAAGCGTCGGAAGAGTCCATTCGCATGTACATGGACCTGCTTGAGCGCCACGGCATAACCACGCGCGTACGCAAAAGCCGCGGCAAAGACATCGACGCTGCCTGTGGCCAGCTGGCCAATAAAAGCTAAAGGGTATAGATTATTTCTTGCTGGCGTTGAAGAGCTTCTCTTTCTCGTCCTTGGTCAGGCTTTCGTACCCGCCCGCGGAGATCTTGTCGAGAATAGCATCCAGCTCGGCTTGCGACAACGAAGATGAGGGCTGCGGCGCCGTACGTCCCCGCGCCTCCGACCGGTTCCGCTCGTTGCGATAGCTTACCTTCACCCGCGTGCGCGGCTTAAAGAGGCCCTTGATCCAATCGAGTGTCGCCGTGATCCAGAAGCCCCAGTTAGAACCGGCCTGCAACTGCTTCATATATATAAAACCCATCGCCGCGCCGCCTAAGTGCGCAATGTTACCCCCCGCATTGTCACCGGTAACGCTCAGGAATGAAAGCAGTACTGTAATCGCGGCGATATACTTGATCCGCACCGGACCGATCAGGAACAAAAAGAAAGTATAGTTTGGCAGCTGCGTAGCCGTGGCCACAATGATCGCATCGACCGCCGCCGACGCCCCTACCATGGTGACATTATTACGCTCGGCAAAGAACGGTACCGTGTTATAGACCAGCAGGTATAACGCGCCCCCGGCAATGGCACCCAATACATAAACAGCAATAAGCTTATCGCTGCCCAGGTACTCCGAAAAGAGGCGGCCAAAATAATACAGCGCCAGCATGTTGAAAAAGATGTGCCCGAGGCCGCCGTGCATGAAGGCATACGTCAGGATGGTCCAGGGGCGGTGAATAAATTCCTGGATCGGCGACGGAATAGTAAACTGCAGGTGTACCCAGCTCAAGGCGCTGGAGAGCCCGGAAATATCACCCACCACCGACAAAATACCCAGCACAACAAAGACGATCACGTTGATGATGATCAGCTGGATCGTCGCATTGTTATACCGGCTGAATGCATTCTTAAATTCTTCGAGCATAGGTCAATATCAAAAGTAGCTACCGCCCTGGCTCCGCCAGATGCGCAGCAGTATAAATGCAAAGATAATTCCACCCAGGTGGGCAAAGTGTGCTACGCCGGCACCGCTAAGTAAAAAGGTCATGCCACCCAACACCCATACCAGGTACTTGGCTTTGATCGGAATGGGCGGAAACAACAGCATCATCTCCATATTGGGAAACATCATACCAAAGGCCATCAGTACACCGTAGCCTGCACCCGAGGCACCCAGCATCTGCGACCCGGGGCCGTGCAGCACGAATGCTTCCATCAGCAAGTGAAATACCCCCGCACCAATACCCGTCACCAGGTAAAAGATAAGGAACTTTTTCTGGCCCCAGAAATTCTCCAGGATCGGTCCGGTGGTGGCCAGCACCAGCATATTAAAGAATATATGCATAAACCCGCCGTGGGCGAACATGTACGTAAACAGCTGGTAAGGCTTGAAATAGGGTGTCTGCACGCCGTACAAGGACAATAGCTCGGTAAGCCCGTGTACAAAGTTCTGCAGCACAAAAACGATCACGTTGATTATAACAAGATTACGTACAACCGGTGTCAATCTAAACATATGGTGTCTTTTAGTCCTTACCTGTTAAGTCTATCGAAAGTAACTTTCTATTTTATTGAGTTCCAAAATAAAAAACGTCGGCCGGCCATCCGGCGCATAATTGGGTGTGGTACAGGCAAACAAGTTTTCGGTCAGCGACCGCATTTCGGCCTGTTCCAGCGTCTGTCCTGACCGGATCGCCGCCCGCCTGGCCAGTGACCGCATCAGATTCTCTTGTAAAGGCAGTACCAGCTCGTCCTGATTGATCTTAAACTGCTCGATCAATCCCTCAAACAGCTCCCTTTCATTGCCGGGTTTTACACCAGCCGGGATGCCGTTTACCACCATTGTATTTTTCCCAAAAACCTCCACGCGGAAGCCAAACGCCATCAGCTCCTGGTGGATCTCCAGCACCAGGGCAAAATCGGACGGCGAAAACGTAATGGCCTGGGGAAACAAGCTCTGTTGGCTTTGGGCTGTCTTGTTCTTGACCTGCGACACGAATTTTTCGAACAACACCCGCTCGTGAGCAGCCTGTTGATCAATAATCATCATGCCCGATTTCACCTGTTTAACGATGTAACGCCCGTGAAGTTGGAATAAAGGCTTATCTTCTACCACCGACGTTGTGCTTGCCTGGTTCATGGCACTCTCAAACCGCAACGTATGCACCGGCGGCGTATCCTCTACCGGCCGCGACGGCGTTGGCGTACGCTCCAGGCCTTCAAAAAGCTTTTCCCAATTGTCGGTATTGTTGGGATGCTTGTGCAACGCCGTGCTGAATCGCTCGTCAAAGTAGGCCTCGCGCGTTTCGCCGGCAGCGTTGTTTAGTTTGGCAATCAGGTTCACGTCTGCATCAAAGTCGATGGCCGGCGTCAGGTTATGCGAGCCAATGGCCTGACGCACCGCCGCGCGTACCACCGCATATACGGCCCGCTCATCTATAAATTTGATCTCGGTTTTGGTGGGGTGCACGTTCACGTCGATGTGGCGTGGATCGATCTCGATAAACAGCACATAAAACGGAAAGCTGCCGTCCGGCAGCAGTCCTTCAAAGGCGCTCATCACCGCATGGTGCAAATAGTTGCTGCGAATAAAACGGCGGTTCACAAAGAGGAACTGCTCACCCCGCGTTTTGCGGGCAAAGTCGGGCTTGCCCACATACCCCGAAACTTTCAGTTGATCGGTTTCTTCCTGGCATGTAGCCAGCTGCGCCTGGTAGGTCTTGCCAAACAGGTTAACAATACGCTGTCCAATCTTGGCGGCCGCCAGGTCATACACCAGCTCATCGGCTTGCTGCAGCATAAATCCAATGTCGGGGTTTGCCAATGCCAGCCGTTGAAATTCGTCTATGATATGGCGCATTTCTACCGCATTGGACTTGAGGAAATTGCGGCGGGCGGGAATGTTAAAGAAAAGATTTTTAACGCAGATGCTCGTACCCTTCTCGCAGGCAACCGGTTCCTGTCGCTTGACCTCCGACCCCTCCACCACCAGTAAGGTGCCCAGCTCCTGGTCGCCCATGCGGGTCTTCATTTCCATTTGGGCCACGGCGGCAATGGACGCCAGTGCCTCGCCGCGAAACCCCATGGTATGAAGTGTAAAAAGATCTTCCGCGCGGCGAATCTTGGACGTGGCGTGGCGCTCGAGACTCATGCGCGCATCGGTCTCGGTCATGCCCATACCGTCGTCTATAACTTGTAGTAACGTCTTGCCTGCATCTTTGACAATCAGCCGGATGTTCCGCGCCCCTGCATCGATGGCGTTTTCCATCAGCTCTTTGATCGCCGATGCCGGCCGCTGCACGACCTCGCCGGCAGCGATCTGATTGGCGATGGCATCAGGCAGAAGCTGGATAATATCAGGCATGAAACAAGAAGCTAATGTATGACGATGCAAATGTGCACATTTTACCGCACGATTGGAGATGTTTTTGGCTCGGCTGGCCGAATTGCCAGCCATCCTGTTTTATCCGGTATGGTTTTAACCATTAACTTAGCCGTAAAGTTGGCGGTCTCCCTATTTTTTAAACGCAATAACCGGATGACAAAAAAGATCTTCTTCTGCCTGCTGGCAGTACTAATGGTATTTTCGTCCACGCAGGCTCAAACGAAACGTACGCGCGAAGCTTGGGTCGACAGCGTTTTTAACGCCCTCAACACCGGCAAACGCATTGGCCAGTTGTTCCTCCTGCCCGTATCAGCCACCATGAACGAATCGCAGCTGCGCGATGTAGAAACGAAAGTAAAAAACGACCAGGTCGGCGGCCTGCTCTTTGCCGGCACCACCACGCCCGTGCTGCAGGCCCGACTCATCCGTCGCATGCAGCACGAAGCCGACATTCCCCTGCTCATCGCGCAGGACGCCCCCGCCGGTCTCGGCTCGACACCCGACAGCCTCCTGGCGTTCCCTTCACCCATGATGCTCGGCGCCATTCGTCCCGACTCCCTCCTATACCAGCTGGGCCGCGAAGTAGGCCGGCAGTTAAAACTGTTGGGCGTTCAGTTGTACTTCGCATCGCTGGGCGACACCGCCCGCAACCCCACACCCCTGCGCATGAGCCCGCTCTCGCTCGGCGAGAACCCACAACGTGTCGGGGCAAAATCGGTGGCATTTCTCCAAGGCCTGCAAAGCCAGCAGGTGCTTTTATGCGCCACGCACTTTCCACTCCAGGGCATTACCGTGACCGATGTACAAAAAGGTCATCCCTTCATACAACCCTCGCTCGACTCGGGCCATGTATACCCCTATAAAAAACTTTTCAGCGCTGGGTTAACTGCTGTGATGCCCACCTCGGGCAGCTTCCCTTTGTTCTATGCCAACAGCAACCAGGCGCGCAAAAATGTATTTAACTCGGCCATGCTCGCATCCCTCTATACCGGCCCGTGGCTGAAGCAGCAGAGCGGCTACCGCGGCATGAGCTTTGGCGACATCCGCGTCGCCACCGCCCAGGCCAAAGACCAGCGCGCCGGCGAAGCCGAGCTTAACGCCTTCCTGGCGGGCAACGACATGCTGGTCTATCCGATCGATATCAGCGACGCCATCCGGCGCATACGCCGGGCCATACGCCGCGATGAGGCCCTGGAAGCCCAATTCAACGCAACCGTCAAAAAGATCCTCGCCGCCAAATACGATGCCGGCCTGAACAAGCCACAACCACCGCCCGTCGATAACGTACCGGCTATGCTGCATCCCGCGAAAACACGCATGCTGGCCGAGCGACTGGAGCAAGCGGCCATCACCGTGGTGCGCAACCAGGCCGGCACACTGCCCGTCAAAGTACTCGACAATAAATACTTCACCTACTTTGCCACCGACACGACCCAAGTCAACAGCGCGTTCTACGAATACCTGACCCGCTACGCGCAGACTGCGCAGTATACCATCGACGAAAACACCGGCACCGAAGTATTTGCCCGCGCCACCGAACGTCCCGGCACGATCATCATTGGCATCTTCCCGCAAACCTCCCCGGAGACGATCGGGCGCATCAGCGGCATGCTCCCGCGCATGCTCAACTCCAACGAAGTCATACTCTGCGACTTTGGCAACGAACATTTTTTACGAACAGCCTCGCGCTTTCCCACGGTTATTACCACCTACAAACATTCGCCCGAGCTGTTGCGCAGCGTAGCCGAAGTCATCTTCGGCAGCTTGCCGGCCGACGGGCAACTACCCCTGGCCGCCTCCGCGCTTCTACCGGCAGGCCTCGGTGCCGCCACACCGGCACTCGACCGGTTGGGCTACGCGGTGCCCGAAGCCGTCGGCATGGACAGCCGCGTCCTGGCCCGCATCGACGACATCGCCAACGAAGCCATCAGCACCCAGGCCACCCCCGGCTGCCAGGTGCTGGTGGCCCGCCACGGCAAAATAGTATACGACAAGACCTTCGGCTACCAGACCTATGATCGCAAGACACCCGTCGACGAGCAAACCATTTATGATCTGGCCTCACTCACCAAAGTGTCGGCCACGTTGCAGGCCGTCATGTTTATGCATGAAAAAGGATTGATCGAGCTGCACCGCAAGGTGTCACGCTACCTGCCCGAGCTGCGGCGGTCGAATAAAAGAGACATTACCGTCCTAGAGCTGCTCACGCACCAGGCAGGATTGCAACCCTTCATTCCGCTGTGGCCACAAACGGTAAAAGACACTACCTATCTGCCGCAGTATTACAGCCGTACACGCAGTGCAGCCTTTCCGTTGCAGGTGTCGCCGCACCTGTATACCAACAAGGTCATGCGCGACTCCATCTGGTCGTGGATCATCCAGTCCAAGCTGACGGAGAAGCCGCCACGCACACCCTATCCGTACAAATACAGCGACCTGAGCTTTATGATCTTGCAGCACCTGGCAGAAAAAGTACTCAACCAACCGCTGGACGATTTCCTGGCCCAAAACTTTTACGAGCCGCTCGGCGCCTACACCACGGGCTTCAACCCGCTGGACCGCTTCCCCATGCAACACATTGCCCCGACCGAATACGACAAGATCTACCGGCGCGAGCCCGTAGCCGGTACGGTACACGACGAGCGCGCCGCCATGATGGGCGGTGTAAGCGGCCACGCCGGCCTGTTCAGTACCGCCAACGACCTGGCCAAGCTCGGGCAAATGCTTTTACAGGAAGGAAACTACGGCGGCTACCGCTACTATAAACCCGAGACCGTACGGCTCTTTTCCGACCGCATGTATAAAGGACGTCGTGGACTGGGCTGGGACAAACCCGTGCAGAGCGACTGGAACAGCCCCACGTCCCTGCTGGCATCGCCTCGCACCTATGGACACACCGGTTTTACGGGTACATGCCTTTGGGTAGACCCAGAATTCGACGTAGTCTATATATTTCTATCCAACCGGGTCTATCCCGACCGCAGCGGCCGCTTGAACTCGGCTAATATCCGCCCGCGTATTCAGGACGTCATTTATCAGGCAATCTTTCAATATTGCGCGAATTCGCAATAAATTAACATTTGCACGGAAACTTACGTGCGCTTAAAAGGGTTACGCTTCCATAAATCCTACCACCACGTGCAACAGATAAAGATCGGCATCGTATGCTACCCTACCTTTGGCGGTAGCGGCGTCGTGGCCACTGAACTCGGCAAAGCCCTGGCCCAAGAGGGTCACAAAGTACATTTCATCACCTACTCGCAACCTCCGCGGTTAGACCTCTTCAACGAAAACCTGTTCTACCACGAGGTGGACTTCCGCAGCTACCCCCTGTTTGAATTCCCGCCCTACGAGCTGGCACTGGCCAGTAAAATGGTCAGCGTCGTGAAGAACGAACGCCTTGATCTGCTGCATGTGCACTATGCCATACCGCACGCCTCGGCCGCATACATGGCCAAGCAGATCTTGCAATCACAAGGCATCATCATACCCGTCGTCACAACGTTGCACGGTACCGACATCACCCTGGTGGGAAAAGACCCTTCCTACGAGCCCGTCGTAACCTTCAGCATCAACCAGTCGGACGGCGTAACGGCGGTGTCAGCAGACCTGAAAAAAGAGACCTACGAATACTTCCCCATCGTGAATGACATCGAAGTCATTCCCAACTTCATCGACCTGGAGAAATTTAAGAAGCAAAAGAAAGATCACTTCAAAAAAGCTATCTGTCCCCACGGCGAGATGCTGGTGGTACACACTTCGAACTTCCGCAAGGTGAAGCGCATACCCGATGTGATCCACGTCTTCGCCAACATCCGCAAAGAGATACCGGCCAAGCTGCTGATGATCGGCGACGGTCCTGAGCGCAGCCATGCCGAGAAGATGTGCCGCGAGCTCGGCATCTATGACGACGTTCGTTTCCTCGGAAAGCTCGATGCCGTAGAAGAAGTACTGTCGGTAGCCGATCTTTTTCTCATGCCTTCCGAAAAAGAAAGCTTTGGTTTGGCCGCGCTCGAAGCGATGGCCTGCGAGGTACCGGTCATCTCCAGCAACACCGGCGGGTTGCCCGAACTGAACATTGACGGTCAGACTGGCTTTATGAGTCCCGTGGGAGATGTGGAAGATATGACCCAAAAAGCGTTATTGATCCTCGACAAAAACAACCTTCCGCGCTTTAAAGAAAACGCGCTTAAGCGGGCACAGGAATTTGACATAACACGCATATTACCCTTATACGAAAATTATTATCAGCGAATTCTGGAAAAAACTGCAGCTAAAACCATTGTTTAGACGTTATTTTAGCCAGAGCCAGAACCTAATATGTGATTTTCACAAAAGTCTAGTATGTGTATGGAGGCAACAGTATCACCCAAAAACAAAGGAACCAAACAACTTTTTGACAACCCAATCCTGGAGAAACTGTCCAGAACTCATATTTCGGTTCCTTTGATCGTGTTTTTTGTGTACTCAGGAGGATTGCTCTATTGGAGCATCACGCACACAACCCTTGACCCCTGGCAAACCATAGGCCTGTTTGCCACAGGGCTAATTACGTTTACATGGGTGGAATATAATGTGCACCGTCACGTGTTCCACATGCCCACGTACAGTAAGGTCCGGGAAAAACTGCAATACACGCTGCATGGTATCCACCATGAGTTTCCGAAAGACAAAGACCGGCTGGCCATGCCGCCGCTGCTGAGCATCACCATCTCTACGGTGCTGCTCCTGCTGCTGCGCGTCATCATGGGCGACCTGGTATTCGCGTTCCTGCCGGGCTTCCTGGTGGGCTACGCCGCATACCTGGCCGTACACTACATGGTACACGCTTACCAGCCCCCAAAAAATGTCTTCAAAAAGCTTTGGGTAAACCACAGCGTACACCATTACAAAGACGGCGAAGTGATCTTCGGCGTATCGTCACCGCTGTGGGACTACATTTATGGTACCATGCGCGACAAGAAAGCGGCCTAGCGCATTTGTAACAGCTTTTCAGAAAAGCCATCGGGCCGTGTGCCGGATGGCTTTCCTGTTTTTTTAAGCCTTAGATACGTGCACCTTTGACAGGCGCAGTCTTTTCAACGGGCTTCCTGGCATACGTCGGACACGTGTGCGCAAAACCGCACGAAGAAAGAATCACTGCCACAAGGACCAAGAGTAAAAGAGAAGATTTCATAGCGACCCGGTTAAACTGTAAAACAAAGATATTAACGACCGTTTATCGCCATTTTCTGTTTCCCAAAGAATTCTTACATATGCCTCTAAAGTTTTAAGAAATTAAACTTTGACGCTGAACCAGAATAGCGTAATTATTGGTTACAGTTTGAAAGAACAGCATGCTCGGACACCGCTTCACTAAATATACGCCACCGGAAGAAAATGGGAAAAGTGATTTTGACAAATTACTTAACATCTTCATGCAACTGGTGCTCATGACTTCTGGAAACGTAGCAGAGGCACTTCAATGGCTTACGGAGGTAGACCGCCAACATGGCCTGACGAATGGCACGTATGGTATTGGTGATTTTATTGAAGATCTCAAAAAGAATGGGTACGTCACCGACGAAGGCCCACGGGGTGAGTTCAAACTAAAGCCCAAAAGCGAACAAAGCTTGCGGCAATCCGCGCTCGAAGAAATCTTCGGCAAGCTCAAACGCACCAAATCAGGTGAACACAACACCTCTCACAGCGGACGCGGCGATGAGCAAACGACCGAACGGCGTGACTACGAGTTCGGCGACACACTGGAGCAAATCGCGGTAACGGACTCGCTGCGTAACGCGCAGATCAACCACGGCCTCGAGAGCTTCTTCATGACGGAAGAAGACCTGGAAGTGATGGAGAGCGAATATAAAACGCAAACCTCCACCGTGTTGATGATCGACATCTCGCACTCGATGATCCTCTATGGCGAAGACCGTATCACACCCGCGAAAAAAGTAGCCATGGCCTTAGCCGAGCTCATCACTAAGAAATATCCCAAAGACACCCTGGACATACTCGTCTTCGGCGACGACGCCTGGCAGATCGCCATCAAAGACCTGCCCTACCTGCACGTAGGCCCGTACCATACCAACACCGTCGCGGGCCTCGAATTGGCGATGGACATTCTGCGGCGGCGCAAGAACGCCAACAAGCAAATCTTTATGATCACCGACGGCAAGCCTACCTGCATTAAGCAAGGCATAAAATATTACAAGAACGCCTTTGGCCTCGACCAGAAAATACTCGGGGCTACGCTCAACCTGGCTTCGCAGCTGCGCAAGCTGAAGGTACCGGTCACGACCTTTATGATCGCCACCGACCCTTACCTGAAAGCTTTTGTGCGCGAGTTTACCAAAGCCAACAACGGCAATGCGTACTACAGCAGCCTGGAAGGATTGGGCAACCTCGTCTTCGAAGATTTTAAACGGAACCGTACAAAAAACCTGTAACGGAAACCACGGGTTGTTCCGTCGTTCCTTCCATCTATATACTCAATCATACATCTGATTTTCACACACCGTATGCAGCATACATCCATCAAAAACGTAGGAGATTTAAAAAAGTCAGGCTACACGCCGCGTTCCATTCGCGAAGAGCTTCGCCAGAACCTTATTCAAAAGCTTCAAAAAAAGGAATCGGTGTTTGCCGGCATCTGGGGGTATGAAGAAACTGTTATTCCCGACCTCGAGCGCGCCATCCTGGCCGGCCACGACATAAATTTATTAGGTCTGCGGGGTCAGGCCAAAACGCGTCTGGCCCGCCTCATGGTCAACCTGCTCGATGAATATATACCCGTCATTGAAGGCTCTGAGCTGAACGACGACCCGCTCGCGCCCATCTCCCGCTTTGGCAAAGACATCGTGGCCGAGCGCGGCGACAATACGCCCGTAGTCTGGCTGCACCGCGACGAGCGCTATACCGAAAAGCTGGCCACCCCCGACGTTTCCATCGCCGACCTCATCGGCGACGTAGACCCCATTAAGGCTGCCAGCCTCAAGCTACCCTACTCCGACGAGCGTGTTATTCACTTCGGCCTCATACCCCGCTCGCATCGCTGCATCTTCGTCATCAACGAATTGCCCGACTTACAGGCGCGTATCCAAGTGGCCCTGTTCAACATCTTACAAGAAGGCGACATCCAGATCCGCGGCTTTAAAATCCGCATGCCGCTGGAGATCCAGTTTGTCTTTACCGCCAACCCGGAAGACTATACCAACCGGGGCAGCATCGTCACGCCACTGAAAGACCGTATCGACAGCCAGATCATTACGCACTATCCGCGCACGCTCGACATCGGTCGCCGCATCACCCAACAGGAAGCGCGTCTCAAAGACGAGCAACGCACACGCGTATCAGCCCACGACATCACCAAGGACCTCATTGAACAGATCGCCTTCGAAGCACGCAAGAGCGAGTATGTAGACGCCAAAAGTGGTGTATCGGCACGTCTCACGATCTCGGCATACGAAAACCTGGTTGCCGCCGCGGAACGCCGCGCCATTATCAACCAGGAAAAAACAACCAACGTCCGCATTGCAGATTTCATTGGCGTGGTACCGGCCATTACCGGCAAGGTCGAGCTGGTATACGAAGGTGAGCAAGAGGGCCCGGGCATTGTCGCCCAGAACCTGATTGGCAAAGCCCTGCGCACGCAGTTCGCCAACTACTTTCCTGACCCCGACAAATTCCGTAAACAGAAAGAGAAGAGCCCCTATAAAAAAATTGCCGACTGGTTTAACGATGGCAATGCGGTAGATGTGCTGCACAACATGCCCCAGGCCGACTTCGAGAAAGTACTGAAGGCCGTACCCGGTCTTGCCGAGCTGGTGCAAGAGCTGCACCCCAACCAGGATGTCGCTTCGCGCCTGCTGCTGATGGAGTTTGCGTTACACGGACTGGCCGAGCACAGCCTCATCAGCAAACACAACCTCACGGCCGGCCTGCAGTTTAAGGACTTGCTCAGCGGCATGCTCTCCATGCCTTCCGGTAAACGGGACGACGAAGACGAAGACAACGACGACGAGCTCTCGAGCGGACGATTCCGGTAAACGCCGGTATAATGCCGGGCTCCATGAAGTTACACGACTCGTATACCTTCCAGGTGCAGCAATATCAACAGCTTAAGAACCTGGTGGCCCAGGGCGAAGGCCTGACGCTGGAGTTCAAACGCAAAGCTGCGTTTCCCGACAAGATCGTTCGGGAGATGATCGCTTTTGCCAATACCAAAGGTGGTATACTGCTCGTAGGAATCGGCGACGACCTAAGCATACCGGGGCTTAAATATCCCGAAGACGAATCGTATGTCATACGCCAGGCCTTGCAGAAATGCACGCCGCCGCTGTCGTATACCGAAACGTTTATACCCATTGGCAATGCGCGCACCGTATTGCAATACGTGGTGTCCGAAAGCACGGTGAAGCCCCATGGATTACTGGTGGGGGCAGAACGCAAAGAGTCGTTTGTTCGCGTCGAAGACAAAAGTATCAAGGCGAGCCGTGAAGTGCGCGAGATTGTGCGTCGTCTAAGTCAGAAGCGGGATATACACTTCAACTATGGTGACTACGAACAGTTGCTGATGCAATACCTTGACAAACATCCATCCATTACGTTGCAGACTTTCGTAACGATCAGTGGACTGAAAAAATCGATGGCTGCGCGCAAACTGATATTGCTAACCTTAGGAGGAGTGCTGAAGGTAACGCCGCACGAGCGGGGCGATCTGTATTCACTGGTACTACGGCCAGGCAGCCGTTCAACGGGGACGTAAAGGTATAAAAAAACTTCATTTTATTCCCACTATCGAAATCTTAACCATTTCTTTACATTTCGTCCATCGCGTTCCAATCAAACGCAGATCGTGAAGCATGGCTAAAGCAAAGAAGGAGAAAAAAGTTTTCGTTCTCGACACCTCGGTTATCATCTATGAACACAACTCCATCCTGAATTTTGACGAGCATGACGTGGGTATCCCGATCACCGTGCTGGAGGAGCTGGACAACTTCAAAAAAGGAAACGACACCAAGAATTTCGAAGCCCGGGAGTTTATCCGGCTCATCGACAAGCTCGCCAAAGACCGCAGCTTGCAAGACTGGAACCCCATCAACGGCAAGGGTAAGGGCAACTTCAAGGTGCTGATGGACACCCACAGCGCCATTGACGCCAACAAAATCTTCAACGAAGTAAAAGCCGACCACCGCATTCTCAACGCGGCGCTGCAGCTACAGAAAGATGAGAAGACCAAGCGGGTCATTCTCGTCTCCAAAGACGTGAACCTGCGGCTCAAGGCCAAGTCGCTCGGCCTGCAGGCAGAAGACTACACCACGGGCAAGGTGCAGAACATCTCTTCGCTCTATAGCGGCCGCACCGTGATCGACAACATCGATTCCAACCTCATCAACCTGCTCTACGAAAAAGGCTACTGCCCACCGGAAGAGCTGCTCGGCAAGCTCGCCCCCGTCAAGAACCACTACTATATACTGAAGAGCGGCAAAAAGTCGGCGCTGGCCTACTTCAACCCTTTCAACAATATGATCGAGCACGTCGAGAAACGTGCCGTGTACGGCGTCAAGCCGCGCAACGCCGAGCAAACCTTTGCCATACACGCGGCGCTCAAGCCCGAGATCAGACTGGTGTCCATCCAGGGCGTGGCCGGTACGGGCAAAACGTTGCTGGCGCTGGCCGCCGCCCTCGAGCAGAAACGCGAATACAAACAGATATACCTGGCGCGGCCCATCGTGCCCCTCAGCAACAAAGACATCGGCTACCTGCCCGGCGACATCAAGTCAAAGGTGAACCCCTACATGGAGCCGCTGTGGGACAACCTCAAGTTCATTCAAAACCAGTACAACGAGACCGACAAGGAATACGCCAAGATCACCGAGATGATCAACCAGGAAAAGCTGGTCATTACACCACTGGCCTATATCCGCGGACGCAGTCTATCCAACATTTGTTTCATCGTAGACGAAGCACAGAACCTCACGCCGCACGAAGTGAAGACCATCATCACCCGCGCCGGCGAGAACACCAAGATCATCTTCACCGGCGACATCTACCAGATCGATACCCCCTACCTCGACTCACAGTCCAACGGGTTATCAACGCTCATCGACCGTCTGCAAGACCACGAACTGTATGCCCACGTGACCCTCGAGAAAGGCGAACGCTCCGAGCTGGCCAACCTGGCGAATGAGCTACTGTAAATCAGTGTAAGCGTGAAGTGGCACTCTCACACTTCACGCTCACACTGATTCATGTTGCTACAGTTATTCCTTTTTTCGGACGTTACATTACATCAAATTCCCACAACAGGATTGAGGATTAAGGAAAGCTATTGAAATCGAAGAGAAAACACTGTTTTTCCCTTTGGCTCAGAATTGGTTGCTTACTGGGCAACCCGACAAAGCCAAAACGAAAAATCGTTATGATACTGAGTTTTCTTTTTAAGAAAATGCCATTGCGCAAGCAAGTAAGCTATCTCCAGAAAAACGGAATTATGCTAGGCTCCCGCCTCAAGAATGGCCGCACAATCTATATCTACATGCTCCGAAATCTCTTTGTAGAAGTATACTTCAAAGACGACAATACAGAAAAAACCCCGGAGAAGCTTAACATCCTCCAGGGTCTCCACAATCTGAACGAATACTTAGAGAAGGAATTTAAGACAACGACAACCTTCTGATCGTATTCTGTATTATTTCTTCAGAACTTTCAGCATGGTCTCGCCGATCTCAGCGGGCGATTCCACTACATGAAGGCCACACTCACGCATGATCTTCATTTTGGCCTCGGCGGTATCATCTGCACCACCGATGATCGCACCGGCGTGGCCCATTCTACGGCCTGCAGGGGCCGTCTGACCCGCGATGAAACCTACGACAGGTTTCTTGTTACCATTTTCTTTAATCCAGCGGGCAGCCAATGGCTCGTAGTTACCACCGATCTCACCGATCATCACGATCGCGTCAGTCTCAGGGTCGTTCATTAACATCTCCACAGCGTCTTTCGTCGGTGTGCCGATGATCGGGTCGCCACCAATGCCAATCGCCGTAGAAATGCCCATGCCGGCTTTCACAATCTGGTCAGCCGCTTCATACGTCAGCGTACCGGACTTCGACACAATGCCTATACGGCCTTTCTTAAATACGAAGCCCGGCATGATGCCTACCTTCGCTTCACCCGGCGTGATTACGCCCGGGCAGTTGGGGCCGATCAGGACTACGTCTTTTTTATCTTTTACATATTTTTTTGCGGCCATCATGTCCTTCACCGGAATACCTTCGGTGATGGTGATGATCACTTTAATGCCGGCGTCAGTAGCTTCCAGAATGGCGTCAGCGGCAAAAGCCGGGGGTACGAAAATGATCGATACGTCAGCGCCGGTTTTGTCAACCGCATCTTTTACGGTGTTGAATACTGGTCTTCCAAGGTGCTCCGTCCCTCCTTTTCCAGGCGTTACACCGCCTACCACATTTGTTCCGTATTCAATCATTTGACCAGCGTGGAAAGTACCTTCCGAACCGGTAAAACCCTGAACGATTACCCTTGAATTTTTATTGACCAGTACACTCATGGATGTTTAATTTTTAGGAAGCACAAAAATAGGATAATAAAACTTCCAACCAAACGTCCTACATTACGCCAGGAAACGTGTTTTTAGCACGAAAATCCGACTTTTTCGCGTGCCTCCGCCACATCGCCGCCGTGCGCTGCCACGACGCCTGCACCATGATCCGTCCATCCCCGCGGGGTGCCCTTCCAATAGAAATTCAATGCTTTTGCTGTGCCTTTCAGGCTCGTTTTAGTCCCAGACCAGGGGATCAAAAGTCTGTTAAAAACCAGGATATCCAATAGATAACCAATATATAAGCAAGAGTTTATCAATAGATAACCAATACTTATATAGGTATTGGTTATCTATTGGATATCCCTACTTCATATCTATGTTATTTTTTGGTATGACAGGCTATTGATATGCATTTGACAGTCCCAATTGTCGCCGTAAACGCAAAAAGGCCGCCCCGGAGCTCCGGGACGGCCTTTTTATTGAATCACGTTGTGAGCGGACTATTTAATTTTCTTTTGCCCCTTGGGCTCCTCTTTCAACTTCTTCATGTTGTTGCCTTCCAGGAACTGGTTGTAACGCTCTTTAAAGTCGGGTACAGTCGGTTCCAGCTTGATGGCATCCTGGTAAGCGGTACCAGCGTCGATTATCAGGCCATTCGTCTCGTAGAAGGCCGCCAACATCAGCTTGGCAGCGGCCGTCTGCTCCTGACTGAAATCCGCCAGCTCGGTCTTGATCCGTTCCTTATCGGCTTTCGACAGGCGCTTCAGCGTATAGGGCAAGGATTTTTTATTGGGATCCGTCTTTGAGCTCACGAATACGATGATGTTGTCTTCATTCGCAAACCTGGCATCGCTCAGGTTGATGGTCACACTGGAATCCGACGTTTCGATGTTGGCCAGCACGTCATCAAACATGCTGTTAAACTTCACAACGTAAGGTGATGGCAACTTGTTATCCCAGGCAATTGTGATCACGTCATTATAGACCACGGGATTCTTCGTCGGCAGCGGCAGGTATACCTGGAACTCCTCGCCGCGTGTTACAGCCCCCGTAGCCGCCAGGTTGTTTTGGCGCTGTTTGTTTGCGCTAAGCACAAAATCAGTGTATTTGTTTAACACACTGGTATTACCGCTGACACGGGCGGCCAGGTCTGCAACTTTGTATTTGCCCGGTTGTTTGAGCTCGAGTGTTTTGCCGCTCACGTGCGCCAAACCGATGTAGGCGTTTTCCGAAACCTTTACTTCGTCCTTCGACCCCAGGCTGGAGCCGACCTTAATTGCCTGCCAGTTCTCGCCGGCTTTTACTTCATTCTTTCCTTTATTGACCAGTACCCGAAACGCATAATCCTGGGCACTTCCTTCCAATGATACGACCGCCAACAGGCCGATTAAAACCAACTTCAAAATTTTCATAGGGTGTTTGTTTTGGGGGTTCTTTTTTTACAAAAGTAGAACAATAGGGTTATTGCTCCTAAACGCAAAAGCCACCGCTTGGGTGGCCTTCAACGGAAAATTTTTTATTTTCTTAACGTTTAATACCTGCACGGATCAGATAATCTTCATACATGTCTTTATATTCTTGCACTTCCGGCGCCAGCTTGATAGCCGCTTCGTAAGCAGCGATCGCATCAATGGGCAATTTCTTTTCTTCATACAGTTGCGCCAGGATGATCTTGTTGATAGCCGTCTCTTCGGTGATGTCCTTCGCAACCTCGTCGATAGATGTTTTCAGCGCCACACGCTCTGCCGGCGTCAGCTTTTTGATCATCTTCTCAGCTGATTTTTTTGTAGGATCTGTTTTGGAGTATACCTCCAGCACCACCGCGTTCTGGCCGGCGAATTTCGCGTCGTCCAGGTCAATTTGTATGGCGGACTCGTTGGTTTCAAGCTTTGCCAGTTGTTCACCAAACATGTCGTTGATGACCACGATATAGGGGCCTTCTACTTTGTTTGCCTCCCAGGTAATCACGGTCTTGGCACTGTTGTATACGGAGGGGTTTTCCGGCAATTTGATGGTGATCGCGGTCGCTTCGCCCCGATGTACCGCTCCCGTGGCGCTGAGACGGTTCTTCTTGGCTTCGGCCGAATTGTTGCTCATGATAAAATCGGTGTATTTGCCCAGTACCGTAGAGCTTCCGCCTACTTTGGCGGCCAGGTCGGCTACTTTGTAGCTGCCGGGTTGCTTCAGCTCGACTGGTTTGCCGTTGGCATGCACCAGCCCGATATAGGAGTTATCTGAAAGCTTCAGCTCGTCATCGCTTTTCAGCGTGGCACCGGTGCGGATAGGCTGCCAGGCTTCGGTGCCTGATTTAACCTCGTTTGCGCCCTTATTGGCCAATACTTTAAAAGCATAGCTCTGGGCGCCTGCCAGGGTGGCAGACAGTAAAAAAATCGAAAAAAAGCTCAACTTGACGGTTTTCATGGGTTCTTCGTGTCCTAATGTAATGTTTATACCTCTTCCTTCTTAATGGTAAACCATCTGCGGGTTTTTATCGCAGAAAGACCCGCGCGCACCACACTGTGGTATAATTCAAAGCATGTTCCCACGACCGCGAGTGCCGCCAACGTATACGTCAGATTAAGCTTGAAATTGAACCAATAGAGGGCATAGATCATTAAAAAGGTGCACACCAAAAACTGCGCCAGCTGTGCGAGAATGCTCAACGCATCAAACCAAACCGGAATTTTCCTGTTTATATAGGTGAACAGCACGACGTTTAGAAAACACACCAGAATCGCAATGGCATATTCCTGCCAGGCCTCCAATTCGTCTATGTAGGCTTCGTCCAGAATCATGGAGATAACATTGGCGTGTACGACCACGCCGTACATATCAGGGCGGGTTTTGCCGGCAAACTGTTTATTGAGCGGAGTAATAAATTTATCGTCCCACGAGGTGTCGAGCATGTCATTGCCCATAAAACCGAAGAGTACGATGCGGTCGGTAATGATCGAGGGTAAAAACGATGTGGTATCAAACGGCTGGTACCAATCGAGATAGGTGTAGCGGCTCGAGAACTCGGGCGCGGAAGCTTTATAGGGATCGGGCACGTTACCCCGGTAGTTAATTACTTCTGAATGGTTCTCGCGCTCCAGGAAACGTTGAGTCTTTGCCGAGTCGTATAACATGGCGATGCGTGTGGCAAACGCCAGCTCCACGTTGCCGTCCTCCATGTTCATGGAGGGATTCAGGCGGCGGCAGGTCTTCAGGTCTTCCTGATGCTCGGCGTCGGTCTCCAGGTTGGCGTAGCCTTCAAAGGCATTGCGGCGTATGAAGGCATCGGTATGTTGCAGCGAGTCATAGCGGTCTACATCGCCGTATTGCGTCGTGATTTTCTGTGACTGTAACAGTTTTGTCACCAGCACAACGTTGCCAGCTTCGGCAATAGCATCGGCCAGTAAAAGGTTGTTAAGTGTGTCGTATGCCAGGGGGCAACATACGGAGTCTATCTTGCCATCGAAGCAGGCACCGCAACCAAAGAATGCATCGATGCCGATCACCTTGGGCTTGAAACGGCTGATGGCCCGTATTTGCTGGGCAATCTCGCCACGTGTCAGGTTGCCAATGTTGACGATAGTGACATTCTCGTCGGGCGGCGGCACCTCTACACGCAGGTTGGAGAAAGTGATGTCGGTAAGCTCCATGTCGCCGAGCGCTTTTCCGAGCGGATCGAACACGTTGAAGATGTTGAATTGCGACACTTCCCGAACGGCAAACAATACCAGGAAAACGAAAATTGTCGCAATGAGCGAGTCTGACCAGAATTTACGCATGGCGGTAGGCGATGTATCAGGTAAATTTAGAAATTTACCGGTGCTTTTCGAAAGCACACTGCATGACACCCCGTAAAGCGCGCCCTACACCTGATCAATTTGCTGCCGGTATCCGAGAGGGTAACCGCGTTTTGCTGGGACAAGCCATTACTTTGGTGGAGAGCACCCTGCCTGCTGATCAGGAGCTTGCGCACGCCTTGCTGGAGCGGCTGCTGCCCTATACCGGCAACGCCATCCGTATGGGCATTACCGGAGTGCCCGGTGTCGGCAAGAGCACATTTATAGAGACACTGGGCAAGCACATTACGAACCAGGGTAAAACGCTGGCTGTCCTTACCATCGATCCCAGCAGCCGGCTGACCGGCGGCAGCATTCTCGGTGACAAAACCCGCATGGAGGAACTGTCACGCAACCCGCATGCCTTTATACGACCTACTGCGGCCGGCGATGCCCTCGGCGGTGTTGCTCACCGCACGCGCGAAGCGATGTTGCTCTGCGAGGCTGCCGGCTATGATGTGATCATCGTCGAGACCGTGGGCGTGGGGCAGTCGGAAATTTCTGTGCGTAACATGGTTGACTTCTTTCTGTTGCTGATGCTGGCCGGTGCTGGTGATGAGCTGCAGGGCATCAAAAAAGGTATCATGGAAATGGCCGATGCGCTGGTGATTACCAAAGCGGACGGCGAGAACAAAAAAGCTGCACAGGAGGCCCGGGGCGCCTATACGCAAGCGTTGCATTTGGTAGCATCACCCCTGGCCAACGAGTGGACGGTGCCGGTGTTGACGGCTTCGGCTTTAACCGGCGATGGCTTTGACGAAACGTGGGCCACTGTAGAACGTTACTGCGATCACACCCGGGCGTCAGGGTTCTTTCAGGCCACCCGCAGCCGGCAAAATATCAACTGGTTTAACGATTACTTTCAGCTACTGCTGCAAGCAGATCTGCAAGCTTCTGTACAGGCTCTCCGCAGCTCCCTGGAACAAGCAGTGGCACGGCAGGAATTATCGTCACATGAAGCGGCGCTTCGTTTATTGCAGGCATACCGAGATCACCATCGTACACTATAACGGCACGAGGTCGCGAAACCAAAAGTCGAGCGATGAAGGCTCAGGCTCGCCTGTGGGGGATACTTTCTGAAAATTATAGGAGCGCTTGACGACCTCTCCCGCGCGAAACGATAGCGGCGTTTTGAACAACGGACCGTCGTATACCAACGTATGGAATTCACCATTCTCACCACAACAGTCTACACCGGCAGGCAACGAGGCGGCGAAGGCATCATCAAGCGTTACCCCCAATCGGCCGGGCATGAACCACGATGCGTTGGCGGAACACAAGACAGTTTTATACCCCGAGGCCAGAAAGTCGTGCAATATTTTTTCAGAGGGTATCGCCCACAACGGATAGATGCCTTTCAAACCTACGGCTTGCAGCATCGCCTCACGATATGCGCGCAAGTCTTCCAGAAAGATGTCGCCAAAGATAACGGCCTCTATATGCGCTGCCGCGCATTCCCGGTAGAAGTCTTGCATGAGGGTTTCGTAGGCGCCGTGATCAGGCGCTTCGGGAAGGTATAATTTGTGAAGCGGAATGCCGAGGCAGGCAGCCTGCTCATCAATCAATTCTTCGCGAACACCGTGCAGGCCTACGCGACGCGTCGTGTCGCCGATAACGGTATGCAGGTTTACTACGTTGTACTCGCCGGTGGCCAGAATCTTGTGTAAAGCAAAGGTCGCGTCCTTGCCGCCACTCCAGCTTATCGTTACATTTTTTCTTGTCTGCTCCATAAACCCCTCGAGTCTGTACCGGCCGGCTGTTATTTTTCTGGCTGTTGATGGATGGGCGTGGTGGCGCCCTTCTTATGTCCGTAAGGACAATGACGGCATCCGCGCCCGCAGCAAAAGCCCCGCTTGAGGAAAAAGGCCTCGGTAAAAACCATGAGGCCATTTTCCATGTAATAGTAGGGGCTACTTTCTTCGGGCGCGGATTTGTCCGTCACGTCGTCTTTCATTTCTTAAAGATAAACTGCGTCGGGCCAACACCCGTGGTGAAGGACGTTTTTAAAGCACCGGTGGAGGTATACACGTATGCGCCACCGCTGGCTGAAAAAAGGCGGGCGTCGCCTACGTAAAAATCACCATTCTCCGGGTTTACGCCAAACGAATATAGGTCGACTACTTCTTCCGCTGTAAACAAGGGGGCCGCAGGCGCTTCTTTAGAATCAATCGGCATGCTATAAATATTGTTGCCTCCGGTGAAATACAGTGTCTTTCCGTCGGGCGAAACTGCCAGATCGGAACCTGCCTGGAAGTCGAGGTGGATTTGCACTTGCTCAAAATTCTTTACCCCGATGCTCTCCAGATAGCTATCTTCGGCACCATAGCCGCCGCGGCAAATCACCCACAGTTTGTTATTAGCATCCAGTACCATTCCGGAGGGGCCGTTCATCACAGCCACATCTCTGATCACTTCATTTTTTGATGGATCGATGACCGACACCGCGCTTCCCGCGCCAAAGTTGTTAATGGAGGCGAAGAGGTAGCCACCGGCATAAAACAAATCATCGACACCTGGTCTCGTTGGGATGTTACCGGTGATGTTCATCGTCTTGGCATCCGCTACTACAATGGAAGAGTTGGTGAGGTTGTACTCTGCATCGTAAGGGCCGAATACGCTGATATATGCCTTGCCGTTAATGACCGACACGTACCGAGGTTTATCCAGTACCGGCTCGGCTACTGTCTTTTCACGTGCAAAGGTGGTACTGTTGGCCACTTCGATCGTATTGCTATTGTTCAAGACGAGGTAAGCGCGCTCGCCGTCCAGCGTGATGGATTGCAGCACGTCGCCCGCAAAATCGCCAGCCGCATTGCGAAATATATTCTGCGCGACAGAGTCCTTCTCGGGATTATAATAGGTAACACTGCCATTGGCGGCCAGAAAGTTACCCTCGTTGGCGACCAGCACACCGGTGACAACCGACTGGTTTCCCTTTTCGCCGTCGTCATCCGAACAGCGTTGGAATACCAGCACGGCGCTGACGGCTACTAGCCACATGTACGATTTCATTTTCATTTCGATATAGAATTTAGTTGGTAATTAAGTTGCAGGGTATAATACCGGCCGGGCATGGCATAGGCCGCATATTGTCTGTATTCTTCATCCAGCAGGTTCTGCACAGATCCTTGCAGCGTTACAGTATGCCGCCTCAGGGTTAAGGTTCGCCCCGCGGACAAATCGATACGGGTATACGGGTCTAACGAATAGTCTGCTTCGTTGGCAAACAGGTAGTACCGCCGGCCACTGTACTGCGCCTGTACCGTGGCGTTATAGCCGCGCCAATTGCCGCGCAGGTAGCCTGACGCGGTCTGCACGGGGGTATAGATCAACTGCCGGTCAAGAGACCACGGGTCATTGGGTGGCACCTCGGTGCTAATGGAGCGTGTATATTGATAGTTGACGCCTGCTATCACGGTTACGATACCCTGGTATATCGGCCCATGCACTCGCATCTCGGCACCTCGCACCTGCACATGCCGGATGTTTCGCGGAATGTAGTTGCCTCCTACCGGCACCCATTGTATCCATTGATCGACCTCTTGCGTGTACCACGTATTTTCGACCGTCAACTGGTTCCATATCCACCGCCAGCCAGCTTCTGCGGCATAGCTTAGTTCCGGTTGTAGACTCCTGTCACCGGCGTTCTGCCAGTAGCGGTCGTTGAGCGTGGGCACCCGGTAATTCCGGGAGGCGTTGCCACGCAGGGTAAACGTTGCAGCAGGCCGTTTCACGACTATGTATTCCACACCGATGTACGGCAGAAAGGGCGGCGAGAAACCCGATACGGCGGGCTGACGCAAGTTCAACGCCAACGACAAGCGTGTACTGATGCTTTTCTGCAGGGAAACCATAAAATCGAACCTGTCTTCTTCGGCATGGTGATCTTTATACTCGTCAATGTCGGCGCGGATGTGATTCCACTCGGCGCTTACTTCGGCGTGTATGCGTGCTGGCAGGATAAAGGCATGCTTGACGCTGCCCGTCCAGCGGGTTACAAGGTCCTCTTTACGATAAAAGAGTACGTCGCGCACGTAACCGCCGGTGGCGGTAAATTGGCCGCGGCGACCGTTGCTTTTGTACTGCAGGCTAAGGCGATGATTCTTATCACGCTGTGTGGCGTCACTAAAATACTGCCCAATGGGCGGCTGTACCTCTCGATCAGCATCATGATACCAATAGTGCAATGACAGCGACTTTGTATTGGTCAGGTTGTATACGATGTCTTGTAGTATGCCGATCTGCTTGAAGGCCGCATGTGGCTGGCGCTGGCCGAGGGCTTGTATCGTAAAGTCATTTTCGCTTTGCACATGGTATACTTGTGTGTGCGCGTTCCACCGCCCCAGGGTGAATGCTCCACCGGCTTCGGTAGTATACTGACCAAAGCTGCCCACTACCTGTGCGATGTGAAATATTTCCTGCGACGACGCTTCGGGTGAGGTCAGCAGCACCGTACCCCCCAACGCACCGCTACCATAGCGGGCGCTGCCGCCACCCGCGTGTACTTTGACAGAACCAAAAGCCGAAGCGGGTAAAATGGAGAAGTCTGCTTGTCCGAGGGAGAAACTATTGATATTTATACCGTTCCACAACACGGCCGTATGTTGCGGTGCCGTACCCCGCAGGCTGATGCCCGAGATCATGCCCTGACCGTAACTTCGAAAATATACCGGCAGTTGTGTGGCCAGTACTTCACCGAGATGCGTGGAGCGTTGCTGACGCAACAAGGCAGAGTCGACAGTAGTAAAAGAGGAGCCGGCCAGGAAGCGCTCGTCGGTTATACCATACACTTCTACCGAGTCCAGCAACACCGGGGCTGTCTGTTGCGCAAAACAGTACACGCTTGTGAGCATGCTCACGACTATAAGAATACCTACCCGCATGAATATTTCTTCGACTACTATACTTCTAACCTTTCACCCGAAAGTCGGAAGCCTGAAAACAGATTTTAGTATCACGGCAGGTCTCCTGGCTCGCCCGGCTTTTGCTTACCTTCTCATTCGTCCCGACGCGTCGGGAGCGAACAATGGTGTTGCAGAACAAAAGTTGAATTTCCGCCAGGAGTAGCAAACAGCCTGGCAGACCGGGATTACAGTTGCGGGGACAGCTCCGGATTTGACGTTAAGTCTTACCGGTATTCCCTTTTCATCTTCTGCGGTTGCAAACAGCAGAAGAACCGTGAATCGGGTGCGAACTTAATTATTTTCTTAACATTGCAGCCATGTATCGTGTAATCATTTTCGTGCTGGTGCTCGTTCTGGCGGGCTGTAACCGCCCGGCTGCTGACCAACCAACAGCCGTTTCCCTGCCTTCTCAAACGTTATTAAAGTATGCACGGGGCTTTACCGTGGCCTACGATGGGAATATAAAGACCGTAACCGTGTTAACGCCTTTTCAGGGCGCGTCCACGGGCTTTACATATTTGCTCGTGCCGGCGGACGAAGAGGTGCCGGCGCATGCTCCCGATGTGAGGGTGATCCGCACACCCCTCACCTCCATCGTGTGTACCTCCACTTCGCATATACCGTTGCTGGACTATCTCGGCGAGACCGACAAACTGGTGGGCTTTCCATCGACCGATTATATCAGCTCGGAGAAGATGCGACGCCGCGTTGATACCGGCCAGGTAAAAGACCTGGGTGTCGACAACAGTATTACCCTGGAGCAACTGGTCATGCTGAAACCCGGTATGTTGATGGGCTATACCCAAAGCAGCGACTATGGGCAGTTTAAAAAAATAGAAGACCTCGGCGTGCCGGTGGTAATCAATGCAGAGTACCTGGAGAAACATCCGCTGGGCCGCGCCGAGTGGATCAAGTTTATGGCGCTGTTCTTTAATCAGGAGAAGCGCGCCGACTCGGTATTTCAGGTTATCGAAAAAAGTTATCTCGACGCGAAGGCCGTGGTGGACACAGTACGCACCCGCCCCACGGTGCTGAGTGGCGTGGTGTATGGCGATGCGTGGTTTCTACCCGGTGGCCAGAATTATGCGGCGCGCATCTTAAACGATGCCGGCTGTCAGTACTTATGGGCGGCAGACTCATCGACCGGTGCGCTGAAGCTCAGCTTTGAGCATGTCTATGAAAAAGCGCATGACGCTGACTTCTGGATCGGAGTGGGCTCTTACAACACGTTGCCCGCACTACGCGCCGCCGACCATCGCTACGCGCAGTTCAAACCGGTGACTACGCGCCAGGTGTACACCTACGATGCACGCAAGGGCGCGCGGGGTGGCAGCGAGTTTTTGGAGCTGGGGTATTTGCGTCCCGACCTGATCTTGCGCGACCTCGTCAAGATCACGCACCCCACATTGCTGCCCGACCACACATTGTACTTCTACGCACCATTGCAATAGGGCATGCGCTTCGCGGCGACGACCGACGCAACAATTCGTTCAAGGATAGCGCCGGTATGCGCACGACCTTTTAACTTTGTCTGCGATGAGGATTGTGAGCCGCTTTTTGTATTGCTGTCTGCTGGTATTTTTTCTTTCGGATGCTGCACACGCCGAGGAGCTGTCGGTTTTTGAAGAGAATGGAAAGGTGGGGTTGAAAGATAACCAGGGCAAGGTACTGATTCCGGCGAAGTACGATGCACTGGGATGGAGCGACGGCCGCTTTTCGGTCATTGATCAAACTATTGGCTATAAGCTGAATGGCCGCTGGGGTCTGATCAGCATTACCAACCGCACGCTCACCAAAAACGAATACGAAGAAATTCTTCCCGGCGATGGGTCTGTGCTCATTGCCCGCAAGCAAGTACAACCCCATGTGCTGCGCGTCGCCACGGGCTGTCTGAATACAGCGGGCAAGGAGATCATCTCTTTTCAATACGACGGCCTGAAGCTTGCCTCGCTGCGGGCCATTGTCTTTAGCAAAAGCGGCAACACCTATAAATATGGGTTGCTGTCACTGGATAACCGCACCATCATTCCTCAACAGTATCAAAGCATCTACCCCATTGGCAGCTTGCGTTTTGCCGTGGCGAACTTTGACGACAAGATTGCCATCTTCACGGAGACCGGTCGCCAGCTTACCGGCTTTACAATCGACCGCATTGCACCGTTCACCAAGCACTACGCCACCATTTATCAAAATGGCATGCAGGGCGTGATCGATCGCGACGGACAAATAAAAGTGCAGCCGCGGTACCGCGGCATTGCCATTCTGGAAGATGGTACCGTGAAAGCGCGTGAGGCCGATGAGTGGCAATTCCTGAACGGTCAGAACAAGCTCACACAAAAGGTGCAGGCCGACGCATTGTATCCGGTCGCGCCGAACCGGTTGAAAGTAATGCAGGGCGGCATGTTGCAACTGACGGACCTTTCGCTGAAGCCGCTATCGCCGCAGCAATACACCACTATTGCACCCTTTCAACATGGTAAGGCCCTGGTGAAGGTGCAAAACAAATATGGACTGATCAATTTGTCAGGTCGTACACTTATACAACCGACGCACGACAGCCTGGTACTCGTGCTGACGCACCACCGCGCGTTGGCGGGTCAGCGCCAGGGTACCCGGTATAGCTGGACTTTAACCGATACAACGGGTACGCGCTTGTCGTCGAAGTCATACGATTACATCGACCACTTTGACGGCACCTACTTTATGGTCCGCAGCCGCGGCTACGCCGGCACCATGGATCTGGCAGGGCGCGAGGTCGTGCCATGCACGTATGATTCGGTGTTGCAGACCAAAGACAACTTGCTGGTGGTAAAGTTTCGCGGGCAGTATGGCATTATCAATCAACGCGAGGAGTGGATCGTTACGCCGCGGGCGTCGAAGCTGTTTTTGCTCGGGCACGACCGCTACATTGAGCAGACGCCGCGCACGCGTTTCCTGAAGTCGCTGGACGGCATCGTCATTTATTTTACCGAGAACCCACTGACGTATTACCCCGACTACATCCTGGAGCTGCTGCCGTCGGGCACGCTGTGGAAAATCGACATGAACGGCCGCATTGCCGACCGGCGCGTATTTCCCACCGAGGCGCTGGAAAAGATCTATGAAGAAAGCGAAGGGCTGCGGGCCATTCGCAAGAACGGCAAGTATGGCTTTATCGACAACCTGGGACGGCTGCGCATTGCCAACCGGTATGAAGGTGTAAAACAATTCAGCGAGACCCTGGCACCTGCCATGATTCGCGGGCACTGGGGCTTTATCAACCACGACGATCAGATCGCCATTCAGCCGGTATACGACGAGGTATCAGGTTTTCAGAATGGCTTTGCGCTCGTGAAACAAAAAGGCTTCGCCGGCATCGTCGACAAAACGGGCCGGCTATTGTTACCGACCCGCTATGACGATATTACTGTACTCCCTACGCGCAACCTGCTGATCCGCAGTAACGGTCTGGTAGGACTGGCGGACAACACCGGCAAAATCCTGATTCAACCCAAGTACCAGCAACTGGAAGATACCGGCAAGGGCTTTGCCGTGGTCGAGCGCGAGGGCACTTATGGCGTCATTACTTTGCAAGGCATCAGCACCGTGCCCATGATCTATGACACGATTGTATACGATCCCTTTAACAACGTCTTCCTGGCGTTGAAGAAGTCGCCGTGGCAAAACCTGACGGTTAATTAATCATGCGATGTTGGCCGACAGCCGGGCGACGATCACTTGCCGTTGCTCACGGTGGCCGCAGTAACTACAGCGGTAATGTTGTAACATTTCCCCTTCGTCTGACAGTGTCGGTGCCTGGGCGATGTCCTCGTGATGAATCTTGAGGGTGAAGTAGCCGCATTCCGAGCACTCCTCGGCATGTTGATAAGCGCTGTATTTTTCGATCTTCTTATAACCTGTTTTATCATCCAGCCAGATGTCGTAGTCGATCGAGTGCACCTTGCCATCCTCCACCTGTTCTTTCTCCAGGTGATGCTCCTCCTCCGACTCGGCCAGCTTGCGCATAATGTTGCCGTCAGGCGAGGTACGCGGCGTATTGCGCAGTTTGTACAGGCGGCGTTCGAGCTTGCCGGGGTAATAAATACGCACCAGGCTGAAGAAAACAAAGTAAGCAATGATCACAAAGCTTACCGATATGAACAGGCGTACATAGAACCAGCGGTGGCCTTCTTCCTGTATGGCCTGTGAGCCGATGGTGTTGCCAAAGAAGGCCGCCGCAAATACCACCATCATAACCGAGTACCAGAAATACCGGACTTCGTGCAGGTTTACATAATCATACTTCGCTTTGTAGTCTTTGAGCATAGCGATGCGAAGCTCATGATACGCCAGAAGCAGGATGGCCATGCCCATGCAGACCGCCGCACCAGCATACATGTAGCCGTGCCACGAATCCAAAAAAGAAGACGTAATTTCCATAGACGCTGAATGTTTATGTTTCAAAGAAATATAAGAAAAAAACGCGTTATTTTCTCGTTTCAAACGGTGTAGAAGGTACACTGGTACCGTTCTGCACCGCAACTTTAATTCTTGTTTTTTGCGGATGTATTGTAATATTGCGGCTTAACTAACACCACATCAGTTTAATTTATAAGCTATGGCTAACAACTTACTGAAAGGCAAACGCGGCATCATTTTCGGTGCACTGGACGAAAACTCCATTGCCTGGAAAACAGCGCTGAAAGTAAAGGAAGAGGGGGGTGTGTTCACCCTGACCAACGCCCCCATTGCGATGCGCCTTGGCAAGATCAACGAGCTGGCGAAGGAATGCAATGCGGAAGTTATTCCCGCAGATGCCACGTCTGAAGCAGACCTCGCGAACCTCTTTACCAAATCGCAGGAGGTATTGGGTGGCAAGATCGACTTCGTGCTGCACTCCATTGGCATGAGCCCCAACATCCGCAAAGAGAAGCCTTATGGCGACCTGAACTACGAGTGGTTCCAAAAGACGCTCGACATTTCGGCGCTGTCGTTTCATAAAGTGCTGCAGACCGCCGAGAAGCTGGACGCCCTCAACGAGTGGGCATCGGTGCTCGCCCTGAGCTACATTGCCGCGCAACGGTCGTACCCCGACTATACCGACATGGCACAAGCGAAAGCCATGCTGGAGTCGATTGCCCGCAGCTACGGTGCGCGTTATGCCAAACTGAAAAAGGTGCGTGTTAACACCATTTCACAGTCGCCTACCCGTACCACGGCCGGCTCGGGCATTTCGGGCTTCGACGTGTTCTTTGACTTTGCCAACATGATGTCGCCGCTGGGCAACGCTTCTGCCGAAGATTGCGCCGCCTACATCACCGTGATGTTCTCTGACTTCACACGCATGGTGACCATGCAAAACCTGATGCACGACGGTGGTTTCTCTGCTTCGGGTATTACCGAAGAGATCGTCGAGCGCCTCAGCAAATAAAATCGTTACTCCCTGGCCGGCGGGTACCCCCTTTCCGGCCAGGGTTCTTTTTTAAACCTCCGCCGGCATGGTTGCCTTCCCGCCCTGTAAGATCAATCTCGGTCTCCACATTCTCTACAAAAGAACCGACGGATACCATGCGCTGGAGACCTGTTTTTACCCCGTGCCGTGGACGGACATTCTAGAGGTGATCCCTTCCGACACGTTGGCCTTCTCTCAGTCGGGCGACGCCATTCCCGGCGATCCCCACGACAACCTCTGCCTGCGGGCGTACCATCTGCTGCAAAAAGATTTTACACTGCCGCCGGTCCGCATTCACCTGCACAAGATCATTCCTACCGGCGCCGGCCTGGGGGGAGGGTCGTCTGACGGCGCCTATACGTTGCGCCTTCTCAACGACCTTTTCAATCTCAACCTGGCGCCTACCGCCCTGGCGGCGTATGCCGCGCAGCTGGGCAGCGACTGTGCTTTCTTCACCCAGGACACGCCACAGCTCGGCACCGGCCGGGGAGAGATCCTAAACCCTGTTGACATCTCGTTAAAGGGCAGGTTTTTGGTATTGGCCAAGCCGCCCATTCACGTTTCCACCGCCGAGGCGTACGCCGGCATAACGCCCGCGACACCAGCAACCGGTCTGACACAAATATTGGCGCAAGAACCGTTGGCAGCCTGGAAAGAAAAGCTTCACAACGACTTCGAGGCCTCTGTTTTTGCACGCCACCCTCCGATTCAGGCCCTGAAAGAAAAATTGTATCGCGCAGGCGCCGTGTATGCCAGCATGAGCGGATCAGGCGCGGCCGTGTTTGGCATTTTTGACCAGGGCGTAGACCTGGCCTTTGATCCGGGCGTGGCGCATTGGTCGGGTGTGCTGCCCCGCTGAGGTATATATTCCCCCGCCGGTATTGCTTTTTGCCGCCGTGTACCGTCTGTATGCAGGGCATTTTTATCTTTGCCGCTTTCTTGTAATTTTAGAATTAACTGTAACCGAAAGCATGAATTACTGGCTGGTAAAAAGTGAACCGAGCGTATACTCCTTTGATGACCTGGTACGCGACAAAAAGACGGGATGGGATGGCGTACGTAACTATGCGGCACGCCTGAACCTGAAGGCCATGAAGAAAGGCGACCTGGCCTTTGTGTACCACAGCATGGAAGACAAGGCCGTTGTCGGCATTGCCCGCATTACGAAGGAAGCTTACCCCGATCCAAAAGATGAGAATTGGGTAGCCGTGGAGCTGGCGCCGGATAAAAAATTGAAAAAACCAGTGACGCTTGCACAAATCAAAGCCGATAAGCGTTTAAAAGATATGGCGCTGGTGAAGCTGTCTCGCCTTTCCGTACAGCCCGTTAAGCGTGAAGAATTTGATATGGTTATAGCCTTAAGCGAAGAAAAATGAGAAGGAATGTACACCGTACAGGGTGGATGCTGGTCTTGCTGACCGTCCTCGGTGCGCCAGCCACTACGGGTTGGGCCCAGGTGCAGCAACCACACCGCTTTGAGCGGGAACAAAAAAATTCCGACGACTACTACAATGTCATCTCCCTCAAGGAAGAGGGTCTCGCCCTTTACCGCGAGCGTGACAAATACAAAAACAGCAATCGCATCTGGGAGCTGCTGCTGCTCGACACCGCGCTGCAAGAAAAGCGCGTGGTGGAGCTCGAGATCAAAGAGCGGTATAAAATGGTCGGCTACGAGGTAACGGCGGGGCAGCTGTACTTTTTGTACCGCACCGGTGAGACTACGCGCAACGACTTCGAGCTGGTGCGCGTGACGCTGGCATCGGGTGAATACACGCGGTATTCCATCAAGCCCGACCTCGACTTTAAGCTCACCCATTTTAGCAAGGCCGGCGGCAGCTTTGCCTTTGGTGGCTATGTTAACAACGAACCGGCTATCTTTTTATACGAGCTCGAGACAGGCAACCGGAAGGTCGTGCCGGGCTTCTTCCAGAAAGATACCGAGCTGGTAGACCTGCGCACCAATCAGAACGGCACCTTCAACACCGTCACGATCGACCGCGGTAGCAAAGGCGATCGTTTTATGCTGTTCCGCACGTTTGACGGCAGCGGCGAGCTGCTATTGGAAGACCGTGTGCCCATCGAAGAAAACCGTACGCTGCAGACGGGCATTACCAGCACGCTGGAACGTGAAGACCTGGTGTTGCTCGGCACCTGGGGCGAGCGCAACTCCAAACAATCCAACGGCTTCTATTCCCTGGTGGTCGATCCCTTTAATGAACAGAAGATCCGCTACTTCAGCTTTGGCGAGCTGACGCATTACCTGGAGTATCTCTCCCCCAAGCGCATGAAGAAGATCCAGGAAGACACCCGGGAAGACCTGGCCGCCAACAAGATCCCAAACTACATCAACTATGTCATGCCGTTTAAGCTCAACGAATACCGGGATGGCTACCTGCTGCTGGCGGAAGTGTATACACCCTCCAGCAATTTGAATCCGTACTACAGCAACCCCTATTATTATAATCCCTATTCCTACAGCCCCTACGGTTCTTATGGCATGTATGGCCCTGGTTATTATTATCCGGGCATGGGGCGTATGTACCGGCCGTATGCGTATGGCAACAACGTTAAGAATAACGACGACATTAAGAGCAGCGAGACCGTGTTGCTGGCCTTTGACGCGGCCGGCAAAGTGAAGTGGGATCACAGCCTGAAGCTGGAAGACATCAAGCTGCCCTCGGTAGAGCAGGTGGCGGACTTCAGCCTGAAGAACGGCCACGTACATTTGCTCTATAAAAACGAATCGGACCTGATGGTAAAGTCCATTCCGTTAAAGGAAGATACTACGCAACTGCTGCAGGAGAAGATCAAGCTCCTGGATCCGGTCGACGAAATACGTTCGGAGAAAGAAGGCGAAGGAAGTGTTCGGCATTGGTACGACAACACATTCTATGTATGGGGCTACCAAACCATTCGCAATGTTACGAAGACCGATCGCGTGCGCGACGTGTTCTATATCAACAAAGTGGTGGTACATTAACCTGTTCTTTTGGCTGGCAGCCACGGTTTGCCAGGCACAGGTAGAGCAATCTGCCCGGTACGAAATTCCCATGCTCGGTTTCGGCCAGCCATTTGAAATTGTGCCTGCCTTTCAGAATGGCCTCTTTTTATACCGCCGCCTGACCGGCATTCCCAACGAGCCCAACGACCAGCTCGAGATTCAAAAATTAGACACGGCGTTCAATCCAACGTGGCACGGCTACCTGGCTGTACAGAAAAAATACCTGTTAGTAGGACGCAAGGCAGATGCCGATTATTTATACCTGCTGTTTCACTACGTCGACTTTAGCCGCAACGACCTGGAAATGTTCGCCCTGGAACAAGGCACGGGTCGATACGTGCGCCATGTTATCAAGAACTTTATTCCTTTCAACCCGTCGGAGTTTCAAGTGACAAAAGAAGGTGTTCTGCTGGGCGGGTACTTTAACAAGATACCCGTGGTGATCTTTTATTCCTTTGACACGCAGAAGTCGCGGCTGCTGCCCGGATTGCAAAGTGACATCGGCGAGCTTACGCACATCAAGGTGCATACCGACGGCAGCTTTGACGTGTTGGTGAGCGCGCGAAACTTGCAGGGCACACGCACGATCTGGGTAAAGAGCTACAACGCGCAGGCGGACCTGATCCGCAACCTGCCGCTGGAACCGGAGGACAACAAGAACCTGCTCTTTGCCCGCTCGCTTAAAACGGCGAACAACATGCAGGTGATTGCAGGCGTGTATGGGTCGCGTAATTCAGAATATTCCAAAGGCATCTTCATGGCCAGCATCGACCCCTCGGGCCTGCAGCAGATCCGGTATTACAACTTTGGCGACCTGCAAAACTTCTTTAAGTACATGAAGGCGGGGCGGGAAAAGCGCGTGCGTGAGCGCATTGCCCGGCGACGCATTCGTGGCAAGAAGATCCGTTTTAACTACCGGTTTATGGTGCACGAGCTGGTGCCGTATAAAAACCAGTATGTGTTGCTGGGCGAGGCGTTCTATCCGCACTATACGTCGGCGGGGGCGGGCTATTCAGGCTTTTTTATGCCCAACACCATGGGCCGCAACAACTACGTGCGCGACGGCCGGATTTTTGACGGCTACAATTACACCCACGCGGTGGTGATGGGCTTTGACAACGACGGCAACCTGCAGTGGGACAATAGTTTTGAAATTAATGACGTCAAGACGTACACGCTCGAACAGTTTGTGAAACTGGAGCCTCACACCGATAAGATCGACCTGCTGTACATGTTCCGCAACGAGCTGCGGACCAAAGTCATTCAGGGCAACGAGGTGCTGGAAGGCAAGACATCGGAAATTATCCGCACAGGCCGGGAGAACGAAATTACACGGATGGACGAGAGCAACACCTCGCGGCTGGACTATTGGTATGGCAACTACTTCTACGCCTACGGCGTCCAGGACGTCTTTAGCCCCGAATCGGGCAAGCGCAAGGTCTTTTTCATCAACAAAATCAGCAGCCGGTAGCCCGGGGGCGCGGTGTAAATTGCTATATTTGCCCGCCGTATGCAGAAAAAACTTATCCTTGACACCGACCTCCTCGATATCACGATAAGTCGTCTTTGTCAGCAATTGATTGAAAATCACGGTTCTTTTTCTGAAACGGTGGTCATCGGCATGCAGCCCCGGGGCATTTATGTGGCCGAGATCATTCACCAGAAGCTGGAAAAGCTGGTGAAGACAAAAATTCCGCTGGGCTACCTGGATGCTACTTTTCACCGCGACGACTTCCGCCGCCGCGAGATTCCGGTGAAGGCCAATGAAACGCGCATTGAGTTCACCGTCGAAAACAAGAAAGTGCTGCTGGTAGACGACGTGCTCTTTACAGGCCGTACCATTCGCGCGGCCATGGACGCTATGATCACCTTTGGGCGTCCCAAGAAAGTAGAATTACTCGTTCTGATAGACCGGAAATATACACGCGAGCTGCCGGTAGCGGCTGACTATGTCGGCAAGGCTGTGAACACGCTTACGTCGCAGCGCGTGCTGGTGGAGCTGGAAGCACAAGGGCATAAACAAAATAAAATCTGGTTGATCAATAAGGATTAAAGGGCTATGTCGAAACTCAGTCAAAAACATCTGCTTGGCATTAAGAACATCACCCGCGAAGACCTCGAACTTATTTTTGAAACCGCTGAGAATTTTAAAGGCGTCTTAAATCGCCCCGTGAAGAAGGTGCCCTCCTTGCGCGACATCACCATCGCCAACGTCTTTTTTGAAAACTCCACCCGTACCCGTCTTTCCTTTGAGCTGGCCCAGAAGCGGCTGTCGGCCGATGTCATTAACTTTTCGGCCTCCAACAGCTCGGTAAAGAAAGGCGAGACGCTGCTCGATACAGTCAACAACATTCTGGCCATGAAGGTGGACATGATCGTAATGCGTCATGCCAGCCCGGGTGCACCGCACTTTCTTGCCAAACACATCAACGCCAACATCGTCAACGCCGGCGACGGCACACACGAGCACCCCACGCAGGCGCTGCTGGATGCCTTCTCCATTCGCGAGAAGCTCGGCTCGCTGACGGGCAAAAAGGTGGCGATCATCGGTGACATTCTTCACTCGCGCGTGGCGCTGTCCAACATCTTTGCGCTGCAAAAGCTGGGTGCTAAAGTGATGGTGTGCGGCCCGCCCACGTTACTGCCGAAGTTCATCAGCCAGTTGGGTGTTGAAGTAGAGCTGGACGTGCGCAAGGCGTTGCTGTGGTGCGACGTGGCCAACGTGCTGCGCATCCAGCTGGAGCGTCAGCACATCAAATATTTCCCTTCTCTGCGCGAATACTCCCTGTACTACGGCATTACCAAAAAGCTGCTCGACAGCCTCAAGAAGCCGATCCTGATCATGCACCCCGGTCCTATCAACCGCGGCGTGGAGTTGAGCAGCGACGCCGCCGACTCATCACATTCCATCATTCTCGACCAGGTAGAAAACGGTGTGGCAATCCGCATGGCGGTGCTGTACCTGCTGGCCGGTGCGAATGCTTAAAACACCGTTGGCGTAAGCCAAAACCATTCGATTCCTTTTTCGTATTTTTACTTACTCTGAAGACGCTATTCGTATGATCTATAATTCCATTATCGAAACGATCGGCAATACCCCGATTGTCAGGCTCAACAATGTGGTGAAGGGAGTACCCGGTACCATTCTGGCCAAGGTAGAATATTTCAACCCTGGCAACTCGACCAAAGACCGCATGGCCATTAAAATGGTGGAAGACGCGGAGAAGGCCGGTGTACTGAAACCCGGCGGCACGATTATCGAAGGCACGTCGGGCAACACCGGCATGGGCCTCGCGTTAGCGGCCATTGCCAAAGGCTACCGTTGCATCTTTACCATGGCTGATAAACAATCGCAGGAGAAGATCAACATTCTGAAAGCGGTGGGTGCCGAAGTAATTGTATGCCCCACGAACGTTGCCCCCGAGGACCCGCGCTCGTATTACTCTGTGGCGCGTAAGCTCAACAAAGATATTCCCAACTCGATATACCCCAACCAGTACGACAATCCGTCAAACGCAGCGGCACACTATGCCACCACCGGCCCGGAAATCTGGAAACAGACCGCCGGTAAAATCACACACTATGTTGCAACGGTGGGTACAGGCGGCTCGATGTGCGGCACAGCACGCTACCTGAAAGAACAGAACCCTAACCTGGTGGCGATAGGCATCGACACCTATGGATCGGTATTCAAGAAGTACAAAGAGACGGGCATCTTTGACGAGAACGAAATCTACCCCTACATGACCGAAGGCTTCGGCGAAGACATTCTGCCCAAGAACGTAGACTTTGACGTGATCGACTCGTTCATAAAAGTAACGGATAAGGACGGCGCCATTGCTGCCCGCCGGCTGTCGCGCGAAGAAGGTTTGTTTGTGGGATGGTCCAGCGGCTCGGCCTTGCACGGTGCATTAGAGTACGCGCGCGAGAACCTGAAGAAAGATGATGTGATGGTCATTCTGCTGCCCGACCACGGCACGCGCTATTTGGCCAAGGTATACAACGACCAGTGGATGAAAGACCACGGCTTCCTGGAAACCCGTGCGTTTAGCTCGGCCCGCGACATCATCAGCCGCCGCGCCAGCAAAGACAGCCTCATTACGGTGAGCAAAGACGCGAAGGTGAGCGAAGCCATCCTGTTGATCAACCGCCAGGGCATTGACCAGATCCCGGTGACAGAGAACGGCCACTTTGTTGGCAGTGTAAGCGCCTCCAGCCTGTTGGAGAAGATCATTCAAGACCCACAGTTGCAAGCCAAGGCTGTAGGCGAAGTGATGGATAAGCCCATGCCGTTCGTGGCGCCCGACAGTACATTGGACGTATTATCATCGCTGTTGAACAAAGACAATAAAGCGGTGCTGGTGCGCGACGATTCAGAGAAGGTGCATATCATTACGCAGCACGACGTGTTGCAAGCCATGACAAGCTAAGATTTTGGAGGACTATTTGTCCTCCAAAATTTCAATTTCTACCCGCACGTTTTCTTGTGCGCGATTGCCCATCTTATCATAGAGCGGGCGCTTGCCACCCCAGGCTTTTATATCCATACGATCGGCTTCGATGCCATCATTGATCAGGAAGCTTTTAATAGCAATAGCACGCTCTTCCGACAGTGCTTTGGCCGTGCCAAAGCCTTCCTTGGTATCCTTCAGCGAAAAGAACTCCGTGCTCCCCTCGGGCAGGGTGATGATCTTACCTGTAGCGTTGCCGTTGGTATGACCGTGAATACGGATCTTATACTTCGGATTTTCTTTCATCATGTCGCGCAGGCTCTGTATTTCATAACGCGACTCGGGCCGCATGACAGCGGCATCGCGGTAGAAGAGCACGTTGAACATCACGGAGACATCGCCCTTGTGCAGCCGCACCAGTCCGAACGGTATTTCTATGGCGCCTTCGGCGTTGGTTTCAATGCCTTCGCCCTCCGGCTTATTATAGTATAGATTGATCTGCTGCTTGCGATAACCAAATACTTCGGCGACCACCCCGATGCTGTCGGTCTTGCTGGCGGGGTCTCCCACCTTTACGATCTCATTTCCTTTGTAATCCCCTATTTTCCGGGCACGGTCCAGGTCGATAGCTTTCACTTCGCCTTCGACCTTTGCATTGTCAGTGGCACGGTAGAGGCGGAAGACAAACAGCTTGCCCGGCTTACCGTCGTCAACAAACTCGGGTTTCTTTTCAGGCTCGGGCTGCGGCGGCGCGGCTACATTGGTGACTACCGGCTCCGTCGTGACCGGGGCAGGCTCGTCCGGCACCCGTTCCATTTTCTGTTGGGTGTCGGGGTTGATGTCTACGCCCATGGTCTTTTCAGGAAGCGACGCAGTCGTTCCCAGTTCGAGCGAACCACTGTATACCCATGTATCGGCCAACTCCGACTGGGCGCGCAAGCGACGTGCTTCCGAGATGGCCGCGGCACGGTCCGCAGTGCGCAGCACGTACACATAATACAGCTTCCGCACGGGGTTGAGCTGAATGTTGGCATGCAGGCTCAGATCGTGGTTGGCATGCTGGGTAAAGCGGACAGCATTACGCTGATACTTAAATGCCCCGATCACGACGTAGTTCTGGGCATCGTCAAGGTGTTGCTCCAGACGGATGGAGTTGGTGTAGGCAGGCTGTACCATGAGTACAGAGAAAATTCCTGCCAGTGCGGAAAAAAATAGGGTCTTCATGACTCACTGGCTTTGTTAGGTGATTAAACCAATACAAAGTTGGCAATGATTTAACAAAAAGCAATTAATTGTCTACTTATCAGTTGCTTACATTTTAGATAGAACTTCAAAGCGTTGTTCCAGGATGTCACCGCTTTCGTCCATGATGGTCAGGATGTGCTTCCCCTGGCCAGGGCGGACGGTGAGGTGGTGATGACGCTGGGTGCTGCCCAGATACTCGCCATCGAGGTGCCAGAACACGGTGGCCTGCGGGTTGCGGTGGGCCAGCTCAAAGACAGCGTCGCCCAGCTGGCCGTTGAGGTCGCGGGGGATGTAGATCCGGGCGCCTGGCTTAGGGTAGATCATATCCATTGCCACCACCGCGGAGGACGGCTGACAGTCTTTACGAAAGGGTGGCAACGAGCGGTACGATACATTATGCGGACGGAAGTAATATTCCTGCGCGGGTGGCAAGACAAACCAATTTACGTCTACCATACGATCTACCGGCTCGCAGTTGCTGTGAACACGATATTTTCGGTCGCCTGTTAAGTGCACCCTGCGGTGCAGCGGACAAGCACCCGTCTGCAGGCCCCGGGTATGTACCCAGCGCGTCACAACCTCGTCGCACAGCGGACTGTTGCGATAGCCGCTTTTGGCACAGACGGTAATCCTGGTCATTTCAGCTTCCGGTCGCCGGAACCAGCGATTACCGGGCAGTTGTGAAAATATGTCAAACATTACCGGTGCGGCGGCATCCGTACCGGTCAGCCCGGGACGTCCTTCGCCATCGGCATTGCCTACCCATACGCCCACGACGTAGTCGGGCGTTACGCCCACAGCCCAGCCGTCGCGAAAGCCAAAGCTTGTGCCCGTCTTCCAGGCAATCTTTTTAGCACTATTGAAGTAGCGCCACCCGGATTCTTCGCCCGGGCGATACACCTCTTTCAGCGCGTCAAAGGTTTGATAGATCGACGCGGCATCCAGCACCGAGGAAGCTTCGCCCGCTACAGCAGCGGTCGTATCGATCGGTGCAAGCCGGTATGTCAACGGGTGTATATCTTTCGGCATATATTTATTCGCACCGGCCACGGTGAAATAGCGATTGAGGGTACGGGCCAGGGAGGCGTACATGCCGGTGATATCCCAGAGGGTGCCTTCGGCGCCACCCAAAATGAGCGATAGTCCGTAATGATCGGGTGGATGCTGCAGCGTGGTCATGCCCAGGTCTTTCAGCAACGAGTGGAATTTCTCGTAGCGGTAGTTGCGCAGCAGGTTTACGGCCGGCACGTTGAGCGAACGGATGAGGGCACGGTCGGCGGGCACGGCGCCGTCGTAGTCTTTCGAGAAATTCTTAGGCGTAAAGCCGTTGATAAAGATCGGTATGTCGGGCAGCAATGTGCCTGGCAATATTTTTCCTTCTTCAAGCGAAGCTGCAAAGAGAAAGGGCTTGAGAATGCTGCCTGTACTGCGGGGGGCACGGGCTACATCGACGTCGTCGCCCCGGTAGTTGCGCGTATTGCTTACGTTGCCCACGTAGGCCAGTACCCGCCCCGTGGCAACCTCTGCGACGATGGCAGCACTATGATGGATCTGGTTGCCCAGCAGTCGCTGGTGGTGGTCTTGTATAATCTGCTCGACGCGTTGCTGCACGTGCTGGTCGAGCGTGGACCGCAGCGTGTGGCCGGCGAGTTCCTCCTGCTGCATGCGCGCGAGCAGGTGTCGCGCGTTGCGCGGCAGCGGCAAAGGTTCTTCGGGAACAGGCTCTTCTTGCGCCAGCTGGCAGGTGAAGGCGTCGATATGCCCCTGGTCCCGCAGCCTTTCCAACAGCCGGTCACGCTTGGCCTTAAGCTGGGCGCGGTTGCGGCCGGGATGGATCAGCGCAGGGGCATTGGGCAACACGGCCAGCAACGCTGCCTCGCTCCAGGAAAGCGATCGCGCATCGCGGCCAAAATACCGCCAGCACGCAGCATCAATGCCCACCACGTTTCCGCCAAACGGCGCGTGTGAGGCATACAGGGCCAGGACCTCATCTTTGCTGTGCCGCCACTCCAGGCGGGTGGCCAGGATGATCTCGATCAGTTTTTCACCGACGGTGCGCCCCTCTCCTTTGCGGGCCAGCCGTATCACCTGCATGGTAAGGGTACTGCCCCCGCTGACCACACGCTTCGCGGCCAGATTCTGGCGGAACGCGCGACCCAACGACAGCACGTCTACCCCCGGGTGGCTGCGGAACCGCTTGTCTTCGTACGCCAGCAGGGCCGCGGTAAATTTTTCGGGAACGGTGTCCGTTTCCGGAAACCGCCATTGGCCATCCGGGGCGATGGCGGCGCTTAACAGGTCGCCGCGGGCCGATTCAAGCACCGTAGAATAGGGATCGGTAAAAAGGGTGGTCGGTAACGAGAAGTAATAGGCTACCAGGGCAACCCCCAGCAAGACTGTACTAATTTTCCATTTTAACCCCCGTGACATGTTTGGGCAAAAATACCATTTTCCTGGCGGCCGGGAGTTACTAAATTCACCGCGTGAGAATTATTATCCATACTATCTAACCGCTTCCGTTTCGCATGAGTGCATTGATCAACCTGGTAAACCAGATCTTTGAGATCGAGCAAAAAAATACTAGCAAAGGTGACCCTGCGGAGCTGGGCCGCAACATGGAGCGCCTGCGTCACCACCTCGACGAGCTCGGACTGCAATACCACAGCCCCCTGAATGAAAAATATACCGATACCCGCACCGACTGTGTGGCGAGCATCGTTGGTGACCTGGTAGATGCCTCGATGTATATCACCAAGGTGATCAAACCCGTAGTCTTTCAAAAAGATACGGCGGGTAACCGTACCATTGTACAGAAAGCCGTCGTTATAGTTGAACATCGTACTGTATGAGTAGCACCATTGACTTCGCCATCGACCTGGGCACCACGAACTCGCTTATTGCGAAAGGGCAGTTCGGGACCATTGAAGTATATAAAAACCCTATCGGCCACAAAGAGACGCTACCGTCTGTCGTAGGCTTTCGCAATGATCGCATTCTGATTGGCGACAAAGCCCGCGAGTACGTGGAGAAGGACCCTGAGAATGTATTCGGCGGCTTCAAGCGCAAGATGGGAACATCGGAAACATTCTTCGTCAAAAACCTGCAGGCGCAGAAAACTCCCATCGAGCTCTCGGCCCTGGTGCTGAAGGAGCTGAAGACCTTTGTGCACAACGCCCCTGCTATACCGTCGGTGGTCATTACAATACCGGCGTCCTTCGACACGGTACAATCCAACGCCACCAAGAAGGCAGGCTACGAAGCCGGCTTTAAAGAAGTTGTGTTGCTGCAAGAGCCCATCGCCGCATGCCTGGCCTTTGCCAACAAAAGCGACGGCGTACAGAAACAAGGCAAGTGGCTGGTGTACGACTTGGGCGGCGGCACGTTTGACGTAGCCATCGTCTCCATCTCCGATGCGGAGCTGACCGTCATCGATCACAAGGGCGACAATTACCTGGGCGGACTGGACTTCGACAACCTGCTGGTGGAGCGAATCATCCTCAAGCAGCTTTTCCGACAGCCCCACCTCACAAACCTGCAGGCAAAAGCGGCCAGTCAGGCGATTGAGTTTAAGCGCTTGTATCAGATCTTGTTACACAAAGCCGAGAACGCCAAGAAAGAGCTCTCCGTCAGCCCACAAACCGAAGTAGAAATTTCGGTAGAAGACGATTCCGGCAACACGCAGGATATCCTATTAACGCTTACACGCGCCGATTTCAACAGCTGCATTGAAGACAAGGCGTTGTATACCATCGACCTCATCAACGAGCTACTGCAACGCAATGCCCTGGCCACAACCGACATTCAACAGGTCGTGCTGGTCGGTGGCAGCACGTATATACCGCTGGTGCGCGAGCTGATTGAACGCAGGCTGAACATCGGTGTAAATGCATCGGTAGACCCTACTACCGCCGTGGTGGTAGGGGCGGCGCAATATGCAGCCACGAAACGGGCCGAGGCCCATGCCGACGCCCTGGCGCAGCCCAGGAGTAGTACCAGCACCACGGCCCGCATACGTGTAAAAGCCTCGTACCTCAAGACCAGCATGGATACCGAAGAGCTATTCCTCGCCACGCTGGAAGGCGACATTACGAATATACATTATCGTATCCAACGGGAAGATGGGGGCTACGACTCGGGGTTAAAGAAAGCCACGGAAAAAATACGCGAATACCTCACCCTGTTGCCCGCTCAATTGAGCCGGTTCCAGGTAAAGTTCTTTGACGACCGTAACGACCCGGTGGAGGCTGAGATCGACCCGATCGAGATCGTGCAGGGCAAATATAACATTCACGGCCAGCCGCTGCCCAACGACATCTGCCTGGAAGTAGACGATCTGGAGGAGCGTACAACCAAGCTGGAGCTGATCTTTGGTAAGAACAGTGTCTTGCCTCTCAAGAAGACCATCTACCGCGAGGTATCCAAAACGATCTATAAGAACAGTAAGGATAAGCTGATCGTCAGCATCCTGGAGGGTGATCGCTTTGCGTTCCCGTCGACTAATCAGGTGATCGGTCTGATCGAGATCAACCCCGAAGAGCTGAACGCCGACCTCGTCAAAGGGTCGGACCTAGAGATCAAGCTGGAAATTTCTGAATCACGTGATATCAACGTGAATGTATACCTCAGCATGACGGAACAAGAATTCAAGAACGTCTTCAGCCCGTCGGAGCGGTACGTGAGCATCGGCAAACTGGAGGAGGAAGTCGACATTCTCATAGCGAAGCTAAAATCAGAGCTTCGCCAGAATGAAGCGACGGAAGACTATGAAACTGCCGGCAAGCTAGACACATACCTGCAAGAGGCGATGGTGATCCGCCAGGGCCTGGACAACCTGGGCACATCGCTTAACAGCGACGAGAAGTATCACCTGGAAGAACGTAAGCGCAAGCTGGCCCAGAAATACGATCAGCTCGGAAGACTCCGCAAACTGACGGCCGCACGGACAGAATACTTTGAGGTCAAAAGTCGGTTGGTCTATGAGTTTAGTCAAAGCGACGAAACGCGTGTGAAGTATGAAACGCAATATAAACAGGCCGTCGACAGCGAGCCGGGCTTTGTCGCCTCCGAAAGTGTTTTCCTGGTGGAAGCGAAGACCAAACAGCTACGGATCATTCTAAACGACGTATTGCTCAACTCGCGTGATTTCCTGATCCGTCTGTATTACGACCTGGCGGGACGATCGAAAGATGAGTTTACAGACAAGCAGCGCGCGATAGGTTATCTGGAGCAAGGTGAGAAGGCCCTGGAGCGGCAGAACTATAACGAGTTGAAAGTAATCAATCTCAACTTGCTACAGCTGCTGCCGGATAAGAGCGAATACGTACGCCTGAAGAATTTCAAAGGAACGGGCATCGGGTGATGCCTGTTCTTACTTGTACTTGGCAAAGCCTTCGTATTCAGTAAAATGTGTATTGTTGCATCCTATCACTTGCAGGCTACCTTTGGTGTCCGACGTAAAAGCAATGCCTATCACACTGTGAGATGGCACGCCTCCAAGGAACTGGTAAGATCTTTTTAGATAATCTAACGTTGTAGAATCCGGCGACAGAAATACGCCCCGTACGGTACGCTCAACACCGGCGCGCATAAACAGGTTCGCTTTGAATGTAACATCATGCGACCAGTTATTGCCAGGGTAGAATGACAATACGTCCTGCATAACCATCCTCGTTTCTACCTTTTGTCCCTTCGCCAGATATACCACGTACGTGGTCTGCTGGTTACGCAGGAAGACGACGATGTCATAGTCAGAGTTGTTAGACAGTTCCGCGCGATTGGAATTTTGCGGCTGATAATTTAACAGTGGTTCGCAGAAGTCGGGATATAGCGGCACGTCCGCAGGTGCAACATACCGGGGCTGCCGGCGGATTACCTCGGCAATAGAATCTTTTCCGTGGGCCGTCAGCTGCCGTTTTACAATACGCCTGATGCGTGCGGTAAAGGTTTGATACCCCATTTCTGACGGCGTGATGCTCGTACCGGGAATGCTGGTCTGGTTTAAGTTGGGACCTGTGTAGCCATGATCATCGTCGTCGGCTAAGTTGATCAGAACACGTAGCAGCGTGATGATAAAAAACGCGATGCCGATGATGGGGCCACATCCGGACTTTGAGCTACTGTTGCCTGACGTCGCCTCCTGCTTCTCCTGATGACGGTTAAAGATGGCGCGGTTTTGCATGATGATCCGCTTCGTCTCCGGGCTGCAATTGAGTCCCTGAAGGTACGAGTATATACGCTGGCAAAAATCAGCATACGTACGTTGTATCTCCACCGACAGGTTGATAAGCGCAATGGCCAGCATCTCGCGGTACTGCGAAAGCGCCTCGGGGAGGTCGTTCAGGAAATCGACAAACGTACCATCCACAAAATCATAGTGAGCCGCTACAAAGTTTATCTCTTTCCTCTCCGTGCGTTTGATCTCCTCTGCCAGCGACTTGAGCGAATGACCCAGTTTGCCAAAGGTATTGTCGAAGAAAGTCGGTTCCAGCAAGTGGCGGGCTAAGAGGAAAGAACGCGCCGTTGCAAAGTCCCGTTTTAGAAAAGCTTGATTGATGCCCTTCCCTACCGGCTGTACCAGGTAGGGTGAGATAAAAGTCTTGAACTGCCTGAACTCCGCCCGATAGCTCAGGTTGCGGTCGTATAACGGGCCGGCTGCGGGCGCCGTGCCCTTTTCCAAGAGGGCTAGTAAGCGGGGGTTGTCATATATCCACTGGTGAAACAGATAGGACTGTTGCTGTTTCAGGTCTTCGATCAACGTCAGGATGTCGTCTTTGGTAAGCGATTGTGTTCCCACCTGTAAGCTGCCTGTGCCGCCATGGTCCAGCTCGACCAACAATCGTTTCTGAATACGAAGCAAGCTGTTTACATCGGGCTGCTCCTGCGGAGCTCCGGCATATTGCAAAACGGGAATGGGCGATCGGTACTGCATGATTGACGAGCCGGAAAGATACCGCAAACACGCTTTCCCGGGATTCTATTTGCGGGCGAAACCTTACGTGCAGGATAATTCACCCGGAAGTAAAGTTTATCCGGCCTGCCAAATAAGGTGTTTAAGGGCTCTTTTGCGATATTTCTTGTAATAATACATTGTCCGGTATGAGTTGTAACCCCCCGTTACCGGTCAACGAAACACGTAAAGGCTTTTTACCCGAGCTGGCCGGAAGATGATACGTTTTATTTAACAGCAGCAACGTGGTGGTATCAACGTTGGTAAAAATGCCGTACTGCGCTTTTACATCGGTCCACGGATATACACCGCGTTTCATACTACCGGGTGACTGCCAGTCATTACCCACATAAAAGGCAAGGTCGTCGCGCACGCTGATCGATGTCCGCAAAGAATCTCCCCGGGATAGGAACCCATTGTATAACGCCGAGTCGCTCATAACAAACAATACGGCGTCGTATGGAGACTGATTTACAATCGTCAACGGCACGGCTGCAGTAGCTTTATAGTTCGACAGATGCGTGCCGGGCACAGCGTGGTGCCACAGGGTATGTTCATTGTTTACCTGGGGGTTGGTTAACAATATATAGCGCATGGAGTCGGCCCCGGAGGGATTCAACTGTTTTTGAACGATGGTTCGCAAGCGATTGCAATACGCGCGATAGGTTTCCTGTACGGTAGGGATCTCTTCTTCGGCCCGACGCAAGACATGCGGGCGGGTGTTCGGGGTTGGCGGATCAATATGAAAAAGCTTCATGAGGCCGTACACCAGTATACACAAGCCAATAATGATGCCGAGCACCCAGGCAACCGTTCGCGCACAGCCACGACCCAGGTCGCTGTATACCTTGCCCACCACGAGCTCCGGCGCCTCCGTTTGAAAGTTCGTATAATTGGCCACCAACACTTCCCGCACGTCGGGTTCACAATGCAATGCCAGCAGGCATTTGTATACGCCGTGGGAAAAACCGATGTCTGTTATGCCTATTTTTACCAGCATATTTATGAGTTCAATACTGAACCATTCACGAAAGTCGGCAACGCTTTCTGGCAAGGCATTGAGCAACGCTATAAAGTCCGGTGTGATATACCTAAATGCCTGGCTATTAAAAGGCTCTTCACCCGTTGTTACACGTCCCGGCGCATGACTAAGGGGTTTTAGCATGTGGATCAGCCGCGCCAGAATCTCCTCCGCGCGGGCGGGCACCAACAACGTGGTCGCTTCGAGAAACCGCCGTACCGTAGCAAAATCCTGTTGAACAAAAGACTGGCTCATCCCCCGGCCGACCGACTCCACCAAATAAGGAGATACAAATGCCTGAAACGATTCAAAGCGTGGGTCGCCCGTCAGGGCAGGATTGTACAGTGGCCCATCGTCGGATATAAGCCCCTGCTCCAGCAATAGTAAAAGCGCGGGATTTTCGTAGATCCACTGGTGAAACATACGCTCTTCGGCAGGGCGTAGCGCATCGATCAACTTGAGAATGTCGTCTTTCGTCCATACCTCTTCTCCTATTGAAAACGTGCCGCCACCGTGATGCTCGAGCTCAAGCAATAGCTGCTTTTGCACCCGTAACAGGCCTGTATCGTCCCAGGACGCTGGAAAATTACCGGTCAGGTATAAAATAGAAAAAGGAGACCTGTACTGCATTCCCCGGAAAGGTATAGATAAGTACGGTATCTTAGAAATAAAAAATCTCCGGAATTACCCGGAGATCTTTATACTATAGAAATATCGCTGTGGCTATTGCGCCGGTGATCCTTTTACCACCTCCACCACCTGCCCTTTTTTGCGGGCGTAGATGCTCTTGTCGTACATCGCCTCACAATTGACCGCCGGCAGATAATACGAACCGGCGTAACCGGCCGTCAGACTGACGTGGAACGTCTTGCGCTGGGTGGCAGCAAGATCGAAATAAGTATATACCCGATCGTCGCGAATATCCTGGTATTGGAAGACGCTATTGGCAAGCTGATCTTCGTCGTCAGTAATGCGCAGGTTATTGATTTCCCAGCCCGACGGGAATACTTGCGACAGCGCCAGGTTTTCATACGACGAGCGGGTGCCGTTGTGGAGGACGCTAACCTCGGCCAGGAACTCGGTACCCTGTTCGAGTCGCGTTACGTCCAGTTCTTTGCCATCGGTGTCGGTATACCGCACGCTGAGGGTCAGATTGCTCTGCGCATCTTCCTCCGCGCCGCGCGCCGGAGTGCCTTCCATAATAAGCCGTGTAAACAGCATTCCCCCGCTTTCGTTGGTGATTTTAACACTCTCCTTGCGCAAACCCGTCAGCGGGATGGCTACCTGCGCCACGGGCAGCTCGGTGCTGGCCTGCACAGTCTTGCCGTTGAGGACATACGAGAACTTCAGCGCGCCGCGTTTATCCATACCGGCAAAAGCGCCAATGGCTTTCAGACAGAAGGCCGTCTCCTGCGTGCTCATCCAATAGCCATAGTCGCCCAGGTACTTCGATATTTCTTTCAGCACGGCAAAGGCTTTGGTCTTGTCGCCCAGCGCCGCGAGCGTTTCCAGGATCAGCGCTTTGTCGCGTACGTCCGAGCCATAGCTATACGACAGCTCACGATACGGTTTCACCGTGGTCGTCAGATTGGTAATCAGTTTAGTTGCAGCCTCCGGCTGACCAGCCTTGGCGTAAGCCGCCGCCAGCATCCACGCAGCAGTAGTGTTGAGGTTGCCCAACTCGCGCAGTCGGTTCATCGCCCCCATCTCCGGAGCACCGGCCAACGCCAGGGTATACAGGCGGTAGGCCTGCATCAGGTCGTTGTTATAGTAGTTGTCGTTGCGACGCCATTCCTGCGCTTTGTTTTTCTGGTACTTCTTCCAGCGCTTCAGCATATCGGCCGGCACGTAATAGCCTTTCGCCTCCGCATCTACCAGGAAGTGGCCGGCGTACGTGGTACCCCACGGGTCAGAATGTTCCGCCGGACCAGGCCAGTAGCCAAAACCACCATCGCTTTGTATAAAAGACTTCAACCGCTCGATACCCGCCGTCACGTTGCGCTGGATATTTTTCTTTTCAAGCTCGGTCAGCTCCTTCACCTGCGCGAGGTAGAGCTGCGGCAATACCGACGACGTTGTCTGCTCGATACAACCGTGCGGGTATTGGATGAGGTATTTCAAACGACTGCCCAGGTTGATCGGCGGCAGGTTTGAAACCTCCACGAGGGCCGTATTCGTACCCGTTATACCAAACGGCACCGCGTCGGCGGCCCAGCTCTTGCCGGCCTCCAACACCGATTCCGTTACCTTGGTCACTGGTGTGTTCGGGTTCCGTACCTCGATCTCAATCACGTCGGTCGACTGGAATTTACCCGAACTGGCCGTCACTTCTACTTTCGCAATACCGGCCTCTGCTTTTACAGCCAGGTCGAAATCTACCGTCAGATCACCACTTGCCGGCATCGCCACCGACTGACTGGCATTACCGGCCAAACGCAGCGGACCTGACACCTTCACCTCTATTTTTACATTCTTAATACCCTTCTCCTGCGTAAACAAAGTTATCGGCAGCTTAACCGTTTCTTCAGGCCCCAGCACACGCGGCAGCGTAGCCAGCACCATCAACGGCTTGCGTACGGGCGTCGCCTTCTCGGCTTTGCCGTAAGCGCCTTCGTAGCCCGCTACCACCATGGTCTTAACCGACCCGATATATTGGGGCATGACGAACGTATGACTGTTGGTGCCACTGTTCAGGGTATACGGGCCGAAGTACTTCACCACCGGTTTAAAACGGTTCGCGCGGGCGTCGTCCTCCTTGGCCGCCAGCTCGGCATCACCGCCAATCGCCAGCAGGCGTTCCAGCCGGGCGCCAAAGGCTCCCATCACATCGTCAAATACATCCCACGTGCGAACGCCTAATGCCTCGCGCGCATAGAAGCGGCCCCATGCGTCGGGTGTTTTAAAGCGGGTGATGTCCAACAACCCTTCGTCCACCACGGCAATAGTATACGTCATTTTGCGGTTTGTCTTTTCGGAGATACGGATCGTGACCTCCTTACCCGGCTCGAGCTCGTCGGGCATAGCGATAACCGGCTCCAGGTGTGTTTTGGGATCTTCCACGCGAATGGACGACACGCCATACAACCGTATCGGCAGATCGTTTACCGTTTGCGCGTGCGGTTGTAACAGCGATACATGCACGTAAATATTCGGCGCCATGTCGGGCGAAGTATCGAAGCTGAACTTGGTCTCGCCTTGCTGCGTCTCTACCCAATAGGTCTTCAGCACGCGGCTGCCATTCTCGAGGCTTACCAACGCACGGCCACCCGGCGCACTGCTGGGAATGGTGATGTTTACTTTCTCGCCAATGTTATAGTTCGTCTTGTCCGTGGTGAACGAAAGCATCGTCGCACCGCCACGCGAATCGTCATCGTCGCGCGCGCGGCTATACCAGCCCGGCTCGTCGACATAGATGATCTGTCCCGTGCAGTGGCCTGAGACGGGATCACAGGCGCGCACAAAGTAACGACCGTACTCGTACTCACCCATTTTCATTTCAATTGTCCAGTTACCCTTGCCGTCAACGGTCCTGGCCTTGCCGCTCTTGACCAGCTTCGAGTAGGATCCTTCTATATAGTTGGCAATGCTCTCTTCCGAGTTATCCCACCACCAGCGCCAGCCAAGTTTATACACCGACACCTCGATATCATCGCGCGATACCCCCTGACCGGTCTCATCCAATGTTACCAGGTTGAATGTATGCGGCTTGTCGAAATAGAGAATGCCGCTATACTTCTCGCCTTCGGGCGCCTTCATACCGATGTACGATTCGTACGGATAGTATGGAATACTGAACCGGTCTGTGCTGAAGTTACCGCTCTCTTCAAATACCTTTCCACGGAAGACTGCCGTGAGAAAACCCGGGGCGGCCGATGTCGATTCCAGACTTACATTGACGGTGGCTTTACCCTCGTCGTCTGTCATGCCTTCAAATACAGGCTGGGCCTCGCTATAGAACTCACGGGCGGGGTCTTCAAAGACATAGTCAGGATATTTGGCAAAGGTTGTCGGTGCTTTTAGCAATAGCATATCGAACTCGGCCTTCAGGTTGCGGCCCGGCGCGCCATGCAGCCATTTTACATCCAGCTTACCCGTGGCGGTAGCAGAAGTAAACTTGTCGGCGCCAAAGTCGAGGTTGATCTTGAGCCGGTTGGGTTTAACCGTTTCGATCTTCAAGGTTTGTGTAAACTCGGTGCCGCCTACTTTCACGCGGCCCGTCCAATTGCCCGTAGGCGCATCGGAGGCGGTGACGGTGGCAAAAGAATAGAAGCCGTTCTCGGAGCCTGACCGTACCAGGCGGTTTACCACCTGTCCTTGCGGGTTCTGCATTTCAAATACCACGGGGTGTGTAGCCGGCAATTGTTTGTTCTTGTCTTCGAGAATGAAGGTGAGGTACAGCGAGTCCCCCGGGCGCCACACACCACGGTCGCCATACAGGAATCCTTTCAGACCGCGCTGGATCACTTCGCCCGTTACGTCAAAGTTACTAACCGAAAGCGCGTCACCATTCATCAGCTTTTGATAGCCGCGTTGTTGGCCATTCTTTGCTATCAGGGCAAAAGGCGTTTCTTTGGTGAGGATCGTCGCTTTGCCATCCGCATCGGTCGTGGCAGAGCCTATCAACTGCTGTTGGTAGTCATAAAGCTCGAGCTGTGTGCCTGACAGCGGCTGCGTTGTTTTCAGATCGTTCACAAACACCAGTGTGTTGCCATCGTCGCCCCGCTTGGCGGTAATGCCCAGGTCCGACGCCAGCACGTTGCGTGTAATGGCGCGGCTGTTGGTATAGTACGAAGAGTGGCAGGGGTTGTCGCGCTCTTCCCAGTCGTAGTCTTCGTAGTAATAATAATCGTCGTAGTAGGAGCCTTCTTCGTCGTAATAGCCGTTGGACTCCTCGTCTTCAAACTGTCCGACATTCTCGTCCACAACCTCTTCCTCTTCTCCGCCACCTTCACAGGTATACGTAGAGTATGGCCTCTTAAATGAAATCTTCACCTGGTAGATGGCACCTGGCTCGGTGTTGATCAACTTCGACAGGTCGAGTGTATACCGGTTCCATTTGCCCAGGTCGGTAACCCCGGCGTTATCAAGTTGCACGGTCGTCTTTAGAATCTTCCGTCCTACGCGTTGCAGCTCCTGTCCGCCCTGAATGTTATTCACCTGCAGGAACTGCAGGATGTTACGTTCGAATATCTTGAAAATGGTAACATCTACCGACTTCAGGTTTACTGCCTCGAATGGCAGGACCATTCCATCACTGCTCGGCAGAATAGAGCCCTTACCCGTAAAGCGTACGGCCGGCGATACCTGCTCGAATACAACTTCGGTGGTAGTCGCATCTTTCATTTTATAGTCCAGGATGTTGCGAATACCGGCTTCGATGCGAATCACTTTGGAGCCTGTCTGCCGTACCGGCGGATATACATTGATCTCGTTATCGCGGATCTCGAAGTCCAGCGTGCCCGCTTCGGCCATGGAGATAAGGCCCGTCAGGTCCTGCTTTTCTTTCAGGGGATCGGAGAACTGCAACACAACGTACTGGTTAGGGTGCTGTACCACGCGGGCTTGCATGAGCTTGAAGTCACCCAGCGAAGGAATCTCTACCACCTTGTCCTCATCGCGGTCTATGCCCAGCGGTTTACCTTGCACGGACAATGTTACCTCGCTGGCCTGATCCTTCCGCGCTACATCCTCCACGACAAAAGCATGTTGCTTCCCATCGGGATTATGTGTCCACGTTATTTTTAGCGTATTGCCCTCCTGACGGGGCGTCAGCATTTTTTCCACCACATCTTTTTCGGCAAAGTCGGCGGTGAACAGGTTGCCTTCAATTTTTTGTCGCTTCAGCTCGGTCTTGACATACGGCTTCACATTGTCAACTCCGATCTCGAAGTTCTGCGGCATAACCTGGAAGGTATACGCAAACGAGCTCAGCTCAGCTGCAACCTCCGGCACCAACTTGGACAGGGCAAAGTTTACTTCGTAGATCTGGCCTGAGATCAAACGCTTATCGGGCTGGAACTCTACCGTGCGGCGGTCGAGCCAGACTGTCTTACCGTCGATGGACGGGCTAAAGGAAAAAAGCCTGGCGAGATTCTCCTGCCCAATCTGTGACGAGTCAACCACGTCGGTAGCCAGGACAATCCGTACCGTCGTACCCGACGACACGACCCCCGCCGTGTACGACGAGATGTACTCGCCAAAAGCGGGGTTGATATAACTGGGGCCCGGTTTAGACCCGGTTGACGTGGTGAAATAGAAAATTCCAAAGGCAATAATGCCTATGACAGCCACACCAAGGCCGATTTTCTTCCAGGAAAAACTTTTCATGAAGCGTTCGAAGCGTTAAAAATGACGTTTAGCGGACAGGTGACTACCTGATAAATCAGGTGTGTCTTTTTCTTCAAATTTAAAGTACTTTGTGAAACCTTTACCGACTGTTACCATGAAATCTCTTTCAATCCTTGCTGTTGATGACCAATCCCTTTTTCGCGAAGGATTGGCGCTTGTGCTGACCCGGCTTTTTCCCGATATAAACCTGCGGCAGGCCGGTAGTGGCCCGGAAGCCCTGGAAATGCTCCAGGAGCATCGTTTTAACCTGCTATTGCTGGACATCGGCATGCCCGGCATGAATGGCATAGAAGTAGCCCGCCAGGTGCTACGGCAATACCCCGACCTGCGCATTATCGTTTTGACACAATACAATGGCGAAGGCATGATCACCCACCTGGTACGCCTGGGCGTGCACGGCTTCCTACTCAAGAACAGCGAGTCGCAAGAGATCAAAAAAGCCATCGAAACCGTATTGGACAATCGCCAATATATCACTCCGATGATCCACCCGTCGTTGCTGAAAGAAGAGGCCGTTGTTGCCGCTCCGTCCATTCAGTTCAGCAAACGCGAAGCAGACATATTGATATACCTGAAAATGGGTAAGTCCAGCAAAGAAATTGCCGAACGGTTGGCGTTGAAGGAGAATACCATCAATAGCTACCGCGAAGATATGCTACAAAAGACCAAGACCCGCAACGTGGCGGAGCTGATCTCGTATGCGTACGAGAATGGTGTGTTAGGTTAACACGTCGGCCGCCGTGGGCATAGCGGGGAACTTGTTGGACGTAGTATCTTTCTGCTGTTGCAGGTTGAACTCAATGATCACGCGCAACCCGCGGGGCGATACATCTTCGCGACGCAACGTAGCGCCGATGCTGTTAGCCCGCTTCAACAGGTTGATCATACCCATGCCGGAAGTTTTTTGCTCGTGCTCGTGACGGCGATAGTCAGAGCCATCATCTTCTACGGTGATGGTCAGGTTTTCATTATCCCAATGTATATGTACTGAAATGTTCCAGGCATTGGAATGTTTGATGGCATTGGAGAAAAGCTCCTGCACCATGCGGAATAAGCTGAGCTTTTGTCGTTGTTGAATCGGTACAGGTGTACCGCTTTGTACAAAGTGTACGTGGGTGCCCTTCATCGCGTCCAGCTTATGGCACAGCTCACGAATGGCAAAGTTCAGACTCATGCCTTCGATAAAATCCGGAGACAGATTCCAGATGATGTTGCGGATGGTTTCAATCGTCAGGTTGAGATTCTTCTTGACTGTTATGAGCTTCGCCTCGATGTGCGGCGGCAAGGCATCGGCTTCGCGCATCACCAATTCCAGGTCTAAGTGTATCAGGCTCAACACGGTACCAAGTTCGTCGTGCAGGTCGCTGGAAATGCGTTGGCGATCGTGCTCGATAAATTCGTTCACACGCGACCACGGAATTAATTCGGCCACAGGTTCTGTACCGCTGCGCGAAGTCTTTTTCGGAGCCTTTTTTCCGCCAAAGAGATACACCAGCAAGCCGGTAAAGATTGCGCTGCCAAGAGCCACCAGGATATAGGTAGTTACCATATAGCTAACTGAAAAGGTTGAAGTTATACCTGTCACTAATAAATTACATTACTAAAATATCGCACCTACCGACAGCTCCTCGTTCTGACGCTAGATACCGCCACCCGCACAGATGTAACTGCAAAAGTGTCCGTAGCATGTACTATAAACAGAGACGCGACAACAGGTGTACGGGGAATAGCCCATGATACTCAAGGGAATAGATCAGGGCACGGCAGGTTTTAGGATTCTTGTATAAGTTCGATTTTTCCAACGAAAAAAACAACGGTGCTGTGAGTTAGTTTCACAGCACCGCAAGTTTCCTGGGCGATAATAAATACAATAATTACACGCGTTCAGCCACCTTGTTCATAACGGCTGTCTGAATCTGGATCGACTCGTTGTGGATCAGTTTCAGCAACTCTTGTGTGAAGTCCTGGTTCAGGCCCATGGCTTTACCCAGCGTGATACGGGTCTGAATGATTTCCTCCCAGCGGTTTACCTGAAGGATGGTCACATTGTTTTCCTTCTTGTATTGACCAATCTTCTCCGAGATCTTCATACGCGAAGCAAGCTTCGACATGATCTCATCATCCAACTGGTCAATCTGCTCGCGCAGGATGCTCAGGGTATCTTTGAAAGTCTTGCTGTCAGACGAAACCGTACGTACGACCAGGTCTGCTACGATCTTGCCCAATACAGCCGGCGTAACTTGTTGTTTCGCGTCGCTCCACGCAGCATCCGGGTTGATGTGGCTTTCGATCATCAGACCAGCCATGTCAAGGTCAAGCGCTTTTTGCGAGATCAGGGCGATCAGGTCACGGTTGCCGGCAATGTGGCTCGGGTCGCAGATGATGTCGAGCTCCGGAATACGGGTCTTCAGCTCGATGCTCATGTCCCACATGGGAGCGTTGCGGAAGGGGCCTTTTTCGAAGGAGGAGAAACCGCGGTGAATAGCCGCCAGTTTTGTGATGCCAGCTTTGTTCAAACGCTCCAGCGCGCCGATCCATAGCTCGAGGTCGGGGTTGATGGGGTTCTTGACCATCACCGGAATGTCAACGCCTTTCAGCGAATCGGCTACTTCTTGCACAGAGAAAGGATTTACCGTTGTACGGGCACCCACCCACAGAATATCGACACCTGCTTTCAGCGCGGCCTCTACGTGTGCGGCATTGGCCACTTCGGTCGTGATCGGCAGACCAGTCTCTTTTTTAGCAGCTGCCAGCCATTGCAAACCGGGTTCGCCGGCGCCTTCGTATTGGCCCGGCCGGGTGCGGGGCTTCCAAATGCCTGCGCGCAGCGCGTGGACCTTACCAGTGGCCGCCAGTTGCTTCGCAGTGGCAATGGTTTGCTCTTCTGTTTCTGCGCTGCAAGGGCCGCTGATGATAACGGGTTTGCTGGCGGTCGGCAACCAGGAAGAGATCGATTCGAGTTTCAAAGAATGTTTCATATGGGTGAGTAGTTAGATTTTTACTGTAGAAGATGATGGCGATTGTTGTTGTGTCTGTTGTTGTGTTTTGAGTTCGATACCGTCCAGCACGCGGCGGATCTCGTTCGCGCCCGACATGATACGGTTTAGCTCCTGTGTGTCATGCTTTAGCAAATGATAGTGAAACCGTTGCAGGTGCATGATATACTCTTGCAAAGCCTGGCTGAGGTAATCGAGATTCTGCTCGAAGATCGGCGCCCACATGGCCGGCGAGCTTTTCGCCAACCGCACCGTGGAAGCAAAACCACTACCCGCCAATGCGAAGATGTTTTTCTCGTCCTTCTCGATGTCGAGTACGGTCTGTCCCAGCAAGAACGAGCTGACGTGCGAGAGGTGCGACACGTACGCTACGTGTTTGTCATGCTCCTCCGGTTCCATAAAAATTGTATTCAGTTCCAGGGCGTCGAATACACGGCGTGCAACGGTCAGGGCATGCTCGGAAGAACGCTCCTGCTCGCAGATGATATTGGTCTTGCGCTGAAACAACCCACGGAAGGCCGCTGTCGGGCCGGAGTTCTCCGTACCGGCGATGGGATGCGCAGCCACAAACTGCGCCCGCTTGGGGTGGTTTGCCACCGCGCGGCAAATCGAGCTCTTGGTAGAGCCTGCGTCCAATACGACCGCCTCGGGCTTCACCAAGTCCAACACGGCCGGCAGTGTTTTTGCCAGAGCATTTACCGGTATCGCCACAATCACCAGGTCAGCTTCGCGCAACGCTACGTCTGCAGGCAACACACGGTCTACCAGGCCCAGGGCCACGGCCTGTTCGCCGTTCGCAGCATTCTCGTCTACACCCGTCAGCGACGTTGCCAGCCCGGCGTGTCGCAGGTCTAGCGCCATCGAGCCGCCAATCAATCCTAACCCTATTACAGCTACGTTCATACTTTCGCGGTCGTTGCGGCTGACGCAGCAGCCTGTTTCTTTAAAAAGCTCTTTACACGCTCCAATGCCTCTTGCAGCATGGTCTCGGTACAGCACAACGACACGCGGATGTAGCGGCGGCCGGCCTCACCAAAAATAAAGCCCGGGGTAATGAACACCTTCGTGCCATATAAGATCTCGTCAATCCATTTCTCAACATCGGCGATGTGGTCGGGCGCTTTCGCCCATACAAACAACCCCGATTGGTCCGCATACGTACAGCCCAACACATCCAACAGCTGTATAGCCACCTGCTTGCGTTGGCGGTACACCTGGTTCAGCTCCTTAAACCACGCATCGCCATTCTTCAGCGCTTCCGTCGCTGCATGTTGCAAGCCCAGGAACATACCCGAGTCCATGTTGCTTTTTACTTTCAGCACCGCCTCGATAAACTCTTTCTTACCCGCTACCCAGCCTAAGCGCCAGCCCGCCATGTTGTGCGACTTGCTCAGCGAGTTTAATTCCAACGCCACCTCGTCGGCACCTTCAATGGAAAGGATGCTCATGGGGTTGTCGTTCAGAATAAGGCTATACGGATTGTCGTTTACGATCAGGAACTGGTGCTTGCGCGCCAGGTCTACCAATGCCTTCAGCTCTTCGCGTGAAGCAACACGGCCCGTCGGCATATGCGGAAAGTTCACCCACATGACCTTTACCTTCGACAAATCACTCTTCTCCAGCTCGGCAATGTCAATGCCCCAGTTTAATGATTCTTTCAACGCATAGGGACGCAGCTTGGCGCCTACCAGGTTAGCAACCGAAGAATACGTAGGATAACCCGGATTGGGGATCAGTACCTCGTCACCTTCGTTCACAAAGGCCATGGCGATGTGCATGATGCCTTCCTTCGAGCCCATCAGTGGCAGAATCTCCGTCTCCGGGTTCAGCGTCGTAGTATATACGTTGCGATAGAAGTCGGCAATCGCCTGGCGGAATGCAGGTATACCTTTATAGTTCTGATAGCCGTGGTGTGCAGGGTTCTTCGCCGATGCAATCAAAGCATCGATCGTGGCAGAAGACGGCGCCTGGTCGGGGCTGCCGATGCCCAGGTTGATCACGCGCAGCTCGGGCGTGTCAAGGCCGCGTACTTCGGCCAGCTTCCGGCTGAAGTAGTACTCTTCCACATTGGCAATTCGTTTCGCTGTCTGTATCATACGCTCTCTATGGCTACTTGTATTCGATCTTCGCTTTTTTATACTCACCCAAAACATTCAGGTTTTTTACCTGCCGCATGACGGCGCTCATGGCATCGTCATAGTTCTTGCGGCGGCGCCACTCCACATCAATGTGAATGGAGTATTCGCTTGGCCGGCCAATAATCGGAATCGACTGGATTTTGGTCAGGTTAATACGGTTGTCCTTAAACGTGGTAAGCGCATCTGCCAGGCTTCCCACCTCGTTGGCTACCTCAAAACACATAGACGCCTTGTTGCTTTCGATCTTGCGGTCGGCTCGTTTGGCCAGGACCAGGAAACGCGTGAAATTCTTCTTGTGCGTCTCGATGCGTTTTTCCAGAATCTGCAGTCCGAATTTCTTAGCGGCAAATTCGTTTGCAATAGCCGCTGTGTTTTTCAGCTTCAGCTCCTTCACCCGACGGGCCGACAGCGCCGTATCATCGCTCTCGCGGATTTCCACACCATTCAAAGAATGCAGGAAGTCCGAACACTGGCGGATGGCCATGGGATGCGACTCAATGGTCTTAATGTCGCTCAGCTTGGTGCCGGGCAGTGCCAGCAAGTTCATGTGGATGGGCAGGTACAGCTCGCCGATGATGCTGAAGTGATAGTCTTGCAATAAAAAGTAGTTCGGCAGAATGCTGCCCGCGATGGAGTTTTCAATGGCCATCACCGCATAGTCGCTGTAACCATGCTTCAGGCTCTCGCACAGCTGGTGAAATGAAAGGCACTCGACGGTTTCGATCGCCTCCGTAAAATACGTGAAGGCGGCTACCTCGTGAAAGCTGGCTGTGATACCCTGAATTGCGATTTTTAATTTCTTCTTTTTGGCCATATACGTAATCTGTTCCCTTCCATCGCCTCTGAAATCAAGCACAAAAAAAAAAGTCCCGGCTAACCGGGACCTTTCTGAGTTATCTTGCTATTCTTTTACAATAACACCACTCTTAGAGTCCCGTTTGGGGTCTAAAAAAGTAGTAGTAAAAATAAAAGAATGTAGTTGTGTTCATTTCTCTGCTGATGTGCTCCAAAGATACACGCATTTTTTTCGCAGATCAAAGTGAACGGAGCATCTTTTACAAACTTTTCAAGAAACTAATGATTGTTAGTCAATCAGTTACAGGCAAATTCACGCCGGAATTGTACTTTTGGCAAAAATCGATATCCAAATGAACACAACCCTGAAAACCGCCCTGTTCGTTTCCGCCCTGCTGGCAGGTGCCTGCGGGTCCAAAAATCAAGAGCACGACCATGACCACGAACATGGCCATGACCACGAGCATCCCGCCGCTGACGGCAGCCCGAACCAGGCCCTGGGGGAAGAGGTCATGAAAGTACACGACGAGGTTATGCCCCGGATGAACGATATCTACAAGTTGAAAGAAGGCCTCAAAAAGAAACTGTCGGAAACCGGCGTAGCCGACGACAAGAAAAAAGAAATAGAGCAGACCATCACCCAGCTGGACTCTGCCAGCGACGGCATGATGGTATGGATGCGCGCCTTCAACCCGCAACCGGACTCGCTGGACGAAGAGAAGACCCGCGAGTACCTGGAAAATGAAATGGAGAAGGTAAAGAAGGTGCAAGAAAACATTCAGCAAGCCATCGCAAAAGCCGAAGCTATACATTGATCCGCAACCGGTATAAAATTAAAATTAACACGTATAAAGAGGCTCCTTTAGGGGACGCCTCTTTTTGTTTGACACGTGTATGGAAATAAGATTTAATTACATTTGCGCCACCTAAACGAGCACTATGGATATAAAACATGTTCCCCTTAACGATCTCCACGCAACGCTGGGTGGTAAGATGGTACCCTTCGCAGGCTTTAACATGCCCGTCCGTTATTCTTCCGACATCGAAGAGCACATGACCGTACGCAACGGTGTGGGTGTATTCGATGTATCGCACATGGGTGAGTTTACCCTCAAAGGCCCCAACGCCCTCGACCTCATTCAGCGCGTGACAAGCAACGACGCCGCGAAGCTTATAGACGGCCAGGCACAATACTCCTGCCTGCCCAACGAGACCGGTGGCATCGTAGACGACCTGATCGTATATAAGATCAAAGACAACGATTACCTGCTGGTCGTCAACGCCGGCAACATCGATAAAGACTGGAACTGGATCAGTCAGTATAATACCAAAGGTGTAGAGATGAAAAACATCTCCGACGACACGTGCCTGTTTGCGGTACAAGGCCCTAAGGCCGCTGCCACGTTGCAGAAGCTTACAAAGACAGACCTGTCGGCCATCAAATACTATCACTTTGCCATCGGCGAATTTGCCGGCGTGCCTGACGCGATTATCTCCAACACCGGTTATACTGGTGCGGGTGGCTTTGAAATCTATGTACACAAGCAATACGCCGAGAAAATATGGAAGGCGATCTTTGAAGCCGGCGCCGAATTTGGTATCAAACCTATCGGCCTGGGTGCCCGCGACACCCTGCGCCTGGAGATGGGCTTCTGCCTGTACGGCAACGACATCGACGACACAACGTCGCCGCTGGAAGCAGGCCTGGGCTGGATCACCAAGTTCACAAAAGAGTTTACCAACAGTGCCGCGCTGAAGAAGCAGAAAGAAGACGGCGTGACCAAAAAACTGGTGGGCTTTAAGATGGCCGAGAAAGGCATACCCCGTCACGACTACGCTGTAAAAGATACGGCGGGCAACGTGATCGGTAAAGTTACCTCCGGCACGATGTCGCCCCTGTTGGGCATTGGCGTAGGCCTGGCCTATGTCACTACCCCGAACGCCGCCGTCGGAACCGAAATTGCCATCGACGTACGCGGCAAAGCCCTGAAAGCACAGGTCAGCAAGCTCCCGCTGATCGGATAAATGAACGTATATTGCTGCCCCGGAGCCCGGCCTACCCGCCGGAACTCCGGGGCATATTTTTTCCATAAAACGTATGACAAAAACCATTGACGTCTGCCTTAGCCCCGAGCTGATGCACCTCTATAATGTACACGACCGCACCGTAGTCGTCGTGGACATCTTCCGCGCCACGTCTTGCATGACCACGGCCCTGGCACACGGCATCCACAGCATCAGGCCCTTTGCCAAGGTAGAAGATTGCATAGCCATGAAGTCGGACGAATATTATACTGCCGGTGAACGTGATGGAAAAAAAGTAGAAGGCTGCGACCTGGGCAACTCGCCGTTTGAATACATGGAAGATTACCTGAAAGGCAAAAAGATTGCCTTCACCACCACCAACGGCACGCAAGCTATTGCCAAATCCGAAGGGGCCCGCGAGATCATCATCGGCTCCTTCCTCAACTTGTCGGCCGTAGCCAATTATTTGCTTGAAGGCGACAACAACGTACTGGTCGTATGCGCTGGATGGAAAGGGAAAGTAAACCAGGAAGATACCCTCTTTGCCGGGGCTCTCGTCGAAATACTAAAGGAACACATCGAACCCGACTGCGACGCTCCCGTCATGGCCCAACACCTATATAACCAGGCCAAGACCGACATGATGGATTTCCTCAAAGACGCCAGCCACGTCCGCCGCCTTGCCAAGCTTAATATTTATAAAGACATCAGCTTCTGCCTCACCCCCGACCACTATGACGTCGTCCCCGTTCTGAAAGAAGGCTTCCTGGTAAAAGCAAGTTAAACGCGTATATAAATCTTCCTCCGATCCAGCAGATACCCCACCGACCAACAAATCATCATAAAAAAGAAAGCAAACAGGAAAGAAGCATTCATCGGACTGGCAAAGCTCCCAAACACATCATGAAATAACCATCCCACGACATTACTCTGCCCCACCGGAATCAGATAAAACGTAATCAACAATAGCTCCGACAGCAAATATATAAACAGTGGATTTTTCCCAAACACCACAAAGAACCCCGTCCACTTTGTCCGCCGCATCATCTCAATCACATACAGCAACAACGGGATCAACAACAGATCCAACCCCACCGTCACCAACACAAACGAGCTCGTCCAGATCTTCTTATTGATCGGAAACACCATATTCCACGTCAACGCCACAAAGATCAACACAGCCCCCACCATCAACAGTTTCGCCAGGGTTTCATACGTCACACCCTTCTTCCTGATAAAGTCCCCCGCCAGATACCCCGCAATCACATTCACCAGCGACGGTAACGTACTCAAGATTCCTTCCGGCTCGAACGCTACGCCTTCGCCATGATACATATGTGCTTCTCCTAACACCAATTTATCTAACGCGTTACCCGCATAACCCGTCATGCTATACGGATCAACCGCATCGCCAAACGCATAGAGAAGAAACCAATACGCCAGCAGCACCACAATACTAAAAACGACAGCAAAGGTCTTGGAACCATGGTACACCACAATAGAGGCAATCAGGTAACAAATCGCAATACGCTGCAACACCCCCAGTATCCGCGTTTCTGAAAAAGGCTTTAACGTCCAGGTATGAAAGTCTACATACGGGAACCAATACATCAGGAATCCCAGCAAGAAGATAATAGCAAACCGCTTCAACGTCTTGCGCCAGAACAAACTACTCCCCTCCTGCCCGGCATATTTATACATCACAAACGCCATGGCATTGCCCACAGCAAACAGGAACGAAGGAAAAACAAGATCAGTGGGCGTAAAGCCATGCCACGTAGCGTGTAGCAAGGGCGGATAGGCAATGCTCCAGTCGCCCGGAGAGTTCACAATGATCATAAAGCAAACGGTCATTCCCCGGAAGACGTCCAAGGCCAGGAAGCGCTGGTTTTCGGCCATAAGTAGGTATTGATTAGGTATACGAATCTGTCTTATTTTTTCGACAGCACCAAGTGCACATAGACACACTTTTGTATACGCGTGGGTTACACGCTACTGGAGCTTAGGATTGTTCTTGTGTCGATCCTGATCGCGCACGGTCTTCTTGGCAAGATTCTTCTCAAAAGCGTCCGTTAGGTTCACCCCCGTTTGGTTTGCCAGGCAGATCAGCACCCACAGCACATCGGCCATCTCATCGCCCAGGTCCTTGCCTTTATCCGACTCCTTCTCCGACTGCTCGCCATACCGCCGCGCCATGATGCGCGCCACTTCGCCTACCTCTTCCGTAAGGATCGCCATATTCGTAAGCTCGTTGAAATAACGTACGCCGGTGGTCGTGATCCATTGATCCACGCGTTCTTGTGCTTCTTGCAGAGACATGATGATGAGTTTGGCTGTAAGATGACAAAAATATTATCAAAACGAAACCGGGTTACCAGAAGGGGTTTATCGAATAAAGGGGGCCATGGACATCCCGCTTAAATCAATTACAGCTTGCCTTCTTTTGGCAACGCTGGCATCCTGCGATTATCTTATCTCCTATCGTGGTTTTGTATTGGATGCCCAGACCGAAAAGCCAATCAAAGACGCAACCGTGATCTTTGACAAGCGACCGTATAAAACGGATTCCCTGGGGTATTTTGAAATTCGATATCTGGGTGGTCGTCCCGACTACCATTTCTCCGTAGAGAAAAGAACATACCACAAAGGACAATTAACGATCGAATACAATGATAATTGCGAAGTCTATAAAGTAGAGAAGATGGATATAGCACAACAAATCCCCTTCAACAGCATGAACTTTAAGGTAACAGATGACACCCTGACCTTCTATTTAAAAAAGGTCCTCGAATAGTTACTGCTGGGTCTTCAACTAATATCCAGCACTGGAAATAAAGGGCGCTCGCCGATAAGCACAAAAATGAAAATATTTAAGAGAATACTAAAATGCCTTCTTCTCCTGGTGGCCATCCCTACGGGCTACTTCACAACCGCCTTTTTGTTAACTTCCATAACGGTAAACAAAAATTCAGACGAGATCACCTCCAAGAGTAAGACCGTATATTTGAGCACGAACGGCGTTCATTTAGACATCATCATATCAAAAAAGGATATCCCTCCCAGTCTTCTGGAAGACATCGTTCAGCTGGAAAATGAAGAGTATATATCGTTTGGTTGGGGCAACGAAAACTTCTACATCAACACCCCTACCTGGGCCGACTTGACCGTTAAAAACGCTTTTCAGGCAATGTTCTTAAACGGACCAACACTCATGCACGTAACCCGATACAGACAGAAAAGCACATCCTGGACCGAAGTTAATCTACAGGAAATCGAGTTGAAAAAATTGAACGACTATATTCTACAATCTTTCCGATTAAACAACAACCACAAGATCATATTACCAGACACTGGCTACACTCCGCGCGACAATTTCTACAAAGCAAATGGCGGCTACTCTTGCCTGATGACCTGTAACACCTGGGTGAACGTTGGCTTCAAAGAAAGCGGTCTAAAGGCGTGCTATTGGACACCGTTTGATTTCGGCTTACTCGATAAGTACAAATAATGAATATACCAACAAAAAAAACTCGGACCTCATAAGGGTATACGTGTATGAAGATCACCAAGCATATAGCGTGACAACAATCCTACATAATTACTCTCGATCGGTGTTTATTTGAAATAATACCACCAAATGGCGGGGCGGGCACCATAATTTAGGTATACAGAATATATACATTCTAATAAACCTATAATATGAACATGCGTTTTAATGTTTTAACACTAATATTCCTTTTTGCCCTCTGTCAAGGTTGTGACACCAAGAGCAAGGAGGCTGCTCAACGGACAGCCGACAGCACTGCTCTTGCTAACCAGGAAGCGGCTTTGGCGACAAAAAAAGCGGAAGAAAAAATTGCGCGCCGGGCAAAGCTTACCAAGGAAAGTGCAGAACGAGCGGAACAGCGCAACGCTGCCGCGGCTGAAAAGGCTAAGAAATCCATAACGTATAAAGACGCGACGGGCAAATTAATCTACATTAAGGCGGAAGTTTCTCCTGAATACGCCGGTGGCGAGCAGGACATGCGAAAATATCTGAAAGATAATCTGAAGTATCCCGATGCTGCGCGTGAAAGTGGTGTAGAAGGGACAGTATTTGTAGATTTTGTTGTTGATGATAAGGGAAAGGTACGTGACGTCGTGGCGTCTGACGCTGTCGGTGACAATGTAGATATAGCGCTGAAAGAGGAAGCCGTACGGGTCGTGGCATCCATGCCAGGTTGGCTGCCGGCCAGACAAAAAGGAAAAACTGTTTCTTCAGCCTTCAGCATACCCATAACATTTGAACTGGAGTAATTCGGTTTCATCAGAATATAAAAAGGGCTTTTAAAAAGCCCTTTTTATTTATCCAGTCTTCCTAAAAGTTACTGTAACTCTTCAAAATCAATATCTAACACGTCGTACTTCGTCCAGCCAATAAAATCGAAATGCCACCACTCCGAACTATTGACTTTAAACCCTTGCTGTTTCATCACTTCAATAATTAGCGACCGGTTCTTCCGGACCTCCGGATCTTTCACCGGTGTAGACGGCCATGCTGCCTTTTGAAATGAATCATATCCTGTAGGCATCTTCAATTCTTGCCCTGTTTTCAGATCGATCAACGTCATATCAATAGCACAACCCCGGTTATGCCGCGATCCTTTATAGGGCGACGCGACATAGGTCGTATCGTGATATACCTCGTAGAACTTCACCGTCGCCTTATACGGCCGGTAAGCATCAAACACCTTTATTCCCAATCCCTTTTCTTTCAGCGCCGCCTGTGCGCGTTTCAACGCCTCGGCCACCGGTTTGCGTGCATATGCCTTTGCCAGGGTATAAATGCGTTCCCCCGTAAAGTTGTTGGTCGTCGCATACCGGATGTCCAACACAATGCCCGGTATTAACTTCTCCAGATCTATTAACTCCTTCGCAGGATTTTCCTTCACGGAAGCTTTATACGCTTCGAGCGTGGTAGGGTTCAACCCATACTTATTCTTCTGTGCAACCGCCACCAGGGGCAGTAGAAAAACAAAAAGCAATATGTAACGCATCATAACCAGGGTTTAACTCATTAGGACTTCGACAACCTTGCCTGGTACAACGCCAGGTTCTCTGCATCAAAACAACAAAAGATGACTTTCTCCAAAGAAGATTCATTCTCCAGAAAGCGCCGCACGGCTGAAATCGCAATGTCGGCCGCCTGCTCCTTCGGAAAGCGATACACGCCGGTGCTGATGTTTGGAAACGCCACCGTCCGCACACCATTCTCCACGGCTACACGCAGGCTATTTTCATACGCCCGCGTCAGCAGCTCGTCGTCTTTCGGCCGACCATTCCATACAGGGCCTACCGTATGGATCACATGTCGTGCCTTCAACTTCCCTCCTGTGGTGATCACGGCTTCACCCGTTGGGCATCCACCCTGCCGCGCTACGATCTTGCGGCACTCCTCCAATATCTGCGGTCCGCCGGCGCGGTGTATCGCACCGTCTACACCACCGCCGCCCATCAGACTGGTGTTCGCGGCATTCACAATGGCATCTATCGCCAGCGTGGTAATATCGCCTTGCATAACCTCTGTCCGACTCATACTTTATTCTTGGTATCCATGATGATCGTCACCGGACCATCGTTCAATAAGCTCACCTTCATATCCGCGCCGAACTCGCCTGTCTGCACAGCCTTTCCCAGCTCGGCCTCCACGGCTTTCACAAACGCCTCGTACAACGGCACCGCCACGGGTGGCTTTGCCGCTTTGATATACGACGGCCGGTTCCCTTTTTTAGTACTGGCCTGCAGTGTAAACTGACTCACGACAATAATGTCTCCCCCTTGCTCCTTAACACTTAGATTCATCACGCCCCCGGCATCGTTGAAGATGCGCAGGTTCACAAGCTTACCAGAAAGCCAGGTTATATCCTCGGCCGTGTCAGCATCTTCAATGCCCACCAGCACCAGTAGCCCGGCGCCGATGGACGCTTTCACATGTTGGTCGATTGTAACAGCGGCGGACGTGACACGTTGAATAACGGCAATCATAGCGTACACACAGCATCAGAACTGCTGCAAATCTTTAGATTCATGAATAAAAGTTCCCTTCTGCTCCTGCGACGCATAGTGCAGCATACCCCGCGCAATCTTCACGGAATCAATAGCCTTATACTTTCCAGGAATCAGGAATCCGAATACTTTATAGAAAAACTTCGCCGCGTCTTCTCCCGTGCGTTGCTCCTGACGAGGACCTAACAACAACGAAGGACGAAAAATATGCAGCGCCTCAAATCCAACCGCGCGAATCGCCTCCTCTACTTCGCCCTTCACACGATTATAGTATACCGACGACTCTTTGTCGGCGCCCAATGCCGAGATGAGCATGTATTGACGGGCACCACTGGAGTAGCCACTCCGTGCCAGCAGCAGCGGGTAATAAAAATCTACCTGGTAAAAATTCTCTTTGGTTTTCGCCTTGGCAATGGTCGTACCCAGACAACAAAAGATATCGTCCGCTTTCAAATGTTGACCGCCGCTCAGGGTTTCCTGTGTAACGGGTACTTGTTCTAGCTTGGGGTGCGTCGGCAGTTCCGTACGCGTGAGTGCCACCACTTTACTATAGCGGTCACTTTCAAGCAAAAGCCGTAACAGTTGACTTCCCACAAGACCGGTACCCCCGGCGATCAGCGCTGTTCTCATGCTACCAGAGAACGGTTTTTCTCCCACAGCAAGAATTTGTCTACCTCTACGCTAACAGCATTGTATACCGCCACGAGCACGGCCACGTCGTCCGTTAGCCCCGTGATCGGCATGAGGTCGGGCAACAGATCAATCGGCATGACGAAGTACGCCAGTGCGGCAACGATCATCACCATGGTTTTCCAGGGTACCTCGCGGTATTGCCCCGTCGCATACGCACGCGAAATACGCCCCAGCACGAGGAGCTTCTCCTTGGCTGCGGCGGCATTAACATCTTTCCACGAAACACTTTTCAACTTCATGCCAAGCTTTGTCAGCAGCAGCACCAGCCGTCCGCGCGTTCCCAGAATACCAGACGCCTTGGTCAGCGCCAGATCAAAAAAACGATTCTTCAGCATCTTTCTCGTTGTTAGGTGTTTTCAATATTCAATTCCACCCAGCGTGGCGCCCGCCTAGAATATACGCTGAATTTCTTTCTTCAGCTCCGTCAGGGCGTGGGCCATGGGGTCTACCGGTTTATTGACCGACTTCTCAAAAATCTTTTTCGAAAGATCCAGACTCGAACTCTCCGGCCCCATTTCACTGGACGCGTCATTGATCGTCACAATCAGGTCTTCCTTGGCCCCCTTTAACAGGTTCCATACCTCCTCGCTCATGTACACCTGCTGGGAGGCATTGTGGTTGTACTCATTCCGGATTTCCGCCAGCAGCAATTGGTGAAACTCCCGGGCCGGCATGCCGGACGCGTTTAACCGCACCAGCAGGTTTTGCGGCGAAATGCGCTCCAGAAATAGCGTCATCCGCTCATAAGCCTGTAACCGGTTGGGAAGCAGCGTTTCGATGCTGCGGCTCCGCACTTCCAGTTTTTTTAGCTCAATTTCCTTTTCGATAAACATGCGCACCAGCAAATACGCCAAATACAAAACGATAGAAGCAGGAATTAGTATTTTACCAAACTCAATAAGTACATCCATACGTGCAAAAAGTAAACTTTATTTACGGTTTGAAAGTTAATAATTTTGTACCACTAAGCGTTTATTTTCATGTTTGACAACCTGCGCCCCATCTCCCTGTCCGATCGTGCTGCCGAAGAGGTGCGCAAAATCATGGAAACCAAGAACATCCCGGCCGACTATGGCCTGCGGGTAGGCATCAAGGGCGGCGGTTGCGGTGGCGTATCCCTCCTGATCGGCTTTGATAAACAAAAAGACACAGACCTGGCCTACACCATCGCCGGCATTCCCGTCTACGTCGACAAAAAACACACTATGTACATCATCGGCAAGGAAGTCGACTTTTACGACGGCGAAGACGCCCGCGGCTTCACGTTCGTTGACTTACCCGCTGAAGCCCAGGCGAAAGCAGACTCCACGCCCCAAAACGCCTGAGCTCCTCCCAATAACTCTACAGCAGCAAACTGTGTACGGACCACTTTTAACTGTACCTTTACACCGCAAACAACGTTGAAGCGGTACATGACCGACCTCCGACTCACCGAAATCTGGATTTACCCCATTAAATCCCTCGGCGGCATCCCGCTGACATCTGCCCGCGTCATGGGCAAAGGACTGCAATACGACCGTCGCTTTATGCTCGTTGGCCCGGATGGTGTATGCCTCACCCAACGCGAGCACCCCATCATGGCCCTGTTCAAACTTTCGCTGGACGGCGACCAGATCCTGATCCGTCATAAAAACGATGTCCTCGCACTGCCCGCCGTACCGACTGTATTCGCGGAGCCCGAGCAGGTGCGCATCTGGGACGACACTGTTGCAGCCCAGGGCGTAGGCGCCGAATACGACCAGTGGTTCTCCTCCCGCATGGGAATGAACGCTCACCTGGTATACTTCCCCGAAGGCAACGCCCGCCCCGTAGACCCCCAATACAAAGTAAATGACGAGCACGTCGGGCTGGCCGATGCATATCCCTTTTTGGTGATTGGTCAAAGCTCGCTCAACGACCTCAATAGCCGCCTGGATACCCCGCTGCCGATGAACCGCTTCCGCCCGAACCTGGTAATAGCCGGCGCCGACGCATATGCCGAAGACACCTGGCGCGACTTTCGTATCGGCGATACCCGCTTTGTCGGCGTAAAGCCTTGCGCACGCTGTGTATTGACCACCGTTGATCAGGACACAGCAGTAAAAGGAAAAGAACCCCTGAAGACGCTGGCAAAGTATCGCTCGCGCAATAACAAGATATACTTCGGCCAGAACGCCGTCGCACTCGACCTGCAATACATCACCGTAGGCGACCCCGTCACCATACAAACCACCAACTCCTAGCACACTGTAGGCCGATGACGCACCTGTATTTAAAAGCCGCACACATCATCTTTATCGTCACCTGGTTTGCCGGTTTGTTTTATATGCCGCGCCTCTTTGTCTACATTGTCGAGGCGCACGGCAAAAGCGAACCCGAGAAATCGATCGTGCTGAAGCAATTGAAAACAATGGCGTCGCGTTTGTGGTTTGGCATCACCTGGCCGTCGGCCGTCGTCACCCTGTGCCTGGGTGCCTCGATGGTCATCAACCAGCCGGAGTGGCTCAGCATGGGGTTCATGCACATCAAGCTCACACTGGTATTCTTTTTATACCTCTACCACATCTCCCTGCATGTCATCTTCCGGCAGTTGCAAAACGATGTAGTAAAATATACCTCTACCCAAATGCGCATCTGGAACGAAGTGGCTACGCTCTTCCTGATCAGCATTGTATTTTTGATCGTATTAAAAAATGCGCTGAGCATGCTCTGGGGTCTCGCCGGCCTGCTGGCAGTCACCATCCTCATCATGATCGGCATCCGTACCTATAAGAAATTCCGCAAAAATGATTAAGCCAAACACCATGCCCCGCGCGTTATTTTCATACCTGTCTCCCGTACTGCTCGCCGTAATCCTGTTGCCGGCTGCGTGCATTGAAAAAAAGGAAGTGCCGCTGCCTATCCTCGGGGCCCGTGAAGTAAACGGCACCGACACCGTGTACCACACCATCGCCGATTTCAAATTCGTAGACCAGGACAGTACCATCATCACCAACAGCACGTTCGACAACAAAATCTACATCGCCGACTTCTTCTTCACTTCGTGCCGCACCATCTGCCCGATCATGAAAACACAAATGCTGCGGGCGTACGACTCCCTTCAAAACGACCCGAACGTACTGTTCCTCTCACACACCATCGACCCCGAATATGACACGGTAGGCCTGTTGCACGATTATGCCGAGCGCCTCGGCGTAAAAAGCGACAAGTGGCACTTCGTAACCGGCGCAAAAGACGATATCTATAAGATCGCTCAGACAAGCTACTTTGCCACAGCCATGGAAGCCAAAGAAGAACCCGACGGTTTCATCCACAGCGGCGCCTTCCTGCTCATCGACAAACAACGCAGAATCCGCGGTAAATACGATGGCACCAAAGAAGAAGACGTAAACCGACTGCTGACCGACATTCGCCGCCTGGAAAAAGAAAATGCGAAGTAAGTATGTATTGATCGTCGCCGCCCTGACGGGGAGTTTACTGTTGGCCTGCTCAGGCCGCAAACAGGACGACACCACGGGATCGGTACCCGAAGGCGACACCAAATTCAAACAATATTATATTCAAGGCGAGCAGCTATACACCAAACACTGCAGCAACTGCCACCAGAAAAATGGCACCGGCCTGGGCCTGCTCTTCCCGCCGCTCAACGTCTCCGACTACATGGAGGAAAACCGGCCGGAAGTTCTTTGCCTGATGCGCCACGGCAAACAAGGCCAACTGACCGTAAACGGCAAGAGCTTCAACAAAGCTATGCCCCCCATCCCAACACTCACAGACTTAGAAATCGCCGAGATCGCCACCTACATCTACAACACCTGGTCTCACCACCAGGGCATCATCGACGTCCGCGAAGCCACCCAAATACTCTCCAAATGTCAGTAGTTCACTCTCACACTGATGCTACATATACTTCAACTTCAACTCCTGCCTAACCTTCTCCTTCTTCACCACCACCTTCGCCTTCTCAAACGAAGGCGGCCCAAATGTCCCCATGGCGTTATTCCCAAACGCAAACCCCTCCTTAGGGATACCCACTACGTTGCTATCCATCTCCCCATTCCCATTCTCATCGTGCAGCACACTCACGGCATAATCCCCCGCGGGTAAATTCTCAAACACCACCGTCACGTCTTCTTTAGAGGCCTTCACCACCTTCCCCTCAATCGCGTTCTTCAAAAACGTACCCTCGTTGTTAAACAACCCCACCCGAATTTCTCCCTTCGCCTCACGAATCTCCGTCACCTTCACTTCGATAGAACCCTGGCTCCACGCCATCACCGGCAGCCATAACAAAACAATCGATAATAGATTTTTCATAGCACAAACACCTTATTTAAAACCATTCTAATCAATATACAGAAATACCACCTTTTTTCCATCCGCTACAATCTGTCGTTCGTCTACTCCCTGGCTCCACTTGTAACACAAATGCAACTTCCCCGGAAATGAGTACATCCGCGCTGCGGAAGAAGTGCTTCCTTTGCTTCCAAATTTCGTAACTTAAACCTGTTAGCAACTCAAACACCTGCACCATGGCATCCTTAACACTCAAGATCAATAACAAAAACTACACCGTCGACGCCGATCCGAAGATGCCCCTGCTCTGGGTCATCCGGGATATTGTCGGACTGACCGGTACAAAGTATGGCTGCGGTATTGCCCAATGTGGGGCGTGCACCATACACCTCGACGGCGCTCCGATGCGCTCGTGCTCACTGCCAGTATCGGCTGTGGCCGGCAAAAATATCACCACCATCGAAGGCCTCTCCGACGACAACAGCCATCCCGTTCAGCAAGCGTGGATCACCGAGCAAGTACCACAGTGTGGCTACTGCCAGTCGGGCCAGATCATGGCCGCTACAGCGCTGCTCAAGAAAACACCGATGCCCACCGACAAAGACATCGACACCGCCATGCAAGGCCACATCTGCCGCTGCGGCACCTACCCGCGCATACGCAAGGCTATTAAAACAGCCTCTACGCTCATGACGCAAAAAGCGTCGAACTAAATTATACTCTACACCATACGTATCCTACAGACACTACGATACCATGAGCACGCTATCCAGAAGAAACTTCATAAAACTTTCCAGCCTCACGGGCGCTGCCCTCACGCTGGGCTTTTACTCCCACGGCAAAGAAACGTCCATCCTGAAAATGGACACCGCCGGGAACCTGGGCGTCGACCTCAACGCCTGGATCTCCATTGATACCTCCGGCAAAGTCACCATCACCAATCACCGCGCTGAAATGGGCCAGGGATCTTTTCAATCCGTGCCCCAGATCATCGCCGAAGAATTGGAAGTAGACCTCAACTCTGTTAACATCGTCTTCGCACAAGGCAACAGCGCCAAATACGGCAGCCAGATCACCGGTGGTAGCTCCACCATACGCGGTACCTATAAAAAGCTGTTGAACCTCAGCGCCACCGCGCGCGAGATGCTGATCGAAGCCGCCGCCAACAAATGGAAAGTACCGCATGGCGAATGCTACGCCGAGAATGGGCACGTGATTCATAAACCCAGCGGTAAAAAATTCCACTACGGCGAGCTCGTACAAGAGGCATCCAAGCTCACACCACCCAAACATGTCAAGCTCAAGCTGCCGGAAGAATATAAGATCATTCGCAAGCCTATACCACGCCAGGACACGCCGTCGAAGACAAATGGCAAAGCCATCTTCGGCATGGACAAGCGCCTGCCGGGTATGCTCTACGCCGTGGTAGAACGCAACCCGCGCTTCCAGGGCAAAGTAAAAAGCTTCGACGACACCGAAACCAAGAAGGTACCTGGTGTAAAATATGTCATCCCGGTAAAGACAAGCGTGTTTGCCACCTTCCGCGAAGGCGTAGCAGTTGTCGCCGATAGCCTGTGGGCCGCCATGCAGGGCCGTAAAGTATTGAAAGTAGAGTGGGACGACACCGGCTTCGAGCACCTCAACACCGAGCAGCTGTATACACGCATGAACGAGTCGCTGAAAAGCCCCGGACTCTCCATCCGCACACAAGGCAACGCTAAAGGTATATTTGATAAATCTGACAATAAGCTGGAAGCGGTATATGAAACGCCGTACGAATCGCACAGCTGCATGGAGCCTGTAAACTGTACCGCGCACTACCACGACGATATGGTCGAGATCTGGGGACCGATTCAAGGCCCCGACTGGGTGCAAGATTTCCTCAGCCCGCTGCTCAACCTGCCGAAAGAAAAAATCGTCGTCAACATGACCTTCCTCGGCGGTGGTTTTGGCCGTAAGGCGTTCATGGACTATCCGCACGAAGCCGCTATCATCTCCAAAGAAATAAAAGCGCCCGTACAAGTCGTATGGACCCGCGAAGACGACACCACGCAAGGCCCGTTCCGCCCGGGCATGGTATACGGCTGCAAAGGATCGCTCAGTAAAGAGGGCAGCATCACATCCTATGCCCTGCGCACCGCCGGACAGAACATGGACCACCAATGGCTCAACGCCAACAAAGAGGCCTACAACAACTCCGGCTCGGAAGGTTTCCTGGAAACATACTTCCGCTCCATTCCGAACTACGACTTCTCCGACTCGCCGCTGGATGTTCCTATTCCCGTCATGTGGTGGCGATCGGTATATGCCTCGACGAACGCATTCGCCATGGAAAGCTTCATGGACGAGCTCGCCGCCAAGGCTGGCAAAGACCCGTTGGAATTCCGTCGTCAGCATTTACACGACGAGCGTTACCAGGCCCTGGCCAATAAACTGGAAGAAGTATCGGGCTGGAAGAATCGAAAGAAAAATGAAGGCTATGGCGTTGCCATCACCGAGTGCTTCTCTACCATCGTAGGTGAAGTGGTAAAGGTCTCAAAGAAAAGCGACGGCAAAATCAAGATCGACAAAGTATGGGCTGTGATGGATTGCGGCTGGTATGTAAACCCTGATATCATTCGGGCACAAGTAGAAGGCAGCATCGTCATGGGCCTCGGCGCAGCGGTAACACACGCCACGCACTTCAACGATGGCAAGGCCGTGGAGCAAAACTTCAACACCTACAAAATGCCACGCATCATCGACACGCCGGAGATCGAAGTCCACATTATGGACAACGAAGAAAAAGCGGGCGGTGTTGGCGAACCGTCCCTGCCGCCCTTCGCCCCGGCACTGACAAACGCAATCTTTGACCTCACCGGTAAACGCGTACGCAAACTACCCTTTAGCCTGGACGCCGTATAATGCGTCCTGGAATAATATTTGAATAAGTATTCAATAGACCGACAGACACATACATGAACAAAGTAATCACAACAGCCCTGGTACTCACCGCCGGCATCACCTTCTTCTCGTTTAAACAATCCGCCTCCACGCGCGACAGCGTGGCCACGGGTAAAGAGATCTACGAAGCGCAATGCATGAGCTGCCATATGGACCAGGGCCAGGGACTTGAAGGTGTATATCCGCCGCTGGCAAAATCAGACTACCTCGCCGACAAAGACCGCCTGGTAAAAATCATCCGCAAGGGCATGCGCGGCCCCATTACCGTCAACGGCGTGCAGTACGACGGAGAAATGACTGGCTTCGAGCTCACCGACCAGGAAACCGCCGACGTCATCAACTACATCCGTACTTCCTGGGGTAATAAACACGCCGCGGTTAAAGCCGCCGACGTACCCGCAGCACTGAACAAAGCATCTAAAGATTACCAGCCGTACTAAGCAGCTGGTAACGCCTTTCGAACGAAGAAGTATGAACGTGTGACGAGCCATGAAAGAGTTTAAGAATATACTGGAGGCCTATAACAAAGTAGACTTTACCCAACGGCGGGCCGTACTGGCCACCGTGGTAAAAGTACGCGGCTCGTCCTATCGTAGCCCCGGCGCCCGCATGCTGATCACCGACGACGGCAAATGGGTCGGCTCCATCAGCGGCGGCTGCCTTGAAGGCGATGCCCTGCGCAAAGCCCGCCAGGTCATGAGCAACCGCGTGCCGCTCACCGTCACCTACGACACCAGCGAAGAAAGCAACCAGAACCTCGGCATCGGCTTAGGCTGCAACGGTATCATCGACGTACTGCTCGAGCCCCTCGACGACGCCGACAACACCAATGCCGCCACGTTCTTCGACAGCATTATCAAGCGTAATAGCCCCGTCGCGCTCGCCACTGTTTTCACCGGCGATACACCAGCCGAAACAGGCCACAAGCTCCTTCTCACAGAAGAGCATGCTATACTGCATCAAACGATTCAGCACCTAGACCTGGCTCACGCGATCGCGACAGACCTTGCCACGCTGTTCACCACACGCAAGTCCGAGGCACGCCAGTATGCGCTGGCCGGTACAACAACAGAAGTCTTCATTGAGCTTATACAACCCACCGTAGATGTGATCCTCTTCGGCGGCGGCTTCGATGCCCGCCCGGTAAGCCAGCTCATGAAAAGCCTGGGCTGGGGCGTCACCGTCACGGACGAATGCGTCGCCCACATCGCTCCGCTCTTCTTCCCGGCCGCCGACAAGCTCGCACTCTGCCAGCGTCAATACGTCGACCGCGACTTCACCATCACACCCTACACCGCGTGCGTGTTAATGTCTCACAACTATGAATACGACCGCGACGTGCTGCGCAAGCTGCTGAGCACCGAAACACCCTACATTGGCATCCTGGGACCGCGTAAACGCTTCGACAAAATGGTGAAGGAATTCAGCAACGAAGGCATCACCCTGACCGCCGACGACTACCACCGCATCCACGCCCCTATCGGCCTGGACATCGGCGCCGAGACACCTGACGAGATCGCCATCGCCATTGCGGGCGAGATCCAGGGTAAGTTCTCCAACCGCTCCGGCGGCTTCCTGAAGTACCGCCAGGCCCCCATACATCATCGCGACAGCCTTAGCGATCAAGTCTTCAAACAAGTATATTTACATACACCTGACGCCGCCCGGTCCGCACAGGGAGCCTGATAGGCCCTGCGGCAACCACTTCCTCTTCTTCGGTACAAAATTTTAACAAGCAGGAAAATGAACATTGGAATTGTCTTGTTGGCCGCCGGCGCATCGGTACGTATGGGCACGGCCAAACAACAACTGCTGCTTGATGGCGAGCCCCTCCTCTGCCACGCCGCCCAAGCCGCCCTGCACGCCGCCGCCACCCACACCGTCGTGGTACTGGGTGCCCAGGAAGCCGTCCACCGCGCCCTGCTGGAATCCCTGCCCGTAGACGTCATGTACAACCCCGACTGGGAAAAAGGCATGGGCAATTCCCTCAAAACCGGCATGCACCGCCTCCTTCGCATTGCCCCCGAAACGGACGCCGCCCTCATCATGGTCTGCGACCAGCCCGGCGTCACCGCCCACTATCTCAATAGCATCATATTAAAATACAGCAAGACCAACGCGCCCCTCATTGCCTCCCGCTACGCCGGCACCGCCGGTGTCCCTGCCCTGTTCGCCAAAAAGCTCTTCCCCGAGCTCATGGCCCTGGATGATAAACAAGGCGCCAAAAAGGTCATTCAACACCACCATGACATCACCACTACCCTCGACTTCCCCGAAGGCGCCGTCGATATCGACACTCCCGAAGACTACCAAAAACTAGTGCGGGTGTGAGCGCAAACAAAAAAAGCCATCCTTGTGGGATGGCCTTCTTGATATTCGATTGTGTACAATAACTACACCTTGATCTCAACATCAACACCGCTGGGAAGCTCAAGCTTCATCAGAGCATCTACTGTCTTGGCACTGTTGGAATAGATATCCACCAGGCGCTTATAAGTACACAGTTGGAACTGCTCGCGCGACTTCTTGTTAACGTGAGGAGAGCGCAGTACCGTGAACTTTTCCTTTTCAGTAGGCAGCGGAATAGGACCGCTAACCACAGCACCGGTTGCCTTAACAGCTCTTACGATTTTCTCGGAAGACTTGTCCACGAGATTGTGATCGTAAGACTTAAGTTTGATTCTGATTTTTTGATTCATAGGTTTATCTAAACGCCTTTTAGATGTTAATTATTTACCGGCTTTAACGCCTTTCAATTCTTCAATTACTTTATCCGCGAGGTTTTTCGGAACCGGAGCATAGTGTGCGAACGTCAGCGAAGCTGATGCGCGACCAGACGTCAGCGTGCGCAGGTCGGTGATGTAACCGAAGAGCTCTTTCAAAGGCACATCAGCCTTAATAACCTGGGCGCCACCACGGCTGTCCATACCCTTCATCACACCGCGTCTTCTGTTCAAGTCACCTGTCACAGAACCGGTATATTCATCAGGGCTCAATACTTCTACCGACATGATCGGCTCGAGCAGTTGAGGACCGCATTTTGCAGCAGCTTCTTTGAAACCAATACGAGCAGCAAGCTCGAACGACAGTGAATCGGAGTCAACGTCATGGTATGAACCGTGGAACAGACGCACTTTCATGGAATCGATAGGATATCCGGCAAGAGGCCCGTTAGCCATCGCGCTTTCAAAACCTTTCTGAACCGGCTGAATGAATTCGCGGGGGATAACACCACCTACGATATCGTTCACAAATTCCAGTCCTTCCTTGTCGCCTTCCTCAAGTACGCGGGGCCCGATCTCGAATACGATATCGGCAAACTTACCACGACCACCGGTCTGCTTCTTGTAAACTTCCTTATGTTCAACCGACTTCGTAAGCGCTTCTTTGTAGGCCACCTGGGGAGCACCCTGGTTAATCTCTACTTTGAATTCGCGACGCAGACGATCGATGATGATCTCCAGGTGAAGCTCACCCATACCGCGAAGGATGGTTTGGCCTGTCTCCTGGTCGGTGTTAACACGCAACGTAGGATCTTCTTCCACCAGTTTGGCAATCGCCATACCCAGCTTATCCACGTCAGCTTGTTTCTTCGGTTCGATCGCGTAGCCGATTACAGGCTCAGGGAACACCATCGATTCAAGCACGACTTTGCGTTTTTCATCGCAAAGCGTATCACCAGTCTTAATATCTTTAAAGCCTACTACCGCACCGATGTCACCAGCGACCAGACGTTCGATCTGGTTTTGCTTGTTAGCGTGCATCTGGAATACGCGGGAGATACGCTCTTTGCTTTCAGAACGTGTATTGTATACGTAAGAACCTGACTCCAGTACGCCAGAGTAAGCGCGTACGAAGCAAAGACGTCCTACGAAAGGATCTGTGGCAATTTTGAATGCAAGCGCTGCGAAAGGCTCTTTCTCATCCGGACGGATAACAACTTCCTCATCTGTGTCAGGATTGTGGGCGATGATATCATCCTTATCCATCGGAGAAGGAAGGAGTTCCATCACATAATCCAGCATAGTCTGAACGCCTTTGTTCTTGAACGACGATCCGCATACCATCGGCACGACTTTCATCGCGATCGTAGCCTTGCGAAGGGCCGTCAGGATCTCACTTTCAGAAATTGAATTCGGATCATTGAAGAATTTCTCCATCAGTGACTCGTCGAAATCGGCGACAGCCTCCAGGAGCTTCTCGCGATATTCGAGAACTTCATCTTTCATGTCGTCAGGAATCGGTACAACTTGGTACGTCATACCTTTGTCCGACTCATTCCAAACGATACCACGGTTGTTAATCAAATCAACAACACCGCGGAAGTTCTCTTCAGAACCGATCGGCAACTGCAGGGCTACTGCATTGCTTCCCAGTTTCTCTTTTACCTGCTTACAAACACCCAGGAAGTCAGAGCCGGCACGGTCCATCTTGTTGACGAAACCGATACGCGCTACTTTATAGTTGTCAGCCAGGCGCCAGTTAGTCTCGGATTGTGGCTCTACACCATCCACCGCGCTAAACAAAAACACCAGACCATCCAATACGCGCAGGGAGCGGTTTACCTCTACGGTAAAATCCACGTGACCAGGCGTATCAATAATATTAACGTTATACCTGTTACTTCTGTAATCCCAGAATACGGTAGTGGCGGCAGACGTAATGGTAATCCCTCTCTCCTGCTCTTGCGCCATCCAGTCCATCGTCGCTGCACCTTCGTGCACTTCACCGATCTTGTGGTTCACGCCGGCATAGTACAGAATACGCTCCGTCGTGGTAGTCTTACCTGCGTCGATGTGTGCCGCGATACCAATGTTTCTGGTATATTTTAAGTCTCTAGACATTACCTGGTTCCTCTAAATTAGAATCTGAAATGTGAAAATGCCTTGTTGGCTTCAGCCATGCGGTGCGTGTCGTCCTTCTTCTTCATAGCAGCACCTTCACCTTTGGAAGCCGCAATGATCTCAGCCGCCAGCTTATCCATCATGGTCTTCTCACCGCGCATACGCGAGTAGTCGATCAGCCATTTGATGCTCAGGTTGATCTTACGCTCCGGGCGAATTTCAACCGGCACCTGGAAGGTAGCACCCCCTACACGGCGGCTCTTTACCTCAACACCTGGCATCAGGTTGTTCATCGCACGTTTCCATACTTCGATACCAGCTTCGTTGGTTTTCTTCTCAACTTGTGCTACGGCATCGTAGAAGATGGTGTATGCTGTGCTTTTCTTGCCTTGCTCCATCAGGTAGTTCACGAACTTAGTTACCAGCGGATCGCTGAACTTAGGATCGGGCAGAAGATATCTCTTTTTAGGTTTTGACTTTCTCATGGCTTAAATCCGATTATTTTTTCTTACCCTTTGCTGCTGGTGCACCTTTTCCGGCAGGCGCTGCTGCTCCTGGCTTAGGACGTTTTGCTCCGTATTTCGAACGGCTCTGCTTACGGCCGTTTACACCCGCAGTATCCAATGCACCACGAACGATGTGGTAACGAACACCGGGAAGATCTTTCACACGACCACCACGGATCAGCACGATCGAGTGCTCCTGGAGGTTGTGGCCTTCACCCATAATGTAAGCATTTACCTCTTTGCCGCTCACCAGGCGAACCCGGGCAACCTTACGCATAGCGGAATTAGGCTTTTTAGGAGTTGTTGTGTACACACGTGTACATACGCCTCTTTTTTGAGGGCAAGAGTCAAGGGCAGGCGACTTGGACTTGAATTCCAGTGTCTTACGTCCTTTTCTTACAAGTTGTTGAATGGTAGGCATTTATATTTCTTTTTAGAAACCTTTCAAAATTTTGGACTGCAAAGGTACCTAAACTAAGATTCCTTGCAAAGCCCCATCGCAATATTTTTGCGCAAGATGACCTAATAATGAGACAAATACGTATCCCGACAGCCGATTTAAAGAATTCTTAACGTACCGGCGCGCCCGATTTCTCAGGCTTCACCCACCGCACCCCCAAAATTCATGGGAAACTTGGGCATATCGTCCGTACGCTTAATCGGTCCGAAGCTCGCTTCGTATTTGTCAATGTTGTCTTTTAACGCCTGTAACAGACGCTTGGCATGCTCCGGTGTGATCACAATCCGCGACTTCACCTTCGCCTTCGGAACCCCCGGCATCAACCGGATAAAATCAATCACGAACTCGCTGTTCGAGTGCGCAATCATCGCCAGATTCGAATAAATCCCCTCCGCGATCTCTTCCGTCAGCTCAATGTTGATCTGACCTTGCTGTTGCCCCGGCTGCTGCTTGTTCTTGTCTTCTGTCATAAATGCTCATAAGTAAAAAAAGTGCGGATGGCACCCGAAGGCCGCACATCCGCACGATTTATAGTCATTTAATACATCGTATTAGTCCTGAAGCTCCTTTTCGCGGTCCCGAGTCGTACGCTCCGGCGCATTCACCGCGGATGAATCGTACTCGTCTTTGTGAGTAACGATCATGTCGAGGAACCTCCGTTGACCCGTACCGGCAGGGATCAGGTGCCCTACGATAACGTTCTCTTTCAAACCGTTCAACCAGTCGGTCTTGCCACGGATCGCCGCTTCGCTCAACACCTTCGTCGTTTCCTGGAAGGACGCCGCCGATAGCCAGCTTTCCGTTTTCAAAGACGCCTGGGTAATACCTTGCAGCGTCGGTCTTGATACGGCCGCCAGGGCGTCGCGTACCTCTACCAGCTTCAGGTCTTTACGACGCAGCACCGAGTTCTCGTCGCGGAATTCACGTCCCGTAACGATCTGACCGGGTCTCATAGTAGGCGAATCGCCTGCATCTACGACCACCTTCTTATCCAGAATCGTGTCGTTGTCTTCGCGGAACTGCAGTTTGTCAACGTACTCGCCCGGCAGGAAGCTGGTATCACCCGGATCGAGGATTTCCACTTTCTGCATCATCTGGCTTACGATCGCCTCGATGTGCTTATCGTTGATCTTCACACCCTGCAGACGGTATACTTCCTGGATCTCGTTCACCAGGTACTCTTGTACCGCAGTAGGACCTTTGATCGACAGGATGTCCGAAGGCGTAATAGAACCGTCAGACAGCGGCTGGCCGGCCTTCACGAAGTCATTGTCCTGAACCAGGATGTGCTTCGACAGCGGCACCAGGTAGCGCTTCTGAACTCCGTCACGCGATTCGATGAAGATCTCGCGATTACCACGCTTGATACCACCGTACGTAACAACACCGTCGATCTCGCTCACAACCGCCGGGTTCGACGGGTTACGAGCTTCGAACAATTCCGTTACGCGGGGCAGACCACCCGTGATGTCGCGCGATTTACCCATCGTACGCGGGATCTTCGCCAGTACCGTACCGGCCTTGATCTTCTCACCGGCGTCTACCGCCAAGTGAGCGCCTACCGGAATGTTATAACCTTTAGTATCGGTTTTACCTTTTACCATGACCGCAGGGTTCTTGGTCTTATCCCGTGTTTCGGTAATTACCTTTTCACGGTGACCAGTCTGCTCATCCGATTCCTCTTTGAAGGTCACACCTTCAATGATGGATTCGTATTCAATGATACCGTCGAACTCCGAAAGGATCACGGCGTTGTAAGGATCCCAGAAGCAAAGCTCCTCGCCCTTCTCAACTTTCTGACCGTCTTTCACTTTCAGGAACGCACCGTACGGCACGTGGTTCGTGATCAGTACGCGGGTCCGCTCGTTGTCCACGATCCGGATCTCACCGGTACGGCCCATCACCACTTGTACAGGGTTGTTGTCGTTGTCGGTAGTATCGATCACCCGCACACCTTCGAACTCGAGGATACCGGTAAATTTCGCCTTGATGTTTGCTTCAACAGCGATGTTCGACGCAGTACCACCCACGTGGAATGTACGCAGTGTCAGCTGAGTACCCGGCTCACCGATGGACTGTGCAGCGATTACGCCGACAGCTTCACCAGCCTGTACCATCTTACCAGTCGCCAGGTTGCGGCCGTAGCATTTCGCACAGCCACCCACTTTCGACTCGCAGGTCAGCAGCGAGCGGATTTCAACTTCTTCAATGTTTGTATCTTCAATCAGCTTCGCGATCTCGTCGGTGATCTCTTGGTTCGCACCGCACACCAGCTCGTCTGTCAGCGGATCGTAGATGTCGTGTACTGTTACACGACCCAGGATACGCTCCGACAGCGGCTCTACGATGTCTTCGTTGTCTTTCAGTGCCGTCACTTTCAGACCACGCAGTGTACCGCAGTCCTCTTCAGAGACCACGAGATCCTGCGCTACGTCCACGAGACGACGTGTCAGATAACCGGCATCAGCCGTCTTCAACGCCGTATCGGCCAGACCTTTCCGCGCACCGTGCGTCGAGATAAAGTACTCCAATACGTCCAGACCTTCTTTGAAGTTCGAAAGGATCGGGTTCTCAATGATCGAGCCTACTGAACCAGCCAGGTTCTTCTGCGGCTTGGCCATCAGACCGCGCATACCGCCCAACTGGCGGATCTGCTCGCGCGAACCCCGTGCACCGGAGTGCATCATCATGTAGATCGAGTTGAACCCTTGCTGATCTTCCTCCAGCTGCTTCATCAGCGTGCTGGTCAACATCGTGTTTGTACGGGTCCAGATATCGATTACCTGGTTGTAACGCTCGTTGTCAGTGATCAGACCCATCATGTAGTTGTTCCATACGGCATCAACTTCTTCCTGGGCATTGGCCACCATCACTTCTTTCTCAGCCGGTACGTTTACGTCGTTCAGACCCATCGACAGACCGCCTTTGTACGCCATCTGGAATCCGAGTTCCTTGATATCATCCAGGAACTTCGCAGTCTTCGACTGGCCAGCGTATTTGTAGATGTCGGAGATGATCGTCTGCAGCTTTTTCTTCGTCAGCAGCTCGTCTACGAAACCAACTTCTTCCGGTACGAACTGGTTGAAGATCACCCGTCCTGCGACAGTGTCGATCATCTTGTATTCCAGCTCACCGGTCTTCTTATCTTTTACGGTCGCACGAACCTTGATCAGCGCGTGCTTCGACAGTTTACCTTCGTTGAAAGCAATCACCACTTCGGCAGCCGAGTAGTAACGCTTGCCTTCGCCTCTGATCGGATACTCCGGCGTGGACTTGCGACCTTTGGTCAGGTAGTACAGACCCAACACCATGTCCTGCGACGGTACCGTGATCGGCGCGCCGTTGGCAGGGTTCAGAATGTTGTGCGACGACAGCATGAGCAGCGACGCTTCCAGGATAGCCTCCTGGCCAAGCGGTACGTGCACCGCCATCTGGTCACCGTCAAAGTCTGCGTTAAAGGCCGTACACACCAGCGGGTGCAGCTGAATAGCCTTACCTTCGATCAGCTTCGGCTGGAAGGCCTGGATACCCAGTCTGTGCAGCGTAGGGGCACGGTTCAGCAGCACGGGGTGACCTTTCAGTACGTTTTCCAGGATATCCCAGATAACCGGGTCCTTGCGGTCAACGATCTTCTTGGCCGACTTCACCGTCTTCACAATACCTCTTTCGATCAGCTTGCGAATGATAAATGGCTTGAACAATTCCGCCGCCATGTCCTTCGGCAGACCGCACTCGTGCAGCTTCAGCTCAGGACCTACGACGATTACCGAACGACCCGAGTAGTCAACACGCTTACCGAGCAAGTTCTGACGGAAACGGCCTTGCTTACCTTTCAGCATATCGCTGAGGGACTTCAGGGCACGGTTACCATCCGAACGCACCGCGTTTACTTTGCGTGAGTTGTCGAACAGAGAGTCGACAGCCTCTTGCAACATACGCTTCTCGTTACGCAGGATCACTTCCGGCGCCTTGATGTCGATCAGACGCTTCAGACGGTTGTTCCGGATAATCACACGGCGATACAGGTCGTTCAAATCGGAGGTAGCAAAACGGCCACCATCCAGCGGTACGAGCGGACGCAGTTCCGGCGGAATCACCGGCACCATCTTAATCACCATCCACTCGGGCTTGTTCTCAATACGGGTCTTCGCGTCACGGAACGCTTCCACCACCTTGAGGCGCTTCAACGCTTCAGCCTTACGCTGCTGTGATGTATCGGTAGCAGCCTGGTGGCGCAGGTCGTACGACAGCGTGTCCAGTTGCGTACGCGACAGCAGCATTTCCAGCGCGTCGGCACCCATTCTCGCGATGAACTTCTTCGGATCGTTGTCGTCCAGCAGTTGGTTCTCGCGGGGCAGTTTGTCAATAATGTCCAGGTACTCCTCTTCGGTCAGGAAGTCGAGGCGGTTCACGCCGTCTTCTTCTTTGGTACCGGGTTGGATCACCACATAACGCTCGTAGTAAATGATCTGGTCGAGCTTCTTTGTAGGAAGGCCGAGCAGGTAGCCGATCTTGTTCGGCAGGGAGCGGAAATACCAGATGTGTGCCACCGGTACAACCAGCTCGATATGGCCCATGCGCTCGCGACGAACTTTCTTCTCGGTAACTTCTACACCGCAGCGATCGCAAATGATGCCTTTATAGCGTATACGCTTGTATTTTCCACAATGACACTCCCAGTCTTTTACAGGGCCAAAGATCCGCTCGCAGAACAACCCGCCCATTTCGGGCTTGTAGGTCCGGTAGTTGATCGTCTCCGGCTGCGTAACCTCGCCATGTGAGCTCTCCAGAATAGATTCCGGAGACGCCAGGCTGATGGTGATCTTGGAGAAGTCGTTGTTGATCTTTTTATTCTTTCTGAAAGACATAGTGTAAGTTTTCAGTTATAATATATACCCTAATTAGTCCATGGTGATCTCAAGCGCCAAACCTCTGAGCTCGTGCACCAACACGTTGAACGACTCAGGAATATTGGGTTTGCGCATGTTCTCGCCCTTCACAATCGCTTCGTACGCCTTCGCACGGCCGATCACGTCGTCGGATTTGATGGTCAGGATCTCCTGCAGGATGTTCGAAGCACCAAAGGCCTCGATCGCCCATACTTCCATCTCTCCGAAACGCTGGCCACCGAACTGCGCCTTACCACCCAGCGGTTGCTGCGTGATGAGCGAGTAAGGCCCGATGGAACGTGCGTGCATCTTATCGTCCACCAAGTGACCGAGTTTCAGCATGTACGCCACCCCTACCGTTACCGGCTGGTCGAACTTGTCGCCTGTCAGACCATCGTACAGGTATGTACGACCGTATGGCGGCAGACCCGCTTCTTTCAGCTCGGCTTGTACCTCGTCCAACGAAGCACCGTCGAAGATCGGCGTCGCATACTTGCGGCCCAGCTTCAGACCGGCCCATGCCAGTACAGTTTCGTAGATCTGACCCAGGTTCATACGCGACGGTACGCCCAGCGGGTTCAAACAGATATCTACCGGTGTACCGTCTTCCAGGAACGGCATGTCTTCCTCGCGTACGATACGCGCCACAACACCTTTGTTACCGTGGCGACCCGCCATCTTATCACCAACTTTCAGCTTGCGCTTCTTGGCAATATATACTTTCGCAAGTTGTACGATACCCGTCGGCAGCTCGTCCCCTACTTCCAGCGTAAAGCGCTCGCGCTTAAACTCGCCGGCGTAGGTGTTACGCTTGATGATATAGAACTTCACCATCTGGCCGATCAGCTCGTTGGTGTGCTCTTCGCTTGTCCAGTTCTCCAGGCTTACGTCGGAGATCAGGTTCACTTCTTCCGGAACGTTGTAGTTGCTTTCGTCACGGTAGATGTTCTTGTCGGGGAACAGGTTGTTCTCGATCACCTTGGCCGAGAATTTCACACCCTTGCTCACCAACTCATCACCGAACTTGTGCTTCACACCGTTGCTGGTCTTGCCGTTCAGCAGCACCGTCAGCTTCTTGATCATTTCCTCGCGGAGATCAGCCAGCTGCTTGCTGTATTTGTTCTTCAGCGCATCCAGCTCCTTCTTCGACTTCGTGCGCACATCTTTGTCGCGCTTCGGACGAGAGAAGAGTTTGGTATCGATAACAACACCTTTCAGTGACGGAGGTGCCTTCATGGAAGCATCTTTCACATCACCGGCTTTGTCACCGAAGATCGCACGGAGCAGTTTTTCTTCCGGCGTCGGGTCGGTCTCACCTTTCGGTGTAATCTTACCGATCAGAATGTCGCCTTCGCGAACTTCAGCACCGATGCGAATGATACCGTTCTCGTCGAGGTTCTTCACAGCCTCTTCGCTCACGTTCGGGATTTCAGAAGTAAGTTCTTCTTCACCACGCTTCGTGTCGCGTACTTCGAGCTCGAATTCTTCGATGTGGATCGACGTGTACACGTCGTCTTGCACCACCTTCTCCGAAATTACGATCGCATCCTCGAAGTTGTAACCTTGCCACGGCATGTACGCCACCAGCAGGTTGCGGCCCAGGGCAAGCTCGCCGTTCTGGGTAGCATACCCCTGGCACAGCGGCTGGCCTTTTACCACCTTCTGGCCTTTGAACACCAGCGGGGTCAGGTTGATACACGTATCCTGGTTGGTTCTTCTGAACTTGATCAGGTTGTACGTGCGGTATTCGTTGTCGAAGCTTACCAGGCGTTGCTCCTCGGTAATTTCGTATTTGATCGTGATCTTCTTCGCATCGACAAAGTCCACCACGCCGTCGCCTTCTGCCAATACCAGTGCGCGTGAATCCAGGGCTACACGGCCTTCCAGACCAGTACCCACGATCGGCGCCTGCGGCCGCATCAGCGGTACCGCCTGGCGTTGCATGTTCGAGCCCATCAGCGCACGGTTCGCATCGTCGTGCTCCAGGAACGGAATCATCGACGCGGCCACCGACACAATCTGGTTCGGCGCAATGTCCATATACTTCAGCTCCTTCGGCTCGATCACCGGGAAGTCACCCTCGAAACGCGCCTTCATCTTCTCGTCTACAAACTCGCCGTTCGGCTTCAGTTGCATCTTCGCCTGGGCGATGTAGTTTGTATCTTCTTCCTCGGCCGTCAGGAACACAACCGGCTCTTTTACTTTTACTTTACCATCTTCTACGCGACGGTACGGGGTCTCGATAAAGCCCATCTTGTTCACCTTGGCGTGAACGCAGAGTGACGAGATCAGACCGATGTTCGGACCTTCCGGCGTTTCGATTGTACACAGACGGCCATAGTGCGTGTAGTGTACATCTCGAACTTCGAAGCCTGCGCGTTCGCGCGACAGACCACCGGGACCGAGTGCCGACATCCGACGCTTGTGCGTGATCTCGGCCAGCGGGTTGGTTTGGTCCATGAACTGCGACAGCTGGTTCGTACCGAAGAACGAGTTGATCACCGACGACAGTGTGCGGGCGTTGATCAGGTCTACCGGTTTGAAGTCTTCGTTGTCGCGTACGTTCATTCTTTCTTTGATCGTACGGGCCATACGCGCCAGACCTACACCGAACTGTGAGTATAACTGCTCGCCTACTGTACGTACGCGACGGTTGCTCAAGTGGTCAATGTCGTCGATCAGCGCCTTGGAGTTGATCAGACCGATCAGGTACTTCACGATCAGGATGATATCCTCTTTCGTCAGTACGCGCTGGTCAGAGCTGATGTCCAGGCCAAGCTTTTTGTTAATCCGGTAACGGCCTACTTCACCCAGATCATAACGCTTCTCGCTAAAGAACAAGCTGTTGATGATATCACGGGCAGTTTGCTCATCCGGAGCTTCTGTATTCCGCAACTGACGATAGATGTACTCCACAGCCTCTTTCTCAGAGTTGGAAGTATCTTTTGCCAGCGTGTTGAAGATGATGTTATAGTCGGCGATGTTGATATCGTCGCGGTGCAGGATGATGGACTTCACGCCTGACTCTACGATAATGTCTACATCTTCTGCTTCAATGCTATGGTCACGCTCCAGCAACACTTCGTTACGGTCGATCGACACCACTTCACCGGTATCTTCGTCCACGAAGTCTTCTGTCCAGGTTTTCAGCACCCGGGCTGCCAGCTTGCGGCCGACAATTTTCTTCAGCGTGTTTTTGTTTGCCTCCACTTCTTCAGACAGGCCGAAGAGGTCGAGGATATCTTTATCCGAACCATACCCGATCGCGCGGAGCAGGGTGGTAACGGGGAATTTCTTCTTCCGGTCAATGTATGCGTACATCACCGCGTTCACGTCGGTCGCAAACTCGATCCACGAGCCTTTGAACGGAATGATCCGGGCAGAGTACAGTTTCGTACCGTTAGTGTGCTTGCTCATCGCGAAGAATACACCGGGTGAACGGTGCAGCTGCGATACAATAACACGCTCGGCGCCATTGATCACAAACGAGCCCTTCTCGGTCATATACGGGATATTGCCGAGAAATACTTCTTGCTCAATGGTTTCAAAATCTTCGTTATCCTCGTCGTTACAGGTCAGGCGAAGCTTGGCCTTCAGGGGTACGGAGAATGTCAATCCGCGGTCAATGCACTCGTCAACCGAGTACTTCGGCGGATCAATCGTATAGTCTACAAACTCCAGCACGAAGTTTTCACGCGAGTCGCTAATCGGGAAATTTTCTGCAAAAACCTTATAAAGACCTTCGTTCTGTCTTTTTTCGGCTGGCGTTTCAATCTGTAAGAAATCTTTGAAAGACTGGAGTTGAAGGTCCAGAAAATCGGGGTATTCGAGGATCTTCTCAATGCCTGAGAAGTCGATTCTACCGTTAATTGTCTTCTTTGCCAAGGTGATTTAACGTTTAAGTTCTTTGATCCCGGACGGAGAACAGTAAGAAATAATGAGTACAAACAGGAATAGACCCTGTCCATCCCGACCCCGATTTTATCGGAGTCGGGAAAGACACAGGGTCTAACCGAAGCTTTCAGACGGTACTCTTCGTCTGCAGAAGAATTACTTCAGCTCAACTTCGGCACCAGCCTCAACGAGTTGCTTCTTCAGGTTCTCTGCTTCGTCCTTCGGTAAGCCTTCTTTGATAGTTTTCGGAGCGCCGTCTACCATATCTTTAGCTTCTTTCAGGCCAAGACCTGTCAGGTCTTTCACCAGTTTCACGATTTGAAGCTTGTTCGGGCCAGCAGCCTTCAGTACCACGTCAAAGTTAGTCTTTTCAGCAGCTGCAGCGGCACCACCACCACCAGCAGCAGGACCTGCTACAACAGCTGCAGCGGCAGGTTCAATACCATAGGTTTCTTTCAGGTAAGAAGCCAGTTCGGTAACTTCTTTAACGGTGAGGTCAACGAGTTGATCTCCGATTGCTTTAATATCAGCCATTTTTGTAAGTTTTAAGAATTCTAGTGAGTTAATAAATTATTTGTTCCCGCGTTCTTCCAGCGCTTTTACCAGGCCGGCCACGGTGTTCTTGCTGCCATTTTGAAGAGCAGAAATAACGTTCTTGGCAGGTGCTTGCAGGGCTGCAATAACGTCGCCAATAAGTTCGTTCTTCGACTTCAGTTCGACTAGCGTAGTAAGGTTCTCGTCCCCGATAAACAGGTCGGAGTTGATGGAAGCCGCTTTCAAAACAGGCTTGCCTTCCATTTTCTGACGGAACTCTTTAATAATCTTGGCGGGCAGATTGCCGATTTCTTTGGAGAACATTACTCCTGAGAAACCTGCGAGTGCGCCGAACAAGGGCGAGTAGTCAGTGCCTTCTTGCTTCTCCAGCGCTTTCTGAATCAAGGTGTTTTTATACACTTTATATTCGATACCGCTTTTGAAACACAGTCTTCTAAAATTATTGATCTGTGCGACAGTGAAGCCACCTGCATCAGTAATATAGAAGTGGGCATTGTTGGCAAACTTCTCTGAAAGCTCCTCGATAATCTGTGATTTTTCTTCTCTCGTCATGTCGTTGGATGCTTAAATGCCAGCAATAGAGTTTTTGTCAACCGTCAGACCCGGACTCATAGTAGTCGAAATAGTGATGCTTTTGAAATACTCACCTTTCGCAGAGGACGGTTTCAGTTTGGCAACAACATTGATCATCTCCACAGCATTGTCCCGGATTTTATCCGCCGAGAAGGAAGCTCTGCCAATGCCGACGTGGATGATGCCTTGCTTATCAATTTTGAAGTCGATCTTACCCGCTTTTACTTCTTTCACGGCTTTCCCGACTTCGAGCGTAACAGTTCCTGATTTAGGATTCGGCATGAGGCCTCTCGGACCGAGTACTTTACCCAGCTTACCAACCTTTGCCATGACAGTAGGAGTACAGATGATCACATCGATATCTGTCCAGCCACCTTCGATCTTCTGGATATAATCATCCAGGCCTACGTGATCCGCGCCGGCGTCTTTCGCATCCTGAACTTTGTCAGGCGTGCAAAGCACCAATACACGAACATCTTTACCAATGCCGTGGGGCAATGCCACCACGCCACGAACCATTTGATCCGACTTCTTCGGGTCTACACCCAAGCGAATGTCAAGATCAACCGATGCATCAAATTTTGTAAAGGAAATGTCCTTCAAAACTTTTGCTGCATCTTCCAGAGAGTATTCTTTCTCCCGGTCTACTTTAGCAAGGACTGCTTTTCTGTTCTTTGAAATCTTCGCCATTGCCCTGATTATTTATCCCACGGGGGAGTTCCTGATACGGTAATACCTAAGCTTCTAGCAGTACCTGCCACCATTTTCATGGCCGACTCAACCTTGAAGGCATTGAGATCTGGCATTTTGGTTTCTGCGATGGCCTTCACCTGTTCCCAGGTAATAGAGCCCACCTTGTTGCGGTTCGGCTCAGCAGAGCCTTTTTGCTTCTTTGCGGCGTCCAAAATCAGGTTCGCTGCGGGGGGTGTCTTGATCACAAAATCAAACGACTTGTCGTTGTAAATGCTGATCAAAACAGGAAGCACTTGTCCGGGTTTGTCTTGCGTACGAGCATTGAATTGCTTACAAAAGTCCATGATGTTCAGACCTTTGGAACCCAACGCAGGACCAATCGGAGGTGCCGGGTTTGCTGCCCCGCCCTTTACCTGTAATTTCAGATAACCAATAATCTCTTTTGCCATGTTATCTTATTCTAGCTTTTCTACCTGCATGTAACTTAATTCCACCGGAGTATTCCGGCCAAAAATTTTCACCATTACATTGAGTTTCTTTTTGTCTTCAAAAATCTCCTCAACTGTCCCGGTAAACCCGCTGAATGGACCATCCATTACTTTCACGGACTCACCTTTGATAAATGGTGTCTCGAGTTTTTCATCGAGTTCGTCAATCTCTTCAACTTTACCGAGAATCCGGTTAACCTCTGATTGACGAAGAGATACTGGATCCTTGGAAGCCCCGGTGCCGTTGTTGCCGAGGAAACCGATCACACCGGGAATTGTGTTCACCGCGTGATATGCCTCCCCATTCGAGAGATCTGCTGAAACGAGTACGTAACCCGGAAAAAAGTTGCGCTCACGAACACGCTTCTTTCCGTTTCTCATTTCATATACTTTTTCAGAAGGGATCAGCACCTGGGGGACAAAGTCCGCCAGCTTGGAACGCTCGATCTCAGTCTCCAGGTAGGACTTAACCTTCTTTTCCTGGCCACTGACGACCCTGAGAACATACCATTTCAGCTCGCCCATTGTTTCTGTTTAAAATTCGCCTTTGTAATAGATCTGAAGACCGGTCTTGAAAACCCAGTCGATCGCACCAATCACCAGTGCAAAAAGTGTCGATGCCACCAGCACCAGGATTGCACTGCTTTGCAATTCACTGTACTTCGACCAAGTCACTTTGTTCTTGATCTCGTCCCAGGACTCTGCGAAATAGGTTTTTAACTTCTCCATGTGATTCTGTCGTTTGTATCTGAAAAAGCTTCCGCTTTTCCCTTGTAAACCTCGATTCTAGCACGGGTGGAGAGACTCGAACTCCCAGCCAATGGTTTTGGAGACCACTACTCTACCAATTGAGCTACACCCGTTTTTGAGTTTACTCTACCTCCCGATAGCTATCGGGGTGAGCTATACCCGTTTATTTAAATCCCTTGCTCCAACAACCTGATCCCCACACCGATGTCACTCGGCCCAAAAAGGGACTGCAAAAATAGAAGAATTGGCAGGAAAATAAAAGCGTTCTTGAAAATTATTCCAAGAACGCTTTGTTATTGATAATCAGACGATTAGTCGATGATCTCAGTTACCTGACCAGATCCTACCGTACGGCCACCTTCACGGATAGCGAAACGGAGACCTTTCTCCATCGCGATTTTGTTGATCAGCTCAACTTCAATCGAGATGTTGTCGCCAGGCATAACCATTTCCACACCGGCAGGAAGCTTACACTCGCCTGTAACGTCGGTTGTACGGAAATAGAACTGAGGACGGTATTTGTTGAAGAATGGTGTGTGACGACCACCTTCTTCTTTCGACAGTACGTACACTTCAGCCTTGAACTTAGCGTGCGGCTTAACCGAACCAGGCTTACAGATAACCATACCACGACGGATTTGCTCTTTTTCAATACCGCGGAGCAGCAGACCTACGTTGTCACCAGCTTCACCTCTGTCGAGGATCTTGCGGAACATTTCCACACCTGTGATCGTAGATTTCAGGTTTTCTGCACCCATACCCAGGATCTCAACTGCGTCGCCAGTGTTGATAACACCGCGCTCGATACGACCCGTAGCAACTGTACCACGACCAGTGATCGAGAACACGTCTTCTACAGGCATCAGGAAGTCTTTATCGATCAGACGAACAGGCAGGGGAATATGCTCATCCACAGCTTTCATCAGTTCTTCAACTTTCTCAACCCATTTCGGTTCGCCGTTCAACGCGCCCAATGCTGAGCCACGGATTACAGGCATAGTATCGCCAGGGAAGCTGTAAGCAGACATCAGTTCGCGAACTTCCATCTCTACCAGATCCAACAATTCTTCGTCATCAACAAGATCGACTTTGTTCATGAATACAACCAGGGCAGGTACACCTACCTGACGGGCCAGGAGGATGTGCTCACGAGTCTGGGGCATAGGGCCGTCTGTAGCAGCCACCACGAGGATAGCACCGTCCATCTGAGCAGCACCAGTAACCATGTTCTTCACATAGTCGGCGTGACCAGGGCAATCAACGTGCGCGTAGTGTCTGTTCGCTGTGGCATATTCCACGTGCGAAGTATTGATAGTGATACCACGTTCTTTTTCTTCCGGAGCGTTGTCGATAGAAGAGAAGTCACGCATAGAAGCAAGTCCTTTAGACGCAAGCACTTTTGTAATTGCTGCTGTCAGCGTGGTTTTACCGTGGTCAACGTGACCGATAGTACCCACGTTTACGTGGGGTTTCGAACGATCAAATGTTTCTTTAGCCATATTTGAAAATCCCAGTTAAAGTTTTAAAGTAAATAGTGTTAGTTATTAAAGTTCTGTTCTATGTCAATTCGTTGATCGGCTATCGGTTAACTCAGTGATTCCGTAACAAATCAACTAATTAACGAATGAACAAATCAACACTTTCCAGAGAGCTGTTGATGAGGATTGAACTCACGACCTCTTCCTTACCAAGGAAGTGCTCTACCACTGAGCTACAACAGCATTACAGCCGTCACACGCTATCCGTCAACTGCAAAAACTTGCAGTAAACGTCTAACGGACAACAGCTCCGAAGAGCGGGAGACGAGGCTCGAACCCGCGACCTATAGCTTGGAAGGCTATCGCTCTACCAACTGAGCTACTCCCGCATTCTTTCGCCGAAAATGTTCCGCGAAGGCGGGTATGCTTCCCGTTGTCCTCGCCAGCACCCCGCCTGCCAGCGGGCAGGCTTTGCTATCGGCATATTTTTGCCTAACCTGAAAAGCATAAGTAGGCGCTGTGGGGGAAATAGGATTCGAACCTATGAAGTCATAAGACAACAGATTTACAGTCTGTCCCAGTTGGCCGCTTTGGTATTCCCCCAATCTTTCAATAAACAAGTAAGAACGATTCCTGTTTTTTTGTCCTTTTTAGAGGGCCTTCAAAAACAGGAGTGCAAAATTATACGCTTTTACACTTTTTCAAAACTTCTGCGAGAAATTTCCTCAAATCTTTATGTTTTTTCCACCCCATCCTGTCCTTTCCACACGTTTTACATGGCTACAATCTCCGTAATCACCCCGGGACCAAATTCTTTTTTGAACATGTCCAGCACTTGTGCACGGTAAAGCGAAAAATCATGACGCATCGTCGGAGAGTCGAATTCTACAAACAACACTTTATTACGAATGTACAGTTTCTTCGTGCGCCGCGCGATCGGCCGCCCCGCCACCCGTTCCCACGAGTCAATGAGCGTAGCCTCGTCATACTTGGTCGTCAGCTGGTACGAATTCAACATGCTCCGGATGGCCTCGCCTACCGATTGAATATCGTCCCTGCCGTCTTTTCGCCGTTTTGACATGCCACAAAGGTAAAAGAAGTTAGCGGATCTCCCCACGGTCTACCGTAAACACCCGCGCAGCCATGTCGATCGACTTGAGCAATGCGTCCGTTCGGTCTGGCCGCGCATCCGTAATAAACAATTGCCCCAAATCGCCCTTTACCAATTCCAACAACCGCGCGATCCGGTAATCATCCAGCTTATCAAAAATATCATCCAATAATAATATGGGCTTAAATCCCTTGTGCTGCAGCATGACCTCGTACTGCGCCAGCTTCAACGCGATCACAAAAGATTTCTGCTGCCCCTGCGAGCCCAAACGCTTCAGATCGCCGCCACCCAACGTAAACTGATAATCGTCACGATGTATACCAAAGCTGGTACGCTGCAACGCCAAATCTTTTTGCCGGTTCTTCATCAACCCACTGGCGAAGTCCGTCTCGTGCAGCTTCGAAACATACTGCAGGTCGGTTTCTTCCACGGCGTCCACAATAAAACGGTAATACTTCTGAAACACCGGAAGGAACTCGGCCGCAAAAGCTTCACGCTGCGTAAAGATCACCTGCCCGGCCTGCTGCAGGACGTGGTCGTACGACTCGAGCATCACCCAGTCCGCCGTGCCGCGCTCCTGGAACATGCGCAGCAAACTGTTGCGCTGCTTGAGGGCCTGGTTGTATTGCATCAACGCTTCCAGGTAACGCTTGTCCAATTGCGCGATAATTCCATCAAAAAACTTACGCCGTTCTTCGCTGCTCTCCCGCACCAGATCGACGTCGTCGGGCGCCAATAAAATAACGGGATATTTGCCGATGTGGTCGCTCAGCCTGGCATAGTCCTGCTGATCCTCGCGAAAGACCTTTTTAGCCCCCACCTGCACTGCGCTGACCAGCTCGTATTCGCGGCCCTCCTTCTCAAAAAAACCTTTTATCATAAAGGCGCCCTGCCCGGCACGGATACACTGCTGGTCGGAGGATGCAAAGGCGCTTTTGGTAAACGCGAGCGAATAAATGGCGTCCAGCAGGTTGGTTTTGCCGCTGCCGTTCTTGCCTACAAAAACATTCACCGAAGGCGAAAAATCCAGGTTGCATTCCGGGTAATTCTTAAAATTCAGCACATGAAGTTTCGCGAGGTACATCAGGAATTGCCGGGAAAGTTTGGCGAATGTTCGTTGGGGGGTTAATTTCGCAACTCGGATCAAAAATAGGGATATGGCTACGACAACAAAAGCGAAAAGCGAGCCTGCCGCGGCAAAAAAGGGCGGAAAGACAGAATTCTCGAAAGAGACTTACATGTACTGGTATGAGAGCATGCAGCTCATGCGCAAGTTTGAGGAGAAAGCAGGACAGCTGTACGGCATGCAGAAGATCAAAGGATTTTGCCACTTATATATTGGTCAGGAAGCTTGTGCCTCCGGTGCCGCCTCGGCACTGAGAAAAGGCGATAAGTGGATCACCGCCTACCGCGACCACGGCCATCCCCTGGCGCTGGGCACCGCCCCGAAGGCCATCATGGCCGAGCTTTACGGCAAGGAAACCGGCACCACCAAAGGTAAAGGCGGTTCCATGCACATTTTTGATAAATCCGTTGGTTTCATCGGTGGTCACGGTATCGTAGGTGCGCAAGTGCCCATGGGCGCCGGCATCGCCTTCGCCGAAAAATATAATAAGACGGGTAACCTCTGCATCACATACATGGGCGACGGCGCCGTACGTCAGGGTGCCTTCCACGAGGCCCTCAACCTGGCCATGCTCTGGAAACTGCCCGTCATTTTCTGTATCGAAAACAATGGCTACGCCATGGGTACCTCGGTAGAACGTACCTCCAACGTACACGAGCTCTATACCCTGGCCGAAGCCTATGACATGCCCGCCGAGCCGGTCAATGCCATGGACGTAGAAGCCGTACACATTGCCGTGGCCAACGCCGCCGAGCGCGCCCGCGCCGGTGAAGGCCCTACCCTGCTGGAGTTGAGAACCTATCGCTACAAAGGACACTCGATGTCCGACCCGCAGAAATACCGCAGCAAAGAAGAGGTTGAACAGTACAAACAGCGCGATCCGGTTGAAGCAGTCCGCAAAACGATCCTGGAAAAGAAGCTCGCAACCGAAAAAGAGCTGGAAGACATCGATAATAAAATAGTCCAAACGGTCGAAGAAAGCGTGAAATTCGCGGAAGAATCGAACTTCCCCGATCCTTCTGAAGCATTGACCGACGTTTACGTACAACAGGACTACCCGTTTGTAATGGACTAAGTCCGGTCTTTTGTTTAATATGATCTAATTCGTAGTTTTGCAGCCCTCCTGACCCCAGGAGGGCTTTTATATAGAATACAATGGCTAAGAAACAAGAACACAAGCACGAACTGCTGGAAAATCCGGAAGTAATCCGGGAAACATTGGTGGGGGCCGAGAACTGGGTTGAGAACAATGCCAAACTTTTTATCGGAATCGCCGTCGTGCTGGTCATCGCAGTGGCTGGATACTTTGGCTTCCAATACTGGAAAAATGGACAGGAAGAAGAAGCCCAACGCGAAATGTTCCAGGCCGTGTATTATTTCGAGCAGGACAGCCTCAACCTGGCGCTGAACGGTGACGGTAACGCCCTCGGCTTTAGAACCATCGCCGACGACTACGGTATGACCGATGCTGCCAAGCTAGCCAACTTCTACGCCGGCGTAGCATACCTGAAGCAAGGTAAATTCGAACTTTCCCGCCTGCACCTGGAAGACTTCAGCTCCAACGACCTGCTGGTACAGGCCCGTGCGTATAGCCTCATCGGCGACACGTACATGGAAGAAGAAAAATATGAAGACGCAGCCAAGTTCTACAACAAGGCCGCCAATTACAAAGAGAACAAATACTTCTCCCCCGCCTACCTGATGAAGGAAGCTCTCGCCTACGAGAAGCTGAACCAAAATGACAAGGCCCGGGAGGCTTACGACAAGATCATTAATCAATACTGGGAGTCATCCGAGTTCCAGAACGCCCGCAAATTCCGCGCGAGACTGGAGCCCAATTCCTAAGGTATTTGCCGTACTTTTGAAAGGATAGATTTTTCTATCCTTTTTTTATTTATACCCTAACCCCCACCCTGCAGATGGCCGGTTCATTAACATCAGGAAGTGTAGAAAGCAATGTAGACCTCTCCAAAAAGACATTTGCCATCGTCGTGGCCGAATGGAATTCCGAAATTACGGAAGCGCTCTATAGCGGCGCCGTAGAGTCGCTGCTCAAACACGGTGTCAGGAAAAAAGATATCATCCGCAAGAATGTACCAGGCACCTTCGAGCTCACCCTCGGCGCCCTCTGGCAGGCCGAAGAAAAGAATATCGACGCCGTACTCTGCCTGGGCTGCGTCATCCAGGGTGAGACCCCACACTTCGATTACATCTGCCAGGCCGTAGCCTACGGCATCACCGAAGTAAATATTAAGACCCGCAAGCCCGTCATCTTCGGCGTATTGACGACCCTCGACAAACAACAAGCCTTCGACCGCGCCGGTGGCAAACACGGCAACAAAGGAGAAGAGGCGGCCCTCACCGCCATTAAGATGCTGAATTTCTAAAAAAAAATGCCCCGGGATCCGGGGCATTTTTACTATATCCTTGTTACTTCGTTTACTCCACAAACAACGCCATAGCCATAGAGCCGCCGCCACCGTCAACCTCCATGGGCACGCCGTTCTTCCAGCACCGCGCGACGGGCTTCGAGTTGATCATTTCATACCCGGCTACATATACGTCGCCGTCTACAACAACCACTTTCTGTGCTGCCGATGACGCGGTACGAGGCCCAAGCTCCGTGGCAACGCCGTTCTTCCAGAGTGTAGCAGTATACTTCCCTTCCGGCGTGGTATACCCTACCACGTATACATCACTACCAGATACGTATATGCCTTTCGCACTGGCGTCTTTCTTGCCATCCGTCAGCATCACCGCGGTGCCGTTCTTCCAATACTTGGCGGCGTCGATCGCGGGGCTGCGCTCCGTGCCCGCTACATAAACGTCATTGCCCGATATGAATATATCGTATCCTACGGCATCCGTTTCGCCACTCGAAACCGACGTCGCCAGGCCATTTTTCCAATACGTAACAACGGTAGGGTAATAGTTATACTTGCTTTTTTCCAGTGCCTTCTCCGTGCCCACGATATAAACGTCGCTGCCGGATACGGTCAGTCCGTTGATCTCACCCGTTTTCTTTTTGTTCAGCGCAGAGGGTTGACCGTTTTTCCAGTACTGTGCAAAGCGGTTGCCTTTTTTATCATACTCCTTCCCTACGATGTATACATCGCTCCCAACCACGGCCACATCTTCCAGAAAGGCGCCGTTTGATGTAATGGATACCGGCGTTCCATTCTTCCAGTAACGCACCGCTGGCTCGCTGCCGTTACTTTGAAATCCTACAATGTGGACATCGCCGCCATGGACGAAAATACCATGCGCTTTAGATTTGGAGAAGCCGGCGTCGATCGGAAGTGCCGTGCGGACACCATCCTTCCAGTACACTGCAGCGTCTCCTTTTTCGTTGGTAAATCCCACCAAATGGACTGTGCGCTTCTGCTGCGCCAGGGAATGATTCAAAAACGATACGCATATCAGTGCGATCGCGGTCAACAATCCTTTTTTCATACTTTATTTAAGGTTTATACTTCGCATGCGGAACTCTTACAGTTTGGTCATGAAGCGACCGAAGGTTATGGAGCACAATAATAACGTGTATGCCCATGGTGGGCCTCACTATGTGCCTTTTTTCTGCGTATCTTTAAATATAAACAATAGGAGACTTCCCTGACAGTTGAAATCGTTGAACACCGGGATAAAGATAATTGTACAAATTGGCTACAGATACGCTGCAAAAAGATGGTTACGATCAGGAGCTGCCAAAAGATCCAATTTTTCTTCAAAACTTCTAAAGGCTATAAACAGATCCAATTGTAGTTACTGACCGTGTGACCAGTGTTTTCGAGACGCCTGGGGTAGCATAATATTACTCTCACCGCTATTAACGGTCGCGAGTATTTTATTCGCGGTAGCAGTATTTGACAAAACAGTGCTTCACAGCAAAGCAATAATGGTAGCGGTAACTGCGCAAGGCTGCCCTTAAGTTGTCCACATTTTTTGCACATCTTTTTATAAACACTAAAACACTTTTATCGCTAATTCACTGCGGGCGCCAGTCTTATAGTCGTATAGTATCTGAATACCGGACTATTCCGGTATGAGTAAGTCAACAGTCAGGATATTTAATAGATATTCAATAGTTTATAAAGTTTTTATTAATAGATATTCAATACTATATAAGGTATTGAATATCCATCTATAATATATTTTTTTTGAAAATTATAACTATTCATATAACAGGCTAATCACTCACATTTCCTATATTCGCTTCATACACCCGTTATGACCCGGCGGCTGTTGTAGGTTAAATCATTCGTTTTACTAAATCTATAGTGTTATGCCCTTTCTCGAAGGAATCACCTTTACCGGAAAACTAGCCGACTTAAGCGCCTACCGCATGCGCGGTTTTGACAAGATTATCGTCCGTCGTAAAGGCGGCCCTAATCCAGAGCACATGCGAAAGGGCGAAAATTTTGCCAACGTACGCCGCACGATGTCTGAATTCGGCGGCTGCTCGCGGATGGGCCGGCATGTACGCCTGGGGTTGCTCCAGCTTCGCCACTTGTCCGACTATAATTTTGGTAGCGATATCAATAGCCTCATGCGCCAGGTGCAATTGCAAGATGGCACTGGCGACTGGGGCAAACGCAACATTATACTCTCCGAACACGCCCGCATCCTGGAAGGATTTCCGATGAACGAAACCAATCCCACGTTCGATTCGGTTATCCGAAATCCCATCTACTACACGATGGATCGTGCTACACGCACCGCGCAGTTGGATATACCCGAATTAAAGCGGAGCATCAATTACTTTCCTCAGAACAACCACGCCATGTTCCGCATTGTTGTGACGCTCGGCATTGTGCCCGATATGGCATTTAATATACAGAAGAAAGAGTATTTGCCACCAGCCTGGTATTCGCCAAAATTTTATTCACGCGAGGTCTCGACGGAGTGGTGTCCCTCCCTCGAAGGTATGCCGGCGACAACACTGACGATAGCAACAGATACCCTGCCACCGGACGATCAATGGACATTGATGTTATCGGTTGGCGTAGAGTACGGCGCATTTCGGGAGAACGGAAAAATTAAAGAGGTAGCGCGTTATGGGGCTGCGAAGATCCTGGCATTGCGGGGAAGGGATGGATCGGCTGATGACGATTTGCGGGACGAAGAAACCCACGACTCGGACGAGGCACCCGTGAAAGAACGGATAAAACCTGATTTACCAGAGGAACCTGCCGTTGTTGTACGTGAGGAGAAATTGTATCAGGCGCCCGAGGTCAGGTATGTCTATACGGCAAAAGAAAAGAATGTAGACAAAGTAGACGTTCGGGCCTACACGTACGCGATGGAGGGTGATAAAAAATCAGGTTGTTCGCATTTTTACAATTCAAATACAACGTTTGCATCTTCCTTTGCGTGTATAATGGTTTATGAAACAATAACAACCGATCCCATGAGCGCCTTTGAAACCTTCCGCCAACTACACCAAAACGAAAAACCGCTTGTACTGGGCAACGCCTGGGATGTGCACAGCGCCCGGCTGTTCGAGCAGAGCGGCTATGCTGCGGTGGGTACCTCCAGCCAGGCGGTAGCGCAGGTGCTGGGATATGATGATGGTGAGAACGTTTCATTCGAAGACCTGCTTCGACTGGCGCGACGCACTGCGGAAGTTGTAAAGATTCCAGTAACGGTCGACCTGGAGGCCGGTTATGCACGCACTGCGGACGGCATTGTCGAGAATATCAAGAAGCTGCACGACGTTGGCGTAGCCGGCATCAACCTGGAGGATACCCTGCCGGGCACAGCCGTGCTTCGCCCCGCGGAAGAATTTCAGAAACAGTTGTCGGCCATCACCAATAAAATGGAACAGCAAAACATTAAGCTGTTCATCAATACCCGTACGGATGGTTTTATCCTCGGCCTGGAAACGGCATTGGAAGAAACCACTGTCCGAGCCAGGCTCTACGAGCAAACCGGCGTGCACGGCTTGTTTGTCCCTTGCATGACCGAGGAAAAAGATATCCGCACCGTGACGAGTACTACGAAGTTGCCCGTCAGCGTAATGTGTATGCCAATGCTGCCGGCGTTTGATGTGTTAGGGTCGTGGGGATTGAAGCGTATCAGCATGGGGCCTTTTGCTTACCGGTATGTAAACAAACAAGCAGAAGCGGCGATGAAGGAAGTATTGAAGGTAAATAGCTTTACGCCTTTCTTCTGACGGCCTTAGGGTCAAGCGGCATCAGTCTGCTTACGTTCACTCCACTGCACTTTTAGGAACACCAGGAATGTGATCCAAAAGATTATCGTATGGAGTACGTCCAATGTATACCGGATTTCGCCTGACACCAGGTGCAGCATTCGTAGCGGAGCCGCTGCCAGAAAGATTACCGTCAGCATCTTTAGGTAGTCTAGTACTTTCTTCCGCTGTTTGGCAACGAAGTGAAGGGTGTACAAGATGACTAATAAAAGGACCGATATTATCAGGATTTGATCTGCTCCTGTTAGGTGCAGGATTTTAAATACAACACCTAGCATGTATGCCGCAATCGCTGCCCGGGCTATTGTATAATAACGCCTGGTCACAAATGTCCCGTTGATCAGCATCATCAAAAGACCTGCATACAGTGCAAGGCTGGGAAACAAGACGTTGTCAAATGTGAATTCAATAGATGACGGTAACACCCAGTCTATGAGCGCACAGACCAGTAGCAGAATAATGATTGTCAGGAGAATTTTGTTGGTCATATATGCTCTCTTTATCTTCTTACAATCCTCTTAGCAATCTTGTAACGGCATTAACCGCCGCCGACCATTTATCGGGCTTTTGTTCATGTTTCCTATGCTCGTCGGAAACCCGGCGAGACAACTCATCGCGGGATGACAATTCGTTCAACGGCCTTGGATAAAGAAGCATGAATTGATGCAGCATCTGAAAACTTCCGGATATCTGCGTTTCCTGGGTGTACTGGTGCAACTCCTGCACAGCCGACTCCCAGTGCTCTCCATTGAGCCTGCACGATACGTCTACCATACCCGTTGAAAATTTGCCGGTAAAACATTTTACCCAAAGTAGGCCGGGCGTGTCCATGACGGTAGTCATTTCATTTGCCAGAAGTTTATAAAACTCCCAGATTTCTTTATTCTCCACGCGGGTCGAGCCCTCCTCCATGATCAGCACCGGTCCGAGTAACAAGTTCCAGCCCGTTTGTACGTCGCCGGTCTGCGTAACAATTTCTGCCCGCTGTACGCCCCCATCGTTATCGCCTGGACATAAGTATGCATGTAACACGGGAAAGTCGACATTCAGCCAGCGTCGGGCCGCATCGACGTATCGGTCGCGTTCATTATGCCCTCCGCCAAAGAGCAACTCGTGGCGCCCCTCCGGAAACAAAAGATGCTGGGCTGATATTTTGAAGCAAGATGTATAGTCTTCGGTGTAAAGATGTTCGAGATGCAATGCCAGACCCAGCGGGATGATCGTTAACCTATCATCGCCGACTTCGGTTGCGAAACCCATATTTTGAAATTCCTCTTGAAAGATCGTGGCTATCATGGGCGGAATATACTCACATCACTATATACCAAACAAGGCCGGGAAAAACCCTCTTGCCATCTCGCTGTTTACGCGTATCGGAGTGGATTATTTGTCCACGTATTCGATCTTATCATACCGAAATACACGATCGTGTTCCGGCTTTTCGGGTGTTTTTAATTCATACGAGCGTGAGATACCGCGGTCAATATAGAAACGGCCGGTCAGCCGGAGGTATTGGTAAAAATAACCTGAGTCATAGAAAGCCCTGCTGACCTCTAGCGCTGGATCGGAGGCTTCGATAAAGAAGATATCGGCATCCGGGATTGCGCCGATATCTACTGGTGGCGTTCTGCGAAATGTGAAGTCAGCACAATCACAGGCCCAGTTTATATGGTGGGCATCTATCGTCTCTATCTTGTCGGATAAGAACCAGGCTTTGTCATAGGGCATAACGTGAAACATATTGTAAAAGAAAACGAAGCCACTCAGAAGCACGACGCCCACCGTGCAGCAGAAAACAAGTATTACTTTTTTAACGATACGACGTCGACGCATAGAATAAAGATAGTTGCCCCTGCCTAAAGATAGCAGTAGCTATATATAAAATAAAAAAGCCGGTCGCAAAACCGGCTCTTTTTATCTTGGAAGTCTTCGTGATTAGAAGTTCTTCACTACTTCCTGGCCGAACTCCGAGCACTTCAGCAGTGTAGCGCCTTCCATCTGACGGTGGAAGTCGTACGTTACTTTCTTGCTGTTGATGGCGCCTTCGAGACCTTTGATGATCAGGTCGGCTGCTTCTTGCCAGCCCATGTATTCGAGCATCATCACACCCGACAGGATTACTGATCCAGGGTTTACTTTGTCCTGGCCAGCGTACTTGGGTGCTGTGCCGTGAGTTGCTTCGAAGATGGCGTGGCCAGTCTTGTAGTTGACGTTACCGCCGGGGGCGATACCGATACCGCCTACGATAGCTGCAAGCGCGTCAGAGATATAGTCGCCGTTGAGGTTCAACGTGGCCACTACTGAATACTCGTCGGGGCGCAGCAGAATCTGTTGCAGGAAGGCGTCGGCGATGGCGTCTTTGATGACGATCTTGTGGCCGTCTTTTTCAATAACCTGCCAGGGGCCGCCGTCGAGGTCTTTTGCACCGAACTCGCTTTTCGCCAGGGCATATCCCCAGTCGCGGAAACCGCCTTCGGTAAATTTCATGATGTTGCCTTTGTGCACCAGGGTGACGCTGGGCTTCTTCTGGGCAATGGCATACTCGATGGCCGAACGCACCAGACGCTCTGTACCTTCTTTCGATACGGGCTTGATACCGATGCCCGATGTTTGCGGGAAGCGGATCTTCTTATACAGCTTGGCGTAGTTTTCTTCGAAGAGCTTCAGAAATTTCTTGACGTCGTCGCTGCCTTCCTGGAATTCGATGCCGGCGTAGATGTCTTCTGTGTTTTCACGGAAGATTACCATGTCGGTTTTTTGGGGCTCTTTTACCGGTGAAGGTACACCTGTGAACCACCGTACAGGCCGTACGCAGGCATAGAGATCAAGCTCCTGACGCAGGGCTACGTTCAGGGAACGGATACCGCCGCCAACGGGCGTTGTCAGGGGGCCTTTGATCCCCACCAGGTATTCGCGGAAAATCGTCAGCGTTTCTTCCGGCAGCCAGTTGCCGGTTTGGTTGAAGGCTTTCTCGCCGGCCAGGGCTTCTTTCCAGTTGATTTTACGCTTGCCGTTGTAGGCTTTCTCAACTGCTTTATCGAATACGTACTTGGATGCTGGCCAGATGTCTACGCCGGTACCGTCACCTTCGATAAAAGGAATCGTCGGATTATCGGGCACGTTGAGTTTGCCGTTGCTGATGCTGATTTTCTGATCGCTCATTTTACTATATTGTTTATTGGTTACGTGTATTTGTGATTTGGGTGTGTACGTGTGCACGTCCTCACGTATAACCTGCCTTTGATTTGGGCGCGGAAAATTAAAAAATTAAGTACAGAAATGAAGATATTTTGTGTTCATTCGTTTCTCTAGAAAGTAAACTATGAAAGCCTTTTTTTGTATTCTGCCACTGTTTTTTCTCTTTCAGGCACACACACCCGCGGAACGTCCGTCTACAGCCGAAATCTGCCTTTCGGGCGAAGAAAAGAAATTGTACGACCTGATCATGGCCTACCGGAAGACAGAGGGCCTGCCACCGATTCCGCTGTCGGCCAAGCTCACCCAGGTAGCCCAAACCCATGCACGCGACTTGTCGGAAAACTATACGTTCGATCCCAATAACAAATGTAATCCGCACAGCTGGTCGAAAAAGGGCACCTGGAGCTCGTGCTGCTACACCAGCGACCATGCCCAGGCGCAGTGTATGTGGGACAAACCCAAGGAGATTGCCGGTTATGAGTCGGAAGGCTACGAAATTGCCTACTACGGTTCGGCTGGATCCAACGCTGAAGAAGCGCTGGCAGGCTGGAAAAAAAGCCCGGGCCACAACCCGCTGATCATTAACAGCGACACCTGGAGCCAGCTGACCTGGAAGGGCATTGGCATCGGCTTATATAAAGAGTACGGCCTGGTGTGGTTTGGTGCGCTGGAAGATGCTACGCCGATAAAAGTATGTAAATAAAAGAACGGCGGCACATCGGTCATTCTGTCCTTTTTCCTCCCCTTTAGGCTGATTTTTCTGCCATAAATGCATGAAATCCATTCAAATTTGAAATGGATTGTGATTTGATTATTCCCTCCGAGGAAAATAGCACCATTATGAACTTTGATAAATTCACCATAAAATCTCAAGAGGCACTGCAGAAGTCGGCCGAGCTTGCGATGGGCAACCAGCAGCAAGCGATTGAGCCGGGGCACGTGCTAAAGGCAATCCTGGAGACGGACGAGAATGTTTCGGGCTACTTGTTTAAGAAGCTCAACATTAACGGTACGATCCTGGAAAACCGCCTGGAGGAGATCATCCAGGGCTATCCCCGTGTGACGGGTCAGCAGCCGTATTTGTCGTCGGGCACCAACACGGTGTTGCAGAACGCACAGAAAGAGCTGCGCGAATTTAAAGACGAATATGTAGCCGTTGAGCACCTGTTGCTGGCGTTGCTGGACACGAAAGACAAGGTGTCGACGGTGATGAAGGATACGGGCTTCGAGCGGAGCGCATTGATCAAAGCGATTAAAGAATTGCGCGGTGGCAATACTGTTACCGATCAAAACGCGGAGGCGAAGTATAAATCACTGGAGCGCTATTCGAAAAACCTGAACGAGCTTGCCAAGCGTGGGAAGATCGATCCGGTCATTGGCCGCGACGAAGAGATTCGCCGTGTGTTGCAAATCCTGTCACGTCGTACGAAGAATAATCCCATACTGCTCGGTGAGCCCGGTGTTGGTAAGACGGCGATCGTGGAAGGTATGGCGCAACGTATTGTAGACGGTGACGTGCCGGAGAACCTGCGCGAGAAGATACTTGTGTCGTTGGACATGGGCTTGCTGGTGGCCGGCGCGAAGTATAAAGGCGAGTTTGAGGAACGCCTCAAGGCGGTCATTAAAGAGGTGACAGACTCCGACGGTCAGATCATTCTTTTTATTGACGAGATCCACACCTTGATCGGTGCGGGAGGTGGTGGCGAAGGTGCCATGGATGCCGCTAACTTGCTTAAGCCTGCCTTGGCGCGCGGCGAGCTGCATGCGATCGGTGCCACGACATTAAAAGAATATCAAAAGTATATCGAAAAGGACAAGGCGCTGGAACGTCGCTTCCAGGCCGTCATGGTAGACGAGCCTTCGGTAGAAGATTCGATCTCGATCCTGCGCGGTATAAAAGATAAATATGAGCTGCACCACGGGGTGCGGATCAAAGACGACGCGGTTATTGCTTCCGTCGAATTGTCGAGCCGCTATATCAGCGACCGCTTCCTGCCCGACAAGGCCATCGACTTGATGGACGAGGCTGCTGCCAAGCTGCGCCTGGAAATGGACTCGCTGCCGGAAGAGCTCGACGAATTGAATCGTAAGATCATGCAGCTCGAGATCGAGCGCGAAGCTATTCGTCGTGAAAAAGATAAAGAAAAAGAAGCTGTGCTGAGCAAGGAGATTGCGGAACTTTCAGAGCAACGCAATTCGCTCAAGGCGAAGTGGGAAAGCGAAAAAGAGGTGGTGCACGGTATTCAGAAAGCAAAAGAAGATATTGACAAGCTGAAGTTCGAAGCCGAGCAGGCTGAGAAGGCTGGTGACTATGGCAAGGTGGCCGAGATCCGGTACGGTAAAATTACCGAGGCGGAAAAACGCCTGAACGAGTACCAGCAGAAGATGAAGGACATGCAGGGCGAGAAGTCGCTGTTGAAAGAAGAAGTAGACAGCGAGGATATAGCCGAAGTCGTGGCGAAATGGACCGGTATACCGTTGTCCAAGATGTTGCAGAGCGACCGCGAAAAGTTACTGCAACTGGAAGAAGAGTTGAGCCGGCGTGTAGCCGGGCAGGAGGAAGCGATTCGTGCGTTGAGCGACGCGGTGCGCAGAAGTCGCGCCGGTCTGCAAGATCCGAAGCGGCCGATTGGCTCGTTTATCTTTATGGGTACAACGGGTGTCGGTAAGACAGAGCTTTCAAAGGCGCTGGCGGATTATCTCTTCAACGACGATAACGCAATGGTGCGGATCGACATGAGTGAGTACCAGGAGCGTCACAGCGTAAGCCGTTTGATCGGTGCGCCCCCGGGCTACGTGGGCTACGACGAAGGTGGCCAGCTGACAGAGTCCGTGCGCAGAAAGCCGTACTCGGTCATTCTGCTGGACGAGATCGAAAAGGCACACCCGGATGTTTTTAACATCTTGCTGCAAGTGCTCGATGAAGGCCGTCTGACCGATAACAAAGGACGCGTGGCGAACTTTAAGAACACGATCATTATCATGACGACCAACATTGGCTCGCAGATCATTCAGGAGAACTTCGAGAAGATCAACGAGACGAACTTCTTCGATGTGCTGGAAGAAACGAAGGAAGAAGTGTTGAGCTTGCTGAGGAAGTCTGTGCGGCCGGAGTTCATCAACCGTATCGACGAAATCATCATGTTCCGTCCACTGAGCCAGCAAGATATTCGCAAGATTGTGGATATACAGGTGGACATCGTGCGCAAGCGCCTGGAAGAAGCCGGTGTACGCATCGAGATTTCGGATGCAGCACGCAATCGTCTCGCGTACCTGGGTTTCGATCCGCAGTACGGTGCACGTCCGCTGAAACGCGTGTTGCAGCGTGAACTGTTAAATGAGCTTTCGAAACAGATTCTCGCGGGTAAAGTTCAAAAGGACTCGGTGATTTTCATCGACCTGAAGAACGGCGTGGAGTTTGTGTTTGAGAATGGAGAACTGACGCCTGCTATAAATTAATGCAGGCTGGGAACTAAAGAGCGTAGTGACATCGTTATACAGACAGGTTTAAGGATTGGTGATCCCGACTCTGGTCGGGATGTGAAGTTGGTTAGAGGGGTTTGGTTTAGCCCCCGGGGTGGTTCCCGGGGGCTTTTTTTATTTTGCACCACACGCATATACCAGTATATAATTTTGCTCCATAAGACAAAAGCCACACATGCAATGCATGCGTGGCTTTTGTTATGTGCGTGTGTCGACCGTGCTTAGTAGGCGCGAACGAGCTTGCCTTCCATGTAGTTTACGTACGAGCGGTTTACCACCTTCATACCGCCGGGGGTAGGATAATCGCCTGTGAAATACCAATCGCCGCTATGAAGAGGAATGGCTTTGTGTAAATTATCTACCGTCTGGAAGATGATCTCCAGCTCTGCATTCATATCGGCCGGGCGACAGATTTCCGTGACCTTTGCCGAAATCTCGTCGTGGGTAAATTGTTCGTACAGTTGTTTTACGTAGTTCTGCTGACGCTCGTGGCCACGGGCGCGGGTGCAACGCTCGTATACTTCGCCGAGCAAATAATCTTTGCCCTGATCTTTCAGCAACGCCCGCATGGCGCGGAACGCGACGAATTCACCCATCTTGCTCATATCGATTCCGTAGCAATCGGGGAAGCGGATCTGCGGTGCGGATGATACGACCACGATCTTTTTCGGACCGAGACGATCGAGCATTTTCAAAATGCTTTTCTCCAGTGTTGTCCCGCGCACGATCGAGTCGTCGATTACCACCACGGTGTCGATGCCCTTGCGGATCACCTCGTAGGTAGTGTCGTATACGTGCGACACCATTTCGTCGCGGTGTTCGTCGTCGGTAATGAAGGTGCGCAACTTCACGTCTTTCAGCACGAGCTTTTCTACGCGGGGACGTAACGAGAGTATATCTTCCAGTGAATCGACAGAGGGTTTACCGTCGATAATGATGTCTTTCTGTTTGTTGATGAGGTATTCTTCAATGCCTTCCATCATGCCGAAGAATGCTGTCTCGGCGGTATTGGGAATGTAGGAGAATACAGTGTTGCGCAAGTCGGAATTGATCGCTTTCAGCACCTGTGGCACGAGCAGGCGGCCGAGCTGCTTACGTTCGCGATAGATATCCGGGTCGTTGCCGCGCGAGAAGTAGATGCGCTCGAAGCTGCACGAAGTTTTCTCGCCGGGCTGAATAATTTGATATTGGGCGTATTCACCGCTCTTGTTGACGATGAGCGCATGACCAGGTTTTATTTCTTCGATCTGGCTGTAGTCTACGTTGAAGGCTGTTTTGATGGCCGGCTTTTCAGACGCCACTACGACCACCTCGTCGTCTGCATAGTAATATGCCGGGCGTATACCGTTGGGGTCGCGTGTTACGAATGCCGAGCCGGAGCCGGTTACACCGGCCATGGTATAACCACCGTCGAAGTCTTTGCAGGCACGTCTCAGGACGCGGTGCAGGTCGAGCTCATTCTCGATGATATCCGATACCTCGCGGTTAGAGAATTTGTCTTTATATTTTTCGAAAAGCGTCTGCACTTCTTCGTCGAGGAAGTGGCCGATCTTTTCCATGACGGTAACGGTATCAACTTTCTCTTTCGGGTGTTGACCGAGTCCGACGAGCAGGTCGAAGAGCTCTTCTACGTTCGTCATGTTAAAGTTACCCGCCATGACCAGGTTACGGCTGCGCCAGTTGTTTTGACGCAGGAACGGGTGCACGTTTTCAATGCTGTTCATGCCGTGCGTACCGTAACGCAAGTGGCCCAGCCACAGCTCGCCGGTGAAGGCTACGTTTTCCTTGAGCCATTGCTCGTCGCGGAAACGTCCTTTGCCTTCTTTCTGGGCGCGCTTGTATTTTTTACTGATCTTTTTGAAGAGGTGGGCTACGGGTTGGGCTTTGATGGAACGATAACGGCTAATGTAACGGTGTCCGGGTTCGATGTCTAGTTTGATGTTGGCGATCCCTGCGCCATCCTGTCCGCGATTGTGCTGCTTCTCCATTAGGATATACATCTTGTTCATCGCGTAAGTTGGTCCGTACTTTTCAATGTAGTACGAAAGAGGCTTACGCAGGCGGATCATTGCAATGCCGCACTCGTGCAGGATTTGGTCACTCATGTTTGGTGGTCCGTTAGTCTCGTTAGACCCGTTGTTAGCCGTTCGTTGTAACCGTTTTCGCACACCCGGCAATTCGCCTGCAGCACACGGACAACGAATAACCGTTAACGGATCACAAAGGTAATTTTATTAATCCATCCCATCAACAATCCGGGACTGAAGAAGAGGACGAGTAGCAGTAAAACCAACAACAGGCCAAAAAGATTTTCGAATGCGAGGTTATTTGTGGAAGTGGTCGATTCGCCATTTTTTATGAAGGCGAAATAGGGTATGCGCAGATAATAAAAGAGCGAAACCACCGTATTCAGCAAACCCATAACGAGGAGCCACAGCAATACAGGTTTGCCGGAAAGGGCGTAGGCTTCCCACAATGCCGAAAAAATAAAAAGTTTGCCTGTAAAACCCGCCGTAGGAGGCAATCCCGTCAGCGCCACCATCCCTACCAGCAGGAACACCATGGGCCACACCCGCTGGCGGCCGAGCCCCTGATACGATGCAATCGTTTCCAATCCTATATTTTCGAAGCTTTGCAGATATATAAAGACCAGAAAATTCATGATGACATACACCGTGGCATAGAACAGCATAAACTGCATGCCTTGCGGCAGAAAGGCCACGACACCCACGAGTAGAAATCCGGACTGCGCAATGGAAGAATACGCCATGAGGCGCTTTGGATTTTTTTGCCACAGTGCCGAAAAATTTCCGACGGTCAGGGTGATGATCGCCACTACTGCCAGTACGCCCTGCCAGTCGAAGGCGGAGTGTCCATATGCGTTCAGCACGAGCACAAATTTTAGCAATGCGCCCACGGCTGCCAGTTTGGGCACCACGGAGAAAAACGCTACAACGGGCATCGGCGCACCTTCGTACACGTCTGGCGCCCAGGGGTGCACCGGGGCCGCCGCCAGTTTGTACAAGAATCCGGCGAGCACCATCAGGCCAGCCGCAAATACGAGGGGTGTTTGCTGCTGTTGCAAAGCGGCCGAAAATGTTTCGGAGGAAAAGTCGAGGGTGCCGGTGAACCCGTACAGCAGTGACAAGCCATACAGCATGACTGCCGATGCTACCGCACCGAACAGAAAATATTTCAAGCTTCCTTCCGCACCCTGACGCGTAAAGGAAAATCCGGCGAGCACATACGAGCACAACGACATGATTTCCAGCGACAGGAACGTCATGAGCAGGTTTTGGCTCATGACGAGCAGGTGCGCGCCGAGTATGATGGAGAGCAGGAGCGAATAATATTCGGAAAGTCGCTCGTCGGCGCGCTTGTCACGCCAGGCCATGATGAGTGTCAGCACGCCGCCGATGTCGATCAGGGCGCGCAGGTAGGCGGAGAAGTTGTCGCTGCGGACCATGCCGCCAAACAATGTATGGGCGAACGGCTCGGCGTGATACGGAAGAGAGACAAAGCTGAGCAGCATGACGCCAAAGACCATGAGGCTCAACCTGCCCCGACGGCGGTTGAGCAGGCCGGCCAGCAAGACGAGCAGAATGCCCAGCGACAGGATGAGTTCCGGCACAAATGCATGCAGGCTATTCCGAACCAGGGCGATCGTTTCTGACAGGCCGCTTTCCACTGGCTTACAATTTAAAAGTTACGCTTTTGCCGACGGTGAGCACGTGCTCACAAAATTGCTGCGCGAACGGATCGATAATGCTCAGCACAGGCTGCGGCCATATACCAAACGCCAGCGCTGCCAGCGCCAGGGGCGCGAGCTGTATATATTCCCGCAGGGTGAGGTCTGTGATCTGTTCGGGCTGTATACCCCCTTTCAGATCAAACGGACCGAAGAACATGCGTTGCAGCGTCCACAGGTAGTAGGCCGCGCCAAACACCAGGCCAGACGTGGCAATGATGGCCAGGCTTTCGTGTAACAGCCCGTTGGTGCTGGCCGATTTAAAGGCACCGAGGAATATCAATATTTCCGCAATGAAGCCCGAGAAGCCCGGCAAGCCCATCGAGGCAAAGAATGACACTAACACCATGGCGGTATACGCAGGCATACGCGACGACAATCCGGAGTAGTGTGAAATGGTGCGGTCGTGTGTACGATCGTATACCACGCCTGCTACCAGGAAGAGCATGGCGGAGATGATGCCGTGGCTGAACATCTGGTACATCGCGCCGCTTACGCCCTCGGGTGTCACGGCCGCCAGGCCCAACAAAACAAATCCCATGTGTGCCACCGAGGAGTAAGCGATGAGTCGCTTGAGGTCTTTGCTCGCCATGGCGTTGAGGCTGCCATAGACAATGGAGATCACGCCCATGATGCCTATGAAGCTGCTGAAGTATAATGCTGCATCGGGGAAGATGGGCAGCGCGATGCGCGCGAGGCCGTAGCCACCGATCTTCAACAGCAACGCGGCCAGCAGTACTGACATCGGCGTCGGCGCTTCTACGTGCGCATCGGGCAGCCAGGTGTGCAGCGGTACCATGGGCAATTTGATGGCAAACCCAAAGAAGAGTAGCAGGAAGGCCCACTGGCGCGCATCGAGCCGCCCGAGCCTCCACACGTTGTGGGGATCGAATATAGCGTGCGATACAATGTTGGACGGATCGGCCATGTGCAGCAGGTTGAAGGTGTGCACCAGCCCACCGGGCGAAGACGGATCGTGTACGCTGATGTATAGGCCGATCATCACGATCAGGATGAGAACGGACCCGAGCAGCGTGTATAAGAAAAATTTAATGGACGCATATTCTCTTCTCGGCCCGCCCCAGATGGCGATGAGAAAGAACATGGGCAAGAGCATAAACTCGAAGAAGAGATAGAACAACAGGAAGTCGAGTGCGACGAAGCTGCCGATGATGGCGGCGTTGAGTACAAGTAATAAAATGTAATAGCCTTTTGCCTGGCGGGTGGTTTGCCACGAGGAGATGGTGGCGATGAGCAGTATAAAAACCGAGAGGGCTACCAGGGGCAGGCTGAGTCCGTCTACGCCTACAAAGTATTCGGCTCGAAATACACCCCACGCGCCCAGGCTGATGACGATCCAGGGTTGTTGCTCGACCTGTTGCAGGCCGCCGGCGGGGTTGTAGGCGACCAACAATTGTAGCAGGACAAACACTTGCAGCACACTGACCAGCAGCGCCAGCCACCGGAATGACTTCACGGCTCCGGCGGGGATAAACACCGCGGCCAGCGCGGCTACGAGCGGTGTGAAGATCAGGAATGAGAGAAGGTATGGCTGCATTCTATAATAGTGTCCAAATTAGAAAAATAATGATTGCCAGAACGGACCAGAAGATATAAAGCTGGATTTTGCCTCCCTGGAATGAGCGTGTAAAACTGCCGATTGTACGAACCAGCCAGGCCATACCATTTACGCTGCCGTCGATGATGACGCGGTCGAACCAGCCGGTAAGATATGCCAGCGTTACGTGTCCGTAGGCCGTAAAATGCAGGAAGCCGTCAATCCAGCGGCGGTCTATTTTTTCCGTGAAGAACGCCAGGGCCAGGACCGGTCTGGTCGCCAGCCATAGATAAACTTTGTCGACGTAAAAAGCCTGCTGCAGCACGGCAGCCTGCGCTGTATAGCGACGGTTGTACAGAAAGTATCCTACCGCGCAGGCGATGAGCGCCCACGCCGCAGAGACAAAGACCAGGATGCTGGAGTGAAAGTTCTCGTCTGCCTTCCAGGGGGCGTATAGCCACCCGTAGTAGTTGAGGGGATTCCAGGATACGAGGAACCAGCATGAGCCCAGCGCAAGCAGTGCAATGGGCGCCCGCATATACCACGACGGCTCGTGCACGGTCAGGCCAGCGGTCTTTTGTTCACTGCCGAAGAAGATGCTTGCCATGAGGCGGAAGGTATATAATGCGGTAAGGAACGATACAAGGAATGCGCCGCCGAATACGATATGGCGCCAGGAGAATACATCCCCCTTCCAGTATAGCAGTGAGGTAAGTATAGCGTCTTTTGACAGAAAGCCCGAGAAAAACGGCAGCCCCGCGAGGGCCGCTCCACTGATGATAAAAGCGACGAACGTGAAAGGCAACTTGTGTCGCAGGCCACCGAGGTTGCGAATATCCTGTACGTCGAAGTGCTCGTGCGTGCCATGCTGCGCTTCGTGCAGGGCGTGAATGACGGCGCCGGCACAGAGGAACAAGCAAGCTTTAAAGAATCCATGCGTAAAGAGATGCAGAAAGGCAGCCTGTGGCGCTCCTGCTCCGACTGCCATCACCATAAAGCCTAGCTGCGAAACGGTAGAATACGCCAGAATCTTTTTCAGATCAGTTTGCGCCAGTGCAGCAAGCGCAGCTGCCAGGGCTGTGGTGACGCCGACTACAGCGATCACGTCAAGCGATACGGGCGTAAAGAGTTCGTGCATTTGCACCAGCAGAAAAACACCCGCAGCCACCATCGTGGCGGCGTGAATCAACGCCGATGCGGGCGTAGGGCCTTCCATGGCATCGGGCAGCCAGGTGAACAACGGGAACTGGGCAGACTTGCCAATCACGCCACAGAAGATACACAATGCTCCTGCCGTTTTCCAGTGGGAGAAGAGATCGTCGTAGCTGTATCCAACCTGCCCGTAGTCGAGCGATCCCACGGCAGCCCAGTAGATCATGAGACCAATTATAAAACCGGCATCGCCGATGCGGTTCATGACAAATGCCTTTTTTGCAGCTGCGGCTGCGGCAGGCCGGTCGCGCCAGTGACCGATGAGCATATAGGAAGAAAACCCGACCAGTTCCCAGAAGACAAACATGACAAGCAGGTTATGTGTCAGCACAATGCCCAACATGGAAAATGTAAAGAACCCCAGCGCGGCGTAGTAGCGCTTCAGGGCTGCATCGCCTGCCATATACGCCACCGAGTACACATGCACCAGGAACGAGACCAGCATGACCAGCACAAGCATGCGCACGGATCGTTCGTTCAGAAAAATGCTGATGTCAAATGCCTTCCCGCCGAGTTGAAACCATGTAAAAGATATAAGGCCATAACGCTCGCCCCCGATGGAACCGAACAGCGCACCGGCTGCCAACAGGCCCAGGAGCAGGAGCACCGACGCCGTGGCCATGACCCACCCCGGCTTCCGCGCCGGCAACACCAGACATATTATTGCCGAGAGTAACGGCATTCCCACCACCAGCAACAGGCTGATTCGATAAATTCCGGTGAAATCGACGGGGGGTGTCTGGGTTAATAAAAATAACATCGGTGTCAGGGTTTATCGGCGAGTTCAGCCACCGCATCCGGCACGGATGTCTGGTAAAAATGATAGGTACGCAAGATAATGGCCAGCCCCACAGCGGTTTCGCATACTGCTACGATAATCACAAACAACGCAAACATCTGGCCGTCGCGGTGGTTGGGGTATAATTGGTTAAACGCAACAAGATTGAGATTCGCAGCATTCAGCATGAGCTCGATGCCAATCAGCATCATGATAGCGTGACGTTTGATCACCACGAGCAGCAGCCCTACCGAAAAGAGAATGGCGCTTAGTATCAGGAAGTGTTGTAACGGGAACATCATGAAGCTCGATTATTTTTTGTACGGGCAGCAATCACCGCTGCGCCCACCAATGCCATCAACAATAACATACCGGCAAGCTCAAAGGGCAACACGAAGTCGCGCATCATGACAAAGCCCGTTTCTTGTACCGCGTTTTGCGTTGCCATGGTTGTCGCCGCCGTGGCGGGTGTAAAGTCATGCCCTGCCAATCCATACAGCAGCACGGCCAACAACGACGCCGCTGCCAGGATTCCACCGAACAGATTGCCATGTTGTACTACCAGCGGCTTTTCGCCAATCTTCGCGGTCAGCATGACACCAAAGAGAATCACCACAACGATACCACCGGCATATACCAGGATCTGTGTGACGGCGACAAACTCGGCGAAGGCCAGTATATAAATTGCGGCCAGTGACAACAGGCAGACGATAAGCAATAGGGCGCCGTAAAAGACCTGACGGATAAAGATCAGCGAGGCAGCCGACAGGGCTGCGGCTCCTTCAAAGAAGTAGAACATGATTGTCGCCGGTTCCATCAGCTTGCAGACGGAGGCCCCGCCGGTTTAATCTTCGGTTTGAAAACAGGCTTCGCGCCGGCAGCAGGCGGTGTCGCCACGGCCGATGTATCCGGCATTGCAGGGGTAATAGGGGGTGTCTTGGGTTGTGTTACCTTATTTTGCTGGTATACTTCGTAGACTTGCTTTTTCTCGGTAATCTCTGCATCGGTCATTTCGCCAAAGACAAAGTTGTGGTCGCGTATATCCAACACGCTAAAGTCGTAGACTTTGGTCATGGTCAGGCATTCTGTCGGGCACACGGTGGTGCAGAGTCCGCAGAAGCAGCACTTGCCCATGTCGATGTCGAACTTGGCGGCGTAAATGCGTTTGGGGGTACCATCGGAGGTCTTGCCGATCTCTTCGATGGCTTTGATCGGCTCGATGGTGATGCAATCGACGGGGCACACCTTGGCACACTTGTCGCAGACAATGCAGTCGTCGATCTCGTTGTGCAGGCGATAGCGACCATTGTCCGGCACGGGCTGCATGGCGTGTGGGTACGCAATGGTGTTGATGCCCTCGGTGTCGTTGAAGTAGTTTTTGTCGCTGATGATTACCGGCCGGCGGCTATGGCGCGCTTTCAGCAAATGGTTGAACGTAATCTTGAGTCCGGTCCACAGAGAACGTACCGTACTGCCAATCGCACCGAAATATGTAAGCGGGGTTCCTTCCATTTCTGTGGAACAAAAATAGAAGGTTAAAAGATGTTAAAAAGGAATTTAAAAGATGAATTTAGGGGTACTACCCGTTACCGGGTAGCCCCTTTGCTATCGGAATAGCGTTCGTTAGTCCGCCTTGGGCACCGTAAAGAAAAACGTACTGCCCTGCCCTTCTTCGCTTTCAACCCAGATGCGTCCTCCGTTCTTCTCGATAAATTCCTTACACAGGATCAGGCCCAGGCCGGTGCCCTTTTCGTTGGCGGTGCCGCGGGTGGTATACGGGGCGGTCTTGTCAAAGAGCATATTGAGTACTTCCGGCTTCATGCCTACGCCGTTGTCTTTCACGGAGAACAACCATTCCGATGGCTGCGACTTGGCGTCGATAATCACTTTGCCCCCATCGTTGGTGAACTTAATGGCGTTCATCATCAGGTTCCGGATCACCAGGTTGATGGTGTTGGAGTCTGCATAGCCAATGGCGTCTGTCGGCACGTGGTTGATCATATCGATCTGTTTGTTCTGCACGGAGATGAGCAGCTGAATGTTTTCGTCTACAATCTTGCGCAGGTTGATGCGGGCTGCCTGCAGGCTCAGTTTATCCATTTGCAGCAATGTCCAGTCGAGCAGGTTGTTTAGCAGCGTGCGGGTGTGGTTAAACCGTACTTTGAGCTCCTGCGTATGTTTGTGCATTTCCGCCGGCTCGATGGCTCCCTTGTCGATGAGGTCGAGCAGACCTGCCAACGCATTGATGGGCGACCGCAAGTCGTGCGAGATGATGGAGAAGAATTTGTCTTTTACCTGGTTGAGGCGCTCCAACTCTTCGCTGCGTTTTTCCATATCATCCTGGTGTTGCAGCAGCAAGGTGTTGATCTTGCGGCGGCGTTGTCCGCTGCGGTATACTGTCACGAGCAGGATGGCGCTCAGGGCCATGACCACGACCAGGATGTTGCGTACAAACTCCTGTTTCTTCAGCTCACCGTGCTGCAGGACTTGCAGCTGGCTGAGGGCAGCAATCTGCGTATCGCGCGATTCCGTTTCGAAACGGATCTGGTCGCGCAGTAGCTTGCCTTGTGTCTCCTGGCTGAAGAGGGTATCTTCTAATTGCTTGTATTGTTTGTAGTAATACAATGCTTTTTTAAAGTCGCCTTCCTGTTCCCACAGTACCGAGAGCTGGTTGAAGGCTTTTATCTCCAGTACGCGGGCATTGAGGGTGCGTGCTACGGAGAGGCTGGCTTCGAATTTCTCCAGGGCTTTCTCGAAGTTTCCTTCTTTCGTCAGTACAATCCCCCGACCCAGGTTGGCTTCTGCCATGCCGTAGCGGTTGGTGGTCTTCTGGTGCAAGGCATAGGCCGAGTCGTAAAATGCCAGCGCATTTTTGTAGTCGTTCTGCTGCAGGTAGGCGGTCGCCATGGTGGAAAGCACCTTGGGCTCGATAATGTCTACGTGCAGTTTACGCACCAATGCCAGCGCCTCGCGCAAGGTGGCCAGCGCGGAGTCGTATTCATGCTTGCGCAGCAACACGTCACCAATTTCGTAAAGGCCATAGGGTATACCTTCCTGGTCATTCTGCGTCTCGCTTAGTTTTTTCGAAAGCTGCAGGTGGTCGAGGGCCTGCTCGAATTGACCCAGCTCTTTGAATACACGGCCTACATTGTGCAGGGCGATGAGCATGCGCAAGGTGTCGCGGGTGGCGCTGGCCATGCGGTGTGATTGCGTGAAGTAGAAGTATGCATCGTCGTACTCACCGAGGTCGTAGTAGTCGTTGCCGATGGCGTTATATTCTTTTGCAATGCCGACGCTGTCTTTCACGATCATGTCAAGCTCGAGGGCCAGGTTGTCGTAGCGCAGGGCGGAACTATAGTCGCCGCTGATAGTATACAGCAGGGCGGCGTTGCGATAGGCTTTGATCTTGTGCAGGGGCAAGTCGGTATTGGCCGCCAGGGCAATGGCTTCTTCGCTATACTCCACGCTGCGGGCGAAGTCTACGAACTGGTACAGGTCCGACAACCGCGTGAGAGCGTCGAGGCGCACGCTGTCCGGCAGGTTAGACGATTTGACAACGTTTTCGAGGCTGTCAACGCCCGCGGGCGTCTGTGCTTGCGACAGGCCGCACGTGGCCAGCACCATAGTCGTTAAAATAACGCGTAAAGACAGCATCCTGCTCATATACATAGTACTTTCCAAAATCCGCATAGAATGACCAATGCTAGTGCTATTGGTGTTAAATATTTCCACGATAAATTCATTAATTGATCGACCCTGAGCCGAGGATAGGTCCAGCGGACCCACATTTGAATCGCTACGAACAGCAACGCTTTGCCCAGCAACCAAAAAATTCCCCAGAGGGTCGAAGCTACAGTGCCCGGTGTACCGCTTGTCCATTCCGCTAACCGCATCGATGCGATATTAGGCAGGGGCGTACTCCAGCTTCCAAAAAATAACACCGACCCTAATATACTCACTAAAAGCATCATTCCATATTCACCCAGCATGATTACGGCCCAGCGGAAGCCGGAGTATTCGGTTTGAAAGCCTGCTACCAGCTCGGATTCCGCTTCGGGCAGGTCGAACGGTGCGCGGTTGCTTTCGGCCAGGGAGGCTATAAAAAAGATCACCCACGCCAAAAAGAGCAAGGGCATACGGACGACGTTCCATGCCAGGAAGCCGCCGATCGCCGTCACATCTATACCCCAGGCACGAATGCCAAAAAGATATTGGTGCTCGGCGTTGAGTGCGCTTTGTTGATACGAGATGGCTTGCAGGTCGAGCGTTTCGCACACCATGCAGACACTTAATACGGACAGGCCGAGCGGTACTTCGTACGAGATGATCTGGGCGGCTGAGCGCATGGTACCCAACACACTGTATTTATTATTGGAGCTCCAGCCCGCTACCAGGATTCCCAGTACATCCAGCGACGTGATGGCCAGCAGGAAAAAGACGGCCGAAGAAATGGGCGCGCCCGTCCACGCGGGGGATAGCGGCAGTACGGAAAAACCGACAAATACTGCTGTAAAAATGACAATGGGCGCCACCCGGAACAGGAATTTGTCGGCGCCCGCGGGTATAATGTCTTCTTTCTGAATGAGCTTCACCAAATCGGCAACGCTTTGCAGCAGGCCGTAGGGACCGGCTTCCATAGGACCCAACCTATCCTGAATAAACGCCGAGATCTTCCGTTCTGCGTATATGGCCATGATGGTATACAGCAGGAGGAAGGGTAATATGAACAGGAGTGTGCTCAGAAAATTGGGTTAAAATGGCGTCAAAGATGCTGAATTTATTACGGTGGTTTTCTATCATTTCTGAAAAAACAGTACACCAGCCGCGGGCCCAATGCCCTATTCCCACAACGCATGACGGTCGAGGTGGACCGTTTCATGGAAAAACAGCCGGGCCGATGCCTCAAATGATTCGGTGTAGTCCGATACGAGGAAATGATAATACGGATCGGCGCCCGTGTCGTTGAGAAGTCCCTCCTGCAGCAGGTGGCGCTGCAGGGCCTGGGCCACGACCTCGGACGAGTCCAGAATGGGAAGCTGTCCTTTATAGTAATCGCTGATCTCTCTTTTTATAAGGGGGTAGTGTGTGCAGCCCAGGATGAGCGCGGCAATGTTTTGCAGGGACGGATCGGCCAGATATTGGGCGATGATTTCATGGCTGATCTGGTTGTTAAAGAATCCCTCCTCGATCATGGGCACTAACAACGGTGCGGCCAGGGAGTGTACCGTTGTGCCTTTGTTCGCCTCTTCAATCTTACGATGATAGACACCCGACTGTACTGTGCGTTTGGTGCCGATCAATCCGACCTGTGCCCCGGGGAATTTATCCAACACCAACGAGACCATGGGGTCTATGACGTTGATGATGTGAATGTCCTTGCGTACGTATTCTTTCAGGAGCGCATAGGCGGCGGAAGAGGCAGAGTTACAGGCAATCACGATCACCTTGCAGCCTTTTTTTACGAGCACGTCGGCAATGCGAATGGAGTACGCTTGAATGGCAGCTTCCGATTTTTCGCCGTACGGCAAGTGCGCGGTGTCGCCAAAATAGATCATGCTTTCGTTCGGCAATAATTTCTTAATGGCGTGGGCTACGGTCAATCCGCCGATGCCGCTGTCGAATACGCCGATGGGCTGCTGCTTTTCTACCTTCATTGGCTGCTGTAAATCGCTGCGAATTTTACTATTTTTAGTGTCATCTTAACTGCATGAGCCAGAAAAATCCGTGCTTTTTTTTCCTCCTGGTAGCCATCCTGCTCTTGTTACCAGGTAGCACCCGCGCACAGGATACTACCGATCTTGACAGCCTTTACAATCGCGCACAGATGAGCTCGCCCCGCGAGATGGTGGCGGTCTTTGATGCTTTACAAGAGCGCTACCTGGCACTGGATCAGGAGCAGGCCATTCACTTTGCGCGACAGGGTTTGAAACAAACCGAGAAGGGCTCCCCTCTCAGCCGTGTGCTGGCCAACCGAAACATGGCCTTTGTTTATGGGAAATTTGGCTTTAAGGAAGAAGCCCTGCGCCACTTTCAACGGGCACTGGCCACGGCCAAAGAGAATCAAGGGGAGGAAATGGGTCTGGGACTGGCCTATTTTCACCTGGGACAGTTTTTGTCCCAGCAAGGCTTACTATCGGAAGGTCTTCAACACATTCTTGACGCTTCCAAGATCTTTGAATCGTTACAACTCTACAATTATGTGACCTTGTGCCACTACGAGAGCTGCATGATCAGCTATTCGGCGCGCAACTACCAGCAATGCATTGACGAAGGATACCGCTTGCTTCAATATCACGACCGCGTGGGTGAAACCGAAAGTAGCCGCGCGGACTACTTTCAGAAGATGAGCACGTGTAACACCATTGCGCTGGCGCACCGACAGATGAGACAGTATGCTGCCGCGTTGCGCTATTACGACCAGGCAGAGGCCCTGGCGCGGAAGATCAACGATGAGTTTTGGATCGGCCTCATCAATGGTAACAAAGCGGTGGTGCTGCGCGATATGGGTCGCACGGAGGAAGCGAAGGCGGGCGTGCTGGCCGACTACAGGGTGAGCCAGAAGTTCAGCATGTGGAGCAGCGCCGGCATGGCTGCCCTGACGATGAGTGACATTTATCTGACACAGGGCAACTACCCCCTGGCAAACGCTTATCTCGACTCCGCCCATCTTATGTTTAGCCGCCAGCATGACGTCGTTGAGTCCCGAAAGAATATGGCGTCGTACTGGCTGGCATGGTCGCGCCTCAAGTCTGTGGAGGGCGCTTATGGCCCGGCCTATGATGGACTCTTAAAACATGTAAAGCTCCGCGACTCACTTTCCCATGAGCAGGAGGCCTTGAACCTGGCGAAGGTGAATGTTGCGTTCGACCTCGACCGCAAGCAAACCGAAATTGCACTGCTTACGAAAAATAACGAAATCCAGGAAGAGCGCATCCGCAGTCAGAATATTCTTTTTATCGTGACCCTCATGGGCCTGATCCTTCTGGTGGTGTTGGTGATCCTGCTCGTTAATAACTTCCGCCGGCAGCGAAACATCTCCCGGCTTATACGCCAGCAGCGCGACGAGATCGAGATCAAAAACTCCGAGCTGGAAGCGCAAAGTGCCATGTTACAAGAAAACAACCAATATATCCAGACGCTGAACACACAACTGGAAATGAAGGTAGTCGAACGCACGCGCCAGCTGGCGCTCTCCAACCAGGAGCTGGACACGTTTCTATACCGGTCGTCGCACGATATACGCCGCCCCATCACTACGCTATTGGGTCTGGACCAGGTCGCCCGCCACATTGTGAACGACCCGCAGGCAAATATGCTCTTTGACAAAGTGGTAGAGACGGCGCGGAACATGGACAGCATGCTGTTTAAAATGCAAATGATGTATGAGCTCAACAAACCCGATCTGCCGCTGGAGCCCATCCATCTCAACCCCCTGGTGGAAGAAGCGGTGCAATATTTCCAAAACGACTTCCGTCGGTTTGGCATCACCAATCACCTCTCGGTACACGCGGACATCACCATCTTGTCTAACGTAGGCCTGCTGCGCATCATCTTCCGCAACCTGATTGAAAACGCCGTGCTCTTCCGGAAGACACAACCCGGCGTCACTCCTTTTATCGATGTAAACATTATGCAAATAGGCGATCATGTCGAGATTCACGTCGCCGATAACGGCATGGGTGTGGAAGAAAAATACCAGGCGCGTTTATTCGATCTGTACTTTCGGGCCTCGCAGGCTTCTAAAGGCAACGGCCTGGGGCTTTATCTTGTGAATAAGGCTATTCACAAATTGAAGGGGACGATTACGTTGATTAGTGATTATGGGATAGGCACTACATTTACCATCCACTTGCCGCTGGCACAGCCTAATTCGGCCAATTAACGTAATGCCGGAAAAAAAAACGAGTGCTGCCCATCAAGACAACACTCGTTATATAATTAGTACGCTGCCTCGCTGTTATTGTTTCGGCGTAGACGACTGTCCTTGTCCTTTAGCGCCCGATCCGGAGATTGCCTGCCGCATGTCGGTGTCCGCTTGTACATTCTGCATTTTATAGTAGTCCATTACACCCAGGTTACCATTCATAAACGCAGCGGCAATGGCTCTCGGAATTTCGGCCTCCGCCTCGATTACTTTCGCACGGGCGTCCGTTGCCTTGGCTTTCATTTCCTGATCCAACGCTACGGCCATAGCACGACGCTCTTCGGCTTTCGCTTCGGCCACTTTCAAGTCGGCAGTAGCCTGATCGATTTGCAGCTTGGCACCAATGTTGGCACCTACATCTACGTCGGCAATATCAATCGACAATATTTCAAAGGCAGTACCGGCATCCAGACCGCGCGAGAGCACAAGCTTGGAAATTTTATCCGGACTTTCCAGTACTTCTTTATGTGATTTGGCTGAACCGATAGACGATACAATACCTTCGCCCACGCGGGCCAGGATAGTGTCTTCACCGGCACCCCCTACCAGCTGGGCGATGCTGGCACGTACAGTCACGCGGGCTACGGCGATCAGCTGAATGCCATCGGCCGCTACGGCCGCTACCTTGGGCGTTGTAATCACCTTGGGGTTAACGGAGATCTGTACGGCCTGGAACACGTCACGACCCGCGAGGTCGATGGCAGTAGCCTGTTTGAAGCTCAGGCTGATATTGGCTTTATCGGCCGAGATCAGGGCGCGAATAACATTTGGCACATTGCCACCGGCCAAATAGTGTGTCTCCAATTCGTTCGAGGAGATCTGCAAGCCGGCTTTAGTAGCCGTAATCAACGAATCTACGACAATGCGTGGTGGCACCTTCCGGATGCGCATAAACACCAGTTCGAGCAGACCCACCTTCACGTTGGAGAAGATGGCGGTGATCCACAGGTTGATGGGTACAAAGTATAAAAAGAGCAGGAACAGAATAATCCCACCCAACACAAGAACAAGATAGTAAACAGGATCCATGATGATTTGCTATGGTTAGTTAAAAGGTTCTACGACAATGTCGTTAAGACGAATTTGTATGATGCGGACATGCTGGCCAGTTTCCACGTACTGCCCCAGCGTTTTCACTTCGAATGTTTTGTTGTGAAACTCGGCTTTGCCAATGGGGCGGAGCGTCGACAGGGTAACACCTTCGTCGCCTATGCTCAGGCCACCGGTAATACCTTCGTTCACTTTCCCATCGCTGGAGGATTTATTGGAGAACCGCGACCACGCCCCCGACCGGAAGCTGTAGAAGAGTGAGCCCAACGTAGCCAACAAGGTACCCATTAATATGTAGAAACCGGTATCGCTACCAAAATGCTGGTAGCCAATCACCACGCCGGCACCGGCAAAGATGAGCCCCAGCAAACCCACTACCGTGGTGCCGGGAATGAATACCAATTCAATCACGATCAGCGCCAGGCCGATGAGAAGCAAAGAAAAGATGATTATCCACATGATCATGGCTGAACGAGTTTAGTTGTGAGGTTAGTACGCCCGGGCAAACAGTACCCGCCGGGTCGAAGGCTTGCCGGAGTAGATACATGCGCCTGCTTCTTCCTTCGCATCCAGCGGAATGCAACGGATGGTGGCTTTTGTTTCCTCTTTAATGGCTGCTTCTGTTTCGGGTGTTCCGTCCCAGTGCGCAGCAAGGAAGCCGCCTTTTTCGTTCAGCACCTGCTTGAACTCTTCATACGAGTTAACCTCTGTGGTAACCTCGCTGCGGAATGTCCTGGCGCGGGCATAGATCGTTGTCTGAATGTCGTCCAGCAGGGCAGGGATTTTTTCTACCACTTCGTCCAGTCTCATGACCTGCTTCTCTTTGGTGTCGCGGCGCGCCACTTCTACGGTGCCGGCCTCCATGTCGCGGGGCCCAATGGCCAGGCGCACGGGTACGCCTTTCAGCTCCCACTCGGCAAACTTAAAGCCCGGCTTGTGGGTATCACGGTTATCGAATTTCACCGCAAATCCTTGCTTGCGCAGGGCAGCAGCGATTTCCTGTGCTTTTTCAGAGATCTTGGCCAATTCCTCGTCGGTGCGGAAGATCGGCACGATTACCACGTGGATGGGGGCCAGCTTCGGCGGCAGCACGAGGCCGTCGTCGTCTGAGTGCGCCATGATCAGGGCACCCATCAGGCGTGTGCTCACGCCCCAGGAAGTGCCCCACACGTAGCCGAGCTTGCCTTCCTTGTTTGTGAACTGTACATCAAACGCCTTGGCAAAGTTTTGTCCGAGGAAGTGCGACGTCCCTGCCTGCAGTGCTTTGCCATCTTGCATCATAGCTTCGATACAATAGGTGTCGACCGCGCCCGGGAAACGCTCGCCTTCGGACTTTCTTCCTTTTACAACCGGCAATGCCATGAAGTTTTCAGCAAAGTCGGCATAGACGTCGAGCATTTGCACGGTTTCCTTTACGGCTTCGTCGGCTGTGGAGTGCGCCGTGTGGCCTTCTTGCCATAAGAATTCTGCCGTCCGTAAAAAAAGGCGCGTACGCATTTCCCAGCGCACCACGTTGGCCCATTGGTTTACGAGGATGGGCAGGTCGCGGTACGACTGAATCCATTTTTTGTAGGTGCTCCAGATGATGGCCTCGCTGGTAGGCCGTACCACCAGCTCTTCGTCGAGCTTGGCTTCAGGGTCGACAATCAGCTTGCCTTTATTTTGTGGGTCGGTTTTCAAGCGGTAGTGCGTTACAATGGCACACTCCTTCGCAAAACCTTCGGCGTTCTTCTCCTCTGCTTCAAACAGGCTTTTCGGCACAAAAAGCGGGAAATAGGCGTTGCTGTGGCCTGTATCCTTAAACATTTTGTCCAGTGCCTGCTGCATTTTTTCCCAGATGGAGTACCCATAGGGCTTGATGACCATACACCCCCGCACGTCTGAATGTTCGGCAAGATCTGCCTTCTTCACTAATTCGTTGTACCACAAAGAATAATCTTCTTTGCGGGTGGGTAATTCTTTGGCCATACTGGTATAATTATTGTTATATGTAATCGATGTCGAAAAGGCAAATGTAAATTAAGCGGGTCAAATACTGGCTAAATTTTGTAGCTTTATCGACACTTTTACGGCATTACACTCGTTAGGTTGTGTAGAGCCACTACCAAGATATAAAACACACCACGCTATGAAAACCAAGGCATTGTTGCTGTTACTGGCAGCTTTCATCATAAACATCGGCGCCTTCGCCCAGGAGGACGATGACATGTATTTCAACGCCACGGATCGCGTTAAGCTTCAATCTAAAGAGCGACAGGACCAAATTGCCTATGAAGCCAGCGTGAAGAAGGCGAAAAAAATGCGTGAAGAGCCGGCTGTGGAGGAAGAAGGGGAAAGTGTCGAAAGTGTAGAGGCGCTCAACCCTACCGACAGCTACTCGGCCCGCAACGTCAATCCGGAATATGAAGCTCGTTCCACCGCAAAGCTCTCGCAGTCGGACGACCAGGATTATTTCGTGAACAACTATCAGTATTCCACTTCCAGCAACATGAACAACTGGAACAACAACTTTAATTCGTGGTACGGCAGTTCATGGTATACACCCAACTACTACAACTCAAATATCAATTCGTGGAATAGCCCGTATTATGGATATGCCGATCCCTACTACAGCCCCTGGTACAACCCATATTGGAACAACAACGGCTGGTCAGCTTCTTTCAGCTACTATTGGGGTAACTCCTATAATAACTATGGTAACTATGGCTACGGGTGGGGTGGTAATTACAACTACTGGAACCGTCCGTATTGCGGTTACGCTTCTTCCTGGGGATTTGGTTATGGCTACAATTCCGGTTATCCGGGCTGGTATGGCTACCCCGGCAGTGTAATCATTATTAACAATGGTGAAGGCACTTACGGCCCTCGTTACGCCAAACGTGGCAGCCGTGGCAATGATGTTGTCAACACTACGCGCCCCAGTCCAAGTACCCGCACACAGGTGTCGGATGCTTTTGGCAGCAACAACCGCTCGCAACGGCAGGCTACCGCCGGACGCACGTCTAACCTGAATAACAACGCTGTTACACCGGCGAACACCACCAACGGCAGATCGCGTCAACAAGGCAGCGAGTACTACAACCGCACATGGAGGCGCGTAACCCAGGAGCCTTCAAACGCCAGCAATAGCAATTCGAATTCAAACTCGGGTAACAGCTCTAACGGCCGTACATCCAACAGCAATTCGAACTGGAACAATGGCAACAGTAACAGCGACCGCTCCTATACACCGTCGAGAAGCAGCAACAACGACCGCTCAAACTCTTCGTTCGGTAACAGCAACAGCGGCGGTGGTGGACGCAGCAGCGGTGGCTACTCGGGTGGTAACTCCGGCGGGGGCCGCTCGCGCGGTGGCAGAGGCAACTAATTCTTAATTTCTCGTACAGTACACTATGAAGGTGATGAAGGTAGTGAGGGTGAGCCTCACGGTGGTTATTCTATTGTTCATGATTTCCCCAACACTTCCCGTGCTGGCGCAAAGCTTCACCAGTAACGCACTGCTCTTTAGCCGTACGAAGCCGGCCGGTAGCGCGCGCATCCAGGCACTGGGTGGTACACAGACATCTCTGGGGGGTGACTTCAGCTCTGCAGCGTCAAACCCAGCCGGGTTGGGATTTTATAATAAATCAGAGTTTACCCTGGGGCTGGGCGTAGCGGGTGAAGATATCAGTACTCGCTACTATGGGTCTACTTCCAGCAATCAGAATACAAAATTTAACATTCCTTCGCTCAGCCTGGTACTGCACTACGGCAACGATCGCGAGACGGGGTTTCTCGGCGGCAACTTTGCTATTACCTTCACCCGCATTAATGATCTGAATAACTCGTATCGCTACAGCGGCACGAACAGCGAGTCATCGATCATCGACTTTTTTGTGGATGATGCTTTCTTCCAGGCCCCCGACGATCCCTCCTACCTTGAGGCGGGCAACGACGGATACTACACGTTATCAGGCCTTGCGTATAATAACTTCCTGGTCGACGCCGTCTATGACGACAATGGTAATTTTCTCAACCGGTATGGTTCGGTCCTTGACACGGACATTCCTATACCGAACCAACCAGACGAAGTACGTACGATCGATCAGGTAGAGTCCTTCCGCCGCAGCGGACGCCAATATCAATGGTCCTTTGCGTATGGCGCCAATTTCTCTGATAAGTTTTATCTCGGTGCCAGCCTCGGTCTGACTACACTGCGCTACTCCCTGGAGCTGAATTTCCGGGAATCGAACTTCCGGTATAGCCGCGGCGAGGATGCCGTCGATTATAATCCACTTAATTACCATTCCACGAGCGAGAACATCGACATTGAGGGAAGTGGCGCGAACTTTACCATTGGCGCTATTTACAAGCCAGTAAGCTTTGTACAGTTAGGTGTTTCGCTGGCAACGCCCACCTGGTACAGCCTGACCGACAACTATACGGCCAGACAGGAAGCCGATTGGAATGACTTTGACTACTATGATACCCCGACGAATACCAGTGACGACCTGAGGAACATTGTTTCGCAATTCGATTCACCTACACTGTCTGAATACACGCTTCGTACACCTATGAAGGTAAGCGCCGGTGCGACATTCATTGCCAAGTTTGGCTTTATCAGCGCCGATGTAGAGTTTGTGAACTATGGCAGCTCCAAGTACAAAGACAATACTGGTAATTCCGACTGGTACGACTCCGACAACAAGAGCATCAAGTCTAGTTATACTTCGGTGGTGAATTACCGCGTGGGAGCAGAATATCGCTATAACATCTTTCGTGCCCGGCTCGGCTATAACCTGATGGCCGATCCCTATCGCGTCAGCAATGGCGCCGATCGCAAGATCCAATCTATCTCCGGAGGCGTTGGCGTGCGGGTGAAAAAGTTCTATACCGATCTGGCTGTTGTTTCCAGCAAAACGGAGAATATACGCGTGCCGTATTCCGTGGACGGAATCCCAGAACCGCGTGCCATACAAGACGTAAAAAATATGAACTACCTCCTCACGCTGGGCTTTACTTTCTAAGCCTGGTGTCGATGGCTTGCTGCAATGCCGGCAAGGTGGGTTCTTTCAAAGCGATCTGCGCCTGTGCATAGCAGGTCTGCCGGCGATCGTATAGTGCTGTCAACTTTACTTTCTTTTCCGCCAGATCTTCGGCTTGTAGCAGCGGCCGGCCTTTGTCGGTAGCCGTTCTGCTGAGTAGCTCTTCTACCGGCACATCCAGGAACACGCTTATACCGGCTACGTTGATGACGGCCATGCCGTCGTGGAAGCAGGGAGCCCCGCCACCGGTAGCCATCACGAAGTTCATGTCGGTCGAGGCCCAGTGCTTTAACACTTCTGATTCCAACAGGCGAAAGTATGCTTCGCCGTCTTCGGCAAAAATGGCTTGCACCGTCTTCCCGGCGCGACGTTCAATTTCTTTGTCCTGGTCTACAAATGGCAATAACAACGCCTCTGCCAGGGGTCGCCCCAGTGTGCTTTTGCCGGAGCCTGGCATGCCGACCAGGAATATCTTGAGGTAGTCGCTCACTCGCCCAGGGTGTTCAATACCGTTGCAGCGTCCGGCGTGTCGTTGTGATGCCACATGCCTTTTACCGTGCCTTCTTTCCACAGTGTAATGCCGGGGTTGGAGCGAATGATGGTCTTTAGCACGGTGGCATCGACAAAGTAATACGCTACCGGCAGTTGGTGTTCATGACGGAAGGCTTCAAATTCGCCGGCGCTGGAAGCTGTCAGCGCCATCACCTCCACCTTGCTACCCTCCAGTGTTTTTACGAGCGTGCGAACTTTGTCGATGTTTTTGGCCGAGGCCTTCGAGACGTCGTAGAAGATTAGCAAGAGCTTGTTGCCTTCGAAAGTATTTTGCGTAATATCTTCACCCTGATCGGTAAAGACTGAGTAGTCTGTGATCTTCGCTTTGGTTTTATCTTCATTTGTCTGGCGTACACTGATATACTGATACACGGTAGTATCGCCGAGGTATTTTTCTGAAGCGACCTCTTCGCCACTGTCTTTCTTTTTAAATACATACTCGAAGCGTGGTTGCTCTTCGGGCTGCATTTGCTGCGGTATATTGTTACCGATCTTATACGCGCGGAAGTCGATAAAGGGCAGGTGCAACAACGCGTAAATACCCAGTGCGAAACTGATGATCGTTGAAGATGCTATAATGATATGGCCCACCCGGTCGGGCAGCGCAGGTGTATAACGCTTGCGATACCAGAACAGGTGCAGAATAAACACGACCAGTATAACGTCTTTCGTAAACGACTCCCAGGGTGTAAGCTTAATCGCGTCGCCAAAGCAGCCACAATCAGTCACCTTATCGAAATATGCGGAGTAGAATGTGAGGAATGTAAAGAAGATGATCAATCCCAGCAGCACCTTGGTGGTGAGGTTCATGCGGTAGAACAGCAGCACGGCAATGCCGAGCACGACTTCCAGTACGATCAGGATCAGACCAATTTCCAACGCCCAATCTTTAAACACCAGAAAGAAAGAGCCAAAGTCGTTGGCAAAGACTTCAAAGTATTCTTCCATTTTTATCTCGGTGCCGATCGGGTCGTTCAACTTGATCAGTCCGGAGAAGATGAATAAGGCTCCTACAAAGAAGCGTGAGAATTGGTCGATTATCTTGATCATCGTTCTTGATATTGTACTCGGTTCACATCGCGGCTGTGCACGGGGCGGCTACAGTCACCAAACTTCCCACTTCCGCCTCTCAAAAGCCATAGCACAGCTTACTTTAACTATTAAATAACAACTTTTCCGCATAGGCGGTCTTTACCTGGCTTCGCCACTCATGATCATGGCAAATACCGCGTAGTTAATCATATCCTGGTAGTTGGCTTTTACACCTTCGCTCACCAGTGTCTTGCCCTGATTGTCTTCGATTTGTTTTACCCGCAGCAACTTCATGAGAATGATGTCGGTGATGGAGGAGACGCGCATGGCGCGCCAGGCCTCGCCATAGTCGTGGTTCTTTTGCTGAAGCAGCGTGAAGGTCTCATTGGCGGCGTTGTCGTACAGCGGCGCCAGTTCTTCAAACGGCAGGTCGAGGCTGGAGTGCTCGTCGAGCTGCAGTTGGATCAGCGCGATGATGCTGTAGTTGATGATGCCGATGAACTCATCGCGGATGGGGTCGTCCACCAGCTGCATGCCCTTATCCTGTATGCTGCGAATACGCTGGGCCTTGATAAAAATCTGGTCGGTGATGGAAGGCAGTCGCAGAATGCGCCAGGCGGTTCCATAATCGCGTGTTTTTTTCTCAAACAGCGCGCGGCACTGGGCGATTACCGCCTTATACTCCTGAGATGTTTTTTCAACCAAGGGAATAAACTTTAGCCCGCAAACTTCTTAATTTGAATGAGAATTCCAGCGCCTGCCCATGAAATCCGTGTTCGAAAATGATTTTTTTTCCACAAACCGTACCCTGCATTGCGGCGGACGGCTTATCGACCTGCAGACGCCCCGCGTCATGGGCATCCTGAACGTTACGCCGGACAGCTTCTTCGAAGGCAGCCGCTACTCGTCGCTGGACCAGGTACAGGCACAGGCGGGCGTTATGCTGGAAGCAGGCGCAACTTTCCTGGACATCGGCGGCTACTCCACACGGCCGGGAGCAGCTGACATTACCGTAGCCGAAGAGGTAGAACGTGTCGTGCCCGCTATACGGGCCATTCTTACGGCCTTTCCGGGTGCTTTGATTTCTGTCGATACCTTTCGCAGCGAGGTTGCAGCCGAAGCCGTAGCAGCCGGCGCCCACCTCATAAACGACGTATCGGGCGGCACGCTGGACCCGGCCATGTTCGACACCGTAGCCCGTCTGCAAATACCCTATGTACTGATGCACATGCGCGGCACGCCCCAAACCATGGCGACGCAAACGAACTATACCGACCTGTTGAAGGAAGTTCTGGACTTTCTACACCCGGCGCTACACGCTCTGCGGCAACGTGGGGTGAAAGATGTCATCATCGATCCGGGCTTTGGTTTTGCTAAAACACCCGCGCAGAATTTCGAGCTGCTGCAACACTTCGAGCACTTTCGCGTGTTGGGCTGTCCCATGCTGGCGGGGCTGTCGCGCAAGTCAATGATCTGGCGCACGCTGGAGCAGCGACCGGAAGATGCGCTGAACGGCACTACTGTGTTGAATACCATTGCCCTGGTGAAAGGCGCCGGCATACTGCGGGTACACGATGTACGCGAGGCCGTGGAGGCCGTCAAGCTGGTCATGCTTACCACACGTTCTTCCGCACAGAAGTCCGTTGTTTAAATTGGGCTTCTATGCCTGATCGGTTACATTTGTAAGACATGATCTTCCTGTTCAAAATCGGATTCCTGGAAGTTAGCTGGGTCGATGTCATCGATATTGGCCTGGTCAGTGTCTTATTGTACCAGGTGTATAAGCTCATTCGCGGCAGTATTGCCGTGAATATCTTCCTGGGTATTCTCGCCCTGTACCTGGTATACCTCATCGTGCGTGCCGCCCAGATGGAACTGCTGACGATGATCCTGGGACAGTTTATGGGCGTAGGTGTGTTGGCCATGATCATTCTCTTCCAACCTGAGATCCGGAAGTTCCTGCTCGTTATCGGCCGCGGTACGGAGTTTCGCGAAAATATCTTCAAGACCATTTCCAATTGGCGCCACGAATACCATGATGACTTTGATATAAGCCAGGTGATCGAAGCGGTTAAGACCCTCAAGGCTTCAAAGACCGGAGCGCTCATGGTTTTCTCGCGCGACACCGAGCTGAAGTTCTACGCACAGACCGGCGATGCCCTGGATGCCGAAGTAAACAAGCGCCTGCTCCTGTCGATATTCAATAAAAATTCTCCCCTGCACGACGGCGCTGTGATTATATATAAAGGCCGCATCCGGGCGGCACGCTGCGTATTGCCTGTCAGTGAAAACGACCACCTTCCCCCTAACTTTGGGCTGCGCCACCGTGCGGCCGTGGGTATGTCCGAAAGCACGGACACGCTCGTGCTGGCGATATCGGAAGAAACGGGTCGCCTGGTGCTGGCCCGGAACGGTAAATATCTGCGCGCCCTGAAACTGAAACAGATCGAGCAAAAGATCCTGGACTACCTGCACAACAACGAATCTGGCAACTGGGAGGAGGTACACGAGCACGAAGCCGAGGCGCCCGCCGAAACGCCACCCGTTAAAGCGTAAAACTTACTACTTTTGCCTGGCATCTAATTTGCCGCCGGCATGAGACTGACCTTCCTCTTTGTGCTGCTCACCAGCAGCTCTTTCGCACAATCCATTGAAACCATTATTCAAAAGGGCCACGAGCTGGCGGTCATGACCGTCGCCGTCAGCCCTGACAGCAATTACATTGCTACCGGCAGCAAAGACAAGGCTGCCAAGCTATGGGAGATCAGCACCGGCCGCGAAGTGCGCAGCTTCCTGGGCCACGAAGCCACTGTCACCAGCCTGGCCTTTACGCCTAACGGCCAGTACCTCCTCAGCGGTAGCTACGACAAAACCATCCGCTTGTGGGAAGTGAAGACCGGACGGGAAATAGCCGTTATTACCACCATTGACTTCGTCGGCGACGTCGCCATCGATCCACAGATGCGTTTTTTTGTACACACGGGCACTAACGATACGGGCTACGATTCTGCCGTAATCTACGACTTTAAAACCCGCCGCGTGCTGGTGCGCCTGCCCGTCGATCCCGACAAGGGCCTGGGCACGGGCACTGACATCGCCATCAGCCCCGATGGCCGCTGGATGGCTCTCGGCCAGGATGACCGCCGCACCAGCCTATACGACGTACAGCAGTGGAAACTTGTCAAAGACTTTACCGCCGAAGACGAAGGCAGCTGCGGTGGCTGTGGCACCCGTGCGGAGTTCAGTCCCGACAGCAAGTTCCTGTATACCCTGCCCCACAACGGCATCGCTAAGAAATTTAACCTCGCCACCCTGGCCCTGGTGCGCACCTACGACAAGAACGAAGAGGACGTAACCGGCTCGGCGCTTAGCCCGGACGGTAAGAAATTGGCGTTGGCGACAGAAGAAGATGTTACCGTATGGGACGAAGCTTCGGGCAAAGTACTTGCCAAACTGGTAGCCGAAGAAAAAGGTCAATTCCACCGGGTGACGTTCACCAACAGTGGCAACGAGTTGCTCGTCACCTCCGACAACAACACAGCGTTTGCCTGGAACCCGACATCACAAAAGAAGACCAGCGTCTTTACCGGTTTCCTCAGCCAACGCGACAAAGGCGGCCTGGACTACGACCCTAACTTTTACTGGCAGTCGTCCATTGCTAAATATGTACGCCTCAAAAACAGCCTTCGCATTACGCCCGACGGCAAGACACTGATCAAAGGTAAGTTTGGCACCAAAGTAAAACGCTGGGACATTGCCAGTGGCAAGACCGTGATGGAGTATGTCAGCCACAAGAAAGGAGTGCTGAGCTACGATCTTTCTAAGGACGGCAGCAAACTGCTGACGGGCGGAGGCGACGGCAAGATTGTATTGTGGGACCTGAACACCGGTGACTCGCTCAAGGTAATTCAATCGTACCGTGAGCCGATCTTCGATATACATTTCAACGCCGCCGAGACCGGTGTGATCTCTTGCAGCTGGGACGCTACCATGAAAATCCACGACCTGGCCACCGGCACAATGCAAACCTACTTCGATTTTCAGAGCTACTCGGTATATAACCTGCTTTACCCCGACGACCTCTACGTCATTACGGCCCGCCTGGACAACGCCATTCAGATGTGGGAGATCGACACGAAGAAAGAAGTGCGCAATTTTGTTGGTCATACAGATATTGTAGGCTCGATCCAAATCAGCGCTGACCGCAAAACGCTGCTCAGTGCCAGCTGGGACGGCTCGGTGCGCCTGTGGGATGTAGGCACCGGCCTGATGACCCGCAAGCTGAAAGACCACCGCGGCGCAGTGCACACGGCGATCTTTAGCACCAACGAAAAAGAGATTTATACCGCCGGTGCCGACCGCACCATCCGCGTGTGGGAGCCTGCGACCGGTAAAATTATCCGCACCTTCCAGGGGCACAATGCCGAAGTAACCTCACTGCTGTTGAGCCCTGACGGAAAAATGCTGATCAGCCATAGTCTGGACGGCGTGACCAAGTTCTGGGACCTCGCCACCGGCAAAGAGTTCTTCGAGCACATACACCTGGGCGAGCGCGACTGGATGGTCAAGAACCCCGAGGGATATTTTAATGGCACCGACGACGCACGCAAGAATATACACTTCGTCAGCGGTCTGAAGACTTACGCGGTCGACCAGTTCTTCCACGAGTTTTACCGACCCGATCTGCTTCCCAAAATATTCCAAAACCGCGGCGGTCGTGACGATCGCAAGGGTGGCATCCAGGGTAAGCTCAACAGCGCACCTCCTCCGACGGTAAAGGTGGCAGTATTGCCGCATGCCACCGAGGGCAAGGCAGAACTATACATTCGCATTACTGACAATGGCGCCGGAGTAGAGAACTTACGAGTCATGCACAATGGCAAAAGCATTTCACTGGATCGTGGGGCACTGAAGCTTCCTTCAGGCAAAGGACAGACGTCCACGTATAAAGAAGTCGTTGACCTGGTGAGCGGCCCTAACAGCTTTACCGCCGTCGCCAGCAACCGTGACCATGTAGAGTCTGATCCACACACGGCGGAGATCGTCTCCGACCACGTTTCGAAGAACAGCACCTGTTATGTACTGTCGGTCGGCATCAACCAATACAAAAACAGCAAGCTCAGCCTGAACTATGCTCGTCCCGACGCCGAGTCGTTCAGCAAGGTGATTGTCAACGACAAAAGCACGAAACTCTTTAAGGACATCGAGCTGGTAACCCTGTACGACGGCGAGGCCACGCGCGAACACATCCTGCGTAAACTGGATGAGCTCAGCAGCAAGATCCGGCAGGAGGACGTCTTTATTTTGTACTACGCCGGCCACGGTAGCATGGTGGAGAACAAATTTTACTTTATCCCCACGGAAGGTCTGCGGCTGTACGACCAGGCCGCGCTGCAGAAAGAAGCCATTGAGGCCGGTGTTTTACAAGACAAGCTGAAGCACATCAAGGCGCTGAAGCAGCTTATCATCATGGACGCCTGCCAGTCGGGTGGCTCCGTCGAGTTGCTGGCCACACGGGGTGCGGGCGAAGAGAAGGCCATTGCCCAATTGTCGCGCAGTGCGGGCATTCACGTCATGGCCTCGGCGGGCAGCGAGCAGTTCGCCACCGAGTTTACCGAGTTGGGCCACGGCCTCTTTACATATGTGTTGATCAAGGCCCTGCAGGGCGCAGCAGACGGCGCCCCGCACGACGGCAAGGTTACAATTTATGAACTGAAGTCATACATTGACGACCAGGTGCCCGAGATGACACGCCAGCTGAAGGGCAAACCGCAGTATCCGTATACCTTCAGCCGGGGACAAGATTTCCCTGTGGTAATCGAGTGATAAGAAAATCACGGTAACTGGAACAAAATTGGCAGACATATCGTAAATTAGGTTTACACATAACCCCTGACTTGATTTAAGAAAATGGTAGAAGCTAACCCCGTTAAATTTTATTTCGCCAAATACTTTTTCCTGGCCTTCGCACTTATCCAGTGGATCGTAGGAGGTATCGTTATCATTGGCCGCGACTTTAATGCCAAAAGCTTTTTCATTGCCTTGATCTTTTTCACGCTGGGACTTATTTCCCTCTTTATTTTCTCCATCGTCAGCGACAAGATTCGGCGAGTAGCGGTCGGCAAAAACAAGATCGTGGTCCTGGAAGGTCACCGCAACATCCGGCTGGAGTGGCCTGAGGTCAAGTCCCTGCGCATTGTACCCTACCTGAATATTTACAAGCTCAAGATCCGGGGCAAAAAAAGCTGCATCTATTTTTTCCCTTCCGATAACATCGATCCGGCGTTTGGCTTCATTGCCAAGGACACCTCTAAAATGGGCGAGATCGTCGCCAAGCGCAAGAAGGAATTCGGTATCAAGTAATCTTACCGCCGCGGCCCCAGACCAGATCATCCGCCTGGTCATAATGGATGGGGTTGTTAGCGCATAATCGTACCTTGTTGGCACACAAGATCAACGAGCATGACAGAACGAATCACACGCCGCGAAGCCCTGTTGGGGCTGGCCAGTGCCAGTCTGTTGCTGTCGTCGTACACGCAGAAAGGCATGGAAAAAGGCATGAACACCCGCCCGATACCGTCGTCGGGGGAGCAACTTCCCCTCGTAGGCCTAGGCACCTGGATACAGTTTGACGTAGGCAACGACAATGCCGGGCGCCAGCCCCTCACCGAGGTATTAAACCTGATGGCCCAACAAGGTGGTAAGCTGATCGATACCTCCCCCATGTATGGCCGCGCCGAAGAAGTGATCGGCGATCTTACGGCTGCCAGCCCTATTCGCGAGAAGCTCTTTTATGCTACAAAGGTTTGGACCACGGGGGAAGCTGCCGGCATTCACCAAATGGACGACTCCTTGCGAAAGATGCAGCGCAAAACGATGGACCTGGTCCAGGTACACAACCTCACCGACTGGAAGACGCACCTCCGCACGCTGCAGCGCCGGAAAGCCGAAGGCAAAGTTCGCTATACCGGCATCACACATTATACTACCTCCGCTCACGCACAACTGGAGCAGATTCTCAAGACGGAAGCCGTCGACTTCGTACAGTTCAACTATTCCCTCCGCGTACGCAATGCTGAGCGCAGCCTGCTGCAGGCCGCGCAAGAAAAAGGTGTTGCTGTTATTATCAATGAACCCTTTGAAAAGGGCTCGCTGTTTTCACTAACGAAAGGCAAAGCCCTACCTGCCTGGGCAGCCGACTACGACATTCAAAGCTGGGCACAGTTCTTCCTGAAATATATACTCTCTCATCCGGCAGTAACATGTGCTATACCGGGTACATCCAGTCCCAAACATGTCGTAGACAACATGCTCGCGGGGCACGGCACCCTGCCGGATGAAAAAGGTCGTGAGAAAATGGTCGCCCTGATCGAATCTTTATAACGTCTTCAGGTCTTCGTCGATCAATACCCGGTTTATAAAGGCCGCTGCCTTGGTGCCCATGGCGACAACGTTGCTGACACTACGCATCGGCGAACTGTTATCACCTGCCGCAAACAGGCCTTCGATGTTGGTCTTCCCAAACTCGTCGATGCGAATAAAATTCATCTCGGTAAAATCAAGGCCCAGCTGTTGTACAATCGCAGGCTGCTCAAAGGGTGCCCGGGTAAAGATGGCATCCAACGCTATACGCGATCCATCGTCTAACACCACCTCGCGGATATAACCATCCTTGCCTTCCAACGCCGTAACTTCTTGTTCTACGACCGGTATACCCCACTTCTTGATCTCGGCTTGCTGCGCGGCGGAAAGGGTTGAAGCGCCGTTGGTAAACAAGGTCAACGTTTTGCTCCAGTGCCCGATCAGCTTGGCCAGATCGTAGGCGGTGTCGCCGTTAGCCAATACTCCCAGTCGGTGCCCTGCAACCTCGTAGCCGTGGCAATACGGGCAATGCAGCACTGAAATACCCCAGGACTCTTGTAGCCCGGGAATAGCCGGCAGCCTGTCGCGGATGCCCGTAGCCAGCAGCACCTTCCGGCCTTCAAACGTCTGGCCGCTGGTTGTTTCCACCTGGAATAGCGTGCCGACGGTTGTTACCTGGGTGGCTTCATCTTCCTGGAAGGTGACGGTGGGATAACGCAGCACCTGGCTTTTGGCCAGCGTAGCGATTTCTTTGGGTGTGCTGCCGTCTTGTGTCAAAAAGTTGTGGGAGTGCGGTGTCTGTGCGTTACAGGGCTTGCCGCCGTCAATAATGAGTACGCGGCGCAACGAGCGCCCAAGGGCCATGCCGGCTGACAACCCAGCGTAGCTGCCGCCAACGATAATGACGTCAAAAGTAGAGGTAGAGGTGGATACCATAGATTTTTTAAGATTAACTACATGCAACAACATTGCACATAATAATAAGTTCAGGGAAGCCTGAAAAAATAAAAAAGGCTGTCCCTGGGAAAACAGCCTTTTGATGATAGGAGAAGCGGGTGTGGTTATCGACCCTCGCTCTCAGCCTTTTTTAAGTCGCGGGTATTTTTCTGTACGGCGATGGCGGCAAACAAGCTCAGGAGGAACGACATGGAGTAAAAGCCTTTTTCACTTAGGGTTAGTGTGGCATTCCACAGCCCTACCGTTAGCAGCACAATGGCCAGCAGCGTGGAGAACCAGCACAGGCCGTAATAGATCTGCGTAACAGCGATTCCTTCCAACTGGTCGCGTACACTTTTTTGTAACGAGATGGCGGCAAACAAGCCGAACATCAACACAGTAAAATAATAACCTTTTTCATTCAACAGCATGTCGGCATTCCAGAGTCCGATAATGAACGAGATCATACCGGCCAGAAGGGCAATCCAGGAAGCAGCGACAAATGCATTTGATGGTTTCTGATTCATATTTTATGTTTTAGGTTAGACCGTTTCATATGAAACCGGCACTTCGCCGTGTAAACGGTGTACTGAAACAAAGGTTAGGTTTCGTTTTTGGACAAAAAAAAAGCCATCCCGAAAGATGGCCCTATAGTATAATAATTTACGTCGTTTTATTTTGCGACAGCCTCTTTTAATACCCCTAGCTCTTTTCCAACTTCGGTAAAAGCGCGAATGGCCTTATCCAGGTGATGCCGATCGTGACCTGCCGAAATTTGCACACGAATCCGTGCCTGTCCTTTTGCCACGACCGGGAAGAAGAAACCAATCACATAAATACCTTTCTCCAGCAGACGGTCAGCAAATTGCTGCGCCAACGGCGCGTCGTATAGCATGATCGGTACAATAGGGTGCTCGCCCGGTTTAATATCGAAGCCGGCCTTCGTCATCTCTGCGCGGAAGTAGTGTGTGTTCTCTTCCAGTTTGTCGCGCAGATCAGTGGTCTCTGACAACATATTAAACACTTCGATTGAGGCGCCGACGATCGACGGCGCCAGGGTATTCGAAAACAAATACGGACGTGAGCGCTGGCGCAACATTTCAATGATCTCTTTGCGACCCGATGTAAAACCGCCCGATGCACCGCCCAACGCCTTGCCTAGGGTACCGGTGATAATGTCTACACGACCTGTTACTCCCCTGTATTCCGGCACACCGCGACCGGTCTTGCCAATGAACCCCGTGGAGTGACACTCGTCGGTCATCACCAATGCTTCATACTTATCCGCGAGGTCACAGATCTTGTCCATTTGAGCAATGGTGCCGTCCATGGAGAATGCACCGTCGGTCACAACGATGATCTGTTTGGCCCCGGCAGTGCGGGCATCCTGCAGTTGCTTTTCCAGGTCAGCCATATCGTTGTGTTTATACCGGTAACGCATGGCTTTGCACAAACGCACGCCGTCAATGATCGACGCATGGTTCAGCTCGTCTGAGATGATGGCATCTTCTGCGCCCAGCAGCGGTTCGAATACACCGCCGTTGGCGTCAAAGGCTGCCGCGTATAAGATCGTGTCTTCCGTGCCCAGGAATTCCGAAATCTTTTTCTCCAGTGTCTTATGAATATCTTGTGTGCCACAAATGAACCGTACCGAAGACATCCCAAAGCCGTGTGTATCGATCGCGCGCTTGGCGGCTTCGGTCACACGCGGGTGTGACGACAAGCCCAGGTAATTATTTGCGCAGAAGTTGATCACCTCTTTGCCTTCGCTGGTCTTTATGTCAGCTCCTTGCGGCGTCGTGATGATCCGCTCTTTTTTAAAAAGACCGGCCGTGCGGATGGTTTCGAGTTCCTGTTGTAAAAACGGTTGTAGCTTCTTATACATAGGGTTTAATCTGTTTTCGGTTTTGGGGGTTTGATCACCGGCCGGGCCATACCGGGTTTAGCAGGTTTAGCAGCCGGTGGTGTTTCAGGCGCTGGCGGTGCTGCCTCTGGCGTCGGCTGTGCGTCCGATGACGTGACTGCTTCTTGTGAAGATATACCAGCCGTTGCGGTTGTTGACTCCGTGGCAGGTGCCGGTATAGCGGGCTTTATAATAGGACGCGGAACCACAGGCTTCACGGCAGGCTTTGCTGATGGTGCCGGTGTCTCTGTGGTTTGCGCTGGTATAATATCGTTGGTCGTGTTTTTCCCGGCCGCGGTTGTCTCTGCTTGCGTAGGCTGTTCTACGGGCGGCTTCGGTTTCATGACCGGTCGCGGAATAACTGGCTTTGCAGCCGCCGGTTTTGCCTGTGGTGTAATGGCAGCAGTATCTGTGCTGGTACTGGCATCGGCCGGCGGTGTAGCCACTGATGGCGCTTGCGTGACGGATTGTTCGCCTGTCTCCGCGGGCTTCGGCTTGATCATCGGCTTCGCGATAGCAGGCCTGGCAACGGCGGGCTTTGGTGCAATCGTTTCAGTCGCTGTCGTAGTAACCGGTTGCGATAAAGTTGTAGCGGTTTTCTCTGATATAACCTCTATCTGTAAAGTATACTTTCTTCGAACCGGATTGATCAGATACAGCTTTTGTGCTGTAAAACTACTGGGGTGCATCTCCGCAAATTCGGCGTCCCACGTAGCCCACAGGGCAGGCTCTGCCCGCCGGAAAGCCTCCGCATCAATTTTTTTCGATGTCAGGTAATCCCTGAAGTTCATGGCCGCTAAGTTAATGCAAAACCATTCCTAACGTAGAGTAGGCGAATGGTAAATTTTGGTAATTTCGCCCCGCCTTCCTACAAGTACGGGGAACGAGACCAAACCCTTAAAAGGCAAACCAGAAATTTATACACATGAAGAAACAGAAAATTCTTGTTATCGGTGCAGGCGGACAACTGGGCTCTGAACTGACGCAAGGCCTTTGGAAGCTTCACGGAAAAGAGAACGTGATCGCGACCGACATCAAAGATCCGGAAGGCGTGCTCGCCACCGGCAACTTCGAGATCCTGGATGTCATGAAAGAAAACGAGTTTCTCGATTTCGTGAAAAAGAATGGCTTTACGCAGCTATATCACCTGGCCGCGGTGCTGTCGGCCACGGGTGAAAAAAATCCCAAGTTTGCGTGGCAGTTGAACATGGACGGCCTCATTCGCGTGTTGGATGCCGCTGTAAACTATAAAATAGAGAAGGTATACTGGCCCAGCTCTATCGCGGCCTTCGGCCCCACAACGCCTAAAATAAAAACACCGCAGGATACCATCATGGACCCCACCACAATCTATGGCATCAGCAAACAAGCCGGCGAGCTGTGGTGCAACTGGTATCATAAAAATCGCGGCCTCGACGTACGCAGCCTGCGTTACCCGGGTCTCATTGGCTACAAGACCAAACCCGGCGGCGGCACAACGGACTATGCCGTCGACATTTTCTTCAAGGCCCTGACTGAAAAAAAATTCGAATGCTTCCTCAGCGCCGACACCTATCTGCCCATGATGTATATGGACGATGCTGTCAAAGCAACACTTGACCTCATGGAAGCGCCCGCCGAAAAAATAAACGAGCGCGGCAGCTACAACATCTCTGCCATGAGCTTCTGCCCTGCCGAAATCGCTGCCGAGATCAAAAAGCACATACCCGAGTTTGAAATCACCTACAAGCCCGACTTCCGTCAGGCCATTGCCGACTCGTGGCCACGCTCTATCAACGACTCCACTGCACGCATTGACTGGGGCTGGGAACCTCAGTTCGACCTGGCGGGCATGACCGACGATATTCTCAAAAACCTGCCGGTGCTCATGCACGAACAGGCGATGATCTAAAAAAATAGAGCGAGAGCGAACATACTCGCTCTCGCTCTCACACTGTCTATTCTATTGTATCACCAGACGGAAAAGCGCCTGACCGGAAGCCGACGCCAGCCGTACAGCGTATATACCGGTGATTAAGTTTGCTGGCAGCGGTATAGCGGTTACAGATTCATCCACTGCTATTTCTAACAACACACGACCCGCGCCATCGATGAATGTCAGCATGGCCGGTGTTGTAACACGGTCTTGTAGCGACAGCGTTACCACCTGTTGGCATTGCGCGGGGTTGGGCGACAAGGATACCGTTGACGACGCGCCCGTCGTCTGGTACGTGCGGATCACATTGGAATATACCACCGTACCATCGAGGTCTACCTGCTTGAGGCGATAATAATTCCAACCGGCACGCGGTGCATCGTCAACAAATTCATAGGCGGCGCCTTTCTGCTCGTTACCTTCTCCGGCTACAACCGCGATGGCTGTAAAGGTCAGCGCTTCGCCTGCACGCTCAACCTCAAAGTGACGGAAGTTCTGCTCGAGTGTCGTTGCCCACTGCAGGGCTACGTGTTCCGGTGTGGTCGCACCAAAACGGAAGTATGCCAATATTACCGGCAGCGGACTGTTCGGCAAGGCCTTCACCCAATCGTAAAAAGGTTTGTTGGAAGACTCCATGTAAGCCTGATCACCCGTGTTGGGAGTGGTTGTTACGCCTCCCCCTGTATTGGTAATTGTTCCGTCCACGTAAAGGCCGTAGTTGGCAGGAGGATTCGGATTGTTGTTAATGATTTTATCACCACCCCCGGAGAAGGTTATATCGTCATCGATATATACCTGACCTCCCTGATTGACTGTAAGCCGGGTATCACCACCGCCTTCGCCCGTCATACTTCCAAAGACGGCGAGCCGTCCGTTTCTATCAATCAACGCATCGCCACCACCGGTCGAGATCAGGTTTCCACCGATCTTCATGTCGGCGTAGGCAGGTGGGTTGACATTTGTGCCCACCGTCAGGCCCTGATTGGCATTCACGGTAAAGTTACCGTCTACGTAGGCCGTGCCACCCGGATTGACCTGGAATTTCGCAGCCGACGCCATGGATACATTGCCGTCGACGTGGAGGTTGCCGTTATTTGTGAATATAGAGTTGCCCGTGCTTGTCGTGGTGATATTCCCGGTTACATGCATGGTGCCGTTGTTGTTGATTTTTCCGGAGTTCGCCACGTTGCCGTTCACCGTGAACGATCCGTTGTTGTTGAGTATAGCACTTGAATTGTCTGCCACCGACAAGCTGCCGGCGGTACTGGTCGTCCCTGCGGTTGTATTAATGCTTGCGCCAGCACCGATAAATACCTGATTGGTGACCGACATGGTGCCGGCAGTGAGATTCAGATTTTTGTTAGAGCCGGAGCTGATGAGGGATATCGCCTTCGCGCTGAGAGCGCCCGTCGAGTTGAAGTTAAGCGTAGCGTTGCTGTTTTGCAGGATGATCGCATTTGTAACCGACAGGTTGCCGCCGGCTACCGTCACTGTCGCGGCATTGATCGTAAGATCCTGCAGATTGACATTACCGCTGTTAACGGTCAGTTTGCCACCGCTGTTGACGGTCAGTGCCGCCGCGTAGTTAAGCGTACCTCCAGAATACACGAGCTCGGAATTGGATCCAAGCGTGAGATTGCCAGGCGACGTTGTGGTCGCAGGTAAAGTCGTCAGGGTAAGTTTGGAATTTGTCAGGCTGATATTTCCTCCCACATAGCTGGAGGTTAACGTCGTTCCGGTAGCGGCTAGGGTGACGTCGCCGGGAATAGACAATGTACCCGGGTAGGTAAAGGTGTTACCGCTTGGTACTGTCAGGCTACCCGCTAGTTCCAGTGTACCGCTGGTGGTGACATATCGCGCAGCATTACTCATGACGATGTTGCCAGCCTTCACAACCCCATTGTTGGTAACATTAAGTTTCGGCTGGTTGTCGAGTGTGATGGTGCCGGCAACGTCCAGGGTACCACCGTTGACGTTGAATATCTCGTTGCTTCCCTGCACCGTCAGCGTACCCGTGATTTTTAAGATGCCCCCGCTATTGATCGTGATGGTTTGATTCGCCCACTGGTACGTTTGGTTGCCCGTGATCGTAACAGGATGATTGATGATGACATTGTCGGAGCTGGTCGGGACATGACCGCAACTCCACGTAGACGCACTATTATAGTTCGCCGGTGCGCCGACTGTACCCGCCACGGTCTGGCAGTCGACGGCCATGGACGTGGTCATCCCCCCACAAACAAACAGGAGTACTGAAAAAAAGGCGTGAAAATTCTTCCGCATAAAATATTTTGTCCCTTTATAAAAGCTCGATAAGTTGCAATGCATTAAACACCCCAACACTCTTATGCCCGTGCTTAAAACACATCACAGTTCTGGAACACTGGTCGTAACGATCTCACGACCAGATGCAATGAACGCACTAAATGTTGCAACAATGGATGGGCTACGTGAAGTTATACAAGAAACTTACCAGAATGACACTTATCGTGGAATTATTCTGACGGGCGATGGTGAAAAGGCCTTTGTTGCAGGGGCCGATATCAAAGAATTTACGTCGCTGACAAAAGAACAAGCGTTTGAATTGGCGCAGAAAGGCCAAAATTTATTTAAACTGATAGAAGATTGCCCTAAACCAATCATTGCCGCCGTAAACGGTTTCGCCCTGGGTGGAGGCTGTGAGCTGGCCATGGCGTGCCACATGCGTATTGCGACAGAAAATGCCAAATTTGGACAGCCTGAAGTCAATTTGGGATTGATCCCGGGGTATGGCGGCACGCAGCGCCTGGCCCAACTCGTTGGCCGCGGCAAGGCACTCGAGCTCATCCTGACCGGCGACATGATCACCGCGCAGGAAGCAAAAGCTATCGGATTGGTAAACCACGTGGTGGGCACCCGGGCAGAGCTCGACGAGCTGGCGCAAAAGATCATGGACAAAATCCTGACAAAAGGCCCCCTTGCCGTTGCCCTCGGCATCAAGGCCGTGAACGCCGGCTATGGATTTGAAAAAAATGGCTATCAGACCGAGGCTGAGAACTTCGCCGCCGCTACCGTAACCAATGATTTCAAAGAAGGCACAACCGCTTTCATTGAAAAACGTAAACCCGCATTTACAGGGAAGTAGTACCACGCCGCACACGACGACACGGTATTGTAATCAGCAAATCGACTCATGGGTAAACTCAAGCGCCTGGCAGGCGAGACAGTACTGTACGGATTAGGCAGCATCCTCCCCCGCTTTCTCAATTTCCTTCTGTTAGTTCCGCATACCAGAGTTTTGTCGACCGAGGCCTATGGCACGATCACGAACTTGTTTACCTACACAGCGGTTCTGAACGTCATCTTTACATTTGGTATGGAGACGGCCTACTTCCGGTTTGCCAACAAACCCGGTGCAGACGAAAAACGGGTGTTTAACCTTACACAAACCGTGGTGTTGTGCGTCAGCCTGCTATCCTGCCTCGTGCTGGTGCTCCTGGCCGGCCCGGCAGCCGACGTTCTGGAGGTTCCGCGAGAGCCGAACCTCATTACCTGGCTTGCCGCCATCCTGTTTATCGACGCCGCCGTGGCCATTCCGTTTGCGCGTCTGCGGGCACAGAAGAAAGCATTGCGTTTTACGATCGGAAAGATCGTAAACATCGGCATTATCATCGGGTTAAACCTTTACTTTCTGTATGTGGTATTTCCCACGGCAGCACCCGACCCTTCGGCCGGAGCGGGGTTTGTTATCCTGGCAAACCTGATCGCCAACGCATTCTATCTCGTCTTCTTCGCCGGTATGCTGTTACAGTGGCGTCCTACCTTTGACCGGACGGTGTCGCCCGCCATGCTGACGTATGCATACCCGGTCATGCTGATGGGCCTGGCGGGGATGACCAATGAAATGTTTTCGCGGATGACGCTGAAGTGGTGGCTGCCGGAGGGCTTCTATCCCGGGCGGTCGTCTCAATCTGCCCTGGGGATCTTCGGCGCGGTCTACAAATTTGCCGTGCTCATGAACCTGGCGATACAGTCGTTTCGCTATGCAGCCGAACCCTTCTTTTTTTCGAACGCCGCCGATAAAAACTCGCCTGAGTTATTTGCGAAGGTAAACCACTATTTCATTATTGTCTGCTGTCTGTTGCTGTTGGTGGTGAGCACAAACCTCGACATCCTCAAGATGTTGTTCCTGAAGAACGAGGCGTATTGGGAGGGGCTTTCCGTCGTGCCGGTACTACTCCTGGGCTACCTGTTTCTGGGCGTTTACTATAATTTATCCGTCTGGTTCAAGCTCAGCGACCGCACCTATATCGGTACGTTGCTGACGGTGGGCGGTGCCGTGGTTACCATTGCTGCTAACTATATTCTCATACCTCACTATGGGTATATGGGTAGCGCATGGGCTACCTTGCTGTGCTATGGCAGCATGGTGGCGGCCTGTTACCTGCTCGGGCAGAAGTACTATCCCATCCCCTACCGGGTGGCGGCAGGCATGGGGTATATACTCGGCACTATCGCACTCACTTGGGCCATAAATCAGCTGACATTTGAAAACTTGTGGATCGGCACGGGAGTGCGGGCAATTATAATCATAGTTTACATCGGCACGATTTTTTTCCTGGAAAGGAAATCATTAACACGAGCCGTCCGATGAATTTTAATTATTTTGCCAGTAGTTTATGCAGCGGCACAGTTGGCTGCATAACATTTTAACCAATCACCTCTCTTATGAACATGATAATCCCCATGGCGGGCCTGGGAAAACGTTTACGCCCGCACACGCTTTCCGTTCCAAAACCGCTATTACCTATCGCCGGAAAGCCCATTGTACATCGTCTGGTGGAAGACATCGCCAAGGTCACTCCTGAAAAAATTGACAAGATTGGGTTCATCATCCACCCCAGTTTCGGCAAAGAAGTGGAAGAGAGCCTCATTGCCATTGCACGCGAGGTGGGTGCAGAAGGTAAAATTTACTATCAGGAAACTGCCATGGGTATATCCCACGCGCTGCTTTTCGCGAAAGAGCTGTTTACCGGCAAGGTCATCGTCGCCTTTGCCGACACCCTTTTCAAAGCAGAGTTCAAGCTCGATACCAACAAAGACGGTATCATTTGGGTACAACGCGTAGCAGACCCGTCACAATTTGGCGTAGTCCGCCTGAACGACACCGGCGAGATTGTAGAGATGGTAGAAAAGCCCTCACAGCCGGTATCCGACCTGGCCATCATTGGCATCTACTTCTTTAAGGACGGTGCAGCCCTCGCCCGCGAGATGCAGTACCTGATCGACAACGATATCAAAGACAAGGGTGAGTACCAGTTCACCTCTGCCCTGCAACGGCTCAGCAATGCCGGCGCCAAGCTTATGACCGGGCAAGTTACCGAGTGGCTTGACTGCGGCAACAAGGCCGTGACGGTGCAAACCAACCAGCGTTACCTGGAATTCATTAAAGACCAGAAGCTTGTCTCCGACAAGGCCAAAGTCATCAACTCCGTCATTATTCCCCCCTGCTACGTCGGACCGGGTGTGGTCATTGAAAATTCTGTCATTGGCCCCTATGTCTCGGTAGGCGAAAATACCCGCATTACCGACAGCCGTATCCAAAATTCTATCCTCCAGAAAGAGGGCCGCATATCAAAGGCACTACTGGAAAACAGCATGTTTGGGAATTTCGCTATTTTTGAAGGTTCATCGCTCGATTTGAGCGTTGGTGACTTCAATACCATAGCGTGACGGCACAAAAACTGCATATTACCTGCGCCATGATCCTCTCCATGGCACTCTTCGCCTCAGGCGACATCATGGCGCAGCGTAAAAAAAAGAACGGCGGGGAGGAACAGGCATCCGGCATCAAGCTCCGCGAGGCAGAGTTTTACTTCACCGAAGGTGAAAAGTTCTTCATCCTGGAGGATTATGCCAAGGCCCTCCTCTATTACCAGCGCACGCTCGAAATCACCCCCGACAATGCCACCGTGCACTATAAAGTGGCTGAGGTGCTCGCCCAAAGCAACCGGCAGGAAGACCTCCTTCGGGCCTCTCTCAGCATTGAAAGCGCGCTGAAGCTCGAAAAGAAAAATAAATATTTTTACCTGCTCGCGGCCAATATCTATAGCAGCCTGACCCGCTTTGACAAAGCCGCCGAAGCCTACGAAAACCTGATCAAAGAAGTACCCGATACCGAAGAGTACTTTTATGACCTCGCCGCCGTTTATCAGTACGCCAACCGCTTTGAGGACGCCATCAAGACTTACAATCGCGCCGAGGCCGTATTGGGCGTAACCGAAATATCGTCGGTACAGAAACAACGTCTGTACCTGCAACAAGGCAAGATCAAAGAAGCCCTGGCGGAAGGTGAAAAACTAATCACCGCCTTTCCTGGAGAAGAGCGCTATAGCATGGGCTTTGCCGAGCTGTTGGCCCAGAAGAATCTGCGCGATGAGGCCATTCAGCACCTCGAAAAATTCATCGCCCAGAACCCCGACGCCGGCAATGCCAAAATGCTCCTGGCCGGCTTCTACCGCGACGCACAGCAGGAGGCCAAAGCCCGCCCGTTGTTGCTCAGCCTGTTTGACGACCCGAGCGTAGAGATTGGCAGCAAGCTGATCGTCATGGGCACCTATAACGCCGAAATCAACCAACGCAAGTCCCGTACAGGTGAGACCGATGCCGACCTTGTGTCGTATGCCTTCTCGCTCTTTGAGAAGCTCGAAAAAAATTACCCCACCGAGTCGGGTGTACACATTGTCGGGGGCGACCTGAACCTGGCGGTCGGCAAAGCCCGCGATGCCCAGAAAGAATACCTCAAAGCCATCGAGCTGGGTGACGTGAACTTCGAAGTGTGGGAGAACCTGCTGTACCTCGAAACACAGCTCGACCAGTGGGACGCCGTTATCCGTCACGCCGACCAGGCGTTGGAAATATTCCCGAACCAGGCGATGATCCATTACTTCAGTGGCAACGCCCACATTCGCAAGCGTCACTATCCGGAAGCCATCGCTGCCCTACAACAGTCCAAGCGGCTGTCTGCTTCTAACCCCGCCGTACTGTCAGACATCAACGGCCTGCTCGGTGATGCCTACCACGCCGCCCGGGAATATGACAAGTCTGACAAGGCCTACGAAGAAGCCCTGCTGCTGACCCCCGAGAACAGTACGGTGCTGAACAACTATAGCTACTACCTTTCCTTGCGGAAAGTCAACCTGGAGAAGGCCGAAAAAATGGCGTCTCTCCTCATAAAGAATAATCCGGAAAATGCCACCTTTCTGGATACGTACGCCTGGGTGTTGTATGTTCGTGGCAAATTTAAAGATGCCCGCAAAGCCATCGAGCGCGCCATTGAAACCGGCAAAGCGACGGCAACACACTTCGAGCACTACGGCGACATCCTGTTCCAGCTGGGGGATGTGAATGGCGCTGTGCAGCAGTGGGAGAAGGCCCGGGGCATGAATGCGGACAGCGAAATATTAAATAAGAAAATAGCGAATAGAAAAATCTATGAATAGATACCTTAGGTTTTGGCTTTTCGGCTTGGCGCTTGTGGCCATGGCCTGTAGCAAAAAAGCCGTCAGCACGATACCCGCCGGCCCCGCCAAACCCAATCTGAACATTGAAGAGATCGAGTTTGAATACATGCAAGGCAAAGCACGCATGGTGCTGCGCGATGCCAACAAAGAACGGGAGGTGAAGACCAACATCCGCATTCGCAAAGACAGCGTCATCTGGATGACCTTCTCCGTCATTGGTGTGCAGGGCGGCAAGGCTTTGATCAACAAAGACTCGATCACCATCGTCTCCAACCTCGACAAAGAATACTATGTGTTTGAATATCCCGAACTTTCCAAACGGTATAATTTCGAGATCAACTACAACGTTATACAGGAAGCGATGCTGGGCAACCTCATTCTGCCACGCAACGACGCCGATGATATTTCCCAGGAGTCGTCGTTCTTTTTGCTTAAGCAACAAACCGGCGACATCACGGTGAGCAACTATGTAAACGCGGCCAGCATGAAGATCGAAAAGGTAGAAATGAAGGAAGCCACCAATAACAATTCACTCACCCTGAACTATTCCAACTTCCAGCCGGTGGGCAATAAGCTCTTTCCTTACAACGGCACCATAAACCTCTTCTACAAAACGCTGAGCGGCGTCCTGAACACCACCATCATCTTCGAGTATAACAAAGCCGAAGTCGGTGGCAAAGAATTAAAATTCCCGTTTAACATACCCAAGAAGTATGCCCGCAGGTAAGGCGCTATTACTTGTTGTTCTACTGTCGGCCGGTTGTCTCCCCCTGTATGCGCAAAAAAACAAAACGCAGCTTCAGAAGGAGAAACAGCAAAACCTGGAAAAAATAAAAGAAACCGAAAAGATCCTTACGGAGACATCGACGAAGAAGAAAAACTCCATTGGTGAGTTGAATGCTGTAAACCAGCGCATCACCGAGCAGGAGGGGCTTGTCAATTCCATCAAAGGAGAAGTTCGCCTGCTCGACGGCGAGATAGGCGAAAACAATGATATCATCCGGGCGCTGGAAGACGACCTGACCAAGCTCAAAAAAGAATATTCCAAAATGCTGTACGCCGCCCAGAAGGCACAGAACAGCACAACCCGCCTTACCTTCCTTTTCTCGTCGGAGTCTTTTGACCAGCTCATCATGCGCATGCGGTACATGGATCAATATTCCGAAACGCGCAAGCTGCAAGCCCAGGAGATCGCCAAAGTGCAGGAAGCCCTCGGCGGCCAGGTGCGCGAGATCGAAGGCCGCCGTACAGAAAAAAATAAGCTCCTGCTGGAGGAAGAGCGCGAGAACGAAAATCTGGCCGACCTGCGCAAAAAGCAGAACACCATCGTCAAGTCGCTCGAAAAAGAAGAAAAGAAACTGCGCAAAGACATTGCCGCCACCAAAAAGGCCGTTGCTGAGCTGGAAAAGCTCATCGAAAACATTATTGCCGAAGAATTGGCCCGTGAATCACGCTCGACCAAAAAGCATAGCGAGGCGGCCGTGGCCCTCTCCTCGTCCTTTGAAAACAACAAAAACAAATTCCCCTGGCCCTGCTCGGGCTTTGTGTCGCAAAAGTTCGGGCGGCAAAACCACGCCGTCATCAAGGGCATCATTGTTCAGAACAATGGCGTGAACATTCAGACCAAGGAAGACGAGAAGGTAAAAAGCATTTTTGAGGGCGAAGTGACCCGTGTAGCTTTTATCCAGACCATGGGCAGCTCGGTCATTATTAAACACGGTGAGTACTTTACGGTATATGCCGGCCTGAAAGAGGTTTTTGTGCGTACTGGCCAAAAGATCACCACCAACCAGGAAATCGGGCGGGTGTTTTCCAACACCGACGGGACGTCGGAGTTGCGGTTCCAGATCTTTAAAGGCACGACCCCCCTCGACCCCCAGGGATGGTTACGGAACATGTAAGAAAAAGCGTTTTTTAATACTTGCCGCCGGCCTCCACGGGCCGCCTCCCACATCCATATTCGTTTGACGGTAATCTTTTTTGGTCTACTTTTGTCATGTATTTAAAATATTAAGCCATGAAAGCTATCATATTGTTTCTCAGTGGGGTTGGTTTCCAGGAAATTCTGCTCATCGGCCTTTTTGTACTGGTGTTCTTTGGCGCCAAAAAAATTCCTGAATTCATGAAGGGTCTTGGAAAGGGCGTGAAAGAATTTAAGAGTGCCGTAAACGATGTTAAGAAAGACGTCGAGGAAGCAGGCAAAATCGAAGAAGGTAAATAGTCTTGAAAACGTACGCTACATTTCGCGAGATACAGCACGATCTGCAGCGCGGCGCCATCACCAGCATCGAGCTGGTTCGTCATCATCTGGATAACATCCGGAAGAAAGCGCACCTCAATGCATTTTTGAGCGTGTACGAAGAAGAAGCGCTTCTTCAGGCCGCGGCAGTCGACAAGAAAATCAAAGAAGGCAACGCTGGTAAACTAGCGGGCCTCGTGGTGGGCCTGAAAGATGTCCTTGCCTATAAAGACCATCCACTGCAGGGCGCCAGCCGGGTGTTGGATGGTTTTATTTCTCAATTTAACGGTACCGCCGTACAACGCCTGCTGGACGAAGACGCCATCATCATCGGTCGTCAAAACTGCGACGAATTTGCGATGGGCTCTTCCAACGAGAACTCTGCCTTTGGCCCCGTGTTGAACGATGCCGACAATACCCGTGTACCGGGTGGATCGTCGGGTGGTTCAGCGGTTGCCGTTCAGGCCGATATGTGCCAGGTATCCATTGGTTCTGATACCGGCGGCTCCGTACGTCAGCCTGCAGCCTTTTGTGGCCTGGTAGGCCTCAAGCCCACCTACTCCCGCATTTCCCGCTACGGTTTGGCCGCGTACGCCTCGTCCTTCGACTGTATTGGCATCTTTGGCAAATCAGTAGAAGACGTAGCCCTGGTACTGGAAGTCATTGCCGGCGCCGACGATGTCGACAGCACGGTGTCCCAACTACCCGTACCGTCTTATTCCGCCGAGCTTACGGCATCTAATGGCAAGCCTTACAAGGTAGCCTACGTGCGCGAGATCGACGGCGGCGAAGGGCTGCAACCCGAGATCCGCGATGCCATTGTCGCGAAGCTCGACCAGCTTCGTGCCGCAGGACACTCGGTAGAAGTGATCGATTTCCCGCTGCAAGAATACGTACTGCCTACTTATTACATCCTGGCTACCGCCGAAGCAAGCTCTAACCTGTCGCGCTATGACGGCGTGCGGTATGGCTATCGCAGCGCCGGCGCCACCGACCTGAGCTCACTTTATAAGAAGAGCCGGTCAGAAGGATTTGGTAAAGAAGTACAGCGACGCATTCTGCTCGGCACCTTTGTACTGAGCGCGAGCTATTACGATGCATACTATACCAAGGCGCAGAAAGTACGCCGCATCATTCGCGAAAAAACAAAAGAGCTGCTGCGTCAGTATGACTTCATCGTCATGCCTATTACGCCAACGACAGCCTTCAAATTAGGCGAGCACACCGATAATCCGTTAGAGATGTACTTGGCGGATCTTTTTTCCGTTCAAGCTAATGTGGCCGGTGTACCCGCCATTGCCGTGCCATGTGGCAACGACAACCAGGGCCTGCCCATGGGCTTGCAAGTCATTGCCGACGACTTCGAAGAATCGAAGCTTTTACATTTTTCAAACGCATTACTGAAAATGAATTGAGATGAGGAAACCCATTCTCTTGACAGCCATCATACTTTTTTCAACCGCAGCAGTGGCCCAGGTAGCACCGAAGGTCCGTGTTGATTCGGTTGTGGTGGATTCTCTGGAGGTAGCCGTAGCAGAAGAGGAAATGCTGTATAAAGAAGATACAGCAGACTACGAATACTTCGCCCTGCCCACGGAGATCGAATACGTACCCGGCGACGACGACCCGCGACTGGTAGCCGACCGCCTGGCCTGTATTGATACCAAGATGAACCTGGTCTATAACGACCGCATCCACGCCTTCATTAACTACTTCACGGTAAGAGACCGTGAGTATACCAAGATGGTGATGCGTCGGCGCAACCTCTACTTCCCCATCTTTGAAAAATATCTGAAGCAATACGGCCTGCCCGAAGAGCTCAAGTATCTGTCGATTATAGAGTCTGGTCTTAACCCCCGCGCGATATCCCGTGCACGGGCTGTGGGGCTCTGGCAGTTCATGTCGGGTACGGGCAAATACTACGGCCTGCACAACGACTGGTTCATCGACGAGCGTATGGATCCAGAGAAGTCAACCGACGCTGCCTGCCGCTACCTGCGCGATCTGTACAATATGTTCCATGACTGGGAGATGGCCCTGGCCGCTTACAACACGGGCCCCGGCAACGTAAAGCGTGCCATTCGCCGCTCGGGCTACAAACGTACCTTCTGGGAGATCTATCCCAACCTGCCGCGCGAGACCCGTTCATACGTGCCGCAGTTCGTGGCCATTACCTATACCATGAACTACCTGGATGAGCACAACTTCTTCGACGAAGGTGAAGAAATGCTCGTAGTATCGGACACTATCCGCACCAAGAAATTTCTGCACTTCGATACGTTCGCAGGCTTGACAAACACCTGTGTCGATGATCTGCAACGGCTTAATCCGTCTATCCAGCACAACGCGATGCCGGAGACAGGCAAGCCCTACGTCGTATACATACCGCGCGAGGCCAAGGTTGTACTCGACAGCAATCGCCTGGCCATTCTCGACTCTGCCTCGAAGACCGGCCGTAAAGAACTGGAAGTGCTGGCGCGCAACACCGAAGGCAGCACCTATGGTCGCGACCGCATTGTATACAAAGTGCGCAGTGGCGATGTACTGGGCTCGATTGCCATCCGCCACGGTGTACGTGTCACCGACCTCAAGAAGTGGAACAAACTGCGTGGCAACAACATCCATGTAGGCCAACGCCTCAACATCTGGCAGCGTGGCAGCAGAGGCGCAAAAAGCACCGCCAGCACCACCATGATGGCGTCTGCAAAATCGACATCACCCGCACCCATCCCCGACTCGAAAATATATGTCGTACAGCCGGGCGATACCCTGTGGCACATCTCGCAGAAGTTTGAAGGCCTTTCGGTTGATAAGATCAAGTCCCTCAACAACCTCAGCAACACAAAACTGCAGCCCGGTCAGAAACTCATCATCGGGATGTAATTCATACCAACCAACATAAAACAAAACAGCCTCGCACATGCGGGGCTGTTTTGTTTTACATCCGGGCGTTGCGCCAGAGGTCGATCACTTCGTACCAGGTGTTCCGGTATTTCTTCTCCCGTATCAACACATAATTCTCGGGGTCAAACAAAGTCGGCGACTTCGAAAAGCTGAAGGAGGTTTTGAACATGCTGTTGCTGTAATACCACACCTCGCGGTCGGAAAACTTAAAGACCTCGTCAGGTTGACCAAAGACGATATAGATCATACCCCGGTCGGTCTTCCATCCTTCTTTATAGGACGAGAAATATTGATTGGCCAGCTCTACCTTTCGGAAATAGCTCCGCATAAAGCCCTTGGCGCGCTCGGCGTCGCCGGTAATGCCCAGGATCACTTTGTCAAAAGCTTTCTTGTCGCCCTTGGCTTGTTTAATGCGATCAAACTCAGCCTGTGTGCACACGTAGATAAGCGGGTCTGCCAGGTTCTGGATTTTCGCATAGCGCGGATAGTCTTCGGCAACGCGGAAGGTATAGCCTTCGGCCGAGCTCGTGTCTTGCTGTACGAGGTACAGGCCCCGTTGCGTGAAGGTGATGGTCTGGCCGGCGGGGACAGAGAATATCGAATCTATTTGCAATCGTGACTTGACACGGCCCAGCGTTTCTGAAAAGGCCGGTGCAGAGGCAGGAAAGTCGTCGCGATAGAACGATAGCGTCTGCGTCGCGCCCGTGAAAGTATAGGGACGTGCAACGTAAGCATAAGATTGCAGCACGGGGGTATTACCGGCATACAACAAGCCATTCACCGGATATTTCGGGTCCAGCACCCGGAAAAAATACCAGGCACGCTTCAGCGCCTTATGGACCACTTTGGCTACCAGCACTTGCGGAACAGCCAGGGACGGCGGTGCTACCACACCGGTGAGTGCATGGCCTTTACTGTCGCTGCCGGCACTGTCATATTGGAATACTTTACCTTCCTTCTCGCTCAGGGAGGTACGCGTCTCCCATTGAATGGAATAGTCCGCGGCCGTAGCCGACGTGTCGCGTATCTGCAGCGTATAGTACACCTGCCACCCCGACGGTTGGCGTACAGGTTTCATATCAAATGTAAAAAGCTCGAGGGGGCTATAATGGTAGCTGAAGTTGATGTCGCGCAGGGCTTGCCCATGCGCCACCGGACCTACCAGTAAAAAGAGCAGTAAAAATCGTTTCATTGAGCCTAAAATAAGCATTTTAAAGTACCAGGTTGGGACTGCAATCGACGTTTTCCAAACTTTTCAGCCAAGCGGTAAACCCTGGACCCGATTCCTCCTTACCTTTGCGCCCCGGCCAGCAGGCCGTAAACGGCAGGACATGAAGATCTACACCACGGAAATTACCAGCGAAGAAATCGCATCCGATAACCCAATCCATCAACGTTTATTTAAGGCCTATGTTGTGGCCAAGGACTATATCCGCGGCCAGGTGCTCGAAGTAGGCTGCGGCGAAGGCCGTGGCATCGACACCCTGCTGCCCCTGGCCGAAAGTTTCACGGCCGTAGACAAGATCGAACCCGTCATTGCCGGATTGCAACAACGCTTTCCAACCGGCAAGTTCATGGCTATGAACATTCCCCCGCTCTCCGGCCTGGCCGACAACACCTACGACAGCATCGTCAGCTTCCAGGTAATCGAGCACATCCAGGAAGACGCCCTGTTTCTAAAAGAAATACACCGCGTGCTAAAGCCCGGCGGCATCGCCCTGCTGACAACCCCCAACCGCAGCATGTCCCTGTCACGCAACCCGTGGCACATCCGCGAATACCTGCCCCAAGAATTGGCCAACCTGGCCAAAAAATTCTTCCCGCAGGTAGAAATGAAAGGCATCACGGGGAACAAGAAGGTCATGGAGTATCACGAAGAAAACCGCCGCTCGGTTAACCGCATCATGCGCTTCGATATCTTCAACTTGCAGTACCGTCTGCCAGCCTTCATGCTCCGACTGCCCTACGAAATCCTGAATCGCCGGAACCGAAACAAACTTCAGTCTGCTGATAATACACTGGTCGCGAATATCCATCACGATGACTATATCGTCGTGGATGACGCTACGAATGCGTTGGATTTGTTGCTGATTGTACGAAAGTAAGTAGCTGTCGCAAAAGGCTAAGGCATTAACGGCTGGCGCAAGTATGCTGTCTCCAGACTGCAGTATGCCCCGCAAGGGGCGTAGCTTTAGCAAAACCACGGCACATTATCGATTTAACACGCGGTTCAATACCACCGTTTCTTTTTTCATGCTATACTCTTTCACCTCCGCCAACGGAACCGTGCGCACATAATCCTCCTCGTTCACAAACAACGAGATGACCACCACCAAATCCTTCTCCTGAATCACCGGCAACCGCGGAAACTCATTCACCGCCATCTCCGTCACCCACAGCGACACCGGCATACCCTGCCCTTTCATCTTAGGTTCATACGCTTGCGTCAGCATGTGCAACAGCGCATCCCGCTGCCCCGCCTTAGCGTAATAATAATCAATTACAACAAGGCCATACCGACCATCCCCCAGCACATTGTCTATTCGCCCCTCCGGCCAGGGCCGCAACAAATGCACCTGATCAGAATCAATTATCATACTATTCGCCTCGCGACCGTAGCCTTTCCACACAGCGCCACCATAAAAGCTCTGCAGATAGGAAAGCCGCGATGCCATGTCACCAAATCCACGCATCCAGAAAAACCGATCGGCCTCACCCCGCACTGTAAATATACCAGGCAACATCGCCCCCTGCGCTTGCTGCGTGCCTACGAAGTGGTCGCTAAAGTATTGCACAAACCGCTCGGTCATGCCGGGCTGCATGAGATAATTGCGCAGCTCCAGCACACGTATCGGATCTTTAAACGTTACGTGATGAGGCGATCGCGTAAAATACATATACCAATTCCACTCCCACGTCTTACCCGCATCATCCGAGAAAGCTTGACTCCAAACAGGTTTGGCTGGATCAGTCTTATCCCACTGAAACATCACCACAATCTCTTTCCCCGCATACGTATCCCGACTATAAAACCGACCGATGTTGCCATCAAACGAACCTATTACAGGCTTGTCAAGCGTACCACGGTTCGTATCCGACCAATAGATACTCCACAACTTTGTAGCAGGATCAAAAATCCGCAGCGCCATTCCCTCGAACGGCTGCCCATCAAACGTCGTAATAAAGTCGTCAATATTTCCTCTGCCATGCAACACCTTACGCAGATTGCCTGTGGCCTCGAACGTATCCCATTCGTTGGAGTGGTTCAACCGTGTTTTGAGTTTTCGGTTTTGAATGACCCATCGTCCAATCAAAAAATCAAAGTCGTGGGGTGAGGAAGTAGCGGCGGGTGTAACCACCAGCGAGCCGTGCGGCGTGAGCGTAAAAGTTGTCATAGGATGCTTCGTGAGCGTTTGTGCTTGTACATCGATGGCCAGAAATACGGTTATATATACCAGTGAATGTACTACGAAACCAGGAATATACATAGCCAAAGCGCTTTTAGGTGAACACCCAAAGATGGCGCATGCTTCTCTAACCGACGGTTTCGTTTCAAAGGAATTAAAACCCGTTTACCTTCGTTTCAAAGTTTTTGAACATATTGTGCTATGCGAACATTTGACGAATTAAACTGGAAGATTTTACAAGCGCTGCAAAAAAATGCGCGGGCATCAAACGCAGAGATTGGCCGTACGATCGGCCTCTCGGCCCCGGCTGTAGCCGAGCGCATCGTACGCATGGAAGAAGACGGTGTTATTCAGGGCTACCAGCCCGTCATTGATTATGACAAGCTAAACCTTCCCGTAAAAGTATTCATCCATTTTAAAGCCGGCGCGATGAAACACAATGAGATGGTACGGAAAATCGACAAGATGCCACAGATCGTGGAGTGGCACGCAGTGACCGGAGAAAACTGCATGTTACTAAAAGTGGTCGTGGCATCTACGAAAGAGCTCGAAACATTGCTGGTTGAGCTCGGCCGCTTTGGCGACACGACCACTTCGTTGATCTTATCGGGAAATAGCTTTCCCCGTATCCTGCAAAAGTGACCTCACTACTCGCTTCGGAGCGACTTCACGGGATTGGCCATCGCCGACCGTAGCGCCTGCACCGATATCGTCAGACACGCCACCATCAGCGCCAATCCGCCGGCTAACGCAAAGATCCACCACGATAAATCTATACGAAATGCAAACTGCTGCAACCATTGCCACATGAAATACCCCGCTACCGGCGCGGCAACGGCAAAGGCAATCAACACCAACACCAGGAAGTCCGTCGATAACAGTCCCACAATATGACTCACCCGCGCACCCAGTACTTTGCGTATCCCAATCTCTTTCGTGCGCTGTTCGGCCGAGTACATCACCAAGCCCAATAGTCCCAGACACGAGATGACTATCGCCAGCAAAGCGAACGTATTGGACAAGCGGGTAATGATCTCTTCGCTCTGGTAGAGCTTCGCATACTCCTGATCCAAAAACTGATACGCAAACGGATAATGGGGATTAGTATCATGGTATGCCTTCTCCAGGCTGGCAATCGCCTCGCGCGTCTTGCCCGGCTCCGTCCGTACAACGATTACCCCGAAGTATTCATATTCCTTCACGTCCATGATCAATGGCTTAATGGGCTCGTGCAGCGAGTGTGTATGATAATCTTTCAGGACGCCGATAATATGCCCTTTCTTCTGCCACGCCGATACCCACTTGCCCAGCGGGTCTTTCATTTTCATTTGTCGCACGGCTTCCTCATTCACTAAAAATGCGTCGGCCGAGTCGGTAGCATGGCTGCGGGAAAAGTCGCGGCCGTCTGCTATCTTCAGGTCCATGAGGCGTATAAAATCAAATCCTACAGAGGTAGGTTTGAATCCCACCTCTTCGCCTTCCTGTTGTCCTTCCCAGTGAATGGGTTCCGCGATCACAAAGCCCATGGCGTGCGGAGCCTCGCTGCTGCGGTCTACCATCGCAATGCCCGGCATGCCCAGTGCCTGTGTTTTAAAGGCAGCGTACTTTTCAAACTTACCCATCTCGCCCTCAATGCGCATGTAGAGCAAGTTCTCTTTATTATACCCCAGATTTATAGTTTGCACATAGTGCGTTTGTTGCGATACCACCAGCGTGGCAATCACGAGCATGATCGACAAGGCAAACTGAAAAACGGTCAGCCCTTTCCGGAATCGCGTCGCACCCGGCGAGAAGCGAAGTATACCTTTCAGGATACGCGCCGGCTTCAGGGATGACAGGAACAACGCCGGGTAACTACCCGCGGCAAGCCCCGTCACCACCATTAAGATTGCCATGAACGCCCAAGACGCCGGTGTGTGAAAAGGCGATTCGATATTTTTACCAGTATAGGTATTAAAGCCGGGCAACAGCACGTGCACGATCAACAGCGAGCAGGCAAGTGCCAGGAAAGACAAAAGAATGGATTCACCAAAGAACTGCGCAATGAGGTGCGACCGCGAGCTGCCGACCACTTTGCGTACGCCCACTTCTTTCGCCCGCTTCAGTGAGCGGGCCGTGGCCAGGTTCATGAAGTTAATACAGGCAATCAGCAATATAAAGATCGCCACGCCGGTAAAGATGCGCACATACTCAATGCGTCCGCCACGCGGCACGCCGTTTACAAAATTCGACACGAGGTATTGATCACGAAAAGGCTGCATGCCAAGGGCTACCGTAAACTCCGCCTTCTCTGGCTTCCGGCGTTCGAGAAAATCACGCACCTTCGCTTGCACGGCAGCAGCATCGGCAGCGGGCTCCAGTTGTATATACGTGGGCCATTTGTTATCCGAGAACTCAACACCGCCCATGCTTGCGGCCTCCCAGTTAACGAGATAATCAAATTGCAGCGAGCTCTCCTGTGGCACATCTTCGAATACAGCCGTGATCATAAAGTCTCGTACGTCTTCATACCGTATGCTCTTACCAATTGCCGCTTCGGGGCTGTCAAAAAACATCCGCGCCATCTTACGCGACACGGCAATGCTGCTCACGTCACCCAACGGCTTCGCCCGGTCGCCAGCGATGATTGGGAAGCTAAACATCTTTAAAAAATCCGATGTCGCCGACGAGCCTTGCAGCTTGTGAATCGTCTCTCCTACCTGGAAGGTCATGGGGTGGCCCCAGGGCAACTCGTATGACGTAGCATAGGGCGTGGCATATTGTATACCGGCTATCTCGCCCAGCAGGTCTTCGGCCAGTGTGGCGTCGTGTCGGGGCTTTTCGCTGTTGCTAAACATAAAATAGGGAATAGCATAGCCGGCTGTCGTTTCACCGTGGGCGGAATGCGTATAGTACAAGCTATACAAGCGATCGCCGCTGGCGTGGAAATTGTCGACGCGGCGCTCGTCCTGCACCCACAGGAAAATGAACAGGCAGCAGGTCATGCCCAGGGCGAGGCCAAGTATATTAATACCCGAAAAGATCTGGTGGCGCAGCATGTTGCGCAGGGCCACCAGGATGTAATGTTTGTACAGGCTCATAGTAAAGACAGAAGCAGATGGTGTAGTTGGTTTTCGTTTGATGGCAAAGGGCCGCATAAAGCCCATCACATGGCGTATATAATCGCGACGCGCACGACGCATCCCCACACGCGATACCTGATACATAAATTCTTCCTCCAGGTCGCCTTCGATCTCTTCGAGCTTGTGCGGCGAACAATACCAGCGCAGCAAGCGTGTAGCCCAGGCCGGGGGTGATGGCGGGTTCGAGGCTTGTTTCATACGGACGGAAGCGTTTTGAGGGAATCCGGCAGCAGGCTCCACAACGTGGTGCGTACAGCCTGTATATCGTGCAGTGTCTGGCGTCCGTACGCCGTCACCTGAAAGAGGCGTTTGCGCCGCCCACCGCGTTCGGGCGTGGGGTCGCCCATGACCGACGTCACCATGCTCTTTTCTTCCAGGCGCTGCAACGACGCATGCACCTGGTTCAGGCGCACGGAGCGCTGGGTCTGTTGCAGAATTTCATGGGCAATCTGTACACCGTAGGCCTCGCCGTCGAGCATGCCTACGACCAGCAAAACGATCTCCTCAAACTCTCCGAGATAAACACGTTTCATCAGCAAAACAGGTATTAATTCCATTTTTGCTGACCAAATAGTCTGCCAGGACGAAAACAGCGTTTTTACTGCAAAAACAAACACTTCCTACCCAACAACCCGACGTGCTTGTCCGGATTCATAACATCTTTTCCCACAACCGATCAGACCGCCCAGGTTTTTTTTATTCTCCTTTCCTCGTTACTTTCACATCAAACGACCCTTTCTATAAACACTTTTCCCAACCATATTGCAGAAGTCGAGCTGGTCCGACGCCTCCGCGCGAAAGACCGCGCCGCGTTGGAATATTTATACGACCACTACTCGGCGGCACTCTATGGCGCCATCTTCCGCATCATTCAAAAAGAAGCCATTTCCGAAGAAGTGCTACAGGACGTCTTCCTGAAGATTTGGGATAAGTTCGAATACTACGACGCCTCCAAAGGCAAGCTTTTCACCTGGCTACTCAACATTGCGCGCAATCAAGCCATCGATAAGACCCGCTCCCGCGAAATAAGCAAAGACCGGAAAACCAGGGACATCCAAAATGTCGTAAGTAGAATTGACAACGAGGCTTACATTGAACAGCGCGTCGACGGAATCGGTGTCAAAGACATTCTGAAAGATCTCCCCAAAGAGCAACACTTTATCGTGGAGCATCTGTATCTAAAAGGATATACACAATCGGAATTGGCGGAAGAATTTAATATCCCGCTGGGAACGGTCAAGACGCGTTTGCGCCTGGCCATGCAACAGCTACGAACGACACTGGGTGTAACAACAACGTGAATATACGTGAATACATATCGTCCGGAATCCTGGAAGCGTACGCTTTGGGAGAGCTCTCGGAGCAGGAGCGCAGCGAGGTGGAACACCACCTGGCTGGCAGTCCTGAGCTCCGCGCAGAGCTTGACCAGATCGAGCAAGTACAGGAAAAGCTGCTACAGCACACCGCGATCCGCCCGCGGGACGCTGTGAAGACGCAGATTTTTGCCCGGATTGATGGCCTGGCTCCTGCCGGCAAAGTCGTGTCTATGCCGTCGTCCGACACGACAATGTGGAAATTCGTCACCGCAGCATCCGTAACGGTAGCCCTGGTGTCGTCCTACCTGGCGTACAACTACTACGACAAGTGGAAAAGCTCGCAAGGTGAATTGACCGAGCTCATGGCGCAAAACGAGCGCGTGGCCGGCGACTACAACCGGGTCAACCAACGGCTCGACAAGATTGAAAGCGACATTCACATCATTCATAACCCCGCCTTCAAACGTGTAGCGCTAAAAGGTACACCCAATGCCCCTGCCTCCCTGGCGTACGTGTATTGGAACGAAGATACCCGCGAGGTATACCTCAGCTTACAGGAAATGAAGCAATTGGCGCAGGAAAACCAGTACCAGTTATGGGCTATCATTGACGGCAAACCGGTAGACGCCGGCGTATTCGACGCTGGAATCCCTGGTGGATTGCTTAAAATGAAGGAAATCAGCACCGGCGCCACACTTTTCGCCGTGACCGTCGAACCCCGCGGCGGCAAGCCCACCCCGACGCTGGAGACCATGCAAGTGGCTGGCCCAGTCGAAAAAGGCTAAATATCAGCCTTAAACGCCCTTTTTCTGTTTAAAAATTATTTGCAAAAATTCTACAAAAGTAGAAATCCAGGAAACCAGTCGGTCGCGTATGTAGTAACACCAGGTTCTGGTGTCATTACTGATGGTGAGTGCCGTGATCACCCCTGCTAATGAATCCTATCTCGTAATTGGTAAGGCCTCTCTGCATGCAAAGACCCTCTCTAAGCATTCGGAGACCCTCTCTGAATACAGAGGAAAGACCCTCTCTTTTTTTCTGTATTGCATTTTTTATTACAGAAGCCAGGTGGCCCGGTGGAAGGCTGAAACGACGGCCTCATGAATGGCAGGATTTAATAACTTTGTTCTTAGGAACAACTTTTTGAACTACCCCATGAGAGCATTCCAACTGGCCGCCGCGCTTCTGTTTATAAGTCTCACGTCCCTCGCCCAGAAAACCGATTCCCTCCAACAAGTACAGTGGGAAGCTTCGCTGAAGAAGCTAAAAGCCGGAGACTACAGTGACGCTGCCCTGCAATTCACACAGCTTATCAATAGCAACTTCGCCAACAAGGAGGTATACCTCAAGCGGGGTGTGGCGTACTACAATCTCAAGGAATACGATAAAGCCAAAGCCGACTTCGACGAAGCGGTCAAAGCCCGTATCAACACGGTGGAGCTGTTCGAGCTCCGCGGCAACGCACGTTATAGCCTCAACGACTACCAGGGCGCTGTTACCGACCTCGAAAAGGCTGTGACCATGGGTGCGAACAGCTTTGACACGTTTGCCAACCTGGGCAACGCCAAATTCCGCATGGAAAGTTACCAGGATGCCGTCACCAACTACAATAAAGCCATTGCCACCGGCAAAGCCGACGCTATCCTCTTCAACAACCGCGGTAAAGCGAAGTTCATCCTGAAAGATTACAAAGGCGCGCTGCCTGACTTCGACAAGGCCCTTGAATTACGCGCAGGCTATGACAAGGCCCTCGAAAACCGCGCCGAAACACGCTACCTCGTACAGGACTGGAAAGGTGCCATCGCCGACTTTGAAAAGATGCTGGCCGCCGGCCGCACCGACACCGAGATTTATCAAAAGGTGGGCACCGCCAAATATACTTTGCAAGACTACAAAGGCACCGTCGAAGCCCTGGGTAAAGTAGCCGCCAAAGGTGTAAAAGATAAAGACGTATTCCGCATGCTGGGCCTTAGCGCCGCTGCGGCAGGCGATTGTGCACAAGCGACACAAAGCCTGTCAGCCGCCGTGTCCATGGGTGTAACCGATAAAGATGTCTTCACCCAACTGGGCACATGCCAGTACAAAAATAAAGAATACGCCGGGGCGATCGAGTCGCTTAGCCGTGCCGTGAACGCGGGTGCTGCCAGTAAAGAAGTGATGCTCTACAAAGGTCAGTCGGAGTTTGCCCAGAAGGACTACGACAAAGCCCTCGTCGACCTGGAGAAGGCCGTATCGCTCGGCGCACAAGATGCCGATGCTTTTAAAAACCTCGGCGACATCAAATTTCTCAAAAGCGATTTCGGCGGCGCCATTCGTTATTATGACAATGCCGTGAAACTCGGCACCAACGACGCCATTTTGTATAACAACCGCGGTAAAGCCAAGCTCAACATCAACGACAACGCGGGCGCTGTCCCCGACTTCGACAAAGCCATTCAGCTGAACGCGAGCTATACCAAAGCATTCCTCAACCGCGGTACTGCCAAGTATGCATTGAAAGATTATGCCGGCGCCGTAGCGGATTTGGAAAAAGCGAAAGGCGATGGTGAGACACCCGAGCTGCTAAAAATGCTCGGCATTGCGAACTACATGATCGCGAAAAAAGATGCTGCCAAACCATACCTCGACAAAGCGATCCAAGCCGGTATAAAAGATGGCAAGGTATCGCTCTATGCAGGCTACCTGCGCTATGACGCCAATGATTACAAAGGTGCAATCGAAGCATTTACTGCCGCTGAAATGGCCGGTGAAAAAGAAGACGAGCTATACCTCAAACGCGGCAAAGCTTCCTTCCAGCAAAAAGACTACAACGCCACCACGATAGACCTCGAAAAGTCCGTCGCTAAAGGCAAAGCTGACCTACCTGCCTACGAAGCCCTCGCGCTGTCGTATATGGCACAGCAAAAAGACAAAGAGGCTCTGCCCCACCTGGAGAAGGCCGCCAGCCTTGATACGAAGAACAAAGAAATCTATTACCAGCTCGGTAACGCCCGCTTCAAACAAAGCAACTACGCCGGCGCCATTGCCGCATACGACAAAGCCATTGTCAACGGCGCCAACGACGAGATCATCTATAACAACCGCGGTAAAGCCAAGCTCCTGGCCGGCAACGTGCGCGAGTCTATTCCTGACTTCGACCGCGCGTTGGGCTTAAAGAAAGATTATACCACGGCCCTGAAGAACCGCGCCGTCGCACGATACCAGCTGAAAGAATATGCCAGTGTTATTACCGACCTGGCCGTAATCGTAGCGCGTAACGAAGCCGGCGTCGACGAGCTTACCATGCTTGGCCTATCGAAATATGCCATTAAAGACTACGAAGGTGCAGTACCGGAGCTCACAAAAGCCGAGGCCGCCGGCAGCAAAGACGCCGCTATTTATGTCGCCCGCGGCAATGCACTGTTCGAGCTGAAAGATTACGAAAAGGCAATACCCGATCTGGATAAAGCGATCGCCGGCGGTAGCAACGACACGAATCTCTTCTTGCGTCGCGGTGCTGCTAAATATTATCAGCGCGACTTCAAGGGCGCTCTGCCCGACCTCGAGAAAGCCATCTCGACCGGCAGTGGCACGGCGCTCGCATACGACATGCGCGGCTACTGTAAGTATGACGCCCAAAACACCGACGGTGCCGTGAGCGACTACAACATGGCCATCGAAAAAGATCCCAAGCTGGCCACCGCCTGGTACCACCGTGGCGATGTAAAGTTCAAATCCAACAACCTGGCCGCCGCCATTCAGGACTATACCCAAGCCATCAGCCTGGGCCTGAAAGATCCGGTGTTGTTTAACAACCGCGGCAAGGCCTACTTCAACCAGGAAAATTATCAACAGTCCATCATTGACTTCACCGAAGCCCTGGAGCGCCGCCCCGATTACCTCAAGGCCTACGAAAACCGCGCGCAGGCGTATTACAAGCTGAACCGCTTCGATGCGGGTGTAAAAGACTACCGTGAAGTCGAAAAGCTCACCGAGAAGCCGGGCCCCGATCTCTATAAATTGCTGGCCGACGGCTACTACGCCGCTAACCGCTACGCCCCGGCCCGCGACTACTACGACAAGCTCATCAATGCCGGTGTTAAAGATAAAGATGCCTACCTGCGCCGCGGCCTCATGGAAATGGAAGCGACGGAATACGAAGCCGCCGTCAGCGATTTTGACAACGCCCAAAAGGCCGGCGAGAACTCGGTAACACTATACATCAACAAAGCGCGCGCCCACCTGGCCCTGGAAGACACCAAGTCTGCCGTATTGTCCTTAAACAAAGCCATCGACCTCGACCCTAAAAACGTCGATGCCCTTTTCAACCGCGGCTACATCAAAGAAACCATCGACGACTTCGAAGGCGCCGTGCTGGACTATAACAAAGTAATCCAGCTCAAACCCGAAGACGCCATCGCCCACTACAACCGCGGCAACTGCAAAGGTGAGCTCGAAGACTACGGCGCCGGCATCTCCGACCTGGACGAAGCCATCAAGCTCGACCCCAAAAACGCCGCCTACTACAAACAACGCGGCAACTTCCACTACCAGCTCAGCGACAAAGAAAAAGCCTGCTTCGACTGGCGCAAAGCTGTAGAGCTTGGCGACGCAAAGGCGCGCTTCCAGATAGACCAGTATTGTAAGTAACAGAAGTGTATAAACGGAAAGAGCAGCTTTATCAGCTGCTCTTTTTGTTTATACTTATATCTACCTTAACGGACTTCATACGCCGGCACCTTGGGCACCGTAAATCCTTTCGTCTTCAACTGCGATTGAATCTCCGTTATCCCCCGCTCCAGCTGCGTATCCACACCCTTCGCTCCTTGCGTCAAATCCTCCGGTACTGCAATGTCAGGATCAACACCATGTCCTTCCTTAAACCAGGTGCCATCGATGTTATACATCCGGAACGTCGGCACGGTCACACCGCCGCCGTCAATCAACCCGGGCACACCACTGATACCGATCAAACCACCCCACGTACGGGCGCCAATCAATGGACCAAGTCCTGCCTTGCGGAAGTAATCCGGGAAGGCATCGCCCCCGCTACCGCTCCAGCCGTTGATCAGCATCACCTTCGGACCAAAGTTACCCGCCGGAGGCCATGGCCAGCTGGCACCATCACGAATCGCCCAGAACACCAGCGGAGGACGGTTCAGAAGCTCAATAAACCGATCCGGTATCTGACCACCGTTGTTAAAACGCTCGTCAATAACCAATGACTTCTTGTCCATCTGCGCATTAAACTGACGAATCAATTCATTTTGTCCATCGACACCCGTGCTCCGCACATAGATATACCCAGCTGCGCCACCGGTAGCATCTTCGACACGCTTACGGTTCTGCTCGATCCACGCCAGGTGACGCAGACGCGCCTCATCAAACAACGTCTCCACGATAGCAGTCTTTGCACCGGTGAACGATGCCGTGGTGTTAAAGGTGATCTCCACCGCTTTACCCGCCAAACCCTGGAAGGCCGCATATGGATCTAATGCTGTAGTGAGCTTCACGCCGTTTACTGCCAGAATATAGTTGCCTTCTTTAATCTCCACGCCAGGCAGATCGAGCGGTGAGCGCACTTCTGCATCCCACGCTGCACCACGGATAATCTTTTTCACTTTATAGTAAGAACCGTCAACTTGCCAGTCAATGCCAAGGTAACCCACCGAATAGTGTTTCGAGTCTTCTTCTGCCCCACCACCTTTATACGTGTGCGATGCATTCAACTCGCCAATCATTTCACCGAGTACATAGTTCACTTCCTCACGCGTCAGCGCACCGGTCAGCATCTTGAGGTACTGATCTTTTACGGCAGCCCAGTTTACACCGTGCATGGTGGGATCATAAAAATAGTCGCGCTCCAGGCGCCAGGCATCTACCAGAATCTGTTTCCATTCTTCGCGCGGGTCAATGAACATTTGCATTTCCGACAGACGTAGCGCCTTATCCGCCGATTGATTCTCCTCTGCTTTGATGATATACAGGTTGTCATCCTTCGCGATCAGGATCTTTTCTCCGTTCGCAGCGATCTGATACCAGTCGACCTGGTCACTAAAAGTTTTCTGCTCGCGCTTCTCCAGATCGAAATACTTTAGCGGTTTGCGTTGATCTTCTGCGCCCGTGTTTGGCATCTGGTGATATACCACTTTGCCTTTTACCGCTCCGAGGCTGCCATAGTTACCCGGATTCATCGGTAACAGTACCAGGCGTGACTCCAGGCCGTCCAGGTCGATCTCCACTTTGGCTACTTTATCGTCTTTCGACTCTTCTTTCTTTTCTTCTTTTCCTTTCTTCTTTTTGTCTTTTTCTTTCGCATCAGAAGCCGCCTCATCGGCCTTCACATCTACCACATCGTTCTTCGGCGCCAGCGGCGAAGGAGTGCTTTTCTTCAATGAGATCGCTGCGATCTTGGTGCTGTTCGGATACACGAAGGTGTTGTCGATGTCGCTGTACACCGGTTGGAAGAACTGGTTGGTGAGCAGGTACAGGTATTTACCTTCAGGATCGAATACCGGCTTGCGTGCCGTGTAGTAACCACCCGTCACCTGTGTGAGTTTACGGTTGGTGTAATCAAAGAGGAATACACCCTGGTGGCCGTTTACCAGGTCGTGGTCGAACGCGAGCCAGCGGCTGTCGGCAGACCAGTTGGCAGCGAAGTCTTCCAGGTCATAATGCATCATGCGCAGACCGTGGTCGGCTTCGACCGTCTGGTTGGTCGCTACATCGTAAATCTTGATGCGCATGGCCTTGTCGATAAACGCAACCTTCTTACTGTCGGGCGACCAGTACAATTTATAGCGGAAGCCGGCGCCATAGGCCGTCAGCTTGCGCTCGGTGGCATCGCTCTTGGTGTCACGCAGCGTCAGTTCGTATTCGCCCGAGCGATCGCTCCAGTATGCGATATACTTGCCGTCGGGTGACCACGAGGGGTAACGCTCTGCCACACCGGGGCTTTGGGTCAGGTTCTTTACAAAGCCATCTTCGGCGGGAACGCTGAAGACTTCACCGCGCGCTTCTACCAACACGCGCTTGGCATCGGCCGAGATGAAGGCGTGCTGCGGCTGACCTACGTTCTGGATGGTGGGCTTGAGCGCCAGCCCATCCGTTACAACGGATACTTTCACCTCTTGTGCTTTACGTGAGGCCAGGTTGAAGAGAAACAGTTTACCAGCCTGCTCGAACACAATATCTTCGGGGCCCAGCGACGGGAAGTGTACGTCGTAATCCGCGTAGTGTGTCAGTTGTTGGAAGGCCTTGGTGGTGGTGTTATACTCCCACAGGTTCATGCGGTTGTCCGGACCACGGTCGGTCAGGAAATAAATGCTGGTGCCGTGCCACATAGGCAGCTCGTCGGCCGCGTCGGTGGTAGCGGAAATATTTTCGGAGGCCAGTGTTTCGAGGTTGAAGAGATGGATCTCGGCGTTCCAGCCACCGCGGTAGCGTTTCCAGTTGCGGCCGATCTGCGAGCGGAACGTAAGCGCAACCTGCTTGCCGTCAGGCGACACCGAGCCAAACTCGGCGTAGGGCATGGGCAGTTTTTCGGGCAGCCCCCCATTGGGTTTCAGTTTGAAGAACTGGTTGAACCGTTCACGGCCGGCTTCGCGGCCGGAAGCGAACAGAATGTGCTGGCCATCGGGGAACCAATCGACCACACGGTCCGTTCCCCCGTGGTATGTCAGGCGGGCCGGAACGCCGCCCAACGTGGGGAGGGTATAGATGTCGTAGTTACCATCGTAATTGCCGGTAAAGGCAATGGCCTTACCGTCAGGCGAAAACTTCGGGTATACTTCCACGCCGGCCGGCGAGCTGAGGCGACTTGCCACCCCCCCGCTTTTCGGCACAACCCACAGGTCGTTGGCGTATGTAAAAACAATGTGCGTCTGCGAAACGTCGGGGTAACGGAACAGGCCCGCGTCGATCTGCGCGATCGCCCCATGCGAGAGCAGCCCGACTAGCATAAGGGTTAACAAATGGATTTTTTTCATGAGGTTTTGGTTAAGACCGGGATTTTGAATGAAAGCATATACGGATTAAGTAAGGTTTAGGATATTTGTACCCTAGTAAGATCGAAAATTACGGCAACAATGAAAATAACAGCGGATAACCGGCTTAAAAAACTCATCGTCGTAGGCGACCGCGTGCTGATCAAACCCACGACCTATACGGATAAGACAGCCAGCGGTTTATACCTGCCGCCCAGCGTGCAAGAAAAGGAAAAGATACAGAGTGGTTATGTCATTAAGGTCGGCCCCGGTTATCCCCTACCCCTACCCGCCGACGAGGATGATGTCTGGAAAGGCAAAGAAGATCAGGTGAAGTATCTGCCCCTGCAAGCACAGGAAGGCGACCTGGCCATCTACCTGCAAAAGGGCGCCATCGAAGTACTCTACGAAGAGGAAAAATATTTCATCGTCCCCCAGGCATCCATCCTGATGCTGGAGCGCGAAGAAGACCTATAACCATTCAACACACGACAACCATGGCTGGCCTCCATTTAGACGTGCTCCGCGTAGGAAAAAAATACCGCCTCATAAACTATGGCGAGCAACATGATTTTATCATCGAAGCCACCCTGCCCGGAGGAGACTTCCGGGTAAAGGATCTTGACACACTCGAGCCCTACAACCTCAAGGAGCTGATTGCATATGGCCATGGCAAAGACTACATCATCGAAGAGTTGTATATGGAGTAAGGCAACCCAACACTTATTTCGTGAATCGCGGCAGATTTATGTCGCATTAGGTCGGTGACCCAAAATAGTGTAGTCCATCGGAAATAGGCATCAGGTGTTCGTTGTAACGCCCGGTCTATACTTTGCCCCTGTCCAAAAGCCTCTCATCGCTTTCGTTTTTTATACATGCCGGGACAGGATGCTGTACGCGGAAGCTCTCTCCCAGGGCACGATTCGCCGGGCATCTTCGGTTCCCCCAATAGCCCTTCGCCTAAAAACATAGTGCGTTGCAATTTCTTGCCAAAAACCCTCAGAAAGCCGTTTATCAGCCCGAATATTGAATATTTTAGTAGGTATGTATGAACAGTTATTAGATAGATATCCAATACCTATTTAAGTATTGGATATCTATTGGTCATTTATTCTTTAACTATTCCTTATATATTGGATATCCTGGCTTTTTCTAGTCTTTTGTCCCCCAATCGGGGGGAATTGGCCCAGGATTTGGGAATCAGTCTTTTCGCGCCCAACCAGGCTCCGGGCTTCACCCCGGAATCGCTGCTGACCCCCTCCGGACCATCTCTTTTATGCCCCTGCTGCCACTCAGACTATTTCCTTTCCCGTACATTGAAGAGGGTGACGGCGATCTTGTCGTTTTTTTCGAGATTTACGGTCAGACCTCATTGACCATGAAAAAAACACTAGCCTTACTCCTATCATTAGCCCTGACTGCTACGGTCTTCGCCCAGAATGAAGACTTGCCGACCGACTTCCTGAAGCCGACCTTTCACAAAGAGCGCCGCGCCAAGCTGCGCGAAAAACTGCCCGCCAACTCGGTGGCTGTGTTCTTTGCCAACCCCGTGCGTAACCGCGCCAACGACGTGGAGTACGTGTACCACCAGGACCCCGACTTCTTTTACATGACCGGGTACAAAGAGCCGCATGCTGTGCTGCTGGTGTTCAAAGACAAACAGACCGCTGCCAATGGCTCGCAGTACGACGAGATCATCTTCGTACAGCCGCGCAACCCCATTCATGAAATGTGGACCGGCCGCCGCCTGGGCGATGTGAAGACACGCGAGCAACTGGGCCTTGAGCAAGCCTTTAACAACAGCGAGTTTGATAAGTATAACCTCGACTTTTCGAAGTTTGCCAAGATCCTGTTCTTCGACTTTCAAAACGACGTGCGCGACGAACAGGACGATACTGCGGATCTGTATGATCTGATCGCCCAGTTCAAAAAGAAAACCAACTACCCTACTCCGGGTACCTCGTTAACGGTATCACGCGAGGCGCAGAAGAACAACCTCGACAAAGATGCGCTGGCACCGATTATGGACGAGCTGCGTGGCACCAAGACAAAAGAAGAGATCGACCTGCTGCGCAAGGCGGTCACGGTTTCGTGCGTGGGCCAGGTGGAAGTCATGAAGGCGATCAAGCCGGGCATGTCTGAGCGCGAAGTGCAGGGTATTCACGAGTTGGTATTTAAGAAATATCAGGCCGAAGACCTGGGCTATCCGTCCATCGTTGGAGGTGGCCACAACGGTTGTATTTTGCACTATATCGACAACTATAAACCGTCGCTGACAAACAAGGAGCTGATCCTGATGGACCTGGGCGCGGAGTACCACGGTTATACCGCCGATATTACTCGCACCATTCCGGTGAACGGCAAGTTTTCTACCGAGCAAAAGCAAATCTACGACCTGGTATTGAAAGCGCAGGAAGAAGCGATGAAGATCGCCAAACCAGGCCTGCCCATGAACCAGCTGACGGTGGTGTGTCGTGACATTATTAACAAAGGCCTGGCCGATCTGGGCGTTATCAAATCGCCCACCGACAAACATCTTTACTTCCCGCACGGCGTATCCCACCACATTGGTTTGGATGTACACGACCGCGGCGTTTATGTGCTGGCGGAGAACAGTGTGGTGACGATCGAACCCGGCATTTATATACCTGACAACAGCGCCTGCGACAAGAAGTGGTGGGGCATTGCCGTGCGCATTGAAGACGACTATCTCATAACCAAGACTGGCTACGAGCTACTCTCCAGCTATGCGCCTCGAACGACAGATGATATCGAGGCCGTGATGAAGCAGCCTAGTCCCTTGGACAACTTTGTGCTTCCAAACCTCAACAAAACCAATTAACCCAAGTCGAAGCAAGGCTGTTTTCCCCCGGAAGACAGCCTTCTTCATTTTTCTTCCCCGCCCCTGCATTATTTTTTGCAGGTCTTACGTCTCCTCCTGTAAGACCTATGTTATGATTTTTGTCAAGAAACATTTTACCTTCCAAAATCGTTACTTTTACCGCAACGAATACATGCCCTTGACACGCTTCCGATTGCCTTTTGTTCTGACGCTCTGCTTCTGCCTTTCGAGCCTGGCCGTGTGGGCGCAGGTGCAGGAGAGCGCGGACGAAGCTTTTCAGCAGGCGGCCGAACATCACCGGCCGGTGTTGCTGGTCTTTGCCGGCTCGGACTGGTGTGCGCCCTGCGTTCATTTTGAAAAAAAGATTCTGGCAGAGCATTCTTTCCAGGATTTTGCTGGTGCCAACCTGGTATTGTTAAAGGCTGATTTCCCGCAGCGTACGCGCCAACCGGAGTCGCTCCGGAAACAAAACGAAGCGCTGGCCGAGAAGTATAATCCCACGGGCATCTTCCCCTACATTCTGCTGCTGCGCGACAATGGTAACGTGGTGAAGATATTGAACTATCGCAACGAATCGCCGGCGCAATTCATCGACGAGATCAAACCGCTGTTATTGCCATGATGGTGGCGCCGTTAACGGAGCATCGGAAGCAGGCCCGGTTGATGGGTTCTGCCTTCGAGTTCGTCACGGTGACAGAAGCAAGCGACCCCGAAGATCATATCGACACCGCGGTCGCGGAGGTGCGGCGTATGGAGGCCCTGTTGACGGAGTTCTCCGACACTTCTCAGACCGCCCAGCTGAACCGCGCGGCAGGTATCCATGCCGTGGAAGTAGATCCAGAAGTATACGCCATCCTCCACCGCAGCCGCGAGATTGCGCGGTTGACGCAAGGTGCCTTTGATATCACAGCCGGGGTATTAAAAAAGCTATATGATTTTCGAAACAAACCCACCACGCTACCCAGTCGCGCAGCGATCGATGCTGCGCTGCAACGTGTGGGATGGGACAAGATCGTGTTGACACCACCGGGGCAGGCATATTTGTCGGCGCCGGGTATGCACATTGGGTTTGGGGCGATTGGCAAGGGCTATGCGGCCGATAAGGTGAAGAACGTGCTGCAACAAAAAGGTATACACAGTGGCGTGATCAACGCCAGTGGCGACCTGACGGCGTGGGGCACGCGTCCCGATGGGACACCGTGGAAGGTGGGCATTGCAGATCCGAATGCGCCTGAACGTGTTATTGCCTGGATACCGGTGCATCAGGCGTCGGTGGCAACGTCGGGCAACTACGAACAATATTTTGAGCTGGAGGGTGTGCGGTATTCACACAACATTGACCCGAAGACGGGCTTGCCCGTACAGGGAATAAAGAGCGCCACGGTGGTGAGCCCGAGTGCCGAGCTTTCGGATGCACTGGCCACGGCGGTTACCGTCATGGGCCCATCGGTAGGATTACACTTCATCGATCAGCTGCCCAACACACATTGTTTGATCATTGACGATCAAAATCGTCTACACACGTCGCGTCACCTGTCCATAACTTTGAATTCTGCCACATGAAACGTTTACTCTACTGCCTGTTGCTCGGCGCTACGCTGTTGGCTTGCGAAAGTGTAAAGCCTTACCAGCGCGTTTACCTGAACGACCACGAGATGCAACCGGGCCAGCCGGGCGCGCGCAGCATGGAGGAAAACGTACAGGCATACCGTGAGGGCGCGACCGGAGGCGGCAGCACCAAGAACAGCGGCGGATGTGGATGTAACTAACGGGCCAGGACTTTGAAGAAACGTTACCTTACCGCAGCCCTTCTGGCAGCCGCCATTACTTCCTTCGGCCAGCAAACAACGCCTTATGTGAAGAAGCGTATCGCGCGTACCGATGTGCAGGCGCTGTTTTCTTTTTATACACAAGACAACGACCACTCGGCCGTCACCGGTGGGCAAGGCACGGAAGACCTGCAAGTTTATACGAGCCAGGTATCCATCGATGTGAACAAGGATTCCATCAATACATTTCACCTCGATGGCGGTGTGGATGTGATCAGCTCGGCGTCTACCGATCGCATCGACTTTGAGATGTCGTCGGCTTCGAAGGTTGATGCCCGCAGTCACGCCCGTATAGGCTACAACCGGTTGTTGTCCGCGCAACGTATGAATGTGGGCGCGACGGCGTCGTTCTCTATTGAGTCGGATTACCTCTCGATTGGCGGTGGGCTTTCGTGGAATTATACCAACCCGTCGCGGCAGCGCGAGGTGTCGCTCGCGGTGCAGGCATACTTCGATGACTTGCGTTGGGGCAGACTGGAGAATGGCCATCCGCAGAAGCTGGTATATCCGGAAGAGCTTCGGTATAAAAACTGGTTTGATGAATACCGGCGTAATTCCATTAACATCGAAGCGGGTTTTCTACAGACCATCAATCGTCGCATGACCCTGGGTATCTATCCAGGCATTACATATCAGCAGGGACTACTCTCGACACCGTTTCACCGCATTTATTTTACCGATGGTTCGAAGGGCATTGAAAAGCTTCCCGGCGGCCGGTTGAAAATACCGGTAGGCCTGCAGTTAAATACCTTCCTGGGCAACCGCTGGGTGCTGCGCACATCGTATCGTTATTTTTATGACGACTTCGGCATTGTCGCGCATGCGTTGAATGTGGAGTCGGCGGTGAAGATCAGTCGTGTCTTTACGATTACACCGTTTGTTCGTCTTTATACACAACAAGGCGCGGATTACTTCAGGGCGTATAATAAACACGATGTCTCGGAGAGATACTATACTTCTGACTATGATCTTTCTCCGTTCGAAAGTATCAAGCCGGGTGTAGGTATTCGCTATGCGCCATTTACACGAGGGAAAGCCATCACGTTTAATGACATTGAAATGCGATACGCATTATACCATCGCACCGATGGTATGCTGGCACACATGATCACGGTATTTTTTAATTATACTGTCGAACGTGAAAAGACGCATCCATTGTCTGAAAGGTAACCACCTGCCTGTCTAAATATTTTTTATATACATACTATAGCTATAGTTCTCGTTCGATCAGGCTCCGAAATGGCCAGTTGCGGTGGAGTTGCGGTGTTTTCCTGACATCGTGATGAGGATGGAACTCCCCATTGTGTCAGGTTTTTCTACAGCCATTTTGGCCGTTTCTACATGTCAGTTTTTTGACAAAATGTAACTTTTTTCGTGGCAAAACGTACAATTCAACCGTTTACCTGATATATCGGGTATTAATAACGGGTGAATTGACATTTTTTGGCATGGAAGTTTCTCAGTAGCCCGTGAATGTTTGAAAACGTCTAAGTATGAAAATTTCAAAAATTGTTGTGTTTTTGGTTGCTTTTATGATGATGCCGATAATCGGCTCATACACAAAGGGTATCAGCCATAAAACCACTTTAATGGGCCATAATGAGGTAACTGTGACGCTGGAAACACTAACCGTGTACAATCCGGAGAAACGTCAGTGTGACAGAACACCCCTGATTACGGCTAGCAATGCACGAATTGACACGGGAAAGCTGTTAAAGCAAGAAATTCGCTGGATGGCCCTGTCAAGAGATCTGTTAAAACGCTGGAAAGGCAAGTTCCACTATGGTGATACCGTACGGTTGCAATCAGGCGACCCCGAGATCGATGGTCTTTGGGTGATCCAGGACAATCTTAATAAACGTTTTAAGAACCGTGGAGACCTGTTATTTGACGGCCGGGTACGCAAGCTCGGAAAATGGAAAAACGTCACGATAACCCGCCAGGATGCGTACACCATCACTAGCACCCCAGCCGTAAACAGCTGACATCAAAAAAGTCCACGGCTGATGCGTTAAAACGCGGCCGTGGACTTTTGCCTTATATTTTTTTATGCCTGCTGTTAGAGCGGCACGTTGCGATTCAGGGCGTTCAGCTCCTGGAAGGCCTGTGTAAGGCGTTCTTTGAAGCTGGTCTCGCCATCGCGCAACCATACGCGCGGATCATAGTACTTTTTATTCGGGGCATCGATGCCTGACGGGTTGCCGAGCTGTCCTTGCAGATAGTCGCCGTTCTTTTTGTAGTACTTCAGGATACCGTCCCAGAATGCCCACTGCAAATCTGTGTCGATGTTCATTTTAATGACACCGTAGCCGATTGCCTCCTGGATCTTCTCCGCTTCAGAACCTGAGCCGCCGTGGAACACGAAGTTTACAGGGTTCTTGCCGGTGTTGAATTTCTTTTGGATGAATTCCTGTGAGTTGCGCAAGATGGTAGGATCCAGCTTTACGTTACCAGGCTTGTATACGCCGTGTACGTTGCCGAAGGATGCCGCGATCACAAAGTTCGGGCTTACTTTTGACAGCTCTTCGTACGCATAGGATACTTCTTCAGGCTGTGTGTACAGCTTGGAGGCTTCTACGTGCGAGTTGTCCACGCCGTCTTCTTCACCACCGGTTACGCCAAGCTCGATCTCGAGGAACATGTTGAGCTTGGTCATTTTTTCGAGGTAGCGTTTGCTGGTCTCGATGTTTTCTTTCAGTGGCTCTTCCGACAGGTCGAGCATGTGCGATGAGAAAAGGGGCTTGCCGGCTTGTTTGAAGAATTTTTCGCCTTCTGCCAGCATTCCGTCAACCCAGGGAATGAGCTTCTTCGCAGCGTGGTCGGTGTTGAGCAGCACCGGTACGCCGTAAGCATCGCTCACTTCGTGTACGTATTTCGCAGCTGCAATAGCACCCAGGATGGAAGCTTCTTGCTGCTTGTTCGGCAACGACTTGCCGGCGTAGAACGACGAGCCGCCGTTCGAGAATTGAATGATAACAGGTGACCCTACACTCTTGGCAGTTTCCAGGCTGGCGTTGATGGTGTTGGAGTTCGAAATGTTAATGGCGGGTAGTGCATACTGATTGGCCTTGGCATGATCGAATACGATCTTTGCTTGTGAGTATCCAAGTACGGTCGACATAGTGTTATGGTATGTTTAGTAAAAATTTCCAGCGTTGGTTTCCCGTGGCGGCCTACAAAAGTATCAGAAAATTTTAAAGAAGGGGAAATTCACACGCGAATTACGTAGTCGCACCGGGCGAAAACCAAATATATACCGTGTGCGGTGACAATATGATTAAAATCATGCTGCGCCTAACTAACGCATAATAGCTTCTGGCGCCGGCACGAGCGAAAATTGCTCTGCTAATAAAGTGTATGAACGCAGACGATCTTCGTGATGGTCGGCAAATGTAGCAATCATTACTTCGTCTACTCCGAACTGCTCCGCGAGCTTCGTGATCTTTTCTTTTACCACGTCAGGCGTACCAGTTATCATCCGCATACGATTGTATTGCACCCTGGCCCACTCTTCACGGCTATACGCATAGTCTTTGATGGCTTCGTACGAAGGTGCTTCGTCTACCTTGCCGCGCTCGATGCTCAATAAGCGGTAGTCCATTACTGCTTGTACTTGCGCTGCTTTTTCCTCGGTGTCACCACAGAAAGCAAAGATGCTGACGGACGCCCGCGGCGTTTGTGATCCATCTCCTTTAAATAATTTACGGTAGGCCGCGACAGCTTCCGGTCCACCAACCGGATTTATGAACTGTGCAAACGATAGCGACATACCAAAATGGGCGGCCAGGTAGGCGCTCTCACCGCTCGACGTGAGCATCCACAAGTCGGGTATGGTCTCTACGCGGGGAATAGCTTTTACTTTTTCGTGTACGGTGTCGGGCCGGGCGTCTTCGGAAAGAAAGGCTTTGAGGTCGATGATCTGGGTTAAATATTCCTGCGGATCAAATGTATTGGAAGGATTCAGCAGGGAGGCTGTCAGGCGGTCGCCACCGGGGGCGCGACCGATGCCCAGGTCGATGCGCCCCGGGTAGAGGGCTTCGAGCAGGCGAAAGTTCTCGGCTACTTTTAAGGTGCTATGGTTGGGCAGCATGATGCCCCCGGAGCCAAAGCGTATGTGTTTGGTCTCGGCAGCAAGTCGTGCGATTAGAACTTCAGGCGCGGCGCCGGCCAGCGTGGTGATGTTGTGGTGTTCGGATAACCAATAGCGTGTATAGCCCAGCTTGTCGGCCAGGCGTGCCAGGGCTACGCTTTCCTGTAAGGCCTCTACGGCGGTGCTTCCCCGCCGGATGGGTGTCTGATCCAGCACACTTAATTTCAACTGCATACCGATTGGATTGTCATATCGTTGACAACAGCACCGGCGGCAAACAAGTGCGGGGATTCGCTATTTTTTACTGCGTGATTTTTTAGAGGTCGTCGGTATTGAAGGTGTCGCCTTGATTGATGTCACCCGTTTCAAAGCCTTTTTTGAACCAGCGCACGCGTTGCGCCGACGTGCCGTGGGTGAACGAGTCGGGTACCACCTCACCGGTGGCTTGTTTCTGCAGTCGATCGTCTCCGATGGCTGTGGCTGCGCCGAGCGCTTCTTCGATGTCACCGGCTTCGAGTATATTCTGCATCTTCTGGGCGTGGTGCGCCCATACGCCCGCAAAGAAGTCGGCTTGCAGCTCGAGGCGTACGGATTGTTTGTTATACTCTGTTTCGCTGAGCTGGCCGCGCATGCTGTGGACGCGGTCGGTTGTGCCCATGAGGTGTTGTACGTGGTGGCCTACTTCGTGCGCAATGACATAGGCTTGTGCAAAGTCGCCGGGGGCCTGGAAGCGCGAGCGGAGTTCTTCGTAGAAGCTGAGGTCGATGTATAGTTTCTCGTCGGCCGAGCAGTAGAACGGGCCAGTCGCGGAGCTGGCGTTGCCACAGCCGGAGGCTACCTGGCCGGTGAAGAGTACGAGGGTAGGCTCGCGGTAGTCGCTCATGAGCTTGTGCCAGACGTCTTCGGTGTCGGCCAATACGGTGGCGACAAACTCGCCCATCTTCTCTTCCTCAGCAGTGAGAGGCGCGCGTTCTTCGGTGGTAGTGCCCCCGGTACCAACGCCGGTCTGTTGGAGAACCTCAAGGGGGTTCTTTTTCATGACCAGGCTAATGACCACGACGATCAGAATGCCACCAATGCCGAGGCCGCCTTTGAGCATGCCGCCACCGCCGCTACCGCGACGGTCTTCTACGTTTGAGCTTTGTCTTCTGCCTGTCCAGCGCATGGTGGTGTTTGTTTAGTTTTTTGTACTATAAAATATCGGGCCTTATGTGCAGGCTCTCGCCAGTCTGAAGACTGGCATTGGGTTCAGGTCCATTCCGATAGCTATCGGATCGCCCTTCCTTCGGTCGGAAGACTTGAACCAGGTGTTATTTTGGCAGCGTCTTTAACCAGGCATTAATGGCCGTACGATCTGCTTCTGTGATCTCGGCTTCGTGGTGGATCCAGAGGTAGGAGTCCAGGGGCATCCAGCCTTCGTTTACGGCTTCGCCTAGTTCTTCGAGCTTGTGGGCGGCTTTCTTGTCGGGGTATGTTTTAAAGGTGGAGAAGTTTAGCTCTTCTTTGCCTTCTTCGATGTGGTGCGCCATCCACCACGCTATCGGCTGAATGTTGTAGTACCACGGGTATGCGGTGTTGTTGCTGTGGCAGTCGTAGCATTTTTTGATCAGGATCTGGTGGACATCTTCGGATATGGCGTATTTTTTCGAAATGTCGTCGTCCGTGATCAGCGGAAGGGCGATGTTTTTGGAGGGTTGAATAAATTGTATGATGACCAGGATAGCCACCACTGCCAGTAGGATTTTCTTTTTTGTACTCATGGGAAGGTTGGTAATTCTAAAATACGAACAGTTTGGGAGATACGAAAGGCCCGCCTGCCGGTAGACAGACCTTAATAGCTGCCCCAGTAGCGACGCGAGAACCACTCGACGGTTACCAGCGCCAGCAGCACGAAGAATACCCACTTGAGATTGACCAGCGACTCGAACGATTCTTCGGTGTGAATCACGCTCGTAACCTCGGTCTTGCGCAGGTCGGCCTGCAGTTTGTCCAGTTGGGTAACATTGTAGAATGTGCCACCGGTGTTGGCCGATATGCGGCGTAACAGGTCGAAGTCGGCGGTCAGGTTTTGCAGCTCGGCCTGGCGGTGCACGACGGCAAACTCGCCGCGCACGGCCTCAGCCTTTTGATTGATGGTGGTACGCGCGCTATACCGGTATACACCTTCTTTCAATCCACCGATGGAATACTGGCTGTTGCCCTGGCTGGTTACATACGAGTAATCATACTTCTTGCCTTTTTCGTCGGTCAGTGACAAGGCGATGGTGTTACCATAGACCGGCTCAAAGAGGTCGTTGTATACCTGGCTTTCAAAGACCACGGCTTCCGTATCGGAAAACTCTTGTTGCAGCGGATAGCTGCGGAACTTGCGTTTGTCGTCGGTGGTACTGAGAAATTGAATAAGCTTGCCAAACAGCTCATCAAAGGCTTCGGTGTGCTCCGTGCGGTCAAACTCGTTCAGGCGCCAGCGCCAGATGCCGGCGCCTAATAAAATACCGGTCTTGCGTGCATCCTGTACACTTACCGCGAGCAGCGGCTTTTGCGTGGCCAGGTTGCCGACGCGCTGGTATAACAACGGGACCGCTTGCAACGGTACGTTGATCTTGCCAAAGTGTACCGACAGCGGCGGGTAGTCTGTCAGCAGCGACGTAGTACTGGCCGACAGCTCAAAGTTTGGAAAGGCGGGATTGACTACCGGTGTTACGTCGTCGAACTCACGGGGCATGCCGTCGAGCTTCAGCGGCATGTTCTGCTGTGCGATCAGGCGCAGATCAGACAGCTCACCGAGGATGAGGAAGATCGAGGCTTTCGTCTTCAGCAAGCGCAGGAAGAGCTCGCGGGTGGTGCCGCGCAGGTCGGGTGCCTGGTGGAAGATGACGAGGTCGGTTTGATCTGACTGCAATACACTGGCGGGTTGTTCATCCAGGCCGGGTATGTGCAGTACACATTCGTAGTTGGCATTCTGCTCGATTACTTCGCGCAGCGCTTTAACGTCAGGGTGTGGTGCGGGGGCGACTACCAGGATCTTTTTCTTGCCTTCTACTACCTCCACAAAAATCGAGGTGCGGTTGTTGCGTGTGTTGAACTCGCCGGGCAGGACGGTTACTTCTATGTCGAGCTTTTGTATACCCTGATCGTTGGCGGCGGCGAGGAAGTCGTAGATCAATAGCTGGTCGCCGTTGGCGGATTTGGTTTGCTGCGACAGCACCCGGCCGCGTTGCTGCAGCGACACTTGCACCGGGCGATTGCCTACGTTGCGCGCCATGACTTCCACCCGCACGGGGAACTGGTTGCCCTGGTAAGCAATCTTGTTATAGGCCACGTTCTTGATGGCAATGTCCATGCGCTGCAGCGTATCACCCACGCCCAATGTATGGACGGGGAATCCGTACGCTGCGTAAAGCGGCGAAAGACCCGTGTTATAGATACCATCGGAGGCCAGCAGCACGCCGGCAATCTTTTTCCCTTCGTACCGGTTGGCTACTTTTTTTAACGCGCCCGTCAGGTCAGTGGTGGGGGCGGTATACGTTACGTTGTCCAGGGGTGTACCGGCCAGGCCGGTGCGTACCACCTGGTAGCCTTGTTCTTCGAGCGCTTGCTGCGTGGCTTGCAATTTTAGTTCTACGTTGCGCAGTACGGTAGAGTCGGTTGCTTCGCGCACGGAGGCAGAGTCGTCATACAACATGACGAACACGGGCTTCTCGAAGAGGTTGTTGATCTGCCGTACGATCGGTCCCAGCAGCAGGAAGAGCAGCAGGAAAAGCAGTAGCGCGCGCAAGCTTAGCAATATGCGGTTCCATGTTTTGCCCCACGGGTGGCTGGCGCGATACATAAGGTACGCCAGCGCTGCGGCCAGGACGAGGCACAGTAGCAGGTAAGCGGGCGATGAGTCAAAGAGTATCTGTTGCATGGCGGCCGGCCGGGTTAGTAGCGATATTTATCTTTCCACAAGTTGCGCAGGTACTTGCGCAATTCTTCTTCACGCGCGTTGTTACCAGGGTCATAGAACTTCGTGCCTTTGATCTTGTCGGGCAAAAACTCCATGGCGATGAAGTTGTTTTCGTAGTCGTGCGCGTATTGATAGCCTTTGCCGTAGTCCATGTTCTTCATGAGCTTGGTGGGCGCATTGCGAATCTGCAGCGGCACAGGGAGGTCGCCGGTTTCTGCCACCGCCTGGAGCGCTTTGCCAATGCCCATATAACTGGCGTTGCTCTTGGGCGAGCTGGCCAGGTATACCACGCATTGCGCCAGGATGATGCGCGCCTCCGGATAGCCGATGATGTTCACGGCCTGGAAGGTGTTGGTGGCCAGAATCAGCGCAGTAGGGTTTGCGTTGCCTATATCTTCCGACGATAGTATGACTAAGCGGCGGGCGATGAACTTCACATCTTCACCGCCGTCTACCATGCGCGCCAGGTAGTATAACGCCGCATTTGGATCACTGCCGCGGATGGATTTGATAAAAGCGGAGATGATGTCGTAGTGCGCCTCACCATTCTTGTCGTAGATGGCGATGTGTTTCTGCGCCAGGTCCATCACCAGTTCATCGGTGACGACGATATCGCCGGGTACGGCATCCGTAATAAGCTCGACCAGGTTGAGCAGCTTGCGGCCATCGCCGCCGCTGATGTTGAGCAGGGCCTGGTGCTCGCGTATTTCAACGTTGCGCGTCTTGAGGTCTTCGTCGCGGGTCAGGGCCTGGTGCACAAGCTCCAGCAGCTTGTCTTCCGTCAGGGCGCGCAAAGTATATACCTGACAACGCGACAGCAAGGCGTTGTTTACTTCAAACGAAGGGTTTTCGGTAGTGGCACCGATCAGGGTGATGGTTCCTTTCTCGACGGCGCCGAGCAGGGCGTCCTGCTGGCTTTTATTGAAGCGGTGAATTTCGTCGATGAACAGGATGGAACGCTGCGAGTGTTTGGCTTTTTCAATTACGTCGCGTACGTCTTTGACGCCGGCATTGATGGCGCTGAGGGTATAGAAGGGCTTCTTTACTTCGTGGGCAATGATGTTGGCCAGGGTGGTCTTGCCGACGCCGGGCGGCCCCCAGAAAATCATGGAGGGGATACTGCCCATTTGTATGGCCCGGCGGATGACGCCATTCGGGCCTGTAAGATGTTCTTGTCCTATCAGCTCATCGAGCTTTGCCGGGCGCATGCGCTCCGCTAACGGGGGACGTGAATTCAACAGCACGATCGGTTATCACTAAAGCTTTGAAATTACGAAAACCCCCAGGAAGTAAAACTACCGGGCAAAATATTGGTCGATTTTTTCGGGCAATGCACGCCAGTCGAGGGGCTTGGGAATGTAGCCGGTAAAACCCTCTTTCAGAAACCGTTCTTCGTCGTGGGAAAAGGCATAGGCGGTTATCGCTACCACCGGTATGCCGGCCGTCGCGGGCTCACTGCGGATGGCCCGCAGCGCGTCGACTCCGGTCATCTGGCCGGGGCCGAGGTTGATGTCCATCAGCACCAGGTCGAAGCTTTTCCGGGCGAGAGTCTCCAGGCAACTTTCACCACTCTCCACGTGGGTAATCAGAAACGTGTCTTTAAAAAGTTTCTCCATGACCAACGCGTTGATCAGGTCGTCTTCGACGTATAGGATGCGTTTCATGGTGCAGGTGTATAGGCGGGCAGCAGGATAGTAAATACACTGCCTTTGCCTTTTTCTGATTGGGCCCGTATTTCGCCTTTCAGTGACTGAATGTACTTCTTCGCCAGGGCAAGTCCTAATCCGGTGCCTTCGTGGCTGCGGCTGCGGCCGGTACTTTCCTGCTCGAAGGGTTTATACATGCGGGTCATAAACTCGGGGGCGATGCCAATGCCGGTATCGGTTACGCGAATCATGATCATGCCGGGGTCGGCCTCTGCCAGGCGGGTCTCTACGAGTATACTGCCTTTGTCGGTAAATTTTACTGCGTTACCAATGACGTGGGCAATCACCTGCCGCAGCATGTGCTCGTTTGATAGTCCTTGCGGGGCGTTGGGACAGGGCCGGAAGGTAATATCGAGCCTTTTCTCGCGTGCGCGGCCCTCGACCGCGGCCAGGCATTGTTCCACGAGGGGGTTAATGGCTACGGACTTGCGTTTGGGATCTTCCTGCTCGGTCTCGAGGCGCGACAGCTCGAGTATGCTCGTCATGGTGTCGAGCAGGCGACGGCCGCTTTGCTGTTGCATCTCTACGTACTTGCGGGTCTCCTCTTCCTTCGACTCCAGGGCGATCACCTGGCTAAGGCCGAGGATACCGTTGATGGGTGTTCGAATCTCGTGCGACATGTTGGACAGGAAGTTCGCCTTGAGCTTATTCATGGCGTTGGCGATCTCGCGCGCTTTTTCCAGATCCTCGACATGCTGTACGATGGCGCGACGTGCCAGCTCGTACGCCTGGTGGTAGTGGTAGATGAGGTAGACAATGATAAAGAAAACGAGGAACAGTGCAAGGATGCTCTCCGTATAGGCCTGCTGTTGCGGCGGTCCGGGATTGAGGTGAATACCCGCATGGCGGATCATGAAGTGCGCCAGAATGGGTAGAAAGTGCAACAAGGAGTAGATCAAACCCATGCGGTTACCCAAGGTATGAAAGGCAAAGATGATATCTGCCACAGTCAACAGCGCGACGATGAAGTTAAAATCATCGAAGAGGTAGATCGTGATGTTGTTGTTCAACCATGAAACGACGACGAGAAAATGACACACAAACCGGATTGATCCGGTATACTTGATGTAGAAAAGTGTCCCGATAAATAGGGCGAGGATGATCAGGTTCTTGATGAGCTGGGCATCATACCGCTTGATGATGTAGATGGTAAAGAAAAATACCAGTGAAATAATGGCGGCCATCAGGATGTGATACACCAGCCGGATGCTTGCCTGCTTTAATAGGTCAGGTTCGCGGCGCAGGTAGTCGCCGATGAAATAATTGCACAGCAAATTCACGCGTTCAATATAAGCGGACAGAGCTTAACATAAAAGCATTGGCACCACTGGTGTAACAGTAGTGCCATGTACGGTATTGCGATGCTGATTACTCCTGGCCCTTTGCTTTCATCTTGATGAACTCGCGGAAGCGACGCACCATGGCGATACCAAAGCCTAACATCAGTACGAGGGTCCCGATCCACAGGATGTTGATGAAGGGTTTCTCCATGGCTTTGATAATGACCCAATCCTTTTGCCGGGTGTTGGCACCAATGATGAAGGTGTTGGTCTCCGGACGAATGTTGACCAGTGTAAAGCGCAGTCCCAGGTCGTTGATTTCGTCGGGAATGTAGGCCACCAGTTTATCCCTGATGAGAAAGATCGGCTCGGCTACATACTGGCCATGTTCGCCCTGTACTTTAATATGCGCCTTCACGGCTACGTCCTGATCCCGCAACGTAACGCCTTCTACGGTGTTGACTCGTTCTACCGATTCGAGCACAGTGACATAGTCGTTGGCAAAAAACTGTTGCCCCTGACTAACGGTATCTTGCTGCAGCGGGCTCCACTCGGTTTCTTCGTCGGGATTCATGACCGACGACACGTGCGTGTACAGATCGGCGCTGACGGTTCGGTAGATATCGGGTGACGCGAGCATGCCGCCCATCTCCGGATTGATCTGTGCTCGCGGATAGAGGGCATAGGTCTTCCCGTTCTTGCGAAGCTGAATTTCGTAGTAGGTGTCTTCGCCTTTTATGCCAATGGTATCACCGGCATTGTATGCCACGCCGCCGAGGTTCTGCGGAATTTTGGTAATGACGAGGTCTTTGTCGAGGGTCTTGGCCACATCACTGCGGCGCACATAGCCCGCGTGGTAACGCGGTGAGAGGCGCTCGCCCATATACTCGATGTCATAGCCCCACATGGTGCGGGGTTCGTTGATAAAGAGAATGAGGTTGTCGCGATTAAACTCGTCGCTGAAATCTTTGGAGATCATCATGCCCGTGTTGTTCAGCGACACCACTCTTGAGTAGCCGGCCGAGAACATGACACCGATGAGCATCAGTCCGACGCCGATGTGCGCTACGGCGCCACCCGACAGGCCGGCACTTGTGCGGAGGAGCTGAATGCCAATTTTTATATTGGCACAGATGGTAAACAACCCGGTCAGCAACATCAGCACGTACCGAATGTCAAATACCTGGCGGACGTTGACAATGACGAGCGTTGCCAGCAATGCTACCACAAAGGGTATAAAGAGCTGTTGCATCCAGGTCTTCAGGTCGATCTTTTTCCACCAGAGAAACTGTACGGCGCCTGAGAGGGTGGCAATGACGATAGCAAACCACACCTGAAACTTAGAATAGAAGGTAATCTGATCGCCAGGAGGGGCCAGTGAAGATTTGATGCCGAACAATCCAACAAATTGATTCCACACCGGGAACGACGTGGGGATCAACACCTGGAAGGCCATGAAGCATAGCGTGATCACACCGATGAAGATCCAGAACTCGCGGGAGTATACCGCTGCCTCCTCTTTGCTTGACGGTATTTCGCGCCAGCGTACAATCGCCAACACAATAGCCGCAACGGCAAAGAACAGCAGGTAAGTCAGGAGCTGGCCTGACAGGCCCAGGTCGGTAAAAGAGTGCACCGATGTATCGCCCAGCACGCCACTGCGCGTCAGGAATGTGGAGTATAAGATCAGGACGAACGTCGCGATGGCCAGTATGACGGAGGCCTTCAACGCGGTCTCGCTATTCTTGTATGAGATCATGGTATGGATGGCACCGACCAGCACAAGCCAGGGTACATATACTCCGTTTTCCACGGGGTCCCAGTTCCAGTAGCCGCCGAAGTTGAGTGTCTCATACGCCCAGTAGCCGCCCATCAGGATGCCGAGGCCGAGTATGGCGGCGCTAAACAGCGCCCATGGCAGCGCGGGGCGAATCCATTCGCGGTATTTCTTAAACCACAGACCGGCGATACAAAACGAGAAGGGTACCAGCGTCGTGGCAAAGCCGAGAAACAAGGTGGGCGGGTGAATGACCATCCAGTAGTTTTGCAGCAGCGGATTGAGGCCGGTGCCGTCTTCGGGAATGTAGTTGGGGTTGGTCTTAAAGATGGGCGCGTCTTGCATTACTTCGCGCAGGAGGATAAACGGCGAGCTACCGATCTTTACCGCGATGCCCGGCAGCACGACACCGAGGATCATTGACGCCAGGAAGGCCTGCACGAGGGCAAACACGGTCATGACGGGGGCTTCCCAGAATTTGTTAGTATGGATCAATACGATACCGAGCAGCGCCTGCCAGAACATCCATAGTAGAAAGCTTCCCTCCTGCCCGTTCCAGAAGGTGGAGATGAGGTAGTCGGTCGACAGTTTTTTATCGGAGTGGCTGTACGCGTAGTGGTATTCAAAGTAGTGCTGGCAGATAATGACGAACAACATCACGCAAATGCCGACGGTGGCCAGGGCATGCAGGTAGTAGCCCGTGCGGCCGTTAACGACCCAGGCGTTTTTGTTGTGGAGGTCTTTGATACTGGCAGCGCGGAAGTATGAAAAGGCCGCGGCGATGGCCGTGACAAATGACGTAATGACAAAGAAGTGACCGAGGTTACCAACCCAATAGTGCATCATGATATTGCCGTAGCGATTTGACGAAAAAAGAAAATAATAGCGCGGCCCAACCGAAAGTTATGCCGCATGCCCTTATGCATTGATACTTTGCTCCTGGTATTTAGAGGGGCATTTCAGAATGATCTTGCTGGCTTTAAAGCGTTCGCCTGCATAACTGCCGACGATCACCACTTTTTCGGATTTAAGCATGTCGGCCGGCATGGGCTCGTCGTACTCCACCCGCTGTTCTTTGCCGGCGTCGTCTACCAGGACGAACGAGAACGATACCCGGTCGGCGCCTTCTTCAATCCCTACGATATGACCGCCGGCATCTTTTTTCAGCTGGCCGACCACGTGTATGTCTTTTGTCTTACCGGCGGATGCCAGTTTGTACGCCTCGTCGAAATTCACGTATGTGCTGGCATCGCCGGCGGTGCTCACCATGATACCGATGGCGACGGCGATGACCACTATGATTAAAATGTGCGATTTCTTCATAATTCCCTCCTCCCTTTCAAAGGCAGCGCAAAATTAGACACAAAAGCCTAGAATGTAAGGGAATTTCAACTGAAAAAAGTCAGTCGGGGAATGGCGGTGTTGTGCGGTTTTAGCGCTGTCTATCAGAAAGTTGCTTTTCGAGACGCGATACTTTGCGGTCCATCAGCACGAGGTATACAATCAGACCGATGAGTATGATCAGAATAATGCCGACGACCACATAGATCTTTCCTTCCGACCGCATGGTGTCGGCCATTTCAACATCCGCCTGGGCTTGAGCCGTGAGGATGATAAATAAAGACAGGAGGGTGGTCAGGAGCTTATTTTTCATCTTCTATGTCTATTATAGTTTCTTCCACGGTTTTGAGTCGGATGCGCAGGGAGGTGATCCAGAGGCCGATCAGAATCCAACCTGCCACGGCGGGATAAAAGACCATCCGCATGCGGTAGTCCAATTCGTAGGCGTTAAAACCGGGATTACCGCCACTACCGGGGTGCATGGAGCTTGTCATGCGGGGGATCACAAATATGAGCGGGATCATGGCCGCAAAGGCAAAGATATTATAGACAGCGCTGAGGCGGGCGCGTTGCTCCTGATTGTCGAGTGAGCCGCGCAGCACGAAGTAGGCCAGGTACACCAGCAGGGCGATGGCCGCGCCGTTTTGCTTCGGGTCGCCGTGCCACGGTGAGCCCCACGTGTAGTTGGCCCACAGCATGCCGGTAAAAATGCCCAATATGCCAAATACGGTGCCTACGTTGGCATATTCCAGCACTTTGCGATCCAATTCGGGTGACGGGTTGCGCAGGTAGCGGACGGCATAATAGACCGACATGGTAAATAAGAAGGTCATGCCAAACCACATGGGAACGTGGAAGTACAAGGCCCGGACTGTTTCGTTCAGAATGTTCAGCCGGGGAACCTCGGCCAGGAGGCCCGCCGTGTGTACATATAGCAACAAGCAGATTCCCAGTATTTTAACCCAATTCTTCATGCCCGCTTTTCAAAGGTCTGTTAGCTGCGCCAAATATACGGGAAGAGCAAATACGCCAGCGCGGTGAGGATACAATTAATTGCCAGCAGGTTGAGCAGCTCGTCCAGACTGGCACTGCGGTCGATGCCGTCCAGTACGTTTTTGGTCAGGCGGATGGCCATCAGCAAGATGGCAATGACCACGGGAAAGCTGAGCACGGCCATCAGGATGTGGCTGTTGTTGGCCTTGGCGGCAATGCCCGAGATGAGCGTCAGCGCAGAGGAAAACCCCATCGACGTCAATAGCAATGTCAGTAAAAAGTAGAGCGTGTCTTGTACCGGGTTGTCGATGAAGAGGGCAAACAGCCCATAGCCCGTGAACGATAATACCAGGCAGAGCAATGTGTTGTACAGAATCTTCGAGAGGATTACAACCTGGGGGCTAGCCAACGTGTAATAATAGATGGAGACACCCCGCTTCTCGCCAATGAAGCTTTTGGCAACGCTGTTCACCACCGAGAAGAGAATGGCCAGCCAGAACAGCGCCGACCAGGTAGCTTCGTTGATGGAGTTCTGCCGCAGGCTGAAAGTAAGGTAGCAAATGAAGATGAGGCTGAACATGTACAGGCCTATGCCCGAGATCACCGCCTTGCGGCGCAGCTCGAGCATAAATTCTTTTCGTATGAGTGTCAGCAGCATGCCGGCTTATTCGTTCAGTGAGCGGTTGTACTTATTGAAATACTGTACAAACATGATGAATACGAACAGGAAGAAACCGCCTATAATGCCCATGATGCAGGTGATGGTGCGCGGTAGCCTGGAGTCTTTCATAAGCGAGCCAAAGCCTTTGGTCAGGTGTACGTTGGCAATATCTTGTAACCGGAGCTCACGCTGTGTGCGATCTTCGTATAGCTCTACCGTTTTGGAGAACAGCGATGCCGGGTTGATGTACCCGGCCATGGCTCTGCTGTCCGATTGCCGGCGGATGCCGTCGAGTGTGACAATCTCCGAGTCGAGCTTGGCGATCATTTTATGATGTAAGAGTTCCTGCCGCTTACGGTTTTGCACGACGGGGTCAATGGAATTCATGTAACGCATCAATTTCTTTTCCAGCGACGGGAAGATGGAAGGGTCTGTCACCTCGGCCGTGATCTTTAGAAAAATCACTTCCCGGTCAATGACTACTTCGTTGCGAACGGGAATCCGTTCGATCTTGCTATCTACTGTGAACTTCAGGTTTATGAGGCGCCTGGCCTCCTCCATGGTGAGTCCGGGCATGATAGAGTCTGCTGCTTCGAGCTCCTTTACGATAAACTCCGCCTCGTTCTTGCTGATCAGGTCGGTGGAGACCATCATGCTGGACGAATATTTGTCCTGTGCATTAAAAGAGATGAGTAGTGCGATGGCCGCGCCCGCCAGGGGCAGCGCAATGAAAAGCGCCAGGTGTCGTTTTATGCTTCGATAAGCTTTGGCCAAAAGCTCCATCAGGTCAATCTCGTCAGACAGGTTTTTATCCATTGGGATGTAATGAGGGTGCAAGTTTAGCAGATTTTTAATATTACCTCAAATTCGCTTACTTTGGCGCTGTTTTAACGAAAAATAATGACATCTCAACACAAAGTGCTGGTGACCGGCGCGGCCGGCTTCATCGGGTTTCACTTGTCGCAAAAACTCATCAAACGGGGCTTCCAGGTAATCGGGATCGACAATGTAAACGATTATTATGACGTAAATCTGAAGCTTTCACGTCTGGCCATACTGAAGGTTCTGCCCGCTTTTACATTTATTCAGGCCAACCTGCACGACCAGAAAGCCATCTACCAGATCTTTTCGGAGCAAAAGCCGGACTATGTGGTAAATCTGGCTGCCCAGGCGGGTGTACGGTATTCGTTGGTTAACCCCCACGCATACCTGGAAAGCAACCTGCACGGGTTTCTAAATATTTTGGAGGCTTGCCGGCACAATCAGGTGAAACACCTGGTGTATGCTTCTTCCAGCTCGGTATACGGCGCCAACACCAAGATGCCGTTCTCGGTGCACCACAACGTCGACCACCCGATCTCGCTGTATGCGGCGTCGAAGAAGTCGAACGAATTGATGGCGCACACGTACTCCGTGCTGTTCAACCTGCCCACTACGGGTCTTCGCTTCTTTACGGTATACGGTCCGTATGGCCGTCCGGACATGGCGTTGTTTATCTTTACCAAAGCCATCATCGAAGGCAAGCCTATCGACGTTTACAACCAGGGCAAGATGCGCCGCGACTTCACGTACGTGGACGATATTGTGGAGAGCATCAGCCGCCTGACCACACATATCCCTGTTCCTAACCCAGAATGGAACGGCATGGAGCCCGACCCGGCAACCAGCTTTGCTCCTTATCGTATCTACAACATCGGCAACAACAGCCCGACCGAGCTGCTGTATTTCATTGAAGTAATCGAACAAAAGCTGGGCAAAAAAGCGATCAAGAACCTGATGCCGATCCAGGACGGCGACGTGCCGGCGACCTTTGCCGACGTGGACGACCTGATGCGGGCAGTAGATTTTAAGCCGTCTACGCCGATCGAGGAAGGCATTGGCAATTTCATCGAGTGGTATAAAGAGTATTATAAAATTAGCTTATAAAAAAACATGGAGAAGATCGGTATCATTGGACTTGGTTATGTAGGGTTACCGTTGGCAGTAGAGTTTGGCAAGAAGTTACAAGTAGTTGGTTTTGACATCAACCAGGACAGAATCGCTGAGCTCCGCAAGGGTCACGACCGCACGCTGGAGGTAGAATCGGAAGAGCTGAAGAGCTCGAAAGGTCTCAGCTTTTCGTCGGAAACCAACGACCTGAAAGATGTTAACTATTTCGTTATCACGGTTCCTACACCTGTCGACGAGTTTAAGACGCCTGACCTGCGCCCACTGCAAAGCGCCAGCAAGACCGTTGGCAGCGTGCTGAAGAAAGGTGACATCGTTATCTATGAGTCTACTGTATACCCTGGCTGTACCGAGGAAGTCTGTGTGCCCGTACTGGAGAAAGTAAGCGGTCTGAAGTTCAATGTAGACTTCTTCTGCGGCTACTCGCCCGAGCGTATCAACCCCGGTGACAAGCAGCACCGCCTTCCTACGATTAAGAAAGTAACCAGTGGCAGCACTCCTGAAATTGCGGAAAAAGTTGACCAACTGTATAAAAAAATCATCACTGCCGGCACACACAAAGCGTCGTCGCTGAAGGTTGCAGAAGCAGCGAAAGTAATTGAGAACTCCCAGCGCGACATCAACATTGCGTTCGTGAACGAGCTGGCCCTGATCTTCGAACGGATCGGCATCGACACGCACGAGGTATTGGAAGCTGCCGGCACGAAATGGAACTTCCTGCCTTACAAGCCTGGTCTGGTAGGTGGTCACTGTATTGGTGTTGACCCTTACTACCTGACGTACAAGGCTGACAGCCTGGGCTACCATCCGCAGGTGATCCTGGCGGGTCGTCGCATCAACGACAACATGGGCGTTTACATCGCCAACAATATCATCAAGCTGATGGCGCAACACGAGTTGCCTATCCATAAAGCTAACGTGCTGATCCTGGGTATCACCTTCAAGGAGAACTGCCCTGACATCCGCAACAGCAAGGTGGTGGACGTGATCCGTGAGCTGCAAAGCTTTGGTACAAATATCGACATCTACGATCCGCAGGCCGACGCTGCTGAAGTGAAGCACGAGTATGGCCTGACGCTGGTCGGCAAACCTGACAAAAAGTATCACGCCGTGGTATTGGCTGTAAGCCACCAGGAGTTTAAAGAACTCGACCTGGCGGGCCTGAGCCACCCAAAAGCGGTGGTGTATGATGTGAAAGGTTTTCTCGACAAGTCGAAGATCACCGCTCGTCTGTGATGCGATAGCCATGGAAAAAATTCAAATGGTTGATCTGCACCGGCAGTATGCCCGGATCAAACCCGAGATTGACCATGCTATTGAAAAAGTCTTAACTTCTACCGCGTTCATTCAGGGGCCCGACGTGCAGGAATTTGCCCGTGCACTGGGGCACTACCTGGATGTACGCGCGGTCATACCGTGTGCCAACGGTACCGATGCACTCCAGATTGCCATGATGGCACTCGGCTTCAAGCCGGGTGATGAGATCATTCTTCCGGTCCACACGTACGTGGCGACGGCAGAGGTCATTGCCTTGCTGGGATTGACGCCGGTCTTTGCAGAAGTACGGGGCGATTCGTTTACGATCGACCCCGAGCGGTTAGAGGAGAAGATTACGTCGCGCACAGTAGCTATTGTACCGGTGCACCTATACGGCCAGTGCGCCGACATGGCGCCGCTGCTGCGCATCGCTCAAAAACATAACCTGCATATAATAGAAGACGCTGCCCAGGCCCTGGGTGCGGACTATGCCTTTCCGGATAAGCGTGTTAAGAAGGCGGGGACCATCGGCACCATTGGTACTACGTCGTTCTTTCCTTCGAAAAACCTGGGATGTTACGGCGACGGCGGCGCCATCTTTACCAACGACGAGACGCTGGCCACGAAGATCAAGATGATCGCCAACCACGGCCAGCAGGTAAAATATCATCATGACCTGGTGGGCGTGAACAGCCGGCTGGATACACTGCAGGCAGCGATCTTACAAGTGAAGCTGCCCTACCTGGACGACTATGCACGCCGGCGTAACGAGGTGGCCGCATTTTACGACCGCGTTTTAGCGAACGTGCCCCACGTGACGATACCGTGGCGGGCGCCGTATTCCACGCACGTGTTTCATCAATACACATTGCAGATCGGCAACGGCAAGCGCGATGCCCTCAAACAACACCTGGAGCAGCAGGGCATCCCTACGATGATTTATTACCCGGTGCCGCTCCATTTACAAAAGGCCTACCAGCAGCCCGATGCCGGACCGGGCACGTTTCCCCTGACCGAAAAGCTCTCTCAGACCGTTATTTCCCTGCCGATCCACACCGAAATGGAAGCCAGCCAATTGGAGTATATTGGCGACGCAATAACCCGATTTTTTTAAATCTTATGAGCACCCCCGCATACTTTGCGCACCCTTCCGCCGTGATCGACGAGGGGTGCACGATTGGTGAAGGCACCAAAATATGGCATTTTTCGCATATCATGCCTGGTTGTACGATTGGCGAGCACTGCAACATCGGCCAGAACGTGGTCATTTCGCCGGGCGTGCAGCTTGGAAAAAATGTTAAGGTGCAAAACAACGTTTCGATCTATACAGGTGTCCAATGTGAGGATGACGTCTTTTTGGGCCCATCCATGGTATTTACGAACGTGATCAATCCTCGCAGCGCTATTAACCGAAAAAGCGAATATGCCTCCACGCTGGTGAAAACGGGGGCCTCGATTGGGGCGAACGCCACCATCGTGTGCGGCCATGACATTGGCCGTTTTGCCTTTATTGGCGCCGGCGCGGTCGTGACACGCAACGTGCCCGACTATGCGTTGGTAATGGGCAACCCGGCCCGCCAAACGGGCTGGATGAGCGAGTTTGGTCACAAGCTGAAGTTCAATGAAGAAGGCATCGCTACCTGCCCCGAAAGCAACGAACGTTACAGCCTGCAACAAGGGAAAGTTCAAAAACTGACGCCGCCGGCCGTATGAAACGTTTTGCCCTGATCGGTGCCGCCGGCTTTATTGCGCCCCGCCACCTGAAAGCCATCAAAGATACCGGCAATACGCTGGTCGCCGCCCTTGACAAACACGACAATGTCGGCGTACTCGATTCCTATTTTCCAGACACCAATTTCTTTACCGAGTTCGAGCGATTTGACCGACATCTCGATAAGCTGAAACGCAAAGACGAGCCGGTAGAAATTATCTCGATCTGTTCTCCGAATTATCTTCACGACTCGCATATACGCTATGCGTTGCGCTACGGCGCCGATGCTATTTGTGAAAAGCCACTGGTGCTTAGTCCGTGGAACGTAGACGCTCTGGCCGAGATTCAGCAAGAGACCGGCCGGCGTATTTATACCATTCTCCAACTGCGCCTGCACCCCAGCATCATCGCCCTGCGCGAGCAAGTGCGCCAGGCGCCGAAAGACAAAGTATACGACATCGATCTGCAGTATATCACTTCGCGTGGTAACTGGTATCATTCGAGCTGGAAGGGCGACCTGTCGAAGTCGGGGGGGATTGCCACCAACATTGGCGTGCACTTCTTCGACATGCTGATTTGGATTTTTGGCGCGGTGAAAGATGTGCGGGTAAGCCGCCTGACGCAAGATTCCGCGGCGGGCTATTTGGAGCTGGCGCAAGCGCGTGTGCACTGGATGCTGAGCATTGATGCCAACGACCTGCCGGTGGATGTAAAAGCCTCTGGTAAAAGAACCTTCCGATCGTTGACGATGGAGGGAAAAGAAATTGAATTCAGTGAGGGGTTTACTGACCTCCACACGGCAAGCTATGCCGACGTCATCGCCGGAAACGGCTTTGGGTTGGAAGATGCGCGCGCAGCGATCGAGGTCACGCATCAGATCCGAAGCCTTACCCCTTCTCAGTTGTAAAAGTTTATGAAAACACGGAACGGGTTTGTGTCTTTTTTATTCGTGATAGGTTGCATCGTTCCGGGCCTCTCGCAGACGTATCGTTCCAGCGTGACCGCAGGCGTGTTGTATGATCAGGTCATTGATCAGGCACTGCCCTCGTACCTCTCCGTACGCGGCGGTGTTTACAAGCTTCATACCGAACGAGTCAAGACCAAAACCAATCCGACGTTGGGTTTTACAGTTGGCTATCAGGTCAACCGAAGTATTAGCAAACGTATTGAGCTTTATAGTGGATTATCTTTTTCCCTTCGGAAACTGGAGTATGAATATACCGATCGCTCGCTGCTCGCGCAGAACCCACGTCCTCCGCGGTGGGACCGTCGCTCGCTGCACATCGAAGTAAAAAAAACATTCTCCTCGGTGACGCTGCCGATCGGCGCGCTGATCCACTTGAACAAACATTTCTTTGTCGACTTTGGCGGCCGTGTCAATATGACATTGGGCGACAGCGACAAAAAGACCTGTGATAAAGACTTACGGTATAAGCTCAACATCCTGCAAACTCAGAGCCCGAACAAGATCGGTGTAGACGTTTCCGGTGGTGCCGGCTATACCGTGGGACGGAGTACGATCTCCATAAAATATTTATATGGCGTAACACCGCTGTTTCCTGTGGTGGACAATGCTTACGATCAGCTGATTCCGAGTAAACTCAACTTTTCATCGTTGATGCTCTCTTATAACATCAACATCGATGGCTATTTTTTTCGCAAGCGGAAGGTAGATTGAGAGAGAGTTTCCACGTATAGGCTGCCGTCTTTGTCATAGGCTACCGGTGCGGTGTTTGCCTCGGCAATGACCTGATATTCGTTCAGGCTTACGCCGGGTATCGATACCGTAAGGGGCATGTCGAACACGTCTTGCGGCAAGTCGTTGGAAAGTTGTACGACGATATCGCCGTCGGCGTTGGTGACGCGCAGACGGGTATTGATACGCTCGATTTTATACTTCGCCAGGCGCTCGAATGTATCGATATAAATGTCATCGTTCGGGGCTACGTAGTCGAAAAGCTTCGTAAAAAACTCGTGGGTGAGTGGTTGCGGGCAATCGTCAATGCCGTGTGCGGTGGTTACGATCCAGTCGCGCTCCTGCAATGCCTGGTCGATCTGGTGCTTGAACATGTCGACCTCTTCGAGGGAAATCATGTTGCAGAACCCAGGGGGCGATATTTTAGTGGCATAGTACTTGCGAAAGACGAGCTTGTCGACGAGGGCACTTGTACTGTGATAGGGATGACCGAATGAGAACGGAGCTTTTCCGATGTAATGTTCGATCATACTATAGCTGGAATCTATCTCGGTCTTGAGGAAGGTGGAGTCCGGAATAGTGCCCATGGATTGGTGCGTGAGGGAGTGGCTGGCGATCTCATGTCCTGCTTCGTGCAATGCTTTCCATTGAGACCATTCGCCGTTTTGTTCAGCTTTGGAGGTAATAATAAAGAACGTCCCCTGGAGGTTATACTGGTCGAGCAGGGGAACGATTTTGGTAAAGGTTGACGCACAGCCATCGTCCCAGGTAAACGATAGGGCTGCCGTTTTGTCTTTGGGATAGCGGGCAATGACCACGCCAGACGTTTCATCGTCACTATCGCAGGAACTCCCAAAGAAAATCGGCAAAACGAGGGTCATCAAGAAGATTATACCAACGGAACCACGTCTTTTTGTCGGGGGCAGACCTCCTATTTCTACAATCTTTTTCATCTTATCCGGCCAGATGTTTAACGATGCAATTTTTAACTGTATTTACACTGATAATCAAACTGTAGCATGTTAAACTTTTGCTAAATTTGCACCTTATTTTACAAGGATGTTAAACGGCAAAAGTATCTTAATTACAGGTGGAACGGGATCATTCGGAAAGAAATTTGTTGAAATGGTCCTGCAGAAGTATCCCAACGTCAAAAAACTGATCGTATACTCCCGGGACGAGCTGAAACAATTCGAAATGTCGCAGACATTTCCGGAGTCGAAGTACCCCGCGATGCGTTACTTCATCGGCGACGTACGCGATGGCGAACGTCTGCGTCGTGCCTGTGAAGGTGTAGACACCATCATTCACGCTGCGGCCCTGAAGCAAGTGCCCGCGGCGGAGTATAATCCGATGGAATGTATCAAAACCAACATCATCGGTGCTGAGAATGTCATCAACGCGGCAATGGACGCAGGTGTAAAAGACGTTGTAGCGCTATCGACCGACAAGGCTGCTGCTCCGATCAATTTATACGGTGCGACCAAGCTGTGTTCGGATAAGCTGTTTGTGGCGGCCAACAACTTCAAGGGCGCACGCAAGCTGAAGTTCTCGGTCGTACGGTATGGTAACGTGATGGGCTCACGCGGGTCTGTTATTCCGTTCTTCCTCGAAAAGCGTAACAGCGGCGTACTACCGATCACGGACGTGAATATGACTCGCTTCAACATTTCGCTGGAAGACGGCGTGGAGCTGGTGCTTTTTGCACACGAGCATGCGCTGGGTGGTGAGATCTTTGTACCGAAGATTCCCTCATACCGCATTACCGAGCTGGCAGAAGCTATCGGTCCGAAGTGCAAGCAAGAGATTGTCGGCATTCGCCCGGGTGAAAAGATCCACGAAGAAATGATTACCAAGTCGGATTCATTCTTTACCGTAGACCTGAATCACTATTATGCGATCCTGCCGCAGAGCCCGGGGTGGAACATAGACGAGTATCTCGTGAACCGGAAAGCGAAGAAAGTGGAGCCTGGCTTCGAATATAATTCAGGCACCAACACCGAGTGGCTAAGCGTAGAGCAGCTGCGTAAGCTGATTCGCGATTACCTGGATCCAAATTTCGTTGCTTGAGCAAGCTGACGCTACACCACAAGATCGGACTTGGCACCGTACAACTGGGACTGGCTTATGGCATTAATAACCCGGCCGGCAAGCCGGCGCAGCAGGAGGCATTTGCCATCCTGAACGAAGCGCACCGCAGTGGCATAACCCTGCTGGATACGGCCGATGCTTACGGCGACTCGCTGGATGTACTGGGAAGTTATATACGGACACACGGACAGAAGTCCTTTGTGATCGTCAACAAGTTTATACACACCGGTACATCCCTGGCTGAAAAGATGGAAGCGGGATTGAGCCGCCTGGGCACCACGCATCTGTACGGCTATATGTACCATCGCTTCCAGGACTATCGCGATGGGGCGTGCCGTGAAGAGCTGCAGGCATATAAAAAGAAAAAGGTTGTTGAAAAGGTCGGTGTCTCCCTCTATGACCTGCACGAACTGGAGCAGGCGGTGGGCGATCCGTTTGTCGACCTGATCCAGCTGCCGGTACACCCGTTTGATTTTTCGGCAGGAAAGAAAGAGTTGCTGCGCGAGGCCAAACGGCAAGGCAAGGAGATACACGTGCGGTCGGTCTTTTTCCAGGGCCTGTTTTTCAAAGACCCTGCGACATTGACCGGCAACCTGACGGTATTTCGCGAGCCTTTGATGGAGTTACAGGAAGTTGCCCGGCACCATCGCCTCGACATCCAAACGATGTGCCTCAATTATGCGTTACATAACGCAAGCATCGACAAGGTGATCATTGGTGTAGACAGCGCGGCGCAGCTTCAGAAAAACATGGCTTCGATCGTAGCGCAGTACCCGGACACCATTGCCGCCGCGTTGGAGTCGATCGTCATTACTACCCCGGAAGTACTAAACCCTTCCGCCTGGAAACCCTGATTAAAACTTTTGCATTACCCTTTATAACGAGCGGGAATATACATATGAAACCAATTCCTTACGGCAGACAACATATAACACTCCAGGACATCGACGCTGTTGTGGAGGCTCTGCAGGCCGACTTTCTGACACAGGGGCCGCGCATCAAAGAATTTGAAGACAAGTTTGCCGCCTATGTGGGTGCGCAGTATGCCGTGGCCGTGGCCAACGGTACGGCTGCCCTGCATCTGTGTACGCTGGCCCTGGATGTAACCCCAGGACAGAAAGTTATTACTACTCCCATCACGTTTGCCGCTTCCGCGAACTGCGTGCGGTATTGTGGTGGTGACGTTGAGTTTGAAGATATCGACAGCGCCACGGTGTTGCTGGATGTAGAACGTGTACGTCAAAAGCTTGCCGGGGCGCCGCGTGGTACATACCAGGGCATCATTCCGGTTGACTTTGCCGGGTACCCGGTAGACCTGGAGGCGTTCCGCAAGCTGGCCGACGAATATGGTCTCTGGATCATTGAAGATGCCTGCCACGCACCCGGTGGATATTTTACAGACAGCAAAGGTGTGAAGCAGATGTGCGGCAACGGCGCCTACGCCGAGCTGGCCATCTTTTCCTTTCACCCGGTAAAACATATTGCGTGTGGTGAAGGCGGTATGATCACCACCAACGACAAAGAGCTGTACGAAAAATTATTGCTGCTGCGTACACATGGTATTACCAAACGCCCAGACCTGTTGCATGAGAACCACGGCGACTGGTATTATGAAATGCAGGAACTGGGGTACAACTATCGCATTACGGATATGCAAAGCGCCCTGGGCATGTCCCAGCTGAGCCGTGCGGACGAAGGGCTGCAGAAACGTCACCAGATTGCACAACGGTATGATGCGGCGTTTAAAAACACCGCCGTGAAGTTTATTACGCCCGGCGCCGGTACATCGCATGCATACCACTTGTATGTTATCCAGGTGGAAAATCGCAAGGAGCTGTACGACGCGCTGAGGAAACACAACATCTTTGCACAGGTGCATTACATCCCGGTACACACCATGCCGTATTATCAGGAGCTGGGATATAAGAAAGGCAGCATGCCCAAGGCCGAGAAGTATTACGAGAAGTGCCTGAGCCTGCCGATGTTCCCTACGCTTACAGATACTGAGCAGCAGTATGTAATCGACACGGTACTACAGTACGCCAAATAGTATAGCGAGCCAGTCGGGTAGCCGGCTGCTTTTAACAGCGACAACATGAAAATAGTAGCGGTAACACAAGCACGGACCAGCTCTACGCGGCTGCCGGCCAAGGTGCTGATGAAGATTGGCAATGACACCCTGCTGGAGCTTCACCTGAAGCGTATTCTGAAATCAAAGAAGATCGATCAATTGATAGTGGCGACGACCACTAACCCGGAAGATGTGGCGATTGCCGACATCGCCAGAGGAATGGGGCTGGAATTTTACCGGGGCGATGTAGACGACGTACTGGACCGGTTCTACCGCGCGGTAGAAACCAAAGACGCCGACTACATCGTACGCCTGACATCGGACTGCCCGCTGATTGATGCCGAGCTGATCGACAAGGTTATTCAAAAGGCAATCGACGAGAAGCTCGACTACTGTTCCAACGTATTGACGCCGTCTTACCCTGACGGGCAGGACGTAGAGGTATTCCGGTTTGCTGCTTTGAAGAAGGCGTGGACGGAAGCCACCAAGAAGTCGGAGCGCGAGCATGTGACACCGTATATCTGGGGCAACTCCAGCTATAAGGGTGGCACGCTTTTCCAGTCCGGCAACTTCTCGGAGGGGTATGACTTCGAAGGATTGCGCATGACGATTGACGAGCAGCGCGACTTTGACCTGATCGAGCAACTGATCAACCGTGTCGGCACCGGGGAAACCTGGCTGACATATGCCAACTTCCTGACGAAGAACGACGACATCCGAAATATTAACCAGACTATTACCCGAAACGAGGGTTATACAAAATCTATAAATAACGAGTCATGAGCACGCGCTATAAGAAATCAGAAGAATACCTGGAACGGGCACTGAAGACGGTCCCCCTGGGCTCACAAACCTTCAGCAAAAGCAAAACCCAACTGCCCCTGAATGTATCGCCCTACTTCGCTTCGCGTGGTGACGGCGCCTACATGTGGGATGTGGACAACAACCGCTACATCGACTTCGTCAACAGCCTTTGCTCGCTGACGTTGGGGTATAACGATCCGGATGTTACCCAGGCAGTAACAGAGCAGTTGCAGAAGGGTACCATCTTTTCGGTGGCCCACGAGCTGGAGTTTTTAGTCGCTGAAGAAATCTGCAAAATGGTTCCTTGCGCCGAGATGGTTCGCTTTGGAAAGAATGGTTCGGATGCCACGGGTGGCGCTATTCGTTTGGCGCGCGCATATACCAAGCGCGATCACGTGCTGGTGTGTGGCTACCACGGCTGGCAAGACTGGTATATCGGCACCACGACGCGCGACCTGGGTGTGCCCACGTCCACGAAGGAGCTTACACACAAGTTTGCCTATAACGATATTCAATCCCTGAAGACCAAGCTGGAGGAGTTAAAGGGTCAGGTGGCGGCTGTAATCCTGGAACCGGTGAACGTGTTTCCTCCGGAGAACAATTTCCTGCAACAGGTGAAAGAGCTTACGCACCAACATGGCGCCGTGTTGGTTTTTGACGAGACGATTACCGGCTTCCGGTATGCCAACGGCGGTGCGCAAGAATTCTTTGGCGTGGTGCCCGACCTTGCCACTTTTGGCAAGGGATTGGCTAACGGGTATCCGGTATCGGCCGTTGCCGGTAAGGCCGAGATCATGAAGCTGATGGAAGATATTTTCTTCTCGTTCACCTTCGGCGGCGAGACGTTATCACTGGCGGCTTCGCTGGCTACGATGAAAAAGCTACAGCGGGAGCCCGTGATCGAGACGATGCGCAAGACGGGAGAGGCGATCATTTCGAAGCTGAACGCCCTCATTCAAGAATACAAGCTTGAGCACGTCATGAGTGTGGCGGGTTACCCGGTATGGTCGTTCCTGATGATCAAGGATACCGAGAAATACACTTCGTGGGAGCTGAAGACGCTCATTCTGCAAGAGATGTTTGCCAACGGTGTATTCTTTATCGGTACCCACAACGTGAGCTATGCGCACAGCGCCGACGACGTCGAGTACCTGATGGCTACGTACCGCATTTGCTTTGAGAAGATCAACGAAGCGCTGGCCAAGGGCAACCTGGCCGAGCAACTGCAGTGTACGCCGCTTAAACCGCTCTTTAAAGTACGCTAGTCTTGAGTCAGCAGACACACATCTACTTCCGCGCAGACGGCAGCTCGCACATGGGGCTGGGACATATTCACCGGTCGCTGGCCCTGGCCTCGATGGTGGCAGACACTTTTGTCTGCACCTTCGTGACCCGGAATCCACTGCCCGCGCTGAAGACGATGATTACCGATGTGTGTCAGGATTGTATAGACCTCGGCGATATCGACCCCGCACAAGAGGCAGAGCATATTGCACAAAGTATTCTTACCAACCAGGACATCGTCGTGCTGGATGGCTATCATTTTGATCTGCCCTACCAGCAAGCCATTGCCCGAACGGGATGTAAGATTGTATGCCTGGACGATATCCACCGGTATCATTTTCTGGCGCACGCTGTTATTAACCATGCCGGCGGTATTGATTCCTCGTTGTACAGTGCTGAGCCGTACACCCGTTTTTACCTGGGCCCGCGTTATACGCTGTTAAAGAAGCCTTTTCTGGAGGCTGCCCGGCACCGGCATGAAACTCCTGCCGGCAATGCTTTGTTTATCTGTTTGGGTGGCGCTGATCCCGGTAACCAGACGCGGTTTGTCCTGGAGAAATGCCTGCCCCACAACTTTGACGAGTACATCGTAGTAGTAGGTGCTGCCTATCAACACAGTGCTTCGTTGCAGGCGTTTGCTGCGCAGCACGGTGCCATCCGGATACTGTCTAACCTGAGTGCCGAGGAGATGGTAACGTATATGCAGCGCTGCCGTACGGCGGTATGCTCGCCGAGCGGTGTAGCGTACGAGTATCTGTGCGCGGGCGGTGCGTTGTACTTGCATCAGACAGCCGACAATCAGGACGATCTCTGCAACTACCTGCTGCGCGCGTCCCTGGCATTTGTCTTTGCAGACTTTCCAACGGTGCCGGCAACTATCGTTGCTCATGCCATCGTGGAACAGGCTAAGATCTTTGACGGCCGTTCCAACCAGCGGCTGGCAAAGATTTTCTTGTCGTTGGAGTACGACCTGCACGCCACGTTACGCCGGGCAACGGAAGCGGACGTTGACGTGACCTATGCCTGGGCGAACGATCCGGAAACGAGAAGCCAGTCTTTTCAAAGCGATGCGATACCGTATAGCAATCATAAAAACTGGTTCCTGAGAAAGGTCGCGACGGGCGCTACGTACTACTACATCGTGGTATACAAACAGCAGCCGGTAGCGCAGATACGTTTTGACCTGGCCGAGGGCGAGGCACTCATCAGCTACGGTATAGACGCTGCTTATCGCAGCAAGGGGTTGGGTACCTGGGTGCTTCAGCGCGGTATCGAGCAATTCCGAAAGGATCATGCACAGCCGGTGTGCATCATCGGATATGTAAAAGCTTCGAACGAAAAATCCAACACGATTTTTAGAAACATGGGGTTCACGCAAGTGCCCACGGAAGAGAAATATAAAGACGCATTTAAGTATAAACTATAAGCATCATGGAGTTCAAAATAGGCAATCGGGCCATTGGCCATCATCATAAACCGTTTGTGATCGCAGAAATGTCGGGCAACCACAATCAGTCCATCGACCGGGCATTGGCCATTGTCGACGCCGCAGCCAAAGCGGGTGCCCATGCGATCAAGCTGCAGACGTATACGGCCGATACCATGACGATCAAAGGCGCCTATACTATTCAGGACAAAAATTCATTGTGGAATGGTAAGGAGCTGCACGATCTGTACAAGCTGGCCTATACACCGTGGGAGTGGCATGAGCAAATCTTCAAGCGCGCGAACGAGCTCGGCATGATCGCTTTCAGCTCGCCGTTTGATCCCACCGCGGTCGATTTCCTGGAGAGTCTGAATGTGCCCCTGTATAAAGTCGCTTCGTTTGAAAATACAGATCACCCGTTGCTGAAAAAGATTGCCGCTACCGGCAAGCCCGTAATCATGTCTACCGGTGTGAGCACACTGGCGGACATTTATGAGTCGGTACAAGTGTTACGCAACAACGGTTGTAAACATTTAACTCTGCTGAAGTGTACCAGCACGTACCCGTCTACACCTGAAAATACTAACCTGCTGACGATCCCCGTTCTGCAGCAAATCTTCTCTGACTGTCTGATCGGATTATCGGACCACACCATGGGTGTAGGCGCGTCGGTAGCCTCGGTAGCCCTGGGCGCACGCGTCATTGAAAAGCACTTTACCCTGCGTCGTGCTGATGGTGGTGTGGACAGTACCTTCTCGCTGGAGCCGGAAGAGCTGCAGTCGTTGGTGGTAGAAAGCGAGCGTGCCTTCCTGGCAATGGGTCATGTCGAGTTCGGCATCCTGGAGGCCGAGGTCAACAGTAAAAAGTTCAAGCGTTCTATCTACATAGCGGAAGACATTCGTGCGGGTGAAATTTACTCAGAGAAGAACCTGAAGGTAATCCGCCCCGGCGACGGCCTGGAACCACGGTTCTACGAACGCTTGCTGGGCTTGCCTGCGAAAAAAGATTTGAAGAAAGGATCACCGTTGATGCTTAACGATATTTTATAAACCGTTCTATATCCGAAGCGATCGCACATGAAAGCCTGGCTGTTTTACCTGAAGTTTATTGTAAAGGGTGGGTATACAAACTCTTTTAAAAAACTAAAATTCGCGGCAACGTCGTGGATTGGGAAAACGGTCAGCATTTACTTTGAACCCGGGGGCACGCCGCGTCAAACCATCTCGCTGGGCGAAGGTGTGCGTGTCAGTAATTTTTCTGATCTCACGGTCGGTACGAACGATGCGCTGATCCTGAAAGATTACACGACGCTCAACACGCATTGTAAGATCATCGGCGAAGTTACCATTGAACGTTATTGCTTGCTGTCGGCCAACATCTTTATATCGTCGGGCCAGCACTACGCCACCCGGTTTCCCCATTTGCTGATCCGACAACAGGACGAAAAGATCCTGGGAACAGAAGAAGGACAACGCCAGCATTCAAAACCGGTGCACATCGAAGAAGATGTTTGGATCGGGTTCGGTGTGTTCATCAAACAGGGCGTTACGGTTGGTCGTGGCGCGGTGATCGGCGCCAACGCCGTTGTGCTGCACGACGTCGGACCTTACGAAATCGTGGGTGGCAACCCTGCAAAAAAGATAAAGGACAGGTTGGCGTTTAGGCCACCGGTCCATATCCGCGCCGACATCGATGAGCACCGCCCGTACTTTTACCGTGGATTTGACCACTATGGTGTACATCGCCAAAATCCTTCGGGCGCACCGGGCATGTTTGCCTTCGAAGAGAGCACCGTAGCCATACCGGCCACGCCTACAGGCACCATTCAATGCCGTGGGTTTATTACCGGGGCGCAGGCCATTACGGTTGAGGTTTCGGTTGATGGCCATTCGGTGGGAACGTATACCCTGCAGGGTGCAACCTTCGACCTAAACGTACATCTGACCGGTCAGGCCCCCTCCGAAGGGAAAATTAATCCCTTTTCTTTTATTACTTTTGCGGTTCCTTACGACAAGAGACTTTGTCTCGGTTTCAACAGTATAAAAATTGTTTAATCTTTATGGTAGAAAACGTTAAGATAGCGCTCGCCAACCTCGTTTTTTGGGCTGGCTATTATTGGTACAAAATTTTTGACAAGACACCTTCGTATTCGTATCAGAGCCTGCGGAAATTGTTTTATACTTCGAATACGCAATTCAATAGAAGGCTAAGCGAACGCATTGCCAGGGAAAATCCGGGTTATACTTTAGGCGCTGCCAATGGCGTGCTGGGAAATCTGAGCAACAGCGACCTGACAAAAATCAGCCAGCAGATTCATCAGGACGGTTATTACGTATTTCCCACCTTCCTCGACGAAGCCACTATAACTTACCTGACAGAACTTTCTTATCGCACGAAAGCAAACCTAATCCCGAAACCAAAAGACGGTGGTCCCGGCGAGGATTTCTTCAAACGCGATGCTCCCAGGACGATCAAGTATCAATTTCTTGAAAAAGACCTTGTACAGGATGCGGTGATCCAGAAGCTCGTCGCCGATCCCAGCATTCTTGCCGTATCTCAATCTTTCCTTGGCTCCAAGCCTGTCCTCGATTTGATATCGATGTGGTGGTCAACGGCCTCTGCAAAGGCCTCATCCGAAGTGGCTCAATTATACCACTGGGACATGGAGCGAATCAAGTTTTTGAAATTCTTCTTCTACCTCACCGATGTCGATACTGAAACAGGACCACATTGCTATGTAAAAGGTTCAAATAATGGATTCCCCGAATCCGTGCGCCGCGATGGCCGCATCGAGGATGCCGAAATCACAAAAGCATACCCGGCCGACAAGCTCATCGAGATAACGGGCAAGCGCGGTGCCATCCTTGCCGTAGACACGAGTGGTTTTCACAAGGGAAAAAATCTCAGCCGCGCCGACCGGTTACTGCTGCAATTTGAATTTGCCAACAGCCTGTTCGGCATCAACGCAGAGAACTTCGACATCGACAAACCTTCTCCTGAGTTTAAGGCTGCTGCCAGCGCTTACCCGTTTGTGTATCAGCGCTACAAGGTGAAATAAGTTTTTGATCGAAACACCTTGTATAGAGCATGCCTACCATCGCCAATTTTTTAAAGGGTATTTCGTTCGAAAACGTAAAGGGCACGCTGTTCAATTTTGGCTTCCGGGCCGGGGGCATTTTTGCGAAGTTTTTGCTGGTCGTATATATCAGCAAGGAAATGTCGCTGGAAGCCCTCGGCTTATATAACATCGTTGCTGTAACGGTGGCCTGGTCGGTATACGTGATAGGCTTTGAATTTTATGCCTATTCTTTGCGACACATCGTTGGTGAATCACCCGATGTGATCTCTCGCCACGTCTTCAATCAGATGGCTTTTCACATTACAGGTTTTTCCTTCCTGCTGGTATTAAGTCCGTTTCTGGTTGTTCTGGATTTTGTTCCCCTGGTTGTATTGCATTATTTTATTCTGATTACTGTCTTCGATCAAATGTCGCAGGAGTGCTTTCGCATCTTGATAGCGTTGGAGCGATCACAATTCGCTAACTTCATTTACCTGATCAAGAGTGGCCTGTGGGTATATCCGTTGCTGCTGTTACCCCTGGTGTTTGGAATAGACATCCATATACATCTCATCCTGGGTGCGTGGCTGGCAGGCACGGTCCTGTCGTTTCTTTTTGGTATGTGGAAGCTGTGGACATTGCGGCTCTTGAGGTTCCGAAGTGTGCGTCTGGACTGGCCATGGATCAAGCAAGGCATTGTCGTTGCATTTCCTTTTTTGATCATTTCAGTTGCACAGATCACCATGGATTTCGCCGACCGATATCTGATCGATTATTTTTTGGGCAAGACAGAGGTTGGTGTTTATAGCTTTTATTATGGCATCGCCAGTGTTCCCACAACGCTGATCACCAGTGTACTTGTGGCGCAATACTATCCACGGGTTATCAACGTATATAAGTTCAATCGGCCGGAAGCTGAAAAGCGTGACGTGATCAAACGGTTCCTTTGGCAATGTATCGGCCTGGCCATCATCACCAGCGTTGCAGCGTTGGCGTTGATCAATCTCCTGCTCGACTATGTCAATCGCAAGGAGCTGTTGGATCAAATCAGTTTGTTCTACCTGATGCTGCTCCAGGTGATCATGTTTGCCGTGCAGGTGGTGGTACAAACTATTCTTTACGCCAAACATTTCGACCGTGCCCTGCTGTACAGCGCACTGACAGGAGCGGTTGCCAACGTCGTTTTAAATATTTTGCTTATACCGGTCCTGGGGCTCTACGGTGCTACGGTGTCGACCATCGTTGCCATGCTGCTGATTCTGACCATCCGGACTATTGTCTATTACACACAAAAGAAAACTGATCATGAAGGAATTTGATATAGCGATCATTAGCTCATACCACGAAGAAATACTGGCGGCCGACTGGTATTTCACCATTCAAAGCATGGGCAAACGCTGTCTCATCATCACGCCTAATCCGAACGAATACAACGTACTCACAAAGCAGGGCGTTGATACGGTCTACCTTAATGATTACTTTCCCGACAAGACACCTTCGCGCTCAGAGATTGACGGGTACTTTCGGAAGAAGGGTGTAGACGACATGGTAAAATATGTCTCTACAGAGCGGGCCTACTATAAGCAAGGCAACAACCACATTATCCGCTACGCCTATCGCTATGCAGAAGCTTTCACGCGCGTGTTTGAAGAATATACGATCGGCGTCGTGTTACATGCGGTGCAAGGCGGCGAGGTGATACGGCGCTGTGCATCGCTGATTGCCGACGAGAAGAAGCTACGGGTAATCTACCTGGGCGAGACGTTCATTCCGCACACCATCAATTTGTACTACGATGAACACCGCACCATGCTGGAGCCAAAGGAGAAGCGAACGATGGCGGTAGAAGATGCGCAGAAGTTTATTGATGACAAGATCCAGCGCAAACCCGTGATCTTTTATGAGACCGAGCACCGGCGCTATGTACGAACCCCATTGCTGAAGAAGTTCTTCACGTTGATGAAGGGAGGCAACTGGAATATCATACGTGCGTACTTCGCCAGCAAATGGATAATCCATGTGGACCGCAGGTTCAAGGACGTTTATACCAAGATTGTGGGCACTTTCCACGACTTCAATAAAGACGCCAAGTATTTTTATTACCCTTTTAATGTCGATGCCGAGTCGGAGCTGTACATCCGGAACTACGAGTACATCGACCAGGCAGGGGCTATCGAGCGGTTGGCGGCCCACCTGCCAGCAGGCTATAAGCTTTATGTAAAGACACATCCGGGCGTCGAGGGACACCTTTCGATTAATAGTTACCGCCGACTAAGCCGTCTGCCCAACGTCGTGGTGCTTCACGCGAAGGTCAACAGTTTTGATGTCGTGAAGAGCAGCCAGGGCGTTATTATTGTATCGTCTACGGTAGGATTGGAGAGCTACATCATGGGCAAGCCTACGTGTGTCATCGGGCATTGGCCGTATGTTGTTTATGGCAACTTCCCGGCTACTAAAAACCTGAGTGAGGTGTTCGACAAGTTGTTGTCAACGACGCGCACGCCCAACGAGCCGGTTAAATTTATACAAAACCTGTACGCCGGATCGATCGAAGGATCGCTTTGGATGGGTCATGAAGATTTTAAAAAGATGATTGCCGGCATTCTGGCATTAAAGTAATCGTACGCGGTGGCGAAGATTCTATACATCAAGAAAAAGGCTAACACCGTCAAGTGGTCGGATGTTCTTCAGCGGCAGTTTGAGGACCTGAAACACTTGTCGGGTGGCGATGTCGATCTTTATGAAGTCGATACAGCGGGGCTGTTGGCATACTTGAAGAATATTCGTCGCATTGGCCGGCTTATGCGGCAGCACACCTACACAGTGGTGTATGTCAATCACGTGATCTGCGCGTATCCGTTTGTCCTGTCGCGTTGGTTCTATCGCAAGAAAGGCGTCACCACGGTGCTGGCATTGCACGAAACGGAGCCGGTGCTCGGCTGGCAGTTTGTGCGGGAGCATCGCGATATGCTAAGCGTGAAAGAAAAAGTACGTTACACCAAATTTTTACAATGGCCCCTGCCCTTCTTTGACAAGTTGCTGGTGCTGAACAATCGCCAGCGTATCAGCCCGCGGCTGACACAACGGTATGTGCAGCTAAACTACCTGGGGGTGGATGTCCAACGGTTTGAAGCATTGGAGCAGGATAAGCTTGTTATGGACAAACACCTCCTACACGTGTTCTTTCCGCACAATCCGGAGCGGCCGGAGAAAGGTTTTGCGCTACTGGAAAACGCTCTAGCAAACCTGCCTTTTGCTTATGACCTGACGGTAGGCGGCAATATTCCGTATCCTGACATGCCGGCGGCCTACCGCAAGAGTCACGTAGTGATGTTGACGGGCATGTACGAAACCTACTCGCTGGTGTTGCTGGAAGCCATGGCCGCCGACCGGTTTATTATTGCCACGAATGTGATTGGGCTGGTAGAAAACCTGCGGGAGCTTTTCACAGTCGAAGAACTGGAGGCCTATGGCCTGTTTGTTGTAAATCCCACGCCGACCGATGTGCGCCAGGCATTGGAACGCGTACATCGTGTCGCAACCGTGAAAAAACCTGCTACGAAAGCGCTACTCCTCCAGGAAAAGTTGACAGAGAAAGATTGCAATGAGCGATTGTACGAATTTCTGACTAATTTTCAACGTCTCCAATCCTCTTCCCATGCCTAGCTATTCGTACACTGCGAACGGTTTTTTCTTCACAACGGCGCTGTGGGTATTGCTGATACGCCTTTTTACCGAATTGCCGCGTTCTATCACGGCCGTAGGCTGGGCCAACATGCCGGACAATGACTATAACCGCATTGTATCGGGGTTGTTTATTCTGATGATGATGGTTGGCATTGTGTTCCTGCGAAGGCTTCAGGTCAGGTTCGCGCTCCAACAAGTGTTGATGTTTGGGGGCGCGGTGCTACTCTTCTATACGGCCCTGGCGGTGCACACGTTTAATCAATTAGGCATGAGCTATACCGGCATCGGTGTGGTGATTATGCGTTATCTGATGGAGATCCTGGTCGCCGTGTTCTTTTGGAACTATGTGCGGTCGACGCGTGACCTGGGCAAGATCAGATCGATCTTCTTTATGCCCGCGTTGCTACTAATCTTCCTGATCTCCTATTTACAAATTGCTACCTCCAGCTTTGAGGACGTGCAGGGCGTCGAGCGCCTCATCGGCCCCTTCGGCAACCCCAATGTGCTCGCAGCGTTTATGCATTTCTTTATCGTCGCCACGATTGTCTTATACGGACGCGAAAGGGGCATCAAGTTCTGGACTCTACTGGGGGCACAATACATCCTGCTCTTCTATACGGGCAGTATGACGATGATCCTCAGCCACCTGGTGTTCCTTTTCTTTATCGGCATGGCCAACCGGTGGTATAAAAGCAAATTGTTTTATTATGCTGCCGTGGTCATCATCCCTTCGGTGATCGCCGTGATCATCGCGCAGGCGGATGCCATCCTTGCCCGCCTGGCGGTATTGTTTAACACCGAGACGTTCGAGCTACACTCGGGTTCCTCCATCGTTTGGCGTATGGAGGCGTGGGCATCGTACCTTTCATTGCTCGACACGCCCTTAAAATGGCTCTTTGGCCTGGGCATTGGTACACAACGGGCGATCTTTTTAAATGACTACCCCGGCAGCCTCACTCATATCTTCGAGGCCCCCGGCACACACAACGACTACCTGGGCATATTGGTAGACTTTGGCTTGATTGGGCTGATGTTGTTCTTTATCGGCCTACGCGCCCTGTTGCGTTACCTGAGATCGCTCGAGCATATTGACCCGACGACGCGGTATCTACGGTACTTCCTTTACAGCCTTCTCTTTGCGATGCTGAGCGAAAACCTGCTCGACCAGCTGTCGATGTCGCTGAGCATACTGATCCTGGTAAGTTTTTGCAAAACGGTATACCTCCAGAAACATGAGACTGGCATTGCCTGAACCAGTACATCATTTTGCCCGCCGCATGTTGCCTTATAGCATCTATGCGTTTATGGTGCTCTATCCGTTTTCGGTGAAATGGGCAAACTTCAGTATACTCGTGATGTGTGCGTTGGGGCTTCTCAGCAGTAGCTTGTCCGACAAGCTGCAAAAGGTGAAGACAAACAAAGGCCTCTGGCTTTATCCGGCCTATTATGGGGTATTGCTCCTGGGAACCCTCTATAGTGAAGACACGCGTTATGCCTTCAAGATCCTCGAGACGGGTATATCTTTCCTATTGTTGCCAGTGCTATTCGCGACGGCCGCTACACTCGACGCGAAAACTCTGCGGACCATTGGAATATTACTCGTTACCCTTACCTACGGCATCGCGGTCTATTGCGTGGTGCAAAACGTGCAGGATGTTCGTGCCGAAAAAGTTCCCTTGTGGTACTTCTTCACCTGGGAGTATTCCTACAGTCACCTGGCCGGCCATATTGGCTTGCATCCCACTTATTTTGCGGCATTGACGTTGCTTGCATTTTTCACCGTACTCCTAAAAGGAGATTATACTACGGTGCAAAGCAAAGTATTAAACGTATTCATTCTGATATTCTTATTTGCGTTTCTGATTTTATTAGGGGCTAAGATCGGTCTATTGATCTTTTTTGCTGTTGCCCTTGTGCTGGCGTTTATTTACAAGCTCCACTCGAAACGTCAGTTGCTGATACGTATAGGTATCATTGTATTCCTACTGGTCGGGGCGTATAACACCCCGGTTATTTATTGGAGATTTAAAAAGGCGGTTGACGGTGTGCTGCATGCAGCCTCGGGGCAGCAAGTCGGTGCCGACTATCGCACGTTACACTGGCGATGTGCGGCCGGTGTTATTCAGGAGAGTCCCTTAGTAGGCCATGGCATTGGAGATGTACAAGAAAAGATGAACGACTGCTACGAAGATCTCGGGCGACTGACCGAGTTGCGTAACTATAATGCCCACAATCAATACCTCGATAGTTGGGCGAAGACGGGACTCCTGGGGCTAGTCGTTACCTTGCTGTGTCTGGCTTATCCGTTGTATCGCTGCCTGAAAGTGGGCGATCAGCTCTTTGCTATTTTCTTTTTTATTTTCCTGGTGGTCTGCCTGACCGAATGCTTTTTAAACGTTCAGAAAGGTGTGACGTTATTTTGTTTTACAGCTTCTGTCTATTGGGGACACCTGTATAATCGCCCCGGGAAGTTAACTGCGTGACGTATGACGAATGCTATGATACCGAAAATTTCCATCGCTAAGATTCCCGTGCACCGCTTTACAGTAGCGTCGCTGCACGAGAAGGTCAAGCAAGCCATTGTCGGGAAGGACAAGAAAATGTTCCTGAACGCTAATGCGCGGCTGGTCGAGCTGGCGAACACGACAGATCCCTGGCTCGTGGACTTCTTTAACAATACAGTCGACTACGTTATGTGCGATGGTGCTGGTGTACAGTTGGCCGCGAAGCTCACCGGACAACCCGTGCCAGAGAAGATTGCCTACAACGTGTGGTTCTGGAGCTTTGCTCGTTTTATGGCCGACCACAACTTTACCATTTACTTTCTCGGCGCTGAGGAGCTGACATTGCAGAAAGCCATTGCCCGCATTGAGGCTTTCGAGCCACGCATTCGCATTGTGGGTCATCACCATGGATTCTTCGATAAGAAAAAGACCAGTCCGCAAAATAAGGTCGTCATCGACCACATCAACGCGGTGAAGCCGGATGTGATCTTTGTAGGTTTTGGTATGCCGATTCAAGAGGCCTGGATAAAAGAGAATTTTGCTGATGTCGACTCGTGGGCATTCTTTGCCTGTGGTGGTGCCTTTGACTTCTTTGCCGGCAAGAATCTGGTGGCACCCTACATTTTCCGAAAGCTTTATTTAGAGTGGCTGTTCCGATTTTTCCTGGAGCCGTTGCGTCTTTTCGAGCGGGCTACTACCAGTAACTTCCGCTTTGTAAAAGCGGTATGGAAAACACGAAAGGATAGGGCGTGATGAAGATTCCGTTTATCGATTTGCACGCGCAGTATACATCCATCCAGTCAGAGGTTGACGCGGTGGTAAAAAGCGTACTGTCGCAGGCGTCGTATATCGGGGGGCATCATGTCAAAAAATTCGAAGCTCGCTTTGCCGAGCAGCTTCAGATCAATCATTGCATTGGTGTTGGCAACGGCACGGATGCGCTCTATACCATTCTCGCGGCACTTGACCTGCCCGCCGGTGCTGAGGTTATTACACCGGCCACAAGCTGGATCTCTTCGGCGGAGACCATCACGCAAGCTGGTGCACGCGTTGTATTCTGCGATGTTGACCCGGAGACGTATATACTCGACCCGCAGCGTGTAGCGGAAAGGATTACGGATCGCACGGCAGCGGTTGTGGCGGTTCATTTATACGGGCAATCGGCCCCCATGACGACACTAGCGGCCCTTTGTCAGGAGCGTAAAGTATACCTGATCGAAGACTGTGCCCAGGCGCATTTTACCCAGGAGGGTGGGCAGTATGCGGGTACGTGGGGAGAAGCGGCAGCTTTTAGTTTTTACCCCACCAAAAACCTCGGTGCTTACGGCGATGCAGGATGTATTGTCACACGCCACGAGGCCCTTGCCGAACGTATGCGCCGCCTGGCCAATCATGGCGCCCGGTTGAAAGATGATCATCTCTTTGAAGGCTTCAACAGCCGGCTGGATACTCTACAGGCAGCGATCCTTTCGCTTAAGCTCACACACCTGCATCGCTGGAATACGCGACGTATCGCGATAGCGGAATTGTACAAAAGTTTGCTACAGGGAGTGGAGGAGATTGTCTTACCCGCGGTACGGTCTGGCACCGTTCACACGTATCACATCTACGCCATCCGGGCCCGGCGCCGCGATGCGTTAAAACAGTACCTGGAGGCCAACGGCATCCTGACCGTTGTTCATTATCCGGTAGCGCTTCCTAACCTGCCGGCGTACTCGTATCTGGGCCATCGACCGGAGGATTTCCCGGTGTCGAGCCAGTTGCAGGAGGAAGTCTTGTCGTTGCCCATCTATCCGGAATTAACAGACGAGCAGGTGCGGTATGTGAGCAAAAACATCCTCGAGTTTTATGCCAAACAGGGCGTTTAAATGTACAAAACCTTTATTTTTGGTCGTTATTTGATTTTATGGCCATCCAGCTAGCAGCTGCAATTACTTCGTTTGTCATCGCTTTCCTGATCGTTCCGGTGATCATCAAGTATTCCTTGCGGAAAAAACTTGTAGATATTCCCGGGCGCCGGAAGATTCACAAACGCGACACGCCGTCGATGGGTGGTATTGCCATCTTTCTCGGCTTTTTTATTTCCTCGCTGATTTGGATTGACATCCAAAGTTGGGGCAATATCAAGTTTATTCTCGTTGCCCTTTTTGTCATTTTCTTCATCGGCGTTCGCGACGACTTAGTTCCCCTGCGGGCTATGATCAAGCTGATGGGGCAGATCATGGCGGCATCGCTGTTGATCTTTTTGTTTGATCTTCGCATCAAGTCATTCTACGGACTGTTTGGCGTACACGAGCTGCCCGACATCATCAGCTATGCGATGACGTATTTTACGATCATCGTTATAACAAACTCTTTCAACCTGATCGACGGTCTCGACGGCCTGGCGGGCACTATTGCCATCCTTGCCCTCACCGGTTTTGGTACGTGGTTCTTTTTGATCAACGACTCGATCTTTTCTATCCTTTCGTTCTCGATGGTGGGGGCCATCTTTGCGTTCCTGATCTTTAACTGGGAGCCATCGGAGGTCTTTATGGGCGATACGGGGGCGCTGGTGATCGGCATGATGCTGGCGATACTCACCATCCGGTTTATTGACCTGAATTATAATTTGTCGGAGTACTCGCCGTATAAATTTAACGCTTCGGTTGCTACGGCATCGTGCTTTATCATCATACCTCTGGTCGATACGTTGCGTATTGTCATTCTGCGTCTGCTAAAGGGACAATCACCATTTAAGCCCGACAAGAGCCACGTCCACCACGCTATCATGCGCCTGGGCATGACCCATGGCCGCACCACGATGATCCTGGGTGCTGCCCAGATTCTGTACATCGTACTGGCTCTGATCTTCCGCGATTTCTCGGAGCGCTATGTGTTGACCGGCGTGATCGTTTTGTCATTCATTCTGAGTGTGACGCTCGACCGCATGATTCTTGGAAGGCTTTCTACGAAAGAAGTGGACGAAAGGGAGTCCGACGAGCCGGAAGTTGAGGGGGAAGAGGCTTAGGGATTCCGGAGCAATATTGTATTTTTGAAGCTTACGCATTGGTGTAATGGAAGAAAGGATTCAGTCATTATTGCAGGAAATCAACGCTTACACCGCCACCGATAAGGCCGGCGTGGAGGCTTATCGCCTGCGGTATACCAGTAAGAAAGGTGTCGTGGGGGACCTGTTCGAAGAGCTCAAGCAGATGCCTGTCGAGCAAAAAAAGACCGCCGGAAAGGTCCTGAATGAGCTGAAACAGGCCGCTGAAGCCAAGTTGACCGCGCTGCAAGAGCAAGTGGAAACTTCGAGCGCGTCGGCGAATACCCTGGACCTAACCCTGCCGCCCATTCCCAATACAACGGGCAACCTGCACCCCCTGACCCTGACGCGTTACCGCGTGATCGAGATCTTCGAACGATTAGGCTTTAATGTGGCCGATGGTCCGGAGATTGAAGATGACTGGCACAATTTCTCGGCCCTCAATTTCCCTGAGAATCACCCCGCCCGCGAAATGCAGGATACATTCTTTGTTGAAAAGAAAGGCGTTAACGGTGCGCCGCAGGATGTGCTGTTGCGTACGCATACCTCCAACGTACAGATTCGTCTGATGAAGTCGCAGAAGCCGCCGATCCGCGCGATCATGCCGGGGCGGGTGTATCGCAATGAGGCCATCTCGGCCCGTGCGCACTGCTTCTTCCACCAGGTGGAGGGTTTGTACGTGGATAAGAACGTCAGCTTTGCTGACCTGAAACAGACCATATTCCACTTTGCCAAAGAGATGTATGGCAAAGATGTTAAGTTAAGACTCCGTCCTTCCTTTTTCCCGTTTACGGAGCCAAGTGCTGAGATCGACGTGACCTGCTTGATTTGCAAGGGAGAAGGCTGCGTGGTGTGTAAGCGTAGCGGCTGGGTGGAGATTGCCGGTGCCGGCATGGTTCACCCCAACGTGCTGCGTAACTGTGGCATCGATCCGGAAGAATACACCGGTTTTGCCTTCGGCATGGGCATCGAACGCGTGACGCAATTACGCTACCGGGTAAACGACCTGCGGTTGTATTCTGAAAACGACATCCGCTTCCTGAAACAATTCAACACCAGCAGTATTGCATAGCCATGGCTCCTATTCAGCACATAGCGGTAATAGGAGCAGGAACCATGGGGCAAGGCATTGCGCAATTATGCGCCCAGGCTGGTTTTAAAGTCCTTCTGTACGACATTCAACCCGAGCTTGTCAAGAGTGCTGTAACCGCCATTGCGCACGGCCTGGATGTGGCCATTCAAAAAGAAAAGATCACGGCTGAGCAGCGAGAAGCTGCTTTACAAAACATCGTTCCTACCAGCGACTTCCGCTTGCTGCAGGTAGACCTGGTGATCGAGGCGGTGATTGAAAGGCTGGAGGTAAAACAGATGCTGTTGACCGAAGTCGAAAAGCTGAATGACCAGCATTGCATTCTTACCAGCAACACATCATCTATTGCGATTACGCAGATTGCTGCGCCTCTTAAATATCCCGGGCAGTTTGCCGGGCTTCATTTCTTTAATCCCGCCACGACCATGAAGTTGGTGGAAATCATTCGCGGTACGGCGACGAGTGATGCGACGATCAACACACTAAAAGACTTCAGCGAGCGTATACATAAGACAGCCGTGCTGGCGGCCGATTCGCCCGGGTTTATTGTTAATCGCGTAGCCCGGCATTATTATACGGAGTCGCTTAAGCTGGCTGAGGAGCGGGTGTGTACCATTGAGGGCATCGATCAGCTGTTACAGGCTACAGGCTTCCGTATGGGGCCATTTGCTTTGATGGACCTGATCGGCATTGATATTAATTATGCAGTAACTGAAACGATTTTTAAGGGCTTTCATTACGATCCTAAGTTCCGGCCGAGTCGCCTGCAGCAACAAAAAATTGCATCGGGGCAACTGGGGCGCAAGACGGGAAAGGGATTTTATGAGTACCCGGATCTTCCAAAATAGTATGATACGTAAGTCTTTGTTTTTTATGCTTTTGCTGGGTGCTTGTTCCTCTGATTTGAGTGATGAGGGAATTGCTCCGGCTTCTTTTCCTGACGAAGTAATCAACCTGAATCTTCCCGCGTATAATGACCTTCGGACAAAGGGGTGGATGTATATCAACACAATTGGCGTTCGCGGGGTGATTCTGTATCACGTGCCTAATACACTGGAGTATTATGCCTTCGAGCGAAATTGTACGTTCCAACCGTACGAGGCATGTTCGACGGTGGAGGTGCATTCTTCGGGGCTTTTCATGATTGATCCTTGTTGCTCGTCGCAGTTTGATTTCTCAGGGAATCCGATGTCTGCTCCAGCGGTTACGCCGTTGCGACGGTATGACATTGGGAAGGCGGGAGATAATACTATCATCATTACGGATAACATCTTCTGATGGGATCTGGCACTCTTCACTAACTCGGCCTTTCATCCCGTCAGTCTACGACTGCGTGCCGCTCCAATCACGGGCGCTACGCGGTAACCTTCGCCGGCTACCTTCAAGGCGTATCAACACGAGGCAGGCTATAATAGGCCTCATCCTGGTTAGGTGATTCTATGTATATACTCAAAGGGTATACCTCCCTATCCTGTCAGATGATTCCTCTATCGAAAGCCCATAAAACAAAAAAGCCCTGATATTTCTATCAAGGCTTCTCTTGTAAAAGAAAGGCAACGACTTACTCTCCCGGGTGTTATCCCAGTACCATCAGCGCTGGTGGGCTTAACTGCTCTGTTCGGA
>NZ_JAIOAO010000007.1 GCF_021190955.1 Parachryseolinea silvisoli
ATATACCTGTACGTTCAGATATGCAACGGATCAAACACATAGCTAGGCTTGGGATATGATTCTATATAAAGAGAAATCCGTGAATTAATAAACCTCCCTAATTCTTGCATAAAATCGAACAAAGGGGCAGCCTCATCATGATTTAAGTGAATAATTGAATTAGTATAAAATTCCATTTCCTCAACCGAATTAAGGTAATAGTGCAATTCACAAGTCAACAAATCAACAATCACCTCTTTACTCTCACCATTTAAGAAGGCTTCGGAATCAACCGCTGACGGCAACTTCGTCTCGTTCCCTGCATAAAAATACCTCGCATTATAATTTTTAATATGAAGAAAATTAAAAAAAGCGTTTTGTTTATCCATATTAACATCTTCTACCCTTACTTCGAGAACTATATCATCTCCTTCCATGTCTCGAATAATTTCAGCCCACTTTTCCGATAAGAATATTCTGCTCATAATCCTCTGCCTAAAAATCCAATAAATTCATTAGTAACCGCATTGAACCTTGCACCTAAACCGTCAGCCATTTTATACTCTATCACTGTACCAAAGGTCGCGTGCGGTTTAACCGATTGAGTTCCATTTCTCATAATAAACTTTAATGCTTCTTTACCAGCGGCATGTCGAGCTGCGTCCTTGGTCAAGTTTGTCGTTATACCGACCACCCTGGCAATATTGGGATGTTTTTGTAACGCCCGTGCAACTAACGATATACCACCCTTACCTGCAGACAATGCACTTCGATAACCCCTTATTGCACTAAATCCCGCTCCGCCAGGCGTTGCCCACGTAGCCGCACTTGACGACCCGCCCTGTTGAGTTCGTTGCAGTGTTCCTCCCGCAAAAATATTAGTGGGTTGGTTCCAGTACATATCCCACAATGCATCAGCGCTTAGCCCATCATAACTTATATTCTTGTTATAAAAAGAAGCATATCCATCTATAAAATCTTGAGTATAACCATCCGGAAGGAGCGTGCTAGCATTGTCAATTACAAATGCATAGTCCAACGCTGTCTGAAAATCACCTTCTCCCACCACTATCGTTCTTTCTATACCATCTTTTACTTCTACCTCTTCGCCGGTATTTGCATTTTTATAGATAGTAAAAGCTCCATCCGGATCGGTACCACTAATCGGATTGTTACCCAGACCTATATAGGGAGAATAATATTGCCCAGCAGGATCAATAGTTGTCCACCTTCCAATCACCGGATCAAACTCCCTCAATTCAAAATGATTCCAGCCCGTCTCTTCATCGCGTTCTGCAAATTGACCCTGATACTGGTACCGGTATCCGCGATTAACCGGCTGCAATACTTGATCTATCTGCTCCGGCGAAGCGCCTTCCGCCAGCAACCGGATCTCCGAGCCGCTCAGCGCCTTGTCAAAGATATGCACTTCATCAATTGATCCATTCATTGGCAATTGAATATTCGTCGCCGTAGTCCGCGATGCACCTATCAGGATGTCGCCTGCCGATGGACCCGAGCTAAAAAAACTAAACGCAGTACTGTAACCATCAGGTTGACCGTCAATGTAAAAACGGAATGTGCTGCCGTCGCCCACAACCGCCACGTGGTGCCATTCCGTATCATTGATGGCATAGTCCGTACCGGTACCCAGATTTACCGAAGAACCGTCTCCTCGCGTCGAACTGAAACGCAATGCATGCGTGCCAAAGGCACCACTGTAGGTATCAAACACAAACGCAAATCCTTTCTGGCTGCCGCTTGCCGTGCTCGACACAATCGCGCTCCGGGCATTGAGATCGTTCAGCTTGATATAGGCGGCAATCGTAAACACACCTGTGTTCTGGACAAACGACAGCTTGTCCGTAGACCCCTCCAGTTTGACATAACTATTGACACCGTTAAAGCTGTAGGCCTTGTTCGCCTCGCCATCGACACCCGTGGTGAGCACTGCGCCACTCACCGTACCATTCAGACCATTACCACTTTGATCCTGCGCATTACCTGAAAACGCGTATTGGCCTTTCAGGTTTTTCCGGAGCAGCGCTGCCGGTGCAGGTTCTGAAGAAATGGTACGCAGCACATCTCCCCACACACCGTAATCCGTCGCTTGCGAAACATAGCTTGTCGTGTGGGTCACACTAATATCATCAAACCATACCCGCGCCTCCGGACTTTCGTTCGAAACCCAAACATAAATATACTTACCTCCGGCTGGTATAATCACAGGTTGTGGCAGGTAAACACGCTCATGCGCGTCATCCAACACTTCTTCACCCGGGGCAAAGCCTGCCTCCGCCGGGATCGGCTGGCGGTACCCGCCGATACGCACCATGTTCTCGTCAAAGATAATGTAGCTCAGGTAGGCATTGGGACGTTCTTCCTCATCTGCATAGTTCAAAAAGCCGGGCGCCGACAACGCACCGTTAAACCATTCCGATACCCGAACAGGTGTTGCACCGTCAACGCCCCCTGCAAAAGCAAACGTATTGCCTAACATAGTCGATAATAAAGACAGCGTAATACCCGTGTGGCTATACGAGGTCTTCTCTTCGAAGCGTACATAGGCTTCTGCCCGGACCGTGTCGCCCGGTTGTACCGTCAGCGCAATAGCCGGTCCTGTCGACTTCTGCGACATCAGCGTACCTGGGGTGTCGTTCCAATACAGGTAGGCCGACCGCGATGGGTTTGGTACCTCGCGGGTGCCAGCTGTATGATTCATATGCATGTCTCCCGGCTCGGTCACAGTCTCCCAAATGTTCTGGAAGTATTGAGTTTCTTCTATGCGTGGATTACGAATACTTTCTTCTTCGCTATCCTCCATCGTCGCAGTGTATGTCTTTACATCCTCTCGTACCAGCGCACGCACGTTGCCCAAATGATCGGTCAGCTCATACGCCAGGCTACCATCCTGCGCAGGATAATAGGTACCGACTTTTCCGGCGGCATACACAGGCATTTCTATCTTCGTGACCGGATTAGTATTCGTTGAATCTTGATTTCCCTCCTGATCGTATACATTCAGAATATTTCCAGAAGCATCGCGGATGTACCATGTCGTACGATTTAGCGCATAGTTGACCTTCGCCATCCGGAAGCCGCGATCGTCATACAGGTACTCTACCTGCTTATCTTCAGGCCGTTTCTCGCTTGTGGGATATACAGCAATGACTTTACCCGTCACATCGTAGTCAACGTATTGATCATCACCTTCGGTTTTATCGATTTTGGTAGTACGACCGATTTCATCATACGCATACGCCTGCGCGTACCCATCGATCGACGTCAGTTGGTTCGTATTGTTTTTATAGTGATACTGGAACGTATGCTGCTGCCGTGACTGATCATTGTACCGATTCAGTTTCTGAATATTCCCATTCGCGTCGTACTCCATACCCGTCAGGCGGAAACGGTTCCCTCCCCAGCTATACGTGTTCAGGGTATTATTAGCTTCCGCCCAGCTGGCATCCTTCACCTGATACTTGTCATCATATTCATACACATACATTCCCGTCAGATCGCCGCCCGTGGCGCCACGCGCTTTGGTCGTACGCCAACGCGCCGCGGAGATCAGGCCATTGTACAAGGCAACGCCGCGATCGCCCGTTTGTTTTACCGCCTCCACCACACGCACCTCGATCTCTACGCTTTGCAGCGTCGCGTTTGTAAGCTTCGTGTTGCTCGCCGTCCACCGGTAAATACCCGCCACAGCGGCGGTAACATTCGGCACCCGGTAGGTTTGCTGGCTGTTGTCGGCATTCGTGCTGCTTATATTCGTCCAGGTGCCATTAGCATTCTTCTTTTCCCAAACAATTGTTCCATACGTACCTTTGGAAGTGGCCGGTAACTCCAGCGTATTCCCCAACGGAACATCTACCTGGCGTACCTGGTCGAAGATTTTTTGCGGCGCATACGTCAGTGATTTCGTGATGATCGCACCCGTAGTTGGATTGACCAATGGTTCCAGCATCGTATAGCCCAGATAGTTCAACGAAACCGACATCGACAAAGAGCCATTATTGGCATAACCGACAAAATTAGGAATCGACGTAAGGGCGTTGTTTGAGACATTGATGGTATTCACTTTCGTATTCGTCAGTAAAACCTGAGGAACCGAGGTAAACTTGTTGTTCATCACCCGAAACAAGACTAGCGACGTACAGTTCCCGATACTCACCGGGAAGGCACCCGTAAAATAATTATCACTCAGGTTCATGTCCACCAGCTTGGTCCAGTTTGTTCCAAACCACGCAGGCAGATCGCCCGACAGCCTGTTGTTATACAGGTATAGCTCGGTCAGCTCGGTCAGCGTCTGATACGATTCAGGAATCCCGCCCGTGAAATCATTCCTGTATAAGTACAACGTTTTCAGCTTGGTCAATCCGTCCAGCGACGGCAGCGGCCCTGAAAAATGGTTCTCAAATAATTGCAGCGTGGTCAGCTGACGAAGGGCCGAAAAGGCAGCCGGGATTTCTCCGGACAGCTTATTCTTGCTCAGATACAGCGTTTGTAACAACGTCAGGTTACCGAGCGATACGGGAATCTCGCCGCTCAATTGGTTCGACGCAAGGTTGAACCCGACCATCTCCACCAGGTTCCCTATGTTGATAGGGATACCACCCGTGAGTCTATTCGTATTAAAATCAAGCACCTGCAGTTTTACAAGTTCTGTAACAGAGGCGGGGATAGAACCTGTCAGCGCATTGCCGTTCAGCCGCAGTTCCGTTAGCTTGGTAAGATTACCGATCTGCTGCGGAATCTCTCCGCTCAACTGGTTATTGTTCATCCGGAGGGTCACCAAACTGGTCAACTCCGAAATGCCTGCGGGAATAGGGCCCGTAAGGCCGGCCTGCGAAAGATTCAGTAATGTCAGCTTCTCCAAATTGGAGATGCTCGTCGGGATACTCCCCGACAAGGAGTTGCTCTGAAGTTCGAGCACCTCCAGGTTCGACAGATTACCAATGTCAGTGGGAATAGTGCCCGTCAACGCGCATATTTCGATCGAGAGCGTCTTCAGATTGACCAGCGAACATATACTTGTCGGGATAGAACCGCCTAAAGTACGGTTGGCTGTCAGCGAAAGAATGGTCAGGTTCGTGGCGTTGCCTACATTCGACGGAATACCGCCAGTCAACGCATTGGATTGCAGGTCCAGTGTCCTGAGCGCCGGCAAATCGAAAAGCCCCGACGGGATCGCCCCGGTAAGACCGCAATTCGACAGGTTCAAGTCTAGTAGGGTCTGGATTGTCGTCAACGATGTTGGAATGGTTCCGCCCATCGCCGCGTTGTTATAGATCACCAGTAATCTGAGCTTCTGCAGGTTACCAATTACCGCAGGAAGTGGCCCCGTGAGCTTATTGTTCGTCATGCTGATCTCCACGATGTCACCATTCTCCACTTTGATCCCATACCAGGTACCAAATTGCGCGCTGGTGGCCGAGGCCGGCCAGGCACCCGCCGCAGGCCAGTTGGTTTTCTTCGTCCAGGCAATGCCGCCCATATTGTCATACAATGACTTTAATACAGCGAACTCCACGTCGTCCGATACTACGTTCGTCTGTCCGAACGAGTGAATACTCACCAACAGGGACGTCAGAAGAAAGATCCAGAAAAGCCGGCCGGCTTGTATACGTTTTATCATACTGGACATATGTTAACGGTTTGCAGGGTTTAGGGTCGAGTGTTGCAACATTCGCTGGTATACCGGACTGTCAGCACTATACTGTTGGAGTGAAGGAATCTCCGTGCCGGATCCCACGGGCGGCTCCGGTAAAAAGCGAAGCAAGGGTGCGTGTGTCATCGTCGTTGCACGCAACGCCTCCGGCACAGCGTGACTCCGATAAGGGTCAACTACACCTGCTGTCGGAATCAGATTATTCATATCGCTCTCGTAGTAGTCCAGCACCATCCCAAAGGCATCGTTCCCGTCCGCACCCGGGTCTTGTAGCGGATCCGGGTGGTTGATCTGTCGCAGCCAGCCTTGAATGTTATATACGAAGTCTACACCCTGCGTTTTGTTACCTAGCTCAATGCGCTTCAACGGGCCGTGCAGGTAATACTCGTAACGGGCACGGAGAAATTTCTCGCCTGTTGCCGTCGTGCTGGTGTAGGCCTTGCTTAACCGTTTGTCGGCATCGTATTCATAATGATGATAAAACTCCTCTAGCGGTTTATTCGATCCGGCGCCCGGAGCACCCGGCGCTGCATAAGTCAGGTTTGATACCATCAGTACATTCCCAAGGAAGTTGTAGCGGTAGCGCACCACAAATATCATCGGCAATTTCGCCGGCTTCTGCGCCATCCAGACTACGCGTCCCAGCTCGTCGTAGCTATACCAGGTCATCATGTTTTGATTTTCGCTTCGTGACACAGCACCCCGGACATAGCGTTGTGTGTATTCAGATTCGGGCAACGCCGTTGTGTTTCGGAAATTCCCGTCAGGAACATCATAGGTTGTTCTCACCCAGCTTCTTTTAGCCGTTGCTGGCCAACTGATTTCATGCGACAATTTCTCTAACTGCCCTTCCATCGGCGATCCACGGAATGCAGGGTCATTCATGGCCACAAAATCCAGCGTGCTGGCGACATCAATATATTCTCCCGACTCCACCGCTCTGCTCAGCATATCGTAATGGGTATACGAGAAATAGCCTTTCGCTCGCTGCACGGCGTTCTGAGAAAACCTTATCTGACCATCTTTACGATAGACATACCGTGTCGTACCAGCATCCGGCTCGGTCATCTCCAAAAGCCTTCCCTGAAAATCATATATGTATGTGGTTTTATCGATCGCTGGATATTTGACCGTCAGGTCGGCGTCAGAAAACCATTCCAGCATGCCATTGGGCGACACCGCCGAAACCAATCGCCCAGCATCGTCGTAAAAGTTGTAGACAACATCTTTATAGGCCTTTATATCCACCAGGCCTTCCTCGCCATCTCCGTGCGCTGTTACCAGCACTCTGCCGGATAGGTCTGCCCAGCTATAGACGAACCTGCCCTGCTCATCTTTTACCATTGACCTAACCACGCCACTATCCAGCTTATTTTTAATTCTGTGGTCCGTTAATCCCAACGTACGTCTTCTTTTCAAATAGTCATCAAGCAACCCTCGTGTTGCCCCTTTGTATTCCGTCTGGTCGTGCCCCGTACCCAAGTGGTGCTGATCGCCAGGACCTGCACTCTGTCGGATTTTTCCATCCGCCATATTGGGAAACTCGACTGTGCGTGCGTATGGATAGTTTGTACGAGGAGTGTTTGGTTCCAGTGTGTTCTGCGCGCTGTAGTACCATCCCAACGAGCCCTCACCGCTGCCGGCCATCCCAAGTGGTTCGAGCATGGTTCCCGCGCCGGCTGTACCCTCCCGATCGAAGTCCTTATACCCATAGGCGCCTCCGGTAGAAGACAACGCGAAGAGGCTACTGTACGAAAACGCATTGTATTTGATCGGCGCAGCCAGGGTTTGCCCCGCCGGCTTGTCAAAGCGATCGTACAATGGCTGGCTGGCTAGTATCCGCCCCGTAGTAAGGTTACGCGTCTGCGTTTGCAGCGGACCGCCGTCTCTACGAAAATAAGCCTTTGATTCACCAGCAACATGGAAGACAGTATCATTGCCATTTTTATGCCACGTACCGTCATAGGCTGTCGTCTGTATCCAATTCAGCTCGCCATCAGCTATACGTACACTTGCCTGTATCACCAGCGTTGGCCCCCACGTGCCGGTGCCGTTATCTCTCCCCTTTAAATAATACGTACCACTTCTGTCCAGATCACTACCCACGATCGTCACTCCGTTATTAAAAGGTCGGTCTATTTCCGGCGCGTCGCTGGCATCTTTCACCCAATAATAGGTGGCAAACTTGAGCAAGTGCGTTTTGTCACCGTTTGCCAAAATGATAGTATTATATCCTGGCTTTTGAACCTGAATGATCGATGCCACCGGAGGTACATAGTCGATCACCACATGTGCAGGCGTCGTAGCCGTCGACCAACAATCAAGGGATGCCGTGTACTTACGCACGTAATAATCTCCCGGCTCGAACACTACCCTGGCGGTATTTCCCATCGGAATAGACAAGTCCCTACCATCGGGTGTACGTTGCCAGTAATGGAATGCAGCACCGGAACTCGTCGTAAGCGTTGTTTTGCGATACACCGACGATAATACCGAAGGTGTGGCAGCCGTTGTTTCGACCGTGACAGTCTTAGACGTCTCGCTGCTGACGCAAGAACCACTTCTTCCCTGTACATAAAAGGTCGTAGTGCGCGTGAGATTGCTAAACGACGCGGTCGTGCCGCTGGCCGAATATCCAGCGGGGACAGAACGCCATGTATAGTTCACGCCCGCCAACGGGTTGGTAATTGCCAACGATACGTTCCCTACACTGCAAAATTGAGTAGTCGCTACAGGGCCGAGCGTAATCGGTGCCACGGCGCCAATGTCCACATTTCTTTTAATAACCTTAAGCTCATCTGTAGGGCAGTTTAAATTTGATGTACAGCCGACCTCCATCTTTACCTCATACGTACCCCCCGCGGGAAAGACGTAGCTAAATGAGGGGCTATGATTGGGCGGCTGTCCTGATCCTGATACATAGGGAAATGTCTGTTCGTATTCTCGTACGCCATTTACATACCATGTAAACACATTATAATGTGCCGTACAAGCTGAACGAAATGTAAGCTGCACACCCACGCAACCTGACCTGGGCCAGGTCTCTGTGCAACTGGGTTCGGACTGTGCATAAGCAATCTTATTCAGCCCTATAGCAGCTATCACCAACAAAAAGAAGCGCAAGAAAAATAAACGTATCATAGGAAGACAAGTCATCATAGTTGCCAAATAGTTGTCAATCTTTATCGGATAAATCATAACATCCGCAACCAGCGCCAGCCGGGCTTAGCGTACAGCAATTATCAATCGCCAAACTCTGCAGATTAGCCGGTATATAGCCTTTTTGCATTGCCGTATTCCACTCGATCGGCTCGCCACAGTCATCCAGGTAAGTCCAGTTCCAGAATCCCTCGTAGCAGTATCGCCCGTTGCCATAATCCGATTTGGCACATTCCACGCGACCAAGCGTACTGTTGACCGCAAAGGAGGTCCGAATGCTGTGCGAGCTTTGAATATTAGAAACCGTAATGATGTTACCCGTCCGCTTAATGACGGTTCCATCCAGAAGCGTCGTCGGTTGTGTGAGGCTTATGCTTTTACCATCCACCCACAAGCCACTGAATTTAGAGGGTGAGCATGCGTCTATCAGCTCAAACGTCTGTTCACCGTTCTGTGCCACCTCTACCGATCCCAACGGCCGCACGCTTCCGGTACTTCCCTCATTAGAAGCCGTCAGAGTAACCTTAAATAGATCGTCTTCTCCGTAGTGATAGACCACCTGATTCAACTTCACAACACCGGTACCGCCAAAGTCACGTTGGAACGTCTCTTTTCTGGTCGACGTCAATCGGCCAATAGCGTCGTAGTCGTAGCGTGTATAGAGATTGTTGTTGTCAAGAATGTGCGTCACACTGCCCCAGGTATTATATACATACGTGGTCATGCCCGTGCGGATGGAGTGAACCCGCAAATCATCGACATATATCGGTGAGCCGCCACTATTATGCACTTGGCTGACAAATGTCAACAACGGTTTGCCGCTATTGGTCGGAACAGAAATGTCCGCTTCACACAGATACCAGTCGCCGGCATATTCCGTCTTTGTTAGGTCAAATTCCACAACCTCGTCTTCTTGTACGGGGCCCGCTCCACCCGCCGCAAACTGGTACAAAAGCTCTACCTTCGAGGCCGTGGGCTTGTGCACCCAGAAACTCACATGCATCTGGTTGCCGACAGCCGTGCTCGCCTGCACGTTGGCGTACAGCCCCTGGGTGCCGGAGGCGATCCGCGCGCTGGCCCGGCCGGTATGCTTATATGCGTAGTCTACAACACCGCCCATCAGCATCACACCACCGCCTGAAACACCTGCTTTGATATCTTCCATTCCTGTACAGGCAAATTCATTGTATCGAGCATTTGTCGCAGCCCCCAGCACACCCTGCTGGCCTGAGCTGAGTTTTACCGCAGCATAACGTTCATACACATCTTTCGCTTCCAATGGACGGGAATAAGGATCATATAGTGTCGTTTCACCGGTCTTTAACCAGGGCGAGCCTGCAGGTAGCTTTTCATTATTCCACGCTGCAAACGGTGTGGCGAAGGCCATCTTGTACAGGCCATCTTCGAGCGCTGCATCACTTGCACCGACAAAAGAATAACCTGCCCGCTTCCGCCAAATACCGAATTGCTTGAAATTGTTAACATTTCTTTCGGGGTCGGAAACATTTATACTGTCGCTCCAGGTCGTAACAGAGGCTGCCAATAAGCCCAACTTCATCGGTGTGTTGCCAGTAGCCTCCACCCGGTAGGTGTAGGAAGCAGCCTCCTGTGTGAGCATATTCTTGCCACCGGTCGACGCCTGACCCATGGCCGGGTACAGCCGGTAGGCCGGCGTTATATCGGTCTGATAGCGATTGCCATAGCTATCGATCTCCCGGCTTGAAATAACCTGCCCGGAGTAGTAATCGAATGCCACAGTAGATTTATTCGTCACAACTTCGGTCCGGTAGTTGATAACCGTCTGACCGATCTGAATAGACGGAAACTGCTCACGTTTGGTGATCACGCCCAGTTGTACAAAGTCATCATCCGGCCGTTTGTAGAACCGCCCCTCGGTAAAGGTCTCTTCCATCACTCCCTGCCCCTTGAAGTCGCGCTCCAGCCACCGTTCATAGAGCTTCCAGTTGCGCTCAAAATCATCATCGAGCGATCGATTATTGTCAAAATCCTGAGAGGCCGTTTGGTCGTTCAGGTAATGATTAATGGTTTCCGTCATGACCCGCCCCTGGTCGTCATATAACTTCACACCCCGCAGTGTTCCAACACGACTACTGTAATCTTTCAAGTAGACCTTTCGTGTTTGGATGTCGCTATAACCAATGTAATTTTCATACTTCTTCTGTGATGGAAGTGCGGTGTTGTATTGCCATTGGTAATCCACTCCCACAGTGCCCGTCGTAAACGGCTGGAAATGATATTCTGTCTTCTGAGGTACCACAAACGTCTCCCCATGCTGCACCACTTCCTCGGAAACAGTGACATATTCATACATTACCCCGGGCGCAGGAATTTCCCGCGCTACCGCTAACAGATTATGCCCATTCGACGCGCGGTTATCGTTCCAATTTTCAGCATTGTCCAGAAATGCCTTTGCCGTTAAGCTGGGCTCATACGATGTCGATCCGGAAGATCTGCCGTCGTGTGAGTAATTATACCGCGTAATCCGCTTGCGCTGACCGTCCGCCAAATCCACGGATGCCACCTTGACACCGCCACCAACCTTATTGATCGGATAAAAATGCCCATAGTAAAACGCCGCGGCTCTACTCGCCGCCAGTGGGGAATTAGCAATAAGCGTATGATAAAAGTCCTTGATATCATCATCGCCGTCACGAATGAATTGTTGAATCGTGCCTACCGCATCGACAGCATTGTTGGCATTCGGATTATTGCGGTCACCTGATAAGAAAACGATGGCCACTTCCGCTCCCGGTAAAAGCGTTTTCGTGAGTGTGGCCGATTCCATCCAGGTAGGAAACTTTATCTCGACCGTGCCGTCGGCAAGACGCTTCATCTTATTGATCTGAAAATCGTAGTTCGAAGATATCACTGCCTCTTTATAGTCATCGCTCTCGTAACCGAAGGACAGCTTGGCTCCCGTGGGTAGCCACACATTCCTTAGAGACCAGGCATCCAGGCTCTTTCCAGAAATGTCGGTAACCAAATGATCAAACAAAGGCTCGTCTGTATCTATATAGTCGGATTTATACAACCCCCACATATCCAACGCATCCTTATCATAGGGCGGGTTCTTTGTCGTGCGAAAGGTAATGCCGCCAGGAACGGCTCCACCGTTCAGGGCTTTTACAGTATATAAATTCCCGTCCTGATACGCGGTGATCACCACGTAATATGTTCTTCCACTATTGCTATACGCCAGAATATCGCCCGGCGAAAGCTGTGTCGATGTCTGCAGCATCAATGTACTCGCATTCCAGCTCAGTGTGCCGGCACCTAACACGGGTTGATCCAGGTCGTAAGAAAACTGCATTGGGGGTAATACATCGGCCCCTTTAACGCCGTCAAAGTGTAGTGCATTGAGGGTAAGCTTACCCATGCGCGGATAACTGCTCGGATTGGTCGATACTGAGCCTGCATGCAACGGTGCATAATCAAAGCTATTGGCTGTACCCGGCGAAAGTGAATAGTCCGTATCGAACCGCACGCGACGAATCGTTTTCTCAGTTAAAGCGGTCTCCACCTGCGCCAGATCATACTTATCGAGCACGTTCTCCCCGTGATGGGGAATCAATATCATATTCGAAAAATCGCATTGCTCCCGCGCAGCGGGCATACCGTTACTGCTTACCGTCCAGCCAAAAGCATAATTCTGACTATAGTCACCCAGTGCCTTTGAAAGTGGAATTTCTTTCAAATCTTCATTCTTTATCAGGATGATCGAATTCAATTTCATCGAGCTGGTGGGCATCGCGATATAATCAAGCCGGCCGTTGTCTCCCCCCATAAAGTTATTCTCGTGCTGGTCATTCGTTTCCCAATACTCAACCTGACACGTACAACTAGCCGATGTAGGTATAAAGCCACCCGTCTTTGACTGCGCTATTATTGTTCTTTGGGGCTGTTTATCCCTACTCACTCCCCAGACCGTAGCAAGTCTTCGCTTGTAGTTCCGCTCAAAATAAACGCTCCCCTTCGCATCATGGCGAATGTCCTTAAAGAAAAGTGCCGTATGGGTCTTTGTCTTTATGGCATCCAGGTAATATAACTCTTTCCGGCCTTCTGAAAAGTTCTGAAAATCTCCGTCCACATCGTCACTCATAGCTTCTGAAGGATTTCTCCAAGCATACGAATCCGACCACTTGCCATATTCGAAGTTCACCCAATATCCCCAGTCGTATTCATTCAACACGCCGTCAGCCGCCCCGCTAGGTCCACGATCGACATAATCCGGGCCCGTGATAGCTGTCAGGTACCATGTGTATGCATAAGGCTCATCCTTGTGAAAATCATTGAAAGTCTCGACTCCCGTTTTTTTCCCGGAGTACATGTACTCATCGTATGAATAGGCTGGTAAAGCAAAATGATACTTCATACCACTTTCATTGATGATGGTGTAACCACCGATCTGTTTAGCTTTAGAAGCATTCGCAGCAGCATCGCGATCATACCCTGTTGAGGTCGTCTCTATAAAACCAGCGTTCCGAACACGTTCTGCCTTTTGAATAATCTCTTCGTTTGTAAACCATAAGACGCTGCGCGATCCCTGGATCTGGTTAGATGTATAGGGCTCGGTTCCAAACTCCCCGATTTTCGTCGTACCACTGTTAAAACTATACTGCATGTCGGTAGCAATCGGCTGTTCAGTGGGTTCAAGTTTTGCCGGATCATACTCAAACCGGTTAGAAAAGTCGTTCAAGAACCGAAACTCAGCGCGCTTATCTTCCGGATCATGCGATCTGTTGAGGTCGTACTGAATCATCGTGTATTGATAATCATTGTCATCGTCTACCCGGTAGTTGTTGCGTTTATACAAATGCTTCTGAAAATAATACGGACGCATCATGCCTGCTAATCCCTGGGCATTTACATAATAGTGATCGAAATTTGGGAACGTCCCCCCCTGGGCAGCGTCCGGATTGGAGCCCATAAAATTTGGATCTGGAGTTGAGTACGTATCAAAATTATTGTGATCAAAATAATGCGTAGAAAACACATTATCCGGATCGGGTGTGGGATAATACAGCGCGCCGCTTACATTCGTTTGATCCACCTGGTCGATCCAATACCGGTGGTATTTGTAACCCAGGTTGACGAAGACACCATAATAGACGGGAATCGCCAGCGAAAAGCCAGTGCTGCTTTGCGACATCCGCCCGCTTCGGGAGTTGCTCGAATACGTAGCTCCTGCTATCGCCGCTCCTGCCGAAGTACCCTGACCAGACGCCATGGAGACACCCACTGAGCTCGACCAGCCGTTGAGCAAAGATCCAACCTGGGTGCTACCGGAAATCTGGTTAAAATTGGTCGAGAGTCCAACGTCCGCACTCATACCGTATGCTTCCTTTTCCGACTTCCTGATAGAAACCCCGATGCCTGCGCCGACATAGGTGCCGCCATAGGGATCTACCGACACCGAGGCATTTATGTCAAAGGGACTTTTTTTTCCCCCCACTCCCATTCCAAAGCCCATGGACGAGCCGTAGCCCACGCCCCGGTACGTATCTTGCGAATATGAAAGCCCGAACGATACAGAGGCCGGTGTACCGGCCGCGCCGACCGTCACACCCACGGAGTAGGTACTGGTACTGCCGCCTGCCCAGAAATAGCGTGAGGCATTAGCCACGCTCTGATGATCGTCCGCAAAGCCGTTCACGTTCCGCGTGATTGCTCCCGGGTTCAACGTCCAGCCCAGGCCGGTCCAACTGGCATCTTCGTTCGGCTGAATGCCCGCGTGGTAGGATAGCGAGAGCGGATACCCTCCCGAAGGACCCGGCACCTCCAGCAACGGGAGGTTGTACGCCAGGTCACCGGTATTAAGGTTCACCATATCGGTGGTATCTACCGGCTCAAAACTCGTGGCCTCGGGGGCCGTCGGCCCCGATGTCAACGCCCAGGATACGGCCGGGGCGACGGCGCTGGTGATAATTTCCAGCAAAAAGAACACGGCAAATGCTTTCAGCAAGATTCGTTTACGGATCAGCTTCATACTCAGGGGCACACGCAGGCGCCTATTTTAAAGGTATAGATAGATATATCGGCTACTTTTTACAGTAGACTGTTAAATGCGACTACATTGAAAAAGACACACGCTGGCACCAACGCGGCGCTATGCGCGCACCTTCGTTAAAACGCCAGTGCCGGCACAGCTTCCAGGTCGCTGCGCTTAAAGCGGAAGCGTTGGTTGCCGATGCCCAATCCGAATTCGTTCAGATTGAACTGCACCCATTCCTGGTCAGTGACCTTTTCACGAGAGAAAACAAACAGCACCTCCGTGGCACTGCTCATGCCATAGGTACGGTTGAGCATAAAGTCGCCGACAGGAATCGTATCCTGGGCGGCCGTTGTCAACGTGACGTACTCGGGCATGCGAAAAGACAAAGTCTGTACCAGCTCACTGTATTGACCAAACCCCTCGTCCACCTGGTGAAGAGCTTCTTTATTGTTGCGGGAGAGACTTAATATGAAATAATAATAATGATCGTACTTTTTGCGCAGCGAATCGACCTGAGACGGTCGTGGCGTTTCACCATTCAACTCTTGCGCTACCCACAGGTCTGTGGGACGGTATTGTACATCTACCACCGTTTTGCCCAGGGTCGCGGAGTGCATTACGCCATTTTCCTCGTCGCGGATGTATTCGACAAGCTCGTCTTTCGACAACTGGCTTGGCGCGCAAGCGATTGCCGCACAGGCCAGGCATACCAATAACATTCGGACTAACATCGTAGCGGTGTTAAAGATGAATTATTTGCCTGCGTACTCTTTGTTCAACCCTTCCAGTACCTGTTCGGTAATGTCGAGCCCTTCGTCCGCATAGGCAATGTTGCCGTATTCGGTTGCGGCGAGAATGACCTTGTAGCCATGGGCTTCGCCATACTTTTTGAGGTAGGCGTTCACCTGTGTCACTACGTCTCCGGTCATTTTTGCATCTTCCTGCTGGGCCTGTGTGTTCATGGCCTGCTGGTAGTCGCCAAATTGCTTTTGCTTGGTACGGATCAGCTCCTGGGAAAGCTGGCGCTCTTTGGGGCTCATGCCAGGACTTTCTTTTTCGTAGACAAAGATTTGCTTTTGCACTTCTGAAGCCAGCGTGTCAATATTGGCTTTCCAGGCACCGGCTTTTTGCTGATAGGCGGCCCTCGCATCTTGCATGCCTTTGTAGCCATTCATCAGTTTGGCGGAATCGACATACACCACATGCTGGTTTCTGAAAAACAGAATACCCAGAAAAATGGCAAACAATAGATTGAGCACACAAAGGCCCACAAAAATACGCTGCAACATATTACGTTAGATTTTTTTGCTTAGTCAGGTTATAGAGGAGCATGCAGATCGTCGATCTTCACACAACTTATTCGCGCCGAACGAGTTAAATTCGGCTGCCAACGTGTTTTATCATCGATGAACTGAAATCGTGAGCAAGTTATTACACATTTTTGGACAAAACAACAGACAATACTGGTATTAACTGACGCCTGCATGGAACATGGCAAAACAATCGTTCCCGCAAATAGACAAAGCGTTTGCACCGGAATGTTGCAGATCGCAACCGCATCACTAGGGGCCATCTTCGCGATGCTATTTCCCCGGCTCCCACATCCCGGCAGTAACGACGTAGCCATCTGCAGTATTGAACCCACTCGACGTTAAGGCTATCTACTCATCTGCCTCCCAGGCACCCGTGGCATCTACGCCGCCACCGGCATTGTATCGGATCCAGCTGCCGCTGCCCCGTGCATCCCAGGTAACGTCGTATATATGTCGTTCATCCTGCCAATGGTTTACCGTACCCGCACCGGTCTTTTCATCGATGTTCATGTGCAGCGCGTGATATTTAGCGGCAGGATATTTCAGTATGAGGTTAAACCTATCATCGCGTCGCTCCCAGGTGCCTTCGGTAATTATGTCGTCTGTTGCCCGGCTGTAAACTTTCATGAGCCCACGGCTGCGGTTCGGGTATTCTTCGGCATACATCACTGGCTTCCACGCTTCGCCTTTCCTGACAAACCCTTCGAAAACATAACGACCACGCTGTTGACTTACCTGGTAAGCATATTCGTTGTCGTTGTAAATAAACCACGTGCGCGTCCTGTACTTCACACCTGGCTCGGCGGCTACTGGCTGCTCGACAAGAACTTCCGTCCACTGCGACGGAGTAAGATAGCGTTGCACGTACATGATCATGACATTGTTAGCAAACGCGACATAATCCAGCGCCTGGCTGGCGTGATCATCGCGGGACCAAAGCCCCAGCGGCGGAGCATGGTGAATATAATAAAGCGAGTCGGCGAAGCTTAGCGCGACGTCTTCCAGCGGCACATCGGGTGCATCGTCATCGCTGCTACACGAGCAGCAGCATGTAAACACCAACATGCTAAACAGTAAAGTTCGGATTGAGAGCATTTTTGGGCCGTTATTTAGAGCGATTGGCGCAATATACGAATTGCACGATGGCCGCGACTACGTCTTCCAACAACTCTTTCAACGTGTTACCACCTAAAATACTGCTGTCTGCACCACAGCAGCCGGTTACTGTACGCCATAGGACCAACCGCTATGGTACAAGCCCATCGCTCCGATCTCAAAGATCCGTTCTCGCCTGGTATCAGGCGGGTCGATCGCGCTGCTCGCGCTCGAAGTATAGGTGTACGTAACCTTCCACGCCCCGGCCGGCGGTTCCCGGAATACCTTTGGCGCCTCCCGCATTTCCGTCGCAGCGCTGGACACCGTGGGCATCTCTTTCTGTGAATCCTCCGCTAAAAATGTTTCTGGCAAAAAGGCCTCGATATCCGAAGATGGTTTTACAATAGGCATTGTTTTGCCTGCTGATTCGTCGCCCGCAATTGCCAGAATTTTCGCGGCGCCTGTGCGCTTAACTTGTTTCACCATGCCATTGTCGTGGAGCGCGCCAAACTGCACCCCTACCGTTACTTGCAGGCTGTATCCTGCGTCTGGGGGGATAGGGTTATTCAGCACGACTTCCAGCGTCTGGGCGGGCGAGCCTTTGAGTGACGAGTACCAGGGCGTTTCAGCAATGGCCATGCCCTGCATCGTGTCGTACCATTTCGGCGCGGCATATTTACCGGTGGTGCTATTGAAGGTAAAATCCGGTACAACGCCCAGGCATACCATAATGCTATAGGCCGGGTGTTGACTGTTGGGAAAGAAATTGATGTCGCGTACCAATTGGGGGATGTTGATGCGTGCGGAACCGGTGGCACGGTCGATGGTACACGTAACGGCGGTACGAACCATCGAATCAAACGTTGTATATTTATTCAGCGAGAAGCCTTGCAATAGCTCCGGATATTGCGAGAGGCGAATGGCACGGCGGCCGAGCGCACTGACACCGTCCAGTTTTTGGATTTGTTTTAGCGCTTTGTTGACGAAACCGCTAAAGTTATAGTCAGCGAGCGCTTTCATGGGACTCATCATAAAGCGCACTTCTTTTCCCATGGTCGAGCAGCCGCCAAACTCGGTCATCCATAGCCGTGCCGTGGCAAACCGACGGGAGGTACGAATGGTTTCTTTGCTGGCGCCGCCTTTGCGGCGGATGACGGTCTTGTCTGTGCCGCGCATTTTGTACGCGGTGAAGTCGCCGAGACTTCCGCTAAATTTTAATTCGGTTAGATAGGCCATACAAGTTGGTTAAACGGTTATAACGAGTTTACTATACGAACGCCGCGAGGGTTCAAACGGTATCCGCGAACAATATAACAACTTCCTATCTTACGAAGATATACCTGATGCTTAATTTATTTTTCACAAGAAGATAACCCAGATCTTATAAGGTGTAGGTATACAGTATCCCAGGAATAGTTTACTTCTGGATCAAAACTGGATTATCTTGACTTATAGTATACTTTTTGGGGAAATATGAAGGACCCGACGTCTATACTTGTGCATACAATGTGAATAACGCTGTGGATAACTCGATGCGTTATCGCCATTATTCCCCCTCAGCAAGGTCCTGATTATACCGCTCCATCGCGGCGCCGATCTTTCTCTTGCGCAGTAACGCCAGGGCGGCTTCATTTTCCACCATCACTTCACGCAAGCGCTGGATGTCGGCCACTTCTATCGGACCGTTGGGCTCAAGCTGCATATAGACCACGCGGCTCAGCGTCTCCTCCGGGTACGGCGAATACCCCCGAACGGCACCCGTCACAATACGAAACACCCAACTACCCTTGTATGGCACGCCCTCTAATTTCCGGCGATTGCTCACAATGCGGTTCATGCATACGGTACTATCGGGTTTGATGATGTCATAGTTATGACTCCCGCCGATCACGAAGATATCGCCCCGCCTATATTTCTCGATACGGCCGGCTTTCTGGAAGGTGCTGTCGCCTTTCAGCCGGACTTCATACCGGTGCCGCCGGATTACGCTCTTCTTCGTAAGTGGCTCACAGGGGCCCATCAAAAATTGGACGGCACGCATGCGGCGAATGCTGGCCAGCGTGTACTGGTCCTGGTCCAACGTGGCAGGCGATTGCGCAAAAGCGCCCAGGGCAAAAAATACGGCAATTGCCGGCAGAAAAAATCGGATCATGCGGGAAAAGATTAGATAATCAAATATCCGAACGGCGCGGGGCCCGTGCCTTTGACAGCGATCAAAAAAAGCACATGGGTGCCAAATCTCCGGCCTGCGCGGCGACCGTCGAATTTCGGTTCGTTTTCGGGCTGATGGTCGTGAAAAAGACCTCAAAACGTCGTTTTTGACGTCCTGGCGGTCTCACAATTTTAATTTTGAATTGCCCGATGCGGTAACTTATCTTTGCCGACTTCCCTCTTTCCTGACGGGCCGTTACCACCAGGTTACATCACCCTCGGATCAGGATGGGAGGCGGATACAGCGGTTTTTAACAATCTATAACAATCGATAGAGCATGCAATTAGCGAAACTGGAGATCAAAGGCTTCAAGAGTTTTGCCGACAAGGTCGTTATCAATTTTGATGAAGGGATCACCGGCATTGTCGGGCCGAATGGGTGTGGGAAATCGAACGTCGTTGACTCGATCCGGTGGGTGCTGGGGGAACAGAAAACCAGCGCGCTACGCTCGGAGAAGATGGAGAACGTAATCTTCAACGGCACCAGCGGCCGCGGCGCCCAGCAAATGGCGGAAGTGGCGCTGACCATTAACAATACCAAGAACATTCTGCCGACAGAATATTCGCAGATCACGATTACCCGGCGCCTCTACCGCACCGGTGAAAGCGAGTACCTGCTGAACGGCGTGACATGCCGTCTCAAAGACATCACCAACTTGTTCCTCGATACCGGTGTGGCCTCGAACAGCTACGCCATCATCCAGCTGGGCATGGTCGACGACCTGCTCAACGACAAGGATCACTCCCGCCGCATGCTGTTTGAAGAAGCGGCCGGGATCTCGAAGTTTAAGAAACGCAAGAAGGAGACGCTCAAGAAGCTCGAAGACACCGACGCCGACCTGGAGCGCGTGGCCGACTTGCAATTCGAGATCGAGAAGAACATGAAGAGCCTGGAGAAACAGGCCAAGCAAACGGAGACATACTACCGCGTCAAGGACGAGTATAAGGCCAAGAGCATTACCCTGGCCAAGGTGGTGGTCAACAGACAAAAGGACAAGTTCGACGCCATCAGCAAACAAGTACAGGCGGAGAACGACCGCAAGATCGGTATGGCTGCCGATGTCGCGGAGAAGGAAGCTTCCATTGAAAAAGAAAAAGCCGACCTGGTGCTCAAGGAAAAGACCCTGAGCTCGCGCCAGAAGGCGATCAACGAGTTTGTGTCGAAGATCCGCCAATACGAAAGCGAAAAGCAGATCAAGAACGAACGCCTCAAATACCTCAACGACCGGGCGAACGGCCTGCGCGATCAGATTGAGCAAGATAAGAAAAGCAACGAGCGTGCGCGCTTCAGCGTGCAAAGCCTCGAGGGCGAGCGTGGTTCCGCCGAAGGCATTCTCGAAGAGATCACCCAAAAGCTGGAACGCCTGAAGGGTGAGTACGAAGATCAGAAACGCGTCACCACCGAGCTGCAAACGCAGACCGACTCGCTGCGCCGTGTGCAACGCGAGAAGCAGGAAGAGAGCTTCCAGATAAACAAGTCGGTAGAGATCCGCGAGATCCAGGTATCATCATTCAAACAGGAGCTGGAGAAGACCGCCTCGGATACGTCGCTGCAAAACGCCAGCCTGGTGGAGTTCGAGAATAAGCTGAAGGTCTTACAGGAAGAGCTTGACAAAGGCAATGCGCAGCAGGACCGCCTGAAGAAGGAGGAAGAAGAAGTACAGAGCCGCATCACCGCGATGGAAAAAACCATCGAAATGATCCGCGAGGAGATGAACGTGACCGGCCGTAAGCTCGACGCCCGTCAGAACGAATATAATCTGACCAAGTCACTGGTCGAGAACCTGGAAGGTTTCCCCGAGGCCATCAAGTTCCTCAAGAAAAAAGTAGGCAAGAATGCTCCCCTCCTGTCGGATATCCTGACAACGTCGGAAGAGTATCGCGTGGCGATCGAGAACTACCTCGAGCAATACCTCAACTACTATATCGTCGAGCATGAGTCGGAGGCATACGAGGCCATCAACATCCTGAGCGACGCGGCGAAAGGTAAAGCGCACTTCTTTATACTCGATTCGTTCGAGAAGTTCGAACCCACACCGGGTCGCATTTACGACAACGCCTTCCCGGCAACGGAGATTATCGAGTACGACCAGAAGTATCGTAAACTGATGGCGTACATCCTCGACAAGGTATATATCATCGAGGGTGACATGAAGCAATTGCCCGTGAGCGATGACAATACGTTCATTACCAAGAACGGCAAGCTCACCAAGCGCAAGTTCAGCATCTCCGGTGGTTCGGTAGGTCTCTTCGAAGGTAAGAAGATCGGCCGCGCCAAGAACATGGAAAAGCTGGAGAAGGAGATCAAGGAGCTGACCGCCAAGCTGGACGACATCCGTCACAGCCTGCTGGAAAAACAAGCCGATCTCGAGAAACTGCGCAACAACAAGATCCGCCAGCAGATCGACGAGGTGCAAAACACCCTCCGCCAGGTAAACGAAGAGTATGTCTCCTTCCGCACGAAGCGCGAGCAGTTCGCCGACATGCTGAACAGCGCCGACCTGCGCCGCGAAGACATTCTCGAGAAGATCGATACCCTGCGCCAGGAGCTGGAAGACCTGCGGCCCAAAGCACAACAAATACAACGCGACTACGAAGCACAGGAAGAGCGCCTCGCGGATATCGCACAGGATCTGGCCAGCAACAACGAGCTGCTGACGCAGAAGTCTGCCGCCTATAACGAGCAGAATATTTTCTTCCACCAGCAGGACAACCGCGTGAAGAGCATCGATCAGGAGATCCGCTTTAAGCAGGAGTCGATGGAGCAAAGCGCCGGGCGTATCGACGTCAACGTCGAAGAGCTGAAGAAAAATGAAGAGGAAGTAAAACGCATCATCGAAAACACCGAGAGCAACGACGACGAGCTCCTGGGCATGTACGAGGAAAAAGAGGCCATGGAAAAAGGCCTGGCCGAAGCGGAGAAAGAGTATTACGAAGCCCGCGGCGCCATCGACAAAGTGGAGAAGTCACTGCGCGAAATTCAGCATCAGCGTCAGGCGATCGACAATACGTTGATCGAGCTGCAAGGCCAGCTGAACGAAAGCAAGATGCACCTCAACTCGGTGAAAGAGCGTCTGTCGGTCGAGTTCAATGTGGACCTGGATACTGTTGTAGGAGAAGCTACGCCCGAAGAGGCGGAGCAACTGAGCGCCATGGACGAGGTCAAGATCCGCGAGGAAGTGCAGAAGATCCGCAACCGCCTCGACAACATGGGTCCCATCAACCCAATGGCGATGGAAGCCTATACGGAGATCAAACAACGCAACGACTTCATCATGGCGCAGAAGGACGACCTTGTCAAAGCCAAGGAATCGCTGATGAGCACGATCGGCGAGATCGAAGGCGTGGCGAGCGCAACCTTCATGGAGTCGTTCAACAAGATCAAGGAGCACTTTGTACGTGTATTCCGGTCGTTGTTTACGGAAGACGACCAGTGCGATCTGCGCCTGGTAGACCCGAACAACCCGCTGGAGTCGGAGATCGATATTATCGCGAAGCCGAAAGGCAAGCGCCCGCTGACGATCAACCAGCTGTCGGGTGGTGAGAAAACGCTGACGGCTACGGCCCTGCTGTTCTCCATGTACCTGCTTAAGCCGGCACCGTTCTGTATTTTCGATGAGGTGGACGCTCCGTTGGACGACGCCAACATCGATAAGTTCAACAACATTATCCGGACCTTTAGCAAGGACTCGCAGTTTGTGATCGTTACGCACAATAAGCGTACGATGACTTCCACGGACGTGATCTATGGTATCACGATGGTGGAGAAAGGCGTGTCGCGCGTGGTGCCGGTGGATTTGAGAGAAATGGTATAAGACAGCGTGAGTGTGAGCGCGAGAGCGAAGAAAAACAACGTTCTCTAAGACTAATGCTCAAGTATATAGAAAGGCCTGCTGGTGTGAACTGGTAGGCCTTTTTTTAATAGCGTGAGCGTAGTCGCTCCCGCTCTCACACTCACACTGTCTTCTGGCGTGCCAGGTTATCGCAGATGATGGCGGTGGCGATGGCGGCGTTGAGGGACTCGGCCTGGCCGTAGCGGGGGATGGTGACTTTATGGGTGACCGACGGCGCCAGCGCATCGCTGATGCCGCGGGACTCATTGCCGATCAGGACGATGCCATTAGGCCCGAAACGGGTGGTGTGTACGTTGGAGCCGTTGAGGAAGGCGCCGAAGATGGGGCAGCCTGCTGTGGGCAGGTAGGTCTCGAGGTCGGTGTAGTAAACCTGCACGCGGGTGAAGGAGCCCATGGTGGCGCTGATCACTTTGGCGTTATAGAAGTCGGCGGTTTCGGAAGAGGCAATGATCTTGCGGATGCCGTACCAGTCCGCGGTTCGTAAAATAGTGCCCAGGTTGCCGGGGTCGCGGATGTCGTCGAGGGCGAGGGCAAACTCGGCGGGGCCGACGGTAAGCAGGTTGTTAGGCTTCAGGCGGGCCACGGCCAGGGCAGCGTCGTTGGATTGGAACTCGCCAAGCTCTTCCAGGGCTTTGGGGGTCACTTCCAACACTTCAGCCTTGCCGGTGGGTGGACACGTGGCCAGAAACTCGGGAGTGCCCAGTACGGTCAGGGTCTCGAAGTCAGAATGCAATAATTCCTGAACACTCTTGGCGCCCTGGACCACAAAACATTGTTCCTGTTTGCGGTATTTCTTTAATTGCAATGATTTGATGAACTTGATTCTGGCTTTTGACAGCATGGTTGACGCGTGAGAACTTCGAAAGGTAAATATTTTCTTTTTATCACTCTCATCCCGCTGCTGTCAGGCTGCCTGGGCATCAAGCATCTCAAGGACAACGAGAAGCTGTTGTACCAGCAGCGCATCGACGCTCCCCGCGAAATTGACCGGGACGAGCTGGGCAACTTCTACGCCCAGGAGTCCAACCGCAAGATGCTGGGCCTGCCTATCGCCCCCCTCGTGGGCATTTATTACCTCGGCTACCGGTCGTACGATCAGGAGAAGATGATCAAACGCAAGGAGAAGGCCGAGAAGAAGTTTGACGCCAAGATCGCCGCGGCTACCAAGCCCCGTAAGATCAACAACTTGCAGTTCCGCAAACAACAGAAGCTCGAGAAGTTCGACAAAAAGATCGACGAGGGTAACACCGTCATGCAATGGGGCGAGCCCGTCGCGGTGTTCGACAGCTCGCTGGTGAGCATTACCGAAGGGCGCTTCCGCGGATATTTGTTTTCCAAAGGCTATTTCGTCAACAAGGTGCACGCCCGCATTGATACATCGCGCATTTTGCGCAAGCGGGTAAAAGTATTGTATATCGTTCAGCCCGGCGCCGCCTACCACCTCGACTCGATTTTTTACCAGATTTCCGATACGGCCATTCTTCGCACCGTTATTGAGAACGAGCGGGCCAGCTTCTTAAAAAAGGGCGAACGCTACGACGAGGACAACCTGACACGTGAGCGTGAGCGCCTGGATATCCTTTTAAAAGATAATGGTTACTACGATTTCAGCCGTCAGTACGTCGAGTTTAAGATGGACACCGCGTATGAAAGCCCCAACCGACGCATTGCCATTATGGTACAGATTCATGAGCCGGCGAAGCGCGAGGCTCACAAACGCTTTACCATTGACGAGGTAAATTTCACGACCGATGCCAGTACCAGCCGCTTCCGCCGCGAGCGCCGGGAACGTTCGTATCGCGACATTCATTTCCGGTACTACGAAGACAATTACAACCTCAAGATCCTCTCCCAACGCGTCTTTCTGAAACCGGGCGACCAGTACAGCCGTGCATTAACGCTCAACACCCAACGCCAGCTGGCCAACATCGACGCTTTTAAGTTTGTCAATATCAACTATGACACTACCGGCGGCAGGTTTGTCGCCAATATCTTTACCAGTCCGCTGGCGCGGTACGAGTGGAGCAACGAAGCCGGTGTGAACGTAACGCAAGGTTACCCGGGTCCTTTCTATAATATCTCTTTTAAGAAGCGCAATGTCTTTAAGGGCATGGAGACATTTGACCTGAACGGCCGGTTTGGTTTCGAAGGCGTGGCGTCTGCTACGAGTGATCAGAACTTTTACAAGAGCACAGAAGCAGGTGTGAACGCGTCGTTTACGTTTCCGCAGTTTATCTGGCCTTTTCGGGACCGTACACGGTTCCGGCATGCGGCGTATAACCCGAAGACGAAGTTTACGGCGGGTTATGCGTACACGGATCGTCCGGAGTACCGGCGTACGGCAGTATCGGTCGTCGGCAGCTATACCTGGCAAAACAATAAGGGCCGCTCCTATCAGCTGACGCCGGTCAACCTCAGCGTGATCGACACGGCGAACCTGTCGGGTGAATTCAAAGATCTGCTTTTAGAGCAGGCTGAACAGGGTAACTTCAGTCTGATCAATTCCTTCCGTCCGTCGTTTGTAAACAGCATCATCTTTGGCGTGACGTGGAATTACAAAAACTACGGTAACACTGAGCGCAGCTCGGGTTTTATCCGCGCGCAAGTGGAAAGCGGCGGTACGATCTGGAACTTTCTCGATCCGAAAATCGTGACGCAGTACGACCTGAACTACTTCAAGTATTTTCGCTTTAGCCTCGACATGCGGCGCATCAACGTGCTGCACAAAAATACCACGGTAGCCTACCGGTTTAATTCGGGGCTGGCATACTCGTATGGCGATGGCAGGAGTCTTCCCTACGAAAAATTCTTCTTTGCGGGCGGTAGTAACAGTATCCGCGCCTGGCGGCCGCGCCGTCTGGGGCCCGGCTCCTTCAAACCGCGTACGACGGAGGAAATAGACATTCGTGGCGACGTCAACGGCAATCCACGCAACGACGGATTATTTGACTATAGCATCGAGCAACCCGCCGAGATCCTATTGGAGGCAAGCCTGGAGGTACGCCAGAAGCTGTTCGGTTTTGTAAGCGGCGCGGTCTTTATCGACGCCGGTAACACCTGGACGTTTCAGCGCCGGTTTAAAACAGTGTATACCCTGATACCACCGGAACAACAAATAGAAGGCGGACCGAAGACAATCGCGACGGTGGTCAACGATGGTACAGAGGGCAACTCGCAGTTTAAGGCTGATCAGTTCTATAAAGAGATTGCTGTGGGAACGGGATTTGGCCTTCGCTTTGACTTTACGTTCCTGATTCTGCGATTGGACGTAGGGATGAAGGTGTGGGACCCTGCGCGGGAAGAAGGCGATAAGTTTGTATTTGATAAAGTGCGGTTCTTTAAGCCGTATGCGACAAAGACGGCCGATGGTTGGACGAATTATCGCGAGCCGGTTATTTATAATGTTGGTATTGGTTATCCTTTCTGATATAGTATAGCTTCAACCACCGGAAATTATTTGTTACAGGCTTCACAACGAACCGTTTGGCAGTCGGAGACTGCCACCATACTGGGCACGAGTCTTCGCCCGAGACGGGCTAAGACTCGCGCCAGTTACGCGTTTGACACTCGCCCTACAGTTAATATCGTAATAGTTCCCCCAACGCTTTTGCTACTTTCTCTGCGCTCGGCAACATCATCTTTTCCAGGTCTACATTCAACGCTACCGCGGGTAGGTCGGCTGCGCCGATGGTCCATACCGGAGCATCCAGGTGCTTGAAACATTCTTTGCTGATGCGGCCGGCGAGCGATTCGGCGAAGGAGTTTAGCAGGGGCTCTTCGGTGACGATGCACGTGCGGCCGTGGCGTTGTACGGCGGTGATGACGGCTTGCCAGTCGAGGGGGTTTAGGGTGCGCAGGTCTATAATTTCCACGCGGCCTTCGTAGGCGCGGGCGGCTTCTTTGGTCCAGTAGACGCCCATGCCGTAGGTGATGACGACGCAGGATTCGCCAGCGGCGATTTTGTCTGCGTTGGCTTGCTGTACCGTGGCGGCCCTGCCGAGTGGGATGATATAGTCGTGGTCGGGTTCGGGGGTCTTGGCGTCGGTGGTGCCGGGGACTTTGGACCAGTAGAGGCCTTTGTGCTCTAACAATACAACCGGGTTGGGGTCGTAGAAGGCGGCTTTGAGCAGGCCTTTCATGTCGGCGGCATTGCTGGGGTATACGATCTTAATGCCGCGGATGGTGAGGAGCGTTGACTCCACACTGCCCGAGTGATAGGGTCCACCCCCACCATAGGCGCCGATGGGTACACGGATGAGCGCCTGAATCGGGAACTTGCCGTTGGAAAGGTAGCAGCTTTTCGAAAGCTCCTCTACTAACTGATTCATGGCGGGCCAGATATAGTCGGCAAATTGGATTTCGACAATAGGCTTCGCTCCTACCGCAGACATACCGGCGGTTGAACCTACGATATAGGCTTCCTGGATCGGCGTATTGAAGACGCGCGCATCGCCGTATTTGCCGGCAAGGGTAGCGGCTTCGCGGAAGACTCCGCCGAGGCGACCGCCAACGTCCTGGCCATAGAACAGTGCTTCGGGATGGTCTTTTAGTATTTCTTCGACCGCGTGCAGAGCAGCATCTACCATCACCACTTTGGTGGCGTCGGCCGGTATACGGCGGCCGCGCTCTTCCGTTATGGGTGTTGGTGCAAACTCGTGGGTGTCGAACGTAGCGGGATCGGGATCAGCGGCCGCCAGGGCTTTTTGGAAGTCGGCCGCTACACGGGCCGTTGCGCGTGTGCGCAGGGTGTCGAGTGTTGCTTCGGTTTCACCGTGGGCCAACAGGTAGGCTTCGAGGTGCGCGAGCGGGTCGCGCTGCTGATGGATGGACAGGTCGTCGCCCCGGTACCACTCGCGGCGTACGCCGGAGGTATGGTGGCCTAACAGCGGGCAGCGGGCGTGCACCAGTATAGGGCCTTTACGGCTGCGAACGTGGGCAATTGCTTTTTGCATGCCGGTATAGGACTCGACGAAGTCCGCGCCGTTGAGGGTCATGCGTTCGAGGCCCTTGAAGCCTGCGGCATATTCGTAGGCATCCATGGCGCGCATCTCGGCGCCGGTGGCCGATATACCCCAGTCGTTGTCTTGTACAAGGTAGACTATCGGTAGCTTTTTGAGCACGGCCATCTGGAAGGCTTCCGCGACTTCCCCTTCGGTAACGGAGCCATCGCCGAGCGAGCAGAGTACCGCGGGCGGCGCCGGCCAGGAAGCCAGGCCTTGTGACTCGAGGTAGGCAATGCCGTGGGCCATGCCGGTGGCCGGTATAGCCTGCATGCCGGTGGCAGAGCTTTGGTGCGGTATGGTTGGGAAGCCGGGGCGTCGTAATGATGGGTGGCCATAGTACGTGCGGCCGCCGGAGAAGGGGTCGTCGCGTTTCGCCATAAGCTGCAGCATCAGCTCGTACGGCTCCAGGCCCATGCCCAGGAGCATGGACTCGTCGCGGTAATACAGAGCGGCGTAGTCGTGGGGCGCCAGCTGCATGCCGGCGGCAAGCTGAATGGCCTCGTGGCCACGGGAAGTGCTGTGCACATACTTGCTGCACACCTCGCGGTGTTCATCGTACAGATCGGCCATCCGCCGGGCCGTGCACAGGTGGGTATAAGCGTCGAGAAGAATGGTACGGTCAACATCCGACCGGAGCATCTTTCTGGCTCTTGCGGTCTCTTCAACAGCCATGATGGTAACAATTGGTCTCGGGATAAAGATACACGATTTCGACCGATTCAAACGATTTCGATTGCATTTCATCTAATTCCGCAGGGTTTCCGGAAGGCAATGCCACCGCAAGAAGGATTTAGGATTAACTTTACATCCGATTTTGAACACGATGCCTACAAGAGACTCTATCCGCGACTGGTTCTCGACCCTCCAGCAGGATATCTGCACACAGTTGGAAGCAGCCGATGGCACCGGCACCTTTATCTCCGACGCCTGGGAACGTCCCGGTGGCGGCGGTGGCGTAAGTCGGGTGATCACGGATGGCAAGATCCTCGAAAAGGGTGGCGTCAATTTCTCAGCGGTGTGGGGTCCTGCGCCCGAGCACGTACTACACTCCCTTAAAATTCCGGCCAACGAGTCGCTGGAGTTCTTTGCTACGGGTGTATCGATCGTGCTGCATCCGCATAGCCCACTGGTGCCCATCATTCACATGAACACGCGTTACTTTGAAATGAGCAACGGCGCGTGGTGGTTTGGTGGTGGCATCGACCTGACGCCACACTACGTGGATGAAGCCGATGCGCGACATTTCCATCATCAACTGAAGGCCGTCTGCGATCAGCATCATCCCTCCTATTACCCGGAGTTCAAGAAGTGGGCCGATGACTACTTCTACATCAAACACCGGCAGGAGACGCGCGGCATTGGCGGTATTTTCTTTGACTACCTCAAAGACAACGAAGGTTTTACAAAAGCGTCACGCTTTGAGTTCATCCGTGCGGTGGGGTCAGCGTTCGCGCCGTTGTATATTCATTATATGCAGAACAATCACAACAAGTCGTATACGGAACGGCAAAAGGAATGGCAATACCTGCGCCGGGGCCGTTACGTGGAGTTTAACCTCGTATGGGATCGCGGCACGAAGTTCGGGCTCGATACCGACGGGCGCACCGAATCCATTCTGATGAGCCTTCCCCCCCAGGCTCGGTGGGAATACAACCACCACCCCGCGCCGGACTCGCCCGAGCAACGCACGCTCGACCTGTTGAAAAAAGACATTGACTGGATAGCCTAAGCACAGGCCGGCACAACCTATATGAGATCATCTGTTCGGAATAACTTCATCCAAACGGGCGTCACCGCGGACATGCCTACACTGCATGCCCGGGCGATCATCCTGACGAATATCATCGCCCTGATCTCGGCGATCCTTACTTCTGTCTACCTGGTATACCTTCTGCCGCGTGGGTGGGGCTTTTCATCCAAGGTGCTTTCGGCAACGGTACTCGTACTCTGCAGCGTCCCCATACTGAACCGCGCCAGGCAGGTGCACCTCGCCCGCGTGCTGCTGGCCCTCGCCATTCCGCTGGCGTCGCTTACGATCCTCTTCCTGAACCGCATACAACATCCCGACCTATATGACTACTACCGCTCGCCGGGCATCTATTCGGTATTGATGGCAACCTCCATCATTCCCGCATTGATCTTTACCCGTTCGGAAAAGCTGATGATGTTTGCGTGTATGATGGTGCATGCGCTGGTCTTCGCGACGGTCGATATCTTCCTACGTTATTTCAGTAACCTGCACGCGCTGCCTACCGCGAAGCAATACCTGGCGGATAATCTTTCGTTGCTTACCTCGTATATTCTATTGACCAGTTGTGCGCTGTCGCTCAAGAGCGTACTCGATCGCTTTGAAGCGCGGAACGAATTACTGATCGCGCGCCTCAATCTGAAAAATCTCGAGCTGGAGTCTACCAACCGCGAGCTGCACGAGCTCAACAAAAACATCGAGACGCAGAACGAAGAAATCCAGGCGCAAAGCGAAGAGCTGATTCAAAGTCAGGAAAGTTTGATCCTTGCCAGCAACGAGATCGAGCGTCAGAAGAACACGCTACAGGAGCAGAACCGCTTCCTCGAAAAGTCGCTTGACGAGAAGAGCCTCGACTTGCTGCACACAAACCAACAGCTGGTGCAGCAGAACAATGAGCTGCAACAGTTCTCCTATACGGTATCGCACAACCTGCGGGGCCCTGTCGCAAGCATGATGGGCTTGATGAATATTCACCGCCTGGCGGATACCTACGAGGAGAAAGCGAACATTATGCAGCTGATCGAGCAGTCGGCGCTGTCGCTGGAGACAATCATTCGCGATCTGAACAAGATCATCGATATACGGCATGATAAGTTCTCGGCATTGGAAGACGTTCGTTTTAAGGATGAGCTGGATCTGATCAAACAGTCGCTGAAGTCGTTCCTGCGGGAAAACGATGTGCAGGTCGATGCGCGGTTTTCGTGCGAGCGGATTGTGTCGATCAAGGCATACGTTAATAGTATTTTATATAACCTGGTGAGTAACGCGATCCAATATCGTTCGCCAGATCGCAAGCCGTTCATACGAATCTCGTCGCACGATACGGCGGAGTATGCGGTGCTGGAGGTGGCGGATAACGGCCTGGGTATTGACTTGACACGGTTTGGCGGTGATATATTTAAGTTATATAAACGATTTCATACGCATACCGAAGGCAAAGGGCTGGGTCTGTACCTGGTGCGACAGCAGGTGGAGAAGCTCAATGGGAGGATTGAAGTGGAGAGTGTCGTGGATGCGGGGGCGACATTCCGAGTTTTCTTCCCGGTGCGGAAATAGCGTTATATCTTATTCACTTTTTAGGTGATCGACCGGATTTCGTGTTACCACGTTCATGATTTGCATACCCGAAAGAACAGCGACGGCGGATACAACCACCAGCAGTGGAATGGCAAAGATCCAGGGCGATAGCTGGGTGTGTGCGGGGTATGAGGATAGCCATCGATCCGCGCCGTACCAGACGACCGGAATGGCTACCAGGCAAGAAATGATAATACAGCGCGCCTGATCATTTAAGAGCAACGCCAGCAGGTGCGCTACGGACGCTCCCAGTACTTTTCGTATGCTGATCTCTTTCAGGCGGGCATTGGTTTCAAACAACGCCATTCCCAGAATGCCAAGGCAGGCGATGAAGACCGCGATGCCTGAAAAGGCGGAGAACACCTGACTAAATTGTCTTTCTGATTTGAACTGCAGGTCATAGTATTCGTCCATGAAGAAATACTCAAACGGCTGTCCTGGAAATACTTCTTTCCAGGCTTGTTCGATTTCGCTGAGTGTTTGTTGCGGTCTACTTCCGGGGTTGAACCGTATGGAATAGTATACTTGCTGATAGCTGTTGTAGTTCAGCTTCAGGATCATCGGATAGATCACATTTTTTACCGCTTCATGGTGATAGTCTTCCATCACACCAATGATCTCGTGATCTTCAAAATCATCAAAGGCCTGAAATTTGACCGTCTTGTTCACGGCGTCTTCCGGTGATTTGAATCCAAGTGCCTTCATGGCGCTTTCGTTCAGGATGATCTTTAGCCAGTCTTTTCTTTCCCAGGGCTCCCTCCATTCGTTGATTTCTTCCGCTTCAAAATTTCGCCCCGCCAATAATTTAATCTTATACAATGGAATAAAGTTTTCCCCTATAAACATTGTCTTGTAGCGGGTTGGATCGTAGGGATCGTTCAAGCTTCTTTTTATGAGATCCACATAGGTAAAGCCGATCTCCGTTCCGGGTATGGCGGACGATGTCGATACCATTTCTACCGATGCACGCTGCAACAGTTTGTCACGAAGTAGCTTATAGTTGTTGTATTTTTCGATTACTTCCTGGTTGGAATACGCCACCGGATTTCTGACGGCCACCACGCTCCCCACGTCAACGCCTTTGTTTGTCAACTGCATGTACTTCAGCTGTCCGTTGATCACCAGCAGAAATGCTATCAGTATGATCGAGACGCTGAATTGCACCACCAGCAACGGCTTGCGAATAAAGCCGCGACTTTTTTGCGGGCTAAAGGTTCCTTTCAACGCGTGCGCCGCATTTAGTTTTAGGAGGTAAAGTCCCGGATAAATGCCGGTGATGATCGAGCCCGCAGCAAAAAATAAGAACGCGATCAGCCAAAGCTCCGGCGTGTTCCGATACGCCAGCTCGACGGGGATACCACTGACATTTTCAAAATAGGGCGCCAACGTCATCGCCAACATACCGGCAATGGCCAGGGCCAACAGATTGGCGCAACCAAATTCAACTAAAAACTGAAGCCCGAGGTCTACTTTTGATGAACCTATGATACGCCTCACCCCTACCTCCTTTGCCCTTCTTAAAAAGCGCGCTGTTTCGACATTGATGTAGTTAATCCAGCCCATGATGATAATGACAACGCCGATTGCAATAAGAAGGTAAACCAGTGTCGCGCTGCCATTCGCTTCGTACTCATCCTTTATATTTGATTGAAGGTGTATGTCTTTGAGCGGTTGAAGAAATACCGACGTGCCTTTGATTTTGGGTATTCCCTTTGACTTTTGCGCGAGCATTTGATTTAGCCTGGATTTAACTGCGCCGGGGTCTGTATGTTCTTTTAACAACGCATAGTTAAAAATGAGAGAGGATAGCCAGTCGTCTTCCAAAACTTCCGGCCATACGTCTTCGAGCTTTGAAACAAACCTTGCATGAAAGTGCGCGTTTTTTGGAATGTCTCTCATGACTCCCGTCACGATCAGCGGAGCGTCGCCGTTTTCCTCTACGCGGTCGAGCCGTTGTCCCAGCACATCGGTGTTTCCAAAGACCTTCCTGGCGACGGACTCGGAGATCACAATGCTGTTGGCATTTTTTAGCGCGGTTGCCGCATTTCCTTTTACCAGTAAAGTTGGGAACACTTTAAAGAAGTTGGAGTCGGCGTTGATGTGTCCGCCGGATTCATTAAACATCTTGCTGTCATGTCCGAATAAAAAGCCGGTATTAGCCGGGATTTTCACAAAGCGCGTGGCTGTCTCCACGTCGGAAAGCTCCTGCAGGAAATTGTAAATGCCCGGGTAACTTTTTACTGAGCTACCGGCGTCTGATCCAACCTCCTGTCCGTTGAGCGCAATCCTGTAAATACGGTCCTTATTCGCGTGGAGATCATCGTAGCTCATCTCAAACGATGCATAGACCACAATGAAAAAGAACGACGTGATGGCGACGGCAAGGCCCAGAATATTGATCAGGGAGAAGCCTTTGTTTTTCATCAGATGCCTACCCGCCAATCTGAAATGGTTTTTTAGTAACCCGGCGGCACGAAGGTTGTTTCCCAGAAGATCCTTAGCCATTTACCCCTATTTTGTTTAAGTAAAGAAAGCGAGAGTTTTTAAGAATTGCCAGTGCGCCATGATTATCAGACTATAAATTGTACGAATGGGAACATCCCGGAGACACCGTTATTGCGTTATCGGCGTTTGCCTTATATCAATTATAATTATACATTTAGTTATACGTTTGAGTCAACGAAACTTATACCCCTATGCTGCGTAACTATCTGATCATTGCCTTTCGGAATGTACTCAAGAACAAGGTATTCTCTGGTATCAATATTTTGGGGCTTGGCATCGGACTGGCGGCGTGTCTTCTTATTTTTCAATTCGTTCGCTACGAATTGAGCTACGATACATTTCATACCAAGATCGATCGCATCTACCGTGTCACCAACGACCGTTTCCAGCACGGCAAGCTGATACAGCATGGCACGATCACGTACCCGGCGGTCGGGCCCGCGATGGTCCGGGACTTTCCGGAGATAGAAGAATATACCCGCCTGATGCCGGCAGGGACCCTGAATATCCGAATCGACGACCAATACATCCGGAGCGGCCAGTCTCATTTTGCAGATGAACATTTCTTTTCCGTGTTTTCATTTCCGATGTTGGCGGGCGATCGTCTTACGGCGCTGAAAGAGCCGCTCTCGGCGGTACTGACGGAGCATGCAGCCAAACAATTCTTCCCCGCACAGGGGACCGACTATGCGTCCATGATTGGGAAAACATTTTACTGGGGAACAGACAAGGAGCCGTACACGGTAAAGGCAATATGCCGGGACATTCCTGCTAATTCTCATATCCAGTTTGACGTGCTGATATCCTATGCCACCCTGATCCGGGCCACCCAGATGGAGGCTGACAACAGCTGGACATGGTCGGATATGCGGCATTATCTGGTGCTAAAACCCGGCGTGGACTATACGCAACTGGAAGCCAAGTTTCCTGCCTTCAGCGATCGTCATTTCCAGGGCGATAAGGTTTCGGGCAGCGTGGAAAAATTCTACCTGCAGCCTCTGCGCGATGCACACCTTTATTCTCAGTATGAATACGATATTGCCAAAGTAGCGAGCGGCAAGGCCGTATGGGCGATGTTGATTGTGGCCCTCTTCATCCTATTGATCGCGTGGATCAACTATATCAACCTCACGACCTCGCGCGCACTCGACCGTGCCAAGGAAGTCGGGCTCCGCAAAGTGATGGGCGCATTCAAAACACAACTCATCAAGCAGTTCATTTTGGAATCGTTTATTCTTACAGGCCTGGCCTTTGTGGTCGCCATGATGATGGCGCAGCTGCTGCAAGCGCCGTTTAACAAAATTACCGGTAATGATTTATCCCTGTGGCAGGTCATTCAAACAACGGATCCGAGAACCCTCCTCGGTGTAGCGGCGTTGTTGCTCCTGGGCGCACTGGTGTCTGGGTTTTATCCGGCGCTGGTTCTCTCTTCCTACCAGCCCATTACGGTGCTTAAAGGAAAATTTCAACGCTCCGCCCGGGGTAATTTTCTCCGGAAGGCCCTGGTCATTGTTCAGTTCACGTCTTCAGCGGCGTTGATCACGGGCACCATCATTGTGTCCAAACAATTGAATTTTATAAACGACGCTGACCTCGGTATGGTTATCGACAATACCGTCGTTGTCAACGCGCCGGAGCTGTCTGCGTGGGACTCTAGTTTCATGCAGCGCGTGGAAAGCTATAAACATGCGCTGCTACAACTTCCCGGGGTGGAGCGTGTTGCCACATCCTCTAACTTGCCTGGCGACCGGCTGGCGCGAGGCTTTAACCTGCACCTGAAAGAGCAAACTTCTTCCAAATATACCATCAGCTATCTCGGGGTCGATCATCATTTTATGGGTGCTTACAACATGTCGCTGGTAGCAGGCCGTGGATTTTTACCGACGGATCATCAGGCGGACTACGACAAGATCCGATCGATCATCCTCAATGTCAATGCCACCAGGCTTTTGGGGATCAGCACACCGGAAGATGCCATCGGAAAAGAATTAACGGACGATAAGCACACCTGGACCATTATCGGGGTGATCCGGGACTTTCACCAGGAATCGCTGAAGTCACCCATGGAGCCTACCCTGCTGATGCCCACCTATAGTACCTATGCGGCTACATCCATCAAAATAAAAACAGACGATACAAAAAGCATGCTGGCGTCCATCGAGGATACCTATAAAAAGTATTTTCCCGGAAACGCCTTCGAATATTTCTTTATGAAAGATCGCTACAACCGCCAGTATAACGATGACATGCGTTTTGGAAAGATCATCAGTATCTTTACCGGACTTGCCATTGTCGTGGCGTGTTTAGGGCTTATTGGATTGTCGTCGTATACGGCCACACAGCGCACGAAGGAAATCGGCATCCGCAAGGTATTGGGTGCTTCGGTAGTCCATATCATTTCGCTGCTTTCTGTTGACCTGGTCAGGCTGGTGGCCGTTGCGGCCGCGCTGTCGATACCGATCGCGTATTTCAGCATGCAGCACTGCCTGCAGGGATATGCCTACCGCGTTACACCAGGGTGGGTACAATTTGTCGCGCCGTTACTGCTGGTGTTGCTGATTGCTGCCTTCACCATCAGTTTCCAGGTGTTGAAAGCTGCCATGAAAAATCCGATTGATACGCTGAAGCAGGAATGAGCCAGTAGTGTAACGTTATAGGAGGATAGGACTGCCGTAAAATTGTTTTTAGTTGAAAAACTTACTTTGGTTTCCGTTTTTGGCCGGTACTATCTTTCTTCGATGTGCAATATCAACATCAACCTAACGATATGAGAAAACTCCTACTGACCTTCCTGGCGGGCATTTTCATGATGCCTGCTTTCGCAGCGTTTATCGGTGAAAACGATAGTACCAACACGTTTTTAGACAGCCTGGAAGCATCCTTCCAGTACCAAACAGGCGACATTCAACTGGGCGATGACATCGGTACATTAAAAGTGCCGAAAGGATTTCGCTATCTCGATCCCAAGCAGGCGCAGTTTGTTATACATGACTTGTGGGGCAACCCGGGTGGCGACGGCACCCTGGGCATGATCGTGCCTGAAAATATGGCGATCACCAACGATGCGTGGGCGTTCATCATTACGTACGATGAAATGGGATACGTGAAAGACGACGATGCCGACGAGATCGACTACGACGAGATGCTCGAAGAGATACAGAAGGAGGAGACGGCCATAAATGAAGAACGTGTTAAAGAAGGTTATGAGGCGATTCACATGGTGGGATGGGCCGCAAAGCCATATTATGACGCCGACAAAAAAGTACTGCACTGGGCGAAGGAGCTCCAGTTTGGCGATAGCGCGGAAGTTGAACACACACTGAACTACAACGTGCGGATACTGGGCCGGAAGGGCGTGCTGGTGCTGAACGCTGTAGCCCTGGTGCATGAGCTGCCCGACGTACAAGCTAACATCGACCCTGTACTCTCGTCGTTTACCTATGCCGATGGCAAAAAGTATGCAGACTTCGATCCGGATGTCGATGAGGTAGCTGCCTGGACGATTGGTGGCCTCGTTGCCGGTAAGGTACTGGCGAAAGCCGGTTTCTTTGCCATCATTCTGAAGAACATCAAGCTCATCGGGCTTGGCATTATGGCACTGTTCACAGGCATCTGGAAATGGGTTAAACGCAAAACCGAACCGCCTACCGTGCGCACTTTCGGCGGTGAAAATAATAACGATGCGCCGCAAGCTTAATAGCCCGCTGCCATCCTCATTAAAAAAGCCCGCTGTTGACAGCGGGCTTTTTTAATGAGGGGGGTGAAGATCGCTATGACGGAACGCCGACCTCTCCACTATACGCTCTTTCGAGTTCTGCCAGGTCGAACTTCTTCATCTTCAGAAATGCCTGAGTAACGCGGGCCACGCGCGCAGAATCGTTGTCGGTCATCATCTTATCCATGGACTCGGGAACGATCTGCCACGAAAGGCCGAACTTGTCTTTTAGCCATCCGCATTGCTCTGCCTCCGGAACAGCCGACAGTTTTTCCCAATAGTAGTCGATCTCCTTTTGATCCTTGCAATAGACCAACAGGGATATAGCTTCATTAAAGGTAAAGTTGTGTTGCTGCGCACTGTCCATTACGGCGAGCTGTTGTCCCGCCAGGGTGAATGAAGCATGTGCCACGGTACCTTCGCGGTCGGGCTCCTGGCCTTTGCTATAGCGCATAATATCACCGATACGACTGTCTTTGAAGACGGAAGTATAAAAATGCATAGCTTCCTCGGCTTTACCGACGACATCGCCTACAAACATCAGTACCGGCGTGATCTTTTGTTTGATCTCCTGGTTGAAATACATAATCTGCCACGAGAGACCATATTTATCTTGTGTCCAACCATACCGTTCACTGAAGGGGTATTGATCCAGCGGCATCAGTGCCTGGCCACCGTCATTCAGCTTCTTCCATAGCGAATCGACTTCTTCTTTTGTGCTGCACGCTACCAGAAACGAAACCGCGGGTGTGAATTTAAAAATCGGCCCGGCGCTAATCGACATGAACGGCTGGCCGGCGAGCTCGAACCAAACAACGTCACAATCGCCGGAGGGCGTATCGTACATGGTTATTACACTGTTGATCTTCGACGAAGGGAAAACCGATGTATAAAATTGGGCTGCTTCCTTCGCTTCTTTGTCAAACCATAAATGCGGGGTTATTTTTTGCATACGGTGTTGGGTTTTGTATGAATCAAACTTACATACAAAACGACGCACCGAGGGGGTGCGAACGAGACAACGTCGGTGGCTTTTTGTGACGTGAAGGCCTAGTCTTCGACCTCTGCAAAATATTTTTCCGAGAGTTCGTTACGCGACAATACCAGGGGTGACCGGTTCGTGTTTTCGCTGACCATCGGCGTTATTGTCCAGATGTCTTCGCCGGATACTTCGTGGCCATGTTTCTGCCTCTCGCCTACTACGAAAAGTTGCCCGGTAGCAATCTCTTTCAATATCATACCGGTTTCGATGTCGATTTCTGATGTGATGGGTGCGCTCATGATTGATAGTGCTTTAAAGTTGTTTGTAGCCGCTAAAAAAAGGATGCCTGCCAGCTTTTTGCGCACACGATCTGAAAGCTTCCTGAAAAATAAAAAACGCTCCCGCAAACGTAAACTTTTGTCAACATTTGGGAAATCTTGTAGGCTACCTTCATGGCGCCGTAAGGATAGCGCTCACTCTCCACGGTCTCGAAAAAACACTTATTTAATCAACCTGAACGCCATGAAACGTAAAGTCTTGTTTATCATTATCGCTGTGGCCTGTATTAGCCTGGCCGGTATCGGAAGCTCGCTTGCTTTGCTGTCTCCTACCAGAGATACGGTTCAAATGACGACGGTATGGGTTCGCAAAGATCCTAACTCCAGCGCAATTCTTATTAACGCCGGAGACTTTGCTCTCACGGAGGGTTTTGAAAATGTCACGATCGATATTACCGACCAGCGTGCCGGACAATCGCAAACGAGAATTGGCTATGCACCGGACGGGATTACGCGGTTGAGGCACATCACCATTGCGCACTTTCAGTCTACTGTCACTATATTTCAATAGCTTCTACGCTTCGCCTGGCCCTGCCGGCGGGCGGGGCCAACACCTGCGCCAGCAATCGCTTTTGCTTTACTCAGACAGGAACTGAATACCCTTCGCACGATTTGTTTCCGCTGTAAGAACGCGAAAATTATCGTAGGGGATCATACGCTCATCCAGAAAATCATTGACGACATTGTTCCAATCTTCGAGGTGGAAGCGGAACAATACCGTTTCGCCTGTGTCGGTAATTCTTGGCAACGGCTGGATGGCACATGCAGTCAAGGCAGGAAAAATGGAAAACCGTTTTTCCATGTGACTTTTGTGAATCGTGACCTCGACGACGTGTTCATTGTTAGAACGTAGTGTTACGCGTGAACCCGATGGATGCGCTTTCATACATTTCAGTTTATTATTGAATGATCGTACTATATTGGTAACGCTGAAGTCAGCGCGAATGTTTGTCCCGCGCATCGTGGCAGATCATAAGGCAATTCCGTGCTCCGATCCGTTTTCTCCGTGATCGATGGTAAGACTTTAGATCAAGCTGATGCGGGGATAGAATACGAACATCGTCTACCAATAAGGATAGCCATTTCTCCCTGGATCGCTTGAAAAATACCTCCGCCGGTGCCTATGGGAAATTTTCATTTTCGAGAAGAAAATTTCTGACGCTGTTCCTCTTGTACCCTTGGGGCATAGTCACGTAAAGCAGGACATTGCCGCGCTTTCCTTGCAGCTGCATTGAAGTTGTCCTATATTTTGACCATAAAGTATGTAAAATGAGAATATTCCACGCCTCTTGCATCATTATCATGGTCATGATACTTGCCAGCTGCGGCAAGTCCGGAAAAAGCGATGTTGCTAAAAAAGACCTTCCCCGGATTGCCATTGCAGGGCTCGGGATTGAGTCGAGCACGTTTTCACCCGCGCAAACCCACGAAGAGGCTTTTCACGCCAAGACAGGTCAGACGATTTTGGAATCCTATGAATTCCTATCGCCCGACTCGGCTGATTTTAAAAGGGCGACATGGCTTCCCGCCCTGATCGGCCGGGCTATCCCGGGTGGGATTGTGACGCGTGAGGCCTACGAGTCACTCATGACCAAAATGCTTGACAGTCTTCGGAAAAATCTTCCGTACGATGGTCTCTTTTTCGACATACACGGCGCGATGAGTGTTGTGGGTCTCGATGATCCGGAAGGCGACATGATTATCCGGATACGCGAAGTCGTAGGCGCTAAAACCATCATCTCTACGTCCATGGACTTGCACGGCAACGTGTCCTGGCGGCTGGCACAGAACAGCGACCTGATCACCTGCTATCGCATGGCGCCCCACGAAGATGCCGTGCAATCAGACAAACGTGCTGTTGACAACCTGTTGTCGCGTATCGAGAGCGGAAAGGGTAAGCCGCCGTTCAAGGCTTATGTGACCGTACCCATTTTACTTCCGGGTGAAAAGACCAGTACACGTGTAGACCCCGGTAAAAGTTTGTACGCACAAGTCGCACCCGCAGCGGATCAACCGGGTGTAGTGGATGCTGCCATCTGGATTGGTTATGCCTGGGCCGATGAGCCGCGTAACCATGCTGTAGTGATGGTTGTGGGAGACGACCGGGACAACGTCACGTCGACCGCGGAACGCCTGGCCAAAAGCTTTTGGGACGTCCGACATCAGTTCGAGTTTATCGCGCCGGTGGCCACGCTGCAGGAAAGTCTTGACAAGGCGCTGAAGAGTGACAAACATCCGTTCATGATCAGCGACATGGGTGACAACCCTACCGCTGGTGGCGCGGGTGACGTTACCTGGACACTCAACGAAATACTAAAGCGTCCGGAACTCAAAACTGAAAAAGGTCCGTCAGTTATCTATGCCGCCCTACCCGGCCCGGAATTCGTGGAGAAGGCTGTAAAAGCCGGTGTCGGCGGAAAGGTCGAAGGAGTAGCCGGTGCGGCCGTGGATAACCGGTATGCGCCGCCCGTGCTCTTGCGCGGTACGGTAAAAGCGATCGTGCAAGGCGACGAGCACGCTGAAACGGAAGTGGTCGTTCAAGTCGGCAGCGTAAACGTGATCGTGACTAAAAAACGAAAGCCCTATCATCATGAGGCCGACTTTACCCGTCTGGGGCTGGATCCGCGCAAGACGGATATCGTTGTCGTAAAGCTGGGATACCTCGTTCCAGAATTATACGACATGCGCGCAGACTGGATTATGGCATTAACGCCGGGCGGCGTGGACCAGGACCTGGAACGTCTCACGTTTAAACGTATTCAGCGGCCTATGTTTCCCTTTGACAAGGACATGCCGACGCCGGACTTAACAGCTAAGCTGGTGGAAGTCTCGCAGTAGTTATAGGCCGATATACTATTCAACTTGACATCTTCATTTATTCTCAGTAGTTTGTATGCGCTATAGTAGTCACCCGTAAGGTTATCCAATATTAAACCCGACCATCATGTCAATCTTTCATCACGAAAAAACCGGATCGGATAAAGCCGCGCAGCGTCGAAGCGTGGCGCAACAGATGAGCTCTCCGGAGAACACTAAAAAGACACTACAAAAGATGCAGCGGCTGGCAAATACCAGCCCGATGATGGTTGCACAGCGGAAATTACTCGACAAAGTATTGCAACGGGACGAAATCGCGCCCCTGGAAGATGATGAGCTCGTAAAGCAACCCAAGATGAAAGATAGCGGTGCCACCTCAGGCGCGGCAACGGTAGTGCAGAAAAAAGAAAATAATACAGGATTGCCCGATACCTTAAAAGCAGGGACAGAGGCTTTATCCGGTATAGCGATGGATGACGTCCGGGTGCATTACGGTTCCTCCAAACCGGCACAGCTCAATGCACATGCTTACGCCCAGGGCACGGATATACACGTTGCTCCGGGTCAGGAACAACACCTGCCGCACGAGGCGTGGCACGTCGTGCAGCAAAAACAGGGACGCGTGGAGCCTACGCTTACAGTAGACGATGTGTCGATCAACGACGATGCCGGACTGGAACGCGAAGCGGACGTGATGGGTGCCAAGGCATTAAGCACCGGGATATAGTCGTTCCGTAATCGTTTAAAATCGTTAGCAACATCTTATGGGTTGACTTGAATGTTTTCCAGGCACCGCATTGAAAAATGTACTTTACAGATTGCACTTCCTTCGGAAAATAACCTGGAAGTTGTAAAGCTCCTTGCGCAGGAAAAACCCCGCATTCTGGAAGCGATCCTCGCTGTATTAGACCGGGAGGTTCCCGAGAACCTACAGATCAGTCTCTCTAAAATTCACCTGGACCTGGGAACGGTATCGCGACAGAATTTTATCCAGACGCTAACCGATCGCCTCATCGCGTTACTCTCAGCCGAACTGGAACGTCTTGCGAACGATCCGTCGATCCGCGCGTCACGGACCAACCGGGGTGAACCGAACGGTGCAGAAACGCCCTTCAGCGACATAGATTCTTCAGCCCGCATCAACCCGCTCCCGGATGAATCCTTGCCGGGCCTGCATATGGGGTTATTGCCATACCCTACAGCTATAGCTTCACAACGCTGGAAGGCCGTGTCCACGGACACACTACTTGCCGTCATTGCTCAATACTTTCGGACAGGGACGTTTCCGCACACATTTAAAGCCTTGCTACCGACGGACGTTAGTATCCTGGTCAACTATCTGGTCGACTCAAAAGCACGCCCCTTCGCCGACTATTTATCGAGGCGCATCGGCATGACCTACTTTCAACTCAAACTCGCCGAGTGTTTGCCGTATGACACGTTACTCTCCATCGCCCGCCTTTTGCCTGCCTTGAATACTTCGTTACCTGCCTGGTTAACCTGGATCGAGAAAGTACATACCGAAGACGTTTCCGCCTGGAAGTATACCAGCCGTGCCAGGCGCTTTCTTTTACAATACCTGACGGCGGCTTCTTTGCACGATCGGGAAAAAATCCAGGAGGAATACCGGCTGGCTGCTGTGGCCGATCGCGACGATACCGTTGTAACCTACACGGTTCAACTCCTTCCGACGCCATTCTTTACTATACCCACGCCGGAAAACAATAAACTCTACACAAAAAAACGCCTCTTATACCTCCATGATCTATTTCAGACTCATCGCCACTCTCCTGTCGTTCGTCATAGCATTGCAGAAGGGTTAACCTTGCTGGAGTTGCGTGCCGTTGTACAATCCCTGGGGCTTGCGCACGGCAGCTATGCGTACTGGTTGGTCTTTGTTCGAAAAATAAAAGATCTTTATACGGCCGAGCATGCTGTTTTATCCGACAGCGTAAAGCGAACCATGTATCGACGATACATTGACCTGATCAGTACGCAACACAAAAGCAGTGTCACGTTTGCGCGTCTCGAACAGTTTTTGCTGCTGGAGCTACAGCTTCTCCCCACCTGGCCGCAAGCTGTATCACACCCTGCGACAAGTACGTTCGGGGCCGCGATACCCGCTGGTGAAACGGTCGCGATTACCCTCGGGAGCAGTGCACTCGGCCAGGCAAAACAACCCGATGTGCACGCTTTTGCCATTGTACGGTTTTATTATCGTTACGGGTACTTTCCGACGGCGGCACAGCACCTTCAAGCAGCTGATCTCGAGGCATTGATACTATATCTTCTGGCCTGGAACCCGGCACGGTTGACACAGTATGTTTTAACGCTGGCCGGAAACGTTACATGTACAGCACGTCTTGCCGACACGCTTTCTGCGAATACACTGAAAACAATTCTATCGGCGTCGGGCCGCGTTTCCGATATGTTGGCGGAATGGAATCTTTGGGAGCAGATACTGGAATCACTGATCGCAAAAACTACCTTCCTGTCCTTTGCCGACAAGTTCACGTTGTTCCAGTACGTCAGTGCGCCTTCGGGGTCCATTCGTGGAAAAATTATACACGAGTATATTTTATCCCTGTATACCCTGAAGAAGTTGCCCATTGCGCCGCATACAATCATGCGCGAGTTGCTTCGGTGTAATTGCGACGATGACACCCAGGCTGCAGCACTTGAGAGAATAGTAACCATCTGGGATCCCTTCCGTGAAGCGTACGAAGATGCGCTGGCGGCGTTGCGGGAAGACCTGGCGAATGTAGACACGTCTGTTACCCAGGAAACACGCCGTCATCCGTCCTACGCTTACTGGATCGCTTTTCAAACCCGCGTGCATGAGCTGCTAACGGAACTTGGTGTTCAGGCGCGTGATGAGATTCTACGGGAGCTTCAGTACTATTACCGGGAGTCTCTGCATCAGGATAGTGACGAGCTTTTGTCGCCTGAAACGCTCCCGCGGCATCTGCTGCAACGTGCAAAACCGCTGCTGGCCGCAGCGATGCCTGAAGGGGATACAATGCTCCTGCGCATGCAGTTCGATGCGTCGGTAACAGGCGCGACGCTGCACTGGCGATCAGTGCTAAAAGGGATGATTCGCTATGGCATTCGCCACGTCGTATCTAATGCGCCGGCACTCCAGCAATTGGCAGCCATCGATGCGCTGTGGGATACCGCGCTGGCTGACGAGGCTGCGGTCTTTTCGTTATTTCACGCAGCAGATGTAACGCCTTCATTCTGGTCTGAGCTCAGTGAAATACTTTCGCTCGACCGGCTTCATCGGCTGTTGAGCATCCTTGCACCATTTCAATATCAGGGCCTTGCCGAAACCGGCGTTATGAAAGAGGACCGCCCCACAACACGCAAAATGTTCTCCCTCGCTTTTACGACGTTACATGACACGCGCTTCGCGATTTCGACCGAAAAACTTATCGATCGTATCTTCCACCTGGCATCCATTTCTATTCCCGGCGATGCATTAACATCTCTACCGATACCGGCCGCATCCGGTTCACCCGATGCTCCGACGCCCCTTGCGCCGTTACTACCTGCCGATAACGTGGCCGCCCGCCTGTTAACCATGCTTGCCGAAGATATCTCCCTGCGCCGCACCACTTCTGCGCGAGAGCGTTGGAGACTACTCTACCGCAACTACCCTAGTGCGTTGGTACTTTATGCGCGAATGCAATGGTCGTGGACGGCCTGGCGCGACAGCCTGGCCCTGGATGCCGACCTGGACATATTGATCGGCCTCACGGCTTCATTGTGGCGTGACGAGCCTTCTTATAACGTCTGGCAAAACTTTACAGTCCCCTACAAGCATCATGAACGCTCGTTGCGAGCGATGCATCGATACTATTTTGATTTCCTGACAAGTACTCACCAGGATTATGCTTCGGCAGTCTTTACCCGATCGCTTGCAGATTTTGCGAAAACGCTGGACGCACAACCCGACGCCACATTTGAAAGCCTGGCGGGAATACATATTAAACACGAACCGGTAGCGAATCCTGACGACGTTCAGGATACAAAGCATGACAATGCGGAAGCTCTTGTTGAACCCATATCAACAGCTGATGTTGTCCCCCCTTCAGGTATAGAGAAAAATCTTTCGACTGACTATCCGGGGGCAAACACGAACGAAGCTCCATCGGTCGAGCATGACCAGGACTATGGCAATGGTATCGAAGAAGAGCCGGCACGCTATAACAGTACTACCGAAATACGAGGGGCACTGAACGATGGCGTCCACGAATTATTCGCTGCGCTTTATATTGCCACGACTGACCGGGCCACATCGGCAACAATGCTATGGCGATCCCTCTATGCCGACCATCGACGGGAACTGGTGCAATACATCCGAACGCACAGGCATCCGGAGCCAATCCTGGATAGTCTGGCGCTGGATGCAGGTGTTGATATCTTACTCCGTCTTTCAGCCATCTTGTATCAGGACGATACAAGTTATTCCCCCTGGGTAGCTTTTACCAAACGTTTTGGTCATGATGTTGTATTGCTACGGCAAGGCTACCAGCATTATTTTAGATTTTTACGAGGTATCGGACATGGACCGCAATCACCTCAACCTTTCAGCGTATGGTTAAACAGCCTTGGCGACACGCTCAATATCCCGGCAACACGCGCGCAGACTCCTGAGTTACCGCCAGTAGCCTCCCTTAACGCGCCCGAAGGAGGACATAGTGTCGCAGATATCATTGTTTATTACCTAAAGACCGGACTATTTATACCCGGTGGCGGTGCAGCCGATACAGCCGCATTGACAAAAATAACAACGCGATACTTTTCAGAAGTATCTCCGAACGATAACCGCATCATGGCCATTGCACATGACAATCCAGAGGCCTACCGTCGTCTAAAACCACTGCTCTCATCCGCGGCGTTGTCATTGTTACAAGAGTCCGGTTCGACGATTAAAGCTTTGCCACCACACTATACAACAAGTCGGATCAAGACGTTACAACAAATTGAAGCTACTCTTCATTACTGGCTGTACGAACAATGGCCCTGGTGGTATATTTCCACCATGCCGCCGATGGACACTGCGACCGCTACCGCTACCCTGGAGAAGCACCTGGAATTGTTCACGGAAAGATTGAAGGCATCCGGGCACGAGGTAGCCATTATACAAAAGATTGCATCCCGGCTCCCGCAAGCGTTCTTTCTGGAGATGATCGGCATCCGATTCCCGACGGTTGCCGGCTTTGTTACACGTGTCCTTTTGCTCGTCGAGAAAATGTCATTGGAAGAAGAAAATACCCCCACGTTTCCGCTACATGCAACGTTCGCGGTGGTATATGACCATCTGGCTCATCACATCGACCCGTTTTCGGCGCTCCAATTTCTTTCCGTCCTGGCCAGACACAGTGCGACGCTGATCAACCTATCTGAGCCGACGTGGATCGCCCGCATGGCAGACCTTGCCGCGATGCAAGGGGAGAATTCTCCCTATTGGTCGCTGCATACATTGTTGGTTTCCCTGGACGACGCGTCCAGGGAAACCTCCCTGATCGCGGATACGCTACAGTCCCCGGCCATGGACGGAACCTCTGCATTACTCGCCCCTCCCACGGTCGAGGCCGACCGTGGGTTCACGGACAGCCTATCGCCCACGTTCAAGGAGGCCTTTGTCGCCTATCTCCGCTTGGGGATTATACCGGTCCACACCCAGGAAAGCGGAGGTGGCAACCCGGCATTTACACGGCAGCTGCAAGTCGTCGCATTACAAGAACACACCTGGCTCACAACGACGCTGAAAAATCTTTTTAAGAATACCGACACCCTGGATGCGTACCTGTTGCGTTCGGATCCTTCCATTACGACCAGCATTATCGGCTCCCTGGCGGGTACCCGACAGCAGGAGTTTAGCCAATGGGCGCGCATGATGGAAAATTTCCTCGATACATTGTCTGAAAAATCCGATGGGGCCATTCCCGGCCCGTTTCAAGCTTCGCTGCTGGCCGCCCGCTCGCTCCTTCTTTTGCTGTTGCAACGGCCGGCTTTTAACATCACGGCCATTCAGTACGCGCAAGCTGTATTGGACTATAGCACACAGCATTCCCTAACGAAAGGGCCCGACACGCTGCTGAAGAAAATTCAACAGTTGAAGGCGTCTCCTCCTATATCTGAACACTTTGTCATTTCCCTGGAGGTGGCACATGCCCAGTTGACCGCGCACGCCCGATCGTTACTCTTACAGTCGCTGACGAGCCCGAACGTAAAAGTTGAACGAACGACCCCAGCACTTGAGAAGGGTGTCCGCATTCCGGTTGAGGGTGCAGGCATCGTACTCATTGCGCCTTTCTTCTATATGTATTTCAACCGGCTGGAGATGATAGAGAACAACAGCTTCAAATCCAATGCTCACGCGGTGCGGGCGGTTCACCTGTTACATTACCTGGTCAGCGGCCACACGGAAGCTCCACGACAGTCGCTGCTGTATAATCTGCTGTGCGGCGCAGATCTTTTCCTCCCGCTTGAAGATACGATTGAACTAACAGACCATGAAATACAAGTATCCGAAAGCTTGTTGCAAGGCGTGCTGCAAAACTGGACGTCGCTCCAATCCAAATCGATCGATGCGTTGCGGGAAACCTTCTTGCAGCGTGCTGGTCATATAGAAGAAAATGAAATAGGCTGGAACCTCACGGTAGATCGAAAATCCGTGGATATATTAGTAGACTGGATCCCCTGGTCGTTCAGTCTTATTAAACTCTCGTGGATGGAAAAGAGTCTTGCCGTACACTGGCAATCGGACCAATACAGAGACCTCATGCCAATGAATAATAGATGAACAGCGCTCCCTTTCAATTCAGCCCCGATGGCGGTATTACCGGCCACAGCCTGGGCACGATACGGGCGGATCTTTCGTGGCTCACCAAAGTCATCGAGTTCCGGTTGCAACAACACTTCAGTGGTGTTGACGACGACGATTTTATGACCGGCCTGCCGCCACCGGATTTATCCGGTAACGATTCGTTTTATGCCTACATGATCCAGAAGTATAACTTCAGCACAACGGAAAGGGTAATCCTGCTGACGGCGCTTGCGGTGCATGTGGCGCCGGTATGCTTTGATATCTTCTTTCTGAAGAACGAGAACCTCAACCGCGGGTATACCGAGTTTGGGGGCATTATTGGCACGGCGCATAGCGGGTTTATCCCGACGGGAGAAACACTTTCGTTTCTGCTGTGTGGCCGGAATCTGGAAAAGCGGTTCCAGCTCATGGAGTATTTCTCCGATTATCATCCGTTCTATAGCCAGAATATCCTGCATCTTTCCGACGTAAAAGACGGTGATCCGATTTTCAGCGGCGCGGTGACCATCAGCAAAGAATACCTGACCCTGCTTACACAGGGGCGCCCATATTATCCACACTATACCTCTTCGTTTCCTGCCAAACGTATCACCACTCCCCTAACCTTTGCCGATGCCGTGTATGACGAACACACGGCACATGCGTTGGACGATGTACGCGGTTGGATAAAACACGGTCAGTCGATTATGGCCGATACACACCTGCGAATGTTCCTGAAACAAGGTTATCGCGTATTGTTTTACGGCCCGCCCGGGACGGGAAAGACGATGACGGCCGCGATGCTGGGAAAAGAATCCGGCCTGGATGTATACCAGATCGACCTTTCGGCGGTCGTTTCGAAATACATTGGCGAAACAGAAAAGAATCTCGCCAGCTTATTTAATATGGCCGAGAACAAACAATGGATACTCTTTTTTGATGAGGCAGATGCGCTTTTTGGCAAACGTACGCAAACACAAAGTAGTAACGACCAGTACGCAAACCAGCAAGTCAGTTATCTGTTGCAACGCATTGAAGATTTCAACGGCACGGTGGTCCTGGCCACCAACTTCAAGGACAACATCGACACCGCCTTCTTGCGTCGGTTTCAATCCATCGTCTTCTTTCCAAAGCCGAAAACAGAACAGCGGCTGGCGTTGTGGCGAAAATATTTTTCTGCCTTTGAGGTCGACGCCGACCTGGAGTCTATTGCCAATGAATTCGAATTGTCCGGCGGCAGTATGATCAATGTGCTACGGTATTGTTCCATCGTTGCCCAACGCCGTGGCACTACCGTCGTCACCGCGGAAGATATCTATAAAGGGATTACTAAAGAGTATCAAAAAGAAGGGATCACCATATAAACCATCCGGACACTTCCACCAAAAGATATACCACCCATACAATTGACACCTTCAACTTCTTGACAAAATGGAATTTCTTACTATATTGTAAGCCTCTAACCCAGCGATGTGTGCTATGTACAACGCGAATGATCTTTTGCGGCAAATTTCCGCGTGTAAGCAAGTCATCCAAGTTCACGTCAATACAGCGATCGACACAGCGTTATTAGACGCCTGCATTCAGCAACAGGAAAAGGGACTGGCCGTAGTGTTGGTTATGAGTGAACTCAATCGTCCCCATCTGGAAAACAATCCCTTTCTTTTAAACCGGTGCCTTCAATTGCGCAAAAAGGGCGCTGCGTTATACATAACAGACACCTATCCGGATACTCTATTATATGTATGTATCTCCGACTACAGACAAGTAAGTCATTTTCACGGTTCAGACACCATTCATACTGCAGAGGCGTGCGACGCTGTACGAAAAGCGGTGTATCGTTTTAATGCGCTCATCCGCAACAGCCTCCCCTTCCATGTTCCGACCGATGGCATCCAGATAACCCTGGATGTGTCGGAAGACCTCGTACTGCGAGGTTCCTATGTAAACCTGACGTGGCAAGTGTACGGAGCGGACACGGTAATTATTGAAGGGCTTGGTGAGGTGGAGCACGCCGGACAGCGGCAGGTATTGCTGACGGAGACCACTCTTTTTAAGGTTGGCGCCTACAACAACAGAGATGTGTCTGTTGCAGCTACAAACGTGTGGGTGACACAGAAAACTATTATTGACTACGATATCGGTTTTGTCAGCGCGCAAACCAATGTATTTTACAGTTTGGTAAAAGCGGAGAAAGGCAGCGACACTTATGGCACCGTTGCGGGCAACTGCATTTGTCTGCGCTGGCGTGTACTGCATGCGGCCCATGTACACATTCTTCCGTTTAACATAACCGCGCACGAAGGGGAGCATACCTTCTCCTCATCCACCTCCCTCGATATTTCCATCACGGCACACGTAGACCAACAAGCACTCACACGAAAAATAACCCTGCTCGCGTTTCCCATCCCGGTATTTCGGGACAAGCTTCTTTCCCTGGCGTCACGCACACCACTACCAACGCTCACCGCGGATGCCGTACAGATGCTAACCCTCACGTTACGCGATTCGGAAAAGCGCTATCACAACCTTGTTAAAAAGATACATCGCTACACGTTTCACCAGGCGAGCAAAAAGCCCACGCTGGAGAAGTTGAATGCCTTTGTTTTTCGCTACCTGAAACGGATGAATGCCGGAAAAGAAGGCGTGCGCAAAACGATCGAATCTATTGAGCACTACTATGAGCGCTAAACCTGTGGATGCCACACCGCCCCCACGCGCGCTCGGCCGCGTGATGACGTTCTTTATTTTCTGCTCGGCAGCGAATAAAGAGATCTTACAGCGCTGCCCGCTGTCAGAGTATCACAAGTATGCCAGCATCGGCGCCACCATCTTCTTTACCGGCATCCTCGCCGGCCTGTCCGGCGGCTATGCGCTTTATACAGTGTTCGATAGCGTGGCCGTGGCGGTCACGCTTGGGATTTTTTGGGGCATATTGATCTTCAACCTCGATCGGTTTATTGTGAGCACGATAAAGAAGGGTTCCACACGGTATAGCCAGGTATTACAGATCATCCCCCGCACGCTGCTGGCGGTATTCCTGGCGATCGTCATTTCGAAACCTCTGGAGCTTCGCATTTTTAAAGAGGAAATTGACGAAGCCCTGCACCTCGCCTGCCTTGCGCGGCTGGAGACGGTGAACAACGACTACAACGCCAAAATCGAACACTGGCGCCAGCAGCAGCAACAGATGAAAGAAAAGGCGGAGCAACGCTATGCCGTCCGTGAAAAATACTACGAAGAATATCGTTGCGAATGCGACGGTTCATGCGGAACGGGCGCGCGCGGCATCGGGTCGGAATGTTTACGGAAAGAAAAGAAATATAACAACGCCAACAAGGAGTACCAAGAGGTCATCACCGAGCAACAAGCTATGACCGCACAGGCCGCGCAGGCGATCGGCGCTTTAAACCAGGAGCGTAAAACGCACGAGGCGTCGCTCCGGAACACCTTCGCCACCGGGTTGCTGGCCCAGCTGGAAGCGCTGCACCAATTACCGCAAGGACCTTCCCTGGCCATTATATTCCTGCTCATCTTTATAGAGGTATCGCCCATCCTGGCCAAACTGCTTTCTCCCGCGGGGCCATACGACCATGTGCTGAAAACCCTGGAGTACGACTACGAAATAGAAGAGCTTTCGTCCATCAACATCCGCAACCAAAAGCTCAACAATCAGCTGACGTTGCTGGCTAGCGTGGAACAACAGCAGGTGGAGCAGCAGCTTAAGCACAACCGGGAAACCATCAACCTGATCGAAAAAGCGCATCAGGAGTTGGTCCGTGAGCAACTGTCGCTATGGGTGGAGCAGGAAAAGATCAAGCTCAGAGAAAACGCATTTAGTCAACAAGAAGCCTAACCCACGGGCAGCACGCATGAAAGCGATACTCCTTCTTCTGACAATCTTTGTGACGGCGCCGCCAGGCCAGTGCCTGCAAGGCGACTCCCTGGTATGTGCGAAAGAATTTAGTAATGTGCTCACGGCGAACTACAAAACGTTTCTCAAGCGCGATGTTACCGGCACATTTGCCGTAAAAGATGGTGACAGCATTCAATATGTATTGTTTCAGGAGAATTTATACGGAGCTACTTTTTTCCTATACGACCCGGCCGGAAAAGAAATCGTAAAAACGCACGCCAAAGAAAAAGTACTTTCCGGCAGATTAAAAGGCCCTGTGCCGGGCAATTATTACTACAAGATCCGGTCCGGGCGCCCGTTTCCAAATTCGTTTATCCTGATGTTGAACGTACGCACATGCCTGCCCTACACGCCCGAGCCAACCCACGACAGCACAAATTCCGCCGTCGAAATGGACACCGTTACCACGGTAAAAATTGACTCTACCCTTTATCTGGCCAGTACACTTAATTTAAAAAATAAACAAAGTATCCGCATCGAGGTCGATTCTTTGCACGGATTTCTGCAATACGAAATTCAGTCCACGGGCGGCCCCATAAAATATACGTTTTCCAATGGGGCAGCAAAGACTGTAAAAAATGGGATGGGAATATACCACACCGGAACACTACCTTTTAAACACTCCTTTTACACTTTGTGGTTGGAGAACGACGACCCGGTGGCCGGTAAACATGTGCGCGTGACGATTGTCCAGTATGAACGAAAACGCAAACCATCCCTCGTAAAATGAAAGAGCTGCTACATGATATGATCCTGCGTGGCGGTCTGCTTGTATTGCTTTACTGCAGCCTGCACGTTGCCGCCATCGCCCAGCAATCGCATATGATAGATCCGGCGAATGCTACTGACACGGTGGCCTGGAAAAAAGAAAGGGAGTTCAGGCCCGGCAGCACATTAAATAAGTACAGCAAGGTCTTTAAGACACTTCATGGCAAGAGTCGCAAAATCTACTTCCGCAAAACAGAGGGACTGCAAGAGATTGCGTACAACGACAAAAGCCAAACGTATTATGGAAAAAATAGCACCCGCGCGCGGCCGGCGGATAGCACGGAAGTGATGGGCTGGCACCTGCACTGGATGGAAGCGGAGTGTCCTTACTATCCGTACAAACTTTTTTCTACCATCGGCTTTTTTGCGTATGACATCGACGCTCACAGCGGCGCGTGTACCGATGTCGACGCCATCCGGCAATGGCTAACGTCACCCGTACACGACTCGGCCCGTGTTCACCACACGAAGATGTTGCTGACATTAACCAGCTACAGTACGGAACGCAATAATACATTTTTGAACAATCCCCCTGCGTGGATGCTCTTGAGTGACAGTGTCCGGTCGCTGATCCGAATAAAAAAAGCCCACGGAATTGATCTCGACTTTAACGGCTTGCAACCGGCTATGAAATCCCGCTTCACCGAATTTATCCGATTCATTCGCAATAAACTGGGCGACAGTACTATCATCACCTTGCAAATACCATATAACGCCGCCCTGGGAGCCTATGATCTGAATGAGCTGAAACCGTTGATCAATACCTTTACGGTGCAGGGCTTTGATTATGAAAATCCCACGTGTGGTGGTGCCCCCCTGCCGATGGCGCCACTGCAATCTGGCGGCGAATGCCCCAGCCTCGAAAAAACAGTGAATGCGCTTCTACAGACCTTGCCGCCGGAAGACATCATTATCGGTTTCCCACTCTACGGCACTCGTTGGCAACGCAAGGCCTCTGGCTGGACTTCATTGGACAATATGCCCTACGAAAATATACGTGCGCAGTACAATGTGAACCGCGAAGAATATATCGAAACATACAGTGGCAGCAGTATGGTGCGCGACGGAAATGCCATACCCTATGAGGTGGTATGGTATGAAGGACACGAAAGCTTGAATCGCAAGTTTTCCTGGATAAAAGAAAAAGGCCTTAAAGGAGCCGGACTTTGGGGCCTTGGTTACGATGGCAGCCACCCGGAAATATGGCATGCGGTCGAGTCTCATTTTGCGGCATCCCCCTGGCAAAAAATAGAGCCCATCGGCTATGACAACGGGCGATCGTATTCCCTAGTAGCGACCCTTTACCGCTACCGGAAATTTATCGGCGTATCGATCTTCATTATCATTGGATTCTTTCTGTTGGGCCTGCTCCTCTCGCTGCTGGACTGGCGTGTGCGCGGCGTATTTTTTCACAGTGGCGCTTACCGTGGTCTTTTTGCCTGTGGATTGATCGTGGTCGCGGTACTGGCCGTGTACCTCCTCTCGGACGAGACAAGCTCCTCCGGCAACAGCGGCTTGAGCATGTTTGCGTATGGTATACTATCCGGAGCGGTACTGGTCTATATCACCAGCACGGCATACCTGCGGTACAAAAACAAACTTCCGTAACGCATGAAAGACATTCTGGCAAAAGAGTTTTTATACTTATTTTTCGCGATTATCACCGCGATACCGGTGGCCTTTCTCTTCTTATATATGCTTCAACTGGATCCAGGCCATACGAGCGTCGCTGGCGACGAGCAGGTATTGGAAGTCGATATGATGCTCATTGGTGGAATATTGGGCTTTTTGGGAGTTTACCTGATCCGCCTGACGGTCTGGGCAGTGAAACAATTCGTTCAATAACAACCTGAAATAGACGCACCATGATACAACATGTGTTACCGGTCATTATCGACGAGCTTAACGAATACCTAAAATCACAGTTCAATGCTGTCGAAGATAAGGCTATACTTTCCGGCATTGTAGAGCAAGATGGCAGCCTGGCCCTCGAAAGCGGAAACAAGGTCGTGGCAACATTGATTTTTATCGACAAAGAAACAACCTATAAAAGCGGACCGGGAACAACCTCTTCGGGTTTCGAGATCCTTCAATACTCTCCGCCGTTGAACATAAACCTCACCATTCTGTTTTCAGCGCTTTTTAGCAGAAATCACTATGTCGAATCCCTACGCTACATATCGGGTGTCATCTATTTCTTTCAATACAAGTCCCTGTTCACGGGGCAAAATACGCCAAAGCTCGCCAAAGGCGTGGACAAGATTTATTTCGACCTGCTCTCTGTGTCACCCAGCGATATGATGAACTACTATTCGATGCTCGGCATAAAATACGTTCCCTCGGTCGTATACAAAGTACGAATGTTAACTTTTTCGCAAGACAACGTGGTGGCCGATTTACCAGCAATCCGTGGAATGGATACAGGAACACAACACTAATAATTGATCAACTGACACCAAAACGATACAAAACAAATATATTCTAAAAAAAGGTATATATACCCTATTTTCATTTGCATATTCCTATTACATTAGAGCAAGTTTCGTTACCATCTACTACCTGAACCTATGTTACGCTTTAAGCAGTTGTGGCAAGTCGATTTTATTCACCAATATTATACTGTCCGGTCGTATCAGCCGTTCAGGGTTATCCCTACCCCTGCCACCGCACGGCAAATGCAAGCCTATGGACTTCTTATGAAAGATTCCGCTCGTGGTTTTTTCATCGCATCGAAAGCACAGGACGCTGTCACAGACTTGCAATACCTTCTGTACAAACCTGTTAAGCTGGTGTTTACGATAACGTGTGATGACCCGCTCTTATTAAATTACTCCAGTCTTTCCATTGAAGATGTCGCGCAAAGCTTTCTACTCAGCAATCAGTACGAGGCAACCGACGGGACCACGTACCTTCATATGGGCGTGCAGCTTTCCGAGGCGGACCTCATTATACCGGTCACCGGCTACAACGACCTGGATGCCTACTTCAACCCTGAAGACGCTATATCGTGTTACCTTATAAATAAGGTAAACTCCAGTACTCCGTTCTTTACGGGCACCTATGAAGCGTTTAAAGCTGCGCAGACATTTGATACACTACTGGACATGCCTCATTTTACTATCCGCCATTCCGGCACGTCTGATGTATTGAATTTTTATGCCTGGGCGAACCGGTTAAGGAACGTTTTCGCGGTCCTGGAAATGACCCTTACGCCGCCGATGGCGACGGCACCAAACCCCACTCGTTATGTAGTTACCATTGGAGCCCGGGCTATCTCCTGGCGGTATAATATTATAGAGAAGCCCCAACGGTCATTCAGTGATTTTATTCTGTACGCCGGCAAACAGCCGTTGTCGCTAAAACCGATCACGACACGTACACTGGCCGACGGCTCGACTGCGGTTATTCTGGAACCGGTCGATCCCATTCTGCTTTCAGAGACATATGACGCACCGTTTGAAATAGAATTTAACCAAACAGACAGTAAAGCCGGGAAGCTAAGCTCACGCCGCAGGTTAGGGCTTCCGATTCCCGATATCGAACGAATCAAGATAAGCGCGCACCATGCCAGCGCCTATTCTGACATGTATATACACATCTAATCACCTAATCTCACGATTATGCCACAAGTTTATGCCACCCCAGGGGTGTACATTGAAGAAAAGAGCGCATTTGCCAGCTCGGCTGTGCCCGTCGCGACAGCGGTACCCGCGTTTATCGGGTACACGGAGAAAGCGATCCGAAATAACAAATCCATCATCAACGTTCCAACCCGTCTCACGTCGCTGAACGAGTATCATGAGATCTTTGGCGGCGCGCCAAAAATTCAGTTCGATTTGCTGGACGGTGAGAATGGAGAACCTTTTAAGGTTGAGGTGAAGCGTGAAACTAACTTTTATCTCTACAACACGCTGCGCTTGTTCTTCTCCAATGGCGGGTCCACCTGCTACATCATTGCCGTGGGAACCTATGACTACACCAAAGGCGTAGAGACGGCCACGCTTAATCCGGCGGAAAATGACAAGGGTCTGAAAACGTTGTTAAAGGAATTTGAACCTACTATGGTGGTGATTCCCGATGCCGTACTGCTCGGCGAAGCAGACTGTTTCAGCCTGCAACAGGCGATGGTCATGCATTGCGGCTTTGACATGCGCAATCGGGTTGCTTTGCTGGATGTGTACAATGGCTATTTATCCAGAACCATGGCCGATGACGATGTGATCACCAAGTTTCGCGAAGGCATCGGCATCAATCACCTGCAATGGGCGGCGGCGTATTATCCATGGGTGGAAAGCACCGTGGTACCGCTCACCGAAATAGACCTGGCGAACTTTGCAAACCCCGACGTCTTAAAGACCAAGCTGACCGAGTCGCTGAGCAAGGACAAGGCCGATGAAAAAAAGACTGCCGCCATCGCACTGGAGATCGAAAAGATCGGCGCGGCCGATACCGATGTCGTGGCACTTCATCAAACACTGTTCACAGCCGTGCCGCTATATAAAGCTATCCTCACGGAAGTCAGGCAAAAAATAAATATACTTCCTCCCAGTGGTGCCATGGCCGGCGTACTGACGATGGTCGACAACGCCGTAGGGGTAGCCAAATCGCCCGCCAACGTATCGATGGGATCGGTGGTGAAACCCACTGTCAATATCACCAACGCCATTCAGGAAGACCTGAACCTGCCGCTCAACGGCAAGGCGGTGAACGCCATTCGTAGTTTTCCCGGTAAAGGTGTGCTGGTATGGGGCGCGCGTACCCTGGACGGTAACAGCCAGGACTGGCGATACCTCAGCGTGCGCCGCACGGTCATTATGATCGAACAGTCGCTCAAGATTGCCGCGGAAGCGTATGTATTCGAGCCCAACGTATCGAACACCTGGGTGACTGTAAAAGGTATGATGAGCAACTTCCTGACCGATCAATGGAAGCGCGGCTCGCTGGCCGGCGCCATACCCGAGGATGCCTTCAGCGTCGATATCGGCCTGGGCGTAACGATGACTCCTACGGATGTTCTGGATGGTATCATGCGAATCACGGTGCGGCTTGCCGTCGTAAGACCAGCCGAATTTATCGTGATCACGTTCCAGCAACAAATGCAAAAATCATAACCCTAACATCTCTCCTTAAACTCAATAATTATGGCAGGCGAAAAACAGGACAATGTATGGCCCTTACCGAAATTCTATTTCAGTGTGGAAGTAGAGGGTGGTATGACGGCTTCCTTTCAAGAAGTATCGGGCCTCGATGCTGAAGTTGATGTGTTCGAATACCGGCACGGTGACAGTAAAGACTTTACCAAGATTAAAATGCCGGGACTAAAAAAATATAGCGACGTCACGCTGAAGAAGGGCCATTTTACCGGCGACATTCAGTTCTTTGAATGGTTCAGTAAAAACCAGTTAAACACCATCGAGCGCAAGGGTGTAACGATCAAGTTACTCAACGAAGGCGGAAACACAGAAATTGTCTGGACGCTCACCAACGCGTTCCCGAAATCGGTTAAATCGACTGATCTCAACTCGGGCAGTAGTGACGCGGCCATCGAGCAATTGGTGTTGGCGCATGAGGGCCTGGTGATCGCGAAAGGCTGATCCTAACCTATGGCAGTAACCCAAACGACCGGAGAACCCTACCCGCTGGTAGGGTTCTACTTTAGTGTTTCATTCAGCGGCATCAACGATACAAACGATGTAAAATTCAAAGAAATATCGGGTATTAGTATGTCGCTGGAAGTGCAAAATATAGCACAGGGTGGTGACAGTGGTTTCGTTGTGACGCTGCCGCAGAAAACAACTTTCAGCGACCTGGAATTAAAAAGAGGCTTGTTATCGGCATCGTCTGCCGTAACCGCGTGGTGCTACAGCTGGCTCCTGAACGACTATTCTCAACCAATAGAGAAGAAAACGGTATCGCTGAAGTTGCTCAATAAAGATGGCGCAGCCGTTATGACCTGGCAGTTTAACGAAGCCTACCCCGTGAAACTTGATATCAGTAGCTTCAGCTCCACCGCCTCGGGCGACGCCGCCCTGGTGGTTGAAAGCATCAAGCTGAAGTATAGCACCATCAAAATTATATAATCATGCCGCTGGATGTCAAAGAATTTATCATACAGGCAAAGTTTGAGGACGAAGCGGAAAGTCCCGCGGCCGTGCAACAGCAGGCTACCGATTACAGAACGATGAAAGAAGAGATCATCAGTGACTGCCTCGAAAAGATAGAGGAGCTTTTACGTAAACGTGACCGGCGATAATCATGGCCACTAGTGGGAAGCGGGAAAAAATGGTGATTGAGGGCTACGAAGCGCCGGACTTTACAGCCAAGGTGGCTGATGATTATATTTTTCAGATCAATCCTGAAAAGTATGATCGCACGCAGGAGTCCTCTGTGAAAGAAGACACCCGGCGATTGGCCAATGGAGATAGTATCCCCTCGAATAAATCCGTCGACCAGGAGTACCTGACACTGGACTTCTATATAGACTCTACCGGAGCCGTCGGCGGCTGCGACGATGTGGAAGCTAATATCAAAGCCTTGAAAAAACTGTGTGTGGATGTGAATGGGAAAATACACCGGGCGAACTACCTCAAGGTACGCTGGGGAACCGATTTTACATTCCCCTGTGAGATGACTGAGCTGAAAACGGATTTTGTCTTATTCAAGCCCGATGGAACGCCGGTACGGGCCAAGGTGATGGCGAAGTTGCGGCAATTTATCGACGCCGACGCTAAGGCAAAACAAAATAACCTCAGCTCGCCAGACCTATCTCATATCAAAACGGTTGTGGATGGCGACACGCTGCCCATGCTTTGCCACAACGTATACGGAGATCCTAAATATTATATACAGGTTGCCGCTTATAACCATCTGATCAATTTCAACGTCCTTACCCCCGGGCAAAGGATAATTTTTCCCCGTTTAACCGATGATTAAGTCCCCCTTAAACGCCAAGAGCGATCTGCCTACATATACCATCCTGATCGACGGCACCGCGATTAAGGACACATACCTCGTGCTGAGCATTTCCGTCACGAAAGCCATCAACAGTATCAATGAGGCAAAGGTTGTGTTGCTGGACGGCGACACGACCACAGGAACGTTTGAGGCAAGCGAATCCGATGACTTTGTGCCGGGCAAAAAAATCGAGATCAGCCTGGGCTACCACAGCACGAACGAAACGGTATTCAAAGGCATTATCACGGCACAAAGCATAAAAGTTCGAAGTCGTGTCAACCAGCTCGTTTCACAGCTGACGTTGCAATGTATGGACGAAGCTGTTAAGCTTACTGTCGGGAGAAAGAGCAAATATTTTAAAGACAAGAAGGACAGCGAGATTATCAGCTCCATCCTGACAGAAGCAGGCATCACCAAAAAAGTAGATGCCACGACGTTTGCATACAAGAAGATGGTTCAATACGACTGCACGGATTGGGACTTCATTGTTTCGCGCGCGGATGTCAATGGATTTATTGCGATCTGCAACGACGGCACACTGGAAGTGACGGCGCCGGTCCTCAGCGGAACCGCCGACCTGGCGGTGACCTACGGCATCGACATCATCGATTTTGCGGCCGACCTCGATGCACAATATCAAATTGACAGTGTGTCGTCCACCGCCTGGGATGGCACCATGCTCCAGGTAACCACCGGGACATCCGCCGAGCCCAGTGTGAATGCCCACGGAAACATCACGGGTAAAAAGCTTTCGGAAGTACTGGGCTCGAAAGTATATACATTACAATCTGCCGTGCCGGAAGATGCGTCTGTACTCAAAGGCTGGGCAAATGCCAAGTTGCAACAAATGCGACTGGCAAAAATACAGGGGTATGTAACGTTCCCCGGCAATGCCGCGCCCAAACTGGGCAAGCTACTTCAGCTCAACAGCTTCGGCACACGCTTTAACGGCGACGCGTTTATTTCCGGTGTACACCATACTTTGGAAGAGGGCACCTGGGTCACACGCGTGAACTTTGGTCTTGAGCCGGCATTCTTTACCGAAACCAAAAAGATCCTCGCTCCTGCGGCCGCTGGCGCATTGCCTGCAGCACCAGGGTTACAGATCGGCACGGTAAAACAAATCGACCAGGATACCGACGGCGAATACAGAATTCTGGTGGATCTACCCATGGTGGAAGCCACCGGCATCGGCATCTGGGCACGACTGTCCCATCCCTACGCCACCGACGGTGCGGGCTTCTATTTTCTGCCCGAGGTAAGCGACGAGGTGGTGCTGGGATTTCTGAATGAAGACCCGCGCTTCCCCGTGATCATTGGCTCCTTGTACGGGAAAAAGAAAAAACCACCTTATACACCCGAAAGTAAAAACAACACGAAGGGCTTCGTGAGTAAAAGCAAGCTGAAGCTCACCTTCGACGAAGAAAAGAAAAGTATCACGCTGGAAACACCGGGAGGAAATAAGGTCATTCTGGATGACGATGGAAAATCGCTTACGATCCAGGATCAAAACAAGAACAAGATCACACTCTCTGCCGACGGCATTGTCTTCGACAGCGCGAAGGACGTCAAGTTCACCGCGAAGGGTAATTTTTCGATCGACGCGATAGATCTCGTCGCCAACGCCAAGGGCGATGTGAACCTGGCCGGAAACAACATCAACGCCAAGGCTAAGCTAGCGCTGTTGGCGCAGGGAACGGCACAGGCCACCTTGAAGGCTTCCGGGCAGGTGGAAGTAAAAGGTGGCATGGTCATGATTAACTAATATTTCGCGTATGCCATTTGCTGCAAGAATAACCGATCTGCATGTGTGTCCCATGGTCACACCCGGTCTTCCGCCCATCCCGCATGTTGGAGGTCCGGTGATTGGTCCCGGCGCACCGACGGTACTCATCGGGAAACTTCCCGCCGCTGTGCTGGGAGATTCCTGCGTGTGCACCGGTCCGCCCGATTCCATTATGAAGGGATCGGCCACGGTGATGATTGGCGGTAAACCAGCGGCGCGCATGGGCGACACCACCGCCCACGGCGGACAGATTGCATTGGGATGTCCCACAGTAATGATCGGCGGATAGACACAAAACGATACGGGGTATGCAAGACAATACATTCCTGGGCAGAGGCTGGTCGTTCCCACCGCGGTTCGACTTTGTACGCAACGCGGTAGTGATGGTAGAAGAAGACGAAGACATCGCCGAGAGCCTGCGACTGATCCTTTCTACCATGCAAGGCGAACGGATCATGGACCCGAAATTCGGGAGCACGCTGGCTACGTTCGTCTTCGACAGCATCGACAGCCTGTTTATCAACCGCATCAAAGACAGCATCCGTACGGCGATCCTTCACCACGAGCCCCGCGTCACCCTGGATGAGATCACGGTAAACACAACGCAGGCCAGCGAGGGCGTAGTGTATGCAACGTTATTCTACACCATTCGAAAAATAAATGTACGGAGTAATATGGTATACCCATTTTACTTTAAAGAAGGAACAAACATACAGCACCCTTAATATTGAACTGCCATGCGTGCGCCGGATGAGAATGTCGATATACCCTGGGAGGATGTGCACGATCCGTACGGTTCGTCGCGCAACCGGCGCTTTGCGGCAGCGCTGCATCCGGAGTACTTTAAAATAGACGAACGAACGCTGGCCGACTTCCTGGTATTTGCCGAGCAATATGCCGCCTATGTCTATGCCGATGCACCCGATGTATCCGGCGACGCCACCACGTGGCAAAATTTCTTTGGTGGTAGCATTATCGTCTTTCTGGCCAGGCTGTGTTCTGGCAAGCCGGTTCGCACCGTTACGTATGATATTCTGTCCGGCGCGGCCACGCCACCCCATCATGTTCTGCACAAACTTAACAACTTTGTGCGCTATGCCGGCAGCCTGCCGGGCGCCCTGCCACCCTCCTTAGAAAAACAAACAAACAGCAAGAAGATCAGCCACCTGCTGTTTCAGCTTGACGAACTGAAGGCGGCGATGGATCGGGTGATCCAATCCTGCCGGCAAGCCGGCATCGTTATTGACTATGCCACGAAGGATACATCCGCTCCAGCGGAAGGAGACGATGCCACGCAACAACATACTACTGCTGTAGACGCTTCGCTGGACATGTTCCTGTCGTTATCCCATAAAGTAACAGAGAGTGCGCAAAATCTACTGCACGAATTTATCTACGATTACCAGGAGCACGACCCTGCCCTTGCACTCTATGTTTCCTTCCTAAAGCTTTACGCTTACGCCCAGGAAGATCTCAACAAGATTACGGGCAAGCACCTGGACTATTTTTTCTACGACCTGCTGCAGCAGAAACATAAGCCGTCCGAGCCCGACGAGGTATACGTATGCGTTCGTTTGTCAGACCACGTCGAAACTGCAGCGATCGAAAGAGGAACATTATTCAACGCCAACCTGGATGAAGAAGGACTGGACTGTCTCTATGCGGCAAAAGACTACGCCTCGGTAAACCAAACCCAGGTTGTCGCCCTGGGATCCTTTTACCCTGCCCGAAAAGGTGAGATCGGTATTGAGCCGTACTATGAATTCATATCGGCTATTTATGAAACAGACCTGCTTTATTCCGCCGGTGGCTTTGATTTTACTGCGGCCGCCAGAGCTTTTCCAGCGTTTGGCGAGGCCGTCTACAATGCCACAAAAAAAACGATGAAGCCCAGCGAGATCGGTTTTGCCATCGCCTCTCCTACCCTGCTGCTGCGTGAAGGCTGCCGACAGATAACCTTATCGTTGCAGTTCGAATTGAACTCGATGTCGCCCCTGGTTTCCTTCTTCGAGCGCTATGCTAAGGCCGAGAACCTGAGTGCGAATAATGTCTTCTATCGAATTTTCTCGGAAGCCTTCAGTATTTCGCTCACTACACCCGGTGGATGGCATGAGGTATCCGACTACACAATCCTGCCTCCGGCATGGGGCAGCGGCAAAGTAGAGTTCTATTTTGAATTACCACTCGGCGCGCCTCCTATTACTCCTTTTGGCGAAGACTGGCCGGCTGACGAAGTAAAAAAATACAACACACTGTGGCCGGTGATGAAGATAAGCCTGGCCGATCGCAAGACTATGTATACGTATTCGTATCTGGAGCATTTGATTATACAGACATGCTCTATTGCTGTAGAGGTGAGCCAGATCAAAAATCTGGAGGTATACAATGACCTGGGAAAAGTGGAGACCAGCGTTCCTTTCTACCCTTTTGGCGCGCTGCCAGTGATGGGAAGCGCCTTCCTGGTGGGCTATGACGAGCTGACAAAAAAACAGATCAGCGACATCGCCCTGGAAATTACCTGGCACAACCTGCCGCGGGTGGAAGGAGGATTTCGCGAACACTACGAAACGTATGGAGAAGACATCACCAACGACTCCTTTCGGGTTGGCGTAACCGGTTTGTCAGATTATGCATTTCACCCTGTGGCGGCGGATAAAATACAGACCTTCCCGCTGTTCGTTACCCAGCAGAATGACGGGCAGACAACACAACGCAAACCGGCCATTCAGACCACTATCCAAGACCTGGATGTGAAGGCATTGAAACTTCATGACAATTTCACCAAAGAACCGTTAGGCCCTTACGACAACAGCGCCAAAACGGGATATATCAAGATAGAGCTGATCACCCCCGAAATGGGATTCGGCCATCAGAAATATCCCATACTCTTGTCAGAGGCCGTCTTGCGGAAAGCCCGGCGGGAAGATACCAAACTGCCCGAAGCACCCTATACCCCGCAGGTAAAGTCGCTCGCCCTGCGGTATCGCGCATCCACACAGATAAGCTTTCAAAAGTCATCTGCCCTCAAGGCACATCCCAAAGCGGATGAAAAAACGTTTCAACTACAGGCATTTGGCGTTCGAACGACATTTGCTGAAACAACACCGTCGGTAGATACCTTGTTGCCACAATATGAGCATGATGGCTACCTGCTGCTGGGACTTGATACCGTACTACCCGGCGAAGCTGTGACGTTTTGCTTCGTGCTCGAGCGCAATACGTTATCCGATTCAACCGACGAGGTGCCCACGATCGAATGGTATTATGTGTCGGACGACACGTGGCACACGTTCAACAAAAAGGATGTCATCTTCGATACCACCCGCAGCTTTACCACCACAGGCCTGGTTAAGTTGGTGACACCTGCCGACATCAGCAATCAGAACGCTGTGTTACCCGGAGGATGCTATTGGATTATCGCCGCATTAAAGGGTGATCCCACCGCGACCGGAAAAATACGGTCGATCCAGACACAGGCTATAACACTCACCTGGACACCCCACAAACCGGGAGCACAATGGAAAGCCAACCTCCCGCCTAATACCATCAACAGCCTGGCGCTGGCAACGTCAGATATTGTTGCGGTCTTCCAACCCGCAGCATCTTTCGGCGGACGGCCTAAGGAAGCACCACAGGATTTCTACATCCGCGTGAGCGAATTTTTAGCCCATAAAAACAGGGCAGTCACTGCCTGGGATATTGAAAGGTTGGTACTTGAAAATTTACCGGCCGTAAACCAGGTAAAGTGCATCTCCGCTGTCGAGTATCCTTTCTTTACCGAGGTGGGCAAGGTCATTGTCGTCGTAACGCCGAAAGTGATGACAGGGGATCGATTCATCCTGCCGCGGTTCAGCCCGGCCGTACTCCAGGATATCAGGATATACCTGGAAAAACGTATTTCCGCCTTTGCCACAATCGTCGTTGTCAACCCAACCTACGAAGAAGTTAAAATCACGGCAGACATCGTGCTGGCCGACGAAGTCACGGGAGAATACGAAGATGTACTGTACCGCGACATCCGGAATTATCTCTGTCCCTGGTATAGCAATGCTCAGGAAGACATGGCCTTTGGTGGCTCCCTGGACCTGGACGAGGTCACCGGGTTTATCGCTACCCGATCGTACGTAAAATCTGTCTCGAAGGTCTCGGTCCTGATCCTGCAACACAACAACAAAATCTACACGATCACAGATTCTGCACAAGGTGCCTCTGACCGCAAAAAACTTTACAGCAGCCAACCCTGGTGCGTGCTTATACCGATGAAACAACACCAGATCAACATGAATACAGAAGAACAGAATTTAACCCCTGAGAAAGCTGCGATCATGAATATGCGCCTGGGAAGGGAGTTCGTCGTGGCCGGAAAAACAGAGAATACCCTTCCGGAAGACGCCCCGGACGATGCGACCGGCCTGCGAGGCTATGTGGAATTTGATATACCGCTGTGAACCGCGAAAACAGCATCACTCCTCCTGAAATTTTATCGTACATTAACTATACCGTTCGTCATGTCAATCAGAAACAGAAATACCTTAAAGAACTTCTTCCGCAACGGGAAGTCGCCCTCCGAAACAGAATTCTCGGACCTGATAGACTCTACCTGGAATAAGGTGGACGACGGGCTAAATAAAACGGAAAACGATGGCTTAAAGCTTGCACCCTTCGGAAACTCCACCATGCTGATGAGCTTCTATGAAAGCATTGCCAGTACCACCCCCGACTGGAAAATTGCCATCAATCCGGAGAACAATAAGGGAATTGCCTTTATACAGCCGGGGCATGAAAAGTCTCCTTCCCTCACCTTTAGCAGCGCCGGTAATGTGGGTATAAAGACCTTTACTCCTCAAACGGCGCTTGACGTAACGGGCACGATAAGCGCCACCGGGCGAATGGGCGGGTATAAAACAGGAAAGGTACCTGCCGACGCGACGTGGCACACGATCGTACCGGGGCTTCAGGGGTTTAATGCATTCGAAATTGTGGCCGCGGCCGAAGGAAACCCCGGCGAGGGGCATTATACGATGGCACATGCCATTGCATTAAACGCCCACCAAGGCCGCAAAGGCACGATCAAAGTAATTCGTACGTCATACGACTGGTTTGACTTTCGCGACAAGCTGCATTTCCGCTGGCAGGGCGCGTCCGACAATTATGTGCTGCAAATCCGCACTGGCAAGCACTATGCGTTGCGGAAGGACAAAAAATTCAATACGATCAGCTTTCACGTCTGCAAACTGTGGGACAGTACGATCATGAAAAACATAAATGACTGAACATGGTAGCGCTACCCGGCATACACGCGCACTATATGCCCAGCAAGAGCATGAACTTCGCTTTGCTGCGCAGCGAGGGAATGGCGCATGCACAGGCCCTGTCGGGAAAGATCTGGACCGACTACAATAGCCATGATCCGGGCGTGACGATACTCGAGCAATTGTGTTACGCACTGACCGTGGTAGGCTACAAAACCAACCTGGACGTACATCAACTGGTATTCGGTGGCGGAGAGGCGGCTATCGTAAAGAGTAATGCACTCTATGGTCCACAAGAGATCTTTGCCAGCGGCACGGTGACGCTCGGCGACCTTCGGATACTCTTTTGCGACCTGCTCAAAAATGAAGGTGTGGACAACGTCTGGTTTAAGAAAGTGACGGGTAGTATGACGGCAGGCCTCTTTGATGTATACGTGCGTACGTCAGCGCCCCCACAACTCCACGCGTCGCTCGAAGGAAAGATACGCGAAGTCTATGCCGCGCACCGGAGCCTGGGCGAAGACATCCAGCGGGTTATCATGCTCAGGCCACTGTACATCGACATCGCAGCGTCTATTGAAATCAACGAAGAGGTCTCGCCCGAGAAGGCACTGGGCGACATGTTCTATGCGCTGCATGAATATTTTAATCCGTCGGCTACGCGCCTGCCGTTGCACGAGCTGATTCACCAAGGACTGGGATACGAGACCCTGTTCAATACACCCGCGTTTGAACACGGCTTTATCCGGAAGCTGCCGCCGATGAACGACACAAAAGTATTTCCGATATCGGCCCTCGACGACATTATTAGTAATGTACCCGGCATACGAAGCGTGCGCAATCTGGTTGTGAGCAAGGACGGCATTCGGGTAACCGGAAAATATATCACCGCGGAAGAAGGCTATTTACCCGAAGTATCGCTGGAATCTCACAAGATCTCCATCGCTGTATACCGGAATCATAACAAAATAGGCTACGATGCCTACCGGGTGAAGCATTATTACCAGGAAAAAACAGACATACAAAACAAGTCCTACCCCTTCACGCCGGTGCACATCGAAAAAAAGGACGAGGACGTAAAACGACACATTGGCACGTACGTAAGCGTTCAAAACACGTTTCCGATTGTCTATGGCATTGGACGATACGGCCTCCCGGGCAATGCGCCTTATGCACGGGTCAGACAGGCCCGGCAACTGCAGAGCTATCTGTTGTTTTTTGACCAGATCATGCTCAATCACCTGGCGCAGCTCCAGAACCTGGATCAACTGTTCAGCTATACCATCGACAGCGCGCAGACCACCTACTTTACCCAACTTCCGGGCATGGGTAAGCCACACGATATACCCGACATCGACAAGCTAACCGACAAGTCGCTGGACGAAAACAGGCTTCGAGCCCTGGTGCACGACAACTACTTCGAACGAAAAAACCGGGTGCTCGATCATCTTCTCGCCAGGTTTTCCGAGACCTGTCCGGAGCTGCAATACCCCAACCTGCCGGCGCTGCTGGGTGTGGAAGAATCCACACTCAGCGCCACCCTGGCGACCATTAAATCGGCCTTGCTGCAGCAACTGCCTGAGCTTAGTAAACACCGAAACCGGGGAGCCAACTATATCGCGGGCCATCAACCGGATGCCTATCCTTTTAAGACACGTCTCAGCCTGCTTTTAAATCTTCGTCGCAGTAACGTCAACGACAAGGCCCTGCCATCGCTGACAGCCCCCTATCAATTCCTGACGCCTGCAAGTCAAAAGCCTAACGCCAGCACTTCGGTTCGGTTTAAATTACCCAACCATCCCGAAAGCCGCGACCAGCTGGTCTTTTACGGGTCGCTTACTGATAGCTATAGTATTGTATCCGTCGACGCCACCGTCAAGCCGTATATCGTATTGTTTCATACGCAACAGGACCCACACGGAACATTCCTGGCAGACTGTACTTCTTTCGACGTCGCGGAAGAATTGATTGCGCAGTTGGTTGATAAGTTTAAAAAGCTGCATGAACAAGCCAGCGATTTCTATGTTTTAGAGCACGTGCTGCTGAGACCGACACTCGAAAAACAATACGATGTCGAATTTCCACTGCGCCAAACTCCCTATAGTTTTCAATCCGCAGAGCGCGATCACCTGGAAGAGCAGCGAAACCTGATGGTGGACGTGGTTATCTACGGCACGGACAAAACAAACTATACGATCAACCAGGAAGGTCCCTCGTATCGCATCTACCTAACCGACCGTCAGGGTAACGCTCTCGTTAAGCTCAACACCACTTTCGGCGAATATGCACTTGCCACTACATGCATCGAGCAAACGCTTGTTCCTTATTTTGTGGAGCTCGAACGAAAGGGACTTACCGGCACGGCCGATGCAAACTTCATCCTGATGCAGGAACGGATCGATGAAGAGACATTGCTCACGCCGGGTATAACGCTGGTGTTTCCCAAATGGATACCGCGGTTCAGCGATCCGGAGTTCCGCGTTTTGCTTCGGCAAAGCCTCTGCCGTTGTCTGCCGGCGCATCTGCGCGTGAACATACGATGGCTTAACTTAAAAGATATGGCCGCGTTTGAACAAAAATTCAGCGCCTGGCAAAAGCTGAAACGCCTCGTGGCACAGGCTGGGAACAACGCATCCGCTGTACAGGACCGGCGCGTACTCCGGGAACTCCGCAGCAGCATGGCCGACCTTGATAAAATTTCCACCGAACTGATATCGGAATTTGTTGTTAGCAATACTCCCGAGACATGAAAACCACGCCCAAAAAACATACGCTCACCGGACTTAAACCTTTTGATGAAAAAGACTCTGAGCGCTATTATATAGACGAAACGCTCACCGAGAAATTCTTTCGCACGCTGAAGAAGAACCGTTTTGTATTCCTGACCGGCGAACCCGGCAGTGGCAAAACTTCCTTTCTCAATTGTGCTGTCATTGTTCCTTCCGGCCACCATCTGAATCACGACGCCGAGCGATGGGTAGCCGCCAAATTCAGGCCGGGACGAAGTCCGCTGAAGAATCTGGCGCGTGCGCTGGACAAGGCGCAGTCCACTAATGCAAAACAAAACGCTGCACTGGCCATCGAAGCGTTGCTGCGCACCGGCAGCAGTACCCTCACGGAGGTATTCGAGCAATATCCGCTCCAACACAACACCACGCTCCTGCTGGTGGTTGACCATTTCGAAGACATCTTTTTACCAGACCGTTCGCAAACCGCTGTGAGCAAGATCGCTGCATCCTCGGAAGCACAGAAGTTCATCAACCTGTTGTGGGCATTCGAGCATCACAATACGCGTCCCGTCTATGTCGTGGTCTCTTTCTCCGACAATTATCGCGACCGTGCCTCCGAACATCCCAAACTCCTGGAGCTGCTGCAAAAACGAAGTTTTCCATTTGAAGGTATATCGATCCAGGAAACCGACGCTGTAATAGACCGTGCCGTGCCTGCCATCTGGAAGGGGCACAAAGACATTGCCGTGATCAAAAAGACTACGCTGCAACGGCTTGACGAAGACCAGGAGCGTCACACGCTCAACCCTGCCTGGCGTTACCTGTTGAACCACTCCCTGCAATATACCTTCGCGCTCTGGCACCGCGGGTACCAGGGCATCCATAAGAAAATCGCGGGAGAATCGTCGTTAAAGGAACTGGCTGATAACAACTATCTTCCCTTGCTGGTAAATGATCTGTTGCGCGATGAGCTTTCCGTCATCAACGCCACCGCCAATAAAAGAAGCAACGGCGTTTGGCGTAAACTGTCAACACAACAACAACAGACACTTGTCCGGATTGTGAAAGGCACCAAAGAAACCGACAAGAAGTTAACCTTACAAGGGCTCTACCATGCGGCAGGTAAGATACCGCGCTCGCTGGCATTGGAGGTCGAGGAGATCTTCCGCGCCAATCCCAAAATGGAAACGGTCTGCGAGCTGTTCGTCAAAACACTGACATCCCGGGACGGCACATTGGAGCCGCTTCGCTATAAAATCATGGCCACATGCCTGGTCGGGAAAAACGGGATCACGCAGCAGGACGTGGACCGGTTCATTAAGTGCTTTGGCGATGACGGACTGGGACTGGTGCAGGTAATACCGTCCTCCCGCGTAGAGGAAAGCCTGAACATGATTCACAATGGAGCCCACATTGACGACGACGCCATAGTATCGGTACGAAACCTTAGCCTGGCAGGTATGTTCCCCAAAGTGGCACTCTGGATCAAACAGGAAAGCGATTGCATTCAGGAGTACCTCCTTTACGCACAGGCTGCAGCGGGCAAAACAGCATCCCATCCGTTAACGCTGGAACGGTATGCCAACACCATCTTAAACGGCGAGCCCATCGACAACAACGAATATTCCCGAATCATTCACGACTTTCTCCAAAAAGACAGTACCTGGGCGGCTCTCCACACGCCCCCGGGAAGCTCCTTCGCCAGCTTTGAACAGACCCGGAAATTTGTCACGCTGGGTGTAAATCATTGGCGAGACATCAACAAAGCTGAAGAGACACGAAAGAAAGAAGAAAAGAAGATTAAAAGCATCAAGCGGAATTTAATCGTCGCGGCATTCGTGGGCGTTATCCTGGTTACGTTATACAGCGCATTCTCCATTGCGCAGCATAGAATGCTCAAACAATTCGACTGCATGTACGATGACTGCCTGCGTGTCAGCAAAGAGATTAACCAGCAATACCTTCACATCCACAAAGGCGAAAAATACAAGACAGCCGTAGACAAATGGACAACGGCGTTGATCTACAAAAGCAACCTGGTCGACAATTGCATAGACTCGATGTATTCTTCCAACGTCGTGAAATTTATTTGGAACTATCGTCACTGGCAACGCCGCCGGGAGGCATTATTCCATGACTCCACGCGCATGGAGGTCTTGCAGGAAGTCATCAAACAGAATTTTATAGGATCTACCGGAGACAAGATCGAAGTCGTAGACGGTTATATGATCTTCGAGGAAAATCTCTTTCCATCAAAAAATGGACTGTATATAGTCGATTGCGGAAAATGCGATAAGCCAGGGTGGTTTAAGTAACTGATTTTTATGAATACTCACGCGAACAAAATACAAGATGATACGATCAACGCTGCCGCTCGTTCAGCTTCGGCTAAGCGTGACGTTGGCACATCTTCCTTCCAGTTTGTAGACAATCGTCCAGAGGCTGTTTCTCAACGAAAATTACGAAAGATGAGTAAACTCCCCAAAGAACCGATCCAGCGAGCAATAATAGTTGATGGCAAAAAGTTATTGACCAAAGTCGAACACCTGGAAGGTAGCGGCCTAGATATCATAAAAATAATGGCGGCCATAAAAGACCTTGACAGCGTAGCAGATCGCCCACAAACCATCGAGGATGCTATAAATGACTTAAGACTTTTTCAGTTTTTCAGCGCCGACGAAGATTATATCGCGGATGCCACGAAATCTTTAAAACGTCTGAAAGAACCAGCGGACCTACTCCATCCCAAAAGACCAACAGATCGAATACATCAGGAGGTTAATACAGCTCCCGACTTTATTTCACAGGGGCGGCTGCCTCAAACGATGAGGATCAGCGGATTGATGAGCTGTATAGCCATCTTTATTGAAGCCGGCGATCAACATGGAACAGAACGACTCATCGGAATGCACTACACAACCCTCTACCATACAAACGATGACGACAACAAGAGCATCAGTGCCTTAGGACAAAACGCGCTACAATCAATGGCCTTATTATCCACCGGGCTAAGAATAACAAAAGTACATCTATGTCATCGAATTCAGCGAAACGAAAAACCAGAAGACGCTACTACGTCCAATCTAAAAAATCTGACTGCTCATTTTGGAATGGGAATCTGCCAAATTCATAATTTGGGATTGAAGGGTGACGTCACAGCGCTTCTTGCTCCCGACGGAAAGGTCGATATCGATATTTGACATCGTTAAAATCCACATCGTTCGTCAGAAATCCAATGGCAGTGCTCGTTCGTGTTTCTGCCTTTTAACGACAGGCTATTTTACCATTTTAATGGTCCCATCTTTATTGTAGAAAAGTTGATCAACACAGATCGACCTCAACCAATCGTGATTGGAAAGGGAGCTGTTGTGATAAAAGGAATACCATTTGCCTTTGTATTCAACGATGGAGCCGTGGTTTGTATAGCTGTCGGTGGGCTGCATGTAGATTCCCTGGTGCTTCCAGGGGCCAAGCGGGCTGTTGCTGGTGGCGTATCGCAGGCGGTTGTCACCTTTAACACCTTCCTTATCGTTGTTCTCGTCGTGGTTATCAGAATACGACAGGTAGTACACGCCTTTGTATTTGTGCACCCAGCTAGCCTCATGGAAATCCACGAGGCCTTCCATGGTTTTCAGCTCACCGTCAATTTCCACCATATTGTCTTTTAATTTTCCACCTTTACAGGTACCACCCCCACCGTAGTAGAAGTAAGCCTGCCCATCATCGTCGACAAAAACACACGGATCGATCATGGCTTCCAGGCCTTCTATATACCCTTGCGCTACAAAATCCCTTGCCGGATGTTTACTGGTTGCGACTCCTATTTTCCATGTTTTGTTCCACTCCGTACCGCTGGGGTGTGGGAAATAAAAGTAATAGGTGCCGTTTTTATAGGCACAGTCGGGCGCCCACATAAAGCCACCATCCGGTCTCCCCCACTTCACCTGGCTGGCGCGCAAGATCTCGCCGTGGTCGGTCCAGTTCACCATGTCGTCCGTAGAAAATACGTGATACTGGTCCATGAGGTCACAGCCCTTGGGTGGCGCTATATCGTGCGAAGCGTAAACATATAAGCGACCGTCTTGCCAGACGTGGGCAGACGGGTCGGCCGTATACATGTCGGTGATAAAAGGTTTTTTCTGCTGCGCGTTGATATTGATCGAAACTAATATCAATGACGTTAAAATTGACACTGTTGTACCGCTAAATACCCTCATAATTGATCTGAATGTAAATCTTTGAACCTCATAAACGCTTAATGCTATTGCTTTTTCATTATCTACGTCAATACGCTAACGCACCACCATCTTTTCCACCTGAATACCCTCCGCTGAACGTAATCGTAAGAAATATACCCCCGGCGAAAAACCTTCCAATGGTAGTGACACCAGGTTCTCCCCGGCGTTAGATTGGAATCTTGTTGTTTCTACGGTATTTCCGACCATCGTTAAAACTTCTGCAGAAACCTCCTGTGTCCTATCCAGGTTATAGCGGACGGAAACATTCCCCGACGCCGGATTCGGATACAATCTCAGGCGATAATTCCCGCTGGACTCATCGATAGAGGTTACACCATCACCGACAAACACCGTCAGGTTTGCTTTCTTTATCCCATCCATGCTGATAGCCTTGATGGTGGCAACACCTGATGAGACACCGGCTATTTTCCCGTCCCGGGTAACCTGTGCAACAGCGGTTTGGCTGGAATTCCAGAATACTGTTTTATTAGCAGGATCCTCGGGAAGGAATTGAACCTGCACCTCATAAACCTCGCCAACGGGTAATCTTATTTCCTGCTCTTCCAAACTGATTTCCGTTACACTTACCGGAGATTCGCTGCCAAAGGCATACACTTCGTGAATGGACCACCAATTACCTTTCGATCCGGCTTGCATGATTCGGACATACTGAACCGTGGAAGACGGAAAACTTACAATAGTCATCACGTCCGCCCCAGTGCCCGATGCACCCGGCCCATACCAATCGGTACCGTTATCCGACACATAGAGCTCATACTTTTGCGGGGAGTCGGACGGACTCTTCGCAACATCCAACATGATTTGCTCGATCTTTTCCGGCTTACCGAAATTGATCGTAAACCATTGCCCCGCGCTTTGCGAACCACCCGTGTCCCAACGAGTCGTAGCGCTGCCATCAATTGCCAGTCCGGCATTACCGGAATTATTAGAGGCTGATACTTTCCAGGCACTTCGGCTCTTGGCCGACTCGAGGGATATTTCCGGGACATTGCCCATGTTATTAATCCATACAGCACAGTTAGCCTTTTCAATCCCCGTGGGGTCAACGACTGAGGAATGTATGGACAGGCGAGGTTCCGTGCCGGTTGCCAACAGCTGGTTAACCGGATAAATACTGGAGGCTTCTACATACAACGTATCCTTGTTAATCACGGCCATGCGTTGCTGCCCCGGCTGATTCATGTTCACTTGCTGAAGCGTCAGTACACCGCCATCCATGTAAATGCCATTGGAAGGATTTCCCCAGAAATCGGCATTAAACAAAGTGACCCCTGATGTATATCCAGCACCGGTCTCCATGTATTTTGTATTTTGATTGCCAATGGCTACAATTTGCGAATTGACGAAGTCGAAACCTTTGTTGCCCACGGCGTTTATAACAATGCCGTTTCCAGCGCCGTCGATTCCACTGCCGATACTGATGCCCGAAGGCCCGGTTCCCTCGACATCGCTTAAGATCATACCATTTTTAGACCCGTAGTGGAAATTGTTATAGAGGACCTGATTTTCACAATTACCCAGGATCATAAAATTGAAATTGGCAAAACCATAGTCATAGGCCGGACCTCCGTCACCCACCGAGTTGGGCCAGCTTCCATATTTTGACTCATCACCTGCCGCGTAGGCGATGATATTAAACTGGGTGTTGTATATTCTCCCATCACGGGTACCGCCGCCTACCCGAATGCCGACATCAAACGCATGACCGGCCATGTAGTCGATGTAATGATTGTCGCAGGCGTAGGTAAACAAGTCAACGCCTTTATCGACGGCCCGCATGCCAATATTAATCATGTAGGTGTTACGACCGGTAGCTTGCACACAATAGGGATATTTCCCGAGGCTGGGTAGTTCCGTGATCAACTGCTGAGGATAGTTGAACACAATGCCACGGATTCCACTGTTCTCTGATAACTTCAGAAAAGGCTCGCCCTCAGGATTATCGCGGTCTGCGTAAACCTCCAACGTGCTTCCCGGCCCTGTAGGAGTCGTACTGACATCCACAGAGCCTTTTAACTCGACGCCGGACGGAATAACAAGGTGTCCCAGAACTTTATATTTTCCAGGGGGGAGGAATACCACTCCCCCGCCATCGGCCGCTGCTCTATCGAGGGCGGATTGAATGGCGACAGTATTATCGGTAACACCGTCCGCCACGGCATGGTAGGGCGTGTCCGTGGCGATATATAATTTGACACGGAGCGGCTTGTGTATTTCCGGAGCAATCTCTATAATCTCCGGCAGCAATTTTGTTTCAACCGGCGTGTGATCGACAATATTTTTAAAAATAGAGGACTCAACTAATTTTACGTCTTGCGCAAACCGATTACCGGTAATGATCGCACGCGCATTTTTTGTGATACTAATTTGAGGAGCAGGGTTATTAAAATCACAGTCTGTTGCCGTAAAGGTGCCACCTCCTACCGATACGGCCCCTGCCTGTATCGTAGACTGCAGCATCATCAGGCGGGTGCTGGCGGATTCGTCTACCAGGATGGCATTCTTCGTGGCGTCAAGTGAGCACGTATGGAGCTGTACGACGCCCGAGGCTGAATTTTCAACAGCAATCCCGGTTTCACATGTCACGGTTTTGATCCCGGTACACATCAATCCCACGGAGTTCGCGGCGCTGATATCCAGCCCTATTTTACATTTTGTAAAGATCATGGAATAATGATGCCCGTTTGGCTGCGCCCCTGCACTTGCAATAGATTCCACCGCGTGAAACCCTTTACTGTACCCTTCGACATTTATAAAGCAGGTATAAGACCAGTCGTTTCTTCGCATGACAATGCCTGTTCCGTTTTCATAAATCCATGCCTTATGGTCGCCATCCATGGCGGGTGAATTGGGTAATCCGGAACCTGCCCAATAGTCTGGTGAAAAATCGATCCATTCGATACGGCCTACGTCCACGATATTATCAATTTCAATACCCCGCGACAACGGTGTTCCATAAACACCATTAATGGTCGGGCATGTTCCACCGTTTTTTCTCGAGAAAACAATGCCTGCATAGGAATTTACCAGTGTGATATGTTTGGCATTGCAGTTTTCGTTACCAAAATAGTTGGGTTTTCCAAACTCTACCGAGGGCGGATAGGGAGTGATGTTTGATGCTGTTTGCTCAGGATACCAGATGGCCAGATCCATCACAGCCGATGAGGGTTCCATGGTAATAAACGGTGTCGCATCTTCATTACCTTTCCCGGCGTAGGCCATTAAAATTGTTCCTACCACGGATTCTCCTTTTTCGGGTTTCTTCCATTCACCGCGAAGTGTAATGCCTTTCGGAAGAAGCAGATTACCTTTTATTACGTACTGCCCCTCGGGCACAAACAACGTCCCGCCGCCCAACGCGCCCAGTTGGTCGAGTAGATCCTGAAATTGCTGGGTCACATCTGTTATACCGTCACCGGTGATACCGAAATCAGCCACTGAATAGGCGCTGACAACATTGTCAAGCGTCGGATATTTTGTATCCACCAATTTCCAATCCTGGGCAACGACCGTTGAAAACGCAAACAAAAAAATACTGCACACCCAGTGTGTAGTATATGATCGTGTAACGCTGATTCGAATGTATTTCATTACTTTTTTTGTCAACGAATTTAATCCCGGCCTGAACGTGAAAGAAAAAAAGGTTGTCCAACACAACTGTGCCGGACAACCGTTCTATAAACTACGACCTAATTTATCTTTTCCAGTTTCACAGAGGACGCCCTCACATTTTGCTCGTTACCAGTAAAGCTGACGAGAAAACCAGCCGATACCTTTTTAGGGCCATCGATCGTAAAATCGATCGTCGCGATACCGGTATCAGGATTCAGACCGACAAAGCTGGCAGAGGCGAGCGCCGTCGCTATGTTTTCGATATCCGGGAGGTCTTCGCCAAGTGCGGCCACGATATATCGCGGATCGGTGCCGCCATTTGTTTTAATGGGGTTATCGCCCGCCAGGCTCATGGTAAACCGATATGTGCCCGCAACAGGGAGGTCGAATGTTTGATAAAGCTTACCGTTTACGATAGCCATTTCACCGGCGTTCCAATGTTCAAATCCCAGGCTTTTCTTATCATTTGCCGCACCTTCCCAGCCACCGTCGTATCCACCTCTGCCGTCCCGATTCCGCATGGCCGCGTTGGTTTTCCAGTCAGCCAAATTACCCCACCGCGTGCCATCCCAATCCGCTTTGGCAAAGGGATATGTTCCGTTCTTAAAATCAGGGATTGCATTCGGATCGTTCTGAGCATCTGCCGGCACCACTACTTTAATGATCTCAGAATAGTTATACTTCTTGTTGGCATCATTGACATTAGCTCCCAGGCGCACGTAGTACGTATAGCCTGCTTTGACTGGCAGGGGACCTATGTGAATAACCGTACTCTCATCAACGTCACCAAAAGCTTCCGTCCAGGATTTGTTGTATTGCATCCTCCTGTCATTATACTCCTTCATATCAATAAAATTCGTCGCTCCGCAAAACTGGCTGAGGCTTAAGAAAGGCTTCACCTCAATCAGGTTCGGGAGTCCCTGACGAATCGGGGCCTTCAATACGCAGCTTAAGGTTAGTTTTAAACCATCCAGGGAATATTCAAAGCCGAGGACTTGCAAGTAGGGTGTAACGGTAATATCCTGTTCGGTACTTCCACCGAATACGACATCCTGCAGGGTATCCACCGGCCAGAAGGGACCACCATACGGAAGCATATCGTATGTGCCGCCAAAAAGTTTACTATTATTATACGATCCGTCCTGCTTCACAGCCAGTGATTGGGACGTGGGCTCTGACTCGTTCCAGGTTCTCTCCCAGATGCGAATTCCCCAATCTCCTTGTGAGGTCAGCAAATTCTCCCCTGTATAGGCGTCAATTACCCGACCATAAACCCGCGCATCGGGTTCGTCCCAGTTGTCGACCTCCATACACGCGGTAACCGACATCATTAGTACGCCGAGCACTACATATAGTATCTTTTTCATAGTATTCATCTCAATGGTTAACAATTAATAAAGCGGATTCTGTGGCAGGAGTTTGTTGTTCTTACCAATCTCACCCCAGGGAATCGGTTCATAATAGCATTGTTTAGAGGCTGTCCAGGCGCGGTTGATCCGGTTAAACTCGTCGAGGTAAATATACTTGCCCTCGTCGTACACGTAGTAACAGCTCAGCACGCGGTGACGGAACTGATTCAACACCTGGTCGGCTGTTCTCCACCGGCGAAGATCCCACCACCAGTGATTCTCACCGTAGAGCTCGCGCGCGCGTTCATCGCGGATGAATTGCAAGGATGCCTCGATAGAATACGAATAGTTTGCCTTGTTGATGGTGCCAATATTCGATGTCGACACGTCGATGGCAGGACGGGTGACCTGGGCGCCGGCACGCTCGCGGATTTTCTCAATATAATTGAAGGCCTCGTCTCTCTTACCCAGCTCATACAGGGCTTCAGCAGAATTCAGGTAGATTTCACCCAGGCGAAATACAACCCAATGCTGGCTGCTGCGATACACCTGAACGTCACTTGCTGCTAACGTCGGATCCACATACTTGCGAATGAAAGCCGATCCCCAACCGTTGTTCTCGCCGCCCTGATCTTCAAAATTTCCATGTGCGCCTGCGATCGTATAGTCGACACCATCGATTTTTGTCACCTGACCTCTGCCACCTAACAGACGGTTCGCCGCACTGTTAATCGGTGCCAGACCGCTACCGAAGTCCGCATCTGACGCCAATACATCGAAGTTTTTGTAAATGCCGCGCTGAATACTGAAGGCCTTGCCGCGTAGCTCATCACCGTCAAAATACATGGTACCGCGTGCACGTGGCTCCATGCCGTTCCGGATATCGCTACGATTGTCAAAACGAACCGGTGTTCCGTCCGGGTTAACAATGTCAGGCATATCATACAGTTCCATGAAATCCAGCGGCGGATAGCTTTCCGCGCCAACAAACGACGACATATCGGGCGAAGGAGACATCAATGCATCGTAGGTATGGCGCAAACGGGTATTGCCAGGAGACGTTATATCGTAGTCTTTGATAAAAATATTCTCGGAAGATGTTCCATCCAGGAAAAGATCGGCAAAGTTCTTTGCCTTATCGGGATAGCCCCGGGTATACAGCGCAAAAGGACCTGATTCCACAACGGCTCCGGCGTCTACGCAGTACTGGAAAAACTCATCGGCTTTTGAAGCATCCATACCGGCCATGCCGGCACTTGTGGCCGCTTCACCCTGGAAGCCCAAGGACTCGCTATATTTTGCAATAGACCCTGCATAAAGCATGGTACGCGATAATAGCGCGGCAGCGACATACTTGTTCGCCCGACCGGTTTCATCCACCTTCGTTCCCATGTTGGCAATAGCAAACGTCAGGTCTTCGTAGATAAACTTCCAGGTGTCATATTCGGTATTGCGGGGAACTTCCAGGACTTCGGCGCCCGCCAGCGGATCCTGGATATCTTTAATGATGGGAACCCCACCATAACGCTTCACCAGGCCGAAGTAATAGAACGCACGTAAGAAATGCGCTTCACCCAACAGTTTGTTATATACGTCGTCCGTATAGTTCTCCTTGTATTTGGGGAAGTTCTGGATAAACGTATTCACGTCGCGAATACGGTCGTACGGCCAATACGCGAACCCATCGTTGTCGGGCAGCACCCACGTATTGAAAAACTCGCCACTCATATTTCCCTGGCTGTTTTTACCCGCCTCCCAGTAATTGTCCGGGCGGTACGCTGTGTTTGAATTTGTTCCGTAGTACAGGAAGTCTTCTATTGGAAGATTATTATAAATACCCGCGAAGTACTTCTTCACGCCATTCTCATTACCAAAGAGCTCCGGTTCCCCCAATATGCCCTTCGGCTCCAGGTTCAAATCCTGACACGAGAAGATTACCGCGCACAGAAGTGTTATATATATTAAATATTGTTTTTTCATAGCTCAGTTCTTTTCAGAATTTGACAGTTGCACCAATGGTATAGGTCTTATTCACAGGATAGTTGTAGAATTCGACAGATTCGGCACCTGTGCCCCCGGATGTGGGACGTTCGGGATCGATGTTTTCAAGTCCGGTAAACGTAAGCAGGTTGTATCCACTTACATAGAGTCGCAGATTTTTCATCTTAATTTTCGATGTCCATGCATAGGGAAGAGTATAACCGATCTGTGCTGTCTTCAAACGCATATAGGAGGCATTCTGAACACCGTTGGTACCTGTGCGACGACCGTCGTGACCGGTAACGGGGTAATACCCAGAGATCCATTGCGTGCTGGGATTAAAATAGTCCGCATTGGGGTCTGCCGGACGCCACCGGTCCATAAAATAGTCCAATGTATTTTGTCCGCCGAACGGTAATGCTTCTGTCAGTACTTCAGAGTACTGAACATAAACACCCCACGCACCTTGAAAATCTAACGCCAGGTCGAGTCCTTTCCAGGTTCCTCCAAGTGAAATGCCGTAGTTAAATACGGGGCGACCTATGGAGGCTATCGGGTGCTGATCCTGATCGTTGATCACGCCATCTTCATTCCAGTCGTTTAGCACCCAGTCGCCGGGCAAGGTATTTTGCCCCACGGGAAGTCCATAGTTCTGGATTTGCTCGTAGCTGGTGAACTGTGTTTGAGATTCGTTACCCCACCAGATATCGGTGTTACGTCCGCTGGTACGGTTTCTCCACTTGTCATATGAGTTGCCGGCAGGCGTTTCCAGCCAACTGGTCCTTCTGCGCTTTGTAGCAGAAAGCTGACCGCCTACATAGTAATTGATGTCCTTAAAGGTATTCGTATAGCGCAAGGATATCTCATAACCGAAGTTACGCTCGCTATTCAGGTTTTCCTGGGGTAAGCTGGCGCCTACAGTACCGGGGATGACGGCAGCGCTGGTGGCCAGTATGCCGGTAAGGTCACGCTTATAAACGTCTACACTGCCGCTCAGCTTTTGACTAAGCAATCCAAAATCGAGGCCGATGTTATATGCTTTCGCATTATACCATGTCAAATTCGGGTTCGGGATACTCTGCGCCGATACACCGCCGGTTAACGAGCCGCCATAGTACCATCCGTACTCGTTGCCATTTAACCCGTAACCTGTCGCAGGAGGATACACTCCGGCAATGGCGTCATTCGCCATTTCTCCGTACGAGCCTCTGATCTTCAGGTTATCAAGAAACTCAAAGTTGTCTTTGATGAAACTTTCCTCGCTCAAGCGCCATCCCAGTGAAATCGAAGGGAAGAATCCAAACCGGTTGCCCTCCGGAAAGCGTGAGGATCCATCGTACCGAAATTTGAAATCAAGCAAATACTTACCTCTGAAATCATAGTTCAGGGAACCGATCAGCGACTTACTCGCCTGGTCACCTATGTCTCCTTCGGTAGCGCGTTGATTTTTATCTTCACCGGCAAATAAATATTCAGAATCTACAAATAGCTCGCGATAAGCATTGATACCGTCCCAGGCATTGTATCGTTCTTCGTAAATAAGAAAGCTACCTACGTTATGATCACCTGCAAAGGTGTGGTTATAGTGCAATCCCAACTGCATGTTCGTGCTGTAGTTAAGATTGACGCTTCTTGTGATATCCGAAGGTGTATTTCGCTGAATCGGGCTATACGTATCCGTGTCCTCATTATAGCGATACAATGTGTACGCACGCTTGTAGGTGGTAAAATCCGGTAGGCTCGGGGAATAATCATAGATGCCTTTTGCCGACAATCCGTCTATTCCGGGAATCTCATATTCGAGTGTCAGTGTCCCATTGTACCTTCTATCCTTGGTAATGTTGTAGCCCACATAGTCAGCATCGGTCTGCGTAATCATGTTGGCGCCTTCATTCAGGAATTCGGAATCTCCATTTGGATATAAGGGGTTATCGTTAGCATAAAAAGAAGCGTCCGGGCGGGTCAACCAGGTTAACTTATAGGTGGTCCATCCTGTTCCGTTCGGTTGGTGCGTGTCGACCATGATTGCGCCTAACGAAACACGCGCGCTCAATCTTTTTGTGATCTGCGCATCGATATTGGTCCGCATGTTCCAACGTGATGAGTAGTAGTCATTACTTTTATACGACCCCATCTGCTTGTTGTAGCCGAGGTTGAAGTAGTAGCGCATCTTCTCACCTCCGCCGTTTACACTCAGGTTGGTTTCCGTTTGCGGGGTGGTCTTGTGAAACACCTCATCAAACCAATCATAAGATTTTTTAGTCCCGTTACGGTATTCCTCGATCTGCTCCTCTGTGTAGATCGGGTTTGCCCGCTCGAAATAGCTTCTTCCAAAGTCCTGCGCAACCTGTTCGTTTCTCAACGTCATATAATCCACGGCGTTGACGCTTTTCGGTACATACAGAAATTGCTGCCAGGAAGTACTGCTATTCAAGGTGACATCCACCTTTCCGTCCGGGTTTGAAATCCCCTTTTTGGTGGTGACCACGACCACACCGTTGGCTGCCCGTAGGCCGTAGACGGCTGCGGAGCCGTCTTTCAGGATGGTTACGTTTTCAATTTCTTCCGAGCTCATGCGCGCGAAAAAGTCTTTGTCGCGAACAATACCATCAATCACAAACAACGGATCGCCCATACCCCGAATATCGATTTGGGTGTCATAGGCACCCGGCGCTGCGCTCTTTTGGACGATTCGGACGCCGGGTAGTTTACCGGTCAATGCGTTCAGTACGTTCTCGTTTTTGGTTCGGACGATATCCTTGTTATCGATTATCGATACAGCTCCGGTCAACGTTGCTCTTTTCTGTGTGCTGTACCCCATGACCACCACTTCGCCGAGGCTTGTAACGTCGGCCTCCATAGAAACGTCGACCACCGAAAGGGCGCCGACCGAAACTTTCTGCATAACATATCCTATAAAGCTGAACACCAGCACGGATTCGTCTGACGGGACTACAATGGCAAATTTTCCGTCGGCATCAGTCACTGTCCCACCGGTCGACCCCTCGATGATAACGCTCACGCCGGGAAGTCCTGCACCGGTCTCGTCGTTCACTGTACCGGTAATTTGTCTGCCTTGCGGAATTACCGCATCGGTTCCTTCACTCTTCACCCCTCCAGTTGCCCGGAAGGCCCCGTCGCTTGCCGTCGAAATGGCAACGGTTCGTTGCCCTTCAGCATGTTTATTCCCCCATAAAGAAGCCTCGGTTCCCTTGACTGACGCCGCCTGCGCCGAGGCTAAAGCACACCAGGCCAGGGAAAAAAGCAGGTAGATTTTACCCATAGAATTGAACATTTAGGTTTTGGTTAAGATTACTGTTACCGTTTGCGATTGATGATTCAATCGTTAGCAGCAAGTCAAACCTAGGGCAGTTCAATTAATTTCCTCTTAAATCCCTATTAATTCGGCTGTTAACTCATTAATGCCGTAGTTTTTTTGAAAATTTTCAAAAACGATGGGGTGGGATGATTGGAATCGATCTCGCGAAAGGTCGAAAATAGAATGCACGCCATTACATTGGACGATGCCGGCTGCGAATGTTCGTGCGAGTTGTTACAAACTCCGACTGAAATTTGTCGGAAACCTGATGCTCCCTGAGGAAATGAAGCTGAGACATGAATTAATATAGACTTAAAAAGAGCGGTGCGCCAATTTTAAGCGGATTGCCGGTCAACTCTTCGTATCTGTATCTCCTTCCTGTTATAAAACAGTCAAAAGGAATAATATGTCGCTGGTTTTATTTGTTTTTCGATTTACATTCGCCCCTCTATGTCTATAGGTCGACCCTCCTCTACCGCTCTGCGGAATCTCCTTATCCTGATCGCTTCCGTTACATCCGGCATAGCCCAGGCCCAGAATCAGTCCGAAACCTATTATGTGGTTGTCGGCGGTTTTGCTGTTCATAAGAATGCCGAGCGGTTCACAGAGCAAGTGCTCACCAGGAACTATCCGGCGCGATATGCGTTCAATCCCGTCCGCAACCTTTACTATGTATACGTGCAGGTTACCGCCGATCCGCAGCGTGCACGACAGCTAGCCTACCGGTTACGCCTGGAGTCCGAGTTCACAGGAACCTGGATCTACCAGGGCCCACTCGAAGGAAACACAGCCATTGAGGCCCAGGCTATCGCAGAATATGATGCAGAAACAGGCGCCGGTCCTTTGCCCTCGGAGGGTGCCGCGCCGGGTAACGAAGCTGGGCCTAGTCCCAACGTCATCGCCACAAACCAGTCCGGCCCACCGGCAGCAGAAGCAGGAGCAACAGACCCTGCAGGGAGTACTGTGGCCGCCAGGCCTGCTATCGAAACCACACCGGCTAAACCGGCAGGCAAAGAATTTATCTTCCGGCTTACGACCGGTGCCGATAATACCGCCGTTTCCGGCCCTGTTTACCTTATGCAGGAAGCCGGCACACAGCCGCAGCGCATCGCCTCCGACGAAAAAGTTATTATACCTCCGCCGACATCGGGCAAAGTGACAATTGTCTGCCATGTGGTAGGTTACAAGCTTGCTAAACGGACCATACCCTACGACAACCCCGGCGCTGCAGGAGAGCGCGTTATTCCTATCAAGCTTGTGCCTGTAGCCCCAGGTGACTATATAGAACTCGAGAACGTTAAATTTTTTGATCACACTGCCATCTTCACGCCGGCATCTGAGGACGAGCTTCTCCAGCTTGTAAACCTGATGGGCAATCCCCGCTTTCGGGTTCGCTTGTACGGTCACACCCACAGCAACGAGCGTGGCGACATAACAACACTGGGCACAACGACCAACTTCTTTGCACCGGATCCTGCCACCAACGCCACCAGCCATGGATCAGGTAAGGAACTGTCGAGACTTCGCGCCGAAGCCGTGAAGGCATACCTCGTCAGCAAAGGCATTGACGCTGCGCGCATCAGTACCAAAGGCTATGGCGCCCAGTTGGCTGTCTATGAACAGGCTGCTGCTAACGACCGGATAGAAGTAGAGATTCTGAAAAACTAAGGAAGTCTTCGATTCTTTCGGATAGCCATGCCGATGTAAGTTAATACAATATTCACACAGCCATTACGCCCACGACACAGGAAAAATCTTCCTTTATGCCCGGGGACGGTTCACATCGCATGCTCTTACAGCGGCGGCACCTGCCACCTGTCTTTTCTTTGTACTATGCCCACCACAACGCCCACATCCGCCGCGGTGAACGCGAAAAGAACTCCGTTTAAATTAGTATATTTTATAAACCAACCGTTTCGAGCGAATATACACGTTGGATAACATGACATCAGTATTAGGATTTTACCAAACCATTAATAATAATACTTATGATCAAGATCATTCTACTATGCGATTTCGGCGAGGAGTATGGCAAGAGCTTGCTCCGCGGCATCACCCGCTACTCGAAAGATCACGGTCCCTGGGCTTTTTGTCGTATGCCCGCATACTTCCGTGAGCACCTCGGCATCGATGGCATACTGCAATGGGCCCGTGAATGGGGAGCGCACGGCATCATCGGCCAGTTCTATCATACTGAAGAGATTCAGAAATTCACCCGGGCGGGAATTCCGGTGCTGGCCCAGGACTTCAAAGAACGTTTTACGGACATCCCCAATATCACCGGCGACTACCACGAAGCGGGGAGAATAGGTGCTGAGTATTTTCTAAAAAAAGGATTTAGCCATTTCGCCTTCTACGGCTTCCAGCACATCGTCTGGTCACGTGAGCGTGCCGAGGGTTTTGAAGAGCGTCTGCGGCAGGCGGGCCATATGGTACATTACTATGAGCATAACGAAGGCGCTCCGGCGGATGTGTGGTATTATAAGCCCTCCGTGCTGATTCAGTGGCTCCGGTCACTGCCCACACCAATAGCGCTGATGACCTGCGATGACAACCAGGGTCATCATATTACCGAGGCTGCGCGCCACGCGGGCATACGTATTCCCGAAGACATGGCCGTGCTGGGTGTGGACAACGACGAGATGGTCTGCAACCTCTCCGACCCACCTCTTTCGAGCATCGGCCTCGACACGGAAAAAAGCGGTTACGATGCCGCTCGTGTCATGGAGCAAATGATCCGTGCAGGCACCTGTTCCGGCCCTGACATCGTGGTACGGCCGACACAGGTAATTTCCCGGCAGTCGACCGACATCTTTGCCAGTCAGGACAAATACATTGTTAACGCGCTGAAATATATACACGATAATCTGGACAAAAACCTCAATGTGGAACAGGTGCTAAAAGAAGTGCCGCTATCCCGCCGGTCGCTCGAAAAACGTTTTATCCAGATTACCGGGTATCCCGTCTACGAATATATCTATCACCAGCGCATCGAACGTTTTACACAAAAGCTACTGGAAACGGACATGACCATTTTCGAGATTGCGCTCGACCTGGGACTAAGCGACAGCAAGAACATTGCAAGACAGTTCAAACAAATCAAAGGTGTTACACCGATGGAGTATCGCAAAAAATATATGTTGGCGAAACAAGGCGCTACGGCGTAGCATGTAAATCCGTCCTTTTATTTGAAAGGCAGCTTTGTTATGGGTGCAGGTCGTTCTTGCGAAGTATGGTCAGCAACAACGCGGGCTCGTCTGTCTGCACAATGTTCGCGCCGTGCTCGAGCAACGCCTTTAACGCACGTCTTTCGCGGCCTTTACGCAAATCGTCGTCGAGGTCGCCGAGGGCGTTAATCCACGTGCGGGCAAAACTGTCTCGTATACGTTGCGTGACCTGTTCGGTATAACAGGTAAAGTCGATGTGTACTGCCGGTGGGTCGAAGACCAGCGCAGAGTCGGTCTCGGCATCGTTGTGCACCCGCGGCATCACCATGAGCTTATCGTCCGCCCGTTGAATACGGCGAAGCATGGCATAGTCCGAGTCGAAGAAGAAGACAATATCCTCTGTGGCCGTTTTTTTGACAACAGCCAGGATAGGCGTTATGTTGTCGGTCTTCAGGTCCAGGTCTACCAGCACATGTCCGGCGGCTGTCTCCAGCGCTTCTTGCAGCGACGGGATTTTGAGCGATGTTCTCCGGCCCTTGTCGACAAGGAAAAGCTCTTGCAGCTGTTTCCAGGTGAGCGCCTCGGCCTCGCCTTTACCCGTGGTGGTGCGGTCGAGGGTATGATCGTGCAGCAGGAACGGCACACCATCTCGGGATACCTTCACATCGATCTCCACAATGTCCACTCCCACCCGAATCCCCTCCCGGATTGCCGGAATGGAGTTTTCAGGGTAACGATTGTGTACCGCCCGGTGGGCAGCCACCAGTACCGTTGTACTGGTAGCACTCCGGAAGTCCTGGCGGATAGCTTCCATGCTTCGCTGGGCAGATACATCGGTCCAGTAGAGAAATACGCAATACACCACCCCTAAAACACGCACGTTCATATCGCAGCTGTTTATTTTAAGAATACCTCGTCGTTATCCGTCACAAACATACGGGTGCTTTCGGTATATTCACCGCCTTTGGGATCTTTGTATTTCAGGTCCAGGTAAAAGGCCCGGTACCCCTTCTGCGGGTAGGGCGTCGTCGTGGTAATCACCGAGGTTTTCTTTTTAAGTCCCAGCGATTGTCCCTTCCAGGTATCGTTTCTAAAATCCGTATCGTCCGACGACGCCGACCAAAGTACGGCGTCCACCAGGGCATCCGGTGTTACCGTTATGCTTAGGGTCACGCCCTTTTTACCGGGGGTAACATTCCACTGGCAGGCCGGATAGGGCTGATGCGCCAGGGTCATCCCCAGGAATGCGCTGAGCGCCTGAAAGGCTTGCTTCTTATCGCCCAGGTCGTGTCCCACATTCGGTACATAGTGTATAAAGTTGCGGCCCGGTATGCTGTCGATGTAATGTTTCACAGCGTCAACTGTCCAGTATTCGTCGTTCGTCCCCATGAAGATCATCTTCGGCATCGTCAGTTTTTTACGGTAAGCATAGGGATCTACCATCGCCGTAATGGCGTCTCCCTTTTCAGAATGAACCGTTTGCGGAATACCCAGCTTGACGTAATCCTGAATCTGCACGCTATATTCCTTCAGCATCTTGACCTGGTAGTCCAGGTTTACCGGCATATTGAGTACGTCGATCACCATCGGGGCAATGGCCGCCACCCGTTTGTCGCTGGCGCCGGCCAGCCACGTAGTCCATCCACGTTTGGATGCACCCGTCACCACAAACCGGTTTATATCACGCTGCAACGTTTTCCTGGAAAACTCTTGTACCGCGTCCATGGCGCGCACCACCCCTTTGACCATCGGGAATAACAATGGCCAGGTGTAGTCGCCATCTTCTTTGAACTGATGCAGTGTATAGGAGATCAGGGCGTCTTCGGTCAGATCTCCCACCAACGGCTGGTTGGGAGTCTGGCGCAGGATGGCGACCACCGCATGGTTCGCGGTCGCCATGTCGCCGAGACTTAACGTCAGCTTATCGTCGGGACCGCGCCACTCGGGTTCGCCTTTTTTATTTCCCCCACCGGTAATGAAAAACAATGCTCCGTCGTGACGGCAATCTGCTGGTACTAACAGGGAAAGCTGATGAGTCCACTGATATTCATGCCACTGCTGCGATACCAACCGCAGGTTATATACCTGGACGGTTCCCCGGGTATACGTGTCCTTCACCTCCCACCGGTACGACTTATCACCGTTACCAATATAGGCCTCCAGCGCCGTGGCGGCGCTCAGGGTGGACTGTGCCGGGAGACTTTGCGCAAAGAATAAGATCGTCAGCAGCATCAGGATAATAGCCGCCAGTACTTTGTTTTTCATCATAGCAGTGACATTCGTATGTATGGCATCGTAAAAGTAGCACGTTTATCCGGAGTATCCGTTACAATCGTTCTGGGATATCCGGAATACGGTTCACCAATTCATTGACACCCTTTTTCGATTTTACCAGGTCAAATGCGTCGTACAACTCACCCCGGGCCGTATACGATCCGAACGACAATGTATTTCCCTCGATGGTAATGATCTGGAACAGTTGTGTGTTGCGGGCTTTGCGCTGCATCCACGGGTCGTTAGACAGCTCATACATCTTGGGGCCGCTAACCGACACAACGTATACCGTACCCGATGTTTTGTCTTTGACGCTATAGCCCGTCGGCACGTTTTTCACCATCCCCCTGCCATAGGCATGGTCGTGACCCTGCAGCACGATATCGACATGATGTTTATCGAAAATCGGCTTAAAATGCCGGCGCAGGTTTTCGTTGTCGCGATTGGGCGAGGTTGAAAATACGGGATAATGAAATGTAATCGCCGTCCAGGGGCGCGGGTCGTGTGTCAGTACAGAATCCAGCCATACGGCCTGCTGTTCGCGGTATACGGGCGACTCATCAATTTGCTCAGCATCGAGCGAGACCACCTTCAGATTCTGATAGTTCACGGCATAGCACGTTTCTTCCAGACCCTTGGGGCCATTGCGTGGTAAATTGAACTGCCGGCGCCACTGCGGCGACAGTTGCACGCCCTTTCCGTACTCGTGGTTTCCGGGTGTCATCATGCTGGGCACGGTGGCGTGAATATAACTTCCAGCATAAAACCACTCGCCCCACTCCACGTCACGGTCAAAGCGATTGATCAGGTCGCCCGCGTGCAACATGAAGTCAACCTGTGGCACCGTTTTGTAAGCTTCCCGGATAACACGCGACCACATGGACTTGAGGTCGTTCTGCGCGTCGCCAAAATAGAGAAAGGAGATTTTGTTGTTCGCGGCATCGGGCATGCGCACCTGGAACCACTCGCTCCACGCGGCTTCATTCCCCACGCGGTATACGTATTGCTCACCGGGCGTAAGTTTTTCCAGGCGTGCCGAAAAGTAATGCGCGGTGACCACCGGCTCTTCTTCGCGCCGCACCTGGAGATACTCGCGTTGCGCCGGCAACCGCGTGACCTTGTCGCGAAACTCCGGCCCGGCCGTTGCCACCGCGTACTCCACAAAACCCGTCACCACGGTGGTATCGGTTCGCCAGTTTACGGCGAGGCACGTCTCTGGAGTTTCCGAAAGATTCAGAATCACCCGATCGGGCGCTGGCGTGGGAAACAGCAACGTGTTGGGTAGCACAACGGCATGGCCGTGCGTGTGATCGTGATGCTCCTCGCTGTAGTCGTAATACTCGGCATCCGCGCCGCGTACGTACATATACCGGACAAAGCCAGCCGACACCGTGAAAACCACTGCCAGCGCTACAAACCATTTCTTATACATGAAAACCAGAATTTAAATCGATGAAATTGTATAAAAAATAGCGGGAGCCATAGCCCCCGCCATACCTGTAAACTATTAAACAAATGTTACCACGGCTTCGAAGTTCCTTGCAACAACCACGGCTTGGACCAGGCGCTGTTGGCGCCGTCGGCTTGCGTGTACTGCGTTTTCTCCAATCGGTCGAGGGCTTTTGCTGTGTTAGCGGCGTTCATCTCGATCTCGTCCTGCATGTAATAAAATCGCACTGGCAATACTTCCCTTGCGGCGACAGGCCCGGCTTCCAGAACCGGTAAGCCGGTACGACGGTAGTCAAACCAGGACTCTGTCGTGGCCGACCAACTGGCGATCCATTTTTGCGTCATTACTTTTACCAACTGCTCGTCGGTATCACCCGACAGCACAATGTCAGGTTGCGTTACATAGTCGTCGTACGTGTCGGCTACACCCCACGTCTCAAACGACGCCTGGATACCTGCCAAATAGTGTTCGTTTGCTGTGCCCGTGGCCCAACCTTTCAACGCAGCTTCGGCCAGGATAAAGTGTACCTCGGCGGCAGAGATCAGCCTGGCTTTCAGCAGCGGGCCGGCAGCGTCGGCGTATATCGGGCTGAGGTAAGAAACGTGAGGGTTGTTCGACGTTTGGCCAGGTGTAGGATTCAGATTGTAGCCCGAAGGTAGGTTCGAAATACTGGGCGGTATCCCAACATACTCAGGGTCGGTATCAATCAACTTTGCTCCTACGACGTCGGGCGACAGGTAGCGCACACCGTCCTCTATCTTATCAGTACCTTCGGGAAGCCCCGCATCGACCACCAGTGGAATTTCCACCTTGCTCGCCCATACACCGAGTCGCGCATCGTTCGATGCCTGCAAAACCTCTACGAGAGTAGCACACATTCTGTTCCGGCGGTAGTTACTGCCGCTGGCATCGAACACCGCGTTCGACGGCCAGGAGTCCCCCTCACTATTGCCGGCATAGGACATCGTGGCGTCCTCGTCGCTGGAGGTGATCAGCGGATACTCTTCGGGATGCGCGTAAATCTTCTCAATTCCCTGGCGGGAAACATCCGGAAGCTTGGAGGAGATACGCATATAATAACGCAATAACAGGGAGTTGGCCATCTTTCGCCATAGCGCCGGATCCATATGCATCGATGCGTATGGCACCTCGTCATCTTCGTACAGGCCGATATATTCTTGCTTGTCTTTTGACAGCAGCGTATTGGCTGTCTCCAGATCGGCGATAATGCCGCGATAGATCGTCTCCTGATCATCGAATACCGGCAGCTTATTCTCCAGGCCTGACAGGTCCCCGTTCAGGGCATGGGTGTAGGGAGCGTCTCCCCACAAGTCTGTGATCAGTCCAAACGTCATGGACTTCATGACCAGTGAAACACCCTGATGAAACTCCATGCCCAGCTCGGCAGAACGCTCATATAAAACTTTGTTGTCACGCAAGACGCCATAGTAGGGTGTCCAGCTCTGATTCGTCCAGGCATAATCGTTATGTTCGTCGAACCATGCGTCCAACTGCGTATGCTGCATCACACCTGCAATGTTTCCAAAACCCAGGTTGAGGTATAGCTTCGATGCTTCCGTCACAACGGTGGGCAATACCAGGTTGGGATTGATTACGCCGGGTTCTACGCCGTTCGGATTTTCGTTGAGTTCTGTCAGGTCGTCACACGAGAGACAGACCATCAGGATACCTATTGCGAAATATTTAAGTTTCATGTGATCGTGTTTTAGAAAGTGAGGCTCAATTTAAAACCTGTAGAAATCGTCCAGGGGCTAACGTTGTATCGTTCAATTCCTTGCTTGAACTGGATACCATTTCCCTGCGCGCCCGACTCGGGTTGGAACGCCAGTTCAGGATCTACTCCTATCTTGGCGGCCGTCCAGAGCATGATGTTCCGGGCGTAGACCGACAGCGACGCGTTGCGAATGCCGATGGATTGTACCAACGGCGCCGGCAACTGATACGCGAGGGAGATCTCCCGGAGCTTGATGAATGAGGCATCGAACATGGCAGCACCCATAAAATCCCAGGGATAGTTATCGGCGTAGGGGACATACTTCGTTCCCTCTCCACCCAGGTTCTCGGTATACCCGATGATATTTCCGTCACCGTCGTACTGCGCTATCACACCGGGGTTGAAGACACCGTCATTGAGCGTTACACCGTCGCCGGGCTCTAATGGTTGCCCACCATAGGCTGCCGTGGGGCCTCCAACGATATTGATACCATCGGTAATCAAACTTCCCTGGTTTGCCACCAGCCAATCGCGCAACTCTTGTCCTGTGCGATTTCCCGGATTGATCAGCAGATCCAAAAATCTTTGTGTCTTCAGATCCGACTCTGCATATCGATACGTTTGTGAGATAAAATCGCCACCCTTGCGCCAGTCGAACGACATATTCAACGTAAAGGCCTTGTACGCCACCGTAGTTTGCAGCCCCATCGTGAAGTCGGGATTAAAATTTCCGATCTTGTTCTTCACATTACTGCTTCTGATCACCTGCCAGGTGCCTTCGTCGCTCAGAAGCGGGTAACCATAGTACGGAGAGGTCTTATCTTCGACCGTCACCATCTTGCTGTCATAGATGTCGCCGATTGTTTCGCCAACATAGGTTCTTACCTCAGCCCGACCGTCGCTCCAGAAAGAATAAAATTTAAGCTCTTCTGGCAGCTCAACGATCTTGGTGCGGTTGCGACTATAATTCACCGAAACGTCCCAGCGCAAGTCACCTTTTTGAACAGGCGTACCGCCCAGACCAAACTCCCAGCCGCGGCTCTGCAAAAGTCCGGCGTTTATTTTTTGCCTTTCGAACCCCGACGACGGCGCCATGTCCGTCAGAATGATCTGGTTTTTGTTATCCGTCGTGTAGTATGTTCCTTCGAATCGTATGCGATTGCTCAGCAGACCGAACTCCGCCCCCACTTCCGTAGAAGTAGAAATCTCAGGCTTTAAGGCAGGTGTAAGCAAGTCCTGCGGCCTCGTTACCCGTGGCGTGCCCTCCCATGCGCTGGCGGTATTCATGATATTGATCAACTGGTAGGGGCCTGTATCATTACCCACCTGCGCCACCGCGCCCCGTAGCTTCAGCATGCTTACCTGTTCAGGCATGGGCAACATTTCGTTCACCAGCACACTGATAGAGGCAGATGGATAGAAGTAAGAATTCTCTCCTTTCGGCAACGTGCTCGACCAGTCGTTACGCGCGGTAAGATCCAGGTAGACCATATCTTTATACCCCAGGTTTACCAGGCCATACGTGCTGTAAATACCTTTTTCACCGAAATAGTTGCTGTAGTCGAGGTTGTCCACCGCAATATTTTGGATAGTATATATTCCCGGTGTGATCAGGCCGGCTCCGGGTTTACTGGAAGTCGATACATTGCCCGATTTTTGATACATCGTGTTCCCACCGATCGACGCCGTGACATGCCAGGGCGCAAAGTCTTTCTTATAGGTAAGGAGAAAGTCGGCGTTGCGTTCGAACCGGTCCATGTTTACAACGCCATAGGCACCTTTGGGCTCGCCGGTATAGCTGTTGGCTATTTTGGATTCGCGTTGCTCACGATACGTATCCATCGAATAACGTCCCATCAGGCTGAAGGCGTTGGAGATCTGCCATTCGGCTTTGACATTGCCATATACCCGATCACGTACAAAACTATTATTCACTTCATACGCCAGAAAATAGGGATTGTTGTATTCCCCAGCGCCATTGTCCTGTGTAAGCTGTTGTAAGCCTTCCTGGCCTTTTACCCAGTAATTACGCAGATCGTTGATATCAATGTGCGGCGATACGTAATACGCCCACTGAATGGGGTTCGCACCGCGGTTGTTCGCCGGACGATTGTTGGAATTGCTCCGGGTGAAATTCAGGTTGGTCGTCACCTTTACCTTCGGATTTAACTGCACTCCGGTACTCAGGTCCAGGGAATTCCGAAAAAGGTCGGAGTTGGGAATGATCCCGCGGTTGGACATGTTTGTGTAGGCAATGTTGTAATTCAGCTGCCCGGTGCTGTTCGCGATCGAAATGGAGTTTGTCGACGTGATACCGGTCTGTACAAAGTCCTTTACATTGTCGGGGTGCGACACCAATGCTGTCGGAATGGGATTACCGTTTTCATCGAGCGGGCTGTTCCATTGAATGGCTTTGTAGCCTTTATCAAGCTCCGGGCCGTTGCCGGCCACCGACTCCTCGTCGATTGTCAATACGCCGGAGGGATTATTATCGGGAGTGTACGGACGTACCCCAATAGCGAATTTGCTGTGAAAAGGAAGAAACTTGTACGGTATATCAAAGGCGTTGTTGGAGGATACGTTTATCGTCATACGTTTAACCCTTGATCCGGATTTCGTGGTAATCAACACCACGCCGTTTCCTGCCCTCGAACCGTACAATGCGGTCGCGCTGGCGCCTTTCAGCACCGACACCGACTCTATATTATCCGTATTAATGTCCGAAATAGCATTGCCATAGTCCACACGATTGTCACTTCCAAAGCCGCCAATATTATTGAGGCCACTTGCAACCGGTACACCGTCTACGATAAAGAGCGGCTGGTTGTCGCTGCTCAGGGATTTAGCTCCCCGTATAATCATGCTCACAGACGAACCCGGTCCGCCGGTAGACGATATAGCGACACCCGGTACCCGGCCGGCGAGACCGTTCAGTACGTTTTCTTGCGGAATGCGGCTCAAGTCTTCGCCATTCACTTTTCCCACGGAATATCCCAGGGAACGCTCTTCGCGCTTAATTCCGAGGGCCGTTACGACCACTTCGTCCAACGATTCGGAGTTCGGCAGCAGCGTTACGTCTACCGTCGTGCGATCTCCAACGACAACTTCCTGCGTCGTGAAACCTATGTACGAAAAAACCACAACGGCTTCACCATTGGCCACGGACAATGTATACCGACCTTCGACATCCGTCATGGTACCTGACTGCGTCCCCTTGACATATACATTCACGCCTGGCAGGGCAGCACCGTCTTCCGCAGAAGTCACCTTTCCCGACACCGTAACGTCGTTCGCTGCAAATACCACCCCGGCATTTACAACCAACATCATGAACAGGGCCAGCAACCGTGTACGCCGCTGCCCTTGCCTTTGCTTGTAAAAGTCTACTTCCATATATATAAACTGGTTTGGTTTATGTGTATTAAGTTTCGGTTACGATGATTGGGAAACGGTAATTATTTCATAAAGCGGGAGTAATCATACAATCAATTACTATATACTTTTTCGTCTCCCGCTATATATTATTCTTTCAACGGACAAATGTAGCGACGAACGCACCGTACCCTGCGCGCATTTTGCGTTAACCAGTTCGATCTTTGCGCAAGAAGTGAGGTAGATATTTTACGGCGTGGCAAGCGCTCCGCCGCAGGATTTGTAGCGGATGTATACGTATGATAATGGTCTGTAATACACCTAACGACTCATCGTGCCGATGGCGCGGGCTGGTGGTGGCTGATCAGTGCCGCCGCACCGAGCAAGGCTATGTTCTCATTCCTGGATTGATAGATTTCCAACCGGCGGATCGACTCGGGGTAACAAAAATTCGCCAGGCTGGTATACATGGCTTCTTCAAAAAAACGAAATGCTTTTGACAGGGATCCGCCGATCACGATGGCTTCGGGGTCATACGTTAAAACCACTGTCTTGATGACGTGGCCGATGTGTGCTCCGAACTCCCGCCACAGCGCTACGGCGGTAGCATCACCCGCCAGCGCCCGGCGGTGCGCTTCGATGGCTGTTAACTGGTGAACTGCTTCAAAGAAGTTGCCCGACGCATAATACTCGATATTCCGGTCGAGGTATGCCAGCAACCCCAGCTCGCCCGCACCGCAGTTGCGTCCATGATATAACTGATCGTCAATAACAATACCCGATCCCAGCCCCGTACCCGACGAAATGCCCACCACGGTATGCTTGCCCCTCGCCTCTCCGAAACGGTGCTCGCCCAGAATAAAACAGTTCACATCGTTGTTAACTGCCACCGGAAGAGACAGTGCGTCCTCCAGAATTTGCCGCAAAGGCACGGCTTTCCACGCCGGTATATTTCCAACGTTGTAAACGATGCCGTTGGCGATGTCTACCACCGAAGGAACTCCGATGCCGATTCCGGTCACGACCGGACTCACCAGCGGCCGGATAAATTCCACCAGTTGTTCCAGTGTGTCTGCCAGCGACCCGCGGTTGTTAAAGATCTCGCCGCGTTGCTGATGAATATGCCCTTCTGATTCGACTCCGGCCCGCACATTGGTTCCTCCCAGATCGACTCCTATTATCATACGTGCTCGGGGTTATCGTTTAATCATGTTGGGTGCGCTGATAACACCCAGGTAGCGTCCCATCCAGTAGGGCAATAGCCAAATGTCGCCCGCGCTGTATTCCGATGCACCGCCGTTGCCTCCGTCTAGCTCGAAGCGATTGGCGTTGTGCCGGGATATGCCCAACTCGTCGGGTGGCAGCACCTCCGCGGTATATTGCTTGCGGAAGTTGGTGTCGATCTTCACAATGTCGCCGCGATCGCTATTCTTCACATCCCAGCTGACAAGGTCCAGCGGGTATTCCTGTAGATACCAAACCGCCTCATCGAGGTCGAATTGTTGCGTACCGGTAACGGCCGTCATAATATTCCAGGCGCCATCTTTCTCCGGACGCTCAGCTTGCCAATGGTCAACGATCGCTTCCCGGAAATTTGTTCGCAGGGTATCGTTGAAGGCATACCTGTAGAGTCCCCAATAGCCCAGAAAATACATCTCGTCGTCCGAGTGGTTCCAGGCCTCCGACAACATTTTGCTCCAATCGTCGGCCGAAGCAGGGGCTTTCGTGATTTCACGCATGGGCCGCATGAGGTTCTCGTAATAACCATGGCGGGTCATCAGCTCAAAGGCTTTTTCTTTATACACTTCTTTGTGCGTGAAATGATATGCTGTCTGCAGCATGGAGATAATATTCGAGGAGTTGATCTTCCGGTCGCCTACCATCACCGGCCGCGCATTGACATACTCCGGGTTCCATTTGCCCCACGTCGTAGGCTTGCCATCCCAGTCCACCAGGTACATATTGTTATCGAGCACGTGCTGCATCAAAGAATCCATGAGCACCACGGCGCGTTTCTTCAGGTCCTCGTCACGCATTAGCTCGGCCATCACCCCATATACAAACATGTGGCCAATGGCCTCGTCGCTGCTGGTGGTGGACTTCCAGTCCCATTCCGGATCTTCTGCGCGCCGCCACGGCTCGCTGTCGTATTTATATCCCCGTCGCTCGAAGGAACGGGAAGGAAACCCGTGCATCGGGTTGATGGTATACAGACGCTCCAGGGCATCCATCGATTCACGGCAATTCTCCAGGGCATCGTCAGCGCCGGTTACGGTGTGTCTGAAAACCTCTGCCGCCAGGTACATACACGTCCACAGTCCGTCGTTGTCGGAGTCGTCCAGCGTACCGGTGCCCAGATTGCCTTCGTCCAGATTTTCCAGCTGGGCGTTAAATCCGTGGCGGATGTGACGACTGCGTACCTGTTTTCCGAAGTACGCGGCTTTGTCGGCAAGCGTCATCGATTTGAAGCAAATCTCCCCCAGCCCCTTATCGGTCAGTACCAGGATGGAGCTGTCGGCTTTCAGGGCGAGGTCAATCACCCTGTCGGAAGGCAACCAACGTTTGGATGCATAATAATTAAATTTACCATCCGGGCGTACCATAAAGGCTCCGCGTACCGATCCGAACCAGAGCCTGCCATTCATTTCTTTCACAGCTGTCAGGTCGGCACACGGAAGTTTACCCTGCCATGTACCACGTTGCCGGCCGCTGCCAGCGTCTAACGTGAGGTACCCGGCATGGGTACCAATCACCAGATCATTTGCCCCGTTTGTCAGCGCCAGGCACGTCAGGCCCGTGCCGGTATAGACGTTCTTCACCGTATGCTCCGCCACCGCAAAAACGGAAATACCCGAAGGGCTTAATAGTATAAACGCATTCCTGTGGCCATCGTATACCATATCAATCAAGCCAGCGGGCGCGCTTCCCTCCCATCCTATTCCGCGGTCGTCCAGGTACTGCAGCTTCGTTCCGTCCGACACTAAAAAAGAAAAATCCTTGCCGCCAGTAAAAAGTATCGCATCCGGCAACGTATGTTTTTTATAGAGCTTACCGGCCCAGGCATTGCTGAACACAGCTTTGTCATCCAGGTATACCAATTGCTGTCGGTACGTGCCAATTGCACGGATCTTTTTATCGCGTAAGGGACGGAAAGACCTATCGGCGACCAGCGTGCCCGGGTATAGAAATTCTCCGGCATAGGGGTGTAACAGCCCCTGCGAGGACAAGATTTGTACCACGCCGTTGCGATCGGTTCTTACTTGATTCAATACTACCGTACTGTCGGTGGCTGTATACTTCTTACTATAGTCCTGCTGAAAGGATACGTCCTGAAAAACAGGCTGATGGATGGCTGGGGGTTGATCGGGTTGACAGGCCACGATCGACAGCCAACCGGCCAGTAGAAGAGAATAGAATGCGAGACGTCTCATCTTTTTTGCTTTTTGCGAATGGTGAACGAATCCTTCAAGGTACCCTTGTCGTCGAATGTACGGTAGCTCAATACATCGCCCGCGATATCTACCCGCTGGTAAAAGTATCCGTCTTTATACCGCGCGGCGGCGTAGGGCTCTGTACCGATATCGTTGTGCTCGCTGGGAATACTGATCGAGATGGTGTACACGGTGCCTTGATCGAAACTATCCACCACCTTTCCTCCGGCCATGGGGTTGGAACGCATGTAATAATGAATGTGGCCACCCATCACCATGTCTACGTGGTACTTATCAAACAGGGGTACCCAGGCTTGCTGAATATCCTGGTAGGGTTCCTCAAAGTTGTATGGCGGGAAGTGAAACATGGCAAACTTCCAGGACGCCTTCGAGCTCGTCAGTTTTTCTTCGATCCAGGCGGTGTGGTCGGTCACTTCCGAGGTAGCGTCGATCATGAGAAACAGGGCATCACCATACTCGAATGCATACGATGCCTCTGGTTCGACCCGTGGCGGGCCGTTGTGCGGCAGACTGAAAAGATCGTAGTACAGTTGGGCGCCCAGGCCGTCCTGGCGGTCGTGGTTGCCCGGCACAGGCATAAGCGGTTTCCGGGAAAATGCTCCGCCCGAATACTGAAACAATTGATCCCATTCATCGCGATACAGCCCCGTGCTGACAATGTCGCCGGCGATGGAGTAAAAGGCAATATCTTTATGCTGCTGATCTGCCAGTGTAATCATTCGCCCGGAATCCGGGAAGCAATGCGTGTCGCCAAACCAAATAAAAGAAAATCCCTTGTCCTCGTCTGCCTCAGTTTCGAAGGTCGCTGCAGGCGACCAGTTGTTACCCCGCCCGGAGCCAACAGTGTAGCCATACCTCGTGCCCGGCTTTAGCACCCGCAACGAAACAGTGTGGCGTTGTATATACCGATCGTTGGAGAGCATGCGGTCTTGCAGCGTATTCGAGACTGCTTTTGTCTCCAACGTATCCGTTGTGCCGGTCACCCAATATTTTACAGCGCTCTCTTTCACCCCCGGGTGCGTACGCCATTGTATATCCACGGAGGTCTTTGGATCGCCACTCCACGTCTGCATGACCTGATCCGGCACGGCGGATGAAGGAAAAAGTGTCTCGCGAAACGCTCCGACGACATGCGCTTCCCGGGCACGTCCTCTCACCGTCGTAAACAGCGATTGCCCTACCAGTTCCGGCGGCACGGCCGTCAACTCCAGGCCGGGCCAGTCATGGTATGTAAACGCACCTACCGTCATGGGCACGGTGGGAAACTGCTCGGGAAACGCGTTTGTTATCTTCAGCTCATCCGCAGCATTTACCGGCCCCACAGATACAAAGTATACCGGCCGGTGTTTGTCGAATCCATTGATGCCAAGCTCCACCCACCCGGGCTCGAATTGCTTCTGCCATACTTCATATTCATATTCTTCGTTTTCTACGATCTTTCCCGACCGGGTAAAGCCGGCATCCTCCAGCCAGAAGGGAACTGTCTGCTGATCCTTGTGTCGCATCAGCGATACCATCACCGGCACATTTACCCGAAAGTATTGATATCGGGTGGATAGTACCTTCTTTTCTTCGAACGTCAGAAAATGTAGGATAAAGGCTTCATCAATACTATTGTATTGCTCAACCGGCACCTGCGCGTAGAGCCTCGTGATGACGCTATCCATCACTTCGTGCACCGACAACACCGCTGCTGTATCGGATTTCTCGCCGCAAGCATACAGCAGTAGTACCAATATCAAACACATGCACCGCATTCCCAAAGGCCTGTCTATCGTCATATCAATCCTATTACTATTTTTTTGCGCATACCGCCGACGTGGCACGCCGTGCAATACAATTTCAATGGCTGCGCTCATCAAAGATAGCTGACCGGCATGGGCGAAGAGGTTTAACTTTGCGTAAGGAAAGGTTCAAAAAACGTCAATCGGGGCATGGATGCCTAAGCTGGGTGTAGTCTATGAGGTGTTGCCAAATGAAAAAGCCCGCTATGGCTCTACGCAGAGCTATAGCGGGCGAAGTCGGGGTGAAAGGTCTTGCGCCGGTTATGGATTAGGCAGCACTACCTGACAGTTATACGTCATTTCACTGTGGACGGTGCAGCAGGCATATTGCCACTGTCCTGTGGGGATATAGTAGTCATTCCGCTCCCGATCAAAACTAATCGGGTAACCGGGCAAATTATAAAGATATTGTACGGTAAACCGCATTTTAAACTCCGCCCCCGGCCACTGTATCGTAAAGTCCGTAGGATTATTATTACTGTACTGTTCCATCAGCATCTGCCAGACTTTGTTTGTTTTATAGAGATTCTTTTTTGTGTCGTAGGCATCAAATCTAGCCAGGGTCATCTGGCCCTCGTTCGGCTCGATATAGAGAATGGTCGACAGGTTACCGGCTGAATTATACGCGTACTTCAGGATATACTGCGCCGTTGCATCGGTAGATGTGAGGTATTCACGCTTTTCCTTAATTCTCCCCTCGGCATCCAAATAAAGCTTTGTATATCCCGTATCGAAAGGCGGCCAAAGCGCACTGGGTGTTGTTACCCGGGATACAGTAACAGAGGTTGTGCCGTGGTAGACAAAGCTATAGGTCGTGGTATAGTTCAACCCATTATTTATCATATGGTAGCCATTCCGGACAAGGCGTCTCAGCCGTGCCGATGCATCGTAGCTAAAAACCGAACGCGTGCTATCGAAAAAACCGCCGTAAGTCTTGATCCTGGTGGGGTTTCCCTGGTTATTATATTCTATTGGGACAATTTCCGCTGCGGGATCTTGCCCCTGAAAGAACTGGTCCCCTAAAGCATAGAAATGATATGCGAGAGCCTCGGTGCTCGTCGCGATCGAACACGTCCAGGGAATTTGCGGCGGCGGCGGGCCGATGCCCATTGTACCGGGATTGGCCTCACGAGTGGTAAGGTTGCGCTCGGTGACATCTCGTAATGGATCTTCACCGCAAGCAACGAGCAGCAGTAAGATCGCAAGAAATGACGGAGGGGTTCTTAATAGTTTCATAGAGGGAGGGTTTTAATGTATTGTTAACGAACTTACGGATTCGCCCACCCGAATGATATAGCAGAAACATGTTACCGGAAAAACACCCGGGCCGATGATACACATCTGTTAATCTTTACGTTTACATGGAGGCCCATTTCTCAAGCATTTTGACAACTGTATCCAGCTTAATGGGTTTACTGATGTAATCGTCCATACCGGCTTGTATACAATCTTCCCGGTCGCTCTCCATAGCGTTAGCTGTCATGGCGATTATAATGGGACGTTGACCCGCTGTTGCGCGTATCTGCCTGGTAGCCTCCAAGCCGTCCATTTCCGGCATCTGCACGTCCATCAAAATTATTTCATAAAACTGTTGGCCTATTTTTTCGATTGCTTCCAGACCATTTTGAGCTATATCAATTTTTTTATATCCTAACTTATTCAACACCCGAACAGCCAACTTTTGGTTTACAAGGTTATCTTCTGCAATCATAAACCTAAGTGGATATTTCGCTGCAAAATCTTCTGAGAGCACTTGTTTTGGTCTCAGGGTTTCTACGGGCATAGTCCCATCATCTGGTTTTAGCGCTGAATTAATAACCCTGCACAACTGCTGCTGTCGGGCGGGCTTGTTTAACACGGCTACAAACAAGTCAGAATGTTTCCTTTTACTTTCATCGCCAATAGAACTAAGAAGGACTATGGGCAGTCGTGGATATTTTTCTTTTATTTTATTTGATAGTTGTATGCCGTCCATGTCCGGCATCTGCATATCCGTAATGACCAGGTCAAATCTTTCGTGGTTCGACAGCAGCTCCAAAGCATGCTCTCCGGAAATTGTCACTGTAGACGATAACTTCCATTGCTCCAGCTGCGTTTGTAGTACCTTAAGGTTTGTCGCGTTATCGTCAATCACCAGGATTCTTTTCCCCTCATTCCCAACTGAATTGCAATGTGCAGATTGAGGAATAGACGCCTGGCTTACCATGCTCTTTGTAGTAAAGCTAAATGTCGTGCCGACATTTAGCTTACTTTCCACGGTAATGGAGCCTCCCATTAACTCCGCCAGTTTCTGACTAATGACGAGTCCCAGACCTGTGCCACCATATTTTCGGGTAGTAGAAGAGTCAACTTGCGAGAAGGATTTGAACAGTCTTGAGATCTTATCATCGGGTATACCAATTCCTGTATCCCGAATATGAAAAGCCAGCTCCAGTTCGCCATTCCTGTTGCTCACTAAATCTACTCCCAGGAAAATCTCACCCCGGTGTGTAAATTTCATGGCATTGCTGATCAGATTAAGTAATATTTGACGCAGACGATGACTATCACTCACTATCTGCGCCGGAATCTGGTAGTCTATCTGGTAGACCAGATCCAGACCCTTCTGTGCGATCTTTACGGAAAATACATCCATCACCTCCTCTACACATTGTCGCAAGTCGAAGGAGTGATTGTCGAGCTCAAGACTTCCTGATTCAATTTTTGAAAAGTCGAGTATGTCATTAATAACGGTAAGTAAGGCCTCTCCACTACTAATGATAGTATCCGTATATTCACTTTGCTCAGGCGTAAGTGAAGTCTCCGCCAGTAGTGAAGCCATACCGAGCACACCATTCATCGGAGTTCTTATTTCGTGGCTCATGGTTGCCAGAAAAATGCTCTTGGCCCGGTTAGCCTTTTCGGCCTCTTCGCGTTGGACTATTATTTCTTCTTTCTGCTGTTGAAGCTCGCCATTTAATGTTTGAAGAAATTCGGTTTGCGCCTGTTGCTCTTCATTTAGTGACTGCAAGTTCTCGGCCTGAGCTTCTAAAACATCCTTCTGTGCGATGACTTCGGCCGTCTTTAGGTAGACCTGTTCTTCCAGTTTTACTTTCTGGGCTTCGACAGCATTTAACCTGAACCTAAAAATGCCGTAAACCGATCCGGCAACAACCAGTACCAAAAGGGTTTTAAACCAAACGGTTGCCCAAAAAGGAGGTGTAATAATAACTTTAATGGATGTACCTTCTTCATTCCACGCTCCATCATTGTTACTGGCCTTCACCCTGAAGGTATACTCCCCGGGATCCAGATTCGTGTATGTTGCCCTCCGACGTACACCGCTGTAATTCCATCCTTTATCAAAACCTTCCATCATGAATGCGTATTGGTTCTTTTCTGAAAGTGTATAATTCAGAGCGGAGAACTCAAACGAAAAAACCGATTGTTTATACGTTAGTATGATTTCTTTCGACTCGCTGATGCTTTTTTGGAGGGGAGCGTCCTTGCCGCCAATCTCAACTGGTTTATTAAATACATTAAAATCAGTGATCCAAACAGGCGGAATGAACGTATTGTCTCGTATGCTATCCGGGTGAAAGATATTAAAACCATTAACACCCCCATATACCATTTCTCCGTCTGCAGTCTTATACCAGGCATTGGGCTTAAATGAATTATCTTGTAGTCCATCGCTCACATCATAGTTACGACAGGTTTTTGTCACGGGATCGAATCGGGAAAGCCCCCTGTTAGAGCTAAACCAGAGATTGCCATGATTGTCTTCCTGAATACCGTAGATAGCATCATTTGCCAAACCGTCCTTTTCAGTATACGCGATAAAGGTATTGGACTTCCTGTTAAAGAGATTTAAACCACCGTCAGTGCCCAGCCAAAGGTTGCCGTGACTATCTTCCAGGATAGAGCGAACGGTATTATGACTCAGGCTTTCCTTGTTGCGCGGATCATTGCGATGATGAATAAACTGGTTGTTTTTTCGATCAAATAAATCCAACCCATTGTCCGTACCCACCCAAAGATTTCCTTCTTTGTCTTCTGCCAATGAAAAAACAGAGCTTCCTCCAAAGCTCCTTTCATCCTGAGGGTTTTGACGATACCGGGTAAAATGATGTTCCTTCGTGTCATAGAAACATAGCCCCCCATTATCAAACATGCCAAACCACAAATTACCTTCACGATCTTTTAGGGTCATACTCACACTCGCACTGGATAAGCCATTGGAATTTTCGTTTTCAAGCAAATGCGTAAAAACATTCTTGTTCCGATCAAAAAAATCGAGTCCTACACGGTGATAGCCCAGTCCAAGAGTCCCCTTACTAATTTCTACTAACGTAATAATGTAGTCGGTGCTGATCGAGTTATCATTCTGGCTATCGTGTTTGTAATGCGTAAAGGTTTCCCTACTTTGATCGAGCTGATTCAATCCTCCTCCATCAGTACCAATCCAGATATTGCCCATGCTATCACCCGTAATGCATAAAACAAGGTTGTTGCTCAGGCTATTGCTGTTAAAAGGAATCTGCTTGTAATGTGTGAATTTATCTTTTAGATATGGCAGAAAATTCACTCCTCCGGACCAGGTGCCAACCCATATGTTTCCAATATCATCCTTGTAAAGGCTATGGATGGAATTGTTACTCAGGCTTGTATTGTCCGTAGCGTCATGTTGATACGTAACAAAAGTATTTCTCTCATGGTCAAAGATACTAACTCCACCATTTTCGGTACCTATCCAAAGTTTCCCATCATTACCTTCAACAAATGAAAGAATATCATTGTGTGCCACGCTATTGGGGTTTGTTGGGTCATGGCGAAAATTCCGAAAGGAATTATCCTTTTTGTTGAACAGCGCAATGCCTCCTCCTTGTGTCCCCACCCAGATATTTCCCTTGCTATCTTTAAAAACTGCTTTGGTCCAATTGACACTGAGACTGTTGGATTTACCCTCGTCATGATGATACACAACAAATTGTTGCGTTAGGGTATTGAATCTGCCCAGTCCTTGCCGTGTGGCTATCCATAGATCACCTCCATTATCCTCCGTTATCCTATAAATAAAATTGTGTTTAAAATTATTGTCATCGTTCCCATCGTAATAGAAGAGCCTGGAGGTTTTGGTGACGGGATCGAATAGGAAAAGTCCTTTCGTTGTACCCAGCCATATTCGGTTTTTACTGTCCTGAAAAATATCCCGTACGGATACAGCCGTACCATCAGGACTATACCGAATAAATATCTCCTTTTCACGGTCAAATAGATCCAGGCCACGTTCCGTAGCGATCCATAGGTTACCTGTCCGGTCTTCAAAGACGTCCCGTACCAAATTATCGCTTATACTGCTGACTTTTTCGGAGTTATGCTTATAGGCTGTAAACTGATAACCATCGTACTTGTTAAGGCCTTCACCCGTGCCGAACCACATAAAACCATTGTGGTCTTTCAAAGAGGCGGACACTAATCCATTGGACAGCCCCTCGTTCGTTGTTAATCGCTTAAATTTTGGACGCTGAGCTTGTGAATATACAGGTAAGGATAGACTCAGCAGAGACAGTATGAATAAATGCATCCACACAGTCTTGAAAAACTTGTTCTGAGCCAAAAGTGTGGGGTTAAGAATTTTTATAGACAATATCGCACCTATTGGAAGCAGAATTTGTAGGGATAATCCTGATTCGAAAAAAATCAGGCAAATTGTGCCGATGACGAACGACGTTATTCCATTCGTGCCATCAGCTTCCTATCCGATTCGTCCTGGGAATTTGGTGCGACCGTTAATTGACGGCGAACCGGCGTTCCGGCGTATCTGCGAGACAATTGAAGCGGCTCAAAAGAGCGTCTGGGTGACGGTGACTTTCATGTGGGCAGACTTTGAGATGCCGGACGGTCGTGGTGGAACATTCGATGTTCTTGATCGCGCTGCTACACGTGGCATCGATGTGCGGGTCATTTTTTGGCGGCCGGACGCCAAGACCGAATGGCTCCGGCGCAACGCGTTCTGGGGATCTAAGATTCATATTGATCTACTCAACGCGCGCCGATCTGGCGTAAAAATCCGGTGGGACTGCGCTCACCCAGGTTTCTGCCAGCATCAGAAAAGCTGGATCATTGATGCCGGCGCCGAAAATGAAACGGCCTTTGTCGGGGGGATCAATCTCAATCCCCATTCCATGGTCACACCCGGTCATAGGGGTGAAGGGCACAATCACGACGTTTACGTAGAACTAGCGGGCCCCTCGGTGGTCGACGTTCACCACAATTTTGTGCAACGCTGGAACGAAGCAAGCGAGCGATTGGCGGAGCATGGTCGTTGGGGAATGGGGAGCGAAGCCAGGCTACAGTTTCCAGCCCAGGTTCCCACTGCGCGCGGTAGTGCAGTCGTGCAAATACAACGAACTATCCATCCGGGACGCTATTTCGACGGACAGGCAGCGCCTGAAGGAATATCATACAATATCGCTTCGGGTGAGCAATCAAATTTCGATCAATATTGTGCGGCCATCAATGCCGCACGCCGGTCAATTTATATGGAAAACCAGTATGTTGATGTGCCTGAAATCGTGGATTGCCTTCATCGGGCACTCAAGCGAGGCGTGGACGTGGTTTTGCTGATGCCTGCTGAACCGGACGTCGGTTCGCTGATTCCGCCAGCGCGGCAAGCGTTTCTCAAAGCTCGGGCAGCGCTTGGGACTTTCGAGGGCTTCATGCTGGCGGGTATTGCAGGCATCGGCGCGGATGGTCGTCGCAAACCAATCTATGTCCATGCCAAGCTCATGTTAATTGACGATGAATGGGCTACAGTCGGCTCGTGCAACCTTCACCGTTTTTCACTCTTCGGAAATAGTGAGATGAACGTCGCCTTCTCTGAACCCAATACCGTTCGCACCTTCCGTTGTGACCTTTTGCGTGAACACCTCGACCAGGATACGTCCGGGATTAATGATCGTGACGCTCTCCATCTATTCCGAAAGATCGCCCGAGCGAACCGTAGAAAGTACGAAGCCGGCGATCATGCCTGGAAGGGGCTCGCTTTCGAACTCGATCCTGGCAAATATGTGGGGTGAGGAAAATTGTTATTCACTGCTCCTCTTGACAGAGTGAAACGGAAAGGTGTAATGATGGAACAAGATTCGAGGTCTTTAGGAGCCTTTTACGATCTTGATGACAACCTTACCTTTTGCACGCCCGCTTTCTACATAAGCTATAGCCTCATTGGTAGCTTCGAATGGAAATACCTTATCTATAACGGGGCGTATGACGCCCAAATCGATAAGAGAAGTAATTTTGCTCAATTGTCTTCCTTGTGCTCTCATGAAAAGAAAGGAAAAGCCTACGTTAAGCCGTTTAGCTTTTTTCTTCACCCCGGAGCTTAAGAGTTTCATGATCAATTGGACGTACCAGGGAGCTTTTATCTTCTTTGCAAACTCAATATCCGGTGGCCCTGAGATAGAGATGAGTTTTCCACCAGGTTTTAGCACTTGCAGCGATTTTTCGAGCGTCTTCTGGTCTTGACTATTCAACACCACGTCATAACCGTTCAACATGGTCTCGAAGTTATCTTTTTTATAATCGATCACAACATCGGCACCGAGACTTTTCACCAGGTCAATGTTGGTAGCACTGGTTGTTGTCGCTACAGTAGCTCCTAAATGTTTTGCCAGTTGAATTGCAAAAGTTCCTACACCTCCTGAGCCAGCCTGAATAAATACTTTTTGACCTTTCTTCAGATTCGCTTTTTCAATTAGCGCTTGCCATACGGTTAGCCCCACCAAAGGTATGGAAGCCGCTTCGTCCATCGTGAGTTTTTTTGGTTTGATGGCAACATCATTTTCATTGATAGAAATGAATTCTGCAAAAGCTCCGATTCGATGATCTGCCGGTCTTGCGTAAACCTCATCGCCCACTTTGAACTTGCTGACATTTGAACCAACTTTCGTGACAACTCCCGCCACATCGTGCCCCAACACAAATGGCGGTTTGTAAGGCAAAATCATTTTGAATTCACCATTTCTGATCTTGGAGTCCAACAGATTCACACCTGCTGAATGGATCTGAACCAAAATTTCAGTTTCTTTTACAACAGGTTCTGCTATTTCCGCCAGCTGCAATTTCTCCTTTTTGCCATAGCGATTAACAATAAATGCCTTCATGATATTTTTTATTTTATTTATCGTGCAGAATTTTGTTGCAACAATTTCGTATTGTTTGTAGATACACTTGCATATTGCAAGTACAAAGCTACTATTAACTTGTATATTGCAAGTGATTTTTAAGCTATTTTATGAATAAGGTCAAAAAGAGGTCAAATTGCCCTGTTAGTTGCTCTCTTGATATTTGGGGAGATAAATGGTCCCTGTTGATTGTCAGAGACCTGATGTTCGCAAAAGAATGTACCTACGGTGATTTCCTAAAGTCGGCGGAAGGAATTGCCACTAATATTTTAGCTTCCAGGTTGCTGACGCTGGAAGAAAACAAAATCATTGAAAAACTAGAACACCCGGATAGTAAAGCAAAAGTGTTATATAGATTGACTCGAAAGGGAATAGACCTGCTTCCTATAATGATTGAAATCAATTTATGGGCTGAAAAATATTTAACTATACCGGATGACAGGAAAGCGATGTTGAAAAAAGTAAAAAATGACAAGCCAAGGTTTATTAAAGCCATGACGAAGGAGTTGGAAGGCTAGTAGTATGACGCCTGCCCACAAAAAAGCCATCTAAATGTAAAATTTGATGGCTTTTAATTCAATTTAATATGTCGGGGTGAGCGGAATCGAAGCATCACTGCCTATTCAGCATTATATCCGCCTACACCTTCTTCTTCTTCCCCCCCTCACCCTGCAACCTCACCAACTGCAACGCCAGCTGATCCGAAAGCGCCACATTATCGCTAGGCCCCTCTGGAAACTGACTCGAATAAAACCCCTTTGCCGCCCAAAGCTCCAGGACATCCGTGGACGCCACAGCATATGGCGCGTACTGGCGGTTGTCTGATACCAGCAGGACTTTGCCTTCCTCGTCGTTGAAGTTAAAGACACGTTTAAAGACGATGCCTTCCTGGTTCGTGACTAATATATAGAGCTTGCCGTTTTTGATGGTGGAGACGTCCTCGACGTGTTCGCCGAAAATGATGCTGCCGGGTTGAATGGGGAGCATGGAGTCTCCCTGGATTTCGAAGGCACGGTAGGTGCGGTTGCGGTTCAGGACGGGGAGGTTGATCTTGGGCAAATCACGAACGAACTCGGGGTCCTGGTAGCCGTTGAGGTAGCCGGCGGATGCTTTTTGCATGACGAGCTCGACGTTTTCTTTACTGGTGCTATCTACGGTAATGGCGAGGACTTCTTTGCCGCGGCCGGGGCGCAGGTTCTTGCGTTCTTTTTCGGGGATCTTGCTGAGGTCCTGGCTGACGAGGGCGTCAAGGCTTACCTGGAAGATGCGCGTGAAGTCGAGCAGGGCGGGCAGCGGCGGGGTGGCACGTTCCTCTTCATAAGCACCGATGGTAGCTTGTTTGAGGCCGAGTTTTTCCGCGAGCTGTTTTTGCGTCAACCCTTTTTCAGCGCGTAAGAACTTCAGATTCTGATTTACAGTTGCCATAGTAATCTAGGGGGTAAGTATATACCGTTGGGGTGAGAAAGTGTATAAGACGTACAGGACGTTCATTTTATAGATCGATTTTACACGATATCATTGACATTCACAACGGGTTAACAAAAACCTCCCCCACCGGCGTCGCCGATGGAGGAAGGTTTTATGATGTTTCACGTCACCACAACGTAGTCACTGTTAGAAAAAAGAATATCTACAAGATGGCAAAATCAGCGTATTCTGTTTGTTTCCTACAATGATGGAACAAAGCTAAAAAAATTAGTTCACAAACAAAAATAAAACTAATATTTTTAGTTACTTCGAATCATGGATCGCAACATCATCCACTTTGACCTGGACGCTTTTTTCGTGGCGGTAGAATGTAAGAAGAACCCGTCGCTGAAAGGGCTGCCCCTGATCGTCGGCGGGAGCAGCCGTCGCGGGGTCGTGGCCGCCTGCAGTTATGAGGCGCGCCGGTTTGGTGTGCATTCCGCCATGCCCATGTACCTGGCCCTGCAACTCTGTCCCGACGCCCGGGTCATTTCCGGCGATATGGAGGCCTACAGCCAGCACTCGCATATCGTTACAGAGATTATCGCCGAAAAGGCTCCGCTGTTTGAAAAGGCGTCCATCGACGAATTCTATATAGACGCCAGCGGCATGGACCGCTATTTCGGCGCCTTTAAATGGGCGGTCGAGCTGCGTAAGCACATTATTAAGGAGAGCGGCTTACCTATCTCGTTAGGCTTGTCGGTGAATAAGCTCATTTCCAAGATCGCCACGGCAGAGTTTAAGCCGAATGCACAAAAGCAGATCCCGGCGGGTACAGAAAAGGAATTTCTGGCGCCGCTGGGTGTGGAGAAGATTCCCATGATCGGCAAACAGACCGCGAGCTTCTTATATGATATGGGCGTACGCACGGTGGCGACCCTGCGCGAGATGCCGATGAATTTTCTGATCAGCGCGTTTGGTAAGAACGGTGTTTCACTCTGGAACAAGGCCCATGGTATTGACGACTCCCCTATCGTGCCTCATAGCGAGGCGAAGTCGATCTCTACGGAATCGACGTTCGATGCGGACACCATGGACACGGCCAAGCTCAAGTCCATTCTGATTGCCATGGTCGAGAAGGTAGCCTTCCAGTTACGTGACCAGAGCAAGCTTACCTCGTGTGTCACGGTCAAGATTCGTTATACCAACTTCGACACGGAAACCAAACAAATAAAAATTCCCTATACGGCCTCTGACCACCTGTTGCTGCAGACTGTGACGGCACTGTTTGACAAACTGTATAACCGACGCATGCTGATCCGCCTGGTGGGCGTACGGCTGAGTGGCCTGCTGCATGGTAGCCATCAGATCGACCTGTTCAACGACACAGCGGCCTCGGTTAATCTATACGAGGCGATTGACTTCATCAAACACAAACACGGTGCGGAGAAGCTGATCCGGGCGACGACCCTCGACGTCAGCCGCCGGGTGCGCATGGAAATGAACATGTTCAAAGGAAAGTAATTAAACGACGAAGCGATATGAAACTCACGACAAAAACCGGTTCTATTGTAAAAGAATTATCGTTCATTATCTCTCCCCCGCCGCACATTCGCAGCGACGTCTTTGTATTAAAAGACGATGTACATTACCTCCTCGGGCATCCGTTTCCAGGCCGGTATTCGACGGCTCACATTTCTTTGTTTAAGTATAAAGATGAGCATCTGGAGGACATCATCCGGTACGTAGAGGCGAAAGCCGTCTATATGACGCCTTTCAACATTTTTGTAAAGAATCTGGCGGCATTCCACCACGGTAAGCATTACCGGACTATTTATCTCGACGTCATCAATAAGTATCCCATACGCGATATCTTCGAAAAGCTGGTGCGTGAAGATTCACATTATACACCCCACATCACCATTGCGCCGATGCTGTCACTACAGGATTTCGACAAATGCTGGCCGCACCTGGAAGACCTGCCCTACAGTCAACATTTCCTGTGTGACCGGATCACCGTGTTGGCCCGCGGCGATGGACATTGGATGCATTATCGCGACATTATGCTCGGTGAAGACTAACAGCCATCATACACGCTCATTTTTTTCTAATTCGTTACCTTTATGCTCATGAACCCGTTACAGATTCTCCAAAAACATTTCGGCTACTCGTCCTTTCGGTTGGAACAGGAAGCCATTGTCCACGCCGTCCTGGCGCAGCGCGACACACTTGTGCTGATGCCGACGGGCGGGGGCAAATCGTTGTGTTACCAGGTACCTGCGTTGTGTTTTCCTGGCCTGACCGTTGTCATTTCTCCCCTCATTGCCCTCATGAAAAACCAGGTGGATGCGTTGCGCCTGAACGGTGTGCACGCCGCCTTCCTTAACTCGACACAATCACCGGCCGAGCAAAGCGCAGTCGTCGACACCGCCCGTGCGGGCACGCTCAAGCTATTATACCTGGCGCCGGAAAGCACGTTCCTGAAAGAGCTGCCGCGCTACAACGTTAGTTTACTGGCTATCGACGAGGCTCACTGTATTTCGCATTGGGGTCATGACTTTCGGCCGGACTATCTCAACCTCGCGCAGCTGCGCACGCTGTTGCCGAAAGTGCCTGTGATTGCGTTGACGGCTACGGCCGATCGCCAGACGCGAAAAGATATTGTCGACAAGCTTTCGTTGCGCGACCCGGCGATGTTTGTGTCGAGCTTTAACCGCGCTAACATCCGGTATACGGTGGAGCCCAAACGCCAAAGCGGCGAGCGACTGGTCGAGTTTCTCCGTTCGCGGCGCGACGACTCGGGGGTAATCTATTGCATGTCGCGGAGTAGCACCGAAGAAGTTGCCGCCTTTCTGACACGGGAAGGTTTTGATGCCCTGCCCTACCACGCCGGGCTGGACCGCACACTACGGAGTAAACACCAGGATTTATTCCTGCGGGATGAGGTCAAGATCATCGTCGCGACGATTGCGTTTGGTATGGGAATCGACAAGTCGAATGTGCGCTTTGTGGTACACATGGACCTGCCCAAAAGCGTTGAAGGGTATTACCAGGAAACGGGCCGGGCCGGTCGCGATGGTCTGGACAGTGAAGCATTATTGTTCTTCTCGTACGGCGATGTGATCAAGATCAAACGGTTGGCCCAGGTGCCCGGCAATGAGGCACAAACCGAGATTGCCTTCCGCAAGCTTGAACAGATGGCGGAGTATGGTGATCTGCGCTCTTGTCGGCGCCGGTATCTGCTGCAATATTTTGACGAGACCGCGCCGCAGCATTGCGGAAATTGTGATATCTGCCTGGCGGAGCATGAGCTGGTAGACGCTACCATTCTCTCCAAAAAAGTGCTGTCTGCGGTAACCCGGCTGCAAGGGCGCTTTGGCGCCGGGTATGTCATCGACTTTCTGCGGGGCTCGCAGGCTGCCCGTATTCAAGAGTTTCATAAGAAGCTGCCGACGTACGGCATCGGTGCGGATGTGAGTAAAGATGATTGGCAGGATGTCATTCGGGAGCTGATCGACCAGGGCTACCTGGCTAAGGCGGAAGGGCAATACCCTCTCCTGCAACTCACCGACCGCAGTGACGACGTACTGCGACGCGCGAGTACGGTATTGCTACGGAAGGCATTGGCACGGCCGGCCGAGCGTGAATCCGCTGCGGTAGAAGAGGCTGCGCCCGCGTACGATACGTCCTTGTTCCAGCAGTTGAAAGACTTGCGTCGTCAACTGGCTGCGGCTGACAATGTACCGGCCTATATTGTTCTGTCGGATGCGACGTTGCAAGAGCTTGCCTCCTATCTGCCACATGGCCGCGAAGAGTTCAGTCGTATCTCAGGTTTTGGTCAGCAAAAGCTGGAGCGCTATGCGGACACGTTTGGCGAGATCATTACCTCGTTTTGTGCACGGCAGGGCCTTACCTCACGCATACACCTCAAGACCCGTAAGCCAAAGCGCAAGGACGCGACCGACCGCGACAACGACACGAAACAGCAGACGCTGGAGCTATTCAATAAGGGCTATTCCATTGAGGCTATTGCCGCAACGCGTGAATTGAGTCCCGTCACCATTGAAGGCCACCTCGCGTTTTATGTACAGCAAAGACGGATACCTGTCGAATCATTAGTAGACGTTACCAGGCTTCCGACTATTCGGGCGGCGATCACGCAGAGCGGTGGCCTGATGCTGACGCCTATCAAAGACATTCTGGGTGATGCCTACAGCTACCGCGAGATACGCATGGTAGTCGCCGCGCAGAGCGGACGTTCCTAGCATGTATCTTAATTGTCACACGGCTTTTAGTTTTCGATACGGCACGTTGACGGTACAGAAGCTGTTTGACGAAGCGCGGCGATGTGGTGTTCACAAGCTGATACTGACGGAGATCAACAATACGGCTTCGTATCTGGAGATGCTGCGCCTGTGTCATGAGCATCGGCCTGGTGTCGATGGGTTAACGCTGTATGGGAAAGAGTCCTATGTGCTGGATGTTGCCGTCGGCGTGGAATGTCGCGGAGACGATAATGCGCTACTCTATATCGCCATCGCCCGGAATAACGCAGGTTTTGAAGAGCTCAACCGGTTCCTGTCCCGATACAACCGGGAGCACAAGGCGTTGCCGGATCGAGCACCGGTATTTGATCAGGTAGTCATTATATATCCCCTTGGGCGTTGCGCGCCGGAGGTGTTGCGGCCACATGAATATATCGGGGTACGCCCGCAGGATCTGGGTCCACTGACGTTGTATACATCGTACCACGAGTATAGAGATCGGTTTGTTGCGCTACACCCGGTGACGTTTGCCAGCAAGACCGACTTTAACATGCATCGCTTGCTACGGGCGATGGCCAACAATACATTGCTGAGCAAGCTGCCTAAATCACAGGAAGCTCAACCCGACGAGATTATGTTGCCGCCGTCGGAACTACAGCAGCGGTATGCGCGCTTTCCGGAGCTGGTCGCGAATGCCGAAACCGTGATGGCGCAATGCTCGCTCGATTTGCTGCCCGGCGGTGATCAGAATAAAAAACACGTGCGCGGCAGTCGGGCCGCCGATCTCGCGTACCTGACCGAAGAGACCTGGAAGGGATTTACACGGCGGTATGCGCATACGGACAAGGCTGTTGTACGTACGCGGATCGAGAAAGAGCTCGACATTATTAATAAAAAGGCCTTCGCTTCGTATTACCTGATTGCCTACGAGCTGACCCAATACGCGACACAACGCGGCTATGATTATGTAGGTCGCGGCAGTGGCGCGAACAGCGTGGTGGCGTATTGTTTAGGAATTACCAATGTCGATCCGATCAAACTCGATCTTTACTTTGAGCGGTTCCTGAACGAAGAGCGCTCGTCGCCACCGGACTTCGACCTGGATTTTTCGTGGGACAACCGTGACGAGATTTACCAGCATCTCTTTGACCTCTATGGCGAGCAGCACGTCTGCTTACTGGGCACGCACGTGACCTATCAGCGGCGATCGCTGTTGCGGGAGCTGGGCAAGGTCTTTGGCTTGCCGAAGGACGAGATTGAAGCACTGGCGGACAGCAGTGAATATATACCCGATCGCGAGGACATTGCGCCGCTGATCTTGCGGTATGCCGAGCGCATGAAGGACTTGCCTTCGAACATGTCGATTCACGCGGGCGGCGTGCTAATCACCGAAGAGCCGATCTACCGGTTTACAACGCTCGAGTTCCCGCCGAAAGGGCTGCCCGTGTCGCATTTCGAAATGCACAACGCGGAAGACTTCGGCATCTTTAAGTTCGACATTCTCAGCCAGCGTGGTCTGGGCCATCTCAAAGAAACCGTGCGGCACGTCAAACGCAACCAGGGCGAGCACGTGGACATTCACCAATTCGAGGCCTTTACGCAGGACGAAGGTATCAAAGACCTGATGCGTACCGGGCGGACGATGGGTTGCTTTTACGTTGAGTCGCCTGCTATGCGGATGCTGCTGGGCAAGCTGCGCTGCGATGATTACTTGACGTTGGTAGCCGCCAGCTCGATCATCCGGCCGGGAGTTGCCAGCTCGGGGATGATGCGCACCTACCTGGAACGTTTTCACGCGGCGCGGCGTGGTGAGTCGTATGCGTCAATTCACCCGATGATGGATGAGTTAATGCGTGATACGTTTGGGGTGATGATCTACCAGGAGGACGTGATCAAGGTGGCGCACCACTTCGCGAAGCTTACGCTGACGGAAGCCGATGTGCTGCGGCGGGGTATGTCGGGGAAGTATCGTTCGCGTGAAGAATTTCAGCGTGTAGCCGACAGATTCTATACATCCTGTCGCGCTCAAGGGTATGACGAGGCGGTGATCAAGCGGGTGTGGTATGAGATTGAGAGCTTCTCGGGCTATTCGTTTGCAAAGGGACACTCGGCGAGTTATGCGGTGGAGAGCTATCAAAGTCTTTTCCTCAAGGCGCATTACCCGCTGGAGTTTATGGTCGGGGTCATTAATAACTTTGGGGGCTTCTATAAGACCGAATTTTATTTTCATGAGGCGCGTATGCTGGGCGGGCAAATCTCGCCCCCTTGCGTGAACCATAGTGAATACCTGACGACAATTGAAGGGCGTGCGCTATACATCGGGTTTGTGCATGTCAAGAGCCTGGAGGAAAGGATTGCGCGGGAGATCTCCGTCGAACGGGCGCGCCAGGGCGCGTATACCAGCCTGGATAATTTCTTACGACGTCTGCCGCTGGGGTTGGAGCAAGTGCGGGTGTTGATCCGGATGGGCGCGTTTCGGTTCACGGGTAAGACTAAACCGCAGCTGTTGTGGGAGGCAATGTTGTTTTTCGGGCAGTCGCGGACGAAGCAACCGGCGGGGATGCAGACCTTGTTTGATACGGCGCCGAAAGAGTATCCGCTGCCCACGCTGCAGCGGAACGCACAGGAGGATGCGTTTGATGAGATCGAGCTGTTGGGGTTCCCCTTGTGTGATCCGTTTCAATTGGTTTCGGGTGGGCATGTGGCAGATACTGCGGCACGGGAGCTTGTTGATTGTGTTGGGAAGCGGGCGTCGATTTTAGGGTATGTTGTGACGACGAAGACTGCCTGGACGCAGAAGCATGAGATGATGTACTTCGGGACGTTTTATGACCGATATGGCGAGGTGTTTGACACGGTGCATTTCCCAATTGTAGCGAAGCAGTTTCCGTTTCGCGGGCGGGGGTTTTATTACATCGAGGGAAAGGTGGTGGAAGATTTTGGGGCACCGATGATTGAGGTGCATGGATTTGAGAAGATACCAATGATTGATAAACGGGCGGAGTTGCCGGAATTGCCGGTCGGAATAGCGGGAAGGTACTGAAAATTATCTACAAAACGCACGAAACCGTAGCCGGAATCGGAATCGCATTCGTTTGCGATTTTATAAATAAAGTTGCGCAAACGTTGCGGAGAATCCCCGAAGAGTTTTTAAACTTGTGGTATGAAGTACAATCAGGTTACCATTAAGGACATTGCCCGCGAGCTGGGCATATCTCCTTCGACTGTTTCCAGGGCGTTGAAAGATCACCCGGACATTAGCCCGGAGACGAAAAAAGCTGTCAACGAGCTGGCCGAGAAACTGAATTATCAACCCAACATAGTCGCGCTAAGCCTGCGCCAAAGTAAGACCAATACACTCGGGGTCGTCATCCCAGAGATTGTTCACTTTTTCTTCTCGACCGTCATTAGCGGTATTGAAGATGTGGCCTATAGCGCCGGGTACAACATCATCATCACCCAGTCAAACGAGTCACTGCAGCGTGAGAAGACCGACATCAAGGCGTTGTTCAACAGCCGTGTAGACGGTATGCTGATCTCGCTGTCGCGCGAGACAAACAGCTTCGAGCACATTGACGCTATGATGGCGAAAGGTGTGCCGATGGTGTTCTTTGACCGCGTATACGACTCCGCTAATTCCAGCAAAGTGATCGTGGACGACTTGAGCGGCGCCAAAGAGGCTACCCTGCACCTGATCGAGCAAGGCTGCAAGCGCATTGCGCACTTAGAAGGACCTCCAAACCTTGACATTACCAAGCAGCGTCTGCAAGGCTTCCGTGAAGCGTTGGCCGAGCACAACCTGCCCGTACACGAGGATCTGATCGTAAGCTGCCCGCAAGGTACCATTGAAGAGGGTAAAGCTGCGGCTGAGAAGCTGTTGAAGATGGCGAATCCACCGGATGCGATCTTTGCTACGAACGACCCCGCTGCGATGGGTGCCATGCAGACTATCAAAGAAGCCGGTCTGAAAATACCGCAAGACATTGCGGTGGTAGGTTTCAGCAACTGGTTCTTTAGCTCCCTGATGGATCCGCCGCTGACATCAGTCGACCAACCTGGTTTTGAAATGGGTCAGGAAGCAGCGAAGCTGCTGATCCGTCAGATCGAGGTGAAGTCGAAAGAACATATTGATCCTACACCGGAGACGAAGATTCTCAAGACACGTTTGATCGTGCGGGATTCTTCGCTGAAGTCGGGCAAGAAGAAATAAGTCTTTTGAGTTTTTGAAGTTTAGGGAAGCCGCCTGAAAGGGCGGCTTTTTTTATTGCGGCTCATCGATACCAGGAGGATCAAGTGTGGTGGTGGCGGGCTGTGAGTCTGCTTTTTTATGCCATTTCAGCCGGTTGCGGGATTGCGGCTAACCAGTTACCGCAATCGATTTCTGTTTTTTAGTGCGCCACTAGCGTAGGTTTAATGGCTTGAATTCTTGTTACTTGATATGTAATCGCCACAAACACATGACCCTTAAGATCAATCGTACGCTCAATCAGAGCTTGGGAAATATTACTTCGTGGCAGCGTGAGGCTGCCGGCGTTCAGGGAGAAACCAGTTACGGTGCATTCCGTGTGCAGTGCTACAACGACCACATTGCGCGCATCAGTGTAACGCGCGACGAAGCGTTTGAAGATTTTTCATATGCTGTTGTCGCTTCACCACAAGGCGCTCCTACCCTGACGGAGCTATCAGGTTTTTTGGAATTGCGCACAAATGCTTTTGTGTTGAAGATCAGTACGGCGCCAGTGCGCTTTAGTTTTTATACTCTGCAGGGACAACCGATCAATGAGGACGATGCCGCCTTTGGCACCAGCTGGAACGGGGAACAAGTTACCACGTACAAGAAGATACAGGCGGGTGAGCGCTTTATCGGCCTGGGCGAAAAGACGGGACCACTCGACCGCAAAGGGCAAGGGTATCAGAACTGGGCGACGGATAGCTTTGCTTATTCACCCGGGCAGGATCCGCTATATTGCTCTATTCCTTTTTACATCGGCGTACACAACGGTGTGGCCTATGGTATTTTCTTCGATAACAGCTTTAAGTCGTTCTTCAACTTTGGTGCGTCGAACGATCGCTTTGCAAGCTTTTATGCCGACGCCGGTGAGATGAATTATTATTTCATTCACGGAAGCTCTGTCGCCGAAATCATTCGCCAGTATACGCACCTGACGGGCCGAATGGAGATGCCGCCGCTGTGGAGTATTGGTTATCAGCAATGCCGCTATAGTTATTATCCCGATAAAGAAGTATTGAACCTGGCACGAACATTTCGCGAAAAGGATATTCCGGCGGATACGATCGTGTTCGACATTCACTACATGGACCAGTATAAGATCTTTACCTGGAACAACCGCGACTTCGCAGACCCCGCGATCCTGCTGACACAGCTGCGCGACATGGGCTTTCACGTGGTCGTGATGTGCGACCCGGGTATCAAGGTTGAAGAGGGTTATGCCACGTACGACGCAGGCATGCGGGAGAATATCTTTATTCAATACCCCGACGGCACGCCATACACCGGGCAGGTATGGCCGGGGTGGTGTCACTTCCCGGACTTCTCCAACCCGCGGGCGCGCACCTGGTGGCAAGAGCAGTTCAAGGAATATGTGGCATTGGGGATCGATGGCTTCTGGAACGACATGAACGAAATCGCCACCTGGGGCCAGATGTTGCCCGAGCTGATGACGATGGATTTTGAAGGTCAGCAAGCAACGATGCGCCGCGGCCGAAACTTATACGGCTTCCTGATGGCCCGCAGTACGTACGAAGGTACCAAGGCCCTGCTGGGGGGACGGCGGCCGTTTAACCTGACCCGGTCGGGCTACTCGGGCGTGCAGCGCTATGCGGCCGTCTGGACGGGCGACAATGTGGCGTACGACGAGCACATGCTTTTGGGGGTGCGACTCGTGAACAGCATGGGGCTGTCGGGGATCGCCTTTGCGGGATACGATGTCGGTGGCTTTGTGGGCGATGCCAACTCGAAGCTGTTTGCACGCTGGGTATCGATCGGTACTTTCTCTCCGTTCTTCCGCGGCCACTCGATGATCAACAGCCGTGACTCCGAACCGTGGGCCTACGGTGAAGAGGTGGAACAGATCTCGCGCAATTATATTAAGTTGCGTTACCAACTCCTGCCCTATTTGTATTCGCTCTTTCACGAAGCCAGCGAAACGGGCATGCCGGTGCAGCGCTCGCTGGCGATTGACTATACCCACGACCGGAAGGTGTACGACGGCCAGTTTCACAATCAATACCTCCTGGGGCCATCGCTGCTGATTGCGCCGGCTGAAAGCACGAAAGAATTTATCAAAGTGTATTTGCCAGAAGGCGATTGGTATACGCTTTATACCGGCCATAAACACACGGGGCACGCGGAAGTGATTACCGAGTGTCCGGTACACCGGCTGCCGGTGTTTGTGAAGGCGGGGGCACTTCTTCCGCTGAAACCTGCCGCGCCTAATACGCAGGTGGTGAGCGAGCTGCTGATTCTGCACCTCTACACCGGCAAGCAGAACTCGACGTTTGTTTACTACGAAGACGACGGCGCGACGTTCGAATACCAATCCGGTATATATGCCCGGCGACAACTGGCGTACTACGCCGCGGCGCGCAAGCTGGTGGTGGGCACTACGGAGGGCACATACGTTTCGCCGGTGAAGAAGCTCAAGATTGTGTGGCACGGATTGGATGAGCATCCGACAGAGGCGTTGGTCCAGGGCGACCCGGTGGTGATCCATCCCGACGTGAGCCAGTTCCTGGCGGCGTTGGAGAAGTTCGACCCGTTCTTCGATCCTGAACCGGCCCCTCAGGAGGCAGTGTACAGCGCGGAGATCGCCTATACCGCCGGCGAGATCGTGGTCCAGTGGTAATACGCGGCTTGATAGTCTCTTCGTTTTTCGACACATTCGTGGATTCAATCGTTTGAACTTCGCCTGATGCAACCTACCGCCCCCCCTTCCAAACCCCGTTTGTCGTTCTGGCAGATCTGGAACATGAGCTTTGGTTTTTTTGGTATCCAATTTGGTTTTGCCTTGCAGAATGGCAATGCTTCCCGCATCCTCGGCATCTTCGGCGCCGATGTGGAGCACCTGTCGTGGTTCTGGCTGGCGGCGCCGTTGACGGGCATGATCGTGCAGCCCATCATTGGTTATTATTCCGACCGTACCTGGACGCGGCTGGGACGCCGCCGTCCGTACTTCCTGGCCGGTGCGGTAGCGGCATCGGTAGCGATGTTGTTTATGCCAAATGCCGATATACTGGTGCATGCATTACCAACCCTCTACGCTGCGGCAGGCATTCTAATGATCATGGATGCTTCCTTTAATGTGGCCATGGAGCCGTTCCGCGCGTTGGTAGCCGACTTGCTGCCTTCCGACCAACGTACGCTTGGTTTTTCCATTCAGACCTGCCTCATCGGCATAGGTGCGGTGATTGGATCGTTCCTGCCGTCTATTCTTTCGTCGTTTCTTGGGTTTGATGAAGCACTGCCCAAGGGTGAGGTGCCATTTTATCTTTCACTTTCATTTTACATTGGCGGCGCCGTGTTTTTGTCGGCCATTTTGTGGACTGTATTCACGACGCGGGAGTCACCGTATCAACATCACGACACCGCCGAGGGACAGGGCCACGGCCTACGCCAGATTGCCGCCGATTTTGCCGCGATGCCGCGCACGATGCGGCAGCTCGGCCTAGTACAATTCTTCTCCTGGTTTGCGCTATTCTCCATGTGGGTATTTAGTACACCAGCCATTGCGACACACGTGTATGGGCTGGCCGCCAGCGACACATCGTCGGTAGCGTACCAACGTGCGGGCAACTGGGTAAGCTCATTGTTTGGTATTTACAATGGTGTGTCGGCCGTATATGCTTTGCTCCTGCCCTACCTGGCGTTTAAGCTGGGCCGTCGCACCACGCACGCGGTCTCCCTGATGGCGGGTGGTCTGGGGCTTATTTCCATCTATTTCATTCACGATCCTGCATGGCTGGTAATATCCATGGTGGGGGTCGGTATTGCGTGGGCCAGCATTCTGGCGATGCCGTATGCCATCCTGGGTGGTGCGCTGCCGGCGCATAAGATGGGGCTCTACATGGGCATCTTCAACTTCTTCATTACACTGCCCCAAATCGTTAATGGCGTTATCGGCGGCCCGGTGGTGAAATACCTGTATGCCTCGCAGGCCATCTACGCGTTGGTGACGGCGGGCGTCTTCATGCTGCTGGGTGCGGTCTCTGCGCGATTTATTGACGACTCTGAGGATCGTGCGCATCTGCCCGCATAAAAGTATGCATGCAGCGGTTCATCCCCGCTAAAGCGATCTAAAAGGTGTTTTTCCGGGTCAAAAATTACATATCTCCGTATGACCGACGTGGTACACCTGTTTACTTTTTCGTGCCCGGCTGATTAACTTTGGTCTATTATTTGACTGACCTCTCTTATACCTACCATTTTATGCAAACCGGACGTTTACGTTTTCACGCCTGCCTGACGGTAGGCAGGTTCATTCTTCTCTTTATCGCGCTTGTTTATCTCTCGTCTTGCGGCTCTGCCAAGAAGTCGTACGAGCGCGGCGACTATTACGGCGCCGTAATGAAGGCTGTGAACAAGTTGCGCGGCAACCCTGATCACTCCAAGACGCTCGACGCGCTGAAGAATGCCTACCCGCTGGCGGTCGAGCAATTCCAGACGCAGGCCAAAAACGAGATCGCCTCGAATGCGGCCTTTAAGTGGAAGAACTCCATCCAGTATTACAACTCTATCAACCAGATGTACGAGGCCATCCGTGCGTGCCCCGGTTGTATGAAGGCTGTCAAGAACCCGGTGAACGTCTATTCGGAGATTGGCCCCCTAAAAGAAAAGGCTGCGGAAGAGAGCTACAACGCTGGCATAGACGCCCTCATGAAGGGTAACCGAAACGAAGCGAAGAAGGCGTATTACAGCTTTGCGGATGCCCAGAGTTTTGTGCCAGGCTACAAGGACGTGGTGGAGTACCTCGACAAAGCCAAAGAGGAAGCGACGCTGATCGTGGTGCTGGAGCAAATCCCGGTGCCGGCGCGTTACAACCTGAGTGGTGGTTTCTTCCAGGACAAGGTTGAGGAGTTTGTACGCTCCAACTATACAGAACAAACCTTTATCCGCTTCTATACTCCCGAGGAGATGAAGACGATTCGCCTGAAGCGCATTGACCAGATCGTGCGTGTACAGTTCGACGACTTCTCGGTAGGCAATTCGAATATGAAGGAGAAGGAAGAGACTTTCTCCAAAGACAGCGTGAAAGTCGGAGAGGCCAAAGTGGCGGGCAAGACCGTGCCTGTGTATAACACAGTGAAGGCCAAATACACGACCTACCGCAAGGAGATTGTTTCCTCGGGGCTGCTCAGCATGGTTGTGATGGACGGCAAGACCAACGGTGTGTTGGCACACCGGAAGTTCAACGGTGAGTATGTGTGGGTAAGCCAGTGGGCACGCTTTAACGGCGACGACCGCGCCCTGACGAGCCAGCAGATTGCCCTCACCAAACAACGCGAGCAACAACCGCCGGTGGCCCAGGACCTGTTCCTGGAGTTCACCAAGCCGATCTATAATCAACTGATCCCGGCCATTAAGGGATTCTATCAGAATTACTAACGCTGTCACTGGCGTATAGTCCTTTGCCTGGACTCTCGTTTTTCTGAAAACGGGAATCCAGGCAAACCATTTTTACCGTATTTAGGTTTTTATGACTAAACACGGACTCCTATGAAATTCGGATTATGGGCAACAATCCTGGCACTGCTGGTCGCCGGGAGCTCCTGCGGACAAAAGCAAAAACAAGCAACAACGATGACAAATAAACCTGTAAAAGAAGGCCTCGCGGTAGCAACCTTTGGGAACGGTTGTTTCTGGTGTACAGAAGCGGTCTTTCAAAACGTGGAGGGTGTCGAATTGGTAGAATCCGGCTACTCGGGTGGCCACGTAAAGAACCCTACCTACAAAGAAGTGTGTACCGGGCAGACGGGCCATGCGGAAGTAATCCATGTACATTACGACCCCGCGAAGATTAGCTACGACGAATTACTGGAAGTGTTCTGGAAGACGCACGATCCCACGACGCTTAACCGTCAGGGTGCCGATGAGGGTACGCAGTATCGTTCGGCGATCTTCTATCACAACGATGAGCAGAAGCAACTGGCTGAGAAGTATAAACAAGCGCTGGATAAATCCGGTGCGTTCACTGCACCGATCGTCACTGAGATTGTACCGTTCGAAGTATTTTATAAAGCAGAAGACTACCATCAGAACTATTACAACCTGAATGGCAGTGCACCCTACTGCTCGTTCGTTATCCAACCCAAGGTGGAGAAGTTCAAGAAGGTGTTTAAAGACAAGCTGAAAAAATCTTAATTTTTTTTACTCCTAATGAAACCCCACACTACGGTCTCCGTTAGTATACAGTGAGTAGAGTAATTCTTCTCATAGGTTTAGGTTTAGGTAAAACAAAAGAGCCCAGAGACGCTGGGCTCTTTTGCATTTATATACTTCTCATTCTTCTGTCATACATCATCTGTATATACCATCTATTGGGCCTTTCATACACTTTACCGAAGAATGTACTGAATCATCTACACTACACCCTATACACATGCCGATGTCAACGCTTGCTGCTTAGGCATGATTTTCGTCTTGTTTTGGCGATTGAGCGGGGCTGATGTGTATACCTGATTTTACCGGTATCGTTGCCGCTACGTTTCAAACGTAGTGGCTATCTGCTAAAAGCAGAAGCCCGAAGCTCTTGGTAGAACTCCGGGCTTCCGGGGGCCGCCTGACGGTTGTCAGGCTCATATCTCTTACTTCAGTTCGTAGGCAATCTCCATGATCTTTACGACCTCGCCTGAGCGGTTCTTGATTGGCGAGAAAGCTGAACGGACGTTGATCAGCTCACCTTTCCGGTTCTGGCGTTTGAATAGTCCCTTCTTGGGGTATCCATTGGCCAGATCTCTCCAGAACTGACGGTATTCTTCGCTGTTCTTTTCTTCTTTGGAGGCCAGGACACGGTGGTGCTCGCCCAATACTTCGTCTTGCGTGTATCCAAAGAGCTCCAGGAAATTGCTGTTAGTTTTCACGATCGTACCATCGGGGTTGTACTCGGACACGGCCAGGGAACTGTGAATGGCGTTGAGTGTGCTTTCGGTCTCACCTTGGCTGCGCTGCATTTCTTCCTGTGTAGCTTGCAGCTCTTCCATGTTCTGACGCATTTCTTCTTCCTGTGCACGCATTTGCTCGGTCATCTCCTGCGATTCTTCCAGCAGGCGCTGGGTGCGGGCGTTGACCTTTACAGAGGAAATGGTGGACGCAATGCTTTCTGCGATCTTCTGGACAAACTCGATCTCGAAGTCCTGAAACTCGCCAAACGAAGCGATCTCTACGACACCGAAAATCTGGTCGTTTACTTTCAGGGGCACGATCAGTACGGCCGTGGGGTTTGCATCACCCAGACCCGATACGATGCGTACGTAATTCTGAGGCACCTCTGTGAGGTACACGGTGTCCCCCTCCTGCCATGCCTGACCGGCGAGGCCTTCACCACGGTGAATCTTGTGGTTGAGGTATTTCTTCTTGTCCCAGGCGTAGCACGCTTTCATGGACATGGTCGTCTCTTCGTCGGCCGCGGCGTCGTCTACAATATAAAGTGCGCCCTGATTGGCTTTGAGGTATTTTACCAGGTTGCCGATGATCTCGTCGGCCAGCTTGTTTAGGTCGGTGTTATTGGTCCGGAGGATCTCACCAAACTTGGCTTGCCCTTCGGTTGCCCAGTTACGCTTCTTATCATCGTCGGCTACCTTCGAGAGGTTATCGCGCATGTTGATCAGGGCGTTACCCAGTACGTCGTGCTCGCTCAGGGGCTGAAATTCCATCTGGTAGTTTCCGTTACCGATGTTTTCGGCAAAGAGACTGGTGGATTTTAATCCTGTTACGAGGTTATCCATGGCCACGGCCATTTCGCCGATCTCGTCGTTGCTGACGTTGGCTTGTTTGTCTTCTACCAGTTCACCGCGGCCGAGCTTCACGACCACGTTCTTGAGGAAGTTCACCGGACGGGTAATGGCGCGCATGAGGAAGATGGCGCTCAGCAAACCGATGATGATGATACCGGCCCCCAGGATAAGTGTGTAATTTTGCAGGCTGCTGATGGACGTCAGTACGTTGTCGTTCGACTCCGTCGTCACCTCGCTTTGGATCGCGGCGATCTTCTCGAGGCGTCGGATCAGGTCGGTACTACGGGGGATGATCTGGCTTTCAATAACATCTTCTGCCAGCAGCTTGGTGATTGGATCTTCGTAGTTTTCGAACGACTGGAGGGGCGCCATGATGGATTCCTGCTGAATCTTGATTAAGGAATCGAACTTTACGAACACGGTGTCCATTGACAGCCGCTGCTCTTCCGACTCCCATTGTGGTACAAGTTTTTCAAAGCGATTCTGTAAAACCGGATAGTCTGTCTTTTGCAATTTTTTAAGGGCATCCTTATCTTCCTGGTTGGTCTGGAGATACACCCAGTTCGTTGCCAGCATTTTGGCACGTGTTACCAATAGGATAAAATCCTGAATAGCATCCTGTGACGGGCGATAGTTTTCACTGGAGCTGTTAACAACACGATCAATGAATTTACCCTTCCAAAAAATGATGGCGCCATTGACAATGAACAGCGCGATCAGGATGATGAAACCACCGAGTATCTTGTTGCCGATGGTTAATCGAAGACGCAACTTCTTCTGTTCTTTTTCTTCCATAGGTTAGTTTAGATCATGATGCCCAGCCGGGTCAGCTCGTTGCTGACCTTTAAGTTTTGCCTATTTACTGCCGCCTGGTTTAGTTCGAAAGCCAATTTACCATCTTTAACGATAAAGTTTATGTCGCTGCCTTTAACGCCAAGCCCCGGCTCTTCGGTCACGATGAGGATCGGCTGGGAGGCGACTTTGGCCAACACGTTATCGATCATCGTCGACTTGTGCGACGGCACGTAGAGGATGTGGCACCGGCGAATCTCGCCCGGGCTACTGATCCTGGTCACCTTGATGGTGCGATCACCTCCTACTTTTTTAGCGGCTGCCATGTTCTTAAGCTCGTCGTAGATGGGCGAGTCGCCCAGCACCAGGATTTCAAAGTCGCCCTGGTTGTAGGCATCCGGCCATTGTACGTAGCGTGTGAAGCTGTAAATGAAAACGGATTGGAACTTGTGTGTTTGAGTGAATCCCGGCAGAAAGGCAAAAAAGAAGAGTAGAGTGGATAGAGTCTTTCTCATGCTTTGGTAAGTATACTGCTTCTTTGATATGCTTGCAAAAATATGCCCGTTCATAATCTAAAATGTTTAAAATTTCGCTGATTTCTAACGTCTGGTGGGTATTGCAAGAAGTTAGTCAATTTTTAGGACCATGCAATTCCCGGCATTTCTGATGATGCCTTCAGACCGTCTACCTTTGGTGTAAAGCAAAGCGGATGCCATCCGGGCCACCAACCGCTGCGTTCATTCAGCAGATGGTATGTTGCCCTCGGGTATTGATTAAAGTTACTAAATCGTCCGGATGTGGAAAATTTCTTTTGTAGCGCGTTTTAACACGATGGCTTTCGTAAAAATCTGGCAATAAGCGTACAGAAGGTACGTAATGCTTACCCGCGACAATCCACCGTATGGGCTTGCGGTTGGTGGTGTAATCGATGGTAAAATCTGATGGATAATCCTTAGCTTCGCAAAATTTTCAATAGTCGTGCAGTACGATGTTATAATTATCGGTGCGGGTGCCGTAGGGCTTGGCACCGCGGTGCAGATTCTTCGTCAGCAGCCAAAGGCCCGGGTGGTAGTGATCGAGAAAGAAACGGCTGTGGCCCGTCACCAGACTGGCAACAACAGCAACGTCATCCACTCGGGTATTTACTATAAGCCGGGAAGCTTGAAGGCTCGCAACTGTATTCATGGTTACGAGCTTCTCCTGGACTTCTGCCGGGAGCATGACATACCGCATACCCTGTGCGGTAAAGTGATTGTTGCAACAGAAGAAAAGGAGTTGCCATTGCTCCAGAACATCTTTGACCGCGGCCAGCAGAACGGCCTGGCGGGCTTAAAGATGCTGACCGGTGATGAGGTGCGCGAGTACGAGCCCCACGTGGCCGGTATTGCGGGCATCCATGTGCCGCAAACCGGTATTGTCGACTACCGCGTGGTGGCCGAAAAGTATGCCGACGTGATCCGACACCAAGGCGGTGAGATCAAGCTGGGCGAGAAAGTGGTTGACATCCGCACAAGCCACGACACGGTAGACGTCGTGACGTCTGCCGCGACCTACACGGGCAAGCTGGTGGTGAATTGCGGCGGTTTGTATTCGGATACACTCGCTCGTCTTACGACGCCTGGTCTGAACGTTCGCATCATTCCCTTCCGCGGCGAATATTATAAGCTTAAAAAGGAGAAAGAATACCTGGTCAAGACACTTGTTTATCCTGTGCCCGATCCAAACTTCCCATTCCTGGGAGTTCATTTCACGACCATGCCCGGCGGCGGCGTAGAGTGCGGCCCCAATGCGGTACTGGCGTTCCGACGGGAGGGCTATACTAAAACGGCGATCAACCTGCCGGAGCTGGGCGAGACGTTAGCCTGGCCGGGGTTCCGGAAGATCGTGGCGAAATACTGGCAGACCGGTATGGGCGAGATGTATCGTTCCTGGTCGAAGGCTGCTTTTACCAAAGCGCTGCAAAAGCTCATGCCCGAGATTCGCGAAGAAGATTTAGAAGCAGGTGGCGCGGGTGTACGTGCGCAGGCTTGCGATCGCACGGGGGGGCTACTCGATGACTTCATGATCCTGGAAGAAGCCCGCGCGATACACGTGTGCAATGCGCCGTCGCCGGCGGCAACCTCTTCCCTCTCCATTGGCGAGACGGTTTCACAATTAGCGTTAAAAAGACTTTAGTCGTATAGGACCTGACATGAAGAAGCCTTCCGTTGTTGCGGAAGGCTTCTTTGTTTTTATAGCGGTTGGTTGTTAGAATTGATCGGGCCATACCTCCCACGCCAGGCTGTCGCGCAATACGCGCAGCTCGTCTTTGGCAGTGTTGGAGATCGGGGCAATGAAGACAGAGCCAAACGGCTGCTGGCTAAGGTACATTTGACCGCTTGTGCGGTTCTCTGCCAGTGACGCCATGTATACCTGGTGGATAACGTTGTTCAAGCTGGTCGCCGAAAAGCCCGAGTCGAGAAAGAGTCTCACGTTCAGCAGATCATTATCGGCCGGCACCGTGATGTAGCGCGTCTTGCTGGCGCTGAGCTCGACAGTCTGTAACAGGGTGTTGGCCGAAAAATCGATGTATGTAGGCGATAGCGCAAAAGCGTTGCCAAAGCTCACGAGGTTGGCGACATGATCGAGTGCAACATCGGCGATGTTGCCGTATTCATAGAAGAACCCGAGCGTTTCCACCTTGTCTAGCTCGCCGGCAATGCTTACAAAGTAATAGCCGGGCGAGTCATACAGGTGTGTCAAATAACATCCACATGTCGTTGCTTCAATGGGGGAACCATCACCCCAATCGATCGAAAGCGCAGCATCGGTAGCACCAAGGTCCACCTGCACTTCTTGCTGGCCGCCTGTTACGAAAGTCAGCGCCGGCACGAGGTTAACATTAACCAGTCGCCCACCCTTTTCCTTTTGCAACGAACGCATGGTAAACGGTATGACGACTTTCTGAAAAGCGTTTGCTTTCACGACCAACGAATAGGACTTGTCCTCGTCGCCGTGGAAGGCAATGCGATCTTTTAGTTTTTTAAGCAACTGACTGTAAATGGTGTCCTTTCCGTCGAGAACATATACATTGGCAACCACTTCTGATGAAGCGGCGGGCCGTTTTCCATAAGCAGCCGGGGCGTTCATCTGAATGGAAATACCTTCGGTGTAGGCCGCGGTCTTCACGCTTTCGTCCTCCTTACAGCCCGACAATGTAACAGCCATTGCCGTCGCCAGGATGACACAATTCGTCCAGTTAATTTGCTTCATACGCTTGTTGTTTAATGATGATGTTTACGTGCTGATGGGTGTGGGAAATGTCCATTGTGAGTGTACATGATCCTATAAAAAAAAGGGCCTGACATTACTCCCGCCCCACAGGATGGTGGAGCGGGAGTTTTTTTCGCGGTTATGCTAGTCAAGGTATCCCCACACTTCCCAGCCGTAAGAATCGCGCAGCGTCCGCAGTTCCTGGAACGCCTGTTCCGCGGGATAGGGATAGGCGATCAGGTTGGAGCCATGCGGCGTATCGGTGAGATACAACCAGCCGTCCTGCACGTTGTTCGCCACGGCGTTTACGTACGCAGCGTGAATGATCTCACCCAGCGACACCTGCGAGAAACCTGTTTGGTAGACCAGGCTCACATCGTGTAACGGCGCGTGCTCGGGTAGTATAATTCTCTTCACATCGCTCACAGACAACTCAATGGAGGAGATCCGTGGGTTGTGGCTAAAATCAATAACCCCGGGGGTATCGGCAAAGGCCATCGCGAATTGCTGGAGCGCTGGCACGTGATCGAGTGTTACTTTCAGCGCGGAGCCATCACCATAGTAGAACTCCAGACCATACAAACCGCTCAGGTCGCTACCATAGATGCTGACAAAGAACTGGCCTTCGCGTCCATAGGAATGCTCAATGCCGTCTATGCCGTCGCGGATCGCCGATATCGGCTGCACGTCATGGTCGCCCCAGTCGATGAACAGGTCGGCGGCGGGGCCGTGCACGCGAAACGCTACGTGGTTGCCCCAGCGGGTTACAAAAGTGAACGCGTGCTCGAGCGTTGCCATTAACGGATCTCCTGCCAGGTCGGGAATCAAGTCTTGCAGGATAAATGGCCGGGTATACTTACGATAACCGGGTTGCACCAGCACAAGCTCGTAGAGTCGCTCCATGTTGCCGACGAAGGCAATGTCGTGGGTACCCGCCGGCAGCGATTGGCTGTAGATCGTATCGATGCCGTCGATCACATAGGCATGCACAGGCGAAAGTGTCAGCGTCTCCCCTTCCGGCTTAAACACCGACAGTTTGAAATACGGGAACGGCGCTACGGTGATGTTGAAGCTGACATAGCCAAAATCCTCGGGCGTATATCCGTCCGCAAAGGGTAACACTTCTACTCCCAGCTCGGTCACGTCATCGTTGTACACCGTAAATGGTACGGGCAACGGGTCGTCTACCCACTGCGCTAACGGCGAGCCTTCTTTTGGTGTGGCGTACGACACCTGGCTATCGGCCACAATAAACTCGGTGAGCGTGTAATTGCCGGGCTCCAGCGAAAGGGACTGGCTGATAACGCTGCTACCGACGTTGATCAGCGTCACTTCTTTGAGATCATACACGACGTCACCGACGGCATTGACCACCGTCACATACAGGGTTGCCCCGGAAGGTAAGGCAGCAGCTTTTCTTCCCACCGTACCATCTTTACCCGGCTGGGGCCGGAGCGCAAAACGAACATCGCCCGGCTTGGCCGGACTTTTCTCATCTTCCTGACATGACGGGAAGAGCATGGCGCATGCAAGCATGCTCAGACAAAAGAACCAACTGACTTTTTTCATACGATTTAGGGGTTGATTTTAAGAGATATACTGTATTAAAAGGGATTGCTAAAATTCATCCGGTGAGATGCTCCATCCGTAGACATCGCGCAGGGCGCGCAGTTCCTCCAACGCGTCTGGCGAAGGGGTAACAATCAAGAACAGCGGACCCGCGGGTGGCACATACCCTGCAAGACCTAATGCGCCCAGGGGTACGCGGCCCTCTACCGCTGCGCGGTAGGATACATGGAGCACGTGGTCAAGGGAACTCGCTAAGAAAGTATTCTCGTTTCCATCGAGAAATATTGCTTCTACGGACGCATCTTCTGCCAACAGAATGGACTGGACATCCGCCCGAATCAATTCGATGTAGTTCAATTCCGGATTGTGTGTAAAGTCGACTACCGGCGGAGCCTGGCCAAACGACATCCGAACTTCGCGAAGTCGCGGCAAATGATCCAGTGTTACCTGTTTGGAAAAGGTTAAACGGAAGTCTTCTACTTTTGCCAGGCCGCTGCCATACACGCTGACGAAATAACTTCCTTCGCCTTCATATTCATGGGTTATAGAACGGGTGCTGCTCTCCGCCAGGGCGATTGGTTCAATGGTGCCGTCACCCCAATCCACCGTGAGGTGATCCTCCGGGCCATGTATCCCGAAGGCAGCGTACTTCCGACCATACAACGTTACAAAGGTAAACGCCGGGTGTAGCGTGACTTCCCACGCATTTTTACCGGCATCCTCTAATTCTTGTCGCAACGTTTTTATACTAAACTCTTTTGCGTACCCGCTATAACCGGGTTGTTGCAACACCAATTTGTAGCGGGTTAGATTGTCATCGTCATACAGATCTCCCACAAAGGCGATCTTGTTGATTCCGGCAGGCAGCACTTCGTCATACAGGGTATCGGTGCCCTCGAGTATATAAGCGTGCACCGGTATAAACTCAAATGCATCACCCGTCGGCGCGAACACCGAGAGATTAAAATAAGGATATGGTGCCACCACGATGTCAAAGCCGATGTAACCAAAGTCCTGGGGCGTATGGTCGTCGTCAAAAGGCAATACCTGTACGTCCAGGCCGGCGAGGGTGTTGTCCTCGACGGAAAACGCGATAGGCAACGGATCGTCCACCCATTGCGCCAGGGGCGAACCTTCCCTGGGCGTTACATACGACACCTGCTCATTGGCCACAATGAACTCGGTCAACACGTAGTCGCCGGTATTGAGCGCCAGTGGTTCGCTGATGACATAGTCACCCATGCTGACCAGGGTCACTTCCTTCAGATTGTAGATTTGCTCACCGGAAGTGTTTTCGATGCTGACGTATAGCTTGGCTCCTTCCGGGAGGTTTTGTGCTGTCCGGCCGTTCGCAGCATCGCCTGTCGCCCGGGGCTGCAGCGTAAAACGGACATTGCCCGGTTTAGCCGGACTTTTCTCGTCTTCCTGGCAGGATGACAAAAGCACTGCGCAGGCAACCAGGGCGAGGCAAAAGAATCCATATATCTTTTTCATAGTCTTTTCGTTTTTAGTGTTGTATAGTTTTGATAGCACGGTTTACATGTGAAGAGAGGGAGTTAAAAGTTATTCGGGTAGATGTCCCACTGGAATATGTCGCGCAGTATCCGTAGCTCCGCCTTTGACCGGGAAGTGAGTGGTGCGATCAATTCACCGGTAGCTTGTAAGCCGATGTAGAGCCCGCCGTAGTAGATCTGGTTATTTGTTGCCGACCGGTATGCCTGGTGAATAAGCTCCTGAAAGCCTTTTTCGGAATACCGCGGGTCGTCGAGAATGTTAACGAGTGTAAGCGGAGCATTCCCGGAGAACAGCATGTTCTGAACATCGGTGCTGCTGACATCAATGAAGGCGATGAGAGGATTCTGTCTGAAATCAATGATGCGTGGCGTGGCCACGTTGTGCATGTAGAAGTTCTGCAAGGAAGGCAGGTGCTCGAGATTGATCTCCCGCGTGGGGCCGTCCTCATAAAAACTGAGGACACCGATGTTTTCAAGATCGCCTACAATACGCACAGCATATTCGCCGGTGGCTGCATAGCTATGCGAGATGCCTTCGAGGGGTTCGCCGTCTATCACTTCCTGCGTGCCATCGCCCCAATCAACGGAAAGCTGTGTAAAGGGTCCGTAGGGGAAAAACCGAAAGGGGACCTGCCCGCCATGTAAGGCGGTAAACGTAAACTCAGGTGTTACGGATCCGGCACGGCCGTGTGCGGAATCACGTCCAGTAAGGGGTACGTTGCCCCGTGCCGTTTCCGGCTGCACTTCTTCCTGGCAGCCAGACAACAGTATCGTAAACATAAACATGCAAAGAGAGAGGAACCAACTGTTTTTTTTCATAACGTACTAAGAGGGTAATTTTTAGAAAATATAGAACACTCACGCGCGTATTTCGCGCGCGCCAAATGGCAAGCATCAGAAAAGGGCATGCGGCAGCCGTCACAGCACGTAGCGTGTGCTGCTTGCCCTGTTATGGCAACGGGTAAACCTAGTTACAGACCCTGCGAAGAATTTTCGCGTATGACAGGATCCTCTTCCTGTTGAAGGAAGGCCTTGGTGGGTGAAACAAGATTAAGATGCCAACTATAGCTTTTCATATTATAGGGGGTTAAAGCATTATCGTTTGCTGCTATCACGCAACGAAGGAAGAGAGACGCTACGGCATACTTATACACTGCTATTTCCTCCTATGAGGAAGCGTTTCTACAACCAGTCTATATGCGAGAGACTCCCGGGAAGATCTATCAACGTTCTTACATTCAACTCTTTCTTGCTGGCATCTCAACGGGAGTATGTAAATGTATCACTAATTGCCGTCAATTGTTAACCTGGCTAAAGAAAAAATATTTAGGGAATGTAAATGGAATTCTCCGCCCCCATGGATGTGGGGCGGAGAATTCCACTACGTACATCATATACGTTGTAATAACACCTTAGAATTCCAGTGGCCAGATTTTCCAATCGATCATTAAAGAGGACATCGAAGTGGTACAGCCTGAATTATACCAGGCGCTAAAATTCGTACGCCCAAATGAACCATCCATACCAATCGCACAGCTCACGTAGCATCGCCAGAGATGCGCCAAGGTAAATATCAATGCGGGTGGACGCAAGAGCATTGTACCCGTCAGAATTCAGACGGATATATCTCCCAGTCGTAGGCATCGCGTAAGACACGTAGCTCGTCCAAAGCTTCCGGCGATGGCGGCCCTATGAAGACATCAAAGCTGCCGGGGAAGCTGTGCGCTTCAAACACTCCTTTCGTGCGGTTATACTGCACGGCTGTGGTGTATAGATGATGGATCAGGGCATTCAACGAAGGCACCGAGAAGTTTACATTGCCAAACATCGATACATAACGCAGCTGGGGGTTGTGCGATACATCCAACTCGACAATGTCACTTATGCTGATGTAGATACGCTCCAGCGAGGGATTATGAGATAAATCGATGGTCGACGGCGAATCGGTAAAGGTAGCTGTGAAGTCCTTTAGTCCGGTGAGGTGCTCCACGGATATTTCGCTGGTACTGCCGTATGCGTACGCAAACGAAACCCTTTCTATTTTATCCAGCGTCGCGCCGGAGATGCTGACGAAGTGGTTTCCAGGATTTGCATACAGGTGCTCCGATCGGTTCTCAAATGTCTCCTGTGTGATCAGTTCCTGCGTACCATCGCCCCAATCGAGATACAGGGTATCGATGTCGCCTACAAGCTCAAAGTAAACATCCTGCTCGAGCAGCCGAAACGTAAAGGCCGGCTCCAGCCAAACCGTGTGCGGCGCGCCGGCCAGCGAGCCTAGCAAATCCCCCAGAACAAATGTCTGCGTATATTTTTTATAGGACGATTGGATGACGACCAGCGTATAGGTCCTGGTCAGGTCGCCCTCGAACAGGATTGCCTGGGGCGCCGCGTCCAGGTGCTGACGATGGACCGTGTCCGCGCCGTCGAGAATGTAGGCCTGTGCCTGTGTAAAGACGAAGCCCGTTCCCGTTGGTTTAAATACCGCCAGGCGAAACGACGTGCCCGGTACGATGCCGACCTGGAAGGTGACATATCCAAACGCTGCCGGTGGATATGCGCTTGTCGAAACCACCTGTACGCTTAGCCCGGTAATGGCATTGTCGCTCACACCAAAAGCCATCGGCAGCGGGTCGTCCACCCAGTCGGCCATAGCTGATCCCTCCTTGGGTGTAGCATACACCACCTCGTCGGCTGCATTGACTACCAGGAAGTCGGTCAGCTCGTAATTGCCAGGCGGCAATACCAGCGGCTCGCTGATGTACTCCCCACCCATCTTCAGCAACGTGACATGCTCCAGGGTATATACATCACCGCCGCCTGCTTTCTGAATGCTGACATAAAGGGAAGCGCCTTCGGGTAGCGATGCGGATATGCGCCCACCGGGACCGCCGGCGGGATTAATGGTAAAGCGAACGTTGCCAGGTTTGGCCAGCTGCTGCTCATCGCCACATCCCGACACGAATGCCACCAGTATAAAATATAGAATCCGATATTTTGCTTTCATGAATGACTCGTTATAAAGTTGTTCGTTATTAGCACGGTATGCCTATTGGTAAATAATCCAGCCAAGCTCGCCCATATGCCCCAACAGGTCCATTGCCTCCGGAGAAGGCGGTCCGAGGAGTCCTCCACGGCGATCCACCATTAAGTTCAACTCGCCCTGGTAGATCTGTTGCTCAAACGCATGGTCATGCAGATTCTGAATCATTTGATTCAGCACGGGTATGGGGATGTCAACGCTTCCTTCCAGAACCAATTCTCTGATCAGGGGATTGTGACTGATGTCAAAGTACTGTATATCGGAGTACGATAGGTTTAGAGACTCCAGCGCAGGGTTGTGCGAAAGGTCGACCGAATCGGCCTCATTTACATTTGATATACCGAAACTTCGTAAAGCGGGCAAGGCGCGCAGGGCGAAGTTGTCAACTGAGGTATAGATGAAACTCAATCTATCCACGGCGGCAAGGTCGCCCACCAGGCTTACATGATACCGCCCTGGCCGTGCATAGGTATGCTGTGGCGTATAGCTTATGTTGTCGCTATTGGGTGTTATCGCCTCTTCGGCGCCGTCACCCCAGTTTACGATAAACGGCTGTGTGGTCGCGCCGCTTGCGCTCATCTGAAACTGGAAGTATGGCGAATCAAAAAATGCCGTAAACGTCAGCGCATCCTCCAATGTCACCTGAAGCGGCGCGCCGTTCAGCTCGGCAAGAAAATCTGCCAGCACGAACGTGCGCGTATAGGTTTTGTATGACTCTTTGATCAACACGAGTGTATATGTAGATGCCATATTGCCGTCAAACGCAATGTCGTTGACGCTGGCTGGTAGGTAACGCTGAAGCAACGTGTCACCCTCTGACACCAGGTAGGCCTGTACCCGCGCGAACTCCGGACGGGTGCTTCCCGCGCGGAACACCGAGAGCTTAAAATAGGGAACGTGCACTACTTCCACCGTAAAGGTGACATAGCCGAACTGGCCTGGTTGATAGAGATCGGTCGGCAGCACCTGCACATCGACACGGGCAATGGCATCAACGCTCACAGTAAACGCCTGCGGTAGCGGATCGTCCACCCAGTCGGCCATTTCGGCCCCCTCCCTGGGTGTGGCAAACACTACGTTGCCGTCGCTATCGGCCACCAGAAAATCGGTAAGCTCATAGTCACCGCCGGGCAGGACCAGCGGCTCACTGATATACTCGTCGCCCAACTTGAGCAATCGCACCGGCTCCAGGTTGTATACTTCTTCGCCACCAGCGTGCCGGATACTGACGTATAGCGAGGCGCCCTCCGGAAGCGACGTTGCCTGGCGCCCCTGACTGTCAGACGCTCTCGGGTTCAATGTAAAGCGAATAACACTCGGCTTCACGGCGACGTCTTCACGGCAGCCAGTGGGGACGAGCGCTAACAGTAATACGGTTAATAACCAATTTTTCATCGTGTAGATTTTGGCTGGTTAATAGGGATCAGGTACGACGTTCCAGCCAAGGTTGTTTTTCAGATCCCGTAATAATTCTATGGTTTCCGGTGACGGCGGGCCAATGATGCTACTCTCGCCGCCCTCCAGGTTGACATATCCCTGCTCCAAGGACAGCTCAAAAGCATGCTGATGCAGGTCCGCGATCACCTGATCAAGCACTGCGGTGGAAATGTCATCGGAACCTATTAGCTCCAGCCCAATTATTCGTGGATTGTTACTGATGTCAAAATAGCGCACGTTCGAGTAAAACAAACTGAGCGCCTCTAGCTTCGGGTTGTGCGACAGGTCGAGTGAGTCGGCGCCGAAGTCATATCCCGAACCTGTACCAAGGCTTCGCAGGTTAGGCAAGGCGTTCAAAAAAATATGGTCGCTGGCGCCAAAGCCAAACACCAATCCCAGTCGCCACAAAACGTCCAGGTCACCCGACACGGACACGTGATAATCTCCCGAGCCGGGGTAAATGTGATGGAATTCTATATATCCGTCGTCGGCCGCATATTCCCCCACAGTACCGTCGCCCCAGTCTATCGTAAACGAACTTCCGGGCATACTTTCAGTCCAGAACTGAAAGAAGTCGAACCGGTACAGCGCCGTAAAGGTCAGTGCCGGCTGCAGTACTACCTGCAACGGCGCACCATTCAGCTCCGCCACTAAATCCTGTAACACAAACGTGCGCCGGTATGTTGCGAGCGCATTTTCCTGGATCACAAGCGTATAGGTCGCCTCAGGGTTACCCGGGAAGCTGATCGGCTGATTACCCGCAGGCAGGTGGCGATGGTACACGGTATCACCCTCCAGAAGTAAGTATGCATATGCTGGCGTGAACACCGGCGCGGTGCTGTCGGCACGGAAGACGGCCAGCTGAAAGTACGGAAACGGCACAACATCGATCTTAAAGGTGACATAGCCAAACTGCTCGGGCAGCTGTGCATCGATCGGTAGCACTTGTACGTCTACCTGCGCAATGTCGTCATCGCTCACTGCAAAATCTTGCGGCAGCGGGTCGTCCACCCACAAGGCTAGCTCCGAGCCTTCCTTGGGCGTGGCATACACGACGTTGCCATCACCGTCGGCCACCAGGAAGTCCGTTAGCTCATAGTTGCCGCCCGGTAATGCCAGGGGTTCGCTGATATACTCGTCGCCGAGTTTCAGCAATCGCACCGGCTCGAGCGAATATACCTCGTCACCGCTTACCCGCCGGATGCTGACATATAGCGAAGCACCGTCGGGCAATGATGTTGTTTTACGTCCCTGGCCGTCGGTTACAACGGCTGGATTGAATGCGAAACGTATGTTTCCGGGTTTGGCGGATTCGTCTTCCCGGCAACCCGGGAAGACGAGAGCCAATACCCAAAGACTGACAAGCCAACTGATCTGTTTCATTAGGTCTTGGGATTAGAGAGGTTTCATTGTTTTAGGTAGGCATCTAAAAATCCGCAGGCGTTATCGTCCAGTTATAGGTGTCGCGTAATGCTTCCAGCGCATCGATCGCCTCGGGTGTAGGCGGGCCGAGGATGTCGCCGCTGATAGGGTCAACCGGCAGCCAAAGCGCGCCCTCGTAGAGGCTGTTCGTTCCCGCGGACGCATACAGATCGAGAATGATCTGGTTCAGCGCAGTCGGCGAGAATTGGAGATTACCATTGAGGTATACAAATTTCAACCGCGGGTTAGCCGACACATTGAAGGTCTCGACATTGCTAAAAGAAAGGCTCAGCGACACCAGTTCGGGATTGTGCGAGAAGTCGTATTCACGCGGGCTGAAGTTATTGCCGTTGGTAAACTCGTGCAGTGCCGGGGCGTGCCGCAGCGATATCTCCCTAATATATCCGGTGTTGGGAATATTCAGCTCGCCGAGCTTGTCAAGATCGCCACCAATGCTGACAAAGTGCGGACCGGGTGTAGGATACGGATGGTATGCATACAGAAAGTCAGCGGGACGGGTGACTTCTTCCAGGATGCCGCCATCCCCCCAGTCGACCCAGAACGTTGCAGCACTGTTGTTCACACTGTTCAGCAGCACTTCAAAATCATATGAACCGAGCATGAAATCTCTGCCCCAGGCTTCAAATGTCACGCCGGGTTGCAGTTCCACCACCAGCGCTTGTCCTTGCAACTCCGCTTGCAACGCCTCTACCGTGAAGTAACGCGAGTAACGCATGTGGCCATGCTCCTGAACGACGAGCGTATAGTTTACATTGGGTTCGTTCGCGAACGTGATGCCGTTCACGGCGGCCGGCAGGTATTCGTCGTACAGCGTATCGCGCTCGAGATCGGTAATTTCGTGCAGGATAATTACCCGGGCTGACGAAAGCTGGAAGCCGCCTTCCTCCGGACGGAAGACCGACAGCGCAAAGAGTTCCTGCAGCACGGGAACAATGCTAAAGGATACATAGCCAAAATCGTCCGGCTCGTAGCCCGACGTCGACACGACTTGCATTGCCACGTTGGTCACTTCGCCATTCTCGATCGAGAACGACACCGGCAGCGGATCGTCTACCGCACCGGCCAGCGGCGAACCTTCTTCCGGCGTGGCATAGAGTACCTCCTGATCACCATCGGCAATAAAGAACGAAACGATGTTATAGTTGCCGGGAGCCAGTGACAACGTTTCACTGATGAAGTGTTCGCCCATTTGAAATACCGCCAACTCTTTCAGCGTTTCGATGGGCTCGCCATCCGGTGTTTCGATGCTGACGTACAGGGCTGAGCCTTCCGGCAGTGCTGCCACGCGGCCATTGTCGCTTCCCGAAGGCGCGCGGAATTCGAATTTGATTTTACCAGGGCGTGCGGTTTCTTCATCATGACACGCATTCAACGCGAGCATCGCGAAGAATAGCAGGAATACATACGAGGTACTTTTTTTCATAGCGCTATAGGGTCTAAATTGGTTATTGTCAATAGGAATGTTACCCCATCCGTTGGATACGTATGGACATAGCAATGCATGAAACGCCTACGGGGCAATTCAACTATGTTCAGCGCCGGCACATGGCGTTGACACACATGGATAAATTATATCAGGATACGACGTCTGGCAGACGAGCACAGGGCCAGGCCAGGTTTATAGAAGAAAATACGAAGGAGGGCGCCGCGCGCGGCAGTCGACAAAAAGGCCTGCAACTTGTTTTCATAGACAGGAGGGTTTGACGTGTGATTACATATTACCAAACAAGATTAAAGACGTTGGAAAAAAAAGAAATGCCGGGTATAAAACTGAACCTGAAAAGGAAATTCCCGCAGGGTCTGATCACGATCATCACCAGAAAACTCAATATCACATAATCCCTGGAAGAGTATATAAATGTAGGATTAAATATGGTATTCGCTACGCCGGCAAGGATAAAAATTAAGGAACTATACAAGCGTTGTAACGCTTATACAGACGGCTACCCGGCATTGGGTATTTTCAGCAACACGCGTACCTTTGACACCGACATGAATACACTTACGAACGAAGAGATTAAACGCTACGGCAGACACCTGGTGTTAGAAGAGTTTGGCATAAACGGTCAACAAAGTCTGAAGCGGGCCAGGGTGTTGGTGGTCGGCGCGGGCGGATTAGGCTCTCCTTCCCTACTCTACTTAGCCGCCGCGGGCGTGGGCACGCTAGGCATTGCCGACTTTGATACAGTAGATCTTTCGAACCTGCAACGGCAGGTGTTGTTTACGACGGATGACATTGGCCGCAACAAAGCCATGGCCGCGGCCGAGCGGCTGCAGCGACTTAACCCTACCATCACCCTGCATACACACACCACGCGCATCACCGCGGCCAATGCGCTCGAGCTTATCGCTGCGTACGACGTTGTGTTAGACGGCACCGATAACTTTCCCACACGGTATTTGCTGAACGACGCCTGTGTGTTGCTGGACAAGCCCCTGGTGTACGGCTCGATCCTACGGTTTGAAGGTCAGCTTGCCGTCTTTAACTGGCGGTACGCCGACGGTCACTATAGCGCCAACTACCGCGACCTGTTTCCCGTGCCGCCCGACCCGGCGTCGGTGCCCAATTGCGAGCAAGCGGGGGTATTGGGCGTGCTGCCGGGAATGATCGGCAGTATGCAGGCCAACGAAGTCATTAAAATAATTAGCGGCGTGGGCGAACCGCTGGCCGACAGGCTGTTGTTACTGGAGAGTACCACCATGCGCCAGCAGGTGATCCGTATCAAGCCCCAGGGCACTCGTGGCAGCATAAAACATTTATTGGATTATGATGAATTTTGTGGGATAAGTGCTGATAAATCCAAATCTTTGGACGTTAATAATCAAGAACATACCATGAAAGAAGTTACCGTACAGGAGCTGAAAGAGATGATAGACTCCGGAGCAGATTTCCAACTGATCGATGTGCGGGAGCCGCACGAATTCGACATCTGCAACCTGCAGGGAGAGCTCATTCCCCAGGCCGACGTACCACACAGTGTAGACCGTATTTCAAAAGATAAAAAAGTAGTGATTCACTGCCGCAGTGGCGCGCGGAGCGGCAACATGGTCCAGTGGCTTGAAAAGAACCACGGCTTTACCAACCTCTACAACCTGCAGGGTGGGATTCTGGCGTGGGCGAGAGAGATTGATCCTGAAATGCCAACATACTAGAGAAACAGGGTGAGTGTGAACCCGATAGCCATCGGGTGTGAGAGCGATACGATTAAAAGAAAGGCCGTCTCGAATATCGGGATGGCCTTTTCTTGTGACTATGATGTCGTGTGGCTTATTCCAACACCTCGAAGCTGTAGGTGATTCTCGCGCTCTTTTCGAGCGTGCGCGCGACCGAGCAATATTTCTCCACGGATAAGCTCACGGCTTTCTCGGCCTTCTGCGGGTCGACGTTCCCGTAAAGACGAAAGTGCGCGTGCACTTCAGTATATAATGCCGGCACGGCGTCCTTCTCACGCTCGCCAGTAATGGTAATCTTTATGTCGCGAAGGTCCTGTCGTTGTTTCTTTAGTACACTGACGACGTCGATGCCGCTGCAGCCACCCATGGCGGCCAACAACATCTGCATCGGGCGCATGCCATGGTTGCCCCCGCCGATATCGGGCGAGCCGTCCATCTCCACGCGGTTGCCATGCTCATTTACTGCCTCCATGTGGTAGGCGTCGTTCAAACGATTTACTTCTATCTTTATCATAATGCTTTTACTTCTGCTTCTTGCTGTTGCGGCCAGGCCAGGCTGCCGGTTATCATCGCCACCAGGCTTACCAGGGTGGCCGGCACCAGGCTGGGCCACTCCGTTTCGTATACTTCGAAGATAATCCATGTCATCATCCCCAGCGCCATGGCCAACAGGGCACCGGTGCTGCTGGAGCGCTTCCAGTAGATTCCCAGAGTGAGCGGCACAAACAGTGACACCAGGCTAAGGATGGACGACTCACCCACGAGCTCATAAATATTACTGCGCATACAGGCCATCGCCGTCGCCACAGCGCTAAAGGCAAGCACCGAAAGGCGCGTGAGCAGCAGAAACTGCCGGTCGTTGTAACGATGCCTGGTCAGCGGCTTGATCAGGTTTTCGGAAAAGATCGAGGCTGGAGCCAGGATGGCGGAGCTGGCCGTACTCATGATAGCCGACAGCAGCGATCCGAAAAACAAGATCTGGACAGGCAGCGCCGTGTGTGCCAGCACCATGTTGGGCAACGCCATCTGCGGGTCGCCGGCAATCATTTCCGGATAGAGGTGTTTGATGCAGAGGCCTATAAAGATTGGGAACATGGCAATCGTCAGATATAGAAACGCCGCGAAGTAACACGAAAGTTCCGCGGTGCGCGCAGAGCCGGCGGACATCGACCGCTGGAATACATCTTGCGAGGGAATGGACCCCAGGCCCAGGACGGCCCACGCCGCCAGGTAGGTCACGATCTCGCGGGCATCCCATGTCGGCAGGAAGCGGAAGGTCCCGGCCGGTACTTCCTTTATGATATTGTCCAGGCCACCCGCCTTGCCCGTCAGGATCACGGCGAGGATGACCATGCCGAGTATAATGATGATGCTTTGGATAAAATCCGTGATAGAGATCGCCCACATCCCCCCGATATAGGTATATAACGTGACGACTACTGCACTGATCACAATGCCCTGCCACAGCGCCAGCCCCGTGACTGCACACAGCACCAGGCCCATGGCCACCAGCTGTGCAGCGATGTAGCCTACATAGGGAATGGCCAGGAATAAGCTGGCGGTAAGCTCGGTGGTCCTGCCATAGCGTGTCTTAAAGAAGTCACCCAGCGTGAGCAAGTTCATGTTGTAGAGCTTGCGGGCAAAGAACAACCCGAATAAGAGCAGACAGAGTGAGGCGCCAAACGGATCTTCCATAACAGCATACAGGCCGCCCTGGATAAATTCTGAAGAGGCGCCAAAGACGGTCTCCGACCCAAACCAGGTGGCGAACAAAGCAGCCGAGGAAATGGCAATGGGCAGGCTCCGGCCCGCCAGCAAAAAGTCGCCGGAGGTTTGCACCCGGCGGGAAGCCCAGATTCCCACCAGCACGGTCAGGATCAGGTAAGTAATGATAAAAGCAAGCAGCAACGTATTACAAGGTTATGGCATGACCGCTAAAATTAGAAAAGATCGCCGGAATTCCGCATACGCCCTCACCTAACGACGGTCTTGTTTCTTCAGCTGAAAGGTGCGCGTGACGTTAAACCCGAGGTGGATCTTACCGTCAAAGAAATCGCCTTGCGTCTGGGTGATGAAGGTACGCTCTGTCAGGCTGGTCGTGTTGGTCAGCACCAGCTGGAACACGTGACCACCGGTCTCGATGTCGACACCAAACCCCAGGGAGTTGTACCGGGGCAATAGCTCCTGGGCCTCGAGCACATCGTTGTCGGGCGGATCGATGCGGTAATAATATTCGGTGGTCAGCGCCACGCTTCGGGTAAGTTTTAAGCGGCCGCCGATACCAAGCGCCACGTGATCGTTGCGTTCAGCAGTCTTGCTCACAGCATTCTTATGAATAAATGTCGGCATGAGCTGCAGGGATAAGCGTGGCGAGAATTTGCGCGCCAGCAAAAGCTGGGTAGTATACGCCAGGCGGTCGGCCATCTCGAACCCTTCGGGCTCGTTATCGCGCTTGGGCGAAATGCTATAGGCCACGCCGCCCAGTGCCGTCAGGGTAAAGGGGAAGCTGTTCTTGCCCGTGCGTTGCGATAAGGCTTTATATTTCAGGTAGCCGTCCATGATCTTGTCGGAGGAGTTGCGACCGATGCTGACCGACAGGTTGTCGGTAATGCCATAATCCAACCCCAGGCGCACAAAGGCTTCGTCCAGGCCAAACATTTCATACAAGCCACCGTCGAGCGGCCCAAACCGGTGGGCGAAGATAAATTCCAGCGTCCCCCCCTGCTTGGTCTCAATGGTATGCCCGTTGACCAACCGTGTGCCTTTGAAGGTGGCAATGGTATAGTCCGTCTCTGGTTTGGTTTTGTTGAGTTCGTCCAGCAGGTCGCCTTGGGCTTGCGCCAGCAGCGGCAGCAGGGTGACAAAAAATAGAATTCTTGTGATCATAGGGTTATTGGGCGCGGTAATTAAAATCGACGGTGACCTCCACCTGCTGGGCGATATTTTGCCAGACAATTTGCGGCACCTTTATGGCGTAGTCCTGAAGCTTGATGATAAAGTTTGACTTCATGGCCAGCGTCCCGCCTTTGCGTTCGACGGTTCCGGGAAACTGTATGTCTTTGGTCACACCGTGAATGGTCATCTTACCGACGGCATTAACTTGCTGCACACCTTCCGCTGTCGGGTCGAACCCAACGATCTGTCCCTCGAAGAATGCTTGCGGATATTTTTCCGACTCCACATACTTTTCATTAAAGTGCACCTGCATCAGCTTCTTTTGAAACTGAAAGTCTTTCATATTGAGCAGGTAGGCAATCTCGCCTTTAGATGCATCGAAGATGCTGCTCACTTTGGTGTTGGTGGCGGCGATGTCTTCAATGACGCCGTCAGAATGAAAGGATATAGTGGACTGATCCAGTACAAACCGATGCTGGGCGAAGCCGTGCACAGCTGTGAGCAACAGGCCAATCAAGAATAAAACGACAAACCTCATGCGCACTTAATCCCCCCTTGCCCCGTTTTCGATCCAACAATACAAAGCATTCTTTTCAGACTCTGTCAGGCTTCCCACCCGCGGCATGTGGTCAGGATCGCTGGCCGGCAGCTGGGTGCGCCGCTGGATTTCCGCGGCATGCTCCTGTAAATTGGTGAGTACCTTCCAGTTAGGAATTCCGCTGGCACCGTCGTGACAGCCCGAAAAAGCACAATTGGTATTAATGATAGGGATAATGTTTTCGGTGTATTTCACGTCGACCGTGGTACAGTTCACCCCGCCGGGGGGCGGCTCGTCCAGGTTGTGGTAGACACAGGCCTGCGTAGTGGCAAGCAGCAGTGCCCAGGCGCACAGAGGGGTCTTCATACTCAAATATACAGCAAAAAACAGAGGGAGCGTGAGCACGGAGGCGGAAAACCCGCGTAAGCATGGGGGTGGCTTTATGCCTTCAATAGGACTTTAGTAGGGCGTATGTACGGCTTTGATACGGGTATGACCTCAGCCAGCCATCCCTATGTCAAAGCTATCTCCATACCTATACCAAAGCTACGGATAACTTATAGTAGCCTTTATGTAATGCCGTGCGGGGATATGCCAGTACCTTATAAATCGGGTAACGCGGCACAGTTCAGTAATTTCCAAAACGGTATAAAATGAGAATCCCCCGAAATCCTGGATTCCGGGGGATAATCACTGTCTATAGTTGGCTTTAATCTTGATTCAAAGATATAGCGTGAGGGCTTTTCCGCCAGCACTAAATCGACCACTTGAAAATATCGCAGATGAATGGAATGTTACGGGGGATGAAGAGCATTTAACAGGGGTCTATATAATTGAAAATCCCCCGAAGTTCTCGACTAAGGGGGATTGTCATGTCTATAGTTGGCTTTAATCTGTATCAAAATTAGGGTTTTATTCGATTTCTACAACCGATTGCGCAAGAAATTGTACAAAATTTCTATCACCTGACCGTTTTCTGAAAATTATCATTTGATTTCCAACGTTACCGATGGGTTGCCGAGTCAGTGGCAAGGGTGTCGCCTTTTTGCAGATAGGTGTCTTTGATACGCTCCTGTAACTGCGGTTTTGAGCCCGGAAAGGTGGTTCGCCGGCTGATGTCATAGCTGATCCAGGCGATGCCCAACACAAATACGATTGCCATGCCGGCAAAAATCTTTTTACCGCGTGTCATATATACTCTACTACTTTGTCCGCCAGCTCGACGTTGTCGGACAGCAGCTCGTAAAACTGATCTTTATTTAATTTAAGGATCACCGCCGTGGAGGCCGCAAACAATATATTGGTATTTACGTCGTTAGGGAAGCCGAGCATCTCGCCAATGAACTGCGCTGGCGCAAAGCTGGCCACGTGCTCGCCACGTTGTAGCAACGCCACCTCTCCTTTTACGAGTACGTAAAAGTGGTTATTGGCCCGTTCGTCCAGCGTCAGCGATTCGCCGCTTTTTAGCCGCAACTCTTCGCTCAGATCGGCCAGGTATGACAAGGTCACGCCGGGCACTCCTTCAAAAATATCACTCTTCTGGAAGAATAGTATCTTTTCAAACCGGGTCATGCGCCGGGATTGGATGATAAGTGTATCGAGGTCACGCTTGATATCGGCGCCTAGCCGCTTCGTGTTCATCTCGTACTCGGTCGCATTGATCTGGTGCAGCGCCCACGCCGACACTTCGCGGATGAGCAGGTCGGGGTTAAACAGCTGTGCGATCAGGTCGAGCTTAAACTCTTCGATGCGTTGCGTGCCGATCTGGAACAATACGCAGGCCTTCGTCCACCGGTTGGACTGGGTAAAATCGCGGTTGATGATAAACTTCAGCACCAGGCGCGAGTCCAGCTTGATGCGCGGGTAGAAGTTCTCCAACCGGCTGATGCGTTCGGCCTCGGATATATCGTCGAGGATAGGGATCACGCGTTGCTTAAGCTGTTCAGACAAAAAGACGTCGAGTAGCTCGATCGCATACGTCACGCCTTCGGCGGTACCGCTGTCGATGTTCTCTTTTACAAGCTGGATCGAGCGCGTGTCGTACAACATCGTTAGCAGCATGTAGATGTGCTCGATGTCACCCTTGATCTCGTGCTGCAGCGCGGTTTTGATCTGCTCGCTGAAGCTTTCGTTGCCGACTTCCTGTATGGCGCTAAGGTTCCAGCTGATGTCGGCCATATCGGATTCAATGGCGTATTTGATACGGGTGATCTGTGATATGCCTGCTTTGAAACCACATTCCCCCAACGAGAGAAGTACCTGCGACACTACCACCTTGTTGGGATAGTCGATCTTGTTCCAAAGAATCTCTTTGGCCCGCTGCCCTCCTACCCGGCCAATAACCTGTACGATGCGCAGCATCATCTGCGTGCTCTGGCCACTGCGGTAAAACGCGGTGTCGAGGGCTTGCAGCGTCGGCGCACCGATCTGCACCAGCGCGTTCATGGCCTGGTTGCTATAGACAGGGCTGCCGAGGTTCTCGATCACGGCATTGATGACCTCGGGGGTGTATTTCTTGATGGATGTTTTAATGGCCGTATTGCGCACGGTGGGCTCGCTGTCGATCAGTAGCTCCATGAGGAATGACGTACATTCTTCCCGCGAGGTGTGCAGCAACAGCTCGGATGCGTAGAGGCGGTCGTTGGGGTTGTTTGAACGCGCCAGCTTGCGAATGCGGGCTTGTGTAATGTCTCCGCCGTGCTGAATGATGAGCTGCAGCTCGCTCCGGCTCAGGATGTTTTTTTGCGCGCCGTCCACCTTGTTCTCGTCCAAACGAATGACGTATTGGTCGGATACCGAAAGGCCTTTTAGCTCGTTCATTTTCTCCTGCGCGTAGTGGCGCACGGGCTCTGCTTCGTTCTTCATCAGGCTGTTCACCCACACCCGTACCTGTCCGGCGTTGATCTTTTCCAGAAGCTTATACGAAAAGACGGCCTTTGAGCCCTGAGGAATATCGAGCATACGCTCCAGCTTCTGGGTGATCAGCGTAAATCCTTTTTCAAGCTTCTCCTGGCGGATGTCCGAGCCCTCGAGCTTGAGGCGAATCTTGTTGCGATACCCGTGGTACATACCGCCTACAACTAAGAAATAGGCCCCGGCCAGCAGAATGAGAAACGCCGAGATATAGAGCATGTTGAAGAACGGCACAAAGGCCAACCCAAAGATGGCCAGACCGGCAACGAAGCGCGCGACCTCGTTCATCAACCCTTCTACTTTAGATTGTACACTGAAACGCAGCCGGTTGTCGAGCGGAATAAAAAAGAGCTTAAATACCGGGTTCTCCAGTGAGTCGCGTAGCGTCCAGTTGAAAAGTCGTGTCAGGGCCACGAACAGGAAGAAATAGATGAAGCCCGTGGGCGCCAGCTCTTTTTCAAAGCCAAAGCTCAGGCCGAAGCCAATGCAGCCTGCTGCAAACAAGGCGGTTACCGCCGGCAGAATGATCAGCGATACACGTAACCCGTAGGTGCTGATGATGCGTTGGTTTACGAACGTCTGCATGATGAGGCTGATGCCGTACACCGCGCCCACAAAGAATGAGTTGAAGTTCGTGAGTGATCGCTCATCGGTATATTGTTTGGTCACCAGCTCCTGGAAGGAGTACTGGCTGAGCACAAACATGACCATGGAGATGAGCAGGAACACGCACAGGGTACGAATGTACTTGTCGCCAAACAGCTTGACCAGTCGTGTCTCGCGGCGAACAGCCTGTCCGAATTCACGTGGGTCATTTTTGGACAACGTAAAAGACGATGCGATCGCGAGCAGCAGGATCGATACGACGGCGATACTGATGGCACACACCAGCAGGTAGTCGGAAGTATCCTCTATAATTTCCGACGTGAACGGGATGGCTACCAGCGTCGCCAGAATGGCGGCAATAAGCTGGCCCGTATCAATCCAGCCGATGATACGCTTGGATTGTCGGAAGTTAAACAGCCGGCCAAAGATACCCCAGAAGCTTAGCAGCAGGATGGCTGTCATGGGGCCGGACATACAGTACAAGGCAAAGATGAAGTAATTGTGCCAGGCCTGGTCGCCAAAGTTCAGCAACCAGTAGGCTCCCAGGGTAAACACCAAAATAAGTGTAACCGCTCCCAAGGCCAGCGTTGTAAACCGGATGCGGTTTTGGAAAAAGGCGAAGGTCGATGTCGTGATGATACCCAGGCCCCCGGCCACCAGGAAAGCTTTGTCGAGGTAGCTGCCCATGCGGTTCAGGAACAGCGAGTCGGCCGTTACCTGGTAGGTGGCAATAAACACCCCCATAAAAAAGCCTGTACAGAGCATCAGTACAATCTGCTTCTGCTCTTCGCTCTTGATGCGCAACGCGTTCGCTAGCCCTTTTGCCATACGGGGATAATCATCAAAGATAAAAAAATCCGGCCCCGATGAAACATCAGAGCCGGATTTTAGAAACGTTGTCCGTATACCCTTACAGGTTTACCGGGTTATTTTGTAGCTACCGAGTCTTTCTTCGGCGTGGTGCCGTTCTTCTCAGCCGTGTATTCGCTGTTCAGTCCGGTAATAACATCTTGCGATATATCCAGGGCGTTGTTGGCCCACAGTACGTCGCTGGTGGGGTCGTGCTTCAATACTACCTGCAGGCCCTTGTCCTTACCATACTTCTTCAGGTACTCGGTCACGCGGGTGTAGAGCTCACGGTTCAGTTTAGCTTCTTCTTCCATCAGCGCCTGGCTCAGGCTCTGCTGATACATCTGTAGATTCTGTTGCTTCTTGCCCAGTTCTTCCTCTGTCGAGCGTACTTGTCCCAGGGTCATGCTGGATACGTTGCGTTGATATGCAGCGATTTCGTTTTGTAGGCCTTGTGCACGGTTACGAAAATCCTGCTCCATCTGTTTGGTCTTTCCTTCCAGGGTAGCTTTGTTGACCTTCAGGTACTCGTAGTATTTAAGCACGGTGTCAGAATCGATGTACGCTATTTGCAGCGCGCCGGGCTCCAGTGCAGAGGTTGCGGTGCCGCCAGCCGGCTTATCTTTTGAAAAATGTAGGAAAAACAGGACACCAACCGCAATCAGCAGCACGATGTTGAGGATCAATGAAAGATTCTTCATGGTTAAGGTTCAAGTTCAGGGCGCAAATATGGTCAGAATTTAATAAATGGCAAACGGGTGCGCCCCGCCCGACCCTAATCGGCTTCCTGGGTCTGAAACGTATACAGGGTGGCGTCCAGCTTGAGGGTATCGTCGTTGAATTCGCGAATGAACTTCTCGATGACCTTGGGGCTGATGACCTCCACGTGCAGGCCGGCATCCAGGCTCACGCCGAACTCGACATTGGCGTCGACATCGACATGCTCCTTTACCTTGACGGCTTCATCCTCCTCCAGCTCCATTATAACTTCGGCCATAAACAGGCCGATCTCTTCCTCGAGCGGATCAAGCGCTTCGAGGTTTCCGTTCTCGTCTTCCTCGTAGGAGATCTTTTTATACTGCGGGAAATGTTTGGCGGCGCGGTGCTCGGCAATTTCGTAGAGCTCGCTTTCGTGCTGCAGCCGGAGCGTATAGATTACGGCGTCGTATACCACGTCACGCCCCTCGTACTTGCCAATAAAATAGAAGTGGGCGTATTCGTCCGAGTTCTCGTCTTCGTCGTCGTAAACAAAATTTCTGCCCGAAGCGTCTATTTGAGCCCGATAGTCATTCAAGACGTCTTGTGTAAACCCTATGTTCTCTGGTGTTGCCATACCGCGATTGTCCTTAAGAATGTCTTTTGCTTTAATTTAAAAAATAAAATGGTAAACGCCGCACGCTTTCCGGCGCAATGAGGGGCTTTATTCTCGTTGCAATTTCCGGGGGCTTACGTAAAAAAGCAATGTCAAATACGTGTTTATTTGAACCATTCGGCATACATCGGGTAATTTCCCGCCGTACGGCGAATCACGGCCCGCATCTCGTCGGTAATGTCTTTAACCCGGCGAGCCGGCATGCCTGCATAGATGCTGCCCGGCTCCACCTTGGTGCCTGCCAGCACAACGGCTCCGGCAGCAATAACAGAATCGCTGCCAATCTCAGCGTCGTCCATGACAATCGCACCCATTCCGATAAGCACGTTATCGTGCACCGTGCATCCGTGCACAATGGCGTTGTGGGCAATGGATACGTTACTGCCGATGACCGTTTTAGCCTTTTGGTAGGTACAATGAATAACGGCACCATCCTGGATATTAGTATTGTCACCAATGGTGATGGAGTGCACATCGCCCCGCACCACGGCGTTAAACCACACCGTGCAGTTGTCACCCATAACGACCTCTCCCACCACCGTGGCGTTGTCGGCCAGAAAACAGTTTTTCCCAAAGCGGGGCTCGTGTCCACGAACGGATTTAATCAGCGCCATGTTACTAAGTATGTCAGTACGATATTGGCGGCAAGGTACAAACCGGATTCCAGAGTGACTACCCGCATTTGGCGTAAAATTGCGTTATCCGAGACAGTTTTACTGACAAGATGTCACTTTTAAAGACTAAAAATTGTATTTTTGCGATTTACTGAGCAACGACCATCGCCCATGAAAAACCTGATCGAAGACCTGGACGTCATAACGCCCCGCGAGACCGAAGCGTGCGAGACTTTCCAGGTGTCCAAGGATCAAAATACCGGCAAAGCCCGCAAGCTTTATATTGAAAGCTATGGCTGCCAGATGAACTACTCCGACAGTGAGATCGTCGCCTCCATCTTACAAAAGGAAGGTTTTGACACGACCTCTGATATCCTGCAGGCCGACGTAGTCTTTTTAAATACCTGTTCCATTCGCGAAAAGGCCGAGCAAACTGTCCGCCACCGCCTGCACCATATCAACGGCCTGAAGAAACAGAAACCGGAGATGCTGGTGGGTGTGCTGGGCTGTATGGCCGAGCGTTTGAAAGCGAAGTTCCTGGAAGAAGAAAAGATTGTCGACCTCGTCGCCGGGCCCGATGCTTACCGCGACCTGCCGGCCCTGATCGGACAGGTGGACGAAGGCGAAAAAGCCATCAATACATTCCTATCCCGCGAGGAGACCTATGCCGACATCAGCCCTGTACGATTGAACTCCAACGGCGTGACGGCCTTCGTCTCCATTATGCGAGGCTGCGACAATATGTGCTCATTCTGCGTGGTGCCGTTCACCCGCGGCCGTGAGCGCAGCCGTGATCCACAGTCGATCCTGGCTGAAGCGCAAGATCTCTTTGACCGTGGTTATCGCGAGGTAACGCTGCTGGGTCAGAATGTAGACTCCTACAAATGGAGCCCTGAGAATAACAACAAGGCGTGGATTGAGAAACGCGGCACCAACGACGTGATCACCTTTGCCGAATTACTGGACCGGGTGGCACGGGTGAGCCCCGACCTGCGCATTCGCTTCTCGACCTCCCACCCCAAAGACATTACCGATGACGTGCTGCATACTATGGCCCGTCACGAGAACATTTGTAAAAATATACACCTGCCCATACAGAGCGGCAACACGCGTGTGCTCAACCTGATGCACCGCGACTACTCGCGCGAATGGTACCTGGAAAAAGTGAAGAGCATTCGCCGTATCCTCGGGGAAGATTGCGGCCTGTCATCTGACATGATCGCGGGCTTCTGCTCGGAGACGGAAGAGGAACACCAGGACACGCTCACGTTGATGGACGCCGTGCAATATGACTTCGCCTACATGTTCTATTATTCAGAACGTCCGGGTACCCCGGCGGCGAAGAAGTACCCCGACGACATTCCGTTGGCGGTAAAGACCCGTCGCCTGAACGAGATCATCACCAAACAACGTGCGCACTCGCTGCAGCGCAACCTGCGCGATGTCGGCAAAGTACATAAAGTACTGATCGAAGGATTTTCGAAAAAGTCAGAAGACTTTTTGCAAGGCCGTAACACCGCCAACAAAGTGATCGTCTTCCCGCGTGAACAATACCAGAAAGGGCAGTATGTGCAGGTATTGGTAGAAGAGTGTACCGGCGGCACGCTGATTGGCCGCGCGGCGCAATAACAAACAACCGAGTTATGGCAATTACAGACGCAGAGATACAAAGTGTAAAACAGCGGTTTGGCATTATCGGCACCTCGCCGCTACTAAACAACGCCGTAAGTGTGGCCATTCAAGTGTCACCGACCGATATGTCCGTCCTCATCACCGGCGAAAGCGGTAGTGGTAAAGAATCGTTCTCGAAGATCATTCACCACCTCAGCGCGCGCAAGCACGGGCAATTCATCGCCATTAACTGTGGCTCTATTCCCGAAGGTACGATCGACTCCGAGCTTTTCGGACACGAAAAAGGGTCCTTTACCGGGGCCCACGAAGCCCGCAAAGGTTACTTCGAGGTGACCAGCGGGGGCACGATCTTCCTGGACGAAATTGGCGAAATGCCCCTGGGGACTCAGGCGCGCCTGCTGCGCGTGTTGGAAAATGGAGAGTTCCTGAAAGTGGGTTCTTCGAAAGTACAAAAGACAGACGTGCGTGTCGTAGCGGCTACCAACGTCAACCTGATGCGCAACGTAGAGGAAGGCAAGTTCCGCGAAGATTTATATTATCGCCTTAGCACCGTGCCGATCTACGTACCGCCGCTGCGCGAGCGTGGCCGCGACGTCGAGTTGCTCTTCCGCAAGTTTGCATCGGACTTTGCCGACAAGTATCGTGTCAAACCCATCGCGCTGACAGACGACGCAAAGGAAGTGCTGTTGAAGTATCGCTTTCCCGGCAACATTCGCCAGCTGAAAAACCTCGTGGAGCAAATCTCCGTGCTGTCGACGGATGAGAAAGAAATCAATGCCGACATCCTCCTGCGCTACCTGCCCAAACAAAACAGCTTGCCGGCCCTTTATAAAACGGCCGGCAACGACAAGGATGGCGTGTCGGAGCGCGACATATTATACAAAGTCCTGTTCGACATGAAGAAGGACTTCAATGATCTGAAGAAGCTCGTGCTGGACAACTACTCCCACCAGAACAAGGCGCAAGTCGTGAAAGACCATCCGGGTCTGTTCGAGGACATGGATGCCAACGAGCACCACCCGACCACAGCCTCCGAGCCGGTGCTGCTGAATGTGTCGTCGTCTCTACCCGATGACGACGCCAACGTAGAAGATGTACATGACATCACTCACGAGACCGAAGACGACTCGCTCTCGATTGAGAAGAAGGAGAAGGAACTGATCATGCGGGCGCTTCAAAAAAATAATAACCGTCGTAAATATGCGGCACGGGATTTGGGTATTTCCGAGCGAACCCTATACCGTAAAATCAAACAGTATGATTTGGAAGAATAATACCGCCGCCTCTGTGCAGGTGAAGGCCTTTGCCCTGGCGGCTGTGCTGGCCGTTGTAATGCAGGGATGTGGTGTATACTCGTTCAACGGCTCGGCCACGCAGGCCAAGACCATTTCGATGAGCGAGTTTTACAACAACGCCGACCTCGGGCCGGCCAACATGGGCCAGACCTTTACCAACGACCTGAAGAACTACCTCATTCAGAACTCCAACCTGTCGGTAATAACCGACAATGGCGAGCTGCAGATGGATGGGGAAATCACCGACTTTCGCCTGACCCCCATCGCGCCGGTAGCGACGGGTGACCAGGGTCAGTTCAGCAACGCTTCGTCGACACGGCTGACCATCACCATAAAGGTTACGTACGTCAACACCCTGGACGAGACCATGTCCTTCAAAGACAAATCGTTCTCGTTTTACCAGGATTTTACGAACGACCAAAATTTCACCGACATAGAAGAGCGACTGACTAAAGACATTTTTGCACGTCTCGTCAACGACATCTACAACGCGTCTGTTGCCAACTGGTAAAATTTAGTATTTTTACCAATCAGGCCCATTGACTGTGGAAAAAAACCTCTTCATACACGTACTGAAACGCTACCCCGAGAGTTCTGCGGCGGAAGCGCAGGCCGTCCTTTCCCTGAAGGAGGCTTTCCCCTATAGCCAGTTGCTGCACACGCTTTCTGCCCGCCTGGCCAAAGACCACGGTTTCACCAACCATCAAGCCGAGCTGCAACAGGCGGCCGTTTATGCGGCTGACCGCGGGGTGCTACGCGAGATGATGACGGCGGAAGTAGCCCCCAGACAAATGGCACCGGGTGCGCTTGGCGTCATCCCTTCCGTTACGTATGGCAACTTGCCTGCTACGGCTGTACAGGAGAATGACGACAATCTGGCCGAAGAGGTGATCCAGGACCTGGAACGCCTGCATGTGCTGAAAGCAAACTTTGAATCATTGTTCTCCGAAAACCCTTCCACGGCGGTGGCCGAAGTACCTTCCACTCCTCTCTTGTCCCCGATTGGTGATGAAGAAACGGACGAAGACGATACTGCCGCATCGGACAGTGACCAAAGCCCGATAAAGGCCAGGAAGCAGCGTATCATCGAACTGGCGCGGGCCGCCAGCCAGGAAATGGAAACACCTACCGCCGCACGTAAACGCAAGAAGAAGGAAAATAACGGCGAAGAGCTGATCGATGAGATTGCCAACAAAGAAGCGCTCACACCCGAGAACGAAAAGCTGAAAGAGCAGCTTGAGATGATCGATCATTTCATCCGCAGTGCCCCCAGCATAGCACAATCCAAAGAAAAACCACTGCCGCCGCCACAAGGCGACCTTTCTACTATCAAGGCCGGCGAGTTCGGCGACAACATCGTCTCTGAGACCCTGGTCGAAATCTTGCTCAAGCAAGGAAAGAAAGACAAAGCCATCGAGGTTTTAAAGAAGCTTATTTGGAAATTTCCACAAAAAAAGGCTTACTTTGCGGCTCAAATTGAAGAGTTGAAAAAATAACTTATGTATACAATTGTCATTAGCCTGATCATCCTGTTCGCCGTACTGTTGGTGCTTGTTGTCCTGGCCCAAAACTCTAAAGGTGGTGGTCTTACAAGCCAATTCGGCGGTTCTGCCGCGAGCAACATCATCGGCGTAAAGAAGACCGGCGACCTGCTTGAAAAACTAACCTGGACGTTCATTATCGCCATCATGATCCTGGTGCTGTCTACTAACTACATCGGCGTAAACCGTGGTACAGAAGGCTCCAACAAAATGCTGGACCGTGCAGGTGAGCAAGCTCCCGCGCAAACCACTCCCGACATGAACCTCGGTGCCGATAGTGCTGCTGGCGCGCCGGCCACTGAAACACCCGCTCCGTAAAAAGTTAACGACTTAAGAAATAGAAAAAGACCATCTCAGCAACGAGATGGTTTTTTGTTTGGAGCCCTCCCGACTTTTGGGAGGGCCTCTTTCGTTTGTCCAAAATTTACAGCATCTTCGCGACCAAACATCGCCATTTGCATGAGTCAGACAACAGACATCGATAAACTTCGCCAGTTAAGCTCCCAGGTCCGCAGAGACATCGTTCGCATGGTACACGCCTGCCAATCAGGCCACCCGGGCGGTTCGCTGGGCTGTACGGACTTTTTTGTAGCCTTGTATTTCAAGATCATGAAACACGACCCCAAGTTCAACATGAACGGCAAGGGTGAAGACATATTCTTTCTTTCCAACGGCCACATTTCGCCGGTGTTTTATTCTACGCTGGCGCACGCTGGCTACTTTGATAAAAAAGAGCTCGCTACATTCCGTATGCTGAACTCTCGTTTGCAAGGTCACCCCGCCACACACGAGCATCTGCCGGGCATTCGTATAGCTTCCGGCTCGCTGGGGCAAGGCCTTTCGGTAGCCAATGGCGCGGCACAAGCCAAGAAACTGAACAACGACGACCGCTTTGTATACGTCCTCATGGGCGACGGTGAGCTTCAGGAAGGTCAAGTCTGGGAAGCTGCCATGTACGCCGGTGCAAACAAGGTAGATAACCTCATTGCAACCGTCGATTACAACGGCCAGCAGATTGACGGCCCCGTAGATAAGATCTTGTCATTGCTTAACCTGCGTGCCAAGTGGGAATCCTTCGGATGGATCGTGCAAGAGTTTAATGGCAATAACATGGACGAGGTCGTAGCCGGCCTGGAGAACGCCCAGAAACTTGCCAAAGGCGGCAAACCCGTCATGAACCTTATGAAAACTGAAATGGGCCACGGCGTAGATTACATGGTCGGCTCGCACAAGTGGCACGGTGTTGCCCCCAACGACGAAGAGCTGAAGAAGGCGCTTGCACAGTTGGAAGAAACACTGGGCGATTACTAAGCATTAAAACATCTTATCATAAAAGAAGCCTGGCTGTCAATCGACGGCCAGGCTTTTTGTTTGTATCCGCGCAGTGTTATTGCGTAACGTGCTCTATCGACTGAGTCAAAATCTCCGTCCAGGTCAACGATGTATTATTCACCAAGGCAGGCTCTACCGCTACATCGAAATAGCTTGTGTAATCCGGATATTCACGTAACTCGGTGGTGAAGCTTTTTGCGTTGTCCACGAGTTCGGCGAATGATCGCTTCATGTTGCCTGAACTCAGTGTCACGGTAGCGGGTATTACCGGAACATTCACCTCCTGTTCACCGGTTGGCCCGTGCACCCTCCAATCCGATTGATTGCCGTCCATAGTAGCAATTACCTGCAGTCTCACCGCATCCGCAGTACCGGTAGTCTCCCAGTTAAATTTATTGTCGTTCTGAGCGTAGGTAAACGTTGCATCTATATACTTCATGGTTGTCGCCATTTCGCTACCTTTGTACCAATAGACGTCAGCAACATTGCCAGTACGCGCCGTTAGCGTTGTACTGTAGGAAGTAAAGAGTTCGGGAATGACAGGAATGGTTACAAATTGCTCTGGGTTTGCCAAAGACCGTTGCCGGGTCGTAGTATAATAGCGAAAATCGCCGTCGCTGTTGGTACCCGTAATTTGCCACCCTGCAATTTCTGCGTCGCCAGGCCAAGCAAAGTCTTTTTCGTCAGAAGACTCAAATTCACTCATCTGAACGGTATACGGCGTATTCTGTTCGAAGTCGCCGTATAGATACTGAAAAGGCGCACTATTCTTAGCGATCAGCACCTTTGACGTTTGGGACCACGTCGTAAAGCCAATTTTTGCCCCTGTATCGGTGCTTTCAAATAGCTCCGGGTAGGTAGACGGTACTCTCGGTCCTGAGTTGGTGATAGAAAGTCTGTCACCCTGATAGCCCTCAAGGGTTAGAGTCACTTTGTTAACAACTCCTCCTGTGCCGGTAGTGGCAAAGCCGTATTCTCCAAAAGGCACCTGGACATAGGTATCCACGCTGGTATACTTAGCCGTATAGTTACGGATTACCGTCAGGGTCACAGTTTCCTCGGCGAAGCCTTCGGCAGCCTCAAACGTGTGGGATTCGTTGTTCTTCAGCTCGGCTGCTTCGAGCACATCGCCTTGCTTATTCGATAGGATCATCCAGGCGCTGAAGCCAGATGGAATTACATTTCCGGTAATGGTAAATACCAGCTTCTTCCTTTCGGAAGTTTCCGGCTCTTCGTGAACTTCCGGATCGTTGTCCGTTGTCACATCCGCGTCGTCGTCGCTACACGCCCAGGCCATCATTGCCAATAGCACAACCAGGGGCCAACATTTCATTTTCATAGATACTTAAAATTAATAGTTACATAGGTAAATATACACGCTTCGTACACTCGTCCTTCATGTACTATGGGTGACGGGCAACGTCTGCCATGTATGTTTCAGTCGCCAAATAAAAAGACCGTCCTTGCAGGGGCGGCCTTTTTATGTTATCAGAGGCTGAAATAGAGTGTGGCGATGTGCACACTCGATTATAGACAGGTAATAATTTCGCATTGCCGACAGGATTCCTACCGGGAATATATAATCTTATACTCCGGTTAATATTTATACTGATACTAAACAATAAGGCCGCCCCATACCGGGAACGGCCTTGTACTTTTATACTATCGTATCACCGGCCGAAGTACTTACTTCTGCTTCGCCAGCCGATACAACATAAACATCATCGCAGCAAAGAACGCCACCCCAAGCAGTTGATACACATCCGTACCGATACTGGCCACCAGGTGGTGCTCCACATTCATCGAGTCCATAAGCGTCGGCAGGAATACGGCCAGGATGGCGACGAGCACGCCCGTCAGAGCACCGCCGGCAATCAGGCCCGTAGCAAACAAGCTTCCGCGACTCAATTCGTCTTCTTCCTTCTGCTCGCCCTTGCGCGCTGCATTCCAATCGATATATCCCTTGAGCGCACCACCGGCAAAAATGGGCAACGTAGTAGATAGTGGCAGGTACAGCCCAATGGCAAACGCCAATGCCTTGATACCGCACAGCTCCATGGTAACGGCGATAAACACTCCGACCATCACAAACTGCCAGTCCAGGTTATACGACAGGATACCCTTGGCCAGCGTAGCCATGAGTGTAGATTGCGGGGCCGGATACTTGTCGCTTCCAATAGCATGCTGCAGGCCTTGCGCGATCATCTCAGGTGTAGGCGTATCCAGAATCTGCACGACCACACCAATGGCAACCGACGAAACAATGGCACCGATAAACAATGCCAACTGCTGGTAGCGTGGTGTAGCCCCCACAATATAACCAGTCTTGAGATCTTGCGAAGTTCCACCCGCGTTGGAAGCGGCGATACAGATCATACCTCCTACTACCAGGGCCAGTGGCTCATAAAACTTACCGGACCAGCCCACACTGGTAAAGATCAAACACGTGCCCATCAGCGTCGCGATGGTCATACCCGAAATAGGATTGTTACTCGTGCCCACCAGCCCCACAATACGGCTAGATACCGTCACAAAGAAGAAACCGAAGACGACGATCAGGATGCCGATAATGAGCTTTTGCAGAATATTGTCGCCGGGAATGATGTTATCAGGAAGCAGGGCCGTCAGCAATACCAGGGCTATGCTACCGATGATGACGACCTTAAAGGTAAGGTCTCGTTCCGTACGCACCACGTTGGTCTGAGCGCCAGCGTCGCTGCGCATGGAAGCAATGCTTTCGCGGAAGGAAGAAACGATCGTCGGAATGGTCTTGAGCAGGGTAATAAAACCACCGGCTGCCACAGCACCCGCACCGATCTGGCGAATGTACGCCCGGTAGATAGCATCGGCATAGCTGCCAAAGGTGTGCGCACCCGCATCCCAGGCACCCGGTCCACCCGACGTGTTGATGTCGGCCAGGTAGCCCAGTTTTACCAACTGGAGGGCTATGGTATCAGGCGACACCAGCGTAGTCAACAGCGGCGTCAGCGCCCACCAGGCCAGCACCGAGCCAGCCACTAATATGCCGGAGATGCGCGGACCGATGATATAGCCCACACCCAGGTACTCCGGTGTGATCTCTCCGCGGGTCGCTGCCGATGGCCAGTATTTATTGGCCTGCGACGTGACAAACGACGGCACTTCCGCAATGACGTGAAGTACTTTTTGCAGCAAGGCGTAGACTGTGGCCACGCCCATGCCGATAAAAGCGGTCTGTGCAAACACCCCACCCTTTTCGCCGGCCTGCAGCACGGATGCGCAGGCAGTGCCTTCCGGGTATGGCAGCACACCATGTTCTTTTACAATCAGTGAACGGCGCAACGGCACCATCATGAGTGTACCCAGCATACCACCAAAGGCGGCCAGGATCAGGATTGTCAGGTAATTGAAATAGTGCTCGCCAATACTCTCGCCACTGGCGTCGGGCGACAAGAACAAGAAGCCTGGCAGTGTAAACACCACACCCGCCGCGATCGACTCGCCGGCCGAACCCGTGGTCTGAATGATGTTATTTTCGAGAATGGTGGTCTTGAGAAATTTACGTCCCAGTGTAATAGCAATAACAGCAATGGGGATCGAGGCCGTCACCGTGAGTCCCGCTTTCAACGCCAGGTATACTGTCGACGCGCCGAACAAAATGCCGAACAGCGAGCCGACCAATACGGACTTCACCGTAAACTCCGCCATCGTGATCTCCGGCGGCACATACGGCTTAAACGTTTTATTTACATCCATAGGGTAGGTATAATGAGTTACACAGTCATTAGCGGATGTTGCCCATCAGCTTGCGAATAGGCTTGGCAAACACCAGCACGATCACACCGGCCACAAACATGATCTTCACGATCAGCGCGAACAAGTCGATCATCAGCGAAGGATTTTTTGCGAGCACGTCTTCGCTAAACTCGCCGGCATACAACCCGGCAAACAAGTTGCCCAGGGCCAACGCCATAAAAAACACGCCCATCATTTGCCCCACCAACCGCTTGGGAGCCAGCTTGGTCACACCGCTCAGGCCAATGGGGTATAAACAGATCTCCCCGAAGGTATGCAGCATGTAGGTTATTACCAGCCACGAAATGCCAGGTTTGTTACCGTTCATAACAATCTCGGCGGCGCCCATCATGACCAGGTAGCCCAGGCCCATCCAGAATAAACCCAATGCCAATTTCACGGGCGTGATCGGATTCAGTTTATGCTTGGCCAACGTTGACCACAACCAGGTAAAGACCGGTACAAACAAGATGACAAAGATGGGTGGCGCAGACTGCAACCAACTGGCCGGCATGTTAAAGCTGCCAAAGAGCCGGTCCGTATAGCGGTCTGCAAACAGGTTGAGGGAAGAGCCCTGTCCTTCATAGCCAGCGTAGAATGCCGTCGTCACGACAAAGAATATAAAAATGGCCAGCACTTTCTTCTTTTCGTCGGCACTGAGCTTTTCAAAGATAAACACATAGATAAAGTATAACAGCACGCTGATCAGCAGCACCACGCCGGAGCCTTGTGCGAAAGCCACCGGATTGATGGTAATCGCGCGGGTCCACAGTAATACCACCAGCGCTACGAGGCCCAAACCAATGATCCACAAAGCATAGCGGATGTTTCTCTCCTGGGCCTTTTGCTGTACAGGGTCCGCATGGCGTGCTGGCTCCAGGCCAACCGTACCGAGGTAGTTTTCCGTCAATTTATATTGAATGACGCCCAGTATCATTCCGACGCCCGCGGCAGCAAAACCATAGTGCCAATTGACATTTTGCCCCAGGTAGCCGACGATGATCGGCGAAACCAGCGCACCCGAGTTAATACCCATGAAAAATATAGAGAATCCTGCATCACGTCGCACCTGATCTTCCGGCGGGTAGATCTCGCCTACCATGCTGCTGATATTGGGCTTCAGCAGCCCCGTACCGATCACGATAAAGAGCAGGCCTACAAAGAATGTCTCTTGCGAAGGAAAAGCCAGGCAAAAGTGGCCCAGAGCGATGATACACCCTCCATAAAAGATCGATTTGCGCAATCCGAAGAATTTGTCCGCCAGCCAGCCGCCTGGCAGTGCCAACAGGTACACAAACATGGTGTAAAGGCCGTAAATGGCGCCGCCTGTTTTATCATCCAGGCCCATACCGCCCTTTTCGACAGAGGCAACCATGAAGAGTAAGAGCAGTGCGCGCATGCCATAGTAGCTGAATCGCTCCCACATTTCGGTAAAAAACAGCGTCGCAAGACCACGGGGGTGGCCAAAAAAAGTTTTGTCTGTACTCATGAAAACAGATGATCAGCTTAGGTATAGGTCTTCCGGCAAAATGTTATTCCAAAAACGCCCGAAAGTAGGGCGAGAATTTGGTTTTCGCAAATGGCCATTCCGGGCGCAAAGGAAACAAAAAATTCATTGCAAACGATTGAAACACTATCAAAATACCTAACTTTGTCTAACTCATTAACCCAACAAACATGTTAGAATCCGGAACTAAGTCCCGATCCGTCGGGACGGACAGCTTTGGTATTCCCAAAGGAAAAGCGCATTGGAATGTATCGCCCGGTGCGCTGGCGGAGCAAGCGCTCAAGCTGGGACAAGCGAAGAAGACGACAAGTGGCGCGCTGGCAATCGACACGGGTGAGTTCACCGGGCGGTCTCCAAAAGACAAGTTCACGGTCAAAGACGCTTTGACGCAGGACGCCGTGTGGTGGAACCAGTTCAACATCCCCTTTTCTCCCGACAAGTTTGCCCAACTGCATCAAAAGATGCTGCAGTATCTGGAAGGCAAGGAGTTCTACGTGCGTGACGTATACGCCTGCGCCGACCCACGCTATCGCCTGCGCGTGCGCGTGGTCAACGAGTACGCCTGGTCGAACCTGTTTGTATACAACATGTTCATCCGCCCGACGGAACAAGAGCTCGGCAACTTTGAGCCCGAGTGGCTGGTGCTGAACGCGCCAGGTTTCCACGCCGATCCGGCTGTAGACGGCACCCGCCAGCATAACTTCTCGATCATCGACTTCAGCCGCAAGGTGATCCTGATCGGCGGCAGTGGGTATACCGGTGAGATCAAGAAAGGCATCTTTACCGTGCTCAATTTCATTTTGCCCCACCAGCAGAATGTGCTCGCCATGCACTGCTCGGCCAACGTCGGCGCGGCTGGCGACACGGCCATCTTCTTCGGCCTTTCCGGCACGGGTAAGACAACCCTGTCGGCCGATCCCAATCGCAAGCTCATCGGCGACGACGAGCACGGCTGGACACCCGACAACGTCATCTTCAACTTCGAAGGCGGCTGCTACGCCAAGACCATCGACCTGACGGAAGAAAAAGAGCCTGACATCTACCGGGCTATACGCCCCGGCGCCCTCCTCGAAAACGTAGGCTATAAAACGGGCACGGACGAGGTTGACTTCGCCGATGGCACACGCACCGAAAATACCCGCGTGAGCTACCCGATCGACTACATCTGTAACACGGTGCAACCGTCGTTGAGCAAGAACCCGAAAAATATCTTCTTCCTGACGTGCGATGCCTACGGCGTATTACCGCCCATCGCGCGGCTCACGCCGGGGCAAGCGGCCTTCCACTTCATCTCCGGCTATACTGCCAAGGTAGCGGGCACGGAAGCCGATGTGACCGAGCCGACCATGACCTTCTCGGCCTGCTTCGGTGCGCCGTTCATGCCGCTGCACCCGGCCAAATATGCCACCATGCTCAGCAACAAAATGCAGGAAGCGGGCGTGCGTGTATGGATGGTCAACACCGGCTGGACAGGTGGCCCCTATGGCACCGGCACACGCATGAGCTTAAAATATACCCGCGCACTGATTACCGCCGCGCTGGAAGGCAAGCTCGACAACGTCGAATACGAAAACCACGAAATCTTTGGGTTGGCCGTACCCCTCGCCTGTCCTGGTGTGCCTGACGGCCTGCTCAACCCGCGCGACACGTGGGATGATAAAGATGCCTACGACCACAAGGCGCAGTACCTGGCAGAGGCGTTCCTCAAGAACTTTGAGAAATTCGCCGCCTTGGCCAATGCCGAAATACTCGCCGGAGCCCCAAAACTTAAGGCTGACGCCTGATAACACTGTTGTTGGCTGTGATTAGAAGGGATTGATTGATGCCGCCCTACTGTCTGGGGTGGCATTTTTTTTCCAATAAAAAGCAAAATTAACCGTTCACGGGAAACACGATGGCTTCTTGCTTTTGCGTTAGTAACATGCTTATTAAACGTACTTATAACAATAAAAAAACCATCGCGAGTATGAAGTCAACATTTTTAACGGGGATCTTTTTCCTGACCCTGGCTTCCGCCCCACTGTTTGCACAAGATGCGCAGAGCGCGGCTGCCGTAACCGATGAAGAGCTGAAGAAGTATGCAGTGGCCATGGACTCGATCAACGAGATGCAGACTGAGCTGTCGGGCGAAATCAAGACCATGGTGAAGGACAACCAGGCCATGCCCGTGGCACGATACAATGAGCTGTATAAGATCATTGGCGACGAGACTAAACTCCTGGAGGCGCAAGCAACAACGGATGAGATCCGTTTTGTAAAAGAAGTGGTTGCCCGTCGCGAACAAGGCACTGCCAAGATCAAGGAAACGTACCAACTGCTGGCCAAGGACTACGTGGGAGTGGCTTCTTTTAACAAAGTGAAGAAAGCCCTTACAACGGACGAAGCCCTGAAGACAAAATACCAGTCCATGATGGATGAGCTGGGAAAAGACAACACAGTTAACTAACGGCCTGACGTCCAGGTGCCGCGAACCGGCGTAAAAGAGGCTGCTCTCCGGGCGGCCTCTTTTGTTTTGTGCACTTTTAGTTTCGGAAACGAATGTGGCTGTCTGTAATGCCGAAAATATTACACCGGTAAAATCCCCTTCGAAGCTTAACTTTTGGATAAAGTGCTAAATTGCTAAAAGTCATATCTTTGTGCCCTTGTATGACATTGAAAAAAATGCCTAAATCCCTCCTACTCGCCACCGTCCTGCTGTGCAGCGTATGTTTCACTGCCCAGGCGCAACACAGTTCCCTGTTTGCCTCCTATGATTGCCGCGAACACGCCGAGTTTTTTTACAGCACCCCGGTAGAAGAAGTGATCGTATCCGATGCCGACGTTACGGTGTCGCTGGAGGTAGAAGAAGCCGTCGAGGCATTCGACACCCTGAACGGTTGGAAACACTGGCAGTATGTAGAGAATTTTCATTTCGGAAAGGACCGTGGTGCCATGCCCATGATCACCGACCTGAATGCGCTGCACCCCTACTTCCGCGACCGCATCAAAACCCTGATCGAAACTTGCAAAGCCAAGGGCATTACCCTGGCTGTCGTAGAATCATACCGCACCCATGCCAAACAAAACGAATACAAGGTCATGGGAAAGAAATACACCAACTCGGGCGCCGGCAAATCCAAACATCAGTATGGCCTGGCGGTGGACGTTGTTCCGGTTGTGAATGGCGTAGCCGTGTGGGACAACAAAGCCCTTTGGAAAAGCGTGGGCGTGGAAGGCGAAAAGCTGGGCCTCCGCTGGGGCGGACGCTGGCGCAAGCCGTATGACCCGGGGCACTTCGAGTGGACTGGCGGACTTACCTCCTCCCACCTGGCCGTCGGCATACTGCCGCCTGTTCCCCGCGTAGAAGATCTCTATCCGTGCATGACGCAAGACGTTCGCGTGCTGCGCCGGTATTGGAAAGAATGGGAAACTGCGCAGAGCGCGGTGACACGTAAATAATCATGAGGCTAACGTTTCCCGAAAAGTTCTTCTTCGGAACGAGCACCGCAGCCGTCCAGGTCGAGACGGCCTTCGAACACGACTGGCAAGGCATCAAGTGCCGTGATGGGCACGTGTTCGATCAAACTACCGACCACGAGCTACGGCTGGAAGAAGATGTGAACATCATCGCCACGCTGGCCCCGAACTACCGCATGAGCCTCATGTGGAGCAAGCTGCAGCGCGAGCCTTACGGCGCCTTCGACGAACCTACACGCCTGCATTACCATACCCTTCTTAAAAGTCTGAAAGCCCGCGGTGTATCCATCATGATGGTACTGCATCATTTCTCCAACCCCTTGTGGTTTGCAAAGCGCAGTGGTTGGGAAAAAGAGGAAAATATCCCCCTCTGGATCGACTACGCCCGCCGTGTGATTGACGAATACGGTCAATACGTATCGTATTGGAATACCTTTAACGAACCGAATGTATACGCCAGCTTCGGATGGCTCACAGGCTTCTTCCCTCCGTTTAAGATCAACCCGCTGGCAGCCGGCAAAGTGGTCATCAACATGGGCAAGGCCCACGATCAGGTTTACGACTACCTGAAGTCGCGGTTCCCGCACCACCCCGTGGGCATTTCGCACAACTGCGCTGTCTTCGCAGCCGAAAACATCCTGGGTTGGTTTCCCGCGCGCCTTAGCGACTGGTGGTTCATGGACTACGTGCCCCAGTATTTCGAAAAGGTCGACTTTTTTGGCATGAGCTACTACGGCCGCATTTCACACGATCCGCTGCCGATCACCTACCTCAATCACCCGCAGAAAATCAAAGACCTGGGCCGCAAACACGACGACATCTGGGAGTACTATCCCGAAGGCCTGCGCACTTGCCTGGACCGGTATTGGAATAAGTATAAAAAGCCCATTATCATCACTGAAAACGGCGTCTGCGACGAGAGTGATTTCCTGCGGCTACAGGCCATCCAGGATTACGCCGCCATTATACACCAGGCCATCCACGACGGCATCGATATCCAGGGGTACTACCACTGGAGCACGTGGGATAACGTCGAGTGGCACCTCGGCCCCTCTATGCGGTTCGGCCTATACCAAACCGACCCCAAGACCCGTAATCGCTTTATGAAACCCAGCGGCGCCCTCTACGCCTCCCTGGCACACTCCAAGAAAATTACAGTACAACAATACCAGGAAGTGGCGATTTGACATTTGTTAAGTACCTTCCGGCAAGCGACCTGAACCCTGAGAACCTATGTACCGAAAACTACGCCTGTTGCCAGTCATCCTGTGCCTGCTTGTCCCAACCGTATGGGGACAAACCAAAACACAAAAAACGAAGACCTCGGGTAAAAAAGAGCTTCTCTACGTAGGCACCTTCAGTGTGCGCGGCAGCGCCGGCCTGTACGTCTATACCTTCAATCGCGCCAAGCGCACGCTTACACTGGTACAAACCGTACCGACACCCGAAAGCCCGTCGTTTGTAGGCATTCATCCCACCGGCAAATTCTTATACTCTGTCAACCGCGGCAAAGCGAAGGACAGTGACCTGGAAGGCTCCATCAGTGCCTTTGCCATCGACGCAAAGACCGGCCGCCTCAGTGACCTCAATAACCGTTCTTCCTTTGGCGCCGACCCTTGCCACATCAGCTTTGACAAGACGGGTCAATACGCCTTTGTCTCGAATTACGGCGAAGGCAACCTGGTGGTGCTGCCGTTGTTTGAAGACGGATTGGTAGGCAACCCCTCCGATTCGAAAAAGTATATTGCCAGCAGCGTTAATCCCACCCGGCAGGAAAGCTCGCACATTCACTCGGCCCTGATCTCACCCGACAATCGTATCCTCTACGCGGCCGACCTGGGCGCCGACAAAGTGTACAGCTATAACTTCAACTTGAACACAGGCAAGCTGGAGCCATCCCAACAGAAAGAAGCCGCAGTCGTTCCGGGCGCAGGCCCACGACACTTTACCTTTCACCCGAACGGCAACTTTTTATACCTGTCAGAAGAGCTGACTTCTTCTGTCTGCTCCTTTAAGATCGACAAAAAGACCGGTGCCCTGACGGTGCTGCAGGACTCGGTACTTTCCCTACCCGCGGGCTTCACCGGCAAGAACAGCAGCGCCGACATACACATTACCCCCAACGGCAAGTTTTTATACATGTCGAACCGCGGCTTTAATGGCATCAGCATCTTTACCGTGGCCTCTACCGGCAAGATCAAGCTGGCAGGCCACCAGCCCACGGGTGGTCAGACCCCACGCAATTTCATGATCGACCCACGAGGCGAATACCTCTTTGCCGCCAATCAGGATACCGACACGATCATCCTGTTCCGTATAAATGCAAAAACGGGGCTGCTCACACAAGTGGGCAAACCCGTTAAGGTACCGTCGCCGGTATGTTTAAAGATGCTGACCCAATAGGACGTCCGTTGCGTTAGTCTTTCAGGATACGCATCTCCACCCGTCGGTTCGCGGCGCGCGCTTCGGGTGTCATCTCATTCCGCAGGGGCTGGCTGCCCCCGAAGGCCTTTGTCAGGATACGTTTTTTGGCAATGTCCTTTTCCACCAGGTATTTCTTCACGGCGTCGACACGATCTTGCGAAAGCTCCAGGTTCGCCTTCGGGCTGCCGGTGTTGTCGGTGTGACCTTCCAGCTGGATCTCCATATTGGCGTTTTCTTTCATCATCTGGGCAAGTTCATCCAACTCGCCATACGACTTCGGGTCGATGGCTGCCTTACCCTGCGCAAAGATAAGATGGCTCAGCACCACCGTCTGGCCTTTGGGCGTTAGCGTGATGTCACGCAAAATGCGTTTGCTCCCATCGACATCTTTGGGGTCGACAATCACGGTCTTCGGGTTGTAGCCTTCGGCACCTGCGGTGATCTGATATTTGGCGGTGCCAAAGATGGGGAACGAAAACGTGCTGTCGTTGAAACGACCGAATATACTGCCGGTAGGAATGCTGCTGTAACGGATGCTGGCCTTCACGCCCTTGCCCGTCCGCGAATCCCTTATTTTGCCCTGCGCCAGCATTTCGTCTTTCTGTGCAAATGCCGGCAGAAACATGGTAAGCAAAACAAGTGTCATTCCAATCGTTTTCATGGGGGTTGCTTTTGGTTTAAAATGCAAACTTACAGGTTCTAGTTGCAAAGTCCTTGCCAATCAAGGATGTATACCGCCGCAAGCGAAGCTTTAACGGACTAAAAAGCAAACGCCGGAAATCCCTGTCTGCGAAAAGGGATTCCGGCGTCTTTTATCTGTGACAATCACTGCCGTGTGGCAGGGTGCCTTTTGTTTACCATTCTACGGTCTCTCCGGCACCAATGATGCCTTCGTCGTCGTCACCTATCGCTTTTTTCGCCCCGTCTTCTTCGGTGCTACTTTCGCTTTTTTGGTTTGCCTGGCTTTGGCTTGGCTCCTGGTTTGGGTTTGGGCTTTGCTTTTCCGGCTGTCCCCCGAAGAGGTTTGGCGGCTGCTGACTTTTTTGCGGCTGGCTTTGGCTGCTTTGCTGGGGCTTTGCCGGCTGGCCGAAGAGGCTTGCTTGCTCCCCCCTTTCGCTGCTTTGGCTTTGGATCGGGCTTTGGTTTCGGTTTTGACTTGGGAGCTGGACTGGCGGCTGGCTTGGCTGCTCTTTTTTTTTTGGCGACTGATCTGCGTCAGTCACCTCATTGCCTTCGGTGTCGCTGTCGCCTTCTTCTGGTCCCGTTTCCTCTTCCTCTATCAGGGTCACCTTCGTTACACGATAGTCTGAAAGACGTCCCCCCTGGGCTTTCCAGCCTTTTACTTCGACGAGACTCTCTAACTTGACCTTCTTGGTCACCTTGCCTTTGTCTTTGCTCTTGATAAACTCGAGCTCGATCAGAGGCTCTTCGGAAGAGGTCACGGCGATCAGACGCGAACCGTTCTCGGGTATAAAGGAGAACTCCTTGTCGAGCGTACTCGTTTCGATCACAAACCGTTTCACCATGTGCAGCTTTGTGTCGCCGTCTATATAGATGGCCGAGAACACACGCGCCGGGTCGAACTTCTCCACCCGCAAGGTCTTCTCTGGCTCATAGCGGTTGGTCAGGTCATAGCCCGTGATTTTATACGTGCCCGTCCGAGAGAAGGTGATCAGCTGATCTTCGGGCTCAAACTTGCCGAGATACTTGCCGCGATTTTCCTTGTTCAAACGGCCTGCTTCGGGGTCGTACCACAATGTCAGCTTGCTGAGCGTAGACGAGCCGGCTTTCAGGAAGTCAACCTTGCGTACCGGGTACGGCGTAATGATGTTACCCTTTGAGCTCCGGTTCTTTACCTCCAGCTCGGTAAAGTCGTAATTGAATACTTTTTTCCGCGCTGTGCTCGCCTGCGAAAGTTTTACTTCTACCGTTTCAGCCTCTCCATTGGGATTAACGCTTAAATATAGAATCTTCGAGTTGGCGTTGCCTTGTGTCAGGTCGTACTCCTTGTCGCGGGTCACACCCGGTATCGTAAAGCGCTTGGCAAAGCTCTTGCCTCCACGGCCGTCGGCGTAGATCACGTTGTAGACCATGCGGTCGTCGCCCTTCTTAAAGATGCCCACATACAAAATGTCTTTGCCCATGAACGCCTTTTCCTGAATACGCGACACCTTCGCTTTACCGTCTTTGCGGATCACGATCACGTCGTCCAGCTCCGAACAGTCGCAAATGTACTCATCTTTCTTCAAGCTGTAGCCCACAAAGCCATCGGCCCGGTTAACATACAGCTTCTGGTTGTTGGCGATAACCTCCACAGCCGTAACCGATTGGAAACTCTTGATCTCCGTACGGCGCTCGCGACCTTTGCCATACTTCTCCAACAGGCGTTGGAAATACGCAATGGCGTATTCTGTCAGATTCTTGAGATGATGCTCCGTTTCTTTTAACTCCTTTTCCAGACCGCGCAGCAACTCGTCGGCTTTGAACGCGTCGAAGCGTGAGATCCGTTTGATGCGGATCTCTGTCAGCTTCACGATATCTTCTGTCGTAATCTCGCGATAGAATTTCTTCTTATGAGGCTTCAGTCCTTTGTCGATCGTCGACAATACTTCTTCCCAGCTCTCCGCCTCTTCTATGTTGCGGTAGATGCGGTTTTCAATGAATATCTTTTCCAGTGACGAGAAGAGAATCTTCTCCATCAGCTCGGCCCTGCGAATCTCCAGCTCCTGACGCAACAGTTCCAACGTCTGCTGGGTGTTGTACTTCAGGATCTCGTTCACGCCCATGAAGTGGGGCTTGTCTTCGATGATCACGCAGGCGTTCGGCGAGATCGAAATCTCGCAATCCGTGAACGCATACAGTGCGTCGAGCGCCACCTCGGGTGACTGCGTCGGCTGCAGGTGCAGCTGGATCTCCACCGTCGCGGCAGTGTTGTCGATCACTTGCTTGATCTTGATCTGGCCCTTCTCACTCGCCTTCACGATGGATTCCATCAGTGACGTGGTGGTTGTGCCAAACGGTATATCGCGAATGACCAGCGACTTCTTGTCGAGGATCTCGATGCGCGCACGCACCTTGATCTTGCCACCGCGCAAGCCCTGGTTGTATTCCGCAAAATCGGCAATGCCCCCTGTCGGAAAGTCGGGGAAGATCTTGGGGTTCCGGCCTTTCAGTATATCGATGGACGCCTTGATAAGCTCCCCAAAGTTATGCGGCAAGATTTTGGTCGACAGCCCCACGGCAATACCTTCTACCCCCTGTGCCAGCAACAACGGGAATTTCACCGGCAGCGTTACGGGCTCTTTCTTACGGCCATCGTACGACTGCTGCCACGTGGTGGTCTGCGGGTTATAGACGACGTCCAGCGCAAACTTGGACAGCCGTGCTTCGATATAGCGAGGTGCCGCGGCGCTGTCGCCGGTGCGTACATCTCCCCAGTTACCCTGCGTTTCGATCAGCAGGTCTTTCTGGCCGATGTTAACAATAGCCTCCCCGATGGACGCATCCCCGTGCGGGTGAAACTGCATCGTGTTACCGATCACGTTCGCCACTTTGTTGAAGCGGCCATCGTCCATTTCTTTCAGGGAGTGCATGATACGGCGCTGTACGGGCTTGAAGCCGTCTTCAATCCGCGGCACTGCGCGCTCCAGAATAACATACGAGGCATAATCCAGAAACCAGCTTTGATACAGCCCGTCAATGGCGACCGAGTGTACGACATCGTCGCCCCCTCCTTCACCATTACCCGGTATGTACGGCACCAGTTTTGATTTGTCGTCCTCCGGATGTTGCTTTTTACTCATAAGGTCGTTCGTCTTTCGATTAGGGTATTAGATTTCTTCCGCTACCTCTTCCGTTACTACATCTTTTGCTTCTACTCTGTCCAGCTCAATGCGCAGGTTTTCAATGATGAACTCCTGGCGGGTCATGGTGTTCTTACCCATGTAGAACTCGAGGATCTTTTGCAGGTGGCTGTCCTTGTGCAGCAACACGGGCTGCAGCCGGATATTGTCACCGATAAAAGCTCCAAACTCGTCCGGCGAAATCTCACCCAATCCCTTGAAGCGGGTAATCTCGGGCTTCGAACCCAATTTATTGATGGCCGCCGCGCGCTCTTCGTCGCTGTAGCAGTAGATCGTTTCTTTCTTATTACGGACGCGGAACAGCGGCGTCTCCAGCACAAATACGTGCCCCGCCTTTACCAGGTCGGGGAAGAACTGCAGAAAGAAGGTCATCAACAGCAGGCGGATGTGCATGCCGTCTACGTCGGCATCCGTCGCGATGATCACCCGGCTGTAACGCAGGCCGTCCAGGCCGTCTTCAATGTTCAGCGCGTGCTGCAACAGGTTGAACTCTTCGTTCTCGTACACCACCTTCTTGGTCAGGCCGTACGAGTTGAGGGGCTTACCGCGCAAGCTAAACACGGCTTGTGTTTCCACATCGCGCGACTTGGTAATCGACCCGCTGGCCGAATCCCCCTCCGTGATGAAGATCATGCTCTCGGCGTTGCGGGGATTCTTATCGCCCAGGTGGAAACGACAGTCACGCAGCTTCCGGTTGTGCAGGTTGGCTTTCTTCGCCCGCTCGTTGGCCAGTTTCTTGATACCGGCAATGTCTTTACGCTCACGCTCCGATTGCAAAATGCGTTTCTGCAATGCATCCGCCACAATCGCATTTTTATGCAGGTAGATTTCCAGCTCCTTGGCCACAAAATCGCCCACGAAGCTCTTCACCGTCGCCCCGTCCGGCGCCATGTTGGTCGAACCAAGCTTGGTTTTTGTCTGTGACTCGAACACCGGCTCCTGCACCCGTATCGCGATTGCAGCAATGATCGACGACCGGATATCGGATGCGTCAAAGTCCTTTTTAAAGAAATCGCGCACCCCGCGGATTACTCCTTCGCGAAAGGCCGCCAGGTGGGTTCCCCCCTGCGTGGTATTCTGACCGTTGACGAACGAGTAGTACTCTTCGCCGTATTGGTTGCCGTGGGTCAGCGCCACCTCGATGTCGTTGCCCTTGAAGTGAATGATGGGATAGCGCAGATCTTCTGCGTCGGACTTCTGCTTGAGCAGATCGAGCAGGCCATCCTTGGAAAAGAATTTCTGTCCGTTATAGTTAATGGTCAGGCCCGCGTTTAGGAACGCATAGTTCCACATCAGGTCATCCAGGTATTCCGGAATGAAGTGATAGTTTTTGAACATGGCGTTGTCCGGCTCGAACTCCACATAGGTGCCGTTCTTGTCGTCCGTCTTGGTCAGCTTGCCGTCGGTTACCAACACGCCTTTTTTGAACTCGGCGTATTTGGTTTGCCCGTCGCGGAAGGCCTGTACTTTAAAGTAGTTTGACAACGCGTTCACCGCCTTGGTACCCACGCCGTTCAACCCTACCGATTTCTGGAAAGCTCCCGAATCGTACTTGGCACCAGTGTTGATCTTTGACACGACGTCTACGACCTTGCCCAGCGGAATACCCCGGCCATAGTCGCGTACGGTTACGCGCGACTCGTTAATGGCCACATCAATGACCTTACCGTGGCCCATCATGTGCTCATCGATCGAGTTGTCGACAACCTCTTTTACCAACACGTAAATACCGTCGTCCTTGGCAGAGCCGTCACCCAGCTTACCAATATACATGCCCGGCCGTAACCGTATGTGCTCGCGCCAGTCCAGCGACTTAATACTGGACTCGTCATACGATAAACCAGAAGAATCTTTCTCCGTCTTGCTCATATACCCAAAAGGATTATGTTGTAAGGAACAGATTAAAAAATCATCGAACCCCTACAGTTTAAAAAATCATGCAATAAATATTGGCGGACAATAAAGTGAATTTCATCTTTACTTCAAGGGCCACACTTAATTTTCAATTACATCATTAAACAAACTACATTGGCTCAAATAATTGATTAACAATACATTAATACTCTTTAAATAAATTGATCATTTTGGTCGTGAAAGACCAAAAATCCTGATTACAGGCCAACTTAGGGCCCACAGAACCACTAAGCCCACACTACCATAAATAACGAACCCAATACGGCTGTAATCGAATCGTTCCTGGCTGTTGAACAGGCTCACCAGGCTTAATGCGATAATAAAGAAGATATTCAACGTAATCACCAGGCCGTGAAACCATGCCCGGAGCGTCTCCTGTGTGGGGTACAGCCGGCTGATGAGGTACACCAGCACGTTACAAACGGCAATCAGCACCAACATCACATAAAACATTGTTTCGCGGTCCAGCAGCACTTGTGCCCCTTCAGCCTCCTGAATGGCCACTGTCTCGGGCAAGCTGGCATAGACATATAACAGGTCCGTCAATACCACAAGCGCCGAGAGAAACCAAACCGCACGAAACAACTTCAAAGCCATAATTCGAAAATTAGGCTGCAAAAGTAAGAGTTTTGCCCAAACTTCAAGGATTTGGGAAGAGAATGAAAAAGGAAGGGGTGCCGGTGGAACAATATCCATTATTACTTTACATAAAAAACATAACAAATTGGTTAATAATTAATTATAATAGTTTAAATAAAGTTAAAAAGAAAGATAAACTAGTATCTATATCCCGCTAAAATCCGGCACGAAGGCGAATTGGTTTTAATATGGGAGTATTCTGAAATAGATGTTTTATAGTCCTAAAGGCCAATTACAATTCTATTTCAATGGTCTATCAATACTATGTCAATGGCATTCTATATCCGAAATATCCTCGCTATCTGACCACAATGGTAATCCTTTCGCGACCGTAGCGTTGCGGGCACTGGCACCATTTTTTAACACTTGCCAACCGATAAACCGCACGCAAAAAATACCAGGCACGCTAGGATCACCCTGCAAACTTGTAATACATTTGCCCGGTTTATTTTAAACGCCCGGTAAAAATCCCTATGTCACAACTCCTCGACGACGTAAAGTCAAAAGCGCAAGCCTGGCTCGATAGCCCGGCTATTGATCAGGATACCAAAGCAGAGGTTAAAGCACTTCTGGCAAAATCAGACTCTAAAGAGCTCATCGACAACTTTTACAAGGACCTTGAATTCGGTACCGGTGGACTGCGGGGCGTCATGGGCGCCGGGTCCAACTGCATGAACAAATATACCGTGGGTGTTGCCACCCAGGGACTGGCCAACTACCTCAACAAGACCTTTCCCGGCAAAGCCACCAAGGTGGCCATTGCCTACGACAGCCGTAACAACAGCGAATACTTTGCCGACGTCGTGGCCGGTGTATTCTCCGCCAACGGCATCCAGGTGTACATGTTCGAAAACCTCCGCCCCACTCCCCTGCTTTCCTTTGCCATGCGCTACCTGCAGTGCGACTCGGGCGTGGTCATCACCGCTTCACACAATCCCAAAGAATACAACGGATACAAAGCCTACTGGACCGGTGGTGCCCAGGTAGTGCCTCCGCACGATGTAAACATTATCAAAGAAGTAACCTCGATCACGTCGTTCGAACAGGTAAAGTTCAAGCCCGTGCTGGCCAATATTCACACGATCGGTGAAGAGGTTGAAAAAGCTTACTTTGAGGAAGTTAAGAAGATTATCCCCAACCACGACATCATCGCCAAACACAAGAATATCCCCCTGGTGTATTCCAGCCTGCACGGTGCCGGCATCACCATGGTACCCGCCACGCTTCGGGAGATCGGCTTTACGAACCTGCACGTGGTCGCCGAGCAAGAAGAGCCCGATGGTGACTTCCCGACCGTTAAATCACCGAACCCGGAAGAACAATCGGCCATGGAAATGGTCATCCAAAAAGGCAAGGCCGTAGGCGCTACTATGGTGATGGCCACCGACCCCGACACCGACCGCGTAGGCATCGGGGTACGTAAAGCCGATGGCGAGTTCACTTTATTGAATGGCAACCAGGCCTTCAGCCTGATGATGTACTTCATCCTGAAGAACCTCAAGGAAACCAGGAACACCTACATCGCCAAGACCATCGTAACCTCCGAGCTGGTCGACGCTATGGCCGCCAAGCTGGGTGTGGAATGTTATAACACCCTGACCGGCTTTAAATACATTGCCGAGCTGATGGGCAAACTGGAGGGTAAAAAGACGTTCGTCGCCGCCGGCGAAGAAAGCTACGGCTACATGGCCGGCGACTTTGTGCGTGATAAAGACGCCGTCTCCGCCTGTGCCTTCTTTGCCGCGATGGCCGCCAGCGCCACCGACCAGGGCAAGTCGCTGTACGATTGGCTGATCGACATGTACGTAGAGTTTGGCTTCTACAAAGAGGCACTGCTCAACGTGACCAAAAAAGGTCAGCAGGGCGAGCAAGAGATCAAGGCCATGATGGAGAAATTCCGCAGCAACCCACCCGCCGAGATTACGGGAAGCCGTGTGGTTCGCCTGCTGGACTATAAGATCCTGAAAGAGAAAGATCTATTGACAGGCAAAGAAACAACACTTGATTTCCCGCAATCGGATGTATTGCAATTCTACCTGGAGAACGGCACCAAAGTATCGGTACGCCCTTCGGGCACAGAGCCCAAGATCAAATTCTATATGGCGGTAAACGCACCGCTGGCGTCAACCGCCGATTTCCCCACGGTCAACAAAGCGCTGGATGAGCGTATCGCCGCGATTGAAGCTTACCTGAAAACCATCTAAAAAACAGCGTGAGGGCGTAAGCGAATACAAGTGCTCTGTTTTTTCTTCGCTCTCGCTCTCACACTCACGCTGTTTTTTATCTTTGCGGTCTGATCATGAAAAAAGTCGCTTTTTATACGCTCGGCTGCAAGCTCAACTACTCGGAGACGTCTACGATCTCGCGCATGTTCGAACAGAAGGGCTATCAGAAGGTAGATTTTACGGATTCCCCCGACATCTTCATTATCAATACCTGTTCGGTAACAGAGAACGCCGACAAGAAATGCCACAAGATCGTACGCGAAGCCCGTGGCATTTCGCCTGATGCGTACGTAGCGATCATTGGCTGCTACGCCCAACTGAAGCCGAAGGAAATCTCGGAAATCCCCGGTGTGGACGCCGTGCTGGGCGCTGCGGAGAAGTTCCGCCTGGTGGAGCTGCTGGATGGCTTTGTGCGTCCGCCGCAAGCCACCGTCTATGCGTCCGACATCGCTCGGGCCGACACGTTCAACACGTCGTATTCCATGCACGACCGCACCCGCACGTTCCTGAAAGTACAAGACGGCTGCGACTACTCGTGCACCTTTTGCACCATTCCCCTTGCCCGCGGCAACAGCCGCAGCGACAGTATTGAAAACATTCTGAAAACCGCCCGTGAGATCGCCGCCACCGACGTACGCGAAGTCGTACTGACGGGCGTTAATACCGGAGACTTTGGCTTACAGAACGGCATACGCGTAGAGCGCTTTATCGACCTGGCTCATGCACTCGACCAGGTGGAAGGTATTGACCGTTTCCGCATCTCTTCGATCGAGCCCAACCTGCTCACCGACGAGATCATCTCCTTCGTAGCCGGGTCGCAGCGGTTTGTTCCGCACTTTCACATTCCCCTGCAGTCGGGTTCTAACAAGATCTTACGCCTCATGCGCCGCCGCTATCAACGCGAGCTCTATGTAGAGCGCGTGGCCAAGATCCGTGAGCTGATGCCGCATGCCTGTATCGGCGTGGATGTGATCGTTGGCTTCCCCGGCGAGACGCAAGACGACTTCCTGGAGACCTATCGTTTCCTGAACGACCTGGATATCTCCTACCTGCACGTCTTCACTTACTCCGAGCGCGAGAACACCCCTGCGGCTAAAATGCCCAATTCCGTGCCCGGCAGCCAACGCGCTGACCGCTCGAAGATGCTCCACATCCTCTCCGACAAAAAACGGCGCAAGTTCTACGAAGAAAACATCGGTCGCGAAGCCACCGTTTTGTTTGAACACGACATCGAAAACGGCATGATGCACGGCTTCACCGAAAACTATGTCCGTGTAGTGGCCAAATACGACCCCGTGCTCGTCAACGAGCTCCGTCGCGTAAATCTCTGCCGCATCACCGACGAAAGCCTCCTCATGGAAGTGGACGACTCCGTGGAAGAAACCCTCTCGCACCAGTAAGAACTCCCCTCCTCTCACCGATACTTCGCGTGAGTATCCCGGTCTTTTTCCAGTGCTTTAAGCACTGAGACATCTCTGACTAAACTCTGGCTATACACTGACTCAACACTGAGACATCTCCGCTTAGTGCCCTACAACAACCCCATCCTTTAGCTCAATCCGTCGATCTGCCATCTTTGAAAGTTCTTCATTGTGGGTAACGATGATAAAGGTTTGACGCATCTGGTCGCGTAGCTGAAAGAACAGCTTGTGAAGCTCCAGGGCATTCTTCGAATCCAAATTACCGCTGGGCTCATCCGCCAGGATAATATCCGGTGCATTGATCAACGCCCGGGCCACGGCCGTGCGCTGCTGCTCCCCACCCGACAGCTCCGAGGGCTTGTGGTGCGCCCGATCGCCTACCCCCAGCATCGTCAGCAATTCCGTTGCGCGGGTTTTAATGCCCGCCTCATCGGCCGGATTGCGGATCAGCGCCGGAATGGACACGTTCTCCAATGCCGAAAACTCGGGTAGCAGATTATGGAACTGGAAAACAAAGCCAATCGACTTGTTGCGGAATGCCGCCAGCGGGCGGGCGGACATCGAAAAGATGTTTTGGTCGTGAATGGTCAGCTGCCCTTTGTCGGGAGTGTCGAGCGTGCCTAGGATGTGCAGCAAGGTGCTTTTTCCCGCGCCAGAAGCCCCAACAATGGCCACCACTTCCCCGCGGCTAACCTCGAGATCGACGCCCTTCAATACTTTTAACCGCCCATACGATTTTTCGAGTTGTGTCGCTCTCAGCATGTGTGATTTCCTGTGTTTCCTTGAAATAAAGCAGTAAATAAACTAGTTTCGCCCAAAACAAAAAATTCATGAACATACACGAGTACCAGGGCAAAGAGATTCTCAAGAAATATGGTGTAGCCGTTCAGCGAGGCATTGTTGCCGACACGCCGGATAGTGCCACCCAGGCTGCCAAAGAATTACAGGCAGAAACGGGCACAAAATGGTTTGTCGTAAAGTCGCAGATCCATGCCGGCGGACGGGGTAAAGGTACCGTGAAAGAAACAGGCTCAAGAGGCGTTGTCCTGGCCAAAGGCCTGGGCGAAGTAGCCGAGAAAGTAAAAGCCATTTTGGGTGGTACACTGGTAACGATCCAGACCGGTCCCGAAGGAAAGAAAGTAAACAAAGTGCTCATTGCCGAAGATGTATACTATCCCGGTGATCTGGAGCCGAAAGAATATTATATGAGCATCCTGCTCGACCGTTCGAAAGGATGCCCGGTGATCATGGCCTCTACCGAAGGGGGTATGAACATCGAAGAGGTGGCCGAAACCCATCCGGAAAAAATCATCAAAGAGTGGATCGATCCCCTGCTGGGTCTCCAACCCTTCCAGGCACGCAAAGTAGCGTTCGCTTTGGGTTGGGAAGGCAACGCTTTCAAAGAGGGCGTAAAATTCATACACTCCTTGTATAATGCATACCTAGGTCTCGACGCTGCCATGTTCGAGATCAACCCGGTGCTGCGAACTTCTGACGGCAAGATTCTGGCTGTGGACGCTAAAGTAAATTTGGACGACAACGCCCTTTATCGTCACAAAGACCTGGCTGAGCTGCGCGACATCACCGAGGAAGATCCACTGGAAGTAGAAGCTGGTAAAGCTGGCCTCAACTATGTAAAGCTGGACGGTAACGTAGGCTGCATGGTAAACGGTGCCGGTCTGGCCATGGCCACCATGGACATCATTAAAATTTCAGGTGGTGAGCCTGCAAACTTCCTCGACGTGGGTGGTGGAGCAAACGCAGAAACAGTAGAAGCTGGTTTCCGGATCATCCTGAAAGACCCGAACGTAAAAGCTATTTTGATCAATATCTTCGGTGGTATTGTACGCTGCGATCGTGTTGCTAATGGTGTGGTGGAAGCGTACAAAAAGATCGGTGACATCAAAGTACCGATTATTGTCCGCCTGCAGGGAACAAACGCTGAGGAAGGCGCGAAGATCATTGAACAATCAGGTTTGAAAGTGTTCTCCGCGATCGTACTGAAAGATGCCGCACAGCGCGTAAAAGAAGTTCTGGCCTAGCAGATTATTTACTCCGGCGAGTTATTTGATAATTGCCTATATTGAGGAAAATTTGACCGGCCCTTGTTGATGAAAAGGTTTTTCACAATTTCGTTTATTGCTATCCTACTGCCTGTAGTCGCAGAGGCTCAGAGTTTCTACGCCATCCGAAAGAACCGGAACCTTCTCGTTGGATTAGGTTCCGGTACTGCAAACTACTTTGGTGAATTGGTGAACCCCGGTGAAACTGGCCGGTTAAGACCAAATATCGCTGTGAGTGGTGAATATTACCTGACCGATCGTATCAGTACACGTGCCTCCCTGACCTGGTTCCGAACCTCAGGCTCCGACGCCAAGGCCAACGACGATCGCCAGGAACGCAACCTGTCATTCACATCCAGCAACTTCGAACTGTCCGTGATGGGCGTCGTAAACCTGATGCCTATAGGCGCCCGGTTCTATCAGCGCTCCAAGCTGAACCTCTATGGCTTCATCGGCGTCGGTGCGCTCTACTTTAATCCCAAGGCTGAATATCAGGGCAAGAAGTATGCACTGCAACCCCTGCAGACAGAAGGTTCCAGTTATAGCCGCTTCGTACCGGTAATACCGATGGGTTTCGGCGCACGGATCAAGCTCGACCCGTTCTTTAATATTCTGCTCGAAGGAGGTTATCGTGCCACTTTTACCGATCACCTCGACGACATCAGCATCCGGCGCTACCCGGATGGCGCTACCTTGAAGAGCGACATTGCCCGGGCCCTCTCCGACCGCCGCGTCGAGATCGGCACACAGCCGAGTCGTCCCACAGAAGTCGGCGTCCGTGGCAACCCGGAGAAGAACGACAGTTATTTTATCGGCTCCGTTACATTGCAATACTACCTGCCTCAGGAAATATTCAATGGTTCCAACAGAAAGCTGTATAACAGGAAACGCAAAGCGTATTATAAGCGTCGATAGTATAAGGCTATCTGGATCTGGTAAAAAACAAAAAGACACCGCGCTGCAAACTCGGTGTCTTTTTGTTTTTTACCACAGGGGCATCTGGCACGAGTGCTCGCGCCGGGCACGGTGTGTTAGGCGAAGGTGGTCGGCATAACCGTGGTTGTTTATGGCAGTCCAGGGGACGGCAGTACCGCGAACGTACTCTGCGCTATTGTGTGCTTGTGCTAAAAGGATTTGTTATGGCGCTACGTCCAATACCTGGAAGCGCGAGTAATTACTCTTATACTCCGGCACGATCTCTTTCATCAATGTCACCATCTTGTGTTCATTGCGGTCGTGGATGAAGTCCTCGAGCAGGTCGAGGTTACGACAAATCTCGTCGTATTGATATTCTGATACCTTCGCCTTCATGATTTTCTCATGGTGCGTTGGAATAGTATTTTCTTTGTCGTTCAGCAGCTCTTCATAAAGCTTCTCGCCGTCACGTAGACCGGTAAAGACAATTTCGATGTCTTTATTGAGCTCTTTGCCCGACAGCATCACCATCTTCTTGGCCAGATCATAGATCTTCATGGGCTTGCCCATGTCGAAAATAAAGATCTCACCCCCCTGCCCCATTACGCCGGCTTCGATTACCAGCTCGCAGGCTTCGGGTATAGTCATGAAGTACCGTGTAATGTCGGGATGTGTCACCGTCAGCGGTCCACCCTTCTGGATCTGTTCTTTAAAGATTGGAATCACGGAGCCATTCGAGCCCAGCACGTTGCCAAAGCGTGTAGTAACAAAAGAGGTCTTGCTCGCTTTACCCAACAGTTCGAGGTGGCGGTCCAGCGACTGCACGTAAATCTCGGCAATGCGCTTGGTGCAGCCCATCACATTGGTGGGGTTCACCGCCTTGTCGGTTGAGATCATGACAAACTTCTGCAGCTTGAACTCCACCGCCAGGTCTGCCAGTTGGCGTGTACCAAAAATATTAACCGATACTGCCTCCGAAGGGTTGCTTTCCATCAGGGGCACGTGCTTATAGGCTGCAGCGTGGAAGAGTATTTGTGGGCGGTAGTCGTTAAAGATGCGATGCATGCGCACCTTGTTGCAGACGTCAGCTACAAACACGACAATAGTCGTCTGTAGGCTCTTGCCTGTCAGCTCGCGCTCAATTTCATATAGCGGCGACTCGGCCTGGTCGATCAGGATCAGTTTCTGCGGCTTGAAGCTCAGTGCCTGACGGGCCAGTTCCGACCCGATCGAGCCTGCCGCGCCGGTAATACAAATGACTTTGCCTGTCAGATCGGCTTCGATTGCACCATTGTTCAACCGGATCACCTCGCGGCCCAGCAGATCTTCAATATTGACATCGCGGATCTCCTTTACGTCGAAGTTATTGCGTATCCACTTCTCGAACGACGTTACGTAGCTCACCCGTAACTGGTGGTTGAGCGCTTCGTCCACAATCTCGTTCTTACGGTCGATCGAGATTCGCTTGATGGCGATGATCAGCTTCTTGGCCTTGAACTTCTTGGCCAGTTCGCCGAGTTTGTCGACGCTGTAGATCTTGATGCCATTGATGTCCTTACCATTCTTCTTCGGGTCGTCGTCGATGAAAGCCACCAACTTGTACTGCGACGTCATATCAGACTCGAGCGCCTGCTTGGTCAGAAACCCTGCTACACCGGCGCCGAACACAATGACCGGCACCTTGGATCGATGCCCGCCCTTATAGAAAGTAAATACGTTCTTTACCATCAGGCGGTATTGGTACAACAGCAGCGAGGATATAAAGAAGGAGATAAAAACGACGGAGAAGGGAATGATATTCCGTCCGGCATTGTAGTGATAAATCAAATTGATCAGTACAATCAGGACCATGCTCAGGAGCTCGGTGCGTACGATGCGCAGACCGTCCTGGATGCCGGTATACCGGACTATGCCGGCGTAGCTCTTCGTCATAAACGTAGAGAACAGGGAGGCCAGCAAAAAGACGAGAATTCCAGGGAAAGGATTATACTCCAATACGATTGTCGTATCGAAATTAAACCGCAACAGAAAGGCTAGCGAGACTGAAAAAAGGATCAGGAACTGATCAATCAGGATAACGATGTATCGCGGTAATACCGTGAGCCTGTTAATGATTCTAATCAAAAAACTAGTATTTAAGTGACTACTCTTCTTTCGCCTTTTTTCTTTTTAAGAGCTTGTACCCTCCGAGCAGTCCACCAGAAATCAACAGGTACTCGATACCTGTAATGGGCACCTTATCGGGGTCACCACCCGGAGGATTCGTGGGTTGAGCATAAACTATGGCGCGGTTAGCTATCAGCATAAAAACTACGACGAAGAGGGCCTTTTTAACAAAATTCATTTACGTGATTATTTCTTGATCAACCGATAGCTCTTTTTAATACTGTTTTTGTCGACAACCATGAGGTATAGTCCGCTGCCCCATGCGCTCGCATCTATGGTATAGTTCGATTGGCCTGCTACCACCGGTACGGACGATATCACCTGCCCCATGGTTGTTGTCACCTGAATACTGCGTACGTCGCTGTCGACGATGTGCAGCGTAAGTTGGTCGGCTACGGGGTTCGGGTAAGCGCTCACCAAAACGGCGCCTTGTTCCCCATTTATCCCCTCGCGAGCTGCCTTCAATACTTCAAACGACGTTTTGAAAACCTCAGGTGAACATCCTCCCAATGAATTGATGCTCAATTCATTGGCACCATCTTGTAGTGCCTCGACGGGCAACTGGAAAGAGATCGCAGCGCCCGTGCCCTGTACAGGACCTGCAATAAGTGTTCCTGCAGCATTTACCAAAGTATAACTTACACCCGAAGTCGTGCCAGAAACCTGCACGGTATGCTCAGCAGAAGCAGCATCCACGACAGCTGGGCTCTCGATCGTTATCCCTGCAAGGGCATCATCTGCAACACTCACGCTAAAGCGGTGAGGGTCTTTTGAAGCCTCGTTTTCATCTATGGTGAAGGCATACGTGCCTGACTTCAGCTCCACGGTTTTACCGAGGTACTTGTCGGTCAGCATAAAGTGATACCCGGTTATTACTTTGGTTGTCAGCGCGATGTTGTATGATCCGGCCTCGACGCGCGTCATTTCCAGGGGAAAGACGGTGTTACAGGTCAGCGCGCTTACGGCGTTGATCGCCATGGCCCGATCGTCTGCGGCAAGAGTCGAGAAGCTGAACCCTCCGAGATTGTAAAGCTTGGGCGCATCCAGGCTATCGAGTCCGGGCTGTGCGGCGTCTTGTACTTTTACATAAGCAGCATCGGATCGCTGACCATCGGAAAGTACCACTGCGAACGAAGGAATTTCAATCGGTGCGCGCTCACGGAAGAATTCAGCTACCGGCGTTACCTTTACCGATTCTGTTAGTCGCAATACCGGGCTTGCTCCTGTAGCCCGCACAAAAAAGGCCTGACTCGGAGCAATCTGTCCGTTCGGAATGTCATTCGTTACACCTGCTTCGTAGTAACGCATCATACCCGTGCCATTGTCGACAATCGCGATTACAACCGACATGCGGGTGCGGGTCCAACCCGACACATCCCAGTCGATGGTCGCCGGGTACGGGTTGCCTATGAGGTTCCAGCCGTTTGCATCGACGTCAGGGGTCGCTGTGTAGGTAACAGGAAATGTGATGGTGCCCTGATTGATCGGTCCGGTAACGTCTACGACAGTAGGGACCGTACATTCACGAATGTATGCCGCATAGCCTTTGCCTGTTTCCAGGGGACTGTTAGTTGTCGACGTACCCACCAGCGGATAGCCGACGTAGCCGGCATCAACATTGCCTGTCGCGGTCTCGTCGTAGCGGTACATCGAATATGCATTCGAGCGAATGTTGTCGCCACAGATGGTCTGTGTGGGGCTCGGGTCCTGGAACTTGCCGGTAATAGGGAAATCATCCTTCCATTGCGCTACCATGGCATTGGTCACAGGACTCGACAAATAGCGATAGATCCGGCCTTCCGGACTCATGTAGCGCTCCACTGTTACGTCACCTGAGATCGTATTGCCACTCAGCAGTCTATAGATAGAACCATTTGTGCCGCCTGGCGCATCTGTTGTCGATCGTACTACCAGGTTACCATTAGAGGCAACGGTAACATTGCTGGAAGGGCTGACAAATTGCAGAAGTCCCGTCAGGTTCAGCGTCGATGTGAGCTGTACGCCAGCTCCACCCGATTTCGTTACGTTAATATTAGAGAATGTCGCTCCTCCGGCAGAGACGGTCTGTGCGGCCGCGCCCCCGAAGGTGACAATGGTGGTTCCCATACTAAATGTGGCGTCGGGCGCGAAGGTGATATCGCCGTTGATCGTGGTATTCACGGTCAACGTCAACGACTTGCCGGATGCCAGCTCGATGTCATTAAAGGTTGTGCTGCTGGCCCCCCCTACCGAAGTAGTACCGTTAAAGATTACAGTGCCGGTACCTGCGGCAAAGTTGCCGGTGTTGTCCACCCAGGAAGGGCCTTGCATGGTCAGTGTCTGTGCGCCAGCGTTGAGTGTGCCGCGCGTCAGCGTTACCGTTCCGTTGACGCTGGTTGCCTGAGTCAGGTTGACACTTTCCTGTATCTGGTTGGTATAGATCGTCAAGTCGCCCAACGCAGTTGCGCTGGAGGGGAGCTCCGGCCCTGCGTTGATGGACGCATACGGTCCGCCGGCTACGGTCGCCGTGCGGTAGGTTACATTATAAGTGCCTGTCGCTACCGGCGCTTCACCTGTTAGCGAGCCGGTATTGTAACGGGTGATCGTTGCATGGTTGTCCATTGTCAGGCCCGAGGTATTGGTAAACACGCCGTTATTCAGACTCAGCAACGTACCGACGTGAAGTGTGCTATTGAGCGTCACGCCGGCGTTCGCGCCGGTGCGGTTAAGTGTCAGCGTGCCTATGTGATTGGCGGACGGGTTGAAGACCAGCGTGCCAACGCTACCGCCGGTAGTGCCGGCAATCGTCATTTTCGACAGGCTGGTGCCGCCGAATGAGCCGTTGGTTCGGCTCACTGTACCATTAAGCGTCAATAAATACGTATCGCCCAGGTTCAGGCTGCCGCTGCGCAGGCTTAGCGCCCCATTAATCGTAACAGCCGACGCCAGCGTTACACCGGCCGAGTTGTCGATGGCCGTGGTAATGTCAGCTGTAGTGGGATGCCCGGCGCCGATGAACTGCGCGCCCGCACCACCATATACGATCGTAGAACCGGCCGCATACGTCCGATAAGTGCCTACCGTGCGAATGTTACCGCGAGTAGACGAGTTTTGAATGGCGCCCAACGCATCAAGCGAACCCACGATCAGCGTCCCTTCCAGCACGAAGGCTGCGGGGCTTGCGCCGGTGATCGGCGAAGTACCGACGTTCAGCGTTGTCTGAGGGCTGATATAGGTATTGATATACCCCACTATATAACCGTTGTTGACATAGGTGCGTGTGCCATTGCCCAGGAATCGCAGACTTCCTTGTGTGGGATTGGAGCCGACCTCTTCGATGCGGCCGGTCACGAGCAGGAAGTTACCCTGGAAGTTAATGGTACTGTTACCGGTGGTGCCCGCGTTGCCCAGCCGGATCCGGCCGTTGGCCGTAGCATTCATGGTAAAGTCTCCGGCAATGTTCAATGTACTGGTACCGGTATGAGTCAGGTACGAACCCGCCGGGATAGATGACAGGTACGTAAAGTTCCCTTGCACATTCATCGTGGCGACGCCTGACACTGACAGATTGAAACGCGCCAAGCCGGTTGTTGTAAATTCACCTGCCACGTCCAGTGTCAGATTCTGACTGTCGCTGAACTGTACAACATTCGTCCCGGTGTTGACAATCCGCAGATCGCCCGTTATTGTTGTGAGCATACCCGCAAAGTCAACCAGGGCGGCCTGGTTCGGAGAGTTATAGGTCACATGGCCCAGCGTCTGCGACCAGCTGTTGTCGGTTGCGGTAATCGCCACGATGTTGGCAAACGTAAGCGTGACCGTAGAGGTAGCATTCCACTGTGCGGTGGGCAGCGTACCTACAGAAGTGGAGTGCTGATGGCGATATTCAGACCCGGCATTGAAGCGCAGGCGGCTGGCGACGTCCTGATTGTCGATGGTCGAGCCGTTGGTCCGGACAAAGATCCCGTTTACCACCACCAACGAGGCGGTGACAGGCTGGATCAGGTCAGTACCCGCGCCATCGGCCACGGTAATGATGCCGTCTACTATCAGCCGGTAGTTCAACGTCAGCTGGTCGGCCGTGATTGAGACCCCGACCGGAATTGTAATAGTATGGTTGTTCCGAATGGCAATGGCCCCCGCCGTATAGGTCGGGTAGGTCGCGGCTGCGACCCAGGCCGCTCCGTCAAATCGTTGCCAGGTTGCGGCGCTGTTCCAGTCACCCGTACCTGCTGTGCGGTAATCCCCGGTGGATTGCCCTGCCGCATTCTGGTAAGACAGGGCCAGAATGGCTATAAGGAACCAAAGTCTCATGGATGTAATATTTAAAGCCGTTTAATGTACAAATGTACTCGAAAAATCCAGTTACAGAAAGTTTATCAGCGAACGGACACGTTAGTAACCCATTGCCGTTTTATAGTATCGATAACATGCAAAAACTGCTCCTCTGTTGTGTTTGTCCCCGACGGCAGGCAAAGTCCCTGCCGAAAAAGCTCTTCCGAGACGCCATTGCTATAAGCGGGGCAGTCTTTAAAGATGGGCTGCAAATGCATAGGTTTCCACAGTGGCCTGCTTTCCGCGTTTTCGGCATCCAGCGCCAGACGTAAGGTCTCCGGTGCGAAGCCGGTAATTTTTTCATCCAGCAGGACCGTCGTCAGCCAGCGATTCGAAAATGCTCCTTCCGGCTCGGGCAGGAATTCAATTCCGGGAAAATTTTTCAGCTCGTTATTATAGTACGCATATATCTTCCGCTTTTGTTCGATCCTCGTGGGCAGAATTTCCATTTGGCCCCTGCCGATACCCGCGCAAACGTTACTCAGGCGGTAGTTAAATCCTATATGACTGTGTTCGTAGTGCGGCGCGGGGTCGCGTGCCTGGGTGGCCAGGAACTTCGCATGCTGTATCCACCCTTCGTTGCGGGCTACCAGCGCCCCCCCGCCCGATGTGGTAATAATTTTATTACCATTGAAGGAATAGATGCCCATATCGCCAAAAGTACCGAGTTTCTTACCCTGGTAAGTCGACCCTAGCGCCTCGGCGGCGTCCTCGATCACGGGGATCTCATAGCGTCGCGCAACGTTCATGATCGCCTCAATTTGGGCCGGCATACCATACAGGTGTACGGCGATAATGGCCTTGGGCTTACGCCCCGTCTTTTTCTGACGGTCTACAATGGCCTCCTCCAGTAACACAGGGTCCATGTTCCATGTCAACCGCTCTGAATCTACAAACACCGGCACGGCGCCCTGGTAGGCAATCGGGTTGCAGGAGCCCGAAAAAGTAAAGGTTGAGCAGATAACCTCATCACCTTGCTTAACCCCCAGGAGGATCAGCGCCAGGTGAATAGCGGCCGTTCCCGAACTTAGCGCCGCGCAATACGGAATATCGTTATACGTCGCAAGCGAGGTTTCAAACGCGCCAATGTGCGGGCCTACTGGCGAAATCCAATTGGTTTCAAACGCTTCCTGCACATATTTAACCTCCGCGCCGCCCATGTGCGGGGATGATAACCAAATCTTTTCCTTCATGTCTTACTGAATGATAATCTACTCGCCTTGACGGCCATCCTGAACCACAGGCTGCCTGACGGCGGCGCAAATATATACGATTCGCAGGCCAAATGTGGAGGTAATCCTACGAGAAAAAGCAATTAACCCGTCCGGGTGCGCTGGTAGTAGAAGGCCGGGATCAGGAGCATGAGTAAGGTGGGGTTCAATATGAGCCGGTGCAGATACGAAATGAGCGGGCCATTGTACAGCGGAAAGTACAATTTCAGCACAAAATACGGCAGTAGAAACAGGACGGTACCGGCCACTTGCACCCATATGGCGAACAACAGGTATTTGCGTTCATAAAACAGGGCATGGATCAGGCCGATGGCCAGCAGGTCGTTAAGCAAGAACCGAACCGTGCGGTTGATCAGAAATTTGTGCAGGGGTGCGGATGCCAGGTGCCACGCACCCGCCACATCCAGCCGTTGAAAAAGGAAGACCAGCACCAGACCGGTGACGCACGCCACGCCCAACGTCCATCGCAGGGTAAGCCCCTTATGCATGCGCCGGCTTACGGGTAAATTTCCGGATCCAGATGATCCACAGCACAAAGATCACGGCGTACAGAGACGCGGTGAACAGATATTTGTGTACGAAGTACATCGCATCGGGCATCGTGCGCGATACAAAGAATAGCAGACTGATGCGCAGCAGATTTATGAGGTGAACCACTACAATGCCCATCGGTATAAACCACAGCATCGGTTTGCGCCAGGGTCCAAAGGCCACGATAAAGGCCAGGAACATCAGCATGGTGTTGACGCCGTTACACCCTTCATACACCGCCAGTATCTCCTGGTCTTCAAACACCAGGTTGGTGACCGGCCGGCTGTAATGGTCTTCTGTGATCACCGCCCACCCCGTCGCACGCAGCGTCGCTGCCGTTTGCACGGTGACGATGTGGGTGATGGGATCGGGCTTCGGATGATATGCCGTAATATAAATGCCGTACAGCATGTTCGTCAGCATATATAGCCCGACAAAACGCAACAGAAAAAAGACCGTAGGACGGAACTCAGCAAACGAAAAGTTTTTCATCGCACCAGGGGTTTAGCAGGTACACCGGCCACCGTTATGCCGGCAGGTACATCGCGTAGGACCACAGCTCCCATGCCCACCACACTGCCCTCGCCAATGACAACACTGTTACGCAGGTTGGCGCCCGAACCTATATAGGCCGACGTTCCGATCGTTACTCTTCCAGAGATATTTACTCCGGGCATGACCGAAGTGTAATGGCCGAGCGCGGTGTCGTGCCCGACGGTAACATTTAAATTCAGCAGTACATGATCCCCCAGGATGATGTCCGTCGTCAGTATACAGCCGGCGGTGATGATACAGCCGGCGCCGCACTGAATCGCCGGCCGGTTTTGTAAAATGGCTGCGGGGTGTATAATGACCGGGTACCGCACATGCTGATTAACAATCCTGCGCACGAGTGCCGCTTTACTACGCGGATCGCCAATGCCGAGCACGACATCGATCGGTTCCGGATAGGCATTCAGAAATTCCAACCCACCTTTCACGACCAGCCCGGGCACTACCACCTGCCCGGGCGCCACGCCATCGTCGACAAAGCCTTCGACCGACCACTCCGGCAACGCCAGCAGCAGTGACATTACCTCGCGGCCCAGGCCGCCGGCCCCGTAGATGAGCAGTCGCTTTTTCATGATACGTTTGTATACTTAATGACCCGCGCAGGGTTTCCAACCGCGACAGCATAATCTGGTATATCGCTGGTTACGACAGCGCCCGCGCCGATCGTCGCCCACACACCTATTTTCCTTCCAGGAATCACTACCGCCCCGGCGCCGATAAACGTACCCTCTCCAACCGATACCGTGCCACAGAGGACAGTACCCGGCGCGATGTGTACAAAGTCGTCGATGATACAGTCGTGGTCTACACGCACGCCCGTATTGAGAATGCAGTGATTGCCGATGCGGGCTTGCGCCTGAATGATGACGCCGTGCATCACCATGTTACCAATACCCCAAGAGGCACGCGACGAGGCGATCACCGACGGGTGTATGGCATTCGTATATTCGTGGCGCGTGATCGAGGCCACATGCTTGCGTACGGCATTGTTACCGATGGCCACAACGGCCCGGGCTTCGGGCATAAAAGCAGGATCATAGGCCCCGCGTTGCGGCACGCCCCACAGGTCGCCGGTATATTGGGGATCAAACAATGCCATGACTTGCACACCCTGCGCCTGCAGGCAATCCAGCACGACCCGTGCATGCTCACCACCGCCTTGTATGATCACTTTATTCATTGCCCATAAATTTTTCCATGGTCACGGACGTGTCACTGGTGATGCCGTCGGCCTTAAACACCTTCATGACCGTTAAAAATAAGATTTTTATATCTAATGCCGCCGAGAGGTTGTCGACATACCAAATATCGTAGGTAAACTTCTGTTGCCAGGATATAGCGTTACGACCGTTCACCTGCGCCCACCCGGTAATGCCAGGTCGTACAGCGTGGCGACGCGCCTGTTCGGGGTTATAGCGCGGCAAGTACTCTACCAGTAACGGCCGCGGTCCCACCAGCGACATATCGCCCTTCAGCACGTTGATCAACTGAGGTAACTCATCCAACGAGGTCTTGCGAATAAACTTCCCGGCTGCGGTAAGGCGATCGGCATCAGGCAATAATACACCCTGTGCGTCGCGGGCGTCAGTCATCGTCTTAAACTTGATGACCGTAAAAATCTTACCGTTCTTGCCAGGGCGCGGTTGCAGAAACCAGATTTTGCCCCGGTTTACAATCGCCAGGGCCAGCATCGATCCCAGGATAAGAGGCGAAGCCAGGATCAGGGCGACAAAGGCAACACAAAAATCAAACAGGGGCTTACAGACAGATCGATACACGTAACTCGGATTTTACAGCGTGAAGTTAAGCGGATGCACCCAACTGCGGAACCTTTCGGTCCGCAACCTGGCGATAATATTCCTCCCGCAACGACGTCCAGACATACTGCTGATCAAAATTGGCAACCACATAACTTCGGGCCGCGGCCGCAAAGGACTGTCGCAGCGCAACATCCTGCATCAGCGTGTTCATGGCCGCATGCAGTGCGTCGGCATCCTTGGGCTTTACAATCAGGCCTGTTACCCCCCGGTGGATGATCTCGTTACAGCCGTTGATATCCGAAACAACACATGGCACCTCCAGGCAGCACGCCTGCATTACCACGTTGGGAAAACCTTCACGGTAACTGGGGAACACAAACACATCGGAAGCCATAATCCAGGGCTTTACATCGCGCTGAAAGCCGGCCAGAATAACGCGGGGGTCTTGTTGCAGAAAAGCATAGTCTTCGGGTGTCAGCGGGTCGAGATCCTGTTCAAACGCGCCGATCAGCAGTAAAAATAGCCTCCCCGAAGACGCCTCCGACAACCGCCGGAAAGCCCGGATCAGTTCACCAATACCTTTATCCTTTACAATCCGTCCTACAAAGGAAAATACCACGTCGCCCGGTTGAATACCATACCGTTGCCGGATGGCGGCGGCCTCTTCTTCTAACACCGGTGTACGTTTAAAAAGAGAAGTATCGATACCGTTAGTGCTACCGCGGCCAATGATCGTGAGCTTGCGCGGCGACACGCGCAGCGTCTGCACTATAAATTCTTTCAACCCTTCGGCATTGGGATATACCCGGTGGGCACACAGGTACGTAATCTTCTCTACGGCTTCCAGCAGCCGGCGTGTTGCGCCGCGGGTTTCCATCAGGGGTAAACCCGCCACGGTATGCATGCGCACTGGCACGCGGCAATACCAGGCGGCCAACATACCCAGCAGGCCCGCCTTGGGTGTGTGGGTATGGACAATATGCGGACGCACCTGCTGTATAATGCGAATGATTTTCCAGAGACACACCAGGTCTTGCAGGGGAGTGATCTTGCGTGTCATCGGCACCACGTGGTGTTGAGCACCCTCCGCCAGCACGTCGTCCGTTTCTTTGCCCGGCGCGCTCATGGTGTGCACTTCAAAGCCCTGTGCCAGCATATACCGGAACTGGCCTCGCAGCAATACATGTAACGATAAGGGAACGGTAGTAATTCTAAGCAACCTGGTCTTTTCCATGCATCTGGTAAATATAGTCTGCCGTCTCCCCCATCGTCAGACTGCTCATCTGATAAAGCTTACGGCAATAGTCGAAGTGTTGCAGAATCTTTTCCAATCCTTTCATGCTCTGCTCGGGATAGCTGCCGAAATTGTGCGGATGCCACCACAGGTGGTATACTTCCTGGTTTCTGGCCGCGCGTTCCATCTCCTGGCAGATACGATTGATCTTCATATCGTTCAGAAAATATTCTCCCGGGCTGTATGGCCGCAATAGTCGACTGGCCGGCAGGCAAAGTGGCATACCGGGTTGAATAACGATGCTATCGAGCGTATAGGTATTCTTTTTCCCGAGCGGTATATAGGCATCGGCACCGCGGTTGAGCCGTTTCCAGCGAGACTCGTTTCGGGTGCTGCGAATGTTCCAGAACCAGTCGCGCGGGTTGTCGCGCACCGACGTAAAGCCCTCCTCGTAACACACCCGCAGGTAGTCTTCGTTAAACTGGTTGCGCGGAAACACCAGCGACGTCAGGCGCTTGCCGTGCAGGGCCGCAGTTTGCTGGGCTGCCCGCAGATCGCCGCGGAACTGGTCCACGGTTTGCCCGGGTTCGTTACAATAGTAATGCGAAAAGGTATGCGACCCGAGTTCCTGGTTCGGCGTATGCAGTATTTCTTTCACCAGCGACGCCGCGAAGTGAAATGGGTCGGTCGGCTCATCTTCACCGATGCCGGTATTCTCCATGTATTGATACGCCGACAACGCTTGTTGCGCATATCCTGGCCGCTCCGTCGGGTAAAGGCGTTCCGCCTCGCGCCGGGTGTTATGCATCAGGATTCCGACAGTAGCCCAGGTTACATGTACATCGTGTTGCTTAAATGCCCGCAACATGTTGGGAATGGTTTTGCGGGTATTCAGGAAATACTGACGGTATTGTTGCAGCGGCCACTTCTCAAAGCCGCCCCAGTGAAGCTCAAAGTCCAGGGATATCGTAAAAATTCCGTTCATGCAGCAGGGGTTGTTGATGGGGATGGAGGTTGGGGCCTTCGCACGGGGGTACGCCGTCGTACGGCGGCAAATACCTTTCGTTTCTCCGCTTCCATGTATGACAGCACGACAAATAGCAACAGAATCATAACCTGGCTTTTTTGCCGCATGGCTAATCCCAGGTTACCGGCAATCTGCGCCAGGGCGACCGAAACGGTCAGGAAGCTAAAGAAGGCGCTCTTAGCCAGAAAGTCACCGGTAAATAAGAACTTGATACCGCGCAGGCTTGTCAGAATCTTCAGCGTGACGGCTACATAAAAAACATTTTCGAACGATACAATGATACCGAGCACACCGGGCGCATCAACAAACAACGGGCGGTATAAGAATGTAAACACCTGCATCGGTAAACTATACTGTGTAATATCCACTCCGGACGAAGCCTTGGTAAGCTCCTTTGCCCGCCGGGACATATCAAGCCCCTGTGATATAAACTGTTCCTCGTCAATGCCGACCATGGAGAGAACATCGCGATAGATAAAAAAGAATGCCACCGAGGCGCCCAGCAAAAACAACACGCGCCAGGCAACGCTCACCCCGCGGGAAGAGAATATAAATCCGGCCGCCGACGACACCAGCAGTACCAGCATGATGTGCGGGCGTACGTGGTAAATGATCAACCCGCCAATGGCTACTGCCAAAAGACGCTTGCGCACATTGCTGATACCAAAAAAGTATAATCCAAGGCCCAGGAAAATGATCGAGCCTTTTCCAAAAGACGACGACCAGAAGTGCAGGTTAGGTAAAAAGAATGTGAGCGTGAGCAGGTCATAGCCCATGAACTGGTGCTTAAACCGGATGTTCTCCCGGAAGAAGATATAAAAATACAGGAAGCCCAGAAACCCCAGGAAGGAGAACAACGCCATCATGGCCTCGTACGAAAATCCCAGGTACCGAATAAAGGGATAGCCAACGAACTCAATAAAGGTTGTGCTGGTGCCATAAAACGCGCCCCACGTATCGCCGCGGAATCCGCTCTCTACCTTGTGATAATACGCACGGGAGTCCGACGGGTTAAAGGCTACATAGCCCAGGTACGCAAACGAAAGGAGGATGTGCCACCAGTACATATTGCGCATAAGCGGCGCATCCATCACAGGATGCCGACGCTTCAGGCGGCCGATGACTGCGAACGAGATCAATCCCGTCAGAACCAGTACTAATAATCCTCCTAACATGCTTTAGAATAATTCAAGGTCTCCCAATGACGGACTCCAGGCGCGAAACGCTGCCAAGTCCGCTAATTTTTCTTCCGATGCCACGGCGCGAATGGTGACACCAGGACCGATGCGCAGGCCCCGGAAGTTAAGCAATCCACTGCCTTTATACCACGGATTGCAACCCGACACCGTAATATAGTCAGCCTTCTGACGCCGCGCTTCTGCCCTCACCCATGCGGCCAGCGCACGTTTGGAAACATCGGCGTGTACAAACATGTCAGCCACACGAAACTCCACGCCCATGCCCGAAGGTTTGAGGCGGTAAAACATCAGCGCCGCTAATTGCTCGCCACGCATCATGCCATGCGCACCGTACTGTACCACCGGCACGTGGTAGTACCGCCACAAAAGCGATTCGCGCGTATGCGGGGTATACCAGGTCTGCCCGCGTTGCTGACGGCTACTTTCCAACACCGCCGCCACGCCTGGATGCTCCAGCCAATTTGCCACACCTGCGCTGTCGGGTGCCCGCCGCGCCGCAATGCCCGGTACACGGTCGTCGTTTACATACTCGGCCGCGCGGCGCCGTTTCAATCTGGCCAGGACCATCGACACCGGCCGCAGCAGTTCAATGTGTATCGGCAATTTGCCAGCTTCGCGCCAGCCCATCTTCAAATAACCAGGTTTGCTGTTCTGGTTGGGTGTGTTAAAAACGACGTGTGTGCCGTGCTGCAGGCAATACTCCAACAGTGACAGTGTGAGCTTTTTAAAGATTCCTTTGCCCTGGTAATCCGGATGCGTGGCGGTGTCGACCGCGCGCACAGCCTGTAACACCTGGCCGTCGGCGCGTTGCCATCTCCAAGGCATAAAGGCGCGTACGCCTACCAACTCATCACCGTCAAACGTCACCAGCACAGGCGACACGCCAAAGGGATTTTCCACGTGCTTCCAGCGCCAGTATAGTTCTGACTTGGGTAACAAGCTTTCGCCCAGGCTTTTCTTGAGCAATTCTACAATGCCGGGAATGTCTCGTTCCTGTGCGATCCGGATGTCCATAGTATTGATTGACCTGTAAAATTCGCCATTTCTTATTTCATGCGCGAGCTTTTTTGCCGCCGTTGTTCGTAAATCTGCTCCAATCCCTGCACCATCGTTTCCATGCTGAAGCGCTCTTGCACCCGTACGCGTGCCTGTGCTCCCAATGCCTTGCGTCTTGGCTCGTCTTGCAACACGCCTGCCGCCAACGCCACCAGTTTCTCTGGCTCGTCCACGCTGCAGAGCAGCCCGTCAATGTCCGGACGAACAACCTCCTTGATGCCGCCGGCGTCGGTAGTCACCACCGGACAGCCTGAAGACATAGCCTCCAACAGCGCAATGGGCAAGCCTTCAAAGATCGAGCTCATCATATACAAACTGAACGTGGCAAAGTACGGCCGCACTTCGGTTTGTAAGCCGGCAAAGTGTACACGTTCTTTTAAACCAAGCTCGGCATGGCGGGTGTATAGCGGCTCGCGCAGTGGACCGTCCCCCACGATGATGAAATGAGCCGCCGGTACCTGCTTCAATATTTCTTTCGCGGTCTCCATCCACAGATCGAGGCGCTTTTGAAAACGAAACACTGCCACGGTGCCGATCACCGGAGCATCGGCGGGAATACCAAAGGCCTTGCGCACGGCATCACTGCCGCCATAGCCTGGGGCAAAACGCTCGGTGTTGACACCGTTCAGAATCGTCTGCAACGGAGCCTTCAATGTGGGCTTATACTTACGAATGGATTGTTCTACGTCTTCCGACACGGCCACGACTGCCGTGAGCCAATTCATGGTGGCCAGGTTCAGCAAGCGCGTCGCGAAGTGATACCGTTCCTGTTTGTTGTGTTCGGTGTAGATCACGGGCACACCCGTCATCTTGCCTACGATGCGCGCCAGTACGCCCGCCCACGGTAAGTGCGCGTGAATCAATTGAATATCATGCTTCCGCACATAGTTTGCCACGGCTTTCGCCCGCAGCAAGAGCTTGATGTTATTGCCCGCGTCAAAGCACGTGACAATACCGCCATGCTCGCGGATCGCTCCCACCATCTGGTCCTTCCAGGGCAGGAAATATATATAATGAAATTCATACCGGGCGTGGTCGTGCAGCCGCAATGTCTCGGGCAAGAGCATCTCGGCGCCACCGCGTCCCAGGGATTTAATGATGTGCAGTATCTTGATCTTCGGTTCCATAACGTTCTTTAGTTCCGGGTCACGACGCGTTGATAAGCATCGGCAAACCGCTGTGCGATCTGACGGTTGAGGTACGCACGCTCTACTTCCGCGCGCGCATCACGCCGTATCTGCAGCGAAGCTTCGGAAATAGTCAGTGCTTCGCGCGCCGCTGTGGTAAAGGCCGCTTCGTCGTCTTTGGCAATCAGCCAACCGGTCTTTCCAGGCATCACCACTTCGCTGATTCCACCTACGTCGGACGCCACGACCGGCAGGTCGTAATAAAAGGCTTCCAGGATCACCCCGGGCAGTCCCTCGATCTTACTCGGCATGGCAAACGCACGGGCATGCCGCATCAGCGCCAGCACATCCTTGCGATACCCCAACAGATATACATGCTGCTGCAGTCCCAGTGCACGAATCTGCTGCTCCAGGTCCGACCGCAGACGGCCGTCGCCCACAATCAGCGTACACACCGGTATGCCCGTATCCACCAGGGTTTTGGTTATGCGTACCAGGGCGGCCTGGTTCTTTTCCGGCACCAGGCTGCCGACGTTCAAGAGCACCGGTGTATTAAAATAGGCAGCACAGTCAGGCGGTAACGGCAAGTCGTGTGCGGTCTCTTCAATACCGATCGGCACCGTCGTCGTACGGGCAGCATCCACACCATACGTGCGCACAAAATCCTGGCGGCACAGTTCGCTGACAGAAATGACGTGGTCCACGCGGCGTGCAAAAAATCGGTTCAGCCACAACTTGGGTTTCGTGTCGATAAAGTCACTCACCTTGTTGGCATTGCGGAACACCAGCCGGCTCTTCCAGCCAAACAAAAGGCGCGAGAACACCGCGAACTTCAGCGTGTCACCCGCATTGGCTTGTACAATGTCGGGTTGGAATTCACGAATGTAGTCAGCCAGCTGTCGCCAGCCGGCAATGTCAAAAAAGCGTTTGCTCAGCGGGCGGTCAAACCGTACGACCGTGCCGGGAAAGGGCAGTTTGGCCTCGCCTGGCAGCAGGCACACCATCCGCACCTCGTGACCGGCTTCGGCCAGGTGCGCGGACAGTTGGCTCGCAAAAATCTCCGCGCCGCGCAGTTGAGGCTTTTGTATCAGTTGCAGGATTTTCATGCCTTCTGTATGGCGTTTAAAATTTCAACAGCACGTTGTTCCCATGTGTAATGATCGGTAAACTCGCGGAGCGCCTGTGCCCCGAGCTTCTGCCGCAGCCCCGCGTCGTGCTGCAGGCGCGCAATGGCCGCCTGCCATTCGGCCAGCGACGCCGGATCACACAGCAGCGCCGTCTCTTCGTGTTGTACTACTTCGCGGATCACCGCCAGCGACGAGGTAATGATGGGTTTGCCCGCAGACATATATTCAAACAGCTTGAGCGGCGACATCCACAACGCCAGGTTGTTGGCACCGCGCTTCTCACTGACAATAACCTGATCGGTATACGGTGCAATCAGCACATCAAACGAGCGGATAAAACCAGGCAAAGCCTGTTGCGTCTGAAAGCCGTGAAACGTAAGGTTCGGCAACGCCCCCACGCGATCGTGAATCGCCTGGATCTGTTGTTTGCTGCCGCCGACCACGTGGAAATGTACTGCCGTCGATGCCTGTGCCAGGGGCACGAGAATCTCCATGCCTTTGCCGGGATATAAACTGCCCACATAGCCCACGCTGAAGCCTGCATCTTGTAACGCCGGCGCCCCCGCCGGAAACGGGTCTGCGCCGTCATGCGCCACGTGTATGGCCGATGCCGGCAACCCGAAGTTATCCTGGTAATAACGCTTGAGCGCGGCCGAGATCACCACCAGCTTTTGCAGCTTCCGGTGACGTACAATAAAAGCAAACATCCGGCGCAGCCGTGTGCCTTTGCCTTCGAAGGGCTCATGCACCTCAAATACCACGGGCAGGTTGTACAATAACCGGAAGAACGCCGCCGTGATAGACCGCGTGTAGACAAGGTCTGCGTTCAGTCCGAGCACGCGCCACGCCATGCTGAGGTTATACCAGGCGCCCGAACCCTTAAAAGGTTTGCGCGGCTGGATCGTCAAATCAAAATTGCGCTGCACCGCGTAGAACGCATGTATATCCTGCACATTCTGAAAACAAGCGGTTGTATTCTTGCCGATTAACGTCACCTGGTGGCCGGCCACGGCAAAGGCCTGGCACATCTTCATGACGTGCACACTGTTCGGACTGGAGGACGGAATAGCCGAGTCGGAGATATAGACAATCTTCATAAGTGGCTTATTGAGTATCTAAAATCCCTCGCAATGTCGTATCCATCTGCACATTCTTGCCGGCGTGCCGTGCCAGGCGCTTCTTAAAGGCCTCATACTCCAAATCCGGATTGTGCAGTCCCACTCCTTGCATAAAGTCACGCGCCTGCGTGGCTTGCTTCATGTCGTCGCGGTAGCCGTCACCATACGCCGTCTTAAAGAACGTAAAGCCCGTGATGTATAGCTCCGAAAAATCGGACTCCAGCAGCGTACACAGCGCCGAGTAGCCCGTCGTCGGACGGTAGCTTCCTAGCGATTGGTTAATGTCGTTGTATAGCTTGCGCGACAACACATACGTGGGCTGCGCGGTTAAATACTTCTTGTAAAAGTTAAAGGTATTGCGAAGACCCGACCATTCGTTGCGCGGGTTGATAACATACTGCACGCCCTGCCGGCGGTACATATCAAAGTCCAGCGGACCACCGCCACTGTGCATGTTCTCAAGAAAACAGTGAAATAGAATATCGGTGCGGGTACCGATGTCTGCGCTACTCTTGCCCGCCTCGATCGTCAACGCCGATTTATTCACGCGTACGACCAGGTCGAAGCCATCGATATAGGCCCCCTTGCCGGTATTAAAGGCTGACGTAGCGGGTCCGACCACGGCAATACGTTTCCCTTTGAATTTCTCCATCGGAAATACATGAATGTTGGTCGTCGCCAGCAACAGGCCACGGCAAGCATGAATCAGTTTTTTCATAACGCTTTTTCGTGGGTTAATCATGAAACACCTCGGCAAATTTTTCCATAAATACCGCCGCTCCCTTTTTATTCAGGTGATCCTGGTCCACGTACCAGCTTTCGTTTTGCAGCTCCGGTGTAAAGTCGCGTACCGTTAGCCCGTTGACTTTTGCCAGCGAGTCGACAACCATTGTCAGGTACGCACTCTCCGGGCGGTTGCGCACGAGCGAATCGTAATAGGGATGCACCGGGTAACGCACCGGTATAATATCATACCCACCCTGCCGGGCCCGGGTAATCAATGCCTGATATTCGCGCAGCAGCTTGCGGCTGACCGTGCTGTCGGGAAACTGTGCCGCCGCCCGCGAGCGAGCGCGCCCCTTGCTGAATGTATTTTTTTCCGGATCCGCCGGCTTTTTGCCAATCTGTAGCACATAGCGCTTGGTATCAAAACCCGTATTCGCATCGAAGAACAACGGCAGCCAATATACCACGTGTTTGTTCAGGTATGGATTATTGATCGTTTTGTTGACGGTGTTGTTCTGCTTTTCCTCCCGGTATACCGACACCAGATGCGGCTCGAACGGAAGCACTACCGCTTTCTTACCTTCAAACCGGTTATGTTGAATGGCATACTCCAATTTCATCATCATGTCGGTCACGTTGTCGGAACCCTGCGCGAAGTTATAGCGGAGGGAATCGGTGTTGCCGGCCCATGACCGGTTGGCATGTGAATCGCCCAGGACTAACAACCGGAACCGCTCGGGGCAGTCCAGGTATTTCTTTTCATACGAACGCAGGTTGCCCCCGATCACCCCGACATATAGCAGGTTAACCACCAGCAGCACCCCGAGGCCCAAAAGAATGTGGCGCAGGAATTTGTTCATATCCTAGAACTGGAAATAGATGAATTCAATATTATTTTCTTGTCCCTTGCCAAAGAGCAACAGGATGATCGTCAGCACCAGCACATACGGCAAGGCCGGTATGAACGCATGAGGTCTCCGCTCATCACGCCGCGACAGCCAGTCCAGGACCAGCAGCAAGGCCACCAGCAGCAAGGAGTCCGCATACTTCGGCATGGTCAGCAAATGGTGGCCAATGCCCTGTATGTAGTGAAAAGCATCCCGCACGGTGTCGGCTCGGAAGAAGATCCAACCGATGGTGACCAGCACAAAGGTGAGCACCATCTGGAACGTTTCGCGCACAGAAGGGAACCAGCTATTGGCTGCCACAATCTCCCCCGTATGCTTGCGGTTGGTGTTGACCATAAACAAAGGCACGTACAGCAACGCATGGTATCCGCCCCACAGGATGTAAGTCCACTTGGCGCCATGCCAGAACCCACTCAGCAGAAAGATCACAAAGATGTTGCGTAGCGCTTGCGCTTTGCCGCCGGCAGAACCGCCTAACGGAATGTATACATAGTCGCGGAACCACGACGATAGCGAAATGTGCCACCGACGCCAGAACTCGGCAATGTCGCGCGAGAAGTACGGGAATTTGAAGTTGGTCAGCAGCTCGAAGCCCAGCAGTTTGGCAGTACCCAAGGCGATGTCGGTATAGCCACTGAAGTCGCCGTAAATCTGGAAGGCAAAAAAAACAGCCCCCAACACCAACGTAGAGCCAGACTCATGGGAGTAGTTGCTGAAAATGTCATTGACGATCACCGCCAGGTTATCGGCAATCACAACTTTCTTAAAGAGGCCCCATACAATCAGACGCAAGCCGTCCATGGCCTGCTCATAGCGAAACACGCGGGGCTTCGCCACCTGTGGTAATAAGTGATTCGCCCGTTCGATCGGACCGGCCACCAGCAACGGGAAGAAACACACAAATACCGCATAGTCGACAAAGTTCTTAAACGGCGTCACCTTGCCGTTATAGATGTCCAGCACGTATGACATGCCATGGAACGTATAGAATGAAATGCCGACGGGCAGCAGGATGTTGAGCACATACGGATGTGTTTCCAGTCCGAAGCCCGCCAGGAATTCCTGAAACGTTTCGGCAAAGAAATTATAGTACTTGAAGAATGCGAGAATGCCGAGGTTGTTAACGATGCTGAGCCAGAGGTAAAGCTTCTTCTTTGCCTGTGTGGTGGATTGGTGAATGATCAGACCAAAGAAATAGTCGATGAGTGTAGACAGCATCAGCAAAAACACAAACCGCCAATCCCACCAACCATAGAACAGATAGCTGGCCAGCAGGATAAGGACATTTTGTAAGCGCATGCTGCGTCCTACCACAAACCAGTAGGCGAAGAAAAACGTGACAAAGAAGATGAGAAAAATAACGGAATTAAAAAGCATCAGCGCAGAGGTTGTTAGGAGACTGTAGAGAACGACTGGACATAGTGAAAACCGTTATGATCAAATTCGGGGTTGTTATAACCAATAAAGTCGATCCCGTTGGCCACCGCCGCCTGGTGATCGTTGATAGAATCTCCTATCAGCACCGTTTTCGCGGGGTCGTATTGGTGTTTGGCCAGCACTTCTGCCACCAGCTGGTTTTTGGGTGTCGGTGAGCCGTGAATCGATACAAAATAATGATCGAGCTTTAGGCTCCGGCAAATCATGTTAAGCTCGACACCATCCGATCCCGACACGATGTGCATCGGCACGTCCTGGTACTTGCGGCGAACAAAGTCCAACGAGTCCCGAATCAATAGTTGCTCGTTCAGCAGCAACCGTTTCATCACCGTCGAAAACTCGGCAGCCATGGCTTGCACCTGTTCTTCGGTAATCGATTCTTTGCGAATCACTTCGAAAAAGTAGCGGAACTTGACATACCGCGACAAACCGCCGTTGATGCGGTGGTAAACCATCAGCTGGTCAACCTGCTCTTTGGGATACTGCGCCAGCACATGTTTGAAGCCTTCGTCGCGCACCGGCATGGAGTCCATCAGCACACCGTCGAAGTCCCACAACAGGCACTTATACGTTGAAAAGTTTATCATAGATCGCTTCAGCTATCAGAAAATCATCTTCCCAATCAATGTCAAAAGATTTGATCTTGTCCTGTTCGTACAGGTAGGGCTTCGCGCCTACGCGGTTACTCTCGTTGCGGTAGATTTCCCGCGATGTGATAAACATGGCGTGGTTCACCTCGTACAGCACCGGCAGGTCTTGCGTGCGCGGCCAACGGTTGGCCCCCGCGTCGTAGTTCGAGACGTTTCCCTGCGCATCGAGCAGAAAGTTCTGCAACGGCATGACGCTGATGAGCGAGTCATAGCCCGCCTTCAGCTTCTCGAAATATAGCCCGATGCCGCGGTCGTATTCGGCGGCGTCTACGAACGGCGTTGTGGTATGGCCCCAGATGATGTGTGACTCGGAGATGATCTCCGGCACGTATTTGATCAGGTCTGTCAGCACCGTGGTATCCAGGCAAAGGTGATCCGGGCGCTGAATCACTTGAATCTTCTCCCCTTGCGGATCCAGTTTGCGTGCTATTTCCATCGACAGCTCGTCGTTGGTGGAAAGTACCACGCGGCTGATGGCGCGCGAGCGCTGGAGCTGACGCAGCTTTACTTCCAGAATGCCGCCTTCTACACCGGCAAACACGCGGGTGTTCTTCGACTTGACCCGTTGACTTCCCTTCCGCGTAGGAAGAAAAAAACAAATATCCTGACTCATACCAGCGATGCGTAGACAGAAGTGACCGGAAGACTTTTATAGTTGGTCGGTGTGAGCGAGCTCAGCTCATTACCGGTAAATTCGCGGAACGCCCGGAACAGGTATTCGTTCTCATCCGCCAGGGTTTTCTCCAGTTGTGAAATAGTCTTCTCCTGGTAGCCGTCGTAGCCCACCAGCAATAGCTGTATCGCGCCAAGCTGATGCGCCGTTTGCAGCGCCAGCGCGGTGTGCGAATCGGTCAGCGTGGTCGTGAAATCAATATGGGGCAGCTCAAAGCTCTTGTCCTGGATGGCGTCTGGTATATACGTTCCCATCTTGCGCGGGAACGGCGGCAGCACACACTGGCCTTTGAAGTTGCTCAGGCTCAGGAATACGTTTTCCAGCCGGTGGCCTTCGTTGCCCACCAGACAGAAGTATTGATCGATGGCCAGGTGGTCGTAGTCCGCTGCGTTTTTCGAACTGGCGTGGATCAGACACGTGTCGGCTTCCTTGCCCTGGATGTATTCGCGAATGGCCTGACGGTGTAGGCGTGCATTCGGTCCGCCACCGATGATGATGGCGCGTTTATACTTTTTAGCAGGTTGAAATACGGGCAGTTTCTGGTTGTCCTGTACCTTTTCTTTCTGATTATTCAACGCACGGATAATGCTGTTGAAGGAATAGAACCGGCGGGTCACCCACTCCATCACATCCTTCTGCGGCAGCGAGTTTGCGCCCGATACCATATAGGGCAGGTTTGTGCCCCAGCCATGGTGTTGCTGTAGTTTCTCAAAAGCATCCACCACCGTGCTCAACGCATTGAAGTCTACCTTCAGGTTGTCTCGCGCGTTCAGCGCCGTCAACAACAATTCGGTCTTGAGGTTGCCTGCGCCACGGCCCATACCGGTTACGGTAGCGTCGATCATCGACACACCGTTCTCCACCGCCGTCAGCGAGTTGATCAGCGCCAGCTCCAGGTTGTTGTGACCGTGGAAGCCCAGCTTCACCGAGGTGCGTTGCTTGACGATGTCGATGGTTTCTTTTACGTCTTGCGGATATACACCACCGTACGAATCCACCATATAGAAATAATCGGCCACGGCATCCACATATTTAATCTCGTCGAGGAACGATTTGTATTGTTTCCATTTCGACATATACATGATATTGAAACCTACTTCAAAGCCCAGTTTCTTGATGGCCTCCGCCAGCTTCAGCGCGCGCGGCAGTTGCTCGGGGTCGAGCGCAATACGCACCATGGTGATGATGCCCACGCAAGGCTTCAGCAACGCCGGTACGTGCTCAGGGCGTACATCTTTTTCGTTCAGGATAATGACCAGCTTGGTCTTCGACGTCTCCCTGGCGTTCTCCAGTACATATTGCGGGCAGTAGAAGTACTCGCCCAGGTATTCCTTCATGGGGTTACTGCGGTAGCCGATCTCCAGGTAATCTACCGGCAGGTTGTTGAAGGATTGGAAATAGGTCTTCACAAGCTCCGGGCTGAAGTCCCATTCGGTATAATAGCCTCCGTCGCGGAGTGTGCAATCGAGTATTTTCATAGCGTCTTCCCTGTATTCGTCTTAAAATATATGTTAATGTCGCCGGCGGCCGAGGCCTCCCGGGCGAATAAGAGCTTATAAGCATTGATGGCTTCCCGCACGGGGGCCGATTGCCACCACGCGTCGATCCGGTCCAGGTTGGTATTGATAAAATCGGCGGCGCTAAGGTAAGAAAAGTGCACCACCCCGACAGCAGCCAGCTGATCATAAACCGGCCGGGCAATATCAGAAAATGCGGGTGTTTTGTTCTCCTCAAACACGATAACCGGCGTGTCCGTCAGGATACATTCCGGAAAAGCCGTTGAAAAGAAGTAGTCAATCACCGCCATACGAGCCGTTTTGAGCTTGTCAACCAGCTTTCCTTCCATGTAATCCACCCGAATGCCGGGGTAGCGGTAGCGCCAGACCGATACATTGTCTTTCTTCGTAAACCGGGTCGTAAGCAACCGCAGCACAATGTGTTGCCGCAGCGGCTCGTTCAGGCGCAGGTAAAACTGCTCTTGCACCCGATCATAATCGAAGAATAACAAGTATTCCCACCCCGAGTTGCCAATGGAACCGCGGGTAAGCCACAACAGGTCCTTGAACTGGCCCTCTGTCGGCGCTGGCCGCTTTTGCAAGGAGCCCAGCTTGACGGCGTGGTATGGCAATTGGTTTTCCTGTTTGCGCCAGCCCCACGTCAGAAAGAGGTCAGCCACCCGCGCTTCGCTGCGCTCCCAAATGGCCATTTTAGATTCTCCGTACACCGAGCCGTGCTGCACCACGCACAGCTTCACGCCTTCCCGCATCATCTCGCGCACAAAAAAGCGCTCGTGTGTGTAGAAAAAGCGATCCGCTACGACATAGGCCGGCAGCGTAACGCTGCGTTTGTAGCGTGCCATCTGCTGGTTGGCCACGCGCAGGTAATACCGCATGCCCTCCACATACGTGCGGGGCAAACAGGCCGCCAGCGTGGCGGCAAAGGCCTGCACCAGGGTGTCGTCACCTGGCCGCTGTAATGCCTGCCTGAGGGTACCACGTAATGCCGTATCGGTGCGGAACAGAAAGATGCCGTTGAACAACGGCACCGCCATGCGGCCCATCTCCACGTGTGCAACCGAACCGTGCAGCCCTCCTTTGATGAATTGAACAGCATGAGAAGACGCACCTTCTTGTACACGTGAAAAGCGCGCTTTCAAGGCTGCATACGAATAGAGCAGCTGCGATGTCCGTTCGTCTTTGTGAATCTTCTGGCGCGAATGGTTGCTGGCATCAACAAAGTCCTGATGCCGCAGGCGCCGGGTCGCGATGCCGCGCGCTTCCAGAATCGTGGTAAAAATCTGCAGTGAAAAGAAGTCGCTGTTCTTCAGCGCGTCCGTCATCTGGTTATCGCTGTTGGGCGCCAGGAAGTCCTCCTCCGCCAGTGTGATAAACTCTACTTGTTGCAGATCTGCCTGCTGCAGGAAGTAATAGCTCCCCAGGAACTGCCGCACCAGGAACGTGAGCGACCGGTATACGAGGAACTCCGCTTCGCGCGCCGTGACGTGCAGATCTAACGTTGTCGTGTAAAACGCTGTCAGCCGCGGGATCATTTCATCCAACAGCAGATCGGCTTTTTCAACCAGCGCCAGAAAATCCTGTTTGGTGTGCTCGCCCAGCGCCAGTCGTTGGGCCGCATCCGCCTCACCCGCCAGGTCCAGAAACGGTGTGGACGGTATATGCAGCGGCGAAGATTTAGTTAAATGGAGAGTCTTGGCCATACGCTAGCGTGTAATGACCGAGTCGGTCCAGAATTGTGTAATCGTCGAAATGTCGTACAGCACCTTCTCACGGGCTACGCCCGCCTGAAGCTGCCGGTAAAAATCTTCGTCGAACGCCACGCGATTCAACACCTCCAGGAATGCCGGCTCGTTGTTGCGATCGTATAGCACCCCGTTGACGTTCTGTTTGATGATGTGCCGAGGACCAAAATCGCAGTCGTTACTGACCACGGGCACATCGCAGGCCATCGTTTCGATAAGTACGTTGCCAAAGCTTTCGTGCTTGGAGTTCAGAATAAAGAACCGCGATTTGGCAAAGAAGCGGTATGGATTGGCCTGATAGCCCAGCAGCAGCACATCCTGCTGCAAACCCTTGTCGGCAATGAGCTTTTCCAGCACACCACGCTCCGGTCCCTCTCCCAGGATCACCAACTTATAGGTGCCGTACAAGGATGATTTCACAAAGACGTTGATGAGCGGTACAAAACCCTTGCTGGCATGCAGACGCCCCGCCGTTACAATGTAACGCCCGGGCTGCAGCGCCGGCACGTCGCTGATGTCTGCGTCTGACAGCGCTTTGACTTCGCCGATATTGATAGGGTTTGAAACCAGCACTACCTTCTCTGGAGCATAGAAATATTCCCGACACTTGTCGTACAACCCTTTCGACGGAATAACAATCTTCTTGACGTTCGGCGCCAGCGAAGCAATCTTCTGGAGGTATCGACGGTATAACTTGCGTTTATAGATAAAGATGTTCGACTCGATCCGGAAGATGATGCGGCGATAGAATGTAAAGATGATAAACAGGTTGATGCCGATGGAAAACGAGATCAGGAAATCTGGTTTCTCACGGCGCAGCAATCCCATAAGCTTAAACAATGCCAGCAACAGACGCACTGCCTTACGCTTGTTTTTATCGGGCACCAGCACAATGGAATTCGCCACGAGCTCGGGCTCGTTATAGTCGAAGATCGGGTTGATCAGAATAAACTTGACATCGTGGCCGCGTTTCAGCAGTTCCAGACCGATACGGGAAGCTGTCCGCTCCGTACCGCCCATCTTAAAAGATCCTACAACAAAAAAAAGCTTCATACACGTCTATCCTATAGCTTGTAACTGGTTTACATCGAGCGTATCCCAGAACAGGTCGCGATGCTGAACAATTTTCTCTACCGGCCACTCCCACCATTTCAACGCTTCAAGCTTATCGATGGTCGGTTGATCAAACCGGTACTTCAAGACACGGGCCGGGGCGCCGCCCACAATGGCATATGGCGGCACATCTTTGGTCACCACGGCATTGGCCGCAATAATGGCGCCGTTGCCGATCTTTACCCCCGACAAGATCGTCGCTTTCGTGCCGATCCACACGTCGTGGCCGATCACCACCGCACCTTTACTGACATGCTCGCCCGAACGGCCCGTTTTAAAGATGTTGCTGCGCATGTAGTAGGTACTCATGCGGCCTACATCGTGGTTATATTCCTGGATCGACACGTCTTTGGCAATAGAACAGAAACTGCCGATCTCGATGCCGTGAACTTTCGACGTCATGGTCGTACCCGGGCCGTTGATAACCGTATAGCGACCAATGCTGATCGTGCCGGCAATGGTGACACCTGTCAGCCGCGCGTTCGCGCCGATGGTCGCCGGCCCTTTGAGCCGTACGCCCTTGAATTTAACGGATTTGTGTATCTGCGACCCTTTCGCTGCGTGCAGGTAATTTGTATTCTGAAGGAAGGCGGCAAATTTTTCTCGGAGCAGTTGCAGCATAGTCTATTTCGGAATGCGGAAGTATGTGCGACGAAATGGCCGCTATACACTTCCTGCGGTAAAGCGTTCAAATGTATGAAATTTATCTTCCTGATCCTTTCCGGCGCGCGTGGCCTGCCCCCCATCCTGCCAGGATGTATCGTGCAGAATGGCGATCAGGCATTCACTCGTATCTTCCTCCGGTAGAATCACCTTTTCTTCTTCGACATAGTGCGCATAATAGCTCATCAGGTTGGCCGCACGCAGCAGCACAGGCTTCATGCCCATCTCCACAGCCTCGATCACCGAACCCGACGGCTTAGACAACATGCCGCGGCAATACCGCATCGATACCGGCAGCGGCACTTCGCTGGGATTTTCGATCATGGCAAAGTCTTGTATACCTCTTTCGATAAGCTGTTTCTCTAATCCTGCCTTGTGCTGATACTGGCGCGGGTGCATGCGCAGTACCCATTTACGCTGGTTGCCGAAATACTGAATGGTCTCTACGAGATAGTCGTCCAGCAACACTTCCGTCATGCCCACCAGCAAATAGTCTTTATACGCCGGTGGTGTTTTATACAGTCGTATGCTCGCATCCGTCCACGGGTTGCCGACGGCAAACGCACGGTGAAAGCGTGTCTGCGCACCCCACTCGTTTACCAGTGCGGCGCTGTTGGCATCCCAGCTCCAGAAATACTTCGGTAGCAAGGAATAACCCTCCGCCGGCGCTTTGCTCCAGCGGTCGTAGCAATAATGACCACGCCCCAGGCCGCCGTGCTGAATATCGGCCGTGCCGATGCCCAGCTCGTTGCAGGCCGCAATCATGGGATACATCAGCGACGAGTAATAACAAATGAAATAGGCCTGCTTGATGCCCGAACCCTTCAGGAATCGCTTCGCAAACTCTTTCCGCTCATATAGTGTGATGCCCCGTTTGGTGACATCTCTCTTAGTGAAGGTCTTCTTGATTGGCGCGGTGTGCTGAAAGGTCTTCAACGCATAGTCGAAGAACTCATCATAACCGGGCAGCTCCACCGTGTACTTCTTTTTGCCGGGTCTAAGCTTGCGGCTCAGCTCTTGCAAGATGTAGAAGGAAGGCAAGCTGAATACACTGTTTTTGTGGGGATACTTCTTCTTATCCAGCTTCGTGCTGGTATCAAAGATCACCGACGACTCGTGTTGCTGCTCAAAGTCACCGACGGCCACGTCGAAGAACTTGTTGAAGAACATCCCGTCCAGCTTTACGCGGTGCGTGGAAGCACCAAAGAAAAGACGATTGGACTTCTTCAGCTTCTTCTTCAGTGACAGATATTCCATCGGCAGCTTCAGCACGATCTTCAGATAGTTCTTGATCCTGTTTCGGCGCGACCGGGCTGTGTCTTTCTTTTTGCTGGTGTTCGGATTCTGATTTTGGCTATACGCCAGCGAGGTGCGTAGCACGGGCCATATCTTAAGGCCGTTTACCTGCCATGCGTTTACCGGAAAGAGCGCTTCGATCTCGTTGAGTTTCTCTAGTATGCTTTCCGGATTAAATTTCTGTGTTACCATACTTCAGCCTTCGGTGCGGGTTCCAGGATCTTGCTTATCAGCAGCAAGTCAAACTCCGACTGCACAAAAAACGCCGTCTTCTGGTCCACTACAATGTGGCCCACTTTGCCAGCCACCATCTTGCCGTGCGCGCGGAAGCTATCGACCGTGGCGATCACCACTCCACCGGCGCCCTTGTAGAGAGCTTCACGCTCCAGCTTGGTAAACTTTTCCTGATCCAGGATCGGCACCATACCGTGACCGATGTGCTGGTAGTACATGCGGTTGTCTGGACGTACACTCAACAGCGAGTCGCCTTTGAAGATTGCCAGCGTGTTAACGGCATCGTCAATCACATCCTTTGTCAGGAACGGAAACTCCACCGACACTTGCATGACCGCGCCGGGTTTTATACCCTGCGTTGCCAGCGTGTCCAGTACGTGGCCAAATGTTTTGGTCAGTGATTCGTTTACCCGCGCAAACTCTTCCGGACGCGGCACGATCTGCAGCTTGGGGTACCGGTTCGCACGGGTTTTGATAAACTCCAATATGTTGTCGTCGGCTGAAGTCACCACCACCCATTGTACGCGATCAGAAGCACTTACCTTCTCAATGGTGGCCTCTAGCATGGTCTTACCGTCGTGCTCCAACAGCGGCCAGTTGGTCTTGCCGATCATCGTATTCCGCACGGGAATGATCGCCACTGTCTGGGGTGTTTTCAACTGGTATGTTTCGACGTATAGATCTTTGATCTGTTTGCGTGTCGTCAGGATGCGCAGCTCGTTCGTGGTCAGGTTTTGTCCATGGCGACGATACGAGAACAGCGGTTGCTTGACGTTGGTCACCTTGTGGTGCATGATAAACTTGATCCACAGGTCGTAGCCATCCTGGCAGGTAAAGCTTTCGTTATAACCACCCAGGTCGCGCAGGAACTCCAGTCTGATCATCGTACAGGCGCCGTGTGCCGGCTGATCGTACAACGATACTTCCTTTTCAAAGTCGTGACGGCGTTCCTCACCGGTAATTTCGCCGTTGCCATCTACATAGTAATAGTCGGGAAAAACCAGGCCAAGCTCAGGGTCGCTCTCCAGCACGTTGCTCATCGTTTCCAGGGCGTTCGGCTCCAGGAAGTCGTCTGCATCCAACCGCATCAGATATTTACCGTGCGAGGCGCGCATGGCAATATTGTTGGTCACGTTCAGCCCTTTGTTTTGCTGGTAGATGATACTGATCCCCGGCTGATCGCGGTACTCTTCAATGATATCTTTACTGTTGTCGGTCGAGCCATCGTCGATAATCAGCAGCTCGAAATTTTGGAGGGTCTGGTTCAACACACTTTCGATCGACGTACGGATGTACTTCGCGTAGTTGTAGTTGGTGATGTACACACTGACCAGGGGCTGTTGCGTATTCATAGTCTTTCTTTTAGCGGTTTGGCAGGAATACCTGCCACTACCTGGTAGGCATCCACATTTTTGGTGACCACGGCGTTGCTTCCCACAACACCGCCCTGAGCAATCGTCACACCGGGCAACACCACCACGTGCGTGCCCAGCCAGGTATCGTCGGCCAACTGCACGGGCGCATGTTCATAGCCCTGATCTTGTACAGACTGGTCACGGGCTGCATATCCATGCATGCTGGTTTGGAGATAAACAAAGCCCGAGATAAGGGCTTTTTTGCCGACGGTGATCGAGTCACCGCCGTTCAGAACGGTGTACAACCCGATGCGAGCACCAGCCTGAATGTCGATGCGGGCTTTGTTGGCCGCCAGCAGGCGTACCCCCCGGTCGATGCGGGTCTTGTCGCCAATCAGCACCTCTGATTGACCGTGGGCGCGAATCTCGACATTGCGGCGAAATTCGACGTTGTCGCCAATTCGCACACGGCAATTTTTATCGACAATGATGCGGGGTACAGAATCTGTGCTAAACCCTTTCCCAATAGACACACGTCCCCCCGCGTAAACGATGCGGGTCAACAGCGCGTTCCATTTAGGAACAAAATGGCGCAGATAATATTGTGAAAACACAAGCATTACTCCTGTATAAAATCGTTCCAGCTTAGCTTCTGATGCATTTTCAGGTCGTGCTTGGCCTTTTTGCCAATCACCTGATCGTATTCCCGGGCATCGATGCCGTGGTTGGGCCTTAATACCGTCAGATTGTCCGGAGTAATCACCTCACCTGCCTTAATATCGCGTAGCGGATACACGGCCCTGCGGAACGAGATTTCATGTTTGTGTTCCAGTTCAATTTGTACCGGACGCTTTTCAGCTTCGCCTTGATACTGGTAGATCAGCTTGATCTCCGCAATCAATTCCTTGATCTCGGCGGGCGTCAGTGAGACCTTATGGTCGCGGAACACCTTGCCTTCCCGGTTGTCGGTAAAGTGAAATTCCAGCACCTCCGCCCCCATGGCTACAGCATAATACAAGGCTTTGCTGCCCTCGGTGTGGTCGGAATATCCTACGGTAAGGCCCGTCAGCTCTTTCAGGCGCTTCATGACGTGCAGGTTAGAATCGCTGGGGTTAATGGGGTACATGCTGGTACACTGCAATACCGCCAGCATGTCTTTTGAAGTATAAACAGGGTTGATCGACTGAATGTAACGAACGGTGTCCACGACCTCTTGTTCCGTCGAAAGACCGGTCGATACGATCATTGGCTTGCCCCTTTCCGCGGTCTTCGCCAATACGGGGTATGCCGTCAGGTCGCCGCTGCCAATTTTGTACAGCGTGATGTATTTATCCAGCCATTCCATGGCATCGATATCCCACACCGAAGACGTGTAGAGTATACCCGCCTCCTTCACCATTTCGGCCAGGTATATATGCTGCTCCTTGGTCAGCTCGAATTTTTTAAAGTGCTTGTTGCGGTCCGGGCTCTCCAGGCTCGACACCAGCGTGTCGCCGGTATAGATCTGAAACTTTACGTAGTCTACGCCCGAGTCAATAGCCATCTGAGCCAGTTGCTTGGCATAGTCAAAGTTACCTTCATGATTGCCACCGATTTCAGCAATCAGCAACGGGCCGTATTTTCCTTTGAATGGATTATGCATGTTTGATCTCGTTAATTATAGTCAGGATATCTTTCATGTTGTACGTCCAGTGTGGCGCTGTGAACTGCTGCATGATCTGTAGCGTGCGGTCCCAATCCTCCTGGGTATCCAACGCCAGCTGAATACCGGAAGCCTCCGGCAGCGACTCGTTCAAGTAATAAAAGTACGTCCGGCCCACATCGTGCTCGTACAGATACAGGGTGACGTGCTCGCGGTATTGTGGCGAGGCAAAAATCGTGGACAACAACGATGCATAGTGCTTCACACGTACGATCTCCACACTCATGCCCTTGGGAAACGTTCTTCCTTTGACGTTGCTGACAAAGTCGTATTGACCAGTCTCCGCCAGCGCAATCATTTCGCGCAGCACCTCCGTGTCAACAAATATATTATCACCGTTTATGCGCGTGGCATACTCCCACCCTAGTGCGGCAGCGGCTTCGTAAAACCGCTGCGCCACATTCTCAAGCGAGCCGCGATAACACTTCATGCCAGACGCTTTTGCAAAGGTCGCGATGGGATCATCAGATGCTTCTTCCGACGTCGCCAATACAATATTTTCAGCCGGCACTACTTGCAGCAGGCGCTCCAGGATATAGGTCAGGATCACCTTTCCGAGCATGGGCCGCAGCGCCTTACCCGGAAGGCGGGAGGAATTGTAACGTGATAAAATAACAATGCCTGTACGCATATGTATAGCGATGGTATAAATAGGTTATGCAGGTCTGGCGAAGGCACGTGCCTTCTTCATAAAAAACTTCTCGAATTTCTCGTAAGAAATATAACTGAGGATCAGCGTGATGACGATCGAGCCCACCATCAGCCCAATCCCTTTCGGCTGTTCTATAACCCTACCCAATGCCTTTCCGCAAACGTTGTATACCAGCGGATGCAACAGATAGATGGAATAGCTGGATTCTCCGAAGACAGAGAGGGGCTTGTCGAGGATGGCTGGAACCTCTACCTGTAATTTAAAAAAGCCAAAACAGATAAAGAAGCATGCCACTGTAAACACCACCCGGTTGTATCCCGTAACCAGCTGGATACGGTCACCCTCTACGGGGTAAAAACAAAAGAGCGCCAGCCCCGCGACAACCAGCAGTGCACAGACGATGTTTGGCACCGGGGTGTTGGAAAACAGGTAGCCAATCAGATACCCTCCCAGGAACAGAAACACCTGGTTCAACGGATTGGTGTAGTCATACCATTGGCTCGTCAACGACTGATCTGGGGTTAATGTATAAAATGCAAAGTATATATACACCGCCAGCAACGCCGCGGAGAAGATCCAAAAGATCACGGGCCGGTGTTTGCTGAAGTAGATAAAAAACGGAAAGAACGCATAAAACACCAGTTCGTTGCCGATAGACCATACGCCTCTTCCGATAGCAGCGTCCCATTTCACGAAACCGAAAAGGCCCGTCAGATTCAGGAAGATTTTCGATACCGCCGGAACCTTCGTGCTCAGCACGATGGTAGCAATGATCACCACCCATAGCAGGGGATAAATGCGGAAGAAACGTTTAAGATAAAAGTCTTGAATGTCATCCCGCGAGGGTCGCATCTTCTTGAAATAGACGTAGTAAAGCGTCAGACCGCTCAGTACATAGAAGATGGAGACGCCGTAAACGCCCAGCCGACCCGTGAAGGACTCCGACTCATAGTCACCAAACACCCCGGACATGTAATGGTACAGCATGATTCCGATTGCGGCAAGGCCACGCAGGTAGTCGAGGTTGTGTAATCTCATTATGTGCGTATGATTGATTGGTGTTGTCAGGTTCTTTCGCCGATCTTTTTTGCAGGGCTTCCACCGTAAATTGCATATGGTGCAACGTCCGCGTTTACTACCGAATTTGCCGCAATCACCGCACCGTCGCCGATAGTCACGCCCTTAAGAATCGTCACATTGCTGGCAATCCATACATCCCGTCCGATCGTGATTGGAGCCGTTTCGTTGGGCTGCTCGTTAATGCGGCTACCACGAGCCATCTGATGGTTGCTGTCAACCAGGTATACAAATGGGGCGATGAGGCAGTCATCGCCGATAACAATTTTGGCTGACGCAAATATAAACGTGTGGTATCCTACCGTCGTCCGGTCGCCAATGCTGACGATGGCATTCGCATTGCAGCTGCAAATGCGTGCGCCTTCCTTTACCACGACATCGTTGCCCACGGAAATGTTATGCGGATACCGCATGAACTCCACGGACTTGTCGATATGCACACGTCGTCCAAGGTGCCCCAGACGGCGGCGCTGCCAGAAGGCCCGCCAGCGATGTCGCCAGGTAAACGTTAAGTGCTTTCTGAGCTGAGACATGTTGTTCTGTTAAAATTCCTGCAGGGATACCATACGCTTGAACGTGCCCGAGCGCTCCGACAATTCGTCAAATGAGCCCACAGCCTCGATACGGCCTTTGCTCAGCAGAATTACTTTGTCGGCGTTCTTCACCGTAGACAACCGGTGCGCAATCATGACCATGGTATATTGTCCTTTCAGCTGATCGATGTTCTGTTGAATGGCCCGTTCCGTTTCCGAGTCGAGCGCTGAAGTCGCCTCGTCAAAGAAAAGAAAATCGACCTGTTTGTATAGTTCCCGTGCGATCGAAAGGCGTTGCTTCTGGCCACCGCTTACCATAATGCCGTTGTTGCCCAACAAAGACGCTTCCTTTTGCGGCATTTCCATCACAAACTCATAGATCGCGGCCTGTTTGAGAACGGCATAAAAACGGGCGATATGCTCCGGCGTGGGCGAAGCCCACAACGTTACGTTATTGAAAACAGTGTCGTTAAAGATCACAGGATCCTGCGTAATATAGCCGATGCGCCGCTGAAAAGTACCCCGGTCAAGCGATGCCATCATGTGATCATCCAGCTTGATTTGTCCGCCGTCCGGTAGCATCAGCCCTGCGAGCAAATTCATAAGCGTGGTTTTGCCCGAGCCGCTCTCTCCTACGAGCGCCACCGTTTCGTTTCGGTTTATCTCGAACGACACATCCCGTAAAATCGGCGTATTGCCATAGTAGAAATCAACATGCTGCACGCTTACCTTGTTGGCAAAACGGCCGAATTTATCTTTGCCTTGTTTGTCCTGGTCCCGTTTCAGCTCACGAGCAAATTCGTTCATATTTTCCAGCGATCCCGATACACCCAGGAATGTATTCCAATGATTCTGTACGGCCATCAGGAAGGAAAGCGAGCGATAGAAGAACAATAAGCTCAGCACGATCTGACCGAGAGGTTGGTGCATAACATTTACCTGCAGCATAATAACGGAAATCACGACGGCGATGACCACGGGTTCCCGCAGTGACTGGAGCGCTGATGACAACATTCCCATCTTGCGGGCGTGTTGCTCGATCTGCAGAATGGTTAGTTTCAGTTTCTTGCCGTACAACGGCAGGTATCCGGTCGCCTTCAGGTATTTAAAGAACGCCACCTTCTGGATCAACAGCCCCTGAAAGCCGTGGTTCTTTTTCGTTAGCTCACGCGAAAGTTTTTTGGTTGTCGCGTAAATGCGTTTGTAAATAAAGTTTGTCAGGCCTCCACCGACCGCTACCATCAGGGTAAACTGCGGGTTGGCCATAAACGCCATGACTATGTATACAAACACCAGCACACCAAATTGTATGGACGAAAAATACGACCGGTAAGCCGTCACCACCCGTTCCACCTCGGCGCTAAAGGTATTCTGAATACGACCGGAGTCCGCCAACACAAAAGCCTTGTAACTATACCCTGACAAGAGGTCGATGTTGGAAAAGCGCAAACGCTTGATAAAATACCGCTGGTTCATCACACGGTTGTATCCCTCGAGAAAGCGAAAGAAACCTTTTAACATAAAGAAGACCAGCATCATCACCAATACGCCGGTGAGCGTAAACGGCAAGCCAATCTTTTCCATTCCGGTGACAATAAAGGACAATCCCCCCATGCCCTCGGCCTCGTATGTTGCGTCGGCAGCGCCTCCATCTACCTTCTGCATCAGCGGTAGAAACATTGCCAGACCAAAACCATCAAGCACCCCCACCAGCAAGCTGAAGAGCAGCGCAAAAAATATCCTGTACCGTAGGAATTGATAAAAGAAGAAAAACGAACTGAAGTTACGTTTAAGGACTGATTTTACGCCCGCCAAATTCATGTGCCTCTAGTTGTAGTCGCTTAATTAGTCTTCGCTATAATATCCGCCACCGTTCTTTTTCTTACGGTTTCCATAGCCGTAGCCATAGCTGTACCCATAGCCGTATCCGTAGCCATAGCCATACCCGTAGCCACCATAACCGTAACCCAGACCCGATTTGCGTAAGTCGTTGAACAGCACACTGACGTTGGCCAGCTTGCCAGTAGCATAAAATTCATCCAGCGCACGCAGTGCCTCGTTGGGTGTATAGTTCTGGCGTACGACGAAAATCGTATGGTCAGCGTACTTTGCCAGTACAAATGCATCCGTGACATAGCTCAGCGGCGGTGTGTCGACAATGATATAGTCATACTCCTGGCGAAGCTTTTGGATCAGGTCTTCTACCAGCGGCCGTAACAGCAGCTCACTGGGGTTGGGTGGCATCGGGCCGCCTGAGATCAGGTGCAGATGGTCGATGGCGGTCTTCTGAATCACCTCTTCCATCGACACCATACCCGAAAGGTATTGGCTCAAGCCGATAGCGTTGTGCATTCCCAACTCGTCGTATAGCTTAGGCTTGCGTAAATCAGCGCCGATCACAATGGTTTTCTTTCCCGCCAGCGCATAGACCGACGCCAGGTTCAGCGCCGTAAAAGACTTACCCTCACCAGGTATAGACGATGTTACCATAAACACCTGATGGTCGCGGTTGCCGGTAAAGTAATTCAAGTTCGAACGCAGCGCGCGGAAAGACTCCGCCATGGCCGACCGGGGTTTATTGATCACGATCAAACGGTCTTGCTGCGGGTTATGCCCGACGCCACCAATAACCGGCACGGTAGTGATGCGTTCAATATCTTCTTTTGATTGCACGCGGTTGTTGAGCAGTTCCAGCAACACGAAAATCAACAGCGGTATAATCAGGCCGCCGGCAATCGCGAAAATAAAATTTTCCGATGGCTTCGGTGAGATCGCTCCACCCGCCATGGGATGGTTCACTACCACGATGTCAGAGGTCGTAGACGCCATCGATAACCCCGCTTCCGTACGCTTTTGCATCAGGAACACATACAGGTTTTCACGCAGCGAATAGTTACGCTGAATACCCACCAGCTCACGCTCGGAGCCGGGAAGCTTGGAGAGTTGATCTTGCACAACTTTGATTTGCGTGTTGATAAATTGAATGTTGATCTGCTGCGTCTTCCGCGTATTCTCGATCGTCTTTAGAATGTCCGTCTTGATCTGATCGATCCTCCGAACGGCTACTTTATAATCAGGGGTTTCCTGGTAGCGCGTAGCGCCACGCTGAGCCGCCGTGCCCAATACACTCAGCGCCGTACGTTCCTCAATCAGTTTGGTCACCAATTCCGTAATGATCGGATCCTGGATGCCTACACTCGATGGAGTAAAGATACCTTCATATTGGTCGTTCTTTAAGTTCTCCGTTATGTAGGCATAGTAGTTTTCCAGCAATCGGTATTGAAATTTCTGATCTTCAAATCCTGTCATTTTCTCATACAGGCGCATGGTCTCTTCGTCCAGACCTGTAATGATGTTACGGTGTTTGAAGTCTTCTACCTGGTCTTCAAAATGCGACAGCGAGTCGCCAATGCGAATCAGTTGTTCGTCCAGGAATTTGATTGCCCGTGACGCCATCTTGTTCTTCTTTTCAATGTCGTAATCCTGGTACCGCTCGATAAACCTGGCCAGGAAATCTATCTCTTTCTGGACAATCGGGCCGGTTATCTCCAGGTTCACCACCGATGCACCCTGCGTGGCCCAGTTCACTTTCAGTCGGGTTGAATACTGCTTGGCCAGGTGCAGCGGATCGTTAAAACGCACCACGAACGTCTTGTTCCGAATATCCTCCACATTGCCGCGGCGTTTTACCACGACCTTGGCACCGTATACTTTTACCGTGTCGTTAAACAACAGGCGCGACGAAGTCGTAGGGCCGTCACTCTTCTCGCCCGGATAACGCAACGAGTAGGTATTATTATCCAACACCTCGAAATATACCGATCTGCCGTAAGCGCTCTTTGACTCGGGAGCGATCTTAAACTCCACCGGTAACGAAGGGCTGTAATATTCTGAAGTCTTGATCTCACCCTCGCGATAAAAGGAAATATTAAATCCGAGGCTCTCCACCACTTCTTGCAGTAGTGGATACGATCGCATGATATAGATCTCGTTGAAGAAATTCCGGTATGGCGATAGCAACTCATTGTTATACAAGAATTTTGCGCCTGCATTCTCGTCGCTTTCGCGGATGATGATGGCAGCCTTCACCGGGTAGATGCGGGTGCTGTACCGGTTAATAATCGACGCCACCGTAAACGCGGCCACCAGGCAGATCACCACCAGGTACCAATATCGCAGAATACGGTCGGCGACACGTTTAAAATTGATCTGCACACCGCCCGCGTTCCGGGGGGTACGTTCTTCCGTAAATTCGGGTATTACTGGAGAATTCAAGGTTTAGCGGTTATTGAGGGTAGCGATGAGCAAAACAAAAGAGAGGGCTGCGGAAATAACCCCCAGGTTACCCACAAAGTACTTCCTGAAGGGACGTTGCTTCAGCGGAGGTACGATGATCACGTCGTTTTGTTGCACGTAATAGTAAGGAGACTCGATGTACTCCTCTTTTAACAGGTCGACGTAAAAAATATCCGCCTGAGCACCGTTCTGACGCACGATCTTTACGTGACTACGGTCCGCCAGTTCTGATAAACCACCCGCCAGGCCAATGGCCTCCATCATCGTAAGCCGGGTGTTGCTCGACGAGGTCGTGCCTTCACCGTTCACTTCTCCCAACACAGTAAACCTGAAGTTCAACATTCTTACGCGAACGACCACGTCGGGCACGAACTGAGACGTAATCTTGCGGAGGGTGTCCTGCGCCTGAAAAAGGGTCATCCCCACTACATGAATCTTGCCGAGTATCGCATATTCGATATCGCCGTTGACGTCTACTATCACTCCGTTCAACATCGTGCCGGATCCACTGGAGGAACCGCTACCGCTGCTACGTGTCGATAGTCGCGAGATAAAGCTCTGATGATCATCATCTTTCTCCAGCGTCTCAAAATTGATGTTCAACACATCCAGGGGCTGGATATGGTATTCCCGGATATTCAGCGGGTGAGATCGTAGGACCGTATCCTTAGGAATCTCTTTCCTCCGCTTTAAATCGTCTTTTTGAAGATAAACAATCTTTCTGTTTGGAACACAGGCGCCAAAAGTCAACAGGAGCACGCCCAATAACAGCCATATCCGCATAATTCGTAAAGGTCGCTTTTTTAGAAGCGGTAAATATACGCGAAACGGGCAGATTTTTTAGTGTTTGGGGTAAAGTGTGCACGTTCGATTCGGTTTGTTTCCGCTCATTCAACCACATTCCACCCCGCGTGTAAAAAATCACGCCCTCGGCCACAAACGATTGATATCAGACCTGTTTTGTGCGATAAGCCCGCTCCAGCACCACAATTCCCCATATTGTGGTGTCTAAACATACAGGGAGAACTACTCAAATCTCAATGACTCAATCGGATCCAGCCTCGAAGCTTTCCGGGCGGGATAGTATCCCGATACCAATCCCACCAGCACACAGACTACAAACCCCACAATCATCCAAAGCCATGGAATGATGAATGTATCATTACCCAATAGCTTGGAGCCCAGGTTTCCCAGAACGATCCCCAGAATCACCCCGGCTATACCCCCCAACATACAAACAACAATGGCTTCGATTACAAACTGTTGCTTAATGCGCAACGGCGTTGCGCCGAGCGCTTTCCGCACTCCGATCTCGCGTGTGCGCTCAGTCACCGACACCAGCATGATATTCATCAGGGCAATGGAAGCCCCCAGTAGCGTTACCGTGCCGACGATAAACCCAAACACCTGCGCCATGGCCGTTAGATCTCCGAGCTCATCCAGCGCTTCGCTGCGCTCCAGTTCGAATGAATCCTCCCGCCCCACCCGGTCGCCGCGAATCTGGCGCATGAGGCCGGTGGCCTCGCCCATGGCATATTCCATTTGGCTTTTGTCGCGTACCGACACTGTCAGGTTGTAGTTGAGGACCCGGTCACCGGCCAACTGGTTGGCTTTGACGATGGAAATGAACACCATGTTATCGACATTGGAAGACGGGTCACTAAAGCCACCCTTTTCCTTCAGCGCGCCAATCACACGAAACTGCGTGCCCTTAAAAGTCACATACGTGCCCGTTACTTGTTCGTTGGCGTTTGCATCGTACAGGCTCGTGTAGATCTTATGTCCCACGATGGCAACGGGGGCACCCGTGCGCACTTCCAGGGAGGAAAGGGACCTCCCTTGCTCAAATTCCAGGTTCTTGACGGCATAATATTCCTCGTTTGTTCCCATGACGGTCACGTTCGGATTGGTCTTCTTCGACAGGCGCTTTACCTCGGCAGTGCGCGTCGCCCACGCCGACAAACTGATCGCCGATGATGCCCGGAATTCGTCCATAAACGCAAACGCTTCTGTCATACGTATTTCCGGATAGGCTTTTTCGGCCCGGCCATTGGCGCTGCTGCCGCGGTTTGTCTTCGAGGAGATATCAAACGTATTGGCGCCCAATGACGACAGGCTCTGCAGGATGGACTGCTCGATGCCATCCACGGCGGTCAGTACCCCCACCAGGGCGGTAATGCCAAGCATCACGATCATGGCGGTGATAATGGAACGCAAAAGGTTGGCCCGTACCGACCGTAACCCTTCCCGTATGTTTTCAAGGAGATTCATGCTTGTTTCAACGTTTGCTGATAATGATATGTTGATGCCGCGGCCAAAATGTTACACCCGTCCGCCACAAAATTTATCCGCCCGGCCCTGCCGCGCGCCAAAATGCTACCAAAGGTAGCACGAAAGTCTGCCGGTATTGGTAACTTTAGAGCACTCTAATGAATGGCTCCGTGTATGAAGAAATGTGCGACGTTGCTGGCCCTCTTTGTGCTGACCATCTCCCTGGCAGCCGCGAACTCGATCTTTATTCCCATGGACGGGAAACAGGCCAACCACCTGAAGGCTTATGGTATTGCCTACTGGGTGCTGAAAAGCGAACGGGAAGTTGACTGGTTGTTGAACTACCGCGGCGGAAGCTTTATGTGCCAGTATCACCCCGCCATCCAGAACGAATTGGTGGTGCGCGGTGTCTCGTTTGAGATCATTTCCGATGCACAGGCCAACCAGCTTATTACGGAGATTGCCAGCCCGGCACTCAATTACGACATCATGAAGTTGGAAAAATACCCGCGCATAGCGGTGTATTCACCGAAGTCCAAACAGCCGTGGGACGATGCCGTTACGCTCGTGCTGACCTATGCCGAGATCCCCTACGATGTTATCTTCGACGATGAGGTCATGAACGGCGCACTACCGAAGTATGATTGGATCCACCTGCACCACGAAGATTTTACGGGTCAGTACGGTAAGTTCTATGCGCAGTTCAACAACTACCCCTGGTATATCGAGCAACAAAAAGAAGCCGAAGACCTCGCCCGCAAGCATGGCTTTCACAAAGTATCGCAGCTCAAGCTTGCTGTCGTAAAAAAGATCAAAGAGTTTATCACTGGCGGCGGCTTTCTCTTCGCTATGTGCTCGGCTACCGATACCTATGACATTGCTCTCGCCGCCGACGGCATCGACATCTGCGAACGCATGTACGACGGCGACCCGGCCGACCCGCAGGCGCAAAGCAAACTGAACTACGAGAACACACTGGCCTTTACCGACTTCAAACTCGTGCGCGACCCCTATCAATACGAGTTCTCCGACATTGACAACCAACCGGCTGAGCGCGGACTGCGGCAAGATAATGACTACTTCGCATTGTTTGAATTCTCTGCCAAGTGGGATCCCATCCCTACCATGCTGACACAAAATCATACGCAGGTGATTCAGGGATTCTTTGGCCAGACCACGGGCTTTAAGCGCGACCTGATCAAACCCGACGTCGTGGTCATGGCCGAGAACAAAGAGATTAAAGAGGCCAAGTATATCCACGGTATCATGGGCAAGGGATTCTGGACGTTCTATGGTGGTCACGACCCAGAAGATTATCAACACCAGGTGGGCGAAGAACCTACCGACCTGAACCAGCATCCCAACTCACCGGGCTACCGCCTGATCCTGAACAACATACTTTTCCCGGCAGCCAAGAAGAAAAAACAAAAGACATAAAAACAGTGGCAGTATTTCGCACCCGCGCTCACACTCACACTGTTTCAGTGCATGCGGTCGTCACGCACGTCCAGCTGTTGCATGATCAGGGCCTCTTCCTGTAACAATTCCCGCCAGCGTTGCATCACGTCGTCCGCTGGTATATATTCTTTGGCAAGCTGCAGGAAGTTTCGATAGTGTCCGGCTTCCGATACCATCAGCTCGTAATAAAACTCGGACAGCTCGGGGTCTGGTATATGCTTCCACAACAACTTAAACCGCTCGCAGCTCCGCGCTTCGATCAAGGCGTTCATCAATAATTTTTCCAACAGCTGTTCCGTACGGCTGCCGCCCTTACGCGACACCTGGAAGAGCCTCTCCACATAGACATCTTTGCGCGGACGGTCAAGGCTATAGCCACGCTTTCGAAGCGCTTGCATCACGCGTTCGAAGTGGCTCCATTCTTCGGCTACCACAGGCGTTAATACTTCGACAAGTTTATCCTTCTCGGGATATGCCACGATCAACGATATGCACGACGAGGCGGCCTTCTGCTCGCAATAGGCATGATCGACCAGAATGGCCCGGATATTCTTCTCGGCAATATTTACCCAGCGGGGGTCTGTGGGTAGCTCCAGGCCCAGGGTAAACTTATCTCTTGCGTCCACGGATGCTCACGTTGATGACTTACAGCAGTAAAGGTAAGACGTAAGTTTTTATTCCAAATAGTACTTCGCCAATAAAAAACCCTGCTTATTTTTAAGAAGCCAAGCCACCAGGCTTTAGCGTTAGATTTCACATGTTTTAACCGTTATGTATCATGCAACAACACGTTGACGACAGAATTTTGGAAATGCTCCGCGCGAACGATCAGCAAGTAATCCAACTCCTGTATGCCACCTACTATACCCCCTTGCGAAAGGTTCTCCGCCGCCGCGTAGCCGACGAGCAAACCGCGAACGATATTGTGGTCGAGCTCATTCTCAGCCTTTGGGAGAAGCGTCACCATCTTGCGTTGCGTAAACCACTCATAGGTTACCTCACTACCGCGGCACGCAACAATGCCATCAACTTTCAACGGCGTCAGGCGACCGATAAGTTTCCTGATGTACCCTACTCCTCCGCGCACGCAGAGCCCGCCGACACGGCCTTGCTGAACGAAGACCTCGAACGGATCATTCAACAAAGCATCGACGTGCTTGACGTCAAGACCCGCACGATCTTTATCTTAAGCCGCCAGGAAGAATATACATATAAAGAAATTGCTGCCGAGATGAAACTGTCGCAAAAGGCAATCGAGAAACACATGTCGAAAGCGATCCGTCTTTTATCCGATCGCTTCAGGGAGTACCTTTCGTGATAATTATTTTGCGTACCAGGCTGTGGGTACCTTGCTGCAGCGCCACGTAATATACACCACCGGGTATGTCGCGCAGGTCCAGCAGATGATCTCCTGCCACAGTTGTAATCGCTTGCCGTATCCTCCTACCCCAGGCATCGGTCACCTGCAGCGTCACGGCACCCACGCCGGCTGTACCGCGTTGTAGCGTAACCAATCCGTTGCTGGGAACCGGGTATACCGTCCAGGCCTGGTCTGACGGATCGTCTATACCCGTCACGTTCAAAGTGAGCTGGTACGACACCTCTTCCGGCGATAGACAGCCATACACCGTGACACCCCGCGCCCGGTATAATCCACCCGTTGTAACCAGAATCTCAGCGTCATGAATCTCCAGCGGCACACCGTCCAGCTCCCAGGCATAATATGGCGATGCCCCGATCACCTGCAACCGGTCAGGTGCTATCCAGACAATCGCTTCGGGCGACGGCGGTGCAGGCAATACATCCACCGCTACCGGAATGGACGCGGGGCTTTTGCAGGCCTCGCCGACAACCACCGTATAGGAACCGCTTGCCATAACATCGATCGACTGGGTTGTTTCACCATTCGACCATTGATATCGGCTATACCCCGTGGGAGCCGACAGACGCACGACGCCGCCTTCACAAAACATACGGTCACCATCGGCTTGAACGACCGGCCGCCCGGGCAACGCCTCTACACGAACCGGTATCGCGTCCGAAACATCACTCTCACACTCACCCTCCCGCTGCACCCGCACCCGATAGTCTCCTGACGTGCCTACCACTCGTTGCGACAGGGTGGGGCCATCAGACCAACGGTAATGATCAAACCCCGCGGGCGCGGTCAATGTAATGCTCTGCCCTGTACAAAAGGAGGTCTCCCCGGATACAGTAATGACCGGGCGGGCAGGTTTAGGTCGGACCGCCGTAACAACGGCATCGGACGCCGGGCTTTTACAGCCCTCTGCGTGCCATGCCTGCACCGTGAAGGCACCACTGCCCTGTACGGCCAGCATGCGTGTCGTGCTGCCATCTGACCACTTATACCCGGCATACCCTGTGGGAGCCTCCAGTACCAGACTTTGATCAGCACAAAATGTGGTACTGCCGGTATAGGCGATGACGGGCTTCGGCGGCGTGGGAGTGATGTTGAGGATATACGGTATCAGCGCACTGCGGCATCCTTGCTTATAGTTAGCCAGGTAATAGGTTGTGGGTTCGTTCAGTATGGGCGTGTGGAATACAACCGCGGTATCCAACGGCACTTCCCCCACGGCATCAGCATACCAAACGAAGTTCATCCCGGGTATGTAGCCGCCATACTGTACGTCGACCGGCGCACCGCCACAATGTTCTTCATAGCCCCACGCGGCGTCTAACTCCTGGAGCGGTTCCACCACGACAGACACGAATTCGGCTTGACATCCCGCGTCGTCATAGGCAATGACAGAATACCAGCCGGGTTCCAGGTTCGTAAACCGAAAGCCGCGGTCGTCTTCTTCAAAGGTGGCAGGAACAGGAACACCACTGTTATCGACAAAGAGCTCATACCGGTAGGGTGATTTACCCTGTGCGGTAACCCAGACCTCCCCGGTATCGCTGCCGTTGCCATTGCAATTCGGCGGTACCGCCGCAGCTGTTGCGGTAAAGATATACGGCGCATTCACGCGAATATTCGATAGCGTTGTGCTACATCCTGCGGCATCCGTTACCGTCACCGCATATGCGCCCCGTGCGGCCGGCATAATCCAATAGTTGAACTCGATGGGATATCCGGTATTCAGGTCTCTCCAGGCATAGTCATAAGGTGCTTGTCCACCGTGTACGGTGAGTGAAATCTCGCCGCTGGCTCCGAGCGAACACCTGGCATCGGTTACCGTCGGCGTCACGCTGAACGTCTCCAGCGTCATGGCCGGCGACACAACAGTCGCACCACGGCTATCGGTAATGGTTGCCTGATAAGTACCGGCCGCTAGGTTGTCTACAAATAAATTTCCCGGCAAGCTACCACTCCACTGCACGGAATACGGCCCCACCCCACCCTGTACATCGACGCGCACAGTACCGCCCTCCTGACATCCAGGATGTGTATATGCCACACCCGCTATTTCCAGCGGCGGCACCTGCAGTACATAGATCGGCGCCAGGGTGAACAGACATCCTGCCTGATCACGTACCGTCGGTATATAAACACCCCCTTCCAGGCCAGTGGGTTGAAAACCGACGGCAGAACTTGCGCTGCTGGCCCAGGTGATAGTATAGGGTGCCGTGCCCCCCGTGGGCGTCACGATGATCGAGCCATTTGCAACGCCCGACGATGCCGTATTGTCTTGTTTGGTAAACGACGCGGTAAGGTTGCTACACGCCGCCGCCGGTTGGATCGTCACGGTATAGTCTTCCGTCTCCCCTTTCTCTACTGCGGTACATGCATCGCCGGCAGTCCACGGCGTGTAAAAGCTCGCACGCACGCGCATACGGGTAGCGCCCGTTACGGCGCCGGCCGGTATTGCGATCGAAACCGATGGTGGGTTTCCGACACAATTTCCTCCCATCACTTCGTCACTATCCGTTGTTTGCAGGCTCAGGGGAAAAAACTCACCGGCGTCATCAAAGCTGCCATTGTGGTTAAAGTCAAACCACGCCGCCAGGTATCCAATGCTGCAACCACCATATTGCGGAAAGCTTGTCGAGCCAGAAATTGATTCGGCAAAAGTGCGCGAGTCAAGGGTATAGGACTGGCCCTTCGTCAGTGTCGTAGTCGGGCCGGCAAACTGCGTATACGCTCCGGGTATGCCGGGGCAACTGGAGGTTTGATTTAAGGTGTTCAGCGCAATCGACTTGATATAATAATAATCCACAGCCTCGTTAAACCGTGGGCTACACGTCGCTGTCGGCTTGCAATAGTATACATTTGACGTGGCCGCGGTGGTAAAGGTCTGTACCGTACAACCCGCATTCGGGCCATTTTCATTACGAGGCTGAATACGGTAGTAATAGGCGCTGCCTTGATTCAAAAAACCGGTATAGTCGAAGCTCCCGGCAAAACCATCTTCTGCCGTCACATCATTGGCAATCGCCGTCAGCGCGGCCGGGCTCGAGCCCAGGTACACATCATACCGGGTGTTGCTGCCACCACTGGCGCCGGTCCACGCGAAGTGATAGTCGGGCGATCGCACCACATTGGCCGCGTTCGGCGCAGGCGTATAGGTCGTGGGGCAAGAAGGTGTACCGGTATTGCGCGGAGCAATGGTAATGGTATAGTCTTCTGTATCATAAGCCTTGTCGGAAGAGTTTGCTTCGTTGATACAGGCTGTAAAGCGATTATTGTCCGCATCCGACATACGCTGCCGCACGCGCAGACGCGTTTTGCCCAGGCGCGCATCGGCCGGTATCGTGATGCTGGCCTCGATCGGCCGCACCTGACTACCCTGCCCGGCAACGATCGTTTCTCCAGCGTCGTCAAAATCGCCATCGCCGTTAAAGTCGATAAAGATCCGCACGTGGTGCCACCAGTACGACGTCTCATTGAATAACGGATTGAAGAACGAGCCAAATACACCGACTGTGATGCCGTAGGTTGCGGTACGCTCGACCGTCGTGGTGGAAGTGCCCGATTCAGGAAAAAGTGTATAGCCGCTACAGGTGCTGGCGGTTTGCAGGGAGCTAAATTTTACAGAAGCGATATAGACAGCATCGCCCGAGGGGCAACCCGCTGTTGGTACGCAATACGACGGTTGGCTAAAAGCCTCGCAACAATAAAATAAAATAACAAACAATGCACTTAAGCCTATCGCACGCTTTTTCATTTTCTTAACGGTTTACGCCTGCGATGTAGGTATACTAAATAGCAGGCAGCGGGTATGTAAATGTACATGCCCGCTGCCATTCTAAACCCGTAGTGTAAGGTTATCGCTCGATAAGCAGCTTTTTAACAAGCTTTTCTTTACCGGAGAAAACCGTTACAACGTACACACCTTCCGGCAACGCACTGATATCTACTGTGTGCGATGATTCGATGGTATTAAAGCGTCTCCGCTCACGACCCTGTTGATCGGTGATGGTTACATTTTTTACCTGATCGTTTTCAGGCAAAGTAATGGTTACCTGTGTGTCACCCGGGTTCGGGAAGAATGCTAATACACCTTCTTTACCGGTGGCAGACCTTGCGGCGCTAGAGGCTAGCAAGCCCGGGCAGTTATACGCCCAGTTGGTCAGGGTAGCCGTAGCATCCAGACAGCTCGGTGCTAATTTGGTAATCCGCACGCTGACGGTTGTCGAACCTGTCCACGGGTTGAAGGTAAACGAGTTCGCGTTACCGGTTGTTGTACCTGTCTGACCAGCCGCGCTCCAGGTGTAGGTCGCGCCGGTGCGTACAAATCCGGGTGCCGACACGCGGAAAAGACCGCACTCCAGGTCTTCGAGCGTAAAGGTCAAACCCTGATTGTTAGAAACGATCGGTGTGAAGGTGATCACGCCCGACTGGCACTGGCTGCTTTTCACGGTAACGTTGCCTGGTTGAGCGGCGGCACCTGGTGTAAATGTGGCCGATGTTCCGCCCGTGATGGTACTTGGTGTCCATCCGGGAGGAGCCGTCCAAATATATGTACCGTTGTTTGTCGGTGTGGCCGTGGTCGCAGCCAACGAGAACGTATACGCGGTGTTTACGGTAAAGCAAGACGGGTTACCCGCGACGGTGATGGTGTTAAACCCTGACACAAGCTCGCGATAGAACGTCATGCTGTTGACGGAGGATTCGCAGCTGGCATCTGACGCCGAAGCCCGTACCGTTACATCACCACCGGAATTATTCGGTGTTACGGTTACTTGATTAAATCCGCCCGCAGTTGTCGGCGGGCTGATGCTCCAGCCCGTTGGACCCGTCCAGGAATAGCTCACGCCCGGCTCGGCAATAACTTTCATAGTAAAGCTGGCGGTGCTGTTTGCGGGGCGACAAGTCGCGGGCGCATCAACAAACACTGGCACATTGGCTTTGGTACTGAGCGACAACGAAGAAGTTGATGCTTCGTTACACTGCCCCACGGCAACCGTTAGAATTTGCGGACCACTCAGGTCCGCCGGTGCCAACACCGTGATGGAGCTACTATCCCCCGAAGTATAGGTCACATCCCATCCGTTGGGCTCTTGCATCAGGTCCAGGCCATTGATCTTCCAGAAGTATTGATCCACGCCAACCTCCGACTGAATCTGGCTGGCCGAACTCACGATCGGTTTAATGGAGAAGGTAGCGCTCTCTCCCGGACGCACGCATGAGGGGCCGATGATCTGGTCCTGTGCCGGGAAAGTTTTGTATACATCTTTGGAGGCGCTATTTCCTCCACAGATCGTGCTCTGGTTGTAGACCAGGACCACGCGACCTTTCCCGAAGCCGGTAGACCGCACCGTGACCGTCAGCGGCGACGTAGTTTGTGAAACAATTTGAATTTCGCCCCGTGTGCTCCACACGGGTGTACCTTGTACATGCGAGCCTGTGGCCGTAAAGGTATAGGTCGGTTGCGTACCACTGGTCACGTGTGTTATACATTGCGGACCCGAAATGGTGTACTGGGCTTGCACATGCGACGACAGTAGCAGGCAAGCAAATAAAATAAGGGTATATAGTCTCATGATAGAATAGAGATTGGTTTACATAAAACGAATAAATAGCAGTTAACCCCTATGCGTCCAGGCATAAGGATGTACCGGAATTATCCGGTATAAAATCGGTTAATCTCTGTTGCAACGAAAGCTTACCCGGAAAAAGAAATCCGATAGAATTCCCTTCCTGCTGCTATTACGCAAAAGCATAGGGTATACCCTACCTGAGAAAAGATATAAATTTTGGGGAAATGCTAATTGATCCTAGTCGTAGAAGGACCAGTCAAAACCAAAATCCAGGATACTCCCCTGCCCGCGATAATACGGTGTAGGCATATACCCTTGTTTGGTAATCACCTGCACAAGGTTGTGATACTTCAGGAAAATACGCCCCCGTTTGATGCGGGTGGCAAAGAAAACCTCCACCAACGGAAACGACGGAACTTTATAGTCTTTTTGTACATAAAACTGCTGCGTCGGCACGTCATACCCCATGGCGTAATACGACGAGTGCCAGTGTACATTCACCCCCGCCTGCATATCCAGGTTCCCGTTAAAGAAAATATTTTCGTATGACAGCTCGCCATTCACAAAGAGCTCAGGCACCTGTATGGCATCGACCTCATCTTTTAATATACTGGTATAGATTGCCCGCCCACGCAGGTACACATGTCTGAGCATCGTCAGCGACAGACGGACCTCCGGCGCGACCATGGTCTGTCCGCTGCCGTGTTGCTCGGGCATGACCAATTGCTCCACCGCGTTCCGGTCGGTGGTCTTTTTAAAGAAGGCATAATTGCCCAGGCGTGTAAACGTCAGACCCGGCGACAAAGAAAACACCCGGCTGTTATAATGCAGGAACCCCGAAAACTCGGTAACGTTTACATCCGAGAACGATGGATTGTTCCACTCGTCGTGCGTCCCGCGATAGCCCAGTAAAATATTGGCCGGCGCATATTGCATCTGCTTCACCGACGCTTCAAACCACCGGCTTTTGATCTGCCCCTCCACCCGGTAGTTACCGGTCTGCAAGACCTCTACCCATCCCGATACTTCACCGATCGAGTCCAGCCGCAGCGCCATACGCCCCCCCAGGTAATGCTCGGCACCCGACCTTCTGTGTCCCTCGTCGAGGCGATAATACTGCGAGTAGTTACGAATAGCGTAATAGCCGTTGTAAAAAAGTTTGGACAAATTTCCCTTCAACCCTAACTCGTTTCGAACCGTCTTAAACTTCGAGCGGTCCTCCACCTGCACACTGTCCACGGTCTCATAATCGTAATAATCCCGGGTAAAGGTGTTGGGAATATCCACGAATACATTGCCCTGCCGAAAGCGATCGAAGATGTGATAGAGCTGCAGAGCCTTGCCGATTTCGTACTGTTGGAACAGGTGCGCATTGATCCTTACTTCCGTGCTCGCGGCATCGGTCAGGTACGTCCGCACGTTCTGTAAAAAGAAGCCTTCATACTGGGTCGACTCCGTATGCACAATGCCACCATTCTCATCTGTCTGGTGGCGGTTACGCTGGAAGTTTGCAAAAATTCGGTATGTACTGTCTTTCGACTGATAGGTCGTATACAAATCGTAATACACGCCGCGCACCTGGCGATCGCCCTTCCCTTGCTTCTGGATCTGTTTGTCGATGAACAGACCGCGATAGTCAAAGCCGAAGTTCCAGCGCGGATTGATGTTGCGGCTGTACGAGGCCTTTGTGAGCGACCGGCCGCCACCCCCCAGCATCACCCACATGTTGGAATAAGGTGACTTGGTATCAAAATACCGGATCTTCTCGGTGTCCCACACCAGGTCATACTGTGTAAAGCCGGAGCTGACACCAATGCTGGCAGGCGTCTGGTAATAAATGGGGTGCATGGCCGTACCGATGTTGCCCAGGTCCTGATACAGATTCTCGTTCTTCTGAAGATAGGTGTAGCGATAGAATCCGCGAATAGCGGTATCGATCAAATGGTACGTTTGTTTATTGAGGAATACGTCCTCTTCATAGTAATAGCGGGAGCTTTTCGGACCGTACACCTGCCGGGTGGTGTCGTCAATGATACGCGACCCGCGCCGGGGACCTGCGTCCTCATCTTGTCCCGCGGCCGCCAGGGCGAGGACAAGAAAGCCTGAAAAGAGTATATACCGCCAGAATTGCACGCGCAAAAATAGGTTTTTAAATGATTTGTGAGGTTTAATGCGATTAATTCTGCTGGCCACGAGCGATAACATTTTGGATCATAGCATCAAAATCCTCACCATTTTTAACAAACTCCACCTCGATCGGCAAAAAAAAGAACGGCAACCCGGTACGGGCCTCCGCCAATTCCGCGTCTACCAGCTTGACCATATCTTTTTCCGTCGTCAGGATGCTGGCGTGCGGATACTGCTGGGCGAGCCGGCGCAGCGTATCCAGGTCGGTGGTTGTATACGCATGGTGATCGGCGAATGCCAGGTGGGCCACTATCGTATAGCTCGAGGCCACATACTTCTTTAAGGGCCCCGCCTGGGCAATGCCCGTCAGCAAGATCGCCTCTGTCGCCGGCGTCGTCTGCCGGTGCTCGCCAAACGGTGTGGGCGCACCGTAGCGCACGGTGGTAAAAAAAACGGGCGTCCGCGCATAGCGTCGCACATGTTTTTCAATCTCGATACACTCCTCCTCCTGAATCTCCGGCGGGCACTTGGTAATCACGACCACATCGGCCCGCGCGGCGCCCCCACGCGACTCGCGCAGCCGGCCCGCGGGCAGTAACAGGTCGGTGTAAAAAGGACGGTTGTAGTCCGACAACAGAATGGTAAACGCAGGCTTTACCCGTCGGTGCTGATAGGCATCGTCGAGCAGCAAGACCGCAGTATCTTCACGTTCTTGTAGAATGTAGGGAATAGCAAATGCGCGGTCTTCGCCTACCGCGACCGTCGCCAAAGCACCAAACTTACGATAGAACTGCGCAGGTTCGTCGCCAAGAGTACGGGCCGTATCACCCGGACCAGCCAGGCGAAACCCTTTGGTCTCCCGGCCATAGCCGCGGCTGAGCGTAGCCACCCGGTGGTTGCCTTGTAATAACCGGATCAGGTGCTCGATCATCGGCGTCTTGCCGGTGCCACCCACCGTGAGGTTACCAACGGTAATTACCGGCACGTCAAAGGATGCCACGGGGCGCAGGCCCCGGTCGTACGCGTAATTCCGCAGGCCGGTAAGAATGCGGTATAAGAGGGCAAAGGGTAATAACAAGATGCGGAGCAGGATCATGCCTTTTTGTATATATTCGCAGGTATATGGCCGTAAAGATAAAAGATGTTACCAATTACCTTGAATCCATTGCACCCCGGGCCTACCAGGAATCATATGACAACAGCGGCCTGTTGGTGGGAGACGCGCAAGCTGAGGTAACGGGCATCCTCATTACGCTCGACTGCACCGAGGCAGTGGTCCAGGAAGCGATTGACAGCGGCTGTAACCTGGTGGTGGCGCACCACCCCATTGTTTTCAAAGGCCTGAAGAAATTCACCGGCAGCAACTACGTCGAGCGTACCATCATGCTGGCCATCCGTCACGACATCGCCCTGTATGCCATCCACACCAACCTCGACAACGTACACACCGGTGTAAACCGCATGATTGCCGGCAAGATCGGTCTGACCGGCCTTCGCATTCTGGCCCCACGCCCGGACACCTTGCAAAAACTGGTGACGTTTATTCCCGAGGCCGATACCGAAAAGGTGCTGGCCGCATTGCACGAAGCCGGGGCAGGCCAGATCGGCGAGTATAAAAATTGTAGCTTCCGGGTAGACGGCACCGGCACCTTTCAGCCCACAGAAGCCGCCAATCCGCACATTGGCCAGGCCCACCGGCAGGAGTATGTGCGCGAGACACGGGCCGAAATGATCTTTCCGGCGCACCGGCGCGGCGATTTGCTGGCGGCGCTGCGAAAAAACCATCCATATGAAGAAGTAGCGTATTATATTACGCCCTTAGTCAATGAAAATCAGGAGGTCGGTGCGGGTATGATCGGAGAGCTTGCGACCCCTATTGAACCATTGGCGTTCTTACAGGGTTTAAAGAGTAGTATGAACCTGAAAATGCTCCGGCATACAGCAATCCTTCCAAAAAACATTCAGAAAGTCGCTATTTGCGGCGGCGCGGGCAGCTTTCTGCTCCAGGATGCCATCCGGGCCGGGGCTGACGTTCTGGTTACCGCAGACTTCAAATACCACGAATTTTTCGATGCCGACGGCCGCATTATCATTGCCGACATCGGGCACTACGAAAGTGAAGTCTTCACCAAAGAACTTTTGCAAGAGGTTTTAATGAAAAAATTTCATACTTTTGCGAACATTTTTTCAAAAACTGTCACGAATCCCATAAGCTATTTATAAATGGAAAATCAATCAGTAGCACAAAAGCTAGAAGCGCTTGTAAAACTTCAATCCATTGACAGTAAATTAGATGAACTTAAGAAACTCCGCGGCGACCTGCCCGATGAAGTTCAAGACCTGGAGGATGAGATAGAAGGCTACAAAACCCGCCAGACCCGTTACGAGGCTGAGCTGAAGGATATCGAAGAAGGCAACAAAAAACACAAAGAAGGTATTAAAGAAGCCGAAAAGCTTATCAAAAAATACACCGAACAGCAGAAAAACGTTAGAAACAACCGCGAATTCGACGCCATCACCAAAGAAATTGAGCTTCAGGAGCTGGAAATCCAGATCTGCGAGAAAAAGATCAAAGAAGGAAAAGAGAGCGTTACCGACAAGAAAGACGAAGTAGAAAAGACCAATACCTTGGTGGCGGAGCGTGGCGAGCACCTCGACAACAAGAAGAAAGAACTGAACGATATTCTGGCGGAAAGCCAGGAAGAAGAAAAACGTCTGATGGCGGAACGTGAAAAGGCCGCCAAAAAGATTGATGATAAACTGCTGAAATACTACGAGCGTCTCCGCACCAGCCTGTCAAACGGCCTGGCCGTGGTACGGGTAGTACGCGGTGCGGCAGAAGGATGTAACATCGTCATCCCACCCCAGAAGATCGCTGAAATTCGCGAGAAGAAGAAAATTGTGATCGATGAGCACTCCGGTCGTATCTTAGCAGATGTCGACATGGACTCACTCGATGAAGGAGATAAACCTAAAAGCGCAAAAACACCGGTTATCGTTCCCAACCGCAGAAAGAAAGTTGAATAACCCGGTTTACAATATTTTTGGGAAGGCAGGCCTGCTGGCTTGCCTTTTTTTTATGCCCGGCTGGAGCACAGCCCAGGACTTTACGTTGTCGGAGCACGAGCGCCGCGCCTATGCGCTTGCCCTGAACCTGCAGACGACCGAGGCCCATGCGCTCATTCCAAATCCCAGGACGGTTTCCGAGCATTATGTCATAGCCCTGGCCGAAGCACTCGAGCTATTGGTGACGGAAGACCCGGAGAAATTTTCCGAATATGAAGACCGCTTTGAGAAACGCCTGGCCCGCAAGACGAAAGTCTCGTCGGTAGACGAATTGTTCCTGCAGGCGGAGATCGGCCTGCAATGGGCCTTTGTACACCTCAAGTTCGGACATGAGTTCGACGGCGCCCTCAACCTGCGCCAGGCCTATCAGGCCACCCAGGAAATCAAAAAGCGCTATCCCAAATTTACCGCCATCCACAAGACCGAGGGCCTGCTCAATGTTATCATTGGCTCAGTGCCCGAAAAATATAACTGGCTGTTGGGGCTGCTCAACATGGAGGGCTCCGTGGGGCAGGGCATGGCTACGCTGGAATCATTCCGCCATTCCAACCATGTACTGGCCTTTGAAGCCGACGTGCTCTACGCATTGACCCAGGGCTTTGTACTGCAACAGACCGGGTCCGCGATGCAGGAGGCCCGGATTCTCCTGGAGAAGAACCCCGGCAACCGGCTGGTACTTTTCCTGGCCGCCTCGCTGGCAATGAAGAACGCTCAAAGCGAAGACGCTTTGGCCATGCTCCTCAAGATCAATGAGCCCAAACTGGGCCCGCCCCTCTCCTACGCCGAATACCTGAAAGGCGAGGTATATCTGCAGAAAGCCGAATACCTGCACGCCATTTCCGCCTACCGGTGGTTTATCAACAACTACAAAGGACAGAATTATATCAAAGACGCCTGGTATAAAATCGGCTTGTGTTATTGGCTGAACGGCAACACCAGCGACGCCGATGCTACCTTCACCCTGGCGCGCTCCGCCGGCAAGGAAGTAGCGGAAGCCGACCGCTATGCCGCCCGCAGCCTGGCCGAAACAGAGCTGCCACATGTCAAGCTGACGCGGGTGCGGTATTTCACCGACGGCGGGTATTACCCCCGTGCGCAGGAAGCACTAGCCACCATTTCCACCGACGAACTCGTCACCCAACGCGACCAGGTGGAGTACGCGTATCGTCAGGCTCGCATCACCCACAAAACCAACAACCTGGCTGCCGCCCGCGAATTTTATCAATACACCATCGACCTGGCCGGTGACGCGCCGTGGTACTTTGCGCCCAACGCCAGCCTACAGCTCGGCTACATTGAATGGGCCGCCAATGATTTGGAAAAGGCCAAAGAATACTTCACCCGCGCCCTGACCTACAAGCGGCACGAGTATAAGAATAGCATCGATAGTAAAGCGAGGTCGGCGCTGGCTCAGCTCAACGCGCGTAAGTGATCGCGATCGTTATACCGCTCCACGGTAAACATCGACCCGGTGTGGTGCAGCAGATACAAGCACAGATTTTCGTGCTCGAACATATCCATGCTTTTTAGCGGATAGCGCAGCAGGTGGCACATCAGGATGCGGATAGCGCGCCCGTGCATACAAATCAGAATCGTCTTTTCGTCCGTCTGGCGCATGATGTGCTCCATCGCGGGCGCCATGCGGGCCACAACATCGTTGGGGCTCTCGCCGCCTTCAATTTTGAGTGACGTGTCCCCAAGTTGCCACTGCTTGAGCATGTAGTGGTAATACTCGTCTTCGTCGGGCGTAACCTTCTGCCCTTCCTTATTGCCCCAACTGATCTCGTTTAACCCCGGCAGGGCTTCGTACGGAAGCCCCTTGTCCAAAAACGGCTGCACCGACTGGTGCGTACGCCGCAAACCGGACACATACATTTTGTCAAACGGAATATGTCCATAGGCTCCGAAAAACGCCTGCGCCTGGGCCCGTCCGCGATCGTTCAGGTCCGTATCCACGCCGCTGCCCTGCACAATATTTTGCAAATTGTAGTTGGTCTGCCCGTGGCGGATCAGGTAAATGGTCTTCGTGCTCAAATTCTCCGGTTTTCGGGCGCAAGTATAGCTAATCGCAGCCAGTAATGCGTTATGCGAAAGGGAGTTCGGGCCGGTGGATTTTGGGTAACGATTATTAAATTGCCCGCCATTATGGGAATTTTCAGAGATGATATCACCGTGGAGTCCCTCAACCAATGGGGACCGAATACCCTGGCGGAAGTATTGGGCATCCAATTCACCGCCGTGGGCGAAGACTACCTGGAAGCAACAATGCCGGTAGATAAACGAACCCATCAGCCCATGGGATTGTTACACGGGGGGGCTTCCGTGGCCCTGGCCGAGACGATGGGAAGCGTGGCCGCGATCAGTTGTATTGATGTCAGCCGACAGTATTGTGTAGGACTCGATATCAATGCCAATCACATCCGCGGGGTACGCTCAGGATTTGTAAAGGGTGTAACCCGCCCTTTGCACATTGGTGGAAAGACCCACGTCTGGGAAATACGGATCACCAACGAAGCCGGCGACCTGGTATGCATCAGCCGCATCACCATGGCCGTACTGGACAAAAAAGATTAATTTAGCGCCGACGCACGACCGCATGAATACGATTTCTTCCGTCTCCCCGCACACCGCTTCACTCACCGGAACTGAATACATCGCTTATCTCCTTCGGCATGCTGTCGAAAATCAATACGCTGTAGCGGTATGGCGTCTTCCCAACGACTCCGTTTGTCATCTCATTCTATCGCGCAAACTGCAACGACTTTCGCAGGATGCAGCCCTCGAGGAGCTTGCTACGGGTTTTCTGTTTGCTCCCTTTCAGAAAAGCCGCGAGCGCATTTTCCTGCCCGCTGATTTTAAGTTCACCTTCACCGGCGACAACCTTCAGCCGGCCGCTACGCCGGCCGAAATTCAGTCGCACACCTGGCTGCAAGAGCAGCTGAAACAGGTGCCCTATACACCGCATACACCCACCTGTTATACCGTACCGCCTACAGGGCAGGAAACGGAAACGTCGTATGCTGAGCTGGTGCGCATGGCCGTGGCGGAGATCGAGAAAGGCTCCTTCGAAAAGGTGGTGCCGTCGCGTCGTAAGATCGTGGACTTGCCCGAGGGCTTCGACGTGGTGCAGGCATTTCAGACCTTGTCCAACGCGTATCCCCATGCCTTGGTGTCGTTCGTCAGCACGCCCGAGACCGGCAGCTGGCTCGGTGCTACACCCGAAACGTTGGCGCATGTACACGACAACACCTTGTTCAAAACGGTAGCCCTGGCGGGCACGCAGCGGTTTGTGCCCGGCATAGACCTCAGAACGGTAGCATGGACGCAAAAGGAAATTGAAGAGCAGGCGCTGGTGGAGCGATACGTGATCAGCTGCTTTAAAAAGATCCGCGTGCGTGAATATGATGAATACGGGCCCAAGACCGTTGTCGCGGGCAACTTGCTTCACCTGCGGTCGGATTTTACGGTCAACATGAAAGAGATCAACTTTTCGCAGTTGGGATCGGTCATGTTGCAACTGCTGCACCCCACGTCGGCCGTCTGTGGCATGCCGTTGGAGCCGGCGTCGGCTTTTTTGCAGCAGTATGAAGGCTACGACCGCGAATTTTATGCGGGTTTTCTGGGACCCGTGAACGTCGGCAACGACATTCATATCTTCGTCAATCTGCGGTGCCTCAAGCTACACGACGGCAAGGCTACACTTTATGCCGGCGCAGGCGTTACCGTAGATTCTACGCCCGAAAACGAGGTGGCCGAAACAGAGATCAAGTTCCAAACGTTACGCAAACCGTTGTTTGACCAGCCGGTCTAAACGTCTCATAATAGCTTGATCATGAATATTTTGATCGTGATCGATTAATCTACAACTCCAATTTCTTACATTGTAGGCTGTTTTCATACACCAAAGGCTACCGCACGCGGGATTTGCCTATTTTTGATTTGGACCAACTGAAACATGCCTATGAAACGCTCCCTCTGCGTTATTTTTTTGCTGTTGCTACAGGTTTCCACCTACGCACAAGACCTCATCACCGAGGGCGTCACTGCACCCACTTCGGTAGACCGGTACCAGACGTTTAACGTCTCCACCACGGTGAAAAATAATAGCGCCACGCCTACCGGCGGATCTACCCTGTTGAAGGTGAAGTTATCATTCGATGCCGTGCTGAGCCCCGACGATCCGGAGATCGGAAACAGTAACGCGATTCCCGCCATTGGCGCCAACGGCACGCAGGCCGTCACCGTAAGCTGCTACACCGGCGGTATCGCTGCCGGCAATTACTATCTCATTCTACAAATCGATCCCAATAACACGGTTACCGAAACCGACGACAACAATAACGTGGCAATCTTCAGCGGCTATACCGTGAACATGCAAAATGTGGATCTTCTTTTTACCACCCTCACACCGACCGTCACCACGATACCGGCAGGCGACCGGCTCACGGTGGACTACACGCTACAGAATACCGGCACGACCGACCTGGGCCAATCGACGAGTAGCAGCTTTTATCTGAGTACAGACAACACCCTCGATGCGGGCGACAGATTTATTTACGCGCACGAAATTCCCCTGGCGGGACCCGACGTCTTCAATGAAACGGTCACGATAAACATCCCCCCCGTTCCGCTGGGCAACTACTTTCTGATCGCCAAAGCCGACGACGATCACGGTGTGGGCAGTGTCGAGGAATTCGACGAGGCAAACAATACAATAGCCACCGCCCTTACGATCGGTGCCAGCAACATCGACCTCGATGTAACCAATAATGCCCCCCCCGCGCCCGGATTTTCGGACGATGGCGGTTCAGGCCTGATTGAGTTGGAGTATGACTTGGTCAACAACGGCTCGACCGGCGTCGGCGGCTACGACGTGCATGTCTATATTTCCGAAGATCAGACGCTGGACGCCGGGGACTACGACCTGACGGCAGACCTGGAGCCCGAGCTGGTAGCACCCGACTACATCGGCGCAGGCGAATGGAAGGTGGCCTATGTAACGCAACGGGTGCCAAACATTAATACACTGGTCGGCACCCACTACGTCATCTGGAAAATAAATGCCACCAATGCCATTCCGGAAACTGACTATACCAACAACATCCTGGTCAGTGCTACTACTTTTACCGTAACCCCGGTGCAGCCTGCCATACACATCAACAGCGTTACCCTCACGTCTGCTCCATACGACAACACCGATGTCACGTTCGACTTCTCGTTGAGTATTACGAATACCGGTCAGATCAACTCCTTTACGCAGTCGTTTGAGATTCTAATCCGCGACGACGATAACAACATTGTATACACCGGTTCCCGCCCGAACGAACCATTTGCCTTTGCATTACCCGGTGCGACCATCACCAAAAATTGGAGTATAACACTACCAGCACCACTCGCCGCCGGCGACTATACCCTGGTGGTGCAGTGCGATCCGGACGAAGACTGTTACAGCAACAACACACAAAATACACCGCTTGAAATCGAGCTTGCACCCCATGTTATCTCCGGCACGATCATCGGCAGCGATGGTACGAACATCTCGAGTGGCACTTTATACCTGTATCGCAAAGCCATGGACGGAACAATAACGCGCGAACAAACGGTGCCCATCACAAGCACCAATACGTTTAGCCTGACCGTAACAGACACAGACCCGCGCGCCCTGTACTTCTTCCCGAACACGGTCACCTATGGAGCCTTCGCACCCACCCTATCAGGAAATTATACCTATCTGCGGGACGAAGCCTTCTTCATCCCTACCCTCAACACGGTGTCCAACCTGACGCCGCCCCGCGCAACGTCTCCTCCTGCAGGCAGCCGGAATATCTCCGGGACGGCAAAATTACCCGGCGAAATAGACGCCCCCGACATTCCGCTATTGCTCTATGACGGCGCCACGCTCGTGCAGCTCCTGTATACGGATGCCGCCGGCAACTACAGCTTTACAAACCTGGCCGCGAAAACGTACACGCTGATCCCCGCCGTGGCGCAGGACAATTTCATTGTCGACCAGGCGTATAGCCTTGACGTCAGCGCTATGAATATCGAGGCAAATATCCTGATCGACATCGGCGACATCGATGTAACGATCATTTTCATACAGCTTTCACAAACCATAACCTTTAATGCCCTTAGCGACAAGGTCTATACCGATGCTCCATTCGATCCGCTGGCCTCGGCCAGCTCGGGGCTGCCCGTAACCTATGAAAGCTCAGACACCGACATAGCGGAAATCAATGGCAGCCTGATTGTCATCCGCGGCGTTGGCACCGTAACTATCACGGCATCCCAGGAAGGCAATAGCGCTTACGAGCCTGCTCCTCCCGTAAGCCAGTCACTAACGGTAAACAAAGCTCCTCAAATCATCACCTTTGGAAATCTGGCAACGAAAAAGCCAGACGATGTTGACTTCGCGCTAACGGCGACGGCAAGCTCATCACTCCCCGTAACCTTCACCTCGTCCAATCCTGCAGTAGCTACCGTCGAAGACAACATGGTGAGCCTGCACGGTGAAGGAGAAACCGACATCACCGCCTCCCAGGAAGGTGACGAACACTTCCTGGCCGCCACACCCGTAACGCGTACCCTGCGCGTCAGCAGCGTCGTCACCGGCATCGACAACAACCCGCTCGCGGGTGTAAGAATTTATCCGAACCCCACATCCGGCCTGCTCACCCTGGAAACTGCGGTACCTGTACAACAGGTCACCATCACCGACCTCGCAGGCCGCGCGCAGTCCTTCGGCGTAGCCGATGACGTCCTGGATATTCGACACCTTCCGTCCGGTATATACCTGGTCACACTCCAGGACAAGAAGAACACAAAGATTGTTAAGGTCATCAAGAAATAGTTTACTCCACGACCTTCAGCACGCGCTTCAGCACCTGCACAATCATCACCGGCACGATACTGGCGACAACTACTACGATCAACCCCTGCGGATGTATCGACACCAACCCCAGCACCGAACGCAGCGGCGGCACGAGGTAGGTCACGACGGTCACCGCGATGCAGAACACTAGCGCATACCAAACATACCGGTTGCGCGTAACAGGGTTCTGAAAAAACGAAACCTCGCGCGTGGGCATATTAAATACATTCCACAACTGCGCCAGGATCAATGTATAAAACGTAATGTTGTTGACCACCCCTTCCTCACCCCCCATATAGAACACAGCATATAACTCCGCACCGATTACACCCGTCGTCAGGCTTAACGCATAGGTGACCACCGAAACCCAATTGGACTTCGACACCAGCGGATCCGACGACTTGCGCGGTTTCCGTTTCATAACCCCCTCCTCGCCCTCACTCATGCCAATCGCCAGTGCCGGAAAAACATCCGTGATCATATTTAGAAAAAGAATTTGCAACGGCTGCAAGGGCAACGGTAAGTTGGCAAAGGAAGCGATCGCCACGATCATGATCTCACTCATGTTACACGACAAGAGGTAGATAATGAACGTGCGGATGTTTTCAAAGATCACGCGGCCGTACTGCACCGCCGTAACGATCGAGGGAAAAGCGTCGTCGCGTAAGATCAGGTCGGCAGCTTCTTTGGCAGCTTCCGTGCCGCGTATGCCCATGGCGATGCCGATGTCGGCTTTCTTCAACGCAGGCGCGTCGTTCACGCCGTCGCCAGTCATGCCGACCACCATCTGACGGTCCTGGTATAATGATACAAGCCTTAGTTTTTGCGCAGGATCTACGCGTGAGAATACGACGGCATCCGCAATCTTCTGCTGCAGGTCTGCAGGCAGGTCGCCTTCCGGTATATCTTTTCCCTCGACCGTCACGACATTTTCACCTTCGGCCAGGCCCACTTGTAGGGCAATGGCATGGGCCGTGCCGGGGTGGTCGCCCGTCACCATGGCCACCTTGATGCCCGCCGCATGACAGGCCGCCAGCGCGTCTTTCACGTCGGCGCGGGGCGGATCGATAAAGCCTGCCAGCCCGAGAAATACCAGCCCCTCGGGCACCTCGTCATCCGCGGGTACCCGGTCCGTACGCCGGTACGCAAATCCAAGCATGCGCAAGCCCTGGCCGGCCAGGTCGTCGGCTTTCCTTTTCCACCCATCCGGGTCGTTCAACGGCGTCTCATTTCCATCGCGTAGCACGGCCTGACACTTTTCGAGCACTGCCTCGGGCGCACCCTTTACATAGATATAATGTTCATTCCCTTGTTTGTGGGTGGATGCCATCATTTTGATATCGGCGTCAAAGGGCAGCTCCGCCAAACGCGGTTGTTCCTGACGAAGCTTGTCGACATCTTCGCCGAGCTCGGAAGCCATCCGCAGCAGCGCTACCTCCACCGGGTCGCCCACTGCCTTCTCATCTTTTCCTCCTTCCGGCAACGCGCTGTTGTTACAAAGCACCGCCACGTATAGAAACATTTTATAGGCAGATTCCTCTTTCAATCCATCGCGGTTATGTTGCTCACCCGTCACCGTCTCGATCCGATCGCCCAATGCCACAACTTGCACATGCATTTCGTTCTCTGTCAGTGTACCGGTCTTATCGGTAAAGATTACCTCGGTCTCTCCCAGGGTTTGGACCGCCTCCAGCGTCTTCACGACAACCTGTTTATCCGCCAGCCGCAGCATGCCGCGGGCCAGGGCCATAGTCGAAATAACGGGTAGCCCTTCCGGGATAGACGCGATGGCCAGCGCAATGGCCGTCTCGATCATAAACAACCAGTCTTCACCCCGCAGTACACCGGCGCCAAAGATCAGTACGGACAAAATCAGCGTCAGCCAGATCAGGCGCTGACTAAGCGCGTGTAATTTTTTATTCAGGGGCGTAGCGTCTTTATCGGCCTCTTCGGTCATGCGGGCAATCTTGCCCAGTTCGGTAGTACCACCCGTAGCGACGACAACAGCCTGCCCGTTGCCCCGTCCGACGACGGTGCCTTTGAAGATAGAATTTACGCGGTCCGCGGTCCGTGTATCGGCACCGAGCGGCTCCGTGTTCTTTTCGACATCCAGCGATTCGCCCGTCAGCGCGGCCTCTTTCACGGCCAGGCTATGTTCGGAAATGATACGCGCATCGGCAGTCACCACATCACCGGCCTCTACAAACAGAATGTCACCGGGCACAAGCTCGGATGAATCGATCTCAGTCTTTTTTCCCTGGCGCAGTACCTGGGCCTTGGTACGGGCCATGCTGCTGAGCTTCTCCATTGACCTCACCGCCTGTCGTTCCATAAAAAAACCGATGAGCGTATTGATCAACACCACGATCATAACAGCGATGCCCTCCAGCAGGTGGGCAAACGCAAAGGCTATGGCCGCCGCAGCAATTAGAATCCACACGATGGGGTTGGCAAACTGGCTTGCCAGCATCCTCCACACGCTCGCCTTCTTTTTCTCCTCCAGGGTATTTTTTCCATATTGCTCTTGCCGGCGACGGACCTCGTCGGCAGAAAGCCCCTGCGACACATCCGTCTTCAAGGCCTGTAGCACCTCCTCGGCAGATCGTACAAAATACTCGCGCTGAATCTCCATTACCCAAAATATAATAAATAACTGTTCCCCTCCACCACCAATGCTTAACCGCATACGGTGTTGCCACTTAAAAATCAATGTTTTTTCGTGCGGCCGTTAAACAGCAACAGTGTTTTACCAGGCATTTGAAAATTCCCCGCCCCCTCCCCATATTCGCACACGAATTACGCATGACCCGCTTCCAACCGATCTACGACATTGCCGAGCTGTGTGCACGCAAAGGGGTCACCCAAGCTGTGCTTTGCCCTGGCTCCCGTTGCGCCCCCCTCACCCTGGCCTTTGCCCGCCATCCCGCGATTGCCACACGCACCTTTGGCGACGAGCGTAGCGCAGGGTTTGTCGCGCTGGGCATCGCCCAGCAGAAAAAGGCGCCGGCAATCCTTGTTTGTACATCAGGATCAGCCGCTTACAACTTTGCCCCCGCCGTAGCCGAAGCGTGGTTTAGCGAAACGCCGCTGGTGGTGTTTACCGCCGACCGGCCTGCCGAATGGGTCGGTCAGCACGACGGCCAGACCATCTACCAGCCCGGCATCTTTGGCCGCCATGTCAAGCAATCGTTCCAGCTGCCTGCCGACTACCAACACCCCGACAGTGCCTGGGCGGTCAACCGCATTGTCAACGAGGCCATTAACCTCTCCTTCCAGGAGCCCAAAGGCCCCGTGCACATCAACGCTCCCTTTCGCGAGCCTCTGTACCCCGCAGCCGGCGAAAGCATTGAATTCAGCACCGAAGTACGCGTGATGGACGAATTCTCGTCTACCTTCACACTCACCGAGGAGCAAAAGAAAGTCATCGCCGCCGAGTGGAGTCAATATCACAACATCCTCATCGTGACAGGCCAGCAAGAGTACGACCGCCTGCTGACCGACACGCTGCGCAACTTCTTTAAACAACACAACGTGCCTATCGTGGGCGACATCACGTCCAACCTCCACGGTGTTGAAAAGCTGGTGCGTCACGCCGACACCTTCCTGGGACACGCCACCGAAGATGTTCGGAAAACGTTGCAGCCCGATCTGCTCATCACCTTTGGCAAGTCGGTGCTGTCGAAGCAGCTCAAACTATACTTACGCAAACACGCCCCCAAAGCACACTGGCACCTGCAGCCGGCCGGCATGGCCGCCGATGCCTTTCAGAGCATCACGCGCGTGTTTAATGCCAACCCCGTCGATTTCTTTTTATACCTCAGCGCCCTCCCGCAAGGCCCGACCTTCGAGACACAGAAACAAAACAACTTCAACAAATTCTGGGAGGTAGAAGAGCGTCGCGCCCTGCGCACACTGGAAGACTTCTTTCCGCAACCCGAATTTGGCGAGCTGGAATTGGTGCGCGAGGTATTGCAAGCGTTACCCGAAGACAGCAACCTGCACCTGGCCAACAGCATGAGTGTGCGGTATGCGAACTTCATCGGACTGACCGCGAAACAAAAAAGCATTCAGGTATTTGCCAACCGCGGCACGAGTGGCATTGACGGTTGCACAAGTACCGCCGCCGGCCACACGCTTTCTAATGACCGTCCCAACGTATTAATCACCGGCGACATGGCATTCTTCTATGACCGCAATGCGTTCTGGCATAATTACCCGCTCCCAAACCTACGCGTGGTGTTGCTCAACAACCACGGCGGTGTTATCTTCAAAATGATCGATGGCCCCGGCGACCTGCCCGAGACCGCCGAATACTTTGTAACACGCCAGAAGCTCAACGCCCGTAAGCTATGCGAGGAACATGGCATCAGCCACCTGGCGCTCGACAGCAAACGCAAGCTGCGCAACCTGTTAAAAGACTTCCTGGATTTCGACGGTCAGACCAAGATTCTGGAATTGGAAACCGACACGTCGGTAAATAAGAATCTATACGAACATTTGAAACATCAATTAAAAAAGAGCTATGAGCTTTAAATACGACTGGAAGCCCGTTAAGGAGTATAAAGATATTCTCTTTCACAAGTTCGAAGGCATTGCCCGCATCAGCATCAATCGCCCGCAGGTACACAACGCCTTCACCCCCCTGACCGTACAAGAAATGATCGACGCCATGCACCACTGCCGCGAAGACGCAGACGTGCGTGTAGTGATCCTGACCGGCGAAGGTGGCAAAGCCTTCTGCAGCGGGGGTGACCAAAGCGTGCGCGGTCATGGTGGCTATGTTGGTCCCGACGCAACGCCCCGGCTAAACGTACTCGACCTGCAGAAGATGATCCGCTCCATTCCGAAGCCTGTTATCGCCGCCGTGGCGGGATGGGCGATCGGCGGCGGCCACGTGCTGCACGTCGTGTGCGACCTGACCATCGCGGCCGAAAATGCACGGTTCGGTCAGACAGGCCCGAAGGTCGGAAGCTTTGACGGTGGTTTTGGCGCCTCTTACCTGGCCCGCGTCGTCGGACAGAAAAAGGCCCGGGAAATTTGGTACCTCTGTGACCAGTACGACGCCCAGGAAGCCCTTGACATGGGCCTGGTGAATAAAGTCGTTCCGCTGGAAATGCTGGAAGAGACCTACGTGGCCTGGGCCCGCAAGGTCATGGCCAAGAGCCCGCTCGCCATCCGCATGCTGAAAAGCTCGTTCAATGCCGAGCTCGACGGCCAGGCCGGCATCCAGGAGCTTGCTGGAAATGCCACCTTGCTGTATTACCTCAGCGAAGAGGCGAAAGAAGGCAAAAATGCGTTCCTCGAAAAACGCGATCCAGACTGGTCAAAGTACCCCCAATTCCCTTGATAGTGTTGGGTAAGTTGTTCATCTTTAAGGACGAACAACTTACCCAATGAAAATTGAGAAGCTTGAGATTTTGCGAAGTATTGCCGAGTTGGCCTATGTCATCGCAAAAGCCGACAAGGGCCTGAGCTCGGAAGAGCGCATCGCTTTCCACAAGATCATCCAGAACGAGCTGGAGTACGATTCCTGGGCCGCCCAAAGCCGGTTCGAATTGCTGGACGAGGTCATTCAGCCCTCGGCAGAGAAGGCCTATAACGAAGCCGTCCACGATTTCCGGAAATATAAGGATCATCCCCTCTTGCAGGAGCTAAAAGAAAAAGCCATCCGCGTCATGACCCAGGTGGCGGAAGCTTGCAGCGGTATACATAAAAATGAGCTCGAGATCATCGAACGATTCAAAAAAGATATCCACTACAGCGGCTGACGAATACCCCTATCCTAGCCTGTGGTTAAACGGCCGTGACGTGTCACTAGCCGACGTGCGGACGGGTGACCTCGCGTCGTTGGCAACTACACCGTTTGAAGAAAGTACACTCGCCTTCGTCCGTTCCTGGCTGCACGGCGACACATCATTTACTTTGCACACCAGCGGCTCTACCGGCACGCCCAAACCCATTACCGTTACGCGGCAACAAATGCTTACCAGCGCTACCCTCACGGCACAGGCCTTGGGGCTCATGCCCGGCTACACCGCGTTGGTCTGTCTCGACACGCGCTATATAGCAGGTAAAATGATGCTGGTGCGTTGCCTGACAACCGGTATGCGTATCGTTGCCGTCACGCCCACCGCCAATCCCCTGGCTGCCGTGCCCACAAACTGGACAATAGACTTTACAGCCCTCGTGCCTTACCAGGTATATGCCGTGCTGGACTCGCCCGAGAGTACACGGCTCGGCGCCATTCGCCATACGTTGATCGGGGGCGCTGCCATTGACACGCATGCGCTGCCGGCATTAGCAACATTCCCCGGCCGGTTCTACGCCACCTATGGTATGACCGAAACCATCTCGCATATAGCGCTTCAACAGCTCAACGGTCCCGACGCTTCATCCATGTTCCGGGCGCTGCCGGGCGTTACCCTGACCCTCGACGAGCGTGGATGCCTGGTCATTCAGGCGCCGCACCTGCCGCAACCGATTGTCACCAATGACCTGGTAAATATCCTGGCGCCAAACACCTTCCAGTGGCTGGGCCGTTGGGACAATATTATTAATAGCGGCGGGGTGAAGATTATACCGGAGAAGGTAGAGGAAGCCATCGGTGCAATACTGGTTGGGTTGAATATTACACGTTCGTTTATAGTCTGCGGATTACCTGACCCCAGGCTGGGGCATAAACTGACACTTATTGTCGATGGCATGGAATTTACGCCCCGGCAGTGGAACGTTATCCTGGCGAAACTTCAGGAAGCGCTACCGGCGTATGAAGTACCTAAAGACCACCTCTCCGTTCCAGCCTTCAGGTATACCGATACCGGCAAGATACACAGACAAAAAACGATTGAAATTGTTACAAAACCGTACTAAAGGTTACATACACCTGACATGGTGTATCCAGGGTAACACTTTTGAAAAAACCGCGTTTTTCCCCTTTGTGCATCTAAAAAGCGGGCTAAGCGTTTAAACTTTTAAATAATTTTAAAATGAAAGGTTACATCCGTGTCATTTTTTTTATTTAGCTTTGGTTTGTCTATTTAGTAAGTTGGCTTTAAAGATCTCTTCTTTAATCTACTCCCGATCTTTAAAGCAGCATCTTAAGGTATTTAAACATTTAATACCATGAAGAAGGTATTGGTTATTGAGGACGACGTGCCTCTATGCTGGCTTTTAGAGAGGATACTGAAAAACAATTATGAGGTCGTTATTATGAACGACGGTATGGAAGCCTGGTCATGGCTTTCCGACGGGCACATTCCCGATCTCATCATCTCCGATCTTAAAATGCCTTCTCTGGATGGCTTGGAGCTGTTGGAAAATCTAAGTACAAGCGGGTTATTCAAAAACATCCCCGTTATCATCCTGTCAGGGTACGAAGATACCAATAAGCGCAAGCAATGCCTGGATCTGGGAGCCTTCACATATTTGGTGAAGCCCTTCGAGCCACAGTCACTGGTGACTGAAGTGAAACGTGCGTTATCCGCAAGTAAGGAGAAACTGTTTTCGTAAAAAAGTATGGACGTAGCTTTACAACTCAACGTTCAGGAACCCCTGAACCCTTCCGTGTCAACTACCATGAAAGTGCAGGCTTTCACCCGCCACATTTTGCGGGTAGGCTTTATCTCCGTCACCCCGGACTACGAGTACGGCAAAGACGAGATACTTTTTACCAACACCACGGCCAAAGCCGTGCAACAACACCTCGCTTCCGGCGAAAAGTTTGATGCCGTCTTCATCAGCCCCGACCAGGGCCAGACGGACATCGCGTTGGTAAAAGAGTTTGCCAAAGAATACGCCCTGCCGGTAGTCCTGTACTCGGCCAAGTTCGATGCCGACTGCAAAGAGATCGCCCTCAAGCGTGGCCTGGATGATTACTTTAATGGCAACATCACGGCGGCGTCCTTAAAGCGCCTCGATTTTATTCACAAGCTCAAGACCTATAAAAACAAACGCGGCAACAAACCCTATGTGGCCGCGCAGGTAGCCGACGTTCCAAAGATCAAATTATGGGCGCTGAAGCGTACGTTCGACATCGTTATCTCGGGCGGCATGATCATAGCGTTGTTGCCCATCATGATCATCACGGCCATCCTGATCAAGCTGGATTCGAAAGGTCCGATCTTCTATATCGCCAAACGCGCTGGCTCAGGCTATAAAATCTTTAACTTCTATAAATTCAGAAGTATGCGCACGGGCGCTGATGCCGAACTGCATAAGCTCACACACATGAACCAGTATACGGAAGGTGCAGAGCAGAGTGTGTTCTATAAAATCAAGAACGACCCGCGTGTAACACGCCTCGGCCAGTTCCTGCGCGATACCAGCCTGGACGAACTGCCACAGCTTATCAACGTACTCAAAGGTGACATGTCGCTGGTGGGCAACCGTCCCCTCCCTTTGTACGAGGCCGAAAAATTAACCAAAGATCAAATCGCCTGGCGCTTCCTGGCGCCCGCCGGTATCACCGGTCTCTGGCAGGTGACCAAACGTGGCAAAGACAACATGTCGGAAGAAGAACGCATTCAGCTCGACATGGAGTATGCCATGAAGAACTCTTTCCTGTATGACTTAAAAATTCTTTTCAGCACCATCCCCGCTCTGCTCCAAAAAGTGCAGGCATAGCGATGCAGAATTTTGTACCTCGATGTTAGTACTGGAAATTATTCTCCTGGTTTACTTTGGCTTTGTCGTATTTCACAACTTCTTTTTCTCAGCCATTAGTTTTATATACCGTGAAGACCACTTTTTTAAAGGCACGGTAAACAAACACAGCCGCATCGCTGTATTGATACCGTCCTATAAAGAAGATGGTGTCATTGTCAGCACGGCCGAGCTGGCGGTACGGCACAACTACCCGCTGGAAGCCTTCACCGTCTTCGTCATGGCCGACTCACTGCAACCCGCCACCGTGCAGGCCCTGCAGCAAACCGGCGCTACGGTATTTGAAGTGTCGTTCGAGAAAAGTACGAAAGTACGCGCCCTGCAATTTGCCCTCGCCAAAATAGAAGGCTATGACCTCGCCGTCATACTCGACGCCGACAACGTAATGAAAGAAGGCTTTCTCGCCAAGATCAATCACGCCTTCAACAATGGCTTTCTCAACCTGCAAGGTCGCCGTGTAGCCAAGAACAGCGACACACCGATGGCGTATCTCGACTCTATCAGCGAAGCTATCAATAATCAGATCTTCCGCAAAGGGTATAACGCCGTGGGCCTCTCCTCGTCGCTGATCGGCTCGGCCATGGCATTCCCCTTCCAGCCCTTCCGCGACCACATCAACGCCATGGACTCCGTGGGCGGCTTTGATCGTGAGCTGCACCTCCGCCTGCTGGCAAAAAAACAACGGATCTACTACCTGGAAAGCGCCGAAGTATACGACGAGAAAACCCGTCAGGCAGAAGCCTTTTCGAATCAACGCCGCCGTTGGCTTTCCAGCCAGTTTGTATACCTGCAGCGCAACTTCAAGAAAGGCGTACGGGCACTCCTCAAAGGTGACTTTATCTTCTTCGAGGCATCCGTACTAAGTAACCTGTTGCTACCCCGCATTCTGACGCTGGGCTGCCTCCCCACCCTGGTTATAGTATTTACCCTGCTGCGTCACTATCTCGTACTGGGCTATACCTGGACGTGGGCCTATGCCATTCTGTATGTGGCCGCCCTGGTCATTGCCGTTCCGACGAAGTACTTTGACAAAAGGCTCCTCGCTGCCGTGGCCAGTCTGCCCAAAGCTTTTGCACTCATGTTCCTCAACCTGTTCCGGTTGAAGAATGCCAATAAGAAATTTATCCACACACCGCATTCCACTACTACAGTAGAATCAAAAAAATAAAGCGATGAAACAGCAACCCCTTGTCTCCATTATCCTGATCAACTGGAACCAGCTGCCCGTTACGCTCGAATGTCTCGAGTCCTTGAAGCGACTGACGTATACCAACTACGAGATCATTCTCGTAGACAATGCCTCGAAAGAGGATCCTTCCAGGATCGTGAAGGAAAAATTCCCGCATGTACGCATGATCGTGACCGACCAGAACCTCGGCTTCACCGGTGGCAACAACATCGGGTTGAAGATCGCCAAAGGCGATTACTTTTTCATCCTCAACAACGACACCGAAGTAGCCAGCACCAACCTGCTGGAAAAACTCATCGAACCGTTTGAGAAAGATCCCTCCATCGGCATGGTGAGTCCAAAAATCCGGTACTTCTCCCATCCCGACATCATTCAATACGCCGGCTATACAAAAATCAACCCCTTTACGGGTAAGAACCGCCAAGTCGGCGAAAAAGAAGAGGACAAAGGCCAGCACAACGTATCCGGCTATACCGATTACGCCAACGGTGCGGCCATGCTCGTAAAGCGTGAAGTGGCCGACCGCGTCGGTGTATTTCCTGATCACTTCTTCATTTATTACGAAGAGCTGGACTGGTCGTCGCAGACGGTTAAGCACGGCTATAAGATCTACTATCAATCCGAGGTCTATATCTTACATAAAGAGTCCATCACCATGGGCAAGGCCAGTGCGATCAAGACCTACTACAACAATAAGAACCGCATCCTGTTTATGCGCCGGAACTCTAACAGCTTCCAGCTGATGTGCTTCCTCGCCTTTCTGGTCACGTTCACCATTCCTAAGAATACACTCTCCTTTCTCTTTTCCGGAAAGATGGAGCACCTGCGTTCGTTCTATCGCGGGGTGTTCTGGAACGTGAAGAACATGAACCTCTACAAACACGAGCCCTTGAATAAGTCACTGGCCACGGTAGAACCTCCTAAACAAGTACTCTAAAACCTCCGGCAACATGTGTGGCATTAGTGGCTTTATCGATTTTACGGGCAAGAGCGGCCGCGACGTACTCGTCGGCATGGTCGACTGTCTTACCCACCGCGGTCCTGATGACTCGGGGTATCACGTCGTGCAACACGACAACTATACGCTCGGCCTCGGACAACGGCGGCTCTCCATCCTGGACCTATCGCCGCTCGGCCACCAGCCCATGTTCTTTGAGAACCTCGGCATTGTTTTCAACGGCGAGATCTATAATTTCCAGGAAATCCGTCAGGAGCTGATCGCACAAGGTCATTCGTTTATCAGTGGTGGTGATACCGAGGTTATCCTGAAAGCCTTCAAGACCTGGGGGCCAGCCTGTGTGCAACGCTTCATCGGCATGTTTGCCTTTGTACTGCACGACACCAACACCAACAAACTATATGTCTACCGCGACCGCGCGGGGGTAAAGCCGCTGTTCTACTACTGGCACAACAACCTGTTCTTGTTTTCGTCCGAGCTCAAAAGCTTCCACCGTCACCCGGCCTTTGAAAAGACACTGGATTACAATCACCTGGCGTTGTACTTACAGTACAACTATGTGCCGGGGCCGTATTCCATCTTCAAAAATACCACCAAGCTCAGCCCGGGCCATTACCTGGAGATCGACCTGCAAAAGCGCTCAGTCGTAACACACCAGTATTGGAACGTGCTCGATTACTACAACCAGGAGAAGCTGAAGATCTCCAAGGAGGAAGCCATTGAAGAAACCGAACGCCTGCTCAAGTCGGCATTCGAATATCGCATGGTATCGGATGTGCCCGTAGGTGTATTCCTGAGCGGTGGCTACGACAGTACGGCCATTGCTGCGTTACTGCAAAAAGGCCGCACCGAAAAGATCAAGACCTTTACCATTGGCTTTGACGTCGAAGGATTTGACGAAGCGCCGGAGGCCAAAAAAATTGCCAACTTCCTGGGCACCGATCATACCGAACACTACTGTACCCCGGAGGAGGCGTTTGCCATCATCCCTACCCTGCCCGACATCTACGACGAACCCTTTGCCGATAACTCCACCGTACCCACAGTGCTGGTATCGAAGCTGGCACGCCAGTCGGTAAAAGTAGCGTTGTCAGGCGATGCTGGCGACGAGATCTTTGGCGGGTACTATAAATTCATCCAATCCGTCGAGCTTACCTCGCAGTTGCCCAAGCCGGTGCAGCGCACCCTGGCTGGGGTTATGAGTATGGTAAACCCGGAGAAGCTACCCTACTTCAAAGACCGGTATAACTTCTCGACACGCTTCGAAAAGGTATCCGAGATCTGGCGCTCAGGCAATCCGTTGACAGCCCTCAAGCAGATCAGCCATTACATCACCGGAAGCGAGTTGAAGCAATATCTCAAGCACAGCTTCCTGCTGCCGCCGACAGACTTCGACCTGGAAAAGGATATGCTCGATAACAACGATGCCTTCAACAAAATGCTGGCCATCGATTATCGCACGTTCCTGGTGGACAATAACCTGGTGAAAGTAGACCGCGCCACCATGTCCGTAGGATTGGAAGGGCGCGAGCCCTTCCTCGATCACCGCCTCATCGAGTTTGTATCGCGGCTCCCGTCGTCGTATAAAATACACGGCAAGGAAAAGAAAGTGATCTTGCGTGACATCGTACACCGGCACGTAGACAAGGCACTGATGGACCGGCCCAAGAAGCCGTTCATCGCGCCGCTGACCGTATGGTTCCGCCAGGAATTAAAAGATTACTTCCTGCATTACCTTAGCGAAGAAAACTTAAAGAAGGGCGACTTCTTTAACCCGGCACCGATCATCGCGTTGCGCGATCGCTATTTGAGCGGCGCCCAGGTAAACCACCAGAAGCTCTGGAATATCCTGATCTTCCAGATGTGGAAAGACAAATGGCTATAACAAACGTATTTTAATATAACTCTTACCATTTCCTTATTATGGCTAAATCACTCATCACCGGCGGAGCCGGCTTCATCGGTTCACACGTTGCCAGACATTGTCTGGCTGCCGGTCATCAGGTCATCGTTCTCGACGACCTCAGCGGCGGTTTTGAAGACCATATTCCTGCTGGCGCCACGTTTATCAAGGGCTCTATCACCGACGAGCAACTCATCTCGAAGCTGTTCGCCGAGCACAAATTCGACTATGTATACCACCTGGCAGCATACGCCGCCGAAGGCCTGTCGCACTTCATTCGCCGCTTCAACTATAACAACAACCTGATCGGCAGCATCAACCTGATCAACGAATCGGTAAAGCACGACGTAAAATGTTTTGTCTTTACCTCTTCCATCGCGGTATACGGCCCCGGCCAGGTGCCGATGACCGAAGACATGGTGCCCACGCCGGAAGATCCGTACGGTGTGTCAAAATACGCCGTAGAGCTTGACCTCAAGGCGGCCCACGAAATGTTCGGCCTCAACTACGTCGTATTCCGTCCGCACAACGTATACGGCGAGAATCAAAACATCGGCGACAAATACCGTAACGTGATCGGTATCTTCATGAACCAGATCATGCAGAACCTGCCGATGACCATATTCGGCGACGGCACGCAAACCCGCGCTTTCAGCTACATCGACGACGTGGCCATTCCGATCGCCAAATGTGTAGACGTAAAAGAAGCCTACAACGAAGTATTCAACATCGGTGCCGATAAGCCCTATACTATCAACGAGCTGGTAGACGTGGTCAGCAAACACCTCGACGCAAAACCGAACGTGAAACACCTGCAAGCGCGCAAAGAAGTGCTGCACGCATACTCCAGCCACGAGAAGAGCCACCGCGTGTTTAAGACCGGTAATCCTGTAACGCTCGACGCGGGTATTGGCAAAATGGCCGCCTGGGCGAAGAAAGTAGGCAGCCGTGCGAGCCAGGAGTTTGGCAACATCGAGATCAATAAAAACCTGCCCGAAGGATGGACCAAAAAGTCCTGAAGCGACCGCTGAAGGTACTTCTTTCGATCCGGCAGGGTCAGGTCGGAGGCGGTGAATCACACGTACTGGAGCTGGTGAGAGGGTTTGACAAATCCCTGGTCGAACCCGTTGTCCTCAGCTTTACCGACGGCGAAATGATTGACCGCCTTCAGGCCATGAATACCCCCGTACACGTTATCCCCACCACCACGCCCTTCGACGTGCGTGTGTGGGGTAAAGTAAAACGTTTTTTGCACAACACCGCGCCCGACATCGTCCATGCTCACGGCACCCGCGCGGCGTCCAACCTGTTCTGGTCCACCCGTGCGTTAAATCTTCCGTTGCTTTATACTGTGCACGGCTGGTCGTTTCATAAAACGCAGCCCAAAACAACCTACTATACCCGTTTATATACCGAGAAGTTTATCACCCGGCAGGCAGCGTTGAATATCTGCGTGTCCAACAGCAACCAGGCGGATGGCCAGAGACTCTTCGGACTGAAAAACTCGATGGTGATTCACAACGGCGTCGACCTGAACAAGTTCGACCCGACCCGCACGTATCCCGACATCCGTCAGGAATATGGCGTCCGTCCAGACGAGATCCTGATCGGCTATATTTCACGGGTGACCTATCAAAAGAATCCGCTGAATTTTATTCGCGCCATGGCGTTGCTTAAAAACACCGTGCAGAATTTTAAAGTATTGATGGTGGGCGACGGCGACATGAAAGACGAAGCGCTCGCGCTGGCCTCGGAGCTCAACCTGCAAGACACGATTATCTTTATCAAATTCCGCAGCGACGTGCCTGCCATCCTCAAGGCGTTGGACATCTTCTGCTTACCCTCGTGGTGGGAAGGTTTTTCCATCGGACTGCTGGAAGCGATGGCGATGCACAAATGCGTGGTCTGCAGCAGCGTAGACGGCAACCGCGAAATTGTCAGTGACCACGTAACCGGCTACTTCTTCCCCCCGGACAATCCGCAAGGCATGGCCGACACCCTCGCCTATCTCTGTCAGCACCCGGAGGCACGCGCGCAAGCCGCCGCCAAAGGCGAAACGCTCGTCCGCCAAACCTTTTCCGCTCCCAAAATGATCCGTACCTTGGAGGGCGTGTACCAGCAACTGGTGCGCGCATAACCACTCCGAGATACGCTATGAACCCAAGCATTGGATTTATCGGGCTTGGCAACATGGGCTACCCCATTGCCAAAAACCTGATCGAGCAGGGCTTCTCCGTAAGCCTGTATAACCGTACGCCCGAAAAGCTACGCGACCTCGTATCGCTCGGCGGCCACGCCGCGAAGACACCCGGCGCAGCCGTGGCAGCTGCCGCCGTCGTGATGACGATGTTGAGCGACGATGCCGCGGTGACGGCCGTCGTCGATCAGATATTGCCGTCGCTGCAACCCGGTACAGTGTTTCTTTCCCTCAGTACGATTAAAGCTGAAACAGCCCAGACACTCGCGGAGCGGTGCCGCACCCGTGGTGTGCACTACGTAGCCTCCCCGGTGATGGGTCGCCCACCGGCTGCCGCGGCACGACAACTGTCCATCCTGCTGTCAGGTGATGCGGAGGCGAAGGCGCTGGTCGCTCCTATCGCAGCGGCTATTGGCCAGCGGAGCTTTGACTTTGGGGCGGAGCCCGGTACCGCCCACACGGTAAAGGTGATGCTGAATTTTATGGTCTTTGCCGTGGTGGAGATGTTGAGCGAGGTAATGCTGATGGCGGAGAAGGCCGGTATAGATAAGGCGGTCCTTTTGGATACGATGCTGAATACTATTTACGGGGCGCCGGTGTTTAAGAACTATGGAACGCTGATCGTACAGGAAGGTGACGTGCCGAATGGATTTACGACAGCACTGGCGAATAAGGACCTGCGGTTGGCGCAGGAGACGGCGGCGGCGCTTGGGGCGCAGTTGCCGTTAGCGGAGCTGGTGAGAGCGCATTTTGAGGAGATGATTGCTGCCGGCAACGGCGACAAAGATGTATCCGGCCTGATCACACATTTGCGCGGGTAAGCCGACGAAGTTTGGGCCAGATACCATCCCCCTTACACCTAGCGTAGCAGCACTACCTGCCCATAGCCATGCTTTCCAAACGTCAATGGATTACCGTCGGTGAAGTGGCCTTGCAGGGTCCAGGTGTAGGTGCCGGCAGGCATGTCGCGGCCATGGTAGCGGCCGTTCCAGCCGCGTTCAGTGGCTTCGGTGATGTCGGTTGTTTGGAAGACCTCATGGCCGTCGGGGCTGTATATGCTGAAGCGTATGTCGGCAACATCGGCGGTGCGTACGCAGAGCGCATCGTTGGCCCCGTCGCCGTTGGGCGAAAACAGTGTGGGGAGGAAAACGGCATGACGGACGCCTGGCCCACTCTCTGGCTCTATAGTTACGGTGAAGGTAATGACGGTATCATCGTCGCCGCCGCGTGCGGTGCCGCCATCGTCGCGGATCACAACGGTGACCGTGATGGTTCCGCTGGCGCCGGGTGCAGGAGCTAACAACAACGTGGCGGTTCCGTCGCCATGCAGCGTGACCGATGGGTCGGCGAGCTCAAACGGCGCATCGGAAGAGGCGGTCACTGTCAGGTGCTGGCTGTCTTCGCCGGGGCCGGGATGAAGCCCGGTGAGTATCAGGTCCACGGATGGGCTGCCAGCCACCAGCGTGATGTCTGCTACGGCATCTACCCACGGCGCATCGTTCACCGGATGGATGGTAATGGTAAAGGTTGTCGGTACACTTTGATCGATACCGCCGTTTGCGGTGCCTCCGTTGTCCTCCAGCAGTACTGTGACGGTCGCAATACCCCAGGCGTTATCCGCAGATTTAAAGGTGAGCGTGCCGGTGGCGTCGAGGGTAGGTTGTGTGGAAAATAATGCTGTATTGTCGTTGCTCACCACGAAGGTCAGGAGCTGGTTGGACTCACTGGGGGCTCCGGCAGAGATCGATGTTGCCCATGCCGTGAAGCTTTGCAGCGGGGCGTCTTCAGTTACCTCGATGTCGGAGCCTTTTGTAAAGGTTGGCGCACGATTGGGTATGGGCGTCCCGTTGTTCGGGTACCAGGCTATCCGGTTGTCGTTGAGGGAGGCCGTCATGATGTCCATGTCGCCATCGCCATCTATATCTGCCGCATAGGCAACCATTACGCCATCCGCGCCAGTCGATACGATATGGTTGGCAAAGTTTTGTGCGCCATCATTTTCGTGCCACAGCACCTGGAAGTTACGGAAGTCGTAGCCGACCAGGTCCATATCGCCATCACCATCGATGTCGGCTGCATGGACGGACCACGCGCCGGAAGAGCTATTGGTTAAGGCTACGGCAATGTGATCTATAAACGTCTGAGATCCATTGTTTTCATGCCAGAGGATCTGGCCATTAGAGTTGCTTACGGAAACCACATCCATGTCGCCATCGCGATCCATATCCGTGGCATATACGCCACGGGCGTAACGTACGCCGGTGCTGACGGTATAGCCCGGGAATACGAGGGACTGGAGATTCTCATACCAGAGAATTTTACCGTCGTTCAAACTAAAGGTATTGAACGACGATGCCAGAATATCCATATCGCCGTCGCTATCTACGTCGGCGGCGTAGAGCTCATTCACGTTCATGACGTTGGTGGCGATGGTGTTGGAGGTAAATACCCCGGCTCCATCATTTTTGTACAAAATAATTTTACCATACGCCTCACAGGCGGCCAGCACGTCTACATCGCCGTCGGCATCCATGTCTTCCGTATATAGAAACGTGGCCTGCTCTCCGGATGCGAGTGTACGGGGCGTGAATACCTGCGAACCATTATTCTCCAACCAGATAATTTTGCTGTCGTCGTGCGACGTAACGAGCATGTCTACGTCGCCATCGTTATCGAGGTCTGCGGCACGAAGAGACGTAGGTGAAGCCGCACCGGTCGATACGCTGTGGGGGACGAGTGTTTGCGAGCCGTTATTTTCGTACCACGAAACACCGCCTAGCCCAACCGAAATCATATCCACGTCGCCATCGCCATTCATGTCTATGGGGTAAACTTCGTATGCCGTCGTGGCCGTTGTTGAGACCGGTGGAATCGTAGTAAATGCGGGCACCACGGCAGCGGAAGCTATCGTAAACTGCCAGGTATATCCGGACAACGGCAGGCCTAGACCCGCTGTGAGCGTAACGGTCACTACCTCGCCGGCATGAAAGTCGCGCGTAGGATTGAAGATGACAGTGGTCGTGCCCCCGCCCGTCAATATACCGCCCACGCGGCCGCTCTGCGCGCCGTTCACGGTAAAGTTCGCCCCATTTACCGCCGCCACGGGAATAGCGCCATCGAAGGTCACGACAATGTCGGATGACGGACCGACCCGCTGCGCGTTGGCCTCGGGAGAAACGGCGGTAACATTCGCGGCCTGCACGCGTGCGGTCTGAAATAAGCATCCCGTCAGTACTACAATCCGCAGGGATCTGATGATGCGACGGTGGTTTATGGCTAATGTCATCTATATATCCTGTTACTTCTTAATCCATTCAAATTCTACCCGGCGATTCTCTTGGCGACCGGCATCGGTCGCGTTAGAGGCGATAGGCTGTCTATCGCCCATGCCGATCAATTCAAGCTGTCGCTCCGGCACTCCTTTTTCGATCAGGATTTTTGCTACCGCCTGGGCACGCTCGTAAGAAACTCTTTCTTTGACAGATCGTCTTCCCAGGGCAGCGCTGTGCCCGATGATCTTCAATCTATATTCCGGATGATTCTTTAATACGGTAGCCAGATCGTCAAGCGCTGCCTGGCTTTGCGCAGGCACTTGGTTACTGCCCGGCTCAAACGCAATGGCGGACGGCAATGGCGGTTGAGACTTTTCCGGTTCCGGCGCAGGCTGAACCTGCTCAGGAACCTGCGTGGTAGACTGTGTAGTCTCTGGCTTAGGTGCAGGAGCAACCGGCGGCGTAGAAGACTGTGCGGTATCCGGCTTCTGTGTTGGAGCCGGCGGCGTGGACGACTGCGCGGAATCCGGCTCGTGTACCGGGGGCACAGGCGTTTTCGCGGGAGAAGAGAATACCCCGCGGGACTTCAAGCGCTCTTTGCGATTCATACGCCAGCCCAGCACAACCTCAACCGCGTTGTTGACATTCGCATCCAGGTTGGAAGCAATGGAAAAGTCCATGGAGGCGCCGATGATATAGGCTTTATAATTGTATTGCGCACCGACCACCAGTGCCTTTGTCGTCTTGTACCACAGACCGGCGCTCAGCTCTTTGTCGGGGGCGCCAGGCACATAGCTGATGCGCGCGCCGACATGGGCCAGTGATGCACCTTGATATATATACCGAAAGGTGGGAATGAGTGTTACGCGGTCACTGGTCGGCAACGCTACTTCGCCACTTACCACATAGGTTGTATTGTCGGCGGCGGCACCTTCGAGCAGATCATACGACGGCTTATTCATAGTATAAGCAGCTACACCCAGCGATGCTTTCTGCAGATCGTCAGCGCCGGTGAGTACCCAGTTAAATCCTGCGTTAATGACAGGCTTCGTTACTGAGTGGGACCGTATGTTCTCACCGTTGCCGAGCGACGGGTCGTAGGTGCCGAGGTTATACTGGCTATCCGTCGTGATGCCCGACGCATCGATACGTTTATTGACAATGCCACCACCAATACCGGCACCGATATGGTGTGTCTTACTCAGGTGAATGGTGTAGGCGAAGGCGCCCGTGGCGCCCGTGACCTTATACAGCCCGTTGGGACCCGCCTGCTGGCTAATGATGTTCGCGCCAATACCCCCGTAACGCATTCCATTGGACTGGCGGTAGAACGGCATCATAAAGGAAACAGAAGGTATGTCATAATTAGCCACGCGTGACCTGCGATAGTGCAGTGTGACTTGTGTATAATCGGTTAGCGCCGGTGCAGCCGGGTTGGTCAGCAGTGGCGCGTTATGGTATTGCGAATACGGTATGAATTGCCCATAAACGGCTTGGCATACGAAAAGGCTACCCAAAAAGATAGCACAAACAACAGTGCGAATAGAACTCAATGTTATCGGGGTCAGATATTGTCGCAATATTACCCGGAGACGGCAAACGAACGCCGTCGATGTATGTTATTAGCACAATGAAGAGGATTTTCGGTCACAAGCGCATACCGCTAACGTTTCCCGGAATGGACCCGACGGTCGGATACCGGGCTGATACCTGCACCAGCCCTCTATTTCACCTTCAACTTTTCCGCGCGGGTACGCATCTAAAATCCAGTATCTTTGAATCATCAACCCGTATACGCGTGAGACGATTTTACTGGCTATTCTTGATTTGTGTGCTCGCCGGCGCAGCCGCACCGGTATGCCATGCCCAGAAACAACTGGTGTTGCTAAAGAACCAAAAAGTACGGCTTCGCCTCTACCCCGGCGATGAGATTGTATACCGCCTCAAAGGCAGTCGCACGGTACATACCAGCTACGTCAACAATTTGTTTGACACCGCCGTCATGATCCACCAGGAAATCGTGCCCTATCACAAGATCGACCGCATCTATTTCAAACAACGCAACTTGCTCAACCTCGTCGGCGGCTTCCTCGTCACGGGGGCGGTGGCCTATTTTGTGCTCGATCAGGTCAATGAAACCGTCGTCCAGCACAACGACGCAAACATCGACAAAAACGTGGCCCGCGCGTCGATCATCATGACAGCAGTCGGCCTGCCCATGATGCTGCTGCACAAAAAATCACAACGTATCGGTGGACGCTACCGCGTACTGACGGTCGACAAAGGCTCGGCCTTCTATCACCCCGACATCCGCGGCATCCAGTGGACACCGAATTAAACGCCACATCCGTATCTTCGCTCGCACACCCGATAGCTATCGGGTCACACCCGCGCTGATTCCCCTGCCTCCACGCGCCGCTCGACGCCGTAATGCACGTTTAGCTCTTCGAGCACTTCCTGTATGACCACTTTAGCCTCCTCCGGCGATTCGATCTCGACCTTATCCCCCATCATCAACACGCCCCTGCAAAACTGGCGCATGTTACTGGCAATGAATGTCATGCGAACATGGGTGTCGAGATCCTCCTCCGAAACATATCCGTAATAGTGTTTGGCGCTAACCATATAGCCCGACAGTGGTTTGGGAAGCAGCAGGCGTACTTGCTGTACTTCCTCGTTGGCTTCCGTCAGGCTGTGTAAATATTCCTGTAAGCTCAGCAAGTTACGACCGTCAAAGGTATCGTTCGTGACGGTCATGTGTTTGATGCGATCCGTGCGGAAGTCGCGGTAGCCATTGCGCAGGCGGCACCAGCCGATAAGGTGCCACGCCTGACTGTAATAAAACAGCCCGATTGGCTCCACGATGCGCTCGGTGATCTCGCCGTTCTGATTGCTGCAATAGTTGATCTTCAACGCCCGTTTACTGACAATAGCCGCCTGTAGCTCCGTCAGGTACGAATCGGGAAACTCGGGCTCACGCGTCGGCGCATAGCGGAATACCTTGATATACGACTGGAGATTCTCCAGGTGATCCTTCTCGTTGTCGTGTAACACCGACTTGATCTTCATCAACGCCGATTCGAACGTGCGTCGTATCGACTTGTCCGTCATCTGCTCGACCAGCTTCGAAGCCATCAGCATGGCGCTCGCCTCCTCCCGTGTGAACATCACCGGGGGCAGATGGAAGCCATCTACAATGAAGTACCCCTTGCCTGCTTCCGAGCCGATCGGCACACCGGCTTCCATCAATGCTTTCACGTCCCGGTAGACCGTGCGCAAACTGATCTCAAACCGCCCGGCAATCTCCTCGGCTTTCACCACGCGTTTGGATTGCAACTGGATGAGAATGGCGGTAAGACGGTCGATGCGGTTCATAAGGTCGGGGGATACCCCAAAGATACGACAGGATCGGGTCAAGGTTTCACGGAACCACAAAAAGCATAGCCCTCTTTCGGTATGTTAACGCGAAAGAGGGCCATAAAACAGTGCGAGAGTGAGTGTGAGAGCGGATATTTGCTCTCACACTCACTCTCGCGCTTAAATTGTCTTTTGGTTTACCAGAAGACGGTGTACAGGGCGGCAAGAATGCCACACACCAGCACAGCGCCTACAGTAAACGAAGTATTAGTCCTGAACATACTGCTATCGACCTCCAGCCCTTTCGGTTGGATGCCCTTGCTGTTCTCATACTTCGTGATGATGATCATGCTCAATACGCAGATTATAAACACAAAGCCCATCCGGTCAAGGAACGGAATTTCATATACGCCTTCCGCATTGGGAACCGCAAAGCCCATACCCGACAGGAACGACAGGTCGACAAACTGCGGCAGGAATTTAAAGAACACTGACAACGCAAAGCCACCGATGGTAGCAAACAGCGCCGCGTTGGAAGTGGTCTTCTTCCAGAAGAAGCCCAGCAAGAACATGGCAAAGATACCCGGCGACACAAAGCCGGTATATTCCTGAATGTATTGGAAGCCCTGCTTGCCTTCGCCCATCAGCTTCTCGCCGATTATCAACGACAGCACAACCGCCAGGAACATGGAGATGATCACCGCCAGCTTACCAACATTCACCAGCTTCTTCTCGCTGGCATTTTTATCAAACGCCTTGTTATAAATATCCAATGTAAAGATTGTACCGATACTGTTCGCCTTGCCCGCCAGGGAGGCCACAATCGCCGCGGTCAACGCTGCGAAGGCCACACCCTTCATGCCATCCGGCAGCAGGTTGAGCAACGACGGGTAAGCCTTGTTAACATCCAGAATCCCCTTGGAGTCGAGCATCTCCGTCTGGAACATACCTTTCTGGTGCAGTACAAACGCTGCGATACCCGGCAACACAACGATCACCGGCATCAACAGCTTCAGGAACGCCGCGAAGAGAATCCCGCTGCGCGCGGTCTTCAGGTCAGCCCCCAGGGCACGTTGCGTGATGTATTGGTTACAGCCCCAGTAATTCAAATTGGTAATCCACATACCACCGATCAACACCGTCAGACCGGGCAAGTCCATATAATTAGGATTGTCTCGTTTGAAGATCATGTGGAAGTGGTCGCCCGCCTGCGAGGTCAGCAGCGAGAAACCGTTGAGAATCCCCGTCTGGCCTGATTTCTCTGCCACGAGGTTCAACGCAATGTAGGTCGCCATCAAACCACCTAACACGAGGAAGAACACCTGGATCACATCGGTAAACCCGATCACCTTCATACCGCCCAGCGTAATGACAATCGAGAAGACCGCCAGCAGCAGAATACAGAAGTAGATGTTAAGACCTGAGATCCCGCTGATCGCGATCGCGCCCAGGTATAGGATGGACATGAGGTTTACCACAATATAGAGCAGCAACCAGAATACCGCCATGATCATAGCGACCGTACCGTTATACCGTTGGCTCAGGAACTGCGGCATGGTATAAATCTTGTTCTTCAGGTATACCGGGATAAAAAACACCGCGACGATGATGAGCGTAAGGGCTGCCATCCATTCGTAGGTGGCAATGGCCAATCCCATTTTAAAGCCCGACCCCGACATGCCGATAAACTGCTCGGCCGAAATGTTGGAGGCGATAAGCGATGCTCCGATCGCCCACCAGGTCAGCGAGCCCTCTGCCAGGAAGAAATCCTTCGAGTCAGTTTGCTGGCGCTTTTTCCGGTTGTAGATCCAATAGCCATATCCGGCCACAATGACGAAGTAGATAAGGAAAACTATATAGTCAATGTTCTTGAGGCTTGCTACATAGTCAACGGGTTGCTGTTCTTCCATGATTAGGTTAGGGTTATAGGCAAATGGGTGTTAGGGTCTTATCACCGAATACGTTCGTTCAATCGATAAAAATGAATTTCTTTTTTCAAAAAGACAAGCCACTCCCCCGAAAGCTTATGGTCATTTTGACAAAAAGTCAACAAAAAGGCAGTCGTTGACTGCCTTCCGGTGCGTCTGGCGCGAGTCTTAGCCCCGCTTGGGGCGGAGACTCGTGCCCTCCCTGGCGCCAGTCTGAAGACTGGCGTAGGGCTATGCCTATTTCGTAGAGAATTTATAAGTAGTCTGCGTCGAGTAGGTCTCCCCCGGATTCAGCACCACCGTCGGGAACGACGCCTGATTCGGAGAATCCGGATAATGCTCGGTCTCCAGGCAAAGCCCAAAGCGCTTCGGATACGCATTCCCCTGTTTACCCACTACAGTGCCATCCAAAAAGTTACCACAGTAAAACTGGATCGCCGGTTCCGTGGTAAACACCTCCAGGAAACGACCGCTGGTCGGCTCGTATACCGACGCTACAGCCTTCCCGCTATCCGCCGGCGACAATACCCATGCGTGGTCATAACCACCACCTAAAATCAGCTGCTCGTCCTTATCATTCACGCGCTGGCCAACCGCCGTCGCCGTACGAAAGTCAAAAGGCGTACCCGTTACATCCTTCAGCTTGCCGGTAGGAATCAGCACCTTGTCTACCGGCACAAACTTATCCGCGTGCAGCATCACCTGGTGATCCAGAATATCGCGCTTCGCATTACCGGTCAGGTTGAAGTACGTATGCTGCGTCAGGTTCACCACCGTCTTCTTGTCGGTCGTGGCTTTATAGGCAATCTTAAATTCGTTGTTATCGGTCAGGGTATACACAACCTCAGCCTGCAGTGTGCCGGGATAACCTTCCTCCATGTCCTTGCTGGTATAAGTCAGCTTCAACGACGTACCCTCGGGAGAAGGCACTTCCGAGATCTGCCAGAATACTTTATCGAATCCTTTCAGACCGCCGTGCAAGTGCTGGCCGTTGTTGTTTTGGGCGAGCGTATACGTCTGACCGTCGAGGGTAAACTTGCCGTTGGCAATGCGGTTGCCATAGCGACCTACAATGGCACCGAAATAGGGTGACCCGCCCAGGTAGCCTTTCAGCGAGTCGAAGCCCAATACCACATCCTCGAAAACGCCGCTCTTATCGGGTACCTTCAACGAGGTAACGATACCGCCATAGTTAATCACCCTCATCTCCACACCATTCTTGTTCTTGAGCGTATACTCCTCTACGGCATGGCCGTCGGGAAGCGTTCCGTATGCCACCTTGGCGACGGCGCTGGCAGCCACGGCCGTGGTATCGGCTGCCGCGGGGATCTTTTCGTCGTTCTTTTTACAGGCTTGTGACATCATAATGCAGATCAATAAGGTATAAACTGTTAGCGTACGCATAGATCAGGGGTTTGATGATTCAGATAATAAAGTCTGCTTGTAGTGTGTTTCCGGCAGGTCGCGCAGACGGGCGGCACTGAACTCGGGTGTAATATCGCGTTGAGGATTGGCCAGCATCTCGTAGCCTACCATAAATTTCTTGACCGTGGCCGACCGCAGTAGCGGCGGGTAGAACACCATGTGCCAGTGCCAGGCCGCATGTGGCGTACCGTCGCTCGGCGCCTGGTGAATACCGGCCGAATACGGGAAGGATACTTCAAACAGGTTGTCATACCGCGTAGCCAAACGCCGGTACGCATCCGCAAACGCCTGGCGCTCCGCCTCCGTCATATCGGTAATACGGGCCATCGCCCGCTTGGGAATAATCATCGTCTCAAACGGCCACACCGCCCAGAAAGGTACCAGCGCCACAAAGTGCTCGTTCTCAAAAATGATCCGCTCGGCGCGTTTTACCTCCAGCTGCCAGTAGTCTGACAGTAACGTTGTGCCTTTGCGTTGGTAATACGCCTCCTGGTGTTGTTGCTTTTTGCCCGGCTCCACGGGAATAGACTCCTGCGCCCAGATCTGCCCGTGCGGGTGCGGGTTGGAACAACCCATCACAGTGCCCTTGTTTTCGAAGATCTGAACGTAGCGAATGTTCTCCTGGCGGCTCAGCTGCGTGTACTCGTCCACCCACAGGTCCACCACCCGGCGAATGCCGTCGGTATCCATCTCGGCAATCGTCAGGTCGTGACGCGGCGAGAAACAGATCACGCGGCAGATCCCGGCCTCGCTGCGCGCCAGCAGCAAATCCCCGTCCTGGAATTCACCCTGCGGCACATCGCTCACCAACGCTGCAAAGTCGTTTGTAAAACTATAGGTAGCGGTATAGGTCGGATTTACTTCACCATTCGCACGTACGTTGCCGGGACAGAGGTAACACGTCGCATCAAACGCCGGACGACGATCCTCTTCTGTCTTTTCTACTTGTCCCTGCCACGGGCGTTTCGATCGGTGCGGCGATACCTGCACCCACTCTCCCGTTAGGGGGTTATATCGTCTGTGCGAATGTTCTGTTAAATCGAACCTGTTATTCATGAAACCTGGTTATGCATTCTTTAAAATACGCTGCTGCCACTGCCAGGCAGACCGCATCATCTCCTCCACGCCCAGCTCCGTGCGCCATTGCAGCGCTTCGTTGGCCAGCGTCGTGTCGGCATAGATCTTTTCGATATCGCCCGGACGACGGTCGACGATCTTATAATTAAGTTTAAGGTTGTTCACACGCTCAAAGACTTCGATGATCTCCAGCACCGTCAGCCCCTTGCCGGTGCCCAGGTTAAAGAACTCGTAATTGCTCTTCTGCTGGCCTTTCAGCAAGCGTTGCACGGCAATGACGTGTGCCTTGGCCAGGTCCACCACGTGGATGTAATCGCGCATGGCCGACCCGTCGGGCGTGTCGTAATCCTTGCCAAACACCAGCAGCTGCTGGCGGATGCCCGCAGCCGTCTGCGTAATGAACGGCACCAGGTTGCCCGGTACACCTTGCGGCAGCTCGCCGATCAGGGCCGAAGGGTGCGCACCCACCGGGTTGAAATACCGCAGCGAAATGGCCTGCGTGGCAGGCACAGCCCGGCAGTTGTCGCGCAGGATCTCTTCGCCGATCTGTTTGGTGTTACCATACGGCGACTCCGCCGGTTTGAACGGCGTGGCCTCGGTTACCGGTAGCGTATCCGGTTGACCGTAGACGGTACAAGACGAGGAGAAAACAATATTGGGAATATTGTGTCGCTGCATCGCTTCCAGCAGCAAGATCAGCGACAGGATGTTGTTCTTGTAATACAGCAGCGGCTTTTGCACCGACTCGCCCACGGCCTTGCTGGCCGCAAAATGAATAATGGCCTTGATATCGCGGTGCTGCCCGAAGAAGGCTGCTAACGCCGCCTCGTCACACAGGTCGAACTGGGCAAAAACCGGTCGCGTACCCGTGATCTTTTCGATGCCGTCGAGCACCTCCTGCTGTGAATTGGAAAGGTCGTCGATGATCACGACTTCATACCCTGAGTGAATCAATTCGACTGCCGTATGCGAGCCGATATACCCGGTACCACCGGTCACTAAAATTTTCTCCTTCATGGCCCTAAAGTAAATCAAAAATCCGATTGGCTAATGCGCCACACCGGTACCTTCTTTTACGTGGACGATGTAGGCCTCCATGTCGATGCCAAACGTCTTGTGATAAGCCTCTTTCGTCGTAGCCACGAAGCTGTCAACCGCCTCGTTCCGGATCAGGTTGATGGTACAGCCACCAAAGCCGCCCCCCATCATACGCGCTCCCGCCACCACGTCGGTTGCCCGCGCCTGCTCCACCAGGAAATCCAACTCCCGGCAGCTCACCTCGTACAGCCTGGACAAGCCGTCGTGGGTCTCGTACATCTTACGGCCAAACGCCGTCAGGTTGTGCTTCTCCAGGTCCTGGCTGGCCTCTTGTACGCGGGCAATCTCTTGCACCACGTAAAGGCAACGGTCAAACACCTTGCCCGTCAGCTCGGCAGCATGCGCACGCACCATGTCTTCGGTCACATCGCGCAGGCTCTTCACCGCCGGGTAATGCTGTTGCAGGATCGCCACGCCACGCTCGCACTCGGCGCGACGGGTGTTGTATTCAGAGTCCACCAGCGAATGCTTCACCTTCGTGTCGCATAGCACCAGCGTATAGTCTTTCAGCGCCAGCGGCGAATAGTGATATTCCAGCGAGCGGCAGTCAAGTACGATCACTTGATCTTCGGCACCCATCATGCTGGCAAATTGGTCCATGATGCCGCACTTCACACCCACAAAGTGGTGCTCAGACCACTGCGCCATCAGGATCAGATCGTTCTTGGGAAGGTTGTGACCGTTCAGGCGGTCCAGGGCAAAAGCAAAACCACACTCCACAGACGCAGACGACGACAGGCCCGCACCCATCGGAATGTTCCCGCCAAAAACACACCGAAAAGGCTTCACGGCAAAACCTTTATCGACAAACTGGCGAAGCACGCCCAGCAGGTAATTGGCCCACTTGGGTGCCTTTACCGGCTGCGGGTCTTGTAAATTGACCGTAAATGTCTCGTCGTACTTGAGCGAATAGATCACCGACACGTTGTCGGAGGAAGGACTGATGGCAAAGACTGTCTCGCGGTCGATCGCCGCCGGCATCACAAAGCCATCGTTATAGTCAGTATGCTCGCCGATAAGGTTGATCCGGCCGGGAGAACGAACTACCAGCGGCTCTGTCTGGTAAAGCTCCTGGAATTTGCGCGTTACATCCTGTAAACTGAAATCCACGTCTATATAAGTTTTAGATAAAATGCTCAAAAAAAAAGCTGCCGGAAACCAAACGTCCTTCGATTTCCGGCAACTGTTAACCAATCAATTAACCCAAATGTTAATGACACTACGAAGTAGCATATAGGAAAGCGTAAACCAAACACCGAAACGCCACCGCAAACGAAATAACGGTGCCGGAAACGTTCTCGAACCTCAAATTCCCCGGCCCTTTGCCCGTTGCGGTTTCTGCCTTACTTTCTGTACTTTCGTGCCCGTATAAGCCATGAAGAACGACCAGGCCACCATTCGCGACCTTGCCCTGAAGTTGAATATCTCGATATCAACCGTCTCACGCGCGCTGCGGAATGCCCCGGACGTTAACCCCGACACCAAAAAGGCCGTACTCGCCCTGGCCGAGCAGCTGCACTACGAGCCCAACCGTGTCGCCCAGAGCCTCCGCATCAGGAAGACCAAAACCATCGGCGTGGTCGTACCGCAGATCGCCATGCACTTCTTCTCATCTGTCATCAGCGGCATCCAGGAGTATGCCGCGCAGCACGGCTATAGCATCATGATCTGCCAGTCGATGGAATCGCTCGATACCGAGAAGTCAAACATCCACATGCTGGTCTCTAACCGCGTAGACGGCCTGTTGATCTCACTGTCCAGCGAAACAACAAACGTAGAGCACCTCGAGCACCTGCTCGCCAAGAAAATACCCATCGTACTCTTTGACCGCGTCACCGACACGCTGCCGGTATCGAAGGTGGTTGTAGACGACCACGACGGCGCCTTTACAGCCGTAGATTACCTCATCCGCACCGGCTGCCGCCGCATTGCTTACATCGGGGGGCCTGAAGGCCTGTCGATCAGCAATCAGCGCATGCAGGGCTACCGCGATGCGTTACAAAAACACAACCTGCCCATACTGCCCGACTATACGGTACACTGCGCAGACCTGCAGAACGGTTCCACCGGGGCCACCCAACGGCTGCTCAACCTGCACGAGCGCCCCGATGCAATCTTCTGCATGAACGACCCCATGGCCATTCTCGCCATGCAGGTGCTGCGCGAGCGCGGCGTGCGCATACCAGACGACATCTCTCTGATAGGTTTTACCGACGAGCCCGTGTCGCGGTTTATCGAACCGGCATTGACCACCGTCGCACAGCCCGCCTATACCATGGGCCAGGCCGCCGCACGGTTGTTTATCAGCCAGGTGGAACATCCCGACACCTTTACCCCACGCCTGGAAGTATTGCCGACCGAGCTGATCGTACGCGGCACCACACGCCTGCCTGCCGACAGGTAGGTAAGCTGAAGTGAAAAGACACCGTTTCCTTTTGTGGCTGCCAGAAAATGTCAATCTTTGACACTACTACTATCCCATGGCACAAGGCTTACTCATCGATATGGACGGCGTGGTCTACGGCGGCGACATCCTGATTCCCGGCGCAGACGCATTCATCGACCGCTTGCTGAAGAACGATATACCGTTCATGTTTATGACCAACAACAGCCAGCGCACGCGGCTCGACGTAGTCCGTAAACTGAAACGGCTCGGCATCGACGTAGAAGAAAAGCACGTCTACACCAGCGCCATGGCTACCGGCAAATTCTTAGCCGGACAAATCCCCCAGGGTACAGCCTACGTACTCGGTGAAGGCGGACTGCTGACGAGCCTGCACGAAAGCGGCATTACCCTGGTCGATACCGACCCCGACTTTGTCGTGCTCGGCGAAGGCCGCAACTTCACCCTGGAGATGGTTCAGCGCGCCGTCGACATGATCCTGGCCGGCGCAAAATTTATTACCACCAACCGCGACCCCTCCCCTAAAAAGAAAGGCTGGGCCAACCTCGGCATTGCCGCGACAACCGCCATGATCGAAGAAGCTACCGGCGTAAACGCCTTTGTCGTCGGCAAGCCCGGTCCCGTCATGATGCGCTCGGCACGCAAGGCCCTCGGCCTGGAAACCGCCGACACCACCGTCATCGGCGATACCATGGACACCGACATTCAGGGAGGCGTACAGATGGGTTACAAGACCATCCTCGTGCTGTCCGGCATTACCCGGGCAGAAGACTTCCGTAAGTATGCTTTTAAGCCCGATCTGGTAGTAAACTCCGTAAACGACATCGCGCTCCCCCTGGATTGGTGGAAAAAATAAGCGTTTAAACGATTGTTTTGCGCGGCCCACAAGCAAGCAACAAATTTCATCATCCTGTCAAAAATCGCACGAAAAGCGGGTCCAGAGTGTAGCGTAAACCGGATTTTTACGGTTCGTGCCCGCGCCCACCCTACATTCATTACTCCTGTTAACAAATTCTCTATCCCCCTGGCAGGCAACGCACAGGGCTATACCTCTTCTTTTTTCACCCGAACCACCCTACGCAGCGTTAGGTCTCAAAATCGTCTCTATTTGATCTTATTCTTACATATCTTATAAGGGGCCCTTTTACGGCGGGTTCACATGCCCCCCGATAGCCTACCTTTGAACTGTAGAAACCAAGCCGGATCGCTGCTGTATGACCAGGAAACGAATACCCAACATCTGGATTATCGATGACGACCCCATGTCGTCATTCATGTTAAAACGCCTGGCGGAACTGGGCGAGCTGGCCGACATTATCACAATCTTCAATCACGCCCGCGGCGCTCTCGACTACATCGAAGAACACAAGAGGGACTACAACCAATTGCCGGATGTCATCCTGCTGGATATATACATGCCCGTTGTAAACGGCTGGGACTTCCTGAACCGTTACCGCGAGCTACGCCCCCTGCTGGAAAAAGAGATAAGTATAATCCTCGTCAGCTCTTCCGACCATCCGCGCGATCTCAACCAGGCCAAAACCTACGAAGAGGTAAAAGCCTATGTCACCAAACCCGTATCGTTAGAGCGGCTCAAAGAGCTGTTACTTGTGAATGCGTGACTCACCGGGAGTGAATTCACCTACCTGAAGCGTATCCCATGATAAATTCTAGTGCGGCAGCTTATCGCGGATAAGCCCATAGCACCACGTGCCGGCAATGGCGCTGAGCAACGTGACGATCACCACAACGGCTCCGGTACCGATCTGCGCAAACAACGGTCCGGGACAAGCACCCGTCAACGCCCAGCCTAGTCCAAACAACAGACCACCGTACACATTGCCCCAGGTGAACTTCTTGGGGCGCACCACAACCTCCTCGCCATCAAGCGTACGGATCTTCAATATGCGGATCAACCACAACGACACCATCCCCGTCACCACGGCGGAGCCAATGACGCCGTACATGTGAAATGACTGCAACCGAAACATCTCCTGGATACGAAACCACGAGATTACCTCCGCCTTCACCAGCAGGATACCAAAGAATATACCCGCCAGCAGGAACTTGACATTCGGCCAGAAGGCCACGCGTGTAGCGCCCGCGTTCGTCATAGCAGGCGCAAAATATAGGGTAACACCAAATTGGCCATAATAAAACCACCCGCCATAAAACAACACGTCGCGACGACTGACGGCCATTGCAACGATGAGATGCCCATGATCGCATGCCCCGACGTACAGCCACCGGCATAACGTGTGCCGAAACCTACCAGAAAACCGCCTGCGATCATCAGTATAAAACCGCGCAGCGTCAGCAATGCATGAAAGTTGAACAGCTCCACCGGCATGAGGTGGCTGGTATCTTGCACCCCATAGGAAGCCAGCTCCGCAGTCAATGCCGGATTCATCTGCACCGGCTCGGGATTGCGCAGCAACGTGCCCGCGAGTATTCCACCGATAAAAATGCCGCCGGCAAAAAACAAGTTCCAGGATTCCTTACGCCAGTCGTATTGAAAAAAAGGAATACGCGCCGGTATACAGGCTGCGCATACATGACGAAGGTTGGACGAAATGCCAAAGGGTTTGTTCCCCAGTAATAATAACAAGGGTACTGTTAATCCAATCAACGGCCCCGCCACATACCAGGGCCAGGGACGCGATAATATTTCTAACAGGAAGTCCACTTAAGCCTTCTTACTGCTGCACGTAAAATTCGTCCGCGGAATAGACGTAGCGGCAATCGCTTTAAAGCCACCGTCCACGTCAACGATGTTATCCCAACCCCGCGCCTTCAGAATAGACGCTGCCACCATTGAACGGTAGCCGCCTGCGCAGTGCAAGTATACATCGCCTTCTTTGGGAATAGAAGCCAGGTGATCGTTCAGGAAATCAAGCGGCGTATTGACCGCGCCGTCGACATGCTCGGCCTCGAACTCGCCCGGCTTGCGCACGTCGAATACAGCCAGCGCATTTGCCTGAAAACGTTTCTCAAACTCGGTAGCCGAAATCGACTTGATCTTCTCAACCTCCTTACCGGCCTCTTTCCACGCCGCAACACCGCCTTGCAGATAACCCAACGTGTTATCATACCCCACGCGTGCCAGCCGCATCACGATCTCTTCTTCGCGACCGCTGTCGGCCACAATCAGGAGCGGGTGCATAACACCCGGCACCAGCGCACCCACCCAGGGGGCAAAGCTGCCGTCGATGCCAATATTGATAGCGTTGGGAATATAGCCTTTGGCAAACTCTTGTGGACTGCGCGTATCGAGCACCAGTGCACCCGTTTCATTGGCTGCCAACTCAAACTCTTCCGCGGTCAGGGCGCGTGTGCCCTTCTGCATCACGGCGTCAATGCTTTCGTAGCCCTCCTTGTTGAGCTTCACGTTCTCGGGGAAATATGCCGGGGGCGGCAGCAGCCCATCCGTTACCTCGCGGATAAATTCGTCGCGTGTCATGTCGGCACGCAACGCATAGTTGATCTTTTTCTGGTTGCCCAGCGTATCAACCGTTTCTTTCATCATATGTTTGCCACAGGCAGAACCGGCCCCGTGCGCGGGATATACAATCACGTCGTCTGCCAGGGGCATGAGCTTGGTGCGCAGCGAGTCGAATAGCATTCCGGCCAGGTCTTCCTGCGACAGGTGTGCTGCTTTTTGGGCCAGGTCGGGACGTCCCACATCGCCGAGGAACAAAGTGTCGCCGCTAAAGATCGCGTAGTCCTTGCCTTGCGCGTCGCGCAGCAAATACGTGGTCGACTCCAGCGTGTGGCCCGGCGTATGCAATACCTTGATCGTCACCTCCCCCACCTTCAGTTCTTCACCGTCGTGGGCGATATGAGCGTCAAAGCTGGGTTTGGCCGTGGGGCCATAGACAATACGGGCGCCGGACTTGGCAGCCAGGTCCAGGTGGCCCGAAACAAAATCAGCGTGAAAGTGCGTTTCCAGCACGTAGCGAATGGTAGCCTTGTTACGGCGCGCCTTTTCCAGATATGGCCCCACTTCGCGCAAGGGGTCGATAATCACGGCCTCACCAGCCGATTCAATGTAATATGCGCCCTGTGCCAGGCAACCGGTATAAATTTGCTCTACCCGCATAGATGTACTCGTTAGCGTTGTGCGTTTGGTCTCGGTCACAAAGATAACCGTTTGTTCGATTTACGGAGGACCATTTTTAAGGGTTAAAACCGTAGAATGGCAACGTTGGTTCCACGCAGTATATCTATGTAGTCGGTATACATTGACCTCTACTATGAAAAAAGGCCGCTATTCAGCGGCCCTTTTGTATACAAAAAACGTAAGTTTTACTGCTGATAATACGATTCGTTGATCTTATTCGCCGGCACCCAGAACACGGGAGTCGTGAAGTTATCTTGGCCTGCTACTTCGAGGTAATTCTCTGTGTTGGTCTCAAACTCAGATGTCGGGTAGCGCAGGCGTTCCGGCTGTGGCGTCATGACAATGTTACCGAGCTTGAATGGCTCGAGCTTCGGATGGCGCGTTCTACGAAGATCGGTGAACAGCTCATAGGGCTCTACCATATTGATGTGCACATATTTTTGGAGCATCAAGATTTCCATCTTAGCTTCCTCGTCGACTGCTGCCTCAAAATTCGTTTTGATCGTATTGGCATACGCAGCAATGCTTGCGGCATCCGGCTTGGCAGGTTTCAGCAGGTTTTTAAATCCAGCATCTGCCACGTTGTCGGCATAGGTGCTTAAGCTGTTGATGTAATACCAATAGTCTGTCGAGTGGATCACGGCATCATACATGTGTTCGCCAGCGCTCTTGCCCGTAGTGGCCAGGCCTTTCAGAACAGCTTCTGCCAACAACAGGTCTACTTCCGCCAACGACATCATATATGCCGGGAATTTGTTATACATAAATGTAACGTGGCTATACATCGACTTGGAGTTTTGTTCCAGGAAGCTGCTCAGCGGCGTAGCGGTCTGGGTTCCGTAGTACTTTTCGGTGGCTAAATAGCCCGCCTTTTGCCAATCGGCATCCATGGTTACCGGGCGGTAGTCTTTGTACTTGGTAGGCATTGCAATCACCGGCAGGCGCGGATCATCCACTCCCACCTCGTATACTGAATCTACTTTGTTATTTTTCTTGCCCATCATAGCGTTCAGCATCACCTTCGGGATAAAGGTCGCATAGCTCGCTTCGTACAAACCGCGCATCCAGAGGCCACCGGCATTCGGGGGATCTACCACCGGGATCTGCCATTGCAGGTCTACTGTCGGCAAACTTCCTTTCGCAATTATATCTGTGATGTGCGCTACTGCAAAATCGCGGTCAACGCCGGCAAGACGCACAGCCGCACGCAGGCGAATAGCATTTGCATATTGTATCCACTGTTCGACATTTCCTTTCAGGGCTATATCCTGATTGGTAAGCTCTGCTTTCGCCGCAGACGACATGGCAGCGTGCTCTGCAGGAAGGCGTTCTGAAATCTCTTTCAGCTCGTCCAGAATATTGCGGTAGATTAATTTCGGATCGTCATATTTCGCCGTAAAAAACCCCTCTGAGCCGCGGAAGGCTTCAAAGTATGGAATACTATTAAACAAGTCGACATTACGCAACGCTGCCCAGTCTTTCATAATCGTCGCCAGGTCATAGTATACTTTGGCATTGACTTGTTGCTCGCCTTCCAGCAGCGCTACGTTATCACGAATAAACGCCCAGTTTTTTAGCTTCACGTAGAAATTTTCAAACCAGTTACGCACGTGCGTATCGTCAAACCCGTTGCCATTGGTTACATCGTGATATTCTTTGAACCAGGTATAACGATCGGTTACATAACGCTCGGAAATCTGAGAATACGCTACAATACCTGTACCATTTGTCAACTGATTCCACCATTCGCCGTAATCTTTGATATAAAATGTCCCCTGATTAAGCATGGCCGTAAACATCCCGGGAATGGCCCCTTCTACGTTGCCAAACTTATCCGGATTTTTAAACTCGTTTTCGAGCACATCCTCACACGAAGCGAGAACCATGATGCACGCGAGTATCGATAATCGTAATATTTTCATCTCTTTGTCTTTAAACTATTAGAAACTTGCATTTACGCCAAAACCATAAGAGCGTACAGTCGGGAGGAACGAATACTCATAGTACGAGCTACCACCCAACGCGCTTTCGGCATCAAGATTCGGAAGTGTTTTATATAGATAGAAAAGGTTCCGTGCGAAGGCTGTAACAGTTACTTTTTGCAGCTTCACTTTTTCCACCCATGACTGAGGTATCGTGTACGAGAGTGAAAGCTCACGTACTTTGATATAGTCATTCTTATACACATTGTCCGGTTGGAAACCTTCGCCGGTATCGTGCATCAGCGTGCTGTAGTACTCGTACGCCGATAGGATCTGCTCATTCTTCGCATACGTGATCTCACCGTCAACACCGGTCTTCTGTTGAACGCCGGGGAGTATCAAACCGTCGTGGTATACCCGACCATCGGCCGAAGCGGCAGGCGCCGTTTCGTTGTGGTCCATTCGCACACGCTCACCGCTATCGGTGATGTAATAGGCAATGCCTCCGTGCGCCTGGTCACGAAACTCCAACGAACTTTCTGACAGGCCGGCGCCTTTCAGATAATAGTTCGAGTACGATACGATCGTTCCACCGAACTTATAATCCAAACCAACGTGGAAGTTAAATCCTTTGTAGTAAACATCACTGAACATACCACCGAAAGCTTTCGGATTAACGTTGCCTACAGTAGTCAGCTCTCTGTCGTCCAACTGGTACAACCCATTGGCGCCTATTACGCGCTGGCCATCCGGAGCCTTCAAGTAGTCGCGCATTTGAATGTCTCCAAAACGACCGCCCTTTTCCGCAACAACCAGGTAACCGATACCAGCGTTGCTACTTGCCGCCAGCGTCACCTTGTTAATGCCCGGATACAGGTCTACAACTTCAGACTGCTGACGCGCCGCCGTGAATGTAACGTCCCACTTCACTCGGGGTGTCAGTACCGGCGTCCCCTTCAACATTAACTCATAGCCGTGGTTAGCCAGCTCACCGGCATTAATGCGGATGTTCTTTCCACCGGATACCGATGAAATCGGAACCGCCATGATTTGGTTGTAAACCTTATTCGAATAGAACGAGAAGTCAACTTCCACACGGCTTCCGGTAAAGAAGCGGGTATTAAAGCCGAGCTCGATCTCACGTTTACGTTCAGGCTTATATTCTTTTCCAAGATCACCCAGGAATAGATCTTCCGGGCTTTGAATGCTGATCGCGTTTGTGTTCGGCAAGGTCGCTACGTTATAGGAGTTGTACAGGAAATAGCGCGATGTACCACGACCTACGTCTGCCCACGAAGCGCGGAGGTTACCAAATTGCAGGTACGGAATTTTAAACCGCTCGCTGAATTTCCAGGTAAGGGCCGCACCAGGATAAAAGTAGCTATTGTTGCCGGGAGGCAACGTAGAGTCCCAGTCGTTACGACCGGAAAGCTCCAGGTAATATTCATTATCCCAAGAAAGCGTAGTCGATCCCATCAAGCTGTACAGCACATTTGAGCCGCGCGTGAAGTTGCTCACCATGCCTTTGTTGGCGGCACTCGGCCAGGTTTTGGCGTTGTCTAATGAATACCACCCCGGGAACATCAGCCCCGACTCGTCTGTTCCTGCATATATCGAGTTGTCTGTAAACCGCTGATACTGACCGCCGGCAAAAGCAAACACATTCAAGCGATCGCCAACAAAAGACTTATCGAAATTCAGGAACGAGTTGTATGTCTGTGCTTGCGAGTTCGTGCGCGTATAACGATAGCGTCCACCCTGAATAGTCGGGATAACTTGTGAAACACTGTTTTTGGTCTCGAAGTTTGTATCCGTGTAATCCAGACCGGCAAATACTACCCACGACAACCAGCTATTGATATTGACGGTCGATTTTACAGAACCGATCAAGTGCGTTTTTGTATCGATGTCACGGTTTTGGTTTTGCTCCCACAACACGTTGAACAATCGTGGAACAAAAGTACCGGCTAACCCCAGGTCTTCGATCTCCTGGCCATTTCTTCTGTAACCCGTAGAGTCAAGGTAATACGATTTCAGCATGCTTACCGGGTAATCGTTATTAAATCCCCATGCTACAACGTCCTGGATATTGGGGAGACGGTTCATGGTTTTGATGGAGTTCAAGCTCGTATTCACTTCGAAGAGCGCGGCTTTCGAGGCACGGATCTGACCATTGACATTGATCGTATTACGCGTCCGTTCGAAGTTGTTCATGATACCGGAATACTGATCGCGGGAATATGCCAGACGCATGTTGCCGAAATCGCTGTTACCGGCAATCGCCAGGGAGAAGTTGTCAGACTTGCCATTTCTGAACAGCTGATCGAAGTTGTCTTTATACGATTGATACGGAGCGGTAGTCCCATCAAAGAGACGTATCGGTGTTCCGTCGAACTTCGGTCCAAAGTTGAAGCGGCTTGCTACCAGCCTTCTATATTTTGTACCTTCGACTTCGACAGAGTCCATCGAATACTGATTCGTACCAGAGCCGAACTCATTCTGAAAATCGATATAGGAGTGTGGATCTTCAAACGTGTGCTGATAGCTCATTTGCACACCAAGGCCACGCGTATTCTTACCTTTTTTGGTCGTAATCAACACGACACCGTTGGCACCTTGGCTACCGTACAGAACGGAAGCTTTCGCACCACTCAGGATTTCCATGCTCTCAATGTCGGCGGGGTTCAGATCGTTGATACCCGAACCGTAGTCGAACGAATTCAACGGATCGTATCCACGCGATTCCATCGATGTAGCCTGGTCGCGGATGATCACACCATCCACCACAAACAACGGACGAAGATTCGCCGTCGTATTGAAGGACGCGGCACCACGTACCTTAATATTTATACCACCTGTCGGACCGGCAGCGCCTTGCGAAATCTGCACGCCTGCGGCACGGCCATACATTGCCGTCAGCGGGTTTTGCGTAATCCCCGCAGTGGTCATATCCTCGCCTTTAACCTTCGTCACCGCATATCCCAGGCTTCCCTTGTCTTGTTCGTAACCCATGGCGGTTACAACCACTTCGGTAAGCTCGGAGATATCGTCTACGAGGGCAACGTCAACAGTCGTGCGTGACCCTACGGCCACTTCCTGTTGCGTAAACCCGATAAAAGAAAACGAGAGAACAGCGTTGGCACTGTTCCCGATCGCGATGGAATAGTTACCCTCGGCATCCGTCGTCGTGCCGATGGTGGTCCCTTTTACGACCACCGAAACCCCGGGTAGGGGCGAATTGTCTTGTGCCGATGTAACACGGCCAGTAATGGACTGCCCAAAGGCCGAAAAGGCCGTAAGCAATACCAATACCGCTGAAAGAACTGGTAAACGTCTCTGCATGCAAAATAGATTTAGGTTAATAAATTTCGTTCGGCATGGTTTCCCGGCAAATTTCCGTTGGCCATTCCAAATTTTGACAAAAGGTAGAAAGGGTTTTGATGATCTGCAAGAAAAACTTATTTTCGTTTGCGCACACGGAACTGTCGTGTACGCAAACGAGCTAAATTTTAGCATGTGGGCGGAAACACCCCTGCTGTGTACATGACCGGTCAAAAGCCGGAGATAAAAAATGTATTTTTAGTTATTATTATTAGCTGTATTATTCGTCACCCAAAACCATGAACAAGAAGATCAGAATTAAGGACATCGCCGAAATGGCACAGGTATCCGTTGGCACAGTAGACCGCGTTATCCATAACCGAGGGGAAGTAGCCGAAGACTCTTACAAAAAGATTATGGCCATCCTGGAAAAAACAGGATACAAGCCCAACCTCCTGGCGCGCACGCTGGGATCAAATAAAACCTTCCGCATCGCCGCGCTAATGCCCAACCCTGCACAGGATGAATACTGGGAACAATCCGCCGAAGGCGTCAAACAAGCCGAAGACGAGTGGACCCAATATGGCGTGGAGATCCGTCCATACCACTTCGATCTTTATAATAAAGCGTCCTTCGCTTCACAGGCACAAAACCTGCTCGAGACACCGCCCGATGCCGTGCTCACCGCCCCAATCTTTCATCAGGAAGCGTTAAATTTCTTCCGCACCTGCGGAGAACAAAACATCCCTTTCGTCGTAGTCAACAACACCATCGAAGAAGGCGGCTCGCTCAGCTTCATTGGTCACGATTTGAACCAAAGCGGGCGCCTGGGCGCCGAGTTGCTTCACCTCAGCAATACCCAACCCGGAACCTATGCTATCCTGCACGTATACGACGACGTGCACAACTCCCTTCACTTAAATGAAAAGGAAAAAGGCTTTAAAGAGTACTTCGCCGAACAAAACGGCGGCGGCTTTAAAGTCATCAGCCGCGACCTTAACCACACGCACGAGCCCTCCCTTGAAAAAGAGCTCAACGATTTACTCAGCGACGCCTCCCTGCGCGGCATCCTGGTAACTACTTCCAAAGGCGCCTTCATCGTATCACGCCTCATCGAAAAGAAAGGCAAGAACGGCGTACGTTTCGTAGCGTACGACTTGCTCAAAGAAAACTTGCATTATTTGGAGAATGGCATTATCGATTTCCTCATCAACCAGAACTCTAAGCGCCAGGCCTTCATCGCCATCAGCCAGCTCGCCAATCACTTGCTCTTTAAAAAAGACGCCCTCCCAACCTACCTCTTCCCCCTGGAAATCATCAGCCGCCAAAACCTGAAATCATACCTCCACACAGGGCGCTAAGCCCATGCTGATCAGACACTAATACAGCCGGGCACACGCCCGGCTTTTATATTTATAAGCAGGCCTGGGTTTACAGACAAACCACTTACTTTTGTGCCTGATCTTAACTCATTAATATCTACCCGTGAATCGCTTATTATTAACCGTAGGACTACTCGTGTACGCCGGCCTGATTAACGTGTCTGCCCAGGTAGACTATCGCCCGGGGTATGTTGTTTCATCACAAGGTGATACGGTCCGGGGATCAATCGACTACCGCAATTGGCTGCATAACCCCGGGACGATCTCGTTTCGCCCGTCCACGCAAGGTGTAGACCATACCTATAAACCATTGGAAATACGTGCGTTTGGTGTTGCCGGCGACGTGTACGAAAGTGCAATCGTACAGATCGATGTTAGTCCCACGTCCGTGGGTGAGCTCTCGGAAAACCCCGAGCCCCAGCTGGTATCCGATACAGCATTTATCCGGGCCCTGATCACAGGTGAGAAAAGCTTATTCCTATATCATACTTCCAATCAAAGTGGGAAAAATGAGCAGCTTTACATCCGGAATAATGGTCAATGGGAATTGCTGATCTATAAAAAATATCTCCGCAAGAAAACAACAGATTCCCGGCAGAACACGCAAGATTTTGTCGCCTCCAACAATCGGTATGTTCGCCAGTTAGCCGTATATCTGCAGGAGTGTCCCTCCATTCAAAAAAAGATGCACGGTCTACGCTATGGCGGGGCTAACCTGGAACGGCTTTTCCGTACATATTACCAATGTACAACGGCAACGCCGGCATACGAGAAAAAGCCGGACAAACAGCTTCTGGAATTCGGCGTACTCGCAGGTGGCGTCCTGACCTCGATCAAGTTCAAAGTGGCTGACGGAACGCGCTATTCGCCGTTTGCCCCGGCTTCCTTTTCCAACGATTTCACATTTACGGGCGGCCTTTTTCTCGACATCGTGCGAGCCCGGAATAACCGCAAGTGGTCGTTGAATAATGAGTTGGTCTATACGTCCTTTGAGTCGGAGACGACTAATTATACACAGATTCCCACCGACTTCAGCCACCTGTACACGCGCATCAACCTGGAGTATTCCTATTTAAAACTCAATACCATGGTTCGCTTTAAATACCCGGTAGGCAAAGTATATCTGTTTGCCAATGCAGGTATCTCCAACGGCATCATGCTAAGCGGATCGGACCGCCAGACAGATGTGCGGAAAATTTCCGGCACCACCACTATGACCGAAAGCAAAGCATTCGATAACGGCGTCGAGTCGTATGAACTGGGCTTTCTCGGCGGTCTGGGCGCCCGTTACCAGCGCTATGCCTTCGAAACCCGCTATGAAAGAACCCAGGGCATGATCAGCTACATCGGTATGGGCGCACGCCTGTCAAAAGTTGCCTTCCTTCTCTCCTACCGACTCACGAAATAAACGGCACCCGTAACTCCAATTAACAGAACAATTCCACCGGTTATCGGAACCACACAACAACTAATTACCTAATAATCAACATATTAAAAACATTCACCCGTCAAACCGGATTGTTTCTCCTCCCCTTTCCGTATTACTTTGCCGAACCAACGCCCACAACAATGCCATCAACCAGCATTTCTTCACAGGCAAAAACAAGCCCCATGAAAATACTCTACCTGGAAGCTACACACGACACGCCCAAAGTCATGCTCAACAAACGCGACGGCGTATTCGAACTCTCTGGCCGCTCCATCCTGGAAGACACTGAGGCCTTTTATAATCCGGTCATGGAATGGCTCGAGCAATATGCCCAGGATCCCAACCCCACCACGTTGTTCTCATTTAAGTTTAAGTACTTCAACTCTTCTACATCAAAGATTATCTACAACATCTTTGATGTGCTAAAGAATATTCCCGGTGTGCAAGTGGAGTGGTGTTATCATAAAGATGATGACGATATTCTCGAGGCCGGACAGGAGTTTGAGGAGGAGTTGGAGATGAAATTTTTATTCAAGGAATTGTGATTTGGGCTTTCTAAAGTTCCACTTGGACTTAACAGTCCGAGTCCACCAGACTACAACCAGTAGACGTCTGATTTGTAAGGACAGCCAGGTATATATCCGCTATTTAAAAACAGATTGATCTTACAACTTATGGTCGTCAAAAATAGAGTGTAGCCGAATCAGCTAAATACAAATCCATGAATTCCGTAAAAGAATCTGAAATCATTCTGAAGTCTCCTCCACATAAGATAAAAACCTCATTCTTTAACAAGTTCTCGGGATCCAGCCTGATCGCGTAAGAAAAAAGATGAAAGCTATAATTAGCAAAAACGAATAATGTTCTGCTGTCCTCAATTTTATTCAATAATTCACGATAGGGAGGAATCCCTTCCCAATCTTGATATTCATCAAATATACTTTTAACTCTACTTATAGAAAAAAATTCAAATAAACTGTCTAGAGGTTCTCGGGTACCATTCAAAAGCCTAAAATAAGATATCAAATCACTAGGAAGTAAAACATTATTTTTTTGCTGAAACAACGATATCTCCTCGTCTGTCGCACCAGATATTGATCTCCCATGCTCAAGGTACCACTTCGTTTTTATTTGATCGAGTTGAACCATCTTATTATTTCAAAGCATTTAGAATTTTAGTTACAAGATCCAGTCTCTCTGCCTGAACCTTGAGCGCTGTCTCGCTCAACTTTGTAGCCGGAGCTCCTCCGGTTTGCGTTAGTATGCGGTGCGCAAGCTCTCTATAAGCTATAAGTGCATCCTTAGTTGGCACCAATCTACCCCCCGAACTAAAAAAAGCTCTCATTTCAGCTGCATACGCCCCAGACATTGTCTGAATATCCTTAAACGTGTAAGTTACCCTTCCAGCTGACAAGGAAGTATTTTGCAATGCGGGGCCAAAACCCGCCATCGATATACCAATTGTAGTAGCATAGAATAATTCAATAGCGTCCGCGGCATTAACCATATTTGCCGTATAAGCATTCGCTAAATGCTTCTCATCCCGGTAAAGCGACCAATTCCCATCGGAATATTTATACGTCACATGGCCTTCAATAAGATTAAACGTTTGATAGATACTACCGGCTTGATCATATTGATAAAAACTGTTGTCGTTTCCAAAATCCCCAAAGCTCAATCCCGCCAGCGAGCCATCCCGGCGACCTTCGAATTTGGATTCTACAACATATCCGTCTAACATAACACCCATGCCAGCACACTCGGGACACTCGTCACCAGGTCCGGAATCTCTTCCACCATCGGGATCTATGTTGCTTACAGGAGTGTTGCCCATCGCCATATAGGGACTCCAATGTTGTCCCATTGGATCTGGCACCAGCCATCGTCCAATGATAGGGTCATATTCTCTCAACTCAAAATGGCTCCATCCCGTCTCATCATCCTTCTCAGCATACTGCCCCTGATACTGATATCGATACCCACGGTTAACAGGCTGCAGCACTTGGTCAATCTGCTCAGGGGAAGCACCTTCCGCCAATAACCTGATCTCCGAGCCGCTCAGCGCCTTATCAAAGATATGCACTTCATCGATCGATCCATTCATCGGCAACTGAATATTCGTCGCCGTAGTCCGCGATGCACCAATAAGCACATCACCCACCGACGTTCCCGAACTGAACGAGTTAAACGCTGTCGCATAGCCATCTGGCTGGCCGTCGATATAAAAACGGAATGTGCTGCCGTCGCCCACAACTGCTACGTGGTGCCACTCCGTATCGTTGATGGCGTAGTTCGTGCCAGTACCCAAATTCAGCGATGAGCCGTCGCCGCGCGTCGAGCTGAAGCGCAAAGCATGCGTGCCGTAGTCACCACCGAAGGTATCAAACACAAACGCAAATCCCTTCTGACTGGTGCTCGTGATGCTCGACACGATCGCACTCCTGGCATTGAGATCGTTTAGCTTGATATATGCAGCGATCGTGAACACACCCGTATTTTGCACAAACGACAGCTTTTCCGCAGATCCCTCTAGTTTGACATAGCTGTTCACACCATTAAAGCTGTAGGCCTTGTTCGCCTCGCCATCAACACCGGTTGTGAGTACCGCTCCGCTCACCGTGCCGTTCAGGCCGTTGCCACTTTGATCCTGTGCATTACCTGAAAACGCATACTGCCCTTTCAGGTTTTTCCGCAGTAACGCAGCCGGTGCAGGCTCTGTAGAAACGGTACGCAGTACATCTCCCCACGCACCATAGTCCGTTGCTTGTGAAACGTAGCTTGTGGTATGCGTCACGCTGACGTCATCGAACCATACCCGTGTCTCCGGGCTTTCATTCGAAACCCAAACATAAATATACTTTCCGCCGGCGGGTACGATTACCGGCTGGGGCAGTGAAACGCGCTCATGTGCATTATCCAATACTTCTTCCCCCGCAACAAAGCCCGCCTCAACCGGAATCGGTTGGCGGTATCCGCCGATACGCACCATGTCTGCATCAAAGATAATATAGCTCAAGAAGGCATTAGGACGCTCATTCTCATTCGTATAATTCAAAAAACCGGGTGCCGATAGCGCTCCGTTAAACCACTCCGATACGCGTATGGGCGTTGCTCCGTCGACGCCACCTGCAAACGCAAATGTATTGCCTAACATCGTCGATAACAACGAGAGTGTAATCCCCGTGTGGCTATACGACACCTTCTCTTCAAAACGTACATAGGCTTCCGCCCGAACAGTATCGCCCGGCTGTACTTCCAGCGCAATAGCAGGGCCCGTCGACTTCTGGGATACCAGCGTGCCCGGTGTATCGTTCCAATATAAGTAAGACGACCGTGAAGGAACAAGCACATTTCCCGTGGCATCTGTATGGTTCATATGCACGTCCACCTGCTCTGTTTCTGCGATGTTTTGGAAGTATTGTCCTTCTTCTATACGCGGGTTGCTGATGCTTTCCTGGCCATTATCCTCCATCGTCGCCGTGTAGGTCTTCACATCCTCCCGAACCAATGCGCGCACGTTGCCCAAATGATCCGTAAGCTCATATTCCAGGCTGCCATCCTGTGCAGGATAATAGGTGCCAATTTTGCTACCGGCATAAACAGGCATCTCGGTCTTCGTAGCTGGATTGTTATTCACGGACTCTTGCGTGCCTTCCTGGTCATAAACATTCAAGATACTTCCTACAGCGTCACGTATGTACCATGTTGTTCGGTTGAGCTTATAGTTAATCTTTGCCATTCTGAAGCCGCGATCATCGTAAAGATACTCCACCTGCTTGTCTTGCGGCCGCTTCTCGACTGTTGAATAGACCGCGATAACCTTACCAGTCACATCATAGTCAATATACTGATCATCACCTTCTGCTTTGTCGACCTTGGTTGTACGACCAATTTCATCGTAGTCATATGCCTGCGCATATCCGTCGATCGAGGTCAATCGATTCGTATTGTCTTTATAGTGATACTGGAACGTGTGCTGTTGCTGTGATTGATCGTTGTAACGATTCAGTTTCCGGATATTGCCATTCGCATCGTACTCCATACCCGTCAAACGAAAACGGTTTCCGCCCCAGCTATACGTATTAAGCGTATTGTTGGCATCTGCCCAGCTGGCGTCCTTTATCTGATACTTGTCATCGTATTGGTATACATACATCCCCTTCAGGTCGTCGCCCGTGGCACCCCGCGCTTTGGTCGTCCGCCAGCGCGCCGCGGAGATTAAACCGTTATACAATGCAATACCGTGATCACCTGTTTGTTTTACCGCTTCGACAACTCGTACGTCCATCTCTATACTTTGCAGCGTCGCACTCGTAAGCTTGGTGTTGGTTGCCGTCCACCGGTAAATACCCGCGGCAGCAGCCGTGACATTCAGCAACCGGTAGGTCTGCTGGCTGTTGTCAGCATTCGTGCTGTTGATATTCGTCCATGTACCGTTTGTATTCTTCTTTTCCCAGACAATCGATCCATACGTTCCTTTGGTAGTGGCCGGTAGCTCCAAGGTGTTGCCAAGCGGAACATCCACGCGGCGTACCTGGTCAAAGATCTTTTGCGGCCGATACGTCAGCGATTTCGTGATGACCGCGCCCGTGGTTGAATTGACCAATGGCTCCAGCATGTTATAACCCAGGTAGTTCAACGATACCACCATCGACAACTTACTATTATTGGCATAATCGACAAAATTGGGAATCGATGTGAGCGCGTTGTTGGAAAGGTTGATCGCACTCAACTTCGTACTGGTCAGCAACGCCTGTGGAATGGAGGTAAACCTATTGTTCATCACCCGAAACGTAAGAAGCGACGTACAGTTGCCGATGCTCGACGGAAACGCCCCTGTAAAATAATTATCACTCAAGTTCAGATCAGTCAGCTTGGACCAGTTTGCTGTAAACAAAGACGCCGGGATTTCGCCCGACAACT
>NZ_JAIOAO010000008.1 GCF_021190955.1 Parachryseolinea silvisoli
TCCGCACAACAATACCCGACCAGCTATCCATTACAGCGCTCGTGGCCGTCGCCGGCCAGGTGGCCAGCGTAGGCCAGTTTGTACGCCGTGTCGGTGTCCAGCTGTCGCCATTCAGGCTGGTATACAGGTCTTTTAATGCCGCCAGCTCCACCGCATCAGGCACCACGTTCGTCTGTCCGAAGGAACGAATGCTCACCAACAGGCAAGTCAATATAATGATCAAAGAAAGTCGGCCAGCTTGTAGACGTTTTATCATAAAGGACTCGCGTTAGCGGTTTGCAGGGTTACTGGTTGGGTGCTGTAACATTTGGTGGTATAACGGGCTGCCCGCACTATAATCTTCGAGGGTGGGAAGATCTGTGCTGACGCCAGATTGTGGCGTCGGCAGGAAGCGAAGCAAAGGTGCGTGTGTCGTGGTCGTGCTGCGCAACGCCACCGGCACACTGTGGCCCCGGTAAGGGTCAGCCATGCCAGCAGTCGGAAACAAATTATCCATGTCGCTTTCATAATAATCCAGCACCATGCCGAAGGCGTCGTTTGTATCGCCGCCGGGATCTTGCAGCGGATCGGGGTGGTTGATCTGTCGCAGCCAACCCTGAATGTTATACACAAAGTCTACGCCCTGCGTTTTATTACCTAGCTCTATGCGCTTCAACGGGCCGTGCAGGTAATATTGATACGTTGCACGCAGGTACTTCTCGCCTGTTTCGGTCTTGCTCGTATAGGCCTTATTTAGCCGTAGATCTGCATCGTAGGTGTAATGATGATAGAATTCCTCCTGAGGTTTTTCTCCCCCAATGGCATATGTCAAGTTTGCGACTTGTTTCACGTGGCCAACGAAGTCATAGCTGTATTTTACGACAAAGACCATCGGCAGCTTCGCGGCCTTCTGCGCCATCCACGTTACGCGCCCCAGCTCATCATAGCTATACCAGGTGCGATTGTGCAGATTCTCCGTCATGGACACTGCCCCTAACACAAACTGCTGCTGATACGCCGTTGGCAAGTGCAGGTCATTTAAACCCGGATCGGCAAAGTCGTACGTAGTCTTAGACCAGCTACGCTTGTCGGCAGCTGACCAACTGATATCCGCATAGATTTTCTCTAATAGGCCATTTAGGCCCGACGATGCAAAAGCAGGATCGCTCATCGGTACGAACGTCAGCCCTGCACCTATATACTCACCCGACTCCACGGGCCGGTTTTGCGCATCGTAATGTGTATACGAAAAATGTTTGTCTTTGGCCTGTTGGGCGTTTTGTGAAAAACGAATGCCCCCGTCATTGCGATAAACATAGTGGGTGACGCCAGCATCCGTTTCCTGCATTTTCAACAGCCAACCCAGGAAGTTATACGTGTACGTTGTCTTATCGATACCATCGTAATGTATCCCGGCACTGGAGACGGCTTCCCAGGCCTTCATACCGTTGGGTGATATAGACGATAACAGACGACCTGCATCGTCGTAGAACTGGTAACTGGCTTCGCTCAGCGGAATGGCGTATGAAAGCGTAACGTCCGGGCCACTCTTCCATTGTGCGCGATAAAATCCGGGCCGCCAATTCAATTTGCCGTCGCCGTTGTCATCCTGCGGCACATAGGCCGCACCCGTCGCGATGTCGGTAAATTCCAGGATCCCCGCCCCCAGCACCGATACCTCCTGGGCTACCGGCATAACGACCAACACCACCGGACGAAGTGACGACACTTTTTCTGTATGGGGTAGCAACAGGAAGGCTGCTCCGGTCCCTGCATACCCCTTCACCAGTATACGGCCCGCCTTATCAACATAAGCGCACGTATATTTGCCGTTGACATCTTTTGTAATCTGTAACACGGCCTCCCCACGAAGCGGATCAAGGACAACCTTACCATCCGGGATGCCAATCTGTCGTCGGCAATCGAGGTAGTGATTCAGGTCGCCCGATACGTTGAGTGTCGCTCCGATCGTTTCATGCCCCTGCCCGAGTCTGTGTTGCTCGCCGGGCGCCGACACCAGCGAAATGGATCCGTTCAGCATCCCCTCCACCGGGTAGGTCCTGGTGTAAGGAAATTTTGATGCCGGTACGCGAGTCTCAGCCACATGCCCTCCATAATACCATCCCAACGTACCGGATACGCCGGTGCCTACTTCGGCCGGGCTCAAAACGTTATTGACATTATCAAAATCCTGGTAATCGTAGACGCCATTCACCGCATTCATTACAAAGTCGCGCTGGTATCGAAAATTCCCTTGCGACATCGGCGCGGGCAACGTCTGGCCTGCCGGTTGATCATAGCGATTCCATAGCGGCTGCTCTGCCAAAATCTCACCCGCGGAAAGATTGCGCGTTTGCGTCTGTAAGGCCTTGCCTGTGGGGCTATAGTACACTTTCGATTGGGCTACGATATGCTCTGTGGTGGCATTCTCGTCGTACGTACCATCATAGGCCGTGGTCACAATCCAGTTCAGGAGGTCCTCTGCCTGGCGTACCTGTATCGACAGCGTAAGCGTAGGCCCCCAGGTACCGGTCTCGTTGTCACGGCCTTTCAGGTAATGTGTACCCGCCGTTGACAGCCGGTCATACCGCATCATCTCCTGACTATTAAAGGGGGTTGATATCTCGGGGTTATCGCTTCCATCTTTCACCCAGTAATAAGTAGCATTCGTCAGCAAAAAGCCTTTGTCTGGATTGGTCATGATCACTTCCGTATAGCCTTCACGCTGTACCAGGCTCACCGTGGCCAGCGTAGGCCGGTAATCGATACTTACCATGAGTGGCCCTGTGGCGGCCAGCCAGCAATTGAGTGAGGACTCATAGCGACGTATATAATAATTGCCGCCCTCACTTACAGTCCAATCCGTGTTTGCTAGCCACGATTGATCCATGCCATCAATTGATCGCTGCCAATAATGAGGTCCCAACAGGTCGAAACCACGAAGCACCGTTTTGCGATACGACACGCTTCGTATCTGGGGGGTCACTGTCGTTTTGTAGATCGTTACATTGTAACCGTCGCTTTCGGGCCCTGCGCAGGCACCTGAACCAGGCTTTACATAATAAAACGCAGAGGTCCGAATATTGGAAATAGTCACCGACGTGCCCGTGGCGGTAAAACCAGCTGGATCCGAACGCCAGGTATAGGTTACACCAGCCATCGGATTGGCGACAGAGAGTGAAACGCTGCCAACATCACAAAACTTATTCGCACCTGCATTTACTATGGTCGTCGTTGCCGGAACACCCACCACATTCACGGTTTGTTGCGAGGACAACCAGGAAGTAAGCGAGCATCCTGGCACATTTTCACATTTTGCTTCCAGCGTCACCGTATGCGTTCCTCCGGTTGGAAACCGATACGTAAAGGAGGGTACATTAGGACGCGGCGGGTTTGTCACCGGAAACGACTCCTCATGCTTTACCACGCCGTCTACAGACCATTTGAATTTATTAAATTTCTCCGTTATACAATCGCTAAAAAAATAGGCATCCGTGCTCGTGCAGATCTGGACCGGCGCCTCAAAGCAAACTTGTGCACGCAATACGGGCGCATACGACAACACCATCATTGCAGTTAAGCACACTGTGAGTAATCTCTTTGTCATAACTTCCAGTATATTCAATACTCTTTCCGTACGATGATTATTTATTTTCTTGGCAAGGACACGCCGGTTTATCGTGATTAAAGGCGCAACAATTGCCAGGTGTCTGCTCCCATAACTCGGTGGGTATAGTTGACTTGTCTGTTGTGACATGCCACTGTACCTCTTCGCCGCAGTCGTTAAGATAGGTCCAGCGATAGGCGCCAGTAGCACAGTAGTTATTACCGTCCAATACACATTCAACTTTTCCGCCCGCCCGCGGAATAAAGAAAGCGTGTAGGGAGTGCGATGACTGAATATTCTTGAACGTCACAAGTGCTCCACCTTGCTCGATCAACACGATCGTGCCATCTACCAGTGTCAGCGATGGCTGCGATAGGTCAATCAATTTCCCATCGACAGCAATCGTCCACAAGCTGGATCGGCTACACGTACTTTTTACTTCGAATGCTTGATCACGATTCGGTCGGAGGCTTACCGTAGAAGGATAAATATTGCCGGTCGGACCTTCCGTGGAAACAGTAATCTGCACCTTGTAGTTTTCGGATGAACGGTGGCCGTAGGCGATATCTTTCACTTTTGCCACGCCGCCTGCGCCGTACTCCCGTTGGAAGCTTTCCTGGTAGACTGAGGTTAAACGCCCCAATCCGTCATACTGATAGGCGGTATACAAATTATTAGTTCCCAGTATGTGAGACAGCTCGCGCGACGTGTTGTAGGCATATGACATAATCCTCGCATCCGTGGCGTGTACGCGTAGATCGTCTACATACAGTGCTGTTGCATCGACATTGCCGATACGGCTTTGGAAAAGCGCTCCCGCGGCCAAGCCACCGGGTAGGGCCACATCCGCTTCACACAGATACCAATCTCCGGCCCGACGTTCTTTTGACGTCAACAGTGCCACCGTCGTTTCTGCCGAGGCTGCACCGCCACTCGGGACAAAGCGGTATACCAACGAAGCTTTCGGCTGTTGATCGGCGTCCGCACTACGCACCCAGGTGCTGATGTGCATTTTTCGGATACCATCGGCCGCTCTTACAGAGACCGATGAATACAGTCCGCGTGTACCGATGGGCAATCGGATGCTTTGAGAACCTGTATGCGCATAGTCCGCAGTAACAGCGCCCGCCTCAGACACTATACCACCTCCCGAGCGGCCATTCACGATATCTTCTCCTCCTGTATAGGCATATTCATTATACGCAGCATTTGACGCCGCCGCCAACACCATTTGTTGATCTGCTGTCATTTTGTTGGACGTATACTGTTCGTTCATATCTTTCATTTCCAGCACGTGCGACTGCGCATCATACAAGGTGATTTCGTCATTTTTTTGCCATCCCGTCGGGGCCGCCTGGCCTGCCCAGGCTGCAAAAAGCGGTACGCTACCTGCCGGGTAGAAGCCGTTGGCATTTGGCAGTGCTCCGGGCTGACCGGTAAACACATAGTATGCGCGCTTTCGCCAGATGCCCGTTTGTTTAAAATTCGTTGCTAACGTTTCGGGGTTTGCTACATTCACAGCATCCGACCACGTCTGCGCCCAGCCACTCACCAGGCTTTCACGAACCTCGTTATCTTGATTACTCATTTTGTAGGTATAACCGGAACGCAACTGGGTAAGCATGTTTGCGCCACCACTTGCCGTTGGGCCCATGTCACCATATTGTTTATACGCCGGCGCTGTTTCGCTTTCATAGGTGTTACCATAGCCATCCTTGTATCGCTCACGCGTTACGACGCCCGAATAAAAGTCGAACGCTTTACGGCTAGAAACTGTTTTTATACCAGTCTTAAAATCGGTCGCCGTTTGACCGGTTGCAATAGACGGATAGTACTCTCTTTTTGAAACAACACCGATCAAATTCGTTTCATCAGCCCTGAGGACATTACCGGCATCCGGACCGTAGGGAATTCGTCTTTCTTTCTCATACAATACCAGGCGCGCACGCACGGTACTTTCCTCCAGTACACCCTGCTTATTATAAATATTCAGGTGATCCTCGTATGCCTGATTGTCAACGAAATCATCGTGCGCGAAGCTATACTTTACTTGTGAAACAGGCATTCCGGTATCGCGGTCGTACACGTTTACTTCCCGCAAGTTTCCAATACGCGAGGTATAATCTTTCAGCGTCATTTTGTTTCGGTGTATCTTGGTGTAGGGAAAACCCTCGCCATAGTTACCGGCCACGGGCCAGGTAGATTGGGGGTGGCCCGGGTCAAGCGAAATCATGTCCTCCTTAAAGACATCAAATACATACTGCATATAGGTGGGAAGATTGACTACGACGCCGATTTTCGGAATAGACTGTTGCTTCACGGTGACCCGATTATACATCACTCCGGGCCCGGGCAATTCACGCGAGACCGCTAATAGTTTTGAGAAATTGGGCATCACCAGGTTGTAATATGCACCACTGGCCTCGCGAATCCGTTTATACTCGTGCCATCCGACCAGCGGAGACAATTCCCATCCGGAAAAATCTAAATGAACATGGCCTATTCCGATCGGTTCGTATGACGTCACGCCTCCTTCATACGTATACGAGGTTACCATCTGTTTATCCATATCGCGTACGCGGATCTCCCGCACCCGCGTGCCGCCACCGTAGCTCTCCGCTGCTGTAGGATAATAAAACAAATTACCGGCCACCAGCACGGGATACCGTATAGAGATTTCAGGGTCGATTGCCCGGCCATCACTATCATAACAGTCCCCATCCGCGTCGCGGTAGAAGCTCTTGACCTTCTTATCGCTCACAACCATATATAAATAGTCGTACAACGCCTGGTCGGTAATTTCGATGGTGTTATTTGTGATTTTCTCGATATTCGTATTCGTGAGTGTCACACTTTTTGTTTCGTAGTAACTGCCCAGGTAATTAAACTTTATACCATCACAAATACAAAACTGCTCCGGTGTGATCCATCTCCGGAACATAAAATCTAATTTGGATTGATTGAGCAGTTCCCGGTAATCCGCCAGGTTAGCCGGCGGGTTTGCGAATTTTATTACCACGGTCTGGTCCGCTACGTTCACCTTGGCGGAGTCGACGGTCATCACGTTTCGTTTATGCAATGTCGGCGTTTGGTAACGATCGCTTTCGTATGCTATTTCAATATCCGCGCCGGTCGGTGTCTGTATATTGGTAAGTGACCATGCGTCCACATCTTTTGCCGACGTTTCCGTTGTAAAGCGGTCGAGGTTTTGATTTTTCGAATCCTTATAATCGCTTTTGTAATAACCCCACATGTCGAATTTACCACGCTCATACGGTTTGTTTTTCGCATACTCAAAGGAGATTCCCGGCATTAGGTCAGCGCCGTCTTTACCCAGAAACTTGACACCTGTGAGCGTTAGTTTGCCCAAAAGCTGCACAGCGGCTGAGCCGAGCGTGGGATAAAAACTATTGGATGTATGAGGTGCCAGTGAGTAATTATAGCTAAACGAGACCGTGCGAATGCTGTGTGTCATATCTTTCCGGTCATACAATGTAATCTTGTTCAATCCCAGCAGCGACAACGACCTGCCTGGCGTGCCGGCAAATCCTCCCGTCATCAAGTCCGACACCTCGTGTCCATCCGGCCGGCTGAACGTTTCAAATACCGCTACGTGAGACTGGGTTTGGATCTTATTGAGATAGTATATTTCTTTTTTACCGGCGGAAAAAACATCAAATCCATCGATGTCGGGATTATAACCCTCGCCGGGATTACGCCATTTATAGTCATCCAGGTGTTTTTTATAATCAAACCGGACCCAGTATCCCCAGTCGCCGTCATTGACCATCCCGTCATTATTGCGGTCGACAAAGTCGGGACCGGTAACACTGGTCAGGTGCCATGTGTAGGCATACTTTTCCGGTCGGGTCACCTGGTTGTAATATAAGCCCCCTTTTTCTTGCTGGAGCTTGGTATTTTGTGATCGCGTGACCTCATCAAAGCTGTAGGCGGGCAGGGCGTAGTGGTACGTCACGCCGCTTTCATTGGTAATGGAAAAACCACCGATTTGCGCGTCGTTCGGTCGTGTGACACCAACGGCGTTCATAAAACCCTCGCGCGAAGCGGCATTCGACGATAAAATATCGCTATTCTTATACCAGTTTATATGCCGTGATCCGATCAGCCGACCGTCGTCGGTGTACCCGTCGTTATCGGTCAGGCCGGTTTTCAGATCACCACTAAACGAATAGCTCAGAGCCGTGCCCGACACCTCCAGCTCGGGAGCATCGTATTCTATCCGATTGGAAAAATCTCCGATAAATCGAAAATCGTTTTTGGCTCCGTTCAGCGCCCCTTGTAACACATAGCTGTGCACGAATGTCTTTTGTTGAGTGTCCGACACCTTCGTCTGGTGGTAAAGTTGTCGCTGGTAGAACATCGGCTTGATCGCACCTCCTAATCCCTGCGCTGTAACCGAATAAGAATCTACATCAGAAAAGCTGCCGCCCAATACGGTTTCGCCGTCGGTGTGATATCCCATACCCAGCTGGGTATCCAACAGGTCATAGGTATCAAATGCCACATAGCGTCCAGGTGTTACGTTCTCTCCATAGAGTGAGCCATACGTGCTGATGTCTTCACTCTCATCGATCCAATACCGCTGATAGGATCGCCCCAAGCGCAAATTGATGTTGGCCTGTACGATGGGAATCTCGAGTACGTCGTCCTCGTTTTTAGTGCTCACTTTCCCGGCACGGCCATTGTGCACGGAGCTGACGCCGCCCAGGGTTACGCCAGGCGTATAGTGCCCTTTAAAATCCGTCCTGATGGAGACGTCCATAATAGACTTACTGGATACGCCTACACCGCCGCTTAGCCCGCCAGCCGTGTTAAACATGACATTTGCACGGACGCCTGTTTCTGTGCCGCTACCAAAGCTCCCCCCCGCTGTGACGCCTACCTGTGTGTATGCTTGTCCGTACGGCGTCTGTCCCGCCCCATAGGTGATGCCATTAACAGCGGCCGTTGCCGACCATCCAATGCCATTGCCGCGATACGTATCGTTGGCGTAGCTCAGCGAGCCGCTCACACTGGCGGCTTTGGCTAGGCCCACGGAAACACCCACGGTATACTCGTCTGTCTCGCCACCTTCCCAAAAATCACGCGTGATGTTGTTGACGCCACTGTGATCGTCCGGATAGCCGTTTACCATACGGTTGATCGCACCGGGGTTTACATTCCACGACAAACCCACCCAGGAGGCTTCCTGATCCGGCTGAACATTTCCGTGATGCGACAGTACCACCGGATAGCTACCCGCTGGACCCGGCACCTCTAACAGTGGTACATTGTAGGTAAAGTCTCCGGTTTTTAGATCTACCACATCCGTCGTATCCACTGGCTCAAAGGTCGTCGCCTCCGGCGCTGTCGGCCCCGCCGTCAACGCCCACGATACCGCCGGTGCGACGGTACTGGCAATGATCTCCAATAGAAAAAACACGGCAAATGCCTTCAGCAAAAAACGGCCACGGATATATTTCATAGAAAAGACGAATTCAAAATCACAGACAACCTACAGCCGGCATCCGGTTCATAGCGAACAACTCATGATCGACCACGCACGATAGGGTCAACGCAAACGAGGCGTTCTGAACAACGAAAACAACAACAGGTCGCGATAGATAGATAACCCCATGCAGCCTCAAAACAAATTGACGACGCGATTTGCAACGGAGACGTTATTGGGTAGCGCGAAGATAAAAACAACTTCGGACACATCCTGTTCAACGGTAAAAAAATATCTTCCATCGTCAAAAAACACCATTAAACAGGATTCCTTTCGTTTGCGCTGTTTTGCATAATGGACAAGGAGGCATTTGCCATGCATGGAATACACGAAGACACGGCAGTACCTTTAGTTTTGGTTATGCGGATTTTTTAACATACTGCGTCAGTATAACAATCTGCTGACCATTAATACGACCTTCAATCTGACCAGCATTATCCTCCACGAGCGCGATGCCCTTCACGGCAGTACCACGCTTCGCCGTAAAACCACCTCCCTTTACATCAAGGTCTTTGATCAGCACAACCGTATCTCCCGCCGTTAGTATAGTGCCGTTACTATCCTTATGTACCACGTGCTGTTCCACTGCGGACTCCTCCTCACCTACACCACTCTTCGCCCACGCGAGCGTGTCGTCATCCAGGTAAAGCATGTCCAGAAGATCTTGAGGCCACCCGTGATGCGATAGCCGGGTGAGCAAACGCCAGGCTGTTACCTGCACCGCCGGTACCGTGCTCCACATACTGGTAGTAAGACAACGCCAATGGTTGGCGTCCAAAGGTTTTATGCCTTGTAGCTGCTCGAGGCACGTCACACAAACAAGAATGCTTTTATCTGCGTCTCCCGTACCGGGCGACACGTCATAGACTTGTAACGTTTCAGTATTTCCACAAAGCTCGCATATCGATCCGCTTCGTTGGTGCAGTAGTTCTTCTCGTGTCATCATTCCGGTAAATCTGGCCGCAATAATACACTTCTGCCTATATTCTTCCTATGACAAATGTCCGACTTGCAATCACTTATTCACCTCAACACTTCCCTCCTGCCCATCCAACACCCGCAGGTACTTCGGCGACCGCATCATCAGCATCAACGACTTTAAATAATCGTTGCCAAACCCCACCGAACGAACCACGTCGTACGAAAGGCTGCGCGTACCCAGAATAATCCCGCGACGATCGACCAACCGCAACCGGAAAGACCGCTCGTAAACCTCCTCTACCCAGCCCACCAAAATGCTGTGCTCCACGTGACGTGCAACCGAAATAAGTGCACCTTTTTTCTGGAAATGAGCGAAAAGCTCGCGATCAGCATCGAGATTCAGATCGAGATAATTGTCCGGGAACTCGCCTTTCAGATCGAAGATCTCACGTTTAAATGTGACGGCTTCCGACTCCACTTCGCGCAAAAGGAATTTCCTCCGCACAAATACAAATCCATCCAACAAATAATCATACGGATTATCGCGCAACAACGTCCACGTTCTCCCCGTCGATACCAGCAAGCCATCTAATAACCCCTTGTATCCCTTGATTTTAATACGCCTGAACCGCCTCATGTCTTCTCTTAATCCGTTTCCCCCCGCATCTGTAACAGCGAAATGGCCGCGCAAGTAACGGCAACGTAAGAAAAAAGACACTATTCCATGTAAATAAATTTCACGCATCAGCCGGCACTTTACTTGACAGGCACTAACTCACATCCCGACACCACATTAGCAAAAAAAACCACGGCAGCACCTGCTGTCATTTAAGATCCGAGTTTCCACAGGATCATAATGCCCGTGACGATAAAAAATACCGTAGCAAAACGCACCAGTGTTGTAAACTGCGCAAAGCCCGGATCCGCGTACAGCGAAGCATAGTGGCGATGATCCGGTAGCTTCACATAAAACCGCGTCCGCCCCGACCACTGGCCATACAAAGCTTTATACTCCGCGGCCGGCAGCAATCCCTTTTCCTGAAAATGCTGGAGATAACGCAACATGCCCGCTACCTTATACTGGCAGAAAAAAATAAATAACAAAAACCAACCGGCAATGAACCATCCTGTCATACAATCTTTCCTTTGCTCCGCCAGAACATAGCCAATGGTATGCTGACAAGGGCCAAATATCCTCAAAAACCCAGTACCGAAAAAATACCATAGCCCGTGATTCAACCCATCATACCCGTATCAATCCCGGGGATTAACCATACATAAGCCGTACTAAAGCCATGGTTGACGTATCCCCGCCCTATCCCCGACAGTCTGTAAAGGATTTAAACAACAGTTATAGCAAGGGGACATACGGGGCGACCGCAGGGTTTATGCAGGATAATCATTTGAACCTATTTATGACTTCTCCACAATTTTCCCACAATCTTGCATAGAAAAAATCCAGAGTATAAATTCAGGGGTTACCACACTACACGAACTGTATAAAACAAAAATACGACACGCAAGCATGGGCAAACAAACAAGCATCATCAAACTGGAAGGCAAATGCGGCGACAAGGTATACTACTGGCATCCGAAATACGGTTGGCTGATCCGTAACGTCACATCCGTGAACGCCGAACGTATCCTGACCGATCCCGCCTTTGCCCTCGTGCGCGAGCACAATGCCCAGTTTGCGCGGGGCGCGATGTTTGTCAAAGCGCTACGCGCTGCATTCTATCCGCTATTCCAGCCACTGGCCGACACACACATGACCAGTCGCATAACCAGCGCGATCGCAAAAGCGATCAAAGCCGACCCGGCAACATCTCTCAAAGAACGCCGCCTCGCGTACGGCGACCTTCGCTATCTGATCGATCTGAATTTTAACAACGAAACGTCGTTAAAGAAAATACTCACCGCCGATTATAGCACAACAAAAGCCCTCCACACCCACACAACGACCTTCACACCGCAAGGCCGCCATTTCATAAAAGCCCCCAAAAGCGCCACACACTTCCGGCTCGTCAGCAGCATAGCAACCATCTCCTACGAAGCCACTGCGGTGGCTGTAGACACTACCTACAGTGACTACATCCCCACACGACAAGGCGACGCAACGCCCATTATACTGACCAACACCTGCGCGTCGCTTCCCGAATCATTTATGACACACGCAGTGGGCGTTGAGTTTTTTCAGGAGACAAATGGCGGATATTATCCCCTGAATGCCAGGGCCTGCAATGCCCTGGCTATAATCGCTGCGGAAAAAGTTATTCAGCCAAAACGCAAAAATGTATATAAGCGAGGTGCGATCAATGTCCGAAAACATTGTCATGCTCCTCGTATACCGCTATTTGTTAGGATCGCACGGGAAAGATCGCCCGTAACCGTGCGTCGCGCAGCCAGAGACCACCCCAACCCAGGATCGCCAGGTATACCGGAAACAGAATATGGCTGAACAACGGCTCGTCTATACGGAAATTAGCATTCATCGCACCGCCCCAGAAGCCGGTCAGCAGGACGATGCCCAGAATGGCCGTTTGAGGAATCGCATACAGAATCGTCGGGATCAGCGCCAGCAATCCCATCCACACGATGTGATGATCCTGGTACCCCAGTTTGACAGTGGTCGTGATCACCGGCTCGGGCTTGACAAATTTCATCACGCCGTCCATCAGCATAAACAGGATAACGATGGCGCTCATGATACGGCCTGTCCACAGACGTGGCTTAGAGATGGTGTTATTGGTTTCCATGGTATTTTGGTTGGTTTATGATACAAAGATACCTTTCCACACCTATACCGCCGCGGTGCCCTTACGACAACAATACGGGCAAAAAGTGACAACTATCTAAAAAAACGTGAGCGAGAGCGAACTCTTTCACTCCGCTCTCACGCTCACACCCGATGGCTATCGGGTCACTCTGTTTTCTTCGTCTGTGGAACATCCGAACCGTCGCGCACCTCTTCGCTCGCCGCCAGCACAATCTCATCGCCCACGTGCAAGTCACCATAAACCTCGGTCTTACCGTCTACCGTGCGGCCTGTGCGCACCGGCGTCCACTGCGCCTTACCGCCCACCACCTTAATGACAAAGACCTTCTCCGGCGCATTGACCACGGCACGCTTCGGTACGACGAACGTGCTGTCCTTCGCCGGCAGCGGCACCACCACGTCGGCGATCATACCCGGCAGTAGTCGCTTGTTATCATTCATCACATCCATCTCGATGCGCTCCGCCCGCAACCGTGCATCCAACGCACCCGCCAGACGTGCCACACGTGCATGAAATGCCTTGTCGGGTTGTGACTTCACAAAGAAATCAACGGTATCATTAGGCGACAGATAGGCAGTATACGCTTCCGGCACCGACACTACCAACCGCAGCTGCTTTTGCTCTTGCAACGTAAACATCGGTTTCTCCGAGCCACGTCCCGACGGTCCCACGTAGGCGCCCGGGTTTACATTACGCGCAGTGATAACACCCCTGAACGGCGCGCGGATCGTCAGGTAATCACGTGTGTTTCCCACCTCACGTTGTGTGGCGCGGGCCGCCTCCAGCTGCGCCAGATCGGAGTTCATGCGGGCACGCGCCTGGTCGAGATCGTTGGGCGAAATAGTACCCGGCGTTTTGCTCGTCTCCAGCAAGCGGTCGTAGTTAGCTTTGCTCGCCAGGTATACCGCCTCCTGCGACTTGCCGCGCGACTCCGCCCCTGCCAGGCGTGAAGAGATCTCCGGCGCCTCCAGCGACGCCAGCACCTGTCCTTCTTTTACTTCCGAGCCGACATCCACCAATATCGTTTTCACAAAGCTCGTCTCACGTGCATACAGGTCCACCTGCTGGTACGAGATCAGCTCGCCCGGCACATTCAGTACCGACGACAACAACCCCTTCTTCAAGGACACCGTCTCCACGGCCGGCGCCGCCTGGGGTTTAGTTGAACCGGCCTCGCCCGCGGACGTGCTGCAACGCACCAGCGTGGCGGCCAGTACCAACGCGCCGGTAACTTTCAGGGTATTCAGATAAGCATTCATAGGATGTGCGATCATAGCGAAGTCGATGTATTCGGTATATAAAATTTGCTGTCTTTGTCTTCCGGGTCGAGCGACACGGAGTCGGTAGTAGTTTTTCCCTGCATCCAGGCAAAGGCCATCGGCAGTACGATCAGCGCGGCAAACGTCGAGGCAAACAGTCCGCCAATCACCGCCCGCGCCAGTGGCGCCACCTGGTCGCCGCCTTCGCCGTGGCCGATCGCCATGGGAATCATCCCCGCGATCATTGCAATCGACGTCATCAGGATCGGGCGCACGCGCAGCGCGACAGCCTCTTTCGCAGCCTCCAGGGCATTGCCCGTCTGTAACCGCAGCTGCTCGGCATTCGTTACCAGCAGCACCGCGTTCGCGATCGACACCCCCACCGACATGATGATTCCCATGTACGATTGCAGGTTCAGTGTCGAGCCCGTGATCAGCAGCAGCAACAGCGCACCCAAAATTACCGCCGGCACCGTCACCAGCACCACCAGCGAAACTTTGAACGACTGGAAGTTCGCCGCCAGCATCAGGAAAATGACGATAATCGCCACCAGCAAGCCCGACTGCAGGCTGTCCAGTGTTTCTGTCAACACTTTACTTAAGCCGATGGTTTCCACCGTCAACCCGCGCGGCAGCTCGCCCAGCGACGCCAGCGCCTTGTCAACATCCACCGTCGCCGCGCCCAGGTCTTTACCCGTCAGGTTCGCCGTCACCGACAGCACCGGCATGGCCCCCAGGTTATCGGCCTCTCCATACACTGTATCGGGTTCAATAGTGGCCACATCACTCAGGATCGGGCGCGTTGTATTGCGCAACAGCGGGATCTGACCTATGTCAGAAACATGCGTCATCTTATTTTCAGGTACTTGAATTTGTACACTATAGCTCAAGCCCGCCTTCTCATCCAGCCATACGTTCTTTTCGGTATACCGCGACGACGACGTCGAAGCAATCAGCGATCGCGATACATCACTCATATCCACTCCCAGCTGTGCCGCACGAACGCGATCGACGGTGATGTTCAGCGCTGGGTACTTCACCGACTGCCCCAGCTGCACATCGCGCAAGTAAGGTATTTCTTTCAGCCTGGCGATCACCTTGCGCGCATAGGCTTCGTTCTGCTTTTTATTCCGGCTGGCCACGCGCACTTCAATGGGCGTCGGCGAACCCTGGCTCAGGATCTTATCAGTAAGCTCGATTGGCTCGAAGGACACCGCCACGTCGGGCAGGTGTTCGTGAATCTGGTTCCGGAATCGTTCTTTTAAGTCGTCCATGTCGAAGTGATGCTCCTTGTTCAAGCTCACTTGCAACACCGCTTCCTGCGGACCGCCCGTAAAGGTATAGATCGGGCTGATCGAGAACAGGGACGGGTGTTGCCCTATATACGCAGAGCTGACGCTGATGTTTTCTTTTCCTACAATCCCCTCCAGCAAATGAATGGATTCCGTCAGCTTTTGTTCCGTCCGCTCGATACGGGTACCGTCGGGGGCCCGCAGGCGCACCTGGAATTGCCCGGAGTTCGTTTTCGGTAACACGTCGCGGCCGATGCTGCTCAGCAACCACGCCGCCGCGCCGATCACCACCACCAGGTAGCACAGCACCACCAGCCGTCGCTGTGGAAACAGCCGTTCAATAAACGCCACGAAGCCTACGCGAAAGCGTTCGAAGCGACTCAGCTTACCACCACCATGAGTCGCCAGTTCCGCCGCCTGGTGTCGATCGAGCACCTGCTGATGCTTCGACGCATGATCCTTCATAATCCAGTTCGCCAAAACCGGCACGAACGTCTGTGACAACAAGTACGATGTAATCATCGAGAAGCCGATCGCCAATGACAGCGGCAGGAACAATGACCCCGGGATGCCGCTCATCGACAGCGCCGGTGCAAACACCGCCAGGATACAGAACAAGATCAACAGCTTCGGAAAGGCAATCTCCTTACACGCATCCCAAATCGCCAGCGCCTTGGGTTTCCCCATATCCATGTGCTGGTGTATATTCTCGATCGTCACCGTCGACTCATCCACCAGGATCCCGATGGCCAGCGAAAGCCCGCTCAAGGTCATGATATTAATCGTCTGCCCAAACAGCTGCAGGAACAACACCCCCGAAATGATCGACGTCGGAATCGTCAGGATCACGATCAACGCACCGCGGAGATCGCCCAGGAACAATACCACCATCAACCCCGTGAGTATCGCGCCAATCACACCTTCGCTGATCAGACTCTTCACTGCGTTGATCACATACGTAGACTGGTCGAACTCATACGACAACGTAACGTCTTCCGGCAGCTGCGCCTGGAACTTGGGAATGGCCGCTTTCAGGTTCTGCACCACCTCCCAGGTCGATGCATCGGCCGACTTGGCAATACTGATATACACCGAACGCTTGCCGTTCACCTGCGCATACCCCACCGTGATGTCCGCGCCGTCCTCTACCGTGGCCACATCGCCCAGGTAAAGGTTCTGCACGTCGCCTTTAAAGAGCGGGATCTTTTCAAAGTCCTTAATATTCTTGATCGTCGTATTCGTGGGCGTGATATAGTTATAGTCGCCGATACGCACGTTACCCGACGGCGCCGTTTGATTGTTGATGCGCAGCGCCTCCACCAATTGATCGGGTGTCAGGTTGTGCGCACGCATGCGCTCGGGGTCCGCCTTGATCACGATCGTACGGATGTTCCCCCCAAAGGGCGGCGCTGCCACGAGGCCCGGAATCGTGGTAAAGGCCGAGCGCACATAGACGTTGGCCATGTCGGCCAGCTCATTATTTGAACGGCTCGGACTACTGACTACCAGTTGCCCTACCGGCAACGTCGAGGCGTCGAAGCGTATAATAAACGGCGGGTTGGACCCCGGTGGAAAGATCGCTTGCGCCCGGTTCGCAAAGGCACTCAGCTCCGCGGCCGCCTGCGCCATGTCTGTGCCCGGGTAAAAGGTAATCTTCATCAGGGTAAGGCCCTGAATGTTTTTGGTCTCGATGGCTTTGATCCCGTTCACAAACAGCATGATGTTGATGTACGGTTTGGCAAAGAAAGCTTCCATCTGCGCGGGAGTATAACCGCCGAACGGGTGAGAGAGATAAATCACCGGCAGGTTCATCGCCGGAAAAATGTCAATCTTAATGGTACGCGCGGCGTTAACGCCGAAGAACAGCATACCGGCGACAAGCACCAGGATCGAAATAGGCTTGCGAAGAGCAGATCGTATTAAATTCATAAACTAGTGAGCCTGATTGATAAATAAGGTAAAGTCGCCCGAAGCGGCTGCTTTCAGCAACAGCGCCTGCCACACATTGACATAGGCCACGCTCTGGTCGATCTCGGCGCGGTTCAGCGCATACATCGACTGCTGCAGGTCCACGATCGTCGTCAGTCCGTTTTTATACAGCACGTTCTTCTGCGTATAGGCATCCGAAGCAGCGTTATATTGCTGTGGTGCTTCTTGCAAGCTCTGCAGGCCGTTGGCCAGCCGCTGGTCCGCCAGGATCAACTGGTCCTCCAGCTGCACGCGCACCTGGTTGTATTCATGCCGGTATCCTTCTGCCACAAACTGTTGCGCCCGCGCCTGCTGCCGAACTTTGATCGGGCTGATCAAATTCCACGAAAAACTAATACCCGCCACATAGTTGTACCGCGACGGGTCTACCCCATCGCTATACCGCGACGAATAACGATCGGGAAACTCCGGTGTATAATTATAGTCGAATCCCGAGCCACGGGCCTGGTACACGCCAAAAAGCGAAATGCCCGGCAGAACACTGCGGCTCGCCACGCGGGCCGCCTGCGTAGCCTGCTCGATCCGCGCCTGATAAAATTTTACCTGGGGGTTATCCGCCACGGCCACGCCGGCATCCAATTGTTGCGGCGACTTACCCAACAACGTGCTATCGAGGACAAACTCCGTAGGCGGTACATTTAAAAGCTGCGCCAGTTGATTGCGCACCTGCTGTTCGTTGGTCCGTAGCTCGATCAGCGACAGCCGCGCCCGCGACACTTCCGCATTCGCCAGCGACGAGTCCACCCCCGGATTCAACCCTGTCCTCGTCCGCGCCCGCACGGTGCGCTGCACCGCTTCCGCCCGTTCGAGATTAGACCGGCCGTTGCGCAGAAACTGCTGCGCCACCAACAAGTTGAGATAGGCCCCGGAAATGCGCACGCGCTGTACAAACTCCTCCTGCTCCAGGTCCGCCGAATCACGATGCACCTGCGCCTTCGCCAGGTCGATGCGCGACCGCACACGACCGAACGTAAACACCTCCCAGTTGGCGCTGACAATATACAGCGCCCCAAACGCCGCATTCCAACGCTGATCACTGTACGACGGCCCCGCCGACGCCACCCCCAACACCCCCACGGCACCAAGCGGCCCAAACTGACCATTCACGGTACCATACGCCTGCTGTACTGCCGCGATCACGTTGGGCAGGTACTCATTGCGCGCATTGCGCGTAAGCGCCTCCGACGCATGCAGGTAACTGCGCTTCGCCTGAATGCTTTGATATTGTTGAACACCGGTCTCCACCGCCTCCGGCAGCGCAAGGTATTGCGCCGGATGCTCACCGGCTGCCTGCGACTGCTGAGCCTTCGCACTCAGCGTACTGGCAAGCGCCAGCAAGACCAGCGCAGCGATCTTATAAATTCGAAAAGAAGGATGAACGGCAATCCTGCCATCCGGGATCATTAACTGCATAAGAAATATATAGCGTGTGTTGCGTTCAAAAAAGCTACGACGTGGGGGAAACGTCGCGACTCGAATACTCGTTCAATCGTTTTCTAAAGAGGTAGGCTTTGGAATAGCGTAGAGCCTTTATATAGTTAAGTATACGTCTATTTCCATCGTTCTGTATGCGTTATTACAAAAGCGGTTGAAAGGCCCGTCGCGTACCTGGTTCAAGTCTTCCGACCGAAGGGAGGGCGTTCCGATAGCTATCGGAATGGACGTACCCCAATGCCAGTCTTCAGACTGGCGTGGACCACAGCCCACACCCTCCCCTAACGTCAGTTATTCACCAACTTCATCATACCCTCATTATACCGCGACCCCACATCCGGATAGCGCCGCAGAATATCTGCAACCCAAGCCAAATCCCCAACACTCAGCTGAACATCCGCAGCTCCCGCATTCTCCTCCAGATACTTTCGCTTCTTCGTCCCCGGAATCGGAATCACATCCTCTCCTTGCGCCAGCACCCAAGCCAACGCCAGTTGTGCCGGCGTAATTCCCTTCTCCGCAGCAAACGCCGCCAACGCCTGCGTCAACTTCAAATTGTTATCCAGGTGCGCGTCCTGAAACCGTGGCAACGTGCGCCGGAAATCATCCGATGCCAACCCGGCCGTATCCAATGTCGCCGTCACCAACCCGCGGGCTAGTGGACTAAATGGTATCAAGGTTATGCCCAATTCACGGCACAGTGGCAGGATCTCCGCCTCCACATCACGTGTTATTAACGAGTACTCATTTTGCAACGCCGTGATCGGATGTACCGCATGCGCCTTCCGGATAGACGCCGCCGAAGCCTCCGACAATCCAAGGTAACGCACCTTGCCTTCCTTCACCAGCTCCGCCATGGCGCCCACCATCTCCTCTACCGGTACCGCAGGGTCTACGCGGTGAGCGTAATAGAGGTCGATCGTATCGATGCGCAGGCGCTTCAGGCTGGCCTCGACCGCGGTCTTCATATAGGCCGGCGAGCCGTCAAAATACGTCGTGCCGTCCGCGCGGTAGCGAAAGCCAAACTTGGTTGCCAGAAAGATCTTATTACGGTTCGGCACTAATACCTGCGACACCAGTTCTTCGTTGCGACCCTGACCATACATGTCGGCCGTGTCCCAGAAGTTGATGCCCAGGTCGAGTGCCCGGTGTAACGTGGCGATTGACTCCGCATTGTCGAGCGGCCCATAGGCATGGCTCATGCCCATACAGCCTAATCCGACGGCAGAGAGTTTTTCAGAAGTGTTGCGTAGGGTTCTGTAGATCATGTCGCAAAGCTAGGATGTCAAGCTTCGCAACGGATTATGGATTTCAAACCAAAAATTATAAAATTCGAACAATTATTTTCGCAGCGAACGAGGGGTCGCTTGGGTTTGCTTCTTGAAAAAGTTATTGAAATACGCCGGGTATTCAAACCCGAGCGAGTAGCCGATCTGCGACACGCTCCAGTCGGTATGCATCAACAACGCCCGGGCCTCCCGGACGATGCGTTCGGAGATGTGATCAGTCGTAGTCTTGCCGGTAATTTCTTTCACCGCGCGGTTCAGGTGATTGGGGTGTATAGACAATCGCTCGGCGTAATCGTTTGCCGTGCGCAGCTTCAGCGAATGCTCCGAGGCGACCGGAAACTGACGCTCCAGCAGCTCTATAAAGAGCGACGCGATGCGCCCCGACGCGCTGGTGGGGTGATGCGTCTCCGCCGGGTGCATCTTCAGGGCCTCGTGAATGACCAGGTTGACGTAGTTACGCAATAGCTCAAATTTGTGCACATAGTCCGAATCCCGCTCGCAAACCATCTTTTCGAACAGCTCACCGATGTGCTCATCCTGCTTGGGTGATAAAAAGAATACCGGGTTGCATCCCACTTGAAACAACGGCGAATCCAGAATGCTCTCGTTGCCTTTTGTATGGATAAAACCGTCGGTAAACAAACAAAAATGGCCCGCCTGCACCTCCGAGATCGCTTCCCATGCATACGGCACCTGGGGGTTAAAGAACACCAATGCATTCCGGTCGATCTCGATCGTCTTGTCTGCAAAGTATAAATTGCCCTGCCCGCGGATCAGCGAGATCTTATAATAGTCCCGGCGGTTATAGGGTGCATAGCGGTTGCAGCTGTCGCGGCGGTATACATTAAAATGCCCGGTTTCCGAAGGCTTCGTGGGATCGTATGCCGCCGGCCGTTTGGCGGGGTAGCGGTTATAAAAATCTTCGAGCGTCTCGCTTTTTGGCTGCATCCTCAAAATTATAAAATTCAAATAACAAACGGAAGTTTGCGACGCAGGGTTACACCAACCTGCCCGGCGGCGCCACAAAAGTGATGAGCGGCAGTCTTTTGGTGACGGACGCCTTTTCTCATTGGCCAAACAATAAAAAAACGATATTTTGCCCGCATGACGCACCTTCCGCAACTCATCACCGACCTCGGGCTCATCCTGGCAGTAGCAGGCATCACCACCCTGCTCTTCAAGAAGATCCGTCAGCCAACGGTGCTGGGGTACATCCTGGCTGGCCTGCTCGTGGGGCCGTACGTCTCCCTCCTGCCCACCGTGGCAGACGCGGAAGGCATCCAGGTATGGTCCGAGATCGGCGTCATCTTCCTGCTCTTCAGCCTCGGTCTCGAGTTCAGCTTTAAGAAGCTTGTCGCCGTGGGCGGATCCGCCTCCATCACCGCCATCACCGAGATCGCCATTATGATCTTCGTCGGCTTTATCACCGGCAAGCTCCTGGGTTGGACCACCATGGACAGCATCTTCCTCGGCGCATTGCTGTCGATGTCGTCTACCACGATCATCCTGCGCGCATTTGACGAGCTCGGTGTCAAATCCAAGAAGTACGCTACGCTGGTCTTTGGCATCCTCATCGTCGAAGACCTCGTCGCCATCCTCCTGTTAGTATTGTTATCGACCATCGCCGTCAGCCAGCAGTTCGCGGGCGCGGAGCTCGGCATGCAGTTGCTCAAGCTCATCTTCTTCCTGATCCTGTGGTTCCTGGCCGGCATCTTCTTTATACCGACCTTCCTCAAGCGCACGCGCAACCTCATGAGCGATGAAAACATGCTCATCGTCTCCATCGGCATGTGCCTGCTCATGGTCATCCTCGCCGTCACCGTCGGCTTCTCCGCCGCCCTCGGCGCCTTCATCATGGGCTCGATCCTCGCCGAGACCACCCAGGCCGAACGCATCGAGCACCTGGTCAAGCCGGTAAAAGATCTCTTCGCCGCCGTATTCTTCGTCTCGGTAGGCATGATGATCAATCCGCAAGTGCTCATCGACTACGCCGTACCGGTGTTGGTGGTAACGCTCATCACCATCTTCGGCAAGCTCATCAGCACCACCATCGGCGCGATCATCTCCGGCCAGTCACTCAAACACTCGGTACAGGCCGGCATGAGTCTCGCACAAATCGGCGAATTCTCTTTTATCATCGCCTCGCTCGGCATCAGCCTGAAAGTAACCAGCAACTTCCTCTACCCCATCGCCGTGGCCGCCTCGGCCGTCACCACGTTCACCACACCCTACTTCATCAAAAAATCCGAAAGCGTTTATATTTTATTGGAACGGATGTTGCCCACCCGCTGGGTAAACGGCATCAACCGCTATAGCTCCAGCACACAGCAGCTGTCCGCCAGCAGCGATTGGAAGCTCCTGCTGCGCGCCTACGCCTTAAACATCGTCATCCACACCGTGCTGGCCATCGGCATCATCGTGCTGTCGCAGCGGTACCTCTACCCATTCATGCACACACGCATCACCGGCAGCCCGCAAGACAAGATCATCACCGTGGCCATCACACTCATCGCCATGATCCCGCCCATCTGGACCATTGCCGTGCGCCGCATCGAACGCGAGGCCTATGCGCACCTCTGGCTCAACCGCAAGCTAAACCGCGGCCCGCTCATCATGCTGGAGGTCACGCGCATTGCTGTCGCCGTCGCCCTGGTCGGCGTCTTACTTGATCGCTACTTTTCCACACCCGTGGTCCTTATAGTAGCCGTGGCCGTCACCAGCCTGGTGGTCGTCCTATTCTCGCGCAAGCTGCAGCAATTCTACGACCGTGTGGAAAAACGGTTCCTGGGCAACCTCAACGAGCGCGAGACACAAAAGCGCCGCCCGGAGATCGCCCCCTGGGACGCTCACCTGGCAGAATTCGAAGTCCCCGCCGAATCGCCCCTCATCGGCAACACCCTGCAAGAGCTCTCCCTGCGCGAGCTGTACGGCATAAACATCGGCCTGATCGAACGCGGCAACATCACCATCCTCACCCCCGACCGCTACGAGCGCCTATACCCCGGCGACCGCGTCTCCGTGATCGGCACCGACGAGCAGCTCACAAAAGTCAAAGGCCTCTTCGAAGAGTCCATCAACGGCCGCAACGAAGAAGAAGCCGCCAGGAACGAGATCATGCTGCTAAACATCACCCTACAGAAGGATACCTGCCTGATCGGCCAATCCATCCGCAGCACCGGCATCCGCGAGCAAGCCAAAGCCCTCATCGTCGGCATCGAACGCAACGGCAACCGCATGCTTAATCCAGAATCAACGGCGGTATTGGAAGAAGGCGACGTGCTTTGGATAGCGGGCAACAAAAAACGGATCAAAGACTTTATGAAAGCGCAGAAGTTACCCGCGAAGAAGTCGTCCGAAAAAGATACTTAAAACGAAAAAATTATAATGCTGTCGCTAGCTACGCAGCAGGCACGGGCGATAAATCCGTAACCCTTCACCGCACAATCCAGTTAAATACGACTATACTATAGCTAAAAAAGTTAACCATATGTACCTCGACTGGAAGAGCCGAATGTTTTTCCTCACAAAAGAAGACGTTACCCCCATCATCACCGTCATAGAAGAAGAGTTTGACGTCTGCTACCACCAGGCCGGCATGTTCAGCCGCCAGCACAGACGTGTCTTTCCTGCAGCGAAAAAGCTCCCCCACTTCGGAGCTCCCATCGCCGAAGACTGGTCCAGAGACAACCGTTACCTCATGCTGCCGCAAAAGCAGAAGCTCATCGTCCGTGACGTGCCCCAACAAAAAGGAGGAATTCGGTATGCCGTAGACATGGAGAAAAACAAAAAGAACGTAGTATACTTCCAGTTCGGCGGAATCGTCCGTGACGGCTTATTACTCGCCGGTAAAATCTCCATTTCAGACCAGGGCGGCATAGAATGCAAGATCCTCAAACGATTTGCCTCAATGCTCCGCAAGAACACCCGCTACATGGCGCCCTTCTACGTCGGAAGAAATGCCGAAGAAAAACTAAAAGCCGGCTGGCGTCTCGTCTGCTCTGAGCTACAACCCGAAGCATGCGACATGGTATGGTATAAGCCAAAAAAAATCAGAGTCGTCCGATAACAGTCAAACTAGTTAACTGAATCTATGCACAGAAAACGTTCCATGTTCTTCACAACAAAAGAAGACATTTCCCCGATCATAAACGCCGTAGAAGTTCCCGAGGGTACTTCGAGTGTCCCTCATAGATGTCCCACGGATGTCCTACAGATGTCCCACGGATGTCCTACGGATGACCTTATCCTTTAAAGGGGTGGGACATCCATGGATCAAGCGAGGATCTTGGTAAGGAAGGGGGAAAATTAAACTGGAAATATACTGGCATCGTACGGCCTTGTTTGACACGTTGGATGACCAATCACAATTCGGTAGGTATCCCACACATCCTTCGATCACCACAGCCCAGCGTACGGCCACCGATGCCGACAATCGTAATTCGCCGTTTCCGGTCAACGGGCGATCGCCGTACCGGCTGTTTTCACAAAATTCCGCCAACTAAAAATACTCCTGGTGTGCCTGATAACGGGGTTAGTGGTCATATAAAGACCGAAATTAAGGCCCAACGTCAATTTCGCGATCGGGCCTAAACCGTTTGAAATCCGTCAGAAATCGGTTGATCTTGATGATAGTTTAGCGAAAATTTTTAAGATTGCAGGATGAGAGGTCAGACTATGGAGTACATCCACCCGATACGGATCGACAGCGAGTCGCGCATTCCCAAATATCACCAGATCGTCAACTCGATCGTCGGCGATATCGAAAAAGGTATTTTGACCGTGGGCCAGCGCATACCGTCCATCAACGAGATCAGCGAAGAATATTACCTCTCGCGCGATACCGTCGAGAAAGCCTATAATTACCTCAAGGAAAAACAAATCATCGTCTCCGCAAAGGGCAAAGGCTACTACGTCGCCCGCACGGTGCTTCCCTCACGCATCAACATCCTCTGCCTGCTCAACAAGCTCAGCTCCTATAAATTACAGATTTACAATTCCTTCGTCAGCAGCCTGGGCACAAACGCCCACGTAGACCTCACCATCTTCCACGCAGATCCCAACATTTTTCTCACAGCCCTGCGCGAAGGCACCGGCCGCTACGACTACTTCGTCGTCATGCCCCACTTCAAAGACGAGCACCTCGCCCACGAAAGCACCACCGCCGACGTACTCGAAGCCCTGCGCAAAATCCCCGAAGACCGGTTGTTATTACTCGACAACTATCTCCCCGAGCTCAAACGCGACGTTGCCTCCGTCTACCAGGACTTCAAAACCGACATCTACGATGCCCTGCGCGAAGGCCAGTCACGCCTGAAGCAATACGACAAGCTCATCCTGGTATACCCGCGCAAAACCGTCTACCCTTACCCTCTCGAAATCCTCCAGGGCTTCCAAAAGTTCTGTTCCGACGCCGGCTTCGACTTCGAAATACTGGAAGAACTTTATAACGATATGGAGCTGCAGCCTAAGGATGCGTATATTACCATAGAAGAAAATGATTTGGTGCGGCTGATCAAGCAGGTGCGTGATAAAAAGTTTGTATTGGGGAAGGATATAGGAGTGATCTCGTATAATGATACTCCGTTAAAAGACCTGCTCGGTATAACGGTAATCTCCACTGACTTTCAGGTCATGGGAGAAACCGCAGCCTACATGATTTTAAAGAAGAAACGCGAAACCGTAAAAAACGTATTCCGCTTCATCGACCGCGGATCCGTATAAAAAATCAGCGCGAGTGTGAGCGACCGCCAACTCTTTCACTCCGCTCTCACACTCACACTCACGCTGATTCCATGATAGTACATGACAGTTGTGCCCACGCTCAAACACTACCTTAGCCCAACAACCCCTACGTTATGCAGGCAGTCCTTGGCATCATCTTCCACTTCATCGGCGGCTTCGCCTCCGGCAGTTTTTATATTCCCTATAAAAAAGTACAACGCTGGTCCTGGGAAAGCTACTGGATCGTCGGCGGCTTCTTCTCCTGGCTGATCATCCCCCCCATTGCGGCGTGGCTCACCCTGCCCGGCTTCGCCGAGATCATCTCCCATACCTCCGCCTCCACGCTCCGCTATACTATTTTATTCGGCGTACTCTGGGGCATCGGCGGACTCACCTACGGCCTGGGCGTACGCTACCTCGGCATGTCCCTCGGCAACTCTGTCGTCCTCGGCTTTTGCTCCGCCTTCGGCGCCTTGCTGCCTTCTATATACTATACCTTTGTCCCTACGCCCGGCAAAACAAGCTTCACGGAAATGATCACCAACCCCTGGGGCCGCGTCATCCTGGCCGGCGTCGCGATCTGCCTGCTCGGCATCTATATCTGCGGACGTGCCGGCGTGCTCAAAGAAAAAGAAATGTCTGCCGAAGCGAAACAGCAAAGCGTATCCGAGTTTAACCTCACGCGTGGCCTACTGGTCGCCATTACCTCCGGCATCCTCAGCTCGTGCTTTAACTTCGGCATCGAAGCCGGCAAGCCCATGGCCGACGAAGCCGTCGCGCTGGGCTACAACCCGCTCTACCAAAACAATGTGACGTATGTCGTATTACTCTGGGGCGGCCTGGCGACAAACCTGTTCTGGTGCATGCTGCTCAATTTCCGCCATCGCTCGTTCGGTGACTATACCAACAGCGACACGCCCTTGCTGCGCAACTACCTCTTTTCTGCATTGGCCGGAACCACCTGGTTCCTGCAGTTCTTCTTTTACGGCATGGGAGAAAGCAAGCTGGGTAACGGCGCCAGCTCGTGGATTCTCCACATGGCGTTTATCATCCTGATCGCCAACCTGTGGGGCATCTGGCTGCGCGAGTGGCACGGCGTCAGTAAACGCACGAAGACAACCATCGTTGCCGGCATTTTCACGATCGTCCTGTCGGTCCTGGTGGTGGGCCTGGGCAACGCCATTAAATAACCCGGCGGGAGGCCGGTAAGCACAGGATGCCCCCCGTCACAACGGTCGGTAGTTTTACCGCACGAGCAATACAAAGATTTGATACATGATGGAAATTCTTGAGAAACCCTTTCAATACGTAACCTACTCCTGGGACAAGGAAAAGGCAGCCGCGCTGCAAGGTGACGAAGTAGCGTTATTGATATACCGTTCCAACCTGCTGGGCGCCGACCTGCGCATTACTAACTATGGCGGTGGCAACACCAGCTGCAAGACGATTGAAAAAGATCCGCTCACCGGCCGCGAGACACCCGTCATGTGGGTAAAAGGATCCGGTGGTGACATCGGCACCCTGACCAAAAGCGGCCTGGCCGCCCTCTACGTCGACCGGCTCCACGCGCTGAAGAATATATACCGTGGTCTCGCGCACGAAGACGAGATGGTCGGGCTGTTCAACCATTGCATCTACGACCTCAACTCCAAGGCGCCGTCCATCGACACGCCCCTGCACGCCTTCCTGCCGTTCAACCACATCGACCACTTACACCCCGACGCCGCCATTGCCATCGCGGCCTCGAAGAATGGCCAGGAAATCACGCGCACGTTATTCGACGGCCGGATCGCCTGGGTGCCCTGGCAGCGCCCCGGCTTCGACCTCGGCCTGCAGCTGGCGAAAGCGCTCGAAGAAAACCCGGGCATCCGCGGCATCATGCTCGGCGGCCACGGCCTCTTCACCTGGGGCGATACCGCGTACGCCTGCTATCGCAATAGCTTAGAGGTAATCGAAAAAGCCTCAGCGTTTTTATATAAAAACTACGGCAAAAAACGCGCAGTCTTCGGCGGCGCAAAGCTCACGGCGCTTCCCGCGGAAGAACGCCGGCAACAGGCCGCCATACTCGCCCCAGTACTACGCGGACTGGCCTCCAGCCACGCCCGCATGGTCGGCCACTTCACCGACGACGACAAAGTACTGGAATTCATCAACAGTCACGACCTCGAGAAGCTTGCCCCGCTGGGCACCAGCTGCCCAGACCATTTTTTACGAACCAAGATTCGTCCGCTGGTCCTCAACCTGCCGCCCCATGCCGATCTCTCCAACACAACGGCCCTGCGCGAATCGCTTACAAAAGATTTCGAAGAATACCGGCAGTACTATACGCAGTACTACGAAAAACATAAACACCCCAACAGTCCCGCCATACGCGATCCGAACCCGGTCATCATCCTGTGGCCCGGCGTAGGCATGTTCTCCTTTTCCAAAGACAAACAGACGACGCGTGTCGCCAGCGAGTTTTATATCAACGCCATCAACGTCATGAAAGGCGCCGAGGCCATCTCGGAATATGTATCCCTGCCGTTGCAAGAAGCCTTCGACATCGAATACTGGTTGCTGGAAGAAGCCAAGCTGCAGCGCATGCCCAAAGAGAAACCGCTGTCGCGGAAGATCGCGCTGGTGACCGGCGGCGCCGGTGGCATCGGACTGGCTATCGCACGCAAGCTCGCCGCAGAAGGCGCCTGCGTCTTCCTGACCGATATACACGAAGGAAACCTGGCGCTCGCCGTAAACAGCTTCTCCAAAGATGTCGCCGCGGGCGCATCCGCCGATGTCACGAGTGGAAGCTCCATCCAACAAGCCCTGCGCCAGGCATGCCTGGCGTTTGGGGGTATCGATATACTCGTCAACTGTGCCGGGCTGGCCATCTCCAAGCCGCTGGAGCAAACCACCGAACAAGACTGGGACCTCCTGCAAGATGTGATCGTAAAAGGGCAATTCTCCGTATCGCAGCGTGGCGTGGAGATTCTGCGCGCCCAGGCACTCGGTGGCGACATCGTCAACATCGCCAGCAAGAACGCGCTGGTATCCGGCCCGAACAACGTCGGCTATGGCACCGCCAAAGCCGCGCAGGTACACATGAGCCGCCTGCTGGCCGCTGAGCTCGGCAAAGACAAGATCCGCGTCAACATCGTAAACCCCGACGCCGTAATCGAAGGCAGCAAGATCTGGGAAGGCGAATGGGCCGCCGGCCGCGCCAAAGCGTATGGCATTACCGTAGACGAGCTACCCGCATTCTACGCCAGGCGCACCATCCTCAACGAGATCATCACCACCGGCGACATCGCCAACGGCGTGTTTGTCCTCGTCGGCGGCCACCTCAGCAAAAGCACTGGAAATATTATCAACGTAGACGGCGGCGTAGCACCTGCCTTTGTTCGATAGCCTATGAAACTCGACGCACAACACCTTCAGGCACACAACCAGCAGGCGATAGCCGATCACCGCGCAGCCTTCGATTATACGGCCGCCCGTCTGACCGGGCAAGGCCTCGACGTCCCACAACTCCTCGACAAGATCGCGGCACTGCAGATCGCCATCCCGTCATGGGCGCTCGGTACCGGCGGCACCCGCTTCGCCCGGTTCTCTGGTGGCGGCGAGCCCCGCACGCTGGAAGAAAAGATTGCCGACGTCGGCCTGCTGCATGCCATCAACCGCTCCAGTGGCGCCATCTCCCTGCACATCCCCTGGGATATACCCGAAGATGCCGCCGCTATCCGCGCCCTCGCACAAGCACACGACCTGGTGTTTGACGCCGTCAACTCCAATACCTTCCAGGACCAGCCGAACCAATCGCTGTCCTATAAATTCGGCTCGCTGTCGCATAGTGACAAAGCCCATCGCCAGCTGGCCGTCCGGCACAACATCGACGTCATCCGCCATGGCGAAGGTCTGGGCTCCAAAGCCCTCACGGTATGGCTGTCCGACGGCTCGTGTTTCCCCGGCCAGCAAAACTTCCGCAAAGCCTTCCAGCGTACGCTGGAATCCTTGCAGGAAATTTATACCGCCCTGCCCGTCGACTGGAAGATCCTGATCGAGTATAAGCCCTACGAACCGAACTTCTACTCCACCGTCATACAAGACTGGGGTACCTCGCACCTGCTGGCCTCCAAGCTGGGCAAGAAAGCGTATAGCCTGGTCGATCTGGGCCACCACCTGCCCAATACCAACATCGAGCAGATCGTCGCCACCCTCATGATGGAAGGCAAGCTCGGCGGCTTCCACTTCAACGACTCCAAATACGGCGACGACGACCTCACAGTCGGCAGCATCCGCCCGTACCAGCTCTTCCTCATCTTCAACGAGCTGGTCTATGGCATGGAAGACCCCGCCTCGATCAACCCCACGCCCGCGTGGATGATCGACGCCAGCCACAACGTCAAAGACCCGCTGGAAGACCTGCTTCAATCCGTCGAAGCCATCAAGATCGCCTACACCCAGGCCCTCCTGGTCAATCGCGAAGAGCTCGAAGCCGCACGCGAGAACAACGACGCCGCACGCGCGCAGGAAATCCTACAGGATGCCTTCCGCACCGACGTGCGCCCGCTGGTCGCCGAGGCAAGACAACGGAGTGGCGGTGCGCTGAACCCCATCGGCCTCTTCCGCCATGCCAACGTACGCCGCCAGCTGGTACAAGAGCGTGGACTCAAAACCATTTCCACCGGACTCTGATCATACCATCATGCCTATACCCGTTACCGCCATCTTTGACATCGGAAAGACCAACAAAAAGTTCTTTCTCTTCGACGACGCCCTACGCCAGCAGCACCGCGAATACCAGAAGCTGCCCACCGTCACCGACGACGACGGCTTCGACTGCGACGACCTGCCCGCCCTCACACACTGGATCCGCGACACCGTCGCCCGCATCATCACGGACGGCAAGTATACCCTCCGGTACCTCAACTTCTCCACCTACGGCGCCACCCTCGTGCACCTCGACGCCGACGGCCACCCCGTCACGCCTCTCTACAATTACCTCAAAACCATCCCCGACGAGATCGTCCGCGAATTCTTTCACCGCTACCCCGAAGCCGAGAACAACATCGAAACCGCATCCCCATCCCTCGGCATGCTCAATGCCGGACTGCAGCTTTACTGGCTCAAAAAAAGCAAGCCGGCAGTCTTCGCCCGCATTCGGCATACGTTACATTTTCCGCAATACCTCTCCTACCTCTTCACCGGCGTCCTCGCCAGTGAGCCAACCTCCATCGGCTGCCATACCCGCCTGTGGGACTATACCCACCGTCGCTACCACCGGTGGCTGGTAGAAGAGCAGCTCGACCATCTCTTCCCCGCGACGGTCCACACCACCCACACGTCCCAGGTAACGCTGCACGGCCAGCCCGTCACGGTTGGCGTAGGCATTCACGACAGCTCCTCTGCGCTGGCCGCCTACATGCTGCGCACGCAAGATCCCTTCGCGTTAATCTCCACCGGTACGTGGAGCATCACACTAAACCCGTTCACGCACGAGCCCCTCTCTGTCGGTGAGCTAAGCCGCGACTGTCTGAACTATATGACCATCTTCGGCGCGCCGGTCAAAGCGTCGCGGCTATTCCTCGGCCACGAGCTCGACCACCAGCTCAACCGCCTCAATACATTATTCGGTAAAGAACCACAGTATTACAAACAAGTAGACTTAAACCCTGCATGGGTCCGGCTTGATACTCCCGAAACAAATACATTCTACCCCGAGACGTTAAACAATCCAACGCTCGTCCACGACCTCTTCCCCCAGAACCGATGGTCACCCGCGCACTACAGCACGTTTGAAGAAGCCTATCATCAAGTCATGTGGGGATTGGCCCGACTGCAAGTAGCCTCCGTCCGCCTGGCCCTCGGCAGCAGCCCTATCCGTAAATTATACCTCGACGGCGGCTTTGTCGGCAATGATATCTTCCTCAAATTATTGCAACAGCTATTACCCACCTATTCTCTCGAAGTTTCCCAGCAACCCCTGGGTTCCGCGCAAGGCGCCGCACTCATCGTCCGCAGCCAGGACCATGCGCCGGCAGTAGCATAACCTTTCAGTCACCGTTTGTCCCACTACTTCCTCAAAAAAAGAAGCTAACCATAAATATGCAGTCGCCGTAGTGGTAAACCCTCAGGTTGCTGCCGGCTGCCGTGTCCGGTGGCATGATAAGATATGGTGAATCAGGAATTTCTTATTATCTTTTTAACCGACGAATCCGCATCCACCATCCGATAGCACCGAAGGTCCGGGCTACCATTTTTGACACTTCTAACTATGCGTGACATCGGGTGATCTTCACGGCGCTTTTAAATCGTTTTGAATGTTATGGCAAGAGCACTATTCACTATATCATTTCTGTTGAGCTTCACCGTATCCGCACAAAAAAGCGATGTAAAATTCCACCATTTGAATACCAACAATGGTCTTTCTCAAAGCCATATAGTATGCATGGCGCAAGATAAAAAAGGCTTTATGTGGTTTGGTACAGAGAATGGATTAAACAAATACGATGGTTATAAATTTACAGTGTATCTCCACAACAGAAAGGACACGACGACCGTACGCGATAATCGAATAGCGGTCACGCGTGTTGATAGCAAGGGCAGATTTTGGGTGGGTACCGCTATAGGATTAGATCAATTTGATTTTCAAAAGAATGCGTTTGTGCATTTCAATATTAATGAGCCGATCTTCGATATCCTGGAAGACAAAAAAGGCAATATCTGGATTTGTACCAATACGGGATTGGGTCTGGTTGACAGCACTGGTCTTTCTGCAACAACGTACCGACCGTTGAACAAACAAGATATGTTGCTTCGATCAGTGTATGAAGATAGCAAAGGAAATCTCTGGACAGGTTCATTAGCAAACCCAACGGGTGTATTCATATTTGATCCTAAACAAAAGGCTTTTACGTTCCACCCATTTCGAAAGGAAGGAACCGACCCGGAAAAATTCAAACCGATAGAATTCAAAATCTTTGAAGATCATTCGGGCATAATATGGGTCTCTACAAACAATGGCCTTTATCGGGTTGATGCCGACACCAATAACTTTATAAAATATCCACATCAGGAGGGCAACACGAATTCCGTTGCCAGTGATAATATCCGTTGTTTAGGAGAAGATGCGGATGGAAATTTGTGGGTTGGAAATGCCAACGGCATCAGTGTACTGGATAAAACCAGACGAAATTTCGCACATCATCAATATGATCTGGACAATCCCGAGGGATTAACAGAAAATTTCATGACAACCTTTTTTCGGGACAACGCTGATAATTTATGGATAGGAAGCAGAAACACCGGAATCAATGTTCTCTTCCGAACAGGAAATAATTTCAAGCTTTATGCGCACGAAATAAATAACGACCACAGCCTGAATAACAACGTAGTAAAGGCCATTGTAAAAGACAAAGAAGGACGATTATGGCTGGGCACAGATGGTGGCGGCTTGAATCTGCTCCAGCACGATGGCTCTTTCAAGGCCTATAAACATGATCCCAAAGACCCCAACAGCTTGCCGAATAACTTAATTCTTGCCTTGTATGAAGATACGCGGGAAAATCTTTGGGTCAGTACCTATCAGGGAGGATTAAGCAGGCTGGATAAAGCAACAGGAAAATTCGAAAACATACTTTCCGGATCCGATAGCACCTCATTAACTTCACCCAGTATTTCTGTCATGCGTGAAGATAGCCACGGCAACTTTTGGATAGGAACCTGGTATGGGGGATTGTATCTGTTTGACCGATCGACTAAAAAATTCAAAAATTACAGACCCAAAAACAACGACCCGGGAAGTCTTTCTGATTTGGATGTCGGGGAAATTTATGAGGACAAACGAGGCAACTTGTGGATAGGCACGAGAAATGGGTTGAATCTTTTCAATCACGCAACTAAAAAATTTACCCACTTCTTTCATGAAGAAAATAAAGAAAACACGCTGAGTAATAACTGCATCAACTCCATCGCGGAAGATAAAAATGGAAACCTGGTAATTGGAACGCTTGATGGGTTGAATATATTTGACCCACAAAAATCCATCTTTACCGTCTATTCAAAAACATATGGCTTACCCTGCAAGTTTATTCAGGGCGCACTCTGTGATGAAGACGGGAATATCTGGATGAGCTCGTTGAAGGGGATCTGTAAATTTAATCCTCAAACAGGTGCGTATCGAAATTACGGAGTGGCCGATGGTCTGCAGGGAAACGAATTTATCAAGCATTCATTTTTCCACTATGGCGGAGAGCTTTTTTTCGGTGGCAACAATGGCGCCAATTGTATTACGCCTGCGTTAATCAGGCCTAATGTATATGTCCCGCCTATTGTCTTAACGGATTTTAAAATATTCAATAAATCCGTAGAGATCGGCGATGAGGCCCCTGAGCTCCCGCAGCATATCAATTACACAAAGACAATCGAACTTTCCCACCGAGAATCGGTCATTTCCTTCGAGTTCTCGGCGTTAAACTTTACAAACCCGGAAGACAACCAGTATGCTTATAAGCTGGAAGGCTTTGATGACCACTGGAATTATATCGGCCATAAGAATTCCGTTACCTATACGAATTTGAATGGAGGAGAATATACCCTTAAAGTCATAGGAGCCAACAACGACGGCCTCTGGAATAAGGAAGGTTTGTCGGTAAAAATTATTATTACGCCTCCTTTTTGGCTCACAACATGGTTCAAAGTACTATCGGTCCTGCTCATTGGCGTAATCTTGACAACCTTTTTTAAGGCACGCATGGGGACCGTGCACAAGCAAAAAGCAGAGCTTCAACGGCAGGTACACGAGCGCACGAAACAATTAGCATTGACCGCCGAGGAAGCACAGCAAGCTCGTCAGGAAGCTGAGCAGGCTAATCAGGCTAAAAGTACATTCCTGGCAACCATGAGCCACGAGATTCGAACACCGATGAATGGAGTATTAGGAATGTCTGCCCTGTTAGCGGAGACTTCACTTACCGCGGAACAACGCGAATATAACAACATCATTCAAAATTCAGGAGAAGCCCTGTTAACCGTCATCAATGATATTTTAGACTTCTCCAAAATCGAATCCGGTAAAATGGAACTGGAAGCAAAGGATTTTAATTTGCGTGACTGTATAGAAGAAGTCATGGATGTCTTTGGGCCTAAAGCGGCTCACCTGGGGCTGGACCTGATTTATGAAATTGAGTACAATGTGCCTTCACAAATTATTGGCGATGGCTTACGATTAAGACAGGTGTTGCTAAACCTCGTAAGCAATGCCATTAAGTTTACCGAAAAGGGAGAAATTTTCCTGGGCGTTGAGCTACAAAAAACATCCGATGTGGATAATCTGGTCCTTGCCTTTACCGTAAGAGATACAGGCATTGGTATACCACCAGACAAGCTGGAGCGCCTGTTCAAAGCCTTTTCTCAGGTAGATTCTTCCACCACGCGTAAGTATGGTGGTACAGGCTTGGGGCTGGTTATATCAGAAAAACTGATCGGGTTGATGGGAGGCGAGATCTACGTGGAAAGTACGGCAGGGGCAGGAACGAAATTCATGTTCACCATAAAAGCAGCCCCCAGCACCGAATCCACAAAAGCCTATGTACATCTCAATGTTAAGGGAATTGAAGGAAAGCATGTTCTTATCGTGGATGACAATGAGACTAACCGAACCATTCTCAAAAATCAGATGGACCAATGGAAGCTCATTCCCGTTATTGCGCAATCCGGTGAAGAAGCTATCGGTATTCTATCCGGGAAGCAGATCAACTTTGACCTGGTACTGACCGACATGCAAATGCATGGAATGGATGGAATAGAGCTTGCTCAGTATATTCGAAAGGTATATCCCCTGATCCCTATACTCTTGCTCACGTCCATGGGCGACGAGCAAGCTAAACTTCATGGCAATCTCTTTGCTGCTATATTGACAAAACCTGTTAAACAGCTGGTGCTTCACCGGCACATTGTCAACCAACTCCGTACGGGAACCAAATCTATACAGGAAGAAGATGTCGATAAGAAAAAGCTCGCTGAAAATTTCGCCCTGGAACATCCGATGAGTATCCTTGTTGCAGAAGATAACGTGGTAAATCAAAAATTAGCCGAAAGAATACTGGGTAAACTAGGATACAAGCCTGGTCTTGCTGTTAACGGAAAAGAAGTATTGAACGTTATGAAGAAAATAGACTATGATCTCATCTTCATGGATGTTCAAATGCCTGAGATGGACGGGCTGGAGACCACGCGCTTGTTGCGGCGTACAAGCCAACATCAGCCTGTCATCATTGCCATGACCGCCAACGCCATGCTGGGAGATCGAAAAATATGCTTGGACGCAGGCATGGATGACTACATCAGCAAACCCATTAAATTGGATGAGCTGGTGGTCATGCTGGAAAAATACAGCCTCGAAATTCTTAAGAAAAAAGAAAACGGGTAGCGAACAAGGCGCCTAAAAACTATCGGTAGATCCACCCCCTGCGAAATCTCCGCCGCCGCCTGTTTCTTGAACTGTCCCGGTGTTGCCGCCCAGCGATTGTGCGATCACAAACGATTCTATGTTCATATCGGACCACTTCTCACGCAGTACATTTTCGCGCGTGTAACCGTATTTAGGGCTTTTCAGATAGCGGAACAAGAGTAAACTGACAGTCAGCAGCACAGCGCCCGCGGCAGTCAGCGAAATCTCCGGATGTCCAAGACTAAAATAGTATTTGAAGGTAACCACCGAAAATGCTATCGCCAGCAGGCTTACGCGAATGAGCACGAGATCCTTTCTTTTGATACCGAAGTACAGATACCCCACGGGAATGGCCACGGTCAGGGAATAAAACACGTATGCAAAAGGAATATCCTGGCCTTCTTCAATCACCAGGTCCATAAGCTCCAGGCTGAGCTCGCGGACCACAAAATAATTCCCGGCGGCATAGATCAGCAGCAAGCTCAGTGCTTCTAAAAGCGTAAGACAAGGGCGCCACGGATTGGCCGCAGCATATGCCTTTATTTTCTTAACAGCAAAATACAGCGGTGTAAACAATGCAATGACAGCCATCGGTATAATCTGCTGCATATATCCACCGGCGTCATACAAAACGTAAAATAATAAGAATGCAAGTGAAGCAAAGGCACACGCGGTCGAGATCAGGTCGATATAACGGAAAGCAGCAATAGAAAATACAACGAAAAACGCAGACGCCATCAGCAATGGCTCCCACTCCGTCATGCCGGCAATCCCAACAAGCGTATATCCCAGGGCGTGATAGAGCAGTGCTTCGGTCACGCCCGACTTATAGTGTTTGGCGTTGTAGATAAACACACGATCGAGGAAAATGAACGAGACGATCCCATAGACCAGCGACACACCAAAAGCATACTCTTCATTGCTCCTGGTGTTGAAAACCACCAGCGCGCCCAGCCCCGTCACCCCTGCCAGGGCAATAAGCGTTGCCAGGAACAGAAGAATGCGAATAATGACATTCGGGTGGTAAAACGACGAGGGGTATTCGCTGCTGATTACCAAAAACTGCTCCTGGGAGAGCATCTCATAGTCGCGCCATTGCTTTACTTCCTTTACAATAGAAAGATTGTGAAGCCAGGTAGCGTTATAGGCACTTTTCATTCGGCGCGTTTGAAGTAATTTTTGTACTGTACGATGAAAAAGATAAATGCTCCGCAGGAAGCAAACAAATAAAACAGCCAAAGTATGACATTCTGAATCAGGTCTATCAGCATATACGTCGTACCGATGTAGGCATACACGAAGGCATAAAGCAAAAACAGAAATGATTTACGCCTGTGTGCAGAGTAAACAATAACGCCGCATCCCGCATACAGCAAGAGCAGATAAAGCGCGAAATAATCGGGGTTGACAAAGACGCCGGTGAGGGCCGCCGTCAGAAAGATCAGCGCGCTGAAGTTCATATACGTGAAGGTAAAGTGCCGCTTAACGCCCCTCCTGTCAAGTACCACGGCAACCGTGGCCAATACTGCCCCGAACACCAGCGCAATATTATAGAGCTCACCTTCTGAAAAGAAATCGCTGCTATACCATTTCTGAGGCGATACACTGATCCCCCAGAAGGAGGCCAGCGCTGTTATCGCCAGCGAGAGCACACCGAGGTGATCGAACCGATAAGCGGCATAAAAGAAAAACGCAGCGGTAACCAGTGTGGTAGCCCCCAGCCCATCGTCAAACAGCTCGTACTGAATTTGCAAATAGGTAAGGGCGGAAATAAAAAGCAGAGACCCGAGCAATACAACGTAGTCGAAATACGGCGTAGGCGCTTTCGTTTTTCCGTTCGAATACCCCGGTGCGTATCGAAAGGCATACCAGAAACACGCGCCGGTAAGAATAAAGAGACCAATAACAGCCAGGATATGACCCATGTCCCCGATGTTCTGATAAATAAGGATTCCGACACCCGTCGTAAAGAGCATAACCCCCAGATACAGGAGGATGCGAAGCTCATAGAACACAGAAAGCACCTTGCGGGTTGCGATGGGTTCGATCGTATTGTACTGATGTTCCGTGATAAGACCCTTCTCTCGCAGCTCGCGCAGATGCTCAATCCTCATGATATTGCTTTAAAAGCTCGAAAGATACAGGATTTCGGTCAATGCGCTGACCAAATCAACCCCTGATATTGTCCAAATTACACACCCTGAGCTTCTAAAACAGGTACTAGCTTTGGTAAAAAAAGAAATCATGCCAGACATCTTACACAAAGTTGGAATCAAATCGTCATCGATGAACCAAGTTTATCATGCATTGACCACACAAGCCGGCCTTGCCGGATGGTGGACAAGCAATGTTCGGGGAGAAGGCAATCACGTAGGCAACGTAATTGAATTCCGTTTCGGGGCCGGCGGCTTCGATATGAAGGTCGTCGATCTCAGGGAGCCGACCTTCGTTCAGTGGAAGGTCATTGCCGGGCCGGAAGAATGGGTAGGCACGACAATCGAATTTGACCTCAAACAAGACGGAGATTATACCATTGTACTTTTCAAACACCTGCACTGGAAAGAACCAATTGAATTTATGCACCATTGCAGCACAAAATGGGCGATCTTTCTCATGAGCCTAAAGTCGCTCTTCGAATCAGGCCAGGGAAACCCCGACCCACGTGATATTAAAATTGACAACTGGAATTAGTAACATCATAAATAACACTAAAAACAAAGAACCCTCTCTGCCTGCGCAAAGAGGGTTCTCTTATTAAGCGATTTATTCAGAATTCATATATTAACAGACATTCCAGATCAATTGATAATAATCTTTTTATAGTCTGATTGATCCCTCCAACGGATCTGCATATAATAGATTCCCTTCGCAAGTTTTAGCTCGTAATCTTTACGGAAACTTCCATCGGTCTTTTCCCCTGAATAAATATCTACTGCTTTACCAGCCGAATTATAGATGGTTACATGGAACGAACCTATCCTCTCATCATTCATCTGAAGCGTAAAGTTTCCGGATGTCGGGTTGGGATAAACTAACGTGGTTGAAGGTTCCGCTCCTTCCTGGGTTTTAAGGTTTTTCTCAAAAGGACTATCCGTTGTATTCGTCCGTGCAGCTGAATTCTCCGTAGCTGGCTCTGTCCCATACACCAGTTGTCCCTGGTAATAGATAGTAATCCCTGAATTTTCAGCCATCGTTCCGGTTTTGTACGAATGATCGTTTAGCTGGTTAAAGTTCGACCAATCACTCTTGGAGATACGATACTGGATGTTCCCCGTCGAGGTAAGCGGGTAGAACGTAATAGCCGACGGCTTGACTTTCAATTCGAGGTAAACATTCGCGTCTGTCCGCACGGGGTTGAGGGCAACGAAACTTCCACTGATCGCACCGTTGCCGATCTTGGCGTAGTCCAGCCAGAACTTTAGCGGAGACGTACCGTCTGAAGTAAACCAGTAACGTGCTGTAATGTCATTGTAATTCACGGGAACATTTCCTTCGTTCTTTATATCGACAAAGGTGCTAATGCTGTTCGAATTTCCAGCGCTTTTGGCTTCCGCGAAAACCTTCAGCTTTACTACCGGAGCTTCCGCCACAGGTTCTGTTCCCCATACGAGCACTCCATTGCGGTATAGTGTGATCGTACTCTTATCAGCATACGAAGCGTTCATACCGATGGAATGATCGTTTGCTTCATTGAAAATTGACCAATCCGTATTGGCATATCGCGACTGAATATCTCCTGAATTACCTCCCGCTGCAAGGGAGCCTGCCGAAGATGTGAAACTATATTCAATGTATCCAAGGGCATTCACTCCTGGGTTGCCAAGCGATACATATTTCATGATCACCTTACTATTTCCTAACTGTGCGTAATCAATCCACATGCCCAGGCTGCCTTTATAATTTTCTGGCGTGATCCAGTATCGCGCGGTCAGCTGATTGTACGGCACCGCTGTTATTCCCGTATTGACAATCTTCAAATGAGGTTTACCCTCGCTATTCGTAAGCGATCCGTCTGCATTGCGATACTGAATTTTCAGGTTCAGCGGCTGAGTTATCGTGAGCGTCGCGGAAGCTGGTTCGGCAGTATAATTGATATTGGTCAAAGTAGCTGCAACAGAATAGGTTCCTACCGCCGAAGGTACAATGGATGAGCCGTTATACGTTACGGTGACACTATCCAATCCGGAAGGGTTGGTCGTTACTGTTGCACCTTTAGGGGTTCCATCAAATGCCTGTGACAGGTTGCTCAAGGTAATCGTAGCGGCGGCTTTGTTAATGGTAAAGATGGCTGAATCAAAATCAAGTGTGTAGTTGTTGCTCAAAGCCAAAGTACCCTGAGTGATGACATAAGTTCCCGCATCCTCTCCAAGCTCGCGGGTCAATGAACCTGAGAAGGTGTCACCCATTACCAGCGCAGGTGTGACTGTGTACGTCCATTCAGGATCGGCAGCACCGTATTCTTTCGTCTTCGCATCAACGGATGCTGTTACAGCTTTACGTGCAATGATCAGCGTTTGTGTTTTTGGCACCGCGGAGTTAAAGAGCGCATTTCCTGCCTGGCTTGCTGTAATGTTTACGTTGCCCGCCTTGCGAATATGCACCTGGCCACTGACGATCGTTGCAACAGTAGTATCACTACTCGTATACGTAACAGGAATCGAAGCATTTGTGCTTGTAGCAGCAGGGCTAAAATCCGCATCGCCATATGTTTTAATGGGAAGAGTATTAAATGTGATTACTTGTTCTGACTTCAGGGAATCATTACGGGTATACCAGATCGGTGAAGTAATGATCCGGCTGCCATCGGCTTCTGTGATGTCTGCATAATAATAGCCCGTAGCGAGATGCGCAAGTGTGCTGTCTGTGTAAGAGAGTGTGCTTGTCGCGCTGGTGACTAACGGCGGAGGTATGACACCACTGCCGGGAGTTCCACGTATAATGGTGATGTTTGTTATCGGGCTTGTCGTAGAGCCGCTGACTGAAATTCTTGCCAACCCGTTCCCTGTAAACTCGCTCCCTACAGGTTGCTCGTTGATCGTGTAAGAAATTCTTGCCGCTGAATCTTCGCTGGCATAAAACCGCATTTTCCGCATCGCGTCAAGCAGATCGTTTTCGGTGAGTGCCGGAGCGAGAACAACCAGTCGTGCGCGTGTATGTCTTCCGAACGTCATGTTATGGTTATCATGATCAATGGTCGCGCCCATATGATAACCTTTGGCGAGCATCTTGTTATAATAGTTATAGTACTTCGCCAAAACAGTCGCAGGATTGGAATACGTTGTATTGGTCGAAAAAGCCGGACCACTTTCCAGTGCCGATCCAACAATGGCGTTATCTGCACTGGCATCATAGTTTGCTTCGACATTATTAAAGTCTCCGAAGTTCGGATGTGCTAATGTGGCGAAAGCATTTAGTCCGTGGCGGTTAATGATATTGAATAACCCGGTGCTTCCGGTATACGTGCTCTTGGGAACAAAGATCTGATGCTCCCCTGGCTCCCAACCGATGAGCGAATCAACTCCGTACACAAGGACATGGCCGCCACCACTGATCACCCCCCACTCCATGCCATACAACGCGACAAAATCAGGAGTGGTTGCATTCTTCGCGGCTGTCATACCCGGCACCCAGTTTGCCAGACGCATACCCGCCTGTGTGTGATTATGCTCTGATATTCCCAGGAAGTCCATGTTCATGGAGTTCTTCGCGAATGCATAATCATCTTCAGGCTTTTTAGTTTTATCGTCCGCGTTGCCGTCAGAATAGCTGCTGTGCGCATGCAGGTTGCCGAAATAAAAATTCAGTGTATTATTATCAAAGACTCCTGTCTGTTGTTTCCCGGTTAACGGTGCCGTCGTCAGGTATAACGGTCCACCGCTACAGTTACTGTTCAGGGAGAAGATATAGAAATAATAATTTGTATTCTGCGTAAGTCCGCTTCTGTTAAACGTTCCCTGGGCTCCTTTTTTTATGACGATACCCCCGCCAATGGAATCCCCCACAACATAACTGGTCTGATCAACAGGCAAAGAACTCCATGCGCTGTCTTTACTCATGATCACCAGGAACTCGTCGACTCCAGTAGCCGGAGTAAAAGCTCCCTGGATCAATTGGTAGTTCGAAAAACTGATGTGAAAATTGGTCGGCTGAGAAACAGGAGTCACACAAACGGGCAAGGGAGCAGTAGCCTGGGTGCCGGATAATGGATCTGTGATCAGATATTTCGGTCCGCCATCACAGGCAATGTTGTTTAATGCATAAATGAAATAATAAAAAGTGGTTCCGCTGGCAAGGTTGTTGTCCGTGAAGCTGCTGCCGGAAATTCTGGCCGCGACCGTTCCACCCCCCAGACTGCTGCCTGGATTATATATTGTTTCATCGGCTGGAGTTGCGCTTAAAGTACTATTGAGACTTCGTACAATCAGATACTCACCAGCATCCGTGGAAGCAGTAAAATTAAGTGTTATCGTTTTTGTTCCTACAGACGTAAATAGTAAGCCTGTCGGCTGATTGACGGGGCTTACACATTCGGGAAGATCTGCCTGAACATGAACACCGAGACGGTCAGGATCATCAAGGTCGACTGCATTTTGAACAGTAGCGAGAGGTGTCAGGATCCATTCTGCGGAGTTAAAAGTCGCTGAAGGAGTGGTAGCGCTCAGGCTCCTCACATAGCTATCGTCTTTCGCGTTGATGCCGGTTCCAAATGCATCAATGATGTTGTTGGCCGCATCTAAAAGTGCAATACCATCGTTCCCGTTAAAGTTGATGACTGCGTTACTGGTCTGCTGTGCACTTGCAGCCGTTAAATAAGGCACTTCGTTTCCATTCCCTGTATTTCCGATCAGTACACTACTCTTCGCCGGGATAATCATGTTCAGATTCACGATCTGGGCAGGACTTCCGGAGATTACAATGTTTCCGGCATCGCCCGAAATACTGTAAAGACCAAGCTTTAGCTGAGGTGATGCCGTGTTTACCGGAGAACTTGTTGGGTTGGTTAATTCAACCCATTTATTGACCGATGCACCTTCGTAATACTGGCTGATAAATATTTTCGATTGCTCCGCCAGCGTGATCGTTACGGTTGCTTCAGCCGCTGAGCCATCGGTATTCGCTGCCCGGTACGTAAACGTTTGAGTGGCTGCACTTCCTACCACAGACTGGTATGAAAATGTTCCATCCGCATTAAAAGTAAGTGTTCCGTCCTGGGGATCAGTAAGCTTGCTAAAGGTTAAGGCAAGCCCTTGCGGATCGTTGTCATTTGACGATACATTGCCTGTGATCAGGTCTCCATATAAGCCTGAAAAGGTATCATTTAAGGCAACCGGTGTAAGACTGGCTCCCGTACCGGTTAGCAAAACAGTAGCAGATCCGGAAACACCACCCCCGGTATGCGTGATCGTACCGCCGGCCGATCCTGTTGTTACCGGACTGAATTGGCTATACACTATAGTTGAAGTGGCACCAAGTTCGGTAGACGTATATAGTAAGTCAGTAGAAAAAGGCCCTTCGGCCAATTTTGAAATAGTAAAAGGCGCAGCAGTGGAGACCACTACATTGCTCCCATTCAGGTTGGCATAGGTAAGTGTATGAGATTGAGCTGCACTGGTTGTGCCCACGGCCTGATTGCCAAAATTAATCGCCGAAGGATTCACAGAAAAAGTAGGTGTTGCTACAGTTCCGGAAGTATACGTCAGTGAAAGATCATCAATGGCACTGGAAGGTCTGTTGCCGCTGCCGGTGCTCGTTGTTATGGCAACGATGCGGATCCAGACATTATCAGCCTGATTATCCAGGCTGCTGCCGAAATCAACTGTAATCGTGTTGTTTGTAAATGTGCTTCCGCCTGTAGTCAAAGTACCTGTTGCCGTGGCTGCTGTAAAACTTGTAGGACTGGCCCCAAAACCATAGTCCACTCTCCAGGTGGTCACGCGAGGTGAAGTGGCATCGAGGGATTGAAGTTTAAAATCTAATTTGAAATCCTTTAAATCCGATGTATTGGCCAGTTGAAGCACAAAGGCTGCACCGGGATCTCCAAAGGCTCCGGTTTGCCGTATCCCGAGACTGCGATTAGCGGAACTGCTTTGCTCGGCCGTAGTAGCCGTTGAGGTAAGATCGGTTGCGGATGCAAAATTCTTTACTGCTCCTGAAGTATTGTTCCAGGCCACTGTGGTACCACTGTATGCCTGGGTCGTCCCCAAGGCTGTTGCGCTGGCGCCAGTCCTCGCGGTAAATCCTGTTGGAAGGCCGGAGGCGATCGGATTAAAATCCTGGTTGTACGGAGACGGCCCTAAAGTGAGCTGTGCAAATGCAAAGCTGGAGGTAAAAAGGGCAAGGATAACAGGTAAGAGTTTCTTCACAATAAACTTGGTTAGGTGATTGCTTGGACAAGCGAAGGTAAGTGTCGCTTGTTAAATTAATGTTAGTTGTGGGAAGCTATTGTGAGAATTCGGTAGCCCGTAGTCGTTAGACTTAGCAGCAAATGTGTTGGCGACATGCCATTAGAAAAAGTACTATTGTTGTTTTTAATGATTCTTTTTGATTCTGAAGATCCGCTCCGCATTACCCCATGCAATTTTTTCGCGTTCCGCTTCAGTAATAGCAGCTGAGTCGATGAAAGCCACCGCCGACGGCGTGGGCTGAAAAGGGTAATCGATCGCCCACATGATTCGGTCTGCACCGATCTTATCAATGCAATAGCGAAGAGCCAGCGGATCCTCAACGCCACTGGTCGTAATCGTGATGTTACGTTTAAAATATTCGCTGGGCATCAATTGGTTTTTGCGTCCGGCGCGGGCACCCGGTGCGCCCATAAAGTCGAGCCTGCCCAGCCAAAACGGTAACGCTTCACCCATATGACCAATGACTACCTGCAACTTTGGGAAACGATCGAAAACACCGCCAAAGATCAATCGTAAAATGTGGGTACCCGTCTCTATACCATATCCCCATACCGCACCCTCGAGACGATAATCCCGAAAAGGCGCGGCCATACCGTCTGATGGAGCCCGCGGGTGAATATAAAGAGGCATCTCAAGCGCTTCCGCAGCTTCCAGTATGGGCAGGAACTGCGGATCATCGAGATACGCATTCCCCGTATGGGAGTTGACTATAAATCCATTTAGTTTCAGCGTTGTGATGGCCCGTTCCATTTCCTTCGCGGCGCCCGTTGGATCTTGTGGTGCAAAACTTGCCAGGCCGGCAAATCGATCGGGATGACGTTGTATAACATCACGTAAGCGATTGTTGGCAAGCTGCGCAAGCTCCATAGCCTGCACCCGCTCGAACATTTGAACGCCGGGCATGACCAACGATAGAATCTGCATGTCAACACCACTGGCATCCATCGTCGCCAGTCGTGCCTTATCGAAGTCCAGCAATTTCGGCAACATATCTTTTGCCGCACGGTCACGGTTAGAGACCTGCATACTATCCGACGGAGCCTCGGCCGGTAGCGAAGCAGGCACCTCGTAAAGCTGTTTCAAAAGAAGGAGATCTAAATTGGGTCCGCCTTGCCGAATCACGTTACGTATGGCATCCGCTATTTCAGGAATAGTAAACGCCTCCTCGGTAGCAATTTTTCTCACGTGCGGCCTGGATTCAACACCCGGTGCTGCCTTGGGTGAAGAAATACTGCCTGTTACAAACGGCGGCAATGTTGACGCTGCCGCAAAAGCGGATAAATTTCTCAAAACAGATCTGCGTTTCATCGTTCAAATATTTTTGCCCTAAAAGGATGTAAAAAGGCAAGTAAACCATTACCATTCAATAACCCTTTTGGGTGAGCGCTGACCTGGCTGGGGGGCCTTCACGTCAGTATGAACGTCTTTCACCTTCCCAAGCAGTCGCACGCAGAAACTGTTCCCAATTATAGCTGTCCGGATTTGTTTGCCGACTCCATAGCAGATCACGATCCTGGCCAAAATAACCATATTCAACCGCGTACTCTGCCATTCCCAAAATCTCGCGCACTAACATTTCGTTTGCGCTAAACGCGGGGAAATAATGAATAAAATCTTCTCGTGTGAATGCGGAACGATACACAGCCTTTTTACCTGTAACACGCGCAAACACCTCAACCATCTCCTGCGGTGATATCATATCGCCAATGACCGGCAAAACCTTACCAGCATAATACCCTGGATTGGACAAAATTTCCAACACAGCAGGCCCGGTAGCCGTAAGGGGATCCACAAACGGCGCACGAAAGTCCTTTGGTAAATAGATCGGGAATATAAGCGTGTCGCCCGCTCGCTGGGGCGGGTAAAACTCCATCAGGTTTGTGTAAAAAAAAGCCATATAGATAAACGAGCTTGTCACGGGAAGCGCGCGAATATATTCTTCGATCCTGGCCTTGTCTGTAAAATGAGGCGCGAACTTTTTCCCGGCGGTGATTCTATCTACATTTTCCAAACTACTGAAGACGATGTGTTGAACCCCTGCTTTCACGGCCGCGTCGGCCAACTGTTTACCGAGCTCGAACTCGTGCGTCTGCGGAGGTGCAATACCGGGTGTCATCATGAAAATCCCATCCGAGCCCCGAAAGGCTTCCACGAAATCTTTTTCATACCCAAGATCAAGTGGCAAATTCACGAGCTCAGCGCCCTGTCCGGCCAAATCAAGCGCTTCCGGTGAGTGAACCCGTCGCGTAATGCCGCGTACACGATAGCGTCCGCTCTGTAACAGCGTATGTGCAGCACTACGCCCCTGCTTGCCTGAAACCCCGACGATGGTGATGAGCGGCTTATGGCCGTGGGCCTCCTCATTTGACTTTAAATTCGACGCCATTCCCTGTGTTCTGTAAGTGAAAAATTGAACTATAAATATTATAGTTGCAAAACTATCTTGAGCATGCTACGTTTGCAATAACTATCCAGATGGATAGTCCCCAAAAAAAAACCGGATGAAAACAGAATGTGTGGGTGACTATGTTAAACTGAACGGGGAAGTCTATCCTTGTACAGTCAGCCTTACAATGGATTTAGTGGGTGGAAAATGGAAAGCGGTCATCCTTTACCACTTAAAGGACGAAGCAAAAAGATACAACGAGCTTCGCAAGGAGATGCCTTCCGTTACAGAAATGACACTAAGCTTACAGCTAAAGCAGTTAGAGAAAGACGGACTGGTTTGCAGGAAGGTCTACGGCAAGAAGCCGCCCATCAAAGTCATCTATAGTTTAACCGATTTTGGTAAAACGTTCGTCCCTGTGTTAGAAGCAATTACAGCTTGGGGCAATCAGGTCGTCCGGGAGAAAGGTGAGTTTATTTCTATTAAACCGCTTGAAAATCGCAGGTCGCGACGTGCGTAAGAATGGCCGAAATACCCCCGATCGATTTCGCAAATGGCCACCCTGTTTGAACGGGTTACAGACTATTTTTGAATCATAAACCTTTAGCATATGAAAACAAAAAAAGTTTGGGCCAACTTCAGCGTCCAGGATTTAGAACGAACCACGAAGTTCTATAAACAACTCGGCTTTAAACATAACGGAGCGTCAGACCAACTGACCAGCTTCTTCTTTAGCGACGAGAATTTTATCATCCATTTCTTTTTGAGAGATATACTTGAACCTGCCATGAAGGGGCCAATAATCGATCCAAACGTTGGGAATGAAATTATATTTACTCTTTCTGCCGACAGTAAGGAAGTGGTTGATCGTTGGGAGGAAGAGGTGCGGCAAGCGAGGGGCACGATAGTTTCTACTCCGGAAGAGTTTGGAGAGGGGTATTATGGTTTTGTGTTTGCTGATCCGGATGGGCATCGGTTTAATGTGTTTCATATGTAGGATCGTTGGCTCCCGGTAGCGACGGGGCTAAAAATCGCCAGTCGACAGCTAAGCCGATGCGGAATGACAGGTTGACATTTTGCAGATAATGGCGAGGCGAAATTTTGTCACCGCAGTGCGAATCAATGTTGGGCTCATCAGAATTTTTGACAGTTTTTTTAGTGGATTTTTTTGATTGACGGACAGGCATGTATTTTGAAAAAGGTGTTTCTGAATCGCGATTTCAAAATCGAATTTAAAACAACATGTTTAACCAAATCTTGAAAGGAGAACCAAGTTATGAGAACCCTGGTAAGACAGAACAGTAATTTATTTCCATCCCTTCCGTCATTACTTGAAGATTTCTTTAGCAGGGATTGGGCAGATTCCAGGCCGGGAAACCGCAGCTATGATTCAACTCTTCCTGCCGTAAACGTCAGGGAAACAAATGACAACTTTGCCATTGAGGTCGCTGCGCCGGGTATGAAGCGTGATGACTTCAAAGTGGAGCTGGATAACAATGTGCTCACGATCTCTTCACAGCGTGAAGAGCAGCAGGACCAGCAGCAAGAGGACAATTATACGCGCCGGGAATTCAGCTATCGATATTTCCAGCGGAGCTTCACACTGCCGGAGAACAAGGTAGAAGGCGAAAAAATAGCCGCCCGCTACGTAGACGGCATCCTTCACATCACCGTGCCGAAAAAAGAAGAAGCGAAAGTAAAGCCCGTTAAGCAGATCACCATTGGCTAATAACCGGCATATCGAACGCCGTCTCAATAGATAGCTGCGGTATGACATCCGACATGGCCTTAACCATCCGGCCTGTCATACCGCGCCTATCATGTTCATTTTTATGTCTGACGCCAACCTCGTTACTTTTAATGGACTTCGGAGAACACCTTTTGAAAGGGATCGTGGGAATGCTCCTGACGATCCTGTTATTGAGTTGGGTGCTCAAGCGTTTCCGTCAGCCCTACTTCAGTGCTTATATCATTGCAGGAATCTTGCTCGGGCCGCACGGTTTAAAGCTCTTCACCGATGTAACAACCATTGCCCAGATAGGATCGCTGGGTTTGATCATGCAAATGTTCTTTATTGGGGCGGAAATTGAAGTTCCCGCCCTGGTAAAGAATATCCGAACCTCAGCGGTTGGAACCCTGGTGCAGTTGCTCCTCAGCTTCATTTTTATCGCTGTTATCGGCAATCAGCTCGATTGGCCGACGGGCAGAATTATACTCTTTAGTTTTATTATTAGTCTGAGCAGCTCTGCCATCATTCTGGAATACCTGCACAAGAATCACGAAATCAACTCGCGCCTCGGAAACCTCACCACGGGCATCTTAATTCTTCAGGACTTCCTCATCGTTCCGATGATCATGGTGTTAAATTTCCTGGCCAATGGCGAATCAAACCCGAGGAATTTGATACTGGGGGTAGCCGTAACGCTTCTCTTCGTGTTATTGCTTCGTTTGACCGTTCTGAAGAAAAAAATATTCATACCATGGCTCGCTGGATTTAAACCGGATCATGAGTTACAGGTATTTATCGGTTTGCTACTGTGTTTCGGTTTTGCCTGGATCACCAGTTCACTGAACTTATCGGCTGCCTTGGGCGCAATGTTTGCCGGTGTTCTAATTTCTCAGAATAAATCCATGAAATGGCTGGACCACACGCTGGTACCATTCCGCATATTTTTCCTATCACTTTTTTTTATGTCCATCGGCTTACAGTTGGATTGGAGCTTTGTCGAAGGACACTTTATATTAATAGGAACGCTGGTTATGTTGATTTTCTGCATCAATAGTTTGATAAACGCTTGCGTATTCCGACTGTTTAATGAAACCTGGAAAAACAGTGTATATGCCGGAGCGTTGCTTTCTCAGATCGGTGAATTCAGTCTTGTACTCTGCACCGTTGCCCGCAGTTTGAAACTTGTCGATGATTTTTCTTTTCAATTAACCCTCGCTGTCATTTCTATTACGATGCTATTGTCTTCCGCATGGATAAGCATTATCCGGAACTCGTTGTTTCGAAATAAAATACTACAGAATTGACAGGGGTAAAACTCTTCACACTTGAAGTATCGGAAATGAATTTCGATGCGCTGGTATATCAAAAAAAACAAGACCACTCATGGGGAGCGGTCTTGTTTTTTCTAATGATACTTCAACCCAGGTAGGTCTTTAGTGTAGTGCTTCTGGATGTATGCCGCAATCGCCTGGTGGCTTTTTCTTTTATCTGTCTTACGCGCTCGCGTGTGAGATTGAATTTGTCGCCGATCTCTTCCAACGTCATAGCGCTATTCTGATTTAGCCCAAAGTATGACACGATCACATCAGCTTCCCGCCTCGTCAACGTAGATAACGCACGCTGAACTTCTTGCGATAATGAATCCGTCATTAGCTGTTTCTCAGGGTTTGACTCGTTGATGTCATACAGAACATCCAGCAAACTACCGTCCTCACCCTGGGCGAACGGTGCGTCCATCGAGACATGCCGACCGGATACTTTGAGATTGCCTACCACTTCTTCATTTGTCACGCCGATCTCGTCAGCAACCTCTTCTGTTGTTGGCTCCCGTTGAAATTTTTGCTCGAGATCCGAAAACGTTTTTGATATTTTACTTAAGGAACCGACCCGATTCAGGGGCAGTCGAACAATACGCGATTGCTCCGCCAGCGCCTGCATAATGGATTGGCGGATCCACCAAACTGCGTACGATATAAACTTAAATCCACGTTTCTCATCAAACCGCTTAGCGGCCTTGATCAGCCCCAGATTTCCTTCGTTAATCAAGTCACCGAGTGTAAGCCCGTGGTTTTGGTATTGCTTTGCCACGGAAACTACAAAGCGCAGATTCGCCTTCGTCAATTTCTCCAACGCAACCTCGTCTCCTTGCCTGATTCGTTGCGCAAGCTCTACCTCAACTTCGGAAGTAATCAAATCCACCTTACCGATCTCCTGTAAATACTTATCGAGTGACTGGCTTTCACGGTTGGTTATTTGCTTACTGATTTTCAGTTGTCTCATTGAATAATATTTAGTTGAAAACAGACTTCGAAGACGAAAAATACCTTACAACACCCGCTGCTTTAGAAAACCGCGCGAGAGAAGTGAATCGGATCGTGAAATATGGTGGCTGAATGCTGAATTACTACAATATACACAGTATTTTCCTTAATTCAATGAAACGAGTCATTTAAAGTTCCCGTCACGCCATCGCCAACACTTTTAGCCTCGCACCCTGCTGGCAGGCTGAACCGCCCGTGGATGGTCGTTTCGGCAGGTTTATCACCAGCGCCGTCTCCGCTGCGCGTATGCCTGTGGCAGCCATGCCGTGACCGGTATACACACCTTAACCGAACATGAACCACGGATAAAGCAACGCCCCTCCTGTTGGCTGATCTATGCTTTATCCATGCTTTATCCTTGGAATATCTATGCTATAGCGATGGCTTTGCCCGGCTCATCACAGCCCTTCATGACAGGGCGTCTCTGACGGATGAATAAAACAATTACCAAAATCTGAAAATTGGATGGGCTTGCTCATTATCATTTAAATTGTTTTGAATGTTTGTATTGTTTATATAGTTTATAGTATGTGTACCCAGCTTGGTATCATCCCTGGACTCACCTGTGGGATCACGTTGGGGATCACAAATGTCGCTCGTCAGTGACCTGTTGTCGGGCTCACCACTGGGCTCCCGCTGTGGATCATAAACATCCGCATTTTGTTAAACGATAATATTACATCCGCTTGGGTTACCTTTTCAAAATACGTAAATTCATCTATCCTCAAAGTTGGCCTCATTTCTGCTATCCAACGCACTAACTACCAAATGCTTGATATATGAAGAAAGCCTTACGAACATTTTTTTCTGCGTTCATGTGCATTTTCGCGCTGATCGTGAATGCGCAGCCCAAAACTGCGCCGGCATGGTCCGCGAAATTCAAAAGTGCTGTAAACTGGCAGCGGGTCCACTCGCTGGGATACCTGATCGTCAGCACCAACGATGGGCTATACGGCGTAAATCCCGGCGATGGCAAGATCCTCTGGGAGAATAAAAGTTATCCGGCATTGGACCCGGCACGTTTTCAGGAAGTAGAGGGCACGGAATTCGTCACGGTTTCTTTTCTGACGGAAAAGAGCTCGACCATTCCCATGCAGGCCATCATGGAGGTGGTTGGCGGAAAAGTGTTGTTCGATTCTCAGAAAGAACAGATCGGTGTGCTGAGCCGGCATGTGCTGCCTGGCTCGGGAAGGTTACTCGTGATCGGCGTACGTCCGAATACATTATCGGCGTCCCTGTTCATGTACGAGATCGCCTCGGGAAAACAACTGTGGACCAACGACGATCTCTTCAAGGCCGAGCCAGCCGCTACAAAAGGTTTTTTAGGAAAGCTTCAGGCCATGGGCCAGCAGCTGAGCAATCTGCAGTCGCTCACCAGCGAGCCGGTTGAGCTTCAGGATCAGAGCATGATCATCACGCATCCCAACTATGTGATCAGGCTGAATTCCGGCGATGGTAAAGTGCTCTGGAAAAACAGCATCCAGGCATCTAAACGTGCACAGGTATATTTCTCTCCATTCAAAAAGAACAACGTCTATATTGGAACGGAAGTCGAGTCGGAAACCGGCTCGGGCTTCACAAGCTCATCGTCTGCCAATAAGGGCGAGCCGCAAAAATTTTACACCAATCTTTACTACGCGTTCGACGTTGGTTCAGGAGCTGCCGTATGGAAGGAGCCTGCCAAAGAAAATGACAAGCTCAACCAGGTAATCATGCACGAGAAAGGTATTATCATCTGCCCGCGTTCATCGCAAAAGCCTACCATCAATCTGGTGGATTATGAAACCGGCAAAACCACCTGGGGCAACAAAGGCAAGGGTGTGAAGGCTCAGGGAAGCGTCGTGAGCTATATCACCACGGAGAAAGGCATTCTCATCACCACGGCCTTCGACAATGCCTGGAACAACAAGGCTGAAGAATATTACCTCAACCTGCTCGATCCCAATACTGGTACGCTGAAATACGAAAAATCCCTTAAGCTTAAGGGAGACCTGGTACAATCGGAGATCGTGTCAAAAGGATTGTTGTTCATTACCACGCGCGAAGTGAATATCCTCGACACCCATACAGGAAGCCTGCTCTGGAGCAACTCCATAGAGGCGGGTGTACCGTTTACAGGCGATAAAGTGCGTCCGTTCCCGTCCGGATCAAAGGGCGATAAAGTATATGTCTTCTCTCCCAAAGAGAGCGGTTTGTTCGAAGTCGATAAAACCAACGGCACATTTAAAAAGATCACGCCCGCAAAGGTAGAGTTTGGCGGCAAGGAGCTGCCGAAGGCAATTGATGTTGTCAGTGACGGTGTGCTGTTGTATTCCGATCAGAACGTGATGAAATTCGGATTCGACGGGTTGCTCAAGTACAGCAAATATTATCCGGCGCCACGTCAGCCGGCACTCATGCGTGCCCTGCTGGTAGCCGAGGCAGTGCGTGCCGCTTATATCGGTGCTGCTGCATCAGCGTATTCGGCTGCCTTTGCGCAGGCATCGGCGCAGACGACCGACCCTACCGGCAAAGCGGTAAGCCAGGAATTATCAAAAGGGTTCGGACAGCTGGGGCAGGCCGGGTTTGCCTATTCGTCGCGGGCTATGAAAGAGTTCAATGCCCGTTACAAGGCATCACAGAATACGCCGAACTTTGTCATGATGATGACCACGCAGCAGAAAGGCAACCAGCTTATTCAGGTAAACAAAGCGAATGGCGAGGTCGCCAGCGCGGTGGATATCAAAAACGACAAGGAACCTGAATATGACGTCGACCAGATCTTTAATTACGTTTACTACAGGCCAACCCCTTCGGAAATAGTCTGCTATAAATTGTAATGGATAACACTTCCTGGAAAGAGAGGGCCTTCACTGAAGTGCTCTCTTTTTTTTATCAACTTCCACCCCACAAGTCCCTGCATGGGCAATGAAGTCAGTCTATCAGCAAACCTTAAAAATATACCTCACAACCGGGCAGCGCTTTCCGGATACGCTCCTGCTCCGACGGGCCAAAGCGGTTGTTGACGGCGATCAGCGTCTTTAAGTTTTTCAACCTGCTTATCTCCTTCGGCAGATATTCTAATTTATTATCCGACAACACCAGCAGCTCCAGCGACGCCAGCGCGGTAATCTCATCCGGCAGGCTGGCCAGCTTATTGTGCGTCAGGATCAACGTCTTTAACTGCTGCAGGCCTTTGATCTGCGGTGTCAGGCGCTGTAAGTAATTATATTCCAGGTTCAACTGCTCCAGGCTCCTGAACCGGCCCCAGGCGGGGTCAAATTCATTCAGCTGATTATAGCCCAGCTGTAGTTGCTTCAGGTGTTTCAGCGCGCGCAGCGTTGCCGGCACGTGGCTCAGCTGATTGTGTGCCAGTTCCAATACCTCCAACTGTCGGCATGCGCCAATCGTAGCGGGGAGCGATGTCAGTGCGTTTAAGGATAAATGCAAGAAGCGCAGGTCTTGAAGGCGTCCGATTTCTTCGGGGATAACGGTGATACTGTTGGCCGCGGCATCGAGCTTTACGAGTTTCAACAAGGAGGCGATGTCCGGGGGAATGGCTTTGAGCTTGTTGTTCCGGATGTTTAGTACTTCCAGGCGAGACAACGCAAAGATGTCCTCGTCCCAGGTTTCGAAGTGATTGCGCATGACGTTCAGAAACCGGAGGTTGGTCAACCGCACAAGATCCGATGGCACCGAAAAGAGTGACTGATCACGGAGGTTCAACTGTGTCGCCGCCGCGTCTTTGGCAAGCGCATCCTGTACGGCATAGTATACCGGTGCGTCCAACGGGTTCGCATGTTGCGCAGAGGCGGTATACGTCGTTGCCACCAGGACAGACAGGAACAGGTACTTTTTCATGGCATCGCTTTACAACAGCAAAAGCGCCCGGGCTTTCACCCGGACGCGCTGCCATTGCGTCACACAAACTATTTTAACACTTGAATTTTATATTGGCTTTCGCCTTCGTCGATCTTAACCTTGAGGATCACCAGCTGGCTCGCCGCGGTCACGTCGTGCAGATCATACGTCAGCGTCTGCTCACCACGCCTGCCCTTGCCGCTAGCGAGTGTGGCCAGCTTGCGGCCCATCAGGTCGAACAGCTCGAGGGCGAGGTCTTCGCCGCCGGCTAAGTTCAACCGCACGACGATCATGCCGTGTGACGGGTTCGGGAATACCGACACGTGACTGTTGCCCGGTCCTTCCGGCAAGCCTGTTACCGGATCCCCTTCTTTCTCTACCACGATATAGTCTGCTTTCGTTACCGGGGCGCTGACGCCGGTGGCGTTGGTGGCTACGAGCGTTACGTCATATACACCCGGCGTTGCGTAGGTCACTACCGGCGACGTTTCACTCGAAGTGGCCGGCGTACCGCCTTCGAATGTCCACGCCCATGCGGTGGCGCCGTGTGTGCTCAGGTCGGTGAACGTTACGTTTTCGCCTGTTTTGATCTTTACGCGGTCTGCCGAGAAGTCCGCTACCGGCGGCTGCGCGCCCAGGTCGGCGTTCAAGGCAAATATCACCGTGGCGGAGGCATCAAACTTCACATCGTTGCCGGTCGCATCGGGTTGTGCGGCGTTGTTGCCGTTCGGGTGCTGTACGGAGAAGAAGCCATATTTGAAGTCAGGCGAGAAGGTCAAGCCCGTAGGCTCCGAACCGGCCGGCATCGACGCGAACAGCTCCACTTTCGGGTTGGACTGCGTGTGGTCGGGACGTACTACCCAGATGTAGTAGTTGTCGCCGTCCTGCAGCACCCACAGGTTGCCTTTGTCGTCGAAGGTGAGGTTGTCGTTACCGCCACCCCAGGCTTCGGTTACTACACCTTCTTTGGTGGTGATGCTGTACGACGTGCCGCCCACAAACGTTTCGAAATCAGTTACGGTTCCACCGTCACGGAATCGGTACACGCGGCCTTTGCCTTTGGACGTGAAGTAGATCTTGCCGTCAATCGGGCTGATCTCCACATCTTCTACCCCATCGAAGTTTGTGCCGCCCAGCGAAGACGCCAGGCTGATGGTATTGTTGCGATCGTCTTTGGTCGTGTTCGGCACTTTCACCCAGACCGCTGTGCTGCCGGTAGGGTCGTTGCTCGACAGCGGCTGGTCGAGCTTCAGTACATACAGTGTACCGGCGGTGAGGTTACCGGCCACGTCGGCTACGAACTTATATACGCAGTGTGTACCACCGTCTTCGCCGTAGTATACGGTCTTGCCGTCGGCATGTACGACCACGTTTTCGTGGTTCATGCGACCCAGCGCCCACAGCTTATCTTGTTTACCGTCGCCATCGTAGTCTTTCACTTTCGAGGTGACCGGGTCGATCTCCACGGCCCAGCCTGCATCCTGGTAGCCATCGCCGTTTGAGTCGCCACCGTCAAGACTTTCCTCGCAGGTGATTACGGTACCCCATAGCGTAATACCACCGGAGCAGTTACGGGTTGTAGTCACCAGGGCATTGTTATACAGGTCCACGGCTTGCGTCGTGTCTACCACCCACAGGTTATTGTCCTTGTCGAGGTGCAGGTCAACGATCGATACACCGCCGGGGGTATTCTCGTGGTTCACCGACAGGTGTCCAAGCTCGCTGCTACCATCGATCGGTACATAGGCTGTAAAGTCGTGGTTGCCTGGTACGGTGCCGCTACCCTTTGTAAACGGGGTGCCTTGCTTGAAGATCAGCTGGAAACGGTGTTGCTCCGGTATGATCATCTTTGTGGTCTGCCCCGTGGGGTGGATCGACGTGAAGCAGGCAATATGGTTGTCGGTACATTGTACCGGCGGGTTCACGGACGGTGCATCTTTGATGTACAGGTCGAAGCCCAGGTCGGAGCTGCTGCCGTCGCGGTTGTGAATCTCTACCGCTAGCTGGTTGCGGCCGTTGCGGAAGACAGTCTTCGGCAATCGGAAGGTATAATAAGTGGTCTCTGCAGCACCGTCCACGATCGTAGACGAGAATGTCTGTGCGTTGATCGCACCTTCGGGCATGTTGTCGCGGATCACTTCCAAGCCGTTGATGTATACCAGTGCGCCGTCGTCGCGGCGCATACCGATCTCGACTTCGTCGGCGATAACCGAGGTATCGACCATGATATCGCGGCGGAAGTAGGTCGTGATATACTTGTTGCCTCCGTCCGGACCATACGAAATGGTCGTTTTCACGGGGTCGCCATAGCCGAGGGCGCCTTGTCCGATGGCCCATGCGCGGTCGTCAGTATACGTGGTGTCTTTCCAGGCTACGGCGTCCAGGCTGATACCCTTGTCCAGGTAACGCCAGAGTGACTCTTTCACCAGGGGGTACGTTGCCGCCGGCAGCGGCGGTTCGGTAAAGCCTACCGCCAGATCAAAGCTCAGGTCCGAGCTGCTGGCCGAAGCCTGGTGCAGCTCCACAGCGATCACATTCGTGCCGTTGCGCAGCAGGTTCTTTGTCTTATAGCGGTAGTATGCGCGCTCGTCGGCGTTGTTTACCGTCGCCGAGGCGAATGTGTTGTAGGCTACGGGACCTTCCGGCATGTTGGTGCGGAAAGCTTCGGTGCCGTTTACGTATACAATCGCGCCGTCGTCGCGCAGCACATCAAAGAGCAGGGAGTCGTACGCCGTGCGATCTTTTACTTCGAAGAGATGACGCAGGTAGTAGGTCGTACGTTTGTTCTGCGCATCGCTGCCAAAGTTCAGTGTGGTGCTTTCGTTGCCGTCGCCGTAGCCGAGGATGGCATTGCCATACCGCCAGGCAGCGTCGTTGTAGTCCAGTGACTTCCAGTCGGCGCTTGTCAGGTCGGCACCGCTGTCGTCATATTTCCACGAGGCGCTTCTGGCCACGGGGAATGTACCGTTGTAATAACGATCCGGAATGACGTAAGTCACGATCAGGCGCGGCGCGTTGGCCGGGTTGTTCTCATACGCCTGCGCTACACGCTTGTCGGTATTTGCCGTATAGCCTTTGATCGCGCGGGCAGCCGGGTCGATCAGGGTAAACAGTACCGAGTTACCTTCTTTCCAGTTCGGGCGGCTTACGATCTCGTTCAGCAGCTCCGCCAGGTCGGGGGTGCGCTGGTCTGCACCGGCATCGCCAACCTTGGCAAATGGACCGGGCCGCCAGACGATCGTGTCACCCAGGAATTGGATGCGGTGGTAGATGTCGAAGTCGAAACTGCTCATCTCGTTCGGGCTGTCGGTATCTTCGATGCCAATCAGGATATTCGGCTGACCGGTAGTATTTACCTCGTCTACCACAAACTGCAGATAGGCGTGCTCGATCACCGACCCTTGCGGAATGTTGATGCCGTTGAAGCGCACGCCGATCAGCTGATCGCTCGCGCCATCTTTCGTAAATTCAATGTCGCTGCTGGTGAGGTACATTTTACCCGAAGCAATGTCTTGCTCCGCATCGTCGTTGCCGGTATTTACCTGGTATTCTGCAGACACCGGTGCCGCCGTTCCCACTTTCCAGGCCAGGTGGTAGATTTCTTCCTGTAATGTCACGGATGCAAACTCTACTTCCTTGCCGTTGAAGGTGCCCTCGGCAGCGATGGTTGGTTTCGCGGCCATGTCACCCTGCAGGAGCAGAAACTTTGTCGCTTTCGCGGCGATCGTGTTGGGATTCGCAACCAGTTTGCTCAGGTCGATCTTTACCGTAGCGCGCGTCAGGTTCAGCGGCTTTACTTTCCAGCCGCCTTTCATGTATACTGTATCCGTTGTATTGGGCACCGGAATGATCTGGTTGTTGGCTTCGCGGCCCGCCACCAGGTTGCTATAGTAGTCGGTCACACGGTCTTTCAGTAAAAGGCCATTGGTGCCGGCATTCTTCAGGCTCCAGCTTGCGGACACTGCTTCGTTATAGGGAGCTGTGAACGTTCCTACCGGGGTCGTGGCCGGAACCAGGGAAGCCTTCGTATACGGAATGGAACCGCCTTGCGAACCGGTGTTGATGATGTTCTGACCGGTTGCCTGATCGAAGCTGAAGTGGTACACCAGGTTCTTCTCACCTGACGGCAAGGTCTGGTGCATTTGCTGGCGGATCTCCGCTTGTGTCTTCGCTTTGTTCCAGATGCGGAACTCGTCAATCGTTACCAGGCTCTCGTTGTTGTTGAACAGGTTTGTCGCAAACGCCATGTTGTAGGCATTGGGTTGGAACGTACCCGTGGCAACGCTGTCGATCAGCTCGCCGTTGATATAGAAACGGAAGTATTTGTTCGGTGTTACGGTCACCGCTGCGTGGTTCCACTCGCCAATATTCCAGGGAGTGGTCGAGCTGATGGTATTCCAGCCGCCGCTCTGACCTTTTCCGAGGATCGTCTGCAGCGCATTGTTGCCGCGGAACTCGAACTCAAACCCGGCAAAGTAGCCGTCGCGACTGCTGCTGAAGCCGATCAGTTTGCCGTACTCGGCAGGATCAGCGTTCAGCTTCGCCCATACCTCGATCGTGAACTCACCCGACAGGGCATTGTTGACATCTGCATAGGGAATCGAAACATTGTGACCGGCGGCCAGGTCCAGGGCACCACCCTGCTTGCCAATGATGCCGTCCATGTCGGTTTCATACCCCAGGTAGTACACGCCAAAGTCCAGCGCCAGGTCTGTAAACTCGACCAGGTTGCCCGTGCGTTTACCGGTCGCGACAATCTCGTGCTTGCCTTCGGGATCACCTTGTAACAAGTAGAACGATTTCGCCAGCGCCGTCACCGAGTCGGGACGGTGAAAGACAGACGCCAGGTCGATCAATGTCGTCGCACGCTCGATGTTCTGCGCGTTGAGCAACCAACCGCCTTTCACATAGTAGTGGTTCGCGTCGCTACCGATGGTGGCCAGGCCGTTGTTACGGTCTCTGCCGACGATCACGTTATTTGCCGGGCCTTTGATGGCTTCCTTCAGGTAAAGGCCGTTCGTGACGGTATTCTGACGGCTCCAGTTGCCCGTGATGTATTTGCTGTATAGCGGCGCCATGTCGTTAACGACCGGGCTGGTCGCATCGACGATGTTTGCTTTCGCATAGGCAATGCTGTCTTTCTTTACACCGCGGTTGATCAGGTAACCTTTGTCGGCCTGATCGGCCGTATAATTATAGATCAGTGTAGGATCTTCATCGGTCACGCTCAGGTGCATTTGGGCACGGATCTCGGCTTCGGTCTTCACCTTGTTCCATACCCGGACTTCGTCCATCATCGACACGGCTTCGCTCTTATAGTTGACGCTGTGCGAGATGCCGAAGTTCCAGTTTGTGTTGGTTGCAAATGTGTTGAACGCTTTCGTACCGACCAGCACGCCGTTGACGTACATCCTGGCGGTCTTGCCGGCCGGCGACACCGTCACAGCGAGGTGGTTCCACTCGTCGAGGTTCAGGGGTGTACCGGTATCGATCTTGTTCCAGTCGGCGGTATTCGTACCAAAGGAAGCCGAAACAATTTTATTGCTGTTGTACTCGATCACCATGCCGGAGGTATTGTTGTTGATCCGGCCGTGGTTGGAGACCAGCGGCACGTTGCCCCCGGCGGCAGGTGCCTTCATGACACGCGCCCACAGCTCGAGTGTAAACTCGCCTGCAAACACCGGGTTGATGTCCGCGAACGGAATCTGGGCCGAATGCCCCCCAAGGAACGACACGTTCCCCCCGCGGTCGAACAGCGCCGTGGTGTCGGCCTTCCAACCCAGGTAATACACGCCTTCTTCCAGCACGGTGTTACGGAATGTTACCGTGCGGCCGTCAAAGCTGCCTTCGTTCACAACGGAGAACGCTCCCGCTTCATCTTGCTGCATCCAGAAATATTCGCGGGCAATACGACGGATCGAGTCCGCCTTCGGCAAGCTCTCGTCCAGGTCGATTGTAAAATTGCCAAACGGATAGTTCTGCGGTTCGAGCTGCCAGCCACCGGCCAGGTAGTACGTCTGACTTTCTTTCGCCGTCGGCAGCATGCCCAGGTCAACTTGTTTCCCCACTACCAGGTTGCTGGTGTAGGACGTGATCGGCTCGGTCAGCGCAAAGCCTACGTTGGATTTAAGCGCGCCTTTGCTCCAATAGCCCGTAACAGACTGCCGGTAGGCCGGTGTCAACTCGGCGACAGGCGATGTGCCCGCCGTCAACGATGCGCCTGCGAGCGGAAGTGTGTACGCAATTTTTCCTTTGCTGGCAACGGTGGTACCGGTTGCCTCCGAGAAGTCATAGTAGATTTCAAGTCCTTGTTCTTTTCCGGTCAGGGTGTGGAACATGTATTTGCGAATGCTGTCTTGCGGCAGGGCGCGGCTCCAGATGCGGAACTCGTCCAGCTCGGACTGCGTACCGCCGCCGGTATACGACGGGCTGTGGCCAATGCCCATACCCTTGGGGTTGGGTGTATACGGCGAGATTACTTCGCCGGCCATTTCACCGTTGATATAGTAGGTCCATTTGCCACCGGCATACGACAGCGCGATGTGGTTCCATTCGCCGATGTTCCAGGCGGAACCTTTGTTTTGCAGGCCTGTCTGCCAGCTGCCGGTGTTGTTTCCCAGCGTCACGCTGAGCTTGTTCGAGCTGGGGTATTCAAAGCCGATGCCGGTTGTATTGTTGTTGGGCAGACGGCCGTTGCTGGCCACGATCTTTGTGTTGTCGCCCGGGTCGGCATTCAGCTTGCCCCAGAACTCCAGCGTGAAGTCGCCCTTCATGGCGGCGCCGATAACTTCTTCCGGTAATGTCGTGGTGGAAGAACCTCCGAGCTTCAAGACGTTCCCCCGGGTGCTGACAAAATCCGCCAGGTCTTTTACCGTGTTGTCGGAAACCAACTTGCCGTACACGCTCACTTCATCCAGTAAACCGATAAAGTGACGGTTGTTTGCATCGTTGCCCAGCATCCACGCTGTGGCCGATGCTACAGAAGGATCGACGTTAGACCATTGCTGTACCAACTGACCATTGTAATAAAGCGACAACTGGTGCCTTACGTTATCGTATTGCCACAGCATGTGTGCCCAGCGATTGACCAGCACTTTTTGCGTGCCGGTATATTGTTTCTTTGATGACAGGTCGGTGTACTGCGGGTAACCATCTTTGTCAAAGCCCAACGTCACACCGGTGTTGCCGCCGGTGGAGATCAGGGCCGATCCATTCGCACCAAACTGCGACGGGTTCACCCAATATCCTACGGTAAACGGACGATCGTGCAGATCGAGTACGCCCGTGTGCGTCAGTTGTAACGACGAACCACCGCTGAATTGCAGCGCGTGGCCGGCTACTCCATTTTTATCCGTGCCGTAAGAAACGCCTGTGCCCTGTACGTTGTGGTCATAGGTCGAAGAGTCTTTCAGCGCGCCGGCAAAGCTCAGGAACAGCTTACGGGTGTCGGCGTCCACACTCTTTAACATGTCGGCGTGAATGACGCTGGTGAAATACGGCTGCCCTTGCACGTTCACATACTCGATCTTCATGCGACGGTCGTTTGCTTCGCCATACACATTGACACGCAGGTAGGTTTGTTTCACGCCGCGCAGGATGCGGTCGCTCGTGTAATCAACCGTATGTTGACCGTTGCCGATGTCGGAGTTCAGGTTGCCGGAGATCATGTCGAACAGCGGATATTTTACATCGCCGTAGCGGCCGTAAAATTCCTGTTCGTGAATGTCCGCGCTGAAACACAACACACCGTCGATATTCTTCTCTTGAATATACGCGATGAGCTCGGTGGCTTGCCGGGTGACGGAGAAGTTACGACCGCCCCAATGCTTTGCAAAAGACGGGGTGCCGTTGATCAGCACCTTGAACGTTGCTTTCGAGTTCAACAGCGCTTGCTTCAGCCATGCCAGCTGTTCGGGGCCGAGGTGCTGCTCGACGCCGTCGCGGTAGCTGCGGTTGTCGAGCAGGAAATACTCGACGTCTTTATATACATACGACGAAAAAAGCCCCTGCCCTTCTTTGGTGCGTCCATAGTGCGGGTTGGGCCACCAGTCCATAAAGATCTCTTTCATCTCGCCCAGTGTGGGCAAGGTCTTGTTGAATTCGTTGGGGCCGGTATCGTGGTTGTCGGTAATGGCCAGCTGCGGCATGGCGCGCGTCAGCGAGTCGTGGTAGGTGCGGTAGAACGCATACCGTGCAAAGGCCATGTCTTTATTGGCCCAGTCGTCGATGCCGTCGGGGCATTGGCCCATGGCGTGTTGTAAGCCCAGCAGATACGTTGCGTCACCCGTCCAGATCATCAGGTCACTTCCTTCACCCGCCATTCGGTTATACATTCCCGGATCGCCGTTGACGTGGGTCTGTGCCTCCGGGCGGTCTATACAGCGGCGCAGGTCATAGATCCGTCCGCAGCCACCGGTCAGGAACTCGAAGTCGGAGAGCTGCTCGGCGGTGTTGCGAATAGTCGCGGTACGACCCTTCGCACGCGTACCGTTGCGCTTGATCACTGCGGTATACGTGGCGCCCGGCGTCAGCTTTGGATACACAAACGACCGGAGGTTATATCCCAACCGGTCATCACTGTTATATACTGTTCCTTCCAACGGGGCCCCCGGGGCCGTTCCGGTCACTTCCAGCGTGATCGCGTCGCCTAGACCCGTGTTCGACTTGGTGACCACCCAAACTCGTACAGAGTCGTGGTAGACCGGACTGAACATCGGGCCGAAGACGATGGAGTCGCCTGGCAGCACCTGACCCATTACCGTCATGGATGTCATCCAGGCAAACAGCAACAGCGTCCAGATCATCATTCTTTTCATACTTGGGGAGATGTGAGATGTGTGTAATTTTCGATGCGCAAAAATGAGATTCTCAGGGAGACGTAGTATAGGGAAGAGATTAAGGTATTTTTAACAATTCACTGAATTGACGGGAGAAACTTCATGTTGTGTTCATGCGGGGCGGAGCTGGTATAGATAAAGAGGGAAATTTGTTTATTGGGAGTAAACAGGGCGGTAATACGGATATATACTGCATCGTTTGCAGCAGGCGGTGAGTGGTAAAGATTTGTTGTAGGTGGGTTAGGGCGGATGCACCAGGTAATATTAAGTATAACGTTGTTTAAAACAACCTTGGCTTCGTCAGGGAAACGCCAGTCTGAGACTGGCTACAGTTTCAGGCACAAGTACCGCGCCTACGCTAACGCTCGGCGCTAATACTTGCGCCAGGTGCGCCTCGCATTTTAAGCTTTTATTCTTTACTCAAGCTCTCGTCCGAAAGCGATTGCAGAAACGCAATGATTTCGCTGATCTCGCCGCGTGATAGGTTCAAGGGTGTCGCGGGAAGCGTTTGATGTGGGACTTCGTCTGTCAGGCCTACGCCTTGCGCGCCGCCCAGATTATAGAATTCCAGTACTTCTTCGAGCGTTTTATAGCCGCCGTGATGGAAGTACGGGGCTGTGAGCGCTGCATTGCGAACCGATACTGTTTTAAACGAATGCTGGTATATATCGGCATCCTCGCTCGTGACGCCATTCGCGGCGCGTCCTGGGTCGCCATCCGGGATCTTCAGGCCTGGCTTTTCAAATACGCCCAGTACCTCGCTTTCGTTTTCGTGATAGAGCGGTGGCACCAGGCCTCCAAATGTAGGTGCAAAGTGACACGTGCCACAGGCTGCTTTGCCCATAAACAAATTGAATCCCGCCCGCACTTTGCGCGGCAACGCTGTCGCCTCACCACGCACAAACCGGTCAAAGGGACTGTTAAAAGATCTTAGCGACAACACGTACGACGCCAAGGCTGCCGAGAATTGGTACCGGGTGATCGGGCCTTCTGCGTTCTTCGGAAAGGCGCCGTGAAAGGCATCCCGGTATTCGGGCACTGCTTGCAGGCGGGCAAGCATGTCCGGGAACGTGGTGTTAAACTCCAGGTGATCTTCGATTACGTGCTCGGCCTGATCTTCCAGGTCAAATGCGCGCAGGTCATAAAAAAAACGGTCTGAGAAGACGGCGTTGATCAATGACGGCGCGTTGCGCCGCACTACGCGTCCCTCGGCGTTAGCATGCGAACGTACTTCGCCATCGGCAAAAGCCCGCTTCGGTTGATGGCAGCTGCCGCAGCTCATCGTGCCGCTGTCGCTCAGGCGGTTGTCGTAGAATAACTTCTTGCCGAGCACGCGCAGCGCTTCGCTGTCCTGCTCCTGTTTTAATAGCGTATAATAATAGGGATTGAGAAAGTCGGCCGAGAAGATATTGTCGCTGTAAAAATTCCAGGCGGACACTTCTTTCGTTACTTCCGCAGACGTACGGGCGCCGAGCTGACGGTGCAGCGCCAGCAGCTTTTTATAGAGTGGATTGATATAGTCGGTCAGGAATGTCAGCCGGTCAAATGTATCAAAGTTGTTATGGGTGTCCAGGTACGTGGCGGCGTTGCCAAAGAGCGTAACCACCCCGGCGCCATCGCCCGGCGCACTGGCGGCATAATAGCCGGTGGCTTGTTGCAACGCGCGACAGGTAACGGCGGTTTCGGATAATGCCTGCAGCGATCCCGGGGTATCAAACCCGGTGACACCCAACGCAAACATCCGGATCAGTTCCAGGCGCATGGCTTCAAATGCCTCGAAGCGCTGAATGTACCGTCGCTTTTCGAATTGCAGTAGCAGGATTTGATAGCGGGTTTTCAACTCGCTCACAAGGTTGGCGATCTCTTCGCGGTGCTCGTCTGCCTCCTCGGAGTATACTTGTTCGTCCAGTACTTGCAAACCCCGCGGTGTTACCACGGCCGGTAAGTCCCGGTGCGGGTACGGGTCGAGGTGATCCAGCGGTGGACCGTTGATATGTTCCTTTATATAGGTCGGATGATAATATTCGAGGATGTACTCGATCGTTTTATAGGCCTTGCGCGTAGCGGAGACTTGTGCCTGGAGGGACGTCAACGCACCTCTGCCCGCCCGGTAGTCCTGTGCCGCCTGGTATAACCGTTGGATCTCTGTTTCCAGCTGCTTCACACCCGCTTGTGTCTGCTTCAACATGCTCTCCTCCGGCGTTTCCGGGTGTAGAACAAAACGCAGGGACAGGAACAAAATTGCCACGCTCACGACAACCAGCGCCACGCGGCGCCCATAGCCCCCCGCTGCCAGAAGCTTACTGCGGACCATATACACCGGGGTCTGTGAGCGAACGGAGAAACACCACGAGCGCAGCTTTTTCGGATACCGACAGGTGCAGTGAATCCGGTGCCAACGTCTGATTCTTTACCTCCAGGCCATGGCCGGTTCCACCGCCGTTATTGTAAAAGTCGATTACTTCTTCTAAGGTCTTGTAGGCACCGTTGTGGAAGTACGGCGCGGTAAGCGCTACGTTCCGCACGGTAGTGGTCTTAAACGATTTCCCGAAGATCCACGATTCTTCACTGAACACCTGGTTGTCCAGGCGGCCGTTGTCAGGATCGAGCACCTTGCGACGCGCAGCGGGGTCTTGCAATACACCCAGGATCTCGCTTTCGTTCTTGCGATATTCGGGCGGAGACAACCCCGAGAACACGGGCGCAAAGTGACAGGTGCCACAATTGGCCTTTCCCATAAACAGGTTGAATCCTTTGCGTATAGCGGTGTCGGGCAGGGCCGCCTCGCCCCGTACATATCGATCGAAGATACTGTTAAAGGATTTCAGCGACAGCACGTACGACGTCAGTGCCTTTGCAAACCGCTCGCGCGTGACACCTGGCGAAGAAAATGTTTTTTGAAACTGCGCGCGATAGGCTTTGTCTTGCTCCAGCTTCCCGAGTATTTCTTCGTGGGCGGTATTAAACTCGCGCGGGTTGAAGATCACGTGCTCGGCTTGTTGCTCCAGCGTAAACGCGCGCAGGTCATAAAAGTAACGGTCGGCATAGACGGCGTTGAGCAACGTCGGCGCGTTGCGCTGTACGGTCATTCCCTGAACGTTGCTTTGCGAGCGCGGCTGGGCATCGGCGAACCCTTTTGCAGGATCGTGGCAGGACGCGCAGCTCATGGTGCCGGTGTGGCTGATGCAGGGATCGTAGAAGAGCTTCTTTCCCAGGGCGCGCAGCGCATCGCTGTCTTCCGCACGTTTTAATTCTGTATAGAAGTATGGATCGAGAAAGTCTGGAGCAAAGAGATCGTCACTGGATGGGTTCCAGGGCTGTGGATAGTTACTGCCATAGGTTTTTGCTGTTGCCTCCGGGTACAGGGCCTGTTGCAAGCGCAACGATGCTTTGTAAAGCGGATTGATATGATCTTTCAGGAACGTCAGCCGGTCGAAGTCGTCGAACGAGACCGGCTGCTGCAGGTTGTGAATCGCGCGGGCAAAGGCTTGTTGTAATGCGGCGCCCTGCTCGCCGGGAAATATCGCGGCGGCCATTTGCTGCAACGCTGTTAACGAGGTGGCGGCTTCGGGAAGCGCGTGTACCGAGCCGGGGGTGTCGAAGCCTGTTACGCCGAGCGTGAAGATGCGTACCAGTTGTAAGCGGAGCGCCCGTGCGGCGTCGGCTGCGGTTACCGGCTGATCGTGGAAGCCCGCGACAAGCGTCGTATAGCGTGTGTGGAAGCGTTGGGCCAACGTAGTGATGGCGAGGGTCTGCTCTTGTACATCGGGGGCATATACGAGCTCGTCCAGGGTCTGCAGTCCTTCGGGATTGCGTACCACCGGGCGGGTGTCGTAGCGCTCGAGGTGGAGTAGCGGCGCACCGTTGATATATTCTTCGACGTATTCGGGATAATAATAGGCAAGCAGGAATTCGACTTTTTTGTATTGCCGGCGGGTGCGCGCTACGGTGGATTGTAGAGAGTCGAGCTTGATTTTGCCGGTTTGGAATGCCCGCGCGGTTTGCTCGAGTGTCGATGCTGTCGTTTGCAAGGCTGCGATGTCCTTTCGTGCGATGGCATCGATAGGATCAGGGGCTTGCCTGAAGGCAAACATTACCAACGCTGCGATGGCGAGTAGTATCAGTGTTTTGTCGGCAGCATTCACGGGCGCCCAAATGTAGGATAGCTAACGCATCGAAATTTTATCTGCAGGTTAAGTTATTGTTACTGATGCAGCACAAAGAGCCACAAACGTGCATCTCGGGCAGTCCGCCCCGCTTCACGCTCTCGCTGTCACACGCACACTGCTCTTAGCTCCATCGCGTGGAGTTCATGATTTCCAGAAGATCTTTTTCCTGGATGGGCTTCGTCAAATAATGCGTGATACCGAGGCTTCGCGCGCGCGCGATGTCTTTTTCGTCCCGGGACGAACTCACGATGACGATCTTTACGCGTTCTTTATTTGGCATGCGGATGCGCTGGAACGCTTCGATGAACTCGAAGCCATCCATGACAGGCATGTTGAGATCGAGTAAGATGACGTCGGGTAGGCTCTGCGTTCCGGAGTAATAATCGTTGATTAACTTCAGCGCCTCGGCGCCGTTCATGGCCATGTGGATGCCTTCGTTAAAGCCGAGCTTTTCGAAGAGCCGGCTACTTAAAAAATTAAATATATGGTCGTCATCAACCAGCAACACATTTTTATTCATATCCCTCCCGGTTTAATCTTGCGTCTGTGAATAACAAAAATGCGGTATCCTAATTCCCCGAACGGACTGTTCGTTCGCAGCGTGGGTGTGAGTGTGAAGAAAAACAGCGTGAGTGTGAGAGTGAGAGTGAAGAAAAAACAAGTGAATGTGTTCGCTCTCGCTCCCACACTCACGCTGTTTTTAGCCGCCCCACCTGAAGAGACGACTCCACTGACCGAACATCCCTCACCGTATCTTTATGAGCATTAGCATGTGAGCATTGTGACATGTGCCCCGGATGGAAGGAGCCGCTCCCGACAAAGTCAGGAACGACTCCCCTACCGAACACCCATACCGAATTACCGATTCAGTATATCTTTTGCGGACGATGCCGCCGTTAGTCTGTTACATGGATGAGCGCATGCCGGATCTTGCTTCGCTTGCACGACAACATTGAGCAAGATGCTCAACAGCGCAACGATTGGAATTTTAACGCCCATATCCTTATCGTTTAATGATACTGTAATTGGTGATGTTTACGCCAATGTTTAGTTCGGCGGCATAGACAATAACCTTTCCGTTGTTCTTAACGATCCGCGTATTCACGCAGTCAAAAAATCATACCGCCGTTTTTTTTGTGTTAGTGAATATAACATGCAATGCCGGATTTAGAAAAATTTTACGATTTATTTTTTCTCACACAATACCATAACACGAACCTGCATCATACGTAGTAATACGTACGCTTTCACTCCATCAACAACCACTATGCACTTGTATAGATTCCAGTATAGACACACCACACGCCAACCCCTGGCTATATACACAGCATCAAAAAATTCCGGTACACTTTTCCGGGTTTCATACAAGATTTAATCAACCCATCTACACGAATTTATTCCTACTATCCGTCAAAATCTTTTAAACAAACCAGTGTTTTAAAAACACTTGATACAGCACGCCCCCTTACCGGCACGCTTTTTTACATACCCTGAAGGCCGGCGTAGAAAAAACACTTTCATCCCCGTATATATACGTAGACAGCACGAACCTTCGGCATGTGCCCGACGGTCCTACGTTCAAAAAAAATAATCGAGAATCGCCTAAAAGAATCCTTTGCTTTCGCCCGCAGCATTTTCAGACATTCGCTCGGCGTGCTCTTTGCCCAGGTAACGATCGATCATGCCATGCCCGATATATATCAACGGTGTGAGCAGTATGGCCACGCAGGCTTTATAAAGATAATTGGTGATGCCAATGGCGAGAATCTGCTTATTGGAGAAGATGCCGGAAAAAGCGATGTATAGCACCACAAAGCTATCGACAAACTGCGACACCAGCGTGGACCCGGTAGCCCGCAGCCACAGCATGCGGCTGCCCGTCATGTTGCGTAAGCGCTGAAACACAAACACATCGACCAACTGTCCCACGATGAACGCTACCAGCGAGGCGAAGATGATACGCTGCCCCTGGCCGAAGATCTTGCCAAAGGCAAAGTCGATGTTAAAGTTATTGCCTTCCGGGCCTTTGTTATTAGCCTCTATCCACCAGTCGGCCGGCGGCAGGTGAATCGCCACCAACAACATGACAAATGCATAGGCAATCAGGATCGCGGTGAGGTAGCTGATGCGTTTTACACCGGGCTTGCCGAAATATTCGTTGATCAGGTCGGTTGTGATAAAGACGACGGGCCAGATCACCACCCCGGCCGTTAGGTTAAAATCCATGGTGAACCCGAGGATATTCAGGTGCGCGGGTTGCGAGCCTACCGTCGCCTCGGCAGAAAAGATCTTTACGCCGATCATTTCGGCCAGCAAGGCGTTAGTGATAACAATTCCCGCCAGGACCATAAAGAGGCGGCTGTGTTTTTGTTCGACGGTGGGTTCCATGATGTTTATTCGGCAATACTAAATTCTACGCCTTCCAGCGCCAGGTATGATTCGGGAAAAATACGACGGGCTTCGTCCAGTATCGGTTCAAGCTCTTTGTAGCGCGCGGAGAAATGACCCAGCACCAGCTTGCCGGCGTCAGCCTTGAGGGCGATCGTGGCGGCCTGGGCGGCGGTGCTGTGCAACGTTTCGCGCGCGCGCGGCTCGTCATCCATTGTAAAGGTCGCCTCGTGGTAGAGAATGTCGACACCTTTTACCTGTTCTGCTATTCGCTCGACGTACGCTGTGTCGGAGCAGTACGCATAGCTGCGCGAACGACGCGGCGGCAGCGTCAGGTCGGCATTGCGATACAGGATATTGCCGGCGTCGTCCACGACATCATCGCCGCGCTTCAGCCCGGCCAATTGCCGGATCAGCAACCCTTGGGGCAGACGCGTTTTGTCGACGCGCCGGGGCTTGGGTTTCTCTTTGAACAGAAAACCCGAGCTGCGGATTTTGTGCACCAGTGGTATCGTCTCCACGGTGATCGCGTCGTCTTCATAGATTATGCCCTGCGCGTCTTTTTCCAACCGGTGAAAAACAATGCGGAAGGATGGCGCCGAGCGCGAATAGCGTAATTGCGTGGTGATGATCTCGTCCAGGCCGCGGTGACTATAGAGGTGCAGGTCCGCCGCCCGGCGCTGCAGGTGCATGGTAAAGATCAGGCCCATCAGGCCCAGGTAATGATCGCCGTGCAGGTGACTGATAAAGATGTGATTGATGCGGTGGTAGGATGCGCCAAAACGCATGAGCTGCATCTGCGCGGCTTCGCCACAGTCGACTAAAAAGAACCGGCTTTGGATCTCCACCAGCTGCGCGCTGGGGTGGCGCCCGTATACCGGCAAGGCGCCGCTCGATCCGAGAATAGTAATCTTAAAGCTCATAGTACCAGGCAGCGACAACAGGTAAAATAAAAAGACCAAAACTCCGCAGAGCTTTGGTCAGTATATCGGTCACCGGCATACTTCCTCAGTGGGTGTCGCCGGCTTTGAGGTCTTTTTCGATCTCGTGCATATAGACCGTATCGATGGCCTCTTCTACCGTCGGCAGAATGTTGAGCACGCTGTCAAGCTGTGAGATCTTGATCAGCTTCATCGAGTGGTCGGACAGGCTGGCCAGCACAAAAATGCCGCCGTCTTCCTGTACAATACGGTTTCCTACCAACAGGGCGCTCAGGCCGGAGGAGTCGGTATACTTCACATCGGAAAGGTCGAGAATGATGTTGCGCACACCTTCGGCGTGCAGCGTGATCAGCTCCGACTTAAGCCCCGGTGCCACACTGCTGTCCAGCTTTTCTTCGTGCAGCTTCAGCATGCAGTACTTCTCCTGCTTATCGATCGTATATTTCATCGGTTCGTATTTACAAAATGGTCTCTCTCTTGCCTGGCCGGTATCATACACCGGTTAGTGTTTCTGACCTTCTAAGGTAACGGATTTTATTGAATTGAGAATGCTTTGCTCGATTCTTTCCAGCATCTGCGTATACGCCACGGGTGCCAATGCCTCGCCGCGCACGGCCTCGTACAGCTCTTTGTAACGCGTAGAAATAGATTCCACCACGGCGTCCGTCATCTCCGGAACACGTTGGCCGTCCTTTCCCTGGAAGCCGTTCTCGATCAGCCACTGCCGCACAAATTCTTTTGAGAGCTGCTTCTGCGGCTCACCGGCCTGCTGCCGGGCAGCATATCCCTCGCGGTAAAAATACCGCGACGAGTCCGGTGTGTGTACTTCGTCAATGAGGTAGATGGTACCCTTGTGTTTACCAAACTCATATTTGGTATCTACCAGGATCAGGCCGCGGGCAGCCGCGAGCTCGGTACCTTTTTCAAACAAACGCAGGGTATAGTTTTCCAGCACGGCATAGTCTTCCGGACTCACCACGCCACGGGCCAGGATCTCCTCACGGGAAATGTCCTCATCGTGTCCGACGGCCGCTTTGGTCGTAGGTGTAATGATCGGATGGGGTAGCTTGTCGTTTTCGCGCAGGCCTTCCGGCAACGGCACACCGCACAATATGCGTTTGCCCGCGCGGTATTCGCGCCACGCGTGGCCGGCCAGGTAGCCGCGCACGACCATTTCCACCGCAAACGGCTGACAGCGGAAGCCCACGGTTACGTTCGGGTCGGGCGTCGCGATCACCCAGTTCGGCACCAGGCCTTTGGTGGCCTCCAGGTTAAACGCCGCAATCTGGTTTAGCACGCGGCCCTTGTCGGGAATGGCACGTGGCAAGATGACATCAAACGCGGAGATCCGGTCGGTGGCCACCATGGCCATATAATCGCCGAAATAGTAGACGTCGCGGACCTTGCCGCTGTAAAAACCTGTTTGGTTGGGAAATTTGAACTTGGTTTCGCTGATTGCCTGCATGAAAATGGTATTCCAGCCGGCAAGTTAATGGTTTACTTTAAAATAGTCACCACCGCACCGGCTTTGTAAGTGGTCGTGCGCGTCAGCTTGCCGTTTTCGTCGTACTCGCGCCAGTCGCGATTCTTTTTATCGCCTGCGTACTCGCCCTGCTCACGCACTTTTCGGGAAGGATAATACGCCGTGAACGGGCCATGACGGCGGTTGGAACGATACTCCCCTTGCGTGGCCAACGTACCCGTTTCGTAATATGTGCGCACCGGGCCTGTCAACAGATCGAATTTAAACGTTTCCTCCTGCTGCACTTTGCCCGACGGATAGTACGTGTACCGCACCCCCATACGCTTGCCGGCATCATATGTCTCTTTAATATGTGGCGTGCGCCCGCCGGGGTGGTAATATACCCACAGGCCCTGCGGCTTATCATTCCGGAATCGTTTTTCGTTTTGCAAGGCGCCGTTCTCATCCAGCGTCTCCTGGGTCATGTCGATGCCGTTTGCGGCGACCTGCTCCTTCACGTGGACGTTGCCCGACGGATAATATTCCACGTTGTGCCCCGTCTTCTTGCCATCTTTATAATTGAACCTGTGCTGCACCGAACCGTCCGCAAAGTAGGCCGTGTTGGGCCCCTGCAACTTGCCGTTTACAAAGCTGCCTTCCAACAACGGGCGGCCGGTGCTGTCATACCGTTTAAAGTCGCCATTGCGCGAGCCCTTCTTCATCTCCGAGATCGTCTCTACCTGGCCGTTGGGATAATAGCTTTTAAAGTAGCCAGTCAGAATGCCTTCTTTATAATTTCCCTCTGTCTCTACCTTGCCGTTCTCAAAGAACGTGCGCGTTATGCCGTTGGGCTTGCCACGATAATAGACGATCTCTTTGCGCACCGCGCCACTGGGGTAAAACTCTTTCACTTGCCCTTCCGGTTTGCCCCTGGCAAAATACGTCTGACTTTTAACGGCGCCGTTATCAAAAAACAGCTGGATGCTGTCGGCAAGCTTGTCGTTCTGATAATACGCGCGCTGCACCGGTTTTCCGTCGTCATTGTAAACGACCACCGGACCGTGGCGCAAGCCGTTGACAAACCCCAGCGTGCGTGCGGGGCGGCCGTTTGAATGGAACTCGCGAAACTCGCCGGACTTGACGCCATCGTCAAAATTGCCCTCCAACATCACCTGGCCGTTTTCGTAATAACGGCGATAAAGTCCCTCCATACTGCTGTTGTCGCTGGCCGACACGGTGTACACTTCCTGGAGATGTTTTCGGGCAGAGTCGTAGTAGGTGCGTACTTCCCGCTGTGCCCAGGCGACGCCGGGGAACATCGTCACTACCCATACAGCCACCGAAAACCAGGCTTTGATTTGATGTTTCATGCAAAAAGTGAATGCGTAAAGATAACGAAGAATGATAATGGTTATTTTTACCACCTGAAAAACCTGTCCATGAGTTTTAGTGCCAAGGCAAAGGAAGCGGGCGGCTGGCTCAAGAAGATCGTAGCCGTACTTTTTGTCGCCCAGTTAGTCTATATTTTTATCCTCAAATGGGTGGATCCGCCCATTACCGTCACGCAATTGGTGAGCTGGGCAACCGGCTACGGCCTGAAGCGCGACTATATATCCCTGCGCGACATGGGGCCGAACGCGCCGTTTGCGGTCCTCTGTTCCGAAGATCAGCTTTTTCCCGACCACAACGGCTTCGACATCAAGAGCATTCAAAAAGCGCTCGAGAACAACAGTAAAGCGAAGGCCCGCCTGCGCGGCGCTTCGACCCTCAGCCAGCAGGTGGCCAAGAATGTTTTTTTGTGGCAAGGCCGCAGCTGGGTCCGCAAAGGCCTGGAAGCGTACTTCACCTTTATGATCGAGCACGTGTGGGGCAAACAACGCATTCTGGAAGTATATATGAATGTGACGGAAATGGGCCGTGGGGTGTTCGGCATTGAAGCGGCGGCGCAGTATTATTTTAAGAAGCCTGCGAAGAAATTGCTGCCGGTGGAAGCAGCGCGCATTGCGGCGAATTTACCTAATCCGAAAAAGTATAAGGTTAATCCCGCTTCGGAGTATATCGCGAGAAGAGGGAATTGGGTGTTGCAGCAGATGGGGAATCTGCGGGGGGATGAGGATATACAGGCTATGCTTCGGGGAGAAAAGAAGAAGAAGTATGATAAGTAAGTAGATTGTCGACCTGCACGTAGATTCAATAACGAACCAGGCGATGTTGGAGTACTACCATGCCGCTCTTTAGGAGTCGTAGTATATAGGTGCCGGCGGGGATGTTGTCGAGGGCGATGGCTACTTCGTTTTTTGTGGGTGTGGATGTTATGGGCACGGTGCGACGTGCCCCGGTCATGCTAACCACTTCGGCGCCGTCGATGCGGAGTGGGTCTTGCGCGGTGGTGATATATAGTGTATTTCCCTGCAGTGGGTTGGGATGGACCCGGAGGCCTAAGCGCTCCCCTCCTTCTATGCCGACTACGCCGCCCGCGGCCAATACGATGGTAAATTCCTGGCGGAAATTGCCTACGCTATTCTTCGCTTCGATCGTAACGGTATAGGTGCCCGGCTCCAACGCCTGGCCTACAACCAGTTGATCGCCCTTAATGCTGAACTTCGCATTGTCGGATATACCCGCAGGCAAGCTAAACGTTGTAGGTCGTGCGCCATTGCTGACAATGCGACCAACCGCCGCGCCGACAGTGGATTTCGTAACGCCGGGCATAGCACTTAGACGGAGTACATTGGGCGCCGTGGCATTCAGTGGCTTCTTGCCACAGGCTTTCATCCATTCAAACCAGTCGCCATCCGGATCGTTTTTGGTCCATTGATAATAAGGAGCACCATTTATCGCGCCGGTTACTTGCGCCGTGTTCATGCCTTGCGCGTTATAGACGCATTCCCAGGCTTCGTGGCCCAGGTCCCGATAGACGGTCAGTCGCGTGCGGGTGGCATCCAGTTTGTAGAGGGCTGCGTGAAAATTGGCTACGTCTGTCACGAGATTGGGCATAACATCGTCCTCGCCCTGGTGGATCCAAACATATTGTTTGTTATCGACAATCTGCTGTACTTTCGGCACAGCGGCCGTGAGGTTAGTAGACATAAGGGTAAACGTCGAGAAGCCCTTGTATACATCGGAATTTGCCCAGATCATATCACGGATGGCATACCCGCCGGCGGAAAGCCCGGCCAGGTGTTGTTGTCCCGGTTCGATCACAGCTTTGTAGTGATCTGTCGCCCATGTGATAAAATTGGTAATGCTGGCATTGCCACTCCAATACCCGCTGGGATCTTGCGGCACCAGAACGATAAAATCGGTGTTGTGCGCCTTCAGCCACTGGCAGATCTGAACGTTCAGGATCTTGTCGAGTGAGCCCGATGTCCCCATGCCGGCATCGTTCAGCCCATGCAACCAATAGAGTACAGGATATTTTTTTGCGCCGCTGTCATCAAACCCCGGCGGCAGATATTCAATATACCCCTTCGGATTCGCGTCAACGGTCTTCTCGGGAACTTTCGAAAGCGTGCCTTTTTGTGCAAATCCCACCGTGACCAGCGACAACAGGCTGGCGGCAAGCATTAAATTACGTAACGTCAAGGGCGTAGGTCTTAAAGTTTTTTACTTATAACTGCGTGAGAAGGGTTCCGAAAAGTAACGAAAGCATGGAGACTTCTCTCCGCGCCTACCGGTATTTAATTTTTCAAACGTTTCCAAACTGCTATTCTGCGTGTCTATCGATCTTTAGTTGGTTTTTACAAGCCTGCTCTGTTGTACCGCGGCCTGCCGGTGAAACAAACGAACCACATAGATACCGGCCGGCAGATCGCCCAGGTCAACGGATACGATACCGTCCGACGACGATGACTGCTCCACTGTACGGTATAGCGTGACTCCCTGCGTGCTGACCAGCTCAATCGCATCGATTACGCTGCCTGTCCTGACCGAAAGCACCCGCCCTTGCAGGGGGTTGGGATATACCGCTACAGCACGCGCGCCTGCGCTGTGCTCATTACCGACAATCACTTCCTCTTTCTTGTTTACGGTAATTTCGAAGGTCTTCTCTGTCGCCCCAATGACGTTGGTTGCCTTCACCACCACCGTGTAGGTACCCGGCGGAAGGGACTCGCGCACGGTAAGAGCATTGCCCGCTAACGCAAAGGCATCATTGTCGCCTGTACCGGCCGGCAGCGCAAACGCCATTGGCTCAAGACCGTCGGCGGTAAGATCGCCTACCAACGTGTCGGCTTTAAAGCCTTCGTCCAGCACATGATTGCTCAGCGCCAACGCAAAAGGAGCCTTGGCATTTACCGGCGCCTTGCCGTGGCGGATCATCCAGGCATACCAGTCCGGATCAGGATCGGCTTCCGTCCAGGGATAGAATGTCGTACCGTCGATCGTACCCGTGAGCTGCTTTCTCTTTTTCCCCTCGTTGTTATACACGTAGATCCACGAGGCGTGCGCCACATCGACAAACGCCGTAAAGCGCGTACGTGTGGAGTCCAGCGCGTAGAGCTTATTGTGAAAACCTTCGGCTTCGCTCATTCTGTTTGGGTTAATATCCTTGTCGCCGTGGAAGATCCATACATACTGGTCGTTGTCCACGATGTTTTTCACATCGTTTACGGCCGCAGCCAGGTTCGTGGACATCAGTGTAAAAGTTGAGAAGGCCCGACACGCGGGTGTGTTGGCAATGATGTAATCTCTGATGCCGTAGCCGCCGGAAGAGAATCCGGCGAGGTGTTGTTGCGTCGGTTGAATGATGCCCTTATACTCCTGCGAGGCCCAGGCCACAAAAGCCTGCAGGTCATTGGTGCCATCGCCCGTCCAGTAACCGCTGTGGTCCTGTGGCGCCAATACCACAAAAGGCACGTCGTGGGTCTTAAGCCACTGGCAAAGATAGGTGTTCAGCACCTTGTCTATTTCTTCGTAAGAGCCCCACCCCTTCTCGCCAAGACCGTGTAGAAAGTATAATACGGGATATTGTGTTTTGCCACTATTGTCAAAGCCCGGCGGCAGGTATTCTACATACCCTTTGACATTGCCATTACGCGTGCGGATGGCATACTTGGTGAGCGTACCTTTTTGGGCCACGGCGGATTGCACTACCGTACAACAGAGCACGGCAGCCCAGAGCAGGAGTACTAGAGGTCTTAACATGTATGTACGAGCGGTTTGGGAGTATAAAAAAACAAAAAAACTGTGGGGGAACAGCTTTCTCTCCTGAAAAACACTAAAAGATTGTGCCCGGGGGGATGTGGGTAAAAAATACCGTGGTCACCCCGCTGGACTTGCGGGGTGATTCCGGTTCATATCGTTATTGCTTCGCGACCCGCATCGTTTCCATGGGGGCATTACGGCGCCAGATCTGCAGGGTATACATGCCCGGTGTCATGTCAAAGGGAAATGTTAGCGGTACCCCCTGCTGGCTCGGCACATTGATGTATCGCGCACGTACCACTCCGGCAGGATCAAGCACTAAAATGGCATTGAAGAATACATTGTCGACCTGGGGTGTGATATTCAGGCTGTTTCCGGCCACCGGATTAGGCGATACGGTATACGTCGTGCCGTTGCTTTGTCCAACGGTAATCGTAAAGGCCTGACGAATGCTGCCCGAGCTGTTAGCGGCCTGCAACTGAATTGTATAGGTTGTGCGCCCCGCCAGCGAGCTTGCTACGGTAAGCTGATTGTTCTGAAGAGAAAAGCGTGCATTGTCATACGCTCCCGACACCAACGTGGTCGTTACCGGCGCTGTGCCATTGGCAGCGGCGGTGCCCACGGCGGTGCCCGGGCCGGCACCACTGCCGACGCTCGTGTTGCTTAACGCAATTGCTGTGGGGGCAGTACCACTGGCCGGTGGCGGCGCGGCGCCCGTTTTGGGGTGCGACAGCAGCCAGCCAAACCAGGTGCCGTTCGGATCGCTGGTCGTCCAGTTGTAGTAGGTTGTCCCCGACACGGTGCCGGTCACTTGCGGCGACGTTCTGCCCGTGCCGTTATATACTTTGTCCCATGCGCTATGGCCCAGGTTCAGGTAGGCCGTGAGGCGCGAGCGACGCGAGTCAAGCTTGTATACGGCGTTGTGAAAGTTGGCCACCGATGCCAGTTGGTTAGGCGTAACATCGTCTTTTCCCTGATGGATCCATACATATTGGTTGTTCGAGACGATCTGCGAAGCACGGCTCACGGCGCCGTCCAGGTTGGTGGACATCGGCGTGAAGGTGGAGAACGCTTTATAAGTGGCCGAGTTGCCCACGATAAAATCACGAATACCATAACCGCCCGACGAAAGCCCTGCCATGTGTTGCTGGTTCAAGTCGATCGAGCTCTTGTAATATACCTTCGCCCACTCCACGAATCTGGCAATGCTATTGGAGCCGTTCCAATAACCGCTCGCATCCTGCGGCACTAGAATAATAAAATCTACATCGTTTGTTTTAAGCCAGTTCGATATCTGCTGGCTCATGAGCTTGTCGAGTGCAGCCGACGTACCACTGCCGACGCCTTCCAATCCATGCATCCAGTATAACACGGGATATTTCCGGGTGCTCACATAATTCGGTGGTAGATACTCGATATAACCTTTTGGGTTAGCGCTCCGGGTGTTGACGGGGATTTTGGTGAGCTTGCCCCGCTGCGCGTGGGCCTCGGTGTAGACGCCGGCGCTGATCGCGACAATCCACAAGAGCAGTAATAAGGGTCTTACCAATCGTTGCATATCTAATAAGGATAGTTGAAGTTGTATAGTGTCACCCGCGGGCGACACCTTACCCTGTACTTTTAAAAGATTATGCCGAGGGGATGCCTGACGACCAACCGCTTGCCAGCGCGACGAGCGGACATAGAATACAAAAAAAGCCGGCCCGTTGGGGCCGGCTTTTGTAGAAACCGTGGTCGGCGGGGGACATTGTTTGTATGCCGCAGTCCCGGAATATGTAGTTAGTTCTTTACGAGGCGTACAGTTTCCATGGACGCATAACGGCGCCAGATCTGCAAGGTATAGATGCCCGTGGGCAGATCGAAAGGAAACGTCAGTGCCTGGCCTTTCACACCCTGCACATTGACGAAACGGGTCCTTACGATACCGTTCCCATCGACCACCAGGATGGCGTTGAAGAATACGTTGTCTTGGTTCGGTGTAATTGTCAGCACGTTTCCGGTCATCGGGTTCGGGTATACCGAGTAGACGCCGCCCGCCGCAGTTGCCACTGTAATGGTGAACGACTGGCGGTAGGTGCCTGTACCGTTCGCCGCCTGCAGCTGTACGGTATAGGAGCTTTTTTCGGTCAGCGCGCTGGCCAGTACAAGCTGGTTGTTCACCACGCTGAACTTCGCGTTGTCGTAAGCGCCCGATACCAGGGTGATCGTTACCGGTGCTGTGCCGTTGGCCGCAACGTTGCCTACCAGCGTGCCGGCAGGAGCGCCCGAGGCTACACCTGTGCCGCTTAGGGTAATAGATGTAGGAGCGACGTTGTTATCAGGAGGAGGCACTGTGCCGTTCTTCGGGTGCGACTTCATCCAGCCGAACCAGTCTTTGTTCACATCGCTGTTCGTCCAGTTATAGTAGGTAGTACCGGATATGGTGCCCGTCCACTGTGCAAACGTTTTCCCCGTGCCGTTGTACACTTTGTCCCAGGCAGAGTGACCCAGATTTACGTAGGCCGTGAGGCGAGCGCGTTTCGAGTCAAGTTTATAGACCGCGTTGTGAAAGTTCTGAACAGCGGCGATCTGGTTAGGCGTATAGTCTGCCGTGCCCTGGTGAATCCATACATATTGATTGTTGGAAACAATCTGCGATGCCTTACTGATTGCACCGTCGAGGTTGGTCGACATGGGCGTGAAGGTCGAGAACCCTTGATACGTGCTGGTATTTCCGACGATAAAGTCACGGATACCGTAACCCCCCGAGGACAGACCCGCCATGTGTTGCTGGTTCAGGTCGATGGATGTCTTATAATAGGTCTTCGCCCATTCTACGAATTTAGCGATACCGTTCGTGCCATTCCAATATCCGCTGGCATCTTGCGGAACCAACACGATAAAGTCCACACTGTTTGTTTTCAGCCAGTTAGCGATCTGACGGTTCATCAGCGTCTCCAATGAGCTGCTGGTACCCGTACCGACTTCACCCAGGCCATGCAGCCAGAATAGCACCGGATACTTTTGGGTGGAAGAATAGTTGGGTGGCAGATACTCGATGTAACCCTTAGGGTTAGCGCTGCGAGTGTTGATGGGTACTTTGGTAAGTTTACCTTGCGCGAAAACGACAACTGCTGAGCAAAACAGCCAACAGATCAAAAACAAAGATCTGAGTTTCATTTTTTACCTTCTCCTCTTTTAACTTATGAGGGGGCCAGTGGCACAGTCTTTTACAGACCAAACTGTCACACTGTTCATAATGGTTGATATTTTTTTTGTGCACGAAAGCAACCCATCTGACATCCGAACCGTTATCCCTCTTACAGTTCGAGTATCCGACGAAAGGCTCTATTGCTTTCGCGATACAAACATACCACACGAAAGCCCTTGCTTCCTTCTCTTTATCGATGAGCTGAATAATTAGGCATGATACTATCAGAATAGCGCGATGAACTACATCACGCCTCACAACACCAACACCACTTGTGTAAAATGATTTTGTCGCTCACAACGCCGTCACAATACGACGGACATCAACACTTAACAATTTAATTACATCTGCTCAAACACCGCTATATTCATTGCTAAACAACTGACAGTACAGTGTTTACGAACGTGTTCTTAAAGCAATTTTCAACACCGTTTTTAGCGTTCTACAAATATACCTTGTGACGAGCGAGGGAAGCCAGACACAAGGTATAGATGTATGTTCACAAGCACTCCGTCGAGTATCTGATGAACATGTATACCTCCTCATCTTAAAACTCCATGCCAACCGGGGCAATCTGCACAGCAGCCGTCCCTTTTAACTGAGCAAGTGGTGAAATGGATGAATGTTGTGGAATTTTTCTACATGTATGGTGGAAAACCAGAATCAAAAAGTTAATAAATGACGCTTAAAAAATCAGGCCGAGCGTGTCTACTCCGAAATTTCCCGGAGGCCAGCCGTGGTAAGATCTAACCGCTGCTGGAAACGTGTGCGCTGCTTTTTGCGCCCGACGACACAAGAGCAAAAACATACAAAATCCGGTCATTCGTTTATAAAACAAAATTTACAACGGCAATTAACACTCGTTACAGAATTAATAAACACCGTTTGCCCCTCATTATCCGGTTGGCGACTTTTCTTTATCTTTGCAGCTTGATCTTCCCATAATACATGATCGCAGCAAACAACCTATCGCTCCAATTTGGAAAGCGCGTCCTTTTCGACGAAGTCAATATAAAATTTACGGCCGGCAACTGCTATGGCGTGATTGGCGCCAATGGCGCCGGCAAATCGACCTTCCTGAAGATTCTGGCAGGTGACATCGATCCTACTCGCGGCAAGGTGGTGATTGATCCGGGCAAGCGTATGGCGGTGCTCCGACAGGATCACCATGCCTACGACGAAGTGCCCGTGCTCGACGCCGTGATGATGGGGCACAGTCGCCTGTGGAAGATCATGCAGGAAAAAGACGCCATTTATGCCAAGCCTGACTTCTCTGAGGAAGACGGTGTACGTGCCTCGGAATTGGAAGCTGATTTCGCCGAGATGGATGGATGGAACGCGCAATCGGATGCAGCCTCTCTGCTCAGCGGTCTGGGCATTCCCGAAGAAGATCATTATAAGCTGCTGCAAGAGCTCAGCGGTAATCAAAAGGTACGAATCCTCCTGGCGCAGGCATTGTTTGGCAATCCCGACATCCTGATTCTCGATGAGCCTACCAACGACCTGGATATCAACACCATTACATGGCTGGAAGACTTCTTGCTGGAGTTTAAGAATACCGTGATCGTTGTATCGCACGACCGTCACTTCCTCGACACCGTCTGTACGCATATCGCCGACATCGACTTTAGCGCTATCAAGCTCTATACCGGCAGCTACACTTTCTGGTACCAGTCGAGCCAGCTGGCGTTGCAACAACGCTCGTCGGCCAACAAGAAAGCCGAAGAAAAGAAAAAGGAACTGCAGGAATTTATCCAGCGCTTTAGCGCCAACGCCTCCAAGTCACGCCAGGCAACCAGCCGCCGCAAGCTGTTGGATAAGATCAACGTGGACGATATCCAACCGTCCACCCGCCGCTACCCGGCCATCATCTTCCAGCAGAAGCGCACTGCCGGCGACCAGATACTTCAAATCGAGAACCTCAGCTATTCGCTCAACGGCTCCCCGCTCTTTAAGAACCTGGACGTGTACGTCAACAAAGGCGATAAGATCGCGTTCCTCAGCAAAGAAGGCCTGGCCATCACATCGCTGTTCCGCATTTTAGCCGGTGAGCTGAAGCCCGATACAGGCGAGTTTAAATTCGGCCAGACTATCACCCCGGCCTACCTGCCGGCGAACAACGAAGAATACTTTAACTCGAACGACAACCTCATCGACTGGCTGCGCCAATATGCCGAGGACGAAAACAAAGACGAGGTGTATGTCCGCGGCTTCCTGGGTAAAATGCTCTTCTCCGGGGAAGAGGTGTTCAAAAAATGCAACGTATTGTCTGGTGGTGAGAAAGTACGCTGCATGGTATCGCGGATGATGCTGGCCGGTGGCAACCTATTGATCCTGGACGAGCCCACCAACCACCTTGACCTGGAATCGATCACGGCGTTCAACAATGCGCTGAAAGACTTTCCCGGCGCCGTACTCTTCACGTCGCATGACCACGAGTTCACCAACACCGTGGCCAATCGGATCATCGAAATCTCGCCCAACGGCTTTATCGATAAGCTCATGTCGTACGACGAGTACATCGAGAACGACAAAGTAGCCGCGCAGAAACTAACACTCTACGCATAAAAACAGTGTGCGTGTGGCGTGTGAAAGCGTAGGAAAAATACAGAAAACTTGTATTCGCTCTCACACGCCACACTCACATTGTTTTTCCGGCACCTTTTTTCAGCGACGTCACATAGTCTTTTGGCGTCATGCCATAGTGTTTCACAAACGTCTTGGTGAAATACGACGGTGTGTTAAATCCTATCTCGTACGCGATCTGCGTGATATTAAGCTCCCCCCCCAACAACAAGGCCAGGCCTTTCTTCATGCGGATGGTGCGGATAAAGTCGTGTACTCCCTGACCGGTCAGTGCTTTGAACTTGGCGTACAATACCGTGCGGCTCATGTTCGTCAGCTCGCTGATGCGTGTGTGGTCGAGGGACTGATCCGACAGGTTGTCCTCCACAAAGGCTACCACTTTTTGCAAAAAGGCTTCGTCGAGGTGGTTTACCGTGTGGCCCTCGGGATATAACGACTCGCCTTGCTCGAACCACTGCCGGAGGTTCTCCTGGTGCAGCAGGAAATTGACGATGAGCTGAAACAATGCCTGCCGGCGTACGGGCTTGGTGAGATAGGCGTCGGCACCGGCCTCGTACCCCAGCAGCTCGCTCTGCTCGGTACCCTGGCTGGTCAGCATAATGACGGGTATATGACATGTGGCCAGGTTGTTTTTGATACGCGCGCAGAAGTCCGCGCCATTCATCACGGGCATGATCATGTCGCTGATGATGACAGCCGGTTGTTCTTCCATAGCTATTTTGATCGCGGCCGCGCCGTCTGCTGCCTCCACCACACCAAATGTATCGGACAACAACAACCGCAGGTAATTACGTACTTCAGCGTTGTCGTCTACGATCAGTACCCGTCGTCCCTGCAGGCGCCGGGTATTGACAGGCTTGTGCGGCGGCTGGGGTATTTCACGAAACGGCACCGCCGGTATGACAGCCGTTGCAACGGATGGCGCCAGACGTGCGGGCGGCAGGGTGATGGTAAAACATGTGCCTTGTGGGGCATTGTGCCGGGCGGCGACCGAGTGTACCGCCAACGTGCCCTGATTGGCGGCAATAAACTCGCGGCAGAGCAATAACCCTAATCCAGTACCCGTCTCGCCGTCCGTACCTGGTGTGCTTTGCTGTACGCCGCTGCACCATTGCTCTAATTGCTCCGGTAAAATACCCACCCCCGTATCGGTAATGCTGAGTGCTACCGCCTCTGCCTGTTGTGCTGCAGCGATGGCAATACATCCACCGGCTGGAGTGAACTTCACCGCGTTACTCAGCAGATTGCGCACCACGGTGTCGAGCATGCGGTAGTCTGCGTGCACGCCAAGTGAAGTATCAACGTCTACGGTAAGCGTCAGCGATTTCTGGCGCAGCTGTTCTTCCAACAGTGTGGTGTTGTCCAGTACGAGGTCGTGCAAACGTATATCCGACGGGGTGTGCGGCACATTACGGCTTTGCGTACGGCCCCAGTCCAGCAGGTCTACCAACAGCTGATGTACCGATGCCGCCGACCGGCTGATGTGCAAAATTTGCTCGTACAGCGCCGCCGGGCTCAGCGTCGTAAACCGCTCGCGCACCAACTCGGAAATACCCGCCAGCGCCTGCACCGGGTTCTTAAGATCGTGTGCCAGAATGGAAAAGAAACGATCCTTGGTACGGTTGGACTCTTCCAGCGCTTGCACGGTCTGTTCCAATGTATGATTCTGGTCGACGATCCGCTCCTGCTGCCGCAAGATCTTGTCTGACTGCCGCGTAATCTCACCGTTGAGCAGCTCGAGCGTTTCATTCTGTAAACGTACTTCTTCGTTTCGTTCCAATAGCGAGGCATTGCTTTCCGTCAGCTCTTGCGTACGACGTGCCACTTCCTCTTGCAGCAGGCGGTTGCGCGCGCGGATGCCGGCCAGGCGACGGTAAAAGATCCAGCAAACAACACTGCTCAGAAATACGAACAGCGCAACACGAAACCACCACGTTTTCCAGAAGGGTGGTGTCACGATGATCTCGAGCCGGGCCATTCGGGCCGACCACACGCCTTCGTTGTTTTGGCTGCGCACATAAAGGGTATACGTGCCCGGGTCCAGGTTTGTATAGGTAATGGTGTTGCGCGCGCCGATGTCGTTCCACCCGGCATCAAAGCCCTCCAGCCGGTAGGCATAACGTTTCTTTTCCGGGTGTGTATAATTCAATGACGCCACTTCAAACGACAACACCGATTGGTTGTAGGGCAAGCGAATGGTTTGGGTCTCGCCGATGGCCGCGTGGAGTATGCCTTCTTCGCCCGGCGCGGCGATCGCCGCAGACTGATTCATGACCCGGAAGGCTGTAAAAATGATCGGCGGATCGTAGGACACGTCTGCCATGGCGTCAGGATGAAATTCGTTGTAGCCATTCACGCCTCCAAAACACAACGTGCCGCTGCGCGTACGACAGGAGGCCCCCGGCCGGAACTCCGCCGATTGCAGGCCATCGGCCACCGTGTAATTCCGGAATACGCGGGTGGCCGGATCAAAGCGAGCAATGCCCTGATTGGTACTGATCCATAAATAACCTTTTGCATCTTCCTGGATGCCGGCTATACCTTCGTCGGGTAGACCTTGCGGAGTACTGTACTGCTGCCAGTGTGTGCGTGTAGCGTCCAGGCGATGCAAACCGTTCAGCGTACCGATCCACAGCGTGCAATCATCGCCCTCGTGTAAGCTCGTGATGTGATTGTTGGTAAGACCACTGCTTTCCCCGGCACGAAAGTGTTGTACGATCCGCCCCTGGCGACGGTCGAATTGCACCAGGCCCATGCCGTCAGAGCCCGCCCACAGGTAGCCCTGCCGGTCTTCTACTAAAACTGTAATATTAGGAATGTCGGCCACGCGCCGGAACGCTTGCTGCTGCGGCAAGTATAGGTCGAGACCACCCCAAAAAGATCCCACCCACATGTTGTCGTCCGAGTCGCGGCACAAGGCCCACGTGTTGTTGCTGCTGATCGTGTTGCTATCAGCCGCCTGGTGACGAAAATAGGTATAGCCGCCGGTGCGCGGATCAAGGCGCGTGATGCCCGCGCCCCACGTGCCCATCCACAAGGTGCCGTCGGGCGCCTCGCACAAGCTCAGGATGTAGTCGCTGCCAATGCTTCGCGTAGCCTCGGTGTGGCGAAAGTGCCGGAACGTGCCGCGCGCGCGGTCAAAGAGGTTCAGCCCGCCGCCATCGGTCCCCACCCACAAGTTGCTGCGGCTATCTTCATATACTACAGACACCGTGTTATGGCTGAGGCTGGACGCATCCGGATGATACTGATAATGGTTGAACTTGTGCGTAGCGTCGCTAAAGAAATTTACACCTCCCGCGTAGGTACCTACCCACATGTTACCCTTCGCATCGCGATACAGGCAGTCGATGGAGTTGTTACTCAGATTGGTATCGTGTCCTTCACCGCGCTTCACTTGCTGTACCGTGTTTGTCGCGCGGTCATAGATACAGATCCCCTCGTTCTCCGTGCCGATCCAGACATGACCGTCTGCATCTTCGGATATAGACAGTATATAGTCGTGTGCCAGCGCGGGCCCACGCCGTGTATTTTTGCGCAGCGCGCCCAGACGACGGGTAGTAAGATCCAGGTAGTTTACACCGCCTCCATAGGTACCGGCCCACAATACCTGACGGCTGTCTTCGAACAAGTACCACACCTCGTTGGACGTAAGCGTGCCGGGATCGTGAGGGTCATGCCGTAGTATTTCAAAGTCATCTGTTTCCGGTCGGTATAGATGCAGTCCGCCAATGACGGCAATCCACAGATTGCCCCGGCTGTCTTCCAGCACATGCCGGACCGAAATACCGGCGAGGCTATGCGTGTTGTTTGCGTCCGGCATATAGTGCCGGATCGCTCCGCTACGCGGATCAAGACGATCCAGGCCCTGATCTTCTGTGGCGATCCAAAGACGGCCGTGCACATCGAAGGTCAGCGCATTGATCACATTGCTCGCCAGGCTCTGCGGGTTGTTGACATCGTGCCCATACCGCGTAAAGGTTTCCCGCCGCCGGTCAAACCGGTTTACGCCGCCGCCTTCCGTGGCGATCCACAAATTGCCATCGGCATCTTCCACTATGTCACGGATAATATTATTGCTGATGCTCGCGGTGTCGGCGGGATCGTTTTTATAGATTGTAAAGGTATAGCCGTCGTAGCGGTTCAAGCCATTGCGTGTGCCAAACCACATCAGCCCGCGGCTGTCCTGGTAAATACGCGACACCGTACTTTGCGAGAGACCATCGGCCGTGCCCAACGGTCGAAATCGCCAGTCGGCCGGCTGTGCATATATACACACAGCCGTCATGCACAGTACTATACCTACCCGCAACGCGGTGAGCGCATATACAAGGAAGTTTCGGTTCACGTTGTTAAAGATAACCTGTATAGTGGCTCCTCAAAATCACACACGCGCACATGTTGCGATATTTACAGCAATGGTACTGGGAAACGATTGAGATTGCGGACGGATGTACCAAAAAATGGGACGCTCCTACACCGCTCGGGCCGTCGGAATGTGTAGCTTTGATCAAGATCATATCCTAACCCTTTTCGCAACATGACGCTCCACTTACACCGGCTGACGGCCATCATATTCTGGGCCTGCTGCAGCACGACTGCGCCGGCTCAACAACCACAGCTCCCCATTATTCCCACGCCGGTCGCGGTGAAAGCCGGCACCGGCACGCTGACGCTGACCGCACAAACAACGCTGTCGATACCCGCCTCACAACCCGCGGTAGCGGCTGTCGGCGCTTACCTCGCCAACGCCTTGCGTCCGGCCACAGGCATCGAAGTAAAGACAGTCACTACGGCGTCCGCCGCCGGCATCCAATTTCAGCTTCTGAATCCGCAAAATACCCAGCTCGGCAAAGAAGGCTACACCGTGGACATCACGACCACACAAGCCGTCATTCGCGCCAACACTGCCGCCGGGCTTTTCTACGGCGTGCAGACACTCCTCCAACTGCTACCCCCTGCTGTCGAAAGCAAGACGCGCGTCAACGGTGTCGCCTGGACGTTGCCCGTCGCAAGCATAACCGACTATCCACGCTTTGGCTGGCGCGGCATCATGCTCGACGTAAGCCGTCATTTCTTTACCAAAGAAGAAGTCAAAGCATTCATCGACCAGATCGCCCGCTATAAATACAACCGCCTGCACTGGCACCTTACCGACGACCAGGGCTGGCGCATGGAGATCAAAAGCCTGCCGCGCCTTACCAGCGTGGGCGCCTGGCGCGTGCCGCGCTACGGCCAGTGGGGCACGCACGAAGCGCCGAAGCCCGGCGAGGCGGCCACCGACGGCGGCTTTTATACCCAGGACGAAATACGCGAGGTGATCGCCTATGCACGCGAGCGTTTTATCGAGATCCTGCCCGAGATCGACGTGCCCGGCCATAGCATGGCTGCCCTGGCTGCATACCCGGAGCTGTCATGTACTCACGAGCCCGTGATGGTAAACCCCGGCAGCCACTTCTCGACCTGGCACGGCAACGGCAAGTTCACTATGCACATCGACAACACCCTGAACCCCTCCAACGAAAAGGTATACGAGTTTCTCGACAAGGTCTTTACCGAAGTCGCCGCGGTCTTTCCGTTCGAGTATATCCACATGGGGGGCGACGAATGTTATAAGGGCTATTGGGAAAAAGATCCCGGCTGCCAGGCGCTCATCAAAAAGCTTGGCATCAAAGACGCGCATGAGCTTCAATCCTACTTCAACAACCGCGTGAACAAGATCGTGACGGCGAAAAAGAAAAAGTTGATCGGCTGGGATGAGATCCTCGAAGGCGGGCTCGCACCCGGCGCCGCCGTCATGAGCTGGCGTGGCACAGCCGGTGGCGTTGCCGCCGCCAAACAAAAGCACCCGGTAGTCATGACCCCCAACGAAACGTGCTACCTCGACCTTTACCAGGGCGACCCCGCTATCGAGCCACCCACCTACAGCCACGTGCGCCTGCGCGACAGCTACCACTACAATCCCGTACCGGCGGGTATCGATTCAACATTGATCCTCGGTGGCCAGGGCAACTTGTGGACGGAGCAGATTCCCACAGTACCGCAGATCGAATACATGGTATATCCCCGCGCCTTTGCGCTGTCGGAAGTATTTTGGTCGCCACAACCGTCGCGCAACTGGACCGGGTTTGTTAGCCGGGTTGAGCAACACTTTGAGCGGTTTGATTTTGCGCGCCGTAATTATGCACGGAGTATGTACGACCCGATCATTGGCGTTACGAAGAATGCAGCGGGGCGTCTCGTGCTGAAGCTTGAAACGGAAGTTGCTGGATTGGATCTATATTATACCCTCGACAATACGTTGCCTAATCAATATTACCCGCTGTATAAAGGTCCGATTGAGTTGCCGGAGGGAACTGATCTATTTCGAGTGATTACGTATCGGAACGGGAAGCCCGTAGGGAAATTAATTTCGATTACTGCCGAGGTGTTGGAGAAGCGGGTTGGAAAATAACGGTGCTGAGACTGGCAGCATGCCAGTCTCAAGCCTCCGCCCCGACAAACCGGGAATAAACAGGCGGGTTTAAGGCTCGCACCAGTTACTTTACGCGCAACTGGTGCACGTCTTATTCTCTTGTGTTACTACGCTTTATTTCGAAAAAGCATTCGTCGCATACGATCCGTATTTGGGCGAACGCTTCGGACTTTTCATTCCACTCCCCTTCCTTGCGGCGCTCCAGCTCGCAGGCTTCGCACCACGCCTGGTAGTCGTCTTCCGGTTCTATCCCGGGATCAGATTCGAACGACTCATAAAATCCCACGTTCGTGTCCTTTCCTAAATGCTGGCAGACAAAGGCTACTCTCGTTCGCACACCGTGCTCATCGCATTTAACCTGTTGTTGCCGGCTCTTTTGTTCCACCAATGCAGTATGCTCTTCTTGTGTCAGCTCGTTGGTGAAGATGAAGTAAATATATTGATGCTCGTGGGGGATTCGGTAGACGCCGATGCCGCTTACCAACGTTGCGGCGATCGCCGTTAAGGCCCAGCCCATATACTCATCGCTCTGCTCGTGAAACCCTTCGGTCAGGGGCAGGAAGCCACGCGCACTTCCAAACGCCCGCACCTTCTCCAGGCCTTTCGTCACGTGGCGCGGAGTAGTCTTGTTGAACCAGGACCACATCCATGTATTCCGCCGCGACGAAAACGACCCCACATCGATGTATTTGAAATACAAATTCCGGTCGTCGTCCGAGTAAAAGTGAAACGCGCCGATGTCGTGATCGTAGAACCAGTTTTCGTAACTGTTCAGGTCATAGAGTTCGATAAAGGCCTTTTGAAGCGATGAAATCTCCTCCAGGCATTGATCCTTATAGGCGTCGAAGTCGTCTATGCTCATGGGTCGCGAAGTTGGAGTCTCAAATATAAGAAGCCCTTCCGAGCCGCGCCATGACGCCTTCTTCGCATGACCGATTTTAAATAATGATGCCTGGTTGCCGTGACATGACGTCACGGCAACCAGGCATCGTAAAACGACCATCATTATGCGTGTAATGACGCGTTCTCAGGTTTGATTAGCTGTTGGTAAGCTTGTAAAACGAGGCTGTGATTGAATCAAATTTTTCTATCAAAACATTCATTAACCTGGAAAGAGGAGTGGTTTGAATTTTCACATTCAGGCCTTTCCAGTATTTAGGATCTTTGAGAATTATGCTTCTTTCTGTCATGTGGGATGTTGTTAACTGTTTGAGAAGGTAAGCAACCGGATATGCTGTTACATTACCACCGATAAAGATCGCTAGTTACAATCCAGTATGTTTACATCTCAAAAAAGAATTGTTACATCCATCACACTTTTGAGGAGCTGATTTTCCTCTAACCTCTGAAAAAACGCGTTACCGTGGGCCACGCCCCTGTCGACCACAAGGCCCAGGCAACGAGCACCGGCTGGAAAAAGAGGCGGGCAAAACGCTTTTCTTCCGTATCGAGACCAAAAGCGTTGGTATCATTGACGTACTGCGCGATGTTGCCTGGAAATACAAGGATGTAAAAAACGGCCAGTGTGATGCCTACCGTTACGCGGCGTTGGCGCCAGAAGATCATGGCTGCGCCCAGCATGATCTCCACAATGCCCGATAGCACTACCACCAGGTCCTTTCCCAACGGCACCCAATCCGGTACCTGGGCCTGGAATTCCTGGCGCTGGAAGGTTAGGTGGCCGATGCCGGCCAGGAGCATGAAGGCGCCGAGGATGATGCGGAAGATGGTTTGGGTTCGGGTTGTCGGTGTTTGCATGGCGTTGTATTTTGGGGAAGTTACCAAAAACTATACCTGTGGCCATGTCAGGTGCCGCACCTTCGCTTCGCTCGGTGCTTAGTGAGCATTCAGAACGACTTTACCTCCTCAGGAGTCTGAAGACTCCCCCCATGCTGGGCACGAGTCGCCCTCCCTTCGGTCGGAAGACTCGCGCCAGCAAGCGCCAGATGCCTTGTTATATTACACTCTTATGTAAATTCTGTTACGGTCTAATATATATCCGATGGACCAATTCAGCAGCATGAATGAAATGGCGAATAGTAGTGAAGCCAGCTTCTCGGGGGTGAAACTGGCGAAGAACAGATAGATGGCATGCAGCAGGCTGTGATCGCCGACGGGGACGGTGTATAGAATCGTGATCAGCACGCCCGCCGAGGCGTAGATAAACAATGGGTTCTTTCCGAACACCTCGAAGAAATATGTCCACCCGCGACGTGCCTGTAGCTCGATGATGTATACCAATGCTGCCAGCACCACCAGCGCGATGCCGGTTGTGACCAATGTGAACGAGCTTGTCCATATCTTTTTGTTGATCGGAAATACCTGGTGCCATGCCAGTGCTACTGCAATCAATGCGGTGCCTGCCAGCAGGAGCCTGGCAACAGTCTCATAGCTATTGCCGCGGCGGCGGATGAAGTCGCCGGCCAGGAAACCAATGATGACATTGACGATTGCCGGTAGCGTGCTTAGAATGCCTTCCGGATCAAAGGCGACGCCTTCGCCGTGGTACAGGCGCGGGTCGCCGATCAACCATTTGTCCAACGCGTTCCCTGCATAGCCGGCCAGGCTGTAGGGATCACCGGGCGTGCCCGCCACGTATAGGATCAGCCAATAGGCCAGCAGCAGTATGGCACCGACGATGACGGTCGTGCGGCGCGATGTATAATAAAGGATGATGGAGGCGATGCCATAACACAAAGCAATGCGCTGCAATACGCCGGGAATACGGGCGTCAACAGGACTGATAAAGGCACCTTGGTCAAAATCGTAGAACGGAAACCACGACAATAAGTAGCCGATCAAGAAGATCAGGGCCGTGCGTGTGAGCGTCTTTTTCCAGAAGACGGTACTGCCTTGCCCGGTATACTTGTGCATAGCAAAGGCCATGGCATTGCCGACGGCAAAGAGAAAGGATGGAAAGACCAGGTCGGTCGGCGTCAGGCCGTGCCACGGAGCATGCAGGAACGGGCCGTATACATGGCCCCAGTTTCCGGGCGAGTTGACGATGATCATGAGGCAAACCGTCATTCCCCGGAATACATCCAGGGCGAGGTAGCGTGCAGATGGTTGGTTGGTCATGGTTGTTTAGCGTAAAGGAACCGGCCGGCACCGGGAGTGGCGCCGACCGGTGATAGCGCACGTTAGTTGTAGTCGTCGTTTTGTTCCAGCTTGGGTTTGCCAGCCTCCACACTGAGGTCGATCTGGAATTGTGGTATAGGATAGTAATTATTTCTCGGTGCCACAAATTTACCGCCGGCCAGGTCGGTTGTAATAGCCGACTCATAGGCAAAATAGTTGTTCAGCACTGTCTCGGCCACTTCCCAACGCACCAGGTCAAAGAAGCGGTGGCCTTCCATAGCCAGCTCGATGTTGCGCTCGTAGTAAATCGCCTTCTGTGCAAAGGCCCTGCCCCCGGCGGCAAACGTGCCTGTCGGGTACGGGCTGATGACATAGTTCGCGGCGGGCTCCTCAGAGAATCCGGCCAGGGGGTCGCTGTCATCTTCGTATGCGTGCAGCCAGCCTTCCGGATCGGCAGCCCGCAGGCGCACGCGGTTGACATACTCCTCGGCTTTGTCGAGGCTACCAGCCGCCGCCTCAACCTCCGCCGCCATCAGCAGCACATCAGCAAAGCGTATAATCAATACGTTGATGGCGTTGCCCGGTGCCCACGAGCTATAGTCGGCATAGATGTCCTGGCCCTCCTGGCGGTGTACATTTTTCTTCGGGGCATAGGGACCTGCATATGCCTGATCGCGCACCCAGTCGTTGCCCGGGAATAATCCCCAATCGTGATACGGCAAGCCGCGACGCCCTACCGTCCAGTCGAGGCGAGGATCGAGTGGATCTTCGTCGGGCGTAAACGCTGCGTCCGAAGTTTTGCCCATATCGCTTACTACTGCATGGTCATTGAAGTTGTCAAGGTATGGCAGACCATCGCCATCCGTACGGAACGCGTTGACCAGCATCTGCGAAGGCTGGAAGAAGCCACAGCACGAAAACGGCGCCCCTGTGCCGTACGGGAAGTTGAGCATCCCCCCCTGGTTGGCATTGGCCAGGCTTAGCGTTCCGTCGTTGGCCATCATTTGAATGGCAAACACCGACTCCGCATTGTTCTTGGTGGCAGCATTGAAGTTATCGGCAAAAGCCACCAGGTCATACTTCTCACCGTTCGAAGTCACACCATTATCGATTACGTCCGTAAAGACTGGGAGTGCTTCGGGGTATTTCTTCTCGTATAGATACGTCTTCGCGAGGTACGCACCGGCAGCCCATTTGTTCACGCGCCCTATGTTTGGCTGTGTCGGCGGCAGGTTTTGATAGGCAAAGGTAAAGTCGGCTTCGATCATCGGCCAGATATCAGTCTTATTGGACTGATTGAAGTCCGTCGTCTTCTCGTCGATCCACGGCACATTGCCCCACAGCTTTCTCAACTCAAAGTAGTAATGGGCCCGCAGAAAACGTGCTTGCGCTTCGATGTTGGTTTTATCTTCCTCCGGCACATCCGTTACATCCGGCAACATGGCCAGTACCGCGTTCGTACGCGCTACGCCTTCGTACACCGCTTTCCATTTACTGTTAAAGAAGCCATTGTCGGCACCGGCGGTAAAGGTGGCGATGTTGGCAATGGGGGTTTGGTCACCACCGTCGCTGCCTTTGTGCGCGTCGCCGCCGGCTATAGAGCCATAGGTCCAATCGTCGGGCGGCGCTTCCCAGGGGCCGCTATACGTGCCCCCGTGGGCCAGTGATGTTTCTTCGTCGCCCTGACCATCGAGCGCGGCATAGGCGCCCGTGAGCAGCGCTTCGATACCTTTGGCGTTCGCCAGTACGTCGCCACCGAGAGCGCCTTTCACAGGCTTGTCCAGGAAGCTGTCGCTGCACGCCTGTAACAATACAAGACCGGCCAGCGCCACGGTTATAGAGTGAATTCGTTTCATACTTGTTGCGGGTTAAAGACTACACACTTAAAAGGTCAGGTTCAAGCCGACAGTATATTGGCGGGAGGCGGGATACGCCCCTTCGTCGATACCAAACACCGTGGTGCTACCGCCAACTTCGGGGTCGAGGCCGGAGTAGTTCGTAATGGTAAACAGGTTCGTGGCTTGCAGGTAGATGCGCAGTTGCTCCGCGCCGACTTTCTGCAGCAGCGACGGTGGCAGCGTGTAGCCCAGCTGGATGTTCTTGGCACGCAGGTACGAACCGTCTTCTACAAAGTACGAGTTCGGTACGTTGATGGTGCTGAACGAGCTGGTAGTCTCCTGAATCGGCGCCTTGGCATTGTGACGCTCCGGCGTCCACGAATCGTACAGGGCAGTCTTGCTCTTCGCCCCGGTGCGCGATGAATAGAAGTCTGTCCACCAACGCACGTTGTTCCACAGGTCGTTGCCTTGTGTGCCGTACAGGAAGAGGCTCAGGTCAAAAGCTTTGTAGCTAAAGGCCAGGTTGATGCCATAGCTAAAGTCCGGGTTGGGGTTGCCCAGCATCACGCGGTCTTCCGACGTGATCTGACCATCGTGGTTGGTATCGTCATACTGGAAGCGGCCCAGGCTGGCGCCATCCTGGTATACGGCATCTTCTCTGCCCGTCGAAAGCACGGCGCCTTCGTTGGCATCGTCAATGTCTTGCTGATCATTCCAAAAACCGACGATCTTATAACCAAAGAACTGGCCGATGGAGTTACCCTCGCGGTTGCGCACGATAGACGAGCCATCGAACGTACGCGAGTCCAGGTCGAAGTACGAGGCCCCGTTGGATACTTTCTGAATCTTGTTGCTATAAGTCGTGAAGGTAAGCGTGGCATTCAGCTTCAGATCGGTGGTGATATTGGTCACCGTATTCAGTTGCAGGTCGATGCCGTGGTTCCGCATGCGGGCAATATTTACATATGGCGCGTCTCCCCCACCCGACGTCGCCGGCAACGATGGATTGTACAACAGGTCTTTTACATCTTTGCGATAGTAGTCTGCTTCCAACGAAACTTTGCCGTTGAACAGGCTCACATCGACACCTATGTTGGTACTAATGTTTTTCTCCCACTTCGCATCCGGGTTGCCGATCTGTGTTTTTTCAAAACCTTCGGTGCCCGTGTTGCCGGTGCCGTTGATGTCGTAGTACGAGCTGTTGCGGTTGGCGCCGAAGGTTGTATAACCGTTCGCTGCGCCGACGTTGATCTGGTTGCCCATCACACCGTAGTTACCGCGGATCTTTAGTTCTTGTAACCAGGTAATGCCTTTCATAAACGACTCTTCCGAGATACGCCACCCGGCGCTCACCGCAGGGAACACACCGTAGCGGTCGTTGATAAACTTTGACGAGCCGTCGCGACGGATCACTGCACCGAACAGGTAGCGGTCGTTATAGATATAGTCCAGGCGTCCGAGCAGTGAAAAGAGCGCCTCGGTGGTACGCAAGCTATAGTTGGTGCGTGTACCGGAGCCGGTACCCAGGTTGACATAATCGGGATCGAACGAGAAGTAGCCTTGCGTGCTACCGCCCAGCTCGCGTCCTTCGGCGTTGTACGCTTCTGTACCCGCCACCACGGTCAGCTCGTGTTTCTCCAGCGTTTTGTGGTACGTCAGCAAATTGCTCCATGTCCAGTTGAAGCCGCTGGCAGCACCTTCGGTATACTGGTTCGTATTGGTGTTCTCTTTGTTTTCATACTGCGGGAAGGTAAAGTTGTTCCAGGCATTGGAGTATACTTCACCACCGAAGCTCGTGCGGAAAGTAAACCCGCGCAGGAAGTCCACTTCGGCAAACACATTGCCGAACAGGCGATGGTCCAGGCCTTCGTCGTTGCGCGTACGGTCGCGCATGGCCACGGGGTTAAACGCATCGCCCATGTTGGCGGCGCGGCTGCCCGCATAGTTACCCATAATGTCGCGTACCGGAATGATCGGCTGCAAGCGGAACGAGTGCGCAATGGCCGTGCCTCCGGCCAGGATCTCGCTTTGCGGGTTGTCTGTAATAGAGTACGCCAGGTTCTCACCGATGCGCACATGCTTACTGACATTATACTGGCTGTTCGAGCGCAGCGTATAGCGCTTCAGATACGTGTTGATCAAAGCCCCCTGTTGATTGTAGTAGTTCAGCGAGAACAGGTAATTGCCTTGCTCGCCGCCGCCGCTCAACGACAGGTTGTGACTCGTGGACGGCGCCGGGTCAAAGATCTCGTCAAACCAGTCGGTGCCGCGTTTATTCGCACGCACAATCTGGTTAAAGGTGTTAAAGTCATCGACCGAGGTATAATTCGGGTTTACATAATACTCGGCCGGCGATGTGCCCGGATCGCCTTCCATCGCACCGGTAGGCAGGATATAGTCGGGCAGAACCGGCGTGGTGCCATAACCATACTGCTCATCGCCTACGGCCTGGCCCATGTTGCGCTGCACCTGAAACTTCAGCGCGGCTTGCTCCTGCGGCGACAGCGTGTTCCAGACGTTGCCCTTCGGCGGCGTCTGCACACCGTACCAGCCCGAATACGTAACCTTTACTTTATCTTTACCTTTTTTAGTTGTGATAATGATTACCCCGTTGGCCGCGCGCGATCCATAGATCGACGCTGATCCTGCGTCTTTCAACACCTGCATCGATGCCACATCGTTGGGGTTCAAGTCGTTGATGCTGGTCGTGGGCACGCCGTCCACCACGAACAGCGGCGAGTTATTGCCAAAGGTGTTGAGCCCGCGAATGCGGATTTGCGGGGTAGCACCCGGCTGTCCTGAACCGAGAATTGTTACACCCGAAGCGCGGCCTTGCAACTGGTTTGTCACCTGCGCGTCGGGCACCTGCGTCATCTGTGCTACGTCCACCACCGATACAGCGCCTGTCAGATCTTTCTTGCGCTGAGAACTGTAACCCGTCACCACCACTTCGGAAAGGTTGGTCATATCTTGCTGCAGCGGCACGTCGACTACCGACCGGCCCGCAACAGGTATTTCCTGGACGGCATATCCTACAAAGGTAAATACCAGCACGGCGTCGTCGCCGGGCACCAGGAGCTGGAACTTGCCGTTCACATCGGTGACGGTACCGGCGGCCGTTCCTTTTATTAATACATTCACACCGGGCATTGTACTACCCGTTTCGTCCGTCACAGTACCAGAAACGGTCCGCTCCTGGGCATGGGCCACCGCAGCGGCTAGCAGCAGCAGCAGCACAGTCAGGCGGATCGCCCGCGCATAGACTTTCTTCATCATATTGGATTAGGTTAGGTATATTATTTGGAGAATGACATTCAGCACGAAATACTATCCTGTCATTTGCCTTCAACCAAAATTACTTTTGGACCCCACCATACGCTTTCCAATAGTCCCAAATTCTGGTAAAGCCGTCCTGGCCCGCGTTGCAACCGTTTTCCCGGCTGTATTTTATCCGCTGCAACAACCGCTGCTGTAGCGTGTGTGGGGAAAATTGTAAAAGGAATTCTACCTTTCGGCTCTAACAAACCCAACCAACCGACAACAATCTGACTATGGCCACCACCTTTAACCCAGCCCGCTACAGCCACATGGAATACCGCCGCTGTGGCAAAAGCGGAATCAAACTGCCGGCAGTATCGCTGGGCCTCTGGCACAACTTCGGCTATGTCGATACCCTCGAAAACGGTCGCGACATTCTGCGCCTGGCATTTGACGCCGGCATAACTCATTTCGACCTGGCCAACAACTATGGGCCGCCACCCGGCTCCGCCGAAGAGAACTTCGGTCGCATCCTCCACCGGGACTTTACCGACCATCGCGACGAGCTGATTATCTCCACCAAAGCAGGCTATACCATGTGGGAAGGCCCTTACGGAGACTGGGGATCTAAGAAATACCTGGTGTCGAGCCTCGACCAAAGCCTGCGACGCATGAAGCTGGAGTACGTCGACATCTTCTACCATCACCGTCCCGATCCGGAAACACCGCTGGAAGAGACAATGCATGCACTCGCTCTGATCGTACGCCAGGGAAAAGCCTTATACGCGGGCATTTCCAACTATCCTGCGGCCGAGGCAGCACGCGCTATCCGCATTCTGCGCGAGCTGGGCACACCCTGTTTAATACACCAACCCAAGTACTCTATGTTCGAGCGCTGGGTGGAAGACGGCTTGCTGAGCTTGCTCGATGCCGAAGGTGTAGGCTGCATTCCCTTCTCGCCGTTGGCGCAAGGCATGCTGACCGACAAATACCTCCACGGTATTCCTTCCGACTCGCGTGCCGCCAAGCCGCATGGGTTCTTAAAAGAGAGCCAGATCACCGACGCACGCCTGCAGCAAATCCGCCTGCTGAACGACGTTGCCACCAACCGCGGGCAGAAGCTTGCGCACATGGCCCTGGCCTGGCTGCTCAAGGACAAGCGTGTTACCTCGGTGCTGGTAGGCGCCAGCCGTCCCGAGCAACTCGCGGACTCGCTGCGTTGCCTGGAAAACACCCGCTTCAGCACCGACGAGCTTGCCGCCATCGAGCGCATCCTGGGATAAACAAATTCCAATCTGGGAGAAATATATTGGCAGCGGTCAACGTTCTAGGAACCGAGGTGCAGGGGAAAAGAAAGTTTTTACCCTGCACCCAGCTGCACAGTACGTATTTTCTGTAAAAAAAATAGCGGCATTTCAATCAAAAGAAATCCTGATCCTACGTGGGCTTTCGGTCCTGCGCAACGCGGGGGCAGGGCGTTTTCGGACGCTTTGGCACGATACTGCCAAAAAAGCCTGTGTCGGTGACTTAACCCCTGTTCAGGGTTCGCTTTCATTTTCCGTGCTTTCCACGTTAACCCTACATGCCAATTTTACTGCCGTTATTACCGACTGTTACGAATTGGCGCAAAGGTTGTATACCTTGGGGTGTCAGCAATATTGGTAAAGCCTGACATCCTTTGAAGACCTATCTGAAATGTGCTGGTAAATCCACAAATGTCGTGGCAGCACACCGGTTATTCCTCACTTCGGTGGCGCAAACCGTCCGCTTTCTACGGGAATTCTTTTTGTCTGTGGATTGGAAAGATTCACGGAGAATGAAACAGCCTTCTTTACTGCCGGTTTACAAGCACACGACGTGGGCCCTCCTGCTGCTCATGCTGGCGTCCTGTCACAAAGATTTGACCCAGGTCCAGCAGTCGCCTAAAACCGTCCTGCCGGTGGTCACTGATACAACCGCTCTGCCGTCGCCCGTGCTCCTGGCCGGAAAAAGCGTGCTCATCGACTCGTTTAAGTACCCCCTGGACAAACGCAAGCTATTGCTTCCGGTAAAAGACGCTTACCAAAACCGGAAGGTGCAACAGAAGATCCAGGGCTTTTATATCGCCAATGGCTATAAAACCAAATGGTTGGACGACGTCGGCCCGAACGCGCTGTATACAGCCCTTGCCGAAGAGCTCAGTCATGCCGACCGCTATGGCCTGTCGCCGGAAGAATACGACATTCGCGAGTTAGACCACCTGCTCCAATCGGTGTACCGGGTGCAGCCGCCAACTGCAGACCTGATCGTCGAGCTCGACATGCAGATTACCGAGGCATTTTTCCTCTTTACGACGCACCTCACGGAGGGTAAACTTACCCGCGCCGCCGGGAGTAACATCTGGATCCGGAACAACAATAATAATATTGCCCGTAAAACGCCCGACCTCGATGTACAAATGCTGGCTGGCATCGCGACTCCCGGTCAGCTGGCGGAAATGATCCGCCGTGTACAACCCGCCAGCGAACGGTACGGCCGTCTGCAGCGAGCATTGGAAGAATACCGCGCGCTGGAGAAAACCAACACCGCAGCTTTCCCGGTCATTCCGGTAACGGAAAAGATCAAACCTGACGAACGTCACGCGGCGATTCCCGTCCTGCGCCGTAAGCTGTCGCTTACAGACCTGAAAATATATACCATGCCGGTGGACACCACCACGGGCATGGTCGACTCTTTATTATACGACGCTGAGCTGGTATCGGCGGTGAAATGGTTCCAGTTGCGCCACGGCCTCACCCCCGATGGCATCGTAGGCGAGCGCACCCTGCGTTTCCTCAACCAGCCGCTGAAAGAAAAGGCCGACATCCTGGCCCTGAACCTCGAGCGCATACGCTGGATTCCTGAACGGAACGAAAACAGCTATATCCGCGTGAACGTGCCCGAGTATATGCTGCGCATTTACGAGAACCAAAAGCCCGAGCTTGAAATGAAGGTGATCGTCGGCGCGCCCAACAAGGCCACCCCAATCTTTGACGACGTACTGAAGAACATTGTCTTTAGCCCGACCTGGACCGTGCCGACCAGCATTATCCGCGAAGAGATCATTCCGCATCTGAAAAAAGACCCGCAATATTATGCGGAGAAGAACTACACATTCTACCGCGGCGATGTGGCGATCGACCCTTCTACGGAAGTATGGGAAGGTGAGAATGCCAATCCGTACCAAATACGCGTAGTACAACAACCCGGCGCTGACAATTCGCTCGGACGCGTGAAGTTTTTGCTTACCAATGACATGAGCATCTACCTGCACGACACACCCAACCACCGGTTGTTTAACAAAGACTATCGTGCCTTAAGTCACGGTTGTGTGCGGTTGGATGAGCCTGCGCGCTTTGCAGCGTATCTGCTGCGTAACCAACCAGGCTGGAGCATGGCCTCCGTTCAGAAGGCCATGGACGGAAACGCTCCAGCTGGTATACCATTGAAAAAACAATACCCCGTTCACCTGGAATATTTCACAGCGTGGGTGGATGACAATGGTTTAATTAATTTCCGCGAAGATATCTACGGTTTTGATAAGCAACAGCTTCGGGAGCTGTATACGGTAGGAGGCTCTTCTGTAGTTGGCCTGTAAACGTCTCGGCCAGTGGTTCTTGCTGGCGTGCCATCATTTCTTCCGGTTGTATGAGTGCGTCGTAAGTTCTCAGGTAACGCGACGATGTCAGATAGTTGATGTCGTCGTAATACGCAAAGATGGCTGTATGTCCCTTGATCGCATCGATCACTTCTTTCGAAATTACTTTTGGCAATGCAGGACAGCCCTGGCTGCGACCTAAACGGCCGTATCGGCGTATCCACGACTCGCTTACATAGTCAGCGTCATGCATGACTACAGCACGCTCGCGCATGTTATCGTTATAGCCGGCGTCCATACCATCGAGTTTCAGGCTATATCCTTTGCTTCCGATATAGGTCTCTGCGGTAACATAAAAACCCAGGCTGCTTTGATTAGAATGCACGGTATTAGAAAATGACTGCGCAACATTCTCACCGGTGTTGCGACCATGGCTCACGTAGGTATAAAATTTCACCGTCAGCGTGTTCATGTCTAATGTATAAAAACGCTTCTGCGTGCTGGGCTTTGTAAAGTCTATGATCGTAAACAGATTTTTGTCGTTGAGCTTTCCTTCGTGGCGAAGGGCGGCATAGCCAATCATACCATACCGGAAGGCTTCATATGAAAGGTCATAGTTAGCAAGGCCAATGGTGCTGTACAGACTGTGCAGGGAATCTTCCAGGTTAAACCGTTTGGTCGCCGTGGCGTCAATGTCGACGGCAGGAACCGAGTCAGGCGCGGCCATAACCGGCGTTGCGTGTGTGTAGAAAATGTTCCCTAAAGAGAGGAAGCCGAGAATAAAGTACAGCACGGTATGTTTCATTCAGAGAGGGGGTTATGAACTAAAAAATCGATGATGCGAAGAAAGGCCCCGAACCGGCTAAAAAAAAGCCAATGAACGATCAAACAGTACATTGGAAGAAAATGAGGCCATTTTGCATGGGCATTGACATCTACACTTTCAGAAACAGAGCACAAAATTCTACATATCAAACAGTTATGTAGATCAAAATACCCCTCTCAAGCATCCCTTCCCGGGTTGAGGTGCACAAGCCCCGGGCATAAAAAATTACGAAGGTCGCAGCTTTTACGCAAGTATTTAATTACTTTTACTTTTGTTAAGTATATTATCATGAAGCTTCCTCCTCCTGAAAAGCCGCTAAAATTCCTGCGTTGGTTTTGCCGGGAGGATTACCTGGAAGAGATCGAAGGCGACCTGGTCGAGCTCTTTGAACAGGATTTAGACCGATCGCCGCGCCTGGCCCGACGCGCATTTGCCTGGCGTGTACTAAAGTATTTGCGTCCAGGTTTTATTCGTTCGTTTCATTCTCGTCCCCTCGCCCCCACTGCCATGCTGAAACACAACCTCCTCGTTACGCTGCGAAGCTTTCAACGTTATAAGGCTTCCTTTCTCATTAACCTCATCGGCCTGACGGCAGGCCTCGCTTGCGCCCTTGTCCTCTACCTGTGGATACAGGACGAACTACACATCGATCGCTTCCACGCCAACGACGCGCGCCTGTACCAGGTGCTGCAGCACTCGGACGAGCAAGGTAACATCACTACCGGCACGGGTACCGCCGGTATCCTGGCCCGGGCTATCACGGCGGAGCTACCGGAAGTCGAGCAAGCCATTACGGTGGTGCCCGCCCAATGGTTTTCCGAAAAAGGCATCTTAACCGTTGGCGACACGCGCCTGCGCCTGGGCGGGCAATACGCAGCGCCCAACTACTTCCAGGTATTCACATGCCCCCTCGTTGCCGGCGACCCCACCAAGGCACTGACAGACAAGTATAGCATACTACTTTCCGAAACTACCGCCCAACGACTTTTCGGCACCACGGAAGACCTACTGGGCAAAGCGGTGGAATGGAAGGTTGGTTTAAGCACAGGACTCTTTCACATCACCGGCATTTTCGAGGATGTCCCCCCGGCCTCCTCCAATCCCTTTGACGTCATGCTGAGCGTTGACGTATTTCTTGACGACCATCCCTGGTTACGCGAATGGGGCAACAGCGATCCCAATACCTTCGTTGTCGTACGGCCCGGCGCCGACATCGACGCCTTGAACAGTAAACTCACCCAACTGCTGCAACGCAACCTGAAGGACTCACGACACGCCCTTTCCTTGCAGCGTTATGCTGACCGGTATCTTCACGGCCGGTATGAGAACGGTGTGCCGGCCGGTGGGCGTATTCTCTACGTACAGCTCTTCTCCGTCATTGCTGTATTTCTGGTCGGCATCGCTTGCATCAACTTCATGAATCTGTCTACGGCGCGCGCATCGCGGCGCATGAAGGAAGTCGGTATCAAGAAGGCCATTGGCGCCGCGCGTAGTGCGTTGGTGGTGCAATACCTGCAGGAGTCCCTCCTCATGGCGTTCTTGTCGCTGAGCATCGCGGTGGTAGCCGTCTGGGTACTTCTTCCCTCCGTGAATGACCTGACGGGTAAAACACTCTTATTGACGTGGGACATGGACCTGGTACTGCCGGCAGTCGGCATCACGTTGCTCACCGGCCTGTTGGCGGGCAGCTACCCGGCGCTTTACCTGTCGGGCTTCCGGCCCGCGCTGGTGCTCAAAGGCAAGCCTGTTGCGCCCACCGGGGGGCTGTTGGCGCGTCGCGGCCTGGTGGTGTTTCAGTTCGTCATATCGATGATCCTGATCGTGACCGTGCTGGTGGTATACCGGCAGATGGATTATATCCAGTCGCGCAACCTCGGTTACAACCGCGACCACGTTGTGATGTTCGAGCTGGAAATAACAAACCAACCCACGGAAGAATTCCTGGCGGAAGGCGGCACCTTCGAGCATAATGTCGAGGCATTCCTGCAAGAGATCCGGCAGATACCGGGTGTTATACAGGTGGCCAATTCCGCGCATAATATCACGGGGTACCACGGCCGCCTGGGCGGCATTGACTGGCGCGAGGGTGAAGACGACAACGAAATGATGTTCTCCAACCTCGAGGTGGGATACGATTTTATTCAGACACTGGACATCCCTGTAGTCGAAGGCAAGCCCTTCCTGCGCGACTCCGGCGCGGGGCGCCGCGGCGTGATCCTTAACCAGGCGGCTATTGACCGCATGGGCCTGACCGATCCTGTAGGCAAAACGTTGCGCTTGTGGGGGCAGGAAAAAGAGATCGTCGGCGTAGTCGAGAACTTCCACTTCACCTCGCTGTATGAAAAGGTAGAGCCGCTCGTGATGCAGTTAGAGCCGCGCGGTACGACGATGATGATACGCCTCCGCGCGGGCGAAGAACGCGAAACGCTCGCCCGCCTGGAAACACTCTACCATCGCCACATGGCCGGCCTGACCTTTGATTACCGATTCCTCGACGACACGTACCAGGCCTTGTATGCCGCCGAGCAACGTATCGCTACATTGTCACGCTACTTTGCCGGCATCGCTATTCTCATCTCCTGCCTGGGCTTGTTCGGGTTGGCGGCCTTTACGGCCGAGCGCCGCGAGAAAGAGATTGGCATTCGCAAGATCCTGGGCTCCGGCGACGCCCGCATCGTATGGTTACTCTCTGCAGACTTCGCACAAATGGTATTGATCGCGGTCATCGTGGCCATTCCTGTCAGCTATGTCGCGGCCCGGCAATGGCTCAGTGGCTTTGCGTACAGCACGTCCCTGGATTGGTGGCTCTTCGCCGGTGCCGGCGTTCTGGCCTTGTTGGTAGCCTTGCTCACGGTAGCCCTGCAAACCATCCGCGCCGCACGTGTCAACCCGGTACAGTCACTTACGAAGGAATAGGGCCACCGGCACAACACTGTGCCGGGCATTGCCTATATTCGCTGGTAACAAAACGGCATGTACGCCATCCTTCTTTATACAACACTGGTCTGGGGGCCTATAGGCAATGCCTTGTATGCTCCTGACTCCGTACTACCATTAACCCCGGCAGCGTATCAAGCAATACGCCATACCTTACGGGCAAAAGATCAGCCGTTTGTGGTACTCGATGCGCATGGCCGGGTCGATCGTCCTGCAATCAATCGCCAAACGTCCAGAAGCCCGACCTTCCAGGCATTAAAAACGCTGGTCAACGACACGCTCGTTGTCGAAGTGACGATAAGTAATGACTATCTATACCGCAACACCCATGATTCGATACGGCACGGAAGCCTCGTCGCCGTATATACTAACGAACTAACCGATGCGACGCAGTACATGCTACAATACACCGCCGCGCAACTGAAGAACATGGGCTTTCGCGACGAGATACGCGCCAGTGGACCGTCGGGTATCACATTGCTTCCCGGTGGTGAGCGTGATGTAAAGGGTGATGGTAAGGGATCTGTCAATGGCCACATCGTCGTAGTATTATCCAGCGACCTGATCGAGCGTGACGCCGCGCGCAAGCTGGCACACGAGGCATACGGCCATGCCTTATTTTTTATACTTCGCAAAAATCCCAATCACGCCGAAGACAAAGCCCGCGGCGGAAATCAGGAACTGGAAGATCAGATCCGAAGTAGTATAGAAGAGACCGAAAGGAATTACGACCGCGCTAAATCTTCCTGTTCAAAAACGACAAAACGTAATCATTAAAAGCACCGGCATGTACCGCTCCGGCAACTCGTACAGCGGCAACCGCGGCACGATGATGACAGGACCGCGGCCACGGTCAATATACGCCTGATTATAGAAGGGTTGGCGGGGTCCTGTCATAAACGTCAGATAAAGCGGTGGTGACGGGCGCGGTATACGGCGATAACACGGGCGGATAAACCTGCTGCAAGCGCCGCTCTATATAGTCGACCAGGCTCTTCTCCGGTGCCGTGCCGCCGCCGGCAAACGTCCGCAAGCGCGTATCGATGCCAAGATAGTAGTGGTCGCCCGAAGCATCGATCAGATATTCCACGGCACCGTGGTCCAGGCTCGCGGCTTGTACCAACTGTTCTACCTCGCGAATTATATCGTCGGAAGGCCGGTACCCTTCGCCTGCGTCGGTATAACCCTGGCGGTATACATCACCTTTATCGTGCGCATACCGATGCGCGTCTTCCCGGATGCGTTGTGCTGACAATACTTTACCCCCCAGCGTTTCCACCCGGTAAATAAAATGGTCCTCCGGATATATATACTCCCGTATCACGGCACTGTGATCCGTGCCCAGGTTGATCCGGTAACAGGATACTGCTTCCTCCACGCTGCGCAGCGATTCAAAGCGCAATGCCTGGCCACCGCAGTTGGCCTCGATCACGATCGGAAATCGCAACGACAACGCCGCCGGCACGACTTGCGACAGGTCGTTGACAATACGCGCTTTGGGAAACGGCAGGTTGAGCTGCGCCAATAAGGCTAGCTGCCGTGCCTTGCCACTGCCCGCGCGTTGCGCACGCACGTTGTTGATTACCGGTACGCCGGTATGCTCCAGGTGTGCCAGATAACTGGAAGTGTACGATAGACGCTGTGCCGGTATACCCGGTGCCTCCGCTAAACCCGTCAGGTTTACCACCAAACTATAGGGAGTCTGCCGTTCCGCCGGGTTAAATTGGTGATGCGCCACGTTGATCCGCACGAAGGGAATGCGACGCTGTTCGAGCTCAGAAAAGAACGGTTTTAACACCGGGGCGTGGGCCTGCTCATACACAATGCCCAGGGGTTTCTTGTAGGAAGCAAATGAAGTCATACCGTTACTGTTTTGGTTGCATTTCTCACGATTCTTTACCGCAACTAACCGGGTGGGAAGCTAATTGTCTACCATAATGATAGACAAAATAGTCTATTCTACTTTTCTTATGCAACTTTTCGGCGGAGTTTTCTGCGAAAGGCGGGTATTTTAAAGGTAAGTAACTAAAAATTAGTGCCTTAGTGTAAAGACCCCTAAATTTGGGAGATTTATTTTGCTTATCTCTACTTCCCTATGGGTATTATAGATAACTTTGTAAAGCAGTCAAAAGTCATCTCTCAAAATCCTATCCTATGCTTTCGAAAAAATGTCAGTATGCCCTGCACGCTCTGACCTATTTATCCACGGTCAAAGATGGCGGCTCGGTTACGATCGGCGAAATTGCCGAAGAAAAGAACATCCCCAAGAAGTTCCTGGAAACCATTCTGCTCGACATGAAAAATGCCGGTATTCTGGGAAGTAAAAAAGGTAAAAGTGGCGGTTATTACCTGCGCAAAAAGACCGACCAGATCTCGATCCTCGAAGTTATCCGACTCATCGATGGCGCCGTCGCCATGTTGCCTTGCGTCTCTTTACACTTTTACAACTCCTGCGGTATGTGTGCCAACGAGCAGGAGTGTTCCATCAATCGCATTTTTGGTCAGGTGCGCGACGAGACACTGAAAATCCTCTCGTCTAATACCGTGTCAGACCTGGCCATCAAGACAGAATTGGCCGGCAAAGTATTCTAGACCGCTAACAACAGATAGGTCCGTTGGCTACCGGTATACCGGCAATCAACGGACCTTTGCATTAACCCCTATTTCTCAAGAACAACGTTACCGATAGACTGCTGCATCGCAGACGTTACAAGGACGCCAATAACGCATACGAGGAAACAGTGTGCGTGTGGAGTGTACGAGCGGTAAGAAAAGCGCGTTATTACTCTACAAAGTGTAAATCCTTGCCGAACGTCTCCTTCATCTTCCACAACGCCAGCGCAGCGATCAGCAGACTGGCTCCCCCTACCACCCAGGCGCTGAAGATCATGGAGTGGCTGATGCGCAGCCATTCAAACGCCAGCGTCAGGGGCACCACCGTGCCACGCACAAAATTCGGCACTGTTGTGGCGACCGTCGCGCGAATGTTCGTACCAAATTGTTCGGCCGCAATCGTTACAAACAGTGCCCAGTAACCAATCGCAAAGCCCAGGAAAAAACACCGGGTATAAAACGCGGTCGCGGAAAGCGCTGTGGATGTTAAGTATATAGCCATGGCGGTAGCCGTCAGAAAGAGAAAAACGAGCACCACCTTCTTACGGCTTTTTAACGCCTGGCTCAGCAGGCCCGAAGACAAATCGCCCAGCGACAACCCGATATAGCAACACATCACGGCCTTGCCCGCATCAATGGCCTCCGGCAGATTCATGCTCACGGCAAACTCCGGCGAGAACGTCACCAGGATACCGATCACAAACCAGATGGGCAAACCGATCAGAATACAGCGCAGATAACTGGCCAATAGTGGCCCGCGCGAAAAGAGTATAAAGAAATTGCCGCGTTCAACCTTCTTATCACGCACCTCGGCAAACATACCCGACTCCGACACGCTATACCGCAACAGTAACAGGCATAGTCCCAAGCCGCCGCCAATCCAGTAGGCCACCTGCCAGTCGGTAAGCTCCGCTACAAAATAAGCCAATACGGCTCCAAAAAGTCCTACCGCCGCTACCAGTGTGGTACCATAGCCCCGGATTTGCCTGGGCAGGATCTCGGCCACGAGCGTAATGCCCGCGCCCAACTCGCCCGCCAACCCCACGCCGGCGATAAATCGCAGAATAGCGTATTGCGGCACCGTGGTAACAAAACCGTTGGCCAGGTTGGCCAGCGAGTATAGCAAAATGGAGCCGAAGAGCACCGATAAACGACCGCGCTTGTCACCCAGTATACCCCAGAGTATGCCGCCGGTCAACAGACCAGCCATCTGAATGTTTATTAAAAAAATGCCGTCGCGCAGCAGCGCATCGCCGGTCCTGCCGAGGGCCCGGAGGCTCGGTACACGCACAATGCTAAAGAGCAGCAGATCGTATATATCGACAAAGTACCCCAGTGCCGCGATAATCACCGGCGGCCGCAGGATTTGTTTGAGTGTATTCATAGGTAGAAAAGAAAAACCGGCCCACCACGCCTTACCCAACATGGCGAGCACGGTATACTGAAAAAGAAATTACGGATGGGTATACAGCTGTTGCAACACCTCCCGACGGGTAGTCCGCCCGGGCGTAAAGGTTAGTTTCTTACCGGAGGTTTTCTCCCACAAGGCTACCGTCTCGCCGTCTGCTACGTCTGATAGCCGGGCTTTCCACTCCGGCAAGTAGCCTTGTAACCCGAGTGTCTGTACCATCGCAAAGTCGGCATCGGCGGGCTTCACATCCTGGAAATAGACAAGCGTCGCTTGCTGCATGATCAGCGTCTTCTGTAATTCTTCTACGGGCACATGGCGTACCTTTACCTGCCGGTCGATGGCAAGTGCCGCCGCAACGCCTGCAGCCTGGCCAATGGCCATCCAGCACGGCTCCATGCGCAGCGTAGAGAAACCAATGTGGCTACCGGACACCGGCACCGGCAACAACAAGTTGTCGACTTCTTTCGGCACCATTACGCCATAGGGCACTGTATATACCTGTGAGGGATAGCTTAAAAATCCGTCGAGGTGTACGCGCCCCGGCTCGCGCTTGCGCACAGCGTGCGAGTCAAGCGCATAGTGGCTCGCGGTGATACTGCTGTTGTGAATGACGGGGCGTTGACCCGGTATGCGGGCCGTGGCGTCCTGCGCCGTGAAAAAGTATACACCTTCAAAGCGCCTGCCTTCGCGCACATAGACCTGGCGCGGAAAGTTTCCGTTGTCGGTGTATTCGTCCTTCGAAAAACCCCATTCTTTGGCGGCTTTGCGGAAGTGCTCCGGCAGCTCTTTGTCATTCTGGGCAAAATATAGCAAGCCTTCGATATAGGAACGCAAGCGCTGGGCGAAGGCATCCCGCCACACCCACCCGGACGTAGGCCAGGGCCAGTTTTCTTCCGGCAGGTCGGTGGAGATAAACGCCATGTGCTGGTTGTTGGCATCGGTCTTGTCGTTGGGCAGCTTCACCATGTTGCTGACGCGGGCAATGCCCCACACGTCACCCGGAATCTGCGAAGGGTTTCCGCGGGCGATATGCTTACGGTTTTCTTCCAGCATGGCCGTCGTTACTTTTTCCATCTGCACACCCGTGTGGCGGCCGGTCCAGACGTCGTCGATCATGGAGGTATACTCATTCCGGTTATAAGCAGCCGGTTTTTGCACGGGGACGCGGTTGGCCGGGTTATTGGTCAGGCACAAGCGATAGTTGTACGACTGTACGGCGTTGTCGCCGATGAACGTCGTCCCCGCTCCTTCCGGGCCACCCCAGGATTTATACACCACGCCGGCACCTGGCTCGTTAAATTCCTCTTTCCCTTCCCGGCCGGTGCGAAACGGGATACGGGCTGCCGCACCGAGGTCGCCTTCGTAAGTGGCGTCGGCGAAAATTTTGCCGCGGTAGGTCTCGGGCTTACCACTTTCGCGGTTCAGCACTGTAATTTGTTCGATACGGTCATTGCGCAGCACGATGTTCTCCTCCAGCACATCGAACTGCCGCATCTTCAGCACAGTTATTTTACCGGCTTGCGCGGCCAACATCTGCTCCAGGATCCTCTCCGCCACGGAGGGTTCGAAGTGAAAACCGTCGGAGCAATCTTTCACTTGTTGAGAAGCTTCGCCGTAGCGGTCTACATAGTATTGGCGGATGTGGCCGATGAACTCAGCAAACAGACCTGTGGTCGCACCGCGGGTGGCGATGTCGGTCGCCCCAAGGCCGTTGGCGGGCAGGCCGCCGATGTGGCGGGTGCGTTCGAGGATGACAGAGGTTTTGCCGGCGCGGGCGGCTCCCAGGGCGGTCATGATGCCACCGGGGGTGCCCCCGACAATGACCAGGTCATATTGCTGCGCATAGGCGCCCGTGATAAGAAAAGCGATCAGGATCGAAAGTATTATCGGTCGTATCTTCATGGTGTTTCGGTTCGTGCGTTTGTACGCGGTTCATTTAGTCGGCTTGTCCAGCCGGCACCCATAGCACGGCATCGGCCACAACGGTGCCTGTAGCAGCGCCGGCAGCAGACACTTCTATATATCCTTTGTTACCGGTCGCGAAGGTATACTTGCCCAGCGATACCCACTCACCTGAGGTCTGGCCCTCGACTACAAGGTCTGCCGGCTTGATGGTAACTTCTTTTTTCTTCTTGCCATCATGCACGGTCACGCTGACGTTGGCGGGGGCATCCGCCACCTTGGGCAAATACACGTATACAGTATAGGTTTGCTGCTTCGGCACCACGGGTGTGAAGCGCACGGTTGCCGCGCTGCCGGCAGCAGTCGTCAGGAACGACGGCCCGTAACCACCTTTGGCCTGCGGCTGCCAGGTGCCTGTACGGGTAATGGCTCCAACCTCTTCGTTGTCTACCAAAATATCTCCCGGCCGGCCGTCGGCCAGGGGGTTCGTTTTCAGCATGGACTGGAGGGTCGCAATATCCAGCGCCTGAATATCTTTCTTCCCGTCGATGGCCAGGACAGCAGCCGTAGCCGCCGACTGCGCCAGGACCATAAATACGGGCTCCATCCGAATCGAGCCGTACGCAATATGCGTCGCCGATAAACATACCGGCACAAAAAGGTTGGTACACTCGGCAGCCTTTGGCACCAGGGAGCCATAGGCAATGGGATATGGACCGAAGCCGCCGATTTCCACATTGCCCTCATTTTTCACCAACCCGTTTACGACCAGGCGCTGACAGTTGTGCGAGTCCATAGTATAGGCGGCCATGCCTACTCCGTCTTTCACGACTTCCTTTCCTTCGCAGTTCGCCTGGTGCATAACATACTGGCCTACAAGGCGTCGGGCCTCGCGTACATAAAGCTGCGGCGACCAGTTACCGGTGTCGGTATATTCATCCTTCGGGTAGCCGTAGGTAAGCATCTCGTCACGCAGCGCCTTCGGCACGCGGGGATCGTGTCCATAAAAATACAGCAGTCCTTTGGTATAGACCTCGTGGTCCGCCACAATGCGGGCGCGTTGCGCATACCCGGCATCGGGATAATCGTGGTTCATACCAATCATGTCGGTCGAAAATCCGCCGCGATTGTTGATGTCTGTTTTATTGTTCGGCATGCGGCTGATGATGAAATAGTCATTCAGCCTGCGCCTGTCCGGCGTTGCCGCGAAGATGCGGAGCAAGAGCTCGTACTTCGTGGAGTCGTAGCCGGCGGGCCGGGTGATCGGCACCTGGTTCCGGGGATCGGTGGAGAGGCAGATGCGGTAATTATAGGCCTGCACGCTGCGGTCGCCTGTACCGTTCGGCGCCAGCACGGCAGGACTTATCCCCCACAGCATTCCGCTGGCAGGGTTACCAGGTGTTTTATAGGGATCGATACTTCCGGGGATTTGGTGGCCTTCCATGACCTGCACGCCGTTGATCGTTTCTCCGTACGCTTTATTATCTTCCCGCCCCACGGCATACGACACGCCGGCTTTGGCCATGAGGTCACCCTCATAGCCACAGTCGATGAACATAGCGGCCTTGACGGTGATGTTGGCGGCTCTCGGGTTGAAGCTGTTTTCAAGGACGATTTCGGTAATACGTCCGTTGTATTTTTTTACTTCCTTCAGGCGATATTCATATACCACGCGGAAGCCTCCGCGCTGTACATAGCCCTGAAATGTTTCCTCGGCCACATGTGGCTCAAACGTCCATTGCTCAAATTTTCCATAGTGCTGGCCGATGCGCCGATAAAAATCGCGGGCCAGGCCGGTGATGGCATATTTGTTTCCGATGTCGGTATATCCCAGGCCGCCGGAGCTCATGCCGCCCAGATGCCGGCCGGGCTCAATCAGAATGGCCTTCTTGCCGAGCTTCTGCGCCGTGTACGCACCAATCACGCCGGCCGAGGTTCCGCCATACAAACACACATCCGTCTCCAATACGGTTTGGGCAAATGCCGGTGACCCCATCTGGAGAATAATAAATGCTATCGTTCCGAATATCTTTTTTGTGCAGATCATAAATTCCGTTTCAAAATGAGGATGAGAAAAAAGGCACCTGTAAAAAACAGTCAGGTGCCTTCGTTTTTTTTACTCTTCAGGGATCGATCAATAGCCGGTGTTCTGGTCGGTCAACGGGTCCAGTGCTTCGTTGTAGAGCATCTCTGAGTCCGGTATAGGCCAGAAGAGATGTTTCTCTGCCACGTCAATATTTTTTACCTGCTTGATCCGCTGCACCGCGATGCCGAGGCGTTTCAGGTCCAGCCAGCGTTTGCCTTCGTACATGGTCTCGAAGCCGCGCTCTTCGACCACCTGGGCGATAAATCCCGACAGATCGTAGTCCGCGATGTCGAAGTCCACGGGCGAAGGGGCATTGGAAGGATAGCCATACGCACGACGGTGTACCTGGTTGAGGCTTTCCAGTGCCTCGGCAGTAGGCGTGCCTGCCGCGCGGGCCGCGGCTTCAGCATGAAACAACAGCAGGTCTGCATAGCGATACCAGGGGTAGTCGTTTCCGGCGCCGCCCACACCACCGGTGGGCGCAACAGCCAGCGGGTCGCGGTACTTGCGATATAATACTGTGGTCGGCCCTTTATCAAACACGTCGGGATATAGTATATGCTTACGGCGCAGGTCTGCACGATCCCAATTGGCGATGATCGGATTAGCCACGGTGTCGGTATATTGCGCATATACGCCACCCGGCCCGTAATATAGTTTTGTACGGTGTGCGTAGCTTACCAGTCCGAAGCCTTGTTGATGGGAGTACTTCAGGTAAAAAATTTCCTCCGGCGTAGAGACCACATCCGGGCCAAAAATATTCTGAAAATCTTCCGACGTCTGCACCTGCACCAACGCATACTTGCCCGAGTTGATCACTTCCTGCGCTTTGTCACGCGCCAGCGCCCATTCGTCTCCGACATCTTCGCTAAAGTCCTGCGGCGTGCTGGCGCGCGTCATATAAATTTCCGCCAACAACGTCTTGGCGGCCCACTTGTTCGGCCGGCCGGCCGCCAGGTCGGGCGATGTCTTGTCGGTTAACCCCGCCTCCGCCACCAACACGTCCGCCAGGATCAGGTTATATACTTCTTCAATCGATGCCCGTGGCAGCGCCAATTCTTCCATATTGGTTTCCGTACGCAGCGGCACACCTTTCCAATTGCGAACCAACACGAAGTAGAGCATGGCGCGCAGATATTTTGCTTCCGCCATCAGCGCGGTAGCATCTGCTTCTGACACCTGCGTGGCGTTGGGAAGGTTGGCGATGACCAGGTTGGCGTTGCGAATCGATTGGTAGATATTTTCCCACACGGCTTGTACACGCGAGACGTTTTGCGGCAACAAGCCCTGATACCCGCTGACATCGGTCTGGCTGCCGCGGGAATAACCGTAGTCTGCCATACCTTCCTGTTGCGCGGGGTAATTAATCCCAAAACCACCGTCCGTCCGCATCGGCACGTAAATGGCATTTACCGCCGCGACAAGCTCGTCCTTCGTTTGGTAGAAGTTCTCTACCACCAGCGACTTCGGTTTTTCTTCCAGCATGTCGCTGCATCCCGCCAGGGTTGCCAGCATCAATATCGCTAAGAATGTTTGTTTCATAGTCGTAATACGTTTAATCATGTGACGATCAGAATCCGAGGTTTACGCCGACGGTAAATGTCTTTGCCGTGGGATAGCTATAGTGATCTATTCCCTGGCGATAAGAGTTTGCGCTTCCGTAGGAGCTTATTTCCGGGTCATACCAGGAGTAATCGGTAATTGTAATTAAGTTTTGCGCACTGACATAGACCTTGGCGCGCGACAGCCAGGTAATATTTAACGCAGACACCGGCACGTTGTATCCCAGTTGAATGTTCTTAAAGCGCATGTACGAGCCATCCTCCACAAAGCGATCTGACATTTGCACTTTTACATCCTTATCCATCTTTGGATAGGCTGCCGTTGGATTTTGCTCCGTCCAGGTATTCTGGTATACATCGCGCGGCATATTCAGCCCCTGACCATAGTCATACGCCTGGTTGATGCGACTGAGGTTGAGAATATCGTTACCCTGCGAACCCTGAATAAAAATTCCCAGCTCGAAATTCCGGAAGGCCATCGTTGAATTAAACCCGTAGATAAAATCAGGATTGGGGTCGCCGGTGATCCGTTTGTCGCCGATATCGTAGTTTTTACTATCATTATAGTCGTAGTATGTAGGGTTACCGTTGGCATCGTAGCCACTTTCAACGTAGCCAAAGAAAACGCCCATGGGCTCGCCCTCCCGTAAAATATTGGTGACATCGTTCACCACGGCAATACCGATGACCTCGCCGTTTATATCTTTACCGCCGTACAGGCTCACAACCTTGTTGCGGTTAAAGGAAATGTTACCGGATACATCCCATTTGAAATTTCCCTCCAACACAACAGCGTTGGCACCAATTTCAACGCCTTTGTTCTGCACTTTACCAATATTCTGAATGGTATTGGAGTATCCTGTCGATGCCGGACGGGACACCGGATTGAGCAGGTCGCGGGTATTTTTGACATAGTAGTCGAGCGTAATGCCAATACGGTTCTGCAACAAGCCCAGGTCAATACCGATATTCGTCTGCGCTGTCGTTTCCCACTTGAGTGGTCCTGCCTGGCGTGTGCCCGGCGCGTAGCTGGTAACAATAGCATCGTTGAATACGGTACGGCCAGACGTCAGCACGTTAAGCGTTTGGTAGGGCTCGATGGCCGTACTGCCGGTCTCACCATAGCCGGCGCGCAGCTTCAGGTCAGAGACCACGGCTACATCCTGCATAAACGGCTCTTCGCTGATGCGCCAGGCCAGGGATGCTGACGGGAAGTTACCCCACTTCTCGCCTTTGCTATAGCGCGACGAACCGTCTGTACGGAAACTGGCTGTGGCCAGATATTTACCCCGGAAGGAATAGTTTACACGTGCCAGGTACGAGGCCAATGTCCACTCCTGATAGGACGAGTTACTATTACCCTGTGCAGCAGACTGAATATCGTACGTTTCGGGCGTGTCACTGATGAAACCCGCACCGTTGGCGTTCAGCGATGTGGCCTGGTAGTTCTGGTAGGTAATGCCCGCCACGGCAGAAATGTTGTGGGGCCCGAACTCCCTGGTATAGGTGACTGTGTTTTCATTCAATACAGTCGTTGTTTGCGCTGTCTGGATTTGTGCCGAGCCTGTCGAGTTCAAGAACTTTTTATTGCGGTAGATATCGGTACGGTCGTTTGTATTTTCGATGCCGCCCGAAATCTTAATGGCCAGGCCGGGAATCGGTGTATAGGTAACGGCACCGTTGGCCAATACTTTGTTGGAGCGGATGTGATCGTTTTCGTTTTCAATGAAATCCAGTGGGTTAACAATCACATTGGAAGCCCAGCTATATTGGCGCAAGTCGGTGAGGGCACCGGTTTCCGTACGCGCGGGCAATGTTGGATACGCCGTAAGGATCGATGAAATAAGGGAGGCGCCGCGATTGCCTCCGCCGGAGTTCTTGCGGTCAGAATCGATGCGACTTAGAATAGCATTCAGATCGAACTTAAACTTTGAACTGACATCCGTCGTAACGTTGGCCCGGACGGAATTTCGCACGTAATTGCTTCCGCGGATGATTCCTTCCTGGTCAAAGTTGCTACCCGACAGCAGAAAGCGAGTCTTATCCGTCCCACCCTTTACACTGATCGCATGGTTTTGAATCGGCGCGGTACGAAAGACCTCGTCTTGCCAGTCCGTTCCTTTACCAAAGGCGTCTACTTCCTCCTGCGTAAATTTCGGCGTAATGCCGTCGTTCAGGTCGCGCTGGCGAATCGTCGCCGCGTATTCATGCGCGTCCATCAAATCGAGCTTGTTACGGATCGATTGAAAACCATAGTAACCGTCATATTCCACGACGGTTTTACCCGCCTTACCGCGTTTCGTCGTGATGAGCACCACACCGTTGGCACCACGTGATCCGTAGATTGCAGTAGCAGAAGCATCTTTCAGGATATCGATCGATTCAATGTCGGCGTTGTTGAGCAGCGTCGGGTTGCCCGAATACGGAAATCCATCTACTACATACAACGGCTCATTAGAACCGAATATCGAGTTCGCCCCCCGGACACGCACACTGATGGCGCCGCCGGGCGCACCGGTGTTCGGCGAAATCTGCACTCCCGCCGCACGGCCGGAAAGCGACTGCATAACGTTGGTTGTCGGAAAGGCATTCAGTTCTTCGGATTTAACAGAAGCCACGGACCCTGTCAGGTCTGATTTCTTAACCTCACCATATCCCACCACCACGATTTCGTTTAGCGATGTAATATCCGATTGCAGCGTCACGTCGATGCGCGTTTGTGTGCCTACGCTGATCTCTTGTTGCGTAAAACCGATAAAAGAGAAGATCAATACGGCCGTCTCGTCGGGCACTGTCAGGGAATATTTCCCCTCCGCGTCCGTCGTCGTCCCGGTGGCGGTTCCTTTCAGGAGTACGTTCACACCAGGCAGGGCTGTACCGACGTCATCCATGACCACACCCGTCACGGTCACTGCCCCGACTGGCCGCGCCATTTTTTCAGGCAACGCTTCCACGGGAATCGCATTGATGCGGCTGCGCGTCAGAATGATTTGGTTTCCGTCGGCCTCATAGGCAATGTGGCGCGGCGCCAGGATCTTTTCCAGAACATCGGCCAGCCTTTCATCCGTTACGTGCAGCGAGATGCGCTCAGAAGATGCAATGAGGTTAGATTGATAGAGGAATTTTGCCTGGGTGGCCTCCTCCAGCGTTTCGAGGGCTTTGCGAAGCGTGACCTCCTTCAATTCCACGCTGATCTTCGTGTCCAGCACTTGGGCAACCGTTTCGTGCGCCTGCGCTACACTAATAAAAAGAAGGGTGGCAAAGAGATGAACGAGGGAGACCTTCATAATGAACAATACATGTCCACGAACCTGTAGTTCTTTTTTCATACTTTTGAAATGTTTTGTCTTGATGTGTTGAAGCGGATAGACAAACGCCTCTTTTCGTCCTTGGCGGGACGAGAGGGCATTCCAGACCGGCGGTGTTGGCGCACTGCCGGTCTCTGTATTTTAGGGGTTATGGCGTATTTCTCTGCATAGTCGTTAGTCTTTAGGGTTGGGGTATGTTTTGTGTTGTCAAGATTTCGCTCTCACACTCGCTCACGCACTGTCTCACGGGGTGCAGCCTTTACTCGTGATGACAATATGGGAGTCGATCACTTCGTATGTACCCTGAATGCCCTTGCAAATCAGCTTCAGCTTATCGTAGAGCGGCACGTCGGTCAGCGTAGCGTGGATCGAACAGTCGGCCAGAACCTCCTCGTCATATACTATCTGGATACCATAGGCCTTTTCCAACGTTTCGAACACCTCGCGCACCGGCACATCGTTAAACTCAAAGCTATAGCTGGCAAAGGGCTGCAACACGGCAGGCTGCTCCACCAGGGATTTCGTCAACTTCTTCCCGGCGCGTTCATATACTACTTGTTGGTTGGGCATCAGCACGACCGCCTCTTGTTCAGCAGCGGTAGCCACTTTCGACACCGACACACGTCCGGTCTTTACCTGCACGGTAGTACGCCCCTCACGCTCAAAGCTCCGCACGCGGAAGCTCGTACCCAGCACGCGGGTCACCAGCTCCCGCGCATGCACCAGGAATGGCCGGCGAGCGTCCTTCTTTACTTCAAAAAAGGCTTCCCCCGTCAGGTATACATGGCGGGTATGCGGCTCAAAATGCGCCGGGTATTGCAATACGCTGTGCGGCTGCAGCACCACCGAGCTGCCGTCCTCCAGCACAATCGTCTTGGCCAGGTCGCCGTCATTGCTGCGTCGCTCCAACCCCGCCGGTACTTGTACGACCACCTCGCCGGGCGCAGCGTCAAACGGCGCCCGCCACAACAACCACAGTCCACCAAACAGCACCAGCAGGATCGCGGCCTTGCTATACCAGTGTTGCCAGGGTCGTAGCGGCACCGGCTGCTCATCGGGCAGCACCAGCGTCGTCTTAATTTTCTGCCACACGTCCTGCTGCCTGGCGGCATCCGGAATGTGCTGCGGCTCTTCGACCACCGCCAGGATCATCATGCGCGCCTCTTCAATCTCCTCTACCCTCGATGGATTGGCCCGGATCCAGCTCTTCCAGAAAATGTCCCGCGAAGAGCCCGGATGCGGATGGCGTACCCACCTTATAAAATCATCGTCGGCAGCAAAGTCTTCCGCCGCAAAGTCAACATAGTTCTTCATATCGGATACAAGAGGGTTTTCGCTACTTCAAACGTTATACTAGCTTAAAGCAACGTTTTCGGGATTTAACTCACTTTTCGAAAAGAAAATTTCGAAGACATGCCAACGAACTTGAAATGACCAGCATTTTCGAGGTCTTTTCAGAGATCAACGTTCGGGTCCCGGCGGCTCGCCCGGGCTTGAGTAAGGGTCGCGACAAAGTCGGAGTCGGTTGTTAATCCTGCACAGCACCCCGTTTGTCCGCCACACAAATCCTTGTCGCGTCCAAACCGGTACATATTGAAAATGACTTTACAAATTTACTATGACCAAAACACTCCTTTCACTGGTTCTATTGGCCTTCGCCATCACCACCTTCGCACAGTCTGCCGACGAGACTGCCATTAAAAGCGTGATTACCAGCGCCTATATCGAAGGCATCCAAAATCGCGGCAGCATAGAGAACATTCGCAAGGGCTTTCACCCGTCGTTTACGATGCTACGGGTGGTTGATAACAACGTCAAGCCCCTACTCCTCGAAGAGTGGATCACAAACCTGGAAAAAGCCAAAAAAGACAACCCGGCCGCGCCGCCTCGTACGGAAGGTAAGTTTATCAGCGTTGACGTTACCGGCACAGCCGCCGTGGCGAAACTTGAGCTTACGCGGGAGGGCAAAAAGACCTTTACAGACTACCTGGTTCTGGCAAAATTTACAGAAGGCTGGCGGATCATCAGCAAAAGCTTCTATCGCTATCCGTAAGCCGAACGACTTCCATCAGTGACTAAAAAAATTCCCTTTTTTAGTCGCCCTTCACCGGTAATTGTATAGAATGGGGTCGTCCTTGCACAGATGAGGATGGCCCGTTCTTTTTAGGAGGAATGGTATGACGCATGCTTTTAACTATCTTACCGCGATACTCTTGTGCCTTACGGGTATCCTCGGCGTACAAGCCCAAAGCACGTACCTGCTGCGCTATGAACACCAGGAATCGCGCCGCGCGGATAAGTCAACCTTGTTCTTCTACCTGGAGGAGCTTCCAGTGGGTACGACACACAACCAGCCCAGCCTGGTAACATTAGAAGATGCTCAATACAGGCTATATTACATTCGGCTACGCGAACCATCTGCCTCTTCCTATTTTGGGTGTGACAAATACCACGACCAGGCCGCGGGCGAAGAGCTTAGCGTCCGTGGCCTTCTCTCTGATTCGGTCCTGTTGACCTATGAACAAAAACAACAAGCTATTGAAGCACAATCCCTCGGCCTGCTGAGCAACCGCAGCCGGGCCAACACCGTCCTCACCGTAGACATAGATGAACAGACCCAGGTAAAAATGGTCAAGATCAACTTCGACCTCTGCACCTGCAAAGTAAGCCACGCGTCATTCTCAAGTGTATCCGATACATTGGCTATGCCACGCAAGATTTTGCAGACCGGAATATTCTCAGAAGCAGAAAAAACTTATTGGAAGAATCACGTATACTACGTGCTGGACAATGCGCTTGTTCAACATTGCCTGCCCCTGCCCGACAAATTCGTGAAAGCTTATCAGGTGGACCGGAACTAGAAGGCAATACTTGTCAAAACCAACATAACACGAAAAACGACAACACGTACTTCACATACTGCCGCAACTGCGTTAGTCCGCGTTGCACCAGGTTGCGTGCCGATTGCTCGTTCACATTCAGCACCGCGGCAATCTCTTCAAAATCCATTTCATCGTAGAACCGCAGTACCATGGCTTCGTATTGCCGGGGAGAGAGATCGTTCAATAACTTGCGAAGCCGGTGTACGCGCTGATGACCGCTCTCTTCCTCAATCAGCTTTTGCTCCGACGAAGGTGTAGGTGTCAACCATACATCTTCAATCACAAAATCATCGAGGGTAAAGAAAGCTTTGCGCGATTCATTGCGCAATAGCTTGCGCCGCAACGAGCGGTATAAATAAAACCGCACCGATGTCGTGGGGGACAGCTTTTCCCGGAAGCGCCACAGGTCTACGAATAAATCGTGAATGGCATCTTCCAATACCGCGTTCACGCCGCCGATCTTGCGCCCATAGTTGTACAACAATTTAAAATAACGGTCGTACAGTGCTGCAAAAGCTTGCTGGTCACTTTGCCGTAGGGCTTCCCATAGCTGCAGCTCGGTCTGGATATCGGCTTGTTTCTGCATGTGCGGGGTTAATGCGGTCAAGTAACATAATAATTTACAAAAGGCAAAATTCGTGCACTAAATCGATTGAATTGCCGCTGCAACGAGCGGATCGGCCATTCGTCGTTGCGCTGAGCCGGGTGCGTTTTTGACGTTGGTAAACCGATTTTCCACACGTATTTCCGCGCATCTGTGCCGGCCGGCAAGCGCATAAACTTTATCCGCCTGCCTTCAACCTTTACCCCCCACGACGCATGGCCACCTCCCAAAAGGATGTATCGCCCGGGCGCCCATCGCCGGGTGTCTAAGAAGAATACTTCCGAAAACGTAAATTTTTATCCGTTAAACGTAAACGCGCACATCGCCGTTTCCCGAACTTTCTTATCTATATACTGCACCTGCTGCTATACCACGAGATCCTTGAAGCGTACCGTTTGTACGGGTACACGGGTACTGACACACACCGTATAACCTTGCCACGCCAGTGGCAAAAGGTGCCAGGGTTGTGGCTCTTCGCCGATTGTAGCTTGCAGGCCGTGCAACGCAACGGACGATAAGGGTAATTGCAAGCCGCGACCATCGGCCTTTAGCACACTCTCCTTTTGCGTCCATCGGTGCAACAAGGCTTCCGAAGGACAGGCGGCGGTAACTACCGCACCCCACTCCTGCTGCGAGAAGGCTTGCTGATAGGCCGGCCAGGCAAGCGGGCGCAGGTGCTCGATGTCGATGCCCACGGGACCGTGCCGCAATGCAGCGCATATAATCAGATCGTGGCTGTGCGATAAGCTGAAGGCAGGTGCCGCGGGTATATAAGGCCTCCCATAAAGACTGGTGCGAATATCGGCTACTGTGACGGGCACCTGCAGGTCTTGCAAGACCTGCAGGATCAACCATCGGCCGAGCACGTGGCGCGCATAGTGCGAAGGCTCAACGGCCGGCTGTAACGGCCCGGGCAAACCCAAACGCTGCGCCAGCGTTTGAATGGCTTCGGGTGACGTCGAAGTGCGGTTTACGCAAGCCACGGTAAGCATGATCCGTAACGATATATAGTGTATTTCTTATGACAGTAAGGTATATCCAATGGCACTAGAATGGTGATTTAGTTTAACGATCAGAGCGCAACGCAGTTGTTAATAAAGGCCCCCTCAACACCCATTAACAAACTTCGTCTGTATGAAAGATGCGTCCGAAAATCTTGTACCACGTCAACCCGTGGCCATTGTGGGCATGTCCTGCCGTTTTCCGGGAGCCCCCACCCCTGAAGCATTTTGGGAGATGCTCCGCCACGGCCGCGATGCCGTTCGGGAGATACCGGCCGACCGGTGGGCCGTAGACGATTATTACGACGCCGATCCTGCTACGCCCGACAAGACGCATCAGCGCCACGCCGCGTTGCTTGACGACATCCACGCATTCGATCCGCTGTTCTTTTCCATATCACCGGCCGAAGCCGCCGAAATGAATCCATCGCAAAAGCTTGCGCTCGAGTTGGTATGGGAAGCGGTCGAACGCTCGGCCATGCCCCACAAGCAAGTACAGGGCACGCATACGGGTGTCTACATTGGTAACATCTGGAGCGACTTTGAGCATTATCGCAAGCACCAGCACGCACGCGTCACTCCGCATTCGGCCGTGGGCCAGTCCGCCAACATCATTGCCAATCGTATTTCGTTTTCCTTCGGCTTTACCGGCCCGAGCATGGTCATCGACACAGGCTGCTCTTCGTCACTGGTCGCCTTGCACCTGGCATGCCAGGCACTGTGGGACGGCAGCATTTCGCTAGGCGTCGTCGCCGGTGTCAACCACCTGCTCGACCCCGATCAATATATACTCTTGTCAAAGTTTGGCGGGCTGTCTGTAAAAGGCCGCTGCAGTACCTTCGACGCCGACGCCGACGGCTTTGTGCGCGGCGAAGGCGGCGGTGTGCTACTCGTCAAGACACTCGCCCAGGCGGAGCGCGACGGCGATCGCATCTATGCCGTCATTCGCGGCACGGCGATGAATAACAATGGCTATAATGAAACCCTGCCCGCCACCAGCGTGGCCGGCCAGCGACAGTTGTTAACCGAAGCCTACGCGCACAGCGGCCTGTTGCCCAACATGATCCACTACGTGGAAGCGCACGGCACCGGCACCCGCCGGGGCGACCCTACCGAGGCACAGGCACTCGGCGAATTCTTCCGCACAGGCCGCACGCGGCCACTCCACATCGGCTCGGTAAAAACCAACATCGGTCACCTCGAAGCCGCCGCAGGCATGGCCGGACTCATCAAGGTGATTCTCGCCATGCAGCATCGTCAACTGCCGCCGAGCCTGCACTTCCGCCGGCCGAATCCCAACATACCGTTCGATACGCTTAAACTACACGTACAACAGGCCGCCGGCCCGTGGCCCGCCGGCACAGGCGAGCTCCTGCGGGCAGGTATAAATTCGTTTGGCTGGGGCGGCACCAACGCGCACACTGTGCTCGAAGAATATCGCCCGGTCGTCCCACCGCGCGCCACCCGCACAGCCCCGGCACGTTACTGCCTGCCGCTGTCCGCTGCTTCCAACAGCGCTTTGCATGCGTATGTTGCCGCCTACCGCCAACACCTCGGGCATGCGTCACCCGACGCGCTGGCCGACAGTTGCATGGCCACGGCCCTGCGTAAACCGGCCCTGGCCCACCGCGCACTCTTCACCGCCCCCGACTGCGCCGGCATGCTGCAGGCGCTCGACCGCTTTCTACAAGAGGGAACCACTACCACACCACAAACGCCCGGCACGGCGCGCGTGGTCATGGTCTTTTCCGGACAGGGCGGACAATGGCTCGGTATGGGCACTGTGCTATACCGCCAAGAACCAGTCTTTCGCCGCGCCATCGATGCGTGTGCCGCCGCCTATACACCCTATGTAGACTGGTCCCTAACGGACCAGCTAGGGGCTACACCCGACACCAGCCGTCTCGCCGAGATCCAGGTAGTACAGCCCGTACTTTGCGCGATACAGATCGCGCTGGCGCGGCTGTGGATTTCGTGGGGCATTGCTGTACAGGGTGTCGTCGGCCACAGCATGGGCGAAGTCGCCGCCGCCCACATCGCCGGCAGCCTGACGCTTGAAGACGCCGCACGCATCATCTGTACCCGCAGCCGCCTCCTGAAGATTATCAGCGGCCAGGGGGCCATGGCCGTCACAGACCTCTCCCTGGCCGAAGCCGAAACGTGGTTAAAACAATACCCCGACCTGACCGTTGCCGTCAGCAACAGCCCCACCTCCACCGTATTGGCCGGCGACCGGCTTACCATGAACACATTCGTGCAAGCCCTGGAGCAAGCACAACGTTTTGTGCGTCCGGTCAATGTCGACGTCGCCTCGCACAGCCGCCAGGTAGACCCGCTGCAAGAGCCGCTGCGGCACGCGCTGCGCGCCTTAAAACCCGCAAAAGCCGCCATCGCATTTTACTCCACGGTACACGGCCGCAAAGTAGATGGCACCACGCTCGACGCCCGCTACTGGGCCGATAACCTGCGCAACACCGTGCAGTTCGCTACGGTTGTGCGCAGCCTGTTGGTCGAAGCGCCTACACTCTTTCTGGAGGTGGGACCACACCCCGTGCTGATCAACGCCCTGCATGAATGCGCCGCCACCTGCCCGGGGTCGATCTATAGCACCCTGGCATCGGGCCACCGCGACACGAACGAACACGACACACTCTATCAATCGCTGGCCGCCTTATACCAGCAAGGGTACGACATACCGTGGCATCGATTCTACCAGGGCCACCAGGGGGCGCCCATCCTGCTGCCCGCCTATCCATTCCAACGCGACCGCTATACCGTACACGCACGCACTGCACCGCGCGCTATACGCACCGCCGCGACTGCAGCCCCCCTGCTGGGCCAGCGCATACCCCTGGCCGGCTTCGACTCACTTTTCTATTGGGACACCACCCTAAGCCTGGACACGTTCCCGTACCTGCAGGACCACCGTGCCCAGGGCGAAGTTGTCCTACCCGGCGCAACCTACATAGAGCTGGTGCTCGAAGCCATCACATCGCTGGCACTCAACGGCACGCCCGTCTTGTCTGCCATACGGTTTTTACAACCGGTCACAATTGCGCCGGGCGATCACGTGCGCCTGCAGCTGCGCCTCCAACGCGACGGCGAACGCTATACCTTTGGCTGCTTCTGCGCACGCGAAGCGGCAGACGGTACCACGTGGCACGTGGTCGCCGAAGGATTAATGCAGCTACCGGCCCGGCCGGAGACCCCACCGCCGCCACTGTCAGTCTATCCGTTCCACCTGCAAAGCGGCCCCGCCTACTATGAAGCCCTCACTACGCTGGGACTACCGTATGGCCCGGCGTTCCGCCAGCTGCAGGAGCTGCAAAGCAACGAGGTACACAGCACCGTACACTTTAGTCTGCGGGCCTCTGACGTCGTACACCGGGCCGCCGGCCGTTACCGCGTGCACCCCGCATTGCTCGATGCCTGCTTCCAGCCGCTTTTCTACCGCGTACTGGCGGAACCGGGGCGAGGCTTTCACGGCGCCGCGACCTATCTCACAGGCGTCGGGCTGCTGCAAGTGCTGGCGCCCACACCGGCGCCCGATCAACTACTCGAAGGCACGGCCGTACTGCACACGCCCGAAATCGACGAAGCCCAGGGACGCATCGTCGTCACCGCCGACATTTTTGTACGCACCGGCGACGGCACGTTGTTTCTATACCTGCGCGGCCTCGAAGGCGTCGTGCTCGACACCGGCCGTGAGACACGCCGGCGCGAAGCTCTGCGCCAATGGTTTTACACCGTGCAGTGGGAAAAAGTACAGGCGCCCGCTCCCCCCGTCACCGCACTGCAAGGCACGTGGCTGGTACTCGGCGATCCTTGCGGACTGAGCGACCTGGTCGTCGAGAAGATGGAGCACGCGGGCCTGCACTGTATACACGTCGCGCCCGACAATGCTTTCACCCGGGTCGGCCTTCACCAATATACCCTCGACTATACTTCACCCGACGGCTATCACCAATTACTGCACGCCGTCGACGCAGGCACGGGCGAATCCCTCACCGGCATTCTGCTCATGTCCAGTCTGAGCTATACCTGGAAAGACCCCTCCCTTACCGCCGACAGCCTGGAAGAATACCAGGTATACGGCAGCCTCAGCTTGCTATACCTTGTACAAGCGCTGGTGCGCCGGCAGGCAACCGCGCATCCGCAGGTTGTGGTCGTCACAAACGGTATTCATGCCGTCGGCCGCGCCGACGATGTCGCACAACCCTTGCACAGCCCCCTGGCAGGCCTCACACGCGTGTTGGGCAACGAGTTGCCACACTACCGGGCACGCTGCATCGACCTGAGCGCAAACCCCTCTTACGACGAGCTCTATCGCGTGGTGGACGCCCTGCATCCCACCGCCGAGCAGGTCCTCGCGTTCCGCGGTGGCGACCGCTATGTACCGCGGCTTCGTCAGCCTGTCATCAGTCCACCGCCCATTGCCGAAACCGTATTCCGTCAGAACGCCACCTATCTGGTTACGGGCTTTCGCGGCATCGCTTTCGCGTTTGTAGAATGGATGGTGCGGCGCGGTGCGCGAAACATCGCGCTCGTCAGCCGCAGCGCCGACGTACCGCCCGCCCTGGAAGCCCGGTTCGCCGCGCTCGAAGCCCAGGGCTGCCGCCTGCGGTTGTTTGCGGCCGACGCTGGTGATTACGAGTCGTTGCACGCCGTCATGACACACATCGACACGACCATGGCACCCTTGCGCGGCGTGGTGCACGCCGCCGGTATCATTCACGCCCAACCGCTGGCCGATATCACCACCGATGACCTGCGCGACACCTTGCATCCCAAAATGAAAGGTGCGTGGAACCTGCACCTGCTGACACAGCACCGTACACTGGATTGTTTTATACTTTTCTCATCGGCATCAGCGCTCATCGGCCTCAGCGGCCAGGGTGGTTACGTAGCCGCCAACACCTTTCTCGATGCGCTGGCACACAGCCGCCGTTGCATGGGGCTGCCGGGCATGAGTATCAACTGGGGCGTCATGCTCGACAGCGGCATGGTCGCCGACACCGAAGGGCTCGAAGCCTATGCCCGCGCGGAAGGATTTATACCAGCCACCATGAACGAAGCACTCCATGCATTCGAGGCCCTCTATCCCGACAATCCCGTGCAAGCCGGCTTGCTGCGCCTCGACGCTGCAGTCATGGCGCAATACTATACTACGCTCGCCCAGACCCCCTATTTCCGGGGCTTGCTTACAACACACTCCACCACCACTGCCACCACCCAGGCATTCACCATACCAGCCGACCCCGAAGCCCGCACGGCCTATTTGCTACAACGCGTCATCCTCCACACCGCCGCCATCGTCCACATGCCGGCGGTGCAGATCTCTCCTTCCATGACCTTCCGCAGTCTCGGCCTCGACTCCATCATGGCGGTACAACTGCGCAACCTGCTGGAGGCCGAAACGGGTGTTACCTTGTCGGTCGCCATGTTCTGGTCACATCCCTCTTTACAAACCTTCGCGGCGTTTCTGAGTCATTCCGTCGAAGGTACTGCTGCCGTCCCCACGATGCCACCTGCCGCCGACCCGGCCCGCTGGTTTACGATACCCCGGCCGGCTCCTACGGCCGCATTGCGTTTGGTATGCCTGCACGATGCCGGTGGCGACGGAGCCCTGTTCCAGGGATGGGAGATGTTGCTTGGCGCCAACATCGAGCTCATATTGGTCGAACTTCCAGGACGAGGCCGCCACCTCGAAGACCCTGCCTATGATGATGTAGATTCTTTACTGCGCGACCTGGTGCCGGCGCTCCTGCCCAGCCTCGACCGGCCCTTCATCATCTTCGGTCACAGCCTCGGCGGATTGTTAGCCTTCGAGCTCGTGCGTGCGCTGCGCCGTGGCAAACACCCGCTGCCGCAGCGGCTTTTCGTGTCGTCCACACCGGCCTTGATGACGTACAAGGCGCACGAATACGATCCCGCCATGCCGGATGCCGCGCTGATAACAGCATTTCCACACCTGGCCCAAACTCCCGGTGACGTCGCCTGGCAACAGTATAAACGCCGGCTCTTGCGGCAAGATCTGCAGTTGGTCTACCGCTACAGTCATCATCGCGAGGCGCCAATAGACATTCCCGTCACCGTACTCTTTGGCGATGACGATCCACGGGTCAGCGCGCTGCAAGCCGCGGCATGGGAGCGCGAGACTACATCCGGTTGTACAGTCGTGTCCCGCCCGGGCGGGCACCGGTTTATAGACCAGGACACAGCCTATATCACCTCGCTGATGCTGGCCGAAGTGCCCGCCGTACCGGCCGGTATCACGCCCAACCGCTGACGTCTATGGAAGCTATCGGCCCCCGCATCATCGGCACATGGAAACTGGTCTCGTGGACCTACACCGACGACCAGGGCAACACCGTACCCTACCTGGGCGAAGGGGCGCAAGGTATATTGATGTACGACCAACATGGGTATATGAATGCGCAGCTCATGCGCGCCGGGCGGGCGCCCTTCGCCAAACCCGGATTTGCCGACGGCACGGCGGAAGAAACCTGGCTTGCCTTCAATTCATACATTGCATACTATGGTCGCTATTATGAATCACAACCGGGCGAGATCATACATGAGGTAGAAGGCAGCCTCTTTCCTAACTGGGTTGGTCACAGACAAGTAAGGTATGCTACCGTAATAGGCGACCAGTTAACCCTTCACACCTTGCCAATCGCTGCTCAAGAGCGTAAAATTGTGTTTTATATAACTTGGCAACGCCTGAAACTATCCTGAATCGGATGTAAGTTATTATGCGTTTTTCAGCTGGATTTTAGGGATAATCGGTCTAACTTGATTGGCATTCTTTCATAACCAGAACCGAATGACATGTTTTAGCTAGCGCTGAATGTTTAGCCGTAAAACCGATTTTACCCTTATCAGAACCCAAGACCCAACCCAAACCAAACAGTTATGGAGATGCTTTTCAGTGCTAAGAATATCGAGATAAGCTTTGATACGACGCACCGTTTTTTGTATTGCAATTGGATCGGCTTTCAGAACAAAGAATCAATCTTTAACTCGGGAGCGCGCATGATCGAGCTCTTACACAAACTGCAGATCCACAAAGTGCTGAACGATAACACACTCGTCACGGGGCCGTGGCAGGAGTCGGCCGATTGGACCAACAGCATCTGGTTTCCGCAAATGGTGGAAGCCGGGCTTACACACTTTGCATGGATCTCATCGGGCAATATTTTCGCCAATCTTTCGGCACGGCGCGCGATGCCCACGACCAATGTAACCGTGCGGATCTTCGCATCGTATCCCGAGGCATACACGTGGCTGACTAACCAGCCGGAAAAAACTTAAAACGCATACGAACCGGCATGCTTTGTGCGTTTAATGAGAGAACACCTCTACCGAACCTGAGCGCACATAAATGTCAATCATACATGATTTATCCGGTATAAATGTTGGTATGATTTTTCTAAACAGTATATAACAATCTACATTCGGCAGCCGTTGCAACAGAAAACAGCGCACGGGGAGCGAATTCCCCACACAACCGACAGATCGTTTTAAAATGCTTTTGATTGCATCATTCATATTGGTTAGAATTTATTCTTTTTCTATTTTCAACCTTTAACAAAGTGCTTTCATAGGCATCTACTGTCGCTGTTCTGGAAACAGACAGACTTTTTAAAGCGACGTACACTTGCGTGTTAATCGTTGTACAGCCCTGGGGGCTGCGAATTGTAACAAGAATGTACTACATAGAAATACAAGACCTTCTCAACGATAAATGCAATTTTGTGAATATGTAAAGTATGAACTCAAAAAACAGGGATTATTTCTACAGTCAGTTGAAGGTATCTGTGCAAGGCCATGGCCGGGCACTCCTTCAGCCGTTACAATGTGACGAAGACGGTCTCACCGTCGTTGCCGCGGGGCCCTATGGCAATCTGGTCTTCCGCGAGATCCTTTGCGAGGATTATACGTTGTTGCACAACACGTATAGTTGTCACGAGGATATGACCGTATCGTATTCCGTACCGAGTCCGTTCCTCGGATTCCACTTCGCCGTGCGGAACGATATGAACTACACCACCCCGGGCCTGCCCGGCGGCATCATCTACCGCAACCAGTATAATATGTTTTACCTGCCGGAGATGGAGTCGACGCGTACCTTCCGCGGCGAGCAGGAGTACGAGTCTTTTATCATTCACTTTACGCCCGCGTACCTCAAGCGTTGGGAAGAGCCTTTTCCGCTGCTCTCCGCATTCCTCGACAGCCTGAGTTCGACACCGGCACAGATCAACCGCGCCAACATGTCGGGAACGCCCGAAATGATGGCCATCATCCAGCACATCCTCCAATGCACTTACACCGGCAAGATCCGCCGCATGTTCCTGCAAGCGAAAGTACTGGAGCTGCTCATGCTGGCACTGCAAAACATCACGCCCGAAGGTAACCTCGTGCGCCCACTGCGTCGTCATTCCGACATCCAGCGCATAGAAGAAGCACGCCAGTACCTGGTGGCCAACCTGGAAGAGCCGTGCACGCTCGACGAGCTCGCACAAAAGGTTGGCATCAATGTATTTAAACTGAAGGTCGGCTTCAAGCAAGTATACGGTACTACCGTATTTGCCCTGCTTACCGAAGAACGCATGCAGCGTGCCATCCATCTGCTGCGCGACACCGACAAACTCGTGGTCGAAGTATCCGAAGCCGTAGGCTACAAAAATTTGCCAAACTTCACTTCTGCCTTCAAGCGCCGGTTCGGCTTTACGCCCAGTGCCGTCAAACAAGGGCAATGATGCCCAACCTTACCGACACCTGTACGAACAACCAACTCCCTAAAAATTTAAAAGCCATGCTCACGCATGGCTTTCTTTATTTAACAAAGGGGGGAAGTGTGTTCAGCGAAAATACTTATTCAAGATCTCCGCAAACTCCTTCTGGTCGCGGATGTTGCGCAGATCCTCGTCGTTGCGGATCTTCTCTTCGTCGTTAAACCCCTTTCGCAGGGCCTGTTCGAAATAATACAAAGCGTCTTGATAATGCCGGATGATCGAATAAAAACAAGCGAGGTTAAAATGCAGCGCCGGATCGTTCGGCGCGACGTCAAGCGCCTGGTGCGTAATGCGTATAGCCTCTTCGTACGATTCAGCCGTCACTGTTTCCAACGCCTTCCAGTACGACTCCATCGCCTTTTCATACAGCGCGCGCGACCGCTCGATCGAATCGCGGATCTGCTCGCAGGCGTCCTGCGACGTGGGGTCGTAGCGCTGGTACAGGTTGATATACAACAGCGACAGATCGAAACGTGACATTTCCAGGTAACAGAAGCTAAGTTGCAGAAAGATATCGGCAAATACACGGATCTGCGAGGGCGTCAATTGATGCACAATCAGCAAGCTGCGCTCAAACCATTTCACAGCCTTATAATAATCCGCATCCTCTTCGTACCACTGTCCGATCAGGTGATAGAGTGTGACCAGCGCGTTGTACGCATCCTCCATGTACTCCGTGGCCGGGTGGCGCAGCAGTCGCATCTCATATTGCTTCATAAACTCCTCCGCCCGCTCGCGCCGGTTCTCAGCGGGCGTGTTGATGATTTCGTTTATGCGCTCAGGCAGATTGTAAGGCTTAAAATCGAAGTAGTCCCAAATAGCGTAGCTGCATTCAATGTTGTGATGCCGCCCCGGATCACCCGGGGCCGGGTCGAGGTAGCCGGCAATATCTTGTTCTATGTCGCTCCACGTCCGGTCGGGATAAATGTATATTTGTTTTTGGACGGCGTCCCAGCGGGCGTAGAGCTCCAGCAGGGGGAGCCAGATCAGCCGGCGGTCTATTGTGTCGTCGCGCAGCATGGCCAGCTCGTAGGCCGTCGTGCAATAGACACCGTGTAGGTGGCCGTAGGGATCCTGGCCCACAGCGCTCCCTGGACAGATCAGGTCGTGCTGATGCTCCACCAGCACGCTGATCAGGCGGATGTCGGGCGCCGGTGGCAATGCGACCTTTTGGTCGCGTATGATAAACGTACGTTCGGTTAGCAGGCTTTCTTTCAGCAGCCGCGGCAGCTCATACCGCTTGATAAATCCCTCCTGCCCCTCGAAATATCCCTCCCGCTGCTTTTCGTAGGCCATCATCACCGCCTCTTTCAAGGCCTCTTTCTCGCTGGCACAGACGCGGTTGGTCACCTTGCCAAACGTTCCTACGCGTCCTTCCGTGATGGTGATCGTACATGAGCTGGTGAGCACTTCTATCTGCCAGAACCGATTAAACTCGTTGCTTAAATACAAAAAGAACTTTCTCATTATGCGGGTTCTTTGATAGACGCTGATCCATTTACAAACATATCTATCAGGCAGTCAGATTCGGCACCTTTAGTATAATATAGCTTCCGGCGGAACGTGACAGCGGTCGGCAGGGGCATAACTATGAGTATTAATTTCGGAAGTATGTTCGAACTCATGAAATTTTAACGGGAAATATTTTTATTATTACCAAAAGTATTTTTAAGGCTATCGTCACCCTGGTCGAAAAAAGGAAAAGATCGGAAGGGTGTTGTACCACATTTTAGCAGGTTTTTACATATTCTCGATACTGCAGGATTGTTCATTCGCATCATCATACGGTTTTCCGTTTAGTGCCGTGTGAGTGTGGGCGTAGGGTTGACCGAGAGGAAACCTATCGTACCCCCTACCCTCACAAGGGTACCGGCGAAGTAAAGGTAAATAAAAAAGCCCGCAGCGCCGTAACCATTGCGCCTTGGGCTTTCTTTCCTGAACCTGTTCTATCAACAACAACATGACCAGTTCTGTACGAATCGGTGACCTCAGGTGCCGGTAGCGTTGCATAACTCTTTTTCAACCTAAATCGTATGATGAATCCTAAAATAAAACAAGAATCCGCATACCGGCCCCTGAATGTCACCTGAGAGAGGGTTTTTAACCACAACGGAAATTTTCTTTATTGTATAACGTGTTTCTTTCTATACCTGCCACGGGCAGGATTTTCGTCAGTTGCCCGACGCTAGCTTTCCGTCCACACCACGCGGTTGCCCGGCCATCTGCTGGAAGCGACGCAAGCCTGCTTCCAAAAATTGTCCGAAGCTCGTGGCATCATAATCAGCACCCCGGGCGTTGACCAACGGCGTGCCGCGACCATCCGCTAAAACATAGTAGGGCTGTGCATTCGTCTTAAACACCGACGCCTGCAAATCGCTCCATTTGTTTCCCAGGGTCCCCAGCGTGCGACCACTGTAGGGCGAAACCGTCTGTTCGGTTTGTAACGCCGTGCGATCATCCACATATAACTGAATCAGTACATATTCCTCCCGCAGCTTTTGCAGTACATCCGGCGCTGTCCACACCGTCATCTCCATCTTACGGCAGTTTACACACGCATGACCGGTAAAGTCGATCATCACAGGTTTATTCACCCGCCGCGCATAGGCCAGTCCCTCTTCGTAGTCAAAGTAGGCGTTCAGGTTATGCGGCGCGTGAAAGATATCATCATACTTCTTGCGGGCAGCGTCGCCGGGGGTGGCGGTCGCCACTAACTGGCTGGTATACAGATCAAAATCTTGCGTCTGCTGGGGCGGCAGAAAGGCCGCAATAGAGTTGAGCGGCGCACCCCACAGACCCGGCACCATGTACAGGGCAAACGCCAGTGATAACAGCGCCAGGAACAACCGCCCCGGGTCCAGACCCTCTACCGCTGCATCGTGCAGCAGGCGCAACTTGCCCAGCAGATAAAAGCCCAGCGCCCCAAACAAGACGATCCAAAGCACCAGAAAAACTTCGCGGTCGAACCAGTTCCAGTGATAGGCCAGGTCGACGTTCGAGAGAAACTTCAGCGCCAGGGCCAGCTCCAGAAAGCCCAGCACCACCTTCACGCTGTTCAGCCAGCCACCCGACCGGGGCAGCGCCTGCAGCCACGAAGGAAACATAGCAAACAGGGTAAATGGCAAGGCAAGCGCCAGCGAGAACCCCGTCATGCCGAGGATCGGACCGAGCGTCAGGCCACCGCCAACAGAGACGGCCTCCACCAGCAGCGTACCAATGATCGGCCCGGTACACGAGAAGGAAACCAATGCCAGCGTGGCGGCCATAAAAAATATACCCGTCACGCCGCCGCGATCGGCTTGTGCATCCGCACGGTCTATCCAGGCATGCGGCAACCGTATCTCGAAGGCGCCGAGGAAAGATGCGCCGAAAACTGCCAGCAGCACGAAGAAGACAATGTTAAAGATGCCATTCGTCGACAGGTTGTTTAAGGCGTCGCTGCCAAAGGCCAGCGTAATGCCCAGGCCCGCCGCGACGTAAATAACAATGATGGAAATACCATAGAGGATCGCGGTGTGCACAGCGCCCTTCCGGCTGGCGCTGCGCTTGGTAAAATACCCCACCGTAAAGGGCAGCATCGGAAAGATGCACGGCATGAAGATGGCAGCCAGGCCGCCCAGGAAGCCCGCGATGAAGATGCCCCAAAGAGAGGATGATGAAGCATCGTCCGGTGTTGTAAGGTCTTTTGTATTTTCCGCTTCGACGAGCGATGGGAATACCGGCTCCTGCCGCAAGTCCGGCGCAGCAACGTAGGCGGTCGCCACCGGAGTCTCGGCAGGAGGTTCTGTGTCGTCGTGGCGGACCGGTGCCGCGACCGGCACAACCTGTCCTATTTCACGGACGGCTCCACGCTTTTCAGGCTTGTCTGCTTTTGTCTCGAGGTTAAAGCTTATCACTTCCGGCGGCAGGCACATCTCCTCGGTACACACCATAAACTCCACCTTGCCCTGAATGATTGTCAGCGGAGTGTGCAGCTTTACTTTCTGCGAAAACACCACGCTGCGGGCATACCAGACAATGTCCATCATAAAGGTTTTGTCATAGCTTTTAACCGCCATGCCTTCTTCCTTTACTTTGTCGACAAGCGTATAATCTTGTGAGGCGCTAAAAGAGATCGTCGTGGGAAGTGGACCGCCTTCTTCAATATACTGGGAGTATATATGCCAGCCGTCCTCCAGCGTAGCCGTAATCATCAGCGTGGCTTCGCTGCCCTTTCCAGGAACAGAGACAAAGCTCCACTTCACAGGCTTATGCACTTGCGCACTGGCAAACGCCAGCGGTATCAATACAAACATCAGCGAGACCATACCTCGCACCGCAGATATCAATCGACTCATAGGCTCTGGTTTGTTCGGCAAAAGACATTAAGGTTGATGATAACTTTCCTCAATTGACCCCGGCCGTTACTAAGCATAAGACACGGCGTCTCCGGCGTGGTATAAGAAGAATGAGTGTTTTTTTTGGGGATCTGCGGGGCTTTTAGGACATCCAAAAGTGTGCGTTTTGGGGAAAGATTTTCAAAAAACGTAAAAAATGCTCCCGAATACGTAAACAGTCTCTATCAAGTTATCACAAAATTTATGCTAACCATAACACTTAACCCCAAAACCGTATGTGGTTCAACCGTTTAGATTATCCCGTTCTGCTCCCCAGTGATGAGAACCCGAATCCCCACCGGGAAGATTTTGTATTCGAAGACCCGGAAGGCAATTTTGTCCTGAAAGGCCTGATCGAGCACCGCATCGAACATTGCACGATCACCTATTCATGCGAGCAACCCGAACAGCCCGCCAACCTGGTGATGAGCGAAAACCGCCCGTGCCTGGTGCTATACTTCAACATCGACGACCATCTGCAGTATAACATCACCGGCTTCGCGCCCGGCACCCTGCGGCGCAATCAGTATAACATGGTCTATGTACCATCGCTGCGCTGCTCCTACTTCATGCCGCCTGGTAAATACCGCTCGCTGAGCTTTCAATTTACGCCCAATTACCTGCACCAGTTCGAAGACATCTTCCCACCGCTCAAGTTGTTTATGCACCATGTCGCCAAAGGCATTCCCTGCTCGCTCAGCACACGCCACTTGCACACGCTGCCCGAAATGCACAAGATTCTGTGGGACATCCTCACCAATATGCTCACCGGCGACACGCGTGAAGAATTCCTGCGTGGCAAAATCCTCACGTTGCTGCTGCTCTGCCTCCAACACAGCAACACGACCAATCAAAACCCCCGCAATCTCAGCCTGCGCCAAAGCGAAATAGAAAAGCTGCACAAAGCGCATGAATATATACTCGACCACGTCAACAACAGCTTCACCATCGGGCTCATCGCCACGCAAGTGGATATGGACCCCATCAAGCTGGCGCGCGGCTTTAAGACATTGTTTGGCATTCCGCTATATTCGTTCGTAATCGAAGAGCGGCTCAAGAAAGCGCTGGAGCTGTTACGCACGACCGAACAAACCATGCAGGAAATCGCACATGGCATCGGCTATAAAAAGCTGGCCAATTTCTCCGAGGCATTCAAAGATCGCTATGGCTACCCGCCTACGCAGGTGCGCAAGATGAAGCTCACCGACGCCGACCTGCAAGACAGCCGGCACCGAAAGCGGACCATATAAAGGAAATATGTATTTTGGTCATTCGTAATGACGATCGTATGACCATATTCGCATTGTATACCGGGCGCCTTGTGCGCCCGCTCCTGGTAACAACCCTGTCGCTGTTGGCCACCATCACGCTGGCGCAACATACCACGTTCACCAACCCCCTCCTTCCCGCCGCCGCCGACCCCTGGGTCGTGCAGCATAACGGCTGGTACTATGTTACGCACACCACCGGCAGCAACATCCGCCTGTACCGCACGCGCAGCATGAGCGCCCTGGCCAAGGCTGAGTGGAAAACCATCTGGACACCCCCGGCCACCGGCGGCAACGCAAAAGAGTTGTGGGCGCCCGAGGTACACCGTGTCAACGGCCGCTGGTACTGCTACTATGCCGCCGACGATGGCGACAATAAAAATCACCGCATGTGGGTGTTGGAAAATACGTCCGACGATCCCTTTACTGGCACCTGGAACGACAAAGGCAAACTCGCTCTCGCCGACGACAAGTGGGCAATCGACGGCACCTTGCTGCAGCATCGTGGCAAGCTATACTTTGCCTGGGCCGGCTGGGAAGGCGACGAAAACGTACGCCAGGGCATCTATATCGTACACATGCGTGACCCCATTACACCCGAAGGCCCGCGTATCCGCATCTCGCGTCCCGAGCTACCCTGGGAAGTACACGGCTTTGCTGCGGGCAACACGCCCACCGTGAACGAAGGGCCACAGTTTCTCACCCACGGCAACCAGGTACATATGGTCTACTCCGCCAGCGGCTGCTGGACGGACCACTACGCGCTCGGCCTGCTGACAGCTCCGGCAAAAGCAGACCTGCTCGATCCTGCTTCCTGGAAAAAAACACCTGAGCCCGTGTTTACGACAAATGCCGACGCGCAAGCCTTTGGCCCCGGCCACTGCAGCTTCTTTACCTCACCCGACGGCAACGAACACTGGCTCTTTTACCACGCCAACCCCGGCGCCGGCCAGGGCTGCGGCCGCCGCCGTTCCGCCCGCATACAACCTTTTACATGGGCCAACGATATACCTGTCTTTGGAAAGCCCGCCGCACTGAGCACACCGCTGCCAAAGCCTTCCGGCGAGCAGTAGCAAAAAACAGTGTGAGCGTGATAGCGAAAGCGGACACGCTCACACTACATTTTACCGCCACTACTCGTCATCAACTAAAAATTTAGTTAAACCCCCTTGCACCTAATCAACTAAATCATTAGTTTTATAACTAATTACTTAGTAACCAAAAGTACTGCCCCAAACAGCGCAGCCTGTTCAACGATTGCCCACCACGCATCATGAAAGACATAAAAGAATTAACAAAAGCCGAAGGCCAAATCATGCAGATCCTCTGGACACTGGAAAAAGCTTTTGTAAAAGACATTGTGGAAGCCATGCCCGACCCCAAGCCGGCCTATAACACCGTCTCTACCATTGTGCGCATCCTGGAAACAAAAGGCTTTATCGACCATACCGCCTACGGCAAAACACACGAGTATTATCCGCTCATCAGTAAAGAGAAGTACACCCGGTTCTACCTTAATAATTTATTAAAAGGATACTTTGACGGCTCGTTTCAAAACCTGGTCTCCTTCTTCGCGCGCGAAAACAAACTGAGCACCACCGACGTGCAAAAACTACTGGCAGAAGTGAAAAACGCTAAAAAAGGAAAATCATGACTCCCTGGCTGAACTACTTCCTGGAGGCTAATCTCTGCCTCTGCTTCTTGCTGCTGTTATACCGGTTGCTCCTGTGGCGGCAGACTGCCTTCACCGCGCAACGGTGGATCTTGCTGGGGGCCACCGGGGTATCCATCGTTGTTCCGCTTGGGCACACCGCGTCAGCAGGCATTAACCTCGCGGTAGAAAACGTCATCCCAACGACCTGGCTGGAAGTCGTGACCGTCACCGACCAGACCGCGCCTGCCCGCACAGGGTCGGATGTGTGGTATTATATACAATGGTTCTATGCCGCCGGCATAATATTCTTCGTCATACGGTTTCTCTTCCGGTTGTGGCAGCTGTGGCGCCTGACGCGAACGTACCGTCCCTCCGGGCACTATCACGGCACACCCGTCGTGGTCCTCCCCGCCCCTTATAGTACATTCTCATTCTTCGGTCGCATCTTCCTCGGAAGCGAGGGAGCAATGCCCGGTGCACGCGCGTGGGTGCTACGGCACGAACAGGTGCACGTGCGGCAATACCATTCTATCGACATTCTGTGGATCTATATACTCCAGGCGATCTTTTGGGTCAACCCCGTCCTGGCGATCTATAAAAGACTATTGACGGAACTTCACGAGTTCGAAGCCGATGCGCGCGCGGCGGCGGACAGTGAGGTACGTGAATACTGCAGCCTGCTGGCGAAGGTTGCTTTAGCGTCGGCCGACGTCCCCATCGCCCATTCATTTTCTCATTCATTCATCTTAAAACGTATCAACATGATCAAAACACATAAGACCGGCATCTCCACCCCGCGGGTGGCCATGCTAACCCTCTGTGCCACGGCCTTCTGCTACTTTATTGTCAGCAGCGAGCAGGTGGTTGCCCAGCAACAGAAACCCGCACAGCAGGAAGTGTCCCCCAGCCAGGAGGTAATGGAGGTTGTAGACGATATGCCAACCTACTATAACAACGGCATGCAAGGATTATATTCCTTCCTGGGCGAGAATATCAAGTATCCTGCCGACGACCGTAAGCGCAACGTGGAGGGTACGGTGTTCGTCACCTTTGTCGTAGAAAAAGATGGCACCGTGTCGGGCGCCAGCGTAGAGAAAGGTGTATCGCCAGGGCTGGACAACGAAGCCCTGCGCGTAGCGAAGCTCACCCGCTGGACACCCGGCAAAGCAGGTGGAAAGATCGTCCGCGCCCGCATGGTGCTGCCCATCAAGTATAAGCTCGGGGCGTAAGTCGCCCGATAGCTTCCCCTAGGGAGAGGGCGGGATGGATATAAAATCCACCCCGCCCTTAAAAACCGGCAGCCACCGGTATAGAATTCAGCGCTTCTTGATTCTTTTCCAGCAACGCACGCCAACTTTTTCCGTTATTTGGGTGTCTCACATGGTGTGATCAACTATCCAACTTTTAAAGCGTTGCTATGATTCGGATTTTTACGTACATCTCTCTTTTTATTTGCTCATGTTTTCTGGTCTGTCGCCCGGCGGCCGCCCAGGGCTTTTTTGAGCGCCCCATTCCCAAGAGCTACCAGGGAATAGAAGTATTGCAATCCCCGGCAAACGATTATTATGTTTTGTCAGGCAGTCCCTATCATGTCACCCGCCTGAATAGCGCCGGCTACCGATTGGGCCAACTGCCACTGGACGTATTCCCCGCTACGGTGTACCCTTTTACCGGCATCGGTGTGACCGCCGACCGTGTGCTGGTCGTGGGTGGTGAGGCGAAGGGCGGATTGACACTGGTCTCTGTCAACCATGACCTAACCGACAGCAAATCGGCCACGTTATATACTGCGGCGTTCAAAGGCGCCAAAGTCGCCGGGCTAAGCAACAACGGTGCCGCCATCCTCGTCAGTACGCCCAACGACAATGGCTACCGCAACCCGCACCTCTTTTTAACAGACGCCAACCTTACCATACAAAGCGACCGTGTATATACCCTGCCGGCAAACATAGACATCGTCCACATAGGCGAATTGGCTAACCACGACCTGGTACTCGTAGGCCGCGATGCCGAAACCGGCGCCGGTTCCATCATCCTCACGCAGGCCAATGGAACGCCCCGCGCGGCAGCCCCCGGACTTCCGCCCCTCCTGGATGTAAAAGTATACGGCAATAAACTATACGCGCTCAGTACTACTAACAACGGCCGCACGGCCACGCTATACGTGTACGGCGACAACCTCAACGTCACCCAACAGGCAGACCTCTTCACCCACGCGGCAGCCATCCCCACCACGACATACCTGTCGCAAAGCAACAACGGCGACATTGCCGTGGCCACACCCGCGGAAAACAAGCCGGGCATGGACCTGCATGTATTTACCGGCAGCTCGTTTACCGAAACGGCCACCGTATACCACAGCCTGGCCCAGGTCGGCGGCAGAACGGTACCATCAGCAGCGTCGACAGCCAACATCGGCTTTGCCATCCTGACCGTCCTGCCTATACGGGACTATCCCGACCTGTCCGACCTGCCCGTGCTGGTGAAAACAAATGCCGCCGGCCAGGGCCCCGAACATTTACCCCTCGAGGCCGTCTCCCCAACCGGCATGGAGGAAGTTGACAGCCTCACGTTCCAACATTGGGCCGACCTCGATGGCGATGGCCAACGCGAGCTTTTTCTGACAAATGACAAGATCAATGTCTTCCGCTACAATGCCACCACCGGGCAGTTTGCGCGCATCAATACCCCCTTTCCCGGCGAGCGCAAGGGCTTCCAGAGCCTTAGCACCGCCGATGTAGACAACGACGGCGACCTCGACTTTTATATCAACCGCCACCGTGCGCGGGAGACGCATGTTCTTTCTCCTATACCGAATATACTGTATCGCAACAATGGCGACGGGAGCTTTACAGCAGAAACCGGCGCGATCTGCCCCGAAGGTATCGCCACCCGCCAAAGCTTTTGGATCGACCTGAACAACGACCATTGGCTGGATCTATACCTCTCGGGCTCTACCCATGACCGTGCCTATCTCAACAACGGCGACGGTAACCATTTTACCGAGCTTGACCTGACGTTCCTTCCCCGCAAAAATAATGTGGAGGCTGTGCCCATCGGCATGCTGTGGGAAGACCTGAATGGCGACGGTTACGTGGATGCCATCAACCAGCCCGAGCAGGGCGACGCCTACATCTTGCTCAACCAGCAAGGTACAGGCTTTACGAAAGTACCGCTGCAACAATATATCTCCCTGGCAGGGCCGCCCTACGTAGTGCCTACCCGCATACAGAATCTCTCCACCAGCTATGTAAACGGCAAGCGCTGCCTGCTCATAGGCCAGTACGACCAGCTACGGTATTTTGAGCATGATGGTACACGCTACGTAGAAAAGCCGCGTCCGGAAACGCTGGAATATTATCGAAACTACAGCGCCAAATTCTATGACTTTGACAATGACGGCGACCAGGATGTGATCTCGTATCAGAACGAGCGCGCGTGGCTAAACCGCAACGACGGCGAAGCAGGCTTTTCTATTCCCGCGTTCGATGCATTCGGCCTATCCGCATTTACGTGGTACGACTACGACAACAACGGCTCGAAGGATCTGATCGCGGGTCGCGCGACCGTAAAAAATAACTGCACCAACAACTGGCTAAAAATCCGCCTCCGGGGCAACATATCTCCCGCTGCCGGGACCGGCGCCGTGGTATCCGTGAACGTCAATGGTGTCTGGCAACATCGCACCATCACCACCGATGCCGGCCCCGTCAGCGGCGAAGTCGGCGACGAAGCGTTCTTCGGCCTGGGCGATGCCACCACCATAGACGCGCTTACCATCGCCTGGCCATCCGGTTGTACCAGCCAGTATACGAATGTTACCGCCAATCAGCGGCTTACCTGCGAAGAAACCTGCGCCGGCTCAGCCCCCACCGTCGACATCCTCGGCAACGGCTGCCTCGGTGCGCCTCAAAGGGTAAATCTCGGCGGGGGCGGTACACAATTCGCCTGGTACCGCACGAAAGACCAGGAAGAGGCTTTCCTCGTCAGCGGCAGCGAATCCGTAACGTTCGATACGCTAACCAGGTCGCAGACGCTGTATGTCGCCAACATCAGCGGCGACAGCCCTTCCCGGCGTATGCCCGTCGCGCTCTCCGCCGGCGTACGTCCGGTCTTCCTCGTAGCCATGACGCAAACAGGCTCCGGCTACCAGTTCACGGCAACCTCTGCAGACCCAACCATCACAACCTATCAGTGGTACCTCGCCGACAACCAGCTTGCCGGCACGGGCAGCAGTTATACCCCGCCTCCCCTCGCTACAGGTGCACAAAGGGTCTGCGCCCGCGTGGTCAGCAACGGTTGTGACGCCTGGAACTGCGTCGAGTTTATCGTAACAGGAGTGGAAGAATCGATCCTCACAGAGTATACCGTGCACCCGAACCCCGTAAAAGGCAAGCTGCATATCGCGCACAAAAGCGACAGACCCTTTACCCTGGAGTTGATACACATCACGGGCGCACACGCCTACCACGCGAGCGGCAGCGCGTCCTATGAAATAAATACAGAAGGATACGCCCCCGGCCTGTACGTCCTGCGGATCAACGGCCAGGGAGCGATCAAAATTGTTAAGCAATAATATATATACCAGCAGTGTGCCGGTGGCTTAGTCCACCGGCATCATTTTGCTGCTTTCGATGTAGTGCTTAAAGTTATTTAAGTCGTCCGCGACGATCTTTTCCAGCAGCGGGTTCAGCAAACGGGCTGCTCCCTCCCCTACCAGGCCCATGGGAGCACGATATGTGATCACCGCGCGGATCTGCGTACGCCCTGCGCCCGCATCGCGGAACTCTACCTTACCGGCATTGTCGATCTGTGACCCCGGCAACGCCGCCCAGCTCAACAGCTCACCGGGCTCATCCAGAATGATCGACGCATACCACTGCACCGGCTCCGGCACACCCGGCAACTTGGCCGTCCACCGCGACTGCCCGTCTTCCGCCTGCTCTACCGATACCAGGTGCTTCATAAACAACGGCAGCTGCTCCAGCTTGCGCCAGAACGCATATACATCGGCACGCGGCCTATCCACCGTGACAGATGTGCGGACGTTGATGTTGCGCGCATGCAGCTCCGGGTCGCGCGTCAGCGCATTCGCCACCGGGCAGTGCCCTGAAATAGCGCGATACAACAGATACGCGCCCGCAGCACCTTTTAACAGGCCACCGTTCGCAAAAGCCGAACGCACCATCCACGCGCCGGCAATGCCCGAAAGCACACGCTCCGGCGTGCTGACATTGCTGTCCGGGCTATACGATTGAAGATTTTCGAGAAGGTTCATAGTATGATCTTGTTTGCATAAACAGCCGTAATTAATTGTGCCATCACACAACCCCGCGTGGGACTGCCCGGCCTGTCATCGTTGGGGACGCAATTTCCCCACAAGCGCTTCCCCGAAACCCAGCCCCGCGCCGCGGCCCTGAAACCGCTGCCATACGTGTTAAAAATTTGTATCTTTCCCACCTTAAATCACAGACACCATGGCAGCGCGCGACTGGCAAAAAGAAATTCAGCCGTTACTGAAAAAGTACAAAGGCAAAAAGTTTCCCCTCGACTATGGCAACACCTATGAGCTCGTGATCATGGTGATCCTCGCCGCGCAAGACTCCGACGCACACATCAACAAAGTCGCACCCGATCTCTTCAAAGCCTTCCCCAACATGAAGGCCCTCGCCAAAGCAACCGAAGACACCCTGCACCCGCTCATCGGCAAAGTGCGCAACTTCGGCAATAAGACGAAGTGGCTCATGAGCCTGGCCCAAACGGTGAAGGACGACAAAAACATCCCCCTCACCATGGACGAGCTCACCGCGCTGCCCGGCATCGGCCGCAAGTCCGCCAACGTCATCATGCGCGAGTCTGGCGTCGCCGCCGAAGGCATCATCGTCGACCTCCACGTCGTACGCGTAGCCCCCCGGTTAGGCATCGCCACCGGTACCGACCCCAAGAAAATCGAAAAACAAATCATGGAAGTAATCGCGCCCAAAGACTGGGGGGAAGTCGGCATGGCCATCTCCTTCCTCGGCCGCGAAACCTGCCGCCCGACCAATCCGAAACACGCCGAGTGCGTCATGAAGACTTCCTGCGCGTACTATAAGGCGTTGCAGTAAAAAAAATCTGCGCATACTGTCCAATCGTCGGTTCGCGAAGCATTGTGACAGAAAAACGCATGACAACAATCAGCACTTCCGAAAAACCGCGTCAAATCGCTTACTGGATCATTACCATCCTCCTCTGCACCGGCATGTTCGCCGGCGGCGTCGCGCAGGCCGTCCACGCGCCCTGGAACACGCAGGGCTTCATCCACCTCGGCTATCCCCTATACGTCATGACACTCATCGGCCTCTGGAAGATCGCCGGCGTAGTAGTGCTCCTGGCCCCGGGCTGGCCGCTTGTAAAGGAATGGGCCTATGCCGGTTTCTTCTTTGTCATGACCGGCGCGGTTGTATCACACCTGGCCAGCGGCGACGGAGTCAGCGGCGTCATCTGGCAAAGCATCTTTGTTGTGTTGATTGTGCTATCGTGGCACCTGCGGCCGGCATTACGCAGACTCCCCGTGCAGGCCCGGTAGTCAGTCACACACGCTCGCAACTCCAGAGTATGGCAACAGACATCATCCAGCACCAGGCCACGACCTGGTGCTTTTACATTATGGCTTCCGTTTCGGCACAGCAGGCAATCCTTTCTCCTTCCGCAGCCGGGCCATCGCCCAACACCACCACGCGCACTGTTCACCGTTGCCGGCATCCTTGCTTTTCCATACAGCCTCTTTCATGGACGCCAGGTCTTTATCGGTCAACTTCTGCGAAGGCTTGATACCCGCAGCATCCAGCCAACCGCCTTCCATATAGATGCTGCTGCCGGCGTTTACAATTCCGATCAATTTTAGGATCTGTGCCACCCGTGTATAGTCTTTCTCCTGGCGACAGAATTCCATCTCCCAACCGAGGCCCTTACCAATGATCTCGTTCGATACGGTGCCGTCGGGATAGCCGTCTGTCGGCATCCACGCCAGGCCACGGGTGGTCTTGAGCAATGTGCGCTGCATCTCCGCTACTGTATTTACCATCACCCCATGCTCGAGCGCCTCCCATCCGGCGGCCACGGGCGCCAAACATACCCACCCCATTCCCAAAAACGGCACGCCGCCGTTCGAATCCGGCAACCGCATTTCAAGATAGGTAGTCTTACCGTTGCGCTGCACCGTCAGATGCTTCGCGATGCCTTGCCTCAGCAGGCCGAGCTTTTTGCTCCAATTGTCACCGAGTGCTCCCGCGCCTCTTCGTTTTGCCACGGTGATCATATCCGTCAGCGCTGCGCCGACAAAGCTTTGCGTCAGAAGGTCCCACGTATCCCAGCGTCGGCCTTCGCGCGAATGCTCAAACGACAGGTTACGCACCAGGCCCGGCTCGATCGACCACCAACCCACCTGCAGATACGTGCGGTCACACGTCCGCTCCATGAGCTTACTAACCAGGGGCCACGTCTTATCTTCAAAGGCGGTATGCCCACGCTGCACTGCCAGCCGCGCCCACGCAAGCAGTACATGCGCCTGTCCGTCGATCTGGTTCTCATTGCTGGTGACCGGATAACGACCATCGACCGCTTGTCCGATTACATGCGGGATCCGCTCCATATCGTTTTCCGCCACGGCATTCAGCACAAAGCTGATCATGCGCTCGGCCTCTTGATAGCGGCCCGTCTCGAGCAGCAATAGTACCATCGGCCCGGTTGTACGGCAGTACATGCCGTCATAGGCACCACTGAGTGACTCCTCCAGGTATCCATCCGGGTTTAGACGGTCCAGCAAGCTATAGTAAGTATTGGCATATAGTTTTTCGAAGAAAGGAGTTTGTAGTACGTCTGCGACCGAGTCCCGAATAGCGGCAGCACATGGCTGCGTAGAAAAGATGAAAGAGACTGGAAGCAGGATGGAGCAAAGAAAAAATACACGCATGGACATATCTGTTTTGAGATGCTACGGTCCAATATGCAAAAAAATCCAGTACAATCGGCGCCTGTCATCCCATCCACCCGGTGGCGCACGATTACGTACACATTACCAAAAACCGTTTCGCATACGCCATCACTACAATTTCGTAACATTCTATACTTCTAACGTAAACTTTTGTCAACATCAGGGAAACTATAATCAGTAAATTCGATAAATGATCACGCCCCGCCCAGGCAATGCCCCGTCACTTGTCAACAAGTAAGTAGTCGTTTTTAGGAAATTGTTGTGGATACAAAGATGGTAAAAATGGTAACAAACGTAACAAAGATAGAGGGAACACCCTATACTTCTGCCGACAAGCGGTTGGAAGAGGTCGCCGCGTCCCTCGCAAGGACCCTCGCACTCATACGCCGCAAAGCGCCCGAAAGCGACGAATATCCCCTGCGCGTGTATGCCCTCATCCGCAAGCTGTATGCGCTGGCCCAGGACCGATGGAACGACCAGCAGCAAGGCATCCGCTACTTGTCAGCCGACTTATCCAACATCGACAAGGCACGCCTCGTCAAGATCGCGCAATATATTCTCGAGCACATCGACGAGCCTCCTACGCTCAGCGACCTGGCCTACGAGGCGGGCGTCAGTCTCTCCAAGCTCAAACAGGATTTTAAGAAAGCCTTTGGCATCACCGTACACCAATTCTACGCGCGTGAGTTCGTCAAACAAGCACAGCATATCTTACTCGACGAAGCGCGGCTGCCCATCAAGACTGTAGCCTATAAATTCGGGTATAGCGTGACCGGCTTTATAAAGATCTTCAAGAAAGAGTCGGGCATGACCCCGAAACAATTCCGGCAAATGTATAGGTAGAGTTTAAGAAGCTACCTGCAGCACGATAGCAGTGTGCCGTTCGGTCAGGCCGGCGTCTTGATGCTGATCATCCATTGCACACCATACTGGTCCTCCACCATACCGAAGGTATCGCCCCAAAACTGTTTACCCAGTGTCGCCAATACGCGTCCACCGTCGCTCAGGCTGTGAAAGTAACCCGTCAGCAATGCTTCGTCCGTTCCTTCCAGCGACAACGCAAACTGGCCGTCGCTCCGGGCGTGGATCAGCCCCGGATTGTCGCTGGCCAGGATCTTTACCGGCCCCTCCAGACTGGCGTGCATGATCTTGTCCTTCATGGCCTCCGAATTTGCCCCCGGGTTGCTGTGGGCATCCGCAGGCCCGTCGCCAAAGGTGGACAGCGTCAGCTCGCCGCCAAAAATGCTCTTATAAAATTGCATCGCTTCCCGGCAGCTGCCGCCGAAAAACAAATAAGGATGGAGGTGAAGAGATGACGCCATAGGAGTTTTTTGGATAGGCTATAAATTATTATGCCTGCTATACCCCATAACTAGGCCCGCACCTCGGCTAACGTGGCCTGGAAGCTCGTTAGTTCTTCTGTGGCAAAAACGTTAACAACGTCCAGGAGATAAATAAAGGCATCGCCCGACTTCACCGTACCCCGGATAAAGTCTAACGGATAGCGCGCGCCGATCGAGGACAGTGGCATGATGTCTTCAACGTCAATTTGTATCACTTCGCTCACCGCATCGACCATTACACCCACGCGAAGTTTTTTGCCAGCCACTACCATGTTTATTACCAGGATACTGGTATCGTCTGTTACCATCGTGGCGGACAAGCCAAACATCGTGCGGCTGTCAACCACCGGCAACGTCGTGCCGCGTAACGTCATTGTACCTTTCAGAAAAACGGGCGCCTGCGGTATCGCCGTAATCATACCCACCTCCACGATGTCATGGATGTAATTGACACCGGCCGCCAGCAGGTCCTCGCCAATCTTAAACGATATGCAGGACTCGGTAATAGGATCGTTTGTCATCATACAGAATCCTAAATGTACACCCGCCCCGCCCGTTGTGTCGTCTCAACACGAACATGTTCGGCACGCCCGTAAGGTTGTCGGGCGTTTCTTAAAAAAAAGCGGCCTGAAAACCGGGAATTCCAGGAGACCGCCGCACTGCAAACGCGCGATCACGCGATTTCTGTCAACTGGATTCGAAAAATGGCGATTCGGATTGCCCTCACAAAACACGTAAGGTTCCGGAAGCATTTCGCCGGGTATCCAACTCAATAGGCCACTTCCACCGTGTTTCGAAACAAATCCGGGTTGTTTATAGTGTCCAACATAAAGTTGGCCACATCCGCGCGGGAAATCCTGGTACCGTTGTCGAGGAACTTCCCGATCGCATAGCGGTATTTCCCCGTCACCCCGCCATTCGTGAGCTGCGGCGGCCGCATGATCGTCCAATCCACCGCGCTCGCCTTCACAATGCTCTCCATACGCACCAGGTCTGCATACATCTGCCGGAGGATCCGCTGCAGAATGTTTTTCGTCGCCCACCGGATCAGCCAGCTGTGCGTGGGGTTCACGTCTATGCCCGAAGCAGAAATAACAAACAACCGCGACGCACCACCATCAACCATCGCCTCCAGGATGTGCCTATCGCCCGCGGAGTATAACGTCGTTTCGCGGGTGGAGTTCTTACCGATCGCCGAGATTACAACGTCCCCTGGCGAAAAGAGACCCCGGAGTGTCTCGGGCATCATCACATCCGCCTTTCGGACCACCAGGTTCGGATGACGCAGCGTCAGACTTTCCGGATTGCGAACGACCGCCACCACAGCATGACCACGCTGCAACGCCTGCTCCACTGTCGCTTTACCAATGCCGCCATTGGCCCCGAGGATTACCATACGGGGTAATGATATTTTTTCTGTATTCACGGATATAGTTTAATTGAATCGAAACACACTCAGTACGAAAATCACCAGGAAAAAAACCAGCTGCATAAGCTGCACCACCGTCACCCCCGACCGCAGGGATCCCTGCTGTGTCCAGCGCACAGTGGACTCCTGCATAACACGCGCATGAATCCGCTTCCCCAGGACCCTCCGGAATGACAACCCGTTTATAATAATTAGCAGCAGCACGCCCATCTTAATGCGAAACCAGAGCTGCGGCCCCCATACCGTATGCAGGTAGAACATCATCGTCACACCGGAAAGGACGATCAGCATCAGGCCCACAGCCGCCACACGTTGCAGGCGCCCCACCAGGCGTTCGATCACTACCCCCTCCTGTATCCGGAACCTGTATATATTCCAGAAGTATTGAAGCAGGATCAGGTCGATTAAGCTTGTCCCCGCCGCCACCGAGATTCCTACTATGTGCAATGTCTTGGCGATATCATAAACCTGTTGATTCATTATCGTGTCGTTATGTTGACGTAAATGTATTAGGTTTACAAGGGTGTCCCGCCAAAACCGGAACAGGTAATGAATAATTTAGTACGAAACCGAAGTAATTATGGCTGCTAACAAAACGGTCGCGCTGGTGAACGCGTGGGCCAGCTATGAAACAAAATTTCCCGACGGCGACATCGCCGACTTTTGCCGGTACTACCTCGCCCATCAGGAGGTGAAGGAAGTTAAAGGCGCCCTGGTCGGTGGCGTGATCCCGAATGTCACCGACGGCCTGCTACTAAAAATTATGGGAAGAATCAGTAAACTGAATATGCAATACGCCGCAAAAGCACTCAGCGGCACGGGATTGACGCAGATAGAAGAATTCGGTATACTCGTCAACATCCGGCAAAGTATCAATCCCCGAAAAACAGATGTGATCTATACCAACCTCTTCGAGCTCAGCAGCGGCTCCGACACCTTAAAGCGTCTTCAAAAACGTGGCCTTATCCGCGAATACGTAGACGACAACGATCGCCGCTCAAAACGCCTCGAGCTCACGCCGAAAGGCCACGCCACCCTCGGGCAATGCCACGAACGCATCGTAAAAAATGCCCGCATGCTCCTGCACGACCTCGAAGACGACGATAAGAAACTGTGCATCCAGATCCTCAGAAATGTAGAAGTGAAATTCTCCCGGCTCTGGCCGGAACATAAAAGCAAACAATTTTCAGAAGTATATAGCAGCATTATTCCGTCCGCAAAGAAGTCACCGGATTAGCCGACGACGCCCGGAACGCCCGATACCCTACAGTCACAAACGCCACAACAACCGTAATCCCCAAACTAGTCAAAAATAACAGTGGACTCAACGTAATCCGATACGCGAACTCTTTCAACATCTCGTGCATCCCAAATCCCGCCAACGGCGCCGCCAGCAAAAATCCAAACAAAATCAACCGCGCAAACTCTTTCGAGAACAACAGCATGATCCCCATCACCGACGCGCCTAATACCTTCCGTATCCCCACCTCTTTCGTACGCTGGTTCGCCATATAGGTCACCAGGCCCAGCAGCCCCAGGCAGCTGATCACAATCACAATACCCGAAAACACATTCAGCATCATGGCCGTTTTGCGTTCGCCACCATACATCTCGGCGATCTGCTGATCCATAAACGTATAGTGAAAAGTATATTCAGGATACGTCGCCTCCCATTTCCGTTGAACATGCTCCAGCGTCGTCTGCATATTCACCGTGCTGATCTTCATCGATAGGTTTTTATAGGAGCCTTTGTCATTGTACAATACCACGGGTTCAATCGCGTGGTCCAGCGCCTGGGTGTGAAAATCTTTTACCACGCCCTTCACCGGATAGCGTTTACCCCACAGCACCAGATCTTCACCGACAATCTTCCCAACATCGGAGAAGCCGGCAAGCCGCGCCAGGCGTTCGTTCACCACAAATCCGGTCAGCGTGTCGCCATCGGTTAGATCCTCGCCGGCAAGAAGCGAGAGGTTGAACAAGTCGAGGTATCCACCGTCTACCGGCTTCAGCTGTACGCTGATCTCATTATCCTGGTCGGCCATCCGCACGCTTGTAGAATGCACACTGTTTGCCGAGGGCGGCGCCAGGCTGAGACTCGCCTGCTGAATACCGGAGTAATGCAGCAACTCATCTTTCAGGGTTTGCATATTGCCCCCGCTGCTGCTGTTAGTATGCTGCACCGGAATCGGCACCGTAATGATGGCCTCCGGAGAAAAACCCAAATCTTGCTGTTGCATAAAATCCAGCTGCCGCGCCATCACGATCGTACCGAAAATAAACACCTGCGCAATAAAGAATTGAAACACCACCAGCGACCGCCGCAATGTATACCCCGACGACGCCCCGCCGCCCGTTTGACTTTTCAGCGCCAGCACCGGCCGGAACCCCGATACCATGAACGCCGGGTATAACCCCGCCAGGAGTGTCACCACCAGCACAAGCACCGCCAACGCAAGCGGAATCGCCGGAATGCTCCAGTCCAACGAAAGCGACATGCCCAGGAACGGATTCGTGAATGTCAGGACGACCGGCACCAGCGCCATCGAAAGCAGCGTGGACACCAGCGTCACCAGGAACGCTTCGCCCACCAGCTGCAGCACCAGTTGTACCCGCGAGCTCCCCAATACCTTGCGGATTCCCACCTCTTTCGTGCGACGAATCGCTTGCGCCGTAGCCAGGTTGATAAAATTGATACACGCCGTCAGCAGCATAAACACCGCCACCGCCGTAAACGTCACTTGCGCGATCAGCGGCATCTTTTTATTGTAGTTACCAAACCGCCGGTCGGTATGTACCTCCTTCATTGGCTGCACGATAAAGCTACCTTCTCGCCCGTGATCATCACCCTTGTGTTTCTTCACAAACGCCGGCAGCTGCGCCTCGATCCGCTCCCGCGATTCACCTTCCCGCAGCAATACATAACAGTTATTATGATCGGCCAGATTCCCCCACCCTTGTGCAAGCATCTCCTGACGGATCGTATTGTACGAAAGCATCAGGTCAAAAGGCAAGTCCGTCGTACTCGGATAATCCTCCATCACCGCCGTGATGCTGTATTCCACGCTGTCATACACCACCGACTGCCCCACCACGTCTTCCCGCCCGAAATACCGCCGTGCCCACTTCTGCGAGATAACAGCCTCCTGCGGAGCATCCAGGCTTGCCGCCGCGGTGCCCGACACCAACGGCCGGTCGAAGATCCGGAAAAACGAAGGCTCCGTAAAAACAACACCCTGCGGCTCCTCGTATTTCTTTACACTACCGTCCGGCTGGGGCACAACGATCAGGCTCCCGCGTCTATACGACGTGAACGCCACCGCTTCCACCCCCGCAATATCCGCCTGAATCGCCTCCGGCAAAACCGGCGGCACAGCCTGTGTATAGGTTATTCCCGCATTGCCCACACCGCTCGATACAATCCGGAAAATGCGGTCGATATGTGTGTGGTACGTATCGTAGCTTTTGCCGTTGTGCACAATCAGGAAGAGAATCAGGGTAGTCGTAATGCCCAACGTCAGCCCGACAACGTTGATAAACGTGTTGCCTTTTTCCCGGAGCAGGGTACGGAGCGTGGCGTTCAGATAATTTCGGATCATAGCAAGGGGATAAATCTACGGGTTCCGTTTGCAAACGCCGGGCCATCGCGCAAAAACCAGCTATAGCCACATTTGACTTCTCAACCAGTCCGAATCTGTAAAAATCTGCCCGCAAATGGACGGCGGGAATGTAGCGGTTTTAAGACCGTACCCGAATGGGTTATTGCCAGGCGCATGGCAGACCCCTAATTTTCCGTTGAGAATGCCTGTTGCCCGCACCGGGCACCATTGTCTTCGTCTCTTAACACTTTAGAACAATACACTATGCTCGTAACGACAATTTTGGCCGGCTTTCGGAAACACCTGGCTACTTCCTTCCGGTTCATGATCGCCGGTGTACTCCTGGCGGCCTGCAGCGACAGTGACGACAATTCACCGACAGTGTGCAAGCTCAGCAAGATGAAATTGGGTGGAGCGGATCAGGAATTTGTGTACGACGGGCAGGGACAGCTCAGCGAAATGATAAACCTCACGTCGAACAGCAAGTCGACGCTCGTGTACGATGGTGAAGGAAAAATAATAAAGAGGCTCAATTTTGATGAAAAAAACGAGGCTAATGGACATGCCGCATTTCTGTACGACGACGACGACAACATCATTACGGCCACCTTCTACCTGCCAACAGGCGAAACGAATTCTATCGCATCCTATGAATATGATGATAAGCACCGGATAACTGGGTATAAAGTAAAGTTCGCAGGGGAAGTAAATTTTATAACGGATTTAAAATTAAGCTATTATGCGAACGGAAATCTGCAAAAGGTCGTATCCTATGAAGATGGCGTTGAAATCTATTCAATCAGTTGCCTGGACTACGACGCCAACATCAATCCAACAACGCTGCACCCATTCTTTCAGTTTCTGACCCTCAATTACAGTCCAAACAATATGGGAAAAGAGATCGGGCCCAACGACGAAACCGTCTATACGTATGAATACAACGATCGGAAGTTGCCCACCTCCATCACCTACGAAACAAGCTCTTCCGCCATGGGTGAAACTAAAAGCGTGGAGTATAGCTGCCGCTAGCCCCGCCGCAGGATGAGTTAACCAACGAACAAAAAAAAGATCGGCTGTAGGCCGATCTTTTCAATGGTATAATGAGGTGAGTTCTTAATCCATTATTCTGGTAACATTCACGGCATTCATGCCTTTTTTGCCACGCTCTTCGTCATAGGTAACTTCGTCGTTCTCACGGATCTCATCAACGAGACCTGAAGTGTGAACGAAGATGTCAGTCGACGAATTTGAGGGCTTAATGAATCCAAATCCTTTGGCTTCATTAAAAAACTTTACGATTCCTTGCATTGTATTAAAAATTAAAATAAAAATTCATCTGTACCCTTGTCAGGGGCACCGTAGGTAGTAATAACGATCCGGATTGCTACAGAGAAATCTTACAGAAAGTAATTATTGAAGAAGGGTGAAGACAACAAATCTTGTTTTAAGGAAGCTTGCTGAAAGGCACTATTTCTTAACGGTCCTCAAAGATACAACCATTATTCGGCCTTTCCTAATTTAATGTAAAACACGTACAGGGTGCCGCAATGATGTCCCTACTGCCAATCGCCAGGCCGCATAGAGTCTGTTAACCAACGGACAAAAAAAAGATCGGCTTTCGACCGATCTTTTTACCACGCTCTTCGTCACGCTCACAAATCTCAACAACAAGCTTATTCTATCACCACGCGTACGGCAGAAGACTTCTGCGCGGTTGTCAGACGGAGTAGGTAGATGCCGCGCTTGTTAGCCGTAGACATTTCAAAATCTGCCGTAACGTTTGATTCTGCGGTATACTTCCGTTGAGAAACGACCGTACCCTGGCTATTTAACAGTGTAAGGGTGAAGTCGCCTGCATCACGCAGCGATACCCGTGCCGCAAAACGGCCGCTGGCCGGGTTCGGCGTGACATAAAAATAGTCAACATTACCAGCGACTTGCTCATCGGCGAGGTCATTGACCGAAGCAACACGTCCCCCCATTGCCGGGACAACCTGCACCGCTACTGCCTGACAGCCGGCGGTATTCTGCTCGTTTTGCGGATCGACGAACGGATACTCCGAATCGCGTACCACAACCTGGTATTCGCCGGCGGGAATGCCTGAAAGACGGTTCCGCACCCCATTACCGTCTGCCACGGGCGGCTCCGCGGTAAAGATCGCACCGGTATTGATCTCAATCCACACGAAGGAATAAATACCGCTGCCCCCGGTGGCCCGGACTGTAATGGCGCCGGTAGACTGGCCTGGTTGGGAGGGCGTTACGCTCACCACCGTGACGGATACGGGCGGTGATGTCGGCTGGGTTATTGTCGCCGTACGTTCTACAATGTTACCATTGGCGTCGCGCGGGGTACAGGCTCTGCTATCGACCAGTCGAACAACGTACGTGCCGGCTGCAAGATCCGGAAAACTCCCCGTAGTTCCGGAGAAAAGCGTTTGCTGCGTTTCGCCATCGGGTTGCTCCAGGAGCGCTATATAGGGTTGCCGGCCTCCCTGTGTAGTGATATTGATCTTGCCATCCAACCCACCCGGACAATGTATGTTTGATGACGTTATCGTGAATGAAAAAGATGTTACAGGAATTGTAACCGTCCAGGTTTGGCCGTTTGTAAACGACGGCCGTCCATTGTATGCGCCCAGGAAGGATATGATCCGCGTGCCGGATGGCAAGCCGGTCAGTGTATACGAATTGTCGGCAGCGAACTGAGCTCTGGTTAAATTTGAAGCGTACACGACACCATTCAACACAATCGAGAGGGTTTCACCGGTGTACAGCGCGCGGTTAAGCGTTATCTTGATCTTTCCATCGCTCACTCCCGAGCACGACGGCGCCGTGACTACCGGTTGCCCCAATATCCCGGGAGCAGTAAGCACGGGGACAAGCTGCATGACATTGGAGATGCTTCCACAGGCGCCTACTGAACGCACCCGAACCGTTTGATTGGACGCCAGTACAGTGTTGAAATAATCGCTACTGATGTCGTTCCCCGAAAAAGAGAGCGTATTATCGGAATATAAGGATGAGGAAAAAGCAACCCACGCGCCATTGCCGATCTGGTACTGCCAGCCGTAAATATTGCTGGCGTAACCTTGTGTGGCCTTTATGGTAACGCGGTTTGATTGCGGCAGATACCAGGTTGACGGATTGGATTGACTGCTGCCACCGGTGCCAAAATAGAAAAGATTATAGAGGTTCGGTATGACTCTCACCGTCACGGTACTGCCCCAATACGGAATGATATCCGTATACGTCTGCGTGGGCAAGCATCCGAAATACGAGGTCGTCTGGGTGTCCCCCGTGCCGCTATAGCCATTACAGTCAAAAGCGTTTTTCCAATGCCGGGTTCCCCAGAAATAGAAATTGCTCAGCGACTGACCTGCGGACAGCCAAAAGACCCGCGTAAATGTTGTCGGGGTAGTATTGACGCCGCCGACATTTTCCGACCACCATAGCTGGTTGCTTCCGCCGGAGACCGACGCCCACAGCTCAAATCTGTTGTCACAGGAGCCGGAGTGGTTATCCACACCATCATAAATGGAAACCGAAACCTCCACCTGATAGGAGCCTACATCCTGAGCATCGACACGTGCCCAAAAAAACACAATGATTAATAAGGTAATGATTCTTTTCATAACTTTTTGGTTAACGAATTATTAGTATAACTGATTTAAGAAAATGCTATCGCTGATGATAATGACCTATAATTACCTTAAAAATCACACCCAACATCCAACCGGTCAATAAAATACACCTGGCCCGCAGACAACTTAACCATCACGACAACCGACAGAGTCTATTTTTTGCGTGCCGAAATAAAAGTATTAACAAATACTATCTTTTCAAAAAACTTATACATCAAAACAAAAATATATTATAAGGAAACATAAAACATCCACTGGTATTTTTCAGGTATATAGAATTAAATAAAAATATACCTAAGTATAACATCCCCGCTGATAAAACCTCTACCCCATCTTCGTGGCGGCGGGTTCGTGCTAATTCAATATCTCCCCTAACGGACCAGCGATCATGTCTGGCATTAAATACTATTATTGGCTTAATACAACAGCTTAAAACTTAATATCCGCTGACATCAGGAACAGCATAAAGCTCGATACCATCGGCATATTCTGATTATAAAAGGATTTCCAACGCCGCAGGCGTTACTCCTCATTTCTTCAACACGTCTTTCAGAAACTTGTCAAATACGGCATTTACCACATACGAAAGAATGTCGGCGCTGGGCAGCTCCCCCTCAAGGTATTGATCGGGATGCTCCAGGATGCTTTTTCGCGCCCGATGGACGAGGTCCGTCCATTCGGCTTCCGGTAGGTCCTGACGCTTGTGTTCCAGCATTTCTTTCAGGTCGTCAAGCTGGCCGTCAATTTTTTGCTTGAGTCTGTAAATGTCCTCGGGTTCGATGGAAATAAAATATTTGTTCATAATTGCCTGTTTGTTGGTAAAGCTAACGAAAATATGCGGGTACAGCGTTGCCGGCACGAAGCAATCCATAATGACTGTTCCCACATTGTCCCAATTGTTCCCATACGTTCCTATATATTCCCAACAGTTCCCACAATCGCAGCACCTTGAGACAAGAAAAAGCAAGGCCAGGATACTCCCTACTAAAGCCCTACTAAAGCCGTACTAAAGCCCTATCAAAGCCCTATGAAAATTAAGCTAACGAAACCTCTACCTGCACCGGAAAAATAAGGTACTATCCATACTATATACCGATCCATGCATAAAGAAAAATATCAGCTGATCAAGACATCCTCCGAACAACATAACCTATATTGAAACGTTATTCATATCACAAACAAAAAACACACATTATGTACAATTTAAAATTTCCCCTCGGGAAGATTCTTTCCCTGCTTGTTATCGTGTCAATGCTTTTCGGATCTTGTCAAAACGAAAACGATGTACAGCCGGTTGAAACACAGCCACTATCAAACGACATCGCTGTGCTGAAATCGTTTTTATCAGAAACAACAGGTACACCGTTAAGTAACATTACCTTCACAGACGACACCTTCACCATCGATGGCGACGTTGTCATGCCGCTAAAAAATGCCCGTGACCACTACGCGAAATTCCAAACAGAAAAAAGTACAACCGGCCGTACCGAGCAACGGCAGTATATGTACCTGTTAACGCCCGCCGTAGCCGCCGGCATCACCATCTATATCGGTGCTGACGTGCCCAGCGTATGGGTAACGTCCATTAACCAGGCCATATCCAACTGGAACAATGGCGCAGACTCGAAGATCCACGCCGCCGTAACGACTACCGCGGCAGGTGCGAGTATCGCCATTTCCATGAATGCAGGGCTTCCCTCCAACGTCATTGCCCAGGCTTCATTCCCCGATGCCGCCGGCAACGCCGGTCCTACCGTTCACATAAACCCCGCGTTTAACAGCACGCTTACGGTAAGCCAGAAACAATTCGCCATTACCCACGAGTTTGGCCACTGCTTCGGCTTTATGCACACCAACCAAACCAACGGCGCCCTCATTGCCGACACGCCCGTTACGGATGCCAACTCGGTCATGAACTCCGTGGTGCTCAACTGGAATGGCTTCACATTCTACGACTTCATCGCGTTCGGCAAGCTATACCCCCATACTGCCGGCACACGCCGTTTGCTTCGGTATTTCAGCAGCGCGAATACCGATCATTTCTACACCATCAACACAAATGAGATTGGCCCAACCGGCAACGGCTGGGCGTTCGAAGGTGGCTCCGGATACGTCTACGGAACCCCTACGCCCGGCACCGTGCCGCTCTACCGTTACTACGATGCCGTCACCACAGACCATTTTTACACCCTGAATTTCGGTGAAGTCTCCTGGACCTACGAAGGCGTCGCCTGCTACGTCTCCGCCACCCAGGTGCCCGGCACCAGACCGCTCTACCGCTATTTCTCCGACGACACCAAAGACCACTTCTACACACTCAACTTCGGCGAAGTATCCGGACCGTCATGGACGTATGAAGGCATTGCCTGTTACGTTTGGCAACCGTAACCTGTAGCACAAAAGCCCGTCTATCTGTTCTGGCGAGAGAGAATAGATAGACGGGCTCTTAATGCACGTTTCAACGCCCTTTTTTTATTCAAAAGCCCCTCACATCTTACAACAGTTTTATAAACCCGGGTAATGCATTTTTAGAGTAAAAACAACGCTGTATACTTGTTGTGTAAACGCTCCAATGCACCTCTCCATCAACCGCTTACACATCGCCGGCAAAAACGCCGCCCTGCTGGTTGCCATGCTGCTGCTACTGCCGGCCCTGGCAACCGCCCAGAAGAACACCAATGCCGAACGGGCCGCCGCCCTGCGCGCCAAATTCAAAGACGCCAAATTGGCCCTGTACGGCTATCAGTCGGAGTATACCTTCGACATCCGCAACAGTACCCTGCAGGCCACACTCCGCGAGCAGCTCGACATCATCGCCCTCGACGGCAGCGTCGACTATAACCGCCCCGTGTTCTACAACGACAACATCACCGTCGGCGAAACCGAGCTGCGCTACACGTCCGGCAAAAGCCTGCCCGTTTCGAAAACCTGTGGCAACTACGAGGTAGAGGATATCTTCTATTCCGACGCCAAAGTCTGCGCCTACAAGTTTTTTTTACTCTCGCCCGGCACCGAGGTCACGTTCACCTCACGCCAGACCTATACCGACACACGATACCTCACCAAAATCTTCTTTCACGACGACCTTCCCGTCGAAGAACGCACCATAACCTTCAGCATCCCCGCCAGCGCCACCGTGGAATTCATCGAGAAGAATTTCGATGGCCACAACATCACCCGCACCGTCACGCCCGACGGCTCCCGCAAAATATACCGCTACACGGCTAAAAACCTGAAAGCCTTGAAAAGTGAGTCTCACTCGCTGGGCCCGCTGCATAATTACCCCCACCTGGTGGTCATCAGCAAAGACTTCACCGCCAGCAACGTAAAAACCAACGTCATCGCCTCCGTAGACGACTTGTATAAATGGTACGCCAGCCTCGTCAAAGAGGTGAAGAACGATCAGGCGCCCATGAAAGCGGAAGTGGCCCGCCTCACCGCCACCGCCAAAACCCCCGAAGACAAAATCAAAGCCATCTACTATTGGGTTCAGGATAACATCAAATACATCGCCTTTGAAGACGGCATCGCCGGCCTCAAACCCGACGCCGCCCAGAATGTATACAACAACCGCTACGGCGACTGCAAAGGCATGGCCAACCTCACCAAGGAAATGCTGAAAATCGCCGGGTTCGATGCACGCATCACCTGGATCGGCACCAACCGCATTCCCTATAGTTACGAAGTGCCCTCGCTGGCCGTCGACAACCACATGATCTGCACCGTCACCGTCGGCGACAAACAATACATTCTCGACGCCACCGAAAAATACATAGCCCTCGGCATGCACGGCGAGCGCATCCAGGGCAAGGAAATGCTCATTGAAAACGGCGACAAGTTCATCGTTAAAAAAGTGCCCGTGTCCGGCGCCGACCAAAACCTGATCTTGCAGGAAGAGAGTCTCCTGCTGGAAGGCGACCTCCTCCGGGGCCAGGGAGCCATGACCATCCACGGCGAATCAAAAAAGAATATCCTGTACATGTCTACCAACATCCGCCAGGAGGACAAACACAAGCTGTTCGACAACCTGGTCGTACCCGACTATACCAATGTGGACCAGGTAAAGGTCACCAATACACCGCCCATCGACCGCGAAAAGGCCATGGAGATAAAATATACCTACGGGCTCACCAACAAGGTAACGCGATTCGACAACGAGCTGTACATCGACGTGGACTGGAACAAAGCCTTCAAAAACCTCAAAATGGAAGACGAGCGTCTGTCCGATTATTACTTCAACCGCAAGATTAACACCAAAGTCACCAAAAAACTGAAGGTGCCCGACGGCTACACCGTCACACATCTTCCCAAAGGCCTGCGGAAAAGCAACGACGACTTCTCCATCCTGGTAAGTTTTGAGCAAAAAGGGTCCGAGCTGATGTATACCAACCAGATCATCATCAACCACGGCCGCATTAAAAAATCCGACTTCGCCACCTGGAATGCCGCCATCCAGGAGCTGAATGAAGTCTACAACGACCAGGTTGTATTAACCAAAAAGAACTAATCTCCTTTATGAACAATATCGTACGCGTGGCAACCTGCCTGTTGCTCTGCCTCGTCACCACCACCGGCCCCCTGCTGGCCGCCGACCGCACCGATGAACTGAAACAGGAAATGTGGAGCTCTTCCGACAAAGATTTCAAAGTCGTGGTGATCCCCGACAAATGGAAAGACAAATCGGCCGTCATCATCGCCCGGTTGAACCGGTTTGAGTACCGCAAGCAAGCCATGGCCGCGCTCCTCAACATCAATCAATACAACCACTACCGCATCCGGCTGAACGACAAAAACGCCGTCAATGAGTACGCCGAGATCAGCTTTAAATCCGGCGACAAGGGCCGCGCCCGTGTCTACGTGGGCTTTAAAGTCATCAAGCCCAATGGCCGGGAAATTATAGTAGACCCCGCCACCGCCGTAACGATGGAGCGGAAAGGTTCGGATGGATACGCCTATAAAAAGATTGCCATCCCCAACCTGGAGCCCGGCGACATCCTGGATTACTATATCTGCGAGGAAGAGGAAAGGCTGATCACGTCGTTGATTGAATTCTTCGATCCCATCATCCACAACCTGCGGCAGGAGTATCCGGTCATGAAACAAAAGCTGCAATTCAAAGTACAGCGCCGCTGCTACATCAACCTGCGCTCGATCAACGGCGCGCCCGAGCTGAAGCTCGTGACGGACGAAGAAAAAGATGAACAGTATTACAGCCTGGAAGACGGCGACCGCGACGGCATAGCCGAAATGAAATGGCTCTATCCCAACCGCGACGTGCCCACCGTTAAATTCCGCGCAGCCTATGCCTCCAACAAGGGTATAAACAGCTACGACGTATTGCTGGGTGAGCAGGGCGAAGTAAAAAGCAAGGTAACGGCCGACGAGCTGGCCGAGGTTTCCAATACCATGCTGAAAATGTCGGCGCTCTATGCCTACAACACGGCCAACAAGTATCTTAAAAAGAACTATAAAGGCCCTACCGATAATTTCTCGGTGGCGAAGGCCGGCTACTACTACAACCGCCATGAATTGCTGGGCAAAAGCGAAACGCTCACGCTACAAAACGAGAACCTTCCCACCGAGCGTGAGATGAATTTTATCGCATCGTTTTCCACCTTTCTGAAAGACGAGGACATCCCCCACGACATCGTCGTGGCCGTAGCCCGACGCATCTCCAGCGTCGACGATGTGATCTTTGAAAGCGAGCTGGACTACCTCATCCGCGTACGCCAGGGCAAAGACTTCCTGTATTTCTCCCCGTACTCCATCTACACCGTGCCGGGCGCCATACCTTCCTCGCTGCAGGGAGCCGACGCCTACGCGTTCGACGGCCTGACCAAAGCCTCGCGCTGGGTGCCCCAGCGCACCACGCTGCCCGCCTTCACCAAAGACGACAACGTCAACGGCACAACCATGACTGTAAAATTGTCGCCCGACCTGCAGCACGCCACCCTCAACGTCCGGCGAAGTGTCATGGGCGTGGAAAAGCCCTACGATCAATACCGCTTGCTCGACGTCTATGATGCCATTGAAGAGGACAACAAATCGTACGCAGCCTACGAATACGAATATCCGTCCAAGAAAAAGAAAGAGTACATGGCCCTGCAGCAGGCCTACCAGCAAAATCGCAGCAAGACCAAGACCGACGCGCTGAAAGACATGATCGCGGACGACTACGAGTTTAAGGCAGACGATCCGACCGACCTCACCATCCTACAGACCGGCCGCAGCGACAAAGACCCGGCCATGATCTACTCATTCACCTTCGGCACCGACGAACTGGTAAAAAAGACGGGGCCGAACTACCTGGTCGACATCGGCAAGCTCATCGAAGGACAGGTCAGTATCGAGAAAGCCGAGTTGACCCGCGACCAAAACATCTATTTCGACAACGCCCGCTCATTTCGCTACACCATCACCCTGGAAATACCCGAGGGCTACCAGGTGCAGGGCCTCGATAAGCTCAACAGCCGCGTAGAAAACGCCGTGGGTGGATTCACCAGCACCGCCAAAGAAGAAAACGGCAAGGTGGTGATCGAAACCTATAAACACTACGACGTTACCTATGCCTCCAAAAACGAATGGCCCAACATCGTGGCGTTTGTCAACGCAGCGCATAATTTCACCGGCCAGAAAATTCTGTTGAAGAAGAAATAGGTCTTTCGAGTTTTTGAAGTTTAGGAAGGCCGCCTGAAAGGGCGGCTTTTTTTATTATCTTCCGCCTATATGCCCAGGATCAAGCGCGGTAGTGCCGATCTTAAGCCGCACATAAAGCATAGATAAAGCATGGATAAGGCAGCGTACTATATAGTGGCTTATCAGTGCTTTAATGATGCTTTAATGATGCTTTATCTATGCTTTATCCTTGCTATATACGTGGCTTTGACCCGGAGTATCCTGGGCCCTCGGCCGGAGCAAGACGCCACGCCGGAGGATCAAGCGCAGTGGAGGCATCCTTAGACCATCCTCGCCCCTACAGTTGAAGCATAGATAAGGCAACGCCCCTATAGGGTGCTTCAACTATACTGCAGCTATGCTGCAGATATGCTCCACCCCTGACGTTGACCTGGCGTGTCCAGGGAAATGCTGACGATTTCTATGCCTTATGCAAGGGCGTTTAGATAAGTCCAGCCAGCCTTGAAGGGGCGTAATACAATAACCCAGGCCAGAGCGGCAGCGGAGGCCTGGGCAGACAACAGACTATACATAAGCCCTGAAGGGGCGTAACAATTCGAGGCACGCACCGATGCCTGTATCTTGTTCAAGGCCTTCCACCGAAACCAACCCACCCCGCCGTCGGTCCATCACTACAGACCTGTAAGTCGTGACTATTTCAAAGATCAGACGTTTTAGCCCGCAACAAAAACATAAAAACTCTATCTTGTTACGAACACGATCCTATTCAAACGTAATCGAATGACAATTTTAACCTACCCCCAAGTACTGGAGGAAATCGAAAAAACAGTTTGAGTGCAAATGTCAATCTGCTGTTGGGGATCGGATTCACTAGGGCGACCAAATATTCGATTAAGTCATTGTATCAGAAAGCCGGGAATACAGGTATAATGTTTAGGTAGGTATTATGCAATGGTGGTATCCCTAATCACTTTAAAAAATTCGATCTCAACTTGGTCATCCGGGAGATTGACATAGCAATAACTATTTTTCCGGACGCCGTTCTTCTTATAGTCAATTGCCCAACCGCCTCTTTTCTTATATTTACTTAGAGAAAAGGTATCTCCATTATTATTACCCGTCCAATTGTCACTATCAATGAAAACCCAGTCAATATTGAACTTAAGCTTTTCCAAAGCCTGCCTAAATGTCGTACAAGTCTGGAAACGAGTAGCTTTACCTTTGTGAATAGACTTATTTAGAATCCTTAAAACATTAGCGGGAATATGAAGCAAATGCTGCCGAGGTGGGAATAAGTCTTTTTTTACTGCCGTTAACCATTCTTCCTTTGTCTTGAAATTGAAAGGAAGATCGTTCGTATTGTTTAGGAGTCTGTAAAATGTAACACCTGTGGCATAAATGTCGCTTAACTTGTCCATAGGATTCCCTTCGATTACTTCCAATGGCTGGTGTGGTTTGTAGCCTAACACATCACTTGGATCCAAATGATAATTAATTGCCAATCCAAAATCCGAAAGTTTCGCCTCACCGTTGTCTCCGAACATAATGTTTCCCGGCTTTACATCGCGATGTAACACATTGCTGTTATGGGCGTGCTCAAGCCCCAATAGACTTTGTTGTATAATCTTACATGCCTCTTTCACCGAAATAAATCGCTTCTCGATATGCTTTTGAATTGAGCCCTTGGCCAAGTACTCCATTCCAATGATTACGACGGGTTCGGAATTGAAGAGCGTTGCCCTAACATCTTTAACATCAACAATATGCTTATGTCTACATAAATCCAAAGTCTGACCCTCCTTAACTGCGGTTACAAACCTATCAGGGTCAGGAACTTTAATAACCTTCACTGCTATTTCCCTTTGCAAGAATGGGTCATAACACAAAAAAACGTGTCCAAAAAAGCCACTTCCTAAATGGCCAATGATTTGAAATTTATCGATAGAAGTTCCTGTCATTTTACAATAAGTTAAACCAAGCCACTAATACCGCCTCTTTTGTTGGCTTATCCCAATATGGAGGATGTGTACCGATTATTGGGTCAATGTATGCAAATACATCCGTCTTCTTCGGTTGACCAAACTTAGTCGCATTGATGGCTGGCGAGGAATAGCTCTTTATTGGACGATTCTTCTTCTTAGCAAGTAGGTTCAAGATTGCTTGCGGATAACAGGATGTCTTAATTTGGTCTAATGATGTTAGATTCAACGATATTTTATGCGCAAGCTGATCCGGTTGATGTTTGTCAATAATTAGAGAGAGTTGAGTTTCAAACCACTCCATCAAATCCGCAGTGTCCATACTATTTGGATAAACTATTTTGTTCTTCTCAAGAATTTTCGGTGGAGTGGCTAGTCCGTCAAGAACACAATATCTGAAATCATTTTTTGTAAAGTTAAAGCCAATTATTCTCATATTATCATTCGATGTTAGTCAAGGCCCATACACTATGAGGTATTATATAGAGGCAAAAATCAAACCTTGGTATAAGAAAAAAGGCTATTATCTTATTTTTTTTAGATCGACTTAATCGAATGCATTATTACATAGTTAACGATAAACTGATCAAAATCAGCAGCCCCACTGTCACCTGTAAGAGCAATTCTTTATATCTCTGTGGATCCTAGAGCGTATCATCATGCTTCACAATACTCCAAACATTTACCCGCCTTTTAAGAATGAATCGTTCGCTCATTACTAAGTCAAGCTAGTGCCTGAATACTTGGAAGAGGGTCGTACGCAAGCTTCGAGGATCGGAAGCGGAGAAATTCGGGTTGATCGGCATCATGGACGACACCTATGCATCGCTCTTTCTGCTACAATCCTATCAAATCGTCGCGCGGAAATGCTGGGCCACTTCCTACTGACCACATCTGGTTCGAGTCTTAGCCCGGGCGGAGACTCGGACCCTGCTGCATGGCGGGGGTCTCATGCCCCCCTCCTTATTGTCGTCCAGCAACGGCTGAAACAACTAGCATGTCCAAGCGCCTTAGCACGATCTCCAACACATCCACCGAAACCAACACACCCCCGCCGTCGGTCCATTACTACGGACCTGTAAGTCGTGACTATTTCACAGATCAGACGTCTTAGCCCGTAACAAAAACATCCAAAAACTCTATCTTGTCACAAACACAATCCTACTCAAGAGTAATCGAATGACAATTTTAACCTACCCCCAAGTACTGGAGGAAATCGAAGAGAACGGTCTAAGCGCAACCACCAACCTGCTAGTAGGAAATGGCTTCAGCAGGGCGTTTGCCGACCAAATATTCGACTATAAATCACTGTATCAAAAAGCCCGCGAAAAAGGCCTAACCCCCGAAGCAATCTCTGTTTTTGAAAAGCTAGGCCAAACAAACTTCGAAAGAGTACTAAAAGCGTACGACGAGTGCCTTTGGATCACAGAGAATTACAAACAAAAACTAGATGAAACGATCCAGGCCGATCGGGACGCCATTCGTAAAATCCTCGTCGGCGTGATCTCTGAGAACCATCCGGAAAACCAAAGTTTCATGGACGATTCGACAAAGAAAAACGCGCACGCCTTCATCGAAAAGTTCACCAATCTATTCACCACAAATTACGATCTCATTTTATACTGGCTTGTCATGAGCGGCAAAGAAAAATGGGATGACGGTTTCCGAAGAATAGAGGGTGACTTGTGCTTTAACGGTTTTCAGGGTCCGTCCAGGATCTATTTTCTCCATGGCGCCTTGCACATTGTGCGCCTGGGCAAATCGCTGATAAAGCTCTCCTGGGATGGCAAAAAAGGCAAGCTAAAACAGCTTATTAAAGCATCGATCGAAAAGGGGCACTACCCCATTTTCGTGGCCGAAGGCGATTCCAGTAAAAAGAAGTATCAGATCGATAACAATCGCTATTTACGAAAGTGTATACAAGCCCTCCAAAACGTCGAAGGCGCGTTGGTCATTTTCGGCCTTTCCCTGGATCCCGCGTTTGACAAGCATATCATCGATGCTATTCACGCGGCGAAGGGCCTACAGCGAATTTACTTTGGCGTTTATGGCGATGATCATGAAATGAACAATGCAGAATTCCTAAAGTATGCACGGTCCATCGGCTTGTATGAAAAGTTAGTATTATTTCAGTCCAAGTCAGTCGCATTGTAGTTTACCTATCTCTGCTTCTCTTCTTCGTCTCTGGTGCGTGTCTTACGCCCACTTCGGGATCCGAAATCCTATGAGTTCGAGTCGTATTAGTTCATTCAGACCGACTTAATGTGCGTTTGACGGCCTCACCCGCGCCTCGCGCTGGGTGCCGCAGCGTACCATGCTGCCCGCATTCACCAAAGACGACAATATCACGTCCACAACCATGACCGTAAAACTGTCGCCCTACGCGCAGCACGCTACCTTCAACGTCCAACGAAGTGTCAGCGACGCGGAAAAGCCCTACAATCAATATCGGTTGCTCGACGTCTACGATGCTATTGAAAAGGACAACAAAAAACGTACGAGGCCTACAAAATCAAATATGTGTCCAGAACAAATTACAAACGCAACTATCTGCCCCATTACCGCGTCTGCGAAAACAGTTCAATAATTAAACTTCCTAGTCAACCTAGACACATGCCTATCCAATAGTATATATATAACCGATGTGCCTATCGAATATAACCATTTATAAGAGACGACTATTTACTCTTTATAGGATCTCGAATTATCAAAGTCCACATCTTCATTTTTCCTTTCACTAGATCTAAACCATTTCTATTGAGTTCACGTCGAATTTGTTCTCTATCCGTCATATCCGCATCAATCGCAATATCAATATTACCCTTCATACCAGTGAAATCAATATACGGAGGCTCTTCGTCACTAATGTATCTTGATATAATATCAATCAATTCATTCGCTGGGTAATTCCTCAGCTTAAATCCACCGGCAAAACTTGGCGGATATGACAGTTTTCCTCCCTTAGATAAAAGTTTATTTTTAAGTCTTTCAGATACTACGATTAGTTTCCAAACAGAAACGTCGCGAAATTCAATTAAAGTTTCATACCCAAAAGCCCTTTTCAAATCGTTTTGCATAGCACACATGATATCACTGCGATTTATACGATCCGGTGGCAAAATCAATGAATAGTTATATATTCCTTTCCCAATATTGACATTGTAATCGTAATCAAATAAAGAAGAATCGCTTACCTCGAGTATTGGTTTGGGGTAAAACTTATCATACAATGAATCTCTTCGAATCCATGTAAATTGACCAACATATGCTTCATTGTATAATCCATAAAGCGGGATCATTATGGCCTTATAATTACGCTGCGTAGTCTTTTTAAATAACCTTACGTATGAATCTACATCGTAAATAGCCTGAGTCTCGCCCTGCCATTTAGTCAGGCTAGATCTAAAAATAACCAAACCATTTTCTGCGTCACCTTCTTTGCTATTATTAAAATCATCCTTTTTGTAAAATTTTACATCGGCGCCGCCGATTAAACTATCAACTTTACTAACTGTCAAATCCCTTCCATCGGTGACAAATTTAACCACACCATCTGGATTCACAACAACTATATGAGGCATTGACTTAATCCCCCATCTCTTTATTAAAGCAGTATCAAAGACATGAGGTATGTTTAGATTCTGTCTGTCCTTAAACTTGCCATACAATGCTTTTATACTTCTATTATCACCCCCCTCCATTAAACCCACTAGCATAAATACAGCACGATCCCGAAAATGTTCCTGTAACTGATTGATCTTAGGCATGCTCTTTATACAACTTGTACACCCCTTAAACCAGAAATCCAAAAATAGCCATCTTCCTTTAAAATCAGCAGACTTAGCTGCCTTCGTCTCAAAATCAAAAATATCCTCCAGTTGAAACTCTGGGACTGGCCGTCCCACCACTGGCGCCGAGGGAATTGACTGCGAATACAAAAAAGGGCAAACAAAATAAAGGCAAATACAGAAATAAAATTTTAACGCGCCCATAGGCTCTAATATCATTTAAATAAAATTTAACTCGAGACAAACAAAGCCACCTTTCAGTCTTGCTAAAGAAACCATTATACATTTAATAGACACTTTTAGCCCCAAATAGTATAAGAATTTTAGTAGAAAAAAAATAAAAGTATGGCATTCCTCATAAAGAACTTAAAAAACAATCCAGATAATCCCAGACCACCTACCACTAAATGTTCCACAAATGTCTTTATGTCAAAGATATCTGGCCTTTTTTCCACTTGTGCAAGCTTATGTTTGATAGACTGCCGCTGTGCCGATAAAACCAGCATTAACCCCAATTAACATGCAAGTTATCAAGAGTAAATCCGTTCCAAGGGCAATTTCAACAGATTATCGATCCATGTTAAGATTGCAAAACACTAAGTTCAGGGAGGCCGACTTATATTATCTCACAATTGGAACACCAAAACATCAAAAAGGGTGGATAATCCACATCTCCGTCACCAGCTCGCAAATACCAGATGCATTACGAGTAATTATTCCATACCTACTGAAAGAAAAGACCGCTTTCAAAGTTATACGTGACCTCGATAGCGCCCAACACCTGTTGGACGGAAAGTTAGGCTATGAGAAAATAGGAAAAGTAGTTTGTGTTTACCCAGAAACTGATAGCATTGCCAACAAACTAGCAAAACATCTAATTCTATTAACCTCGCCGTTCAAAGGTCCGGCAGTGCCTACTGACACGTATCTCGGTGGAACTGTCTATACATCCTATGGCAATCTCCTCGACGAGATGCCCCAAGAACAAACTATCGCTTTACAAAAAAAAGCGGCTAAACTTACTGAATTTTCGCAAAAAAAATTTCCAACATTTAATTATCCAGCTGGGATTCCTTGGCCATTCATCGGCACACCCATGCCTGAGAACAAATCACTCCGAATATTAAACAACACGTACTTAATAATATCCGACATTAAAAACGCGGTGAAGGGTTCAGTGTATAAAACAATACAAGTAAAAAAATGGTCAATAAAACTAACAGTTGTCAAAGAAGCAAGGCACGAAATAAGCATCGACAAATACAACCGCGACGTAGCTGATCGACTAAAATGGCAATACGATCTCTTGACGAAGTTACATGGTAGGATCTCAGTACCTGAACCTTACGAACTATTCCAGGAATCGGGAAACAGTTATCTAGCGATGCAATACATTAAAGGTCGTTCATTAGACAAGGTTATCAAAGATACATTTGATGGAGGAAATTGGTCAACTTTAAAAACCAGCCAAAAAAAATACTTACTCAGAATTTTATTAGATGTATTCGAAGTCGTAAACAAACTGCACAATCTAGGGTATGTCCACCGAGACATCACGCCTGTCAATTTTATGATTAACAAGAAAGGACAAATAATACTGATCGATCTCGAAGGTACACATCCAACGTCCAATAACCACCCATCCTCGCCGTTCAGTCTCGGCACACCGGGCTATACAGCGCCCGAGCAACTGGAATCAGAAGTTGTCTCAAAATCGCAAGATATATACAGCATCGGCGCATTAATGTTTGTTTTTTTTTCAAGTCTTAAACCAATTAAGTTCTTACATCCCGTAACAATAATAAAAACCAAACTAGATAATCTAGATATACCTGAACCAATAGAACTGATAATTCAAAAATGCTTGGATACAAATCCCATCTATCGCCCAAATTTGTCGGACATAACTAACATTATCCAAAAATATTTAGATGATCTATCACCTATTTCGCACAACGCGCCTTCTGTTGCGTCAAAAAATATACACAAAGACGAAATTAAAGAAATAATAACAAAAGGACTCAATTTCTTCGACAGCGACCTATCTACTAATTTACAACGCCTATGGACAACTGACGGTTCAAATGAAACAACACGCGTGATCAACAAAACAAACAACATAAACACACATCCATCGCTATTCAACGGAGTCGGTGGCGGGTTATACATAATTTCTGATGCCCTGTCTGCAGGGTTTGAAATTCCCCATTTAAACAAAACTTTTAAGGCAAATTATTCATTCCTTAAAAACCAAATCGGCCAGACGAAAACTAAGTACGGATCGGGTCTATACTATGGAACGTCGGGAATAGGATTATGCTTAACAAAATGTGTCAAACTAAATATCTTATCAAACACTCCTGACATTCAAAAGACCATCGCGAATTGTTTCAACAATAATAATGAAAGCGATCTAAGCCTTAGCACCGGGATTTCCGGGCAGTGTCTAGCCATAAGTCATTACCTATCTATATTCCAGGATAATGAAATGGAGAACATGCTAGTGAATAAAATAGAAAGAGTTTTCGACTTGCAGAAAAAAGATGGATCATGGAACCTCAACGGCCACACAACTTATACAGGTATAGAGGGAGGCATTTCCGGAATAATATTATCAATACTATCCTCCATAAAATATATCTCCACCACCCGCGCGATAGATTCAATTAAAAGAGCTTTATCGTGGATAGATAGCCAAACCGCAAAGAAAGATGGCATACGGCTATGGACCATAAATGACAAGACAAACGACGTAGATCCATGGTTCAACATAGGAATATCAGGCATAGCATTGTGTTATATATATTGTTATAGACTGATAAAAGATGATGACATTCTTAAATCTGCTAATTCTGTACTAACATATTTATCTCGTCATCTGCAACAAAACAGCCTATCTCTTTCGAACGGAATTTGCGGATTAGGAGAAGTCTATTTGGAGGCTCAGCGCCTGTTAGGAAATAACATTTATAAAGAAGAAATAGAATCAATAACAAAATTGGTTTTAGCCGCAAGGCAAGAACACAAAAGCGCCGCCTACTGGATATCAAGCGATGAAAATAACCCCCATATAAGCCTGATGTCGGGAACAGGAGGAGTGCTACATTATCTCCTAAAATATTACAAACCCGATAGCATACCGTTTCCCTTGTTAAACACAATGCCAATATAACTGTATTACAACACTTATGAAAAAAATACAAATACCAGAAAGCATCGCTATAGCTCTAGCTATGCTATTCATATATGCCGCCACTTCAAAACTAATGGACTACAGCACGTTTAAAGCGCAGCTCGGCGGCTCCCCTTTTATAATGCATCACCACGAAACACTGGCATGGCTCGTCCCTGGGTCCGAAATTCTAATATCTATTCTACTACTTATACCGAGAACGATCGTAGTCGGTCTCTATCTATCATTTACCATAATGCTGTCATTTACCGTATACATTGCCTTAATGTTGACTCTAAGTCCATACGTACCTTGCTCCTGTGGGGGCATATTGAGCAATATGGGATGGTCGGAACATCTTGTATTTAATGCAGCGTTTACTACCGTAGCTGCAATGGCTGTTATAAAAAAAGAAAATCAGAAACTAACAAAAATTAGCATCCAATGATCGCCAATAAAAGTTTAACGCGACTGACAATAATCTCATTATGCGTCGCAATTGGATTTTGTGCCTTATATGTTTCATCGCCACTGAGTACCGAATTAACACCATCAAGCTTCAATCGAAGCTTCAAAAACAAAAATTACTTGGAATACAATTCACACATAGATCTAGATAACGCATTTTATTACATCTCTGGAGTAGACAAAAACAGTATCTATCTAAGTAATTATAAAAAACCATTTACGCTTGTTCAGATAGACCATCTCTTAAAACAATTTAAAACAATTAAACTCAAAACAACCAGACTGGACAGCATCTTTGAACCTAGAAACTTCCGAACAACTATAGATTCTCCTAATATTTTCATGACTCACGGAACAATGCCTATTATCCTCAGGGGAGACCTTAAAAACCATACAGTATCTCCTTTTATGAGTGACAAAAATATTTTTTTTACCGAAGCCAGACCAATTACTGACTCAACATTCGCCCTATTGTCATACAGTGCCAAATCAAAAGCTTTGCAGCTTGGATTTTTGGATATTTCATCCGACACCAAACTAACTTTTCGTTATGGCTTACTAAAAACTAAATCAGATGAAACATTTTCAGTATATGGAACTATATTATTAAGCACAGATAAAAACAAAATAATATACATATATACATATAAGAACGAAATACTAATTGCCGACACAAAGCTACAAAACGAATACATTCTAAATACCATAGATACCTTTAAAACGCCGCCGATCACAGTTTCAAAAGTAAGCGACAAGAGCAAATTCATGTTAAGCTCCCCCCAAATATTAGTAAACGGAATAAGTTGCACGTCAGGAGATTACATATACATAAGATCCAACCTATTAGCTAAAAATGAAAACAAGAAAAATTTTATTGACAATTCAACAATAGATGTATATAATGTATCATCAAAAAAATATGAATTCAGTTTTTATATACCTAAGCACAATTCAAAAGAATTTATAGACTATAAAATAATAAATGAAAAAATTTATGCTTTATACGAAGATAGAATGATTAAGTACCAAATAAATGACATTACACTCATTAAAAATCAGACCTCAAAACAGTCTTCACCTAAACAACAATAACCATTATTGGATAAATAAAATTACCTTAATATTTCTCCCATTTATATCAGAACTAGTAACCTAGATGAGCTCGATGTTGCTTTCTATGTAGTCTTGGTTTGGCTCCATCTCTCGTTTCTCTCTACCTGCGACCAAGCCATAATTAATGACTATCACCAACGTAGTCTCTCTAACCTCTCAAAATGTCTATTTGTCTCATCAATTTATCTTTTCATCAAATAAATACACAATAATTTAATATCAAAAAAAATCAGCGTCGACAAACAAATCTATGAAAACAATCATTTTTCGATTTCTTGCCGTCGTGGTAGCTTTTGCTGGTGCAGCAGCTACTGTCAGTGCCGTCGCCCCGGGACAAGCTCACATTAGATATATAGCTCCTGGCG
>NZ_JAIOAO010000009.1 GCF_021190955.1 Parachryseolinea silvisoli
CCATCTCCCTAAATAAGACGAAAAGTAAGACTATGTGCTTGCTCAAATCTGCTACTATACTGAAAATATTACCTACTCTTTTGCCAATATTGTCAACGATATTAACCAACGACGATCAGAAGGATCGGAGTTGAAGACCTTAAGGTGACTATGGCGGTGGGGATCACCTCTTCCCATTCCGAACAGAGCAGTTAAGCCCACCAGCGCTGATGGTACTGGGATAACACCCGGGAGAGTAAGTCGTTGCCTTTCTTTTACAAGAGAAGCCTTGATAGAAATATCAGGGCTTTTTTGTTTTATGGGCGTTCGAAGATGGGCACCCTTCGACTTAGGCTTCGGCAGTCTAAGACTGCCTGCAGGCGTGGGCACAAGTTCCGCACCTACGCTAACGCTTGGTGCTAAAACTTGCGCCAGCAAAGCAAATGATTATATATCTACAAAGAGGTTAATAGGACCACGTAGAAACCAACGCGTGGAGATTGCTGGCGCAAAGATTAACGCGCAGCGCTTGTGATTGGAACAGCAGTCAGATGAAAAGCCAAGCTGTTAAAGAATGGTATAGATCAGCTCAGCGGAAACCGAATAACAAACTCACTGCCTTTTCCAGGTTCAGAGTTTAGTATAATCTCTCCCTTCAACCGGTCCACCAACGTCTTTACAATTGCCAATCCAAGCCCATTCGAAGTTTCTCCTGCTGTAGGCCGTGCCGTCAGCTTTCGGAACTTTTGAAACATCTGTTGCTTGTCTTCCCCCGAAAATCCCGGTCCCTCGTCCCGTACAGAAAACCAGAAATGATCCGCGGTCTTCCCCGCGGCTACTTCAACGGTCCCGTTAGGTGGTGAAAACTTCAGTGCATTGGACAATAAGTTATCCGCAATGCGACTAAGATAATCCGCATCCAATCGCACCTGCTCGCTCTCCACACGCGTGATGTGCAAGTGAATTTGCTTGGCAGACGCGATCGGTGTAAACGCATCGACCTTCTCCAGCATAAATGCACTGATGTCGAACGTTGTATAGTGTGGCGTAACGTTCTCTTCCAGCATATGCACATCCAAAAGATCCTTGATCAGATCAAGGCCTGCCTGTGTGGCATTTTTGGTCATGTCCATATACTCATGCTGATCGGTGGTGAGCCCACCCTCCAGTTCCATGATATCGGCAATGCCCTTGATGCGGTTGAGCGGTGCTTTCAAATCGTGCGCCACGATGCTCATGAGTGTGTCTTTCTCATGGTTGATGTCCGAGAGCTGTCGGTTGTGTTTGGATAATGTTTGATTCTGATCGACAATTTCCTCCCGTTGGCTCCGAATGAATTGATTCTGTCGCTCAAGCATATCGTTCACCTCGCGACGCTTTTTGCTGCTACGCCATTGTACCAGGCCGAGAATGCTGATAAAAGCAATAATGACAATGAGGATGATGTTCTGAAGACGCTGCTGAAGAATGACGGCTTCATTTTTTGCGTGGTTGACCTTGAGCAGCTCGTTCTCTTGTTCCTTGCGTTCGATGTCCATTTCAAACTGCAGGCGCTCTACCTGGCGCGCTACATTGAGATCATTCAGCGAGTCTTTCAGAATGAGATACTGGTTTTGGTTTTCCAGCGCGCCTACGCGGTTGTTCTCTTTTAGGGAGAGCTTCCATAGCCAGTAGAATACCTCCATCTTCGTGTTAAGCTCATTCGCGCGGGTAGCGACGTCCATAGAAAGCGTAAAATACTTGCGGGCCTGTGCCAGCTCGTTCTTCGCGAACTTGATCTGTCCCATGGTCATATATGCCTGCGGCATCATGCGGGTAGTATTCATACGCACGATCACCGCCAGCCCTGCCGTGCACATGCTGTCCGCGGCGTCGAGCATGCCTTTGTTGAGCAGGGTCTCGGACATGTAGGTCTTAATGTCGGCGAGGTTGATCTCGTCGTTAATGACATGTCCGATGGAATCGGCTCGGTGCAGGTAATGAAGGGCTTTGTCCAGCTGGCCGGTTTCCTGGTACAGGCGCCCGATCATGACGAGCGCCGACATGATGTCGCGCGAGCGTCCGCCGTGCATGCGGATGCGATAAGCCTTGAGGTAATTAGACTCGGCCTTGGCATTGTCCTGCTGCAGCTTATAGAGGTTGGCAAGGCTCTGGTAGGTATAGGCCAGGCCCGAAGAGTCGTTGATGTTTTCGAAGAGTGCCTGGGCGCGCAGGAAATAGTCGTACGAGCGTGACAGCAGGCCTTGTTCAAAGAAGAGCCGGCCCAGGTTGTTGTTGGAGTAAGCAATCTGGACCGAATCGTTTTGCTGTGTCGCTGTGTGCAACGCTTTATCGTAGGCGTCAAACGCTTCCAGGCGCTTGCCCTGGTAGTTGCGTGCTACGCCAATGAAATTCAGGGGTTTGGCCAGGCCGGTTGCCAGCTTAAGCTCCTGACCTAATGCGTAAGCCTTCTGTGCGTAAAAGATTGTGCTGTCGGGAGCTGCCCAGCGGTATTCCCACGCCAGGTCGTTGAGAATCTCAAAGCGTTCGGCTTCCGGCGTTGTCTTGAGCTTGTGACGCAGGGATCGGATCAAATCCAGGTTTTGCGCTTGCAGGGACAGGCCGTGAAGGACGAAGAAAAAACAGATAAAAAGAAAGAAGGGCTTCTTCACGGCGGAATGGTCTAAGCTGTAGTAAGTTAGGATAAAACAACAGATTCACCAACGGAGAAGCCCCTCTTCCAGGTTACGTTTCTTCTTCAAAATTCAAGTCACGCCCAAACGTTTCGTCGATGGGCAGCAGTGCGATGCAGGCAATCACAATCGTCATAGATCCCACGATCAATGCGCCGTAGATCATGCCCTTACTGTAAGCAGCGCTTTCGCCGAGTGCAGGCAGATAGTGCCCCTTAATGGAATCGCGCAAGAGCTTGAACAGCCAGATCAATGGTACTACTGTGCCGCGGATAAAGTTTGGTGTCGTGGTAGCGACAGTGGAGCGCAGGTTGGTGCCAAATTGTTCGGCGGCGATTGTCACAAACAAGGCCCAGTATCCGATACTAACACCCAGCGCAAAACAAGTGATATAAAAGAACGTTGCCGTGCGGATCGGCATAAACAAGTAGAGTATGAAAAGACACGCCGTCATGAGAATGAAGGTCAATGCAACTTTCTTTCGCGAGCGAACGAGCTGGCTGATAATGCCACTGCCGAGATCGCCCACGCACAGACCGATATAGCTATACATTACAGCATCGCCCGTAGTAATGGTGCCTGTTATCGACAGGGCTTTTGCAAACTCAGGGGAGAATGAGATCAGAATGCCGATGGTAAACCATATTGGCAAACCAATGAAGATGCATCCCAGAAACTTGACAAGTCGCTTGCGGCTGGTAAAGAGCTGAAAGAAGTTACCACGCGAAACCTCTTCTTTCTCGCGGACTTTCAGAAATACACCCGATTCCATTACGCTCACACGCGCGATCAAGAGCAACAGTCCCATGCCACCGCCAACAAAGTAGGATACCTGCCAGCTGTCGAAAGACTTTGACACAAAGTTACCCGCCACAGCACCCAGCACGCCCACACCCGCGACAATGGCAGTGCCATAACCGCGCAAGTGTTTGGGTAGGATCTCGGAGACCAGTGTGATACCGGCACCAAGCTCTCCTGCCAGCCCCACGCCGGCAATGAAACGCAGTACGGCGTATTGGTCTACAGTGGTGACAAAACCATTGGCTATGTTGGCAAGCGAGTATAGCAGGATCGATCCAAACAACACCGAAAGCCGGCCGCGCTTGTCTCCCATAATACCCCAGATGATGCCGCCCACGAGCATCCCGAACATTTGCGTCTGCAGCAGGTATTCACCCTTCTCGAACAGCTCAGCCTCGGGTACTCCCAGGGAGATGAGGCTGGACTTCCGTACGATGCTGAACAACAGCAGGTCATAGATGTCTACAAAGTAGCCCAGGGCCGCAACAATCACAGGCGGGCTGTACAGCAGTTTATAAGATGAGCGATCTTGCAGCATAGGTCAGCGCTTTTTCTCTAAGAGATAATACAAGATTGGGCCCACCAGCGGCAGGAATACCACCACAAGTACCCATAAGATCTTGCGTTCATTGGACATGTGGCTGCGTACGATATCGACGATAACAAGAACGTCGACAACGAGTATAAGGAGGGAGATTAATCTGTACATAAATATCGTGCGGTTAGTTATTCTCCAGGATTCTGAAAAGCTCGTCGAGGTTGGGTGTAATGATGATCTCTGTGCGCCGGTTCTTTTGTTTATTGGCAGGGGTATCGTTCACCGCCAGGGGTGAAAATTCACCACGGCCGGCAGCGGTGATCTGGCGTGGCTGTACGCCGCCCTTCATCAGGATGCGACTGATGGAAGTAGCGCGCATCACACTCAGGTCCCAGTTGTCATTCATATACTGCGACTTCTTCGAGATCGGTACATTGTCGGTATGGCCTTCTACCATGATGTTGATATCCTTCTGGTCTTTGATGGCTTTCGCCAGTTGTTGTAAGGCCGTAACGCCTTTGGCATCCACCTCGATGCTGCCGGAACCGAACAGCAGCTGCTCGGCCAGCGATACATATACCTGCCCGTTCTTTACTTTCACGGTGATGTCGTTTTCTTTAAAGTTCAGCAGGGCATTGCTGATCTTGGTGCGCAGTTGTTGCACCATGTTATCCTTGTTGGCAAGTACTTGCTCCAGCTCCTGTACCTTCTTTTCACGTTCCGCCAGGCCTCTGCTCAGGGAGTCGTTTTGTGCGCGGGTCTTCTCCAGGTTTTGTTGGATGGCCAGCAGTTGCTCTTGTTGTTGCGCCAGGTCGCGGGTCTGTTTGCCGCTGCTGTTCATCAGGTTTTTGTAATATGTGTTAAGCTGGGCGTGCTCTTTTTCGAGCTCGGCTAGTTTCCGGGCGGTGCTCCGCTTCTGGCCGCGGATCTGCAGCGTGTCATCTTTCAGTTTTTTAAGCTGGGCGGATAGACTGTCAAGGGTGCTGTTGGCTTTCTCCAACTGGCCCGACCGGTCGGCCAGATCGGCCTCGGTCAGGATCTTCTGGGCCAGCAGCGCGTCGTACTTCTTTTTAGAAACTACACAGGATGAAACGATCGTGATCAGTAAAAACGATAAAAAAATAGTCCTCATAGGTGTTTAAGTGTTCAAAAAATGCGGTCTAAGGTAATAAAAAAAGAACACCCGAGGAATTTTCTCAAACGCCTGGTTACCTGGAGGGTTACGCCATTTAACCGGCAAAATAGTGGGCTTGTCTGCCGGGATGTCTGCGTGACGGGGACCCGCAGCGCAGCGCCTGCATATTATACCACCTAAGAAGTATAGATGATCGTACGTCGTTGTTTAATGAGATAGAACAAATGTTATATGTCACTGCATGAATATGTAGGCAACCTCCGTTCCAACGTTCCGTTACATGTCTGTGTCTATAGCACAGAAGAAATTTAAAACCATTCACTTTCACCTCTTACAAAGAACACAATCCAAAACACATATGATCAACAAACAAAAACTCCTCTCCGTATTTGCATTAGTGGGTATACTTGGCCTCGCATCGTGTGGCAGCGATGACGATGGCGGCTCGGGTAGCCAGGTTTCAAAAGATGAAGCCAAGAACAAAATCGCATCGTTCAACTCCACGGCAACGGCTGACCTGCAAGACTTGCAGGATATTGAAGGCCTGAAGGCCACACAGGATTTCTTCGACCTGGCCAATGCCGACGATCCGTTTGGTCGTGTAGCGGCAGACCACAAAAAGCTGCGTTCTTTCTTCCGCGAAAAAGGTAAAGACTTTAGACGTGTATTTACGAAAGGTAGTGCCGCCGGCCGCACGGCTGCAGACGAGCCGTTCAACTACGGAGCCAACTTAGGTAAGTATGCGTGGAATAGCGACCTCCAGCAATTCGAAATGATCGAAGAGGCTTCTATTATCTCGATCGAGTTTCCCACGGAAGGTTCTACTACCAACAACGCCCGCCTCGAGCTGACGGCGTATAGCGAAGTGGCGCTGTATGACGAAGAATGGGATGAAACATATTATGAGCCGGAAGTACTTACGGCCGCACTGTACGTAGACAACACCAAGGCTCTGTCGATACACCTGGAAGTAGAGTGGGATGAACAAGGCTTCCCCCTGACGGCTGACATCGAGTTGACGGTAACGCCTTTCAAACTGTCGGTTGCATTCGACACCAAGGGCAATACCTCTAACTCGTTAAACGTATCCCTGCTGCGTAATCAAGAAACGGTTGTGGCAACCAGCATCACCGTAAACTATAAAGATGCTTCCAAGTCTGAAGAAAGCGTAAAAAGCATTGACGGATATGTGCAGTTGCGCAACTTGAAACTGCAGGGTACCATCAATGCCGAGGGTGCTAATAACAGCCAGGGTGAAGTTGACCTGAACGACTTTGTAAAACTTGCCCTCTATCACGGCGATCAAAAATTGGCGGATGTAGTATTTGAAGATGAAAACGGTGCTGCAGTGGCGTATCTCAAGTATGCTGACGGCTCGAAGGAGAAGGTTGAAACCGCCCTGCAACCCGTTATTGACGAGATCGATGCCATCACGAGGGACTTCGACGACGTAAACTAAGCCGAATAGAATCTTATCGTATAAAAAAGGGACGCACGCGCGGCCCTTTTTTATTATTCATAAACTTCCTTACTTTCAATCGTCTAAAAACAATGATCATATGCAAGGAATGTTAGCACCCGGCAGCCTGAAAGATAAAACCATCATTATCACCGGCGGCGGTACAGGTCTGGGCAAGGCCATGGGCAAATATTTTCTGACACTGGGTGCAAACCTCGTGATCACCAGCCGCAAAAAAGAAGTACTCGATAAAACAGCCGAGGAGCTCATGCAAGAGACCGGCGGCAAGGTACTGGCGGTAGGGTGCGACGTGCGCAAGTATGAAGAGATCGAGCAGATGCTCAAAACAACGGTCGATACCTTTGGTAAAGTAGATGGCGTATTAAACAATGCGGCCGGTAATTTTATCAGCCCCACGGAGCGCCTTTCACACCGTGCGTTTGACATTGTTGTCGATATTGTTTTAAAAGGCACCTATTATACTACCCTGGCCGCCGGCAAACATTGGATTGCCAATAAACAGCCGGGTGTATTTCTGAATATTGTTACCACCTATGCTTGGACCGGGTCGGGCTACGTCGTACCCTCTGCCTGTGGTAAAGCGGGTGTATTGGCACTGACGCGCTCGCTGGCAGTAGAGTGGGCGAAGTATAAAATCCGCAGCAACGCCATTGCGCCCGGGCCTTTCCCGACCGAGGGAGCCTGGAGCCGTCTGTTGCCCGGCGAGCTGGTCAAGAAATTCGACCCCGCCCAACGCGTGCCGTTGAAACGTGTAGGTGAGCATCAGGAGCTGGCCAACCTGGCAGCGTATCTCATGTCCGACTATTCGGCTTATGTCAACGGCGAAGTCATTACCATCGACGGCGGCGAATGGCTGCGCAACGGCGGTGAGTTCAGCCACCTGGAAATGATACCCGAAGAGATGTGGGACATGATGGAAAAGACGCGAGGCAAACAGTCTTAATTCACAATGAAGGATTTTGACGCCGTATTGCGTAACCGCCTGGCCGCACGCGAAGAAGCAGGATTACTGCGTGCCCTGCGACAGGCAGTTGCGCCCATCGATTTTACATCCAACGACTATATAGGCCTGGCACGATCGCCCGAGCTTTTTGCCGCGATCGAAGAGAAACTGGAACAGATCACCGCGCCGCTAAACGGCGCCACAGGCTCGCGGTTGCTGTCGGGGAATGCGATCTATACAGAACAGGTGGAAGGGACACTGGCCCGGATCTTTTTAGGTGATGCCGCACTGATCTTTCAATCCGGCTATGCAGCCAACCTGTCGGTACTATCGGCTATGCCGCAACGGGGTGACACCATCCTGTGTGACGAGCTGGTGCACGCCAGCATTAAAGACGGCATGCGCTTAAGCCTGGCAAAACATCACAACTTTCGTCACAACGACCTGCAAGATTTGGAGGACAGGTTGCAACGTGCGACCGGCAACGTGTTTATTGTTGTCGAGTCTATCTACTCGATGGATGGTGACGCCTGTCCCCTGGCGCCACTGGTTGCTTTGGCAGAACGTTATGGCGCTTTTATTATACTCGACGAAGCGCACAGTACCGGCGTGATGGGCGCGGGGGGAAGCGGCCTGGCCGTGGCCCTGGGCCTGCACGATAAGATTGCCGTACGCATCTATACCTTCGGCAAGGCGATGGGCATCCATGGCGCGTGTGTGGTGGGTACCCGCAGCGTTGTAGAATACCTGGTGAACTTTGCGCGACCGTTTATTTATACCACGGCGTTGCCGCCGCACAGCATCGCGGCCATCGACTGTGCCTTTGCGTATATACAAGAACATGGCGCCCTGCTTCAACAGGCGCTGCGCGATACGATTGGATACTTTGTGCAACAAGTGCAAGACCTACCGCATGTCAGCCGGAACGACAGTGCTATTCAAACGGCATTGTATCCTGGAAATGCACACGTGCGACAAGTGGCAGCGCAGTGGCAAGCGGCGGGACTTGATGTACGTCCTATTTTGTCGCCTACTGTGCCCGCGGGTGCAGAGCGCATGCGTATATGCCTGCATACATTTAACACGCACGAAGAGATCGACCTCCTGGCCAGCTGTTTACGTGCGCGCGCGATCGCGGCCTCTTGATCCTTTGCAATTATGGCGTAGTTTTGCGACATGAATTACTTCGTTACGGCGATTGATACCGACAGTGGCAAAACGTTGGTTTCGACCATCCTGTGTGAGGCCTTGCAGGCCGATTACTGGAAGCCCGTACAGGCAGGGCATCCTCGTGATACCGAGGTTGTCGCGAAGTTGCTGGATCCTCAGCATCACGTATTCTTTCCCGAAGGCTACCTGTTACAGACACCGGCCTCGCCCCATGCTGCGGCGCGCATCGACGGCATCACCATCGATCTGCAAACTTTAACACCTCCTGCTACGAAGCGTGACCTTGTCATCGAAGGTGCAGGTGGTTGCCTCGTGCCACTGAACGATCACGACTTTGTGATTGATCTCGTCGCGCAGTTTCATGCGCAAGTCGTGCTGGTGGCAGACCTCTACCTTGGCAGCATCAATCACACATTGCTGACCGTAGAAGCACTTCGTAAACGCAACCTGCCCATCAAAGGTATTATCTTCAACGGTCCTTCCAACGCCGAGAGTGAACGGATCATCGAGCTTCACACCGGGCTGCCGGTGTTGCTGCGCCTGCCGCGGCAAGAGCAGGTGACCCGTCAGACGATTATAGACTATGCAAAAGAACTACAACAACACTGGCACGCCTGACGAGCTGCTTGCCTGGGACAAAGAAGTTATCTGGCATCCCTATACACCACTTACCGGCGCCGCGGAGCCCATCCTGATCACCGGTGGCGAGGGGGTATATTTACACACCGCCGACGGTCGCAAGATTATCGATGCGGTGTCGTCGTGGTGGGTCAACCTTCACGGGCACAGTAACCCGTACATTGCCCGTGCGCTGGCCGAGCAAGCGACTACGCTCGAACACGTCATCTTCGCGGGCTTCACACATGCACCGGCCATTCGGCTGGCCAAGAACCTCCTCACGATATTGCCTCCCGGACAGTCGCGGATATTCTATTCCGACAACGGCAGCACGGCAGTCGAGGTGGGCATCAAAATGGCTATTCAATACTGGCATAACCGCGGCATCACACAGAAGAAGAAAGTGATTGCTATACACGGAGCATACCACGGCGACACCTTTGGCTCTATGTCGGTCAGTGACCGAAGCATTTTTACGGATCCTTTTAAACCCTATTTATTTGAGACGGTATTCATTGATTTCCCTACGGCCGCCAATGAAACCGAAGTGATCAACCAATTCCGGGAATACGTGGCTCAGGGAGACGTTGCTGCATTTATATACGAGCCCCTCGTACAAGGAGCTGCCGGCATGCGCATGTATACACCTGCCGTGTTGAATGCCTTACTCGGAGAAGCTCAGGCACACGACGTGTTGTGTATTGCTGACGAAGTCTTTACCGGCTTTGGCCGCACCGGCAAACTGTTTGCATCCGAGTATTGTGTGTTTCAACCCGACATTGTGATCGTCTCCAAAGGCATTACGGGTGGAACGATAGCACTTGGCGTTACCAGCTGTACGGACAAGATTGCACAAGCTTTCCAAACAGAAGATTTCCGAAAGACCTTATTTCACGGTCATTCCTATACCGCTAATCCCATCACATGCGCTGCCGCGAATGCCAGCTTTGATTTGTTGACGGATCCGGATTGCCAGCGACGCATAGACCGCATCAGCCGGCAGCAGGAAGCGTTTGCAGCACAGCTGGATAACCATCCGGTCGTGTTGGAGGCCCGATCGTTGGGTACCATTCTGCGGATAGAGCTACGGACCGAAGAGGGGACGGGATATGAGCATAGTTTGCGCAAGAAAATATTCCCCTATTTTATCGAGCGGAACATTTTGCTCCGTCCCTTGGGGAATATCTTGTATGTGCTTCCTCCGTACGTGATGACGGAAGAAGCACTACAAACAGTATATACTGCGATAGAAGAATTTATTCAGACGCTGCCTACAAAGGCATGAGCGTGAGGCCTTGTCCCAGTGAGTAGTAGGCCTTGGGTTTGTCTCCCGACGCCGGGCGCAACACCAGGGTGCTGCTTTCCAGGGGCAGGGAGGTAATCAGGTTGCCTTGCAGGTCGTACACAAACGACAGGTCTTGCGACAGGTCGGTCAGGGTAACGTAGCTCCGGCCACCGCCGAAATTATAGAAGCGTACCTCTGCCGGATTATTACCAACGAAGTCGCTGCCGACAATTTCTTTCAGGGTTTCGTCAAACACGGTCAGTTGACGAGCCTCCTGGCGCACCACGAGGTAAGACTTTTCACTCAGGTCGCGCACCAGGCTGAAGCGGGCGTCCACCGCCGTTTTGATCAACGACTCACGGCTCTGCACCTTACCGCTCATGTCAAACTTGATGCGGAAGCCGTCGCGTGATACAATAACAAAATAGGTTGTTGCCAAGCTATTGCCTACTTCCAGCGCGTAGTCGCCTACCGGGCGCGCATCGAGGTCGACTGGGAAGCCGGGTAGGTTTTCGCCCCGACGGTTCATCAGGTATGCGATACCATCCTTCCGGATTGCGACAATATAATCTTTACCGCGTATGCGATGGTGCTGCGGCGCGGTAGACAGGCTGCTCTCTACATTCTTGGGCTTCCATCCATCGAGGTTGCTGCCGTCTTTATCGTACATCCACAACTTGCCAGATTTGCCGGCCACCAGGAAACGGTATTTCTTACTGTGGTCATAGTCAATCACGGATGTGAACTCAATATCCTTTTCGCCGATGGCCACCGGGAAAGGCTTCACATAATTGCCCAGCCGGTCAACAACGTGCAGTTGCCCCGGCGTGGCAAAAAAGAATTGCAGCTTATTGTTCTTATAAAAATCCACCTGCGTTACATCGCCGGCAATGAACTGGTCTAGGTCGATCTTCCAAAGCGCCTTTCCGTCGGCTGACACGAGGCTCAGTGCACGCGAAGAATCCTGCACAAGTACTTCTTCCTCTTTGGTATTGTGATTCCGTACGACAAAGATTTTGTGAATGCCTTGCTGGAACGATGTGATGGTTTTGTCCGTGCGATCAGCTTTGGCGGCAGCCGAAGTTTTCGGTTTACCGTATGTCCACGTAATGTTGGTATAATAGCTGTTATTCAGGTGGCTCATTTGTACGGCACCCATACCGATGCTTTCCAGCGAGGCCTGGTTCTCTTGTACAAACTTTTGCCAGCGCGGGTGCAGTACATCGGACAGGATGTTCCACACCAGAGGAGTGTTGACATACAGGTTTACGTTGGACTCCAGCAGTGTCCCTTCCAGGAATTTGTTCTGTGCCACGGACTTGCCCCACGTTTCCTCCTTGTCGATGTCGTCCAGGAATTGTTTGAGGTCGTCTACGTTCTCGCTCAGGATAATGGTATTGCCCACAGCGGTATAGAAGCTGGTCTTCAATCCGGTCACGAGTGGCCAGAAAAGTTTCTCGGGAAAGGACGGCACAGGCATCTCGCGAATCTCGTAATCCGAGAAGCGCTCGAAGAAGATCGTATCCATGCTGGTCTTCTGGGCAATGGTGTTAAAGGCCGAGATCCAGGGCTTGGGGTCTTTGGTTTCGATCAGGACGATCTTCGACAGGCTGCGGTCTTTCGATTCGAGAAAACACACGCCTACCTCTTTGCCCAGGTGCTGGTATAGTTGGCCGAGCGAAAGCCCTGCCGCGGTATTCACCTGTTTGATGGAATCCTGCAGTCCCGGGTTCTTGCTCTGGGCGTACATCTTCAACGCTTCGCCCATGCGCACGCCGTCGCTGATGCCAAAGCTGGAGACCATCACCGAACGGTTAGAAACAAAGTTCTTGAGGTTGAACGGCACGGGCACCTGGTTGTTGAACACCGACAGAATATAGCCCTGGCTGGCGCTGTCGAGGCTGAAGCCGTTCAGGGTAAAGCTTTGCTCGTCGGTCTTGATGTCGAGCAGCGAGGCCTGGCCGATTTGATTGACGATCGAGGGACTGCCCGCAGCGAACGAGTTGAGCCATACGCCAAAGTTCCGGATGTTGATGAAGAGATTGCCCGCGTCGTTCTTCGAACGGGGCATCTGGTAAAGAGAGGCGATCTTGCTGCGAAGGGTGGTGTTGCCGGCGGTATAGGCGCGGATCACATCTTCCAGGAGGAATGGCGTAAAGCTGCCGATCCAGACGTCGTCAATTTGCGTCCACGAGAAGGTCTGCTGCCTGGAGGTGATCTCGTGTATCTGTATCCCGTTGAACTCGCGGTGCTCTTTGGTGAGCTTGTCCCATGCGTCGAGCATGGCATTCTTACTCTTCAGCTGATTGAGTGGTACATAAAAAACAAAGTCGAAGTCGTCCTTGCGGGTTTGGTGGGCGGAGATCAACTGGCCGCGGGGCTGGGTTTCGATAAAGTCAAACAGTGTGCGCAGCGAGTCTGTGGGCTTGCCATAGAAAGCCGCTTCGCGAAAGACCGACCACAACGATGTCTCCTGCATTTTGCGTACGCAGTCGGGACAGTCGTTGGTCTCATACACAAAGATGGTAGCCTCGGGCACGAGCGCCCACGGTGTTATTGTTCGTTTGACAAGAAACCTGTCGTATAGGTAGTACCCTCCGACAAGAACCACCACAAGGCCGATGGTGATAAGCAAAGGAAGTCTCTTCACGCGTAGCGGACTTAGTTTATAATATGGGCAAGATAGTAAAAAATACGGCCCTTATACTTGCGCCAGTGCCTGGTCGAGGTCGGCGATCAGGTCTTCGACATCTTCCACACCAATGCTCAGACGGATCAACGAGTCCACCAGGCCGCTCTTGAGGCGTTCGGCCGGGGGAATGCTGGCGTGTGTCATCGACGCCGGGTGGTTGATCAGCGACTCAACACCCCCAAGTGACTCGGCCAGTGAAAAGAGCTGGACGCTTTCCATCAGCTTGATGGCCTTGTCCAGGCTGTCGTCTTTCAGGGTAAACGAGAGCATGCCGCCAAAGTCACGCATTTGTTTTTTGGCAATGGCATGATTGGGGTGGTCGGTAAATCCCGGCCAGTATATCTTTCCAATCTTGGGGTGGGCCTTCAGGTATTCGGCAATCTTACGGCCATTCAGACAGTGGCGCTCCATGCGCAGGTGCAGGGTCTTGATACCGCGCAGCACGAGGAACGAGTCTTGCGGGCCGGGCACCGCGCCGCAGGAGTTCATGAGGAAGAATAGCTCCTGGTAAAGTTTTTCGTCGTTCATTACCAGGGCGCCCATGACCACGTCGGAGTGGCCGCTGAGGTATTTGGTCACCGAGTGCATGACGATGTCAGCGCCCAGGTCAAGCGGATTCTGCAGGTAAGGAGAAGCAAAGGTGTTGTCGACGGCAACGATCAGCTTATGCTCCCGCGCGATGGCGACACATGCTGCGATGTCGACGATGTTCATCAGCGGGTTGGTCGGGGTCTCTACCCAAAGCAGCCGCGTACGGTCGTTGATTACCGACCGGATGTTGTCGGCCTGGGTCAGGTCGATGAAATGGAACTTGATGCCGTACTTTTCAAAGACCCGTTTGAACATGCGGTACGAACCGCCATACAGGTCGTTGCTGGTAATCACTTCGTCACCGGGATTCAGCAATTTGATCACGGCGTCGGTAGCGCCCATGCCCGAAGAAAAGCAGATGCCATACTTACCGTTCTCCAACGCGGCGATGCTTTCCTGCAGCGCGTTGCGTGTAGGGTTGGTGCCACGCGCATAGGCAAAGCCTTTGTGTTTGGCAGGCGACTCCTGTACGTATGTGGATGTCTGGTAAATGGGGGTCATGATCGCCCCGGTAGATGGGTCCGGCGTCACACCGGCGTGTACAGCTTTCGTTCCGAATTTCATAGGGTAATATTCAGACTTTTAGCCGACAAATGAAATACCCCGCGCCCACATCCTGTGCAGGCGGGGTATGCTGATGCGGTAGGATTATTTATTGCGCCAGTAGGTGCGGATCGTTTCCTTCCACTGGTCACCGCCCTTGAGGTAGAGCACGGTGTTGATGAGCATCTTGTCTTCGGGCAGTGTCTCGCCGGCGGTTTCTGCCGCGCGCAGAATGATGTCGTAGAGCTTCCGGCGGAAGGCCGGGCCGCCTTCCCGACGGTAAAGTGTTTGCAACGCCTGGTCAATACCGTCCGTTGTGACCTCCTGAACCACAGACTGGGCCTGGGGGGCGGCGGCTACGGGGACTGGTGGAGCAATGGGAGCTTCGGCAACAACCGGTGCGGGGGGCACGGGCGCCGGCGCCTCGGCGGGGAGCTGACCACTCAGGGGGCTCGGAGTCACCAGAGTGGCGGCTTGTTGCTTCAGGAATTCGTCAAGATCTTTGAGTGTATTCTTCTTCTTGCTCATGCGAGATAATTAAGAATGGCTTGCGCCACAGGCTGATACTCTTTCTCCGCGTCGACCGTACTGAAATTTACGAAAAGATTTTTCTGCGGTACGACCACGGGCAGGATGATGGCATCCAGTTTTTTGAGGTTATCCCGTACGGTAAAAATATTGGTCGAGCTGTGAATACGGTTGGGCAGGATAATGATCTTCAGCCCGCTGTTCAACTCGCGGGCGGGGGCCAGGTCGGTGACGGTTTGATACGTTACCAGCAGGTCGTTTTGCGTCAGGCTGGTGGGCACGACCACGGCGTTGCTGACAAGACAAAGTTTCTTGATACCTTCATCGGTGGTTTTACCGGCGCTGTCTACAATGATATAGTCGAACTTCTTGCTGTCTTTCAGCTTTTCCAGCTCTTCGGCCACCTGGTGATCTTCCGACCCCAGGATCTCGAACATTGTTTTACCTTCCTTGGCCCGGAACATTTCCATTTTGCGCAGGGTGTTCAGGGTATAGTTGGTATCGGTTTCCACCAGCAGCACCTTTTTGCCAAGTTGGTGAAGGGTGGTGGCCAGGTGAATGGCATTGGTAGTCTTGCCCGTACCGCCCTTCCGGCTGATGAATGAGATAATTTTGGACATGCCTAAAAGTAAGAAACCCGGGTGATTTCAAAAACCTCCCGGGTCTAATTAAGCTATCCGTGTATTAAATACTGCGGTTTATGTCAAATTTCTCGAGGTAGTCGGCTACCCGGCGTACCATCATACCACCGAGGGCGCCATCGACTACACGGTGGTCGTATGAGTGGGAGAGGAACATCTTGTGACGAATCGCAATCACGTCACCTGATGGCAGCTCCAGCACGGCAGGTTTCTTTACGATTGCGCCCAGGGCAATGATACCGACCTGCGGTTGCACGAGGATGGGTGTGCCCATGACATTTCCAAAGGAGCCAACGTTGGAGATAGTAAAGGTACCACCCGACAGTTCATCGGGTTTGAGTTTACCGTCGCGTGCGCGGCGTGCCAGGTCGTTTACGATCTTGGTCAGGCCACCCAGGCTGAACTGGTCAGCGTTTTTGATAACGGGTACGATCAGGTTGCCGCTGGGCAGGGCCACGGCCATTCCGATGTTGATATCTTTCTTCTTGATGATGCGGTCGCCGTCTACCTGTATGTTGATCATGGGGTAGTCTTTGATTGCCAGCACTACCGCTTCAATAAAGATCGGCGTGAATGTCAATACGTCGCCTTCGCGCTTCTGGAAATCGCTCTTCACTTTGCCGCGCCATTGTACCACGTTGGTTACGTCGGCTTCGACGAAGGAGGTTACGTGCGGCGCAATGCGTTTGGAGTCCACCATACGCTCGGCAATCATCTTGCGCATGCGGTCCATCTCGATGATCTCGTCGCCGGCGCTGATAGAGGCCTGTACTTTCGGGGTGGGTGTGCTGCTGGTCGGCACGGCATGTTTTACTGGCTGTACTGCAGTACCACCTACTTTGCGGGTTTGTACATATTCCAGCACATCTTTTTTGGTCACGCGTCCTTCGTTGCCGCTGCCGGAGATTGTTTCGAGCTCGGCCACGGTGATGTTCTCTTCGCGGGCGATGTTTTTCACCAGCGGTGAGTAGAAGCGTGTGCTGTCTTTAAAGCTCAACGCTTGCGGTGCCCCGTTGCTATGTGCCACAGCGGCTTCCTGCAGGGAATGCTCGGTTGCACCGTTCGATTTAGCCGGTGCGCTGGTGGCCGGTTGCGGTGCAGCAGCACCCGCCGCTACGTCGGTGGTTATGATAGCAATGGGAACGCCGACCTTTACGATCTCGCCTTCCTTCGCCAGAATTTCCGTTAATATACCGGCGTGGGTAGAAGGTACTTCGGTGTCGACCTTGTCGGTCGCAACTTCGAGCACCGCTTCGTCTTGCTCGATCTTGTCGCCTGGCTTCTTGATCCAGTTCAGGATCGTCGCCTCGAATATACTTTCACCCATCTTGGGCATGATAAGTTGAACCTGCGCCATGTTTCAATCGATTTTGGAAGGGCAAGTTACTATTTTTTCGTCTGGATAAACCTGTTTTTATATTTCAAACGTTTCTTTGGCGACGGTATCTTTTTGACGAATAATACCTTGTGGCTCCCGCCCAAATAAAAAAAATGTACCTGTAGACCAGTCGCCCCATGGAAATTAGTAACATTGAAGTATGAAAAGAGGTCTTGTCTTTTTAGTCTGGGCGTATGCAGCCGCATGTTTGTTCGCCTGCTCGTCCGATGATGAAGAGCCCAATGACCCCGATGCACTCACACCACACGAACAAGAGGTTGTCCGCTATTTTACCGAGGTGGCCCTCGGCGGTGAGTTTGATAATGAGCCTCCTGTAACACGCAAGTGGTTGCGGGAAATGAAGGTCTACGTCGGCGGTACACCGGATCTGGTGTTGCGAAGCGAGCTCGACGATGTGATTAGCGAGATCAACGACCTGGTGCACGATGGCTTTCAGATTACCACCACGACCGACTCCGCAAGCTCCAATGCCTATATATTCTTTGGCGCGCCCGATGTCTTCGAGGCCTGGTATCCGCCCGCGGCACAGTATATCGATGACAACTGGGGATTGTTCTTTAGTTTTCCCGACAACAGCACAAACGAGCTATACCGTGCCGTGATGTTTGTAGACATGGTGCGCAACGCTGATAAGAAAGCACAGCGCCATATACTGCGCGAAGAGCTGACGCAATCACTGGGGTTGGCGCGCGACGCTGACCGATACGACGATAGTATCTTTCAACAGGCGTGGACGACCGTTACGGAATATGCCCCCATTGACCGCGAGCTGATCTGGTTGTTATACGATCCCGCCATCGCACCGGGTCTCGACTCGGCTACGGTCACTCCGTTGCTGCAGCAACTGCTCAAAGAAAAAGTGTAATACTGGTAGTGTTGCCGTTACTTCGGCAAGCTCTGACGAATCAGGTTCAATGATGCGATCGACGCCAGGCGGATGTTCAGGTCGCGTTCTGTTGAGAGCTGTAGCTTACGCGTTACAGTCTGGTATTTGTCGGAATAGGCGATCCACACCGTGCCGACCGGCTTCTCGGGCGTAGCCCCACCAGGACCCGCAATGCCACTGGTAGCCACACCGATGTCTGTATTAAATTTTGCCCGCACGAGGTTGGCCATCTCGCGTATCGTTTCTTCGCTTACGGCGCCATAGCGTTCCAATGTTTCGGGGCGCACGCCCAGCTGCCGCATTTTGATATCGTAGGCGTAAGGTATGATGCTGCCCAGGAAATAGGCAGAGCTGCCGGCCACGCTCGTGATGAGGTGCGACAGGTAGCCGCCCGTGCAGCTTTCGGCTACGGCCAGGGTAAGGTTACTGGCTTGTAATGTCCGGCCCAGTACCACTTCCAAGGGCGATTCGCCATAGCCATAAATAAACTGGCCGACGCGTGTTTTTAAGACTTCTACTAATTGATCTGTTTCGGCCTGGAGCGACTCCCGCGAGCTGCCGATGCCCGTGAGCCGCAGCTTCACCTCGCCCAGGCTGGGCAGGTAGGCCAGTTTGATATGTGGTGGCAGGGAGCGCTCCCAGTCGGCAATCTTTTCCGCCAGAAACGACTCGCCAATGCCTACTGTGCGGATCACATGGTGGTGAATGGTCGGAGTAGGGAAGGTGGCTTTTAATTTGGGGACGACCAGGTCGGTCATCATGCGTTTCATTTCGTGGGGCACACCCGGCATGGAGACAAATACTTTGCCCTGCCGGGAAAACCACATGCCGGGTGCGGTACCCACGGCGTTGGTGATCTTTTCGCAGCACACCGGTAGAGAAGCCTGTTGGCGGTTGACTTCGGTCAGCTCGCGGCCGCGGCTTTTAAAGAATTCCGTTACTTCAGCCAGTGCCTCGGGGTGGATCGCGAGCTCGCACCCGAAATATTTTGCCAGGCAGGGCTTGGTCATGTCATCGCTTGTGGGACCTAAGCCGCCGGTGATCAATACGATGTCGGCCCGTCTTTCGGCTTCTGCAAATGCCGTCAGGATTTCGTCTTCCTGGTCCCCTACCGTAGTCTTGCGGATTACTTTGATGCCGGCTTGCGATAGCGCGGTTGCCATCCACTGGGCGTTGGTATCAACGATCTGGCCATACAAGATTTCGTCACCGATCGTTAATAATTCCGCTAAAACAGTTTTCATATAAAGAATCTAAAATATTTTTAACCACGGTCCAACGTTCCACAAAGGAAGCCAGTCTTACCCATAAAACAAACTGCTGCTTATGAATAACCCCTTCAACGTGAAACGCCTGTGGCCACTTTCACTAACGCTTTTGCTCGCGGCATCGTTCAGTGCCTGCGACGTGCTGGAAGATGACGACCCGATCGGTGGTGGCAAGGGCGTTGTCATCGACGATTCCGATGTTAAGATGCTGTCCCAGGGCACTGCCTTCATCGACCTTTACGCTCGCGTAAAAACAGAACGCCCCATCCGCCTCGACATTACCGCCGACCCGGCACGTGGTACCCTGCGCGAGCTGCGCACCGGCCTCCTGCAATACCAGGCCAATGTCGATTTTACTCAAGGTCGCGACTTCTTCCGGGTTTCGGTATATGCCGAAGACAACACCCTGTTGTTGGAAGACACTGTGGGGATCGTGATTGAAGACGACACCACCAACCTGCCTTGCGGCGTTTATACGCGCAGCGACTCGGCACAGGTATGGGGCGATACTACAGTATACATCTATCCCCTGGATAATGATGTATTGTGTGGCGACACGGCGCGTTACCGCATCGAGATCTATCAGCCCAACGGCACCCTGCCGCCGCGCTACGGTACCGCCATGCTAAACACTCCCTATAATTCTATCTCTTACGCGCCCACCAGCAACCCGCCCAAGGATGATATGATCATCTACAAGGTGTACGACGTCACCGATACAACGCGGATGGGCTACGGTGTCATATTCATCAACGCAACGCCGGGCCCGGTACCGGAACAGCCATGCCAGTTCGAGTTGATAGACGATGCCTATACGCTATTAGTGGATTCGCTGAAGGGCGACTCCGTCGTCTTCAAACCCTTCGAAAATGACACCCTGTGCGGCGCCTCCTCGAAGTACACGCTGTATATCGCGCAGCAGCCGGCCCACGGCTGGGCAGCGACGTACATTTCCGGGATCGTATATAAGCCGACGGATCAACCGTACAGCGGCATGCGCGATAGCCTGATGTACCAGGGGTGTCACGGAGATACCTGTCGAACTGCCAAAATAAGAATATACTTTAATTAACGAACCTCCACGAGAGAGCCTCCTGCTGACCAGGAGGCTTTTCCTCGTTTTACTATGATCGGATCGGAACTATTTGAACAGTGTAAGCGAAAGGATGGCAGGGCGCAGCAGTCCCTGTACATGCTTTATAAGGCAAGGCTCATGGGGCTGTGCCGGCGTTACGCTGCGGATCGCGAGGAGGCACAGGACATCTTACAAGAAGCGTTCATCAAGATCTTCACGAACATACACCAGGTCTCGGCCGCCGGGAAGTTAGAAGGATGGATGAAGTCTGTGGCCGTACGAACGGCCATCGACCACTACCATAAACGCAAACGCTCAGTCATCTTCCCTGAAACCGGGAATACCCCGGAGGTTGCCAACGCCGATTATGAAACGATGTTGGATAATCTTACCGACGAATACCTCGTCTCGGTTATCAATGGACTGCCGGAAGGGTGCCGGCTGGTGTTTAACTTGTTTGTAGTGGAGGGATACAGTCACACGGAGATCGCGGGGTTGCTCGGTGTTACCGAAGGAACCTCACGCTCGCAACTGCATCACGCAAAATTTCTTTTGAAACAACGACTTACAACGCTAGGAGTAAAACGTTATGAAAAACTTGCCTGAAAATAATTTTTGGAACGAGATCAAAGACCGGCTCGACCACTATGCCGAAGAGCCGGACGATGACTCGTGGGACAAGATCGCAGGGGGGCTTAACAGCGCACCGCGGCCGCGTATTCTCGCGTGGTTAGAGCGGCGTGCGTCATCCACACAGGTTGGCCTCCCGGGGTTTGTCGTGCTGGTCGCCCTGGTCGCCGGTGATCAACCGGCCCCCCTATGGAGTGGCTTCGTGGCGAATGCTGAGCATGAGGAAGTATATAGTGCGAGAGAGGATGCAACTTCTTCCGACAAGACAATAGCATTGACAGTGCCGAAGGAAGCAGCGGTTTCACAACAAGAGCATAACACATCCCGTCAGGTGAAGAGCGCTCGTGAACGGACAGTGCCGCAGAAGGCAGGGGCGTATACCCGCTTCGATGAGACTGCTTCTGTGAAAGCACCTGCCGCCGTACAGGCGATAGCGCATGATACAACGGACTTCGGCAATGAAATCCTTGCAAAGAATCAAGTGGTATCACTGGTAGGAGTATCTGCGGTCGATACCGTTGCGCAAGAAGATATCGACAAGGATAAGAAAGAAAAGAAGGTTGTTGTTAACGCCAGTACGAAAAAAGAGGCGGAGAAGAAGATGGCGCAACTTCACATCCCGATGGTTTATTTCCAGGCTGGACCTTCCCTGGCGTATCACAAGATAACGCCGTCTACAAACGACGATGTCACGATCACCGAGCTGAAAGAGTCTGGTATTTTTGCATCTGACCGTGTGGGCTTCTCGCTGGAGGCAGGCTTTCAATACCGTGTTGCACCTCTGCTGGAAGTATATGGCGGGTTGTCATACTACCAGCAGCAGCAACATATACGGTACACGATGGCCCATGGAGCGTCAGGAGGCGTGGTCGGAAACCCTGACGACGGGTATGTGTTCACACCAGCAACCAGTCAGCATGAAGTGAAGTATACCATGCGCAATGCCGGTGTATCGGCTGGTATGTTCTATCGCGTGAAAACGCATTTGCTGGAGCATAAGCTGGGAGTCGGGTTGTTATACCAGCAAGGCTTCCAAAGCGCGGCGGGTGAGGGCAGCGCCTATACCAACAAAGGCTCGAAGTATCTACAGTACCAATTGCTGTACCGCATGGAGGCAGGATTAAACGACCATATGCGGCTGTACTTCCAGCCGGGCTATACGCACGCGTTCCATGTTGACGAAAAACTGAACGCGCCTTTTACCATCAAACCGTATCGTGCGGGAATAAGTGTGGGCATCGTGTATCTGTTCAAGAAATAAAGAACTGTTGTCACGAAATGCGCATCTGGCGGAAATCTTCAGATTTTCGGCAGATGCGCATTTTTTTCTTCGCGCTCACACTCACTCTCACGCTGTTTTTATACCTTTCCGGCGAAACACATCCTTATGAAATTTCTCCCGGTATTACTAATCACGCTTGTATTAACCGCTTGTACGTCGGCACAGCTCAACCAAACTATGGGGGAGGTCAACAAAGCGATCGGCAAAGACGCACCGCTGACGACAACAGAGGTCGCCAATGGTTTGAAAGAAGCATTGGTCAAAGGGATTTCCAATGGTTCGGACATGGCGTCGCAATTGGATGGGTATTTTAAGAATCCCAAGATCAAGATTCCCTTTCCACCCGAGGTAAAGAAGGTAGAAGACAAACTTCGCCAGATCGGATTGGGCGGCGAGGTAGATAAATTTGTCATGACCCTCAACCGTGGGGCGGAGGATGCCGCGAAGGAAGCCAAGCCTATTTTCATAGCCGCCATCAAACAAATGACCATCCAGGATGCCTGGGCTATCCTGCGCGGATCGGACAACGCCGCAACGGAATACCTGAAGCGCACGACATCGTCGCTGCTCTACGACAAGTTTAAGCCCGTCATCCAAAACTCACTGAATAAAGTAAACGCCACCAAATATTACGGCGACATTGTTACCCGCTATAACAAGATTCCGCTGGTGGAAAAGGTCAATCCCGACCTGACCGACTATGCCACCAACAAAGCCATGGACGGTTTATTTTTGTTAATTGCGGAGGAGGAAAAAAAGATCCGTCTGGATCCTGTGGCGCGCACGACGGAGCTGTTGAAAAAAGTCTTCGGCGCCCAGAAATAATCATCGGCCATACAGCCGGGGGAGGGGCCTGGAAACCGCGTTGGATATTCCAAACAATCGTTAACTTAGTCGTGCTAGAATAACCAAACCCCTTTGTTAACTGTATGGACTTTTTTGAAAAACATAAGGCCACACTCGACCGTGCGGTGACGGCCCTTCACAGTCGTGTATTCTTCGCTAACTTTCCCGAGCATCCTGCCCCCGCTGTCTATGGCGAGACCGCAGATGCCGACGGCCAGCAAAAGTTCAAGGACATGCTGGGGAAGAAGTTCGAATCGTTGCAACAACCGAATCCCGCTGGCTGGTCAGGCCAGGAAGAGTCGCCCTACCTGCAACAACCGTTGGGTATTTCGTACCCTACCTTTACGGTATCCGCCCTGATAGACGAGGCACAAAAAGCTTTTCACACCTGGCGCAAAGCTTCGATCGAAACACGCACCGGGATATTGTTAGAATCACTCGAACGCGTTAAAGCCCGTTTCTTTGAGATAGCCTACGCCACCATGCACACCACGGGGCAGGGGTATATGATGGCCTTCCAGGCATCGGGGCCGCACGCTGCTGATCGTGCGTTGGAAGCGATCGCGGCAGGATATGAAGAGCTGGACCGTTTTCCCGCCAGCGTTTTGTGGGATAAGCCGATGGGCAAGTTTAATGTGCAGCTCAATAAAGAGTGGCGTGCCGTGCCGAAGGGTATCTCCGTGGTGATCGGTTGCTCGACGTTCCCGACCTGGAACTCTGTTACGGGTATATATGGTAGTCTGGTCACAGGCAATGCCGTCATTGTGAAGCCGCACCCCGGCGCGATTCTGCCTATCGCTATCATCGTAGCCGAGATTCAGCGCGTGCTGCAAGAGCAGGGCTATGCTCCGGCCACGTGCCAGCTGGCGGTTGATACCGTGGAGGCTACGATCACCAAAGAGCTTGCCGAACACCCTGCGGTAAAACTGATCGACTTTACCGGCAACGGTATTTTTGGCAGCTACCTGGAGTCGTTGCCTGGCAAGACTGTGTTTACTGAAAAGACGGGTGTCAACTCGGTGATACTCGACTCGGTAGAAGATGCCGACAAAGTCGCGGCCAACCTGGCTTTCTCATTATGCCTCTATAGCGGACAAATGTGTACCGCGCCTCAAAACTTTTATATACCGGCGGGGGGTATCAAAACGCCTGCCGGCACACTCTCTGTTGAAGACTTTGGTAAGAAACTGGCCGAACAGATCAACGGCCTGGTGGATAATCCCAAGGCCGGCCCGTTTGTATTAGGTGCCATTCAGAATAAGAAGACCTGTGAGCGCGTGGCTGATGCGGCGAAAATACCAGGACAGGTGTTACTCGCGTCGCGTGTGTTTGAGAACCCGCAATTTAAACAAGCGCGTGTGGCTACGCCGGTATTGATTGCCGTCGATGCTGCACAGAAAGATGTCTTCGGCAAAGAGCTCTTCGGGCCGATTGCATTGTTGATCAAAACCAAAGACACCGATGCCAGCATTGCACTGGCGCAGGAAATGGCCCAGCACCACGGCGCTATCTCGTGCGGCGCGTATACCACAGATCCTGCTGTGAAAGAAAAGATTGCCGATGCCATGTCGCTGGCGGCTACACCGGTGTCGTTTAACCTGACGGGTGGCATTTATATGAATCAGAATGCAGCCTTCTCCGACTTTCATGTGACGGGGGGAAACCCGGCCGGCAACGCATCCTTTACCAATCCCGAATATGTGACGCGTCGCTTCACCTGGGTGGGGCACCGCGAACCGGTCAGCAAATAAGGATAGAATATTTTTTAAACAGGAACCGTGCACTGGCGTATCGCCTGAAGAAATCGTTCAGGTGTATACGCCCGGCATGCGTCTTGCAGAGCTTGGATCTTCCGCCGGTATTGCGCATCGGTCAACACGCGCTGTATATTGTGCGCAATGTCGGCTGCCGTGTCGTCAACCATGTTGCCGCGCAGGCCCAGCCCGTGGTACGCTACCCGCACTGCATTGCCCGGTGGGTCAAGAATTGAATCGACCGGATATACCAGCATCGGTACTCCCGCATCGATCGACTCTTTGATCGAATTAATGCCACCGTGGGTAATAAACAGGCCAGCGTAGGAAAGCACATCCAGTTGGGGGACGGTGTCGAAAATATAAACCTGTTCGTTTGCCGCATAGTCCGTAGCAAAATTTGTTGCCAATGAAGCAAGTGACAGCAGCAGCACGACAGGCTTGTCGTGTATAGAAGCGATCAGACGTTTGATAAATTCCTCGGTATGGCCGGCATGTTCGGGTTGCACGGTGCCGATTGAACAATAGATACAGACCTTTCCAGCGGCAATCTCTTGTTGCAGGTGCTTGCGAACCTGTATGTATCGCTCACTGGCTTCCGCCGGTGCCATGGCGGCGCGGTGTAGGGCGCCGACGTAATGCCGCATGGGCGAAGTCGGTATACCAGGGAAGTTGAGCTCTTCCGGCAGAAGAATCAATTCGTGTATGTTCTGCAAGGCGAGGCCATAGTAGATTGTCCTGCCGGAGAAGAAATGCCGGGGAATGTTGTTGCGGCGTATGCGACGGCGCAAGATGCTGCTGTCATCCATGCCCAGGTATAGCAGCTTTTGCTTCCAGAGGCGTTTCAGGCGTTGGAGCTTTACCTTTATATGGGCGCGGCGTATACCCGCCGAGTCGCCTGGGAAAGCCGTGGTGTTGATGGGTGGCACACCGGGTATCAATGCCGCCGGGGGCATGGCATGCACGATGCCGAATTTAATGTTCCGTTCTTGCAGGTGCGGGTATAACACCAGGAAGTCGCTGGACTGCCGGTCGTCCACTAGTATCAACGTTGGTTGCAGGTTATCCAGCAGTGCTGTGAGCTCGCGGGCGCGTTCCGTATACAACCGGTCGTTCCACCGGTCATGTAGCGTGTGGAGGTAGTGTGGTGTGCGCTGTTGTACGGTATTGACCCACGCCTCGAGGCCGAGGCCGAAGGGAACGGTTTGTAAAGGGTAGTATGAAAAGCCCGAAGTCCTGACGTATGATTCGAAGAATGCTACGCCGGCGAACACAACGTCGTAGTCGACCGCGAGTATTTCCGCTAATGGAAAGCATGGGTTCAGGTGGCCCTTACCATGATAGCATAAAAACACAATGCGCGGCCTGGACATTGTTAACGTACGCTAGCCGTGCGAATGTAGCGGGCAAACCAGTTTGGGAACCACCGCTTGAATGGAACACCCAGGGTTTCTTTGCCTCCAATATAGACTTCGTTTTTTTTCTTTTCGATAGCCCGCACAATACGTTGGGCGCACCACTCCGGTGGTTTGCCACGATACGTAGCATCGTCTTGTTTCCCCAGCGGGCTCCCATCACCCGTAACGGCGGACAGCGTAATAGGAGTATGGATGAAACCGGGGCAAATCATCGTGACGGTGATTTTGTCGCGTGTATCTTTCCACAGCTCGGCACGCAGGGAGTCAAAGAAGCCGTGCAGCGCATGCTTAGAGGCCGCATAGCCCGAGCGGTAGGGGGTACCGAACGTGCCGACCACGCTGGATACTGTTACAAAATGGCCAGTGCCCCGCTTCAGGAAATGAGGCAGGATATTTTTGGTAATCGCCAAAGCACCGAAGTAGTTTACTTCCATCAGCCGCCGGTCTACATCCAGTGTGGTTTCTTTTGCAAGCCCCCGCTGGCTGATGCCGCCATTGTTGATGAGGATGTCGACATGACCAAAGATTTGTATCGCAGCGTCAGTCGAAAGCCGCAGTGTTTCGGGCTTGGTCAGGTCCAGCGGCAGGATGTGTACCTGTGCCTGAGCGGCCGGTGGGCAGTTACCCTTTACACGTTCAAGCTCTTCTTTTCGCCGGGCAGAGAGAATGAGGCGCGCACCCTTTGCAGCGAGCGCGTAAACAAGAGCCTCGCCGATGCCGGAGGAGGCTCCGGTGATCCAAACGACTTTGCTATGCAGGTAACGGCTCATCTATATAAGGTTATTTCTTGAACACAAAATACACGGCCAGGATCAGGAATACAAAGCCGATGAGGTGGTTTACGCGAAAGGTCTCGTTTTTGAAAAAGACCAGGGAGAAGAGCATAAACACGGTCAGCGTGATTACTTCCTGGATCACCTTCAGCTCTATTAGCGAAAAAGGTCCGCCATACTCTTTAAAGCCCAGCCGGTTCGCCGGCACTTGCAGCAGGTATTCAAACAGGGCAATGCCCCAACTGATCAGGATGATCGTGACCAGGGGTAGATTCTGGCTCCATTTCATCTCCTTGAACTTGAGGTGCCCATACCAGGCAAAGGTCATGAAGGCGTTGGAAAGTGTCAGCAGCAGGATGGTGTATAATACCCTCATACGTGGCTATAATTTGAAAACTAAGGTACGTGCGGTAGTATAAAAAAAGCCGCATGTCGGCGGCCTTTTTTTAACAGGATATTATTTCACCAGTTTTTTATACTTGATGCGGTGCGGTTGTTCGTCACCGAGGCGTTTGCGTTTGTTTTCTTCGTATTCGCTAAAGCCACCTTCAAACCACACCACTTGCGAGTCGCCTTCAAAGGCCAGGATGTGCGTACAAACGCGATCCAGGAACCAGCGGTCGTGAGAGATGATTACGGCACAGCCGGCAAAGCTATCCAGGGCTTCTTCAAGTGCCCGCAGGGTGTTTACATCCAAATCGTTGGTTGGCTCATCGAGGAGCAGCAAGTTGCCACCCTGTCGCAGGGCAATGGCCAGGTGGACGCGGTTACGCATACCACCGGAAAGCTCTTTAATTTTCTTCTGCTGGTCCGTACCGTTGAAGTTGAACTTGCCAACATACGCGCGCGAGTTTTGGGTCTTACCCCCCAACTCGATCAGCTCGTTGCCGCCGGTGATGGCTTGCCATACGGTGTCTTCAGGTTTAAGGTCGTCGTGCTCCTGGTCTACGTAGGCGATCTTTACCGTTTCGCCCACGGTGAAGCTGCCCGCGTCGGGCTGCTCTTTGCCGATGATCATTTTGAAGAGCGTGGTTTTACCTGCACCGTTGGGACCGATGATCCCCACGATGCCGGCGGGCGGCAGGGAGAAGGTCAGATTCTCGTAGAGCAGCTTGTCACCGTAGCCTTTGGCCACGCCGTTGGCTTCAATCACCTTATTGCCCAGGCGGGGTCCCGGGGGAATGAAAAGCTCCAGTTTTTCTTCGCGCTCTTTGGTCTCCTGGGTCAGCAGTTTTTCGTAGGCGCTCAGACGGGCTTTGCCTTTGGCCTGGCGTCCTTTGGGGTTCATGCGTACCCACTCGAGCTCGCGCTCCAGGGCCTTCTGGCGTTTGGACTCGCTCTTCTCTTCTTGTACCAGGCGCTTCTGCTTCTGTTCCAGCCACGACGAGTAGTTGCCTTTCCAGGGAATGCCTTCGCCGCGATCCAGTTCCAGGATCCAGCCGGCCACGTTATCGAGGAAGTAACGATCGTGGGTCACGGCGATGACCGTACCCTTGTATTGTTTCAAGTGTTGTTCGAGCCAGTATACCGACTCGGCGTCAAGGTGGTTGGTGGGTTCGTCCAGCAGCAGTACATCGGGCTCTTGCAGCAGCAGGCGGCAGAGGGCTACCCGCCGTTTTTCACCACCCGACAGGTGTTCCACGTTCGCGTCGCCGGGCGGGCAGCGCAGGGCGTCCATGGCGCGCTCCAGCTTGTTGTCAAGCTCCCAGGCGTTGGCGGCGTCCAGTTTCTCCTGGATCTCACCCTGTTTGGTGATGAGCTTGTCCATGGCATCTGGATTTTCCATCACGGCGGGGTCGCCGAATTTTTCGTTGATGGCCTCAAACTCCTTCAGCAACGCGACCACCTCTTTTGCGCCTTCTTCGACGATCTCTTTTACGGTCTTGGTTTTGTCGAGCTGCGGATCCTGCTCCAGCATGCCAACGCTGAAGCTAAGGTCGGATACCACTTCTCCCTGAAACTCTTTGTCGATTCCGGCGATGATGCGCAGGAGCGAAGATTTTCCAGAGCCGTTCAAACCCAGTACGCCGATTTTGGCGCCATAAAAAAAGGATAGATAAATGTTTTTCAGGACTTGTTTGCTGGGCGGATAAATCTTATTTACGCCAGCCATCGAGAAAATAATCTTTTCGTCAGCCATGATTAAAATAAATTGTGGAGTTGCGTAGTTCAAGTAGTAACCTGTTGCCGGGAAGGACCCGGGCAGGGGGTATCGACCTAACTGCGTTGTATTGGCCGCAAATATGGTTTTTTTACTTTACAGTGCCCAGATTTTCTGCCGTTCTTTGAATCTTTCAGGGAATTAACGTTCCTTGGCTATCAAGGGGTTACCCTGGCGGTATACCACCTATGAAGTCAAAAAGCGATAGATCTGCGATCACTGTTGACTCTTTAGTAATTAATTTTATTTTTGCGAAAAATTAAAAGGAGGATTTAAGCATATGTACTGGACTCTGGAACTTGCCTCTTACCTGGAAGATGCGCCCTGGCCGGCGACAAAAGATGAGCTCATCGACTACTCCATCCGTTCCGGTGCGCCACTGGAGGTAGTAGAAAATCTCCAGGAACTCGAAGACGACGGACAGCCGTATGAGAGCATCGAAGAGATATGGCCCGACTATCCTACGAAGGAAGATTTCTTTTTTAACGAAGACGAATATTAGCAGACCCCGCTCGCCGGGTATTTTCTGTAACCAAAAAGAGGCTGCCCCTTGGGTAGCCTTTTTCTGTTTGCGTTAATCCATTCATCGGATTATATCGTTACCCGGCCGCATTATCAGGACGACTGTGTTTACTAACGTGTGTCTTCCACGATTAAAGCCATCTAAACTATTTACGAGTATATCTATGGTACATTTTTTCCAAGGCAGAAGCATCATTACTTTTCTGCTCACCGTTTGCATCCTGCTGGCCTCTTGCCAGAACACAAACAAAGCCACGAAGGGCGCCATCATCGGCACGGCGGGCGGCGCAGCCGCCGGTGCTGTGATCGGGAAAATTGCCGGTAATACCGCGGCAGGCGCCATTCTCGGCGCAGCGGTCGGGGGTACCGCCGGTTACTTCATTGGCCGCTACATGGACCGCCAGGCAGCTGAGCTGCAGAAAGACCTGGAAGGTGCCACGGTGGAGCGTGTAGGCGAGGGGATCAAGATCACCTTCCACCAGGGCATTCAGTTTGCCGTCAACTCTTCCGAACTGACAGCTTCGTCTAAAACAAACTTGCAGGATTTGGGAAAAGTGCTGAACAAGTACTCCGACACGAACATCCTCGTCGAAGGCCATACCGACTCCACCGGCAAGCGCGACTATAACCAAACACTTTCTGAGAAGCGTGCAGCATCGGTATCGAACTATCTGAAGACACAAGGTGTGACCGGTGTACGCATTACGAATGTGGGCTATGGTCCTGATCAGCCGGTTGGGGACAACGGCACCGAATACGGCCGTCAGCAGAACCGTCGTGTGGAGGTAGCAATCTTTGCGAATGACAAGCTGAAGAAGAAAGCCGAGAAGGGTGAGATTGGATAAATCAGTGTGCGTGCGGGAGCGACGCACTTGAAATATAAAAGAGGCGGGATCTGTATCCTGCCTCTTTTATTGTCGTGCATTCAAGAGAGCTTCGGCAACAATCAAGTCCTCTGGCGTGGTGATCTTCAGGTTATCATAGCTCCCTTCAAAAAGCGAAATGGTATGTCCCGCCCGCTCGGCAACACTGGCATCGTCCGTCAGCGTGGCATCTTCCGGCAACGCATAGGCCTGTTGAATAAGGTCTATCCGAAACGTCTGCGGCGTTTGGATCAGCCGGTAAAGCGCGCGATCCACTGCACGCGTATGGTGCTGATCTGTTACCCGAATAGAATCTTTCAAGCGTACCGCGGCCACCGCGCTACCATGTACTGCCGCTAACCGGAAAGACGCCGCAATAATGTCTTCACTGATCAAGGGGCGCACGCCGTCGTGTATCGCCACCAGACCGGCGCCCTGAATGTGGCGCAGGCCGTTCTGTACCGACTGAAACCGCGAAGCACCTCCCGCTACGATCTGCAACGGGCGGGTGAAGGCATGCTGTTGGCACAGTGCCTCCCACGTTGGCCGGTCTTCTTCGGGTAAGACCAGGATCACCTGCATCGTCTCGGAGTAGCGGTAAAACGCGTCGATGGTATGCATCAATACCGGGCGTCCTTTGATTTCCAGAAACTGTTTGGGCAGGCTGGCCTTCATGCGGGTGCCTTTGCCACCGGCTACGATCAGCGCATATTCAGGTTGAACAGACATGGTGCAAATGTGCATAAAAGAAGGCATTGATGGACGTCATTTATTTGAATAGCTTTAGGGGCACAGTAGTATATCGATCAGTAATGCAACGAATAGCCATTGACATGGATGAGGTGATCGCCGACGCGTATCACCGTTTTTTTGAGTGGTATGAGCGGGATTTTAATTGCAGGCTTGACCCGGACCTCTGCCGCGGAAAGTATTTGCGCGATGTCGTGCCGGCCGATCAGCGCACACACGTCATGAAGTATGCGCATACCGACGGGTTCTTTAAAGATCTGCCGGTGATGCCCGATAGCCAGGAGGTGATCCACGCGCTATCGAAGAAATACGAGATCTTCATTGCCAGCGCCGCGATGGAATTTAAGACATCGCTTGTACACAAGCTCGAATGGATGAACGAGCACTTCCCTTTTATACCGTGGAACAACATCGTGTTTTGCGGCAGCAAAAGCGTCATCAACGCGGATTACCTCATTGACGACCACATACGCAACTTCAAGGGCTTTGAAGGGCAGGGCATTTTGTTCACATCGCCGCACAACGTCCACGAGGCATGGTCGCCGCGTGTCAACAACTGGCGCGAAGTAGCCGCGTTGTTGTTGTAGTCATACCGTGATATAAAACAAAAACGGTCCCGACATTGTCGGGACCGCTTGTATATTCTTTAGAAGACGCTGCTTAGATGATCAGCATGGCGTCACCGTATGTCAGGAATTTATACTTCTCTTTTCTGGCCACTTTGTAGGCTTCCGTGATCACGTCATAGCCACCAAACGCAGAAGCCATCATCAGAAGGGTAGATTCCGGCATGTGGAAGTTGGTGATCATGGCGTTGCAGATCTTAAAGTCGTACGGCGGGAAGATGAACTTGTCCGTCCAGCCTTCGCGGGCCTTTAGGCGGTTCGTGGCCGATACAGCCGACTCCAGCGCACGCATGGTGGTGGTGCCGATGGCGCACACCCTGTTTTTATTGTCGAGGGCTTTGTTTACGATATCGACGGCTTCCTGGCTGACGATAAAGTTTTCAGAGTCCATCTTGTGTTTGGTCAGATCTTCTACGTCCACCGGGCGGAAGGTGCCGAGGCCGATGTGTAGTGTGATATAGGCCATGTCCACGCCTTTCAGTTGCAGACGCTTCAGCAGCTGACGTGTAAAGTGCATGCCGGCGGTAGGGGCGGAGACAGCACCTTTGTTTTTCGCAAAGATGGTCTGGAAGCGCTCTTTATCTTCGGGCTTGATCTTTCTTTTGATATACTTTGGCAGTGGGGTCTCGCCCAGGGTCTCTACTACTTTGTCGAAGGCAGCCGAGTCGCCGTCAAACAGGAAGCGGATGGTACGTCCACGGGAAGTGGTGTTGTCAATAACTTCGGCTACCAGGTCGCCGTTACCAAAGTAGAGCTTGTTGCCAACGCGGATTTTGCGGGCAGGATCTACCAGTACGTCCCACAGGTGCATGTCAGCGTTCAGCTCGCGGAGCAGGAACACTTCGATCTTGGCACCGGTCTTTTCTTTGCGACCGTACAGACGTGCCGGGAACACCATGGTATCATTGCCAACCATTACGTCGCCATCGCCAAAATATTCAACAACGTCCTTGAATACCTTGTGTTCGATCTTGCCAGAGTCTTTATGCACGACCATTAACCGGGACTCGTCACGGTTTTCGGCTGGGTCTAGGGCTATAAGGTTGTTGGGGAGTTCGAACTTAAATTCCGATAACTTCATATTCGTATAAGCAAAAGACGCCCAATAAAGGGTAAATTTTTAAGAGGTTGCAAAAATAAGGTAACAATTGGCTTTTGCGACAAAACGACCTGTTTTTTTCAGTACTGTAACAAAAATGCGTTTTTTTGGTCTATAGAGCGTAATTCCGGCACCATGCCGGCCGACAAACCATTCCAAAAGCGTTACGTTAGTAGTTTAAAATGAAGACTTTAGGCCAGATTTTCGAAAGTTTCAGGTTTGCCTGGAAGGCATTGCGCTCCAATATCCTGCGTACCGTCCTGTCCCTGCTGGGGGTAACGGTGGGCATCTTTGCCATTATCGCGGTGTTGACGTTGGTCGATTCCCTGGAGAATAACATTAAAGACAGCTTCAAATTTGTGGGTAGTAACGTGATTTACCTGGACAAATGGCCGTGGCTGCCCGAAAATGAAGGCGAAGAGTACCGCTGGTGGGATTTCCTCCGCCGGCCCACACCCTCTACCAACGAGTTTAAGTTCTTGCAGGAAAACCTGAAACATGCCAGTAGCCTGGCCATTTTTGCCGAGCACGGCAGCATGACCGTCAAACACAAAAGCAACAGCATCGGCGAGGTGCGGTTGGTCGGCGCCAGCGAAGGGTACGACAATATCTTTAATGTAAATATTGATAAAGGCCGCTACTTCACGGTCGACGAGCTGAATGCAGGCCGCAACGTGGTGATCATTGGCAACGAAGTGGCCCGCGTGTTGTTCCCCTTCCAGGAGGACCCTACCGGCGAAATCGTAAAGGTACGGAACCGGAAGTTTGTGGTCATTGGCGTGGTGAAGAAAGAGGGGCAAAGCTTCCTCGGTACGCCGAGCAATGACTACGTCAACATCATTCCGTATAATGCTTTCCGCAAGTTTTACCAGACCGGCACGGGCCGTTGGAATGAGCTTGAATCGGGCATTGGCCTGCGTGGCTACGATTCTGACTTTGGATTGGTGGAGTTGGAGAACGAGGTACGCGGCGTCATGCGCGTACGGCGCGGGTTGCGACCGGTAGAGAAAGACGACTTTGCGATTAACCGGCCGGAGGCCCTGGCAAATATTATCGGTAGCCTCTTTGACGTTGTAGGCTTTGCCGGTTGGATGATCGGTGGCTTCTCTATGCTGGTAGGAGGTTTTGGTATTGCCAACATCATGTTTGTGTCGGTGAAAGAACGTACGCCGATTATTGGATTGCAGAAGTCGCTCGGCGCGAAGAATTACTTTATTCTTTTCCAGTTTCTATTCGAGGCGGTCTTTCTGAGCTTGATTGGGGGTATGATGGGGTTGTTCCTGGTATTTTTGATCACGCTCATTCCGATGGGAAGTCTGCAGGTAGTGTTGTCGGTGGAGAATACGGTGTTGGGATTGGTCGTGTCGACGGTGATTGGGTTGGTATCGGGGATTGTGCCGGCGGCTATGGCGGCGAGGTTGGATCCTGTAGTGGCTATTCGAGCGGCGTAGGTCGTCGTTGCCACCACTGGGGTAGGCTCAAGTCATTTTTATTTTAGCGTAGGCAGTCGGGAGACTGCCGCCATACTGGCACAAGTGATGCACCCACGCCAGCGCTTGGTGCTTAACACTTGCGCCAGAATGCGAACGCAATACAGCAGGTAGAAATGTATTTAAATAAAAACAGCGCGGCTTTTGGCTGCGCTGTTTTGTTTTGGGTTGTATGGATAAAGCTTATTCGTCTTCTTCTTTAGAAGCAGTTGCCAAAACTTTCTTGCCGTCTTTGGCCTCTTTGTCTGCAGTTTCGCCAGCAATCTTTTCTTTGATTTTGGCTTCGAGCTCGTCCAGCAGCTCCGGATTGTCTTCGATGAGCTGTTTTACGGCGTCGCGGCCTTGACCGAGCTTATTGCCGCTGTAGGAGAACCAAGAGCCGGATTTCTGGATGACGTTGAGCTCTACGCCCAGGTCGATGATTTCACCGGACTTCGAAATGCCGCGGCCGTACATGATGTCGAACTCGACAACTTTAAACGGAGGCGCCACTTTGTTTTTCACCACTTTCACTTTTACGCGGTTACCGGTGATGTCGTCGGCGGCTTCTTTGATCTGGCCGATACGACGGATGTCGAGGCGCACCGATGCGTAGAACTTGAGGGCGTTACCACCGGTGGTGGTTTCGGGGTTACCGAACATCACACCGATCTTTTCACGCAGCTGGTTGATGAAGATACAGCAGCAACCAGTCTTGCTGATGGTACCTGTCAGCTTCCGCAGCGCTTGCGACATGAGGCGGGCTTGCAAGCCCATTTTGCTTTCGCCCATTTCGCCTTCCAATTCGCCTTTCGGCACGAGGGCGGCCACGGAGTCGATAACGATGATATCGATCGCTCCGGAGCGGATCAGGTGATCGGCAATTTCCAGCGCCTGTTCACCGTTGTCAGGCTGAGAGATCAACAGGTTTTCGGTATCGATGCCCAGTTTTTCGGCATAAGCTCTATCAAACGCGTGTTCCGCGTCGATAAAGGCCGCCAGACCACCCTTTTTTTGCGCTTCCGCAATGCAATGCAGTGTGAGCGTAGTTTTACCGGACGATTCAGGTCCGTAGATTTCAATGACCCGGCCGCGCGGAACACCGCCAATACCCAGGGCGATGTCGAGACCCAGCGAACCCGTGGAGATCGCCGCGATGTCCACCACCTTCTCATCGCTAAGTTTCATGACCGTACCTTTTCCGTAGGTCTTATCAAGTTTGTCGAGCGTTAACTGAAGAGCCTTCAGTTTCTCTTTTGCGTCACTTTTTGCATCACTCATATTTCAGTTATTTATTCCATTAGGGGTAAGTAGAGGGCTCAGCGTAGACGAAAGTACGACATTGTTATATGTCGGCTTCGCCTGACCGGCTTATTATTTAACCCGGCTTTCTGACTCCTCGTGTGAATTATCAACTATTAATATTAGTTAAAATTCGATTCAAAAATACTATTTAAAATAGAAAATAAAAATTTCTGGATCGGGTAAGACTGTGTTTTTTGGAAAACGGTTGTATATCTTGGACGTTTTAACCTTTTAATGGCACAGACGCGCAAAATCTTCAAACGCATCCTGGCAGGCCTCGGCCTGGTTATCGTCGTATTATTAGTGATCTATGGCGACCTGGTATTGTATGGACTGCGCCAGGGCTATGGCCAGCTTAACATTATCTGGAATGCCCGTCCGGTGGAGGAGTTCATGCAGGATCCCAACTTCCCCGATTCGCTCAAGGCGCGGCTGCGGCTCATCGACGAGGTGCGCCGGTATGCCGTCGACTCGCTGGGATTAAAAGACACCGAGAACTATAAGACATTATACGATCAGAAAGGCAAGGAGGTCATGTGGGTGGTATTGGCCAGCGAAGCATTTAAGCTGGCACCCAAGGAATGGAAGTTTCCGATCCTGGGTTCTGTGCCGTACAAAGGCTTCTTTAATGAGAAGCGCGCGTTTGCACTCAAGCGTGCGCTGGAAGAGGAGGGGTACGATGTGATTGTACGTAACCCCGGCGGCTGGTCTACGCTGGGTTGGTTCACCGATCCTATTCTCAGTAAAATGTTAAGCCGCAGTGAAGGTGATCTTGCCAATCTTATCATTCACGAGATGTCGCACGCCACCATCTTTGTCAAGGACAGCATCGACTTCAATGAGAACCTCGCGACGTTTATTGGCGACCGCGGTGCGGAGCAATTTCTGATTCATAAATATGGCGTCACGTCGCCGCAGTATACCGAGTATATCGACGAAGACCGCGACTACTTACAATACGTAGACCACATGCTGCGCGGCGCCGCCATGCTCGACAGTGTGTACAGCGCGCTGGATCCACAAGCGCCGAAAGCAGCGAAGCTACGCATCAAAGAAGCTGCTATCCGCCGCATCATTACCAACCTGGATACACTCTCCCTTCGGCTCAATAAAAATCCCGCGCAGCGCTTCAAAGACAAGCTGCCGAACAATGCGTACTTCATGAACTTCCGGCAGTACCAGTCGAAGCAAACGGACTTTATGCGGGAGTGGAAAGAAGACTTTGGCGGCAACCTGCGCGCCTACATTGCGCACCTTAGCGAGGTGTATCCCTTCCTGTAAATGCCGTCACGGAAAGATGGACGTGCACGGAAATGTTCGTTTCACACGATTGTTACGAAGGAGGGACCCGTTAGTATGTTACGTAATTGTTACCAGGGCTTAAGGAATCGTTAAGAAACCGGCCAACGTTTTTAATAGGTGTTTTTCTACCTACTTTTGATTCAAAATGTTGAACTATGGGAAACAAGCAGATGCACAAAGTGCTTGTCGTGGACGATGAAGAACCCATCCTGGAGCTTCTGAAATACAATTTGGAGAAAGGCGGGTACGATGTCAAAACGGCTTCTGACGGTTCAAAAGCAGTAGACATAGCCAAACGGTTTGTTCCCGACCTGGTCCTGTTGGACATCATGATGCCCAAAATGGATGGTGTGGAAACGTGCCGACTACTGCGCGACATTCCCGAACTTCAAAAAACCTTCGTGGTGTTCCTGACAGCGCGTTCTGAAGAATATTCTGAAGTGGCCGCCTTTGACGTGGGGGCCGATGATTATATCACCAAGCCCATCAAGCCCCGTGCGCTGATGAGCCGCATCAGCGCCCTCTTCCGCCGCGATTCGAAGAAAACCTCGCCGTCGAGCCTCATCACCATCGGTGACCTGACGATCGACCGCACCAGCTATACCATCAAGATCAACGACAAGGAAGTCAACCTTCCCAAGAAAGAGTTCGAGCTGTTGTATTTCCTGGCGCAGAACCCCAATAAAGTGTTCAGCCGTGAAGACTTGTTGCAGAATATCTGGGGCTCGGATGTATACGTATTGGCGCGTACGGTAGACGTGCACATCCGCAAGGTGCGTGAAAAGATCGGCGACGATTACATCACCACCGTGAAAGGTGTGGGGTATAAATTCAGCTTGAATTAATCCCGCAGTAACGGATAACGACTATCTTGGGGCATGGTTTACAGCTCGCGTGGTCTGGCCCTTTTGCTAGCGTTTTGTATTGCGTTCATCACTACTCTTTTCCTGTCGCTGTTCCGCAGCATTGACGTAAGCGCCCTGTTGGTGGCGTTTGTGATCAGCTTTTCCGTGTCGTACCTGCTGATCTTCGTGGTGCTGGAGTTCCTCATTTTCCGCGAGATCAACAAGGTATACAAGCTCGTCACCAAGCTCAAGAAAAAAGAGCTGTCCAAGCTCGACAAACAAAAGCCGTCGTCGCTCAATCCGCTTAAGACCATTAACGAAGATATCTTCTCGTTTGCCGAGCTGAAGCAAAAAGAGATTGACGAGCTGAAAAAGATCGAGGCCTTCCGCCGCGAGTTTATTGCCGATGTATCACACGAATTAAAAACGCCCATATTCGCCGCACAAGGCTTTGTGCACACACTGCTCGATGGCGCCGTGAACGATAAGACGGTACGCACCAAGTTCCTCAAGAAGGCCGCCAAAAGCCTGGACGGCCTGGATATATTGGTACAAGACCTGCTCACCCTGTCGCACATCGAGACGGGGCAGATCAAGATGCACTTCGAAAGCATCGATATGTATAAGCTCACCGCGGAGGTTTTCGAGCAGTTTGAAGAGAAGGGCGAAAAGCGCAGTATCCGCCTGCGCCTGGAGGGTGCCGAGAACAAGGCGATTGTCTACGCCGACTGGCAGCGCATCAGCCAGGTGATGACGAACCTGATCTCCAACGCCATCAAACATTCTTTCGACGACTCCGACGTGGTCGTGAGCTTCGATGTCAGCAAAAAAAATGTGGTCACCCACGTCCGCGACTTTGGCGAAGGCATTCCGACGGAGCACCAGGCGCGTATTTTCGAGCGTTTCTACCGCGTCGACAAGAGTCGCAGCCGCGAGAAAGGCGGGACGGGCCTGGGCCTGGCCATTGTGAAGCATATCCTGGACGGCCACAACACCAAGGCCGATGTCGTCAGCGTTCCTGCTAAAGGTTCTACTTTTAGTTTTAAATTGCCGCGTATTAAGCCGGACTCGGCTGATTCCGGCGACAAGAACGATCATCACAAGAACGACCATTAACACGCTTTTGAAGCACTCCAAGCAGACATTCGAAGACATGATCCTCTTTGAGGACCAGGATTATGTACTTGTCAATAAACCTCCCTTCCTGTCCACGCTCGAGGACCGTCGCGAGAAGGTAAACCTCCTGGCGCTGGCCCGTGACTACACCGACGACGCGCAGGTGTGCCACCGCCTGGACAAGGATACCTCCGGTGTGCTGGCCATCGCCAAGAACCCCGAAGCGTACCGCCACATGAGCCTGCAGTTTGAAAAACGGGAGGTCGTGAAACGATATCATGCCATCGTAGACGGCAACCACGGCTTCCAGGACACCCTGGTCGATCTGCCCATTCTGAAGCAGGACGACGGCATCGTGAAGATCAGCAAACGCGAGGGCAAGGCCGCGCAGACGTATTTCACCACGCTGGAGCCGTACCGCCTGCACACGCTGGTGGAATGCCGCCCCATCACGGGCCGGATGCACCAGATCCGCATTCACCTGTCCACGCTCAATGCCTCTATTACGGGTGATGAGCAATATGGTGGGAAGCCGTTTTTCCTGTCGACGCTAAAACGTGGTTTTAACCTGAAAAAGCAGACCGAGGAGCAGCCGATCATTAAACGCATGGCGCTGCACGCTTTTTCGTTGACGTTTAAGAATCTGGCAGGGGAGGAGAAAACTGTGGAGGCGCCGTATCCGAAGGATATGCGGGTGTTGATCAAGCAATTAGGAGAGAATAGATAGCGAATTTCAGGAGTGCGAGTATCCGTGTGAGAACGAAAAGAAGAAGAAAACAGAACACTCCATATTTTCGCTCCCGCGCTCACACTCACACCGCCTTAGGCAGGGTATTCTCCGAGTTGAGTCCGTGTATTCTCCGAGTTTAGTCCGACATAAGCCCGTTCTAAAAGCACGGAGACAACGCGCCGTCATGGCCGTTTTAGGATTCGCCTAAGCCGGATTGTTGCGGGCCCCCAATATCTCTGCGATCTCTTTGCCCGAAGCCTTCTAACTTTTACCTTTGTGTGTAAGTGTGCGAAATGAGGGGAAATTTGATGTTTCCTGATTGTCGCTACGGTGTCTGCCGGCTGTCTGGGCAGGTGCTTCCGGGTCTTTTCGAGCAATTCCAAGCTTCAAAAACCTTGAAATTAAGCTGTAAAAAGCATTTTCAGGCAATTTTGAATTCTTACTTGCATTTACGATAAGGGCGATTTACTTTTGTGTCCCTTTTTGAAAGGGGTAGTGTATTTACTTGAATTTTTAACAATACAATGGATCATAATAGCTATAAGACACTGAACGCCAACAAGGCTACAGTTGAAAAAAGCTGGGTAGTGGTTGATGCCAATGCGCAGGTGTTGGGTCGTGTGGCCAGTGAAGTGGCGCGCATTATCCGCGGCAAGCACAAGCCGAGCTACACACCAAACGTGGATTGCGGTGATAACGTTATTGTTATCAACGCTGAGAAAGTGCGCATGACGGGCAAGAAATGGACCGCTCGCGTGCTCTTTACACACTCCGGCTATCCGGGTGGTCAGCGTGAGCACACGCCTACCATGATCCGCGAAAAGCACCCTGAGCGCCTGATTGAGCACGCTGTACGCGGCATGCTTCCCAAAAACAGACTCGGTCGTGAACTGTACAGAAGCCTGCACGTTTATGCCGGCACTGAACATCCGCACGTAGCACAACAACCCAAAGAAATAAAGTTCTGATACAATGCAGATCATTAATACAATCGGCAGAAGAAAGACCTCCATCGCCCGGGTATATGTACAGCCCGGCAAAGGAGATATCAAGATAAATGCGCGTGAGCTGAAAGAATATTTCATTTCAGAAATTCACCAGACTACCGTAAAGCAACCCCTTGCTGCCGTAAAGGCCGAAGGCCAGTACGACGTAACGATCAACGTAGAAGGTGGTGGCATTAAAGGCCAGGCCGAAGCGGTTCGTTTGGGTATCGCCCGTGCATTGGTGGAATTCAACGCTGAGAACAAGCCTACCCTGAGAAAAGAAGGCCTCCTGACCCGTGACTCCAGAATGGTGGAACGTAAGAAGCCAGGTAGAAGAAAAGCGAGAAGAAAGTTCCAGTTTAGCAAGCGTTAATAATAAGAGAATGGCTGACAAATTAACATATCAGGAATTGCTGGATGCAGGTGTACACTTTGGTCACCTTACCCGCAAGTGGAACCCGAAGATGGCCGAGTACATCTTCATGGAGAACAACGGTATCCACATTATCGACCTGAACAAGACCCTGGCTCGCCTGGACGAAGCAACATTCGCCCTGAAGAATATCGTACGCTCTGGTCGTAAGATCATGTTCGTTGCGACTAAAAAGCAAGCTAAGGACATCGTAACCGAAGAAGCAAAGCGCCTCAACATGCCGTTCGTGACAGAACGCTGGTTGGGTGGCATGTTGACTAACTTCGCAACGATCCGCAAATCGCTGAAGAAACTTTCGCAAATCGAAAAGTTGATGAAGGATGAAGCCTTCGCCAACCTGGCGAAACGCGAACGCCTCATGGTTACCCGCGAAAAGGCGAAACTGGAAAAACTGTTGGGCGGTATTGCCGACCTGAACAGATTGCCGGCAGCTCTTTTTGTGATCGACGTAAAACGCGAGCACATCGCTGTAACCGAAGCACAAAAGCTCAACATCCCGGTATTTGCTCTGGTGGATACCAACTCTGATCCGGGTGGTGTTGATTTTCCGATCCCTGCAAACGACGACGCATTCAAGTCAATCTCGATCCTGACCAAGAACATTGGTAAGTCAATCGAAGAAGCTCTGCAAGAGCGTAAGAGAGACAAGGACGATGCAGCGCTTCGGAAAGAAGAAGAAGAGAAAAGAAAGGTTGACGAAACTGTAGAAGAACCGAAATAATCAATTTTCGATTCGATCTGTACGATCAGGTACACGTGTTCATCAACAATTCTTATACTGATAATGCACTGAACATCGGCCCTACGCCGATGTTTAGTTTTTTAGAGATCATTCAAATTCGTAAATAAAAACATATGTCAGCGATTTCAGCACAAGATGTAAACAAGCTCCGTCAAATGACGGGCGCCGGTATGATGGACTGCAAAAAGGCCCTTGCCGAAGCCGAAGGAGATTTTGACAAAGCGATCGAGATATTAAGAAAGAAAGGCCAGAAAGTTTCTGCTTCCCGTTCTGACCGGGATGCCAAAGAAGGCTCTGTATTTGTAAAAGTTAGCGACGACAACAAAGAGGCTGTTCTCATCGCCCTGAACTGCGAAACTGACTTCGTAGGCAAGAACGAAGAGTTCCTGAGCCTGGGTAAACTGATCGTAGAGACTGCTTTTGCCAACAAGCCTGCTGATAAGGAAGCCCTCCTTACACAGAAAGCCGGTGACCTGACCATCAACGACAAAATCGTAGAGCTGGTGGGTAAGATCGGTGAGAAGATCGAAGTGAGCGAGTATATCCGCATGACGGGTGAGGCTGTAGTTCCTTACATCCACGCAGGTTCGAAACTCGGCGTACTGGTATCACTGAAAGGTGTGAACGGTAAAGATGTAGTAGAAGCTGGTAAAGACGTAGGCATGCAAATCGCCGCGATGAATCCGGTAGCGGTTGACGAGAAGAGCGTTGATCCTACGCTTATCGCGAAAGAGCTAGAAATCGCAAAGGCTCAGATCCTGGCCGAAGGCAAACCAGAAAACATGGTAGAGAAGATCGCACAAGGCAAGCTGCAGAAGTTTTACAAAGATACTACACTGCTGCACCAGATCTTTGTAAAAGACAACTCGAAGACGGTTGCTCAATACCTGGACAGCATCACGAAAGGTCTGACAGTAGCAGAGTTCAAGCGCGTATCCATCGGCTAAGCTCGTTACAACGGTATATATAAAAGGGTCGCTCGTATGGAGCGACCCTTTTTTTGTGGCAGTCAGATTAATGTACTACCACGTGCCGAAGGGCTACGAAGGCAATGATCATGACCCAATAGAGTGTAATGGACAGGAGGTATACCGCGATCGCTTTCAGGAATGCAAAAATCCATTTGTTTTGAAAGAATTGGTGATAGGTCACCGCGATGTATAGTACGAAGAGCGCTTCGCGTACATATATATTCCAGTGAATGGTGGACGGGGCAATCAGAAAAGCCGGTATGGAGATCAATACAAGCACGACGTTAAGCTGCCCTACGACAAAGGCTTGCAGTACAAAGTTCTCTGCCAGGTTAAAACGTGAGCGGATCGAGAACAGCCACGACAAAAATGCGAATAGGGGCACGATGAGAATAAGCATGAGCAACTTACCGTTCTGGACGACGACCTCCATCACCTCCTGGTAATACGGGCTGCGGTTTGACGCTGGCGAGTCCGGGGCTACCATGGCACTGGAATAACCGGATTTATAACTGATAAATGCATAGAGCGCGGACGTGATAACCAGGAACGTAAACGGGTTGAAATACTTCTTGCGCTTGCCGTCTAGGTATTCTCGTGCGACTATGCCCGGGCGGGTAATAAGTTCTTTTATCAATAAGAGGAAGCCTTTATCGGCATGGGTAAGCGCATGCGTCACCTCGTGACCGAGGTGGCCTATGGTGACGCGGTGTATATGCGTTTGTTGGCCGCAGGCCGCACAGTATGCACCCGGTGCAGGTGCGTGACAATTCTTGCAGGTCGTAGATTCCATGAAGTTAGGTTTTGGTCAACAGGGTCTGTGCGCGGGCGATGTCTTCCGGAGTGTCGACGCCAATGGTCTCTTCGGTCGTCTCGGCTACGGCAATGCGGTAGCCATTTTCCAGCCAGCGCAGTTGTTCGAGTGACTCCACTTTCTCGAGTGTCGAAATGGGCAGTTGCGTGATCTGTTTTAGAATATCGGCACGGTAGGCATACATGCCGATGTGTTTATAGAACGTGTGGCGTTGGAGCCACTGCTCTTCAGGTGTCAGGCGAATGTGCGGCAGGGTGGCCCGGCTGAAGTATAGGGCTTCGCGGCGCGCGCTCACAACGGCTTTTACCACGTTGGGGTTAAACAAAGTCTCCTGCTCGTGAATGGCTTTTACCAGGGTGGCAATCTCGGTCTGTCCATCGAGACGTGAGGCGAGGAGGTCGATTTGTGTCGGTTGTATAAAGGGCTCGTCGCCCTGGATGTTGATGACGTAGTCAAATGTACCGGGTTGTTGCACGAGGGTTTCGTAGCAGCGGTCGGTGCCGCTGGCGTGGTCTTCGCGGGTCATGCTGACCCGTCCGCCAAAAGATTTTACGTGGTCGAAGATTTCTGCGTTGTCGGTCGCTACCACGACGGCTGACAGGCTCTTTGATTTGCTGGCCTGCTCGTATACGCGGCGGATCATCGATTTTCCTGCAATATCTACTAAGGGTTTGCCCGGAAATCTGGAGGAGGCGTACCGGGCAGGTATAATGCCGAGTATATTCATGGTTATCGTTTTCTGACTTTTAGCGAGGTGGTTTCGTTGTCGATCACTTCGATGGCTTCGCCTGGCTCGATGTATTCACCGCGTGTAAAGGCGTCGTATACCTGGCCGTCAATGGTTACTTTGCCGCTTGGGCGCAATACGGTGTGGGCGACGCCCTGTTTGCCCGTCATGGATGTTTGATTAAAGTTGGCGGTGTAACCTTGTGTACTGTCTTGCGTGTCGGTCAGGGCCACACGCCGGAAGGCGCGGCTGTTCATGATGCGCGCGCTGCCCGCAAACAGCAGCACCATACTGCCCACCATGCCGCCGAGGGCGGCGATAAGCGCCAGCAGCATGTCATTGGTAGGGACGAAGGAAAAATCAAACGCATCGTTGTTGATCATGATCAATACCAGGGAGCCGAGTGTCAGGGTGATGCCGGCAATGCCTGCTACGCCAAAGCCCGGTATCAAAAACAATTCGACGCCGATCAGGGCAATGCCCGCCAGCAAGGTGAGAATCTCCCAGTTTTCGGCCAGGCCGTTGAGGTAATAGGGGACCAGGTATAATACCAGTGCGATCAGGGCCAACAATCCGGCCAATCCCAGGCCCGGCGCTTGTAGCTCGAAATATATACCTCCGAGGATGAAAAGGATCAGTATCCCGCTGATGAACGGGTTCATGAAAAAGTTTACAGTACTGTCGACAACCGAGAGCTCAAAGCGGTGCAGGGTGTAGTGGGTAATATGATTCTGGCGCAGCAGAGAGTCGATGGAGGTTACTTTTCCTTCGCAGTAGCCGTGGCGGATGGCTTCGTCGGTGGAGAAGGTAATGACCTGGCCAGGCTTTTTGATGCTGTCGAGCTCGATATTCTCGTCTACCATGGCTTCGGCGATGGTGGGGTTACGCCCGTTCTCCTGGGCGGTCGAGCGCATGATCGAGCGCATATAGGATTGATATTTGTCGGGGGCACGCTCGCCGTTGCCGGTGACGACGGTGGCCGCGCCGATGCTGGCCCCGGGGGCCATGTAAATGCTATCGCAGGCAATGGAGATCAGGGCGCCAGCCGAGGCAGCATCTGTGTTGATAAATACCCATACCGGCTTTTTTACCTGCATAAGCTTGTCGACGATGTCTTTAGCGTCGGTTAGCATGCCGCCGTAGGTGTCCATGTCGATCAGCACGATGTCGGCTTTTGTGTTTTCCGCCTCCCGCAGGGCGAGCTCTACATAACGCGCCATGCGTGTGTCGATTTCGTCGCGGATGCTGAGCACCAGCACATGCTTTTCCTGGGCGCTGACGGCGCCCGGCACCAGCAGGGCGAGGCAAGCGACAAACCCGGCGATACGGGCTACCAATCTTTTAGGGTTAGAATTTTCCAATCTTTCAATCTTCAATACCTTGCATAAAAATAGCCAAATTAAGACAGAGTTGGGGAGCATGCTGCAGCGGAAGTTTTCTCATGTATTCGATGGTGTTGTTTGGAACACGGTGGTGTTGCCCGACGAAAACGTACTTCTACTGGAAGTGCGCGACCACGCGCGCAAGCAGGTGACATTTTCTGCGCTGCACTACGATGATGACCGCTTCCTGTGGCATAGTAAGGTCCTGGAAGAGCCGTGGTGGGTAGCGCTGGCCGATGCCTCCGGGGGCATTGTGCTGATTACGCTCTACATCGATACCAATAATCCCGACCGCAAAGGTATGCTGGCCTATACACTGGCCGACCTGCAGTTGCTGTGGTGGCACAATGATTTTACGCTCGCCAGGCGACAGGGCGATTGTCTCTATGGATTTTCATCGGGCGTGGGTTCTAAACCGCTTGTGCTGGCGTTGCATTCCGGCAAGGAGATACCGGCCCCGACTACGTCGGGACCACTTGCCGCGGCGCCAGAGGAGAAGGTACTGCGGCCGCAACAATATGGCGATGGCACGGAGTATTTTAGAACGGTGGCAAAATTTTTACGGGAAAAGTTAAATTTATCGGTCGTTCTGTCGTTGGAATACGTGGAGTATAGTGGCAAGATTTTTATAGCATATTATGCGCAGGAGCAAAGCCTTGTCAGTCACCTTACGGTGTGGACCGATGCGGGTGAATTGTTACTGCAGGAAAAAACAGGTGAGCATCTGAAAGGAATCGGCCAGGATACTTTTTTCATCCTCTCGGGATGCTTATTTTTCGTGAAGAATAAACATGAGCTTATAAGCTATTTTTTATGATAAATGTATTGATCTACGCGGGTGCTTTATTTTTTCAGCCGCAGGCTTATGATTCACTGGGTATCGAAACTGTGAACGGTAAAATCTTTGTCGTACACCGGGTGGAAGAAAAAGAAACGCTGTATGGCATTTCAAAACGGTACGGCACTACCGTCGATGCCATTGTACAATACAACCCTGATGCGGCCTCCGGGCTGGGCACGGGGCAGATATTAAAAGTACCCTACACCAAGCCGACCACGAATCGTGCGACGACGGTGACCACTACACCGGCTACAGGTCGTGGTGGCGTCATTCACGTGGTGGCGGCGCGCGAGACGATGTTTTCGATTTCGAAAGCCTACGGCGTGACGGTAGATGAGCTGAAGCAATGGAACAACCTGACCGATAACGCACTTTCGCCCGGGCAGGAGCTTGTTATCAAACGTCGCAATACGACGACGGGCACCACGCCGTCTGAAAATGTGACTACGGTAGCACCAACAGCATCGGGTAAAGGTGTGCATACGGTGGAGGCAAAAGAGACACTTTTTTCGATCGCAACGAAGCATGGAATCAGCGTACAACAGCTGAAGGATTGGAATCATCTTACCAACAACGAGATCAGCATTGGTCAAACGCTGGCAGTGAAACAACCGTCGGGACAAACTACGCCGGCCGAAGAGCCACGCACTCCGCCGTCGTATACCAGCACAACGCCTACTACAAACACAACTACGCCAACGCCTACACCGGTAAAACATGATCCACCGGCGGTAACAGAAACGCCGCGCGAGAAGACGGAGCCCGTGGCAGTAAAACAACAACCTGTTGAACCCAAGACCACGACGATTCGCGTGTATGACGGCGTGAAGAACAGTGACGAAGTAATGGAGTCGGGGTTGGCGGAGCTGATAGAGGGTACGGAAGGTAATCGTAAGTATCTGGCGTTGCACCGCACGGCGCCGGTGGGCACGATTCTCAAGATCAAAAACGAGATGAACAACCGCGAGGTGTTTGTACGCGTGATGGGCAAGCTGCCCGATACGGCGATGACTGACAAACTCATCATCAAAATATCCAAATCGGCATATGACCGGCTGGGCGCGATCGATGCGCGCTTCCGAGTCGAAGTAACGTACTATAAATAAAGAAAAAGCCCGGTGATGACACCGGGCTTTTTTTATGGTCGTTGTTGGGGTTGATTAGTGATGATGACCACCCTCGCCGTGTACGTGGCCATGCGCCAGCTCGTCGGAAGAAGCTTCGCGCACATCCATTACTTCTACGTCGAAGTTCAGCTCGACACCCGCCAGCTCGTGGTTGGCATCCACCGTAACGGAGTCCTGGCCCACTTCTGTTACCGTTACCACGCCGCCCTGGCCGGTAGAGAACTTCATGCCAGCACGTACGGGCTGATCGCCAAACGCCGACTTGGGTACTTGCTGTACCATCGACGGGTCTTTATGACCGTAACCTTTATCCGGAGAGATCTTCAGCTCGAGCTTATCACCCTTCTTTTTTCCTTCCAGGCCTTCTTCCATGCCCGGAATCAGGTTTCCGATGCCGTGGATATAATACAAAGGTTCACGGCCGTCGCTGGTGTCGATGACTGTACCTGCGTTGTCGCGAAGCGTATAGTGGATCGCGGCAACCTTGTTTTTTGTGATTTGCATGCATAAAGGTAAAAAAAAAATTGTACCGCAACTCCGGATGACCGGCACCGATGGGTTGCGATAAATGCGCTTAATTCTGTACCGGAAACGTTTGCCCCCTGTTTTTGGAACATTTGCCAACCCTCGTTTCTGCGCCAAAATCGAAACTTTCCTGCCTAAATCGATTGCGTAAAGAATGTTCTCCTGGTTCACCCGCTTCAAGCAAACGCGCCGCCTGGCCGCTCAAAAAGATTACCGCAGGGCAGCCTGGCTGTTTTTTCTGGAGGTGAGCGTCGGGGCATTCCTACTGATCTTCTTTCTGCTGATGGTGAAGATATTCCTGGACTAAGTAGCTCAATCAAATTAAACCCTAAACAGTATGACGTGTAAACCTCTACAAAATCCTTGCAGGCGCCTCATCGGACTGCTCGTGTGGCTGTTGCTCCTGGGGCCCCTGGCCCACGCGCAGCTCGCCACCGTCAGCGGCGTGGTGAAAGACCCTGCCGGCAATGCCATTCCGGGCGCCAACGTGTTGGTAAAAGATACCAACACCGGCACCATTACCAACGCCGACGGCGCCTACCGTATTGACGTAGCGCCCGACGCTATTCTACAAGTCCGGTTCATCGGCTACACCACGCAAGATGTAGCGGTCAACAATCAGACAACCGTGAATGTTACCCTGGTCGAAGATGTTTCGACGCTCAACGAAGTTGTGGTAATTGGTTACGGCGAAGTTCGCAAGAGTGACCTGACCGGTGCTGTGGGCGGTGTGACGGCGAAAGACCTCAACCTCACCGGCATCTCGAATATTACTCAGGCGCTGCAAGGCCGCATTGCCGGGGTACAGGTGAACCAGAGCGACGGCGCTCCCGGGGCGGGTATCAGCATTCAGGTGCGTGGAGGCAACTCGTTTTCCAGTAGTACGGAACCCCTGTATGTCATCGATGGTATACCTTTTACCACGGGTAACTCGCCGACCAGTAACACTGAGCGAGGCGAGCGACAGATGCTCAATCCGCTGGGTTTTATCAATCCGCAGGATATCGAGTCTATACAAGTGTTGAAAGATGCCTCGGCTACTGCCATCTATGGCTCCCGTGGCGCCAATGGCGTGGTGCTCATTACAACGAAGAAAGGACGTGCAGGCGAAGATAAGATCGAGTTCAATGTGAACTATGGTATTTCGCAAGTGGTCAAGCAGATTGACATGCTGAACGGGTATGATTATGCGAACTACCAACTGGAGGGCAATCGTAACTATAGTTCGTATGAAGGGGTGCAATATACCCCCGACTTTAACGGCCAATGGAATGTGAACTCCGCGGGCGACTCGACTTATCAGCCTACACCACAGGATTTTCTCGACGGCTACCTCGGTGGTGGGACGAACTGGCAGGATATGATCTTCCAGAACGGTTCTACGGCGGACTATACGTTGTCGGCGTCGGGTGGTAACGAGAAAGGTAATTATATGATCTCCGGTAATTACTTCAAGCAGGAGGGTACTATTCTGGGCTCGGGCTATGACCGTCTGGCGGTGCGGGCCAATGTAAACCGTAACCTGAAAGACTGGTTAACCATCGGCACCAGCTTGCAATTCGGTCTGGGTGATTATAATATGGCCAAGACCAATGCGGACGACCGTGGTCTGATCTGGTCGTCGCTGGTGTTTCCGCCTTCGCAGCCCATCTATTCTAATGGAGCTTCGGGGTATAGCACCATCAGCTGGCTTGCACCCAACCCGTGGCTGTCGATAAACTCGACAAAGAACGACTTCCGGAACATGACGTTCTTTAATGCTAACTATATCGAGCTGAAGTTGCTGCCGTTTCTGAAGTTCCGCCAGAATATTGGGTATAACTTTTCGTCGTGGGACCGCAAGGCGTTTTACGGCAAGTATACCTGGGAAGGCCAGGCGTTCGGTGGCGTAGCACAGACAAGCTCCAACACCTGGGCCAAGAATACGTATGAGTCGCTGTTGATGTTTGATAAGGCGTTTGGCACGGATCATACCATCAATGCCGTGGCAGGTCTGACGGCAGAGATCGAGAACTACGAAGACGAGTCGGTGGAGGTGCGCAATTTTAAGCTGGATGTAAATGGCTACAACGACCTGAACGCAGGCTCGGATCGTCAGCAGCCGCGCAACTTCAAAGGCCGCAATACATTGCTGTCGACGCTTGCGCGTGTGAACTATGCTTATAAGGACAAGTATCTGTTGACTGCTTCGTTCCGCCGTGACGGTTCGAGCAAGTTTACGGAGAACAACAAGTGGGCTACCTTTAAGTCATTTGCCCTGGCGTGGAAACTTTCGGAAGAGCAGTTTATTCAACAGCTGGGTATATTCAGCGACCTGAAACTGCGCGGGAGCTATGGCGAGACGGGCAACCAGTCCATCGGCGCTTATTCCACGATTACCAAGCTCACGCTTGGGCAGGCAGCTTTTAACGGCGCCATCGTCAGCGCGCTGGTAGACGGCACGCCGGGTAACGAAAACCTGGTATGGGAAACGACGAAGCAAGTAGACGCCGGGTTGGATATAGGCTTGCTGAACGGGCGTGTGAGCCTGACAGTGGACGTCTATCAAAAGAAGACCCGCGACCTGTTGCAGCAGTTACAAATACCCATGAGTACGGGCTTTGCCAACATTCAGGCCAACTTCGGGACCGTGGAGAACCGTGGATTGGAATTGTCGCTTACCGGCAAGGCCATTGCGCGTAACAATCTGCAATGGGATATAAGCGGTAACATCGCTTTTAATCGCAATGAGATTCAGGATCTGCTGGACGATCAGTTTGCCACGCGTCTGGGATATGCCATCGACAATATCTTCATCTTCCGCAATGGTCAGCCTGTCGGGGCGGTATATGGCAGTGTGACGGATGGTTTCTATGATAACGAAGCGGAAGTGATGGCTGATCCCTACTATGCCAGCCTGCCGGTGGAGAGCCGGGAGAAAACAGTACGCTCTAAAATCGGCGAGCAGAAGTATAAAGATCTGGATGGTGTTCAGGGAATCGGTGATGGTGACCGTACGATCATCGGCAATACTAACCCCGACTATACCTTCGGACTGACCAACACCTTCAACTACAAACGGTTTACACTCAACGTCTTTTTGCAGGGTGTGATGGGTAACGACATCGTAAACTACAACCTGGCCAACATGCGCATGGGTAAATATCAGAACATCCCCCAGTTTATGTATGACGGCCGCTGGACGGCGGAGAACCCCGAGCGGGCCACTCAGCCCAAGCCTAACTGGTCGGAGGCCCGCATCTGGCGCTTCTCCGATCGTGAGATTGAAGACGGCTCATATGTTCGTATGAAGAACATCTCGCTGGGGTATACCTGGGCGCCCCGGTTCAAGTATATTCAGTCGATCTACCTGTATGGTAACATTACCAACCTCTTTACCATTACCGATTACAGCTGGTACGATCCGGATGTAAACGGGTTTGGGTCTGACGCCCGTCGCGGTGTTGACCTGGCGTCGTATCCCAGCAGCCGCACGTACTCGCTGGGACTTAAGGTAACCTTATAACTTCTACGCACACAACGATGAAATCATTCAATAAAATATTTGTGCTCTGCCTGCTCTTACAGTTTGTAGCATGCAGTGATTTTTTGGAGGAGAAAGCATACTCCATCTTGCGTCCGGACAGCATCGAAGACAACGAATCGAGTGCTAAAATGATGATCGACGGTGCGCTGAGCACCATCGGAGGCGACCTATACTTTCAGTGGGGCATCTGGCACCGTGTTACGAACTTCGACGGTGACTATGAAACCGGTCCCGACTGGGGCATGAAGGAGCTCGGTACGGGCAACTGGCAGTCGTATGGTGATATGTTTCGTCTCTGGCAAGGCCCGTATTTGTTGGCCGAGCGCGCTACGTCGGCGATTAGCACCATCGACGGTATGAGCTTCGATCGTGCAAAGCAGAATCACTATATGGGGCAGGCATACTTCCTGCGCGCGTGGGCATATTTTAACCTGGTGCAAGGGTATGGTGGTGTGCCGATCTTCCGGCAGACGGTGGTGCAAGGCGCCGAGCCACAACAGCCGCGTGCGTCCGTACAAGAAACCTATGATTTTATTATCAGTGACTTAAAACGCGCCGAGTCCCTGATGTTCTCCAAGGCCGATGCGGAAGATAATACGTTGAGCCGCGGTGCCGCGCAAGCCCTGCTGGCCAAGGTATATTTAACGATGGCTTCGGGGGCGTTGACTGGAGCGGAGGTTACGGTCAAGGGTGGTCCGGCGGTAATATCCGTGGGTGGTCCCAATGATCCGGATGAAGTAATCGCGGAACCCGCTACGATTACGTTTGCCAAGAACGTCGTCGCGGGACACGAGTCTATGGATGCACAGGCATACTTCGACTCTGCGCGCGTAAAAGCCCGTGAGCTGATCGATAGTGAAGAGTATGATTTGTTTCCGACGTATGCCGACGTGTGGAAAAAAGAGAATCGCTTCCAGGTAGAACACATCTGGTCACTGCATTCCATTGCCAACGATGCTGTGTTTCGCAATGTCGTGTCGCACGAATTTGCGGGCTCTTATAAAACGACAACAGGCGATGAACTACAAGGTGCCGTGTATGGCATGCGCATACACTGGTACGAGCTTTTTGAAGACAACGATCAGCGTATTACGGAAGGTGTGAACCATCGCTGGTATCAATGGGGCGCGTGGCGCATGTATCCGCTGAAAGATACGGCCCGCCGGCATGAGCCCAACCCGCCTTACGGCTGGACGCCCAATGACGAGGCGCTGACCAATACGGGTGCCATGCGGGCCATCTTGCGCAAGTTCGAAGGTGTAAGCGACCGTAATACCGAGAATAGCGACTTCGCCTACCCCTTCCTGCGCTTTGCCGACGTACTGCTGGTATATGCCGAGGCAGAGAACGAAGTGAACGGCCCGACAACCGAGGCCTACGGTGCATTGGACCGCGTGCGTACGCGCAGCGGTGCCACGGCGGCGCTGTCCATGACAAAGCAGCAGTTCCGCTCGTTTGTACTGGAAGAACGTGCCCGCGAGCTGGCCATGGAAGGTGGCCGCCGCTGGGATCTGCTGCGGTGGGGTATATACTTACAGGTTATGAATGCTGTGGATGTTGACGAAAACAACGTCATCAAACGCCGGGAAGAAAAGCACCTATTGTTCCCCTTACCGCTGGGCGAGCTGAATGCCAATAAGAACCTGGGCGGACCCAACAACGGACAGAATCCCGGCTGGTAAGCGTGGGCATGTTTCCATCAAAAAAAGAAATACAGTATGAAAATCTTCTATTCATCGATAAGAATTTTCCTCGTCGTATTGCTGGGCGCAGTATTGTCTGTGTCGTGCAGCGACGACGAGAGCGGCTGCGGCACACCGGAAATTACACGGGTGTCGACGGCACAGAACCGCGCGGAGACCATCGCGGGCGGCAACATGGGCGACTTCATTATCATTCAGGGTCACGACCTTTGTGGTGTTCAAAGCCTGCTCATCAATGATGTGGAGGTTGATTTGCGGCAGGCATTTATTACGCCGGCCGAGATCACGCTCCAAATACCACGTGTGGTACCGCAGGAGGTAAGCAACCAGATTACGCTGACTACAGGCGGTGGCTCGGTAACAGCGCCCCTGGAGGTGTCGGTGCCCCCACTGGTTGTATACGGCCTGGCCGCGAATGAATACGCATTGGCCGGCGAGACGGTTGTTGTAAAGGGGGCGAACTTCGACTTATACGCCGTCACACCGGAAGCCGGGAAAGTTACGTTCGGCGGTATAGCGGCGGATGTACTATACGCCAGCTATGATTCCGTTGTTACCGTGGTGCCAACCGGTATACCCGACGGCCCGGCGGATATTGTCGTATCCGGCACCTATGGCGATGGTACGGCCATATTTCCTTACCGCGACAACCGTACACTGTTGATCAGCAGTGACCCCTGGTGGGGATGGTGGGGCGGAGACTATGTTACGTCAGGCGACACGCCGCCGGCCATCTCGGGCAACTATATTCACGTGAAGCGCGAGATCGGCTCGTGGGCGTGGACGGAAGTAGTCGGCGGCCCTAACAACGTCGATGGCAGCACCACCAAGAACATCCCGGCGGACGCCATGCAAAATCCTGCCAACTACCTGTTCAAGTTTGAAGTAAATACGTTAAAGCCCTATAGTAGCAACCAAATCAAAATAACCCTGGGCGAGGACAATGACGCAAGTACGTATCTATGGCCACACTATGATACCCATGGTGTGTGGCGCACAGTGTCTATCCCGTTGAACGAGATCGTAAAAGACCCGAAGGCAAATCCCGACGGCTATTTTATCCGCTTTCTCTTTCACGGCGACGGTGCCCTCGACGCCGACATAGCCTTCGATAACGTTCGCGTTGTTCCTAAACCTTAAAAACACCGTGCGTGTGAGATTGGGAGCGTGCATGTAGTACGCACCCAATCCATCATAAAATGAAGACACCATGATTCGATCACTATTATATATACTTGTCACAAGCATCGCCACTATACCGACGTTGGCCCAACACCCCCTCGACCCGCATGCCACCGCTGGCACGGTATCTCTATACCGCAACCTCCAGTCCCTCTCCACCAAAGGCATCCTCTTCGGCCACCACGAAACCGATGCCTACGGCGTCGGCTGGACCGGTACAGAGGGCCGTTCGGATATAAAGGACGTTTGTGGCGCTTATCCCGCCGTCCACGGTTGGGACCTTGGCAAAGAAGGCCAACGCAATAACATCGACGGTGTTCCCTTCGAATCCATGCACCGCTGGATACGCGATGTCTACGCGCGCGGCGGCATCAACACCATCTCCTGGCACGTGGACAATCCGGTAACGGGCGGCTGCTCGTGGGACACTACGCGTGCGGTACAATCCATTCTGCCGGGGGGTAAACAGCACGCAGACTTTGTTCAGCGCCTCGATCGTGTGGCTGCGTTCCTCGCAGCCTGTAAGCATGGCCATGAGCCGATCCCCATCATTTTCCGGCCGTATCACGAACATAACGGAAACTGGTTCTGGTGGGGCAAAGGCTTGTGTACCGAGGAAGAGTATATTCAATTGTGGCGCTTTACCGTTGACTATCTTAAAAATACCAAGGGGCTGCATCACATTCTCTATGCCTTTTCCCCCGATCGTAGCCGCATGAATTTAAAGGACGCACGCGCTTCCTATTTATATGGATATCCTGGCGATGCCTATGTAGATATTTTGGGCTATGACAATTATATGGATGTCGGCATCACCTGGAATAAAAAGCCACCGCAAGAGCAGGCGGATGATTTACGGACGGGATTGTCTGCCGTGTCGGCATTAGCGCGGGAAAAAAAGAAAGTTGCGGCGTTCACGGAAACGGGGTTAGAAGGCGTCACGAATCCATCGTGGTATACCGATGTAATCTTGAAACCATTAAAATCGGATCGGTCCATTCAAATGGCTTACATCATGGTGTGGCGCAATGGAAATGACAAACATCATTACGCGCCGTATCCGGGACATCCGGCGGCAGCCGACTTTCAGGTTTTTTACCAGGATCCGTATACTCTGTTTGAAAATGATTTGAAGGCGGTATATAGGTAGGAGGGAACGTCCGCCCTGTATGCGGTACGTTAGAATAAATGTTGGGGTGAAGGAAATATCTGTATGATTCACGATATTTCAGTTACCAAACCCATCGACATGCCCCTGACCTTTTACCCTACCGACTCAAAGCTTGCGATCTTTGAAAAAGTGCAACAATATCTGGAAGCCAATGGCCTTTTAGTAACCGCCCGCGACCTGGCCCGGCCCTGGGGCGGTTTTTTTGTCATCGATGAAACGCAAGCGCAACAATTTGCACAACGGTTTTTTCCGGGTATTTCCGTAGCGGATCTCCGCATCGGCGGGAGGCTGAGCCCGAAAATACTGATTGTACAAGGCACCCGGCGCCTGTCGTGGCAATACCACCACCGTCGTGCGGAGATTTGGAAGCTCGTCGCCGGCGAGGCCGGTGTGGCCATAAGTCCTACGGACGATGAGGGTATTGTACAGCCGATGATGCCCGGAGATGTTATCCGGTTGGATCGGGGCCAGCGTCACCGGCTGGTCGGCTTGGAGAACTGGGGTATGGTTGCCGAGATCTGGCAACATACGGATGCCTTGCACCCTTCTGACGAAGACGATATCGTGCGGGTGCAAGACGATTTTGGAAGGTCGGTCTTATAAACTTTAAAACATCTGTTCATGTTTGTGCGGAGGTTCCTGTGGGTGTATCTGCTGGTCGTAGCCGGGTTGGGCACGGTCAGGCTGGTGGCCCAGCCGGCGGAGCTTCCGCAGAAGAATATCATCTTTCATGCACTGCCTGAAAAGCTGGGACTTTCTCAGAGTTCCATCAACTGTATTTTGCAAGATCGTGCGGGATATTTATGGATCGGCACCTGGTCGGGACTGATTCGTTATGACGGGTATACCGCCACGGTCTTTCACTCCGATAACGCCCCGGATAAGATCAAAAGCAACAAGATCACCACGATCTATGAAGACCGGAAAGGATCGATCTGGATCGGCACGCATCGCGGCGGACTGTTTCGCTACGATCATCGCACGGGTAAGTTTGCGCACTTCCAGCATCAGCCCGGCAACCCAGCCAGTTTGAGCAATGACAACGTCTGGGCGTTGCAAGAAGATGACCAGGGACAATTGTGGGTAGGGACCGAATACGGGCTGAATCTATTGAACGAGGCTACCGGCTCCTTCCGTGCATTTGTATTGGATGTGAACGATACAACCACCCTCAGCCAGCCGTTCGTTACGGATATATTTCTTTCGTCCACCGGCGACCTGTGGGTAGGCACCGAATATGGTCTCAACAAAATGATACCACCCCGTGCCCATGGCGGGAAGGATTATACTTTTGTACGATACCTCTACAATGATGCCGACCCGGCCGACGCAAGCCTCCATCATCATATATACCACATTGAAGAAACCCGGCACCGGGGCCGGCCACCCGTGATTTGGTATAGTACCAAAAAAGGTATCAAACGTGTCGACGAGACTGGGACGATGAACTACATCGTAGAGGGTAAATCGTCGGGTTATAATCTCTTTCGTGCCTTTATGGTGGTGGACGGCGAGCATCCCTATATACTGGCCGGATCGGAAATGGGGTTAAACTTCTTTGATCCCGAAGCCGGCAGGTTCATGCGTTTTCTGGGGGGTGACGATCGTACGGTGAACCTGAGCCACAACACGGTTACGTCGCTCTTTCTGGACCGCGGCGGCGTATTGTGGGTTGGTACTAAAAAAGGATTAAACAAATACGACAGCTACGCTAAAGGCTTTGCGGCGTACAAGACTTCGGCATTTGATCCGACGCGGAGCATCATCACAGGCCTGCGCAGTGCGCACGATGGTGGGTATTGGATCTCGACACTCGGCGGGGGCTTGTTCCGGTTTACCAACGGCACATTCCGACGGTATACCATCCGGCACCGGGAGGAAAACGACTTTACGGATTTTATACAGGTGTTGTTTACCGACTCGCGCGGTAACGTGTGGGTCAGTACGGCCGGAGATGGTGTCTATACATTTTCGGAGAAAGCAGTGGGAAACAACCCGCAGATTACGCAGTTCAAACATTACGGGCTGCAGTCGGCGGCCCCCATCAGTGATGACTACGTCATGTCTTTTGCCGAAGACGTACGGGGCAATATCTGGCTGGGCACGTGGAGTGGTGGCCTGAATATGATCACGGCCGAAGGCCGGGTAGTACAGTTTCAAGCGCCCCTGTTGGAACGGGTGCCGATGGTGGTGATGCACGCTGATCACGCGGGTGCGCTTTGGATTGGCAGCCGGGGCAATGGTCTTTACCGCGTGCGCCAGACGACACAGGGGCTGGACGTACGCCACTATTACCGGGGTGATAGCCTGCACAGCGAGCTGACCAACAATTTTATCAATGCCTTGTATGAGGATCACGCCGGCGGGCTTTGGATCGGCACCGAAGGTGGGTTGAATACATTTGACCGCCGCACGGAAACGTTCCGGTCACATGCCTTCGAGGCCGGGCCGAGTAATAATGTGCTCGTCAGTATCCTCGAAGATGACAGCGGCAAGCTATGGCTGGCCCACTGGGATGGCCTGACAGTGATCGATCCCGGGAACCCGCACTTTGTCAAGAGCTACGATAGCCACGACCGTATACAGGGTGGTTTTTTCTACAACCATGTTTGTTACAAAGATCCGAAGGGGCTACTGCTCTTCGGGGGATCGGAAGGGTTTAATATTATCGATCCGGCCGCCGCCGTGCCCAATCCTGTCGTGCCCAATGTGGTGATCAGTGACTTTCAGGTGTTTAACAAACCTGTGCCGGTTGGGACGGCGTTTGGCGGACGTGTAGTGTTGGAAAAACCGCTCGCGGAGACATCGGAGGTAACGCTCAAACATTTTGAGAACTCTATCTCATTCGAGTTTACGGCCCTGACGTATGCGGCGCCGGAGAAGACGCGCTATGCTTATAAGCTCGAAGGGTTTGACAAGGATTGGAATTATACACAGGCCACTCGCCGTTACGCCAACTATACCAACCTGAACCCCGGTCACTACCGGTTTAAAGTAAAAGCTACCACCAGCGACGGCGTCTGGAGTGAAGCCGAAAGTGAGGCGTCGCTGGTCATTCTGCCGCCGTGGTGGAAAACAACCTGGGCGGCCGTGGGATATGTGCTGGCCAGCTTGTTGATCCTGCACTTCTTCCGCAAGTTGATCCTGATGCGCGCCAATTTCCGCCACGACTTGAAAGTAGAACGGTTGCAACGCGAGAACCAGGAGAAGCTCAATCAGGCCAAGTTGCAGTTCTTTACCAATATCTCTCACGAGTTTCGCACACCGCTGACGCTGATCCTCGGGCCATTGCACAGTCTGCTGGATTCCGCCGGTGTGGGCAAGCCGGTGCGCGACCAACTGCTGGTGGTGCAAAACAATGGGCAGCGCCTGCTGCACCTGGTAAACCAGTTGTTGGATTTTCGTAAGGCAGAGTCGGGTAATCTGTCGCTGGCGGTGAGCGAAGGCAACATGGTGCAATTTGTGCAAGAAGTAAAATTGTCATTTGATGCGTTGGCCACGGAATTACAGCTAACCTTCACTTTGCAGGCATCGTCACCGGTGGTCCACGTATGGTTTGACCGTGATCATTTTGAGAAGATCTTGTTTAATCTGTTGTCGAATGCATTCAAGAATACACCGGCGGGTGGCCGGGTTGTGCTGCGGGTACAAGAATTGGAAGATGCTGTAGTGGTAATTGTGGAGGACAGTGGCAAGGGTATACGCCGCGCGCATGTCGAACATATCTTTCAAAGTTTTTTTAGCTATGATGAAGACCGGCATCATGCAAGCACCGGTATAGGCCTGGCACTGACAAAAAGCCTGGTAGACATGCACCAGGGCACTATTGCGGTAGAGAGCGAAGAGCATGTCTTTACGCGGTTTACCATCCGTCTCCGCAAGGGTAGTGCACACTTTGATGCGTCGCAGCGCGCCAGCGGTATAAAAGAGACCGACGCGTTTGTTTATACCGTGCCGCCGGTCGCCGGTACGGTACCGGTTGGTACGGAACCACCGGAGCATCCGGAAGACGTACAAAAACTACTGATTGTCGAAGATAACGCCGCCGTACGCGACTATATACGTTCAATTTTTCAGACAGAATATAGCATTCGTGAAGCGGCCGATGGGCAGGAGGGGCTGGCGATTGCCCAGGAAGAAATACCCGATATTATTATCAGCGACGTGATGATGCCCGTGATGGACGGCATAACCTTTTGTCGCACGCTGAAAACTTCCGCCCGTACAGCACATATTCCCGTCATATTGCTTACGGCCCGCACCTCGTTGCTCTTTAAAGTAGAAGGGCTGGAGACCGGCGCGGACGATTATGTTACGAAACCCTTCCATCCACAGGTATTGCAGTTGAAGGTGCGCAATATGTTGCGCCGACGGGAGCAGTTGCACGCTGCTTTCCAGGATCGGTCTACGCTCCGTCTGTCTCCAAAGCAAGTAACGCATACATCGGCCGACGCCCGGTTTGTACAGCAAGTGCTCGAAAGCATTGAACGCAACATGGCCAATCCGGCATATAGTGTAGAAGACCTGGGGCGTGATGTGGCGATGAGTCGCACACAATTATATCGCAAGCTCAAAGCGGTTTCGGGCCAGTCTGCCAATGAATTTATTCGTACCATCCGGTTGAAGCGGGCGGCACAATTGCTCGGTCTGGGCGAGCTCACCATCGCGCAGATTACCTACGAGGTTGGGTTTAACGACCTTCCATACTTTCGCGAGTGTTTTAAGAAACTGTTTGGGGTTACGCCTTCTGCTTATGGGGTAAGCAGACCGGGTGAGGAGACGGACCAGCCGACACCGTCGCCGGCCGATAATGCCTAGCCCGACGGCGTCCGTTAGATGAGCTCGTGCAGTTGTTTTACAGGCAGAGGTTTGCTAAATAGTTGTATGACGTTCTTGTGAGCTTCGGCTTGTTCGATGTCGCGTGGATCAAGCGTAGAGGAGAGCATAATGATCTTGGTCATTTTCTTAAAGTCTTCGTTCAGCGCCTCGAAGGCGTCGAGGAATTGAAAGCCGTCCATCAGGGGCATGCGTACATCCAATAAAATTACCAGGCTATTCGGCAGGTTCGACTTCAGGTCCTGGATCCATTGCATGGCTTCGATGCCGTTTCCCGCGTGGGCAACCTCCACTGCGCCGAAATCTTTTTTTAGCAACTGCTGTGTGACAAGTTGGTCTACCTCGTTGTCGTCGATGATGAGGAACTGGCAATCGGTTTTCATGCGGGAATGTTGATAATAAAGTTGCTGCCGGTCCGTGATTCGGACTCGACCCGTATTGTGCCCTTGAGCCGGGTGATAGTTTCCTTCGTGATATAGAGTCCCAGCCCCGATCCCTTTTGGTTGTTGGGTGTCACGAAGAACATATCGAAAATCTTTTCATGGTATTCCTTCAGGATGCCCTGGCCGTTGTCGGCGATTTCGATCACACGCATGCCATTCTTGCGATAGCTTTTAATAAGAATGTATTTTTCTTCTTTGGATTTGTCATGATACTTGATGGCGTTGGAAATGATATTGTTCATGACAATTTCCAGCCGCAGGCTGTCGACCCAGAGAACCGGGTCGGTTATTTCCTTGCGAATGGCAATATCGTGCGCGCCAGGCATATATTGGTGGCGAGCAACAACCTGGTCGAACAGAGTATCGAGGTTTACTTCTTTGCGGTGGACAACGGTGCGTTTGTTGCGCGAAAAGTCGATGATTTCTCGGATGAACTCGTCCTGTTTGCCCAGGGTGGTTTTCATGAGCGCAAGGTAGGACTTGATTTGGGTTACGTCACCTTCGACCATCGCAATCTCGATCAGGCCGCTCAACGACGAGATCGGTGCGCGCAAGTCGTGTGAAGCGCTGTAGACAAACTTGTCCAGCTCGTGGTTGGTGCGGGAGAGGTCGGCGTTTTTTTCGCGTAGTCGGTGGATCATTACCATGGCATAACCGCTGGCGCTGCCGATTATTAACAGGGTCATGACCACATTGGTAATAAAGAGCCAATCGTTTACCGTACGTGCTGCTGCGCCCAGCACCCCCGAGAATTCGCGCTCGCGAATGGTGAGCCCTGTCGTAAATTCGGTGATCTTTGTTACATACTCCGCTTTGTCAGCGGCTGTCAGTTGCCCCTGTAAAATCTTGCGATGCGCCTCTTCTGCGAGCCGGTATTCTTGTAAAATGATGTAATCGGCTTCTTTCCATAACGCAATGGCGCGCTTCATAAACGAGATATTTCCGAAGTTCTTAAAAAGCCAGATCATGTCGCTGTGGTCGTCGGGGTGATTGCGACCCGCGGTAAGGCCCGCACGGACAATCGACTCGTCGGCGCCGGTAGTGAGACCCACGCGCACAATGCTGTCGCCGATGTTCACACTTAACTCCTTGCGGAAACGGTTGAAGTAAAGTGTATCGTGTGTGTCGAGGTAGAGTAACAAATTGCGGGATGCATCTTTTTGTCCTTTGGAGTATTGCGACTCACCATTAATGTACGCGCGAACACCCGACGTGATCAGGATGGTGTAGTAGTTGATCACGATCAGGACAGCTGACGCGAGGAAAATGATCCCGATCAACACAATCACGTTGCGCGGGGTAATGGAGGATATTTTTGGATGCATATCGCCCGTAAGGCTTCAACGAATGTGATTTCAACGAAAATTACTTGGTATATTAAGGTAGGGGAAAAATGTTAAATCGGCAAGTAAAACTCGTCGATACAGATGGCTATCAAGTCGACCGGATAACAGGACAACTCCCGGGCTGTCTTGCAAGAGTCTGGGATACACTCGCTTCGATGTTTTCGCGCGCCGCAACGAACATGAAGGATACGTCACGGCGGATCAAAAATGCGCCCGAAATGTTCGACGAGACTTGCGGTGATGTGTCCATCGGAGTCGAGGGCGGGATTGAAAATCGAGACACTTATGCCGACAATTTTACCGGTGGTGAGCAGGCTTCGTACCAATAGTTCGACTTCATCGTAGTATAGACCTCCGGGTAGCCGGTAATCTACAGCGGGGTTTAGATCGTCTGCCAGCACGTCGGTGTCGTAGTGAAGCCAGCAACCCGCGATGGTCAGTGATTGCAAATGATTCGCCACCCATGCGCTCTGCCGGGCGACGCCGTGTTGCCGGAGCGTTGCCAGGTCCATGCAGGTAATGGCCGTTTGACGAATGTCTCGTGAGCCGTAGTGTTGTGTTTCTGTCCAGTCGCGTTGCCCTATGTGTATAGTGTGTTGGTCTTGTACATAGGGTTTGAGATTGTCGATGTTGGTTAGCAGGTCGGGGCCTCTGCCGCTGATAATGGCCATGTCCATGTCGGCAACTTCGCCGGTGGTAGACTTCTCTGGTTCATAGAAATCAGCGTGCGCATCGAGCGAAACGATGCCATAGGTGCCGAGCCGTTTTAATGCCGACATAATACCCAACAGTATGCTACAGTCACCCCCTAAGACAATGGGGAAATTTTCGGGAACGCATCGCCGGACGGCGGAACCCAGTGTTTTCGAAAATTCCCGTAAGGGGAGCGGATTGAGGCAATGCGTTTGCGGATCGCGCTGCTGGCTATACTGATCGTTTTGTGTGGGTACGAATTGCAGCGGTTGTTTTATTCCAAGACGTTCTGCTAAGCCGGCCTGCAGCAATTGTTCGGCTAGTCGCTCGACACCCGACGGGCGAAGGCCCAGAATCGACGGCGCCGCGAGGATTGTCATATTGTTGTGCTGTGGCCTCATATTGCAACAGCAACGTAAAAGGCTGTGCCTGGTGGTAATCGTTCATAAACAGCCTACCTTTGTTGCGTACGACACGCTCATGAATCACAATATATTGGAAGTCTGGCTGCGGGGTCCGATTGACGGCATTCCGCCACATCTTCAACCTGTGGCACATGCTTTGTTGCAAGCGCGCGAAGAAGTGGAGTCATGGATGACTGATTTTCCGGATGACGCCCTGTGGCTTCAGCCTGCATCGGTGGCTTCGGTCGGGTTTCATTTGCAACATTTAAGTGGCGTACTCAGCCGGCTTTTTACCTATGCGCGGGGCGAGGTACTTTCCGACAAACAATTGCAAGCGTTGGAAGGCGAAGGCCGGCCGTTTGAAGGATGCACCGTGGCCGTGCTACTCACAAGATTTCGGGAGCAGGTGGATGCTTGTCTGAAGCAGTTGCGCCAGACCGACGAGCGCACGTTGCTGGAAAGCCGTGGGGTGGGGCGTAAACAAATACCGTCGACGGTGCTCGGCCTGCTCGTACATGCCGCGGAGCATACACAGCGTCATGCCGGGCAGTTACATGTTACGATGCGGGTGGTGAAAGATGCGCGGGCGTCGGGCAGGTTGTAATTTCTAGGGGTGCACCTGTGTGGCGACGGAGTCTCGCTTGTTTTCGGGGGCATTGATCTTCTTCATATTCTTCCGGATATTCTGCCGGATGGATCGCGGCATATATTTTTTCCGGCCGGGTTGCGGACAATCCCATTCTTCGACCGACACACTGCTGATCACGCGTACGGAGCTTTTGTTTCCACCCCGCGCCGCGCGCGTTTTGGTATCATCGGCCTTGGCAGAAAGTGTTTGATCGGAATCCAGAAAGCGTTTGTGAATTACAGAGCGTTTGACCTTGACGGCCTTGGGCTCGGGACAAGGAATCCTTCCCGATTGACAGGCAGTAAGCAGGACCAGCCATAAGCATAGTAGCGCGCGCATATACCCTGGAAATTTTAACAGTGATCTAAACGACAAAGATCAGGGAATATACGCAACGAACGGCTCACTTCCAATATTCTATACCGGAGTTAGCGATTGATGCGAATTTACAGGGTAAATTGCCGCTTTATCGGTGTATAAAATCCTTTGAATGCGGAAGTTTTGGAAAAGTATAAGTATTGTCCTGGCCGGATTAGTGGTTGTACTCATTATACATTGGAACGTTGCGCTGTACTACCAGCCGGTTTTCAGTATCCGGAATGGACATGTGCAATACGATGATTTGCTGCTGGAGCTTCGGGGTTTAAAGCATGCTATGGATAATGGTGCGGCGGAAGACATGCAGGGCTTATACCCGGAAGGATATGTTTTTATGAATGCCTTGTACGGACTCGCGTGGGCAGATGTAGCCAGGCAAACGGATGCGGGCGACGCCCTATACCGCGAAGCATTTCAGGAAGTTGAAAGATCGTGTGACCGTCTTGGCTCGGAGACAGCACGCGAGATCTTTGACGAGTTTCTTCCGCTATCGTACGGAGCCTTCTACCAGGGATGGTATAACTATGTTGTTGGCCGAAAACTATTGTTGCAGGCTCCATCGAAGCGGTCGGCCAGCGAGGTAGCGGCCTTTCGGGCGCGATGTCAGGATATTGCACAGGCCATTGAATCCGATAAGACACCGTACCCACCGTCGTATAGATTTGGTGCCTGGCCGGCCGATGCCGTCGTGGGAGTAGCCTCGTTGTCGCTGCATGACAAGCTCTTCAAACCACATTATCGAAAAGCCATGGATGCATGGATCACGCGGGTGCGCGGCCAACTGGATACTCATGGACTGATCCCGCATGAAGTTGACCCCGTAACGGGCGTGACGAAAGAAGAAGCACGAGGTTCGTCGCAAAGTTTGATGCTTTCCTTTCTGCCGGAGATCCATTCCACCTTTGCCCGTGAGCAGTTCGAGCGTTACCGCGCGCTCTTCATCGCGCATCGATTTGGTTTGCCCTGCATACGCGAGTATCCGGCCGGGACAGTGGGTTTCGGCGACATTGACTCGGGGCCGGTAATCTTGCAAGCGGGAGCAGCAGCTTCGTTGGCGGGCCTGCGCACGTTGGCACTTTATCAGGAGCAGCAAGAATATGTTGGTTTGCGAAACAGCATCGAAGCTTTCGGTGTACCGGTGACCCATGATGGAAAGAAACAGTATCTTTTTGGACAGTTGCCAGTGGCCGATGCGTTCATTGCGTGGGGACATGCCGCCGCTGAGCCTTCTGTGAAAGCGTCTGGCGTATGGAAATTAAAATTTCATATCTACAGCGGATTGCTCGTGTTACTGGTGGCCGGAACGTGGATGTACTTTCGGAAGCGACGCGTAAAAACACCTGAATAGGCATGCTTTTTTAACTTTTGGCTGTTCACAATCCCCATGCTTATGGTAGTTTACAGAGATGGTCTTCCGATTGATTACATCGACACCAGTGCCGGTGAGGTTACTTTATTCTTCGTGCACGGTTCCTGCATTGACAAGTTGTACTGGGAGGAACAGATCACGCATTTTAAACAACATTATCGCGTGATCGCGATCGACCTGCCGGGACATGGGCAGTCGGGAAAAGATCGTCAGGAATGGACGATAGAAGCCTTTGCTGCCGATGTGAACGCAGTCATCCAGGAGTTAAACCTTAGCAAGGTCATCTTGATTGGCCATTCGATGGGCTCGGATATTATCCTGGAAGCTTCCGCGCTCAATCCCGCGGCGGTATTGGGGCTTGTTGTCATTGATTCGCTGAAGCATGCCGGTACCGAAATGCCGGAAGAGGTATTGCAGCAAGTCAGCAGCATTCTGCAAAATCTCGAAGCCGACTTTGGTAATACGGTAGAGTCGTATGCCAAACAAGGTTTGTTAACCCACCATACGGATATCGGCATTGTCGACATGGTTACTAACGACTATCGGACGGCATACCCGCCGATGGTGATTGGCTCATTACCGTCCATCTTCGGCTTTGCTGCACGCGAGCGGGAGCTGTTGGAACAGCTGCGGTGGAAGTTGTACCTGATCAACGTAGACTACATTCCTACCGACGAAAGCCTGTTAAGCAAACATGCCAACGCTGGCTATGAGCTGTTCGTACTCCAGGGCACCTGTCATTTTCCGATGTTAGAGCTTCCGGTAGCGCTCAACCAGGCGTTAGAGAAAGTGTTTCATAAGATCGAAAACCCCGAAAAGTTCGAGGGATTGTCGGTCGAACGGTTCCTGAACAGTTAGGGAACAACGGACCGGATGTCCTCCAGTCAGCCGTTTACGCAGGTTGTGAACGGTATCAATACAGCATAATGGCGACCAATGCTGTCCAGGTAATCACTTCGATGATCAGCTCGTGGCGGTTGATGTTGTTCTCGGTTTCCATAGCTTCAAACTTTGTCTTATACCACCGTCCTTAGTAAATGTATGCCTGCATCGGACAGGTATTTAACGCGTATTTGAGGCCGTGTATGGGCTTATTGGGGATATTTCTGTGTAAATGTATGGACAGGAGGAAAGCGCTACGCAAGCGTCGCGTACATGCGTTACTGGAGATTGGTGATCAGGAAAACAAAGGTGGAGGAGGAGGAAGAGAGAACGGAGGATGATGGGTAACGTATTAAATAGCGAAGGCAGCATAGTTGTCTATGCTGCCTTCAACTGAATTACTTGCTGCTTTTTTTAGCGGCTTTCTTCGCAGTTTTCTTAGCGGCCTTCTTAGGAGCGGCTTTCTTAGCGGCTTTCTTAGGAGCAGCTTTCTTCGCTACTTTCTTTGCTGTTTTTTTAGCTGATTTTGCCATAGCTATAAAATTTAATTTGTTTGAGCCGCTAAAATATAATTACAAATTATTATTTCCAATTTATCACGACAAAAACAACTCAATTCGCTTGCATAAATCAGGCTTAGGCATGTATTGTTTACGATCGATTATTCATATTTCAATGAGTCCACCGGGTTTGTACGCGCTGTCTTCCAGGAATGAAACGCAACCGTAAGGAACGAGAAGGCTATGGCAAAGATGGTCACGACAACAAACAGTGCATAGTCCGGCGGCATCTGATACGCGAAGTTGCCCAGCCACTGCGTAACGACATACCAGGCGACAGGTATGATCAACACCGACGCCAGCAAGACAAGATACATCACGTCTTTGTACAGCATGTAGATGATATGCGGTACCGACGCGCCATGCACTTTGCGTATGCCGATCTCTTTTGTGCGTTGCGCGGCCGTGAATGCCGACAGACCCAGCAGCCCGAGCAGGGAGATGAAAATACAGATGTAAGATAAAGTGGATACTAGCTTGTACTGAATCTCGTCCGCGCGGTACTGTTCGTTGAAACGTTGATCGAGAAAGAAGTATTCATAGGGGTGATTGGGATCAATCTGCGACCACTTTTGCCGGATATAGTCCATGGTCCCGGGCAAATCTTCACCCCGCACACGCAGGTGTAAGAAGCCACCATTGTCCCGTCCGCGTGCTATCAAAAGCGGCTCTACGGCATTGTGCAGCGAGTTATAGTTAAAGTCTTTGACGACGCCGATCACTTGTTTGTCCTCATTGTCGTGGAAGAACTTGACCTTTTTACCGACCGCGTTGTTACCCCAGCCCATCAGTTTGGCGGCGGCTTCGTTCACTAAGAAGGAGTGATCCACATCGGCCAGGCCCGCTTGGAAATCGCGGCCGTCGACCAACGTCAATCCCATGGTCTTGAGATAATCGTCGCCCACAAACATCAGCGTGAAGGCCTGTTGCTTCATGCCGCTTTCGCTTTCGGCCCACATCACGGGCTGTCCATCGACATTCATACCCAATACATGGTACGCCGTAGTAGCCTGCGTGATCGTCGGTCGTTGCAGGAATTCATGTTTGATGCCTTCGATCTGGTGTTGGACCAGTGTGTCGTTGATCGGCAGCACCACGACGTTGTCTTTTGTAAAGCCCAGCTCTTTGTTGCGCACATACCGAATCTGTCGTTGCATGAAGAGTGTGCACACCACCACGAAGATGGAGATGCCGAATTGTGTTGTGATTAACACTTTTCGCAGCACTAAGCTTGATTTGCGGTGTTTGTAGGCGCCCTTTAGCGCTTGCAATGTGGGAATGGCGGGCAGGTAGAAGGCCGGATATAGGCCCGAGACGACGCCGATCAATACTGTTAGCCCTACCGTTCCGAACAGCAAGAGCGGGTTGTGCACAAAGTCGAGCGCAAGGTTTTTGCCAATCAAGCTGTTGAAGGAGGTGGCGTAAATGACCATGGCAGCTATGGCCAGTGCCAGGATCGAAGCAACGACGGATAGAAAAACAGATTCACCCAGGAAGGCTGCTACCAATTGCAGCTTGCCCGAGCCCAGCGTCTTCTTCATGGCGATCTCCGCGGCCCGGTTCACCGATTTGGCGGTAGACAGGTTCATATAATTAATGCAGGCGAGCAGAATAATGAAAATGCCGATGCCGCTGAAGGCATAGAGATAGGCCATGTTGCCTTGCGGCTCGTCAGACGTCAGGCCGGAATGAAAATGAATTTGGTCGAGGCGTTCCAGGATCGGTTCGTATTTACCGCCCACCTGGTCGCCAAAGGATTTGAAGTATTTATCGAAGATGGCGGGAAACTTACTATAAAATGCTTGCGGTTCGTAGTCTTCGGGCATGAGCAGGTACAGGTACACATCCGGATTCCAGAATGCTTCCGATTTGATCTGGCCATTCTCACGCACCCATTCTCGGTCGGCAAGTTGTGAGAGAAGTATATCGAACGACAGGTGTGTGTTCGACGGCAGGTCCCGGATGACGCCGGTTACCTTATACGACGTGTTGTCGATTAGTAATGTTTTGTCCAGTGCGGGCTCGTCGCCGAAATATCGTTTCGCGGTGGACTCCGTTAGTACGAGTGTATTCAGGTCGACCAGGCAGGTCTTGGGGTCGCCGGCCAGAAATGTATGTGAGAACACCTGGAAGTAGTTAGAGTCAGTACGTACGATGTTCTCTTCATAAAAAGCACGCTCTTCACCGGCGCGCGGTTCATATTTTACCAGGGTGTGGTCCCAACTGTTAGCCCGCACGGCCGCTTGCACTTCGGGTAGTTCCGTTTGTAATACATTTCCCAGCTCACGCGCAGAACGGGCCACGCGAATGTCAATGCCGGTGGCGCTTAAGTGACCACCCAGCCGGTAGATGCGTTTGTGGTGTATATGGTACTGATCGTAGGTAAGATCATTCTGTAAGATTAGCAGCAGTATAATACTGACCGCAATGCCCAGCGCCAGGCCGAGGATGTTGAGCGTAGCAAAGAATTTGTCTTTGAGAAAGACGCGCGTGGAAAATCGCAGGTAATTTTTAAACATAGGATAAAGGGTTAATATAAAAGGCCCCTAACCCTGCTCAAGCAGCGTGCCGGATGTATAAAGATGCGATTTTTACGCTGTAAGCCCGTTTTTTTCAAGGCTGTCGCTGGCGTATTGATCATTTTCGAACACGTTACCGTGCGAAAGAGCGAAGATTTTAGGAGTGCTGCACCACGCGCTTTTCGTATTCGTCAGCATAACGGCCGGCCTGTATCGGCTGATGAATGGCTTCGGCGTATACGTGGGTAAAGGCGGCGCCGTAATACATCATCAAGGCGGAATAGAAGATGAATAATAATAAGAGTGCAATGGAGGCGGAGGCGCCGAAGAGCGTCTGTAAATTACTTTCCACCAACAGTTTTCCCAGGATGATCTTGCCGATACTGAATAGTACGGCGGTAAGCAGACCACCCGCCAGCGCCGCTTTCCATTTTACGCGCGCTTCGGGTAAGATTTTAAAGACGCCCGTAAACCACGCGGTGACAACCAACAACGAGAACAGGATATTCATAAATCGTATCCAGGCGGTATTGACATCGGGAAAATGTTCGCGGATTACGGCGACCGAAGCGTCTAACAGCAGGGCCACCAGAAACAACAGTCCCAGGAAGAGCAGCATGCCGATGCCAATCATTCGCTCTTTGATACCATATTGAATCCGCACTGACGATTTCCGGCGGATATACCATAGCTGATGGATCGCCTTGCGGATAATGCCGAGCAAGGTTGTGGCAACAAACAGCAAAAAGACAAACCCCGCGATGGTAATCCAGGCGCTCTCCGTCACGGCCATAAAGTTGTGCACGATCTTTTCAATCTCTTCGGTGGCATAAGGGCCGACGGTGGTTTGTAGCTTTTCAAAAAGCTGTTTCCGGATCTGCTCTGATTTAAAGTAGAGGCCAAAGACGTTCACCAGGATTACGATGATCGGCGAAAGCGAGAAGGTAGCGAAGAACGCCGTGGAAGAAGCCAGGATGAGCGGGTCATTGCGGCGCAGCAGGACATAAGCCTTGCGCAGCGAAGTTATGAATGAACGGAAAGACGATGTTCGGTTCTTCTCCACCGCAGCAAGATACTACATCCGTCGCACACGCGGGCCTTTTTCTACAGCGACTTAACGAGTTTGAAAGGGAAGAGCAGGATTGCGCCGATGAGCTTAAACACCAGATCGATGCTTAGGCCGACGATCTTAAACGGCAAGAGCAACAACCAGACGATCGGAAACAATACGATCATAACCAGGGCCAGCGGCCAGCACAGTACAAAGAGTATGCACCATAAGATGAGGGCGAGGAGTGTTTTCACGGCAGTAGTCGTTTGCAGACGGTTAAACAAAATAGTGGCCAGATTTAAAAAGGCCATTTTGTGGCCTCTGGCCATGTCAGAAGGGGGATGTATATCCGAAAATGTACAACGCGCTGAACGGTTTTGATCATAGCCATGGTGAGATGATCGATCAACTCGTAGGGGGCGAAAGACCTCTTTGAAGGGTTGAATAAAGTTTGAAGGCGGTGTTTGTTCGGTTCGGAACTTTGGCCGCGATGTATTATCTTTTCTCCTGGCGGGCAAATTCCAGGAGAAATGTAGCGGTGTGTGTCGTGTGCAGGTGGTTTGTATATGACGTGTAGATGAAGAAAAGTGTAGTTCGCGCACGGTCGCGACAGCGGGCTGTACGGCTGTGCACGGCCAGTACGTTGTTTCCGCTTGATGCTGTTATTACGTATTGAAAGGGCCCTATTTTCAGACAGCGGGCGTTTCTGAGTTCTTGCCCTTGTAAGTTTTTGGGTAGTTGCGCTGCATTTAGTTGGCTGCAGTTGACAAACTTCGCACCTCATGATTCCTGTTGGAAACTGGGTTGATATAGCTTATGAAAGAAACCTTTGTCGTAGTTCGTTGCATTCTCCTCTTCGTTGTAGTATCATTTGCCTTCATCCCATCGGGGATGGCACAGGATGCTGCTAAGCTTGCCGAGCACGAGCAGCAGTTGACCATTGCTGCGAAGGGCAACAAGCCAGCCGAAGCCGCCGGGCAAGCGTATGCCATTGCGGCATTGTACGAAGACGCCGGCAAGCTTGACAAAGCGGCCGCCTACCTGGGACAAAGCCTGAGCTATAGCAAGAAGGCATCCAGCGGTGAAGGACAATACCGTGCCTACCACCAGCTTGGGCGCATATACAGCACGTTAAGGAGCTACAGCAAGGCAGCGGACAATTTTCAGAGCGCTGCCAAAGCTGCGCGTACGCTGCAGAACAAAGCATTCGAGACCGAGAGTCTGATACAATATGCCATGGCGCAGGCAGCCCTCGACAGGCCGAAGCGTTCCATCGAGCCACTCACGGAAGCACTCGCGTTGGCACTTGAGCAGAGCGACATCGAAGCGCAGGCCAAATGTTACTCGCTGCTGGCGACATACTATAAAGCTCTTGGCGACGAAAAGAAGGCTACCGAATACCTGGCGCACTACAACGCCATCATTCTCGGGCAGAAGAATGCGAAAGAAATTCGTGAGCTGACGCGCGAGGGTAAAAAAAGCCAACAGCTCAATGCACGCAAGATGGAAGAGCTGAAGGCGCAGATCGACCAGGTAGAGTCGGAAAAGAAGCTCACCGAGTCCGAGCTGCTGGAGCAGCGCATGAAGCTGCAGCAAACAGAAGATTCGCTGCGCATCGTAGAAGAGATCAGCCTGAAGCGGCAGCTGGAGATTGACCTATTAAATAAAGACAAGGAACTGGCGAGTGCCAAGATCCGCGAGCAAAACGCGCTGATCGAGAAGGAAGCCTTGTTTCGCAGCTCGGTCATCGTCGGTATTTTGCTGGTGGGTGCATTGGCGATCGTGCTGATCGTTGGCTATCGCCGCAAGATTCGTGTGAATAAGCGGCTGCATCAGCAGAACGAGAACATTAAGAGCAGTATCAATTACGCCAAGCGCATTCAGGAAGCCATGTTACCCCGCAAGGATCAGCAAAGCAGGATCGGCGACTCCTTTGTACTGTTCAAGCCACGCGATGTGGTTAGCGGCGACTTCTATTGGTTTTCCGATGTGCCCAATGGGCATGACGACCCCTCCCATAATGATATAGCATTTGCCGCGGTAGATTGTACCGGTCACGGTGTACCGGGCGCCTTCATGTCGATGATCGGCATCAACGCTCTGAATGGCATCGTCAACCGGGGTGTGACGGAAACCAATGCCATACTCGATGCGCTGCACAAAGAGATTCGTACGGCACTGCGCCAGGAGGTAACAGGGAACAACGACGGTATGGATGCCGCCTTGTGCATCTATCGCCGGGAGAAAAAGATACTGGAATTCTCGGGCGCCAAGAACCCGTTGATCTATATTCAGAACAATACCTTGCACCAGGTAAAGGGCGATATTCACCCCATCGGCGGTAGTAAGACGAAGCCCACCTTGTCGTTTAAGAAACAGGAGATTCTGGTCGATGTACCCACCACGGTATACCTTTTCTCCGACGGCTATCGCGACCAGTTTGGCGGCAAGGAAAATATGAAGTTTATGTCGAAGCGCTTTAGCAAGCTGTTGTTGGACATTCATGCATTACCGATGACGGAGCAGCACGCCATTCTGGACAAGACCATTGAAGCGTGGATGAACGGCCGGGGTCAGACCGATGACATCCTGGTCATGGCCATCCGGTTGGGCGGCGCATAACGCCCGATACATACTACCCGAAAGGGGTATACACCAGCAACTCTACACCTGCTAACGGGGTGGCAACTGTAAAAAGACGCGTTGTGGTGTGGAGGGAGTAGGAATTATCGCGGGGAGTTGTTTATATTTCGTTCCCTAGACCCTCTATATGTGAAGACCCGCCTGACCCTGGTTCTGTGCTTCTTGTGCCTGCTGGCAATAGTGCGCGTTAACACGGCCTCGCCATACGACTCCGTTCCTTCTTCCAGTGGTCAGTCCAACGTCTTTATTCCCTTCGTACAAGATTCCACCCGGCAGCTTTCGCGCTTCCTGGAAAAGAGCCGGGCCGAAACCCGCGAGCAACAGACATTGCTGGACCGGCAACGGTATTTTACTGTGCTGGCAGGTGTCATCACCTTGCTCATGGCTGTGCTGGCCGCGATAAATTACCGGTCTTTCAAACGCGAGAAGCGGCTGAATCAGGCTGTCGCAGAGCAGAAAGAAGAAATCAGAATACAGGCAGAAGAGCTTACGGCGAACAATGCCATGCTTACCCGCCTCAACGACGAAATTGCCGAACAGAAGGAAGAGATCACACAGATCAATCAGCAACAAGAGGAGACCATACAACTGCGTACAGCTGAGCTGACACAAGCCTATAAAGAGCTCGATACTTTCTTTTATCGCGCCTCGCACGACTTTCGTCGTCCGGTGACGACCTTTCTGGGGCTGGTGCAGGTAGCCCGCATCACTGTAAAAGACCCCTCCGTGCTTGAGCTGTTTGAACGCGTGCAGCAGACGGCGCACCACCTCGATCGCATGCTGGTGAAGCTGCAATCCATCAGCGACGTAGGCCTGCAACGGCTGCAGTTTACCGAGATCGACGTGCATGATCTGCTGCATGGCGTATTCAAAACCTTTAAGGATGACCTGGCGCAGGCAGAGATTGACTTTCGCGTAACGGTAGGGGTAATGTCATTTTATTCCTACCCGTCGTTGGTAACGGTCATCCTGGGTAACCTGATTGAAAACTGCATCAATTTCCGCCGTCCCGACCGGCCCCACATACACGTGCGCGTGTACCGGCAGGCAGATGATATTGTATTGGAGGTGGGTGACAACGGACAGGGCATACACCCGCGCTACCACGACGGCATATTCGACATGTATTTTCGCAGCAATGAAAACTCCAAGGGCAACGGCCTGGGGTTGTACATCGTGAAAAAAGCCGTGCAGAAGCTGCATGGCACCATCACCTTTACCAGTGTACTGTATGAGGGTTCGGTCTTTTATGTCAAACTACCCGACTTGCCGCCGGGAGAAGAAGTCTAGGCCTTCCACGGCCGTTTGCTTTTTGTTATCTTTATCCCCCATTGACGCTGACATCATGAAATCATTCAAAAAATACTACACGCTTGGCGCTCCTCCGGAAGACGTTTACCTGGCGTTGACCAACCCCCTCACCATTCACCTGTGGTCGGGCGAGGAAGCCGAAATGTCTACCGAGCCCGGCAGCGAGTTTTCGCTGTGGGAGGGAAGCATTGTGGGCAAGAACATCTCTTTCGAAGAGAATAAAATGATCGTGCAGCAATGGTACTTCGGCGAGGACCATACGGAAGAAGAGTCGATCGTCACGATCAAACTCCACGCTTCCGGCAGCGGCACCTCTGTAGAGCTACGCCACACCAACATTCCTGATGCAGACTATGACGACATCGTCGATGGGTGGAACAATGTCTATTTTGGAGCCCTACAGGATTTTTACGACGAATAATGGCCTACGCCAATTACTATTGTATTATTTGCCGTAGCGTATATCACTACGCCCCTCCGTCACTTTCGTCCGCTTGCCATTTTCTGTAGGCGGATACACTACGAAAAAGTAATCCCACCAATTCTGCGTGGCAGCATCTAAATCGGCACTTGTATAATACCGGTCTTTTCCTTTAAACGTATTATCCCGGTATCGCTGCCCGCCCAGATCAGGATCGTAAGCTTCATAGTACATCGTACCGTCCACTTCCTTGTATCCCTTGATAACAATGAAGTGCCCCACACCCGGACTCGTGTGCTGGTATATTTTTCCGAAGTGCTGCTCCTCTTCGGGGTTATAGGTCACATAATACATATCCAGGCAAAGGATAATGATATTGCCCTCATCCAGGGTGGCCTTCATCCGGTCCGGGGCACTCATTTGAAAGGAGTTATGCGTTACACCGTTTTCCTCCAGGTATCGGAAGATATCATCTGTCGACCACCAGCCGGTCTGGTTGAATTTTTCGATATAGTCGGCGCGAGCCTGTTCGGGCGTGCGGCCAAAGCTTCGATTATACCATTTGATGCCCATGGTAGACGATGTAGGACCGCAATTGATGGACGAGTATTGACCCGTAAAGTTTTGCTCCATATACCACTCGTACGGAACGTTGTTGCTGTGCTCTTGCGACACTACGCGCCCTAAACCATACGCCCGGGCTTTGGTCATGGGCGGTACGGTGATGTTGATGTCTTTGGTCTGTTCGGACTTGCCGTCGCTCACGGTAAGGCTAATGGCAATGGCCTCTTCCTTCGTTGCCGAAGGGAGTTTGAAGAAGGCTTTGGCCTCGCGGGCGTTGTTGATGGTAATGTTGGCAGAAGACGTTTTCCACTGATAGGTGATGACTTTGCCCTCGGGATCGTACGAGTCGCCGGCATTTAATGCGATGCGGTCAAGCTGCTCGGTGAAGCGGGCTTCGGGTACAGGTGGTTGATCGATGATCTTTACTTCGTCGCCATCGTCCGAACAAGCGATAGCAAAGGCGGCAAGTACGGCCCAGACCTGGTGGGTTTTGATATACATGGGGGATTAGGTTATTGACTTATACGCACAGTAAGCCAAACGGGTGGTATCCCTAAATGCCCTTTTTTTTAGGATTTTGGAATTGGAATTTTATTTTAAAAAATTCGATTGCATTAGAATATCGTAAACGTTTTAGTAGCGTTTTTAGAATAAATCCCGGTCGTTGACCTTGAACCCGTTTTTTTATATGCCTGCTTTTTGTTTACCTTTAATTTCGCGTTCAGATTTCTCACGACCCGATCATGAACTATTCTCTTCTCCCGGACGAAGCCTTGGTAGGCCTCATGAAACATGAGGATAAGGGAGCATTCCGCGTGCTGTACGAGCGCTACTGGAAGGAGATTCTACTGGTGGCCTATCGCAAGACCGGAACCAAAGAGATCGCCGAGGAGCTTACACAAAATCTGTTTCTGAACTTATGGGAGCGGCGTGCCACGGTAGAAATTCAGCATGTACGTGCCTGGCTTTTTACGGCGATTAAGTTCAGTATCATCAATCATTATAAGTCGCAGATCGTTCACGAGAAATTCGTGAGCTATGTGCAGCATACGGCGACCGACTATGCGCACACGACCGAACAAACAACGATACACCACGACCTCTCACAGGCCATCGACAAAGGTATTGCCCTGCTGCCGGAAAAAACCCAGCAGGTCTTTAGGCTGAGCCGTTTTGAGAATCGTTCGATCAAGGAGATTGCCCGCGATCTGAACATTTCGGAAAAGGCTGTCGAATATCACATCACCCAGTCACTGAAACGTATGCGTGTCCACCTGAAGGACTATTTGATATACGGTTTTCTGCTGATCTATCTTCTATAACCCCCCATTAGTACGGTGCATGGTGCCTGCTGCCGGGCAATTGATCACTGGATCTTGTTAAAAAATTGTTAAAAAAAATAACTACCCATTTAGGGATGATAGTCTTCTACATTGACTTAATGACAGGCAAAACAAATTCCGTTGCATGAGCAAAGAAGTATTCCACAGTTTATTAAAGCGCTACCTGGAAGGTCGCTGTACCGAGGAGGAGAAAAAGATCGTCGAGCAATGGTACAACGTGCTGGACCAGGAAGGGGTGCCTGCTTATCAGGAGGGCGAGTTACAGGCGATGGACGATCGCCTGTGGGCGACGCTCAGCAAGAAGCTGGACGATACCAGCGAGCCGCGCCGGGTGAGCTTTTTTGGGCGGCGTAGTACGCAGTTGGGCATAGCGGCGTCGCTGATTGCCGGATTGTTGCTGACGGGGTATTTCGTCCGCACCGACCACGCTACGCCGGACGCCATTGCCCGCGAAGCAGGCGTGACGTTGCAGATGCGTCAGAACATGACCGTGCTGCCGGTACCGGTGCAATTGGAGGATGGCACCCGGGTAACGTTAGCGCCAGGCGCCGTGCTGCAATATCCGGATCGGTTTGCGGCCAACAAGCGCGAAGTGTTCCTCACGGGAGAAGCCTTTTTTGAAGTGAGCAAGGATAAGCAACGGCCGTTCCTGGTGTTCAGCGAAGACCTGATCACGCAAGTGGTCGGCACGAGCTTTACCGTGAAAGCGCAAGGCGCGGGGCACCCCAGCGAGGTAGCCGTCGTGACAGGCAAAGTGATGGTGTCGCGCAATACCGAAGGTGCGATTCTGCGTGGTTTGCTGATGGAAGAGCGCCAGGTATACCTTACGCCCAACCAACGGGCTGTGCTGGACCTGGAAACGGAAGAGCTGGCGGTTTCGCTGGTGACAGAGCCGGTACCGCTGTCGGCAGAAGATGCTCCGGCAGAACGCATTGTTTTTGAATTCGAGGAAGCACCGCTGAAAACAGTATTGCACAACCTCGAGCGGGCGTATGGCATTACGATCCAACCGGAAGATGTAAATCTGTATAACTGTACGTTTACAGGCGACCTGTCCGGCGAAGATCTGGAAACACGACTGGAGTTTATCTGCAGTTCCGTGGGCGCGGGGCATACGATCGAGGGCACAACGATCCGGATTACCGGAAAAGGCTGCCCGGGAGGTCAGTAGTATACATAAGAAGTACCTAACCTATAATACATAACCTAAACCTAATCAACGAACACTATGCAACAACGATTCTACAGCATCCTTTAATTGCAAAACAAAAAAAGCTGACAATGTGGGGCATTGCCAGCTTAGAAAAGCTATCCGTTTTGAGGGGGTAGCGTTTTGCCCGAAGTATCATTTTCAGAACAAAACATTTAAAGGTATGAAAAAAAAGCGACTTACCGCCTGTCTTCAGGCGGTTTGGAAAGTCACTGTTATATCCGCGCTGTCCGTTTTTCTTGCCCAACCGTTGTTTGCTACTCCATTCCTGCAAGAACTGACTGATAAGCACGTTTCCCTTTCCGTAGACCAAAAAGAAATCCGAGAGGTGCTGACACGCATCCAGGAACAAACCGGGATCAAGTTTGTGTACAGCTCCACGGCGGTGCCGGTAGATCAAAAAGTGTCGGTACATGTTACCGACAAGCCGGTAGCCGACGTATTGCGTGACATGCTGGCTTCGCAGCAGATACAGTATAAAATTATGGACGACCGCATCCTGCTGTTTAAAGGGCAGGAGTCTATGGTTGTGCAAAATGCGAAACCGAATGCCGAGCGTTGGCTGGCACAGACCGTTACCGGTCGCGTGACGGATGCCGATAACATGGCGTTGCCGGGTGTGAGTATTCTGGTAAAAGGCTCCACCAAGGGTACCACCACCGATAACAACGGGGTATATGCGCTGGCGGTTGGCGAAGACGACATCCTGGTATTTTCTTTCATTGGTTTTAAGACGCAAGAGCAGCCGGTGCATGGCCGTACGCAAGTGAATGTGGTGCTGGAGTCGGATGCTTCGGAACTTGACGAAGTTGTGATCCAGGACGGTTACGGTGAGCGTCGCAAGGAGAGCTTTACCGGCGGACCGATCACGGTGTCAGGTGAAGAGCTGCGGCGTGTCAACCCGATGAACCTGCTGCAAAGCATTCAATCGTTCGACCCTTCGTTCCGCGTACAGCAGGATAACTCTTTTGGTTCCAACCCGAACAAGCTGCCCGACATTCAGGTGCGTGGCGCCACCGGGTTGCCGTCCAATGCGACGGCTACAGATCAGACCAACGGCCTGGTAAACCGGGCGGAGATGAATAATCCGAACCTGCCTACGTTTATTTTGAACGGCTTCCAGGTAAGCATTCAAACCATCTATGACCTGGACATGAATCGCATCGAGTCGATCACGTTGTTGAAGGATGCAGCGGCGGCGGCGATCTACGGTTCGCGCGCTGCGAACGGCGTGGTAGTTATTACATTAAAAAAGCCCGAAGAAGGAGCGCTGCAAGTAACGTTCAACTACGACATGCAGGTAACAGGGCCTGACCTGTCGGTATACGATGTCTTGAATGCCAAGGATAAGTTGGAATATGAGCGCCTGGCCGGTGTCTATTCAAACGAATCCGGACGTTCTACGTGGACGCAGTTGGACCTGGATCGATTATATAACCATCGTGCGCAAGCGGTAGAAGAAGGGGTAGACTCTTACTGGCTGTCAGAGCCGATCCAAACGGAGCTGGGTCATAAAGCATCTCTGGCGATAGAGGGCGGCTCAAACTCGCTGACGTACCGGCTTACGGGCCGGTATCAAACGCTGGCGGGTGTTATGAAAGGCTCGAAACGCGATCGCTCCGGCCTGGAAGCATTTCTGCAATACAACAAAGAAAAGTTTAACATCAGCAACAGCCTGCAGATAAGCCAGGTGAGCGCGCACGAGTCGCCATACGGTAGTTTTGAGCAATACGTGAAAACGAATCCCTATTACCGCAAGACGGACGAGAACGGCAATGTGATCCAGGTGCTCGACCAATTCAGTGCACATGATAACAATGACATTGTAAAGTATATGAACCCGGTATACGATGCGACCCTGCACAGCTTTGAGAAAAACGTCTATACGCAGATCATCAACCAGACAGGCTTCTACTGGCGCATGACGCCCCGGTTAGAGCTGCGCGGTCAGCTGAACCTGGACAAAAAGTTGACGCAGGAGGATATGTTTAAATCACCTTTCCGGAATGAGTATGCCAATTATACCGGTGATGACTTGAAAAAACGGGGTGAATACCAGTATAAGACCAACGACGAAATCACCTATGATGGTAACGTGGTGTTGAACTATAACAAGAGTATCGGCAGACATGTCATCGCTGCTAACCTCGGCGCCAACATTCGTAACTATACATCCGATTTCAAAGCGTTCCGCGCCATTGGTTTTGTGAACGACCGTTTTGATCAGGTCGGGTTTGCCACGCGTTACAAAGAAGACGATATGCCGGGCGGTTGGTACTCGCAAGAACGCTTGCTGGGGTATTTCGCCAGCGCTAACTATTCCTACAAAGATCGTTACCTGGCCGATTTGTCCGTGCGTATGGACGGGTCGTCCAAATTCGGGAACGACAATAAATTTGCACCCTTCTGGGCGGCTGGTGTGGGTTGGAACCTGCACAAGGAAAAATTCCTGCAAGGCAATCCCAATATTAACCAGTTGAAGCTGCGTGCGACGACCGGTGTAACGGGTGAAGTATCATTCGAATCGTACCTGGCGGAGACTACCTATAAGTATTTTAACGACTGGTATTCGAGTGGCGTAGGGGCTTCCTTTATGGGGTATGGTAACAATGACCTGCGCTGGCAGCGCACGCGTCAGTATGACCTGGGTCTCGAGTCTATCTTCTTTAAGAACCGGTTGAGTTTTACGCTACGGGGGTATTACAAGTTGACGGACGACCTCGTGGCCGATATTGTGGTGCCGCCGTCGCTGGGCTTCACGTCGTACAAGTCGAACCTGGGCAAGATGGAGAACAAAGGGCTCGAGCTCTACATGCGCGGTACGGTCTATCGCACCAATCACTGGAATGTGTCGCTGTGGGCCAACGCTTCGCGAAATGTCAATACGATCAAGAAGATCTCCGAGTCGCTGAAGAAGTACAACGAGCAAATCGATGATCAGCAGGACGAGCAAGATAACCGCACGACGCCCCTGCTGCGCTATTATGAAGGCGAGTCACTGAATACTATCTATGCTATTCGCTCGCTGGGCATCGACCCCGAAAATGGCAAGGAGATCTTTGTAAAAAAAGATGGTACGCTGACGTATGAGTATAGTGTAAAAGACTTTGTCGCCGTGGGCAACAAAGCGCCTAAAGTAGATGGTTCATTTGGCACGGATGTTAGCTACCGGAACTTTACGGTCAGCCTGAACTTCTACGGCAGATTTGGTGGCGACATGTATAACCAGACGCTCATCGACCGGGTAGAGAATGCCAGCCCGTATGATAACGTAGACCAGCGTGTATTTGAAGGGCGCTGGAAAAAGCCTGGCGACCATGCAGCCTTTAAGGACGTTGCCGACCTGACGGAGACACGCGCGTCGTCGCGCTTTGTGCAGCGTGAAAATACCATCGAGCTGCGCAGTGCCAACATCTTTTATGAAGTGCCTTCGGTCATCGCACGTCGCTGGAAAATGCGCACGATGCGGTTAGGCGCAACGGCCAACGACATCACCCGTTGGTCTACGATCAAGATGGAGCGCGGCATCGACTACCCGTTTGCACGGACGGTAACATTCTCTCTTTTCTCAACATTCTAAGCCTATGAAAAAGCATATATTCTGTTGGTTAATGGTGGCTTGTTTGATGGTATCCTGTTCGGACTACCTGGACGTGAAGCCCAAGTCACAGGTAGAGGTAGAAACCCTCTTCAGCACACAGGAAGGATTCATGGAAGCGTTAGTAGGTGTGTACCTGGGCTGTGTAACGAAAGAGCTTTACGGATATGAGCTGCTGGCCGGTACACCGGACGTGCTCGCCCAGGATTATTACGCTCCGGCCAATACAAACGTAGAATGGGACAAGCAATACTTGCAGACCCGGACATTTAACTATTCGCACGAATATTTCCGGGAGCGGCGTGACGATATCTGGGAAGGATTGTACAAAGCCATCGCGAATGCGAACATTATCCTGGAGCATATCGATGATAAGAAAACGATCTTCCAAAACGAGGGGGATTATTATATCATCAAAGGGGAGGCATTGGCGTTGCGCGCCTACCTGCACTTCGATCTTTACCGCATGTTTGCGCCTTCGTATCTCAGTGATCCGGGTGCACCGGCGATACCGTATGTCACGGCTTTTTCGAATGCCGTTACGCCGCAGTCGACTGGGGCCGAGCTGGTAGAGAAAGTGGTTGCGGACTTGCAGCAAGCCAAAGATTTGCTGGAAGCGTGGGATCCTATTGTAAAAGACACCTACGTCGTGGGGTATCCGGACGATGCCAAGGAAACAGAAACAGCCGATCGGATGTTTCTTCAGAACCGCCGTCATCGTCTGAACTATTATGCGGTATGCGGTGCGTTGGCACGTGTATATCTGTATAAAAACGATAAGGTGGCTGCGATGACGCATGCACGTCTTGTTATCGACGCGGCTAAATTCCCCTGGACGGCGAAGGAAGATTTTAACGCCGACGCAGATGAAGATAAGGACCGCATTGCGTATAAAGAAGTGTTGTTTGGCTGGGATATTGATAAGCGTGGTGGAGATCTGAATAATCATTTTTACGAGAATCCTACGTCCTTGAGTACGTTGGTGGATGACGGTACGCTGATCTATGAGACCGGTAGCGTCGGCTCATCAGACTATCGGTTTAAACAATGGTTGAATCAGGGCACTACAAGCGGATTTACAGCGCTGTTCTTGCAAAAGTACCGGCGCGATGGCGACGGCAATCGTCACCCGCTTATTGCCCCCATGCTGCGCCTGAGCGAAATGTATTACATCGCTGCGGAGTGTTCATTTGATGCTGATCCGGAGACGGCCTGGAATTACTTCAACCTGGTTCGCTACAATCGCGGCATTGGTACCGAGATTCATGGCGAAACGTCCAGGGAAGTCTTTTTAAGCGAGCTGGTGAAAGAGTATCGCAAAGAGTTCTTTGCTGAGGGCCAGCTATTCTACGCGTATAAGCGTTTGAACCGCGACATACTCGGGGCGCAGCAAATAGCGATTCCGGCTTCCGACAAGATCTTCGTGCTGCCGATGCCGGACGATGAGATTGCTTTTGGCCAACGTAATTAATTCAACCACTAACGTCTTTTCGTATGAAACAAACCATATTATTCTTGTTGGTGGCAAGTGCCTTGTTCTCCTGCGGCGAAGTGGAGATCGATCGGTACGAGACCTCCGACAATATCTATTTCGACTTTGATGACGAAGAAACAACAAACCGAGACAGTGTTGTCTTCTCGTTTGCCTATACGCCCGAGAAAACGTCGGATACGGTATATCTTCCTATTCGTATCTCGGGGCTGCGGGTAGGCCACGACCGGCGCTTTAAAGTGATTGTGTTGGACGACTCCATTAGCACGGCTACGCCGGTGCTACACTACAAACCGCTGGAGGAATTTTATATTATTTCGGCGGACTCCGGTACCCTGCAGGTGCCAGTGGTGCTGTACAATCAGGACACACTTTTACAGGATAAGAGCGTCTCCTTACACTTTATGCTGGTGCCAACCGAAGATTTCGGTACGGCCTTGCCGTATGGTGTGTATGCCAAGCTGGTGTTTTCCAGCCGGCTGGAGAAACCAGACTGGTGGGCTGGGGTAGAGTCGGTGTTTATGGACTACTCCCGTACAAAACATCAGCTATACCTGATTTCTATTGGCAACATCCCCTTGATTATGGAAGGCGCCAACATTCCCTACAACCTGTTCATTATGGACAAGTTCCGTCGCTTTTTGATAGACCCTTTTACGTGGGTGCAATCCAACCCGGATTACCAAATCGACACCATCGCGGAGGATCAGGAGTATGTTTTGTTCAGCAAAGCCAATCCTACCACCCTCCGGTTTAAGATCCGATGGGATAACGACGCGCAGCGGTATTATTTTATCGATGAGAACAACAGTAAAGTGTTATTCAATTAAACGGCTTTCCCATGCGTACAAGAATATATTTTTCCATTATCGTCCTTTTATTTGTAACCGCTGCCTGCTATGAAGATCAGGGGAGTTACGATTATACAACGGTAGAGATTCCCGTCGTGAAAGACCTCGTTGACTCTACCTTCGATGCCATCGTGGGCGACACCCTGGAAATTACACCGACGGTCGTCCATAGCCTTGCCAATACCGACCAGCTGAGCTATAAATGGCAGTTCATGTTTCCGTACGAGCCGTTCTTTCAATATTTCGAAGGACGGACGCTGAAGACGCTGTTCTCGCTCGTGCCCGGTACGTACGATGCTACCCTGACGATTACGGACAATTCGAACAACCTGAAGTACTATTACGATTTCAAGATCAGCGCCAAGACCGAGTTTAGCGTAGGTACAGTTGTACTAACGGATGTCGGGGGCGCAGCACAGCTGGCCTTTGTGAAGCCGGATGGTACCATCATGCCCAATCTGTACGAAGGTCTGAATGGGGAGCCGCTGCCGTCGCAGCCCAAACAATTGCTGGCCCGGAACCTGGCGTTCCAACCGACAAACATCATTGACTACTGGGTTGTGAGCGGCGATCCGCAAAACGCCGGTGTGATTATCGACGCCAGTACGATGAAGAAGGCCTCGCTGATCCGTGATAACTTTTTTGATCCGCCGGCGTCGTTCTCGGTCAACAACCTTCAAGCAGGAAACTTCTATGGCGTGACGACGGGTGTAATCGATCATAAATTGTATCGCGGTACTTCCAATACATTCTATGGATTTCCTACCTATGGTAAATATGGCCTGCCTGCTGCGGGAGACTACGCGCTGGCCGACGACTACATTCTGGCGGGGGCAGACACTCCCGGTCCGCAATACTATATAACGTTTGATACGAAGAAGAAACGTATGGTGACGTTTGATATGGCGACCGTGTATAAGGATACCACCTACGACGTGATTCCCACGGGTCCCGGTTTTGATCCCAAGAATATCGGCATCGACATGTTTGCGATGGAACACCTGAATAACTCCGTAGCCCTGGCCTTTGCGCGCGACGGCGGGGGAAAGATCTATGAATATAACTTCTCGCACGACCCTGTCACCATTCGTCCCAAATATCGCAGGGAGTTTAAAGGCGCGAGCCTGGTGCGGGAGAATACGAACTTTATCGGCACGATCTATGAAGACTTGTATTTCAACTCTGACGATAAGATCTACAAGTTCAGTCACGTAAACCAGGATCTTGTTGCACTGGATGCCGACTTTGGTGGCAAGATCGTCACGATGCTCAAGCTGGATAAGATCAATGGCAAAGATGTTCTGCTGGCCGGCACGGAAGGCGCTTTGTATTACCTGGATATTGATACTGGTAAGAATGGGAATATTACGTATACGCTGGACGGACTGGACGGTGACGTGATCGATGTGGCTATACGGAAATAGTTTGTTTGCCTGGAAAGAACTAACGCTGTGCCTTAGTACAGCGTTAGTTTTTTACCTGTAGCGGTTTATTCCTTCGGTTGTGCAAATGTTTCCGGTGGTAGGGAAAAGCGATTGCCGGCTTAGGGATGCCGGCCGGTTGGGTGACTAATGATCATGGCGCGGAGATCGCCCGAGGGGATCTCTGTTGTGGATATTGAAATAGAAGTGAAGAAGATGAAAGTTTACAGACGCATTACCCTTTTGATTTTTGTGATGGTGCTCGTAATTCCGGCCAGCCGGATTGTACGCGCGCAAGGTACGGTCGAGACGGCCGGTGGTCTCGTGATTGACGACGAATCTGTCTATGGCAGCCTGGAGCGCGGCGCACGCCGGCTCGTGGACGAAGGCAAAACAACACCCTTCGTTACGCTGGCCGAAGAGTTGGGCCGGACACGGTGTACGGTGACCTTGCCGAAGCCTCAGGCGAAAGCCATGCCCGATACACGCATTTATGCACAAAGCCGGAAAGGCGTGCTGGTGGTGGGTACGTTGTATAAATGCTCTCACTGTCCGAACGATCACCTGCGCGCGGCCTCGGGGTTTGTGATTGCCGAAGAAGGTGTTGCTGTGACGAGCTATCACATTTTTCGCGGCGATGCAACGGACGAGAAGACGGACCTGACGGTGGTAGTGATGGATACAGATGGCACGGTATATGCCGTGACGGAAGTGCTGGCGGCAAGCCTGGCCGACGATATCGCTGTTTTTAAGATCGACACGCAGGGCAAGAAGCTGCCCGTGTTGCCGGTGGGGCCTGATGCCGCGCCTGGCGATGATGCCAACGTCATTGGTCATCCGCACAACATGTTTTACTCTTTTACGCAAGGTACCGTTTCGCGCCTGTATCGCCGCAACGGCGGTGATAAGATGAGCGTCACGGCCGACTTCTCGCAAGGCTCCAGTGGCGGGCCTGTGCTGGATGACAAAGGCAACGTGATTGGCATAGTGTCGGCGACACGATCGTTGTACAACGGCGATAACCACGTGCAGATGGTATCGCGGGAAGCGATCCCTGTACGTGCACTCCGTGCGTTGATTGCAAAATGACACCCGGCTGGACCGGTGCCAGGTGAATGGATAATTTATATAACCGGTTTTACACTGTAACCTGTCCTTGCGATATTCGCATGGAAAGTGCTTACAGATCCTAAATACTGTAACCCTACTTAAAACATGAAGAACAAGTTTATTGTCGTTACAATGCTGGTGCTGCTGGGCGTGGGCGCCTATGCGCAAAGCCCCCGCGGCTACGTTATCACTGGCAAGATCGAAGGCCTGAAAGGCAACGTTATCATGCGCCACATGGAAAACGGTGTAGACATTGCCGACACGGTAAATGTTACCGATGGCTCGTTTGTATTTCGCGGCCGGATCCAGGAACCGGCCGATATGACCATCATTTTTTCTCCGGAGGCACGTTTTCAGAAAGTATTCTATGTACAGAACATGGACCTGCAACTGGTGGGTAAAGCCGACGCCCTGGACAAACTGGAGGTAAAAGGCTCGCCGGTACAAGATGACTACGCACAGCTGGAAGCGCAGATCGCGGTATACCGCGCCAAGGTTATGGAGGTCTATAACAAGGCTGAGCAGGCGCGCACCGCGGGTGATACCGTGCAAGCGGCTGCCCTCCAGAAGGATGCCGACAAAATGTACCGCGGCGAAATGAGCGTACGCAAACAATTTGTGCTGGACCACCTGAACAGCTTTGCGAGCTTGAATGAGCTGATGAATTGTATAAGTGCGGAGAACCTGGACGAGTCGCAAGCGATCTTCAATAAACTGGCCGAGCCGTTGAAGAAGACGACCAAGGCGAAGGAGATCACCGAGCGTATCGCCAACCTGCGCGCGACACAAGTGGGTAAGGGGTATATCGATTTTGTGATGAACGATGTTGACGGTAAGCCGGTGAAACTTTCGTCCTACAAGGGTAAGTATGTACTGCTCGAGTTCTGGGCCAGCTGGTGCGGACCGTGCCGTGCCGAGAACCCCAACCTGCGCGAGCAATATAAAAAGTATAATGCCAAAGGCTTTAACATCCTGGGTGTATCGCTCGACAGTAAGGCCGAGCCGTGGAAGAAAGCCATCGAAAAAGATGAACTGCCGTGGGTACACATCAGCGATTTGAAAGGCTGGCAAAACCAGGCGGCCGTGCAGTATGGTGTCCGGGCGGTGCCGGCGAACTTCCTGATCGGCCCGGATGGCAAGATTATTGCGAGAGATTTGCGAGCCGAAACCTTAAATGCCAAGCTGGAAGAGCTTTTTCACTAGGAAAAAAATATAGATACGGAGGGCGTTGGTGCCCTCTGTTCATTTTTATACTTTACGTCTAACCTATAACCATGAATCGTCACTCCCTACAAACCTTTGTATCTATTTGTATGCTGTGTTTGCTGCCCGGCGTAGCCTTGCAGGCGCAACAGACCGCCCGGAAGAGCGCACCTGCCAGGAGCCTGGCGCAACTGCAACAGGAGTTTGTCGACCTTCGCTTTGGCATGTTCATACACTATAACATCCCGACGTATATGGATCAGGACTGGGCTGACCCCGATGCGTCGCCCGCCCTCTTTAACCCGTCAAAATTAAATTGCGATTCGTGGGCCAAGGCAGCCAAATCGGCGAACATGACGTATGGCTGTTTGACCACCAAGCATCATAGCGGCTTTGCCATCTGGAACACCAAGACGACGTCATATAACGTCATGAACAGCCCGTTGAAGCGTGACGTGGTAAAAGAATATGCCGACGCATTTCGCGCTAACGGACTGAAGGTAATGCTGTATTACTCCATCCTGGACACGCACCACAAGCTGCGCCCGGGCCACATTACCAAAACACATATCGAGATGGTGAAGGCTCAGCTCACCGAGCTCCTGACCAACTATGGCGACATCACGGCGCTGATCATCGATGGCTGGGATGCTCCCTGGTCACGTATTTCGTATGACGACATTCCGTTCGAAGAGATCTATACCCTCATCAAGACGTTGCAGCCCAACTGCCTGGTGATGGACCTGAATGCTGCCAAGTATCCGGCCGAAGCGTTGTATTACACCGATATCAAGTCGTACGAGCAAGGTGCGGGCCAGCATATTTCTAAAGAGGCCAACAAGCTGCCGGCGCTGTCGTGTCTGCCGTTGCAGGCATCGTGGTTTTGGAAGAGCCGCTTTCCGACGGAAGCAATCAAAGATGTAAATGTCCTGGTGAAGGACAACCTGGTGCCCTTCAACCAGGCGCATTGCAACTTCATTCTGAACGTTGCGCCTAACCGCGACGGTTTGATCGACGACAACGCCCTGGCCGGCCTGAAAGAGATTGGCAAGTTGTGGAAATACGAAGGCCCCTTGTCACCGCTGCCGCCAAACGATGCGCCGATCATCTCTTCCAACATCGCCAAAGGCCAGCCCGGCAATGCCAGCTGGAGCAACGATATGTGGATCATGGACTTTGCGAATGACGATGACTTCAGCACAGGCTGGACTTCGAACAGCACCGTGAAGACGCCGTGGTACGAAGTGGTATTGGACAAGGACCGTCCTTTTAATATGGTAGTTATCGCCGAAAATCAGCCGAACATCCGTCAGTATAAACTGGAATACGAGCTCAATGGTGTCTGGAGAACAATCTTCGCGGGTGAAAATGCCAGCAAGATTAAGATTCACCGCTTTGATCGTGTCTGGGGCGGTAAAGTTCGTATTTCGGTGGACCGTTTTAGCAACGCGCCCGTAATTATGGAATTTGGCGTATACGACGAGCGCAGGTAATCGTTTCCCGAGACAATCACCACCACCATGCCATCGTTTTGTAACATGCTGAAAGGCTTCCTGGCCGGAGTCTGCCTGGGAGCCAGTGTTTGCGGATTTTCCCAGGAACACCCCGATGTGTATCATCGCAATGGTTTTACACTTATATTTGAATGCGAAGACAGTACCTTGGATGTGAAGGTAAAAGATCGTATGATCGAGACCTTTTTCCAGGTGTATGCTGTGCTGACGGCGCAGTACAACCCCCTGGCGGAGCGCCAGGTTAATTTTCACATTGACACGGCGTACACGGGCGTGGCCGAAGCAGGCGGTGCCCACGTGCGGTTCAGCTCGCGCTGGCTGCACGCGTATCCCGAAGATATCGACGTGGTGACGCATGAAGTCATGCATGTCGCCCAGGCCTATCCGTGGGAACGGTGCCCGGCCTGGCTGACAGAAGGCATTGCCGACTACGCGCGTTATAAATATGGGGTTGACAACAGCGGCGCGGGGTGGTCCTTACCGTCCTACCGCATCGGCCAGCACTACATGCAAGGGTACCGGGTGGCGGCGCGCTTCCTCGTATGGATGGAAGAACGCATTCAACCGGGAATTGTCTACGTACTGCACCGGAAGCTGCAGATGGGCATCTACCAGGATGCCCTGTGGCAAGAGCAAACCGGCTATACGCTGGATGAGCTCTGGGGCCGCTACACCGGTGAGGCCGCTGAAATGAGTGTTCAACGATAACCAATTTTTATATCATGATGAGATCTCTTTGTTTCCTGATTCTAGTGTACCTGGGAAGTATGCCGTTGCGAGCGCAGGAAGTAAGCAACCCTATTGCCGATCCCGAAGAGTGGGCTAATCCGCTTATCGGTACCGCGTCCAATCACGCGTTGTCTAACGGTAATACCTATCCTGCCATCGCATTACCCTGGGGTATGAATTTTTGGATGCCGCAGACGGGTAAGATGGGAGACGGATGGGCTTACACCTATGACGCTATTAAAATCAGAGGATTCAAACAGACTCACCAGCCTTCACCATGGATGAACGACTACGGTCAGTTCTCCATCATGCCCGTCACCGGCAAGCGGGAACTGAACGAAGAAAAGCGCGCCAGCTGGTTTTCGCATAAGGCAGAGGTTGCCAAGCCATACTACTATAGTGTGTACCTGGCCGACTATGACGTGACCACCGAGCTCGCTCCCACCGAGCGGGCTTCTATCTTCCGGTTTACGTTTCCTGAAACAGACCAGGCCTACATCATTCTCGATGCTTTTGATAAAGGCTCGTATGTGAAGATCATTCCGAACGAGCAAAAGATTATCGGCTACACGACACGCAACAGCGGCGGTGTTCCTGAAAATTTCAAGAACTACTTCGTATTGAAATTCGACAAGCCCTTTACACTTGCGAAAGGTTGGGATAAATACAACGAGACAGATCAACTGGAGGTAAAAGCAGAGCATGCCGGTGCTGTAGTAGGATTTAAAACCCGCCGCGGCGAGCAAGTGACTGTGCGTGTAGCATCTTCGTTTATCAGCGCCGAGCAAGCCGAGTTGAACCTGAACGAACTGGGCAGCGACAGCTTTGAAACAGTAAAACAAAAAGGCAAAGCCGCCTGGAATAAAGAGCTGACGCGCGTTGCCGTAACGGGTGGGAGCATCGATCAGCTACGCACGTTCTATTCATGCCTGTACCGCTCACTGCTTTTCCCGCGCAAATTCTTTGAATTTGATGCGCAAGGTAAGGTTGTACACTACAGCCCTTACAACGGTCAGGTGCTGCCGGGTTATATGTTTACCGACACCGGGTTCTGGGATACCTTCCGCGCCATGTTCCCTTTCCTGAACCTGATGTATCCTACGCTGAATGCGCAAATGCAGGAAGGTCTGGCAAACGCCTACAAAGAAGGCGGGTGGTTGCCCGAGTGGGCCAGCCCGGGTTATCGCAACGTGATGGTAGGTAACAACTCTGCTTCGGTTGTAGCCGACGCATACCTGAAGGGCGGACGTGGCTACGATATCAACACCCTGTATGAAGCTGTGTTGAAAGATGCCAACAACGAGGGTCCGCTGACGGCGGTTGGCCGCGCCGGTGTGAAATACTACAACGAGCTTGGCTATGTGCCGTATGATGTCAACATCAATGAGAACGCTGCCCGCACACTGGAGTATGCCTATGACGACTTCGCCATTTACCAGTTGGCAAAAGCCCTGAAACGTCCACAGAAAGAAATTGATCTGTTTGCAAAACGCTGCCAGAACTACCGGAACCTATTTGATAAAGAGTCTGGCTGGATGCGCGGTAAAAACAAGGATGGCAAATTTCAGGCTCCGTTCAACCCTGTGAAATGGGGCGATGCCTTTACCGAAGGCAACAGCATGCACTACACCTGGTCAGTATTTCACGATATTCAAGGTCTCATCGAACTCATGGGCGGAAAAGATAACTTTAACGCCAAGCTCGACGAAGTGTTTACTATGGCGCCCACGTTCGATGAAAGCTACTATCGCGCCGTGATCCACGAGATCCGCGAGATGCAGATCGCCAATATGGGTCAATACGCACACGGCAACCAGCCGATCCAGCACATGATCTACCTGTACAATTTCTCAGGCCAGCCTTGGAAAACACAGTACTGGGTACGCGAAACGATGAACCGCATGTACCTGCCCACACCCGACGGTTACTGCGGTGACGAAGACAATGGTCAGACTTCAGCCTGGTATGTATTCTCGGCCATGGGCTTCTACCCGGTATGTCCGGCAACCGATCAGTACGTTGTAGGCGCGCCGTTGTTCAAGAAGACGGTCGTGATGCTGGAAAACGGCAAGAAGATCACATTGAACGCACCGAAGAACAGCGCCGAGAATCGCTACATTTCTTCGCTGCAAGTTGACGGCAAACCGTATACAAAAAATTGGTTGAGCCATACAGCTCTGCTGCAAGGTGCTACCCTGGACTTTGATATGGCTGCAGAGCCGCAGAAACAACGTGGTATCGCTAAAGAAGATGCGCCGTATTCATTTTCGAATGAGAACGCTACCCCTACGACTAGCAAGAAAAAGAAGAAATGATCATTCACAAGCTATTCCTAAAACAAGTTCTGACAGCGCTATTAGCGCTGTCAGTGCTTTCAGCCGTTGCACAGCAAGAGAAGCTGGTGCCCTATGTCAACCCGATGATCGGCACGTATAAGATGGGTCATACGTATCCGGGTGCGACCGTGCCGTTTGGCATGGTGCAGCTTAGCCCCGATACCGACACGATACCGTATGAAGCCGATGGTAAATACAATCCGCTGGTGTATAAATACTGTGCAGGGTACCAATACGATGACAAGACCATTGTGGGTTTTAGTCATACGCACTTTAGTGGCACCGGTCACTCCGACCTTGGTGATTTCCTGGTAATGCCTACCACGGGGCCCCTGCAGCTGAATCCCGGTACGGAAGAGCACCCTGAGAAAGGCTACCGCTCTACCTTCTCGCACGAAGAAGAGCATGCCGAAGCTAACTATTACCGCGTGAAGCTAACGGAGCCCGGCATTGTAGCGGAGCTCACCACGAGCACCCGCGTGGGATTTCATCAGTACACATTCCCGAAGTCTGATCAGGCTCACATCATCCTGGACCTGATGCACGGCATTTACAACTATGCCGACAAGAACGTGTGGACCTTTGTGCGTGTCGAGAACGATACGCTCATTACCGGCTATCGCCAGACGGCGGGCTGGGCGCGTACCCGTACCGTATACTTTGCCATGAGCTTTTCGAAGCCGTTTGTGCAGTATGGCGCCAAGGATTTCTCCAAACCCGATGTATACAAAGGCTTCTGGCGAAAGTTTGACCAGGAGCACAACTTTCCCGACTTAGCCGGCGAACAGCTGCGGATGTATTTCGACTTCAAGACCACCGAAGGCGAAAAGGTCAAGATCAAATTTGCGTTGTCCCCGGTCAGCACGGCCGGCGCACTGGCCAACCTGCGGCAGGAAATTCCCCACTGGGATTTTGAGAAAGCCAAGGCCGACGGCCAGCAGCGTTGGGAGCAGGAGCTGCAGAAGATTCGCGTAAAGGCTGCTACCCGCGGTGACCTCGTGAATTTCTACACAGCCCTGTACCACACATTCCTTGGTCCGACTGTATACAATGACAACGACGGACAATATCGCGGCCTGGATCAGAACAACCATACGGCTCAAGGTTTTACAAATTATACCACTTTCTCGCTGTGGGACACATACCGTGCGTTGCACCCGCTCTTTAATATCATTCAGCCCAAGCGCAACGGCGATATGGTAAAATCCATGCTGGCGCACTACGACCAAAGCGTGCACAAAATGTTGCCGGTCTGGTCGCATTATGCGAATGAGAACTGGTGTATGATCGGTTACCACAGCGTGTCGGTTATATGCGACGCAATCATCAAGGGCAACTTCACGGGCGACGCCAACCGCGCGCTGGATGCCTGCGTGGCCACCGCCCGCTATCGCAAGTTTGATGGCATTGGTTATTACATCGACCTGGGTTATGTGCCGGAGGACAAGAACTCATCGTCTGTTTCGAAGACGCTGGAGTATGCGTATGACGACTGGTGTATTGCGCAGGTCGCCAGGAAGCTGAACCGTCAGGATGTGTATGCGGAGTTTCAGAAGCGCTCGACCAACTGGCGGAATGTTTATGATGCCGGCACCGGGTATATGCGTCCGAAGCTGAGCAACGGCAAGTTCCGGAAAGAGTTTGATGTGCTGAGCACACATGGACAGGGATATATTGAAGGCAACGCATGGAACTACAGCCTGTATGTTCCACATGAGCCTGATCAGATGATTGCCGGCATGGGTGGCAAGAAACGCTTTGTGCAACACCTTGATTCGCTGTTTACGATGCACCTGCCGGATGAGTTCTTTGCGGACACCGAGGACATTACCCGCGAAGGTATCATTGGAAATTACGTACACGGCAACGAGCCGGCACACCATGCTGCGTACCTGTATCATTGGACAGATCAACCGTGGAAGACACAAGAGCGTACCCGGATGATCTTGAAGAAGCAATATCAGCCTGCGCCCGATGGGCTTGGTGGGAATGATGACTGTGGGCAGATGAGTGCGTGGTATATTTTCACGACGCTTGGGTTCTATCCGGTGGCACCAGCGTCAGATCAGTATATTGTGGGTAGTCCTGCGATTCAGTCGGCCACGCTGACGTTGGAGAATGGGAAGACGTTTGCGATTGAAGCGAAGAACCAGAGCGACAAGAATGTGTATGTGCAGAAGCTGGTGTTGAATGGGAAGATGTTGGACCGGCTGTATTTGACGCATGCGGAGATTACGCAGGGCGGGCAGCTTACGTTCTTTATGGGAGCGAAGCCGGTTAAGAAGTAAAGTGATAGACATGTTATAAAAAAAAGGGCTTGGTTAAGCCCTTTTTTTATGTTGTAGTGCCGGGTTTCGGCAGTCTTCTGGATGTTACTATTCCCATTAGGACTGGACCACTGGCACCTGTTCAAATACTTTAGAGAAATGCGAGAAGGTCTCGTTTGCTGCTTGTATCATGTCAGTTTGCTGTGCGTCAGAGATGGCTTCACGATTCATGACGGCTACAAATTTTTGCCACATAGGGCCGGTGGCCTCTCCGTAGCCTGAGAAGAATGATACGCCGTCGGTAATGCCGCCTTTCTCCAGCATCTTGACGATAATGCTTCCACCCATAATGGAGCCCTCCATCACGTACAACGCACCCAGCGCTTTCACATGATTATCAATTACCGGCACTGTGGTGGCCGGTAGATCTCCCATTTTACTGCCCAGGGCAAGAATGTCGTTCTTAATATAGCTCGAGTTCCGCCGCTCTTTATAATCGGGTAGCAGGCTTTCGGTGATGTAAGGCGCGATGGCCTTTTCTACGTGGTTGAAATACGCATAGAAATATTTTAATAGCGCGGCATAGTCAGCGTTGGAGCGTATGCTTTTAAGGCGCTGTACTACTTGTTTTTCCAGGGCAACGTGCGCGTCTTTTGTGGATTCTTTGATGTTGGTGCTTGCGTTGGTTTTTGCTTCCATATGGTGTTTATATATTTTTTCAAATAGGGTTATCAATTCCCGGTTAGCATTTTCCTAGTTTCGATCAGACCGGTGTGTCGGGGTGTGGTGTTGATGGTTTGTGGGCGTTGCAACGTTGTGCCCGCAGGCAACCGGCTACTGCCCGTGTGTGATAAGGCTGTTGCCAGGCTGGCTTCCTGCGGGTCGCCGAAGTCGTGGGTGACATCGTCGGATGCTACGATGTCGGGAGGCAGCCCGTTGTAGTAGTCGCCGTCGCCGGTGGCGTTGGTGATGTTAAAGGTAGGCATCCAAAGCACATATTGGTCGATCGTGACCGGGAAAAAACCAACGGGCTTTCCGTATGACGTAGTGCCCACCTGGCGCACGCGCAGGTGCGGACGGAGCGCGTGAATGACGAGCTCGCTGGCAGATGCAGTTTCTGGAGTGGTGATGAAGGTTATGTCGGTAATGGTTTCGAGCGAGCCGTGTTTGGTAAGGGTACGGGTATTGGCTTCGGGTGAGTAGTCGACATCGGCGTACGTCGCGTACCGGCCTTTGTAGGGGATGGCGTTGCCGTTTGCATCCAGCAGTCGCTGTCGCGTGAGGATAGGAGCCTGCTGTTGTTGTAGAAGCGCGTTGTAGTGCTCGGCGTAGAGTATGGCGCCTTGCAGGTGTGTCGGAGCCAGGAGGCCCAGCAGGTATTCGGCTGTTTCTATATAACCACCGGCATTGTAACGCAGGTCGATGATCAGGTGCGTGATGCCGGCCTTCGCGAAGACAGCAAAAGCATTGTCCAGCGATGCTTGCGCGGCGGCCAGTGGTGGGAAGGAGTTTAGCACAAGGTAGCCGGCAGTACCCTCCGGCGTGTCCAGTAGCATGTGTATTGATACGGGGTCAGCGGTGTAGCCAGCTTGTGATAGTATTATTTCTTGTTCTTGTCCGTGGACGGTAATCGTTAAAGAAGGACTAATCCAGGCCTTCCGGATCTTTTCGAGGTCTTCGTTCGATTGAATGTCGATTGCTTCTCCATTAACAGCGGTAATGTGTTGGCCGCGGTGCAGGCCGGCCGTTGCAGCCGGAGAACCTGGCAGTATTTGACGAATGTATAGTTCCCCGGTGCTGCGTGCAGCGGTTTCGAGGCCAAATCCGTATACGGATTTGCTCGGCGGCATGGCACTTGCGCGACCTGTGGAAGTGGCATCGGGGACGTATTGTAGAAATGAATATTTCGGTTGGCCGGGTAGGGCTGATGTTTCGTAGGGCTGGCCCGTAGCAGGATTGATAGCATACTGCGTAAGGGTGAAAAGCTCCTCCTGCAGGTTTTCGATGTTGCCACCTCCGGCCACGTATTGACGGGGATTGACGGTTGTATAATCCGGAAGGGCGTCATACCACCGGTATAGTTCACGCGCGTAGAGAAAGATGGAGTCTGCCGTTTGTTCCGCGCGTGTGCCCGGTGGAATTTGCAGACTGTTATCGTTATCATCGTGACATGCGCCTGCCACGAGCAGCACAATGCTGAACAGAATGGCGAGCGGACAGAAGCGATGAGACGGTGACTTCATGTGTGTTCTTTTTTAGTAAGAGAACGTTCCGACCCTGGGGCCAGAACGTTCATAAACCAGCAACCAGCTTCAGGGAGCCGCCTGAAGCCCTTGATTAGAGTTGTTTGTAACGGAATTTCAGATAAGGATAGTTGTTCGGAGGGGTAGCCGAGTTGGGGATACCACCCTGATAAATATCCTGGGGTTCGACTTTATATTTCACACCGGTGCTGGTGTTGGTGATCACCAGTGTTACACTCCCACCGTTGTCTGCCAGCGGGTATACTATGTGGTTCACGATGTTGTAGTTGTACCAACCTGGGTGCAACGGGTTTACCGTAAAGGAAGTCGGCGTGCCCATGGTAATGTTGTTATACCCAAAGGCGCCGGTTACGGCCGTCGTTGTTGTGCTGCTGGTAACGGAATTGAAGTTGGTGCTGGTATACGCCAGGGTATAGCCCGACGCTACTGTGATGTCGCCATTGGCGGTACCAGAAAAGCGCAGTACGTAGTTCGAAGATGTGCCACCATCGACAAGATCAAACCGGTAATAATACGTGGCGTTGGGTACGTGCGGATCAGTGCCGGTGCCCGGTGTGCCCTGGAAAAAATCCTCTACGTAGTATACGCCGGCATTGTCGAGGCGGACGGTACCAAAAGTGGAGGCCGAGGTAAAGCTTACGGCGGAGCCGCCCGCGATCGGGCTCGCCGCCACGGTTTGGTGCTTCAGGGAGGGATCGGTGGGAGCGATCTCATCTTCCTGACATGCGGTGAAAATTACGGCCAATGCTACTGCGCATACGCGTGCAAAGCTGTTCATGCTTTTTACTAAATTACGTCCGGTTTCCGGAGCGGGAGTTGTTGTTGTTTTCATTGTCTTTTAACGGTTCAATGTTTACGATTTATTTTGCTTCGGAGATCGGAAGAGCCGGGCAGTCGCAATGCCCGGCTTCTTCGTTTTCTTCGAAGATTGCGGCTACGATAGACAGTTGCTGGTTTTATCTTTCGCTACCCCGTGTTTATGGGTGACGGCTGTTTCATATTAGTTTTCCTGTTGTTCAGTGACGATGAGTTGCGGATGTACATTGGGGTATACATTCAACTGATAGGAGTAGTCCACAGTGCCGGAGAAAATATCAACGATACCCGGTAAGATCGTGTAGTACTCCCTTGCAGGCATATCGTCGGGCACACGGTAGATCACTTCGGTAGGCGTGGAGCTGACCTTTGCGAGAGAGTGATATTCCTCCGAGCCGTCTTGTACCAGGACGCGGGCATCGCCCAATTGTCGTAGATACTTTCCCGTCAGGCTAAAGGTCTCGCCGGGGTGTACGGTAATGGCATGGGTAATAAATTCAAAGGCCGGATAGCGGTATCGGATAGACAGCACGGCGTTGGAGGTGGTGGCCGTTCGTACGCCGCTAACGACTTTGATTTTGTACCAGCCCGTGTCCAACGCGGTGGTGCCGTCTTCCGGGAGTTGGATCAATATATTGGAGCCGAAGCCAGTGCCGAGCCCGTCGACAATGGTGTCGATTTCCATCTGTGTCTCTTCACCATTGGCAGCAATAAGCGAGATCGTTGTACGACTGGCGTCGAGCAGGATGTTTGTGCCGCGGATATCGGCCGGCTGTCCAAACGATACTACCACGGGATTGTCGTCATCGAGGGAAAGCGGAGGCTGGTTCACGACCACTTTTACGGTATACGTTGCCGTGCTGCCATCTTCGGCGGTAACGGTATAGATAATATCGTCCTGCAAGGGTATCGGCGTGCCGGACGCGGGCGTAATGATGGCTTTTTCAGAAACCGAAAGCTGCGGTGTGATCGTAGTGGGAAGCGCGATCGCGTGTGGCCAGTACAGCAGAATTTCTCCTTCGGCGATGGCTGCTTCGACAGCCGTACCATTGGCTGTAAAGGAGAAAGTCAATAGTTCTTTATAAGGGTAAGGAGCATTTTCATATTCGGTATCGCAGGCGGCGGCCAGGAGCAAAGCCATGGTCAGCCAGGCGCTGTAAAAAGTTTCGTGCAGGGGGAATCGCATACTATATTCTATTTTCGTTTCGGTTAGAACGGTGAAGTGATTTGAATAGGGTTTTTAAGCGTGATCGTTTGGCTGTAACAATCGACCCGGATTTTATACAGACCGTTAGGCATATCGGTGTTAAGTGGCAGCGTCACGATCAACGAGATGGACTCGTTGGAGCCGGCATCGGCGGCGGGTATTTCGGTGCCGTCTTCGGCGATAAATGTGACTTTGGCGAGCCGGGTGCCTTGTGCGGTGTTGAAAATGTGCTTGCCGGTTAGCATCAGACTCGAGTATATGGGGAAGTCTTTATACATCACGGAGCTGTAGAAAGCTGCCGGTGTCTCCGGATCGGTGGTAAGCTCATCCACGATCAGTTCGGGTTGGCGCGTGTCCAACAGTAACGTATACCGCCTGGAGCTTCCGTCGGCTGCCGTCACGGTGTAGTATACAGTCGTATCACCCTTGGCAATGGCAGGCACGTTTTTCAGCAGGGTTCCGCTGGCTGGGTTTACGGTCGCACCATCCGATACGGTCACGTTACCTTCCAGTGTGGAGAGGTAATAAAAATACGGCAGGTATACTGTGATGGTAGAATCCTGGTCGTTTACGGCGCCATAGAGCGGCTCCGCGGTGTTGGCGACTTCGTAGGTAAGTACGCGGTTGGCGCGTAGCGCCGGGGGTTCGACAGTTTCCGTGTCGGTACAGGCGGCCAGCGCCAGCCAGGCAAAAGCAAAGGTGTTGCGAATATGGTTCATAGAAGTTGATCGCTTCATCAATTAATTAGCTTCGGTAATGTTGAGATTTTTAGTGCCGTCCTTTTGGATAGCGTACTTGAAGGTGAGGAATCCGGCTTTGTGTGAGCGGTCTGGGTCTGCCGGTGCATCTTTATACATGCTATAAAGAATTACCTTTGCGTAGTTGCCTTTGGCCGTGCGCACGAGAATGGGCCGTGGCATGGCGTAACAGATGTGCGCCTTTTCGTTAGAAGGACGGTCGGGGTACATTTGGCCGTAGAAGTCGTAGTAGGCCCAGCCGCTCTTTGTGCCACCGAAGTAGTCGAGATCGATGCGCTTGCCGGTTAGAAATTTGTCGTCAGCAATCGTGACAGTAGTTGTGCGGTTGAAGGCATCTTCAAAGAGGCTGCGCGCTGGCAACGCTTTGAGGGGTTTGCCGCCGTCATCGTAATACTGGTTGTCAATGTCTTCGTACTGCAACAGGTAGATGCCGCCTTTGCCCGGGCCGCCGTATCCGGGAGAGGTAGTGGCAGCGCCGTTGTTCGCAGCGATGCTGCTGTTGTAAATACTCAGGAAAGCGAGGTCCCAGTTGCCCGTTTGCGCTTCTGACGCAGGAATGACCTTATTTTGCTCCAGGCTATAGTACAGGGGAGTAGCGTCGCCGGCAGAGGTCGCGAGTGTGTCCGCTGCGAGGTTGGCGACGGTGTAGATGCCGGAAACGGGTTCTCCGTCGGGATCCTCTGTGTCGTCAGTAGGAGCAGGATCGTCGGAGGAACAGGCCGTCAACGCCGCAACTGCGAAGAGTGCATATAATAAGCGATGGTGTATATCGCGCAGGAATGGATATCGCATAGTGTTAAGATACAGCGTGAGTATATAGATTTAGCGTGTAGAGATATTTCGGCTGCCGTCCTCTTGCAGGAAGTACCGGAAAGTGAAGTATGGCGTAGGTGTATTGACCGTTGGGCTCTCGGGGTTGCCCAGGTAGAGGGTCTTCATTTCCAGCTTGGCAAACTTGCCGGTGCCGGTGCGGATGACAATGGTCACGCCGCTGATGGCCGACATGATATGGCTTTGCAGGCTATAGAAGTACCAGCCTTTATGGCCTACCGGCCAGTCGTGCCAGCCGGAGGACGTTTGCTCGGCCATGAAGGCGTCGAAGGCTTCGTCGGAAGGGGCTTCGTCAAGCTCGTCAAACAAGGCGTCGAGTACCACCATGCCACCCTTGCCGGTGCCTCCATACCCCGGCGTGTCTTTGATGTCGCCGTTGTTGAAGGTGATGTACGAGTTATAGATGCCACTGAAACAGACATCCCAGCTGTTGTCTTGCGCTTTTGCTTCGGGCAAGGTAAGCCACGCTCCTTCGGTATCGTGCGCGTTGGTGACGGTGTGGTCTTGCAGATTGAAGAAGATGGGAATGTGCCCTGATTCAAACGTATTACCAACGGAGCCCGGCAGGTCTTTGACGTACAGGATACTGGTACGCTCGTCTATGCTGGTGTATGTATCGATGGGTGTGAGTACTACGGGAGGCGTGCCGGTCTCGTCGTCGGAGCATGCCGTCAGGAGTACGATGAGCAGGCACCAGGACGTATAGCGGGAGAGTTTTTGAAAGGGAGAGTTATGACGCATAGTTTCCGTTCTACAGGTGATCAATCATTTTTATTAAAACGCCAGGACAATGCCGTAATAAATTGCCGGCCGAGCAGGTTGGGGATAAGGCTGTCGTTGTAGTCGGTAATGTTATCGCAGATAAGCTGGATGCCCAGCTGTTTTTGAAACAGTCGTTTTTCTAGGGTTGCGTTTAGTAATACATAGCCGTCGGCGTACAGATCATAAGGATCTATAAACAAGTTGGGCACGTTACGGTCGCCGATGCCATACTTGCCGCGGTATGTTGCGCGGAGGCTGGCACTGATGCCCCGCGCCGTGTGCTCATAAAAGATCTTGGCGTTGGCCATGTGGCGCGAGCGGCTGACCAGGTTGAAATAGTCGGAAGGTTTTGCTGTGCGGATGCGGCCTTCCGGAGTACGTACCTGTTCTTCGCCCCTCTTGATTTTGTCTACGATACTCTGATCTTTCGCGTAGAGCAGCTGGTAGCCGATCGCGAACTGCAAGCCCGGTGTGATGGTCCATCGGAGGTTTGTCTCGAGGCCTTGGGTAAAAGCCCGTTCAATGTTGCGGTAGGAATATAATTGTGTCCCGAGTCGCTTCACGCCGACAGGATCTTCCAGGATCATGTTGTCGATGTTGTTACGGAACGCATTTATTTCAAACGAGACATCCTCCGTGGGTTGTAATACAAAGCCAGCGTTAAAGGAGAGCGAGTGCTCGGCTTTCAGGCTGCCGACCTTTTCGGCTACGGGGAATAGCTCGAGAATTTCACCGTTCGCTTGCAGACGTGCCACTTCCTGGTCGAAAATCGCGGCACCGAGTACAGTGTATCCAGCCGAGGGATTGGTGAAGGAGAGATAAAGCTGCTGGAAGCTGGGCGCTTTAAAGCCGGTGCCGGCCGTTGCTTTGAGTACGAGCCATTCGTTAACGGCATATCGCATGCCGAAGCGCGGGCTTACCTGCTGGCCGTAGAGGTTATGTACGTCGTACCGTACGCCGGCCAGGATGCCTATCTTGTCGTTGGGTGTGTAGTGCGTTTGCAAATAGACAAAGCCGGTTTGCATATCGCGGCGATCACCGTAACGGGAGGCCTGCAGTATTTCGGCGTTGCCACCGATACCGACGGTAGTTTTTAGCGTACGCCAGGGGTTATAGCTGACAAACGATTCCACGCGGTGGAAGTATTGTTGGAATTTATTTTCATTTACGCGTATGTCGTTGTCGAGATCGGTCGATGTAGCCCGGGCTGTGTATTGCGTGAAGTAGTACTGCGTTTGTAAATCGACCTTCTCGCGGAACGTATTCTGCAACATAACAGTAGCATTAACATCTTGTTCCACATTCTTGTCTTCACGGCGACCAAGGCGATCCATGTCGTACTGATTGTGCTGTTGGCGTGACGCAAACCGCGCAGAGCCGGTCAGGAGTGTCGTAGGTGCCAGGCGATATTGTGTTTTACTCTGTAAGGAATAGCTGTTGAATGGCGGTAATGTTTTGCCCGGTGTGTCGGGTGCAGCATCAAAGCCGTCGGTACGATAAAAATTGGTCGAGATGGAAGTGATCGCGCGTTGGTCCAACCAGGGCATGCTGCCGTCGAATGTGGCATCGAGTGTTTGATTGCTGCCATAGCGTAGAGCCGCTGTTCCGTGAGGGTGATCAGCAGGTTGTTTGCGCGTAATGATGTTGACGACACCGGCCAGCGCGTCGCTTCCATAGATGGCAGAAGAAGTGCCTTTAATGATCTCGATGCGTTCGATGTTGGCAATGGTGATACGGGAGAGGTCGAGTATACCCACCGAGTTGCGGCCGATGAGCGGCTGGCCGTCGATCATGATCATGGTATACGAGGCATCAAACCCCTGTACTTGTAATCCCAGCGCACTGGAGGCGCCGCTCGGGTCCGTTGTCAGGGCGAGGCCGGTTTGCTCTTGCAACACTTCGTGCAGGCGACGGCTCCCCATCATTTCCAGCTGCCGGCCTTCGATGATCATAACCGGCATTGGCAGATCGCCTACAGGCACTGCTGTGCGGGTGGCAGTAGACGTAAGCGTGCGGTCAGCGGTGACGAGCACTTCGTTCATTTGTACCGTGGCCTCCTGCAGGGTAAAGGAGAGCTGTAGTGTTTGCCCGGGAGAAATGGTTAATGTTTTCTTCAATGGCTCATATCCAACGGCGGTGGCGCTCAATACGCACTGTCCGGCATCGGGTACGCGAAGTGTAAAGGCGCCATCTTCGCTGGAAGTCGTGCCGTACGGTTTACCTTCCACGCGCACCGTGCCATACGGTATCGGATCGCCTTCGGCTGTCGTCAGCTTCCCGTCAATGTGGGCAGAAGCCGCAACCAATAACACTTTACTGCCATGTACTTGTATGCTACCCAGCGTATCGCGTAGCAGGTCGGCGAGCACATCCCGTAAGGGTGTGTCGGTATAGTGCACTGTAACGCGACGGTTTCCGCCCAACAAGGTGCTGCTATACGAAAAGGAACAGCCTGCCTGACCGGCGATAACATCGAGTGCATCGCTCAGCGCCGTGTCGTTCAGCCGCACGGTAATCTTCTTATCGAGAATACTATACACCGGTATGTTCGCTGCCGCGGTCTGCAAGCTCATTATAATAATGAGGCAAGCGCAGACCGCGGTGGACCATACCGGCGGGTATTTCAGAAAACGTGTTGTTACCGCTATCATGGATAAATCTTCCTTAGTATAGGATCAGTCGTTTATCGTTCAGATCATATTGACATTGCATCACCGTGCTAAGCTCGTTCAGCACAGCCGCCAGGGTGGGGCTGTTGTTGAACCGGCCCGTAAAACGATGTGTAGCCAGTTTTTTGTTCTGGATATGTACCGGCACGTTGTACCAGCGCGCAAGCGTTGTGGCCACTTCGGATAGCGGTTGATCTTTAAAGACGAGTGTGCCGTGTCGCCAGGCCGTATAGTTTGCGGCGTATACACTTTGCGCTGAGAGCGGCTTGCCGTTCGGTACACAGACAACACCCTGGTCGCGCATAAGCAGTATGTGATACCCGCCAGCGTCCGATACTCGTACGCTGCCTTCCTCTACTGTAACGATCGTGCTGGTATCGTCCGGGTAAGCCTTTACGTTAAAGACAGTGCCCAGTACACGTACGGTTGTTCTGGAAGTCAATACAGAAAAGGGACGTGTGGCGTCTTTGGCCACTTCCAGGTAGGCTTCGCCGGAGAGATGAACAATACGCGCGGTGTCGGTGAATTTTTCTGGTATGGTAAGCGTGCTCCCCGAGTTTAAGTGCACAATAGTACCGTCGGGCAATGTCATGCGGATCTTTTCACCACGGGCGGCCTGTATTACGCGGCTGGCGGCTGGTGTAGGTTGCGTATCCGTAGCGACAAGCGTGGCACGATATTGATAGAGGATGCCCACAGTAGCGGCAAGGAGCAGGAGAGACGCTGCGATTTGCAATGGCAGCCACCGGTGTATAGATTTTTTGGCTTGCGTTGGCGGCTGCACCTGTTTCCAGAGTTCATCGTGCAACGCACGTTTGTCCATGCCATGAAAGACTTCTTTGTCGTCGGGTAGAGGTGGTGGAGCATTCTTGCCGGTGAGGGCCCGGATAACAAGCGCCTCTTCTTCCGGCGTGCAGAGCCCTTTGAAATATTTTTCCAGCAGTTCTGGTGTAATGTTTTCCATACGCGGCGGGTAATGCCTACGTATGACTATACCTTCGAACGACTATGACCACAGTGTAGTTTTTGAGGAAATTGAGGTTTTTCTAAAAAATACCTTTGATAGGGGAGGTGGGGTACCCTGTGGATGTGTCGCTGCCGCGATCAGGTAACGCTAGAAGTCCTTGCAATTAAGATTCCTGCAGCTCCTTCGCCAGATACCGTAACGCGTTGCCGATATGATATTCCACTGTGCTGGTCGAAATATTCAGCCGTTCGCTGATCTGTTTGTGCGTGAGGTTTTCGGTCCGGCTTAATAAAAACACTTTTTTACACTGGCAGGGCAGTTTGTCGACCAATTGGTCCAGGCGGTCTTCGAGCTGTTGGTATAGCACCTGGTTTTCGGTGCAGTTTTCCTCGCCGCAATAGTCGAGGAAGAAACAGTCGAGATGGCGCTTTTTGGTTTGCTGGTTGCGGTAATAATTGTAGGTCTGGTAGCGGGCGGCTTTGCCGAAATAGTCACTAAGGGTGGAGGCAACGTGTAATGTTTCGCGACGTTCCCAGAGGGACTTAAAAATGTCTTGCGTCATTTCGCGCGATTCTTCGCGGGCGCGGGTGCCGCGATAGCAGGCGGTATATACCTGGTCCCAATAGCGATCGAAGATGATCTTAAATGCCCGCTCATCGCCGGCTTGCAGCAGGCGTAGGAGGCGTTCGTCGCTATAGAGGTTTAGTAATGACAAGGGTGACCGGTCTTAGTTCAGGCCGGCAATATATCATTATTTGGAAGCGGTTTAAATTAGGTGCTGTAAAATGACCTTTAGAGAGTAGAGGGTCTACCCGATATATAGTAAAGAAAGGACGAGATGTTACCGCTCGCCGTGTAGGCATACGCCATTAGGCGGCATTGCGGCCTCGGAACTTCTTGCGGGCTTTGGCAATCTCGGCTTCATGTTTCGCGGCCCATTCACCCAGGCCCATCATCACGTCCAGCAGACTCTTGCCGAGCGGAGTGAGCTGGTATTCTACGCGAGGCGGAATCTCGGGGTATAATTGACGGGCTACGAGGCCATCTTCTTCCAGGGAGCGGAGGGTGACCGTCAGCATGCGTTGGGAGATGCCCGACACCCGCGCTTTGAGCTCGTTAAAGCGGGGACTGCCGGCGTAGCCCAGGTTGAGGACGACGAGCATAGACCACTTATTCGCGAAGTGAATCAGGAAATCGTGTACCGGACATAGACCGTTAGCCTTCTCCTCGAGAATTTTTGCAATTTTTTTTCTGCGCTCAACTGGTTGATTATCAGCAATAGTTACCCCCATGTACCTTACGTAAGTGTTTGTCGCTGCTTGTACCGCTGGTAGTTACCAAATAGTTTTGAGTTACTTTAAGTAACCAACTTATATACAAATCTATGAAAAAAAGCGTATTGGTCACCTTTTTGCTGTTGTCAGGTGTAGTAGTCTTCGGACAAACCTGGACCCTGGACAAGGCACACTCTAAGCTGGGCTTCAGCGTTACTCACTTGTTAGTTTCTACTGTAGATGGTAGCTTCAAATCAGTGGACGCGAAGATCACTTCCAGCAAAGCCGATTTTACAGATGCTGTGTTTGAACTGACAGCTGACGTAAACACCATCGACACGGACAACGAACAGCGTGACGGTCACTTGAAAAATCCTGACTTCTTTGATGCAGCGAAATTTCCTTCGCTGACATTCAAAAGCACTTCGATCAAGAAGGTAGCTGAAAAGAAGTACAAACTGGTTGGTGACCTGACCCTGCACGGCGTTACCAAGTCTGTTACATTAGACCTGACCCTCGGTGGTACAGGCGTACACCCGTACTCGAAGAAGACCATCGCCGGCTTCAAGGCTACCGGCACGCTGAAGCGTTCTGACTTCGGTATTGGCGCAGGCACTCCGAGCTCAGCTGTAAGCGACGAAGTAGAGCTTATCGCTAACGGCGAATTCGCGAAAGACTAATCTCGAGATTTCGTCTTATGAGAAGAGCCATTCCTCAGGGATGGCTTTTCTTTTTTTATCTGCCGTAAGAAAGATTGCATCGGAGGATATTCTACAAACTGTTGAAAAAGTGTGTAACAGATAACCCACAATCGCACACTTAATATTTAAGCGTTTTGACCCCGTTAAATACAAAAAGGCTGCTTTACAGCAGCCTTTAAGTCACCTAACCTAACCATTATTTATCCTTATTCTCTATTCTAAGGCTTCTTTAAATGGAAATCGCTGTTATTGTTTGTTTTACAGCGACCTTCCTTTCGTGAACGCTTTGTGAGCGTGTCACGCCCGTTATTACTAAAATTCTGTGCCAACCTGTTTTTACAACGTCTGCTGTTTGCGGTCTATTGCATTGGAAATAAAAAAATGGTTCTGTTTTAACCTGTACCTTTGAGCGCATGTCAACGCTTAAACGATCGGGATCGGCGGATCTTCCGCTGCATTATGGGGCCGTGCCACCGTGGCTTGCCGCGCGTATGAGCAAGCTGGGGCTGGCCATCACCGAGGCAATCCTGGCAGAATACGGTAAGGCGGAAGTGCTGCGACGCCTGAGCGACCCGTTCTGGTTTCAAAGCCTGGGGTGCGTGCTGGGTATGGACTGGCATTCATCGGGCATTACCACCGCCGTCATGAGCGCGTTAAAACGGTCTATCAACCCGCACGCAAAAGAGCTTGGCATTTACATCTGTGGAGGGAAAGGCAAACAGTCGCGCGAGACTCCCGCGGAGCTGCTGCAAGTAGCCGAACGCACCGGGCTGCCGGGCGACTACCTCGTACGCTGCAGCAAACTGAGCGCAAAAGTTGACAACACGGCCGTGCAAGACGGCTTTCAATTATACCTGCACTCGTTCATTGTCAGTGACGAAGGACAGTGGGCGGTTGTGCAGCAAGGCATGAGCCCTGCAAGTGCTACCGCGCGTCGTTATCATTGGCATTCGGCGTCGCTTCAATCTTTTGTCGATGAGCCACATGCCTCTATCTGTGGTGAAAGCCAGGGACAGATCTTAAATATGGTGGCGCACGATGCCGGCGGTGCCCGCACGTCTATTCTCGGGATGACACAAGAGTCGCCTGCAGCCATGATGCGTGAGATCCAGCAACTGGTGATGCCGTCGCACCACGATGTGCGAACAGAAGATGTTGACTTGAAGCGCCTGGGCGCCATGCTCTGGCTGGCTCACGAGAAAACCCCGAAAGATTTTGAAGAGCTGTTATTGCTGGAAGGACTCGGACCGCGAACATTACAGTCGCTCGCATTGGTAAGCGAAGTGATTTACGGTACGCCGTCGCGCTTTACGGACCCTGCGCGTTTTTCATTTGCACACGGTGGCAAGGATGGGCATCCGTTTCCCGTGCCGCTAAAGGTATACGACGAAACGATCTCCACGCTGAAGGTAGCGGTGGAGCGGGCGAAGATCGGAGAGACCGATCGCCAGCAGGCCATTCGCAGCTTGTCGGAGCTGTCCTATCGCGCAGAGAAAGATTTTATACCGAATACCAATTTAGACGCGGTGATCGAGCAGGAGCGGAACGAATCATGGAAACACGACGGGCGCACCGTGTTTGGTCGTGCCAGGCCGCCGCGGGGCGGACAGTTGAAGTTGTTTTAAGAGGGCAATAAAAAAGCCGTCTCGACGTGAGAGACGGCTTCTTCTTTTTAACAGGTTGTAGCTGTTAATAGATAAACCTTTTCAGCATGTTCTCGATCTCTTTGTAGAACAGCTTTTCGTTTCCTTCAGAAAGGGCAGCGCTGCCGGTCGCCTGGAAGTCGTCGAGGATAGGTTTGTACCACTCCACATCTACGGGCGCAATCAGCATCTTCTTCAATTCTCCCTTGATAAACTCCACCTTCACCGGCGAAAGGTCGGTGATCTTGTAATGATCCGCTACATATGCCGCGAGGCTTCGTTCATCCAGAAAATCTTTGATCAGGTCGTTGCGTAACTTACGAATGACGTCGACAATGTCGGTCGCTTCGTTTTCAGTCGTTGAAAAAGTCTTGGGGTTGCTCATATCTGGAGGCATAATTAGAAAAATGATATAAAATCGAGGAGTACTATTTTAAAATGTATTTTAATATATTGCTGAAAGGGGCGCATTTTTATCGAAGGCCAAATTGCTCATTGACAATCATTTCGCGAGCACGTCGCACGACCAGAAAACTTTGTGCCATGCCGTGTGCGATGAACCACGCAGCTTTTTTTAGCTTTGGCGATGTAGCTTGCACAGCGATGACTACGTTCGGGGGTGTTATGTTCCCAATTTCAGATATTTCTACTAAAGAATTATTTAATGGCTTACATGAAGAATATTGTTTTGTTTCTTTTCTGCTCGTGTGTGGCATGCCCGGTAGCGGCACAATCATCCAATCCTGCACCCGGCAATCCCGTGTTTCCTGGCTGGTATGCTGACCCCGAAGGAATTATTTTCGGCAAAGAGTATTGGATCTATCCTACATACTCGGCGCTATACGAACAACAAGTATTCTTCGATGCCTTTTCGTCACGCGACCTCGTGCATTGGAAAAAGCACCCCCATGTACTCGATACCGCCAACGTAAAATGGGCGCGCCGCGCGGTGTGGGCGCCGTCGATCATAGCCAAAGACGGTAAATATTATATGTTTTTTGGCGCCAACGACATTCAGAATGATCAGGAGCATGGTGGTATCGGCGTAGCAGTAGCCAATCGCCCCGAAGGCCCTTTTAAAGACCTGCTGGGTAAACCCCTGATTGATAAATTTCACCACGGCGCACAGCCCATCGATCAGTTTGCCTTTAAGGATAAAGATGGTTCTTATTATCTCTTCTACGGCGGCTGGCGTCATTGCAACGTCGCCCGGTTGAAAGACGACTTCACCGGCTTCAAACCCTTTGACGATGGCGAGGTGTTTAAGTCGATCACCCCCGAAGGATACGTGGAAGGACCTTTCATGTTTATTCGCAACAATAAATATTATTTTATGTGGTCGGAAGGAGGGTGGGGAGGCCCCGACTATTCAGTGGCCTATGCCATTGCCGACTCGCCCTTCGGACCTTTCAAACGTATCGGTAAGATTCTGCAGCAGGATCCTGCCGTGGCCACGGGTGCAGGGCACCACTCGGTTATGCACGACGAGAAAAAAGATCAGTGGTATATTGTCTATCACCGTCGTCCGCTGGGCGATACCGGTCGCGACCACCGGGTTACATGCATCGACCGCATGTATTTTGACGAGCAAGGCATGATAAAGCCTGTAAAGATCACACACGAAGGTGTGGGCGTTTCGCCGCTGAAGTAATCGGCGCGACTAGGGCACCAATACCAGCGGGATGGAAAGACGGCCTACCAGGTCGTCGAACATTTCTTTGTTTACGACGTGCATGCTTTTATCCATGACAAGAAACGAGATGTGATTGTGGCGCAGCTGGTCCGTGATGCGGTCGGCCATAAAGCCAATCTCCATCTGAAAGTCGTACGACAACAACGGGTCTGCCAGGTATTCTTTTTCGAGCAGCTTAAAGTGCTGCAGCGAGTCCTCTTCGATTTTCCTTTTCATCTCCAGGGCATGGCCGTGCGTGGGTTTGATGAGCCGGTAGGTGTAGAGAATGGTAAGGTGCTCGTCAAACTGACGGGCAAGACTGACGGCCCACCGAAGGGCGTGCAGCGACGACTCCGAAAAGTCAATTGCGCACAGAATCCGGTTGCTGGTAAGGGGGATAGCGTCTGTAGGCGTTTTCACTCGAGGCTTATTCACATACGAACTTAGGTGTCTTTTAAAAGGTTAGAGCCGATTTAAGTCAATACTGAAGCTGATTTTTGTCATATTCGTGTCAGCCAGTAATTGCAATACTTGTATGATGGAAAACGCACTTCCCATATCCTTTGAATCGAATGATGCTTTCCGGGAGATTTTCCAAAGTATGTCCGAGGGTATCCTTATGGTGGATGAGACGGGTAAGATCATCACAGCCAACGTTGTGGCCGAACACCTCTTTGGCTATGAGAAGAACGAGATGAACGGCATGCAGCTCGAGCAGTTGTTGCCAGAGCGCTATCGGGGGCGGCATATGTCATTCCGCCGCGAGTTTAATGAACACCCCGAGCCGCGCCGCATGGGCATAGGCCGCGACCTCACGGCGCTGCGAAAAGACAGCCGTGAGTTTCCCGTGGAAATCAGCTTGAGTTATACCCACCTGAAGGGCAAGCTGTACGTCATGGCCTTCATCAGCGACATCACCCTGCGCAAAAAATCCGAAGATGCCCTGCGCCGCAGCGAGGAGCAACTGATTGTCTATGCTGTTGAGCTTGAGAAAAAAGTCGAGAGCCGCACGCAGGCGCTGAACGGTATGGTGGAGGCATTGGAAAAAGAAGTGCAAGACCGCAAGCGTGCAGAAGAAGACGCGCACCATGCGTTGGGCAAAGAGCGGGAGCTGAACGAGCTCAAGTCAAAGTTTGTTTCGATAGCCTCGCACGAGTTTCGCACGCCGCTAAGCGCTATACTGAGCTCCGCGTCGCTCGTACAACAGTACAGTGAAAAGCAGGACCAGGAAAAAGTGCACAAGCACGTGCAACGCATTAAGACTTCCGTTAAGCACCTGACGTCTATTCTCGATGACCTGCTGTCGCTCGGTCGCCTGGAAGAAGGTAAGATCGAAATGTCGCGTGAGCGCATCGACCTCTCGCCGTTCGTGCAGGAGGTAAAAGAAGAGATCAGCTCGGTCTTGAAAGAACAACAGCAGATCCTGTTGCTCTGCCCGCCCGCCGCGGAGCCTATTTATTCCGATGCACGTATTCTGCGTCACATCCTCTTCAATTTGATCTCCAATGCCAGCAAATATTCCGATGTAGGCAAACGCATTTTTATCGAATGCCAGCGCCATCCTGACCATGTCTCTTTTTCCGTGCGCGACGAAGGCATCGGTATACCCAAAGACGAGCAGAAACATTTGTTCGACCGGTTCTTCCGCGCGAGCAACGCCGGCCAGGTACAGGGCACAGGCCTGGGGCTCAACATCGTGAAACGCTATGCCGACCTGATCGGTGGCAGGATAAGCTTTACCAGTGAAGCCGGTACCGGCAGTATATTTACCCTTGTAATTCCAGATACGTATGAAGAAAATTCTCTTAATTGAAGACAACGCCGACGTGCGTGAAAACACCGACGAGATTTTATCGTTGGCAGGCTACAATGTCGTGACTGCACCGAATGGCAAGAACGGCGTAGAGCTGGCCATGCAGGAGAAACCCGACCTCATCATCTGCGACATCATGATGCCCGAGCTGGACGGCTATGGTGTGCTGCACATTCTCAGCAAGAAGGATGAGACAGCCGGCATTCCCTTTATATTCCTGACGGCAAAGACCGAAAAGACCGACATACGTAAAGGCATGAACCTGGGGGCGGATGATTACCTGACCAAGCCCTTCGACGATACGGAACTGCTCAATGCTATTGAAGCCCGCCTGCGCAAAAGCGATCTGCAACGCAAGCTCTATGACACCACCGAGGAGGGTCTCGATAATTTTATTCGCGATGCCCGTCAGGTGCTGCACTTGGAGGATCTGTGTAAAGACAAGAAAGTAAAGCCGTTTAAAAAGAAAGCAGAGATTTTTGCGGAAGGCGATACGCCGCTGTATGTATTCTTTGTGCGGTCGGGTAGTGTGAAAGTCTTCAAGTCGCATCCCGACGGAAAGGAGTTAATCACCAATCTCTACAATGCCAACGACTTTTTTGGCTTTGAGGCGGTGCTATCGGGTAATGTATATCACGAATCCGCGATTGCGATGACGGATTGCGAGTTGATTGTAATACCCCGCCATGACTTCCTCACGTTATTTCAGGCACACCCGGATGTATCCTCCAGCTTTATTTCGATGCTCTGCAAAAAAGTAGCGGAGCAAGAAAATCAGTTATTACACCTGGCCTACAACTCCGTGCGGCAACGTACGGCCGAAGCCCTGCTCAAGGTCGACCAACTCCGCGATGCCAGACAGAACATTCAGATCTCGCGTGATGACCTGGCCAAGATCGTCGGCACGGCATCGGAATCTGTTATTCGGGTGTTGTCGGATTTTAAAGACGAGGGACTGATCGAAATAGAAGGCGGCAAGATCCGCATTGTGCAGGCTGCGAAGTTAGAGAAGGTAGTTCGTTGGAACGTGGCCCGCTAGCGACACAACATGATATCCGTTTCCGCATTCGTGGCCGCAGGCGCAGGATGTGTCAGCCATACGCGGGCAATGAGCAGAACGGCGGAGACCACGAGTAAACTTGTAGTTAAAACCCGGGTAGAGATATGAAAGGAACGGGCGACCCATAGGAATACCGAGGGAAGCCCGATCATCGCGGGCGCCGTGCCCAGGCCAAACAGCAGCATAAAGTTAAAACCATCGAGCGGTCCCCGCAGCGTGATGCAATACGACCACGCTACCGCAGTGAGGCCACAAGGGAGCAGGCCGTTTAACATACCCAGCCACGCCGTTGTCAGAAGCCCTTTCTGCTGCAGCAATACACCTAAATGTATTTTGAGGAATGACGCCAGCCGCATCCAGACGCCGGAGAGTATAGGTATTTTCCAGGCATAGGCACCGGTGACAGCCATGAGTAACAATACGAGGCCTGTTAGGAGGGAAGCAATGGTTTGAAAATTTCCAAGGGGCAACCATGCGCCGATACTGCTGATCGCCGCTCCGATTATCGCGTACGTGAGAATCCTGCCGCCGTTGTATAGCAAGCGGGCGCGCCACACGCGGGCGTTCCGTACGGTCGCGGCCATGGCGAGCGGGCTACACATGCCTGCGCAGTGGATGCTTCCCGCCAGGCCGATGATCAGCGCCGTGAGCCACATAAGCGTATTGTTAGAGGTGAATGATTTCTTCGTGGTAGAATTCGCGGCCTTGCATGCGCCACGTCATGCGAGCGCGATACATGCCTTGCGGCAGGTTGCTGCCGAATAGTTGCGTGGTCTCCGGCGTGGCTTTTAGTACAAAAGCTCTATCGGCGGCAGCATTCGCCGGACAGAATAACTTCAGCTCGCCGGATTCGATGTTGGGCAGTTGGTCAAACGACAGTGTCAGCCCGTGTTGTGCCGAGGTGGAAATAACAGGCTTGTTCGCCAGTTGTGCCGTGTTGGCTATGCGGTCGATTTGGTCCTGGTATTTTAGCTCTTCCTGGTAATAGTTTTTGCTCACCAGGCTTACGTCTTGCCGTATGCAGACCGTTACCAGTACGGCAATGAATGCCGCAAACAGAATAAACGCCAGGATAATACTTTTTCCCCAGTTCATGATTGTAGGTTTTAGTGTGACTGTTCGTCTTTCAGACGGCTGTTGACATCGGACGAAGACCGGACCGGACCAATGAATTTGACTTTTGCACGGTCCAGCAGCTTGCCGGTCTCGCGATGGTATATTTCCAGGTGTACTATCGTGCGGGCGGTTTTTATATTCTCTTCCGGTATGCGTATAAAGAATACGGTTTTGAGCATGCCCTCGGCGGGCAGCAAGATATCTTCACCGTCTACTTTTTGAAGTTCGGCCGTGGCCGGGGATACTACCCGTACCGTTATGGGCACAGCATCGAACGACTTATTGATGAACTCTACATTATATAGATTTGAGATATAGCCGTCACCCGGTTTTTGATACAACGTGCCCGATACCTTCAATACAGTCGTTTCAACGTCAGAGCGTGTGGCGAGTGTGAAGCCCAGCAATGCAACAATCGCCGCCAGCACTGCTGTGTAGGCCATCAAACGCGGCGTCAGGATTTTGGAGCTACCTTTTTCAATCGCGGCGGCCGAAGCATAGCGGATCAGTCCAGTGGGTTTGTTGACCTTTAACATTACATCATCGCACGCATCGATGCAGGCCGTACAGTTTACACACTCCAGTTGTGTGCCGTTGCGAATATCAATACCGGTAGGGCAGACGTGAACACACAGCTTACAATCCACGCAGTCGCCTTTCGGCGCTTCCACCGTTTGTTTCTTGCGCAGCTGTCTGCGCGGCTCACCCCGCAGCCAGTCGTACGCCACGACAATCGACTCTTTGGTCAGAAGCACGCTTTGCAAGCGGCCGTAAGGACACACCGCTATACATGCCTGCTCGCGAAAGCGTGCATAAACCCCATAGAAGATTGCCGTGAAGGCCACGAGCCCAAGAAAGCCCGCCAGGTTGTTCATCGGCGACTGGCTCGCGATGGCCAGCGTTTGGTTCGTGCCGATCATGTACGCCAGGGCGGTATGCGCAATGATGACAGAAATGATAAGAAAGATCAGGTGCTTGGACGTCTTCTTCCATACCTTCTGGAAGCTGATCGGCGCCGCGTTTAACCGGCGTTGCGCCGGGGCGTCGCCCTCAATCCAGTATTCTATCTTGCGGAAGACCATTTCCATAAACAACGTCTGCGGACACATCCATCCACACCATACACGCCCGAAGGCCAATGTAAAGACGATGATGAAGATAAAGAATGCAATGAGAATGAGGGCCAGTAGCACAAAGTCTTGCGGCCAGAACGCCTGGCCGAGGATGACGAATTTCCGTTCGAATATATTAAATAGCAAGAACGGTTGACCACCAATGCGGAGAAACGGACCGGCGAAGAATATTGTCAGGAGGAGTATGGTGACGGCAATACGCCAACGGTGAAAGGTGCCGGCGGGTTTCTTGGGATAAATCCAGATACGTTTGCCTTGCCCGTCGACTGTGGCGATGGAATTCCGGAACTCTTCGTTGAATTGATATACTTCGTCGGTCATAACATGATGCTTTAGAGCGATGCTTGCGGCGCCGCCGCGGTGCTGTCAGTCGTCGCTTGTGTTTCCTGGAAGATCTCACCTTGTGGCGCCTTTCCGTTGGCAGGATTGCTGCCCTGCAGGCTCATAACATAAAAGGTCACATCGCGTACATCCTGCGGGCTAAGCGTTTTACCCCAGGCCGGCATGCCTTTCTCGACAACACCCGCCTTGATGGTGTTGAATATGTTTTGGACGCCACCACCGTGCAGCCAGTAGGCGTCGGTCAGGTTCGGACCGATCGTGTTACCACCGCCGTCGGCCCGGTGACACGATCCGCAGTTGTTATTGGCAAAAACGCCTTTACCTTTTTCCAGTGCCGCCGCGTCTGCGGTATATTTCAGTGTGTTGACGTCTATCTCTTCTACCGGCTGAGCGGCTTTGCGCGCACGCATTTGTTCGTCAGCAATCGCCACTTCCCGGTCATACTCTTCCTGCTGCAGTGGCAGGTTGCCATAGAGATGGTAGGCAACAAGGTAGGCCAGTGCCCAGACCACGGTACCGGCGAAGAGCCACTTCCACCATGGCGGCAAGTGGTTGTCCAACTCACGAATGCCGTCGAAGTCGTGTCCCAGGTCGATGTCCTGCTCTCGCGCGAGCGGTACCGAGGCATTTGCCTTCTGCACAACCCGTTGCCAGAAGCTGCTCGGGGGTACATACGTGATTCCCTGTTTTTCGGCGCGTTCTTTCGCGGTTAAGTTGATAAGTACATTCAACACGCGTAGCAGCGAGAAACATACTACCACGACCAGGATTGCCACAATGGCAGCAAAGAATGATAACGCGTAGAGGGGCATGAGGGGGTGATTGACGGGATCGTCCCAGAAGCCCGGTGCTGTAGCTGCGGGTGATGTATCTGCGGCCAGACCAGTGGTGGCCGCCAGCAGGCCTCCCGTGAGTAACGTAATAGATGAATATTTCATACCGCTATACATTAGAAGTGTTGGAGATCGTGTCGTCGTCGGTGGCTTCCACAGGCAGGTTCTTCATCTTGTCGATGAACTTCCTGTCGGCGGTGAACACATACCACAGCAGGCACAGAAAGAAGAGGAAGAAGATAACGAATGACACTACCGGCCAGATCGCTATGTTGTCGATGTTTTGCAATACGTTCTTATACATATAGGGAGTCGGTTATTGGTTGGCGCCTAGGGCTGCTTCGTCGGCAGGAGCTGCTTTGATGTCCGTGCCCAGTCGTTGCAGGTAGGCAATGAGCGCGATGATCTCGGCGTCCGATGCTACTTCAATGCCGTCGGCCTTCAGCGATGCCGTGATAGACAGGGCTTGTTTTTCGAGGTCTTCGTTGGCGATCTCTTCAAACCCTTCTTCATACGGCACACCTACTTTGCGCAGCGCGGTGATCTTGCCGCGGGTTTCGGTTTTGTCGATGGTTTGCTCCGACAGCCACAGGTATGCCGGCATGATCGAACCTGTAGACACCGCGTCGGGCGCCAGCATGTGGTTGTAGTGCCAGCTGTTGGAGTACTTGCTGCCGATACGGTGCAGGTCGGGACCGGTGCGTTTCGAGCCCCACAGAAACGGGTGGTCGTACACGAATTCTCCGGCCTTGGAATACTCGCCATAGCGCTCGGTCTCCGAGCGGAAGGGGCGAACCATTTGCGTGTGACAGTTCACGCAGCCTTCACGAATGTAGATGTCGCGGCCGTGTAGCTCAAGCGGCGTATAAGGTTTGACGCTACTGATCGTAGGGACATTGGACTTCACCAGGAACGTAGGGATCATCTCCAATGCGCCCCCGATCAGAATAGCGATCAAGGTCAGTACTGTAAAGAGTACGGGCTTGTGTTCCAGCAAGCGATGGTGCCAGCCACCACTGGTGGACACATAGCCTTTTGTAAGCGGCATGGCTTCAGCGTCTTCGTTTGCCAGGAAGCTACCGGCATAAGCCGTCTTGATCAGGTTATAGGTCATCAGGATGGCACCGCTAAGGTAGAGGGCGCCACCGACCGCACGCAGGGCGTGCAGGGGCAGTATTTGCACCGTCGTTTCCAGGAAGTTTTTATACATCAGCATGCCTTCTGGATTAAATTCCTTCCACATCAGGCTTTGCACGACGCCCGATACATACATGGGCAGCGCATAGAAGATGATGCCGAGCGTACCCAACCAGAAGTGCACATTGGCCATCCGCGTCGAGTACAGTTTGGTGCGCCACATGCGGGGAACCATCCAGTACAGCATGGCAAAGGTCATGAAGCCGTTCCAGCCCAGCCCGCCCACGTGCACGTGTGCCACAATCCAGTCGGTAAAGTGGGCAATCGCGTTAACGTTCTTCAGCGACAGCAGGGGGCCTTCCAGCGTAGCCATGCCGTATGCTGTCACGGCTACTACCATGAATTTCAAAACCGGATCTTCGCGTACCTTGTCCCACGCACCCCGCAGCGTCAGCAGACCGTTTAGCATACCACCCCAGGACGGAGCAATAAGCATCAGCGAAAACACAGTGCCGAGTGATTGTGCCCAGTCGGGCAGTGAAGTATATAGCAAGTGGTGCGGGCCCGCCCAGATGTAGATGAAAATGAGTGACCAGAAATGGATGATAGAGAGTCGGTAGGAGTACACGGGGCGATTTGCCGCCTTTGGCAGAAAGTAATACATCATGCCCAGGAAAGGTGTCGTGAGGAAGAACGCCACGGCATTGTGGCCGTACCACCATTGCACGAGGGCATCCTGCACGCCGGCATAGACCGGGTAACTTTTAAAGAGGGTTACGGGTATCTCAAACGAATTGACCACGTGCAGTACCGCCACCGTAATAAATGTCGCGATGTAGAACCAAATGGCTACATACATGTGCCGCTCGCGGCGTTTGATGATCGTGCCCAGCATGTTCCAACCGAATACTACCCAGATCACCGTAATGGCGATGTCGATGGGCCATTCCAGCTCGGCGTATTCCTTGGAAGAAGTGAACCCGAGCGGCAGTGTGACAGCTGCGGCGACAATGATAAGCTGCCAGCCCCAGAAGTGGAGCCAGCTGAGGCGGTCGCTATACATGCGGGTCTTGAGCAGACGCTGCATGGAATAATAGACACCGGCAAACATCGCGTTGCCCACAAAGGCAAAGATGATGGCATTGGTGTGCAGAGGCCGTATGCGTCCAAAAGACGTATACTGCAGATCGAAGTTAAAGACCGGGTAGACCAGCTGAATAGCCGCCGTCAGGCCCACCAACATCCCCACCAGCCCAAAGACCACGGTGGCAATGATAAAGGCTTTGACGATCCGGTTGTCGTAACTGAATTTGTCAAGTTCCATGCGCGTTAGCAGTTTGTTCTCTAATTTTTTGTGACCTAAAATTAGAGTACCCCCTCACCACCCCGTATGACCCACGTTAGTGGCCTCCCTGATTTTTATCAGTCCCTCTTTATATCGATTCTAAATGCGTGGATTTGGTGTCAGGTTTTGCTGGTTAGACGGCCGTTTCATGCACAAGGCAGCAACCATGCTGCGAATGTTTGCTGGCGCAAGAGTAAGCGCGAAGCGCGGCTCTTGTGACTACAACTGTTGCCAGTCTTAGACTGGCGAAGCCTGCATTTTAAACTATTCCCAACTCAAATAGCCCGACTAAAAACCGGTGTCATTCCGCTCTGCTGCCTTCTCATTCTCTTATCAAACACATAACAAACATTTCGTATAAACGCCCTTCCATTTTCAGTAACCCACAACTCATCTTCCCTGAACTCCACAATTCCATCCATCTCCAATTCCCGCAACCCCAGCGCTATCCCTTCATCCAAAGCCTGCGCTAATAATGCGCCACCAAGCTTCCCCTGACACGCAATTTCCAAAATACACCGCCGCAACAACCGATCTTCATCTGTTTGCAGGTGCCCCTTCAACAACGGCAGATGGTGCCCCGCCACGGCAGCTTCATACTCCTCCACGCTTTTACTATTCTGCGCGTAAGCATACCCCGCATCACTAATAGACGAAGCACCCAACCCCACCAACAGTTGCGTATGGCTTGTGGTATATCCCATAAAATTCCGATGCAACGACCCTTCCTGCGCTGCCCTATACAGCGCGTCGGACTCCAGCGAAAAGTGATCCATCCCGATGTCATGATACCCCGCCGCATGTAGCAAACGCCGGCCCGTCTCATAAAGCAGGCGCTTAGTAGCATCGTTCGGCAGGTTGGCATCCTCATATCCCCGTTGTCCCGGCTTCAACCACGGCACGTGCGCGTAGCTATAAAAAGCAATGCGGTCCGGCCGCAGCTGAATCACCTGGCGGAACGTTTCAGCAATCGTCTCCACCGTCTGGTAAGGCAAACCATAGATCAAATCAAAACCAATCGAATCATACCCAATCCCCCGGCTGTTCTGCACGGCCGTCTCGACATTTACAAAAGGCTGTATACGATGTATCGCCGTTTGTACCGTAAGATCGAGATCTTGCACCCCATAGCTCACGCGGCGAAAGCCCAGGTTGTACAGTGTCTGCAAGTGCTCTGCCGTCGTGTTATTTGGGTGCCCTTCAAAGCTAAACTCCCGCTGCGGATGCAGTGTACACGAATCAAGGATCGTATGCAAAAGCGTATGCAGGTTCTGCGGGCTAAAGAACGTTGGCGTACCGCCGCCCAAATGCAGTTCCCGTAATTGCGGTTTTTTACCAAAGATATAACGATACAGCTCCCACTCTGTCAATACACTGCGTAGATAACGTTCTTCCACTGCGTGGTTCTTTGTAATGCGCGTATTGCAAGCGCAATAGGTACACAGACTCTCGCAGAATGGTAGGTGTATATACAGGCTGATGCCCTGGCTGTCGTTGGTTTCATCAAACACTTTTTCAACGGCCTGTATCCATGGTTTAGCAGAGAAATCATTCACGTTCCAGCACGGCACGGTGGGGTAGCTGGTATACCGGGGCACCGGCACGTCGTATTTTTTGAGCAGCGAAGTTTCGGGAGCAGTGATCATGACACAGGTTTATTGTCGTCTTTTTTCTGATCAAAGAGCATGCGGACCGAAGGCGTATACATGTCGTCGTATTGGCCGCTTTTGATATTCCAGAAGAACACCACCAGGAATGCTACCGCGATAGTGAGACTGATCGAAATGAGCAATATAATGATCATCATGACGAGGAGATTAAATTGATTTGTTTTTTAAGATGCGCCGCGCGGCAATATTCACACCAATGGATGAAAAACCTACCACGCTCACGCTACTTAGCGGCATGAGGATCGCGGCGACGAGCGGCGTAAGATGCCCTGTCACCGCAAAACTCAACGCCACGGCGTTATACATAAACGATATGATAAAACCGGCCTTCAGGATTCGGGTAGAAACTTTTGATAACTGCATGAACCGGTCGAGTGACTGTATCTGGCTGCCGTGCAAAATGCCATCACACGCAGGCGTAAAGATGCCGGTATCGTCCGTCACCGCGAGGCCCACGTCGGCTTGCTTCAGCGCACCGGAATCGTTCAGGCCGTCGCCCACCATCAATACCTTTTTACCTTGCTGCTGCAGATTTCGTATATAGTCTAACTTGTCGTGTGGGGTTTGGTTGAAGTGCAGCTGCACGTGTTCGCCAAAAAGCGTTTGCATTTTATCCCGGTCGCCATCGGTATCACCCGACAGCAACGCCACGCAGCGACGGTCCAGGCGTCCAAGCATACCTTTCAGGTCTTTGCGCACCGAAGCTTGTACTGTCATGAGTCCGCGAAGCTCGCCGTTGATGGCTACGAACACCTGGCCCGACGGCGTCGGAATGAGACTGCGATTGTCCGTGGTAAATGATGCCGATCCGATGCGTATTACGTTGCCGGCAATAACGCCTTCGATACCTTTACCGGGTATCTCTTTAAACCCGGTCACGATATCGTTCGTATGCTGGCGAATAGTCGCCGAAATGGATTTGCTAAGGGGGTGTGTCGAGTAGCTGGTCAGTAGTTTAATCCAGGCATACTCTTCACCCGTCAGGCTTCCCGTGTGCGATACATCCGGCTTATCGCCCAGTGTAATCGTGCCGGTCTTGTCAAAGACAACAGCATCGACTGCCGCCAGGCGTTCGATCACGTCGGCGTTCTTGAGGTATAACGCATGGCGCCCCATCACACGCAACATGCTGCCATACGTAAACGGCGCCGCCAGTGCCAATGCACACGGGCACGCCACCATTAACACCGAGGTAATGACCAGCCACATATTGGCCGGTGCGGTATAATACCAATAGAAGGCCGTCAGTACGGCGATACCCAGCACAATCCACGTAAAACGCCGGGCTGCACGATCAATAATTTTCTGATAGTTGCGCTCGTCCGTTTTACGGAAAGCGTCGTTGTTCCAAAGGCTGGTGAGATGGCTTTGTGACGTGGGCTTTTCCACCAGAAATGTCGCCGGCGGCCCGATGACGCGTCCTCCTGCATACACCACGTCGTGCTGCCGCGCTTGCACGGGGCGCGCTTCGCCGGTCACAAAGCTATAGTCGATGTGTGCGGTCTCGTCCAGCAACAGACTGTCGGCAGGAATAATCTCCAGGTTGCGAATACGAATCGTGTCGCCTGGCGCCAGCTCGTAGATCACCACCGGTTTCCACTGTCCGGCTACCTGCTTTTGCACAGCCAGGGGGAAGTATGAAGTAAAGTCACGATCAAAGGCCAGGCTCTCATACGTCTTGCTCTGGAACCACCGGCCGATCAGGAGAAAGAAAACCAGTCCGGTAAAAGAGTCGAGGTAGCCCGGACCGGTGGCGGTAACAATGTCGTAGGTGCTGCGCAGAAACAATGCCAGCAGGCCCGCCGCGATTGGTACGTCAATGTTGACCTGTCGCTGTTGAAAGCTTTTCAATGATGCCTGAAAATATCCGGCTGCACTGTAGAAGAATACTGGTATGGAAAGTGCCAGGTTGAGCCAGGAGAAGACGCGCATCAGGCTGGCGTCGCTGGCATCGAGACCCAGGTATTCCGGAAAGCTGAAGAGCATAACATTACCAAAGCAAAAGCCGGCGAGTGCTAGTTTTAATACGGCCTGCTTGTTGGTGCCTGGCTTTTCACGCGTGGTATCCTCCAGGTTAACAGACGGCGCGTAGCCGATGTTGGCAAGCCATTGGCCGATACGACTGAGCGCGACCTTTTGTGGGTTGAAGTCGACCGATACAGTCTTACGTGCAAAGTTTACTTCCGAGCGCAGAATGCCGGCATCTACCTTTTGCAGATTTTCCAGCAGCCAGATGCAAGACACACAGTGAATGGCGGGAATATAGAATTGAACGCTGGCAAAATCGGGAGAGTCGAACTTCAGTAACTTCTTCCGGACGCTTTTCTCGTCGAGGTAAGCATACACATCATCGCCGACAACGTCGTGTTGATTGCCCGGCGTTTTGTCGAGACTATAATATTCGCACAGGTCGTGGGTATTGAGAATTTCAAAAACGGTCTGGCATCCATAACAGCAAAAAGTCTTTTCTTCCAGGTGTAGCACCTCCTTTTCGCAGGCCTGTCCGCAGTGATAGCAGGTCGTAACAATCTGTTTTTCCGTAGCAACCATAACCGGTGTGCTTTTTTGCACTGTCAAAAGTACCGGGCCCATCCTGTAAGCCCGGTGATGATACTCAACTGTGCGCCTGATCTTTATCAGGTTTTGGCCCGAAAGCCGTCAACCCCGGGATTTTTCCGTCCATCAACCAGGAAGTGTACCGGTTGACTCGCGTATAGCTAAGAAATGGAGGCATGTTTTTTTAGATAATATCTAATGGTTTTATAATGGGCAGATTATGACAACAGCATGGCCTGCCTGCCGGTAGGTGGGCGGTTTTATACAACATTCTGGCGTTAAACGCTAAAAATGAGTGTTTGGTCTCCTATCCGCCTGCAGGCAGATAGGGCAGAACTTTCGAGGTCCAGTTTTCGTTTTATCCCTAACAACAGTTATCTTTGTGGTTATAGGCCACCAGAATGGCCCAATCCCCCATCTTACTGTATACCTTCTTCAAACAGAAACGCTATTTTTTTCCTAGTCACTTTATCGCATGAATGATAATGTAATAACCGATACCCTATCGGATCTGAATCGCAAATTTTCGTTGCAAGAGTATAAGAACCTGAAGCCCGCCCTTCGTGTGGTGTTCAAGAACGATCTGAAGAAAGCGATGGAACGTCTCAAGAAAGGCTTTACCATCAAAATGCTCGAGGACGATTACCTTTTTGCACTGACCGCTACGCGTGCTAGCTTTAGCATGATGCAGATGATCAACGAATACCGCGAGGTATCGCACCGCCTCGGCCACAGCTGGAACAGCGCCCAGGAGAATGCAGAAAACTCGCGCAGCAAACGCGAGATTCGCGACAGAGTGCTGGAAGGATTGTTCCAGTCACGCGGCCTCTTATTCAACCGGGTAGACGATCGCACGATTGCCGTCGATCCCGAGATCTTAAGCCAATTCACGACGTAGCCACCCCGCGATTTTTCGTGCGCTACTTCTTTCACATCGGATATCACGGTCAAGCCTACAGCGGGTGGCAAAAGCTGCCCGGTATCATTAGCATACAAGAAGTACTCGAGACTACGCTGAGCCGGGTGTTAAAAGCACCCATTGCCATCAATGGCTGCGGCCGCACCGACGCCCAGGTACATGCCAGCCAGTTCTTTTTCCATGCAGACCTGACCGTACCCGAAGACGTCGACCTCTTATTCCGCCTTAACAAGGGACTGCCATCCGACATTGCCATCTTTGATATACTTCCTGTAGAGGGCACTCCGCATGCACGCCTCGATGCGGTACAACGGTCGTATGATTACTTTATTCATACCTATAAAGACCCGTTCCTGCATTCCGGCAGCGCGCTATACCTCGGAAAGATGCTTGACCTGTCGTTGATGAAACGCGCCGCGGCTTTGCTTACGCAATACAACGACTACCGCGCCTTTTGCGTCAGCCCCGATAAATATCGCACCACGATCTGTACCGTATCACGAGCCCAGTTATTTACCAATGAAGCCGGTGATCGCGTCCGGTTTCATATCTCCGCCAACCGCTTCCTGGGCAAGATGATCCGCATTATCATGCACCGGTTGCTGCAGGTGGGCGATGGCAGCATGAGCTTGCACGAGTTTGAACAATACCTGATCAATCGGGTGCCTCCCAAGACCATCCGGCCTGCGTATCCCCAGGGATTATACCTGTCACGAGTGGTGTACCCTTTTCTGGATTTACCCCGCCGAACAGAATTTTCCACCGTTTTCGGCCCTTCTGAATCGTATTGGCGCGAGGTTTTGCTGTAAAAACAGATGCACGCGCGTTGCATTTGTTGGGATTGTGTTACCTTTGAAAGGTGAAGCGGCGACACATCCATACAACAAACTCTGCACGACGGGCCAACAGCCTGCTCGCGTTACTGTTGTTGTTTCTCTATGTCGCCGGTAATATTCAACCCGAGGCGCTGCACCATCTCTCGCACAGTGACGAGGCCGAAGCACAACACACTGCGATCACGGAAAAAGATCCGTGCCACCGCACATTGTATCACGCCGCAGTAGGCGATGGTTGCGATCACGCTGCACACTACACGACTCAAAAGAAGTGTGCTGCCTGTCATCTGGTATTTCATGCTGCACACCTGGTGCCTGCACCGGATGATGCAGCCACTGCATACAACGTTGTACCCCATACTGTCGCCAATGCCACGGTACCATGCGCAGGCGATATCGATTTCTCATCTTCCCGGGCACCGCCGGTAGCCTAAAGCTCCTTTATCTTTTTAGCGCTTGGTGTCGGGAATATACTTCCCGCGCCGGGTATATTCTTTTCCAACAGTTTACAGACTATGACAAACAAAGTCGTAATGCTTTTCGTGGCATTACACCTGTGTGTGTCCGTGGTAGCACAGCCCTGTCGTGGTGTGCTGACGGGCCAGGTGCTCGATGAGACCGGTGCACTCATCGCGGGAGCTTCGCTTTCGCTGAAAGAGGTGTCGGGTGGACAATTGTCGGATGGCACAGGCCACTACCGGTTTAAAAGCCTTTGCAACGGCCGGTATACACTCGTAGCCCAGTTTATAGGCTACCAACCATTTGAGCAAACGATCACCCTAACCGACTCGGCCGCGCTCGTGGTACACCTGGTGCCCGATCTGCAACGCCTGGAGGAAGTGGTTATCGAAGAGCGGCCGCTGAATACGGAGCACGCCCACAACGTGGTGGTTCTCAACGAGCGCGACCTGGAAAAGACAGCCGGCAAGACACTGGGCGAGTCCTTGAAAGAGTTGCCGGGCGTGAGTACTATACAAACGGGTCCAGGTATTTTCAAGCCGGTTATTCATGGTGTGCATAGTCAGCGTGTTCTGATCCTGAACTACGGCATTCGCCAGGAAGGACAACAATGGGGCGCCGACCATGCGCCCGAGATCGATCCATTTATCGCCTCGAACATTGTTGTCATTAAAGACGCTTCGGCGATTAAGTATGGCTCGGATGCGCTGGGTGGTGTGATCGTCGTCAATCCGCCGGAGCTTCCGACGAAGGCAGGGCTGGGTGGCTCGATGAACACGGTACTGCAAAGCAACGGTCGCTCCGGCACCGTGTCGGGCACGCTCGAAGGCGGCATCACGGGGCATGACGGCTGGGGCTGGCGCGTGCAAGGTACCGCCAAGCGCGCGGGCGACTATCACACACCCGATTATGGTCTTACCAATACGGGGGTGAAAGAGCTGAACTTCTCTGCTGCTACAGGCTACCATCGTGATACCTATGGCATCGAAGCGTTCTTCAGCCGCTTTCAGACCGAGATCGGTATTTTGAAAGGAACATCCGTGGGCAACGTGGATGACCTGGGGGCAGCCATGGAGCGTCAGCCGCCGCAATACACAAGATCGTTTCGCTATGACATTGGCGAGCCGCGGCAGGAAGTGATGCACAACCTGTTTAAGCTCAACGGGCACCTGAACACATCGCGTGGTATACTGCGCATGCAGTACGGCTTTCAGAACAATGGGCGTACCGAGTATGATATACGTTTTGGTGGCTTGTCGTCTACACCGATACTGGATCTGATATTGAATACCCATACGCTTGAAACCGAGTGGGAGGTGACCACCGGCCGCTCGTCTACGGTATGTGTCGGGGTCACCGGTATGATGCAGAACAACAATAATCAACCCGGCACGAAGCGTATACCGTTAATACCGGATTTCACCACTTTGTCAGGCGGAACGTTTGCCATCATCAAGTTCCAGGGCGAGCATTGGGACGCCGACTTCGGTGGACGTTACGATTATCGTCACTACGATGTGGCAGGGTATAACTCGAAGAATATCCTCTACAAGGCGAATATTCATTTTCACAATCCCAGCTTTACCGCGGGTGCCACGGTGCGATTGCCACGAAAACAATCGCTGCATCTGAACGTCAGCACTGCCTGGCGTCCGCCGCATGTAGCCGAGCTCTACAGCACCGGCAAGAATCTGGGGACAGGCGCCTATGAATTGGGCTTATTGCTGGATACGGCAAGTAACGTGGTGGACATTCGCCGGTCAGATTTCAACGTGGAGCAGGCGTTCAAAGGCATCGTCACGTATCGCCGCGACTGGCAGGATTTTTTTGTAGAGGTGACACCCTATGTAAATTATATTGCTAACTATATCTACCTGCGTCCGGAAGGTGTCCTTCGGCAGGTCGCAGGACCCGCAGCCTATTTTCGGTATACGCAAACCGACGCATTGTTTACCGGAGTCGACATCACCGGCCAATGGCAGCTGGCCAAGGCGTGGAAGATTACACCCCGCGCATCGTTGCTGCGCGTGACAGACGAGCGTCAGCACGACTACCTGGTATTTATACCCTCCAACCGGTTTGACCTGGGTGTGCGGTATGAAAAACTGACGGTGTCACGCTGGAAGGACTTCTTTATAGAGTCGCAGGTGCGCTATGTGCTGAAACAGTACAATGCGCCGCGCGCGATAAGCCCGCGTCAGTTACTGGACGCAAAGGCGCAAGGAGAAAACCCTGTAAGTGATGGCAGGAACTTTGACTTCCAGGTCGCGCCGGTAAGTTACGCGCTGCTGAACGTCTCGACGGGCATCTCACTACCCGCTGAAAAGCTCCGGTATGACTTCAGGCTTGGTGTCGACAATGTACTGAATACCTCGTATCGCGAGTATACCAATCGGCTGCGCTACTTCGCCGACGAGATCGGTCGCAACTTTATCTTTTCTATGAAATGTATCTTTTAATGTAATACTTACTATGAAACAAACTTCCATTTTTCGATCACACGCGGTACGCTCACTCTTTTACTTCGCGCTTCCTCTGGCGGGCGCCATAACCTTCGTTGGCTGTAGCGACGATGACGATCCGGTAAAAGAAGACGTGCCCGAGCTGATCACCACCGTAGAGCTCACGTTCACACCCGTTGGCGGCGGAACCGCCGTAAAGGCTACCGCCACGGATCCCGACGGCGAAGGTACCGATGAGCTGAAAGCGGACGGCCCGATAGCGTTGAAGACAGGCACCGTCTATACGTTGGATCTAAAGTTGTATAACGGTTTGCTACCCGAGACGGACGAAGAATATGATGTCACGAAGGAAGTAGAAGACGAGAGCGACGAGCACATGTTTTTCTTCTCGTGGACGGCTGACCTGTTTGCCAATCCGACCGGCGACGGCAACATCGATAACCGCGACAACCCGGTAGTATATGCTGACCTGGACGAAAACGGATTACCGGTGGGTTTGACCACCACGTGGGCAACCAAAGAAGGATCATCTTCCAATGGCGCCTTCCGCGTAGTCCTGAAACATCAACCCGACCTGAAATCCGCTACGTCAGGATACAACACCGGTGAGACGGATGTGGACGTGTCGTTTGTCATTAATGTAGCAGAATAATACACTGGCACAACCGGACGGAGGCAACGTTGCCATGGCCTCCGTCCGTGTTGGCCGGTTATTTCTTATTGCCAATGAACCTGGCTGCTTGTTGCATGTTGAGAATGTTGGAGGTTAACCCAAAGCTCAATACGTAAATGTTGTTGATGAAATAAACGTTGTAATAGTCCTGTCCGCGATAATAACGCACAAAGAAAGCAATCTCATCGAACCAGGGCGGATAGTATTGATAATGGATATCGACGATCAGACGCTTGCTCGCTTCCACCGGGCTTGCGCCGTCCATGCGGCCGGCGATCCAGCCGAGCTGTAGCTCGAAGCTGGAGTGTTGCAGCCAGTTGTTCAACCACGTCTTTTTCGCTTCACGCCAGGGGCCTCCAAATCCGACCGCACCAAAAAAACGATAGTTGCCGTATATGTGTCGAATTTCCTCCGGCGACCACGATGGCGGATGTATTTCCGTACCGGCCTTGAGTAGCCGGTAGGCCACCATGCTTTTCATCACCTTCTTTACTTTATACGAGGAGATATTTGCCATGAAATAGTTGGTGGCGAAGTTTCCGTTTTCAAAGTCGATAGTGTTGGTAGTATCCCCGATGTAAAAACTACCAGCCTTGCCGTTGCTGTGGTGCCCCAATGACACAGACCACAACGCGTTTTCGTAAAACAATCTTTTGAGGAATGCACTGCGGTTCCAGAAATCAATCGAGTGAAAGAAGGTGAGGTGTGCTTTATACGAAGGCGTGCTGATGGGAAAGGACGCTTTGCTCTGCATGCGTATCTGCACTTGTGGATTTAATAAGATGGCCCAGGTCGTCTTCTTTTGAGAAAAAAAATAGCTCGGCGACAGTTTGGTCTCCATGATTAAAGGCTCGAGGTTGCTCACGCCGTCCGTAATGGTCATGTAACTCTGCTCGCGGTTGGCGTTGATCAGGAAATGGAACTTCTGGCGGTCAAGACTATCAGCTGCCAGTTGCGCAGGCGTCGGTTTTTCATCCTGTCCGAATAGCGTTGTGCAGCAGACGCACCAAAAAAACAGAAACACGAATAGCCGGTAAGAGCGCATACTTTTTTAACGAAGAATATAGGAACCATGGGCGTGGCTTCGTGAAGGGATAAAAACCTGTGCCCATCGCGCAATGTAAACTTAATTCAGTAGGTATGCGTTCTAAAAACATGTCTAAACTATATATTCTGGGAGTTGTCGTACTCCTCATAGCGTGTAATAGTTTCCACAGTTTGCAGTCAGGCTTTGTCAGAAAAAGCCCCTATGAGCAATACCGGAAGTCACTGGAAGATGCAAACTTGCTCGCGACGCCCATGGCCACCGCATGGGTAGACGCGGGCCGACGCTCTTTGTATGATTCCATTCAGATTAACCTGCCTTTCTCCGAAGCCGGCGTATTCCAGGCCGCAGAGCCCCAGGCGCGTTCGTACACCTTTGCCGTGAAAGATGGCCAGGTATTGAAAGTAACGGGCATGCTGAAGGCCCAGGCAAATGCTCGCATTTTCCTGGACTTGTTCGTTTGGAAGGATACTACCTGGACACAGGTCACCCATGCGGATTCCGCCCTGACGCTGTCATATGAATTTGATCGCGATGCGCAATGCCTGTTGCGTTTGCAGCCCGAGCTGTTGGTAAATGCCTATTATTCTGTCACGATTTCACTCACGCCGGTACTCGTCAATCCGGTAATGGGTGCCTCGAACCGCTCCATTGGAAGTTTCTATGGCGACACCCGCGATGGCGGCAAACGCAAGCATGAAGGTGTCGATATCTTTGCGCCCAAAGGCACGCCCATTGTAGCACCCGCCGCCGGCGTCGTGACACGTGTCGGCACGAGCAACCTCGGAGGCAAAGTGGTGTGGATGCAAGACGGTAAGCGCGGCCACTCGTATTACTTCGCACACCTCGACGAGCAACTGGTCAAACCCGGACAGAAGCTCGAGCAAGGTGACACCCTAGGCCTTGTCGGCAATACCGGCAACGCCCGCACCACGCCTGCCCACTTGCACTTCGGCATTTACCAGGCACGCGCGAAAGACCCCATACATTATTTGCTGACACAAGATGCGCTCAAGGGCGATTCACCATTGGATACATTATTCCAGGAGCAGGTGTACCGGGTAACAGCGAAGAAATCAATGCTGCGCACCGGCCCCGGTGTGAAGTACGCACTGAAAGAAATGCTTGGCAAAAATGACTATGTCAAAATCGTGGCGCAGAGCGATGCCTGGTATCGTGTGGTATTGGCAGACGAGCGTCAGGGCTATGTGGAAAAGAAGCTGGTAGGAGAGGCGATCAAAGGAAAAGCACGTAAGCTCGATGCACCCGCCGTACTGTTGTCTCACAACAACGGGCAGAGCGTTCCCCTGGCGTACCTCGACAAAGCCACTGCCGTGGAAATCCTGGCGAGCTATAAAAGCTCGCATTTTGTCCGCACCAAAGGCGGGCAGGTGGGGTGGCTGTTATTATAGAGGGTAGTCTCCGGCCCTGGCATAATTTTCTTATGCCCTACGGCAAATACCCGTCATGAAACGTCTGCTGTTAATTTTCTTTTTACTGCCCGGTAGTTATCTCTATGCACAGAAGGACAGTGCAGTGGTCGTGCGCGATACGATCAATACGAGGCGTGACATGCCGGATGCTCAGTCAGTATACAACAGTGAGCTTCCCAAAGATATTGGTCCGCCAAAAGACAGCGTGCTGGTCACGGGCAAGCAAGTGCCACGACGTGTACGCAAGGCTCTCACCGAAAACGACATCTACGACGGCTGGCAGGAGGGTGAAATATACCTGAACCGAAACACAGGGCTTTATATGCTCTACCTCACCCGCGGGGACCTGATAAACAAGTTTGGGTTAGATGCGGAAGGAAAACAAGTAACGTTTATATCTTTTAAGAAGCCCAATCCCTAACAATAGCGCATGAAGGTATGGGATGTCATGCCGAAGGTAATTGCATTGTTGCTGTCGTGGGTATATGGCCTGCCTGCCTTCTCGCAATACAATGATTCCACACACCACTACGTAAACTATGTATCCACCGGTACGATCAATAAGACGAACGAAGGTTCCTCCTATGTGTTGAATAATGCGTTGCGTTTCAGTATCAGTAAAAAGGAGTACGCGCTTAACACGACCAACAGCTGGGTATACGGAAAATCACTCAGTAATCTCAGTAATAACGATTTCTTTTCAGCCCTGGATGGCAACCTCTACAAAACGTGGGAGCATTTTTACTATTGGGGACTCGCCAGCTATGAGAAAAGTTTCTCGCTCAAGATCAACAACCGCTCGCAGGGAGGTTTTGGCGTGGGGTATAGCGTATTTGATCGCGAAGAGCTTCGGGTGGTGCTCAGTGATGGTATCTTATATGAGCGTAGTGACTTATATGATACACCTGAAGAGGGCACTAATCGTTACGATGTCTTTCGCAATTCGTTCCGTCTGAAATTCCGTATCGTGATCCGGGAAGTGATCATATTGGAGGGGTCTGACTTTTTGCAACATGCGTTGTCTGATCGTAAAGACTACATCATAAAGTCCAACACGAGCCTGTCCATCAAGTTAAAGAAAGGTCTAAGCATTACCAGCGCGATGGTGTATAATAAATTGAGCAAAACTCAGCGCGAAAACCTGCTGGTAACGTACGGACTAACGTATGAACGGTATTTCTGACACATATCTGTGTTGACACGCACCTGGGAAAAGACAATCCTGTTTTGGGAATAGAAAACACTTTCGCTTGCTTTTTCAGGCCAATAACGCCATTCCCAGCGATGGCACGGAATTCGGAAAGATAGGTTTACCAATATCTATCTAACCAACTTTTACCCATGAAACCCGCATTTCTTATTTCCTTCTTCATGATCGTCGTATCGTCCATGCTCTTCGGATTTGTTTATACCACGTGGACAGACTTCGTACAATCAAACCCTGCATTCTTCGCCATCGGCCTGGTTGCCATCATCACCATTGGCATGTGCGGCATGATCATCAGCATGATGACCGGTCCTGCCCTGGAAGCCCAGCAAATCACCGGCGATCGCTAATACAGACTGTTTAGAGTTGATAGTTTATAATAAAGTAAAGAACCGCCCTCCAGGACGGTTTTTTTATTGCTTTTTGTTTTCGCCCCGTTAATCAATACTTTTACCCCAGCATTTGGTTCACCCTGCGCCGCAAGCGCAAGGCGATTAAAAGGGAATGCCGTGAAAACCGGCAACAGTTCCCGCTGCTGTAATCCTGATTTCGCTTACGCGGAATAAAAGCTTTTAGACAAACATATCTCCACTGTCCCGATTAGGGATGGGAAGGAGCGTCAGAAGTCAGGAGAGTCAGAAGACCTGCCCGATGCCATCAGGATGTTGTAGCCTGCGGTGAACGGGTATACGGATCAGTGGAATCGCTGCGACGCGTCTTCTCTGTAATCGTACGTTACAATTTTCTGTTATTGTAATCTATGCGTACGATACCCATGCAACGACAAACACTTTTTCCAACGACTTGCTGACAACCGCCGGGCATTGCCTGTAGCGGGAGCTGTCAGTGCCTGGTTCTGTCATGTCGTGCTGCGTCATGCTTAACCAACAATCCATGTATAAACTTTACATTCGAATTTTCCTGGTATGCTTATGCTGCTACGCCGCCGCGCATCCCGCGGCCGCCCAAACAACAACCACACCACCCGTTGCAGTCTCAAAAGGCAAACAGGTTGTCTTTGTCAACGGCGGCCAGTTCGGAAACCTCAGCGGCAACATCCAGGTCTACGATCCCAAGACCAATACCACCAGCAAGCTCGCCGATCTTGATGCCGCCAACTCGGTACAAGATGTGGAAGCCCTGGGGCGCTACGTGTACATCTCCGCCGATTACTACATCCTCAAATACGACATGGCTACCGGTGCTGAAGTAACACGGCGTTATACCCAGGACACCCAGGAGACCGAAGCAGACGGTCAGGGCAAAGAGGCATATGGTGTAAACCACTCGATGACGTTGTATAAAAACTGGCTGATCGTCACCCGTCAGAACAGCGCAGCGGCGCCCGAAGACGGTTATAACGTTCGCATCTATAACAAACAAGATCTCTCGCTGGTAAAGAAAATACCGGTAAAGACACAAGCTGCCGATGTGGTTATTGTAGGTGACTCTGCTTTTGTAGCATTAAATGGTGGTTTTCAGGGTAACTCCGGGCAGCTGGCGATTATCGACCTGGTAAACCTGGAAAACAAAGAAGAATATGATTTTGGCAATGCAGGCACGGGGATCATGCAGATGTTTGCGCAAGACAATGTCCTGTATATACTGGCCCAAAGCAAACTGTTGAAATATTCTATCAAAGAACACAAACATGAAGCATACGACCTGCCGATCGGACACTCCGACGCCAGCTCATCACCATTCGCGGTCGGCATTATCGACGGCATGTTGTATTCTAAATTGATGGATGAATCGTGGAACAAGGGCTTCGGTCGCGTCAACCTGGAAACGGCTACCATTGACAAACTGGACGTTATTGGCATGAGCACCGATCCTGAGATCGTTGACAATAGCTACTCACTGATGGCATCGGCCTACGACCGCGAAGAAGAACGTTTCTACTTCACCTTTGGACAATGGTGGGGCTGGGGCATCGGCCTCATCTACGACAAAGAAGGTAATAAAGTCGGCAGCTTCGAGGGCGTGCAAGACTCGCCCGAGCGTATGGCCATCAGCTATGGGGTAACCAACAGCTCACCTTACAATGCTGTATTGTTAAAAACGGTTGACGCCCCCCGGGGACTTGGAACGAGCATTACGTTATCGGAATACTTCGGTGACGACGACAACGAGTCGTTGCGCTATACCATGACTACACCCGACAACTCGGCTACTTCCTGGATCACGCTCAAAGACGGTGTGTTGACCGCCTCGCCGGCAGCCAATGCCAGGCTGGATACGGTATTGATTACGATCACCGCCAACGACCAGTACTACGACGATCCTGCCGTGCAAAATGTTGAAGTGATCGTACGCGAGAAAGTCATCACGAGCCTGCCACAAGAACCGTTTGTACAAACGGTTTATCCGAACCCGGTAAAAGATGTATTGAACGTAAAGGTGACAGCCCTGCCGGCGGCCATGTACATCACCGATACGCGGGGCAACCGTGTAGCAGAACATGTTATGACCGAGAAGTCCGACGCAACGGTAGATCTGCGCGCGTTGCCCACGGGCCTGTATGTGCTCACCCTGCGCCAGGGCGCACACGTTGTACGAACGAAGATTGTAAAAGAATAGAAGGCTATGGTGCACCGCATAAAAAGGTGTATGAAAAAAGGGACACTGTGCCTGGCACTCCTGATGACAACGGTTGTATCAGGCGTACAGGCACAGAGCCCTTATATCAGCCGGGTGTTGGAGTATCGTCCGGCACCCGGTCAGTTTATAAATGACGGCGCCTGGGGAACCCCTCACAAAGCGAAGTCGCTTATCGGTAGCCTCAAGGGTGGGATAAGCCTCGGGGGCTATGGTGGTTATATTGTAGTAGGCTTCGACCATCGCATTGAAAATGATCCCAACAACCCCTATGGTATAGATTTTACCGTATTCGGAAACCCCCTGGCCACCGGCACATTTGTTACCTGGTCAGAAGCCGGCATCGTGCGCGTGATGCGCGACGACAACGGCAATGGCAAACCCGATGATACCTGGTACGAGCTGGCGGGCAGTGATCATGTCTTTTCATCATCACAGCATGGTTATACCATCACCTATACAAATCCCGAGCAACCGGTTGCGGCCCGTGTTCCCTGGGCGGATAACTACGGCCAAACAGGTGCCGTGCTGACCAATAAATATCACGCACAACCCTATTATCCTAAACGCGACTCATTTCCCGACATCACCCAACAAGGCATGAGCTTTACCGGTACGCGCATTCGCGCCGCGGTCGATCGCTCCGATCCGTCCTATATTCAATCATATCGCCGCGGCTTTGGGTACGCCGACAACGCGCTGTCGGGCGCTGGCCCGGTGACAGTTCCGGATAATCCCTATACACCCGCAGTAGAAGGCGGGGGAGGGGATGCCTTTGATATCGACTGGGCGATCGATGCCGCCGGAAACTCCGTGCACCTTGAGGGCATCGACTTCATTATGATCTATACCGGCGTCAATGCCGATGCCGGCTGGCTCGGCGAAGTATCGACAGAAATACGCGGCATTGTCGACGTCGCACCAAATGCGGCTATTACGGGCGTACTCGATCAGGTACTAAGCACAGACCTGCCTCCCAAGATGGACGTAGATGATATAACTCCAGTGGAAGCCTATGCCTTCTATAAAGGTATTCCACAAGACGAAGCCGTGGAGATCACCATTACCCCGGCAGCCCTGGCGGAGATAACGGATGGAGTGCTACAGGCGAAAGCCATCGGGTCCATCGCCGTGCGGGCGACACTACGCCGCAATCCTGCGATCTATGATGAGCGTACTGTGAAGATCGTGGCGCCTGACAATATTGAAATGAGCGATGTACCGCGCAATCTCCGTCTGAACAACCGTATTCCATTGTCCGCGCAAGTGCTGGATCAGCATGGAGATGTGTTGGACGGCATACCCCTGACGTGGCGTAGTACAGCACCCGACATACTGAACATCGTCCAGGACGAAGGGTATTGGTATGCAGAGGGCCATGCGATCGGCACGAGCTGGCTAGTGGTCGGGACCGAAAGTAAGCGCCACCTAAAAGACAGCATCCTGGTAACCGTGGCGCCCGAAGCATCCACACGGGAAGTATACCTGACTATAAAAGATGCGCAAGGCAATATTGTTCCGCGCCGGCGTGTCACCGTCAGGGGCTTTAATCTGACCCCGTACGTAGATCGCCCCGGGCAGCGTTATGACATCGACCAGGTAGCGGATATTACCGCCGCCCATGCCATCGCTACCCTGTTTGCCAACGACGCCTTTGTCAGTGACCTTCGCTTCCGCGATGACGGCCCGGGCGACGGCAAACTATACCTGTGGCGTGTGCCGAAAGCCGAAGGCGCGTCTACGACGTATGGCTACGGCTTTGGTGGCACCACCGCCGAAACAATGTCCCGGGCGTGGCTTGTCAAGATAAACCAATACACATACTGTAATAGTCTGCACACGCTGCGCCTGCGTGATGGCGACGAGATCGTGGTGTATCATATTGACAATATCGCACAGCCCTGGGAGATGACACAGATGACCATCGATAAAGACACGATCACGATTCAGGAGTCCGCGACGATACGCGTCGCCTGGTCGCAGCATAGCATCGATGCGCAACGCCAGGTTGCCACGCTCGCTTCGGATGCGGTGCAGGGGAAAACGGTAGTGGTAAATGGACAACCGGCAGTACAAAATGGAGCCGCCGTTAGTACCGATGAGTTGGGCAACGCCACACTGACTTTCCTGAATACCGGTCGTCAGCGCATCAGCGTGAGTAATGCATCGCTTGACCTTTGGGTACGCGGCGATGCGCCCGTGGGCATTCCGGAAGAGTATGCGAAGACCCTATATGTCTGGCCTAATCCAGTCGTTGATCAGATTACCATCACGGGGCTACCTCCGGGGCAACCTGCAACCTGGAGTATACGCGACGTGAGTGGCCGCGTGCTGCAACAAGGAATCATGGAAGGAGAAAATATACCAGTCGGAAACCTGCCGGCCGGTATATACGTGCTGACACTTGCGCAAGGCAACAACGTGCATCACCATAAAGTCGCAAAGCAATGAAGAAACTGACGGGAGCATTGTTGTTGGGGCTATACGCCCCGACTTCTTTGGCGCAGATTGCAGACTCGGTTGTCTTGCAAGAGGTGACGATCCTGGACCGACGGCTGTTCGACAAAGAGAATGCCGGCTCCAAAGAGACGCATGTCGACTCCGTGATTTTGTCCGAGCATCAGAACCATACGCTCTCAGAAGTATTGGCGCAAACCACGCCCATATTTATCAAATCCTACGGACGCGGCTCCATGGCAACCGCCTCATTCCGCGGCACCGCGCCGTCGCATACCCAGGTGCTGTGGAACGGCATGAGCGTCAACTCGCCGATGTTGGGCATGGTCGACTTCTCGCTCATACCCGTGTACTTCATGGACGAGCTCACGCTAAAGCACGGTGTCGCCTCGACGGAAGACATCAGCGGCGCCCTGGGCGGCAGTATCTCCATGAACAACAGGCCTGACTGGAGCAATACGCTTAGCGGCAACGTGGTCATCGGCGGCGGCAGTTTCTCCACAACAGAGGACTTTGCACAGATCAACGTCGGCACGTCCCGCTTCCAATCCAAAACAAGGGCCTACTATACCTATTCAAAAAATGATTTCCCGTTCCTGAATAATGGCGTAGGTGACATTGACCCTGTCACCGGTACCGTACAATACACGCGTCAGCGCAACGAGCACGCGTCTTACCGTATGTACAGCGTCATGCAGGAGCTCTACGGCAAGGTGACTGATCGCGACATCCTCTCACTCAAGGGCTGGGCGCATATTTCCAATCGCAGCTTGCCCCGTCTCAATACGTTCGAAGGCGCTGATAATGCCAATATCAACGAGCTGGAGGATCGCTCGTACCGGTTCATCGCCTCGTGGGATCACCTGTATGCCCAAGGATCTATTACCGCCGGGGCGGGGGGTAACATCCAGCATCTCGACTATTACCTGCGCAACTATGTAAACGGCCAGGGCATGATCCCTGCCGTATACTCCGTCAGTAAAGCCGTCAGCCTGATCAACCACGTGCAGTGGATGCACGACCTCTCTGCCAAATCTTCCTTCCGCGTGCGTGTAAACTTCAATCATCACGACGTTATGTCGGCGGACTCGGTAAAGAAAACCGGCTATGCCAAGGCCCGGGATGAGATCTTATTTTACGCCGGCTATTACCAACAGCTGGGTGATCGCGTAAACGTGCGGTTGTCCGTACGGCAAGATCACGTCGACGACCGCTTCATTCCCATCATCCCCTCCGCGGGCATCGATATCAAGCTGCTACGGGAGCACAAGGTCTACCTCAAGGCAGGTATCACGCGTAACTACCACGTGCCAACGCTCAACGACTTGTATTGGCAGCCGGGCGGCAATCCGTCGCTGCGGCCAGAGCAAGGCCTGCAGGAGGAAGCAACGCTCGCATGGGCACAGGGTATTAGAAAGCTCGTCGTTGAAACACAATTAACGGGTTATTACGCCGACATCACAGACTGGATCTTATGGGTACCAACCTTTCGACAGAACTGGGAGCCGCATAATGTAAAACGCGTTATCTCCCGGGGCCTGGAAGTAGCGGTAAAAGTAAAAGGCAAGATTGGCCCCATAGACGTAACGATAAACAGCAACTATGCCCTGACGCGCTCACTAAACTACGGCGATAAAAGAACCTGGGGCGATGAGTCATACGGTAAACAGTTGGTATACATTCCCGTGCACTCGGGTAACTTGTTTGCCAGCGCCACCTGGAAACACTATACGCTCACCTATCAATACAACTCCTACAGCACACGCTTCACCACTACCAGCAACGATCTTTCCGAGCGCGACTACCTGTATCCTTATTTTATGAGCAATGTCTTTCTTTCCCGTAAGGTGGACTGGAAACGGTTTTCGCTGGAGCCCCAGGTGAAAGTATACAATCTTTTAAACGAGCGATACCGGTCGGTGTTGGGGCGGCCCATGCCGCGGCGTTACTACATGGTGTTACTTATATTCCGCTTCAAATGACCCGCCTCATCCACCCGATCTATACATGGCTCATTCTGCTCGCGTTGCTGGCAGGCTGTATGAACGATGACCTGTGGGTAAAACGACATAGACCCGAGCCCGCGGGTGAAGGGCGGGGGCTGTTCATTACGAACGAAGGCAACTTCATGTACGGCAATGCATCGCTGTCCTATTATAATATAGACACACACGAGATTCAGGAAGACGTGTTCTTCCCTGCCAGCGGCCTGCCCCTGGGGGATGTTGCGCAGTCGATGGTGATCCGCGATAGCCTAGGCTACATTGTGGTAAACAACAGCGGCAAGATCTATGTCATCAACGTCAACACCTTCGCGCCGGTGGGTAAGATCACCGACCTTACCTCGCCGCGCTACATCCATTTCATTAACGACGAGAAGGCGTATGTCACGGATCTTTATGCCAAGGCCATTGCCATCATCAACCCCCGCACGTTTTCTGTTACCGGCCACATTGAGGTAAACAACCACGACCGCAAATTCTACCAACACCCCACCGAGCAGATGGTAGCCTACGGCCAATACGTATTTACCAACTGTTGGTCGTACGACAACCAAATCCTGGTGATCGATACGCATACCGATGCCGTGGTAGACTCCATCGAAGTGTTGTTACAGCCCACCAGTCTCATCCTCGACAAGAACAACAAGATCTGGACCGTGACCGATGGTGGCTATCCCGGCAGTCCCTATGGCTATGAAGCCCCGGGGCTGATCCGCATCGATGCTGTCACGCGCACGGTGGAGCAAGTGTTCCGCTTTGCCCTGGGGGACTCGCCCTCCGAGCTTTGTTTAAACGGCACGCGCGATACACTTTATTTTATCAACCGCCACATCTGGAAGATGCCCGTAGATGACACCCGTTTTCCGACGGAGCCTTTCATCACCAGTACGTATCAGTCGGGTTTTAGCGGTGGTTTTTATGGATTAACGGTAGACCCTGTAACATCAGAAGTCTATGTAGCCGACGCCATCGACTATGTGCAGCCGGGTATTATATACCGCTATACTCCCCGAGCGATACCGGTGGACACCTTCAAGGTGGGTATTATTCCCGGTGCCTTTTGCTTCAAACCGTAGAAAATGTAACTATTCGTGCTACCGTACAATATATTATAGGGTTGGTACATGTATTCGCCATCTTTATTTAATAACTTCCCTCACCTTACCTACTGAACGTTGCCCCGGAGACGTCCTACTGTTATCCCACGACCTGGGGTACGGTGCTCCAGACGCCGACCTTTATCCTTACCGTATCCAACAGGCTTCACACGATTGCGGCAAAATATTGTCCATACGCCGTAGGATTTGTGAACCCAAAAGCGATTCCTTTGCGTTAACAAATTTGTTAAACAAATTCGATAAGGTCGTGAGTGTCCGCGAGCAACAACAAACCGAGGCCCTGATAAAAGAGAAAGCACGCGTGCTTTTCTTTCAGAAAGGGTTCCTCAATGCGACCACCCAGGAGATCGCAGACGAAGCCGGTGTGAACCGCGCACTGATACACTATTACTTTCGGTCACGCGAGCAATTGCTCGACACATTGTTAGAGGAAGTGGTGACGGAGAAGCGCGAGCGGGTGCGCGCCATCTTTTCCAGCGACAGGCCGTTCCGGCATAAGATTGCACTGTACATAGAGAAGGTGATCGACGTCGGCATGGCCTATCCCTACCTGGAGAACTTCATCATCTCTGAAACGGCCCGGGATCCCGAGAAGACCAAGATCTTCTGCAGCAAAGACAAGCAGCGCTCCGCGGTCCTGATTCGCCAGCAGTTACAGGAAGAGATTGACGCCGGCCGCATGCAGCCCATTCCGACCGAGCACTTTATGGTTAACCTGGTATCGATGTGTAACTACCCGCTATTGGCTAAAAACGTATTGCAAAGTGTCCACGGCATGAGCGATACAACGTATCGTAAATTCCTCCAGGAACGGAAACGTATGATTTACTGCACCATATTCAACGAGGAGATGCCCGAGGGCATTTCCTGATGAAGCGCACACACTCACCTACTTATATACTTACTTCTGAAGAACTATTTAATTTTTATGCGACTATCCAAAAGAGAAAAAAGACCACTAACCTTGATACTGTTATTGGTACTGCTCGCGCCCGGTATACTCTTCGCTCAGGAGCAACCGCAACAGCAAGCAGTCTCCGACAGCCTTCTGCAGGAAGCTACCCTGGAGAAGATTGTGCAGTATGCTCTGGATCATCAACCGATGGTGAAACAGGCTCAGGCCGATCAGGAAATTGTAGAAGCCACCATCGACGGCAAACTGGCCGACTGGTTTCCGCAAATCAACTTTGTCTATAATTATCAGCACAATGTCGACCTGCCCGTAAACGTTATTGGCGGCAATGAGATCCGGCTGGGTGTAGACAACACATCTTCGCTACAGCTCACCGCCACGCAAACCCTGTTCAACCGCGACGTACTCCTGGCCAGCCGCACCGCGAACAAAGTGCGCATCCAGGCCGAGCAGCAGCTTGGCGCCACCAAGATCGACGTAGTGGTAAATGTATCGAAGGCCTTTTACGACGTACTGGCTACTACGCAACAGATCAAGATCGGACAGGAAGACATCATTCGTCTGGAGCGTAGCCTCAAAGATGCGCAAGCGCAATACAATGCGGGTGTGGTCGATAAGACCGACTACAAACGCGCGCAGATTCAGTTGACAAACGGCAAGGCTACACTCAAAGCCAACCAGGAAGCACTGAAATACAAGCTCGACTACCTGCGTACCCTCATGGGTTACCCGCCGCATGGTACCCTGAACATCCAATACGACACCCTGGCCATGGAAGGCGAGATTACGTTGGATACGGTACAGGCGTTGAGCTACAGCCAGCACATCGATTACAAACTGTTGTTCACCCAGCGCGAGCTGCAGAAGGCCAACCTGAAATACGCCTGGTGGGCATTCTTCCCGACGCTTAATGCGTTCGGTGCGTATATCGCAAACTATCAGAATAACGACTTCAACGAGCTGTACTCGCAACGCTTTCCGAACTCATACTTCGGCGCCACGCTGACACTCCCGATCTTCCAGGGCGGTAAACGCAATGCCCGCATCCGCGAGCAACGCTGGACACTCAAGAAGCTCGACTGGAACATGGTGAACCTGGAAAATAACCTGACGACCGAATACTCACGTGCGCTGGCCTCTTATAAGAGCAGCTTGTCCACGTACCTGGCGCTGAAAGAAAACGTGGTGCTGGCCGAAGAAGTATACAGCGTCATCCAGTTGCAGTACCGCAGCGGTATCCGCCCGTACCTGGACGTGACGATTGCTGAAACCGATCTGCGTAGCGTGCGCATCAACTACTTCAACGCCTTGTACCAGGTGCTGGCCGCCAAAATCGACGTACAACGTGCGCTGGGACAAATCAATTACTAATTAAAATTCTCAAACATCTATATGTCAGTGAACACAATACAGAACTATTCAGTACTCGGCCTGCTACTGCTGGCAGTGGCATGCGGTAAAAAAGATCAACCGGGTGCGATGCAAGGTCCGCCGCCGGCGGGTGTCGTACTGCACGAGGTGAAAGCTTCCGATGCTGTTTATTATGATGAATACCCCGCTACTATACGCGCCCTGAACGAAGTGGAGCTGCGCGCACAGGTAAGCGGATATATCACCGCCATCCATTTCACAGAAGGCGAAGTAGTAAAGAAAGGACAAAAACTGTACTCGATCGACCAGCAACAATACCAGGCCAACTACCAACAAGCACAAGCCAACCTGGCAGTACAGGAAGCAAACCTGATCAAAGCCCAGCGTGACGTAGAACGCTACCGCGAGCTGGCCAAAAGCGATGCGATCGCCAAACAACAAGTAGACTATGCAGAAGCTGCTTATTCCGCTGCCCTGAAACAGGTAGACGCCGCCAAGGCAAGTGTACAAGGTGTGCAAACCAACGTGCGCTACTCCACCATCACGGCGCCGTTTGAAGGTACTATCGGGATCTCGCAAGTACGCTTAGGCGCCGCAGTATCCGCCGGCCAAACCTTGCTGAACACTATTTCATCAGACAATCCGATTGCGGCCGATATTACGGTAGACCAAAAAGAGATTCTCCGGTTTACACAGCTGCAGGCCAAGGGCCAGAGCCCGAAGGACTCCACCTTCCGTCTTGCCTTCGGCGGTGAAGTATATAACAAGCCCGGCAAGATCAGCGTGATCGACCGCGCGGTAGATCAAAACACGGGTTCCATCCGCATGCGCCTCACATTCCCCAACGACGGTAACGTATTGCGGGCGGGCATGAGTGGCACGCTGCAAGTATTGTCGACATCCAACACCGCCGCGGTACTGGTGCCATACAAAGCTGTCACCGAACAATTGGGTGAGTTCTTTGTATACGTAACAATACCTGAAAACAAAGTGACGCAGCGAAAAGTAGTGTTGGGTCAGCAGATTGGAAACAACGTGATTGTGAAGAGCGGCCTGCAAGCCGGCGAAACGATCGTGGTGGAAGGCGTGCAGAACCTGCGCGAAGGTGCCTCCTATGCAGTAGTACAGCCTGGCGCGGCGCCGGGTGCTCCTGCGGCAGGCGCCCCTGCAGCGGGCGCGGCGAAGCCCGATGCCAAGGCAGAAAAGAAATAACCGAGACGGATTGAATTACCCTACGGAAAAGCAATGATAGCAGACGTATTTATAAAAAGGCCGGTCACTTCCATCGTTGTATCGGTGGTGATCGTACTGGTGGGATTGATCGCCATGACGACTCTTCCCATTTCGCAATACCCCGACATCACACCGCCCACGGTGTCGGTAACGGGTATCTATACCGGCGCCGATGCGCAGACGGTAGAACAGACCACGACCACGGCCATGGAGACCCAGATCAACGGTACACCCGGCATGGCCTACATGTCCTCCAACAGTACCGGTAGTGGTCAAAGTAGTATTACAGTAACATTCGACATCGGTACCGACATCAACATCGCCACCCTCGACGTGCAAAACCGCGTGAGCGTGGCCGAACCGACCCTGCCCGAAGTAGTGCGTCGTCTCGGTGTAACTGTGCGGAAACGTAACCCCAGTATCTTCATGGCGTTGGCGCTGTACTCACCGGAAGGCTCACACGACGCTGTGTTCCTCGGGAACTTCGCCAACATCTATATGAAGGACGCCTTGTCGCGTGTAAAAGGTGTCGGTGATATCTTTTCCCGCGGGGACGACTTCGCTATGCGCATCTGGCTGAACCCGGAAAAACTCGCCGCCCTGAACATGGCGCCTTCTGAAGTAACGGCCGCCCTGGCCGAACAAAACCTGCAGGTAGCAGCCGGTTCGGTAGGGGGTAACCCGCAACGCAATGTACAGGCGTTTGAATACAACGTACTGACCAATAGCCGGATCAACAAAAAGGAAGACTTCGAAAACATCATCGTGCGTACCACCCCGGCCACGGGCAACATGGTATACCTGAAAGATGTTGCCCGCGTCGAGCTGAAACGATTTGACTATGGCAACAATTCGTTTGTAAACGGCAAGCCTTGCGCCTTCCTGCTGATATACCTCGCGCCCGGTGCCAATGCCCTGGAGACAGCCGAAGGGGTGAACCACACCCTGCAGGAAATGAAGAAAAGCTTCCCGAAAGATTTGGACTACCTCATTCCCGTAGAAACAACCTCGGTGGTGGAAGTATCCATCGAAGAAGTATTGCACACCCTCGTAGAAGCCCTGTTGCTCGTGATCATCGTGGTGTTCCTGTTCCTCCAGAACTGGCGCTCGACCCTGATTCCGATCCTGGCGATCCCGGTATCGTTGATCGGTACATTCATCTTCTTTATACCGTTCGGCTTTACGATCAACACACTGACACTGTTCGCCTTCGTACTGGCCATCGGTATCGTGGTGGATGATGCGATCGTTGTGGTCGAAGCGGTGCAGCATAATATGGACCATGAAGGGCTTACACCGAAAGAAGCAACGCAGAAAGCGATGCGTGACATTAGTGGTCCGGTAATCGCCATCGCGTTGATCCTGACGGCCGTATTCGTACCCGTAGGCTTTGTGCCCGGTATCGTTGGTAAACTGTACCAACAGTTCGCCATTACCATTGCCATCTCCGTATTGATCTCGGCCTTCGTCGCCCTTTCGCTGACACCTGCGCTGTGTATGCTGATGCTGCGGCCTGCCGATAAGAACGGTAAGAAAAACTTCCTGGACCGCTTCTTTGATGCCTTCAACCGCTGGTTCGATCGCGTGTCACACGCGTATACCGGAGGCGTACACTCCTGGATCAAGCGCACCCCGCTGGTCATGATCATGATGGTGTGTGTATTTGTCGGACTGTTCCTGCTCTTTAAAAATAAACCGACAGGCTTTATCCCGACGGAAGATGAAAAGCGTGTTATCGTAACCTATGAGTTGCCCGAAGGTGCGTCTACCCAGCGCAGCATCGCGATGATGTTGGATCTGCAGAAACGCCTCAAACAAATCCCCGCTGTAGAGGTAGTGGGTGGTCTTGCAGGATTGAACGTACTGACGTTCTCCAACAAGTCTAACTCCGGTACGGTGTTTATTGCCTTGAAGCATTGGAATGAGCGTAACCTCAAGACCGAAAGTGTGCCCGCCATTATCGCCGAAATCCAGAAACGCACAGCCGACATTAAAGAGGCACGTGTTATCGCGATCTCGCCGCCCGCCATTCCGGGGTTGGGTCAATCGTCTGGTTTTACATTCGAATTACAACAAACGACCAGCACCGACGACGTGCAGAAATTTGAAGGCGTGATGCGCAAATTCCTCGGTGCTGTGAACCAGCGTCCGGAGATCGCCATGGCCTACTCGTTCTTCACTGCCCGCACGCCTAGCTACCAGGTTGACGTGGACAAAGAGAAAGCCAAGAAGCTCGGTGTATCCGTCGCGGAAGCGTACGGCACCCTGGCTACCTTGTTGGGAAGCTCGTACGTAAACGACTTTAACATCTACGGTCGTAACTTCCGCGTGATGGCACAGGCCGACTCGACATACCGTGGTAACATCAATGACATCGGTCGCTACCGCGTGCGCAACAGCGCCGGCGGCATGGTACCGCTCAGTGCGCTGATTACCTCACGCGTGATCGAAACCCCTGCCGTGGTATCGCACTACAACCTCTACCGCTCCGCGGAGATCATGGGTGCTGCGAAGCCCGGCTTCAGTAGCGGGCAGGCCATCGAGGCGCTGCGCGAGGTAGCAGACCAAACGTTGCCTGCGGGATACGGCTATGACTTCTCCGGCATGAGCCGCGAAGAGATCAAAGCCGGTAGCAGTACCGGTATGATCTTCGCCATCTCCATTGTGTTTGTGTTCCTCTTCCTGGCGGCCCTGTATGAAAGCTGGTCGGTACCCTTCTCGGTACTCTTTGCAGTACCCGTCGGCGCGCTCGGATCGATCCTCACGCTGACGTTCTTGCCCAGCCTGACCAACAACATCTACGCACAGATCGGTCTCATTACCCTCATCGGATTGGCGGCGAAGAACGCCATCCTGATCGTCGAGTTCGCCAAAGAACGTTTTGACCGGGGTATCGATGTGATACCGGCTACACTCGAAGCCGTGCAGCTGCGTCTCCGCCCCATCATCATGACGTCGCTGGCGTTCATCCTGGGCGTGTTGCCACTGGCCTTCTCGGCTGGTGCCGGTGCTGAAGCACGTAAGACCATCGGCTGGACCGTAGCCGGGGGGATGCTTGCCGCCAGCTCGCTGGCAATCTTTGTGGTCCCCGTACTGTACGTACTGGTAACCAAGATCGCGTACCGCAATCGGAAAATCGAAGAACCACCGGCATATGCCGTGGAACAACCGATAACGCCGCACTAACAAACAAATCGTATAACAGAGAGCTGCCCAGGGAAACCCGGGCAGCTTTTTTTATGACTACTGACATACCCTTGTCACACACCCTTGCCAAATTGGGATTCATAAAAACAACAGACGTATGCGAAAAGTAATCTTAGACCTTGCCGTGACACTCGACGGCTTTATCGAAGGCCCCCGCGGAGAAATCGATTGGTGCATCATGGACGATGAGGTCGGAGAGTACTTCCAGGCATTCCGCGCGTCCATCGACACCGTGTTGTACGGCCGCACCAGCTACCAGGAGTTTGGCAATCATCAGCCCGATGCCAACAGTCCCCAGGAAGTCATCGACTTCTACCGCGACATAAACCAGATGAAAAAATATGTCTTCTCCCGGACGCTCGACACCGCTGCCGGTAATACGACATTGATCAAAGACAACATCGCCGAAGAAGTAAACAAGATCAAAGAACAACCCGGCAAAGATATCTGGCTCTTTGGCGGTGCGTCGCTGATTACCACCTTTGTAAACCAGGACCTTGTGGACGAATACCGGTTGTCTGTACATCCTATTGTACTCGGCGGCGGCAAGGCACTCTTCCAGAACATACAACACCGGGTAGGACTTACATTCCTGAAAGCTGTACCCTATACGTCCGGTGTGGTCACGTTGTATTATCAACGCGCAAACGCGTAATGCTTTCCGGAAATTAGTACCTTTTGCCCATGAACAATACAGCCGACAATACCGCAACGCCCCACATCAGCACCGACAAGGCCCTGATCACGCTGCTGAAGTATAACATCGAGAACTCGATCAAGCTTACCTCCATCATGAAGCGGCAGCTGGAGCTCAAAGCCCTGCTACAGCACGGCACCCTCGACAACGAACAAGTTAACGAAGAGCTGTCTATTCGCCTGGCCCAGATCGATGAGCTCGTGCAAAAAGAATTTCGCAAAGACCTCGAATTTATAACCTCCTGAATATATAACTTACTGGCGAGTCTTAGGCCGTCCCGGCCCAGACCGCTTGCTGGCGCAAGTCTTAGCGCCGCCCCGGCGCGGGGACTTGTGCCTACACCTGGTGCCAGTCTTCAGACTGGCGTGGGGGTAACGTCGTAACCCCAGCCGCCATACATATACATCGTTCCAGTCGCCCCAAATAGTACTAATATATAGTATAGTAAAAATTAAACAATACCTTTACAGCCAGGTAATGATCCTCCCGCAAATCATCGCCTGGCTTTTTTCTTCTGAAAGGTTGCTCCCGCCCGCACCGAGAAAAAGAAACGTTTATTAAAATATACAGCATGAGCAAGTCAGAAGACCTGACACCTGCGCAACGGGTCATTCTACAACGCATAGGAACCAAACTAAAAGAGCTCCGCGAACAGCAGGGGAGGAGCATCGAATCCGTCGCCGCCGAGGCCGGTATTGCCGTTGAGCTATTGTGTGCCATCGAAGCAGGCCGGGAAGAAGTCGTATGGGAGTCCCTCGCCTGGATCAGTGCGCTCTACGGTACGTCGCAGGACGATGTGCCGGGGCGATAGTGTTGTATGCTTTTCGTAAAAAACTTGTATCGATCATCGCTCTTGCAAAACGGGACGATGCCGCTTGTTATATTGCTGCAAACGTTAGCTAACGAAATATTGATTCGTAGGCGAAGCAACATAATAAGGATCGGTAACGATGTCGGTGGTTTTTTATAGTCGCGGTGCGGGAATTATTCGAGGGGCAGAATATGTTCAGTATTTTTGCCTGTTGCAAGATTGCAGCCATACGAATAAAAAGATGAAGAAGAGTTTACTCGCATTGATGTTGGGCGGATTGGCCCTCGGTACGACAGAGTTTGTGATGATGGGCATCCTGCCGGACATTGCCAAAGACCTCGACATATCCATTCCCGTAGCAGGCCACCTGATCTCGGCGTATGCACTCGGGGTGGTGATCGGTGCACCGTTGCTGGTGATACTGGCGGGCACATATCCGCCGAAAAAGATCTTGCTGGCATTGGTCATGATGATCACCGGCTTCAACGCGCTCTCTATGCTGGCACCCGGCTACGACCTCTTGTTCCTGACACGCCTGTTGTCCGGATTACCGCACGGAGCGTTCTTCGGTGTAGGCGCCGTGGTAGCAAGCCGCCTGGCCGACAAAGGTAAAGAGGCGCAAGCCGTATCGATCATGTTTGCCGGTCTTACCGTTGCCAACCTCGCGGGGGTGCCGCTGGGAACCTATATCGGTCACCACATCGACTGGCGGTACGCATTTGTACTCATCGCCTTCATCGGCCTGGTCACCTTGCTGTGCGTACAGCTGTGGATGCCGCGCCTGGAAGCAAAAAGCGACGGCAGCCTGAAAGAACAAATGAAGTTCTTCCGCAGTGCCGACGCCTGGCTGATCATCTGTATCACCGCCATCGGCACCGGCGGACTGTTCTGCTGGATCAGCTACATCGCACCGCTGCTGACAGAGGTCTCGGGCTTTGCTCCGGAATCCGTCCCCTATATTCTGGCCTTCGCAGGCCTGGGCATGGTGTTCGGCAACATTCTCGGCGGCTGGCTCGCCGACCGGTTTTCACCGGCCAGGACCTCGGCAGCCTTGTTAGTCGCGATGGCCGTATCACTTATTCTTGTATATTTCGTATCGTATAACAAAGCCTTCGCCCTGATCATGACGTTTCTCACCGGCGGCATTGCATTTGCCCTGGCAGCGCCCATTCAGGTGCTGATGATCCAGGCAGCGAAGGGTGCCGAGATGCTGGCCGCGGCGGTATCGCAGGCATGCTTTAACCTGGGCAATGCGTTGGGTGCCTACTTAGGCGGTTTGCCCATCGCAGCGGGCCTGGGGTATACCGCACCCGAGTGGGTAGGCGTGCTCATGGCGCTGACCGGCGCACTCGCGGCGGCGGGGCTGATCCGCATCCAGCAAAAACGTGAAACGGAAGTGCCCGACCCGACACCTCAAACCGTATACTAGTATAATAGTAAAGATGATATACTAACCAACCCATTTATGAAAACAAACATCGGAATTCAGGAAGATCGCACCCAGGCAGTAGCCGTCCAATTGTCCAAGCTGCTGGCAGACGAGTATGTACTCTACACCAAGACGCGCAACGCGCACTGGAACGTAGAAGGTCCGGACTTTCACAACATGCACCTTTTCTTCGAGAGCCAGTACGAGCAGCTGGATGAGATCATCGACAACGTAGCCGAACGCGTGCGCGCCCTGGGCCACTACGCCCCCGCTACACTCAAGAGCTTTCTGCAGCTCACACACCTGACCGAATACAGCGAGCGTGAAAACACCAGCAAAGGTTTTCTCGAAGAGCTGCTGACCGACCACGACAGCATCATCACCTTCCTGCGCGAAAACATCGAACCGTTCGCCAACGAATACCGCGACGCCGGCACCAGCGACTTCATCACCGGGCTGATGGAAACGCACGAAAAGATGGCCTGGATGCTCCGAGCACATTTGAAGTAATCTTTGTAGTATAGGCGTAGATGAAGACGATTTGCTTCATCTACGCCTGTACCAGCGGAACGCCTTCTTACAGGCCGTTCTGTTGCTGTCCAACCCGTTACGCCGACACCGGATAGCCAACCGGCGGCCGGGCATCACCATCCTTTCATTAGCCTGTGCGTTATCCGACCAGCAGGGTTGTCCTTCAGACTCGCCCGTACCCACCACCCAACGCGACAGCCTGCGACTAACAGGCACCATCGGCCACATCACGGCCAGTCTGCTTTGAGTAAGGTAAAATGTTAAAATAGGGCACCAGCCCAACGAGCAGCTCAGTCCAAACCATAGAAAAATGCTAAATCGTGCCACCTGACAGTAAATCACACGATCCACAGCCCCTAATCCGCAGGAAATTTTTCTTTTGATGCCCCAACGTCAAAAACGGATTATTACATTTGAGCTTTGCGGATTCCAACGCCCACCCGCAGGGTGCGGCAGTAGGACAATCCGTTTTCCACTAAGCAACCGAAACACCAACTATGAACAGAAGAACATTTATGCAGCAGGCCGGAATGGCAGGAACAGGCATTCTGTTAAGCAGCCAACTGGCACTGGGTGCAGAAGATGCGGGCTTCCCCATCGTACGCACGGCGCCGTCCAAACGTAAATTCACGAGCAAGGCCGTGGAACAAGCCATCGCCGAGTTTCGCAAAAACGTCAAGAACAAAGAGCTGGCCTGGTTGTTTGAAAATTGCTTTCCCAATACGCTCGACACCACCGTATTCCACACCACCAAAAACGGTCGCCCCGATACATACGTCATCACCGGCGACATCGACGCCATGTGGCTCCGCGATAGCAGCGCGCAAGTGTGGCCCTACCTCGACTTCATGAAAGCCGACAAGCCCCTCCAGCAGCTCATCGCCGGCGTCATCAACCGCCAGACAGCGTGTGTACTGAAAGATCCTTATGCCAACGCCTTCTACGGCGACGAAAGTAAGGTAGGGGAGTGGGCAAAAGACCGCACCGATATGAAGCCCGGCGTGCACGAACGCAAGTGGGAGATCGACTCCCTGTGTTACCCCATTCGCCTGGCCTACCACTACTGGAAGATCAGCGGCGACACCGCGCCTTTCGACAACAACTGGCAGCAGTCCGTCAAGGCTATCCTGAAAACATTCAAAGATCAGCAGCGCAAAGAAAACCTCGGCCCCTACAAGTTCCAACGCGAGACAGCGGTGGCAACCGACACGCAGCCGATGAGCGGTTATGGCTATCCGGTAAAACCCGTAGGCCTCATCTGCTCGGCGTTCCGCCCCAGCGACGACGCCACCGTACATTCGTTCCTCATACCGTCGAACTACTTCGCCGTGGTCAGCTTGCGCCAGGCAGCAGAAATGTTCGTGGCCATTGCCAAGGACAATCAAACAGCCGGCGAGCTGAAAGCACTGGCCGACGAAGTGGAAAAAGCACTGCAGCTCTATGCGACAACCGAACACAAAGACTTCGGCAAGCTCTACGCGTTTGAAGTAAACGGCTTTGGTAGCTACCTGCTGATGGACGATGCCAACATCCCCAGCCTGCTGGCCCTGCCGTACCTGGGCGCCGTCGCGAAGAACGACCCGGTATATGTCACCACCCGCAAGTTCCTGTTCTCGTCCGAGAACCCCTTCTTCTTCAAAGGCACGGCCGGCGAAGGTATCGGTGGCCCGCACGTAGGACAGGACATGATCTGGCCCATGAGCCTCATCATGCGCGGCCTCACCAGCGACGACGAGCAGGAGATCAAAGCGTGCATCGATATTCTGAAGCGTTCGCACGGCGACACCGGCTTCATGCACGAGTCGTTCCACAAAGACGATCCGAAGAATTTTACCCGTTCCTGGTTCGCCTGGACCAACACCCTCTTTGGTGAGTTCCTGTGGAAAGTATATAAGCAGAAACCGCAGCTGTTGGCCTAAGGCATCAACGCATAGGCATCACGATAAAGCGGCACCCCGGCAAAATGTCGGGGTGCTTTTTTTATAGCATGCCTGTGTGGGAAAATGGAAACAGCTTAGGAGAGAAACGCTACTGTAAGACGGCGTGCTCTTCCAGGATACAGTCGCCCTTGGTGACGGTCATTTCGCGGCGTACAGCCTCGCTGGTCATACGCACGATCCAGTTCTTCCAGATAGGATGTAATACCACGGTATAGGTACGGCCCGCCGAAAGAAAGTCGGGAAACTCGTCCAGAAAGACGACGTAGAGGTGATTAAAATACCGGACCTTTTGATGAATTTCAGGATTGAATTCCATAGAGAACGAAAGACATGTTCGTTTTTATCATACTGTAATGTTAGCAAATCCCGCCAACACCTGGCCGTAAAGGCATAGTACTATTTTACCATTCAATACCCGGAAATACCCCCGTAATGATTCAGGCCGGGTTCGAAGATAAGCTGATTATGAATGTTTTAGGGAAAATGAGTGATTCCGCTTAATTTTACGAAGCAGGCGCCGGTCTGCCATTATACGCACCAGGAGCACTATGTTTTCACACGTACATTTCCCACAAAAGCTTGCTCCCGAAGACCTCGATATGTACCTGGCCGCAGGCTGGTTTCGCATGGCCCAAAGCATCTTTACCACCAACTTCCTCAACTTTAAAGGGCAGTTCTATAGCGCCATCTGGCTGCGCGTAGCATTAGAGAAGTTTACCGCCGATAAAACCCAGCAAAAGATCATCAAACGCAACAGCGCCTTCCGTACGGAGATACAACCCGCTAAGGTTACCCTGGCGCAAGAGGCCCTCTTCACTACTTACCGTGCCAGCGTATCGTTCGAAGCCGCCACGTCACTGAATAGCCTGCTATATGGAAAAGTATTCTATGCAATATTCGATACCTACGAAGTAAACATATATGATGGCGACCGCCTCATTGCCAGCGGCTTCTTCGACCTCGGCCGTAACAGCGCCGCCGGCATCACCAGCTTCTACGATCCCGAGTACCGAAAATACAGCCTGGGCCGTTACCTGATATACCTTAAGATGGCATACTGCCAACAGCAGGGTCTCGAGTATTTTTACCCCGGCTACTTTGTGCCCGGCTATACCTTGTTCGACTACAAGCTCGACATGAACCGCGACCTGCTGCAGTTCTTACCGGTAGGCACCGGCCAGTGGACGCCCATCGGGCTGTTCTCGCCTGCCGTAAACCCCTTGCTGGTCATGCACCAGAAGCTGGAGGCCATACAAGAGGAACTTCAGCAGGCCGGCATTGCCATGGCGTTATATCAATACGAATTCTTCGACGGCAACCTCATCCCCGAGCTGAGCGACATCGACCTGTTCGACTTCCCCCTATTCCTCAAAGGCGCCGACCCCGCCCTGGGCGAGCTGGGTTCCTGGATCGTCTACGACGTACGTGACGAACAATACCACGTCTTCCAGTGCACCATCGTCGGCACCCCCGCCATCCCTGGCCAGACGCCCGGCAACTATACCGACCACCTGGTCAAGTTTGACCACGACATCGCCGCCGCACCCCATGCCGAAGGCATCATTCCCATTATCAAAGCACAACTCGCATGAACTATATCGTCTATCTTTCGCACTCCAGCAAAGACATCTACTACGAAGCTTTGTACTCCATTTACTCCCTGGCCATACGCCAGGACCTGCGGGGCGTATCATTCATCATTTATACCGACGACCCCAGCGCCTTTCAAAAATACCTGGGCCACGCGCAGGTGCACTACGAGACCATGACGCCGGCGCTCATGCGCGAGTGGCGTGGCAAACACAACTTCGTACACCGCGCCAAGGTCCGGACGCTACAAGATGTATTGACCAAATACACCGGCAACTTCCTCTTCCTCGATTCAGACACCTACGTCCAGCAAAACCTCGCGCCCATTTTCAGTCGCATCCAGGCCGGCGAGCTTTTCATGGACCGCATGGAAAAACACCTGGACCGTTCGAAGATCTATAAGGCGCTGCTGAATCATACTGTCGCCATAGACGGCATCCCCGTGACCTTTACCGAAGAGGTGGAGATCTGGAATACGGGCGCCGTCGGCTATACCAATGCCACCGCCCCGCTGTTGGAAAAAAGCCTGGCCTTAACGGATCAACTGCTGGACTATTACATCCGCCACATCATCGAGCAGTTCGCCATCTCCTATACCTTCCAGCGCGACAGGCGCTTGAACCCGCTCGATGCCTACGTCTTTCATTATTGGAACGTAAAAGAATTCCGCGGCTACCTGCGTCAGATCTTTGAGCACCCCGCCGCCGAAGACCGCCAGTCGCTGGAAATGATCGTGCGCAAAATCGACCCATCGGTATTGTTAAAACAAAAGCTGGACTGGAAATACAACGGCGGCATAGTACGCGCCATCGAGCGAATGTTCGGAAAGAAGTTTGCCCTCGCGCCACTAAAGATTGAGGAGTTGCTATAAAAACTCCTTACCATTGTATTTACACCTCCGATCATTACCCAGCATGACTTTCCGCACCTTCTTTCTGGCTAGTATAGTATTCGTGGCCGGCAGCGCTGCCGCGCAAACGCCCTTTCAGAAATCCACCGACATCCTGCTGTTCCTGCAAAAGCGCACCCCCTTTAGCGGCATGGTCTTGATCGTACAGGACGGTAAAAAAATCTATGAGAACGCAGGAGGCTACGCCGACCGGGAGGCAGAAAGTTTATTTAAACACCATGACCAGTTTGTAATCGGCTCCATCAGCAAACAATTCACGGCGGTTCTCATCTTACAAGAATACGACAAAGGCCACCTCAAGCCCGAAGACGCGATCAGCAAATACCTGCCGGACCTCAAACAACCTTGGGCCGACTCCGTCACTATCCACCAGTTGCTCACGCATACCCACGGCATCGTAGGCCTCGACAAGCCGTTGAAATTTAAAGCCGGCACAAGCTATTCTTATTCGCAGATCGGCTACGAGCTATTATCACAGATCGTCGCCAGGACCTCCGGAGAAAACTTCCCCGCGCTCTCCGCCGCATTATTCCGCCGCTGCGGCATGGAACACACCACGCACCCGAGGAGTGCGCACCCTACCCTTGTCAAAGGCTATACCGGTGACAAAAACTATATACTACACTACGAAACCGAAAGCCTCGTAAACTACCCGGCCGCCGGCGCTTTCATCTCTACTACCGAAGACCTGGTAAAATGGAATGAGTGTCTGCATAGCGGCAAGCTCCTCAAACCCGCCACCTACACACGCATGTTCACGATGAAAGAGGGCGCCGTCCGCGACCACCCCCTCTTCGGCAAAACCTACTACGGCTACGGCCCCACCATCACCGAAGAAGACGGCATCACGTGGGTCGGCCAAACCGGCTTCTGCCCCGGCTTCGTCTCCATGAATTATTATTACCCCGCCACTAAAACCAGCGTCATCATGCTCAGCAACACCGTGTATAACGAAGACGACCTCCCCGAAACATTTTACTACCACGTGCAAATGCTGAAGGAAATGAAAAAATATCTGCTCGATCAGCGCGCAAAGAAATAGACGTCGCACACGCAACCATTACGGGGCGAGACGAGCCGTAGTGCACAAAATTCCCACCTGCATTCAATTCTGTAGTGTATATTTGTTTAACGCAGATTATATGCACACACAACGCCTGTATTATATTTTCCTACTGGCAGCCCTGACCACCTGCTCCCCCAAAAAGCTCACCTCCGAAGAGCTCCAATCCTACCAGTCCGAAATCGAAGCCTGGCACCAGGACCGCCTCGACGAGGTAAAGTCTCCCCAAGGTTGGCTCAACCTCGTCGGCCTATATTGGCTGGAACCCGGCATCAACACCTTCGGCACCGCGCCCGACAACAAGGTCATCTTTCCCGAAGGAACAATCGCGCCTAAAGCCGGCTACTATAGAGTGAACCAGCATGACATAACCTTCATGCCCATAGACGCCGCCATCGCCATCAACGGCCAGCCCATAGTAATCGAAACGACCATTCCCTTCGACTCCCTCCGCGGCGCCATCTTCACCAGCGGTTCACTGGAGTGGTTCATCCTCCGCCGCGACACCCGTCTGGGCATCCGCTTACGCGACCTGAACAGCCAGGCCGTAAAAACATTCAAGGGCATCGAGCGATACCCCGTCAATCCTGCCTATCGCATCGAAGCGACCTTTGAGCGTGCCGACTCCACGCACACCATCAACATCACCAATGTCATTGGCCAGACAACAGCCCAGTCCTCGCCAGGCACCCTGGTCTTCACATTACACGGCCAGGAACATCGCCTGGACGCTCTCGAAGAAGGAGATGAGCTTTTCGTCATCTTCGGTGACGAGACCAGCGGCAAAGACACGTACGGCGGCGGCCGCTTCGTATACACCGACAAACCGAACGCCAAAAACAAAGTGTACATTGACTTCAATAAAGCCCACAATCCACCCTGCGTCTTCACCCCTTATGCCACGTGCCCGCTACCACCCGCGCAAAATATAGTGAAGGTATCTATAGAGGCCGGTGAGAAAAATTATCACGCCGAAGGCCAGTCAGGGACAGCAAAGGGTATATAACGATAATCGACATGTATAAAAAGAAAAACGTTCTTCTCACGATTGCATTTCTCCTCGCCGGTGTTGCCTATGCTCAAACACCCGCCATGAAGAAGGTAGCGGAAAGCATTGCTACTGAGCAAACCAACCTGGAACAACTCTATCGTTATCTGCATGAACATCCCGAACTATCCGCACAGGAAGAGAAGACCTCCGCGCGCATGGCGCAGGAGTTAAAACAACTCGGCTTCGACGTCGTTGAAAAGATCGGTGGCTACGGCCTTGCGGGGATATTAAAGAACGGCGACGGTCCCGTAGTATTGATCCGCACTGACATGGATGCACTGCCGCTGGAGGAGAAGACGGGGTTGGCATATGCCAGCAAGGCTCGGGGTATCAACGCAGCGGGGCAGGAGGTAGGTATTATGCACGCCTGCGGCCATGACCTGCACATGTCCGTATTCATCGGCACGGCACGGGCGCTGGTACACGCGCGAAAACATTGGCATGGAACATTAGTGATGGTGGCACAGCCGTCCGAGGAAAACGGTTTTGGTGCCGAGAAGATGTTCAGCAACGGCCTCTACGAAAAGATCCCTTATCCTGATGTAGCCCTGGCGTTACACAACCACGCCACACTACCCGCCGGAAGCGTAGGCTACAATCCCGGCAACTTCATGGCCAGCGTCGACATGATGAACATCACCGTCCACGGTCAGGGTGGACACGGCGCCGCCCCGCACCAAACCATCGACCCCGTCGTCCTCAGTGCCCAGATGATCTTAGCTTTTCAGACAATCGTCAGCCGCGAAATAAATCCTCTTGAACCGGCCGTCATCACCGTCGGGTCGATCCACGGCGGCACCGTACACAACATCATCTCCGACGAAGTAAAATTACAGCTCACACTCCGCTCATATTCCCCCGCCGTACGCAAACAGATCATCGCCTCCATCGAAAACAAAGCAAAACACCTGGCCCTCCAGGCCGGCCTCCCCGAAACCAAGCTCCCCGAAATCACCATCAACGAACCCCGCGTCCCGGCCACAATCAACGACAAAGACCTTACCCTAAAACTGGTCAACGTCTTTCAAAACACCTTCGGCAAAGACCGCGTCTCCGAAGTTCCGTCCGCCATGGTAGGCGAAGACTTCAGCTGGTTCGCCCTCCAACAAAAGAAAGTCCCGATCTGCATGTTCTGGCTCGGCACCGCCGGCGAGGAGGCACTAAAGACGTCTCAGCAAACGGGTAAATCTTTATCGTCACTACACGCGGCTACATTCGCACCGACAGTGAACCCAACGCTACAGACAGGCATCACTGCGATGAGCGCGGCAGCATTATCGCTGTTGCGTTAATATATTGTGTTAAAATATATATGTGGGACATGTGGCGCAAGGTACGCGGCACCTGGCGCAGGTCTTAGCCCCGCCTCGGGGCGGAGACCTGTGCCCAGTATGGATGCAGTCTCCGACTGCAGTTTCAGTCACAAGAGCCGCGCTACGCGCTAACTCTTGCGCCAGCAGCACCAGGATTTAACAGCAGTTACTCCTTCGAAGCCTTCGCCCCCGGCAACCGACTCTTCAGAAAAGCAATCTGCCCGCGGTGATTCGATTCATGCTCACACACATGAAACCATTTCCAATAGGTATTGAGTGGTTCCTCCTTCGACCACTCCGGATCCACCGCCAGCAACCATGCATCATCTTTCGTCTTCAATGTTGCCAGCGTCTTCTCCCGCACCGGCGTGATCTTATCAACATAATACTTTATCTCGTTCCCCTTAATCTGCTTCCGCCCCTCATCACCAAGTTCCATCGCCGCGCCCCATTCCTTCTTCTCTGCGTCATTAAAATCCTGACGCCCTTCAAATGTATTCGCCTGATAAAAAGTCTCTGTAGCACCCAGGTGCATCAGTAACGCCCCAATGGTATTTGCCTTCGGGTCAAGCAAGAAATCCAGTTCCTGTTTCGTAAACGCCTTCGTCATATTCAAAATCGTAAACCGATTATAATTCAACATCGACACGAGCGTGCCGATCTGCGGTGAATACCCGGGTGTGGGCCCGATAACATAGACACCATCTTTCATCGCTGGCACAGCGGCATCGGCTGCCGTCGCAAATGTGCCGAGTCCGGCGGTCAATCCGGCGAGTCCGGCCGTTAGTTGTGTTGTCGTGCGCAGAAAGCTTCTGCGGCTTTGGGAGGGGGCGGTCGTGTTCATGGGTTTTGGTGGTATGGTTAACGTAATAAAGGGAAAGCGGAATTTAGTGTATCACGTGCATTTATCATAGCGGCCGCGCGCATACTTCCCCTCCGCATTGTCTATTTTTTTCTGAAGAAGTACGTAACTTGGTCTACACAAAGGCCTGACTTGTCGCAAGCCCGTGACCCTGCACACACGAAATCGGTTACAAAAGGCGTAATGCAGATATGCATAAACGAAAAGACTTACCTAACCCAAAACGAACATGCAGCGAAAGCAATTTTTGAAGACCCTGGGAATGACAAGCATGCTGATGCCCTTGCTGCATGCATGCGGCAGTGATGACGACGCCAGCGCGGGCACCGAAACGGGCGACTGCGCCCTCACCGACAGCGAAACCGCCGGCCCATTTCCCACCAAGAGCCCGGCTTCCCTCGTCCTGACCGACATCCGCTCCGACCGCACCGGCGTACCGTTTAATTTTACCATCACGGTACAAAACAAAGCCGAAAACTGCACCGCCCTCGAAGGCGCCATCGTCGACGTATGGCACTGCGACAAAGACGGCTATTATTCGGAATACGGCGGCACACAAATGCAGCAAGAGGATTTCACGAGTGTGCACTTCCTGCGCGGCCGCCAGGTAACGAATGCCGACGGAAAAGTAGGCTTCACATCGATCTTTCCCGGCTGGTACCAGGGGCGCGCCACGCACATCCACGTGCATATTTACAACGCTGATGGCGATTCACTCCTCGTGACGCAGATCGCGTTCCCCGAAGGCTCCAACAGCGCCGTAAGCCAGGTGAACGCCTCGACGGCCAACGGCTACACCAAAGGCATGAGTGGCTATACCACCAACGCCAGCGACAACATCTTTGCCGACTCTCTCGACAACGAGATCGGCACGATCACAGGCAGCGTCGCCGACGGCTTTGAGCTCACGCATACCATTGTTGTCAATGCCTAAGCCGTCCGCATGATGTCGGCAGCCGAAGCAACGATCTACCTGGCAGGACGCCGCGGCTGCTCGCAAACGGATATATACCGCAGCGATCACACGCTAAGTTTTGAAAATTATATACGCGAGGGGAGAGGCACCTTCGGCAACCTCCAGTCCCTCAATGACGATACCCTCGGCGCCGGCGGTACGCGCCTGCTTACCGCCCGCGCCGACAGTATCGTCTGGCTGATACCGCTCATCGGTGGCCTCCAATACGAAACCACCGCCGGCACACAGGCTTCAGTCGAACCAGGCCAAACGCACCGCCTCTGGCTTACCAGCGGCACGCAGCTAAGCATCACAAATTTCTACGAAGACGAGCGCATAAACTTTCTGCACGTATGGTTCAGCCCAATGCCAGCGACAGACGCTATCGAAATAAAGGAATATAGTATAGAATTCGAGCAACAGAACAAACTAACCTCCATCGGCGATCCGGCTATATCTGGCCTTTACATCGGTCAATACCAGGGCCGCGCCGAGGGGATCTGCATTCCCCGCGACGTCGCCAAAGGTATCTTCGCCTTCGTGATCCATGGCGCTTTCGAAATCGAAAACCGCCTACTCGAAACCCGCGACGCAATCGCCCTCTGGAACACCTCCGAAATAGCCTTCGAAGCCCTTTCCAACGATGCGATCGTATTATTCATCGAGCCGTAAATAAATATCACGATATGTCGGTTATTCGATCTTCAACGTATTGGCAGGATTAATTCGCGCGACCTTGATCACATGCCAGCTGACCGTCAGCATCGTAATGATCAGCGTCCCGGCCGTGGCACTAACGAAAATCCACCAGGGCAGGTTAACCCGGTATTTATAGCCCTCCAGCCAGGATTGAAGCATCCAGTAAGCAATAGGAACGGCAAGGAAACAGGAAATGGTAATTAGTACGATAAAGTCCTTCGACAGCAATATCCATAACTGCGAAAGATTGGCGCCGAGTACTTTGCGTACGCCGATCTCCTTGGTGCGTTGTTCGGCAATAAAAGAGGACAAGCCGAAAATTCCCAGACAACTGATAAAGATGGCGAGGCCGGCGAAGATGCTGGCCAGCGTACTGACACGCTCTTCATTACCGAACTTTCGTGCCTGGTCGGTATCGATGAACTCATAACGGAACGGGTCACCATTCATGTGGGGTTTTATAGTCGCTTCGATCGCGGCCAACGATTCCGATACGGGTTTTTCAGGGTTTAATCGCAACGTGAGGATATTCAACGGATCTTTGCTCAGGAAATAGAGCGATGGCCATACCGGGTTATACGGGCCAGCGAAGACAACATCACGCACAACGCCGACGACAGTAAAGGGAATATTACGGCTTCGCAGTGTTTCGCCGATGACATCCTTTTTACCTAAGTATTTTGCCGCTTCCTCATTGAGGATTACCGCGGCGGAATCCGAAGGGAAATCGCGGGAGAAATCACGACCGTGTATAACCTCCCATTGAATTGTTTTTCCATATTCATATGAACCTTCGAATATGGTAAAGTCGATAGACAAATCAGGGTCCTTTCCACTCCAGTCGATGCGGCTGCTGCTACCCCACGAACCCGTAACAGGAGCAATAGATTCGGTCAGCTCCACAATTGCGTCCGCGTCGATCAGCGACTTTCGGATGACGTCATAATGATCGTGCACACCTTTTGATATTCCCGGAATCATTACCAGTCCATCCATACTATATCCCAGCGGCCGGTTCTTGCCATGTCGCAGCTGTAAGAATACGGCGGTAGTGCCGATAATCATCATTGCCGATACGCTGAACTGAACAACGACCAGAATCTTGCGGGGCAGGGAAGCGCCTGTTCCTGCTTTGAATACACCTTTCAAGGCACCTGCGGGACGGATCGACGATAGATAAAGTGCCGGGTAACTTCCCGCGAGCAACCCGATCACCACCCCGGCGCCCGTGATACCGACCCACATCAACGGATGGCGCCAGGGAAGGCTCATATTCTTTTCGGCAAGCGAATTAAAAAGAGGAAGTAACAGGTACGTCATTCCCAAAGCCAGTATAAGCGACATAAACACCGTGAAGATCGATTCACTAAAGAATTGCGTAATGAGCTGACTGCGATAAGAACCAATAGCTTTTCGAATGCCAACCTCCTTTGCACGTTTCTCGGATCGCGCCGTGCTGAGATTCATAAAGTTGATACAGGCCATCAGCAAAACGAATACGCCGACAATTCCGAACATCCACACGTATTGAACTAGCCCGGCGGCCTGTTTTCCATCGGAAAACTCGCTACGTAAATGCCAGTCGCGCATGGGGAGAAGAAACAGCTGCGGTTTCTTCACGGCCAGCGCCGCGCTCAGATTCTTGAGTCGTGCATCTTTTATACGGGTGGATGCCGACGCAAAGTCCGCCCCGTCAGCCAACATGACATACATTTCAAACGCATTGGGCCGCCACGGATCATCCATCTTTTCAAGCTCGGACATCACGGCATACTTCGACCACTGGCCAATGAAGAGAACTTCGGCCCATTGCGATCGCTGCGGAAAATCCTGGTATACCGCTCCGACCTGGAAAGAATGGCCATCCATAGTAATCAACTGACCGATCGGATCCTTATCACCAAAAAAACCTGTTGCCGTCGACTCCGAAAGCATGATCGTGGAGGGATCTTTTGCAGGCAACGTTCCTTTCACCAATGTGACGTCAAACATGGTATAGAAATCCGGCTCACAAAACAGACCGGTTTTGGAATATTTCTCCGTGCCGGCGTTAATTTCCAGCGTGTGTTGGTGGACTTGCGACACCATGGAAACATATTGGAAGTCTGCTCCATAATGTTGCCGGACCTCATTTCCCAACGGCCAGGGTACGTTTGGCCAGGTGCTGACTTCGCCATTGGCAGTGACGTTCTGAAACGTCCGTCCGATGCGGTCGTAGTGCGAAAAATTTCTGTTGTAAGACACTTCATCATAAATCCATAGACTAATGATGAACGCAACGGCAATGCCGGTCGCCAGACCCAAAATGTTGATGACAGCATGCAGTTTATTTTTTACCATGTTCTGCATGGCCGCGCGGAAGTAACTTCTGTACATAGCGGTAGAAAAGTTTGGAGTACCTTTTAATTTTCGTATGGCAAAGGGGCGCAGGTATAAAAAAACCTGCTTCCAATAATTCAGTTTTGCACGGAAGCGTGATCCTGCTTCGAGATCATAATCGAAATTTTCTTTCAGGTCTCCTACAACTTCATCCTGAAGATCATCTCTCAGAAATGACAAGAGCACCTTCGTGGCGAAGCGGGGCGGTATAGGACGCTGTTTTTTCAACTCAGTCCGGTTAGTCCCAGTTTACCGGCGAATGCCGGATACTCCTTCCACAATTGTACTTTGAACTCCATCGACTCCTTTAGCACGCGCTTTCCGGAAGCGGTAATGACGAAGATTCTTTTTTTGCGGTCGCCCCGTTCAGAAGTCGCATTTTGCAAAGAAGAACGTACAAACCCTTTCGTTTCCAACCGGTCAAGCGTAGAGTGAATGGAACCTATAGATATAGAGCGGCCCGTGCGCTGCTCGAACGCCTTTGCGATCCGAAAGGCATAAGCGTCCGATTCCCCCAGGATACCGACAATGAGCATCAATGTCTCCTCAAAATCGCCAATGCGTGTTTCGATCATATTCGTTACTAAATTGTAGAACGAACATACGCAAAAGAAGTTACACTTCCTTCTACATTTTAGGAAGGAATAAAAGAATAGTGGATTATCCGGCTTTAGAATCCTGGCTTTAGATTCATCGGAATAAGTATCCGAGAATCAACCGCCACACCATTAACCTTCAACGGCAACCAATCATCGGGTAGCAACTGCGCCACGCGCAGCGCTTCTTCGTCCAATCCATGTCCGAGACCGGACACTACTTTCTCATTCACCATCTTTCCCTCCTTGGTAATCGTAGCACTAACCACAACGGTCCCCTTAATTCCTGCCTGCCGGGCAGCAGCAGGATATCTAAATCCGAGCATATAGTACGCCAGCTTACTCCGTCCGCCCAATAGCAAAGGTGTCTTGCCTGTATTATTCGCCCTGGCCTCCGCACCGTCCAGGATCTTTACATCCGCCGGATTCGGGAAGCCATCACTTAACAACACCGAGTCCTTACTGAAATCAATTCGTTGAATCACCTTTCCCTTCACATCCGAATACTCCCAAATCCCCGTCCGCACATTGTGATCATACTGCCCTTTCTCTTTATATGCTGCCGGCCCCTGCACTTGCTTTTGGTAGGAACCGTGCTTGATCGAAGGCTTATACTTCAGAACATAAAATACCTCTTTCGAGGCGGGGATATAATACGTGTGAACCCGGATCTCGGTCTCCTCTTGGGCATGGCCGTGCAGGAACAGCACGCCCAGCAGCAGCGAAAGAAAAATTCTCATGAAGTGGTCTTTTTGACATCGCGTGGATGCGCTGTCAAGATGACCAGGATTGGCGGATTTTACAACTTTTTAGTAGTAGACATATCCGTCGCCGCTCGTGATCAGCGCAACGTCTGTTTCGTCGGCATCGCGTATGGGCATCGTCACCAGCTGACCGTTGACTTCCTTCCAGAAGGCGTGTTGTGAACGAATCAGGTCCAGTTGTTTGCGTGACGTGATCTCCTCGAGCTGTAGCTCGCCGGCCATGTTGCCGGAGCTGGCCGTGGCCGGTATAAAAAACACCAGCTTGTCGGCCATGATCCTGGAACGGACCGTCATAAAATACAACGGCAGGTTCTCTTTGTCAGCATACCGGAAACGTATAAAATACCGGTTGCCTGTCTTTACGATCGTAGGGCATTCGGTAAAGTGAGCCTCGTCGCGAAGATCGACGATGGCCATTGGGGAGCAGCTCGCCAAAAGGGCGAGGATGAATAAACAACATGAAAAGCGCATAGTACAAAGGGTATAGGTTTCAATCTGCTGTATAAGCAATCAACCGGCCCCGGGCCGCATAGAATTACTGTCGAACGGGCGATAAAGCGGATGAAAGGTTGCCAATGACCGACTAAGCGTCTGACCCCTGCACCATTGGTCGAAATCGCAGATTTATACCACCCATACCCCCGACGTGCAGGCAGAAGATATATAGTAAATATAATTTTAAGGAAACAATCGATTGATTCGTTTGGTTTTGTCGCAATTATTTGACATTGGAGACCATTGTGTCTATTTTTATTTCACCAACTCATTTAACCTAAACCTACCTTGACCCATGAAATGGACCATTCGGAACAGACTGTTCCTGTTAGTCTGGATTATTGTTGGCATCTACGGAATTGCCATCGCCTTCACCATCGTCAACTTTCGAAAAAACTTAACAGAACGCGCACGGCAGGTAGCCCTGTCGCAACTTGCCGAAAAGGCCAGTAGCGCCCGCGTGATTGTACAGGGAGACTTCGAAATTGCCCGCACTTTGTCCGAGACGTTTACGCGCACGACGTCATTGGAAACGAATGTGCGCGAACAGGTTGTAGAAGCAGCGCTTACCGGTGCCGTCGCGCAGAGTCCGCGATACCTCAGCGCCTGGCTCAGCATGGAGCTCTCGGCCGTGGACACCGCCTGGACAAGCCCCTATGGCCGGAAGCGCTATACCTACTACCGCACCGGCGCACCGCTGATCGACACGGTAAACATCAACGGCGATATCCCTGGCAGCCTGTACGCGACGTTAAAGGCTGCGAAGGAGGAAGCCCTCACCGAACCGTATATACTGTCGTCCACGTCGTCGGTAAAGGATCAACGCAACAACTACCTGGGCACGTCGGTTTGCGTACCCCTGTTAAAAGACGGCCGCTTCCTCGGCCTGGTAGGTATGGACATCACGCTGGATGCCCTCGATTTTATCGCCCGCATCAAACCTTTCGAAGGGGCCACCAGCTTCCTGGTATCCCACCAGGGCATCATCGTCTCGCACGAAGTACCTGAAATGATCGGCAAGCCTTTGTCAGCCGTCATAAAAGGCGATACCACGGCCGTCCTCGCCAGCATCCAGCAAGGCAAGATCCTGTCGTACAACGACAGCACGGCAGACGATGCGTTGATAGCCTTCACACCGCTGCACATTGGCCGCTCCGACAACCCCTGGTCCATTGGCACCATCGTACCGACAGCGTCCATAAACGGCGGCATCAATACCATCCTGCTCCGCACGTTGCTGCTCAGTACCCTGGGCCTTGTCCTCCTGATCGTAAGCGTCGTCTTAATAGCAAACAGCATCACGCATCCCATGAATGCCATCAATGCACACCTCAAGGCGCTGGCACGCGGGCAGATCGGCATGGCGCGTACAACGCGAAGGCTGCGGGGTGAGCTACGCGAAATGACCGAATCTGTTTATGCGCTGGAAGCAAACCTGAAAGACAAGATCGACTTTGCCGTCGACATCGGGAAAGGAAAGTTCGACAGCGTCTTCCAGGTATCCGGACAGGATGACACGCTGGGCCTGGCGCTGGAATCCATGCGTACCAACCTGAAACGCTTCCGCGAAGAAGAAGCCAAAGGCGTATGGCAAAACGATGGTCTGGCACGCCTCAACGACGTCATTCGCCGCCATGCGGGCAACACCGAAGGCTTCTACGACCACGTACTCAAAACCCTGGTACAAATCCTCAAAGCCAACCAGGGCGGTCTGTTTATCATCCAGGGCGATGACGATGATCGTTACATCGAGCTGGTGTCGGCCTATGCCTACGAGCGCAAAAAATACCTTACGCGTCGCCTCGGCTGGGGCGAGTCGCTCATTGGTCAATGTATATTGGAAGGGGAGATCATACACCTGAAAGACATCCCCTCAGGCTACATTCGCATCACGTCCGGTCTGGGCGAAGCAACCCCGGCGATGCTGGTATTATTGCCGCTGCGTACCGAAACACATGCCGTCGGCGCCATCGAGCTCGCGACATTCGCGACGCTCCAGCCGCACGAAATAGAATTTCTGAAACGCGCCGGCGAGATTATTTCTGCTTCGATCTATAACCTGCGCGTGGCAGAGCGGGTGGTTTAATATACCTCCTGTACCCCGGCTTCGATCAGGGCAAGGTCTTCCTCGGTAGGGGGTTGCAACGTCAGCGGCACCAGCGCGTTGTTCACTTCCTTCCAAAAGAACTTGCCCTGGTCGATCAGGGTGATCTGCCTGGTTTCGGTGATCTCTTCGATTTGCAGCCGGCCCGCCATGCTGCCATCGCTGGCCATGGCCGGGATATAGAATAGAAGCGTGTCTTTTTGAATCCGGGTACGGATCGCCATAAACGTCAACGGTGGACCTTCCTCCTTATCCGCATACCGGAAACGGATAAAATACCGGTCACCCGACTTAATGATCGTCGGCGACTCCAGGAAACGATTGACATCGTGCAGGTCGACAAACGCCATCGGGCTGCAAGCCACCAAAACAAGAAGACAGAGAGGAAGAAATGAACGCATAGAATAAAAACGCAACAGTGAATCTATGCAAATTTTGCAAATATCTGCACAGTTGCAAGAAGTGTCAAAAAACGGATGGTACGCCGGCAGGTGTCAGCCCTGTAATACTTCTATTCTCCCAACCAGCTTTTCAATATTGCCGACTGTTGCGCATCAGGCGTAGCGAGTGGTGTAATGGCAAAAGAAGCCTTTCCTTCCCGTACAGTAATATCGATGGCCAGGCCCGCATAGGCGAGATATTTGACATAGTCAACAGGCTTAGTAGTATACACATACTCAAACAGCTCTTTCAAGGGCGTACCGGCGGCAGCCTCACACGCCTGCTGAAACTCGGCATCCGTAAAACCGCGTTTCAGGTCCTGATAATAATGCCGGTATAAGTATCGCATGACATCGTCAAGCGATTGTTTGTTTCCGCTGGCCTGCCGGATGCCCAGATCCAGCAACAGGCCCATGGCGGTGCCCTTGTCATAATACGAAACGGTCTTCGACACATCCGGCCGCTCAAAAGGATTACCATCCCAGGTGTTGTAGCTGGCTTGCACCAGTGACTGGTATAAACGCCCCGCGTTATTTTCATACGATGCAATGGTCCGCTGAAAAGCCGACAGGAACGCCTCGCGTGTAATGAGCCCGGACCGGCGCAGCATGATATACTCGTAATACGACGTGAACCCTTCTGAAACCCACAGCAGGTTGGTACGGTTCTCACGCTCATAATCAAACGGTCCCAGCTCCACCGGGCGAATGCGCTTTACATTATAATGATGAAAATATTCATGGGAGAGAAAGCTCAACATGCGCTCACGTCCCTCCGGATTATTTAATTCGTTCCCATCAAAGCTTACAGCCGTCGAGTTCAAATGCTCGATGCCACCGCGTCCGGGGCCGATGGCGATAAACGTATAATGCTTATACGGAATATCCCCGATCAAATCTGCCGCCAGGGTAACGGATCGCTTGAGCTCTTTCATAAACACCTTGCGGTCAAAGCTCCCAAGCTTATACCCAATAAACCGGTGCGGAACACCATGCACCGTAAACGCCGGCAGCTCTTCCAGGTTACCGAGCAGAATGGGGCTGTCGTACAAAACATCAAAGTCCGGCGCAGTATACGTATACTTCTTTCCCGCCACCGAGTCGAGCCCGGTCGCTACGCGATTCCACTGCGGCGCCGGCTTTAGCGTGACGGTTACGGGATGTTGCAGAACCCCGTCCGCGTGCATAAAAAGTCCGGTAGGAGCAATATACCCATGCGTGTCGTAAAGGAAGTTAGCCGCTACAAACGACATCGTAGCCTTAACAGAATACTGGAGCGTGATCCGTTTCGCCCGTTGACTAAACACCCGCCATCCGGAGCGTCCGGCTTTCTCCCAGCGCACGGCCTTGCCGTTGCCATCCTTCACGCTGAAGCTCAGGACATGGTCCGCATAATTCCGCACCTGGTAAAGCCCCGGCATCCACGCCGGCATTTTAAACACCACCGTATCACGCGACAGATTCTCACACACCAACTCCACCTCAAACACCTGATTCGCCGGCTTTGGCATCGACACCGTAAACGCCAGGCTACTTTTTTCACCTTGCCCTTGGCAAGCACTCAGCACAAAAACCAAAAGAAGCGATAGGAGCAGGCTCGCGGAGAAGCGCAGCCGCATAGGAGAGAAGCGTGATACCATGTTTGGAATAGTATGATAAAACGCAATATACAAATCCACTACGATACATGTGGACTTTCACTTTAACCAAGGTAATATTTGCCAACAGCGGGGTAAAATATGGCTATCAGGTAGATTCCTACTTCCGCGTCAACACCCCCGCGTGCAGCACCCCCTGCATCACCGCCCCAACCGGTACGAAGATCGTCTATGAGATTTACGATAGTGTGAGACCAGCTTTATTAACATATTAGGATATGCGCGCAATGTGAACGCTATCCGGGAATAAACGATGGTGGTATTTAAATTGAGTTAACGAACCTAAAACGAGAAAGTATAAAATTTCCCGGCCTCGGTGGCCAAATCATACTCATACACCCGCCGCACGTGCTCCCCTTGACCTGGCGCAGCAACTACCCCCGGCGCTTTCACGTCCGCTACGGCAAAGAACGGATTGCCATTCGCACCTTGCGCAACCTGAAAACCTGCGTGCTTCAACGCGTCATATACCCGTAACCGGCACTTCCCACCCAGCGCCGATTTCACTACCAATCGGCTAATCTTTCCATCCTTCCAATCCAGATCAATCGTAAAGCCTCCACGCGTCTTCAACCCCTTCACCTTCCCGGTATGCCAGGCATCCGGCAACGCCGGCAGCAAATGTACCGCCCCGTCATGGCTCTGCACCAACATCTCGGCAATCCCCGAGGTACACCCAAAATTGCCATCAATCTGAAACGGCGGATGCGCATCCAACAAATTCGGATAGGTCCCACCTTCATTGTCACGCGAAGGCGTCAGCTGATCCTGCATCAACTTGTACGCGCGATTACCATCTTGCAACCGCGCCCACCAGTTCACCTTCCACCCCATAGACCACCCGGTGGACTTATCCCCCCGATACACCAGCGACGTTCGTGCAGCTTGAAACAAGGCCGGATTTCGATACGGCGACACCTGGTTGCTTGGATACAGTCCATACAAATGAGACACATGCCGATGCTTATCATCCGGTCGATCCAAATCCTCCAGCCACTCCTGCAACTGCCCATGCTTCCCGATCTGCATTGGCGGCAGCTTCCCCAGCTTCACACGAATGGAATCCGCCAGTGCCTGATCAGCACGAAGCAATGCCGCTGCTCCCAGGAAATTCGAAAACACATCAAACACCAGTTGATTATCCATCGTAGCGCCCGCGGTCATCGACACCCCCCGACGATGTTCATTCTCCGGCGACATGGACGGGACCACCACCAGCCAGCCATGCGAAGGCTCCGTCTGCAAAGCATCGGCATAGAATAACGCCGCGCCCTTCAGAACATCGTATACACTTTTTAAGAAATTCGCATCGCCCGTATACTGATAATGCTGCCAAAGATGCTGCGACAACCACGCACCCCCCATGGGCCACATGCCATAGAACGCACCATCTACCGGACCCGTAATGCGCCACAGGTCCGTGTTGTGATGCGCCATCCATCCACGCGCGCCATACATCTCTTTTGCGCTCGCCTGCCCGGTAACAGCCAATTCTTTTAGCATGGTAAACAACGGCTCGTGCATTTCCGGCAAGTCCGTAACCTCCGCCGGCCAGTAATTCATTTCCGTATTGATGTTGATGGTATACTTACTATCCCATGGCGGCATCAGTTGATGATTCCATAAGCCTTGCAACGTCGCCGGCTGCGTACCCGGCTGCGAAGCAGAGATCAGCAGATAGCGTCCAAATTGAAAGTATAGCGCCGCAAGCTGTGGATCATTCCCCGTTGCAAATTGTTGCAAGCGGGCGGGGATCGGCTGCTTCGTAGCAGGCGTTGTGCCCAGGTCAAGCGACACCCGGTGAAAGAATTTTTGGTAATAAGCAGTGTGATTGCTTTTCGCCCTGGCATAGGGTTGCTTCAAGGCCGTTGCTAGATAACCCAACGTCTTTTGATGAGCATCACCACTCAGGTCATGGTAATTCCGGAAGTTCGTTCCCATCGAGATATATACCGTCACAGCCCTGGCCTTCGATACGATCAGGGTGCTGTCCGTCGTGGTCAGTTTGCCGTCGTCCAGCACAGGCGTTACGAGTGCCTCAAATTTTACCTGTCCTGTTTTACCCTCATGACTGCTCGAAGTTCCCGTCAAGACTAACCGTTGCCCTTCAGTATAGATGCGCTTACTTGTATGCGGACTCTTCAGCCGGATCGTACAATCTACCGTACCGCCCTTTCCCGCCGTCACCTTCATCACAATCACCTGGTCCGTAAATGAAGCGAACACTTCGCGTGTATACTGCACATTACCCACCCTATACGCCGTCGACGCCACCGCCTGATCAATATTCAAGTCGCGTGTGTACCCCGTAGCCGCATCGTGTCCAGGGAAGTCGATGAGAAGATCACCCACCGTCTGATAAGGCATGCCGTGATTGACATTCGGCCCAGCCACCTTCTGCGTCGCCAGGTCCTGTGCCTCCTGATACTTGCCCTCGAAGATCAGCTTGCGCAGCTCCGGCAACGCCTCCCGAAATCTGTTGTCAGGCAGATTGTTCCCCGGTCCACCGGCCCACACCGTCTCTTCGTTCAGTTGTAACCGCTCCTGCGCCGCCCCGCCAAACACCATGGCCCCCAGCCGCCCGTTGCCAATGGGCAGTGCCTCATTCCAATTCGCCGCCGGCTTGTCATACCATAGCCGCAACAGCTCTGCCTGACTCGCGGATTGGGCGTGGCAAACGCTCCCCCAACAGGAGAGTATGAAAAGAATGAAGACGATCGTGCGTGTAGGTTGTAGCATACAAAGTTGTTTGGTTTCAGAATATACACAATACTAAAACACACCACTTAATAACCCGTTAAAATCTGCTTAACGCTAATACGAACAGCCAAATAACAGGATGACCGGCAGAAGAGGCAGTGTGAGTGTGAAGTGTGAGAGCGGACCAACGTAGCTGGCGCAAGTTTTAGCACCAAGCGTTAGCGTAGGTGCGGAACTTGTGCCTGGAACTGTCTTCAGCCTCCAGATTGCCGGAGGACCAGGTACAATTTAAACCCGTGGTCATCGCGTACGAATATGTTGCCTCTTTTACCGTCGTACCAGGCTGCGCAAGGACTACCTTATAATGGTACACAAAAGATTGAACAGCTGCTGCCGGCTCCTTACGATTCAAAGCCGCGCCCCGTTTCATGTCGCTCAGCACAGCAGCCGTGGCGGTCGGAGACGCTACCCTTGTATTCTCAACATCATTGCTGGTATCGGTAACAGCAATATCCTCTTTGCTACCATTCGCAAATTCCCCAACCTCACGATCCACATTCACCCCACTCTCGTCCTCGCTCTCACTTTGATTCCCTCCTGCCACAATCGCCAAAATCTTCGCCGCCCCCGCACGCTTGATCTGCTTCACCTCGTCACCATCCATCGCATCCCCAAAACAAATCCCAATTCCCAACATCAAGCTATACCCGCTTTCCGGTGGCAGCTGGTCCAGCGACAGCTCCAACGTAGTGGCCGGCGATCCCTTCAACGCTGAATGCCACTCTGACGAAGTATAACTACATCCATACATGGTATCGTACCACTTCGGCGCCTGATACTTACCCGTTCCTTGGTTGAACTTAAAATCCGGTACAATCCCCAGGGAGATCGTAATACTAAACTTCGAATGCCGGTTATTAGGAAAAAAATTAATGTCGCGCACCAACGCCGGTATCTCCACCTTCGCCGAGCCTTTTTCTGTATCGATCGACCAGCTCAACGTACTACGGAGCATCGAATCGAATGTAGTATATTTGTTAAGTTGAAAACCTTCCAGTAACTTGGGGTGTTTCGAAAGCTCGATCGCACGTTGGCCTAATTTGCTGGTGGCGTCTTGCTTCTGAATAAGTTTGAGCGATTTGTTGATAAACCCGCTGAAATTATAGTCGGCTAGCGCACGCATCGGGTGCATCATAAAACGGACTTCTTTGCCCATGGTCGAGCAGCCGCCAAATTCGCTCATGTACAGTCGTGGAAGGGCAAATTTTGGTGATTTTTTGATCGTCTCTTTTGAGGCGCCGCCTTTACGCCGCACCACGATCTTGTCTGTACCGCGCATGCGGTAAA